>JAJJOY010000009.1 GCA_021029595.1 Hominenteromicrobium mulieris | reverse complement strand
TCCTGCCATTCGTTCTATTCACTCGACGACTTTGCCAAGCAGCTTGCCGTCCATAACCGCCGCGCCAACAACTTGCCCATGAGACCCCTCCGCTGGCTCTCGCCTAATGAGTTCGCTGTCCAATATGTTTGACAAACCTACACTTTGCATAATTTGTCCTTGAATTGTTACGAATGCGTGTGTATAATATGAACAATTCCTGAAGAAGTTGTTGCGGAGATTTAGACAAATTTGGAAACCATCCGAACATCGTTCAGGGCTTTCAACGAGAAAACCGTAAAACTGCAAAAGGCAGTCGGGTTTCAAAAAATTTGGCTTTAAGCAGGCTTTGAGTTCTGCTTTTTGTAAAAAATTTTCCATCTTTTGTGGAAATGGAGCGTGATGAGATTGAAACAAGCACAAGCGAGTGGAAATACGGTCTTACGCAAAAAGAACGTCTTTTCCAGAATGCTTGCCCAGTGGGATCTGCAGATATTGTTAGTTCCCGGCATCCTCTTAGTCCTCCTGTTCAGCTACGTACCGATGTACGGCGTGGTTATGGGCTTCCAGGATTTCCAGCTCGGTGATTTCCCGGGCTTCAGCCAGTGGGTAGGCTTCAAACACTTCCAGACCATGTTTGCCGATAAGTACTTCGGACTGGCTATGCGCAACACGCTGGTCATCAGCGCCCTTAAGATGTTCATTGGCTTCCCGCTGCCGATTCTCTTCGCAGTGCTGCTGAACGAAATGAACTTCCAGCCGCTGAAAAAAACGGTTCAGACCGTCAGCTACCTGCCGCACTTCATCTCTTGGGTTGTATGTGCAACGTTGATGTTTGACCTCATGTCCACCGACGGCGGCGCCATCAATGAGTTCCTCATGTGGATCGGCGTCGTTAAAGAACCGATCGGCTTCTTCACCGAAGGCAAGTACTTCTGGGGCATTACATTGTGCACGGATATCTGGAAGGAGCTTGGCTGGAACGCGATTATCTTCATCTCCGCTATCACGAGCATCAGCCAGGATATGTATGAAGCGGCTGATATCGACGGCGCAACGCGCGCACAGAAGATGTGGCATATCACAATTAAGTCCATCAAACCGACCATCATCCTGATGTTTATCTTCCAGGTCGGCGGCATCCTGAATGCAAACTTCGACCAGATCATGATGCTCACCAAGCAGATGGGCAACTCCATGTTGAAAGAATACGCAGACGTGCTCGATACCTTCATTTATCGTTTGGGTGTCAGCCAGGGTCGTTTCTCCTTCGCAGCAGCGGCCGGTCTCTTTAAGTCTATCGTCAACTTCGCACTGCTCCTTGGTTCCAACTACGTAGCAGGTAAATTCGGCGAAGCACAGCTTTTCTAAGGGGGGAACAGAGAGATGGCAAAAAATCCAAACAAAATCCGCGCCAAGCGCGTGGCCAGCGACTACGTGATCGATATCATCATGATCGTCACCATCGTTCTGGTTCTTGTCCTTACGCTGTACCCGTTCCTGAATGCCCTTGCGATTTCCTTGAACGATTCCAACGATACCACCCTTGGTGGTTTGACCATCTATCCGCGTAAGTTTACGTGGAGAAACTACGAGCTGGTTTTCACAAACCAGAAGATCTGGATGGCGTACTTCATCACCATCGCACGTACCGTCATCGGTACGGTCGGCGGCGTGCTCATTACCGGTATGCTGGCGTTCGCAATTTCCAGAACGAACCTCGTAGGCAAAAAAGTTTACGCAATGCTGTGTCTTATCCCGATGTACTTCGGCGGCGGCCTCATGCCGACCTACTTCTTGATCCTCAATCTCGGTCTCAAGAACAACTTCCTCGTGTACATCATCCCGGCACTCGTCAACCTGTGGAACATGATTCTCATGCGCAGCTACTTCCAGTCTCTGCCGGAAGCGCTTGAAGAATCCGCCCTCATCGACGGCGCAAACTACATAACCATCTTCTTTAAAATTTACTTCCCGCTCTCCACACCGATCATCGCGACGATCGCCCTGTACTTCGGTGTGCAGCACTGGAACGACTGGTTCCAGGCAAACCTGTACATTACACAGGATTACCTGAAGCCGATGCAGAACGTCCTTCTCGGAATCGTCAACGAAGCGAAGTTCGCAGAACAGATGGCCTCTGCGGGCATGGGCGTCACCATCGACGCCAACATGTTGAAGGGCAAGGAGACCAACGTGCGCTCCATCACAATGGCTACGATGTTTGTTACGATCATTCCGATCATCATCGTTTACCCGTTCCTGCAGCGCTACTTCGTAAAAGGCATTATGATCGGCTCCGTTAAGGGCTAATCATAAAATAAATTGTCAATGCAAGGTGTATTGACGAAGCATTCTTTAAGGAGGCAAAGTATGAAGTCCAGAAACTCTCTCTTGAAGGCTCTGGCAGCAGTCATGGCAGCATCCATGATTCTGACAGTAGCCGGCTGCGGCGGCGGCGGAAACTCTTCCACGGCTGGCAGCAGCACATCTTCCAAAACGGAATCTTCCGCAGCGGAATCCACAGACGGCGGTGACGCAAGCTCCGAGGTAACCGGTTCCTCCGGCCCGGACGACACCACCGAGCACTACGAATTTGATGCATATTACAGCTATCAGGGTTCCGTTAAGCCCTGGGGCGAAGACGCTGCATCGAAGTACATGAACGAAAAGTTCAACATCACGGTCAACTATTCCTGCCCGGAAGCTGATGCGGATTCCAGACTGAACCTGATGATCTCCTCCGACGACCTGCCGGATGTTATCATCATGGACCGTAACGCGAACTGGCAGAAGCTCATCAGCCTCGGCAAGCTCGTCGATATCAACACCTTGAAGTATGAAGGCTGCTCCTTTGATGAGGACATCCTCGAATCCTCCCAGAAGCTGCTGTCCGTTAACGGCGGTCTCTATGGTATCCCGAACTGGGCTCGTAAGGGCGCTACCGGCGGTAACGCGAGCTGGATGGTCAACCAAGACGTTTATGAGCAGCTCGGTTCTCCGGAGCTCAAGACGCTCGAAGACCTGCACCAGTTCATGCTGGATGCTAAGGACAAGGGCGTTACAACTTCCGACGGCCAGAGCATCTTCCCGTGGCTCCCGAGACAGGACGATAACGGCTTCAACACCGTTTCCGCTATCTATCGTTCCTACGGCAACCCGAACCTTGTTGATACATACTGGTCTCAGGCGGATAACGACATTAAGCTTGCTGTCTTTGACGACAACTACGTCTCCGCTCTGAAGATTGCTAACCAGTGGTTTAGAGAAGGCCTCTTCCCGGAAACCATTTATACCGACAGCAACGATCAGTACGTAGAGAAGCTCTCCAACGGCCGTGGAGCGGTTCTGTACTATGACTTCTCTCAGGACGATACCAACCACTTCCGTACCCTCCTTCAGGAGAAAGACGGCAACACCTACGATCTCCTCGGTTGGGAGCTTAAGGATTCTCCGATCTTCCCGCCGGCTGAAGGCGTAGATTGGGTATATGGCGAAGAAAACGGCACGCCTGGTAGCAACGTCAACTGCATCACCACAAAGGCTGAAAACCCGCAGCGTATCTTCGATCTCTATTCTTGGATGCTCACGAAGGACGGCTCCATCAACATGATGTACGGTCCTGAGGGCGGCCTCTGGGAAGGCAAGGACGAAAACGGCAACCCGATCCTCAAGAAGCCGGAAGAAGAGCTTACCTCTGACGAAAAGAACGCAGCAGGTTGCTGGTTCTGGGCTCAGCCGGCTCACGCCGATAACGTTGACTTGACGAAGTATGCAGTTAACGATGCACAGCCCGAAGAATCCAGAAGCTGGGTTATCTCCATTCAGGCTCACGTCTTCACTCCGGAAGATTCCATCCATCCGGCAGTCCCCGGCCAGAAGTTCCTGACCGACGAAAACGCCAACCTCTCTCTTGAGATCGATCCGAACGATGACCTCGGTATGGCAAGACAGGCTATCACCGATGAGTGCAAGATGCGTATCCCGCAGATCATCATGGCTTCCGACGACGCAACGTTCGATAAGCTCGTTCAGGATCTGAAAGACTTTGCTGAGTCCAATCAGGTTCATGACATTGAGAAGATCTACACCGATAAGCGTGCATCGAACATCGAGCTCCAGGGCTACACCGCATATCAGGATTACTACGACGCACAGAAGTAATTTAACGGGTTACTTTAGTTCGTAAACTAAAACAAAACAGCGCCCCGCTTTCCATAAAAGGAAGCGGGGCGCTTTCTTGTTTCCGGTTCTTAACCGAAAATCATATCCAGTACGCCGAGGTGCTCTAACAAAATTTTCACACCCATCAAAATCAGCACGATGCCGCCGACAAGCTCTGCTTTCGATTTATACTTCGCGCCGAAAATGTTGCCGATGCGAATACCGATCGCCGAAAGAATGAACGTCGTTGCGCCGATAAAGCTGATGGCCGGTACGATTTTGACCTGCAAAAATGCGAACGTTACGCCCACCGCCAGCGCGTCGATGCTCGTCGCCACCGCGAGCGGCAGCATCGTCATAAAGCTGAACGAATCGTTGAGGTTCTCCGCTTCCTCGCGCGATTCCTTTATCATGCTCAGGCCGATCAGCACCAGCAGCACAAACGCGATCCAGTGGTCGAACTGCTGAATCATTGACTGGAACTGTATACCCAAAATGTACCCCAAAAGAGGCATCAGTGCCTGAAATCCGCCAAAATATACACCCACAGTCAGCATGTGTTTCGCTTTCAGCTTTTTCACTGAAAGCCCCTTACATACCGAAACCGCAAATGCGTCCATTGAAAGACCGACTGCCAGAATTAAGAGTTCCCATAAGCTCATTTTGATCACCGTTTTCCATTGTTTTGGCATAAAAGTATACGTGCGCGGGCAATAAAAAAGACTCACCCGAAAAGCCGGAGATGCCTTTCGGATAAGTCTCGTCATTTCATGCATAGCCGTGAGTTTCCTCAAGTGTGTCGACCATACAGCGCTTCGCGCCGACTACTCCCTTATCGCAGTGCCGCTTTGCGGCACCGATACTCATGTTTGCTTATTAAACCACAAATATGGACTTGTGTCAAGCTAAAGTCGCGGCTAACCTATAAGAACTTTTAAAAACGGCTTAGTTCAACATCTTCGCATGCAATTACTGAAAATAAGGACGTATTTTTGCGAAAATTGAGTCCTTGTTTTTCATCTTCATATCTGATATTCTGTGAAATAGAACAAAATGCCGCAGCTTTACGCGGCCGGAATACGAAGCGGCAAAGGAAAAAGCCGCACGTGCAAACGCACAGAAAGGAACGGAACATGAAAATTCAGAGAATGAAAACAAACCGTATCGTCAACCCGCTCGGTTTTGATCTGAAAACGCCGCACGTCTCGTGGACAGTCACGGATACCGAAGCGAAAAAGCAGCTTTGGGCGCGCGTGGAGGTTTCCAAAACGAAGGATTTTGCCGACGTTATCTTTGATACCGGCGCGTGCAAAACCGCGTCGTCCCTCGGTGTACCGGTGGAAATCGCCCTCGAGCCCCGCACGCGCTACTTCTGGCGCGTTACCGTTATGGGCGATAACGGTGAATTGGTCACAAGCGACACTGCGTGGTTCGAGACCGCAAAGCTCGACGAGCCGTTCACGGCACAGCGTATTTCTCCGTGCCTTGCGCCGGACACCGCCCCGTACATGCGCCGCGCGTTTGAGATCACCGGCGAAGTTCTCTCTGCCCGCGCATACTTCACGGGTCTCGGCATCTACGAGCTCTATTTGAACGGCGAAAAGGCGAACGATGAGTATCTTGTCCCCGGTTGCACTGCCTACGACAGCTGGATTCAGTACCAGACCTACGACGTGACCGACCTCATTCACACCGGCGAAAACGTCATCGGCGCCATTTTGGGCAACGGCTGGGCGAAAGGCCGCTTTGGTTTTGACGGCGTCGTCGGCGATTACGAAACGAATTTCCCGGGAAAACCCTGCAACATGTACACAGAGGAATACCTGCTCTTCGGTGAGCTGCACGTCACCACCACGCAGGGCGAGACCGTCATCGTCACGGACGAAAGCTGGCAGTGCGCGCCGAACCCGCTGACGTTCGGCAACATCTACGACGGCGAGCGCTACGATGCGAACCTCGAAATCGAAAACTGGTGCGCGCCGTCCTGCACCTATGCAAATTGGCAGCCGGTGAAGCGCAACACCACGACGAACCTCGGCGCAATTTCCGCGCGCCTCTCGCTGCCCGTAAAAGCAAAGCATATCATCACCCCGAAGCAGATCACCACGCCGAAAAACGAGCTTGTGTTCGACCTCGGCCAGAACATTACGGGTTGGTTCACGTTCATGGCCGACCTGCCCGCAGGTGTCGAGCTGCGCGTGCAGACCGGCGAGCTGTTGCAGGATGACTGCTTCTACCGCGATAACCTGCGCACTGCACTTTCCGAATACCGCTATATTTCGACGGGCAAAAAAGCCTTTATTCGACCGATTGCGACCTTCTACGGCTTCCGCTACATCAAATTCTCCGGCGTGGCAGACCTCACCGGCATCACGGATATTCAGGCGTGGGCCATGTATTCCGACCTCGAGCAAACCGGCGAGATCACGACCGCAAACGAGAAGGTCAACCGCCTGTATTTGAACTCTGTCTGGAGTCAGCGCGATAACTTCCTCGACGTGCCGACCGACTGCCCGCAGCGCGACGAGCGCATGGGCTGGACGGGCGACGCGCAGGCGTTCTGCCCCACGGCGAACTACAACATGGATTGCGGCGCGTTCTATACGAAGTATATCCGAGACCTTTTGGAGGAACAGAAGCGCCTTGACGGCAAGGTGCCGGATGTTGCCCCGCTGCTCATCAGCCGCAAGCCGGGCGAAGCAAACCCAATGCTCGCAAACGGCGGCGGTCACTGTGGCTGGGCAGATGCCGCGGCCATCGTCCCTTGGGAAACCTACATTGCAACGGGCGATATCAGCGTGCTCGAAAACGGCTTCGAGAGCATGAAGCTGTGGGCGGATTGGATCTACCGCTACGATGAAGCGCACGGCGCAACGCGTCTGTGGCCGGGCATTGAGTTCCACTTTGCCGATTGGCTTGCACTGGACGGCCCGGAATCCGGCTTCAATCCCGAGTCTGTTCTCGGCGGCACGGACATTACATTCCTGTGCTCCGCCTACTACTATAAGAGCACCATGTGCGTTGCAAACGCCGCACGCGCGCTCGGCAAAACGACCGAGTACGACGTCTACAAAAAGCGTGCAGACGAAATTCTCGACGCCATCCGCCGCGAGTTTTACACTGCGGGCGGCAGATGCGCGGCCGCAACGCAGACCGGCAACGCCATTTCGCTTTCGTTTGGGCTTGCGCCGGAGTTCGCGCGCGAGAAGATCACCGAAACCCTGCGCGGCCTGCTCGCGATGAATAAAGGCAAGCTGAAGACCGGCTTCCTCGGCACACCTGTGCTGTGCCGCGCGCTCTCCGATAACGGCGCGAATGCAGAAGCCTATACGCTGCTTTTGAACGAGGAAAATCCCGGCTGGCTGTATGAGGTCAATATGGGTGCCACAACGATCTGGGAGCGCTGGAACTCCGTCAATCCGGACGGTAAGATCAGCGGCATCGGCATGAACTCCATGAACCACTACGCTTACGGCGCGGTGTTCGAATGGGTGTATAAGAACGTCTGCGGCCTGAACCCCGTGCCGGACGTGCCCGGTTATAAAAAGGCCGTCATCCGCCCGCAGCCCGATGTAAGGCTCGGCGCGGCAAAAGCCAAGGTCAATACCGCCGCAGGCTACTATGAAACCGGCTGGCAGTACGAGGATAACGGCGAAGTGACGTATACCGTCGTCATCCCGTTTGACGCCGAAGCGGAAGTCTACCTGCCGAAAAAAGACGGCACTACGGAAGAAATGACGCTCACCGCGGGTACGTATACGTTTACACTGTAAAAGTTTTTAAGAATAAACAGAGAGCGCCGGCAAAAAGAACGAAAAATCTTTTTGCCGACGCTTTATAACGAAAAAATCACCGAGGAAAAACTCGGTGATTTTTTCGTTTAAGGTGTGGATTTATAAAAAGTGGCTTGTACGCAAATTATGGGGAATTTTGCTTCTACCATTATCATACTACCGGTAAAACGCAGAGTCAATAAACCGCGCGTAAAAACCGTGTGTCATTTCGGAAAAGATTTCACCGCCAAATGTCGTTTCAATTTGTGAAATCAGCACAAAGTGTAGCATTCTATGCCTTTCAGCGGTTATTTTCTTTAATCACCCGCACGCGCGCGAAAAGCTCCCGCGCGGCAGCTTCGGGATCTGCACTCTTCATGATGGCCGAAACGACCGCTATGCCGTCAATGGGACTGCCATTCAAAACATCCATGTTCCCGGCATTTAAACCGCCTATGGCCACGACCGGGATCGGCACGCTGCGGCAGACATCGTTCAGGCGCGAAACCGGCGTCAGCACGGTTTTCACCTTCGTGGTCGTCGGGAAGATCGCGCCCGTGCCGAGGTAGTCCGCGCCTTCGCGGTACGCTTTCTGCGCCTGCTCCACGGTTTTTGCCGTTGCGCCGACGATTTTATCTTCACCTAAAAGCTTTCTTGCTTCACAGACGGGCAGATCACTTTGACCTACGTGTACGCCCGCCGCATCTGCCGCCATGGCGATGTCCGCGCGGTCGTCGATGATAAGCGGCACGCGGTAACGGTCGCAAACAGCTTTTGTGAGGCGCGCAAGGCGCAGGTATTCACCGCCGCCGCGCTCTTTTTCGCGCAGCTGCACCAGCGTCACACCGCCCGTGAGTGCCTTTTCGAGGATGGAAAGAAAGTCATCGTCCGTGCGGCCGGTGCTGTCGGTCACAAGGTATAAGGTAGGATCGAATTTCATAGAAAAACTCCTTCTTTTAAACTTCGCGCAGCTGTAATAAACGCGTGTAATCATCGTCCGAAAGCAGCGAAAGTGCGTCCAAAAGCGCAATGCGGAACGACCCGAGCCCCTCGGATTTCCGTTCGGCCAGCTCGCCGCAAATGCCCATGGTGGAAACGGCTAAAACCGCAGCCGTAAACGGATCCGTCACGGCGCTGTATGAAGCGCACAACGCGTGTACCATGCAGCCCGTGCCGGTGACGAGCGACAGGCGTGGTGTGCCGTTTTCGCACAGCTCAGTTGTTTCGCCGTTTGTGATAATGTCCGTTTTGCCGGTGACGAGCACCACGCAGTGCAGGGTAGAGGCGAGCATTTTTGCAATTTCAATCGTTTCCGCCGTGTTTGTCCGTAAAACATCAATGCCGCGACTTTCAAAATGCGCGCCCGCAATGGCGCGAATCTCCGCGTCGTTGCCCTTCAAAATTTCCGGGCAAGCCTCGCGCAGCAGCGTGTGCGTCAGGTCGCGGCGCAGGGCGCTGCACGTCACGCCCACCGCGTCAAAAGAGATCGGCACACCGGCCGTTTTCGCCGCCTTGGCACTCGTCAAAACGGAGGTGCGGCGCGCGTCTGTGATGTTGCCGATGTTTACGCCGAGCGCTCCCGCTATGCACGTGATTTCCTCCACCTCGTCGGGATGCTCCGCCATGATGGGCTTTCCGCCCACGGCGAGAATCCCGTTCGCACAGTCGTTAATCGCAATCGGGTTCGTGATGCAGTGGATGAGCGGCGCCGTCTCGCGCAGATCATTTCGTGCTTTGAGCAGCGCGTTTTGCAGCAGTGGTGTCATAGACCTTCGCCCCCAAATCATGCTGGAATTTTGCAAGCAGTCCGTTGCGGCGCAGCGCCATGAGGAACACGAACGCAATGGAGCCGCCGATCAGCGTGCCGCCGATGAACGACGGAATATAAAAAGCCCATGTCAACCCCTCGCGCCCGACGATGTACGTCATCACCGGATAAGAAGCCAGCGCGCCGATGACGCCGGTGCCGAACACTTCGCCGAGCACTGCGCAAAGGATCTTGCCGCCCGAAAGACGGTAAAATACGCCGGAAAGAAACGCGCCGAACACCGCGCCGGTTAAGGCAAGCGGCGGAATGCCCATCAGCGTCATACGAATGATGCCGATAAGCGTGGCGCACAGCAGGGAATACCATGGACCGAGGAAAACGGAGCAGACAATGTTGATGAGATGCGCCATGGGGCACATGCCCTCCACGCGCAAAATCGGCGAAATGACGACGCCGATGGCGACGAGCATTGCAAGCATGACCATTTTCAGAATGTGTTCTCTTTTCATTTTTTGTACCTCTCTAAATATAAGCGTTTCCGACCCATATTTAAAAGAGGCGCACAAATGCACATAGCGAAGCGCGCCCGAATGTAAATTCAGGCCGGGCGGTCGAAGCTCAATTGCTTCCTCTCAATCCGAAACACGGAGTCCCATCGCTATGTGAAAGCAGTCCGGCACGGCAAATCGGGCGCTCCCCCGCGTTGCCGCTTGATTAAAATCCGCCGAACGCTGAATTTTTCCTTACGCAGTATAGCATATATCGACTTTGTGCGCAACGGTTTTGCGAAATTCACGTATAAAAATACCCTGTGAAAGAAAATCCCGCAGGGCAATTTTGCTATGTACGGTTATTTTAAAAGGCGAATACGGCCGATGAACGGCAACTCCTTTACTTTGCCGGAAGCGGCGTTTGCGATGCCGAGGATCATCAGCACAAAGAAGATGATGCCGATAAATTGCAGTGCGGCGGAGATCATGCCCGGCACAAACGGTATAAAGCCGAGCGCGAGGTTTAAGATGTTCGTGATGATGCGCGTCAGCACCGAATAGCACGCGTAGAAAAGAAACAGCACAAGCCCCTGGTTTGCGTGAAAACGCGCAAAATACGAGTTGCGCGCAGCGAAAATGGGGATGAGTACCAAAAAGCCGAAGTAGGAAAGAATGCCCCAGCCGCGATTCTCCTGAATGTCGCGCGGGTCGTAGTCGGCGGTGAAATCCCGTGCGCCGCTTTGCGGTACGGTGTTTTCAACAGGTGCGCCGCAGTTTGGACAGCGGCGGGCATCGTGAGGCAGCGGTTGGCGGCAGGTTTTACAATACATAAACATAACTCCTTCTAAAATAACAGAAAGCAGCTCCGTATTCGCACAGTGCTGCCGAAAATCATTGCATAAAGTATAGCAGTTTTTTCACGGATTGCAAGCACTTACGAAAAAAGTCGGAAAAAATTCAAAAATAGGCTTGACAAATCGGGCCATCTCCGTTATAATAAGTCACGTCGCGAAACAAGTGACACGAAATCCGAAATGCGGACGTAGCTCATCTGGTAGAGCGCCACCTTGCCAAGGTGGAGGTAGCGAGTTCGAGCCTCGTCGTCCGCTCCAGAAAAAGAGACCTGACACGATGTGTCAGGTCTCTTTTTCAACGAAATAAATCCTTGCGGATTTGTGAAATGTGCTTCGCACGTGAAATACGCCTATGGCGTGTGAAATGCCTGCGGGCGTGCGTGGATTTATTTCATTTCACTTGATGCTGGCATCAAATTTCACAATGCGTTAGCATTATTTCACATTTTGCATCAGCAAAATATTTCACTAAAAAACTTCTGAAAATTTCTAATTTCCTTTAAATATATTTCTCATTGCTAAAGTTATGCTATACTTTCCTAAAAAGGAAGGTGATAGCGTGTCAGAATCCAAATTGCGCGATCTATCGACGGACTTTGCGGTCAAGGCGATAAAGTTAACGGAAACGATCCACGGGCATCGGTCTATCGTTAATCAGCTTGAGCGCTCCGCAACTTCCATCGGTGCGAATATTCGGGAAGCGAACTATGCGCACGGAAAAGCGGACTTCATTGCAAAGCTGCAAATCGCGCTCAAAGAGTGTTATGAAACGGAGTATTGGATAGAGATATTTGTGAAATCCGATATTTTGGGCAGAGAGGCGGCGCGGGAGCTGTATACCTTATGCGGCACTATCCGAAGAATGCTGATTTCTTCCATCAACACCGCCAAAGAACCGAAAGCCTAAAAGATTTTCACGAATCCCACATTTTGTAAGACTTATAAAAATTTATGAATAAAGCGGCGAAGTCGGCGGGAAAGGTTGATTTTTTGGCGGTCCGGTGGTATGATGATGAGTACCGGACCGCTTTATTTATAGAAGAAAGGGTGAGCGCATGAAAAGCTCCATTACGGTCATTTGCGGGCATTACGGCTGCGGAAAGACCAATCTCGTGCTGAATTTGGCAGCAGAGGCGGCGCAGCGCGGCAGACGCAGCGTTGTTGTCGATATGGACGTCGTGAACCCGTATTTCCGCTCGTCGGATTATTCCGCGCTGCTCAAAAAACTCGGCGTGGAACTCATCGCGCCGGTGTTCGCGAACACAACGCTCGATACCCCTGTGCTGCCGCCGGAGATCTTCTCCATCTTTAATATGGAGAACGCCGATATTTTTATCGATGCGGGCGGCGACGACGTGGGCGCTACGGCGCTCGGGCAGCTGCATCGGCAAATCGAGACTGCCGGGTACGAGATGCTGTACGTCGTAAACCGGTATCGCGTGCTTTCCACAAAGCCGGAAGAAACGCTTCCGCTCCTTCGGGAGATCGAAACGGCATCGCACCTGAAAGCGACGGCAATCGTGAACAATTCCAACCTCGCTGTGCAGACCGATATGCAAACGGTGCTTGATGCTGTGCCGTTTGCGAAAAAAGCCGCAGAATTATGTCATCTGCCGCTTCTCTATTCCACCGTGCCGGATTTTGCGGTGGAAAACACACTGCCCGAGGGATTTAAAGCGGTAAAGCGATATGTACGTTTCGTCTGGGAAGACGAAACCGAGTAGGATAAAGGAGGAAACCGAATGGCAAGGATCATTGTAGACGAAAAAGTATGTAAAGGCTGCTCCATGTGCATTCACGCGTGTCCGAAAAAGATCATCGCGCTCGCGAAGGATCGTTTGAACGCGAAGGGCTATCACCCCGCAGAGCTGACCGATGAGGCAGCGTGCGTGGGCTGTGCGGCATGCGCGACCATGTGCCCGGATTCGGCGATCACGGTGGAACGCTGAGAGAGGAGTTAAAAACTATGGCAGAAAAAGTTTTGATGAAGGGCAACGAAGCCCTGGCCGAAGCCGCTATTCAGGCGGGATGTCATCATTTCTTCGGCTATCCCATCACACCGCAGACAGAGCTTGCGGCTTATATGGCAAAGCGTATGCCGAAGATCGGCGGTACATATTTGCAGGCTGAATCGGAGATTGCGGCGGTCAATATGGTGCTGGGTGCGGCTGCGGCCGGCGTGCGCGCCATGACGTCTTCAAGCTCGCCCGGCATCAGCCTTAAGGGCGAAGGCATTTCCTATATGGCAGGCTCCGACTTGCCGGCGCTCATCATCAACGTGCAGCGCGGCGGCCCGGGCCTCGGCGGCATTCAGCCCTCACAGTCCGATTACTGGCAGGCGACGAAAGCCCTCGGCCACGGTGACTTCCAGATTCTCGTTTTCGCGCCGTCCACGGTGCAGGAAATGGTCGACCTCGTTTCCGACGCATTCGATAAAGCCGACGAATACCGCATGCCCGCGATGATCCTTGCAGACGGCATGCTGGGCCAGATGATGGAGCCGGTGGAGCTGCCGGAGCACAAAGACAGAAAGCTTCCCGAAAAGCCGTGGGCAGCCTGCGGCCACGAAAATAAAAGAGAGCACAACATCATCAACTCCCTTTACCTTACGCCGAACGCCCTTGAAGACCTTGTGCGTGCCCGCTACGAGCGCTATAAGATCGTCGAAGAAAAGGAGCAGCGTGCGGAGGAATACCGCACGGAGGACGCGGATGTCATCGTCGTCGCTTACGGCGCATCGAGCCGTGTGGCGCGCAGCGCCGTGAATAAGGCGCGTGAAGCCGGCAAGAAGGTCGGTTTAATTCGTCCCATCACGCTGTGGCCGTTCCCGAAGGACGCAATCAAGCGCGCGGCAGATCACGCCAAAGAGCTGCTCGTTGTGGAGATGAGCATGGGCCAGATGGTAGACGATGTGCGTCTTGCGGCAGAGTGCCGTGTGCCGGTGCACTTCTACGGCCGCACCGGCGGTGTGATTCCCACCCCGAAGGAAATTTTAGGCGAGATCGATAAACTTTTGAAATAAGGCGAAAGGATAGAATCAAATGGCAGTTGTATTTAAAAAGCCGTCTACGTTAACAGACGCGCCGCTGCATTATTGCCCCGGCTGTACGCACGGCATCATTCACCGCCTTGTTGCGGAAGCGATAGAAGAACTCGGCATTGACGGCAAAACGGTCGGTGTGGCCTCGGTCGGCTGCTCCGTTATGTGCTACGATTATTTCACCTGCGACATGGTGCAGGCGCCGCACGGCAGAGCCCAGGCGGTTGCGACGGGCATCAAGCGTGCAAGACCGGAGGACGTTGTATTTACCTATCAGGGCGACGGCGACCTTGCGGCCATCGGTACGGCGGAGACCGTACACGCGGCAACGCGCGGCGAGAACATCACCGTTATCTTTGTAAACAACGCAATTTACGGCATGACCGGCGGCCAGATGGCGCCGACGTCTCTGCCGAACCAGGTCACGCAGACCACCCCGTACGGCCGTGACGTAAACACCGCGGGCTACCCGGTGCGCATCTGCGAGATGCTCTCCACACTGGACGGCGTGGCGCTTGCACAGCGCGTGACCGTCGACAACGTGAAGAACGTCAACATTGCGAAAAAGGCCATTAAAAAGGCGTTCCAGAACCAGATCGAGGGCAAGGGCTACTCCATTGTAGAGGTGCTTTCCACCTGCCCGACGAACTGGGGCATGTCGCCGGTTGAGGCGCTCGATTGGCTCGAAAAGAACATGGTTCCGTACTACCCGCTCGGCGTGTATAAAGACGGCACAAAGGGGGACAGGCTGAAATGAAAGACTTGAACATCGTTTTTGCCGGTTTCGGCGGTCAGGGCATTTTGTTCGCCGGTAAAGTTGTGGCGTATGCAGGCCTCATCGAGGGCAGGGAGCTCTCTTGGCTGCCGTCCTACGGCCCGGAGATGCGCGGCGGCACCGCGAATTGCAGCATTTGTCTCTCCGATGAACCCATCGGCTCGCCGCTTGTGACGAATCCGAACGTGCTCATCGCCATGAATCGCCCGTCGCTCGATAAGTTCGTGAACGAGGTCGAGCCCGGCGGCACGATCTTACTCGACAGCAGCCTCATCGACGAGCGTGTAGAGCGCGACGACGTGACCGTTTTCTATGTCCCGGCATCAAAACTGGCGGAGGAAAACGGACTGAAAGGCCTTGCGAATATCATCTTGGTCGGTAAGCTGCGCAAGGAGCTTGCGTTCTGCACGGAAGAAACGCTCGATAAAGCGCTGCAAAAGTGTATTCCCGCAAGAAAAGCGGATATGCTCGGTTTCAATAGAAAAGCCTTGGAGATCGGTAAAGCGCAGTAAAATTGAATTTATATAAAAAAGAACGGCGCAGGCTTAAAATCTGCGCCGTTCCTTTAAATTGAGAGCCAAGGAGACGGTCTTTATGAAAATTCTGGCGTTTACGGGCGCGGGCATCAGCAAGCAGAGCAACATTCCGACATTTATGGAGCGACCCGACGTGCGCGAAAAGCTGTTCCGCACGTTCGCGGAGCATCACCACGAGGCGTATAACGAGGTCATTCGCGAATTGAAAGCGAATATGAACGGCGCGGAGCCGAACGACGCGCATTTTGCACTGGCGGAATACAAGGTGCCGGTCATCACGATGAACATTGACGGGCTGCATAAAAAAGCGGGCAGCGACGCACTGGAACTGCACGGCGGCCTGCCGGAGGACGACGAAATGGACAAGGCGTGGGCGCTTCATAATAAGCCCGTGCTGTACGGTGACCCCGCGCCGAACTATGCGAAAGCATACGAAAGGACGGCTGAATTAAAGCCCGGCGACGTGTTCCTTGTCATCGGCTGTTCGTACCACACCGCCATCGCGTGCGACCTGCGGGACGTAGCAAAGCACGCCGGTGCAAAGGTCATTGAGATTCAGGAAGACGCCGCGCATAATGTACGGAAAGTGTTGGAAGAATTGACAAGAAAGAACTGAACAGAGATAGAAAAAGCGCGTAGGCTGTGAAACCTGCGCGCTGCTTTTATCGGTCGAAATAAACGGTTCAAATTTGTGCCGTGCGCTTCTCTGCCTGTCGTTTTTGAATCGCCTTGGCGGCAAAGTAGGTGAGGAGGGCGGCGAGGGTGCCGAGGAGGATGCCGGCGAGGACATCGGTAGGGTAGTGGACAAAAAGAAAAATGCGGGAGAACGCGATGAGCACTGCCGGAATGTACGCGAGCCAGCCGACTTTTTTGTGGCGGAGCGTCAAAATAAGCGCTGCGGCAAAGCTTGACGATGTGTGGCCCGAGGGGAACGAATAGGACGTGGGGCGCGCGATGAGCATCGGAAAATCCGTGAACACGTTGCACGGGCGTAGGCGGCAGATGATGTTTTTCAGCGTCAGCTCGCCGAAAAGCAGCGTGACCGTCATGGCGATAAGCACCAAACCACCGGTGCGGCGCGTTTTTTTAAAGCAGAGCAAAACGAGCGAAAGGACGATCCACCCAATGCCCGCTTCGCCGAGCGATGTGATGATGGGGAAGACCGTGTCGGTCACGGTGTTATGAAAGTGCGTCTGTATAAAGGCCATGACGGCGGCGTCAAGCGACGGGATGCCGGGAAAACTCATCTTAGTAAACCTCCAATGCTTTGATTGAGTTATAGTATACTGCAATTTTTCTAAAAATGCCAGTGGATTTCAATGAAAGAATTCTTTCAAAATTCTAAACGGACGCGCCCGCGCATAGAATTACCGGAAAAGGGGGCAGGAAAATGTCAAAACCCATAGCGGAAGCAAAATTCTATGCCATGACGGCGGAGGCGGCTGTGAAAACCCTTCAAAGCGACGCGGGGCGCGGACTGA
Organism: Hominenteromicrobium mulieris; assembly: GCA_021029595.1. Taxonomy (GTDB): domain Bacteria; phylum Bacillota; class Clostridia; order Oscillospirales; family Acutalibacteraceae; genus Hominenteromicrobium; species Hominenteromicrobium mulieris. The sequence continues at coordinate 102,384 of JAJJOY010000009.1, read as the reverse complement.
GCGGATCCGAAGCGAAAAAGCGGCTCGGCGTTTACGGTGAGAATCGGCTGCAAAAGGGGAAGAAAACGAGCTTCGCAAAGAAATTTATGCTGCAGTTCGGCGATTTTATGGTGCTTATTCTGCTCATCGCGTCGGCAGTGTCGTTTGCCGTCTCGTGCATGCAGGGGGAAGCGAATCTGGCCGACCCGCTGCTGATTTTGGGCATCGTCATTGCAAACGCGTTCGTCGGCACGGTGCAGGAGGCGAAGGCAGAACGGGCGTTGGAAGCGTTGCGCACGCTTTCTGCGCCGCACGCCGATGTGCTGCGGGACGGCAAACGCGCGGTCATTTCCGCCGAAGCACTCGTGCCGGGGGACGTCGTATATATCCGCGCGGGAGACGTAGTGCCCGCCGACCTGCGGCTTTTGGAGAGCATGCATTTGCAGGCCGAGGAAAGCGCGCTGACGGGGGAATCCGTGCCGAGCGGCAAGAGTGCGAATGCGGTATGTGACGAAACGTGCGGCGCGGCGGAGCGCAAAAACATGCTGTTTTCCGGCACGGGCATCTCTGCCGGGCAGGGCGCGGGCATTGTGACCGCAACGGGCATGCAAACCGAAATGGGTCGCATTGCGGCGATGCTTGGAGACGAAGAAACACCCGACACGCCGTTAAAGCTGCGGCTGCGGCGCACGGGCAAGCTCATCGGGCTTTTGGTACTTGGGATATGTACGGTGATTTTTTTGATCGGGCTTATCCAAAAGGCAGAACCGCTTGAAATGTTCATGATCTCCATCAGCCTTGCGGTGGCGGCGATACCCGAGGGCCTGCCTGCCGTGGTGACGATCGTCTTGGCGCTCGGCGTGCGGCGCATGGCGGCAAAGCGAGCCATCATTCGGCATTTGCCTGCCGTGGAGACGCTTGGCAGCTGCGAGGTCATTTGCTCCGACAAAACCGGCACGCTGACGCAGAACAAAATGACGGTAGTGCGCTGCGCAGGTGCGGCGGGCGAGCTGAACGGACAGGATAAAGACGCTTTGTTATCTGCGGCGGCGCTGTGCACGAGCGTGGAGGGCAGCGGCGAGAAGCTGCTCGGTGACCCGACCGAAACGGCGATTGTCGCGGCGATATCGGACTGGGAGCGTCTGCAAAAGCAGCGAGTGAAAGCGGCTGAGGTGCCGTTTACGGCAGAACGCCGCCGTATGACAGTCGTACTGCGAACGGAGGGCGGATACAGGGTCATCACAAAGGGCGCGCCGGAGGCGATTTTACCGCGCTGCACGTATGTGCTTTTAAACGGGAAGAACGTTACGTTAACACCCGAGATGCGGGCGGCACTGAGCGCAAAAAACCGCGACATGGCAAACGACGCGCTGCGTGTTCTGGCGGCAGCGGAAAAGCGCACGGAAGCTTGCCCCGAGACGGACGATGCGGCGGAAAACGGGCTGTGCTTTTTGGGACTTATCGGGCTGGAGGATCCCCCGCGCCCGGAGGCGGCGGAGGCGGTCTCCGAGTGCAAGCGTGCGGGCATTCGCCCCGTGATGATCACCGGCGACCAACCCGCTACGGCCTCAGCCATTGCCGGGCGGCTCGGCATTGAAAATAAAGCTGTGATGACGGGTGCGGAGCTGGAAAGCCTTTCGGACGACGCGCTTTTGCAGACGGTGCAGACGTGTTCCGTGTACGCGCGGGTCTCTCCGGCGCACAAAATGCGCATTATCAAGGCGTTTCGCAGGCTGAAGCTCGTCACGGCCATGACGGGCGACGGTGTGAACGACGCGCCTGCCCTGAAAGCGGCGGACATCGGCTGCGCGATGGGCAAAAACGGCACGGAGGTCGCGAAAAACGCCGCCGACATGGTATTGACGGACGACAACTTTGCGACGATTGTTTCCGCCGTGCGGGAGGGGCGGACGGTGTACGGCAACATCCGCAAGACCATCCATTTTTTGATGTCGTGCAACATCGGCGAGATCTTGGTGGTGCTTGTGTCGTTTTTGCTGCGCACGCCGACGCCGCTTTTGCCGGCGCAATTATTATGGGTGAACCTTGTGACGGACTCTTTGCCTGCGCTGGCACTGGGCAGTGACCCGCCGCAGGGCGACGTGATGCGCCGCCCACCTACCGCGCGGGACAGCAGTGCGTTTTCAAACGGGCTCGGTTTTGCAATGGCGGCGGAGGGTATGATGATCGGCGCGCTGGCGCTTTTGGCGTTCACGGTGGGACGCGTGTTTTTTGACGCCGATCCCATGCAGCCCGCCGTGGGGCGCACGATGGCGTTTGCGGTCCTAAGCCTTTCGCAGCTCGTGCACAGCTATAATATGCGCAGTACGGGGCCGGTTTTGGGACGCGGCATGTTTAAAAACCGGGGGCTGAACGTATCGTTTTTGATTTGCTCGGCATTGATGGCGGGCGTGGTCGTGTTTCCGCAAGCGGCGGCGCTGTTTGGCTCCGTACCGCTGACCTTGACACAGTGGGGCATCGTGGCAATCCTTGCTTTGCTGCCTCTGCCGATCTGCGAAATGCAGAAAAGGATACTTTCTCGCACGGCAAAAGTGAAAAATATGACTTCCGGTGTGAAAAAGCGAGTCATTTTCAACAAGTAGCCTGTTACTTTTTTAATTATTAGCCGTCATATTGACTTCCCTTTCTTTTTTCAGCTATAATAAGAAAAAATAGCCCACACTGATGTGCAGGCCATGGAGTCTGCGAAAATGAAAGGGGTCGATATAGATGAGAAAAACCAAGATCGTATGTACGCTGGGTCCTTCTACCGATGACGAGGCTGTGCTGCGCGAGCTGATTTTGAGCGGCATGAACGTGGCGCGCCTGAATATGTCGCACGGCACGCATGAGGAGCAAAAGCGCCGCGCCGATATGGTGAAAAAGCTGCGAAAAGAGCTTGACGTGCCGGTCGCCATTCTGCTCGACACGAAGGGCCCGGAGATCCGCACGGGGAAGTTTGCCGAAAAGGTGATGCTGACCCACGGGCAGAAGTACACACTGACGACGAACGAGCGCCCCGGCGACGCGGAAGGCTGCTCTATCACGTTTAAGGACCTGCCGAAGGACGTACACCGCGGCTCGCATATCCTCATCGACGACGGCCTCATTGAAATGATCGTGGAAAAGGTGACAGACACGGACATTGAGTGCCGCCTTTTGAATGACGGCCCCATCACGTCTTATAAGGGCATCAATGTGCCGGGCGTGACGCTTTCCATGCCGTATATCAGCGAAAAAGACCGCGCAGATCTTGAATTCTGCGTGAAGGAAGATTTTGAGTTTATCGCCGCCTCGTTCACGCGCTCGGCAGAGGATATTGTGATGATCCGCAACGAGCTTGAAAAAAACAACTGCCGCGACATTCGCATCATCGCGAAGATTGAGAACACGGACGGCGTGGAGAACATCGACGACATCATCCGCGTTTCGGACGGCATTATGGTGGCGCGCGGCGACCTTGGCGTCGAGATCCCGATGGAGGAAATCCCGGTGCTGCAAAAGCAGCTCATTCACAAAGCGTATGTCGCCGGCAAGCAGGTCATTACGGCGACGCAGATGCTCGACTCCATGATCAAGAATCCGCGCCCGACGCGTGCGGAGGCGACCGACGTGGCGAACGCGATCTACGACGGCACGAGCGCCATTATGCTGAGCGGCGAGACGGCCGCAGGCGCGTACCCGGTGGAGGCCGTGCGCACGATGGTCCGCATTGCGGAGCGCACCGAAAACGACATCGACTACGTGCGTCAGCTGGAGCAGTGGGATGTGCCGGTGCAAAAGGACGTGACCTCTGCCATTTCGCACGCAACGTGCACGACGGCGCACGACCTCGGTGCGGTGGCCATCATGACCGTATCGAAAACAGGCTTTACGGCGCGCATGATTTCGAAATTCCGCCCGGCGTGCCCAATCATCAGCGGCACGACCGACCGCAAGGTACTGAACCAGATGGGCCTTTCCTGGGGCGTAATCCCCGTGATGCTGGAGGAAAAGACCAGCACCGACGAGCTGTTTGAGCACATTGTTGCAGTTGCGGAGGAGCACGGGCTTGTGCAGGCGGGCGACATTGCCGTTATCACGGCGGGTATCCCGCTGGGCATTTCCGGCACGACGAACATGTTGAAGGTACACCTTGTGGGCGACGTGCTTGTCTCCGGCACCGTTGTGAACGAGCTGAGTACCTGCGGCCCGCTGTGCGTGTGCAAAACGGAGGAGGAAGCGCTGCAGAAGTTCCGCAGGGGCGATATTCTGGTGCTGCCGAAGACCACAAACGCAACGATGCCGCTGATCCGTCAAGCTTCGGGTATTGTGACGGAAATGGACGGTGTGAACTCTCACGCAGCCATCGCCGCCATGGCGCTGGATAAACCGGCCATCGTCGGCGCGGCGCACGCGACCGACCTGCTGCGCTCCGGCACAACCGTGAAGCTGGACGGCGTTAGAGGTGCGATTTTCAGCGTCAGTGCACCGAGCGCGGAAAAGTAAAACGAATAGCAACGCCGCACTCACGCAGGAAAACGTGGGTGCGGCGCTTTAAATAGGCCGGTCTTTTGACCGCCTATCAGGAAACCCATGCAACTGGGTTTCCTGCGGAGCGCGCCTCAGGGCTTTGCCCCGAGACCCCGCCAACTTTTTGAAAAAAGTTGGATCAAAAACTTTATTCGCCGCTTCGCTGTGCGTTATTTCACCGCTTTTATAATCGAACAATCGTTACCGTTTTCCACCGTGACGGTGAAGCCGACTTCTTTTAACAGTGCAGCTTCGTGTTCTTTTGTGAGCGGAATGTCGAAGTGGACGAATGTGTCGTCGGGAATGTTTTCTTCGCGGCGCTTGCGGCTCCACGTTTCGCGCAGCAGGTTTTCTTCTTCGTCACAGCAGGCGAAGTAATCGCCGTTTACAAACATGCCGCCGGGCGTGAGACAGTCATAGATGCGTTTGAAGAGCCGACTCTTTTTCTCCGGCAGAAAGTGGTGCAGCGATTCAAACGAGATGACGGCGTCGAACGCACCGGGGAACGGCACGGCAAAGTAGCTGCCGCACAGCAGCGTGAGGTTCTTATCCCCATGCTTTTTCATGAGGGCGTCGAGCATATCGGGCGAAAGGTCAATGCCGGTGACGGAAATATCCGTGCGCAAATTGTAGAGCGCGTCGAGCTCCAATCCCGTGCCGCAGCCGAGGTCTAAAATGCGCTTGGCGCTTTGCGGCACGGCGCGTGCGAACTGCTTGTAGTCTTCGCCCCAGAATTTTGTCATGCGCGCTTCGTATTCCGGCAGGCGCTTGCGGAAAAACGCGCCCATTTCTTCAAGCGGGGCGCTTTCGAGCTCGCGGAGCCAATTTTTTAAGTCTTCCAAATATTTTTCCTTGTTTTGTGCGTTGATGTCCATGTTTTTTCTCCAAATTCTTTAAATGAGAACACCGCGTTATTGAACGCAGAATTTGCGAATGGCGCCGCGCAGCAGCTGCCGCAGTTCATTTTCCTCCGCAATAAGTGAACCCGCGTACAGCGCTTCGGCGATGCCGAATGTATAAAATCGCACGTCGCGATAAACGGCTTCGGCTTCCTTTACGGTGAGCCCGTACTGCACCGCCGTGCAGTCGATGGCCTCGCGGTTCCACGGGCTCGAGATGATCTGCGGCACGGTGCGGCTGCCGTATTCGTTCGATAAAAACAGGACACCGAACAGATTGCGCCTGTCGCGGGCGAGCAGAATGTGCGCAAGGCTGATCGTGAACAGGTAGTCCGATTTATCGAGGTACTGCGCGACGAAGGATTGATACGTGCCGTCTAAATATTCGATGACGGCGCGGCGGAATGTTTCCATGCTGCCGAAGTTGCGGAAAACGGGCTGCACGGAGCAATTGAGTTTAGCGGCGACACTGCGGACATTGAGTGCATCTGCGCCTTTTTCCAGTGTGATGGCGGCGCCTGCCTCAAGCAGCATTTCCGCCGTGATGCGCGGTGTTCTTGCCATAGTTTCCTCCCGGGTGTGGTTCAGCTGATGAGGATAAAATATCGAATGTTATTTCATTTGTCAAGCGCGAATTTGAAATAAAACGGAATTTTTTTGAAATGGGGATATATTGCAAAGTTTTGCGGCGCATGATACAATAAATTGAAGAAAATCACCGGGAGGGTGTTCTATGAATTTTCGGGAAACGTTAAAATCGATCGGGATCATCCCTGTTATTCAGATCAACGATGCGGAAAAAGCAGTTCCGCTGGCGCTGGCGTTGAAAAAAGGCGGGCTGCCCGCGGCGGAGGTGACATTCCGCACAGACGCGGCGGAGGAAGCCATTCGCCGTATTAAGATAGAGGTGCCGGACGTGTGCGTGTGCGCCGGTACGGTTTTGAACGTAAAGACCGCAGAGCGCGCCGTGAAGGCGGGCGCTTCCGCGATTATCAGTCCGGGCACGAACCCGGAGGTCGTGCGTTGGTGCATTGCGCACCGTGTGCCGGTCATCCCCGGCTGCGCGACACCGACGGAGGTGGAAGCCTGCATGCGCATGGGGCTCGATTTTGTGAAGCTGTTCCCGGCGGAGGTTGTGGGCGGCGTGAAAATGCTGAAGGCCCTCGGCGGTCCTTACGGCAACATGAAATTCATGCCCACCGGCGGTATCCGCGCGCAGAACGCGGCGCAGTACCTTGCGCTGCCGAACGTGCTGTGCTGCGGCGGCAGTTGGATGGTGCCGGGGGGGCTCCTGGACGCCGGAGATTTTGACGCCATTGAGGCGCTGGCACGCGAAGCGGCGCAGATTGTAAAGAAATAATTTTGTAAAACGAAAAACAGGACAAAGCGTATCTGAAAACGCTTTGTCCTGTCTTCTTCATTTATGGGTGCGGTGTGGGCAAATCCCCGGCGTGTCGCGCCCGTATAAACTCCCCGTTGTCCTTCATCCCTTTTGGATCGGACACTTTCGTCACTTTCTGACAAAAGGTATCTTATCACATTCGCTTCCGTTTGTAAAGCCCCTTTTTAAACATTTTGCAAAAAAGCAGCAGAAAAGTTTTTATGAGATTTAGGAAATTTTAAAGAGCGTTGTCTGTACATTTCAAAAAGAGGCTCAATGTTTGAATTTCAAAGCCTGACGCGTCAGAGAGAAGATACCGGTCATGTATTCCTCGTGGATGTCCGCCTGCATACGGAAAACGGGCATGTGGTTTTCCGGGATGCTCTGCTTGCAGTAATCGATGATATCTTTTTCGCGCACGTTCAAGGTGGCAGAGCCGGTGAGGAAGAGGATGTCCGGGTTCAAAAGCGCGATGGTGCACACGGCGGCGGTCTGCATCAGCGGCACGATATTCTCGCCGTGAATCATGCGCGAGACGGTCTCGACTTTTGTAGCGGTGGAGTTGATGAGCGGCAGACTGATGAGCTCGCCCGCATATTTTGTACTGCCGACGATGATGTGTCCGTCCACCACGGTGCCCGCACCGGCGCTGCGGTGGCTCGGCCAGTAGAGAACGGAAAGGGAGTACGGGTGGTCGCAGGGGTTGCGCACGTAAAAGCCGTAGGACGTGAAGTGCATGTCGTTTTCCGTGATGACCGTGATGCCGAGCTGTTCTTCGAGTACCTTTTTCGGGTTGAATCCGTTTAACGCCGGGAACGCAAGCGATTCAATGGCGCCTTCGCGGTCGGTGACGCCGGAAATGCCGATGCCGACTGCGCGAATGAGCGGATCTGCCTGCACCATCTGTGTGATGAACAGCGTGAGATCCTCCGGCAGAATGTCGTTGAGCGGGCAGAATTTTTCCTGCAAGCTGTTTCCCTTTAAATCGCACACGCGCAGGGCGATGCCGCTCCTTTCCACGTCGTTATTAGCGGTATACAGGCACAAAATGTGCGCGTAGTTTGGGTTGATGGAAAAGCGGCGCGCGGGACGGCCGCCGTTCGATGCGGCAAAGGCGAGCTCCAGCACCTGCCCGTCGTCAATCATCTCGCCGAGGAGCGCCGTACAGGCCGCAAGGCTTAACCTGCATTGCTCGGCAAGCTCTTTTTTTGTGGCGAAATCCGTGTGGTACAGCGCGCTGCGCAGAGCGGCGAGGTTATTCTGTTTTAAAGCGGCAGCGCCGCCGTGTTCTGTCATAATCGATTTCCTTCATTTCTGTTGCGGGCCGAGCCTGCATATTTTCAATACGAGCCTATATTAGCATATAAAATGCACGATGGCAATGGATTTATGTTCCGATAAAAAATAAGTTTCCGGGAATTCATGGATTTTTCATAGACAATGCGCGAAAACTGTGTTATACTCTAAATTACTAATGTAACGGAGTGATCATAACTTGGAGCAGAAAGCTTTTGAACTGATACAGGAAAAATTGCAGGCAGCGTTAAATGAGCAGGGCTTTGGCGAAGCTGTGCCGCTGGAGACCGACAACGGCCGCGGCGTGATGTTTACGACGGGCGAAGTGGCCTACGGCCTTTTCTATGAGACGAAGCAGCGGCGCTTTGTGCTGCGCAGCGCGACGATGAAGACCCCGAAGGAGCCGGGCGACTGGCGTCAGCTTTCCATGTGGCTGTTCGATGAAGGTGAAAACACCATGCAGGACGCGGAGAGCATCGCGAATGACTTTCTTGAGCTCGTGCAGGGCTCTAAGCGCCGCGAGCTCGTACAGACCGCGAAGAAGCGCCGCAAGAAGGACGAAGAGAACAACGCGGATCCGCAGTTCTTTCTCAACCGCTTGGTGCCGGTGTTCCCGGAGCTGCGCGACGAAATGAACGAGGAACGCATCGTGTACGGTCAGGTGCGCACGGCACTGTTTGCTGCTGAGAAGGTTGCGCCGAAGTGCGAGAATCTTGCGAAAAACTATAAGGACAGCGAGCCCATGAAGCGCATGTGCACCATTTTCTGCGACATGTACGCCGCGGGTGATATGGATACCCGTGCAGTCATTCAGTTCGGCGTTCTGAATAATATTAAGAACGAGGCGGCCATCAACAATATCATCGCGAACTTTACGGACGGCTGCGACCTGCAGAAGGTGTATAAGCACTCCAGAAAACTCATCGGCAAGAACATCAAGCCCGAAAAGGAAAAGAAGAAGGGCAAAAAGGTGGAGGCACGCCTGAGCAACTGAAAAACCGCATAAAATCTCAAAATAGCTCTTGACAGCGGCGTATATCCTATGCTATTATAGGTATACCTCAAGTTGGGGGCTATTTTTTTGCGCCCAAATTTTGAGGGAGGCTGGGAGAACATCCCAAATTTTTTCCGTAAAACGGGAGGTGCCGTCATGAGAGTAAAGGTCGTTTTAGCTTGCACTGAATGCAAACAGCGCAACTACAACACAAAGAAGAACAAGAAGAATGATCCCGACAGACTTGAGATGAACAAGTACTGCAGATTCTGCAAGAAGCACACGCTCCACAGAGAGACGAAGTAAAGCGAGGAACGAAGTTATGGCCGAAAAAGCAAAAAAAGAAAACGGCTTTGTTCGCTTTACGAAGAAAGCGGGAAAGTTTTTCCGCGACTGCAAGGGCGAGATCAAAAAGATCGTTTGGCCTACGCCGAAGAACGTTTTCAAAAATGTGGGTGTCGTTCTTGCGACGATCATCCTGCTTGGTCTCTTCATTTTCCTGCTGGATACCGTCTTCATGAATTTGCTGGGTCTCGTCATGCAAGTGGCGAAATAAGCAGCGTGAATGATCACGCGTTTATTTGAGAAGCGGAGGAATCGAAATGTCGGACGAAGCAAAATGGTATGTGGTTCATACCTATTCCGGGTATGAGAACAAGGTTGCGTCAAATCTGGAGAAGACGGTGGAAAACCACTCTTTACAGAATTTGATTTTTGAGATTCGCGTACCCACCGAAAAGGTCACAGAAGTTGCCGCAAACGGCAAGACCAAGGAAGTGGAACGCAAGATTTTTCCGGGTTACGTCATTGTAAAGATGATCCTCACGGATGAATCGTGGTACGCGGTTCGCAATATCCGCGGCTGCACGGGCTTCGTCGGCCCGTCTTCCAAGCCGATTCCGCTCACGGATGAAGAAGTGGAGCGACTCGGTGTGGAGACGAGGAATGTCGAAGTCTCCTACAATGTCGGTGACAGCGTCCAGATTACCGACGGCCCGCTTGAGGGCTTTATCGGAACAGTGGAAGAGATTGATGTGGACAAGAACCACATTCGCGTCATGGTTTCGATGTTCGGACGTGAAACCCCGGTTGACCTGGAACTTGACCAGGCGGAGCCGGTGGAATAACACACGGTAAATTGCGGTAATCCGCTTTTTATTGAGGGGGATACGTCCCCCTGTGGGAGGAACGCCTGAATTTTCACGGACGTTCCGCCATCAACCACGAATTTTGGAGGTGCAAACAAATGGCTCAGAAGGTTACGGGCTTTATTAAGCTCCAGATACCTGCCGGTAAAGCTACCCCGGCACCACCGGTTGGTCCGGCTCTCGGTCAGCACGGTGTTAACATCATGGCATTTACAAAGGAATTTAACGAGCGCACCAAGGGCGACGCTGGTCTTATTATCCCGGTCGTCATCACAGTATACGCAGACCGTTCCTTTACCTTTGTAACAAAGACGCCGCCTGCAGCAGTTCTTATTAAGAAGGCTTGCGGCATCGAAACAGCTTCGGGCACACCGAACAAGACAAAGGTCGCAAAGATTACCCGCGAGCAGGTAAAGAAGATCGCCGAGCAGAAAATGCCTGATCTCAACGCTGCATCCATCGAGAGTGCTATGAGCATGATCGCCGGTACTGCACGCAGCATGGGCATCGAAGTAGTCGATTGATTTGATTTTACCCGGGTGGGAGGAAACTCTCTGAGAATCCGATATCTACCACTTTAGGAGGAACATGAATGAAACACGGTAAAAAGTATGTCGATGGCGCAAAGCTCATCGAGCGCAGCCGCCTTTATGATACGCAGGAAGCGCTTGACCTCTGTGTCAAGACTGGTACAGCAAAGTTCGACGAAACCGTTGAAGTCCACGTAAAGCTGGGCGTTGACGGCCGTCATGCAGACCAGCAGGTCCGCGGTGCTATCGTCCTGCCGCACGGCACGGGCAAGACCGTCCGCGTGCTCGCAATCTGCAAGCCGGAGAAGGAAGACGAGGCTCGTGCAGCCGGTGCTGAATTCGTCGGCGGCAATGATATGATCCAGAAGATCCAGTCCGAAGGCTGGATGGATTTTGACGTCCTCATCACGACCCCGGATATGATGGGTATGGTTGGCCGTCTCGGTAAGATCCTTGGCCCGCGCGGCCTCATGCCGAACCCGAAGGCCGGCACCGTTGCTCCGGACATTGCACGTGCAATCACCGAAGCGAAGGCCGGTAAGATCGAGTATCGTCTTGACAAGACCAACATCATCCACTGCCCGATCGGCAAGATTTCCTTTGGCACAGAGAAGCTGACGGAAAACTTCAACACGCTGCTGGAAGCCATCAACAAGGCAAAGCCGGCTGCTGCAAAGGGCCAGTACATCCGTTCCTGCGTTGTTGCTGCAACGATGGGCCCGGGCGTGAAGATCAACCCGAACAAGGTTGGCTAAGATTCGTCTGAATCTTAAATTTAAGGCTTGACAGAGTTCTTCTGCCATGCTATAATTACAAAGCTGTTTACCTAAGACAGCAGGTGCACCGGTTTTCCGGGCTGAAAGGTTTTACCGCCTGCCGAGGGAGCGGAAAAGTTACTTTGTACTTTTTATGCCTTCCTGCGGTAAGTGGGAAGGCATTTTTAGTTTTCGCACCGAGGAAAATCGTTCATTTTGGCGCTTTTCCAAATCATAACTGAAAGGCGAGGTGAATATTTTGCCCAGTAAAAGCGTTTTGGAAACAAAGCAGGCAATTGTTGCTCAGCTGAAGGATAAGGTCGCTAACAGCGTATCCGGTGTTGTCGTAGACTACAAGGGTATCACTGCAGAGGCCGACACAAAGCTCCGTAAGGAACTGCGTGAAGCCGGCGTTGAGTACACTGTCGTTAAGAATACTCTTCTCAAGCGTGCTATCGAAGGCACCGAGATCGAGGGTATGTCCGAGGTTCTCGAAGGCACAACCGCTCTGGCTGTTTCCCACGAGGATCAGATCGCTCCGGCAAGAATCCTGAACAAGTTTGCAAAGGATTCCGACGGTAAGTTCGTGATTAAGTCCGGCTACATGGACGGTAAGGTCATGTCTCCGGCAGAGATCGCTGCAATCGCAGATCTCCCGAGCAAGGAAGGTCTTGTTCAGATGCTGCTTAGCGTTCTCGTATCCGGCCCGCGTGGTCTTGCTATTGCACTTAGTGAAGTTGCAAAGGCTCAGGAAACTGCATAAGTTTGCAGGATAATTTTCAAATTTAAATTTTAGGAGGATATTACAATGGCTGATATCGCAAAGTTTGTTGAAGAAATCAAGTCCATGACCGTTCTCGAGCTCAACGAGCTGGTCAAGGCTATCGAAGAGGAGTTCGGCGTTTCCGCTGCTGCTCCGGTTATGGTCGCTGGCGCTGGCGCTGCTGCTCCGGCTGCTGAAGAGAAGACCGAGTTCGACGTTGTTCTGAAGTCTGCTGGCGCAAACAAGATCAACGTTATCAAGGTTGTTAAGGAAGCTACCGGCCTGGGCCTGAAGGAAGCTAAGGCTATGGTTGACGAGGCTCCGAAGACCATTAAGGAAGGCGTTTCCAAGGACGACGCTGAGGCTCTTAAGACGAAGCTCACCGAGGCTGGCGCTGAGGTCGAGCTGAAGTAATTTAGCTTCACCTTATAATTGTCTGATTCAAGATCCGCAAATGCAGTTCGCTGTGTTTGCGGGTCTTTTTTCTTTTCGGCTATATGGTTTTCTGAAATATAATTTGGCAGCTTTATTCACAAAATAGTCATTGCTTTTTTGTTTTTGTCGGTCTATAATATGTTCATTCCTTAACAGTTCAAAAATGAACAATTCAGTTTTAAACTGTTTTTTGGAAATGGACATCGTTAAGAACTTTTGGCGATGTTCAGCAGTAAGCAACAGGAGGTGCGAGGAATGAAGCGAGACGAGCAAGCGTGTACGGCCGTGCCGTTTCACGACGGGCTTGCGGAGCACTTAACGCAGATCGCGCGCATCATCCATACGGAGCTGCGCAAGGTGCTGGCGGATGAAGACCTTTCCGCGGTGGAATCCGGTGTGATCATGTGCCTTTCCACAACAAAGGTCGATACGGCCGGGCGCATTGCGCGGCGCATGGGTGTTTCGCGCTCGTTGATGAGTAAGGCGGTAGACCACCTTGTGCGCGGCGGATGGATTGAAACAAAACCGGACCAAAGCGACCGTCGCATGGTACATTTGGTTTTGTTGCCGAAGGCCGAGCCGGCTGTTAAGCGGTGCAGAGAGCTGAAGCATGAATATTATGAAAAAATGTGCGCCGGTGTCAGCCCGGAAGACATGCAGGTCTTCCACCGCGTCATGGAGCAAATACGGCGAAACCTTGAAAACTTTACCGAGACAGGCAGATACCCGGAGATGAGAAAGGAGAAAACCGAATGAAATTGCTGAAAACGTACCTAAAGCCGTTTGCGGCGCTGGTGCTGGCGTGCATTCTGCTGCTTTTCGGGCAGGCGATGTGTGACTTGACATTACCGAACCTGATGAGCGACATTGTGAACACCGGCATTCAGCTTGGCGGCGTGGATGAGGCTGCACCTGCGGTTTTGAACCAACAGGCCGTTGACTTATTGGCGCTGTTTATGAACGACGCGGAGGCGGGGACGTTCAAAAACGCCTACACGCCCGTGGAGCACGGCAGCGATGAAGAGACGAAGCTTGCGAAAACCTACGAGAATATCAAGGACATGGATGCGGTCGCTTTAAGCGAAGATGCAGACGTGCAGGCGGTGGGCGATGCCTACGGTAAAGCGGCGTATGCGTTCATGACATTTCTGAAGGATTACGGCGCGCAGACCGGCCAGGCGGTGGACACCGAAAGCGGCGTGCAGGACATGGATATGCGTCAGCTTTATGCTGTTATCCCCATGTTACAGCAGATGCCGAAAGAGACGTTCAGCGAAGCGATCGATTCTGCCGAAAACGCGCAGTCGATGATCGGCTCGCAGGTGGGCGCGACGTTTACAAAGCTGTTCTATAAGGAACTCGGCGTCGATTTGGACGCAAAACAGGTGCGCTACATTGTGATAAAGGGCCTTGAGATGCTCGGCATTGCGCTGCTCGGTGTGCTGGCGGCGGTGCTTGTCGGCTTCTTCGCGTCGCGTATTTCGTCCGGCGTGGCAAAGCAGATGCGCAGCGATGTGTTCCGCAAGGTGGAAAGCTTTTCCAACACGGAGTTCGATAAATTTTCCACCGCATCGCTCATCACGCGCACGACGAACGACGTGACGCAGGTGCAGATGCTTATTTCCATGGGTCTGCGTTTGATGTGCTACGCGCCGATCATGGGCGTGGGCGGCATTATTTTCGCGCTGCAAAAAAGCGTTTCGCTAAGCTGGATCATCGCGCTCGCGGTCATCGTTTTGCTGGGGCTTGTCATCGTACTTTTAAACGTTGCAATGCCGAAATTCAAGAGCTTGCAGCGTTTGACGGACAGATTAAACCTCGTCAGCCGCGAGAATTTGAGCGGCATGCTCGTGGTACGCGCGTTTACGAATGAGAAATTCGAGGAGGCGCGCTTTGATAAGGCGAATGAAGACCTCACCCGCACAAACCGCTTTACCCAGCGCGTGATGAGCATTACAATGCCGATCATGATGCTCATCATGAATCTTGTCACGCTGCTCATCATGTGGGTGGGTGGGCACGCCATTGCGGAATCCACCATGCAGGTAGGCGACATGATGGCGTATATCCAGTACACGATGCAGATCATCATGTCGTTCCTGATGATTTCGATGATCTTCATTATGGTGCCGCGCGCCATGGTTTCCGCAGACCGTGTGCAGGAGGTGCTGACGACGGAGCTTTCCATTAAGGAGCCGGAAAACCCGGTTACACTCGGTAATGAAAGCGGTGAGCTGCGTTTTGACGACGTTTCCTTCCGCTACGGCAACGCCGAGGAAGATACCTTGAGCCACATTTCGTTTACCGCCAAGCCCGGCCAAACGACGGCGTTTATCGGCGCGACGGGTGCGGGAAAATCGACGCTCATCAACCTCATCCCGCGTTTTTACGATGTCACCGACGGCGCAGTTTACCTGAACGGCAAGGATATCCGCACGCTTTCGCAAAAGGAACTGCGCGATAACATCGGCTACGTGCCGCAGAAGGCCATGCTGTTCTCCGGCACAATCGATTCCAACATCAAGTACGGCAAGGAAGACGCCGATGTGAACGAGGTGCTGGCAGCGCTCGATTGCGCACAGGCTACGGAATTTGTCAGCGAATTGCCGAACGGCGTGGAAAGCTCCATCGCGCAGGGCGGCAGCAACGTTTCCGGCGGCCAGAAGCAGCGCCTTGCCATTGCCCGTGCGCTCGTGAAAAAAGCGCCGGTGTATATTTTCGATGATAGCTTCTCCGCGCTCGATTTCAAAACGGATGCAAAGCTGCGCCGTGCACTGACGAAATACACGGAAAACGCTGTCGTGCTCATCGTCGCGCAGCGCGTTTCCACCATCATGAACGCCGAGCAGATTATAGTGCTGGATGAAGGCAAAATCGTCGGCAAGGGCACGCACAAAGAGCTTTTGAAAACGTGCCCGGAATACCGCGAGATTGCGGAAAGTCAGCTTTCAAAGGAGGAATTGGCATGAGCGAACCGAAAAGAAACGCACCGCGTCCGCACGGGCCCGGCAGAGGCATGATGCCCACCGAAAAAGCCAAGGACTTCAAAGGCAGCTTTAAAAAGCTTATTTCGTATCTTTCTCCGTTTAAGTTTAAAATACTCATCGTCGTCATTTTCGCGGCGCTTTCCACCGTGTTCACGATCGTCGGCCCGAAGATCCTCGCAAAAGCGACCGATGAGCTGACGGCC
Organism: Hominenteromicrobium mulieris; assembly: GCA_021029595.1. Classification (GTDB taxonomy): domain Bacteria; phylum Bacillota; class Clostridia; order Oscillospirales; family Acutalibacteraceae; genus Hominenteromicrobium; species Hominenteromicrobium mulieris. Next base: position 86,502 of record JAJJOY010000009.1, on the reverse strand, counting down.
GGCTTGATGCGCATCATCACCGGCGCTGCGGAGGGCATTGACTTTGGCTATATCGCGAAAGTTTTACTGTTCCTTGTGGGGCTGTATGCGTTGAGCGCGCTGTTCTCCTACATTCAGGGATTTACGATGTCCGGCGTTTCGGCGAAGGTCTCGTACAACATGCGCCGTGCCATTATGGAGAAGATCGACCGCCTGCCCGTCTCGTATTTTCACAAAACGAGTCAGGGTGACGTGCTTTCCCGCATCACGAACGATGTTGATACGCTCAGCCAGAGTCTTAACCAGAGTATCACGCAGCTTATCACGTCTGTGTGCTCCATCATCGGCGTGCTTATTATGATGCTTTCCATCAGCTGGCAGTTGACGCTTGTCGCACTGTGCATCGTGCCGATTTCGTTACTGCTTGTCGGACGCATTGTGAAATCCTCGCAGAAATATTTCGTCGGCCAGCAGGAATACCTCGGCGCGGTGAACGGCCACGTGGAGGAAATGTACGGCGGGCACGTCGTCGTGAAGGCGTTTAACGGCGAAGCGCGCTCCATGGAGAAATTCGAGTGCGAAAACGAAAAGCTCTATAACGCGGGCTGGAAGTCGGAGTTCCTCTCCGGCCTGATGCAGCCGATCATGGGCTTTGTGGGCAATCTCGGCTACGTTGTGGTGTGCATTTTGGGCGCATCTATGGCGGCAGGCGGCAGCATGACCATCGGCGGCATTCAGGCGTTCATCCAGTATCTGCGCAGTTTCACGCAGCCCATCACCCAGATGGCAAGCATCTCAAGTCAGGTACAGCGCACCATGGCGGCGGCAGAGCGCATTTTCAATTTCCTTGATGAGCCTGAGATCGTCGAAAAAACACCGAAATACACCGTGGAAAACAGCAATATCCGCGGCGACATCCGCTTTGACCATGTTTGCTTCGGTTACGAAGACACCGATGAGACTGTCATCCACGATTTCTCCGCCGATGTGAAAGCGGGCCAGAAGATCGCTATTGTCGGCCCGACGGGTGCAGGCAAAACGACTATGGTAAAGCTTCTCATGCGCTTCCATGATTTAAAATCCGGCAGAATTTACCTTGACGGCAAGGACATCACGGAGTTTGCCCGCGGCGACCTCAGAAAAGAATTCGGCATGGTTCTGCAGGACACGTGGCTTTACAGCGGCACCATCATGGAGAACATCCGTTACGGCCGCTTGGACGCGACGGACGAGGAGGTCATTCAGGCGGCAAAAGCGGCGCAGGTTGACCACTTTGTGCGCACACTGCCGGACGGCTACAACACGATCCTCAATGAAGAAGCGACGAATGTCTCGCAGGGACAAAAGCAGCTGCTCACCATCGCCCGTGCGATTTTGTCTGACAGCCGCATCATGATCCTTGACGAAGCGACAAGCTCCGTCGATACGCGCACCGAGCTTTCCATCCAGACTGCAATGGATAACCTGATGCGCGGCCGCACCAGCTTCATCATCGCGCACCGCCTCTCGACAATCCGCAACGCTGACCTCATCCTCTGCATGAAGGACGGCGACATTGTGGAGCAGGGCACGCATGAAGAATTGCTCGCAAAAAACGGCTTCTACGCCAACCTCTACAACAGTCAGTTTGAGCACGCAGAGGAAAGCGCATAAAACGCCTGTAAAACAAAACGAAGCTGTCTTCTCTGACAAAGAGAGGGCAGCTTTTTTGGTGGTTTTGAAGATTGACAAACGCCTAAAAGGACGGCTACAATAACCGCATAAAGGGGGCGTTTGTATGTTTTTGGATGAACTGAAAAAGAGGGGTGTGCCGAGTTTAAAATCGCGCGCGGAGATGCTGGAGCTTTTGCAGCGGGAGGAATACGGCTGCTTGCCGAAAGCGCCGGAATCGTTCGTTTGGGAAGCGGAGCCCGGCGTTGCGGATAATTTCTGCGCGGGCAAGGCGACGCTGGAAAAGCTGACGTTTCGCGTTGTGGTAAACGGCAAAGATTTTGCGTTTCCGGTGCATTTGGCTGTGCCGACCGCAGAGGGGCCGCACCCGTTTTTTGTCCACATCAACTTCAGAAGCGATGTGCCGGACCGCTACATGCCGACGGAGGAGCTCATCGACAACGGCTTTGCGGTGCTTTCGTTCGGCTATGAGGATGTGACGCGCGACGACGGCGACTTCACCTCCGGCCTTGCGGGTGTTCTGTATGAGAACGGCAAACGCGCGCCGCATGACGCGGGTAAAATCGCACTGTGGGCGTGGGCGGCGATGCGCTGCATGGATTACGCCGAGCACGACGAGCGGTTGGACTGCGCAAAGTCCGTTGTGTGCGGGCATTCGCGCCTTGGCAAAACGGCACTGCTCACTGCCGCGCTGGATACCCGCTTCGCGTTTGGCTACTCGAACGATTCCGGCTGTGCCGGTGCGGCGCTGTTCCGCGGCAAAAAAGGCGAGCAGCTTGACGATATTTATAGGCAGTTTCCGTTCTGGTTCTGCGAATCGTTCGGGCAGTATGTCGGCAAAACGGACGCGCTGCCGTTTGACCAGCACTACCTGCTCGCGAGCATTGCGCCGCGCTATGTATACGTGGCGTCTGCGACGGGCGACGACTGGGCAGACCCCGCGTCCGAGCTTTTGAGCTGCTATGCGGCGGCAGCGGGGGACAAGGAGGCGTTTCCCTATGAAGAAACGTCGGAAGACTACGATTTTAACCTGCACGCGGGCCGCATCGGCTATCACCGCCGCCCCGGTCTGCACTATTTCAGCCGCGAGGACTGGAACCGGTTTATTGCGTTTTTTAAGAGCAAGCAATAAGGCGAGAAAAGCCGAGCGGTTATAATAAGAAGGGCGGCGTATTGCCGTCCTTTGGGAGACCCCCTAATTGGGTCTCCCACGAGGGAATAGTCCACTGGACTGTTCCCTCTCCCGTCCTGATTTTTTGGAAGGCAAATAGATTTCGTCGTCTGCGGACGACGACTTAGGGCGCTGCCCTAAGAACCCGCGACCTTTTTGAAAAAAGGTCGATCAAAAACTTTTTGCGTCGCTTCTCTATGAAGACGAAAAATGCATACAAAAACGGCGAAATCCTGAACAGGACTCGCCGTTTTCTTATGCTTTACTTTAATTCTTGCGGTTAAAATTGATGAGGCAGCCGGCTTTGACGATCTTCTTTTCGTCTTCCGTCATCGGGGCAATGTAAAGCTCGATCTCCTTTACTTCATCGCCGAGCACATACGCTTTAATGCTTTGCATATCGCCGTCCATGGCGTCCAAAACGTTCGGGACGAGGATATAATCACCGATCTCGAAGGCGGGTTCATTCTTCATCTGGAACGGCAGCATGCCCCAGTTCATCACGTTGGAGCGGTAGCGCTTGGTGGCGTACTCGGAGCAGATATTCGCAAGACCGCCCAAGACGCGCTGGCAGCTTGCCGCCTGCTCGCGCGCAGAGCCGTCACCGGGCTTCACGCAGTAAATGACACTGCCGATTTCGATTGTCTTTTCATCGACGTCGGGCAGGATGTTTTTCACTTTCCCGAGTGCGTTTTTCAGAGCTTCATCGCTTTGTGCTTCACCCGCAAGTCTCGCTTTTTCGAGTGCACGGACATCCTTTGCACGCTGCACGTAACCGGGGTCGCGGCGGGAGAGTGTGAACTCTGCAAGCCCCAGTGGGTTGGAGCGGTACGAAGACGTTTCGCCGGACGGGATCAATTCGTCGGTCGTTGTGACCTTATCCATGATCTTCGAGCAGACGCGCAGCAGAATGTTCTGCGCAAGTGCCTCCTGCTCCGGCCAATCCTTGATGTTCGGGCCGTAGATGAGCTTATCCTCCGGCTCTGCCTTGCCGAAGCCGTTGTAAATGCGGGCGCGGTAGGAGGAATCATCGTAGTTGTATTCCGGCACCTCATAGTCGTCCGCGTACTTTTCGGCGGAGGTCAAAATGCCGCCGTTTGCCGCCGTTGCCGCGATAGAACGTGCGTCCATGAGTGCGACGGCGCTCAGTTGGCCTGCGCCCGGCTTGGAGCCTTCGCGGTTCGGGAAGTTGCGTGTGGCGTGGCGGATGCTCAGCGCGTTATTCGCCGGTGTATCGCCTGCGCCGAAGCACGGGCCGCAGAATGCGGTCTTCACAATGGCGCCCGTCGCCATGAGGTCGGAAATGGCGCCCTTTGCGAGCAGGTCCATAAACACCGGCTGTGAGGACGGGTAGACGTCCAGTGTGAATTCGCCCTGACCGCACTGCGCGCCCTTTAAGATGTGCGCTGCCGCCATGACGTTCGTATATGTGCCGCCCGCGCAGCCCGCAATGATGCCCTGCTGCACCTGTAAACCCTTTGAGGTGATCTTATCCGTCAGACTGAATTCGATATCCTTGCCTTCCGTTAAGCGCGCGGCTTCCTTTTCTACTTCGCGCAGGATGTCGCCGAGATTCGCGTTCAGCTCGTCAATCTCAAACGCGTTGCTCGGGTGGAATGGCAGCGCGATCATCGGCTTTACGGTGGAAAGGTCTACATAAACCAAGCCGTCGTAGTATGTCACGTCGGCCGGCTTTAACTCGCGGTAATCGTCTGCGCGGCCGTGCTTTGCAAGGTACGCCTTCGTGTCGTCGTCTGTGCACCAGACGGAGGTGAGACATGTGGTCTCGGTCGTCATGACGTCCACGCCGTTGCGGTAATCGGTCGTCATGCTCTTGATGCCGGGGCCGACGAACTCCATGACCTTGTTTTTTACGTAGCCGTTTTTAAACACCGCGCCGATGATGGCAAGCGCGATGTCCTGCGGGCCCACGCCCGGGCGCGGCTTGCCGGTGAGGTACACCGCCACAACGCCGGGGTACGCGACATCGTACGTGTTTTCGAGCAGCTGCTTGACGAGCTCGCCGCCGCCTTCGCCGATGGCCATGGTGCCGAGCGCACCGTAGCGCGTGTGGGAATCGGAGCCGAGAATCATTTTGCCGCAGCCCGCCATGGCCTCGCGCATGTACTGGTGAATGACCGCCATGTGGGGCGGCACATAAATGCCGCCGTATTTGCGTGCGGCGGAAAGGCCGAACACGTGGTCGTCCTCGTTGATGGTGCCGCCCACGGCGCACAAGCTGTTGTGGCAGTTTGTGAGCACGTAGGGGATGGGGAACTTCTCCATGCCGGAGGCGCGCGCCGTCTGAATGATGCCGACGAACGTGATGTCGTGCGAGGCGAGCGCATCAAATTTTAAGCGCAGGTTCTGCATATCCTCTGCGGTGTTGTGCGCTTTTAAAATGGAATAGGCAATGGTACCCTGTTTTGCCGTGTCTTTTTGATAGGTCTCGGGTGCAGCGGCTTCCGGCACGATCTCTGTGCCGTTCACAAGGTAAACGCCGCCGTCATAAAGCTTTACCATATTCATTCACCGAAGCTTCCGAAGGAGCCCGGAAGCGATCCTTTCTTTTAGCATTGCATGGCCGCGCAGAAAATCCTGCGCTTAGTTGCTTTCAGTATAGCATAATAAAGGCGGATTTGCAATTTGCATTTCTGCTTTTTCATTTTGTTCAAAAACGGTTCAGTCTTCCGCGATGACTTTTGCTGCGGCGGAGCCCGAAGCGGTCTTCCAAATGCGGATCATCGTCGGGATGCGGCTTTGCAGTTCCGAAACGTGAGAGATGATACCGACGACGCGCCCGCTTTGGCGGATACTCTCGAGCGCACGCATGGCGGTATCGAGCGTGTCGGTATCGAGCGAGCCGAAGCCCTCGTCGATGAAAATGGAATCAAGCCGCACCGCGCCCGAGTAGCTCTGCACGACGTCCGAAAGCCCGAACGCGAGGGAAAGGGATGCCAAAAACTGCTCGCCGCCCGAAAGTGTCTCTACGGAGCGGCACGTGCCGCTCATGCCGTCCAAAACCTCAATGTCAAGCCCGCCGTAGCCCGCGCCGCTTTTGCCCTGCTTGTGCTGCAAGGCGTAGCGCCCGCGGCTTAAAACGGAGAAAAAGCGGTTTGCGCTCTGGATGGTCTCGTCGAGCATCATGCCGAGTACGTACTGCAAAAGCGGCACGCGCAAGGCGTTGCTGCGGCCGGTCACGTACCCCGCAAGCTTTGCTGCGCGGCTGTACTGTACGTCGAGCGCGGCGGCTTCCTCCGTGTATTGCTGCACGGCGGCGGCGCTTTCCGCAATGGTGCGCAGGTCGGAGCCAAAGCGTCCAAGCTGCACGGAAAGCGTCTGCGTTTCGGTGCTTTTTGCGTCCAGCTCCGCTTTGCTTTGCGGAAGGTCCTTTTCCGGCGCTGCGCCGAGGGCATTTTTCGCTTCCTTTGCGGCGAACATCTGCTGTGCGGCAGCTTTTACGGCCTCGTTTGCGGCAGAAAGCGCGTTTTCCGCGGCGTGGAACGCTTCCTCAAGCGCTGCGGTCTCCTGCTCGAGCACGCGAATGCGCTTTTGTATTTCGGTCATCTCCAATGTGATTTGCGCCGCATCGCGTACGGCGTCCATGGCGCTTAATTGGCGGCGTTTTTCTTCTAAAGCGGCGCGGCAGGCGGCAAGCGCAGCGTTATGGCGGCTTTCGACCTGCATAAGCGCTTCGCGTTCCGCTTTGAGTGTCTCAAGTTTCTTGTGTGCGGCCGGCGCCTGCGCTGCAAGCTTTTGTGCTTCGTTGAGCGCCGTTTGCGCCGCAGTATAGGCCGCTGTGAGCACTTCTTCGCTTTCTGTGATGCTTTTTGCGGCATCGTTTGCGGCGTTTAATTGTGCGAAAGCGACCTCGTGCCGCGCTTTTGCGGCGGCGGCCGTCTGCTCGGCGCGGCTTTGCTCCTGCCGCAGGTCTTCAAGCTTGTTGCGCAGCGCATCAAGTTCTTCTTTTGTCGTCTCGCCTGCGCACGGCACGGCGAGCACGGGGTGGTGCACCGCGCCGCAAACGGGACAGGGCGTGCCGTCCGTGAGCCCAGTGGCGAGCGCGGCGGCGCTGTTTTGGTTCCATTTGGCTTCTGCCGCCGAGAGCAGCTTATCCTGCCCCACGACGGTCAGACGCGCGGTGCGCGCCGCGTCTTCGGCAGCTCCCCACAATTTTTTGCACTGCGCTTCGACTTTGGCGGCGTCACTGCGCGTTTTCAGCGCGACAAGCTGTTCGCTTAAGATGGTCTGCGTCTGTAAGAGCGACGCGAGCCGGTCTTTTGCGGCATCGGCCTTTTCGGTGAATGCTTCGCCTACCGCGATGCGCCGCAGCACCTCCGGCAGCTTTTGGCGGTCGTCCTCTGCCTGCTTCTGCACGGCGCGCTCGCGCTCCTCCTCGGCGCGCAGTTCTTTTAAAAGCTGCTCCTTTTGCAGGCTGCGTTCCTGCTCCGCACGCAGCTGTTCGCTTCGTTTTAAAAGTGTGTCCTTTTCGGCGGTCAGCTTTGTAAGTCCCGCGCGGTTCTGCTCGGCGCGCGTATACTGCGCTTTGGCGGAAGCTGCCCGCGTTTCGGCGGTTTTCAGCTGCGCTTCGGCATCGGTCTCAGCTTTTTGGCACTGCTCAAATTGCAGTGCACGGGTGTATTGCTTTTGTGCGAGCGTCAGTGCTTCTTTCGCGGCGGCGAGCGCTTTTTCGGTCCGTGCGCATTCTGATCGAAGCGCTTCCGTTTGCACGGCGAGCGCCTCGGCGGTCTCCGCGCCATGCTTTTCGAGCAGCGATTTCAGTTTTGTCTCGCACGTTTCGCGCTTTGCGTACAGCTTTTTTTGCCGCTCCGTAAATTTCATCGCGATGCGTTCCCATAGCTCGCAGGAGAAAAGCGTTTTCAAAATGGCTGCTTTTTCGGTAGAATTCGCGCGCAGAAGCTGCATGAATTTGCCCTGCGGCAGCACGATGACCTGCGAAAATTGCTCGGCGGTGAGGGAAAGCAGGTTTTCCGCGTAGCCTGTCACATTGCGCGCCGCACCCGAAGCGGCAAGCGCCCAGCCGTCTGCCGTGCGGCGCTTGCACTCGTTTTCTTCCTCGGTGATAAAATCGTCGCTGCCGCGCTTTTTGCGGCGGTACAGCGCGCGGCGGAAGCAATATTCGTCTTCGCCGAGCGCAAAATGATAGACGACCTCGGTGCGGTCGCTGTCCACGGCGGCAAGGCAGCGCATATCTTGAAACGTGCGCCGCCCGCCCGTCGATTTATAAAAGAGCGCGATGCTCATGGCGTCGAGCAGCGTCGTTTTGCCGCCGCCCGTCTGTCCGGTGATGAGGAACAGCCCCGCTTCGTTCAGCTTTTCAAAATCGATGACGGTGTGCTCCAGATACGGCCCAAACGCCGAAAGCTCCAAACGGATCGGTCTCACGTTGCATCGCCCTCCAGTTCCTTTAGAATTTCCGCCAGCAGCGCTTCGTCCTCCGGCTGCGCTTCCTCACCGCAGACCTCCTTTAAAAAGCCGCGGAAAAGCTCCGCGCGGCTGCGGCTGTGCAGATCGGCTTCCGCCTGCGTGCCTGCGTGCTGCTTTAAAAACCACGTGCTGCGCACGCCGAGTACATTCGGGTAATAGGGGCGCAGTCGGTCGGCCGGGCGGAAAACCGGCTCGTCGTCGGTGAGCAGAATTTCCACATAGTCTTCATTGGGCGCCGCCTGCCCGTTTTCGAGCAGCGCCGCAAACGTACCCTCTATGCGCTTTACGTCGTGCAGAGGGGTTACGGGGATGCACGTTGTTTCCACCGTGTCGCCGAGCGTGACGAGCGTCATGCTCTTTTTCTGGTGCGCTTCGTCTACGGAATATTTGAGCGGTGAGCCCGCGTAGCGCGCCGTGTCGCCTGCCCTTTGCGCCGCGTGCAGGTGCCCGAGCGCCGCATAGTCAAACGGGGAGAAGACATCCGTCGGCACATCGCCCGCGCCGCCGACAAAAAGGCGGCTTTCGGAATCGGAGGTGGAGGCCCCCGCCGCAAAGCAGTGCGCGACCAAAACGTGCTTTTTCGCGGGGTCAAACGCTTTTTCCATTTTTTCTACCGCCGCGCGCATGCAGGCCCCCGCACCGCGCAGCGTTTCATCGCCCAGCATTTCGCGCATCTGGGCGTTTTCAAAGTACGGCAGCGGGAAAATCTGTATGTTGCCGATCTCGACCGGCGTAAACGTGTCTTTAAGCTCCGTGATGATATGGATGCCGTGCCGCGCAAGCAGGCTTTTGCCCACCGCAATGCGGTCCGGGCTGTCGTGGTTGCCGGAAATGATGACGGCGGGGATGCTCCGTTCGCACAGCGCATCGATGAGCTCGTCGAATAAATGAATCGCGTCGACCGAGGCAATCTGCCGGTCGTACAGATCGCCCGCAATGAGCAGCGCATCGGGCTTATATTCATCCAGCGCAGGCAAAAGCGACTGCCGCACAAAATGCCGCTGGTCATCCATTAAACTGCGACCGTACAAAAGCCTGCCGAAGTGCAGGTCTGCAATATGTAAAAGCTGCATAGCGTCTCCTTTTAAATTTTCAATCTGACTTTTTTCTGAATTTGCCGGCGAGCACCTTTTCAGGGGTGCCAAACCGTGCTATAATAATAAAATAGTTAACAGTATTATATCATGTCCGTTGGAGGATAAACAGTGAGAAAACATAAATTTTTATCGATATGCGCAAGCGTTTTGCTGTCGCTTTCCGTTTTGACGACCGGCGTTTTGGCCGATACAGCCGAAAGCACTGCGAGCGAAAATTCCACAGCTTCCGATACCTCGACTTCGGAAACCGACACAACGACAAACACGGTCGTGGCCCAAAGCAGCGAAATGGGCTTTCCGTGCGATAAGCTCACAGACCCGAACAGTGCTTCTATCTATATGGTGAGCCTCGATACCGATACCGTTGTCTATACATATAATCCGGACGAGCGCCGCCCCATGGCTTCCATGACGAAGATCATGACGTATATCGTCACGGCGGAAACGGTCAGCGACCTGCAAAACACGCGCACTACGGTGCCGGAAAGCGTTGCCGAGGAGCTTGAGGGCACGGGCTCGTCTTTGGCGGAAATTCAAACGGGCGAAAGCTTTACCATCTATGAGCTTTTGAACCTGATGATGGTGCCATCCGGCAATGATGCCGCGCTGACGCTTGCAAAATATGTGGATTCTTTGAATATCACGGCCGACGACCCGCAGTACGACGAAGACGGTGACGGCAAAATGAGCTGTGTGGAGCTGATGAACAAGAAGGCCGCGGAGCTCGGCTGCACGAACACGCATTTTGTGAACCCGCACGGCCTGCATGATGAAAACCACTACACCACCGCGCGCGAGATGGCGACCATTACGGAGTATGCGCTGACAATGCCGTATTTTACGGACGTCACCTCGCAGACGTATTACACGCAGCCGCCGACGAACATGACAAGCGAGGAACGCACCGTCACCACGACGAACCGTATGCTTTTGAGCTATGACGATGAGTATTACACCTATGCCACCGGCGTAAAGACCGGCTCCTTGAATGAATCCGGCTACTGCATTTCCGCCACGGCTACGTATGACGGGTACAGTTACCTTGTCGTGTGCATGGGCAGCCCGTATATCGACAGCGAGGGCAACCATATCGATTATCACGGCGAAATGTACGATGCCGCGACGCTGTTCCGCTGGGCATTTTTGAATATCGAAAACAAAACGCTCGTCACAGACGGCGAGCTTCTCGGCGAGGTGGGCCTCAAATACGCGTGGGGCAAAGACCGCCTGCAGGTGCTGGCGCAGGGCAATCTCACCGCAACACTGCCGAGCAGTCTGGAAAGCGGCGCCATCACCACAAAGCTCGATCTGCCCGAAAGCGTGAAAGCGCCCATCAAAAAGGGCGATTACGTCGGTACCGCCACGTTCTATTATAACGGCGCGGAGCTTTCCACCGTTGCGCTCGTCGCCGCGGAAAGCGTGGAGCGCAGCGAGATTGTGCAGGTTTTGCAGCAGGGGCAGGAGGTGCTCACCTCCACGTGGTTTATCGTTACGGCCACCATTTTGCTGGTCTTGGCTGCCGCGTATGCTATCCTTGCCATCCTGATGAACCGTAAAAACAAAAAAGTCCGCCGCGTAAAGAAATACAGAGATTTATAAGTACAGAACAAAACCCCGATCCGTCTATGTGCGGAATCGGGGTTTTAACGTTCACGGAGCGAACAGTTCACTTGCCGTAAGGCAAATTTCACTATAATCTCCTACGTTCTCACCTGCCGGCTCGGTCGGGGCTGGACGGTCGCCACCGGCGACCAGCCCCCTTCGGGTTATGAGCCGCGGGTGCATAAATGAAAAGTCGCAGGCATAAACTTGCCCAAACAAGAAGAAACTCAGTTGTTCAAAAGAACAACTGAGTTTCTTTGGTTGCGGGGGCAGGATTTGAACCTACGACCTTCGGGTTATGAGCCCGACGAGCTACCGAACTGCTCCACCCCGCGATATATTCACTTCTCAAGTGCTCAATTATTATACAACAGCTAAACGAAAAAAGCAAGTGTTTTTTTAAAAAAATTTAAAAATTCGTAAATTGCTGTATTTTGCATGAAAGCGCGGTAAAGGAGGTCGAACACATGGACGATTTATAAGGCTTTGCCTATGTGCGAGAGGTTAAAAATAACCCGGTGTTACCGGGAGCCCATAGGGGTGAGGGAAACCACATGAACGGTCAGGAAATTTATTTCTCTTTCGCCAGCATCTCCGAGAGTCGCTTTTTCACGGTCGTGTACTTCTTTTCGGGGATGGGCAAAGTGGTGCCGTTTATAAGCGTCAAATGAAAGCGGGTGATTTCCGTCACGCGGTCGGGGTTCACAAGGTAGCTTTCGTGGCAGCGCAGAAACAGTCCCGGATAACGCTTATCGATCGCCGTCAGTCGCTCGGTCGATTCCCGTATGTCGTTTTGTGTGTGAATATAGGTGTGCATGCCGCTTGTTTCTAAGTAATCGATATACGCGGGGCGCAGGTACAGCATGGCCTTGTTCGCGCCCTTTAAAACGATGCGCGGCGCGCGGTCCTCGCCGGAAAGCACTGCCACGCGCACACGATCTTCTCCATAGTGCACGGGGTAAATCACATCGCGGTCATCGTAATCGAGTGCATTGGAAACGTGACACACGCGGATGAACGGCTGCCCGCCTTCCACCACCCACGAAAGCTGAACGCGCTGCTTTACACGCTGCATGCTGTTGTCCGGCCAAATGGTGTCTACGTCATAAAACAGCAGCACCTCCAGTACCTTGCTGCTGGGCGTCATGAGCGGCACGGTCACAAGGTCGTGCATCTCAAAGCGCAGGTTGTGGTGCTCTTCGGCAAACGTCTCGATGAGCGTTTCGCGCGTGCGGATAATCTGTGTATTTGCCGGGCCGATCCACAGCACGTCCGGGTGGCAGGCCGCCAGAAACGGCTCGATCTCATTATTGTAATACCGCGTTATAATGTCGGCGGAAAGCTGCAGCAAAGCTTGTGTAGTCATAGTGCACCTCGCAAAAAAACGTCTTATTTGTCGAAAAACAAGTTGTATTTATTAAAGTATATTGCAACGCCCTGCTAAAATCAATACAATTTTTAAAAAACTATGAGGCCAGAAGAAATTTCTATGGGAACGTAAGCGGTTATTCTGATCTCATCTATTCCAATTTGATAAATCTGTCAAGGGCAATACCGCGCACTGTCGAAAGTTTTATGTGCGGTATTGTCCCTTTTTATCGGGAATGCAAGGCGTTTTTCCTTTTACGGAATTGACGAATGCGGCGATTCATATTATACTTGTTTTTATAGATATTTTCCCGAAAAACAAGGAGGAAACGACCCTATGGAATATACCCCCAAGCGTTTTCACTGCCCTGCCTGCGGCTTTGAGCCGGCGGAAAACGTGTCCGAAAAAGAATATGCCCACTGCCCGCGCTGCCTTACCGCCATCCATGAAGCGGACAGCGAGGGCTACGAATGCGGCGGCAAGCTACAGCCCGTTTCCATTTGGGTGAAGCCCGATGACAGCTGGGAGATTTTAGGCCGGTGCAGCCTTTGCGGCGAGATTGCCTCTACGCCCGTTTCGGACGAGGACGACCCCGTTTTGCTGCTTTCCATTGCCGGGCGGCCGCTTTCCATGCCGCCGTTCCCACTGGAAAAAATAGAGGAGCTTACCCGCATGATGGGCGGCGCGGGCGACAAAGGAGGATATGACCGTGAACCGTGAAAATAAGCGCAGAAAATACGAAAAAGGCTACTACAAAAAGCATGCGTGCTTAGACCCGTTTACGTGCAAGGTCTGCGGGCGCGAAATTCTGCCCGAGGGCGCAGGCAGCGACCACCGCAACCATTGCCCGTACTGCCTTTCGAGCGTCCATGTGGATAACGAGCCCGGCGACCGCGCATCCGCGTGCCACGGCGTCATGGAGCCCATCAGCGTGTGGGTGCGCAAAAACGGGGAGTGGGCTGTCATTCACCGCTGCACGGTGTGCGGCAAAATGGGCTCTAACCGCATTGCGGCGGACGATAACCCCATGAAGCTGATGGCTTTGGCCCTGCGCCCCTACGGCAGCCCGCGTCTTGACCCAAAGCGCATCAAAAACATGGTGAAAACCATGGAAGACAAAGCATAAGAGGCGATAAACGTAATCCATAACCCGAGCTTCACGTTCACGTAGACACGTACCCTGCACGCTTAAAAGGAGCCAATATGTCTCAAAATTACAGCTATTTTGCGCATAAAGAATGCGAGTATTTTCCCTGCCACAAGGGCGCGGACCCGGAAAATTTCAATTGTCTTTTCTGCTACTGCCCGCTTTACGCTTTGGGCCGCAACTGCGGCGGCGCGTTTCAATATAAAGAAAACGGCATCAAGGACTGCACGAACTGCCTTTTTCCGCACCGACGCGAAAACTACCAAAAGGTGATCGCGCGCTACAAGGATATTCTGGGCGTATTAAAACGGCTGGAAGCGGAAAACAGAACCGAAAGCGGGGAGAACGCATGACGCTTACGCAAATTCAATATGTGCTTGCCGTGGCGGAAACGGGCACCATCAGCGCGGCGGCAAAGCGGCTTTTCATCGCGCAGCCCAGCCTCACCGCGTCGATTAAGGAACTCGAAAACGAATTGCAGGTCACGCTTTTCCGCCGCACGAACAAGGGCGTGACCTTAACGCCGGAGGGCGAAGAATTTCTCGGCTATGCGCGGCAGGTGAACAGCCAATTAGACCTTATGCGTGAGCGGTATTTCGGCGGCGCGCCCGTGCGCAGACGGTTTTGCGTTTCCACGCAGCACTATTCGTTCGCAGTGGAGGCCTTCGTGGCGCTTTTAAAGGAGCACGGCGGCGAAACGTACGATTTTCACCTGCGCGAAACGCAGACGTATGAGATCATCGAGGACGTGGCGTTATTAAAAAGCGAAGTCGGCGTTTTGTATTTAAGCCCGTTCAACGAGACGGTCTTAAAAAAGACGATTAAGGCGCACGGGCTGGGATTTCATCTGCTGTTCAAAGCGCAGCCGCACGTGTTTTTGGGTGCAGAAAATCCCCTTGCAAAGCGAAAAAGCATCACACTGGAGGACTTAGCGCCGTACCCGCGCCTTTCCTATGAGCAGGGCGACCACAATGCGTTTTATTTTTCCGAGGAAATTCAGAGCACGCTTGAGTGCGCCAAAGACATCCACGTCTGTGACCGCGCAACGCTGTTCAATCTGCTCATCGGGCTGAACGGCTACACCATTTGCAGCGGCGTCATCAACGAGAGTCTAAACGGCAAAAATATCGTCGCCGTGCCGCTCAATCTTGACGATTACATGGAAATCGGCTATCTCACGCGCGAAAACGTGGAGCCGAGCTTGTTTGCGCAATATTATATCGACGCTTTAAAGAAGTTCACAATGCAATAATGCAAACCGAAAGTGGCTTGCCATAGTAAAAACCTATGGCAAACCGCTTTTTTCTTGTATTTTACAAGGCGAAAATTTGCCTGTATACTGTAAGCACAAACTCAAACAGCAGGTGATCAACATGAAAAATATCAAACTTCCGTACCGTTACGATTATGTCGGCAGCTTTCTGCGCCCGGATGATTTGAAGAAGATTCGCGCCGATTATGAAGCCGGCAAAACCACTTACGAAGCACTGAAGGAAGCCGAAGACACCGCCGTTCGCGACCTTGTCGCAAAACAGAAGGCGGCGGGCTATAAGCTCCTTACCGACGGCGAATTCCGCCGCAAGACATGGTATCTCGACTTTATGTGGGGTTTTGAGGGCGTCAGCCACGCCGCGCCGAGGGGCGGCATCCCGTTCCACGATGTCCTTGCGGTCGTCGATGACACGTACCTTACGGGCAAATTAAAGCTGACGGGTACGCACCCTTTTGTGGAGCACTTCCGGTTTGTGCAGGCGCTTGAGGACGAAAACACCGTCGCAAAGCAGACCATTCCGTCTCCGGCACAGTTCTACGAGCAGATGATCTTCCCGATGAACGCGGAGACGACGAATAAAATCTACCCGAACCGCGAAGAGCTGCTCGAGGACGTTGCAAAGATCTATCGGGCGTTCATCAAGCAGCTCTACGACGCAGGCTGCCGCAACCTGCAGCTTGATGACTGCTCTTGGGGCGTTTGCGTAGACCCCGCCGCGCCGTTTGTGTTCGGCGTGGAGCCGGAAAAGATGGGCGACATCATGGATCAGCTTTTGAAGGTCAACAACCTCGCGCTTGAGGGCAAACCGGATGATCTCACCGTTGCAACCCACATTTGCCGCGGCAACTACAATTCCTCCTGGGCCAGCCGGGGCGGCTATGAGCCGGTCGCAGAGCGCCTGTTTGCGCATGAAAATGTCGATGCCTATTATCTGGAGTTCGATGACGCGCGTTCCGGCGGTTTTGAGCCGCTGCGCTTCGTCACACCGGGCAAAAAAGTCGTTTTGGGACTGATTACGTCCAAGCGCCCGGAACTTGAGGATAAAGACGCCGTCATCGCACGCATTCACGAGGCTGCAAAGTATGTGCCGCTCGAGAACCTCTGCCTCAGCCCGCAGTGCGGCTTTGCTTCCTGCGAGGTCGGTAACAAGCTCACGGAAGAGCAGCAGTGGGCAAAGCTCGCGCTTGTAAAGGAGATCGCCGAGGAAGTCTGGGGCAAGTGATTTCTATTTCAATACACATCGATCAAACAGGATTTCAAGAACCGCGCAGCGCCGAAAACGCCCTGCGCGGTCTTTTTTTGAAAAGATGTCCGCCAAAACCACAAACAAATGTTCTGAATTGACTTGACATTTGCGGCGGAATCCTTATAATAAGAAATAGAGAGGTACCGCATAAGCTGCATGCGGCATCTCAGTTTTCATTTTTCAGAGCGAAAATGAGAAGCGGGAGAAGGACAGGGGAGAGAATATTCTCTCCCGCGCGGCGCAAAAAACTGCGCATTCTTGCAAAAATTGACACGCATAATGCTCCTTTCATCATGCACAATAAGAACAACAAACGCGAAAAAAGCAGTGCGGCGCAGCGTTAAGCGCCGCCGAAAAAAGGAGAATGAAACATGAACAGCAGCAATAAGACGATGGTACCGGAAGCACAGGACGCGATGAACCGCTTTAAGATGGAAGCCGCAAACGAAGTCGGCGTCAACCTCAAGCAGGGCTATAACGGCGACCTCACCTCCCGCCAGGCAGGCTCCGTCGGCGGCCAGATGGTCAAAAAGATGATCAAGTCCTACGAAGAAAGCATGAAGTAAAAGACATTTAGGCAAATCGGGGGCGTCCGGCAGCGGGCGTCCTCTTTTTGCGGTTTTATTCATAGTCTTCAATCAGCTTGCAGGCTTCCGAGAGCGTTTCGGCACGAATGCCGCGGGCGAGCAGGCGGCGGTCTTCCTCCGTAAGGCTGCTGAGCGGTGTTTCAATGCAGTAAAGGGGCACATCGTTTCCGTCTTTGAAAACAGCCACGCTGCCGTTATAGGCGCGCACGGTGAAGAATGTTTCGTATTCCTTAAAATTTGCTGAATTTGCGGCGCTCTCCCGGTCGGTTTCTTGACTTGCCGCATCGTTTGGGCTATAATAAACGGAAGAGTCGCTTTCTGCTTTTGCGGGGTCTGCCGCAGCTTCCCGGGCATCGCGTGCGGAAAGCACGGAAAGCGTGCACAGCGCGGCGAAAAGGATAAAGATCGCCGCCCATGCGCCGTACCGCTGCCGAGCGGCGTGCACAAGGGACTCAAGACGCATTTTCATGACTATACATCCTTTCTAAGTAGGATTTGCCCTGCGGCTTTAGTATCGCCAAGGTTTGCCAATTTATGCAGACAAAGTGCGCTTTTGCCGCGCAATTTGATTTTTCAGGAGGTCAAACGTGCTGAAAAAAGACATCAATAAGTACAACACGGCGCAGCCGAGCGGAAGACCCATGAGCCGTACAGACGGCGAAACGGCCCGCGCGGCCGGCGGCACGGCACATGCGGTGCTTACCATGTTCGGCAAGCTCCTCAAGACGGTGCTTTGCATCTGCATCATCACCGGCTGCCTTGTGGGCTTGAGCGTGGCGGCCGTCATTTGGAGCTACCACGATGTGGAGATGAACGCAAGCCTTGCTTCCTTTAAACTGAAGGAATCGAGCTTTATGTATGTGACGGATTCCCTGCACATAGACAGCGTGGACAATGCGGAATGGACGCAGCGCCTGCGCTATAACGCCGAAGAGATCCGCACGCGCGTTGATTTCACGCAGATTCCGGACATTATGAAGGAAGCGATGATCTCAATCGAGGATAAGCGCTTTTACGAGCACCACGGCGTAGACTGGAAGCGCACGTTAGGCGCTGTATACGGTATGGCGACCGGCAACGATACCGCCGGCGGCTCCACCATCACGCAGCAGCTTATCAAGAACCTGACGGGCGAAAATCAGGTGAGCGTCATGCGTAAGGTGAAGGAAATCTTCATGGCGCTGAACCTTGAAAAGAAGTATACTAAGGATGAAATTCTCGAAGCATACCTGAACCTTGTCAACTACGGCAACGGCTATTACGGCGTGGAGGCCGCGGCAAAGGGCTACTTCGGCAAGGACATTTGGGACTGCAACATTGCGGAGTGTGCGACCATTGCCGCGACGACGCAAAACCCGGCCGCGCTGTGCGTGTTCTACCACCCAGAGGCGAACCGTAAGCGCCGCGAGCTTGTCATCTCCGAAATGTACGACCAAGGGCGTATCACGCGCGCGGAGTACGACGAGGCGATGGAGCAATCCGCAAACCTGAAGCTGCGCGGCGTGGACTTTGAAATGGACGACGAAGAAGAGGAGACCGATACCCAGAGTGTTTCCACCGAGGTGTGGAACTGGTACGAGGAAGAGGTGTTCAACGACACCGTTGACCTGCTTATGCAGTATGCAAACCTCGACCGCGACATGGCAATCGACCTCATTTATAACGGCGGTCTCAAGATCTACTCCGCCGAATATGTGCCGATGCAGGAGGCGTTTGAAAACTACCTGAAAAACAACTGGCAGGAGTTTACGAGCGACAACGGCATTTGGAGCGGCGTGTGCCTGATGGAGTATGACGGCAGAATCCTCTGCGTGAACACGAACCAGGCAAACGATGACAACGAGCTTTTGAAAAAGACCGGCAACCGCGTGCAGAACAACGTTTCGTACTCCACGAACCAGCCGGGTTCTTCCATTAAGCCCATCAGCGTGTATGCGCCGGCGTTGGAGAACAATCTCATCACGTACGGCACCGTGCTGAAGGATGAGCCGCTGCCGAACTACTTTGATGACGGCAGCGAGGGCCCGAACAACTTTGACGGTACGTTCGCCGGTACGGTGAATGTGGATCAGGCCATTACGGAATCGCTGAACGCCCCGGTGGCGCAGCTCATCAACCAGATGTCGCCGCTTGTGAGCTACCAGTTCCTCACGCAGAACCTGCACATCACATCGCTTTCGGAGGAAGACTCCTACAACGTCGGCGGCGTGGCCATCGGCGGTTTGACGAACGGTATTTCCGTGCGCGAGATGACCGGCGCGTACCAGATCTTCGGCAACGGCGGCAAGTATTACACCCCGTACACCGTGTACCGCATTGAGGATAACGACGGCAACGTGATCTACGATTACCAGCAGAATCACAGCGAGGAGCAGGCAATCTCGTTTGATACGGCGACCATTATGAATAAGCTGCTGCACCTGCCGATCAACGGTACGGACACGGATGCATACCCCACGGCAAATATGGTGCGCCGCGATGACCTTGACCAGATCGGCAAGACCGGTACGACCGAAGACAGCAACGACGTGTGGTACATGGGCGGCACAACCGCTTTCGTGTGCGGCATCTGGAACGGCCACGAATATAAGGAAGAGATCTACGACACGAACAGCGCAAAGAAGATGTATAACGGCATCATCGACTGGATGGAAGCGAACTACTACGACTTCCTCCACAGCGGCAGCTATGTGCTGAGCGACAACGTGGTGCAGCTTTCCTACTGCCGCGACAGCGGCCTGCGCCCCGGCCCGAACTGCGTGCACATTGCAAACGGCTGGTATTCGCAGAACAACATTCCGAGGACGTGTGACGGAGGATCCGACCACATTGCAAGGACGAGCGCCACGGCAACGCCGTCGCCGAGCATAGAGCCGAGCATGGAGCCGAGCCCGTCCCCGAGCGTGGAGCCTACGGCATCGCCGACGGCGGAGGCCACGCCGACCTTGGCCCCGACCGCAACGCCGGCCCCGACGCCGGAGCCTACCCCGGAACCGACGCCGGAGCCTACCCCAGAACCGCCGGTAGAGCCTACCCCGGAACCGCCGACAGAGCCGACCCCGGAACCGCCGACAGAGCCGGAAACACCGGCGGCGTAAAGCGGTTTGCAGAATGCGGACCACGATAAAAATTTAACGCGTATTATGCAGGACTCACTCATTTTAAGAGTGGGTCCTGTTGCTTTTTGTATGAGATAGACCAAAATAAGAAAAAGGGGGAAAGGAAAGAAATTTGGGTTGAATTTTGCCGAAAAGTGTGCTACACTGTTTATCGACGCAATACAAACGTACTTAGGTGGTGGACAATGGAAAACACATCGTTTCTTTTGATCGACGAATCCGTTCTGCCGGAGGTATACCAGAAGGTCATCCGCGTGAACCAGCTTCTGGAGACCGGCGAAGCCTCAAACACCTCAGAGGCGGTCAAGATGGCGGGCATCTCCCGCAGTGTATATTATAAGTATAAAAACGCCGTTTTTCCGTATACAAAAAAGGAAACGGGCTCCATTATGACGGTACAGGTCGTGTTAAACGACAAGCCCGGTGTGCTTGTGAACCTTTTGACGGTATTCTATAAGGCGAACGCAAACATTCTGACCATTAACCAGAATATTCCGGTAAAGGGCAAAGCGTTCGTTTCGGTCTCGGCGCGAAGCGAAAATATGAGCATTGAGATTGATGAGCTTTTGAAGCGCCTTTTTGAGGTGCAGGGCGTTATTAAGATTGACAGCATCGTCGGTTAAATCCGCGTGGAAAGGAAAATGGAAATGGCAAATATAGCAGTTCTCGGCCACGGCGTGGTCGGCTCCGGCGTTTTGGAGGTGCTTACCTCTCACGCGGCGAGCATCGCGAAGCGCGCGAAGGAAGAGATCCATGTTAAGTATATTCTGGACTTAAAGGAGTTCCCGGGCCTGCCGTACAGCGACCGCTTTACGAAGGATTTCAACGTCATTTTAAATGACCCCGAGGTGCAAATCGTCGTGGAAGTGATGGGCGGTCTGCACCCGGCGTATGACTTTGTGAAGGCGTGTCTGGAAAACGGCAAGAGCGTTGTGACCTCCAATAAAGAGCTTGTGGCACAAAAGGGCGCGGAGCTCCTTGCAATCGCGCAGGCGAATAACCTCAACTTCCTGTTTGAGGCGAGCGTCGGCGGCGGCATTCCGATCATTCGCCCCATCAGCCAGTGCCTTGCCGCAAACGATGTGACGGAGATTGCCGGTATTTTGAACGGCACGACGAACTTCATTTTGACGAAGATGATCCGCGAGCAGATGAACTTTGAAGACGCTTTGAAGCTTGCACAGCAGCTTGGTTACGCGGAGCGCAACCCGAGCGCCGATGTGGAGGGTCTGGACGCCTGCCGCAAGATCTGCATTTTGGCGTCTTTGGCGTTCGGCACGCACGTGTACCCGGATTCCGTTTACACAGAGGGCATTACGAAGATCACGCTGCAGGACGTCGATTTTGCAGACGTTTGGGGCGGTGTCATTAAGCTCATCGGCTCTGTGAAGAAGCTCGAAAACGGGCAGGTGCATATTATGGTTTGCCCGATGTTCGTGCACCGCGGCAGCCAGCTTGCGAGCGTGGACGATGTATTCAACGGCATTATGGTGCGCGGCGACGCGACGGGCGACGTGGTGTTCTACGGCAAAGGCGCGGGCAAGCTGCCCACGGCGAGTGCCGTTGTGGCGGACGTCATCGACTGTGTGAAGCACTTTAAGGCACGCAAGTACCTCTTCTGGGAGGATGCGAAGCCGAACTACGTGGCCGATTTCGGCAGCATGGAAACGTCTGCATTCGTGCGCGTTTCCGCCAAGGACAGCGATACGGCGCTGAACACGGCGGCGGACGTCTTCGGCAAGATCACGCCGCTGCTCGCGAAAAGACCGGTACAGGGCGAAGCGGGCTTTACGGTGGAAAACCTTACGGAGAAGGAACTCAGCGATAAGCTGGCAGCGCTGGAAGCGCGCGGCGTAAAGGTTGAAGGTCGCATTCGCATCTCCGATTATTGATAAAAGCGGAAAGGGGAAAGCTTTATGATCCGAATCGATATTCCGGCAACCAGTGCCAACCTTGGCTCCGGTTTTGACTCGCTCGGCATTGCGCTGACCATGTGCAACCGCGTGTGGATGGAAGAAGCGGACGAGCTGAAGATTACGACGACGGACAAGATCAAAGTGCCGACCGATGAGACGAACCTCATTTACTGGGCGGCGCGGCATTTGTACCAGATCTGCGGCAAAACGCTGCCGGGTCTGCATATCATTCAGGAAAACAACATTCCGATGGCGCGCGGCCTCGGCAGTTCTTCGGCGTGCATCGTGGCCGGTATTTTGGGCGCGAACCGCATGCTTGGCTCGCCGATGTCGCAGAGCGACCTCATTAACCTTGCGGCGCAGATTGAAGGGCACCCGGATAACACGAGCCCGGCAATCTCCGGCGGTCTTGTCGCTTCTGCCATGGAGGGCAAGCGCGTGTACAGCGTTTCCGTGCCGGTTTCCGGCAAGATCAGCTTTGCGGTGATGATCCCGCCGTTCGAGCTCAAAACGGAGAAAGCCCGCGGCGTGCTGCCGACGGAGTATTCCCGCGAAGACACGGTGTTTAACCTTTCGCGCTCCGCTTTAATGACGGCATCGCTGTTCTCCGGCGATCTGCAGAACCTGCGCGTGGCGGTGCAGGACAGGATCCATCAGCCGTATCGCTCGGGCCTCATCGAAAATTACGACCAGGTGTTCCGCATGAGCTACGAGCTTGGCTCGCTCGGCACGTATGTGAGCGGCGCAGGCCCGACCATCATCTCCATGATCCCCACAGAGGGCGCGGAGGAGTTTATGAGCGCGTGCGATTCACATTTACAGGACCGCGGCATCAACGGCTGGCGTGTGGAGCTTCTGCATACCGACCCGCAGGGCGCGCGCATCATCATTGAATAACGAGAATTATCCCACAGGGGTTATGGAAAGGGAAGTGTTTCTATGGCATTGATCGTTCAGAAGTTCGGCGGTTCCTCCGTTAAGGACGCCGAGCATTTGAGAAATGTCGCCGATATCGTGACCGGCACATATAAGAACGGCAACGACGTGGTCGTTGTGGTTTCTGCGCAGGGCGATACAACGGACGACCTCATTGATAAAGCAAAAGAGATCAACCGAAACCCGTCTAAGCGCGAAATGGACCAGCTTTTGACGGCGGGCGAGCAGATCTCTGCTTCGCTGCTTGCTATGACGATTGAAGATTTGGGCTACCCGGTGGTCTCTTTGCTTGGCTGGCAGGCGGGCTTTTCCACCTCTACGGCTTACGGCAGCGCGCGCATTAAGCGTGTGAATCCGGAACGTATTAAGGCGGAGCTTTCAAAGCGCAACATCGTTGTTGTAACGGGCTTTCAGGGCGTCAACAAGTATGACGACATGACGACGCTGGGCCGCGGCGGCAGCGATACGAGCGCGGTGGCCATTGCAGCTTCCATGCACGCCGACCTGTGCCAGATCTATACGGATGTGGACGGCGTTTACACGGCAGACCCGCGCAAAATTCCGGCGGCGAGGAAGCTCGACGTCATCTCCTACGACGAGATGCTGGAGCTTGCGACGCTGGGCGCGCAGGTGCTGAATAACCGCTCGGTTGAAATGGCTAAAAAATATCATATTGAATTAGAGGTTCTTTCCAGCCTGACACGGGCTAAGGGAACGATCGTTAAGGAGGCTACCAACGTGGAAAAAATGCTCATCAGCGGTGTTGCAAAGGACGAAAACGTCGCCAGAATCTCTGTCATCGGCGTGCCGGATAAGCCGGGCCTTGCGTTCCGCATTTTCTCTAAGCTTGCACAGAAGAACGTAAACGTCGATATTATTTTGCAGTCCATCGGCAGAAACGGCACGAAGGACATCAGCTTCACCGTGGAAAAGGACAAGATGGATGCAACCATCGAGCTCATGCAGTCTTACGTAGAGACCATCGGCGCGAGCAGCGTTGTGTTTGACGACGACGTGGCAAAGGTTTCCATTGTCGGCGCGGGCATGGAGTCTCACCCGGGCGTTGCTTCCGATATGTTCGAGGCGCTGTTTGAGGCGAACGTGAACATTCAGATGATCTCGACGAGCGAGATTAAAATTTCCGTGCTCATCAAGAAGGAAGACGCGAACAAGGCGGTTGCCGCCATCCACGCGAAGTTCTTTGAGCAGATCGGTCAGTGAGCTGACGTAAACACGCACGGCATTTTTTGAAATTGTAGGGAAATGAATTTGAAGTCACCCCTTGGCGCATACTAAGCGCCGGGGGTGATTTTATGTTTCCGAACGGTTTTGGCATGAACGGCTACTGGGGGCCGGAAAACTACGTTTTGGGCGCGGCGCTTTTCGACTGGCACAAGGATTTCGACGACCTGCCCGAGGAAGTGAAGGAATACCTCACACAGCACGAGTACGAAATTCACAGCGAAAATGACGTGGACCGCTTAGTCCGCACGTATAACCAGAAAAGGTAAAAAGAAAAGAGAAAGCGTGCGCCGGGGCAAGCTCGGTACACGTTTTCTCTTTTTCTATACGCATTATTTGATTTTAGAGGTTGAGCACGAGCTCGATTTCATCGTCATATTTGACATTTATACAAGCTCGGTCTCGGTGTGACCGGTCTTGGCGAAATCGCACAGACCTTCTATGCCGCAGAACACCATACTCTGCACGGCGGCGTCGGTGTAAAACGCCATGTGCTGCGTCATGATGACGTTCGGGAACTGGCGCAGGTAGGCCATATCGCGGTTCGAGAGGATGTCGTCGCGGCGGTTCTCGTGGTAGATGCCGTCTTCTTTATCGAAAACGTCCAGCGCGAGCGCGCCGATCTTCTGCGTTTCAATGCCGCGGATCATATCCGGAATATTCATCAGCTCGCCGCGGGCGCAGTTGATGATGGTGACGCCGTCCTTCATTTTGGCGATGGTCTCGGCGTTCACAAAGTGGCGGGTGCTCTCTAAAAGCGGCATGTGCAGCGAGATGATGTCGCACGCTTTGTAGAGCGTTTCGTTATCCACATAGGTGCAAAGTCCCTTGAGCGACGGGTTTTCGCGGATGTCGCTTGCTAAAATGCGGCAGCCGAAGCCGCTCAAATTTTTGATGACCGCCGCGCCGATTTTGCCGGTGCCGAGAATGCCGACGGTGAGGTTGCGCAGCTCGCGGCCCTGAAGACCCGCAAGGGAGTAGTCGTTGACCTGTGCGCGCCACAGGGCGGGCTTATACTTGCGCAGGCTAAGAAGCATGAGCATGACGGTGTAATCTGCCACGCCGTTCGGCGCGTAGTTGGAGTTGCACACCTTGAGGCCGAGCTCCTTTGCGGCGGTGAGGTCGATGTGGTCGGCGCCGATGGTGCGCGTGGAGATGTATTTTACGCCGCGCTCCTGGACGGCGGTGAGCAGGGCGCGGTCAAAACGTGTGCGACCGAGTATTGTGACGCCCTCGGCCCCGTTTACCGTATCGATGTTTTCGAGCGTCAGGTTATCCTCTGTTTCGGTGAGCTCCACGCCGCGCTTTTCGGCGATGAAGGCAAAGTCTTTCTGTTCGTCCCGGCGGACTTCATAAGCGGCAATTTTCATTTTTATATTCCTCTTTTCGGTAATGCGCAAGCGGTTTACAACGTCTGCTTTTGCGCGTTGAAGTGCTTACACCACAGCGCTTTAGTGCAAATTTTCGTGTGTTAGTGTGTTACTATGTGATTATTATATATGCTGCGGTTTTTCACGTCAAGAGGGGAAAATGTTTAGAATACAGGTTGTATCTGTGCGGATTTTGTGCTAAAATGACTGTGAAATAAAACGAATGAAGTCAGGTGCTTTATATGACGGACTGGGAAATGAAAGTGCATAATTTTATGTGCCTCAATAAATTCGTGAAAAAGGGCGAGATCGTATTTACGGGCTCCTCGCTGTGCGAGCTGTTCCCGATCAACGAGATGCTGCAAAACGTGGAGCCGCGCATCCGCGTGTACAACCGCGGCATCGGCGGCGACGTGACAGACGGACTTTTGGAGCGCATGGATGAATCGATTTTTGACCTCGAGCCGAAAAAGGTGTTCATCAACATCGGCACAAATGACATCAGCCGCCCGGAATATAAGCGCGAGCGCCTGATGAGCCAGTACAGAAAAATTTTGATGCAAATTCAGGCGCGTCTGCCCGAGACGAAAATTTACGTGATGAGCTATTACCCCGTGAACCGCGAGCTGCCCGGCGCAGACCCGGAAGCGGTAAAGGCACAGTTCGGCGCGCGCACGAATGCGGAGCTGAAAGAAGTGAACGCCGAAGTGGAAAAAATGGCAGAGGAGCTCGGCTGCACATACATCAATGTGTTCGACTGTCTGCTGGATGAAAAGGGCAATTTGAAAGCGGAATACACCATTGAGGGTATGCACATGTACGCAAACGGCTACGCAGTAGTGCTCGAAAAGCTGATGCCGTATCTGCTGGAGGAATGAACCCTTTAGAGGAGGTTGTTTTGTATGATCAACGGTATTGAAAAAAAGAACATTTCCGTAAAAGAACTGAAAAAAGACGGGCGGTACTTAAACGCCGCGCTGTACACGCCGAAGACGGAGCCCGGCAAAACGTACCCGCTGGTGCTGTTTTTGCATGGTGCGGGCGAGCGCGGGGACGATTTAAATTTGGTGCTCGATTTCACGCCGGGCGCGGACACATTTATGACGGACGCGTGGCAGGCGGAGCACCCGTGTTTTGTCCTCGCGCCGCAGTGCCCGGAAAACCAGTGCTGGGTGCCGTATGTTGATTTACTGGCGCAATCGCTGCTCGAGATGGCGGCGCAGTACCCGGTGGACATCTGCCGCTTGTACGTGACGGGTGTTTCCATGGGCGGCGCGGGCACGTGGGAGCTGCTCACGCGCTACCCGCATAAGATTGCGGCGGCCATGCCGATTTGCGGCTATGCGGAGCCGTTTAAGCTGCGCGCGGCAAAAGATGTGCCTGTGTGGGCGTTCCATGCCGAAGACGACCCCGTGGTGCCGGTGACGGGCTATTACCACTCGCCGCACGGCGCGGTGGGTGTGGGCTCGCGTATGGCGATGTCCTCGCTGCGCTCCTCCGGCAACCGTGACGCGCACTACACGGAGTATCCCGCGGGCGAAATGGAAAACGTGTACCACACGCACCCGCACGGTTCTTGGACGGCGGCGTACCAAAACAAAGAAGCGCTGGAGTGGATGTTCGGCAAAACGCGCTTTGACCGCTATGAAATCGAGTTCATCTGCCCGGGCGTGTTCTATATCGAGGACTACAACAACGACTCCATGTACCTTGTGGAGGGCAAAGAAAAGGCGCTGCTTATCGATACCGGCCTTGGCGGCGGCAACGTGAGGAAAATGGCGGAGAGCCTGACATCACTGCCCGTGGAGCTTGCCGTGACGCACGCGCATATTGACCATCTCCTGAGCGGCGATGTGTTCGAAAAATACTACATGAGCAAAAAAGACGTGCCGCTGCTGCCGCGTTTGAACGACGGTACGGGCAAGAATTTTACGGAAAAGGACGTTATCGACATCAAAGACGGCGATGTCATCGACCTTGGCGGCGATGTGAAAATTGAAGTTGCCGAGGTGGAGGGGCACACGCCGGGCAGCGTCGTGTTCATTGACCGCGCGCATAAGTGCATGTTTACCGGAGACGCATTCGGCCTTTGGATGCAGGTGCCGCTTGCACGACCGATTTCGGAGTATAAAGCTGCGGTGCTGCGTCTGAAAGAAAAATTGCAGAAGCCCGGCTATACGGAGCTTGCGTTCCTCGGCGGCCACAGGCGGCAGGAGGGCGGCGAGGATCCGCAGGACAAATATGTGCCGAACAGCTATGAGAAGATTGACGACATGCTGACGCTGTGCGACCTCATTTTGGAAAAGAAAATCGAAGCGAAGCCGTTCCCGATGAATTTCGGCGAGCCGGCATTTATCTCCACCTATAAAACCGCGTACATGGTGTTTATGGAATCGGTAAGAAAATAAAAGAATAGACAAAACCGCGCCCTCGGGAGTTTTCCGGGAGCGCGGCTTTGCTTATAAAAAATCCGCACGGTCTGAGCGTTTAACAGGGGCCGGTGCGGATTTACTCGTAATTGAATTGACTGGTTTAAAACCGGATCATTGCAAATATGGATGCGCCGACGACGGTTAAAAGGCCGCACACGGCGATGGAGAGACCGCTCATGGCTTCTTCAATCTCGCCGAACTCACGCGCACGGGAGGTGCCCATGGCGTGCGCACCGGTGCCGCAGGACACGCCGATGGCGACCGGGTGCTTGATGCGGAACAGCTTGAAGATGGCGGCCGCCGCGACGTTGCCGAAGAGACCCGTCACGATGATGGACGCGACGGTGACGGACACCATGCCGCCGAGCTCTTCCGAAAGACCCATGCCGATGGCGGTGGTGATGGACTTCGGCAGCAGTGTGACGTACTGGGTGTGGTCAAGCCCGAATGCCATGCTCAAAACAAGTACGCCGCCGAGGCACGCAAACATGCCGGCCAAAATGCCGCCGATGATGGCGACCGGGTACTTTTTGAGGTACACGAGCTTTTCATACAACGGGATGGCAAGGCAAACGGTGGTGGGGGTGAGCATGTTCTGAAAGAAAATGGCACCCGTGCCGTCGTATGTGCCGTCGGCTTTCGGCTTGCCATACAGGTAGACGTTGTAATCGATGCCGCTGACGAGCATGAAGATGATGAGAATCACGCAGGAGACGAGCAGCGGGTTCAAAATGGACGACTTAAAGCGCTTTTGAATGGCGCAGGCGAGCACATAGGCGACGCCGGTGATGAAGATGCCGAAAAACGAGGTATTCGACGCAATATCATTTAACATCGGTTTGTTCCTCCTTTTCGCATGCTTCAAGCGCTTCTGCGCGCTCTTCCTTTTCTTCTTTGGTCTGTAAACGGATGAGTCCCTGTGTGGTCAGGCCGGAGACCGCCATGGTGAGGACGGTAGTCGCGATGGAGATGACAACGATGGGGATGAGAATGTCTTTGTAGCTGTCATAGCTCGTAATGAGACCGACAGTGGGACCGACGAACATGACGGGCATGAGGCCGATGAGCCAATCGGCCGTGGCTTTTACGTGGTCAAGCCTTACGATATGTGTGACGAGCAGGAGCAGCATGAGCAAAAGCCCGTAGATGCTGCTCGGCACGGGCAGGGGAATGAGGTAGTGCAGCAGTTCACCGATAAACGAGACCGTTGCGATCAGGGAAATTTCGGAAAAGTGCTTCACGCGGTGACGGCCTCCTTTGCTTTTTTCTTTTCGGAAACAGGCTCGGCCTCTTCAGGCAGCGGCTTTGCGGCGAACATGCTGGCAACGATAGGCCCGATGATCTGGTGGACGACCGTTGCGATGACGCAGGGCAGGATGGCCATGGTATCCGGGAACGCGGTCTTTGCGAGCGTGCAGGAAAGGCCGGAGTTCTGCAGACCAACCTCAAGCGACAGCGTGCGGACCTTCTTTTCGTTGAAGCGGAACACCTTGGCGGTGACGTAGCCCGCGAGCAGACCGAGCACATGGTGCAGCGCAACGGCGAGCACGGTAACGAGCACGACGGTGACGCCGTGGGTTGTGAACTGGTCTCGGTTTGGGCCGACGCACAGACCTTCCACGAGGATGATGCAGGCGGTGGAAGCCTTGACAAGGAAATCTTTAAGGCCGTTTACGCGGTCGCCGAGCGCGGTGTGTACGGCGATACCGAGGAGGATCGGCAGCAGGACGACGAGCACGATGCTGATGAACATGTTCCAGAAGTTGACGTCAATCCACTGACCGGCGAGCATGAGCGTGAGGGACGGGGTGAGCACCGGCGCAAGCAATGTGGTGCACATGGTGATGGTGATGGAGAGCGCCACGTCACCCTTTGCAAGGAACGTCATGACGTTTGACGCGGTGCCGCCGGGTACGCAGCCGAGCAGAACGAGGCCGACGGCAATCTGTGCGCGGACGGTGGGGTCACCCACACCCGTGAGGGACAGCAGCGATGCGACAAGCCAGCCGAAGCCTGCCATGAAGACGTACTGGCTGCAAATGCCGATAAGCACATCGGTCGGCTTTTTGAGGATGTACTTGAAGTCGTCGGCTTTAAGCGTCATGCCCATACCGAACATGATGACGCACAGGAGCATGTTGACGAAGCCGAAGCTCGGGAAGTTTTCTTTCAGGAACGGGATGCCGGAAAGGTCAATCGAGATGTTCTGGCCCATCCACACAAACGGCTGCGGAACAAGCAGGGAGAAGACGACCATGGGGACCGTCAAACACAAGAGCACATTTTTGGAGAAGAATGTTTTGAATTTCTGTAATGCGGACATAGGAAATTACCTCTTTTTGAGCGTAAAACAGGCGGCAGAGACGAACTCGTGCCGCCCTGTTTCGTTTTCTTACCTTTTATAGGATCCTTAAATCATTTCTTTGCGGCTTTGAAAGCACGACCCTTGGCGTTTTCGCGGCGCATGGACTCGAGGAAGTTCTCACGCGTAACGCCCTGCGGCATGTGCGCCCACTCGGTCGTCTGCATGAATTTATCCGCCATTTTGTCGAACTCGGATTCCTGGATTTCCACGTCGTCGAAGCAGACCGGCAGGCCGATGGAATCGTTGAACTGCATCAGGCGGTCTTCTTCCTCGAACTGGCCGGCATGCTCTAAGAGGCACAGCACGCCGAGCGAAACGACCTCGCCGTGCAGGTGATGGTGGCCGTGCTCTGTGACGGTGGAGCCGTAGTAGACGCAGTGGGCGAGCGTGGAGTTGTAATAATAATCATTTACGGTGGTCATCATGTTGGAGACGATGCCGGTGGAAACGATGATATCGAGCGTGACCTGGTCGAGCGCGAAGGATGCCGTTTTGTTGCGGATGGAAGTGAGCGCCTCTTTGCCGTACTGCACGAGCGGATCGGTGCAGACGCGGCTGACCTGTCGGCCCATGAGCGGGGTGTGGGCGAGCGTGTCGTCTTTCGATGAGAAGATGGCTTCACACTCCTTGCTCAGCGCGTCGCCGATGCCGGCCCAAAGGAGCTGCTCCGGGGAATCTGCAATGACGGCGGAATTGATGAAGCAGTGGTTTGTGAGCTTCGGGTAATAATACTCGCGGAAGGAGCCGTCTGTATTATAGATCACGGAGATGGCGGTGACGGAAGCGCAGTTCGACGCAACGGTCGGGAAGGTGAAAAGCGGCTTATCGAGCTTATCGGCGACATACTTGCCGGTATCGCAGGCGCGGCCGCCGCCCATGGCAAAAATCATGTCGGCTTTTTGCACGAGCGGGTTTGCGATAAGCGCATCGCCGTTTTCGTAGGTGGAATCGCCGCCGTAGGGGAGGAAGCCCAAAAGCTCGACGTCGGAGCCTTCTACGCCTTTAAGCAGCGCCGGCTTTGCTTTTTCCATAGCGGTCTCGCCGCCGAGGACAACAGCCGTTTTGCCGAAGAAGCGTGTGACATACGGCACTTCGTTGTAGCAATCCGGGCCGATGGAATAGCTCGGCAGATGTACGCTGTAATTGACATTGTAGTTTTCCATGATAAACGCTCCTTTGGATCTCCTTTTGAGATCGCTTAAATAAATTGAAATAAGAAAATGAAAAAAACGCTTTACTGGAAGTTAGGGTGTGGAACAGTGGAGTAAAGAAGCAGTACCACGCGAAGACAGTGCACAAGATGCGTAAACAGATTTTTCGTCAGGGCGTACAGAAATTCCGCAGGCAGGCTGGCGCCTGTCAAGGGATTTATGTGCGGAATGGCGGAAAATATGCAAGCATATTGTGTGCTGAGCCGTCAGGCGTTCTTTGCGCGGTACTGCTTCAAAATAAAAAAATCCTGAAAGTCTCTTTAAGACCTTCAGGACGTGTAAGTCACGCGGTACCACCTGAATTCAGGGCGTTTGCCCTGCACTTAACGGAATCCAGCAATTCCTTCTTCTGTAACGGGAAGAACCCGTCAGCCTCTACTCGTTCTCTTTGGAAGCTGCTGCTCCGGAGGGATGATCACACGGGGTTGCCTGCGGCGCTTTCACCACCCGCCGCTCGCTTTGAGGAAGATGCCGTGCGCTTGTCTCCATCAACACTTTGTGCCTATTATTCTATACGTCTTCCGGCAAAAAAACAAGCATCATAATTTGAAAGATGTTTAAACCGAAATTGCATTTATTTGTGGATTTCATCAAAAAACACTTTGAATTTACAAGTTGCATCGCTGCTTCCTGCTTATTTGGGCAGGCAGGTATGCAAATTTTCTGCCGCGGCACGGTTTATGCCAAAGGGGCAAAAGGCGACATTTTCATGTACAATAACACAGTTTGGCCCCGAACAGACGCGTTATGCGGCTTTGAACCGAAAAAATTGCGCAGTCTGCACAAAGGTGTTTGCTACAACTAACTTTGTGTTTGTCTAAACGCCGAAAATGGGGCTGAGCGCGTCTTTTTGGGGCAAAAAGTGTTGACAAATTTTGAATGGGGCGGTATGATTAGTGACGGTTAGAGAAATCTAACCTATTTTACAGCATCTGGGTTAGCAAAAACTAATTTGTGCAGCCTAACCGTGCCGTCTCGGCGCGGAGAATTTTCAGGAAAGAGGGAAAAACTGTGATGCCGTTGTCATTTGCCACAGAGGGCGAAGAAAACATCATCAAGCAGGTAGGCGGAAAAGCGGAAGTCCGTGCTCACCTCGAAAACCTCGGCTTTGTAGCCGGCGCCGCCGTGAAGGTCATCACCTCCATGGGCGGAAATATCATTGTTAACATTAAGGACTCTCGTGTAGCAATCAGCCGCGAGATGGCCGCTAAGATCATGATATAAGGAGGAAGAACCAATGAAGACACTGAAAGAAGTCAAGATCGGCGAGACCTGCAAGGTTGTTCGTCTGCATGGCGAGGGTGCCGTAAAGCGCCGCATCATGGACATGGGCATCACGAAGGGCGTGGACGTTTTCGTCCGCAAGGTTGCGCCGCTCGGCGACCCGGTGGAAGTAACGGTTCGCGGCTATGAGCTTTCCCTGCGCAAAGCGGATGCCGAGATGATCGAGGTCGAGTAAGGCACCACCAAACAGGGCACGCCTGACGGCTTGGTACTCGATCTGCTTGCATATTTTCCGCCATGCCGGACGTAAATCCCTTGACAGGCGTCAGCCTGCCTGCGGGCTTTCCGTACAGCCTGACGAAAAATCTGACGGCGCATCTCGAGCACCATCCCCGTTTGCTGCTGCCTTTGTCAGTTTAATGTGTTAATTTTTGCTCGAAGGTTAGTAAATTCTAACCTTTGGGTTTAATCTTATCGGAAGGATATGAGTAACAGATGAAGATCAAAATTGCCCTTGCCGGCAACCCGAACTGCGGTAAAACAACGCTGTTCAACGCGCTGACCGGCTCCAACCAGTTCGTCGGCAACTGGCCGGGCGTTACGGTCGAGAAGAAGGAAGGCAAGCTGAAGAAGCACGACGACGTTGTGATCACGGACTTGCCGGGTATCTACTCCCTTTCTCCGTACACGCTGGAAGAAGTTGTTGCACGTAACTACCTCATTCAGGAGAGACCTGAAGCCATCCTTAATATTATCGATGGTACGAACCTTGAGCGCAACCTCTACCTGACCACCCAGCTCGTTGAGCTCGGTATTCCGGTCGTTGTTGCGGTCAACATGATGGACGTCGTAAATAAGAACGGCGACAAGATCGACACCAACGCACTGGGCAAGGCGCTCGGCTGCAAGGTCGTTGAGATTTCCGCTTTGAAGGGCACCGGCATTGAGGAAGCAGCAGAAGCCGCTATCCATGCAGCCCAGAACACGAAGACGATTCCGCAGCACAGCTTCAGCGGTGTGGTTGAGCATGCGATTGCACACATTGAAGAGGTTGCCGTACATACCCTCCCCGAGGAGCAGCAGCGCTTCTTCGCGATTAAGATCTTTGAGCGCGACGAGAAAATCATTGAGCAGCTGGGCCTTACGCAGGACAATCGCAAGCACATTGAAACGGACATTGAAGCGGCTGAAAAAGAGCTTGACGACGACGCGGAAAGCATCATCACGAACGAGCGCTATGTTTACATTGCTTCCATCATCAAGCAGTGCTACAAGAAAAAGAACAACGGCGGTCTTACCGTTTCCGATAAGATCGATAAGGTCGTAACGAACCGTATTCTGGCTCTGCCGATCTTTGCAGTTGTGATGTTTATTGTTTATTACATTTCCGTTACGACGGTCGGTACGGTTGCGACAGACTGGGCGAACGACGGCGTGTTCGGCGACGGTTGGCATCTGTTCGGCATCGGCGCAGGCGAGTACGAAGACGTTTCCGGTGAGTTCGGCGATGCGGCAAATGTCATCGACGCATTCGTAACGGCTGAAGGTGCGGACGACGTTGCAGACGCCATCGACACCGAGAGCGACACGTTTGACGCGTCGGCAGCGGCTTCTGCGCTGGATACGTTTGCAGCTTCCGTTTCTGACGACGCAACAGCGGATTACACCCTCGTTGATGAAGAAACGCTGGCGGAAGAGGATGTCACTTACACAGGCGCAGAGCTCAAGGAAGCGGTTGCAACCTATACGTCCTACGGCTGCGAAGAGCCGGATCCGGCCGATTACGGCGTTTGGGTTCCGGGTCTGCCGGGTATCATCGAAAGCGGTCTGGACGCTGTAAATTGCGCAGACTGGCTGAAGGGCCTCATCCTGGACGGTATCGTAGCCGGTGTTGGCGCAGTTCTCGGCTTCGTTCCGCAGATGCTCGTTCTGTTCATCTTCCTTGCATTCCTCGAGTCTTGCGGTTACATGGCGCGTATCGCGTTCGTTATGGACCGTATCTTCCGTAAGTTCGGCCTTTCCGGCAAGTCCTTCATTCCGATCCTCATCGGTACAGGCTGCGGCGTGCCGGGCATCATGGCTTCCCGTACGATTGAAAACGAGCGTGACCGCCGTATGACCATCATGACGACCACGTTCATCCCCTGCGGCGCCAAGCTTCCGTTCATCGCAATGATCGCGGGTGCTATCTTCGGCGGCGCACCGTGGGTTGCTCCGAGCGCATATTTCCTCGGCATTGTAGCGATTATCTGCTCCGGTATCATTCTGAAGAAGACGAAGATGTTTGCGGGCGATCCGGCTCCGTTCGTTATGGAACTGCCGGCTTACCACTGGCCGACCGTCAGCAATGTGCTCCGTTCTATGTGGGAGCGCGGCTGGTCCTTCATTAAGAAGGCAGGCACCATCATCCTTCTGTCTACCATCATTGTTTGGTTCACCACCTATTTCGGTGTTGTTGACGGCGCGTTCAGAATGCTCACCGAAGACGAGATCAGCAACAGCATTCTTGCTACCATCGGCAACGCGATTGCTTGGATCTTTGCACCGCTTGGCTGGGGCAACTGGCAGGCCGCTGTGGCTTCCATCACCGGTCTTGTTGCGAAGGAGAACATTGTCGGTACGCTTGGTATCCTCTATGGCGGCGGTGACGGCACGGTTTACAGCAACATGGCTTCCCACTTCACGGTGGTCAGCGGCTATGCGTTCCTTGCGTTCAACCTCCTGTGCGCGCCTTGCTTTGCGGCAATCGGTGCAATCAAGCGTGAGATGAACAACGCAAAGTGGACCTGGTTCGCAATCGGTTATCAGTGCGGCTTTGCTTATCTTGTAGCGTTCGTCATCAACCAGCTCGGCAGCATTGCACTCGGCACGGCGAATGTCTTCGGCATCATCGTTTCCATCGTGCTCATCGTGCTCTTTATCTTCCTGCTGGTTCGCCCGTATAAGGAGAGCACCACGCTGTCCAACAGAGCCGTTAAGGTTAAGTAATTTTACTCCGTAATTTAAATTCGCAAATTCAGGAATTATCCAAGCCGAAAGGAGAGATCGTTATGCTGACTTGGCTTTCGCAAAACATAGGAACGATAATCGTGTTACTGGTCGTTGTTCTCATCGTCGCTGCGATCGTAAAATCAATGAGGCGGGATAAGAAAAACGGCAAGTCCTCCTGCGGCGGCAACTGCGCGGCTTGCCGCGGCGGCTGTATGCACGCACAGAAGTAAAGACCGCGAGGCCTCCGTTAACCATAAACATGGAGGCAGCACCGATAGGCGTTCTTTGTTCGGTGTTGCCTCTACCTCCTGAAAGGCGGGCACAACTTGGAAACAGGTTGTGCCCGTTTTGCGTATTGTAAGAAACTTTTCAGTTGAATTCCCGGTTTTGCGTGCTATAATGAAAATGCAGAGATATGCGCTGCATTCGGTTTGTTTTACAAAAGACGGGAGGTCTTCTTAGTGGAGAATAAAAGAAGCGTCACCGTAGTGGCGGCGTTTGTGCGTGAGGGAAATAAATTTCTCATCGGGCAGCGGCCGGAAGGCAAAGCCCGCGCAGGCATGTGGGAATTCATCGGCGGCAAAACGGAGCCGAATGAAACGAACGAGGAAGCCCTCATCCGCGAGTGCAGGGAAGAGATCGGCGTTACGGTAGAAGTGGGCACGCTTTTTACGGACGTGCTGCATGATTACCCGGATCTGTTCGTGCACCTGTTTGTCTATAACGCGAAGATCACAGAGGGCGAACCGCAGCGGCTTGAGCATCAGGATTTTCGCTGGATCACGCCCGGGGAGATCGACGACGTTGTGTTCTGCCCCGCAGATGTCGATGTGCTCGCGAAGATCAAGGCGGAGTTTCCTGCCGGGGGAGCAAACTGATGCGCCCCACTTTGCGCACGCTGTTTTTGCACGGCGGTGATATTTTGAAATCCCCGGGTATGCAGATTGCAAAAGAGAACATGCAGCACGGGTCTGTGAGCGTGTTTGAGCACTCCGTGTGCGTGGCGCTTGTGTGCCTGTGGCTTGTGCATCGGCTGCACCTAAAAGTGAACCAGCGCGCTCTTGTGCGCGGCGCTTTGCTGCACGATTATTTCCTCTACGATTGGCACACGCCCGATCCCGCGCACAGGCTGCACGGGTTTCGGCACGCCAGAACGGCCCTGCGCAATGCCGACCGCGACTTTGAGCTGAATGACACGGAGCGAGACATGATCAAAAAGCACATGTTTCCGTTAAATCCCGCCCCGCCGCGGTTCAAAGAAACGGCTGTTTTGTGCCTTGCCGATAAATATTGCGCGCTGCGCGAGACCGTTTTGCAGCGGAAAAAAGAGAATAAGTGATAATAGCAAAAGCTCCCGCGGAGAAAACTTGCGGGAGCTTTTTGTATGATTGGTTTTGGGTTGAGCTTCGGAATATTTCGCTTGGTTAATCAAAAAGCACGCGAGAGAACGTCTATCTGTGTGATGATGTCGCGCAGGCGGTCTCCGGCAACGATGTATTCCAGCGCGTCGTCCGGCGTATCAAAGTATTGTTCGGTATCCGGCTGGTTCCAGAGATAGGCCATGATCCGATGCTCCGGTTTCGGTTGGCAGCCGCTCATTCCGAAATGAACGCCTTTCCATTCGAATTCAATTTCATCTCCGCGCCCTATGCAGTCCTTGAATTCCGCAATAGATTCAAAACGATCGTCTTCCAGAGTGTTGCAAGCAGGAAAAATAGTGTCCATATCGTTACCTCCATATTGTTTGAATTCGGGGACATTTCCGTCCCAATAATTTTTAGTGTCGCCCCAATGAAAATGGTTGTGTTCCCAGACTAGTTCGTGGTCGTGCGGTATGGAATGGTGGCGTGGGTAACCGTGATCCGAAAAATGTCGTTCTGAAACCGCTTTGCCATCTTCACCGATTTTGGTAAGTCGAAGATTTCCATTTTTGTCTTTGGTAGTTTTAATTTCTCCCGGTTTACCTATAAATCTTTCATCGTCCGGTTTCTTAGGTTTCCATTCGCCGCCATAAGCACTGCCCATGCCTTTTTCTTCTTGCTGGGGGAATACATAACCTCTTTTTATCAGTATAGCACGGCTTTTGACAGGAGACAACTGTCCTGTGAGATATTTTGCATATTTTGAAGACTTGCTATGGTTTTGATATTTCCAAGAAGAAAGTTCATAATCTACAAAAATGATGTTGCCTTCCATTTCAGGAAATGGGGTATTGTAACAAATAATCCGTTCGGGTTCGATTTGCCGAAGCATTTCGCGATAACCTTTTAGGAAAAAGTCTTTTTGATCGGCGTGATTGCCATGCTCAGAAACCATGTAAGTGGATACCGCCACAACACTCCCCTTTGGAATGCCCTTGAAACAGAAATCAAAGGTATTTTCGTCTCCCCAACTTACGGTTGGAATAACCCGAATTCCTTTTGAAGCAAAATATGCGCCGCACCAGCGGTTTCTAAAAGTGTTATAAAGCTGCATTGAAGGGTTCATCTCTCTATAGATACTGAAATCTGGAGATAGAACGGCTCTGTAGCGTTTCAGTTTTTCTATATCATAGTCCGGTTTTTTCCATATCCGTTCAAATTTATAATCATATAAAAAGAAATGAACCATGCGGTTTAAGTGATGCTCATCTCTGATGTTGGTGCGGTCAAAGCCGATTAACAGCAGATTTTGAAAGTCTTTATCCCCGAAATTTCCTTTGGGAATAATAGGAATCTTAAATTTGTCTTTGCCATGAAACTGGTTTCTTAGCATGATTTGACTTGTGCGATATTCTCGATTCTCTTCAGTCATTTTTACATCTCCTCTATAAGTAAAATGAAGTCTTTCTACCTATAGAGGAAAACACGGCAAAAGTTTCCCTGAAAAAGGAAACTTTCGCTGCATTTTCTGCAAAAAATATTTTGATGAATAGTTTTAGAAACGAAACGGCATTCACTAACGATTTTGGAAAAGAAGAAGCTTTGAAATGTGCAAAAGCTTTTTTCAAAAGAAAAAACCACGAATCAAAAAGACTCGTGGTTTTTGGAGCGGGCGAAGGGAATCGAACCCTCGTATTCAGCTTGGGAAGCTGATGTTCTACCATTAAACTACGCCCGCGTATTCATTTTGCTGTGTTATCTATTCTAATATAAATTGAGGAAAAAATCAAGAGGGAAGTTCGTTTTGGAACATTTTTTGTTTTGAAGCAAACGGTTTCACACACGATACAAATTCCGCAGAGGAATTTCGGCAAAGTTTTCTCTTGAAAAATGCGATGATTTTCGGTATGATTATATAGAGTTGTTCGTACAAGTGATACGAGTGACGGAATGAGAAAATCACACAAACGGCGGGTTTGCCGTGAAAGGACGGGTATATATGGAACGCAACGAGACTGCCGCGCTGATCCGCGGGGGCGAAGCGGTATTCGGTTTGGAGCTTGGCTCTACACGCATCAAGGCGGTGCTCATCGGGCCGCACGGCGAGGTGCTGGCTTCCGGCAGCTATGACTGGGAAAACCGCTTGGAGCAAGGTGTGTGGACGTACCACATGGACGACGTTTGGCACGGCATTCAGGAGAGCTACAAGAACCTTGCGGCATCGGTAGAGGAGAAATACGGCGAGAAGATTACGCATTTGAAGGCGCTGGGGTTTTCCGCGATGATGCACGGCTATTTGGCGTTTGACCGCGAGGGCGAGCTGCTTGTGCCGTTCCGCACATGGCGCAATACCATGACGGAGGAGGCCGCTGCCGACCTTACGTCGCGCTTTGGCTTCAACATTCCGCAGCGCTGGAGCATTGCACATCTGCATCAGGCGATTTTAAACAACGAGCCGCATGTGAAGGACATTGCGTTCATCACGACGCTTGCGGGCTATGTGCACTGGAAGCTGACGGGTGAGAAGGTGCTCGGCATCGGCGATGCCTCCGGCATGTTCCCCATTGACAGCGAGCACAACGTGTACGATTCCGGCATGATGGACACGTTTGATATTCTGCACAAGGAGCACAACCTGCCGTGGCGGCTGCGCGACATTCTGCCGCAGATTCGCCTTGCGGGCGAGGA
This sequence comes from Hominenteromicrobium mulieris, assembly GCA_021029595.1. Taxonomy (GTDB): domain Bacteria; phylum Bacillota; class Clostridia; order Oscillospirales; family Acutalibacteraceae; genus Hominenteromicrobium; species Hominenteromicrobium mulieris. The sequence goes on along the minus strand of JAJJOY010000009.1, from coordinate 47,057 downwards.
CGCGGGCGAGCTGACCGACGCGGGTGCGCTTTTGCTTGACCCCACCGGCACCTTAAAGCCCGGTGCGCCGCTGTGCCCGCCGGAAGGTGACGCCGGCACGGGCATGACGGCAACAAACAGCGTCCGTGTGCGCACGGGCAATATCTCCGCAGGCACGTCTGTTTTTGCGATGATCGTGCTCGAAAAGGCACTTTCTAAAGTACATACGGAGATCGACATGGTGACGACGCCGACCGGCAAGCCCGTTGCGATGGTGCATTGCAACAACTGCACGTCCGACATCAACGCGTGGGCGGGGCTGTTTAAGTCGTTTGCGGAGCTCATCGGCGCGAAGTGCTCCATGCCGCAGGCGCTTGATACGATGTTCTTTGAGGCTTTAAAGGGCGACGCCGATTGCGGCGGGCTCGTTTCGTGCAACTACTTCTCCGGCGAGCCGATCACCGGCATGGAGGAGGGCAGACCGCTGTTTATGCGCCTGCCGGACAGCGCGTTCACGTTCCAGAACTTTGCGCGCACGCAGCTTTACTCCGCGATGGCGACATTGAAAATCGGCATGGATATTCTGATTGAAAAGGAGCACGCGGAGGTTGATTCGCTGCTTGGCCACGGCGGGTTCTTCAAGGCGAAGGGTGTGGGTCAAAAGCTGATGGCAGGTGCGCTGCATACGCCGGTCTCCGTGATGGAAACGGCGGGCGAGGGCGGCCCGTGGGGCATGGCGCTGCTGGCTTCTTACCTTGTGAACGCAGAGGACGGCGAAACGCTGGAGGATTACCTCAATAAGAACATTTTTGCCGAGGCAAAGAGCGAGACCGCAGAGCCGGATGAAGCCGACATGCAGGGCTTTGAGAAGTTCCTGGAGCGCTATAAGGCAACACTGCCGGTGGAGAAATCCGCAGTGGAAACGCTGAAATAAAACAGAAACGGGGAGCCGCGCAAGGTACACGCACGGCTCCCCGTTTCATTCTATATTATTCTGCGTCAAAGGACGGTAGGCTTATTCAATTTCAATGTGGCGCGCGCTGTCCGGCAGGGCCTTCTTCGGCATTTCAAGCTTCAAAACGCCGTTGTCGTAGGTCGCCTTCATGTGGTCGGCGTCTACGCTGCTCAGGTCAAACTGACGGCTGTACGAGCCAAAGGAGCGCTCGCAGCGGACGTAGTTGTTCTTGTCGTCCTTTTCTTCCTGCTCTGCCTTGCGCTCGGCGTGAATGGTCAGCGTGTCGCCGTTGACATCGAGATGGATGTCCTTCTTGTCAAAGCCCGGCAGGTCGGCCTCCAGCGTGTAGCTGTCGCCGTTATCCTTGATGTCGGTCTTGAACGATGCGAGCGCGCTGTGGTCGAACCAGCTGCCGAACGGATCGTTAAAGAAATTACGCTCAAACGCGTCCATTTCACGGAACGGGTTGTAAGCACTCAGGTTGTTTCTTCTATCATTATTGTTACGATACGGTCTCATGTCAAACATAAGTCATTCTCCTCTTTGTTGTGATGTTTTCGTCTTAAAAGCTGCATGTTTTCACGTTTATCGTGTTCACTTTATGTTCCAAGGGAACCACCTCTTTGTATTCATCTTTTCTTTTCGATTATCAGTATAGTGGTACTTTTCGCTTTTTGTGTTATGCGTTTTTTACGAAATTGTTAAACCTACACTTTTTTCTTTTGAAAAAACATTGCACGGAAAATGACGCTGTGCTATACTGAAAAAAACGGGTGCAGCCCCGCAGAAAGGGAGCAGAAGCTGATAGAACTTTTGAACAGAAAAAGTGATTAAAGTTCACAACTTATTGACAGTGTGCTCGGCGGTTTCTATACTAAAAGCAATATAAAAATGATTTGCAGGAGGTGCACTATGAAGAAGCACGACTTTGGCGCGTGGTTTCTTCTGTGCGCGCTCCTGTTTCTTTTTGCGCCGGGTGTTTCGGCCATGGCAGAAGAGATGGAGCCGCTGTTCGCATTCGCAGCACAGGCAGAAGAGGTGCGTCCCGGCGGATCGTTCGCCGTGACCTGCACGCCGGCGCGCGGGGACATCGGCGCGTTCGTGTTGTTTGCGGATTTTGACGCGGAAGTCATAGCCAATGCGAAGGCCGAGTTGCCGGAAAGTGTGAAATCGCGCCACGTGTATACCTCGCAGCAGGACGGACGTTTTGCGCTCGTTTACACGGCGAAGGACGGCGGCGTACTCACGGAGCCGTTCACGCTGGTGTTCCGCACGGAGCGCGGCGCGGAGTTTGATGCGGTGACGGTCAGCTTTTCCGTGACCGATGCGGCGAATGCTGTGGGGCAAGAACTAATAGATACGGTGCAGACGACGGAAAAGACGTTCACTTACGTGAAAGAGCCGGAGATCGGCGCGGCACTGCTTTCGCTCATCCCGCCGACGGGCACGCTTTCCCCGAGTTTTGACCCGGAGATGTTCCAATATTCGCTCTCGGTGCCGTTTTCCGTCACGTCACTCGTTTTCGACGCCCAGCCGACAGAGGGCTGCGCTGTGCGCGTGAACCGCAAAAATCTCGGCGCGGGCGGCAGTACAGTCGATTTTGAATTCACCGTGACGCCCGAAAGTGGCGAAACGGCAGTGTACACCGTGGCCGTCACGCGTGAGAAAAAACCCGTGACGGCGGTGACAGGAAAGACGGGCACGTCGTCCGCCGCAAAGGGAAAAGACGCGGCAAGCAGTGAAAAGCCTGCAGAAAGTGAAGCCGCCGAAGCCAATGTAGAAGAAGCACCGGCCGAAACAACCGTTGTGACAGGAGAAGCGCGCGACGCGGATCTGACCCAGACGGAAGCGGAGAAAAACGCCCGTGCGGCACAGACAGACCGTCTTGTTACGGCCGCCATCGTGCTGCTTGCGGTGGCGTTTGGCTTTATGCTCGCCGTTTTGTGGCAGCGTGTTTCCGAAAAGAAGGGGGAAAAGTCCGGTCCGCGCCACGGCGCATGATGCACACGCTGCGCTCCGTTTTCATACTATGAACTGCAAGCTTGTCTTGCAAGTATAGTTTGAAAGGAGACACAGCACATGGCAGATGAAAACACCATGCTGCGCGGCTGCCGCACCACCTGTACGCCGCTGCCCGAGGACCCTGTGCCCGGCATAGCCTACGTGCCGTTTCAGCAGTGGAGCGAAACCTACGAGCCGGCGCGCGCGCTCGATGACGGTACACTGTTCCCGGTTTTGAATAAACCGTTTTACGGAAGGCGGGGTGAGCCGCGGTGAACGAACAGCAGCGTTTAAGGCGGCACATTTCCGCCGTGCAGTTCGCGATGTGGGAGCTGCATTTGTATCTGGATTCGCATCCGTATTGCAAAGAAGCGGCGAAAAAGCTTGCTGCTTACCGCGAGGAATACGATAAGCTTACGGTCGAGTACGAAAAAGCGTACGGCCCCTTAAACGAGACTTCGCGCGCAACGAGCCGCTGGGCGTGGATCAGCGACCCGTGGCCGTGGGAAACGGAGGCGAACGAGTAATGTGGATTTATGAGAAAAAGCTGCAGTACCCCGTACGCATCAAAAACCCGAACCCCGCGCTCGCAAAGCTCATCATAAGCCAATACGGCGGCCCTCACGGAGAATTAGGCGCTTCCCTGCGCTACCTCAGCCAGCGCTACTCCATGCCCTACCCGGAGCTTCGGGCGATATTGACGGATATCGGTATCTCTGTTTCAGAAATGCCGCTTTTGGGGTCTAAAACGCCTTTTGAGGCCTTTGCGACGGCGTAACTCCACTTAATCGGGAGCAAATTCAGGTAAACATCGACGGTATCCTTACTTTGAACCACCATTTTTTCTAAAATCTGCGAATAAAACGCATCTTCATATTCCACACCGCTGACGATTTCATGAATGGCAGCGGTGATTTCTTTCATCACGCTTTCCTGCTGATCGGCGAGGAGGTGCTGCTGGTCTATGCCGCTGATCGTATCTTGCAGCTCGGAGATCTCCTTATCGCAGGCTTCGCGTTTCGTGATGAATTCCTGCTTGGTGATCGCGCCGGATATGCACAGGTCGATCAGCTGCGTGCGCTTATCTTCGACGGATTGAATTTGCTCTTTGAGTTTTTCAATATGCGAATAGTCGGTGTTTACGGAAAGCACGGATTGAATGACCGAAAGCAAATTAGCGGTGATTTTCTTTTCCTCTAATTGCAGGCTGCGGGTCACGAGGTACATGATATGAACGGCATCTTCATTGCGGATGCTTGGATTTGAGCAGCCAAGCGGATTCCCGGCTTTATCGGTGTGCGGGCTGCCTTGTGTAGCGGACTTGTAGCATCGCCATGCTTTGTAGCGGGTTCCGTTATTTCGATTTTTATATCTTGCCACATAGCTGGAGCCGCAGCAGCCGCACTTGATTTTGCCGGAGAACGGATAACGGTTGCTGTGCTTTGCCTTGCCTTCCTGCGTTAGGGATTTTTCATCTAAAATACGATTGGCTTTCTCAAAAAGCTCTCGGGAAACGATGGGTTCGTGGTGGTCTTTGATGATGACAAATTCTTCTTCGCCGCGGTTATATTTCTTTTCGTGAGAGAGAAAATCCGGCGTGAAAGTTTTCTTTTGCACGAGGTCGCCGCAATACTTTTCGTTGCGGATCACGCGCAAAATGACGGTGTTGCTCCACTCTTTGACGCGCATAGGCGTGATGCCTGCTTCGCGAAGCTCGCGTGCGATGACGTGTGTGCCCTTGTTTTCGTTTGCAAACTTATGGAAGATAAGCCGCACGATTTTGGCGCCGTCTTCATTTACCGTCATTTTGCCGTCTTTAACATCGTAGCCCAACATGCTTCTGCCGAACACAACGCCTTGTTCCATCTGGCGTTTTTGCCCCCACTTCACACGTTCGGACGTCTTACGGCTTTCCTCCTGCGCAATGGAAGACATGATTGCCAAGCGAAGCTCTGCATCTCCGTCTAAGGTGTTGATGTTGTCGTTCATAAAAATCACGCCGACGCCGTGCTTTTTGAGGTCACGCGTGTAATAGATGCTGTCGAGCGTATTTCTCGCAAAACGGGAAATCTCTTTCGTGATGATCAAATCGAAATCGCCCTCTTTGGCGCAGGCGATCATGCGCTTGAATTCGCTGCGCTTTTTGGTGTTGGTGCCGGAGATGCCTTCGTCTGCGAAAATCTCGTAAAGCTCCCAATCGGGGTTGCGCTCAATATATTGCCTGAAATACCGCTGCTGGCTCTCAAAGGAATTTGCCTGATCTTCGTGGTCGGTGGAAACGCGGCAATAGGCAGCCACACGCTTTCGCATATCGACTATTTTTCGCTCTTGATTCATGCGTTCATATCGGTTCATATAAGTCCTCCTTTTACAGTGAATGTTTCTGTGCCTATTATTATAGAAAGCGAAAATTGGTTTGTCGAATGTGCAAATTTGTTTTTACAGTTTGTTCCGGAGAGCTTTCCACAATCCCGCCCCCTGAAGTTGTTAATTTTCTCGATCACATTAGAGAATGCTGTTGGCAGTTAAATATTCGTGTAAAAATCGGTGAAATTTTCTTTCACAAGGAATGTTTCTGTTTTATGGTATTACAGATTTGATTTTTGCTTTCTCTTTTTTCCAATTCGGCTAAACACTCTTGGTATTGAGCGGGTGTCAGCAGATTTCGCTGCTTTAGGGAGAGAAGGATGCCTTTCTGCAAGTTCAGAAAGAAAGCTGCATGCTCCTTTTCATCCAATTTTGGAAGCGGTTCACCGATATAGATAAATTCTCTGTGCGCCAAATTACCACCTCGTGGTGCAAGTATATGGGAGCTTACTTGTACCGGATAACAAACAAAATCTTTGTGTTTTCAGCATTTATCCCATAACCCGATACTTACGGCGAGGGCTTTATCGATTTTCTGAATATAGGAATACGGCAGTCTGCCTAATCGGGCTTGCAGCCGTTGCTTATCCAAAACACGTATTTGCTCAAGCAGAACGACGGAATCTGTGGTGAGATAAAGATGTTTTTGGAGATTGCAAAGGAAAGCATGGGCATTCCTCTGGTTAATGAAGATCATCTGGTATGTACTGTTTTGAGAAATGTGCTAATTAAAGGTGTTATAAAGTTTAATTTTAATAAGAGTAAAATAACGCTATGGCGATTTTTATGAATCATCATAGCGTTGTTTTTTATTTTTCTCTAAAAGCATTAAAAATGCTTGGCCTACAAAAAAGCTTGATTTGAATTTGCTAATTATGGACTAAATCAACAAAATAATCAATTCGCGCAAAAAATACGTACAAAATTAAAGAAGAATGATAATATGAAGCTAAAAGCCGCCCCTCTTGCAGAGATACTTCTAATACCCATCAGGATTTTTGCCGTAACGATAAAATGAATGATTTTTGTTGCATTTTGGACACTAAATATGGTATGATTTCATCATGAGAACCCTCTTTTTTGGGAGATATGTGTTTTGTGGTGAAACCATTATACCAGAGGGTCTGAGTGGTTCTCAATTTTCATTTTAGTTTACAATACGTCACGAATTTAGAGGAGGAAAATCTATGAAACGCAAATTTGCCATTCTTTTGTCTGCCATGCTGCTCACGCAGGCGGTCTGCGGCTGCGGCGGCGCGGCGCCTTCGGCTACGTCTTCCGCTTCGGCTTCAACGGACAGCACCGCGAGCAAATCGAGCGAAAAAGCGGTGATCGTGACGGATGAGCAGGAATTTACGCACGAAAACGGCATAACGCGGCTTGCAAAAGAAATCTACGGCGATTTGAATGTTGAGTTTTTCGTCCTCTCCGAGGATACGCAGGAGCGCGAAACGCAGATCTCCTCCTTGCGCGTGGAGATCATGGCAGGTGGCGGGCCGGACGGCTATCTGCTTTCTTCCCCGACCTCAAACATGACTTTCAATGGTGAAGGTCACCCGGCCACGTTGTTCCCGGATGTGCAGCGCACCATGCAGGCCGGCGCTTTTCTGCCGCTTGACGATTATATAAAAGAAAGCGAATACCTCTGCTCCGAAGACCACTTTGCCTCTGTTTTCGATACCGGAAAAACCGACGAAGGACAGGTCGTGCTGCCTATCACGTACTACGCAAGCGTTTTTCTCCTCGATAAAGCACAGCTTGCCGACCCCGATTTCACCCCCAAAACATGGGACGAGCTTGTAAACTGTGATGACACGGCCGTTCTGAAAGTTGTGCGCAACAATCTCTACACTTGGTGCGGCGCCGGAATTCCTCGTATTGCAGATTACGCCACCGAAAAAACAATTCTCACCGAGGAAAACCTCACCGCGCAGTTTGAAGATCTTCTTGCCATGCCTGCGTCGGAAAGCTTTGACGAGGAGACCGCACTGATCCAAAGCGGATCCTATGCGCAGACCGATGAAGGCATGGCGTATTACGCACAGAATCAAGACACCGTGAACGCCCTTGCCATTCCGAACACCGAAGGGGCGTGACCGCGTTTATTACCTCCTACGCAGCCATCAATCGCAACAGCCCAAAGGCCGATGAGGTATTCCGCTTCTTCGAGCTGCTGTTCAGCGACGAAGCGCAAATCGACACGGAAACCGTGAACGATGCGCGCGGTACGCTTTTGATGCTCGGCAACCTAAACAGTTTCTTGACGCACAAAAACGCCTATCTGCAGCCCGAACTGCTTGAAAGCGTGCAAAGCCGCGTCAACGCTGTGCGGTTCTACTCCGTGATGGACTACACCATTTACGATACCGCCACGACCCTGACGTGGGAAGAAAACCCGGATTGCGCTGCCGCTGCGCACAGCGTGATAGAAGCGCTGCAAACCAGACTCTCTGAATAATGCGTTTTACAAAATTTATGCAAAACTCGTTTATAAGATTAGAAAAGTATAGTAATGCCGACCTCGCGCCCATCATTGCCGAATGGTACAAGACCATGGAGCAGTGGGTGCAGGAATAAAATAAAAGGCGGTGCCTTATGAGAAAAGCATTTCACGGATATATCCTGATCGCCCCGGTGATGATCGGCTGCCTTGTGTTCACGCTCATCCCGTTCGGCATTGTGCTGCGCTATTCGTTTACGCAGGGCTACGGCGCCGCCGGCATGTTCGTCGGCATGGAGCATTATACGAAGATGTTCCAAAACGACCTTTTCCGTCTGGCGTTTTTCAACACGATGAAGTTTTTAGCCATAGGGCTGCCGCTCATCATGCTGCTCTCCTATCTTTTGGCACTCCTCATGCAAAAGCAGGCGGGCAAGCATAAGCTATTAAAATCTGTCTTTTTGTTTCCGTATATCATGCCCGTCGCCGGTGCAGTCTTGCTCATCGATCTGCTTTTCGGCGAAAAGGGCGCTGTAAACGGCTTGTTTGCCGTGTTAAACCTGCCCATCGTCGAGTGGCTGAACGGCAAATACGCCTTCTGGGTCATGATCCTCATGTACCTCTGGAAAAACACGGGGTACAGCGTTATTCTGCTGCTCGCAGGGCTCGTCACCGTCCCCGCGGAGCAGTACGAATCCGCCGATCTCGACGGCGCTTCGGCGTTTCAGAAGTTCCGCTACATCACCACGCCGCAAATGTGGTATTCCGTGTTTTTCGCCCTGATCTTCTCCGTCATCAACGCATTTAAGTGCTTCCGCGAGATCTTTCTTATCGGCGGCGAGCACCCCGTGGATGAGCTCTACATGCTCCAGCATTTCATCAACAACTGCTTCAGCAACCTCAATTACCAGAAGCTCTCCGTGGCTTCGGTCTTATTGTTGATCGTCATTATCGTATTCTTTGGCTTATTCTATGCGTTTGTCAGCCGAAAGGAGGCGTTCCGCGAGTGAAACGGTTTTTCTCCGGGCTGTTTGCCGCTTTGGTCGTGGTGTTATCCGCTGCGCCGTTTTTGTACGTGTTCGTGCGTAGTTTTCTGTCGCCTGGCGGCGTTACGTTCCAGTATTATTATGACGTTTTTCTGGCTTCCCCAAAATATCTTTTCCGCTTTTGGAAAAGCATCGGCATGGCCGTGTGCATCGCCGCGGGGCAGCTTTTGATCTCCGTTTTTGCCGGGTTCGGGTTTGCAAAGTATAAGTTCCCGGGCCGCAACTTCCTTTTCTTCCTCTTAATGATCCTCATGACGCTGCCTGTGCAGGTCACGCTCGTGCCCGATTTCATCATGCTGGGCTACATGAACCTGCTGAATACCTACGCAGCGCTGATCTTACCGTCTATTATCGTGCCGCTCGGCACGTTTATTTTAACGCAAAGCTTTAAATCGGTGCCGGACACCGTTCTGGATGCCGCCATGCTGGACGGCTGCGGCGTGCTGCGCATGTTGTTTTACGTCGTCTCGCCGATGAACAAAAGCGGCCTTGTGTGCGTTTTGCTGCTCTCCTTCCTCGACGCATGGAACATGGTGGAGCAGCCCATCGCATTTTTGAAAGAAGCCGAGCAGTACCCCATCTCGGTGGCGCTCGCCTATACACCGCCGAGCGAGACCTCCGTGCAGCTCGTCTGCTGCATTCTGGTTGTGCTGCCCGCGCTGTTCCTCTTCACCTTCTTCAACCGCGAGCTTGTGGAAGGCATCGTTTTAGCGGAGGTGAAGTGATATGAAACGCCGCGTTCTCTGCATTTTTGTTTTGATCTTATGGGGCCTCGTTTTCTGCACGATGCTTTCCGTGCGCATTGAGCAGCTCATGATCCCGGAAGTGGTGCTCACGCAAGCGGACGAAAGCGAACCCTCCCCGCACATCGCGCTCGACTCCCTTTTCTTCGACGATACGGGCATGCACCTCTACCGCCCGAGAGAAGGCACCGGCTGGGAGACTGGCACGCGCATTTATGAAGAAGAAATCAATAATTATTCCGTGGGCGAAAATCAGCTTAATTTGAAGTTTTTCGGCAGCTATGTCCGTTACGCTTCAAAGCCCCTGCGCAGCGGCGACGAAATTTCAATCAAATCCGATTTGGAGAACCGGGACGACACATGGCTTGCCATATTCCCGGAGGGCATCCCGCAGCTTTCAGGCGCCCTCACACCGACCGCAGAAGCCGAAAACGCATTGCTGTTTAACGTGACGGACACCCCGCAGCCGTTTATGGCAGACCGCGCGAAAAGCACAATTTTACTCGTGACGGAACTCGCAAATGAAAACGCCGGCAGCTTTTACAGTCTTTCAGACGTTAAAAGCTTTCTTTCGCAGTTGCCGCTTTTGGCCGCATTGCTTTCGCGCTCGCTTTTCGTCTTGATTCTGTGGGTTTATTCTTTCGTTCTCTCGCGCAAAGCGAAAGAGAACCGTGCAAAGCTCATTTTCCACGGTGTTTTAGGTGTTCTCGCCCTGTTCGCCGTGCCGCTTATCCTGCTGCACATCGATCTGCCGTCCTCTCTCCTGCCGCAATACCGCATTACGGACGCCGCCTATTATATGCGGGAGTTTGGAGAGATTTTTTCCGCATTGAACATACTGGCAAAATCGAGTAGGGAATCAACAGAGCTACTTCAATATGCGGGAAAAATGCAAGCAATGACTCTTGTAATTGTTGGGTTCGGTATATTTTTAGGCGTTATATTTATTTTGATAGAAAGATTGGTAAGAAATAAATCGGTTAAGAAAGAGAAACAATAACTATATTATCATTATTTTTTAAGGAGCTGATCTATTCGGGAATCACACCTGATATTGCTTTTTTGGATGTCGAAATGCCGGGGCGAAGTGGGATTCACGTCGGTGCGGAATTGATGCAAAAAAACGCGTATGTTAAGATCATTATTATCACTTCATTCCCCGATTATCTTGATGAAGCAATGAATTTCCATGTTTATCGGTATTTATCCAAACCTATTGACGAAAACAGATTTTGCCGCAGCTTGTCGGCGGCGCTAAAGCAGCTTCATATGGAAACTGTATATATTCATGTGTGTACAGTGGACGGTGGTCTAAAGCTTCGCGCCGACGAGATCATTTGTGTTGAGAGAAGAAAAAATAAAGGGTCGTTCGCCAAAAAGGCGGAAGCTTTCACGCGTTTTATGAAGATGAGAAAAGAAAATTTTATGTGATAATTGAAATTTAACATAGGTTCAATTAATAGATATTGAAGTTTAAGCAAAGAAAGACCAGCGTTAAAAACGCTTGTCTTTTTTTGCTTTTAAAAAATCAAATTCGCCAATAAATCAATCAAAATAAGCGCTTTTTTGTCGTTTCGTGATAAATGTATTGACTGGTTTCCGTTAATAAGATATATTAACAGCAAGTTAACCATATGAGAAATTTTGAAATTTGAGGTTTGGCCAGAGTGTCATTTGACTTTAAAGGTAACGCGGTTTGTGATGGAATTACGGTATCTTGTTTATGATATGGAGAAATATATATGGTGATTTTGAAAGAAATGAACTACATTGTTTTTCGCAACCGCGGGCGGACGGCGCTTTCTGTTTGCATTGCGGCGCTGCTTGTGTGCTGCATGTCGTTTTACCTCGGCAGCATCCAGACGGCGGAGAGCGCGGAGGAAAATCTGGCGCAGGTCATCCCGGTGACGGCGCAGGTGGTCAGCCGCAGCGGTGCGCGCACCGTGGGGTTCGAGATCGACGAAAATCACTTTGCGAACCTCATGAAGGCGGACATCAAAGACGCAGTGTACACGGCCTCGGCGTGCGCGAATTTTCAGGAGCAGTACCGCGCGGAGGACGTGCAGGGCGCGGACACGTCCGTGACGGCGGTGAGCGGGCTTTCGGCGCTCGTCGGCGTGACGGAGGAGAGCATCGCGTTTGAAAACGGGTATGACCTCTCGTTTTTGGAAAACGCAGAGCCGCTGTGCGTGGTGAGCCAAAGCTACGCGGCGCAGTACGGGTTGAATTCGGGCGACACGCTCTCGATGCCGTTTTACGTGACGCGCTATAACGACGACGGCTTTTCGCTGCGGTACGAGCACCTCGGCATGCAGGGCGTGAAGATCATCGGCGTGTACGCGGACAGCGCCTCGGGCAGCGCGGTGCCGTGCAGCATGATCGTCTCTGTGCCGTGGCTGCAAACGGTCGTTAAGGAAAATAATCTGCGATTTTATTACAGCTCGTTCCGCTGTGCGCTGCGCGACCCGATGAAACTCAACGATTTTAAAGATGCCATGCGCGGCGCAGGCTTTGCAAAGCCCGACCCGAACGCGCTTGATGAGCGCCACGGCGACACGCTTGTGGTGGACGACCAGCTTTTCATTGAGACGGCAGAGAAGTTGGAGCAGAATTTGAAGGTGCTGCGGTGGTTTTTAGCGCCGTTTTTCGCGCTCGTCATTGTGCTTGTCACGCTGGTGACGTTTCTTTTGCTGCGCAGCACGCGGCGGGACATGGCGATCTCGCTTTCGCTTGGGCGGCCGAAGATTTTAAGCGGGTGCGCGTGCTTTTTCGGTATGCTCATCGCAAATGTGTGCGGCTGCGCGGTGGCGGTGCCCATATTGCTTTGCACGGCGGGGCTTGCGCTCGGGCAGATTCTGACGATCTGCGGGCTGTACCTTGCGTCCTCGTGCGTGGGCGTTTTGCTGGCGCTCATTTTGCTCCTGCGGTTTGACGCGCTGGAGCTTTTGACAAAAATCGATTAACGAAAGGCGGCGTGAATATGGCTGTTTTAGCGGCGGAAAATGTGAGCTATACCTACCAGAGCAAATACCAGAAGGTGCAGGCGTTGAAAAACGTCTCCTGCACGTTTGAGGCGGGAAAATTCTACGCGATCATCGGGCAGTCCGGCAGTGGCAAAACGACGCTGCTTTCGATGCTCGCGGGTCTCGGCACGCCGAGCGAGGGCGAGATCATTGTGAACGGAAAAACGCTGAAAGAGATCGGAAGCGAACGGCACCGACGCGAGAACGTGACGGTGATCTACCAATCTTTCAACCTACTTCCCACTTTGAACATACTCGAAAATGTGATGTACCCGATGCAAATTTCAAAAAAGCCGACGAAAGAGGCAAAAATCAAAGCCAAAGAGCTTTTAAGCTCGGTTGGTCTCGGTGACGTTGACCCGAGAAAGCTGCCGGCGATGCTCTCCGGCGGTCAGCAGCAGCGCGTCGCCATCGCGCGGGCGCTGGCGTCCGACGCGAAAGTTATCCTCGCGGATGAACCGACGGGCAACCTCGATACGGAGAACGGCAAGGTCGTCATTGATCTGCTGAAAAAGCTCGTGAAAGACGAAAATTACTGCGTGATCGTCGTCACGCACGACCTGGGCATCGCGGCGCAGGCGGATGTCGTCTACAAAATGCAGGACGGAAGGCTGGCGGTAGAATGTTAAAGAGCCTCAAACAACTCCTTCGCACGCCGATGAAAACTTGCTTGTTCTTCCTCCTGATGACCGCCGCCACGGCGCTTTTGGTGTTGGGGGCAAATTTGTGGGCACAGACACAGGCGCAAATAGATGCTGTGGAAAAGCAATTCACAACGCTCGGCACGGTAGAGCAAAAGCCGAACCGCACGCAGATGCGCACGGGGTGGAATGCCGCCGATGGGGCGTATTATAGCGAAGCCGAACCCGTGTATGATTCGGTGATCTCTGCCGATGTTCTGGATTTTGACGGCGCGAATTATTTGAAAGCGCCTGAAAAACGCCTGTATTACCTTGCGGATTTGCAGGGGCTTGCGGTGCGCGACGGCGGCACGGCGCTGTTTTACCCGGTGGTCGAATTCACGCCTGCCGAAACGGCGGTGCCGGATCACCCCATAAAAGTGTATGTGCAGCGATTTTTGTACCCGGAAGCGGAAAATCAGAACAATGAATACGAAATTTACGTTTGCGACCACTGGACGGAAAATCCCGCGCCACTGGAGGCAGGGAAAACATATGTGGCGTATACAAATGTGATCGTCAATCACCACGAAAACGCGAAAAGCTCCATTGAATACGCACTGATCGCGGCGGAGCGCTCCACACAGTGCGACGCAGGCGGAAATTTGCTTGAAAGCGATATGCAGGCACGGACATTTGACGAAGTGACGGCAGGCTTTTACGAGACCGAGCGCGGGCAATATTGGCTGGAGCTTTCAAAGGCGCTTTCCATGTGGGACACGACCGCGCCCGTTTTGCCGGTTACAGATACGGCGCTGCTGCCGAGCTTTCACGACCGCACGGTGTATGTGCGGGAGGGGCGGACGTTTTCCGCGGAAGACCTCGAAAACGGTGCGGCGGTATGTCTTGTTTCCGAAGAATTCGCGCGGAAAAACGGGCTTTCCATCGGCGATAAAGTGGAGCTGCCGCTTTACGGCGTGAACGAAAAAGACTCGCCGCATAGGACGTTCGGCGACGGTAGTGGCCTGCGCACGTTTTCGCTTTTAAACGCACAGAACCGGGCATACACGCCGTTTTGGACGGCAAAGTATGAGATCATCGGCACGTATTACAGTGTGGGCACATACGGAAAACCGGCGGGCTCCATCGAAATGGCGCTGAATTTGTTCCTCATTCCCGCAAATTCGGTCAAGGCAGATTTTGCCGGCAATATCGTAGACAACGGGCCGATGCAGCGCGCAACGACCTCCTTCCAAATCCCAAACGGCACGATCGACGACTACATGGCAGCGTATAACCGAAATGTTCCGGCGGAGGTTCGGGAAAATTTGGAGATCACGTTTGACGACAATGGGTACAGCCAGATCATCGGCGGTTTACTCAATATGCGGTACGTGGCGATCATTCTGTTCGCGGCAGGACTGCTTTCGGCACTGGCGATTTTGGTGTTGCTGCTCTATTTCTTCATCGTAAAGCAGAAGAAGCGCACGGCAATTGAGCGGAGTTTGGGTATGAGCAAAAATCAGTGCCGCGTGTCGCTTGCCTCGGGCGTGGTGGTCTTGAGCGCTGTGGCGGTGATTTTGGGCACGGTCGCGAGTACGGTGCTGTTTGACAAAGTGCAGACGCTCGATTTAACCGGGCAGAGCGAGCACACATTCAGCACGGAATACAGCCTTTGGGCGCGCGACGAAAATGCGGTGGAGACAGAAGACGCAGAGAACACGGGCGTTTTGAAAGTCGTCATTCCTGCAGCGATGACAGTATTGACGGCGGGATTATCCGTGATTTTGGTGAACCGAAACCTAAAGCAGGAGCCGATAGAGCTTTTGAGCGCACGGGTGGAATAACATGAAAAACAGCTTAAAACAACTCCTTCGCACGCCGATGAAAACTTGCTTGTTCTTCCTCCTGATGACCGCCGCCACGGCGCTCTTGGTGTTGGGGGCAAATTTGTGGGCACAGACACAGGCGCAAATGGATGCTGTGGAAAAGCAATTCACAACGCTTGGCACGGTAGAGCAGCTGCCGGACTATGAAGCGCCGGTGAAAACTAAAACGTTAGACAGCCTGTGGCTTGGCGCGGAGGAAACAGAGTCGGTATACGGCACAGTGTATGATGAAAGCGTGCTCGATTTTCCGGGCGCCGCATACGTGCACGGGCCCGAAAAGCGCACGTATTACGCGGCGCTTCTGCCGGAAGAATACACCGCGCCGGAGCGGCAGGACACACCGCCGTTTAACGGCAGCAGGTGCGTCATCGAGTTCACACCGCTTGAAAGCGGGAGGGCCGATCGCCGCCAAACCGTGCAGGTGAACCGCGTGCTGTACGGCACATACAGCGGCGACGAGATGAAGCTTTGCGACATGCTTTCCGAAAACACAGTGAATTTGGAAGCGGGAAAACGTTATCTCGCGTATGCCACGTTAAGTGCGGAAAGCTTGCAATCGTTTCGCGCGGGCGACATGTTTTTCGTGCCGCAGAGCATCACCGGTACGCCGCAGGTGGATGCCGAGGGGAACCGGCTGAACGACGGCGTAACGCTGCCGACGATTATGGAGGTCACGCCGGAGTTTTATGATTCCGAGACGTGGGAGATCGTCCGAAACTGGGCGCAGGCGCTGTACACGCGGTGGCAAAGCTACCCCGTGCTCGCAGCGGAAAGCCTCGATCTGCTGCCGTCGTTTCACGAAAACACGGTGTTTTTATCGGCAGGGCGAGAGATTACAGACGCGGAGTTCGCAGACGGCGCGGCTGTGTGCATGGTCAGCGCGGAGTTTGCGCGCAGCGCAGGGCTTGCGGTCGGCGACCGCGTGCCGCTCTCGCTGTACCTTGCGAACAAGGCAGAGAGCCCGCAGTGGGAATTCGGCTTTCAGGTGCAGTGGCGCGGCGGCCGAAGCCCCGGGCTGTTAAACGCGGCGGGCGAGCCGTATTCGGTCTTCTTCGAGCAGGCGTATGAGATCGTCGGGCTATATGATACGTTTCGCCTTGCGGGTAGCAAAAACGGCACGGGGGAGATCGCGCGGAACATGTTTATTGTGCCGACGGCCTCGGTGACAGCGTCCGATGCGGAGAATATAGGCGCGTTCGGTGCAATGAACCGGTATACCACTTCGTTTCAAATCCCGAACGGCACGATCGACGAATATAGGACAGCGTATGAGCAAAATGTGCCGGAAAGCGTGCGCACGCATTTGCAGTTGACCTTTGACGACAACGGGTACAGCAAAGTCGTCGGCGGGCTGGAAAATCTGCGCACGGCGGCGATCATTCTGTTCGCGGCAGGATTGCTTTCGGCACTGGCGATTTTGGTGCTGCTGCTCTATTTCTTTATCGTAAAGCAGAAGAAGCGCACGGCGATCGAGCGGAGTTTAGGTATGAGCAAAAATCAGTGCAGGATGTCGCTTGTTTCGGGCGTGGTGGTCTTGAGCGCTGTGGCGGTGATTTTGGGCACGACCGCGAGCACAGTGCTGTTCGACAAAGTGCAGACGCTCGATTTAACCGGGCAGAACGAGCACACATTTAGCACGGAATACAGCCTTTGGGCGCGCGACGAAAATGCGGTGGAGACGGAGGACGCAGCGGACACGGGCGTTTTGGAAGTCGTCATCCCGGCGGCGATGATTTTGCTGACGGCGGGATTATCCGTGATTTTGGTCAACCGAAGTCTGAAATATGAATTAATTGAAATGCTGAACAAATAGCGACACTGGATTTTGGGAGGAAAACATGACTATTCATGAAATGCAAAACTTGAACAGAGCCACTATTGAACATGCTTCAAAAGTTATCGTGCCCGGCATGACGCTCATTGAGCTTCGTAAACTATGTGAGGAATATATGCTCTCCCACGGTGCGGATTCCTTTTGGTATTGGGATGTAGGTGCTTTTGTTTTCGCCGGTGATAAGACTACTGTATCCGTATCCGGTCGTGAGTATAAAACAGATGACCACATAATTGAGCCAAACGATATTATTACAATAGATTTAAGTCCACAGAGCAACTGCATTTGGGGCGATTACGCAAGAACTCTGATTGTAGAAAACGGTAAGATCGTCAAAGACGTAGAGCAAATACAGAATGATGAATGGCGAAATGGTCTTAAAATGGAAGTCTATCTGCATGAAGCTATGCTTGGTTTCGTGAATGAGAACACTAATTTTGAGGCGCTGTTCTACTACATAAACGATCAGATTAAAGCTCGTGGGTACGTCAACCTTGATTTTCTTGGAAATTTGGGTCATTCCATAGTTAAGGATAAAAAGCACCGTATCTACATTGAAAAAGGAAACACGGAAAAACTGTCCGCTGTCGAAGCGTTCACTTTTGAACCGCATATCAGTTTGCCTGGGTCTTTATACGGATACAAAAAGGAAAATATATATGGATTCAACGGTGGTGTTTTGACCGAACTATAAACAAGAATGGAGAAGTGAAAATATAATTCAGGAGCTTCAATTACAGAACCAGTTATCGGGGCATTAGCAATAGGCGGTGGAGGAGATTGGTATGCGCTCCCTGTTCTGGGACAAAAGAATCGCTTTTATAATGGATTAGGCAGCTTCATAGGTATAGGAACGGGTGCAGGTGGAGAAATTCACACTGGTTGGAGCGATACAAATAATGTGTTTGTGTTTAACATCTTTAAATTGCTGGATAAGATAAAGTCATAAAAGGAGTGTGACTATGAAAAGAATAAGCAAAGTTCTAGTATTTCTGTTGATGACTGTGACCTTTTCGCTTTTATGCATGCCAGCGGAGGCTGCGCTTTCTGGGGATTATTATTTTGATTCCGATGCAAAAGAGTTTTATGATTCTATTTCTTTTCGGGAGATTGAGCCAACGGAGAATATGGGAAAAATCGTAAGTTTTGACGTTGCAAATCAAATTCTATTGGCATTTAGCTCACAGAAAATAGCAGTCTGTGACACAAGCGGAAAAATTTTAAAGGCATTTGAATTTCAAACATATGGCAATTATTATGTACAGTGGTGCGGAGACGACATTCAGATTTACTTTGTGCGAGGTGATTCTTTACTGACTGTTACGCAAGATGGAGAATTGGTTTCGTGCATAGCGGTTAACCCTGACAGAGCAACAAACGAAACGAGTATTCAAAAGTTAGAGCACAAAACAACATGCGAGATTTCAGGCGTAACTTACAAAATTCAAAAAGGCAGACCAATACTCGAGTTATTATCAGGGTACAAATATACCCAGATGGTAAAAATAGACAACACGGGGAGAGAGACGATATTATACGATTGTACTGCGCAATACAGTAGCGAGACACCCACAATAATTGTTTTGATTATCATGTGTTTCTTGATAATGTTTACGATTGTCATTTATTGGCAAAAGAATGGGCGAAAATCGCAATAAATCTCTGCATTGAAGGGAATCTTAAAATAAATCGACTCAGTATATCGATGTTTGCTATCTTTATAGTCGTTGCACTAACTTCCTGTGCGCAGGTGGGTAGGACATTGTTATGAATCCACAGCATTGTTATTGGCAGATGATTTGACAGGAGTAGGTGTAGTCAACGATTTTTTACTACCAGGAAGTGTAATGTGTGTGTTTTATGGTATGAATGTTGGATTAGAAAAACAAGTATGTGAAGAATGTGGGGCTGTAATTTATGTGGGACCGTAAAGAAAAAATTACTATAAATAAAGATAAACTTCTTTACATTTTGGATTTTTTTGATGTGTATTTGATGCAGTTTATACAAGAAATTTTGATGGATTCAAAAGAAGATCCTCATTTTTCAGCAGTTGCTGCCAATAATATGATTCTTTGCTATTTAGAAATTATGACTGAATTGGGTCAGAAATTACCATACAACAGTGTTAAAGAGTATTTCGAATTTCAAGGGTTTGATCCAGAGGAATACGATGCATTTGAAAGATCCAGAATAGAAGAATCAGCTTATTATAGAGGTCCACAATTTTGAAATTTACATGTTAATATTTTAAAGATTGTGCTTGTTTGTTCAGCAAGCGTAATACTGACATCACAAGCAATATAGAAAAAGCATAGCATTGAGTTTCACTTTTGGCAAGGCAGAAAAGGTCAACAAAGTATTGCAGTTAAAGGCTTTTATGACAATTATCTCTCATACTGCACAATGCAAAGCTGAACAAATGAGTTTCGGTTTATTTGCCCTTAATTCTCTTTGTATTTTGTGGATAGGCATAACAACTTTATACTATTGTATTACTGTTTATTTAAGGGGTATCATCAGAAGTTCCCAGATAATCCAGAATTGATTTTTAGGAATAGGATATATAAAATATAGGTTAATCCATTAAAATCAATCTGGGGTCAATCTGGTTAATCTGAGGATTATATATAAAAAGGACCTCAAGAAAATAGTCGGAAAAATAAGGAAAAAAGTTTATTTTGCCTATGTACTTTCAGGAAATAATGTGGTATAATATATACAGGTCGGAAAAGACCAGTTAATTTAATAATTTGAATGCTTAGAGAAGCAAAGTTACCTTTAGACGAGGTTTAACTGGCTTCTCTTTTTTGTTGCCTAAAATCAAAAGGAAAGGAACAAGGAAAATGGATAACAAAACAAATAAGCATGAATTTGCGTGTAATGCTGGTAAGGTTACCGAGTATGAAGTAAAGGAACATATTGACACTATCATGGTGGGCTTTCGTGGATTCTCAAAGGAAGTGTCGATTGTAAAGTGGAACGACAAGAAGCCTGTGTTTGATATTAGAGCATGGCGAGTATCTGACAGAGACGGATTGCAATATCCTTTGCGTGGTATCACTTTCTCTAAGGAAGAGTTTATCAAGTTAAGGGAAATCTTGAACAGCATTGATGTGAATTGCATTGATGAATATATGTGAGCAAAGAATGTGAGGTATTGAATATGAACGGAGCAAAGACTGACGAAAGGAATTATTATGCTGAAAGCTACATTGCTTTAATCGAAGCAATTATCAAGGAAACAGCTTCAATAATCAAAGACATAAAGAAAGCAATGGGCGAGGTGTGAAAATGGGAAAGAAAAAACTACAAGGTGCAGACGGAATGAATTTTCAACTGCAACTTACAATAAAAGGCTTAGAGAGTATAAATCTTCCAGAGGAAAATCTCACGAATGAATCTGGAAATGACATAATGAAAATATCTTGTTGGGGCGGCAAACTGTCTGCTTATGTGAATTTGCCTAACGCAATCAGGCCAAACAATGTGCAGCCATTTCAACTATCTGATTGTATTAAAATCGAATTGGTAAGAAACCAAGTCATTGAGCACATGAGGTCATATTTGCAAAAGCACTTAAAGGATAAGTATTCTGATGAATTTCTCTCAATGATGAGTGTCACAAAAATGGAGTGCAATCTAACGATAAAATGCGTTGGGGATTGTAAGCCAAAGGATGTGATTAGATTGTTTGAAAGGTCATTTGCAAAGGTTACTGTTTATAAGGAAACTGACCCAAACGGAAAAACACACAGGAAACCAGAACGAGGAATCACAACAACCAAGCCCCATGAATGGGTGTTAAAGGTGTATGACAAAACCTTTCAGCAAAGGCAAGCAGGCAATCTTAAAGTTGAGTCAAATCTGATTCGTGTGGAATTGGTGTTCTTAGACAGAATGCTTGACCGTATGTATTCAAGCAAGAAATCATTAGAGGACATTCTCACAAGGAAAGCAATCAAAACGCTGATTGACCAGTACCAAGAAACCTTTGACGAGATATGCAAAAAGAATATTACACCTATGCTGAATGCTTGTGTGCAAGAGATATTTGAAAGTTTAACTTACTCTACTCCACGAAAGGAAGTAAGCGAAACTTTGATTAAGTGTAAGGAACTCATTGTAGATACTGAGGTATTACGCAAGGCATTAAAGAAGTGGTATGTATTCAAGAAACAGCCTGATAGCTCAAAACGAATTGTTTCATTTTATCGAGAGAAAAATATGGGTTTTCCAGAAGATGTGCTTAGAACGCTCAAACTCATGCACAACTCTTTAGGATAAAACAGGTCTGAAAAGTAACATTCGATGTTACCCTGTGACCCCAAACTTGAAAAACTGAAAATCTCATAAATTGAGCATAAACCACTATTCATTGGGGTGTAAAAGGTGTTTCACAAGGCATTTGAGCAAATTGCAAAAATCAAATCTTGTCCATAATTATATGAGACAGAGATACAAACAGATAACAGTACATTAACAGTAAGGGGGTGTTCACTAATGCAGGTAGAACGCATATCAGCAGACATTACATTGAAGCACAAACCCAGAACGGGAACACAGGCTTACAATATGCTGATTGAATCTCTCAAAGCAGAGATACAGGAAAAACAAGAGATTTTATCTCATCTCTCACAAGACAAAATAAAACAGAAATTCATAGAGAACTGGAATCCTACAACAAGGAGCGTGAACATCTATGATATGTAGGAAGGAGTGATTTTCTATGCCTTATGCTAAAGGACAAAGCGGCAATCCAAAAGGCAGACCTAAGCAAACCGCAGAGCAGAAATCACAAAAGGAGCAATTTCAGAGGTTGCTTAAATCTTCTACCGTTGAAGCTCTGCAAAGCATAATCCAGATTGCCAATGACAGATATAACAAGGACCGATTTAATGCTTGTAAGTACATCATTGACAAAGCTTATGGTGCAAATACTGCTTTTCTTTTAGACGGTACAGAAGATACTGCTCCTACTGTGATTAGGATTGTTCCATACGGTAAAGAAAACGAGGACGATGAAGATTGGGCTTGGGAACAGGAATGGAACAATGCCCCAGATGAAAATGAGGACGAATAACTATGGTTAAGATTACAAACGGAACAGTTACCACAGAGGTAACCAAAGGTGCGTATGATACATTCTACAAGGAACAAGGCTTTGTGGTTGTGTCAGACGAAAACGAAAATATCGAATGGGAGGAAGAAGAAAATGACTAAAATCAATACAGTTGCAAACAACGGACTAACTATCGTTGAGAACTATAATAAACTGCTTGAACAGTTCAGAAAAACAAAGACCATTGATGATGTGCGTATTCTGGTTGCAAGTGCTAAGGATTTTATTTCTGTGTATAAGCGTGTAGATAAGAACATGGTAAATGAAATCTATGACAAACTCCAGAGCAAATTACAGGATATGGTTGCTGAAAATGCTTTTGTGTATGACCGTATGAATAACAGGGTTGAGGAAATCCGCAATCGTGGTTATGACTATGCAAACGAACAGGACGATACACAGGCAGTACAGAGCAAAGCACTTCAGCTTATGTCTCAGATGCCTAAAGTGATGAACAGCAATCATGCAAACCGTATTACTAAGGTTTTGACAGATTCTATCAATTCTGGTGTTATCGGTAGCAAGGCTGTTCTGGAACTGCTTAAATATCCTGCTTATGCTGATATGGTATCTGCAAAGATTAGGGAGCGTGCTTTTGAGGGTAGTAAATCTTCTGCTGAACAGGCTTTTGACAGATTGAAAGAATCTGAACTGAAAGAAGCTGAACAAGGGCTTGCTTCTGTGTATATGCAGGGATTCCACCTTAGAAACATTGAAAAACAGGTTAATGCGTTTAAGAAGCCTTCCGCATGGAATCCAGACGAACAGACAGCATAAAGGATAATCCCAGAATAACACAGGATAATCCAGATTGAATCAGAAGTCATAAGGTAATGTATTCCTATGGTATAGGATAAAAGTTCACCAGAAGTCAACAGAGAACCTCTGGGGATAAACATAAAATTGAGAATAAAATAAATCGGTCACTAAAGAATAGTCCAGTTGTCCAGACGGAGCAAACACAAAAACATGGACAACAATACAATAGTTCAGATGAATTTGTATTCGTGTCCCTAATCGAAAGGGAGAATACAAAATGGCAAAGAAGAATAATGCAAACAATACGAACACTTTACCAGAGCAGGAGTTTAACTTTATTGTATCAGATGTACGCATTCCTCGTATGGTGCCTTTACAGACTCTTGCAGATGAATCTGGTATTTCATATAAAGCACTTTGGCAGATGTGCAAACAGAACAAAATCGTGCATATTAAGTCCGGTAATAAGTTTCTTGTGAATGTGGATAAATTCATTGAGTTTCTCAATACCGGCGAAACGGAGGTTGAGAGCAATGACAAAGAGAGCAACACAGCATAAAAGCAATACCCCTGTTGAATGGGAACAGGCAGAGGGATTTTCAAGGTATCTTATTTCTACTGACGGGCAGGTTTACAGTATCGACAATGACAAAATCTTAAAGCCAAATAGGAATAGTTCTGGTTATGTAAGAGTTCCCTTATACAATGATGAAAATGAGTATAAACAGACTTTGGTTCATCGCTTGGTGTATATGGCTCATGTTGGTCCTATTCCAAAGGGTATGCAAATCAATCATAAGGACGAGGACAAAACAAATAACTGTATTGAGAATCTTGAAGTTGTCACACCAAAACAGAATATTCATTATGGAAGTGCTTCCATTAGACGGAGCGAAAGCGTTAAAAGGTACTGGCAAGAAAAGAGAAAAATGGCCGCTTGTTGATGTGGTATCAGAATTTATACTTTTTGAAACCATGCAAATGAAACCTCAAATAAGTATCAGAAAGTATGCGTAAAAACTTTTGATTATTCTCATAAAAAGTGTGTACTTTTTGAGACTTGCCTGATATGATTGAATCAGAAACGAACAGATGTTCTATAAAGAAATGAGGTGTTCAGATGAACGATAAGTTTAAGAATGACAAGCTAAAGTTTGAGCTTATCAGAAACGCTGATTTGGTGTGTACGGATTGCCTATACAAATATGACGATACGAATATGCCATGCAATGTTTCTAAATGTGAGATGTACGAAGAAAAGCCCTCTACCGTTATTGATGGTGGAAACTGTGATTTATACGATAAGGGGGTGTCTGAATGAAATATGTAGCTTATCACAGGACAAGCACAAAGGACCAGCACTTAGACAGAGGAATTGCAGAACTCACCAAGTATTGTGCTGATAATGCAATTTCTCTGTATAAGGGCAAGGTCTACACAGACCAACAGACAGGAAAGAACTTCAACCGACCACGCTACACAATGCTGAAAGATGAAATCCTTGAAAGTGGTGATGTGCTGATCGTCACAGAGCTTGACCGATTAGGACGAAACAAGGAAGCCACACTAAAGGAATTACGATTCTTTAAGGACAACGGTATTCGTGTTATGGTGTTAGAATTACCCACAACATTGATTGACCTGTCAGCTATGGAAAACTCAATGGCTCGTATGATGTTAGAGACTATCAATAATATGATGATTGAGTTGTATGCAAGCATGGCACAGGCTGAGATTGAGAAAAAAGAGAAAAGACAGCGAGAAGGCATTGAACAGAAAAAAGCTCGTGGAGAATGGGACGATTATGGCAGACCAAGAGTTATGGACCTTGAAGAATTTGCTACCCACTATCGCTTAGTACAGCAAGGGGAAAAGAAACCATTTGAACTGATGAAAGAATTAGGTATGACGAAGCCGACCTTCTATCGTTACAAAAATCAAATTGAGAAAGGGTGTTAAGAATGGCATCTGTTAAAAGAGTTGAGTACAAAAGCGGTAGAGTTGTTTATCGCATAGTTATCTGTCAAGGATACGATAAAAAGGGAAACAAATTGGTTAAGAATCTTACATATTCAGTCAATCAGTCAGCAACACCCAAACAACAAGAACGAGAAGCGAAGAAGTATGCCATGGATATGGAAGATAAAC
The DNA here is from genome assembly GCA_021029595.1 of Hominenteromicrobium mulieris. GTDB lineage: Bacteria > Bacillota > Clostridia > Oscillospirales > Acutalibacteraceae > Hominenteromicrobium > Hominenteromicrobium mulieris. The sequence goes on along the minus strand of JAJJOY010000009.1, from coordinate 22,131 downwards.
TGAAATATGGCTACGACTACAACGCAGAAAAAATGTCATTTGAAGATTTTGCATACAAATGGCTTGAGAGTGTTAAAGATAACATTGCTTATGGCACCTATGCAGGATATAAACAGGTTTTGGAAAGCAGAATAATTCCCTACTTTAAGGGAGACAAGATTGCTCATATCAAAACACCACACATTGAAGCCTTTTATAGAACTCTGGTTGACGATTATTCCGCAGGTACAATAAAGAGATTTGCTAATGTGTTGAATCTGATTTTTAAGACAGCCAAGCGTTACAGCATGATTGAGAACAATCCTTGCCAAGACGCACAAAAACCAAAGAGAAAAGACGAGGACGAGGGCTTAAAGTTCTTTACTCCAAAGCAAGCATTGATGTTTATGAAATCTCTGGATATGTCATACGAGGTAACCTACAAAGGCCATCAGCGTATTGATGATACAGGTAAACCATACTATGTGAATGAGTACACAGAATCCTATACTGTGCCTACACAATACAAAGTGTTCTTTACTCTCTCATTGTTCTGTGGATTCAGAAAAGGCGAAACACTTGCTTTGCACTGGAATGACATTGACTTTAAGGAAAAGAAAATCTCTATTTCAAAGTCTGTGGGTATGACAGAAAACGGATTTGATTATAAAGAACCTAAGACAAAGAAATCTGTCAGAAAGGTATCTATTCCAGATGATGTAATCCCACTTTTGAAGCAGTATCACTTTGAGTACATACAGACACGATTTAGTCATGGTACTGCATGGCAAGGCGATTTGAGCAATGGCGGTAATCTGTTCATTCAAGCAGACGGAAAGCTTATGGGGCATACAACACCTTATCAGTATTTCACAAAGCATTTACACCGCTATAATGAATGGGTGCAGAATAATCCAGACAAAGCAAAGGCCGAGGGATTAGAGGAATTACCGATTATTCCGCTTCATGGGTTGAGACATTCATGTGCTACCCTGCTCAATTATCTGGAAGTCAACATCATTGAAATATCAAAGACATTAGGACATTCAACCTGTTCCACTACAATGAACATCTATGCTCATAGCTTTGAGGAACAGCAAGAGGAAGTAGCAACAAAGGTAAATGAGTTCTTACGATTGAACGCATAAATAATTGAGAGCCAGAGGAAAAAATCCAAAGGCTCTCATTTAGTCATCATTCATCTTTCAATTCCATGTGGTCAAGGGCATATTGTAAAGCCATACTGATTAGTTCATTACGAGAACGATTCGTTTTAGCTGCTAAATCGTTATATTCTTCTTGCAAGGCTCTATCTATGCGTATCGTCATGGTGACAGATTTATCTTCTTTAGGTGTTACGATAAATTTCTCCATAATGCAATTCCTCCATTGATTTTAATTACATTATAGTATTGACAAGGCACATAAAACTATGACACAATAGTGAGTTAAAATTATACTGTACTTTTGTGTTACGCTCTGCTATAATGCTAATATCAACCAAAACTTGGAGGTATGGCATTATGAAAGATAAAGCAACCAAAAACGGAGTCAAAAAGCCGATTTTCAAGAAGTGGTGGTTTTGGGTAATCGTTGTCGTTATTCTGGCCGCTATCTTCGGAAATACTGGAACAAAAGACAGCGTTGAGGACGGAACAAAGGACACTATCAGTTCAGCAGAACAGCAGACAGAGGAAAAGCAAAACGAAAGCACAGCAAAAGATGATATTTCCTTTGTGGTTACCAATGTTCCTAATGATGTGACAGGTAATTGGAGAATTGCCTCAATCGCAGAAAACATTGAAATGCAGGACTATGCTTTGGACTACTACAAAGAGTATTTCAAGAGCGATGATGAAATCCATGCAATAGTCAACTTCAATTACAAGACAACAACTAAAATCTCTGTCATGGGAAATCTGCTCGATGTGTCTGTGTATGAATATGTTGACAAAGAAGAACATGATGCAAAATTGCTTTTCAGCGGTATGCTCCTTAAAGAATACCATGTAAACAAAGATACTGGCGAAATAGAAGAAATACAGTAAAAACGAAAGCCTTGACCACGAATGAATGGTTAAGGCTTTTCTTTATACTATCGTAATACTAAACTTACGGAGTGCTATGGAGTGATAGACCGAGCTAGGGAAAGTAGAAATCCCAAAAAGGTAATACGGGTAACACTTATGGAGAGTTATGGAGAGATAGGGCGAGTGCCTGTTAATCTTTGACAAATTTATGCTTTTGAATGGTACCGGCGGCGAGAACGATTCAGTACGGGTATGCTGTATCTGCTTTTTAAGCAGGAAGAAAAAACGGGGAAAATTGAATTTCCCGATGTGTAAGGAGGAGCAAGCATGAGCAAAGAAGCTGCTTTTTCGGTGTTTTGCCTCGAAAACTATAAAGCATATAAGTCTCTGACGGGCAAACAGACGGCAGAATTGTTTCGCCAGTATGGCGTATTTGACTACTTGAACGAGTTTTACGATGTTCTTCACACAACGGGCTATCAGTATATCAACCACGATATTGATATCTATCTGAAGTCCCGAAATGCCGTGATCACAGCATAATAGATTCATAATATACCAAGTTGTGAGTCTATTATCGGTGTCACGCTCCGATTCCCAATGGCAATTTAATATTTGTGTAAAAATCGGTGAAATTTTCTTTCACAATGAATGTTTCTGTTTTATGGTATTCCGAATTTGATTTTTGCTTTCTCTTTTTCCCAGTTCGGCTAAACACTCTTGGTATTGAGCGGGTGTCAGCAGATTTCGCTGCTTTAGGGAGAGAAGAATGCCTTTCTGCAAGTTCAGAAAGAAAGCGGCATGCTCCTTTTCATCCAATTTTGGAAGCGGTTTACCGATATAGATAAATTCTCTGTGCGCCAAATTACCACCTCGCGGTGCAAGTATATGGGAGCTTACTTGTACCGGATAACAAATAAAAACAAAGTTTTTATGTTTTCAGCATTTATCCCATAACCCGATACTGACGGCGAGGGCTTTATAGGTGTTTGCCACCACTTTCGGCGGGATATATGGTATATGTTTCACCTACATTCTGACATAAAAAAGCCGAGGGGCTTTCATAGTGAAAATCCCTCGGCTATGTAGTTATCTGCATAGGCGTTGACTGTTTTATTTGCAAATCTATTCTGTTGTATGTGGCAAGTATTGGAGAATGTGCCTTTGTCAAAAAATTAGAATTTGCGCGAACCCTTTTTTCGACGGAAGATATACAGATGTATTCGATTGCTATAATACGAATCTCTGCGCGATAAGCAATTTTTTCTGAAATCAGCCAATATTAAATAAAGTGGTAAGAAAGGTATTACAGTGCCCTCAGCAGAAATGCCATATACAATGGAAGCGTCAGAACTTGCCCCATGCGACCAACATTATAGTCTCCAAGCTTGATGGCGCTGCTGACGTGATATTTTTCCGGATGATTCAAAATCGTTTTTGTACTCTTGATGTTGCCGGTCGCCGCTTTTACTTCCACGAGCGTACACTCGCCTTTGTAGCGGATTACAAAATCTACTTCCAAGCCGGAATCCTTGTGAAAATAATAGAGCTTCCGTCCCATCTTTGTAAAAATATCGGCAATCAGGTTTTCAAAGATGGCACCTTTGTAGCCGAAAAGATTACCCTGCAGAATGTCATACTGCGTGCCGTCTTCCAGCATACTGACGAACAGACCCATATCGCGCATATATACCTTGAAAGTGTCCTCTTCAGCGTTGCCGTCTAGCGGCAGTTCGGTAATGGAGAGGTTATAGCAGCGGGAGATGATTCCCGCATCCTCGATCCATTGCAGGCTCCCGGCATATTTTGCAGCTGTGGAGCCTTTTCGGACAACAGAATACTGGAATTTCTTATTTTCCTTGGCTAACTGACGGGGGATGGACTGGAAGCACTCCTTGATGCGGGACTTGTCTTTCTTTTCCGCGTATTTCACCATGTCGTCTTCATATGATTACCTCCTATTAGGAACACTGTAAATACAAGGCTTTTCGGAGCCTACAAATCAGAAAAAATAATATTTGATCTATCACATTACGCAAAAAGCCGTCCGGCATGAAAAACGGGCGGCTTTTTTGCGTGGATAGACGGAAAGGAGGCACAAAAATAACTACAAAATTTTAGCGTTCAAATTTGTGCAACTTTAATGAAAAGGAGGATCGTAAATGGCCGATGAAAAATTGAATACTGGCCCTGCGGTGAATACTTCCCCGGAGGCCGCCGGGCCTATCACCACACCCGAACAGGCCGCAGCGTCTGAGCCCCAGCAGGAACAGACCGGGCCTGCCATACCTGAGTCCGACGATGTAGTTGTGTCCTTTGACAAAATCAATGAACTTATGGCGGAAAAGAGGCAGAACGCCCGCGCCGAAGTCGAAAAGGCGGAAACCCCCGAAACGCCAGAGGCGGCAGCCCCCGGAGAAACACCGCAGCCCGCCAATACGGAGGAACCGAAAAAGCCGCGCCGTGGCCGTCCGCCGAAAGCGGAAAAGGCTGCGACTGAAAATCAGAAAGCGGATAAATCGGCTGGGGCCCGCAAGGGCCGCCCACCCAAGGCGGATAAGGCGGCCCCTGACAAGCCCAAGCCGTCCAAACGAGACAAAGTGTCCCGAAGTGACGGAAAGGCCCCGGATGCCAAGGAGCCCATTAAGCCCGTACAGGATACGGCACCGAAGGAAACTGCTGCTGCGGAACAGACGGCTCCCGAGCCGACCACACCGCCCCGCCCGGTTGAGGAAGGCAAGCTGGTTTATCTGAAACTTTCCGAGGTTCATCCGTTTCACACATTTCGTCCGCACCCCTTTAAGGTACGGGACGATGCGAAGATGCAGGAAATCGTTGCTTCTATCCGCGTAAACGGTGTAATGGTTCCCGGTCTTGCCCGCCCGGAGAAAGATGGAAACGGCTATGAAATTGTAGCGGGCCATCGCCGTACCCACGGCAGTGAACTGGCGGGGCTGGAGGAAATGCCCTTTATCGTCCGTGAAATGACCGACCACGAAGCGGTACAGGCCATGAAGGACAGCAACAAGCAGCGTGACGGGATGCTCCCCAGCGAATTGGCCGCGCTGCTGGAACTCGAGGTTGAGGACATCAAGCATCAGGGCGGGCGGCTGAAAGGTGTTGCGGAAGGCGATGTCGGGAAACGCTCGGTTGAGATTGTAGGCGAGGCGCATGAAATGAACTATAAAAAGGTCATGCGCTACTTGCGGCTCAACTCCCTTGTGCCGGAGCTTCTGGATAAGGTAGACGATAAAAAGATGGGCTTCATGCCTGCCGTGGAGCTTTCTTATATCAAACCGAAAAATCAGAGGCTTATTGCTGTTTCCATTGACGGGGAGCAGGCTTCGCCCTCGCTGGCCCAGGCTAAACGGCTCCGGAAGCTGGATAAGGAAGGCAAGCTTAACGGCGATGTCATTGACGGTATCTTATCAGAACAGAAAAAGGAGGATCGAGGCGTGATTATTTCTACTGCGGAACTGGAAAAGTATTTTGGCAAGGAGGTCACTCCCGCCAAAATGAAAGAACAGATTATGTCCCTGCTGGATGACTGGAAAGAAAAAAAGCCGCCGGAGCTGGCAAAAGCCCCGAAAAAGCAGGAACTTGACAAGTAACAACTTCGAGACACTTTGTCCCGAGGGCCCCGCCCTCGCGCAGAGGCTCTGGTGGTATATATCCCCCGTCGCCGCCTGTTTTTTAGTACAGTCGGGAGTGGGCCGTCAAGGGTGCAGCGCACCGCCGTTTTCGGCGGCTCGCCCTTGACGGTCTGCCCCGGCTGTGCTATTTCCCCGGCAAGCGGCGGGGGTATATCCTCCAGAGCCGCCCCCTTTCCCAAGACTGGGAAAGGGCGTGGGGTTTGGGTTGAACTTTCTTATTAAAATATCGGAGGTATGAACGATGAAACGACCCCTTGCTTATATCACCGCTGCATGGCTCGGCGGCGATAGCGAAAACGCAGAACTGGCGGCGCAGTATTGCCGCACCGTGTATGAGGCAGGCTTTTCTCCTATTTGCCCGACCCTGTACTTGCCCCTGTTTCTCAATGATGCTGTTCCCGAGGAGCATAAAAGCGGCATCGACATGAGCCGTGACCTGCTCCGCCGTTCTCATGTGCTGGTTGTTTGCGGGCACAGTATGACCGAAGCCATGAAAAATGATATTGCCGTGGCCCAGCGGCTGGGAATTACGGCAACAACCCTTGAGGGCATCCTGTCCGTCAAGGGACAGGGCCGCCGCTAATGGCAACCCTGTTTGAAGCCTACGTTACCAACGCCGGAAAGTACAGCGAGGGCCAGCTTGTGGGTGAAACACTGAAATTTCCCACAACCGCCCAGGAGGTGGAGGCTCTCTTGAAACGGATCGGCGTGGATGGAGTCTGCTATCAGGAAATTTTTATTACCTCTTTCGATGGGGATGTGCTGGGGCTCTATGACCATTTGAGCGAGTATGAAAATCTGGACGAGCTTAATCATCTGGCCTGCCTGCTTTCCGAGCTTACCTCATCGGAGCTGGAAACACTGGAGGCCGTCCTCGACAGCGGCGATCACTGTTCTTCGGTGCGGGACATCATCAATCTGACACAAAATCTGGACTGTTACGGCTTTTACCCCGGCGTATCCGATGAGGAAACGCTGGGGCGTATTTATGTGGACGATCTGGAAATGTTGGATGTGCCGGATCAGGTAAAACCGTATTTCGATTATGAGGCGTATGGCCGGGATGCCTGCATCCACGAAAACGGCCATTTTGCCCCGGGCGGCTATGTTGTCAAAGAAAGCGATCATTTCGTGGAAGTGTATCACGGCTTGCAGGATATTCCCAAGGAGCATAAGGTATTCTCTTTCCCGAAGCTCTCTATCCGGGAGCAAATGGCCGTTTATCAGGAAATCATAGACGGTTCTTCTTTGGAGGGCTACCGTCAAATGCAGAAAAAAGACCGTGGGGATCGGTGATGGCACTTCGAGACAAATTGTCCCAAGGAAGGAGGCGGTGTAACTGATTGATGAAGATATTTCCCGGCGCACGATAGCCATATCCGTAAAAACAACCAAGCTGACGGCGCGGGGACTGGCGTATGTGCTGGGCATGGTGGGCCGGAAGATCCGCAAGGCATACCGTGGGCGGCAAGTACCGCATGGAAAACAAAGTGTGCGAAAGCTCATGGCCCACGGTACAGCCACCAACAGCATTGAGCTATCCGGGGATGCCAAGTCCTTTGACCGCGTGGCCCGGAAATGGAATGTAGACTATGCGTTCTATAAAACCGGGCCGGACAAATACCTGCTGTTTTTCAAGGCTGGACAGGCAGACGCAATGACCGCCTGCTTTTCTGAGTATTCCCGGAAGGTGTTAAACAAAGCAAAATCGAACCGTGTTCCCATCCGGGAACAACTGCAACAGGCGGCAGATCAGCTTTCCAAAGAAAAGCCGAAGCAGAAAGAACGTGCAAAGGAGGTGGCCCATGAGGACAGATAAGATCAGAAAATATCTCATTCCGAACATTCCCTATCTGTTCATCCTGTGGGCGTTCCTCAAGCTGGGAACGGCCTACCGGCTGGCAGCGGGTAACGATTTTGCACATAAGCTCATCGGGCTGGGCCAGACGATTGGCCCGGCCTTTGCTGACTTTGCACCCGGTCTTGCCCCGCTGGATTGGCTTGTTGGTATTGTAGGCGCAGTTGGTTTCCGGCTGCTGATCTATTTCAAAAGCAAGAACGCTAAGAAGTTTCGGCGGGATGCAGAATACGGCAGCGCTCGGTGGGGAACGGAAAAAGACATCAAACCGTTTGTTGATCCGAAGTTTGAAAACAACATGATTTTGACCGGGACGGAGTTTCTCACGATGAACACCCGCCCTAAAATCCCCGCAAATGCCCGAAACCTGAATTGCTGTATTATCGGCTCATCCGGCTCCGGCAAAACCCGCTTCTGGCTTACGCCCCAGCTTTTACAGGCCCATTCCTCTTATGTGGTGGTCGATCCCAAAGGCGGTGTGCTGGGACAGGTCGGAGCTTTCCTGCAAAAACGCGGGTACAAAATCAAGGTATTCAACAGCATAGATTTTTCAAAATCCATGCACTATAACCCGCTGGCGTATATCCGCAACGAGGCCGATATTCTGAAATTCGTGGATGCCCTGATTTCCAACACAAAGGGCGAAGGCAAGGAAGGCGATCCATTCTGGACGAAATCGGAAACGCTTTTATACTGCGCCCTGATTGCCTACATCATTTTCGAGGGGCCTGCCGAGGATCGGAACATGAATACCCTTGTGGATATGATTTCCGGCATGGAGGTCAAGGAGGATGACGAGGACTTTATGAACGCGGTGGATTATATGTTTGCCGGGCTCGAAAAGCGCAAGCCGGATTGCTTCGCGGTCAAACAGTATAAAAAGTACAAATTGGCAAGCGGTGATATATGCTTTAAGTGACTTCTTAATCATGATTTTGTCATGGTTAGTGAAGCAATCACTTAGAGCATTTTTGTTTCAGGAGGTACAGCCATGAGAAATGAAAAAATTACCCCACTGTACGAGCGCCTGAGCCGGGACGATGAGTTACAGGGCGAGAGCAACTCCATATCCAACCAAAAACAGATGTTAGAGGATTTTGCCCGCCGGAACGGGCTGCCCAACCCTACGCACTTTACCGATGATGGTATCTCAGGCACTCGTTTTGACCGCCCCGGATTTTTGGCGATGATGGAGGAAGTGGAGGCAGGGCGTGTAGAGGCAATCGTCATCAAGGACATGAGCCGGTTGGGGCGAGACTATCTGAAAGTCGGTCAAGTTATGGAGGTTTTGCGGCAGCGAGGCGTTCGGCTGATCGCCATTAACGACGGTGTAGACAGTCTGAAAGGTGATGACGATTTTACCCCGTTCCGCAACATCATGAATGAATTTTACGCCCGTGATACCAGCCGGAAAATTCGCTCTGTGTTTAAGTCAAAAGGCATGAGCGGCAAGCACCTGACCGGCACTGTGATTTACGGCTACTTATGGGACGAAAAGCGGGAGCATTGGCTGGTAGATGAGGAAGCTGCCGAAGTGGTACGCCGTATATTCTCCCTCACGCTGGAGGGATATGGGCCTTACCAGATCGCCTGCAAATTATCCACAGACCGGATTGAAATTCCTGTCGTACACCTTGCCCGCTTCAACGAGGGTGTGAACCGTTCAAAGCCGGTCAAAGACCCCTATGGATGGGGATCATCTACCATCGTGAACATTTTGAAAAAACGAGAGTATTTAGGGCATACCATCAATTTCAAGACCCGCAAGCACTTTAAGGACAAGAAAAGCCACTATGTTTCTGAGGACGAATGGACGATCTTTGAGAATACCCATGAAGCCATTATCGACCAGCAGACCTTTGATTTGGCGCAGAAAATCCGCAGCAATGTACGGCGTTATCCAAACGGCTGGGGCGAAGCGGCTCCCCTCACAGGATTGCTCTATTGTGCCGATTGCGGCGGCAAGATGTATGTCCACCGCACCAACAATGGCAAGAGGATTTCTCAATATACCTGTTCCAATTATACCAAAGTTCCGTGTGGGACACTATGCCCTACACAACACCGTATCAATGAGAGTGCTGTCCTGACATTGGTTTCCGACACGCTCCGGGCTATCGCTGAATATTCGAGAAATGACCGGACGGAATTTATTCACACTGTTCAGGAGACGCAGGTTGCTCAACAGAGTGCCGATATATCGAAAAAGCGCAGGCGTCTGGCTGCTGCCCAAAAGAGAGCCGGAGAACTGGAAAAACTGATTTGCAAAATCTATGAGGACAACGCCCTCGGCAAGCTGCCGGATGCACGATATAAGGCGCTTGATGCACAGTATGCCAAAGAGCAGGATGCACTTGAGATTGAAATTGCGGAGCTGGAAAAGGCTGTTACCGGCTATGAGCAGAGCCAGAAATCCGCAGAGAAATTTATAGCCCTAATTGATAAGTATGAGAATTTTGACATTCTGACAAACACCATGCTCAACGAGTTTGTAGAGAAAATCCTTGTCCACGAACGCGCCCGAAAAGGTAGCCAGGACACCACGCAGGAAATTGAAATCTACTTTAATTTTTTAGGGCGCTATATCCCACCATCTTTACGGCCGGTTCCTTTAACCACGGAGGAGCAGGAAGAACTGCAGAAAAAAGAAGAACGTAAGGACAGGCTTCATCAGAATTATTTGAGGCGGAAAGCCAGCGGCGCACAGAAACAGTATGAGGACAAAATCAAGGCGAAGAAAAAAGCGGAAATGGACGCTAAGAAAGCCCTGATCCGGGCTGAGGATATGAAAAAAGGTGTTTTTTCTACTATCGGTCAGCTACCAAAAGAAGAACCGCGCAAAGGCAGCATAGCAGCCAGCGCAGCAGTCTAATCATCACGGAGCAAAGGAGAATGAATATGAGTAAGTTGACTTACATTCGTTGTGGAGATTATGATATACCCAACCTAAACCTTTCTGAACAGCCGGAAACTTCTATCGGCAAGTACGGCAGAATGCGAAAATCCTACCTAAAGGAACATCGCCCCATTCTCTACAACCATCTGCTGATGAGCGAGAAGCTGTATCCACACCTGTTAGAGATTGAGCGGACAGCACAGGGGCGTGTGGAAACCATGTTGCCTCACATGATGGAAGTTGCGGGTGTCACGGAGGAACTGAAAGCCTGTGACCCTATGCGCTGGGTGGGGCTGATGAACACATTAACGGCACAGATTGAGGAAATTTTAATCAGGGAACTGATTTGCAGATGAATGGGAGGTGCGGGAAATGCTGACCTTTGAAAAGGTTTTGAAAGTGTTTCAGGCATATCTGGATGATGACCCTCTGTATGAGGTGGTTCAGACCAGTCATGGTTATACATTGATGGCATGGGAACCCCACCGGAATGACTGGTACAGCGCAGAAATACAGAAAACCCCGGAGGATTTACGGAACGCTTTGTTGGGTACATACGCCAACTTTCTGGAAGATAAGATTACTGGAAATGACCGTGACCTGACTGCGACAGAAACCGGAGAAATCCAGCAGAGGTGCCGGGAACTTTTGGAAAAGTGCAGGGAAACATGATACAGAAACGCCAGAAGGAGGCCGCGATTATGCGTCCTCCTTCTGCTTCGCAGTCTGTTCCATTTTGAGCGCCCCGTCTATGGCACCTTCGATAATCGGCAGGTATTCTTCAGGGCAAAGCTTCAGCTTGTGGCTGACCCGTTGCCGCTGTTCGCTTTCTTCCCGTATGATCTCCGGGTTAAAATACCGCTCTACGGGAAGTCCGCAGACCTTAATCAACTGGATCATCACGGGCAGGCTCGGAATCGCACCTTGATTCTCAATGTTGGCAAGATACCGCCATTCAATCCCAACCATTTCTGCCAATGTTTTTCGTGCCAGACGCTTTGCCTCTCGTGCAGCTTTGACATCTGCGCCGAAGGTTTCAAAACCGGGACAATCTTCAACTTTCGCCATATAACATCACCCAGTTACATTGTATAATTCATACTTCGCCCGTGGAATGTTGCTATATGCAGGTTGATTGAAGTTTATAATTCATATTCGCGCTTGCTTTGCAACACAGAGGTAACTTATAATTATAATAATCTTTCTAAATCTTGAGTTCTCCATAATAGATACATATTTCTCTGCTATACTTGAAAAGTTGGAGGTGGGACAATGCAGAAGATTTTAATTGTCGAAGATGATATTGACATTCAGGATATATTGAAAAACCATCTGATTGATGCGGGATATGAAGTTGCTGTTGCTTCTGACGGCGTGGCGGGGATTGCAATGTTTGATGATACAATCGACCTCTTGCTGTTAGACATCATGCTCCCTAAAATCGACGGCTATGGTGTGTGTGAGGTCATTCGCAAAAGGTCACAAGTCCCTATTATTATGCTTACTGCGCTTTCGGATGAAGAAAACCAGTTGCGGGGTTTTGAACAGCAGATTGACGATTACATTCCAAAGCCCTTTTCGCCCAAAATCCTGCTGTGCAAGATTGCGGCTATTCTTCGCCGTAGGACTGTGGAAAATCAAAATCAATCCCTGCTTACTTATAAAGAGTTGAGTATGGATGTTGATGGATTCCATGTATATCAAGGCGGAAACGAGGTTGTTTTGACCAGCAAAGAGTTTGCGCTTCTTAGGCTTATGCTTGAAAATCAGGGAAAGGTCTTTACTCGGCAAATGCTACTTGACCGATTGTGGGCGGACGATTTGGAGGTCGAAGATCGGATCGTTGATAGTCACATAAAGAACATTCGCAAAAAGTTAAATGCTGACTATATAAAAACAATTAGAGGGGTGGGATACAGAATTGATAAGGAAAATTAAAACGAGCCTAACGGCAAAGCTCTTTTTAGCGACAACGGTTCTTTTGATTTTGGTATGTTTGCTTTCTGTTTTCAGTATGGCGAGATATATTCCCCAAACTTATAGCAATCGACTTAGTGCAGAATTGCAAAAGCAAGCAAATGATTTAGTGCCAGTATTGGAAAAGGCTGGTTCCTTAGAGGAATGTTATTCACTTGTTCAGCAATTCACCGCACAGACAAAAGCAACTGCCTATATTGAAGATGATTATGGAGATATTTTATATTCAAGTGACAAATTGACGATAACAACAGACAAGGATTCTATTGCTACGATTCAAGAAAATCCTGATAGCGCAATTATTACAAGTGACGAATTACTGACAGAAGCAGGCTATGTGTTCACCCTGTTAGGTAGCGACTATACCCTTTATGTGCAAAGTGATACGGTGTCCGTCAATCAGGCAACAGAGGCGATTTGGCAAACCGTTCCGCTGGTTATATTGGGAATCTTCTTTATGTCCATCTTGTTTTCTGTCATTTACTCACGCTATATAACAAAACCGATTATTGAATTAAGCAGCACATCGCAAAAAATGGCCCAGCTCAATTTTGAGCCGCACGGAAATTCTAATCGTTCAGACGAGATAGGAATACTCTCGGACAGCTTAAATACTTTGTCGGATAATTTACAGCATACATTGGCAGAACTGAAAAAAAGCAATTCCGAGTTAGAGGCCGAAATATCAAAAGAGCGAGAACTTGAAAAAAAGCAACAGGAATTTTTCTCGGCGGCATCACATGAACTGAAAACGCCTTTGACAATTCTGAAAGGTCATTTAATGGGGATGCTCAATAAGGTCAAAGGATATGAAAATCAAGAGTCGTATATGGAGCGGTCGCTGGCCGTTGTTGAAAAAATGGAAACATTAGTGAAAGAACTGCTCTATGTATCTAAAACAGACGGAAAACAGAGAACAGAATATAAGACGATTGATTTTGCAGAGCTTCTTCGGGTACAAATAGCTGATGTGACCGATTTGCTGTCTGAAAAAGAAATCTCCCTTTCCGTGGATATTCCTGACAAAATCCTGTGTGATGCAGACCCGGCACAGATGGAACGAGCCATTCAAAATGTTTTGGTAAATGCCATTCGCTACTCACCGAATGGTGAGGCAATCTATATATCCTTATCGAACGATAAAAATACCGTTTCCTGCAAAGTTGAAAATACAGGCGTCCATATTCCAGAGGAAATGATACCCCATCTATTTGAAGCATTTTACAGAGCGGATACCTCCCGTAATCGTAATACCGGGGGAACAGGCTTAGGACTTTATATCGTCCGCGAAATCATGGAACTGCACCACGCAAAATATGGTATCCAAAACACAAGCAGAGGTGTGGTGTTCTGGCTTGAAATGCCGCAAGAAAGAGGTGCTATCAACTCCATCTAAACTCCATATTCCTTGCAAACTATATCCAAATCATTTTGTTATCTTATAGCTGTCCTCAAGAGGACAGCTATAATTTTTGAAAGCGAGGCAAAGCAAAATGGTAAAAGCTAAATTCGGAGCATTGGCTCTGACGGTATTGATGGGACTGGGTGCAGTAAGTCCCTTGCATGGGGTCACAGAAGCTCATGCGCTAAACGCACCTGTTGCCAATTCTGCACAGCAGAAAACGGTCGTGTCCACAACGGATGATTCCGATGGCGTTATGAGCTACAAGGACAAGGAGAGCGGAAAGACCTTTGTCAGCGAGGACAATGGCGCAAGCTGGATGTCCGAAGAAGATTATAATAACAGCCATCCCGCAATCAACTACGAGTGGTGGACTTATGACGAGTACAAGGAATGGCTGGAACAGGAAAAGAAAACTCTTCAGGAAATGGCCGACGAGCACGCAATGGCCGAAACCAGCGAGGGCTCTTTCGAGTGGACGCAGGAAATGACAGACCAGTACATTGCCGAATATGAGCAGACCCTGGAGGACATCAAAAATGGGCTTCTCGTATCTAAGTCTGTGAATGGGGACGATGAGTGCATGACAACTTTCAATCCTAATTGGGTAGGCAGCACTACCGACTAACAGCCTATCATGTTGATTTAGAAACTGCCACACGACGAAAAAAGAAAAAAAGTCGTCGTACAGCAGCCATATCGACACGCCCATTTGAAGCGGCGGCTTTGATTTTCAGAGCCGCCGTTTCTTTTCGTCTACGCTAAACCAACGACGACCTAACACCGTGTAAATCCACGGCGGCACATAGGAGGATTGCCGCCGTGTCTATTTTTGCCTTTTTTCACAGTCCCCATGACCTGCACCAGCTAAAAAAAGTCTGTTCCCAGCAGCGGAGCAATGCGGTCAGAAGTATGCACTATACCATGTAACTAAACAGCAAAATATACTCTATTACGCTCGTATGGCTTTATGCCGTCCGGGCGCTTTTTTGTCTCTATGGAGCCGGAACATCGGGTCAGCATGGCCCGAACTTTATCCCCGGTGCCGTTCTCCGCCGCCCCATTCAGATTTTCCCGAAAAAATCTGAATGGAGGAAAGGCAGATGGAAGTTACCATCAATTATAACGGACAAGCTGTGGCCGTGGAGGTCACGCTGGAAGTCTATGAATTTCTTGACCGGGCCGATCACAAAACGGAGAACCTGTTCCATGAACAGCGGCGGCATTGGGATGGCCGGGAGTTTGACGAGTACATCATTACCACTGAGGGTGTAGGAGCCTACGGCGAAACGCCGGAAGAATACCTTTGCCGCAAGGAAACACTGCATGAGCTGATGGCTGTTCTGGACACCTGTACCGAGGCCCAGCGCCGCCGGTTCTTGCTCTATGCGCTTGACGGACTGAGCCTTGCAGAGATCGGTGTGCTGTGCAGTTGCTCCAAAGTGGCTGTGTATCAAAGTGTGGAGGCGGTCAGAAAAAAATTTATAAATTTCTTTGAGAACAGGCTTAACGAATGACCTGTTTTCTGGCTACCAAGTGAAAGGGATCATTTCCCTTATCTCAGCGAGGGGCGGACAGCGGATGAGCTGCCCGCCTCTCCGATTTTCAGGAGGTAAGCCTATGAAAACAATCAATCTGCGGTGGATGTATCCCCACTACCGGCATGACGAGTTTGTGGATGTTACGGACGAGGTATGGGCAGCGATGTATCAGGCCAAGCGGGAGATGGAGAACTATGAGCGTCGGAAAGTCTACCACCGCGCCTACTACTCTCTGGACGCATACAGCTGGCTGGAAAATTACGCACTGGAACACAGCAGATCGCCGGAAGATATTTTGCTGGAACGAGAAGAAATGACCACCCGCCTATACCTGATTGCAGCTCTGCCGGTGGCTCTGGCTCATGCCACTCCGACACAGGCCCGCCGTGTTCACGCCTACTACATTGCTGGTATCAAGCAGCCGGAAATCTCTCGGATAGAGGGCGTCCACAGCAGCAAGGTCAGCGTTTCCATCCGCCGGGGTCTGCGGAATATGCGCCGCTGCTATGATGGCCTTTTCCAAACAGAGTGAGGGCATGCCTATGCAGACCATCAATCTCAAACAATATTATCCATTTTGCAAAGAGGACATTTTTGTGGAGGTGTCCGATGAGATCGTCGAAACGTTTCTTCTGGACAAGAGAGCCGAGGCCACCAGAGATCGCAAGATGTTCCGGTATAAGGCGTTTTATTCCCTTGATTGTAACGATGGAATCGAAAATGCCGCCATCGGCTGGGCGCAGCCATCGCCGGAGGACTACCTGATAGAAAAAGAAGAATTAGCCGAATACGAAGAACTGATACGGCGATTGTATGAAGCCATTTCCTCCCTGCCGCCTATGCAGGCTCGCCGTGTCCACGCCCGCTATATGCTGGGTATGAAAGTGAAAGATATTGCCGCAATGGAGGGTATCACGCCATCACAGGCGGGAAAATCCATCCATGCCGCACTGCGGAGGCTGCGCCGGTACTTTGCTCGACAGAAATGGACGGTCAATCTATGAGTATTTTCAAAGAAAAGAGGTGCCTGACATGAACGAAAAAATTACAGCCCACCCCCAAAAAGAAGAACGGGAGAAAGTCCTGAAGGAGATTCGGCAGCTTGAAAACCGAAAGAAGATTTTGGAGAACAAGCAGCGGAACGAAGAACGCAGGGTTCGCACCCGCCGCCTGATTGAGCGTGGGGCCGTTTTGGAGGGCATTTTCCCTCTGGCCCCCGACCTTCCCGGCGTAGAGGTCAAAGCGTTCCTGATTGCCCTGTCCCATCTTCCGGGGGCGGCAGAACTGGCCGCAAAACTGCCGAAATCCGGGGGCAAGCCGTAAGTCCCTTGTTTACAAGGGCGCACTTATACACCGTTGCCGGTGTCGTGCGCCCTGCCGGGGGCTGTTGCGCTCTCCGAGCGCGATGGGGCGCTACACTCCCCAAACCCCTTGTGCGCTCTGCGCAGCCAGACACCCGCTTCGCGTCTGTCCGGCTCCACGGAGCCTGAATACCCCTTACCGAAAGGAGGTGCCACCCATAGATTTTTGTCATATTCCCGTTAGTATCATCAAGCGCAGCGCGGGCCGTTCTGCCGTTGCCGCAGCTGCTTACCGCAGCGGAACCAAGCTGACAAATGAATGGGATGGAATGACCCACGACTACACCCGGAAAGGCGGCATTGTCCATGCGGAGATCATGCTGCCTGCCCACGCGCCGCCGGAATTTGCAGACCGTTCTATCCTCTGGAACAGCGTGGAGCAAATCGAGAAAGCAAGGGACAGCCAGCTTGCCCGTGAGATCGAGGCAGCTCTGCCCCGTGAACTGTCCGGTGAACAGCAGCTTGCCCTTGTGCGCGCCTATGTGAAGGACAACTTTGTAGACAAAGGAATGTGTGTTGACTTTGCTATCCATGACAAGGGAACCGGCAACCCTCATGTCCATATCATGCTGACGCTCCGGCCTCTGAAAGAAAATGGACAGTGGGGTGCAAAGTGCCGCAAGGCATACGATCTGGACGAGAACGGGCAGCGTATCCCGGATGGGAAAGGCGGCTGGAAAAATCATCGGGAGGATACGACCAACTGGAACGATAAAGGGAATGTGGAGATTTGGAGGGCAGCGTGGGCGGCCTGCACCAACCGGGCGCTGGAATCTGCCGGCAGACCGGAGCGCATTGACCACCGCAGTTACAAGCGGCAGGGAATTGATAAAATCCCCTCTGTCCATCTGGGGCCAGCTGCCAGCCAAATGGAAAATCGCGGTATCCGCACCGACAAGGGGGAAGTAAACCGACAGATTGCCGCCGACAACAAACTGCTGAAAGAAATTAAAGCCCGCATTACCCGTCTTTATCGCTGGTCGAAAGCCGAAACGGAAAAACCACAAACACAGCAAAGCAGCTTGACAGCTTTGTGGGAGGCTCAGCAGCAGTTGAACGCTCCCCACACCCGCACCGGCAAAATCCGGGCTTTGCAGGAAAGCGCTGCACTATTCAGCTTTTTGCAGGCAAACGGCATCCAGTCTATGCAGCAGCTTCATGAAAAAATCGCTGATATGAACAGCTGTTACTATGACCTGCGCGGAAAGATCGTCAAGGCCGAGCGCCGGATCACTACCCTTACCGAGCGCGGGGAGATGTGGGAACAGTACAACCAGTACAAGTCCATCCACAAGCAGCTTGCCAAAGTAAAGCCGGAAAAACGGGAACAGTTTGAACAGCGCCACAGCCGGGAACTGATCCTGTATGACGCAGCGGCCCGGTATCTGAAAGAACTGAAAGACAGCGGCGAGGCAATCACCCCAAAGGCATGGCAGCTGGAAATTGACCAGCTGGCCGCTGGAAAGCAGACGGACACGCTTGCCATGAAATCCATGCGGGAGGATTTGAAAGCAGTGGAACGGCTCCGCAAAACCGCCGAGCAGCTGTCCAGACAGGAACGGGACAAGTCTCACGACCGGGAGCCGGAGCGGTAAGGGCTACCACGTTTCACGACATACTTTTGCACACAGAAAAACCGCCGTACAGGTTTCCCCATACGGCGGCAGACTGTTTATTTGCCGAACAAGTCGCTGTGTGTGCCGGTGCGGGCCAGCGTCAGCACCAGAACATCATCTTCTATGCGGTAGACAAGCAGCCAGTCCGGGAGAATGTGACATTCTCGATGGCCTGCCCAATCGCCAGACAGGTCATGGTCACGGTTCTTATCCGGCAGCGGTTCGCCCATTGCCAGCAATGCTACGACCTGCTCCAGCAGTTCGATCTTCAAGCCACGCTTGATGGCTCGTTTGTAGTCTTTTTTGAAACTGGTCGTGTACTTGACGGTATATTTGGTTTCTTTCATCTTTTCAGGTCAGCAAATAACTCGTCAAGGTCATTGTAGCCCTTTACAGACGGGTCTTTTGCAATCCTTTCCGCTTCCAGCATGGCAGCAACCGTTTCTTTGTTCGGCTGTTCCAGCCTTACTTCAAAGGGAATGCCGCCTTCACGAAGCGACTGGCGCACAAAGATGTTAAACGCCGTAGTCAGGTTCATGCCAAGTTCAGTAAACAGTGCGTCCGCCTGCGCTTTCAAATCTGCGTCCATGCGGATACTGATGTTTGTGGTATTTCCAGCCATACGATCAACCCCTTTCTGCTGGTAATTATAGTATATGCTATTTGCACGAAGAAAACAATACTTTGCACGAACATTTAACAATAAATTCATTTAAGGAGGTTACCGACTTTATGAAAGAAATCATTTATGAAGAACAATAAGTCTGAACCTATCTCCGTCATGGATTACCGCCAGTACCGCAGAGTGCGGAGGCTGGTGCATGAGTGCTGTAACTACATCGACGGAAACTGTATCGCCCTGGACGATGGGGAGGAATGTGTCTGTGTCCAGTCCATTTCCTATTCCCTGTTATGCCGGTGGTTCCGGGCGGCGGTGCTACCGCTGGATAGGGAACTGGAAACGGCCCTGTTCCACCGCCTGGACGCCAAGCGTTGCGCCGTATGTAGGGCGCTGTTTACCCCCGGTTCTAACAGGGCCAAATACTGCCCGGAATGTGCCGCACGCATGAAGCGGATCAACGCCGCAAAGCGCAAGCGGAAACAACGGGAGAAATGTCACGCTTTAGGGGCTGAAAAACCATTGTAAATCAAGGCTTTTTTCGAGGGTGTCAAAGGCAGGCTGATAGATTTATCCTCCGACCCCTAAAACGGCCTTAAAATGCGTACAGAATCCCAAGAGAAACCCCAAGGAGGAACCCTATGTCAGACAACCGAAAATATTATTACCTGAAACTCAAAGAAAACTATTTTGACGATGATTCCATCGTGCTGCTGGAAAGTATGCAGGATGGTGTGCTGTATTCCAACATTCTGCTCAAGCTGTATCTGAAATCGCTGAAACATGGTGGACGGCTTCAACTTGACGAGGACATTCCTTACACGGCGCAGATGATCGCCACCATTACCCGCCAGCAGATCGGCACTGTGGAGAGAGCCTTGCAGATCTTTTTGAAGCTGGGTCTTGTGGAAGTGCTGGAGAGCAGCACATTCTACATGAGCAACATCGAACTTTTAATAGGCCAGTCCTCTACCGAGGCCGAGCGAAAGCGGGCTGCAAGGCTTCAAAATAAGGCTCTTTCTGCGCCCCGGACAAACGGCGGACATTTGTCCGACATTCGTCCACCAGAGATAGAGATAGAGTTAGAGAAAGAGATAGAGATAAAGAGAGAGATAGAGAAGGGACACCCCGCCCACATATGGCCGTTACCAGAATGTTTTCCTGACGGATGAAGAACTGGCAGACTTGCAGGCCAGCTTTCCTGCTGTATGGGAACAGTACATCGAAAAACTGTCCGAGTACATGGCTTCTACCGGCAAGCGTTATCAGAGCCATGCAGCGACCATCCGGCGCTGGGCCGGTGAGGACGCGAAGAAAGCAGCCTCGCCCACCCGCAACCGGGATTACAGCGTAAAGGAGGATGAAACCGTATGATTGAGATTACCGCAGAAATCCGGGCGCTGATCGACAAGGCAGCCGCCGGTGTGGAACTGGCCGGGGACGAGTACATAGACCCGGCAGACGGCCTCATTCACTGTAAGAAATGCGGCGGCCAGAGGCAGACCGTTGTGCCATGCTTTGGGAAATCCGGCTACTTTATGCCGCGCTGCATCTGCCAGTGCCAGCGGGAGGCTGAGGAGCAGCGCAAGGCTGCTGAAGAACGGCAGCGCCGCATGGAGCGTATCAAACGCCGAAAGGCACAGGGCTTGCAAGACCGCTATCTCTATGACTACACCTTTGCCAACGACAACGGCGAAAACCCATTGATGGACAAGGCCCGCGCCTATGTGGAGAACTGGAAGGAGGCATACAGGAACAACACCGGCCTGCTGTTGTTTGGGGATGTGGGAACCGGCAAGTCCTTTTTCGCCGGATGTATCGCCAACGCCCTGCTTGATCGGGATGTGCCGGTGCTGATGACGAACTTTCCTACCATCCTGAACCGCCTGACCGGGATGTTCTCTGAGGACAGGTCGGAGTTTATTGCCAGCTTTGACGAGTATGACCTGCTTATCATTGACGATCTGGGTGTAGAGCGCAGTACCGAATATGCTATGGAGCAGATGTTTTTCGTCATCGACAGCCGCTATCGCAGCCGCAGACCCATGATTATCACAACAAACTTGAAACTGTCCGAGTTAAAAAACCCGCCCGATCTGGCTCACGCCCGTATCTATGACCGTATTCTGGAACGGTGTGCGCCGATTCTCTTTGACGGGAAGAATTTCCGGGAAGAAAATGCCGGTGCTACCCGACAGGCAGCAAAAGACATTGTAAACAGTAAGCACGACTGATTTTTTACCGGGCGGCACAGACCCGTTCGGAGAAAGGAGCGCCATGAACAGAGAACCCCGTACTATGCAGGTGGCAGACGCCGCTGCTGCGTCCAGAGCGCCGGAAAACACGCCAGCGATGGTAAAGAAAATCGGCAAGACAACCTACAAGGTTCATGTCCATTTCAGCAATACCAGCACAGAAACCATGAGCGATAAAATCAAGCGTATGCTCAAAAATGAAATTCAGCAGATGTGACAGACTGATAAACGAAGCCGCCTTGTGCTAAACTGATGATGGTACGCACCAAAATTTTTGTCAAGGAGGACACGAAAATGCTTTACACAGAAAAAGAGAAGCATGAAATTGAACGAGTAAAGGAGGTCTTTACGGAACATCTGCGGCAAAGCCCTGATTTTGAACTGCTCTGGTCGGACAAGGTAGGCTATGTCTGGCTGGCGATTGGCGTCAATCCAGTCTATGTGGATACCGGTATCAGAATCGAATCAGCCGCCGATCTCTGCGGCAGGTGTTTGGATGATGTTGCTACGGATGTTTTATATATGACAGGCAACGATCATGCACTGGAAGCAGCCGATCCGCTGGAATTGGCCGAAATCAAGCGGTGCTGGGAGCCATATATCAACCAGCTGCCAGACTATGCGTATCTCTGCAAAGACCTGCTGAACGGAAAAATGTAATCTATCAAACAAGGTGTCAGGAGCCATACGGTGCTTCTGGCACCTTTTTTGTAGATTTTTTGTGAATTTGATTAAAAAGTCCTTGACAATTTGTCTCTGGCAAGACGGCAAAAAGCATTTTAATTTCCTGCGGTGCGCGGCTTGCTCCCTTTGATATTCCCCAGCTCCGGGAGATCATGTCCTATGACGAACTGGAGCTTGACCGCATGGGAGATCGACGCACAGCTACTTTTTTCTGTATCAGCGATACCGACAGTACCTACAATTTCCTTGTGGCGCTGGCC
>JAJJOY010000008.1 GCA_021029595.1 Hominenteromicrobium mulieris | reverse complement strand
CCCTCCAAGCCAAGTTCCGCTTCGATTTCCCTGTGGTTCTTCCCTGATTCTAACATCTTTTCTATGGTCGGTAGTAGAACCTGCATATTGGTGTATCTTCGTTTGCTCATAATGAATCCCCCCTGATGTACTTATTATCCTACATCAGGGGGGATTTTGTCTATTGTCCTGTTTTACTGGTTCTGTTCAGTTTGAAACTCGGGGTCGTTTTTTATACAAAAAGCGCCCGCAGAAGATGACTCTGCGGGCGCTGGGTTTTAGTTTTCATTTAAGGGGTTGGGGCCGGCGCCTACGTCGTAGATCTGGATATAGAACTGCGAATTGGAGACGAGGAGCATATAGGCGGGGGCGTAGCTGCGGATGGGATAGAGCGTATCGTAGGCTTTGCGCACCTCGCCGTTTGCGAGCTGCTGTGCACCGAGACGGTAAGTCGCCTCCGTGACGCGGGAGGCGGCGTCGCCGTAATCGCCGGCGGCCTTGAACTCCGCGATGGCGTTTTCGTAATCGGCGTTGTTGTAATACTGCTCCGCTTTCAGCGCGTGGATGCGCAGAAGCTGCGTCGGGCAGTCTTCATATTCGCCAAGCTTTGCGAAAATTTCGGTCGCCTTGTCGTACTCGCCGTCTTCGACGAGCTTTAACGCCTGCGCGTAGTAGGCGGCGTCGATCTTCGGGAGAAGGTCTTTATCGGTGACATACTCAAAATAGGTAAGCGCTTTTTCTTCGTCGCCCTTTTCGTAGAATGCGATGCCTTTATCACAGAATGCGGCCTGCATTTTCTTATTCTGCTCCGCGTTGACTTCTTTAAAATGCGCGGCGGCAGACTTTAAGTTATCCGCTTCGAGGGCCTTCATGCCGAGCTCATAGTGACAGGTCTCGATTTTTTCGGCGGCATCCTTGTAATCCTTGAGGGGCTCAAGGAGATTTAACGCGTCTTCGTATGCGCCGCTTTCAAACGTCTTTACGGCACGGCGGTACTCGGCCTCGGTGATCCGATCTTTGCTGTCTTCGTAATCGCCGAGGGCGGTGAAGGCTTCGATGGCTTCTGCGAATTTCTCGTTTTCGAGCAGGTCGCAGGCTTTTTTATACTCTGCCTCCGTGATACGGGCGGCGCTGTCGCTGTATCCGTCGAGCGCCGTGAACGCGGTGATGGCTTCGTCATACTTGCCGGCTTCGAGCAAGGCGGCGGCATCGTTATAGTGGTTCTGCGGGATGATGTAGACGATGAGCACCACGACGAACGCGGCGATGAGGACGGCGAGCGGAATGGAAATAGACAGAAAAATTTTGCGGTGGAGCCGCTTTTTGCGGGCAGCTTCCTCAGCGGCAGCCTTTTCCTCTGCCGCTTTGCGGGCGGCAGCTTCGGCGGCGGCTTTTTCCTCTGCCGCTTTCTTTTCCGCGGCGATGCGGGCGGCCTCGGCCTTTTCAGCTTCAGCCTTGTTATAGGCTTCGAGGTTTTCTTTCAGCTTTTCTTCGTCTTCAAGCAGTGCGTGCTGGGGCCCGTACTCGGCACCGCAGGCGGCGCATTTTTCTTCATCTTTGTGGTTCACTTCGCCGCAGGCGCACATCCAGAGATCTTTATATTCCTGCGGGGCGAACTGCGCCGCAGCTTCTTTATCCTCTGCCATTTCGGTGAAATCGCGCTGATACTGTGCACGGAGGTCTTCGTCCTCCATGACGTCCGCGATTTTCGCCTGTTCGGGGAGATTTTCAAACAGCAGTGAGGCACTGCCGTTCCAGAACACGTCTTCGCCCTCGAACTGCACCTTCTTAATGGCGACGGAGAAGCTGTACGCGGCATCATCAACGTCGATCTCCTCGTCTGCGCCGAAGACCGCATCGCGGCCCAAAATAGGCACGAGATAGCGGCGGTCGCGCACGACGGCGAGCTCGTTTGTGGCTTTGTCGAAAATGTGGATATCGACATAAACGCTCGTCACGGCACGGGGGTCGATATTGCGGAATGCGAGACGCAGGAATGTGCGCGGGGAAGCCGCTTCTTCCTGCTCTGCGGGGAGAGTAGCTTCCGCAGTTTCGATCTCTTCCGCTTCGGCGGACACGGTGGACTCTTCACGGTACAGCGCGCCGCTTTGCAGCAAGACCGGGCAGGACTCTCTATATTGATTTTTCAGTTCAAAAAACGGCTCAAAATCGGCCATAGTTTCTTTCCGTCCTTTTTATCTGCTTATCGTCGAGGCCGTTGTGGCTTCGACGGTTTTCATACAATACATACTCAGTTTAATTATACCTGATTAGGGCGAAAAAGCAAGAAAAAAGTGTGTGGGTGGGAGAAAGTTTATGGGATCTCGGAGCAACGCCCAGAGCCGCCATTTGCAAATGGCGGAATACTTTTTGCCTAATCGAAGATCAGGAAAATAGAAAAACCGTCCAGTGGACGGTTTTTCGCAAGAAGCCCTATCAAGGGTTTCTTGAAAATGAGCTACGCGAGCCTTTTTAAATGTAACGTTGTATTTCTGTAACGTTGTATTTCTTACTTCAAGAACGGCAGCTTGCCGATGATGGCGGCGTCCTTTGCTTTGCCGCTGCATACCTGGAAGAAGCAGATGATGCGCACGACGAAGAGAATTGCAATGCAGACAGCGCCGGCAATCGGCACAATGAACGTGAAGGCAAGCACAGCGGAAACGATGAGCAGCAGGGTGCTGACGATGTCGAGCTTCAACGCCTGACGGGAATGGAACGCCGCGTATTTGCTCTGCGGTGCCGCAAGCAGTGCGATGATGATGCCGACGGTGCCGAGAATGTACGCTGCCATGGCGATGACCTTATTCTGGGAGACATCCTCCGGGTCGAACTCTGCGGTGTGATCTGCCGGGTCATACGCAGGCTGCTGGGGATAGACCGGCTGCTGGTATACGGGCTGCTGCGGGTAAACCGGCGGCTGGGGCTGCTGCTCGGGTGCCTGCGGCTGTGCTGCCGGCTGCTCCGGGATCCGGGTGGGCTGCGCCTGTGCCGCTACGGGCGCACCGCAAGCTGCGCAGAAGGTGCCGTTTTCGGGGATCTGTGCTCCGCATTTTTCACAAAAAGCCATAAATTTCTACCGTCCTTTCGCGCAGATACCCGCAGTCGACATGCCGCCGCTGTTTCGCCGCGCATTGATTTTTGTTATCTCCATTATAGCGAATTTGATTTCGGTTGTAAATGCTTGTCAGGAAATTTTAAGAAAACGTCAGCCGCTCTTCCTATGTTCTGTCTGCGGCTGCGAAAGCGCGTGAAGCATACGCATTTTTCCAAAATCAAGCCCGGCTTTTAAACTGCTGGGGTGAAAGGCCGGTTTGGGTTTTGAAGGCTTTGTAGAATGTGGAATAATCGGAAAATCCGCACTCGCGGCCAGCTTCTACGGCAGGGATGCCTTCGCGCAGCATACGGCGGGCATGGGTGAGCCGAAGCGCCATGATGTAGGCGTACACGGTGGAATTGGTATATGCTTTAAAGTGGCGGTTTAAGTACGATTTGCTGACAAAGAACTCTGCGGCGATGTCTTCGAGCGTTAAAGGCTCGCTGAAATGCTCCGTGATATAGCGAATGACCTGCGGGATGACCTGTGTTTCATTGCGGTGCGTGGTATCGATAACGCCGTAGGAGCGGAAGATCGTCCACAGGTACAGCTCTACGGCGCCGGCGCAGAACTTAGGGTCGGTATCGTTTTTCTGCATATACAAGAGCTCTTTTAAGAGCGCCGTGACAAACACTGTTTCATCGCCGCGAAAAGGCACGCAGTAGCCGTGCTCCCCCACCTTTTGCAGATTTTTTTGCAGGTCGCCCGCGGGGCTGTCGATGCCTTGGAGGTACTGCGGGGTGATCCACAGCACCATGCGCTCATAGGCGGCGTGTTCGTTTGCGATGACGGGGCGGTGCATTTTGCCGGCGGGAATGATGAGCAGATCGCCGGGGCAAAGGTCGTAGACCTGATCTTCAATATAATACGTCACGCTGCCGTCCAAAAAGTAATAGAGCTCCAAAAAATCGTGCGCGTGAAACTCCATGGTGCGAAAATAGGGGTCTCGATTGTGTGAAAGCTGAAAATCTTGCCGCAGCATTTCGTCATTTTTACCTGTTTCTACGTTTTTCACCCTCTTCCTTTGGAGAAATCATAGCACAGTTTGCGCCGATTTGCAATATATTCGCCGCAATATATCATTTATTTTGCAATTCATCGTGCTATACTTACAGTAGCAGCGGTGGGGAAACTTTACCTTTTTCTGCCGCCCGAAAGGAGTTTATTCAGATGCGAAACGATCTGTTTTTGAAAAGCGATGTTGCTAAGAATTTATATGACGCGGTGCGCGACCTGCCGATCGTCGACTACCACTGCCATCTCTCGCCGAAGGAGATTTTGGAGGACAGGGAATTCCCGGATATTGCGCAGATCTGGCTGGGCGGCGACCACTACAAGTGGCGTTTGATGCGTGCCTGCGGCGTGCCGGAGGCGCTCATCACAGGCGACGCGGAGCCGCGCGAGAAGTTCCGCGCGTGGGCGGCGTGCCTCGAGACTGCGATGGGCAACCCGCTTTATGTGTGGTCACACATGGAGCTTTCGATGTTTTTCGGCATTGAAGACACGCTGACAGCGGAAAGTGCGGACGATATTTTTGACCGCGCGAACGCGTATATCAAGGAGCACCACCTCTCCCCGCGCAAACTGATGCTGCAAAGCCATGTGGAGCTTGTGGCGACAACGGACGACCCGGCAGATTCTTTGGAATACCACAAGGAAATTGCGAAGGAGAAGAACTTCCCGGTGCGCGTGGTGCCCTCGTTCCGCACGGACGCGGCGCTGAACATTTGCCGCGCGAACTATCGCGACTACGCCTTGCACCTCGGCGAAGTGTGCGGTTTTAGTGTGGAGACGCTCGACGACCTGAAAACGGCGCTTTCAAAGCGGCTTGATTTCTTCTGCGAGAACGGCTGCCGCGTGAGCGATATCGGCATTGAGGGCTTTCCGAAGGAAGACAAAAGCTGCGATGCCGCGGAGACGTTTAAAAAGGCGCTGAAGGGAAAGACAATCCCGGAAAACGAGTTCCGTAATTTTCTATTTGAAATGTATGTGTATTTGGCGCACGAATACAAGGCGCATCATGTGATGATGCAGCTGCACCTGAACGTAAAGCGTAACGCATGCACGCGGCTGTTTGAGACCGTGGGTCCGGACGCCGGCGGCGATTGCGTGGGCGACCCGATCCCGGAGCACGAAGTTGCAGTACTTTTGGACACGATGGACCGCAGGGATTCGTTGCCGCACACAATCTTATACACGCTGGAGCCTTCGATGTATATGGCGCTTGCGACGACGGCGGGCAGTTTTAAGGGCGTTGTGCCCGGCGCAGCGTGGTGGTTCTGTGACCACAAGCGCGGCATGGAGGAGCAGCTGAACATTATGGCGGAAACCGGCCACCTTGGGCAGTTTACCGGCATGCTGACGGACAGCCGCAGCTTCCTTTCCTATGCGCGCCACGATTATTTCCGCCGTGTGCTGTGCAACAGGGTTGCGGAAGAGCTTATGGACGGCACGTTCCTCAGCGAAAAGGCGGCGCTGAAGCTGTTGACCGACCTTTGCGTGGAAAACAGCCGCAAGCTATTCGGCGAATAAAAGTCACGTTATACTAAGGAGGAATTTCCTATGAATATTGTCATTACCGGCGCGGGCGGCGTGCTTTGCAGCGCTTTTTCCCGCGCGCTTGCCGCAGACGGGCACAAAATCGCACTGCTTGACCTCAACTTGGAGGCTGCGGAGCGCGAGGCGGAGGGTATCCGCAAGGCGGGCGGTGAGGCCATTGCCGTGCAGGCGAATGTGCTGGACAAAGAGAGTCTGAAAAAGGCGCATGACGTTGTGCTGGAAAAATTCGGCCCGTGCGAGGTGCTCATCAACGGTGCGGGCGGCAACAACCCGAAGGGCACCACGACGAGCGAGTATTTCAGCAAAGAAGATATGCTGGACGAAAACGCGCGGTCGTTCTTTGACCTTGACCAGGACGGCGTTTCGTTCGTGTTCAACCTGAACTTTCTCGGCACGCTGCTGACGACGCAGGCGTTTGCGACCGACATGTTGGAAACAGGCGGCTGCATTGTGAATATCTCCTCGATGAACGCGTTTACGCCACTGACGAAGATCCCGGCGTACAGCGGTGCCAAGGCAGCGGTCTCGAACTTCACGCAGTGGCTGGCGGTACACTTTGCAAACTGCAACATCCGCGTGAACGCCATTGCGCCGGGCTTCTTTGCAACAAACCAGAACCGCACCTTGCTCTTTAACGAGGACGGCAGCCTGACCCCGCGCAGCCACAAAATCATCTCGCAGACCCCGATGGGCCGCTTCGGCGAGCCTGAGGAACTGCTCGGCACACTGCGCTTCCTCATCGACAATGACGCGTCCGGTTTTGTGACCGGCATCACAATCCCAGTGGACGGCGGTTTCTCCGCGTACTCCGGCGTATAATCTGACTTTTGGGAGGAATTTTTCATGATCATCGGTGCACAGGGCTTCACCATCCGCGACTATGCGCAGAACGAAGCCGATTTTAGAGAGACGGCGAAAAAGCTGCATGACATCGGCTACAAGACCTTGCAGGTCTCTGCGTTTGGCGACATTGACCCGCATATCATCCGCGAGATTTGCGATGAAAACGGGCTTTCCATCATCATTACGCATACGAACCCGCAGCTCATTCTGGAGAACACCGAAAAGGTGATTGAGAACCACCGCATTTTCGGTACGAACCACGTGGGCATCGGCATGATGCCGCAGAAATACACGGGCTCGCTGGAAGGTATGCGCGCGTTTTTGAAGGATTTCGGCCCCGCCGCCGACAAGCTGCACGACGCGGGCATGAAGCTGCATTACCACAACCACGGCTTTGAATACGAGAAATTTGACGGCAAGTGCCTCATCGACCACATGGTGGAGGAAACCGACCCGGCAAAATGGGGCTTTATCTTGGACGTTTATTGGACGCAGTACGGTGGGCGCTCGCCGCAGGTACAGATTGAAAAAATGGCGGGACGCATTGATGTCATCCACTTTAAGGACATGAAGATGCACGGCCACGAGCAGCGCTTTGCAGCCGTGATGGACGGCAACATGGACTTTAAGTCCATCATTGAGGCATGCGAAAAGACAGGCATTCAATATGCGATGATCGAACAGGACAACTGCTACGACCGCAACCCGTTTGACGAGCTGAAGCTGAGCGCCGAAAACCTGCTTCGTGCCGGCTGCACGTTCTAAGGAGGGTATATGACACAGTTTACACTTTCCGCGTTTGCAGACGAAGCCTCGCCGGAGTTTGACCGGCAGATTGCAGCGCTGCACCGCAAGCATATTCCGCTGATGGAAATCCGCGGCGTGGACGGCAAGGGCATTTTAGACCTGACGGACGAGGAGCTTGATGTTGTTGAAAAGAAGCTTGCAGCGGGCAATATCGGCATTTCCGCCATCGGCTCGCCCATCGGCAAGATCGGCATTGAGGACGACTTTGCACCGCACTTCGAGAAATTCAAGCGCGCTGTGGAGATTGCGAAAAAGCTGCACACCACGCGCATTCGTATGTTCAGCTTCTATATTCCGGAGGGCAAAAATCCGGAGATTTATCACGATACCGTGATCGAGCGAATACAGAAAATGGTGGACTACGGCGAAGCAAATGGCGTACACTGCTGCCACGAGAATGAGAAGGGCATTTACGGCGACACGCTCAAGCGCGTGGAGAAGCTGCACAAAGCCATTCCGGCGCTGCGGTGCGTATTTGACCCCGCAAACTACATTCAGTGCGGCGATGACCCGGCGGTGAACTTTAAGGCGCTCGCGCCGATCATCGACTATATGCACATCAAAGACGCGCTGTTTAAAGACGGCAGCGTGGTGCCTGCGGGTGAGGGAGACGGCTCTGTGCCGAGTATTTTAAAAACGTTGGCGGAAACGGGTAAGCCGTACATGCTGACGCTGGAGCCGCATTTGTACGATTTCAGCGGCTTGCAAAACTTGCAGGGCGAGGACGTTCTGCATAAGCGCGTATATAAAGACGCGGACGAAGCGTTTGATGTGGCTTCCGACGCGCTGCACGATATTTTGAAAACCATCGAATAACAGAAAGAAGGTAATTTTATGAGCGAAACAGTAAAGGTCGGCATTGTCGGCATCGGCAACATGGGTTCGGCGCACGCAAAGAGCATTTTCTCCGGCAATATCAAGGGCATGGAGCTTGCCGCCGTGTGCGATATTGCGGAATCGAAGCGCCTTTGGGCGGACGAAAATCTGCCCGGCGTACCGTGCTATGAAGACTACAAGGAAATGATTGACAGCGGTGTGTGTGACACGGTGATCGTGGCGACACCGCATTACTTCCACTCCCCCATTGCGATCTATGCTTTTGAAAAGGGCAAGAACGTGCTGACGGAGAAGCCTGCCGGCGTTTACACAAAGCAGGTGGAGGAAATGAATGCGGCCGCGAAAAAATCCGGCAAGGTGTTCGGCATCATGTACAATCAGCGCACGAACCCGAAGTTCCAGAAAATGCGCGAGATCGTGCAGAGCGGCGAGCTGGGCGAACTGAAACGCTGCATTTGGATCATTACGAACTGGTACCGCACGCAGGCATACTACGACAGCGGCACGTGGCGTGCGACGTGGGCAGGCGAAGGCGGCGGCGTACTGCTGAACCAGTGCCCGCATCAGCTTGACTTGTGGCAATGGATCTTCGGCATGCCGAACCGCGTGATGGGCCACTGCAAGTACGGCCATTGGCACAACATTGAGGTTGAGGACGAAGTGACGGCTTACGCCGAGTACCCGAACGGTGCGACGGGCGCGTTCATCACCACGACGGGTGAGTGCCCGGGCACGAACCGTTTGGAGATTACAGGCGACAAAGGCAAGCTTGTTTGGGAAGAAGGCAAGCTGACCTGGTGGAAGCTCGCCGTGCCGGAGCGCGAATTCTGCGTGACGTGCAAAGAGGGCTTTGCACAGCCCGAAATGACCGTGACCGAAGTGGAAACGGACAACATTGAGCTTGGGCATAACGGCATTCTGCAGAACTTCACAAACGCTATTCTGTACGGCGAAGAGCTGCTGGCGCCGGGCTATGAGGGCATTAACGGCCTGAATATCTCGAACGCCATTCACCTTTCCGACTGGACGGGCAAGCCGCAGGCTGTGCCGGTAGACGGCGAGCTGTTCCTGAAATATTTAAACGAGCGCAGAGCGACCTCACACGTGAAGGAAGAGAAAGAAGACAGCGGCAAGATTGCAGACCTTTCCGGCACGTATAACGACCGCTGGAAGGTAAGATAAGCGAGTTGCCGACAACGGCGATTAAAAGTTTTTAATCCAACTTTTTTCAAAAAGCTGGTGGTTTCCAAAGGCAACGCCTTTGGTCGCCATTCGCAAACGGCGAAATCTTTTTGCTGGACAAAGATATGAGAAAAGCACGCAGATCACTTAAATCTGCGTGCTTTTGTTTTGAGCTTCGAGGGTAATTTGCGATGGAAATTGACGGATAAATTGTGCCAAACGCCGTGCAAAAACATCCATAAATATGCAAAAGTGCCGCTTCCGGGGTGAACCAAAAGCGGCGCTTTCTATGCGTTAAATCTTACGATTTAAGTTTTGATTAAGCCTTGGTGCGCTCTTCGAGGCCGTTGAGCTCGTCTCTGAGCTCCTGCGGGAGCTTGTCGCCGAACTTCTTGTAGAATTCCTCTACGCCGGCAGCTTCCTTAGCCCACTTAGCGTTATCAACCTTGAGGATGGAAGCGAGCTTCTCCTCATCGAAGTCCTTGAGGCCTTCGAGGTTGATGTCTTCCGGCTTCGGAACGTAGCCGATTGCCGTCTCAACAGCGTCAACTTCGTTATCGCAGCGCTTGAGGATCCACTCGAGAACACGGAGGTTGTCACCGAAGCCCGGCCAAATGAAGTGGCCGTCTTCGTCGACACGGAACCAGTTGACGTTGAAGATCTTCGGAGCCTTGTCGCCGAGCATCTCGCCCATTTCGATCCAGTGCTTGAAGTAGTCGCCCATGTTGTAGCCGCAGAACGGGAGCATAGCCATCGGGTCACGACGGACAACGCCGACTGCACCTGCAGCGGCTGCGGTGGTCTCGGAGCCGGTGATGGAGCCGATGAAGACACCGTTGTTCCAGCTTCTGGACTGGTAAACCAGCGGAACCGTATCCGGACGGCGGCCGCCGAAGACGATAGCGGAGACCGGAACACCCTGCGGGTTCTCAAACTCGCTGGAGAGGCACGGGCAGTTAGCGGTAGGAGCGGTGAAGCGGCTGTTCGGATGAGCCAGCTTGTTGCCAGCAGCAACATACTCGGGGCCGTTTACCTTAGCGCCCTTCCACTCTTCTGCGTTAACCGGCGGGTTCTTGTCGAGGCTCTCCCACCAAACGGTGTTGTCATCGAGGTTACGCGCAACGTTGGTGAAGATGGTGCCCTTCTGGGTGGAGATAAGAGCGTTCGGGTTGGACTTCATGTTCGTGCCGGGAGCGACACCGAAGAAGCCGTTTTCCGGGTTGATGGCATACAGTCTGCCATCCGGGCCCTTGCGCATCCAAGCGATGTCGTCGCCGACGGTCCAGACCTTGTAGCCCTTTGCACGGTAGCCTTCCGGCGGAATCATCATAGCCAGGTTGGTCTTGCCGCAAGCAGACGGGAATGCAGCGCAAACGTACTTAACCTCGCCCTTCGGGTTCTCAACGCCGAGGATGAGCATGTGCTCTGCCATCCAGCCTTCGTTCTTAGCCTGATAGGAAGCGATACGCAGAGCGAAGCACTTCTTGCCGAGCAGAACGTTGCCGCCGTAAGCGGAGTTTACGGAGATGATGGTGTTGTCTTCCGGGAACTGGCAGATCCAGCGCTTCTCCGGGTCAACGTCGCACTTGCAGTGCAGACCGCGAACCCAGTCGTTGCTGTCGCCGAGAACGTCCATGACCTTCTGACCGACTCTGGTCATGATGGACATGTTGAGAACAACATAGATGGAGTCTGTCAGCTCAACGCCGATCTTAGCGAGCGGGGAACCGACCGGGCCCATGGAGTACGGGATAACGTACATGGTACGGCCCTTGTAGCTGCCACGAGCAATATCGTACAGCATCTTGTATGCTTCCTGCGGCTCTTTCCAGTGGTTGGTCGGGCCTGCGTCCTCTTCTTTTCTGGAGCAGATGAGGGTTCTGTCCTCAACACGGGCAACATCATTCGGAGCTGTTCTGTGATAGTAGCAGCCCGGGAGCTTTTCCTGATTCAGCTTGATCATTTCGCCGGACTCAACCGCTTCCTTGCGGAGCTCTTCGAGCTGCTCTTCGGAGCCGTCGATCCAAACAACCTGATCCGGATTGACAAGAGCTTTCATCTCGTCGATCCAAGCAAGAATTGTCTTGTTGTTAGTCATTGTTATTTCTCCTTTCGCCAAAAAGGCAAATAAAATGTAAAATAACCCATTTGTCTTTATTCTACCACAAGTTTTCCGCATAATCAATTACAAAATCATGAATTACCCCCATCTTTTTTCGATATAGCGGTATTGATTTAGCGCATATCAGAGGAAATTTGCGGAGTTTTTTAATAATCGAGCTGTAAAAGCGTTACGCGTCCGTTTCGGCGGGTGGCGTTCATATCGATAAGACGCTGGTTTTCGCTGCCGCGAAAGAGCAGCTCAAGATTGCGCTGCTGTTCGATATACGGCCCGTCCACCAGAACGTCGCACGCGTTTAAAAGCGCGTCCACATCGGGGCTGTGCATAGAAACAAGCTGCTCATATGTCCAGCCGGAATAGGCGGTGACGTCTTTATGCAGGGCGTGCACCTGCTTTGCGAGCGCTAAAAGCGGCTTTGGCTGGCAGAACGGCTCACCGCCCGAAAATGTGATGCCGCGCAGCAACGGATTTTTTTTGAACATGTCAAAGATGACATCGGTGTCTTCCACCCTGCCGCCCGCAAAATCATGCGTTTGGGGGTTATGGCAGCCGGGACAATGGTGCGGACAGCCCTGTGTGAACACGGTGAGGCGGATGCCGCGCCCGTCCACGATGGAATCGTTCACGATGCCGGAAATGCGGATTTCCATTTTGCCGTGCCTTACAGGCTGTGCTTTACGCGGTCGTGTTCTTCGGCGCGTTTGGCGTCGTTCCAGCGGTCGGTGGTGCCGACAAGGTAGCCTGTGATGCGGCGGATGCGGTCGAACCCGCGGCCTTCGCCGACGATGATGGTTTTTGTATTTTTCTGCGTTTTGGGTGACATGATAACTGCCTCGATTCTTTTTATAAATACATTTTTACATTCATTTCAATTTTTCTAAAGGCAGCGGATGCCGCCTTTTAGGTGATTCTTGGGCTGGTTTCGCGCAGCGAAATTGATGATTTTCAATCATCAAAAGCACAAAACCATAGCTAAACGACTTGTCGTTCAGGTTAAACCCATGTGTTGCCGTTTTTGCTTTTATGAACTTGCGATGCAAGTTCATTGGGAGACCCCCTAATTGGGTCTCCCACACTTCAACAGTCCACCGGACTGTTGAAGTTCCCGTCCTGATTTTTGGTAGGCAAATAGATTTCGTTTTCTGCAGAAAGCGACTCGGGGCTTCGCCCCAAGACCCCACCGCCTTTGAAAAGGCGGGCGAAACTTTTAATCACCGTTAACGGTAACTTTGCTCTATCTAATTAAATGCGAATAATCCGGGACGTCGTGGTAGCGCTTTTTCAGCTCCAGAAGCCTTTCGAGCGGAACGCCTTCGCCCTCTCTTCTGCCGCACCTCGGGCACACCTTGTCGATGATGCCGTTATACCCGCACACAGGGTCTCTGTCTACGGGGTGGTTGACCGAGCCATAGCCGATGCCCATTTCTTTCATGCAGCGCACGATGCTTTCAAATGCGTCGATGTTTTTGCACGTATCGCCGTCGAGCTCCACGTAGCTGATATGCCCCGCATTCGTGAGCGCGTGAAACGGCGCTTCTCTGCGAATCTTTTCATAGGCGCTGATGGGGTAGTACACCGG
Organism: Hominenteromicrobium mulieris; assembly: GCA_021029595.1. Taxonomy (GTDB): domain Bacteria; phylum Bacillota; class Clostridia; order Oscillospirales; family Acutalibacteraceae; genus Hominenteromicrobium; species Hominenteromicrobium mulieris. The sequence continues at coordinate 122,230 of JAJJOY010000008.1, read as the reverse complement.
CACGTGAAACGAGTTTGTGTAATACTCTCTGTCCGTAACGCCGGGAATTTTGCCGTATTTCTTTTGGTCTATGCGCACAAAGCGGCCGGAAAGCCCCTCTGCGGGCGTTGCGAGCAAGGTGAAGTTGAGGCCGGTCTCACGGCTTTTTTCGTCCATTTTCTCCCGCATATGGGAGATAATCTCAAGCCCCAGCTTCCAGCTTTCTTCGCTTTCGCCGTGGTGCTTACCGGTGAGGGCTTTTAAGGTCTCGGCAAGGCCGATGAAGCCAACACTTAAGGTGCCGTGCTTTAAGACTTCGGCGACGGAATCGTTGCGGTCGAGCTTTTCGGAATCGATCCACACGCCCTGCCCCATGAGGAACGGATAATTATACACCTTTTTGCTGCACTGGATTTTGAAGCGGTGCAGAAGCTGTTCTTCCACGAGCGCGATTTTTTCATCGAGCAGCTTATAGAACGTTTTCATATCGCCCTTCGCTTCAATGCCGATGCGCGGCAGGTTGATGGAGGTGAAACTCAAATTGCCTCTGCCGCAGGTGACTTCCTTTGTGTTATCGAATACATTGCCCATGACGCGCGTACGGCAGCCCATGTACGCCACCTCGGTGTTATAATCGCCGGGTTTATAGTATTGCAGGTTGAACGGGGCGTCCAAAAAACTGAAATTCGGGAACAGGCGCTTGGCGGAGCAGCGCAGCGCGTGGCGGAACAGGTCATAGTTCGGGTCGCCCTCATTGTAGTTGACGCCCTCCTTGACTTTGAAAATTTGGACCGGGAAAATGGGTGTTTCGCCGTCGCCGAGCCCCGCTTCCGTAGCGCGGAGCAGGTTGTGCACGGCCATTCTGCCCTCCGGCGAGGTATCCGTGCCGTAGTTTAAGGAGCTAAACGGTACCTGTGCGCCGGCGCGGGAATTCATGGTGTTTAAATTGTGGACGAGCGCTTCCATGGCCTGATACGTGGCAGCATCCGTCTCTTTGTAGGCGGTCTTTGCGGCGTATTCCGCGGCGGCGCGGGCAGCGTCGCCCGTGATGATCTGGAAGCCGTTTTCTGCTTGATGGCGCGGCAGAAACGCGCGCAGCTTTTCGGCGTAAGCTTCTGCGGTGTGCATTGTGACATCGGTGCCGAGCGCTTCTTTGATGGCAGCCGTCAGCGCGGCGGCATCGGAGGCGCTCATATCAAACCGCACCTCAATATACTGCGCAAGCGCACGGAAATACTGCTTGCGGTATGTTTTCTTCACGCCCTCCGCCATAGCGTAGTCGAAATTCGGCACGCTTTGGCCGCCGTGCATCTCGTTTTGGTTTGCCTGAATGGCGATGCACGCGAGCGCGGCGTAGCTGCGGATGTCGTTCGGCTCTCTCAAATAGCCGTGGCCTGTGGAAAATCCGTCTTGAAACAGCTTTAAAAGGTCAATCTGACAGCATGTTTCGGTGAGGGCGTAAAAGTCTTTATCGTGAATGTGGATGTCGCCGCTCGCGTGTGCTTCGGCAATCTCCGGCGGGATGACATATTTATCGTAAAACGCCTTGGCGCTTTCGGAGCCGTATTTCAGCATGGTGCCCATGGCGGTATCGGCGTTGATATTCGCGTTTTCGCGCTTTAAGTCATCCTCTTCGGACGGGCGGAACGTGAGGTTTTCAAAAATCTTCACGAGCTCGTCGTCCATTTCGCGCAGGTGCTCGTGCTCCGTGCGATAATTGATGTAAGCGTTCGCCGTTTTGGCGTAATCGGCGGCAAGAAGCTTTTCCTCCACCACGTTTTGAATTTCCTGCGCCGTGGGTGTACCCGGCAGCTTTTCAAGCGCCGTGAGCACCTCTTCGGTCAATTCGTTCAGATCGGCGTCGCTCATACGCTCTGCGGCGATCCTGGTATTGGCCTTAAAAATGGCGCTTTTGATTTTCCGCGCATCGAACGACACCTTGTCCCCGCTGCGCTTGACAATATATCGAATCATACGTTTAACTTCCCTTTCCGTTTCTCCCCTGCGGCAAAGCCTAAAAGCCTTCGCTTTGCGCTTTCTGTACTTTCGATTATAGGCGCTTTTCCTATACATGTCAAGGGCATATTTAGTGTCAAAACCACTATATATAGTATTAGGTTTACATAATAATAACAAAATATACCGCGCGTCATAGAAGCGGTTTTTTCCATAACGCGCGGTATAACTTGTGATTTCATGGCGTTTTTTCACGGTTTTCGGGGCACATTTCGGCGCGGTTGTACACCGTCTATACCCGTTTATAAGCCCTATGCACGCCATACGGCGGTTGACAAAATAAAACGCGTTTTTTCACGAAATTTTTTGCCGGCTTTTTTAGTTGACGACAGCGCCGAGCAGTCCTGCGAGATACACCGCGCCCTCCAAATCGATCTTTGTTTTCTGCATTTTTGCAAAGCGGATATCGGTGCGCGAAAATTTGGCACGGCGCAGGTCGCATTCTTTCAGCTGCGCATTGCGGAACACGGTCTCCGTAAGGTCGCAGCCGGAAAGATCGGCTTTTTCGAGGTCCGCTTCCGCAAAGCTTGTACCGCGCAGACTGATGCCGGAAAAGTCCTGCTTTTTGAGCGGACAATGATCGAGCACACAGTATTCGAGTGTGCCGCCGCGCACGGCCCAACCGGTGAGGTCTGCGCCCGCAAAGGAGCAGCCCGAGACACGGCAATTCTCAAACGCGGTGACAAACAGGCTTGCGCCCGAAAACGTGCAGTTTTCAAACGAACAGCCGCGCGCCAAAACGTCGTTTAAGCGAGAAAAATCGAACGCACACGCAGAAAAGCGGCATTTTTCAAGCAAAGCGCCGGAAAACATCGCGCCGCGCAGGTCGCAATTTTCAAACGTATAGCCGCGCAGCTCGGCGTCCGTGAAATCGGTATCGCCGAGCCGCGCGTTTTTATACGTGTTCTGTTCTAAAGAGAACATTACTCTTCTTCCGTCACGGCGATGTGCAGCTCTTTGAGCTGTGCCTCGGTGACTTTGGACGGTGCGTCCATCATGACATCCTGTGCGCTCTTGTTCATCGGGAACGCGATGACCTCGCGGATGGATTCTTCGCCGGAGAGCAGCATAACCATGCGGTCTACGCCCGGGGCGATGCCGGCGTGCGGCGGCGCTCCGTAGCAGAATGCGTTGTACATGGCCGGGAACTTCGCCTTTACATCGTCTTCGCCGAGGCGTACCATCTCGAACGCCTTAACCATGATCTCCGGGTCATGGTTACGCACAGCACCGGAGGAGAGCTCTACGCCGTTGCAAACGAGGTCGTACTGGTCTGCCAGAATGTCGAGCGGGTCAATCTCGCCGCGCTCGGCCTTAAGCAGCGTTTCCATACCGCCGGAGGGCATGGAGAACGGGTTGTGGCAGAACTCCAGCTCGCCGGATTCCTCGCCGATCTCGTACATTGGGAAATCGACGATCCAGCAGAACTCGTAGCGCTCTTTATCCATGTGGCCCTCGCACGCCGCGCCGAGCATACGACGCATGACGCCTGCGGTCTTCTGGGCCTCCTCACGCTTGCCTGCGGAGAGGAACACGAGCGTATTCGGCTCGAGAGACAGCGCGGATTTGACGGCTTCCACGGTCTTTTCATCCGCATTGATAAACTTTGCGATGCCGCCGGCAATGGCGCCGGATTCATCGACCTTGAACCAGTACGGCTTCTGGCCGGCCTGCACCTCTACGTCTGCGCAGAGCTTATCGACCGCCTTGCGGGCAAGCTTGCAGTTTGAAACCGGGACAGCCTTGACGATATTGTTTTCAAACGGGCCGAAGCCGCAGTTTTGCAGAATGTCCGTAACGTCCTTGACGCGCAGGTCGATGCGCAGGTCCGGCTTATCGGAGCCGAACTCCTCCATGGCCTGACGGTACGGGATGCGGGCAAACGGTGCGGAGGACGCGATGTTATACGTGCCGTACTTTGCAAAAATCGGCGGGAGAACGTCTTCGATGACGGCAAAAACGTCTTCCTGCGAGGCAAACGCCATTTCCATATCCATCTGGTAGAATTCGCCCGGAGAACGGTCGCCGCGCGCATCCTCGTCGCGGAAGCACGGTGCAATCTGGAAGTAGCGGTCAAAGCCCGCGGTCATGAGGAGCTGCTTAAATTGCTGCGGTGCCTGCGGCAGGGCGTAGAACTTGCCCGGGTGCTTACGCGCCGGGACGAGGTAATCGCGCGCGCCCTCCGGCGAAGAAGCCGTGAGGATCGGCGTGGTGATCTCTAAAAAGCCGTGCTCCGTCATAGCGGTGCGCAAAGCGGAAACAACGTTGCAGCGCAGGATGATGTTGGCTTTCACTTCCGGATTACGCAGGTCGAGATAGCGGTATTTTAAACGCTGGCTCTCGTCCGCTTCGCGGGAGTGGTTGATCTCGAACGGCAGCTCGTTATAACGGCAGCGGCCGAGCACGGTGATCTCCGTCGGCGCGATCTCGATGTCGCCGGTGGGGAGCTTCGGGTTTTTGCTGGTGCGCTCGCGCACGATGCCCGTAACGGAAATCGTGGATTCCTTATTGAGGGGCTTTACAATGTTCATCATCTCTTCGTTTTCGATGACGACCTGCGTGGTGCCGTAGAAATCGCGCAGCACCAAAAACGCAAAGTTATTGCCGACTTCGCGGATGTTTTCCATCCAGCCGACCAGTGTGACGGTCTCGCCTGCGTTTGCAAGGCGGAGTTCGCCGCAGGTATGGGTTCTCGATTGTGTCATGATTGATTTCCTCTTTCGTTAGTGTGACCGGTTAAAATGTGATGGGCATGGCGTCTTCCTGTTCGGTGACGGCCGTGATGTACGTATCAACAAAGTCATCGTTAAGGGAGATCTTCTTCTTTTCGCCCGTCTTCATGTTTTTAAGCACGGCTTCGCCGTTTGCGATCTCATCGTCGCCGAGGACGATGCTGTACTGCGCGCCGATTTTGTCGGCGTATTTCATCTGAGCTTTCAGACCGCGTGCACACAGGTCGCAGTCTGCCGCGATGCCGCAGCTGTGCATTTTTTCGGTGAGCTGAAACGCCTTCATCTGCGCCGCTTCGCCCAAAGACGCAATGTAGACCTCGCACTTTGAGTCATTTCCGAAGTCTGCGCCCATCTCGTTCATCGCCATCAGGATACGGTCAAGACCGAGACCGAAGCCGAGCGCCGGTGTGGGCTTGCCGCCGACTTCTTCCACAAGGCCGTCGTAGCGTCCGCCGCCGCCGAGCGCAAAGCCGAAGCGCTTCGAAGGAAACTCAAACACGGTGCGGGTGTAGTAATCGAGGCCGCGGACGAGGCCGGGATCGATGGAAAACGGAATATCGATAGATTTCAGCAGCATCTGTACCTTTTCAAAGTGCGCACGGCAGTCGTCGCAGAGATAATCCGTGATTTTCGGCGCGCCCTTGGCAATCTCGCCGCAAACGGGGCTTTTGCAGTCCAGAATGCGCATGGGGTTGCGCTCCAAGCGGGAATTGCAGGTCTCGCAGAGCTGATCCTTATAGCCTTCAAAATACGTTCTCAGCGCCTTTCTGTACTCCGCACGGCAGGTGGGGCAGCCGATGGAGTTGATGGAGACCTCAATGTCATCGGCAAGGCCGAGACGATTGAAAATGGACATAGCCATAGCGATGACCTGTGCGTCCGCCGCCGGTTCTGCGGTGCCGAACATCTCCACGCCGAACTGGTGCAGCTCACGCAGACGGCCCGCCTGCGGCTTTTCGTAGCGGTAGCAGGAGGTCTTATAGTAGAGCTTTACCGGGTAACCGCCGTTATACAGGCCGTTTTCCAGCATGGCGCGCACAGCGCCCGCCGTGCCCTCCGGGCGCAGCGTAATGGAGCGGCCGCCCTTATCTTCAAACGTGTACATCTGCTTTTCCACCACGTCGGTGGTGTCGCCGACGGAGCGCAGGAAAAGCTCGGTGTGCTCAAACACCGGGGTGCGGATCTCGGAAAAGCCGTTCAGTTCCGCTTCATCCGTCATAACGGCTTCCACAAGCGACCATTTTTCGGATTCACCCGGAATGATATCCACGGTGCCCTTAGGCGCTTTTGTGATCAATTCCATAAAATATCCCTCTCATTCATGAAAAATAAAAAAACCCTTACCCAAAACGGATAAGGGACGAAACAGGTTCGTGGTGCCACCCTTTTTCGGGAGAAAAAGCGAAAGCTTCCCCTCCCCTTTCTTTCCTTAACGCGGAAAACGCACTTTCGTGCGGCTCACGGGTGTCTTTCTCTGCCGGATGCACGCGCCGCTCTCAGCATTTGCGGCGCTCTCTGTTTTGTGCCCCATAGCAGATACTCTTCCCGGTCAATGCCGGTGTATTTTCAAAGCATACGCTTTGGTTTTAAATTTACAGCTTTACAATCTCGCGCCAATCGAGGTCGCCGCGCTCGAGACCATGGATGAGCACCTCTGCCGTTGCGATGTTCGTCGCCACGGGAATGTTATTCAGGTCGCAGAGACGGAGCAGGTTTTTATCGTGCGGCTCCAGTGCCTGCTTCTGCATGGGGTCGCGGAAGTACAGCAAAAGGTCGATCTCGTTGCAGGAGATACGCGCCGCAATCTGCTGATCGCCGCCCTGTGGGCCGCTTAAAAAGCGGTGGACCGAAAGACCGGTTGCTTCCTCTACAAGCTTACCGGTGGTGCCGGTCGCACAGAGATTATGCCGGCTCAGGATGCCGCAGTAAGCGATGCAGAACTGTACCATAAGCTCTTTTTTTGCGTCATGCGCCGTAAGCGCGATATTCATGAAAATTCCTCCCTGTTTATAATCATTCGGCCCCTATCCCAAATGTCACAACGATAAGGGAACCGAAACACCGTTCATGCGTGCCGCTATGCGGGAAAGCGCCGTCATGCCGGGCAGGTCATCCGCCGGCACGCAGCCACGCTGAAAAGCAGCCGTCATTTGTCTATCTTCGGGTACGATGCCGATGAGCCGCACGCCGCTTTGGTCGATGACGTCATCGAGGTCGCGCAGGCCGCCGGCGTCTTCCCGCCCGGCGGAAAGGCTGCCGAAATATTCGGCGTTAAAGCGATTGATGACGAGCCGCTGCTGCGGTACCTCAAGCTCTGTTAAAAGCCTGCGCACGATGGACGCATCGCGGATACACACGGGGTCCGAGTTGCACACAATAAGCGCGCAGTCCGCCGCCGCTGCCGCCGCGCGGAAGCCACGCCCCACGCCCGCGGGAGAATCAAGGATCACGCGGTCAAAATAGCGCTTTAAAAGCGGAACGAGTCTAAGCATGACGCGTTCCGGCACAAGATCTTCGCCGCTTGCCGGGGCAGGCATTAAAGACACGCCGGGCATGGTCACGCACGGGTAAATCGCATCCGCAGGCGCGCAGCGCCCTGCCACAACGTCCGAACTGTCAAACACGAGCGCTTCCTCTGTGCCGGTCATACGGTCCAGACTGCGCAGGCCCGCGTCACAATCCAAAAGCAGAACGCGTTCGCCGCCCGCCGCAAACTGAGAAGCCAGCCCAAGCGAAACGGTGGATTTTCCCACGCCGCCTTTTCCCGATGTGACAACAATAGCAGTACCCATAGATAATACCTCATTAAACATAATAACACAAAAATGCACGGTAGTCAAAAGTAAAAATGGCTATACCGCAATTTTATCACAGCGAGACAAAAACACGGCGGCTTTTTTGTCGAAGCAGACAAATATCCTCCCTAAGCACGCGTCATTCCGCACCCTCTGTTACCGTGGTTTCTGCGTTTTTTGCCTCCTTTTGGAGCGTTTCGGCAAAATAAGCTTCAAAAACGGCCTTTGCCGTCTCTTTTGCGGCATCGCCCTTGCCACCGTATTCGATGACGACCGCCACGGCAATCTCCGGGTTCTCGTACGGCGCAAAGCCGATGAACGTCAGGTTATCGGAATGGTCGGCGTTTTCTGCCGTGCCGGTCTTGCCCGCAACGGCAATGCCGAAATCCGAAAAGGTCGAGGCCGCCGTGCCCTCTGTGCACACCTGCCGCATGCCCTCGCGCACGACCTTGAAATATCCGTCTTCAATCTCCGCTTTTAACACGACCTCCGGCTCTGCGGTCTCTTTTTCCACCGCGCGGTCGTAGTCCGTGACTTTATTTAAGAAATGCGTTTTGTAGCGCGTGCCGCCGTTTGCGATCATGGCGCAGTATTCCGCAAGCTCGATTGGCGTGAACATATCGTCGCACTGGCCGATGGCTGCCTGAATGGTGAGGCCGTCATACCAATTTGCGCCGTGGCGCTCCGTATACGTTTTGGGGTCGGACATGATGCCCGCAGTCTCGTTCAATTCACACCCGGTCTTTTCGCCGAGAGCGAACAGCTCTGCATACGTGTGCATTTTGTGAATGGTCAGCATGCGGCCCACGTCAAAGAAAAACGCGTTACAGGAGTTGCGGATGGCGCCGTACACATCCACCTCGCCGTGCACGCCGAGGCAGCCCGGTTCGTAATCCGGCGCATAATAGTGGTACGCGCCGTCGCAGTTCACGGGGTGAGAGGTCGGCGTGATGACGCCTTCCTCCAGCGCCGCCAAGGCGACAAGGGGCTTAAAAACGGAACCCGGCGTAAAGATGCCGTTTAATGCGCGGTTGAAAAGCGGCTGGCTTTCGTCCGCATAAAGCTGCGTCAAATACGCATCGTCCGTATTGTACTTTTCAAGGTCGAAATTCGGGTAGGTCGCGCTGGCGATGATGCCGCCGGTGTTCACGTCCAAGGCGACAACCGCACCGGCCTCGCAGTCTTCGGTCGGCTTCGCTTCAATCTGCTCGGCGAGCGCGTTTACGGCCGCGCGCTGCACATTGCTGTCTATGGTAAGCCACACGGAGTCGCCCGCTTCCGGCGGCTCCGTCACGGTGGTGGAGGTCACTTTGCCGGTAGCATCCGTTGTGACGCTCTCTTTGCCGTTTTTGCCGCGCAGGGTAGACTCGAACACGCTCTCAATGCCGCTTTGGCCGACGGTATCCGTATAGGAATAGCCGGAAACGTTTGAGGCGGAATACGTGTTGCCCGCTTCCTCGGCGGCATCGTACTGCTCCTGCGAAATGGCACCCAGCGTGCCGACGATATGCGGGGCCAAATCGCCCTCCGGGTATTCGCGCGTCTGCTCCACCTGCGTTTCAATACCCGGCAAATCTACGCTGCGCTCACTTAAGAGCTCCACCGTTTCGATGGAAATATCTTTTGCGAGCACGAACGGGTTCGTACGGCTGAAATACGCGCGCTCCATGCCGTAGCGCACGGACGCGATGCGGCGGATGTTTTCGGGGCTTGTATAGGCTTCGAGGTCATACCGCTCGATGAGCGATTCCATGCACTCGTCTGCCGTAGCGCTCGAGGGTAAGTCTAAGATGTCTTCGCTTTTCAGCGTTTCGATCTCGGCGGTCATTTTGGTTTTAAACTGATATTTGCCCGATTTGATTTCGATGGGAAGGAGATCCGTCCACGGGACGTTCAGCGTTTCGAGCAGCTTTACAGCCTCCAAAACGACGGCATTGCGCGTTTCATTGCTGCCGGAAAGACGACTGTATATGGCATTATACACGGAGCGGTTGCCTGCGAGCACGTTTCCGTTACAGTCCAAAATTTCGCCGCGCGTGCCGGTGAGCTTTAAGTACGTCGCGGAGGACTGTACGGCCTCCTCTTCAAACGTGCTGCCCTCTAAAAGCTGCCACTGGGCAAGCCGCCCGATATACAAAAGAAAGACGGCAGCAAGCATAACGCCGCAGAAAATATAGCGGCCGCGTCCTTTTTTCACAGCTGTCGTCTCCCTTCGTTGAAAACTTAAATTTTTTGCAGCTTATGCAGCTTTGACCTGCGCCGCCGTATGGCGCTGCGCACGCGGGGCTTTCGCACCCACGCCTGCAAACCGTAGCACGCGGGTATCGTTAAAAGCGTGTAAAAATAGATGGGCAGATACTTTGTGACGAGCGCGTACAGCGTCAGTGAATACCCGGCTGCAACGTACAGCGCGAGCCAATCGAGCAAAACGGCGACGGCACAGCTCCACAGACCCATCAATACCGATGTGAAAAGCTGAATTTGAATTCTGGTGCCGCACAGACCGCTCAGCAAAAAGCACAGCACGCCGAACGTGAGCGCGTGATACCCGAACACAGCCCCGCTACCGATATCGGCAAGAAACCCGGCGTACATGCCGAACGCCATAGCGGGTGTGCACGCCTCCACCATGGCAATGGTGAGCGCGGCAGAGAGCACCGGAAGCGGTTTTACGCCCATGATCTGCGGCAGCAGCCCCGGTGTATCCTGTAACAGGAACAGCAGCAGGATCTCGACCGCATACAAGACATAGCGTATCCATTTTTTGCGGTTCGGCACAGCTGTTCACTCCTTTTATTCATTTCCCTTGCTTGCGGTCTGCGCGGGGTCTTCTTCATCTTTGTTATTCGTCTCCGGCAAGCCGGTTGTAACGTCGCCCTTGCCGTCGAAATCCGTCACGACGAAGACGTCCGTCACCTCGGTTACATCCACGTATGGGGTCAAAATGGCATAGTACGAGGAATCCGCGTTGCTGCGCTCCACACTGTCCACACGCCCGATGAGCAAATCGCCCGGAAACACGCCGCCCGCGCCGCTCGTGGTAATGATGGAGCCCGGCTGCACCTCGGTATCTCTTGTAAGGTACAGCATTTTTACCTTGCCGCTGTTTGCGAACTGGATGTCGCTTGTGACGACGCCGCTTTCCTTGCATGATTTATCCGTGGCGCCGATCTGCGTCTTTTCGGATAAAATCGACCGCACGCGGCTTGACGCGGCGTAGACCTCCTCCACAACGCCCACGACGCCCGTTTCCGTGATGACGGCATCGCCGACGGATACGCCCGCAAGGCTGCCGCAGTTGATGGTGAAATCACCGAACACGTCGTTCGGGTCGCGCCCTACGACGCTTCCCGCGGCTAATTGCAGGTCGGGCATGGCTTTTTTGACGGAGAGGATATTTTCATACGAAGCATTCTCGTCTTTTAAGGTGTAGTAATCCACGAGCTGTTCGCGCAGCTTCCGGTTTTCCTCCGAAAGGTCGTTGTACAGCGCTTTAAGCTCCTCTTTGGACATGCCGTCCAAATTTAAAAACTCCTTTGCACCCCCGGTGGTATTCGTCCCCGCCGTGAGCAACGGTGCGGATACCGTGCCGAACACGTTTGAGAACACGGATGTTCCGGCGTTTAAGCCGTACACGAGCACGCCGAGCAGAATGACAACCGCGATCATTAAAATTTTAAAATTTTTAGAGGTGAATTTCTCCATGCGCCGCACCTGCCTTTCGATTTTTATTTAAAGTCAAATTCAATTTATTTTTCTGCAGCTTTTACCGCGCCGCGCGCGTTTGCGGGGATATGCGCTTTGCCCTCTAATGTGCGGCCTGCACCCTCGGCTACGCAGTCGAGCGGGCGCTCCGCGACCTGCACGGGCAGGCCCGTCGCTTCATGCAAAAAGCGGTCTAAGCCACGCAGCAGTGCACCACCGCCCGTGAGCGTGAGACCCATATTCAAAAGATCTGCGGAAAGCTCCGGCGGGGTCCGCTCCAAAACGCGGTGTACGGACTCGAACACAGCTTTCAGCGGCACCAAAAGCGCCTCGCGCACGTCTTCTGCCGTGACGGTAATATTTTTCGGCTGGCCATCCGCCGCGCTGCGACCGCGCACCTCCATGGAGACACTGCCGAGTTCCTCAAGCGGGTAAGCGGAGCCGATCTGCAATTTCACGTCCTCCGCAGTGCGTTCGCCGATAAGCACACCGTACTTTTTGCGCAAGTACGAAACAATAGCTGCGTCAAATTTATCGCCTGCCACACGGACGGAATCTGCCACGATGGGGTCGCCGTAGGAGATGACCGCCGTTTCGCTTGTGCCGCCGCCGATGTCCAGAACCATGCTCGCAACCGGCTCGCCCGTGGGCAGCCCTGCGCCTATGGCCGCCGCGACCGGCTCCAAAATGAGCTCTACACGGCTTGCGCCCGCCTGCTTTGCGGCGTCCTCCACCGCGCGGCGCTCCACCTCCGTAACGCCGGAGGGAATGCAGATGACGATGTGCGGGCGCGTGAACGAACCGGCCTTGATGGCCTTGCGCACAAAGTATTTGAGCATGGCTGCCGTCACCTCAAAATCCGCAATGACGCCGTCTTTTAACGGGCGTACCGCCGTGATGGACTCCGGCGTGCGGCCGAGCATTTCTTTGGCCTTTTTGCCGATGGCTAAAACCTCGTTGGAGTTCGCGTCCACCGCCACCACGGACGGCTCGCGCAGCACGATGCCCTCACCGCGCACATAAACGAGCGTGTTGGCCGTGCCGAGGTCGATGCCGATGTCTTTGATAGATGTTGAAAAAAGAGAAAAAAGCGAGGAAAGACCCGCCATGATCGTAGATTGCAGAGAACCCATAGGATAAGACCTCCCGAAACGGGTAAAACTTTGGTAAGCAGCGCGTCTTTGCGGCGCACGGTACTCATACTTATTCAGTATAACAAAACAGCGGCGGAGCTTCAACCGAAAAATCGTGAACACCGCCGCAATTTGAAAATTTATTTTGTCCCCGTGCTTCCGAATCCACCCGCACCGCGGTCAGTCTCCGTTAGAGATGTGACCTCCTCAATCACCGGCGCGAAATACGGCATAATAATCATTTGCGCAATGCGCTCGCCCGGCTGCACCGTGTACGGCTCCGCGCTGAGATTGTGCAGGCCGATCTGGATTTCGCCGCGGTAATCGCTGTCGATGACACCGACACCGTTCGTGACATGAATGCCCTTTTTGATGCCGAGACCGCTGCGAGTGAAAACGAAGCCCGCCGTACCCGCGGGGATCTCCGCCGCAAGACCGCTCGGAAATACGCAGCGCTCGCCCGGCTCGATCGTCTGCGGGGCGTCCATACACGCGCACAGGTCATAGCCCGCGCTGCCCGCCGTCGCCTGCTTCGGGATGATCGCACCCTCGCGCACACGCATCAGTTTTAAAACCATATTTTGTTCCATTTTTTGCTCCTTGTCTATATACAGTATCCCAAAAATTCCCGTTTTTCACACTTTTTCCCGGTTTTCCCTCATTGTGGATAACTGTTTCCACAGCGCTGTGGAAAATGAAAAACGGCTTATTTCTGCGGTTTTTTTGAGTTCACAGTCTGTTCAAAAAGAAAGTTCTAAACACTTTCCACCGAGTTTTCCACAATCAAAGCACGCCGCGGAGGAAAAGTCCTCGGGTGCAGTCGGAATGCGGCTTTTCATGACGAACGGCAGCGTCTAAAATCGCCTGCGTTTCCACGGCGTTTTCCACAGAGAAGCGTAAAACACCGAAATCGACATTTGAAACGGGGCGGTCAAAGAGCACGAGCGGCACGCTGTTAAAGACCTCGGAATACACGGTTTTGCCCTCAAAACGCGTGCAGTGCACGGGAAATTCCACGCCCTTGCGGTCACGGATTTTGCCCGCATGCTTGCAGTTTAAGCAGCCCTTCGGCGAATTTGCAAGCGGACAGTTGCGCGTGAGCATCAGGGGCTGACGGCCGTAGAGCAAAATGCCGCGCGGCAGCTCGCCGCCGAGGCCGCGAATTTCGTCGCCGGTCAGCTCAAAGGAAAGCTCGGTATCGTCTAAGCCGAATTCTTCAAAAAAGCGCAGGCATTCCGTATTGAATACATTGAGCGAAAATCCGCCGTGTGCGGACACACCAAGTTCCTTGCACAGGGCGAGCGCACCGAGATTGCCGCAGTAAAAGTGCGTATCGCCCATGGCTTTGCACGCTTCCATGCGTGCGCGCACCGCGTTTTCGATGCCCCACAGCGCGCGCGGCAGGGCAAGAATTACCTCAACACCCGCGTTTTTGCAGCGCGTGCGCGTCGTTTCGTCGGCGTCGAGCGGCAGAATGACCGCTTCCAGCATGGAAATGTTTTCCGGCACCTGCGCGCAGTCTTTGAAGAACGCGCGGAGTTTAGGCCGGCCGCTTCCACCATGTGTACGCGTATCAAGCGGAATATCTTTAAACGATACGGCGGGCTTTTCGCGGCGCTGTTCGCCGAGCTTTTCCAGCGCTTCACGGCGCAGACCGTTCAAAACGGAAATGGGCAATGCGGTTTTTTCATCGGTGTCAATTTGCACCGCTTCGCACAAATACGGCGTGCCGCCGGTTTTTCTTAACTGCTGCTCCCAGCGTTCGGTGTTGACAGGCAGCTTCTGCGCGATTTCGCATACGCAGTCTTCTGCCGTGACGACTGCTTCGTTTTCGCCGTCCGAGACTGTGACGCGCGGGTTTTCGCCCGCAAAGGCGCTTAATGTGAATGTCACCGGCACACGCTGCGCTTCGTTTTTATATAAAGTATGCAGCTGCGCGAACACGGCGGAATTTGCGCTCTCCACGTCTTCCTTTGTGCGGGTGCCGAACATAATGCGTCCTCTGTGAGCGGACAGATAGCCGTCCGTAAAGCCGGAGCGCGAGAACACCGCGTTTAAATGTTCGAGCAGGTTTTCCGGCACAGGCTCGCCGTCTGCCGCTTTTCGGCACGCCGCGACTGCCGCCGCCACGTATTCCGGCCGCTTCATGCGACCCTCGATCTTTGCGGAACATACGCCGGCATTGTGCAGCGTTTCGATGTGGTCGATGAACGACATGTCCTTTAAACTGAGGTCGTGCCCCGTGCCACCGGGCGCGGCAAACGGCAGACGGCAGGTTTGAGCACAGCGCCCACGGTTGCCGCTGCGGCCGCCGAGCATGGCGCTGAAATAGCACTGGCCGGAAAGCGACATGCACAGCGCGCCGTGCACGAAAGCTTCAAGCTCCACATCGGTCTTTTTGGAGACTTCTTCGATTTCTTTCAAAGACATCTCACGCGCCAAAACAACGCGGGACGCACCGAGTTCTTTTAATAAGGCCGCGCCGCCGGGCGTGTGCAGGCTCATCTGGGTAGAGGCGTGCAAAGGCATCTCGGGGCAGGCTTCGCGCAGAATATTAAACAGGCCCATGTCCTGGATCAAAATGCCGTCTACGGGAACAGAACACAGAAACTTGCAGAAATCGAGCGCTTCGGGAAGTTCGTCATCTTTTAAAAGCGTGTTAACCGTGACGTACACGCGCACATTGCGCTCGCGGGCAAAAAGCACCGCTTCCCGCATTTCTTCACGCGAAAAATTCACCGCCGATGCCCTGGCGGAAAACAGCGAGCCGCCCATGTACACGGCATCCGCACCGGCGAACACCGCCGCTTTCAGGGCCGCGGGATTACCGGCGGGCGCGAGCACCTCAATCTTCTTCGTCTTCACGCGCGGTCTCCTTTACGTCTGCCTTTTCGAAAAAGCTCACAAGACCCGTTTCGTCGCCGTAATCGGGCAGCATGGGGTTGCGCAGGTCGATGGGCGGCAGGTCGAGCGGTTCTGCAGCTGCCGTGTGCGCTGCGTTTTGGGCAGCGGCTTTCGCTTTTTCCGCTTCCTTTTCCGCAGCTTCGGCGCGGTTTTCGGCAAGGCGCAGCTTTTCCTGCAAAACGCCGAGCTTCATTTCCGCTTCGGAAAGGCGGGCCTTCAGGCCGTCCGCACCGGCAAATTCCTTTGTCTTTGTGCGCAGGGCATTCGCTTCCTCGCGGGCCTGATTCAAAGCGGCCTCCGTGCGGGAAAGCTCCTCGCTCAGGTTCATGGCCGCAATGACCGCCGCTTTCTCTATGGTCGCGCCGTAGGCGTTGTTTAAAACCTCTTCCATACGCACGCGCACACGCTCTGCGATGGCTTCTGCACCGTCGCGGTCCACATCGCCGGAAACGGTGACGTCCACGCCGCAGATATTCAGTTTGAATCTCGTTTTTTCCATTGCACAGATTCCTTTCCCCGCGCCGATTCTGCGCAGGTTATACTCTGTTCTGCATTATATACCAAAAGCCCTGCCTTGTCAAAAAAAGCGCGCAAAACGGGCATTTCGGCGGTTTTCTGCAAAATCCGTACGGATTTTACACAAATGTACTTGTAACACGCTGTTTTCCCCTATATAATGGTATACGGTGTGTGTAAGGTCGAAAAAAGACAGGCGCACTGCGGTTTTCGGCCGGTTTATACCGAAAGCCGATATTTTCTGTCGAAACTATACAAAGCCACAGCTTTAATTTCTGCTTATCCGCCCGCTATTGGTCTTGAATTTTTCATGATTTTAGTATATAATGGGTATAAACCATTTGTTTTTTAAGTAAAACGCATTTAATTTTGTGCATATAATACAAATCTGGCGTGTTTTTCACGCATAACACATGGAGGACAAAGAATGAATTACAAGATGACCCCCGCGCAGGTCAAGAGCGCAATCCGTGAGAAGCTCTCGCACATTTACGGCGTTTCCGCAGAGAACGCTTCCGACGATGAATTCTACAAAGCATCCGCACTTGTGGTGCGCGACCTGCTCGTTCGCGGCCGCAATGAGTTCGTACACGAAGCTGAAAAGCAGGAGACAAAGCAGATCTACTACCTGTGCATGGAGTTTCTGCTGGGCCGCTCCCTGAAGAACAACCTGTTTAACCTCGGTCTTGAGGACAGCTTCCGCAAAGCGCTTTCCGAAATGGGCGTAAAGCTCGATAACCTTTACGAACAGGAGCCGGACGCCGGCCTTGGCAACGGCGGCCTCGGCCGTCTTGCCGCATGCTTCCTTGACGGCCTTGCAACACAGGGCTACCCGGCCATGGGCTATTCCCTGCGCTATGAATACGGTATTTTCCGCCAGAAGCTCGTTGAGGGTTGGCAGACGGAGCTGCCGGACTTCTGGCTTCCGGGCGGCGAGGTCTGGATGCAGAAGGTCGACGAAAGCGCCATTGAGGTGCACTTCGACGGCTACATTGAAGAGCAGTGGCATGACCACTACCATTCCGTACGTCATAAGAATTATAACCCCGTTATGGCGATCCCGTACGATTTGTATGTTTCCGGCATGGACGGCAAGGGCATTTCTGTGCTGCGCATCTGGCGTGCGGAAGCCAACGAATTTGATATGAAGCTCTTCAACAGCGGCAACTATATGCGCGCTATGGAGCAGAAAGCTATGGCAGAGACCGTCACAAAGGTTCTCTATCCGGAAGATAACCACTACGAGGGCAAGAGCCTGCGCCTTGCACAGCAGTACTTCCTCGTTTCCGCCTCCGTACAGGACATCGTACGCCGCCACCTGTACACGCACAGCTCCCTTGATGATCTGCCGAAGCTTGCGGCGATCCACCTCAATGACACGCACCCCGTGCTCGCCATCCCGGAGCTCATGCGCATCATGCTCGACGAATGCGGCTACGAGTGGGACGCAGCTTGGAATATTGTGACCCGCACCATTGCGTACACGAACCACACCGTTATGAGCGAGGCGCTTGAGTGCTGGAGCGCAGACCTGTTCAAATCCCGTCTGCCGCGTATTTACCAGATTGTGGAAGAGATCAACCGCCGCTTCTGGATTGAGATGCGTGCAAAGGGCGTGGACGAAGGCAAGATCTGGCGCATGGCCCCGCTGAACGACGGCTATGTGCGCATGGCAAACCTTGCCGTATACGCAACACACAGCACGAACGGCGTTTCCGCGCTGCACAGCGAAATTTTGAAGGACAGCGTGTTCCACGACTTCTACACCGAGTGGCCGAATAAATTTAAGAACGTCACAAACGGCATTGCACATCGTCGCTGGCTGAACCAGTCGAACCCGGAGCTTGCTTCCCTTATCACCGAGTTGACAGGCGACGGCTTCATCCACGATGCTGCTCAGCTTGAGAAGCTGATGAAGTATAAGGACGATACCTCCGTGCAGAAGAAGCTTGCCGAGATCAAGCTGCACAACAAGCAGCGCCTTGCCGAGCACGTTAAGCGCACGCAGGGCCAGATCGTTGACCCGAACAGCATTTTCGACGTACAGGTCAAGCGTCTGCACGAGTACAAGCGCCAGCACATGAATGCGCTGCATATTCTCTCCGTATACCAGTGGTTGCTCGAAAACCCGAACGCGGATTATACCCCGCACACGTTCTTCTTCGGCGCAAAGGCAGCCCCGGGCTACTATTTCGCAAAGGAAATTCTCCAGTTCATCGTCTGCCTTGCCGATACCATCAACAACGACCCGCGCGTCAACCAGAAGCTGCGCGTCATCTTCGTTGAAAACTACTGCGTATCCTGGGCAGAGCTGCTCACCCCGGCGGCAGAGATCAGCGAACAGATCTCCCTTGCGGGTACAGAGGCTTCCGGCACCTCCAACATGAAGTTTATGATCAACGGCGCCATCACCCTCGGCACACTGGACGGCGCGAACGTGGAAATTCACGACGCAGTGGGCGACGACAACATCATCCTCTTCGGCATGACGACGCCCGAGGTCAACAGCCTGCGCGCTTCCGGCTACAACCCGAGAAACCAGTACGAGCACAACGACATCATTCGCAAGGCGATGGATGCTCTCGGCCAGGGCTTTAACGGCAAGACGTTCCAGAACCTGCACCAGGCACTCCTCAACGTTGACCAGTACATGGCGCTTGCAGACTTTGCTTCTTACAGCCATGCACAGCAGAAAGCCGAACAGCTTTATAAGGACCAGACCAAGTGGAACTCTATGTCCCTTGTCAACACCGCAAAGGCAGGTATTTTCGCTGCCGACCGCGCCATCCGCGATTATGCGAACACCATTTGGCTCGCAAAGCCGGTCGAGACGAAAGCCGAGACGAAAAAGAAGTAATATCACGTAAGTTTATGTAAAAAGCAGGGCGCTGCGGTCGTAGTGCCCTGCTTCTTCATGCAGGAGAGTTTACCGATGACGCTATTTAATTCCAGAAATTCCATACACCGCAGCCCGCTGGGCGCTGTGGCAGACGGCACGCGTGTGCACTTTAAAATTACGCTGCCGCGCGACATGCAGTGCTCTGCCTCCTACCTTTTGGTGCAGCACCCGGATAACCGCATTGAGTGCCTTGATATGTTCTGGTGCGGCATGAACGGCAATGACTATGAGTGGTGGGAGTGCCACTTTACGCCGCAGAAAACGGGGCTTTACTTCTATCATTTTGAGCTGCGCACATCGCGTGGGCGCTCTGTCCTTAAAAAGGACCTCGGCGGCGAGGCGCGCGCCGGTGCACGTGAAGACTGGCAGCTGACCGTGTACGACGGTGCATATAAAACGCCGGACTGGCTTGCGGGCGGCATTTTGTATCAAATCTTCCCGGACCGTTTTGCGTCCTCCGGCAAAGCGAAAGAAAACGTTCCGGCAGACCGCACGCTGCATGAAAACTGGCTTGACCAGCCGGACTGGAAGCCGAACGCACAGGGCATTGTGACAAACTCGGATTTTTTCGGCGGTGACTTAAAGGGCATCGAGGAAAAGCTCGATTATTTAGCGTCTCTCGGCGTGACCTGCATTTATCTGAACCCCATTTTTGAATCGCACTCCAACCACCGTTACGACACGGCGAACTATGAGAAAATTGACCCGCTGCTCGGCGATGAGGAAGACTTCCGCTCGCTGTGCGCGGCGGCGAAAGAGCGCAACATTCACGTTTTGCTCGACGGCGTTTTCAGCCACACGGGCAGCGACAGCATTTATTTTAACCGCGAGGGCCGCTACGGCGACGGCGGCGCGTACCGCTCGCAGTCTTCCCCGTATTACCCGTGGTACAGCTTTCGGAGCTGGCCGAACGACTACGAATGTTGGTGGAATTTCATCACGCTGCCGAATGTGCGCGAGGAAAATCCCGCGTATGACAACTATATCAACGGCGAAGACGGTATCATCCGGCATTGGCTTGAGGCCGGTGCTTCCGGCTGGCGCTTGGACGTTGTCGACGAGCTGCCGGACGGCTTTATTGACCGCCTGAACCGCGCCGCGAAAGCGCAGGATGAAAACGCCATGGTGCTCGGCGAAGTGTGGGAAGACGCCTCCAACAAGACAGCTTACGGTGTGCGCCGCCGGTATCTGCTGGGCGGGCAGCTGGACAGCGTGATGAACTACCCATTTCGCGATGCAATCCTCGGGTTTCTGCTCGGTGAGCACGCGTCGCTCATTATGGATCGCATTGAGACCATCGTGGAAAACTACCCGCCGCAGGTCTTACGAATTTTGATGAACCACATCGGCACGCACGATACGGAACGCGCTTTGACGGTGCTCGGCGGCGAACCGGCGGGCAGCCGCGGCCGCGAGTGGCAAAGTGCGCACACGCTCTCCCCGGAGCAGCGCGAAACCGGCCTTGAGCGCATGCGCCTTGCCGCGTTTTTGCAGTTTATGCTGCCGGGCGTGCCGTGCATCTACTACGGCGACGAAGCCGGCATGGAGGGCTACCGTGACCCGTTCAACCGCGCATGCTACCCGTGGGGACACGAAGACGAGGACCTTATCGCATGGTACCGCTACCTCGGCCTGCTGCGGCAGGAGCACGGCGACATTTTAAAAGACGGCGGCCTACGCAGTGTTTATGCACACGACAATGTGCTTTCGTTTGAGCGCTATGTGGAAACGGAAGGCGGCGAGGACGCGTTGTTCGTTGCCGTGAACCGCAGCATGGAAAACGCGGTCATTCCGGGGCTGCATCTTGACAATGCAGAGTTTATTTTCGGCGCGCCGTACCCGAACCCCGCAGGCGGCGATTTCAAGCTGCCGCCGTTCGGCTTCACTTTGCTGCGCATCCACCGCGAAAAAGCGGAGAACGGTGAAAGCTAAATTTTCCCTTTCTGCAAAATTTTTGCAAAATTGAATTTACACACCGTTACCGGCGGGCTTCTTTCCTTGAAGCCCGCTTTTTTCTATGCTACAATAGGGTTAACATAATCGTCGGATGGGTGCCGGCGAAAAGGGGAAAAGAGGAAGACTGTATGATCCGCATTCTGATTGTGGAAGACGATGAAAATATCTCGAAAATGCTGGCCGCCACGCTCTCGATCGGCGACTACGAATACGACCGCTGCGCAGACGGCGAAGAGGCCGTACAGACCATTATAAACGGCACGTATGACCTCATTTTGCTCGACGTGATGCTGCCCGGCATGGACGGCTTTGCCGTTTTGGAGCACATCCGCGGGGAAGGCTGCGAAACGCCGGTGATTTTCCTGACGGCGCTCGGCGCGGTGGCGGACAAGGTAAAGGGTCTGCGCGGCGGCGCAGAGGATTACATTGTAAAGCCGTTTGAGCCCGTGGAGCTTTTGGCGCGCATTGAAGTGGTGCTGCGCCGCGCGGGCAAAAGCGAAATGCACCTGCGCTACGGCGATATTCAGGTGGACATTGAAAAGCACACGGCGCTGAAAAACGGCATGCCCGTGGCGCTGACACCGAAGGAGTTTGACGTACTTGTCTTTTTCATGCGCAATCCGGACGTTGCCATCACGCGCGAGCAGCTGCTCTCAAACATTTGGGGCTTTGATTTCACCGGTGAATCGCGCAGTGTGGACATTCACGTGCAGCAGGTGCGCCGCAAAATGGGATTGCAGGGCAAGCTCATCACCATTCCGAAGCTCGGCTACCGCTTAGAGCGCCGATAAGCGTAAAGGGAGTCTTTTATGAAGCTATGGCAAAAAATATCGCTCATTGCGCTCGTGTTCGTCACGCTCGCCGTGCAGCTCACGCAGTTTTACATACTGGATAGTCACTTTCGCAGTGCCATAGCCCGCGAGGTCAACTCCGCCGCTTCCGCACATTCGGCATTGGCGGCTTCGCTTTCCAACCACGCGGCGTATGAGCGTTTAAAGGCGAATACGCTGTTTTTGAGCACCGATCAGCTGACGGACATGCTGAAGGATACCATTACGACAGACATTTCCACCGCAGACGTGATAGAAGTGAAAAAGGGCGGCAAGACCATCACGGCAGTCGGCACCGAGGTCTTGGACGGCGCTTCGTATGATTTAGCTTCCGTCAAGCCGAACGATGCCATTACGGACGGCAAAACGGTGATCTTCGACGCCGGCGAAAAGACGTACCTCATGGTGGTCTCCATCATCAAGCTGGAAGCCATGTCATATGAGCTGCGCACGGTGTATGACGTTACGAATGTGTATGACGAGCACGACGCCAACCTGAACAACGCGCGCATGTGGGGGCTTTGCTGCGGCGGCGGTATTTCCGTACTGCTGCTCATTTCCGTATTGGGGTTTCTGCGCCCGTTAAAGCGCGCCGTGAAGACCATCGGCGCGGCGACCGCGGGCGACTACACCGTGCGTATGCCCGAAAAGGGCAGCTCGGAGCTGAAAACGCTTGCACACAGCATCAACGAGATGACCGCTTCCATCAACGAGCGCGAGGAAAAGCTGCGCGGTATTGCAGAAAGCCGCAAGCGCTTTGCGGACGCCATGGCGCACGAGATGAAAACGCCGCTGACGAGCATTTTGGGCTTTGCGGATATTCTGCGCATCAAAAGCGTTGTCACGGACGAGCAGCGGCGCGACTTTGCCTCTGCCATTGTGGAGGAAGCCAAGCGCTTGCGCGGACTTTCCGCAAAGCTTTTGACGCTGGCTTCTACCGATAACACCCCGCTCGATTTTGCGGATATTCCCGCGGCGCAGCTTTTCTCTGATGTGCACGCCACCATGGCGCCGGTGCTCGGGCGGCGCGGCATCAAGCTGACGGCACTGCACAAAAACGCCATGCTGCACATTGACCGCGAGCTGTTTTTGTCGCTGCTTTACAACCTCATCGATAACGCCGCGAAGGCTTCCCCGGACAATTCCGAAATCTGGCTCATTCAGTCCGAGCTGGACGGCCACACAGTGGTCTCCGTCATCGACCGCGGCATGGGCATGAAGCCCGATACCGTGCGCCGCGCAACGGAAGCGTTCTACATGGAAGACAAAGCGCGCAGCCGCAAGGCAGGCGGCGCGGGCCTCGGCCTTGCGCTGTGCGACGACATCTGCCGCCGCCACGGGGCGCGGCTTGAAATTCGCTCCACCTACCAGAAGGGCACCACGATTATCATTCACATGAATGTAGCGCCTATTCCGAAAAATCAGGGCGACGAGCTGGAAGCGCTTTTGCAGAAGCGCCCGCCGCGCGAGAAAACACGCGATAAGGCGCGTGAAAAAGAACGCCAGAAGCGCAAAAAGCAGCGCGAAACCCGCTACAAAGGAGGCAGAACGATATGAAACGCAACATTTTTCTCTCTGTTTTTCTGCCTTTGTTCCTTTGCGCTGCCATTTTGACGCTCGGCTATTTCTCCCCCACGCTATTTAGCCGCGTGATGCCGAACTTTAAAAACAAGGAAAGTGCCGCGCAGATTACCGGCGCGGAAAGCCCGCTGTATTTGGAAGACCCCTCCAGTCTTGTCCTGCCGCCGTGGAATGAGATCGACACTTCAAAATCCTCCATATATGCAAACAATGGCAACGCCACGCCGAACACGATGCGGAATTTCATTTTGCAGGAGCTCAGTGTCTACGGTGAAAGGAATATGGATAACTGGCTGTATCAGCTCAGCAATGAGCTTTCCGACCAGAAGACGTACATTGAAGTTTCAGATGCGTATGTGCGCAGCATCATTCAGCCGTTTTTAAAGGGCTGCAATATTTCGCCGAATTTGAAATTCTCCGGGCTGATGTACACATACGACCCGTTCGACAACTTGGCTTCGATTCCGAAATACGTGTATGCACAGGACGTGACCGTCACCACGGTGCAGGGGCGCGATTTTAAAGTGGACTTCGCATTCACGCCGCAATCCGGCATACCGCTTTATGTCCACGCAACGGAGATCGACAAAGAGACCGCCTCTCTGCCGGACAACGAAGCCTTTATGGACATTGCAGGCGCCTCACTGACCATGTACTTTTATTGCTCCGATATGCGTTATAGCGAGACCGAGTTTGACAAGATTTTTCAAGATTTCTACGATAGCCGTGATGTCTCCGGCAACAGCAGCGCCTATTATGGTGCTTATGAAGCGATTTCACGCCTGCCGGACGAGCTTTTCTCCTCCTTCATCAGCGAAAACGACTCCCTGCGCAACGCGGAATGGACCTCTAAGCTGTTCACCCGTCTTTCCAACACGACGCTCGACATCTGGTACGGCTTTTTTTATGACTTAGATTCTCATTACGGCATCGATTACAACAATGAATCGCTTTTGGTGGTCCGCAACAGCGGGGGCTGCACATTTACCCTGACATACGACGCCATTTCCAAAAGCGTGACCGGTTTCGGCTTCGACCCGGATTACAGTGATGCTTTTGACAACAGCCGATTCTTATTGAACCAAACCTACTGGATAAACCGGGATTCGGAAGCAGAGTGCTCCTCGCCGTGACCTTATCACATCTAAACCTTGTCCCCCGCAATTTTGCAACTTTTTTGCAGTTTGCGGGGGACTTTTTTGCGTCTTTTTCGGTATAGTTAAAGCAGAAAGAGGAGAGGGGCGAATGCATGACCGATATAAACAGAACCGCGTGCACATTTTCGCGCCCCGCGCTGAACGCAAACACCTTAAAGCTCATTGCGGTCCTCGCCATGGTGCTGGACCATGCCGCCACCGTCTTTTTGGCGGATACCGCGCCCGCCGCGCTGTTTTTCCACGCCGTGGGGCAGATTGCCGCGCCCATCATGTGCTTTTTCGTTGCGGAGGGCTACGCGTACACGTCGAATCTGAAAAAGTACCTGCTGCGGCTGTTTATTGCGGCAGTCATCTCCCATGTGCCGTATGCGCTGTGCTTTAAATTCACGGTTTGGGAGTTCTGGTACGTGACGGGCGTTTTGTGGGGGCTCTTTTTGGGGCTTCTCGCCGTCACGCTGTGGAAACGGCTGCGCGCGCCCGTTTGGGTGCGGCTGCTTTTGCTCGGGCTGTGCTGCCTGCTCGCCTACCCCGCAAACTGGAATTACATCGCCGTGCTGTGGATCTTCGGCTTTGCCGTCTTTCGGGAAAGCCCCAAAAAGCAATGGTCGTTTTTCGGGCTCGTCACGCTTTTGTATGTTTTGCAGTATTTCGTCTACGGCTCTACGCTGCCCGTGTGGCTAAGGCCGTTCGTACTGCTGTGTGTACCGCTTCTTTTATGCTACAACCACACGCTTGGTCGCCGAAGCAAAGTTTTGCAGTGGGGCTACTACCTGTTTTACCCCGCTCACCTGCTTGTGCTCACTCTGCTAAGAGAAATTTTCACCCGGTTATAAAGGAGTTTTAAAAAGGGGGATCTTTATGCAAACGCGCAAAAATGCAAATTTGGCACCCGAAAGCTTCCGGCGCAGCACTGTGCCGCGCCGCCTAAAGCACCGCGCACGGCGTCGCAGACGCATTTTGTGCCTTTTGCCGGTGATACTCGTGTTCGGCGTGCTCGCCGCGGCGCTGCTGCGCTTTACGCCCGCGCTTGCCTACGCCGATATTTTCCCCGCGCAGGCAACCACCCGCCGCATTAAAGACGTGCCGTACATTTCGCAGCTACCTACGCTTCCCACGGGCTGCGAAAGCGCCGGCGCCGCCATGCTGTTAAACTACTACGGCTGCACCGTCACGGCGGAGGAATTTGCTTCCTATTACCTGCCGACGGGCGACGCGCCGCACACGGACGAAAACGGAGAGCTTATCGGCTGCGACCCATGGGAGGCGTTCCCCGGCGACCCGTTTTCGGAAACCGGCTGGGGATGCTACTCCACCGTCATTGAGCGCGCCATGAACGAGTTTCTCACAAACACCGGCTACCACGCCGAGCGTCTGAGCGGCGTGCCGCTTTATCGCCTAAAAAGCTATATTGACAACAACACCCCGGTGATGATCTGGGCGACTATCTGCATGGAGCCACCGATTGAAAGCGACATTTGGACGGTGCCGGAAACCGGCCGGGAGATTACGTGGGTCTACCCCATGCATGCGCTCGTCCTTACGGGCTATGACGAAAACGGCTACTACTTCAGTGACCCTCTCGCCGGTCAGGACATCTACTACGGCAAAGACAGCGTGGAGGTCGCCTACACCGCCCTTTTCGAGCAGGCCATCATCCTGACAAACTGAATACACCAAAACTTACTTCCTCCGCATACAAAAATCCCCGCACAGGCTTTTAATGAACAGCGCTGTGCGGGGATTTGCGGTTTATAAGGTTAGATTGACTCCACATCGATCTCGCCGTCCTTTTCGGTGACGAGAATACCGGTGACGTTGCCTTCGCCTTTCTCGACGATGAGGGACGCGATTTTGTCTTCCACGGTGCGGCGGATGGTGTTGCGAATATCGCGGGCGCCGCTCTTGCCGCCTACGGCACGATGCGCGATGTTCGCGACGGCTTCGTCCGTCCAGCGCAGCGTGATGCCACGCTCATTAAGCGTGCCGACGTACTCGTTCAGCATGAGCACTGCGATCTTCTTGTAGTCCTCCTCATTCAGCGGGCGGAAGACGACAATCTCATCGATGCGGCTCAGGAACTCGGGACGCAGGAAATCAGACAGCGCGCGCATGGCCTTTTCACGGCTGATGTCCGCGCTGGTGCGGTTGAAGCCGACGAGCGCTTCACGGCTGTTGCTGCCCGCGTTGGAGGTCATGACGATGACGGTATTCTCAAAGTTGACCGTGCGACCGTGCGCATCCGTAATGCGGCCTTCGTCGAGAATTTGCAGCAGGATGTTCATAACATCCGGGTGTGCTTTTTCGATCTCATCGAAGAGCAGAACGGAATACGGGCGGCGGCGCACCTTTTCGGTGAGCTGACCGGCTTCATCGTAGCCGACATAGCCCGGGGGCGAACCGATGATCTTCGAGACCGAGTGCTTTTCCATGAACTCCGACATATCGAGGCGGATGAGCGTCTCCGGGGAATCGAACAGCTCTTTCGAAAGCACGCGCACAAGCTCGGTCTTGCCGGTGCCGGTGGGGCCGACGAAGATGAACGAGGCCGGGCGGCGGCGCGGGTTGATCTGCACGCGGCTGCGGCGGATGGCGGCGGAAACAGCCTTGACGGCCTCCTCCTGCCCCACGATGTGCTCGCTCAGCTTTTCTTCCAGGTGGGCAAGCTTGCCGAGCTCGCTCTGCTCAATCTTTGCAGCGGGAATGCCCGTCCAAAGCTCGATGACATACGCGAGATCCGCTTCCGTTACCGGCGCGGTGACTTCGTTCGGGTCAAACGCGGCAAGCTCTTTTTCGAGCGCCGCGACTTTATATTTCGCTTCGGCAAGCGCTTCGTAATCGACATTCTCTGCGCCCTCGATCTCGGCTTCCGCCTTGCGCTGCTTTTCGAGCTTCAAATTTGCTTCTTCATAATCCGCAAGCTTTTTGTTGCGCAGCGCGGCGCAGGCGCATGCTTCGTCCAACAAATCGATGGCCTTATCCGGCAGGTAACGGTCGCTGATATATCGCTCGGAAAGCACGACGATGCGCTTCGCAATCTGGTCGGAAACGCGCACGTTATGGTATTTTTCGTAGTAATTTTTGATGCCGCGGATGATATCCGTTGCGTCGTCGATGGACGGCTCTGTCACGGTGACGGGCTGGAAGCGGCGCTCCAGTGCGGCGTCTTTTTCGATGTACTTGCGGTACTCGGAGAACGTCGTTGCGCCGATGACCTGAATTTCTCCGCGGGACAGCGCAGGCTTTAGAATGTTCGCCGCGTTCATGCTGCCCTCTGCATCGCCTGTGCCGACGAGGTTATGCACCTCATCGATGAAGAGGATGATGTTGCCGTCCTGCTTCACTTCGTCCACAAGTCCCTTGATGCGGCTTTCAAACTGGCCGCGGAACTGCGTACCGGCGACGAGCGCCGTGAGATCCAGAAGCTGCACTTCTTTTTTGCGCAGCTTCGCGGGCACTTCGCCTGCCGCAATGCGCAGGGCAAGCCCCTCAGCAACGGCCGTTTTACCGACGCCCGGCTCACCGATGAGACACGGATTATTCTTTGTGCGGCGGGACAAAATCTGCACCACACGCTCAATCTCGCGCTCGCGGCCGATGATGGCATCCAGCTCGCCGTTTCTCGCCTTCATGGTGAGGTCGGTGCAGTACGCCGCAATGTGCTTACGCTTCGATTTGTGGAAGTTCTCCTTCTTTTTCTTGTCATTCGGCTGGCTTTCGCGGGTTGCCGGCTCTGTGCCGTCACCGTTTGCGTTCATACCGAATTGACCCAGCAGTTCGGACGGGAACGGCACCGCGCCGCCCGGCTCAAAGCTGCCGTCGTCGGACATCGACATCAAATCGTTCATGCTTTCGGTCATCGCCTCCAGCTGCTCCTCCGTGATGCCCATTTTCTCCATAATATCATTCACCGGCTTAATGCCGAGTTCTTTTGCGCAGACAAGACAGTAGCCCTGCGTGGCGTTCATATCCGTTGAAGGGGAAACGAACACAACCGCAGGCCGCTTCTTGCAGCGTGTACACATCATCATAGACATTTTCCTTTCCGGCGCAGACCGTTAGTTTTTCGGTGTGCGCTCTTTCTTTGCCCGCATTTCTTCGGGCAGGTTCAAATCGTATTTGCCGTCGGTCGATCTCAAAATTTCGCGGAACACGCCGAAATATCGAATGAACGTGTACACCATGAAGCCCGCCGTGATGACGAGCGCCGTAGTGGACGCGATATTGAACGTGCTCTCGGAAACCTTCATAAAGCCGTCCATGACGACGATGAGTCCGATGGCGATATAAAACAGTGTTGTGGAGACTTTGCCGTACCACTTTGCCGCGCACGGCTTTTTGCCGTTTTTCAGCAGATAGCATGCGCCGCACAACATGACGAGCTCCTTTAAGACGAGCAGCGCCAAAAGCGGCCAAATGGACGGGTAGTGCACGGCGATACAGATGGCCACCGTGCCCTGCGTCAGCTTATCGGCTAACGGATCCAGCATTTTGCCTAATTCCGTGATCTGGTTGAAGTGCCGCGCGATCATGCCGTCCAGCGCATCGGAAAGGCCGGAAAGCCCCAGTGCGACGATGGCCGCTGTGAGGTTGCCTTTCAGAAAAAAATACGCAAAAAACGGAATGACCAAAATGCGGAACACAGACATGGCGTTCGGCACCGTTAAATTCTGATTGATGGGTTTCTTTGTCTTTTGGCTTTTGGCATCAGACATAGTGTAGTTCCTTTCCCTTACGAATTTCCGAATCTCCTTTTAGCCGCTGCTCACTGCATTAAGTGGTAAGCGGGGTTAAAGCTGCCAAGCAGCTTCAAAAGCATGGAAGTATTCTCAAACGCCTGCACCTTTACCTGCTGCGCTGCGCTCAGCATGGGCACAAATACCTGCGTACACGCGAGGACGACCCACAAAATGAGCACGAGCATCAGCACATCGAATACTGCGCCGAGCGCACCGTTGATGCCGCTTAAGACCGGCAGCGAGAAAATGCCCGTTAAAAGCGTTGCAACGCCTCTCAGTACCACGATGAACAATACGAATAGCACCAGCATGACGAACACGCCGATGACGTTGATGAGCATGGGGCTGAGTGCATCCGTAATGGCCTCTGCGATGCTGTCCGTCTTATCCTGCACCTGCGCCATGATACTGCCCTGTGTGATGCCGGCAGCCTCAAGCGCGCGCTGGATAAGCTCCGGGAAGGCATCGAAAACGGTGTTCACGGCATCGCCCGCGCCAAGCCCCATGACCGCCGCAGAGATCTTCTCCACAAGCGAGGGGCGAAAGAACGTTGTAAAGATCCACTCTGCAACAGGACTGCTCAAAAGCCCCGCCGCAATCATCGCGATGAGCGCGCCGCAGAAATCAAAGCATGCTCTGAAAAATCCCTTTTTTGCACCGATGACGGCCGCGATGATGACGAGCACCACAACGGCAATGTCAAATATCCATCCCAATAAAAACACTCTCCTTTTTCCGGCGCGCCTGCCGCGCGCCTTGTGCGATACAGTGATTATACCACATTACTCTGTTTGCGACAATGTATTATCGGCCTCGATCACCTTAAGATTTTCTTTCCGAATCTCGCGCACGCCGAGCAGATACACGGTGCTTTCGTCCGCCATGGCGATGCTTTTTGTATCGGCCGGCACATTGCAGGCGGCTTCCTGCCGCCCGGTCGTGAGGTCCGTGGACACAACGGAGCTTGAAAGCAGCGCCGCCACCTTATTGCCCGCTGCGGAAAGCCACACGGCGCGGCCGGAAAGGTCGCTTTCCACGGGCTCTGCGCTGTCACGGAAAATGAGCAGCGTGCTGTCGCCGCCGTAAGCATAGTTGGAAACGGAGACCACCGCGCCCGAAGGAATGAGCGTGTAGGCCGTCACGGTGCGGCCGTCATATGCATACGGCGTAAAGTTATAGCCCGTATCGCTGACGAGCGTTTCCGTGTCGCCGATGGCCGTCACGCGGCCGCTGCGGTTCCACTGCACGGCAAAAATCAGGTTGCCGTTGCTTTCGTACTCCGCTATCGGTTCCGTTTCGGACATATCCAGCACCGTAATGCGCGAAATGAGCGTACCTGCGTGCGTGATGGTGCTTGCCACCGCGGCTCTTGTTCCGTCCGTATTCAGTGCCACCGCCGTAATATAGGAATCCGCAAAGCTGTATTTATACTGCAAGCTGCCGTTTTTGTTATATACGCGCAGCTCGGAGGCGTAGTCCGAGGGCTGCACCGCCAGCGCAAATTTGCCGGAATCGCAAATGACGCCGGTCGTGATACTGCTGTCGCTCGTGCCGGAAATCTCCGTGCCGGAGGACGTTTCCACACGGTAACCCGTGCCGCCGGCGTTATACAAAAGGTAGCGTCCGCTCGCTTCGGAGACCGCGGGGTCGTTGTAGCTGTGGCGCGCAGAGAACATCTCCTTTGCGGAGCCGTTCAGAACCGTCAGCGCCGTGTCGCTCACAACGTACAAATTGCCGTCAGCCGCGCCGAAATTACCCACAAGCGCTGTGCTGCCGGTCAGCTCCGCCGGATAGCCGTCGCCAAAGCCGAAGCCGACTGCCTTTGTTCGGATCCAGTTGCCGATGTTTTCCGGCGTTAAATTATCTTTATTTTCCAAAATGATAAGCAGCACTACTGCGATGAGCAGCGCCGCAATGATGCGGTACAAAAGCTTCGATACGCGCGGCTTTTTCTTTTCCGAAAGCGCGGGGTGTTCCGTTTCATCCGGTATATCCTGCACAGGCGGTGCTTCTTTTTTGCGCAGCGCGTGCTTCTTTTCCGCTTCATGCTTTTTTCTTGCCATACTTTTCTCCCTTATTCCGCGTTATAAAATCGGAATACAGAACATTTATCCAACCGAACCGCAGGCATTATATTTGCGGTTTATAAAACACTTTTTCTAAATACAGACCACACGCCGGGGCGGTCGGCCCCGCAAGCTTGCGGTTTTTCCCCTCGATGATCTTCGGGATGTCCTCGGGGACAAAGCGCCCCTGCTGCACGGCGAGCAAAGTGCCCGTCATGATGCGCACCATGTTGTAAAGGAACCCGTCCGCCGCCACGGTAAAGCGCACCATGTCGCCCTCGCGCGTGACGGAGCTTTCCGTAACCGTGCGGGTAAAGTCCCCCATGTCACGGTTATCGAGTGTACAGAACGAAGTGAAATCGTGCGCACCCAAAAAGTGTTGCGCGGCTTCGTTCAGCTTTTTTTCATCGATATGGTGGTAGTAGTGCAGCGCGCGCCCGTGCAGAAACGGGCTTCGAATGGGATTGTTCCAGATTTCATACACATACCGTTTTCCACAGCAGGAGTACCGTGCGTGAAAATCAAGCGGCACTTCTTCGCAGGAAAGCACAGCAATGTCCGGCGGCAGAAAATGATTGAGTGCGCCCAAAAGGCGCTCCGGCGGGATATTGTGCGAAAGCTTCATGCTCAGGCAGAATTCCCGCGCGTGCACGCCGGTATCCGTACGGCTGCACGCTTTGATGTCCGGCTGCGTATGCAAAACCTGCTTTAACGCCTCCTGAAACACCCCTTGCACACTGCGGGCGTTTTCCTGCACCTGCCAGCCGTGGTACGCGCTGCCGTCATATTGAATTTTCAGCAGCAGGTTTCGTTCCATAGCTTCTCCTCAATTTTATCGCACAATGGCGGCGGGCAGCAAAATGTTCGCTGTGATGAACGCCGCAAGGTACAAAACGCACACGATAAGCGTGATGTAATCTACTTTTGAAAGGTGCAGCACCTTCATTTTCGTGCGCCCCTCGCCGCCGTGGTAGCAGCGGCTTTCCATGGCTGTTGCAAGGTCAAACGCACGGCGGAACGCGGAAACAAACAGCGGGATAAGCACCGGAATCAGCGCCTTGATGCGCTGCATCAGACCGCCGCTTTCCATATCTGCACCGCGGGCCTTCTGCGCCGCCATGATCTTCTCGGTCTCTTCGAGGAGCGTCGGCACAAAGCGCAGCGCGATCGTCATCATCATTGCGAATTCATGCACCGGCACATGCAGCAGCGCCAGCGGCTTTAGCAGGCGCTCAATGGCGTCCGTCAACTGCGTCGGGGACGTTGTAAACGTCAGAATAGAGCTGATGAGGATGAGCACCACGATGCGCACGGCGATCATGATGCTGTTCACGATGCCGTTTCGCGTAATGTGAATGAACCCGAGCGTGAAGATCGGGTCGCCGGTGCCGTAAAACAAATTCAATACGCCGGTGAACACCACGATGAACAAAATAGGCTTCATGCTTTTTAAATAGAGCTTCAGCGGTACTTTGGAAAGCACCACGCCAAGCAGGCTCATAAGAATCGTCGCGCCGAGCGTGACAAAATTCTTCGAGCAGAAAATGAGCACGATGAAATACACGGTCAGGCACATTTTAATGCGCGGATCGAGCCGGTGCATGACGGACTTGCCGGGGAAAAACTGCCCCATGGTGACATCAGATAGCATGGTTTTTGTCCTCCTCTTTCCTTTTTTTGAGGAGCGGCAAAAGCTCCATGACGGCTTCGTCTACATTTAAAACCGTCTCGCTGACCGGCAGACCCATTTTGCGCAGACGGCGCATGATGGACGTGATTTGCGGCAGGCGCAGACCCATCGGCTCCAAAAGCTCGCCGCGCGAGAACACGGCGCGGGTCTCGTCGTACATTTCGGCATGGGCGTTGTTCATCACAAGCACGCGGTCTGCCACGCGGCCGATGTCCTCCATACTGTGGGAGACGAGCAAAATGGTGTTGCCGCGCTGGCGGTGATATTCGGAGATCTGCGCTAAGATAACATCTCTGCCCTTCGGGTCAAGACCGGCGGCGGGCTCATCCAAAATGAGCACCTCCGGATCCATGGCGATGACGCCCGCAATGGCTGCACGGCGCTTTTCGCCGCCCGAAAGCTCAAACGGAGATTTCTCCAAAAGCTCAGGCTTTAAGTCTGTAAAATGCGCCGCTTCTTTGGCGCGCTTCAGTGCTTCTTCATCGGAAAGTCCCATGTTTTTCGGGCCGAACATGATGTCTTTGATGACGGTCTCTTCAAACAGCTGGTATTCCGGGTACTGGAACACCATGCCCACCTGAAAGCGCACGCGGCGAATTTCCTTCGGCTTTGCCCAAATGTCCTCGCCGTTTAAAAGCACCTGCCCGCTTGTGGGGCGGATGAGGCCGTTGAGCATCTGGATCAGCGTGGATTTACCGCTGCCCGTATGCCCGATCACGCCGACGAACGCGCCCTTTTCTACGGAAAGGTTCACGTTTTCCACCGCCGTTTTTTCAAACGGTGTGCCGACGCCATAGGTATATGTGAGATTTTTGGTTTCCAAAATTGCCATCGATTTTCCTCGTTTCCTCTGCCGGGTGCAGGTCCTTTCGGTTCTTGCCCCGCACAAAAAACAAAATCCCTTTTATATTCTTATCCCAATTTTAAATACTCCGCAATCGCTTTTACGCACTCGTCTTCATCGAGCGGCGTGCCGGAAATTCTGCACCCGGCGGCGTTTAAGCGGTAAATAAGCTCCGTTGCCTGCGGCACGTCGAGCTTGTGGCGCTTTAAAAGCTCCACCTGCGCGAACACCGTGCGCGGGTCGCCGTCCGTCAGAATGTTGCCGCCGTCCATCACCACCACGCGGTCGGCCTGCACGGCCTCGTCCATGTAGTGCGTGATGAGAATGACGGTGATACCCTTTTCGCGGTTCAGATACCGAATCGTATCCATAACCTCCTGTCGGCCGCGCGGGTCCAGCATGGCGGTCGGCTCATCAAGCACAATGCACATGGTCTCCATCGCGATAACACCCGCAATCGCGACGCGCTGCTTCTGACCGCCGGAGAGCTTATGCGGTGCATGGTCGCGGTACTCGTACATGTTGACCGCTTTCAGCGCCGCATCGACACGGCGGCGGATTTCTGCGGGCTCAATACCGAGGTTTTCCGGGCCGAATGCCACGTCTTCCTCAACAATACCCGCGACAAGCTGGTTATCCGGGTTCTGCTGCACAAGGCCCACGCGGCGGCGCACGTCAAG
Organism: Hominenteromicrobium mulieris; assembly: GCA_021029595.1. GTDB lineage: Bacteria > Bacillota > Clostridia > Oscillospirales > Acutalibacteraceae > Hominenteromicrobium > Hominenteromicrobium mulieris. Next base: position 88,011 of record JAJJOY010000008.1, on the reverse strand, counting down.
CTGCGTTTCCTCCATGGCGGTATCGATGCCGTCCACCGTCACGGTGCCGGAGGTCGGCACCAGCATACCGTTAAACAGCTTCGCCATGGTGGATTTACCGCAGCCGTTGTGGCCGAGCAGCGCCACAAACGAACCCTTTTCAATGTCGAGATCGACGCCGTGCAGAACCTCGCCGCTCTCTTCGCTGTATGAAAAATGCAGGTCTCTGCACTCAATAAACGCCATTTTATCCCTTCCGTTTCAAAAAAGTCCCGTTATACCGGCTCGCCCGACCAGATTGCCGTGCTGCCGCAGGGCAGAACAAGCCCCGTTTCCGTCACCGGCAAGCCGATTTCATCTGCGGAAACATAGCCGCCGAACTTCGGGCGCAGCAAAACGCCGAGCAGATACGCCATAACGGACGGAGAAAGTCCCGTTGTGTACGAATTCAAAATAAAGAACAGCGGATCGTCCGTCAAGACCGGCACGCACATTTCAACAAGACCGTAAAGCTGTTCCTCAAGCTTCCATACCTCGCCGCCGGGGCCGCGCCCGTAGGACGGCGGGTCCATGATGATGCCGTCGTAATGGTTGCCGCGGCGAATTTCGCGCTGCACGAATTTCACGCAGTCATCGACAAGCCAGCGCACCGGGCGCTCTGCCAAATTCGATGCCGCTGCGTTTTCGCGCGCCCACTGCACCATGCCCTTGGAGGCATCTACATGCGTGACCGTCGCGCCCGCTTCCATACACGCGAGCGTCGCCGCGCCGGTGTAGCCGAATAAGTTTAGAATTTTAATTTCGCGCTCGGGATTTTTCTCCTTTGCCGCGCGGATGCGCGCCGCGGTGTAATCCCAGTTCACGGCCTGCTCCGGGAAAACGCCCGTGTGTTTAAAGCCCATGGGCTTTAAGCGGAACGTGAGGTCGCCGCGCGTGATTTTCCACACGTCCGGCAGCTTTTTATAAACCTCCCATTTGCCGCCGCCCGTAGAGGAACGCTTATAGCGCGCGTGAGCGGAACGCCAACGGGGATCTTTTTTCTCCGACTTCCAGATAATCTGCGGATCGGGGCGGATGAGGAGAATGTCTCCCCACCGCTCCAACCGCTCGCCGGAGCCGGTATCAATCAATTCATAGTCTTTCCAGTTTGCTGCTCTCATCAGACCAATTCTTCCTTAATCACTTCAGAAATATCGTTTGCAAGCTTTTCAATCAGCGTCAAATCTCTGCCTTCCACCATGACGCGCAGCAGCGGCTCTGTGCCGGACGGGCGCACAATGACGCGGCCTTCGCCGTTCAGCGTTGCGGTTGCCTGCTGAATAGCCTTCTTCACCTTCGGGTCAGTGTGGAACGCCAGCTTGCCCTCCGGCGAGACCTTGATATTCACCATCGTCTGCGGGTAACGCTCCATGACGGTCTTGAGGGAAGAAAGCTTTGCTTCGCGCTGCTTTAAGATGCTCAAAAGCTGCGCCGCCGTCAGCTGGCCGTCGCCGGTCGTTGCGAAATCGCGGAAAATGACGTGGCCGCTCTGCTCGCCGCCGAAGCTGTAGTTTTCAAGCAGCATTTCTTCCAGCACGTAACGATCGCCGACCTTCGTCGCTTCAAAGTGGATGCCGTTTGCTTCGCAGCACTTTACAAAGCCGAGGTTCGTCATGATGGTGCCGACGATGCAGTCCTTATTCAGCTTACCGCGGCTCTTCATATCGAGGCCGCAGATTGCCATGATGAAGTCGCCGTCGATGACTTCGCCGTTTTCGTCCACGGCAAGGCAGCGGTCGGCGTCGCCGTCAAACGCGATGCCCGCGTCGACCTTATGCGTCTTCACATATTCCACGAGCGATTCCATATGGGTGGAACCGCAGTTATCGTTGATGTTCGTGCCGTTCGGCTCATCATGCAGCATGTGCACCTTGGCGCCGAGCTCCGTAAACAGTGTTTCCGCCGTCATCGCGGAGGAGCCGTTCGCGCAGTCGAGCGCGATTTCAAGGCCCGTCAGCGAGAAGTGCACCGTGGACTTCACGTGATCGATGTAATCGCGCAGCGCGTTCGGCGCATGCGACACCGTGCCGAGGTCGCTGTCTGCAGGCAGCGGCGGCAGAGCCGCTTCGCCGAGGATCAGAGACTCAATGCGCTCCTCAAGGTCGTCCGGCAGCTTGTAGCCGTCGCCGCTGAAAATTTTAATGCCGTTATACTCGTAAGAGTTGTGTGATGCAGAGATCATCACACCGGCGTCTGCCTTGTATTTTTCCACAAGGTACGCCACAGCCGGAGTAGGCACAACGCCCAGCAGAACGACCGATGCGCCTACGCTGCACAGGCCGGCCGCCATGGCGTTTTCCAGCATGTCGCTCGAAAGGCGGGTATCCTTGCCGATGATGACGCGCGGGTGGCGGTTTGATTTGTTGATGAGCACGGCAGCGGCCGCGCGGCCAAGCTTCATTGCAAGCTCGCAGGTAAGGTCATGGTTCGCGACACCGCGAACACCGTCTGTACCGAATAATCTTCCCATAATCGTATGCTCCTTTTTATATCAAAAATTTTAAGGGGTGACTTTTTTGATTCTTTTCAACCTGTTCCCCCGCATGCCGATTGCATGCGTTCCCAAAAGAGTGTCATACGTCGAATCTCGGGTTATCGTCCGCAACGGTTCCCGGCGGCGTAAGTCCGAGGTGCAAGTAAGCCGCGCGCGTGGCACAGCGGCCGCGCGGGGTACGCTGCAAAAAGCCGATCTGCATCAGATACGGCTCCACCACGTCTTCGATCGTCACGGCTTCCTCGCCAATGGCCGCCGCCAGCGTTTCCACACCCACGGGGCCACCGTTATAATACTGGATAATCGCGTTCAGCATGCGTCTGTCGCCGGAATCGAGCCCAAGCTCGTCAATCTCGAGGCGGTCAAGCGCAATCTTCGCCGTGCTGTATGTGATGACGCCGTCGCTCATGATCTGCGCAAAGTCGCGCACGCGCTTTAACATACGGTTTGCGATACGCGGCGTACCGCGCGAGCGCGAGGCAATCTCCAGCGCACCGTCTGCTTCAATGTCAATACCTAAAATGCCGGCGCTGCGGGTGACGATTTTCGCAAGCTCCTTCGGCTCGTAGAGCTCCAAACGCAGCACCACGCCGAAACGGTCGCGCAGCGGCGCAGAAAGCTGACCGGCTCTCGTCGTTGCACCGACAAGCGTAAAGCGCGGCAGCGGCAGATGATAGGACGCCGCCATTTGCCCCTTGCCTGTAATAATGTCGAGCGCAAAGTCCTCCATGGCGGGGTACAAGATCTCCTCCACACTGCGCGGCAGACGGTGAATCTCATCGATGAACAGCACGTCGCCGGGATTCAGATTCGTCAATAATGCGGCGAGGTCGCCCGGCTTTTCGATGGCCGGGCCACTCGTGATGCGCAGATTGACACCGAGCTCGTTTGCAATGATGCCCGCAAGCGTCGTTTTGCCGAGACCCGGCGGGCCGTAGAGCAAAACGTGGTCAAGCGATTCTTTTCTCTGCTTTGCCGCCTGAATGAACACCTCTAAGTTTTCTTTTACCTTTTCCTGGCCCACATAGTCCGCAAAGGTACGCGGGCGCAGCGGGTTTTCCACCTCCGCGTCCTCCGGCACATACTCCGGCGCAATGACGCGGTTTTCAAAATCCATTTCGTTGTCTCTGTCAAACGTCACGCGAAAAGCACTCTCCTTTCAGCGTGTATTAAAAGCGGCTTGCCATACTCTTTAAAGCGCCGCGAATAAGTTCTTCCGTAGAGAGGGAGCCGTCCAGCTTCGCCACGGCCTGCGCGGCTTCGGACTGTGTATAACCGAGCACAATAAGCGCCTGTACGGCCTGCTCGGCGTTCTGAGACGCAGAAACAATGCCCGCGTCGTCCGTGCCGGTCAGTTCCAGCGTGCCGCCCGTAAAGCCCATCTTCTTCACGCGGTCTTTCAATTCCAGCACGATGCGCTGTGCAAGCTTCGGGCCCACGCCGCTCGCCTTTGTAAACTTTTTGCTGTCGCCGGAGGCCGCCGCCATGGCAACGCCCTCCGGGGTCATTTCGGATAAAATGGAGAGCGCCGCCTTCGGGCCCACGCCGCTGATGGTCGTCAGCATCTTGTAGCAGTTCAGCTCGCTTTTTGTAGAGAAGCCGTATAAATCAAGCGCGTCCTCGCGCACGTTTAAATGCGTATAGACCGTAGCCGTTTCGCCGATGCGCGGCATGTTTTTCTGCGTATTCATGGAAGTGAAGCACTTAAACGCCACGCCACCGCATTCAATAGCGACAACGCCCGGCTCCATGTGTACAAGTTTCCCGGTAAGACTGTAAAACATCGCTTTTGTCCTTTCTATACCCTCTGTACTCTCTGTCCAAATAGACGGCGTTACCTCAAAAACTGCCGCAGCGCCGTGCCGGAGGCATGGCAGTGGCAAATGGCAATGGCGAGCGCGTCCGCCGTGTCGTCCGGCTTCGGCACCTCACGCAGGCACAAAAGTCGGCGGGTCATTTCCATCACCTGCGGCTTTAAAGCCTTGCCATATCCCGTAACGGCCAATTTCACCTGCACGGGGGTGTATTCAAAAACAGGCACGCGGGCCTTCTGCGCCGCAAGCAAAATGACGCCACGGGCTTCCGCCACACCGATGCCGGTCGTTTTATTGTTTGAAAAATAGAGCTTTTCCACGGAGATCGCATCCGGGTGATACTGCGCCAAAACCTGCGCGATGCCGTCGTAAATAATCTCCAAACGGCGGTTGAAATCCGTGCCCGCTTTGGTTGTCACCGCGCCGTGCTCCAACGTGCGGTAACGGTTATTTTTCATTTCCACCACGCCGTAGCCGACAATGGCGTAGCCGGGGTCGATGCCGAGAACGATCATGCCGTTTTTCCTTTCAAAACCAAAGGGCAGAAAAGCCCATACTGCCTTATAGTATATCATATCTCAGCCCTTTTGAATAGCCGAAAATTCCGAAAAAATTGTGAACGGCACGCGGGTTTTCCGTATAAAAAGCGGACACACCGCCAAAAAGCCGTGTGCCCGCCAAAACTTATGAAATTTTATTCGATGAGTGCCTGCGTGCGCGCTGCCATGTCTGAAATGTGCACAAGCCCGAAGCCGTCCACGCCGGAAAGCACACGGTCGTTGAGCGGCGCCGTCCAAACCTCCGGCAAAAGCTGCGCACCCAGCACCATGCCGAGCACAGAGCCCGCCGTAGCGCAGTTGCAGTCCGTGTCAAAGCCCATCGTCAGGCACAGCTCCATCGTGTAGGTGAAGTCCTTTTTGCCCCAGAGTAAGCCCATCGCAACGATGGCCGCGTTCGAGATGGTGTGGCACCAGTGGTGCGGGTTGTTCTCATCGTACTTGCCGAGGATGTACGCTTTCGTCTCTTCCGCGGTGTCGCCGCTTTCAAAACGGCTCAAAATCTCTGCAAGCTCTTTATAAAGGCGGCTCTTTTTCGGGATCTGCTTCATGCCGGAGCGGATGATCGTCGGCATGTCGTCGTTGACCGCCGCTTTCGCGAGCATCGAGGCGATCCACATTTCGCCGTAGATGCCGTTTTTCACGTGGGAGATGGATGCATCGCGCCACGCCATTTCCGCCGCCGTTTCCGTATCGCCCGGGCAGATGTAGCCGAACAGGTCGCCCCTGATCTGCGCGCCGATCCACTCCCTATACGGGTTGCGATACGCGGCCGACTCCGGCGGGAAAATTGATTGTGCCAAATTGATATACGCCACGCGTTCCGCCGTGCACAGGTGTAAAAGTGGCAGGTTCATCAGCCAGTTTTCCGCCGCGTCGTCCGGCGTAAAATCACGTCCGTACTGCTCGACAAGCTTCAACGCGATGAGCGTGTAGTTCGTGTCGTCGTCCTCCGGCATATAGGAGACATTGTTGATCCACCCGGTTTTCTCCGCACCGTAGGCGTGCCCGTCGTCGCGCACGTTGTACTTTTCGCGCAGGATAGGCCCGATGTCGGACGAAATGTAGTTTTGCAGCGGCAAATTGCCGGTCTCCTTTAAAAGCCCGTTGATGCGTGCGCGCCGCCAGCCCTCTACCGGCTGACCCAAAAGGCAGCCTGCGCAGCGGCCGAGCCACGCGCCGTAAATTTTGTCGTAATCCGCTTCCGCTTTTTCCTTCGGCTCGCCGGCGGAAGCCGCTTTGATGCCCGGAAGGTCAGACGGCTCGTCTTTGTCCTGCGAGTTTTCAAGCGCACAAAGCTGCTCCAAAAGCTCTGCGCCCGCGGCGGTACGCGCCGCGCCGCGCGGCATTTCCTTTACCTGCTCGGCACATTCTTTAAAGCGTGCGGCATCTTCTGCGCCCTCTTCGATCCTCTGCTCGATCTCAATGGGCAAAGCGTCACAAAAATCAAACCACGGCTGTTCTCTGAGCATAAGCTGTCTCCTCTCCGGCGCGTGCGCGTCTGCATAATTATACGGTATGAGAGCGCCCAGCGCGTAATGACCAAAACGGTTGTTTCACGCACAGTTTCCGTGCGTTTTTTGTTCAGACCCCGACAAATCGCATCGGAATATTCTTATTTATAATTATACCGCATACTTTCTCAAAAGGCAAATATAAAACGCCGTGCGAAAACACAGCGTTTTGTACAATCAATCTTTCATTAACGTGACCATAACGGCCTTTTGTGCGTGCAAACGATTCTCCGCTTCGTCGAAGATCGGGCCCGCGTTCGCTTCAAACACCTCTTCGGTGATCTCCTCGCCGCGGTGTGCCGGCAGGCAGTGCTGCACAATGGCGTCGCTCTTTGCCACACCCATGATCTTCTCATCGATGCAGTAGCCCGCAAACGCCTTTTCACGTGCCGCGCGCTCTTCTTCCTGACCCATAGATGTCCACACATCCGTGATGACGACGTCCGCGTCCTTTGCAGCGACCATCGGGTCGTCCGTCAGGGTGAAGCAATCGTAACCGGCTGCAAAGTCCAGGATCTCCTGCGGCGGGCGGTAACCCTCCGGGCAAGCCACAGCAACTTCCATGCCGACCTTCAGGCCGCCGACGATGAGGGAGTTCATCATATTGTTGCCGTCGCCGATGAAGCACATCTTCAGGCCGTCGAACGAGCCCTTATATTCGCGGATCGTCATGAGGTCCGCTAAGATCTGGCACGGGTGGCAGAAGTCCGTCAGGCCGTTGATGACCGGCACGGAGCCGTATTTTGCAAGGTCTTCAACTTCCTTCTGCTCAAAGGTGCGGATCATAATGCCGTCCACATAGCGGGAGAGCACGCGTGCGGTATCCTGCACCGGCTCACCGCGGCCGATCTGCGAGCCCTCGCCCGCCAGCACAACGGCATAGCCGCCAAGCTGATTGATGCCCACTTCAAACGAAACGCGCGTTCTGGTGGAAGACTTCTCAAAGATCATGGCAAGGCACTTGCCCTTTAAGTGGTGGTGCTCAATGCCGTGCTTTGTCTCATACTTGAGCTGGTCGGCAAGGTTCAGGATGTCGATGATCTCCTCTTTGGAGAGATCGAGCAGTTTTAATAAATGTTTCATGGGGATTTCCTCCGTTTATTTGATCTGTTCCGCAAAAATCGCGAGACCGGCATCGATCTCTTCTTTGGTGATGGTAAGCGGCGGCAGGAAGCGCACAAGGTCCTTCGCCGTCAAAATGAGCAGGCCCGCTTTCGCGCAAGCGTTCAGCACGTCGTGGGCGTCCTTGTCCTTCACTTTCACGCCGATCATCATGCTGCGGCCGCGGACAAACTCGACGTTCGGCATTTTAAGCAGCTGCTCTTTAAAATACTCGCCCTTTTCCTGCACTTCTTTCAAAAATTCCGGCTTGGATACGCGGGAGACGACCTCCACCGCGCCGGCACACACCACGGGGTTTGCACCGAACGTGGAGCCGTTCATGCCGGGGGCAAAAACGTCTTTTACTTTCTCGCCCGCAATGCACACGCCGATCGGCAAACCGCCGCCAAGGCCCTTTGCCGCCGTTACAACGTCCGGCAGAATGCCCGCGCGCTGGTAGCTGAAGAAGTAGCCCGTGCGGCCGATGCCCGTCTGCACTTCGTCAAGCATCATCAGCACGTCATGCTCCGTGCACAGCTCGCGCACGGCCTTCAAATAGTCTTCCTCCATCGGCACCACGCCGCCTTCGCCCTGCACGCTTTCAAGCAGCACGGCGCAGACCTCGGGGTCAGCGAGCTTCGCTTTCAGGTCTTCCACGTCGTTGCCCTTTGCGTACACAAAGCCCTCGGTCAGCGGGGTGAAAAGCTGATGAAAGCCGTCCTGACCCGTTGCTGCCAGTGTGGTGAGCGTTCTGCCGTGGAAGGAATTTTCCAGTGTGATAACCTTATACGCGTGCTTCTTTTCGCCGTACTTACGGGCGATCTTAATGGCGCACTCGTTTGCCTCCGCGCCGCTGTTGCAGAAGAACGAACGGCAAAGGCCGCTGTTTTTTGCAAGCAGCTCCGCAAGCTGCGTGTTTTTGTCGCAGTAATAGTAGTTCGACATGTGCTGGATCTTGCCCGCCTGCTCGGTGACGGCCTTCACCCAGCCCTCATCGCTGTAACCCAGCGCATTCACGCCGATGCCGGAGGTAAAATCATAGTAATGCTTGCCTTCCACGTCCCAAGCCTCGGCGTTTTTGCCGTGGCTGAGCGCCACGTCCACACGGCCGTAGGAATGGAGGATATACTCCTGTTCCTGCTTTTTAATTGCTTCAAAACTCATATTCAAAATTCCTTTTGTTTCCACAATATCGTCTGTACCCTGTTGAAAACATATCCGTACTTGTCTTCCACACCGATACTATCGCCGACGAACCCCAGTGCTTCTCCCATTCGCCGTTTTCGTTCACGGGTACGGGCGCGGTTTTCCCTCTTAATAGAACATCGTGCCGATGCCTTCATCGGTGAAGAGCTCGACCAGAATGGAGTGCGGTGTTCTGCCGTCGATGATATGCGCGCGCTCTACGCCGCGGCGCACAGCCTCCACGCAGCAGTCAATCTTCGGAATCATGCCGCCGCTGATGATGCCGTCGCGCTTCAGCTTCGGCACGTCGCTGACGTTTACGACCGGGATAAGCGTGTTTTCGTCGTCCTTATCCCGCAGCAGACCGACAATATCGGTCATCAAAATGAGCTTGCGCGCGCCGAGTTCCGCCGCAATGCGCGCCGCCGCCACATCGGCGTTGATGTTGTACACCTCACCGTGGTAGCCTGCCGCCACCGTGGAGATAACGGGTGTGTAGCCGGAAGCAATGGCATCTTCAACGATCTTCGTGTTCACTTCGCGGATCTCGCCCACAAAGCCGAGGTCTTCGGCTGCGGGCAGCTTATCCGCCTTCAGCATGGAGCCGTCAAGGCCGCACAGGCCGACCGCCTTGCCGCCGGTGTTTTCCAAAAGCTGTACGAGGTCTTTATTGACTTTGCCTGCCAGCACCTGCTGCACAATGTCCATCGTCTCCGCGTCGGTATAGCGCATACCGCCGACAAAGCGGCTTTCCTTGCCGATCTTTTTCAGCATGCCGCTGATCTCCGGGCCGCCGCCGTGCACCAGCACGACATTCACGCCGACGAGCTGCATCAGCACAATATCGTTCATCACGGCTTCTTTCAGCTCCGGGTTAATCATAGCATTGCCGCCGTATTTGACGACGATGGTCTCGCCCGCCCACCTTTTGATATACGGCATCGCCTGCACGAGCACATGGGCGCGGTCGCTGTTCGAGATGCCGATCTTCTTTTCTTCACTCATGTTCTGTAATCTCCGTTGATTTTCACATAGTCATAGGTGAGGTCGCAGCCGAAGGCTTCCGCCTCCGCGTCGCCGCTGTTGAGCTCCACCAGAATGGTAATTTCCTTTTCATGCAGCACCTTTGCGGCTTCTTCCTCGCTGAAGTTGATGCCCGCACCGTTCACGCAGACATCTACCTGCCCGTACGCGCTCTTAAAGGACACGTCCACCTTGTTGATGTCGATATCCGCGCCGGCATAACCGATGGCGCACAGCACGCGGCCCCAGTTGGCGTCTTCGCCGAACATGGCAGCCTTGAGCAGAGAGGAGCAGATGACGGACTTTGCAACCGTCTTCGCCGTCTCCCAGTCCTTCGCGCCGGTCGTCTTGCAGATGAGCAGCTTTGTTGCGCCCTCGCCGTCGCCCGCCATCATCATGGAAAGCTTTCTGCAAACCGCCGTCAGCGCCTCAAGAAACGTCTTGTACGCTTCGTTTTCTTCGGTGATCTCCTCGTTTTCCGCCTCGCCGTTCGCCATAATGGCAAGCGTGTCGTTCGTGGAGGTATCGCCGTCCACGCTGATCATGTTGAATGTGGTGTCTGCCGCCGCCTTAATGGCCTTTTGCAGCATCGGCACGGAAATGGCGCAGTCCGTCGTGACAAAGCACAGCATCGTCGCCATATTCGGGTGGATCATGCCGGAGCCCTTGGAGATGCCGCCGATGCGCACTTCTTTGTCGCCGAGCGTAATCTTTACGGCGCACTCTTTTTCGATGGTGTCGGTCGTCATGATGGCCTTTGCCGCCATGTTGGAGCCGTTTTCGTTCAGCAGTGCCGCCAACGCCGGGGCTGCATTCTCAATCGGCGCGATCGGCAAAATCTGCCCGATAACGCCCGTAGACGCGACGATGACATCGTGCGGGTCAATGCCGAGCGCTTCGCCCGCGATTTCGCACATGCGCCACGCTTTCTTTTCGCCGTCTGCGTTGCAGGTGTTGGCGTTGCCGCTGTTGCAGATGACCGCCTGTGCGCGGCCGTCCGCAATATTTTTGCGCGTGACAAGAATCGGCGCACCCTTTACAAGGTTCTGCGTGTAAACGCCTGCCGCCGCACACGGTGTTTTGCTGAAAATCATAGCCAGATCGGCTTTGGACTTATTTTTACGGATGCCGCAGTGGATGCCGCCGGCTAAAAAGCCCTTGGCCGCGGTGACGCCGCCTTCGATAAACTGCATACTGAATTGCTCCTTATATAAAAATCGCTTTCCCTTAATTTCGTACTCTTTTAGAATGCCGGCGGAACGAGCTTTAAGCCGCAGGTCTCGTCCAGACCGAACAGAATGTTCATGTTCTGAATGGCCTGCCCTGCCGCGCCCTTCACCATGTTATCGATAGCGCTGATGGCGATGAACGTGCCGGTGCGCAGGTCCGTAAAAATGGACACATCGCAGAAATTCGTGTACTTGATGTTGTGAATATCGGCGCTCTTGCCCTTTGGCAGCAAACGCACAAACGGCTCTTTGCCGTATCTTTCCTCATACGCCGCGCGAAGCATTTCCTCCGTAACGCCCGGCTTGAGTTTTGCATAGCATGTCGCTAAAATGCCGCGGTTCACCGGCAGCAGATGCGGCACGAACGTGATGTGCATTTTCTCACCCGAAATTTTGGAAAGCGTCTGTTCGATTTCCGGCGTATGGCGGTGGCACGCGACTTTATACGCGGACATCCCCTCATTCAGCTCCGGGTAGTGGCTGTTCTGCGCCGGCTTTCTGCCCGCGCCGGTCACGCCGGACGCGCAGTTTGCGATGATACCGGTCGTCTCGATATAGCCCTTTTCCAGTGCCGGCACAAGTGCAAGCGGCACCGCCGTGGTGTAGCAGCCCGGGTTTGCAACGAGCTTTGTCTTCTTAATTTCCTCGCGGAACAGCTCCGGCAGACCGTACACGGCTTTTTCGTGCAGCGCCTTATCCGTAAATGTGCCGCCGTACCACTCGGTGTATTCTTCCTCGCTCTTTAAGCGGAAGTCCGCGCCGAGGTCGATGAACGCCTTGCCTTTTTTGTCACACTCCGCAGCAAGCTCCTGCGAAAGGCCGTGCGGCAAAGCGGCAAAGATGACATCGCTTTTTTCCACAACCGCTTCCTGCGTGGTGCAGATGAGGTCGCACATTTCGCGGTATGCCGGGTAAACGTCCGACAAAGCCTGTCCCTCAAAGCTTACAGAGCTGATGGCCGCAAGCTCCGCTGCGGGATGCCCCGCAATCAGGCGGCAGATCTCCGCGCCCGCATAACCGGTGGCGCCCACGACGCCGACCTTAATCTTTTCCATTTTGATACCCCCAACAAAGGTAAAATTGAATTTATAGCCCGTTTACGATCGTGCGCACTTCTTTTGCCGCCGCGCGGACGTTCTCCGGGCACGGCGCACCCTTGACCTTGCGGTCGCGCACGCATTTTTCAAGGTTGATGGCCTCGTACACGCCCTCGTCGAACGCATTACAGACCTTTTTGTATTCGTCGATCGGCAGCGTCTCCAGCGTCAGGCCGCGCTCGATGCACAAGGCGACAAGCTCGCCCGTAATCTTATACGCATCGCGGAACGGCAGGCCCTTTGAAGCCACCAGATAATCCGCGCAATCCGTTGCATTGATGAAGCCCTTTGCCGCTGCGGCGCGCATGTTCTCTTTTAAAACGCGCATTGTTTTCAGCATCGGGATAAACGGCGTCAGGCACAGGCGCAGGGTATCCACCGCGTCAAACACGGCTTCCTTGTCCTCCTGCATGTCCTTGTTGTACGCGAGCGGCAGACCCTTCATCATGGTCAAAAGCGCCATCAGGTCGCCGAACACGCGGCCGCTCTTGCCGCGGATAAGCTCCGTAATATCCGGGTTCTTCTTCTGCGGCATGATGCTGGAGCCGGTGGAAAACGCGTCGTCCAGCTCGATGAATTTAAACTCCCACGAGCACCAAAGAATGATCTCCTCGGAAAATCTCGAAAGATGCACCATCGCAAGCGAAATCGCCGCGGCGATTTCCGCGCAGAAATCGCGGTCGGCAACGCCGTCGAGGCTGTTGCGGCTCACGCCGGAGAAGCCGAGCAGCTTCGCCGTCAAATCACGGTCGAGCGGGTACGTCGTTCCGGCCAAAGCGCCGGAGCCGAGCGGGCAAACGTCCATACGCTTTAACGCGTCCTGCATACGGCCGATGTCGCGCAGGAACATTTCGGCATACGCCATTAAATGATGCCCGAACGTGATGGGCTGTGCGCGCTGCAAATGCGTGTAGCCCGGCATAACGGTGTCGGCATATTCCTCCGCCTGGTCGCACAGTACGTTGATGAGCTCTTTTAACTGTTCCATGAGCCCCGCGCACTCCTTGCGCAGCGTCAGACGAACATCCAGCGCAACCTGATCGTTGCGGCTGCGGGCGGTATGTAATCTCTTGCCTGCGTCGCCGATGCGCGCCGTCAGCTCGCCCTCGATAAACGTGTGAATATCTTCGGCATCGGGGTCAATGTGCAGAGCGCCCGTCTCGATGTCCTTTTCGATTTTCTCAAGCTCCGCGCAGATCTTTTCGCTTTCGCCTTTATCGATGATTCCCGCCGCGCCGAGCATTGTGGCATGCGCAATGCTGCCCTCAATGTCCTCTTTGTACATGCGGCTGTCAATAGAAATAGACGAGTTAAAGTCGTTCGTCTTCGGGTCTGCCTCCTTCTGGAAGCGGCCTTTCCATAATTTCATGGCTGAATCTTTCCTTCCCGTTTATGGCAGAAAAGGGCAGGCAGATGAATGCCTACCCTAAATCTACTTTTGGATTATTTATTTTCGGTCTTTGCCTTCATGTGTGCATAAACCTTGATCGGCAGGCCGAACAGGTTGATGAAGCCGTCTGCATCCGCCTGATTGTAGACCTCATCCTCATCGAACGTTGCGATCTCCGGGTCATACAGGCTGTACGGAGAAGTGACACCTGCATCAATGATGTTGCCCTTATAAAGCTTCAGCTTGACATCGCCGGTGACGGTCTGCTGGGTGGAATCTACAAATGCGGAAAGCGCCTCGCGCAGCGGGGTAAACCACTGGCCGTAGTAAACAAGTTCCGCAAACTTCAAACCGATCTGCTGCTTGTAGTGGAACGTGTCTCTGTCCAGGCACAGCTCTTCAAGCTTATTGTGTGCGTGGTAAAGGATTGCACCGCCCGGAGTCTCATAAACGCCGCGGCTCTTCATGCCGACAAGTCTGTTCTCTACGATATCCGCAAGGCCTACGCCGTTCTTGCCGCCGAGCTCGTTAAGCGTCGTTACAACTTCCACACCGTTCATTTTCTTGCCGTTGATGGCGGTCGGCTTGCCCTTTTCAAAATGAATCGTCACATAAGTGGGCTCGTCCGGGGCCTGCTCCGGGGAAACGCCGAGCTCAAGGAAGCCCGGGTGGTTGTACTGCGGCTCGTTTGCCGGATCTTCAAGGTCAAGACCCTCATGGGACAGATGCCAGATGTTCTTATCCTTGGAGTAGTTTGTTTCACGGTTGATCTTCAGCGGAATGTTGTGTGCTTCCGCATACTCGATTTCTTCTTCTCTCGATTTGATGCTCCACTCTCTCCACGGAGCGATGATGGTCATTTCGGGAGCAAACGCCTTAATGGTCAGCTCGAAACGGACCTGATCGTTGCCCTTGCCGGTGCAGCCGTGGCAGATGGCGTCTGCGCCCTCGGCCTTGGCAATTTCAACGATACGCTTTGCGATGATCGGGCGGGCAAAGGACGTGCCGAGCAGGTACTTGTTCTCGTAGACCGCACCTGCCTGTACGGTGGGATAAACATATTCCTGAATGAATTCTTCCTTGAGGTCTTCAATGTAGAGCTTCGATGCACCGGTCTTCAGTGCTTTTTCTTCCAGACCGTCAAGCTCCGTGCCCTGACCCACGTCGGCGGAAACCGCGATGACCTCGCAGTTGTTGTAGTTTTCCTTCAGCCACGGGATGATGATGGAGGTATCCAGACCACCGGAGTACGCCAGAACGACCTTTTTAATATCCTTCTTTGCCTTTGCCATGATGTAACCCTTCCTTTTTTCATAAACCGCCGTCATCGTGCGGCGGAGAATTATTTGTTTCAACGGTCATTATTATACACCGTTTTCCGGAAAAATCAACCCTTTTCTTGAATATTTATTCATCTTTTTTGAAAGTTGTAGAAACTCCCAGATTTCATGCGGGTTTTTCGGCTTTATATTTGTGTATTTTTCAAAATTCAATCTTCAAAAGTATGCATTTTCGAATGAATAAAGCGCATATTATACATTTGTATACACTGCTTTATACATTTTCGCTTTCGGAATTGTTTTCTACGATATAGGGCTTTATCAGCGCCATTTCGCGCGGCTCCACACGGGCATGAATAAGGAGCCCTTCCGGCACGTATTCTTCGGAGACGAGCGCGCCCGCTTTTCTCAGCTGTGCCGCAATGCCCGTCTTTGCAAACGGCAGCAGCGCCGTCACGTCCACCGGCTTCACCGGCAGGTTATCTTCAATCGCCTGCAAAAGCGCCGGGATGCCTTCGTTTTTCAGCGCACTGATGCGCACCGCGCCCGTCAAATGCAAAGCGCTGTCCGCATCGCCCACAAGATCCCATTTATTGAGCACCGGGATAACCGGGCGGTCACCGCAGCCGAGGCTCTGCAAAATTTCATTTGTCACGTCCAAGTGCGTGCGTGCTTCGGGGCTGGAAGCATCGCACACGTTCAAAATGATGTCCGCCGTTGCAGCCTGCTCCAACGTGGAGCGAAACGCCTCCACCAAATGGTGCGGCAAGCGGCGCACAAGGCCGACCGTATCGATGAGCATAACGGTCTTGCCGCCGGGCAGCTTCAACGCGCGCGCCGTGGGATCCAGCGTCGCGAAAAGCTTATCCTCCGCCAAAACGCCCGCTTGCGTCAAGAGATTCATCAAAGTCGATTTGCCCGCGTTCGTGTAGCCGACAAGCGCCACCGTCACCGTGCCGTCCTTTTCGCGGCGGCGCTGCGTCTCGTGGCGGCCGACTTCAATTTTCTTCAACTGTTCGCGCAGCGCTTCAATTCTGCGGCGAATGTGTCGGCGGTCGGTCTCCAGCTTCGTTTCGCCCGGGCCGCGCGTGCCGATGCCGCCGCCGAGACGCGAAAGCGCCGTGCCTTTGCCGGTCAGACGCGGCAGAAGATACTTTAACTGCGCCGCTTCAACCTGCACCTTACCTGCGCGGCTCTGCGCACGCTGCGCAAAAATATCGAGGATCAGCATCGTGCGGTCCACAACGCGCACGTCCGTCGCATTTTCAAGGTTGCGGATCTGCGTCGGCGTCAGCTCGCGGTCAAAAATAATCAGCTCAATCTCGTTGTTCTCGCAGAAATTCCGAATTTCCTCCACCATGCCGCTGCCTACGCACGTCGCGGTCTCCGGGGAGGGGCGCTTCTGCATCATTGTCGCAATAGGCTCCGCGCCGCCGCTTTTTGCAAGCTCCCACAGCTCGCGCAGCGATTCCTCCGCGTCATACTCGCCCGTGTCCAGCGAGACCAAAAGCGTGCGCTCCGGCACGATTACGTTTTCCGTATAATTCATAAGGTTCTCCTTTTTTCATTTCTGATCTATCGTTTCAAAGCCGCAGCGTTTTCCGCCGCAGTTTGTTGTTTCCCACTTTCTATTATACAGAAAACAAAGAAGAAAACAATCAATATTTATCAATCAATGGTGAATTCCTTGCATTTCTGAACTCGAAAATTTCTAATACTTATTCTAAATAATATTGACATTTAGCTGTATATATGTTAATGTTGACTTGTACAAATAACTTATTTTAAATTGAGGTGCTTCCGATGCACATTTAAAGTCTTCTTTAAATTTCGCCTTACAAACTCTAATGCGTATTTGTACATTTGAGTATTAAAAATGCTGTGTAATTATTTGCAATTTATTCTAAAGTTTATTTAGATGAAAGGAGTTTCTCATGAAGAAATTGGTCTCAACAGTCATTTCTATGCTTTTGCTTTTATCTAGCGTATTCGTATATGCAAGCGAACCCACTTTCTCCACTTCGGCGTCTCTAGAAAAAGTTCAAACATTTTCCGCTCAAACCTTACCTGAATCTATTTACAAATTCATTGAAGATTGTGATGTCGAAATCAAAGATGACTCTGTCATCTGGATTGAACAAGATAGCAATTCATCCGCTCTCCGTATTCAAAACACAGAAGGCACCAAAAAAACATTAACCAGTGTCTTTGAAATTTCAACTGACGAAGATGGTAATTCTTTCAAAAACAATTCCGTCGCCGAACTTTTAAATCCTCCTATTCAACCCGTGGACGGATACACACAGCCGTTCAATCAAGAGGGAATTAAAGTTAGTTATACATGCGTGTATAACCTTGAAATTTCGGATCGTTGGTATTACCACATGATTGGCTCATATTTCACATACAAAGCTGATGCTGGAACGGCACCCAGTTCTATTCGCCTCTGGTTTAGCGGATATGGTGATTTATATCAAAAAAGCTCATCTTCCTATAAACTTCTAAAAGAAGATCAGCACAAAGTAATTGATTTTACTCGATATGCTCCTTCAAAAAATACAATGTATTCGAAAACCGACGAAATGCCCACAAATCAATATATTGTTCCCATCAATGCAAATGGTGGTATGGAAGTAATCCTCTATGTAAATGTTGGTGGACGGCAATTATATGACCACTATATATTTTCATAATCTCAATAATATTTAATCATAACAAGTGAGTGGTTAAGACAATGAAAAAGCAATTTGCGATCATGTTCTGCCTTTTGGCGATGTTTACATGCCTTGTCGGGTGCTCAACCGGCTCGAAAGCCTCATTCCCCGAAACGTTTATCGGCTCTGTGGGACAGGGGAAAACCGATGCGCTGAAAACGCTCGGTACTACCGAACAGGCGCTCTCCGATTATACCGTTGACGTTTACGGCAAAACCGCCGATGTGCAGCTCTCGTTTGATGCATACCGCGGCGATGAAACCTCCGCCGGCAAGCTCAACTACGCAGAGCTCACCGTACCGTGCACGCCGAATGATGACGGCTTTTCATACATGCGCACCTGCTATGATGAGCTTGAAAAAGCGCTCGGCGGACCGTTCACGACCGACGTGAACATGGACGGCGTTTCCGCCGAAGACGATACCGATACGCTTTTTGCGGCGCTGCAAAAAGATGCAGGCGGCGAAAATGTCTGCGCCTTACAATACCAGTGGCGCGGTCTCGGTAAAAACGAGTCGCTGCTTTACCTTTATTACTATCCGAACGAAAACGGCTCGGCGCGCGTAAAGCTCACGTTTTTGCCGAAAGAGCGTGCACAAATTTCATAAAGCTCTGTAAAAAGGCGCGGAAGTTTTGAAAAGCTCCTGCGCTTTTTGCGTTTTCAAAAAATTTACAGGTTTTCGATTTGCTTTTTTTCGCGTATTGTGGTAATATACGATATTATCATACATGCCAAGCGGCATATGGCTGCGGCAAATTTTTTGTAGGAAAGACAGGTTATTTTTTCTCAGATGGACAGTCACAGTACAGGGTTGATCATAGCGTTGATCGTTCTGATCGTTTTGTCCGCCTATTTCTCCGCCACGGAAACGGCGTTTTCGTCGCTCAACCGTATCCGGCTCAAAAACTTGACCGATAACGGCAACAAGCGCGCAAAGCTCGCCTATAAGCTCGTGGATAATTACGACGAGCTCATCTCTTCCGTTCTGGTGGGAAACAACATCGTCAACATCAGTGCGTCTTCTCTCGCCACCGTTTTGTTTATCAAAGCATTCGGCGACAACGGTCCCACCGTTTCCACCATCGCCATGACGATCATCGTGCTCATTTTCGGCGAGGTCACGCCGAAAAGCATCGCAAAAGAGTCCCCGGAAGCGTTCGCTATGTTTTCCGCGCCCATCATCAACGTGCTCATTTACGTCTTCAAGCCCATTAACGTATGTCTTGTGGGCATCAAAAAGCTGGTGAAAAAATTCGTAAAGGTCTCTAACGATCGTACCATTTCGGAAAGCGAACTGCTCACCATCGTGGAGGAAGCCGAGCACGACGGCGGTATCAATGAAAACGAAAGCGAGCTTATCCACAACGTCATTGAGTTCGACGACCTTGAAGCCATCGATATCATGACGCCGCGCGTAGACGTGGAAGCCGTGGATAAGACGAGCACCGTGCAGGAAGTCGCCGACCTCTTTACGGAAACAGGCTTTTCGCGCCTGCCGGTGTATGAGGAGACGATTGACAGCATCGTCGGCATTATCAATGAGAAAGATTTTCATAACCTCGTGCTGCGCGACGGCAACGCGGTGAAGCAGATCATCAAGCCCGTGGAGTTCATCCCGCCTTCGATGAAAATTTCCGCGCTTTTAAAGCTTTTGCAGCAGAACAAATCGCACCTTGCCGTCATCGTGGATGAGTTCGGCGGCACCGAGGGCATCGTCACGCTGGAAGACATCATCGAAGAGCTTGTCGGCGAGATCTGGGACGAACACGACGAAGTAGTGGAAGCGTTTCAAAAGGTCAGCGACAACGAATACCTTGTCGATTGCTCCACCAACCTTGACGACCTTCTTGAATACTTCCATTTGAAGTCCGATTCCGAAGCCTCCACCATCAACGGTTGGGTCATCGAGCAGCTCGATCGCATCCCCGAAAAGGGCGACTGCTTTGATTTTGAAAACCTGCATGTCGTTGTAGAAGAAACAGAGTACCAGCGTGCCACCCGCGTGCGCATCACTGTGTCCCCGAAAAAGGAAGAGTCCGAAGAAGCATAAAATTCCATAATTCATAAATCGTTCCTAATTGCGCCCCGCTGTTTAACGCAGCGGGGTTTCGCTTTGCAAAAGCATTTGCTAATATTATTTGCAAATCTTTTTCTTTCCTTTTAAACAGGTTTATGCTATAATAAAATCAACAAAAATCATTCTTGTATTTTATTTAAAATTGTAAGAATTTCGTAAGGAGTTTTTAAGAAATGCTGAAGCTGGAGCTTTTACTGCGCCGCATTCGCGGTTTTGACGCAAAGCGCATGATGGTGTATGTTCGCGACGTCAAAAAGGAGACCAAAACGCCCACACCCGTCATCATGGCGGATATGCTGTACTGCATTTTGCGGTATAACGTGGGATTTTACGATTACCACATTTTCGGTTTTGCGCACATCCACGGCGCAAAGGCGAGAAACACATTCTTCACCATGCAGGATAACTGGCGCTTGACCCGCATGGTAAACAGCCCTGAAGACCGCCCCTATTTTGAAAACAAGCTGCTGTTCTGCCGCACGTTTGCGCCGTACCTCGGACGGTCATTTTTAGACCTCAATGAAGCCGGTGAGGACGCGCTTGCCGATTTTCTGCGCCACCACCCCGTGGTGTTTTTAAAAGAGCCGGAAAGCTTCGGCGGTCTGGGGGTCAAACGCTTTGACAGCGCCGGGACCGATTTAAACGACCGAGAGGCCGTGAAAAGGCTGCGCGAAAACTGGGTGCAAAACGGCTTACTGCTCGTGGAGGAAGCCTTACAACAGCACCCGGAAATGAGCGCGCTGTATCCGTATTCGCTCAACACCCTGCGCGTCTGCACCTTAACAGATGACAAAGGCGACGTGCATGTGCTGTACAGCTTTGTGCGCACGGGCCGCCACGGCTCATTTGTAGATAACACCACAAGCGGCGGGCTCAACGCGCTCATCTGCGACGACGGTGTCATCCGCCGCCCCGCTATGTCCGATAAAACCGGCATGTATTTCGACATGCACCCCGATACCTGCACGCCATTCATAAACTTCCGCGTGCCATATTTTGATGAAGCGATTGCGCTGTGCAAAAAAGCCGCGAAGATCCGCCCCGACATGCGGTACGTCGGCTGGGACGTGGGCATCACCCCCACCGGTCCCGTTTTGGTGGAAGGCAACAACCTCCCCGCCTACGACGGGCAGATCTACCACCAGCAGGAGAACCCCGGCACCGGCCTCCGCCCCCTCGTCCGCTCCATCATCCCGGAGTTTTAGTTTACATAATTTTAAAATCATACGCAAAAACCCGCATTGCAGCCGGAAATTCCGTTTGCAATGCGGGTCTTTTATTTTTCGGTTCGTTCCGCGCGTCTGGCTTTGAAGAACCGGCGCAGGATTGCCGTGCATTCTTCACACAGCAATCCTCGGTATAATTCGGGTTTAAAGGCATTTTTGAGCGACGTCACCGACACAGCCGTGCCGCACGCACCCATAGCTTCGTCTTCCGTGCCGAACACAATGCGGTCCACGCGGGCGTTTACCGTCGCGCCCGCACACATGGGACACGGCTCCAGCGTCACATACAGCGTACAGCCGGTCAACCGCCAGGAGCCGAGCACTTTTGCCGCCTGTTCCATCGCTTCCAGCTCCGCATGGCCAAGCACACTCTGATGCTCTTCTCGCCGATTCCGCCCACGCCCGATGACTTTGCCGTCCTTCACAACAACGGCGCCCACCGGCACTTCACCTGCCGAAAAGGCTTCTTCCGCAAGCGAAAGCGCCTCGCGCATGAACTTTTCCTCCGGCACAAACGCGCGGTTTTTCATGGCATTATACGGCATATGTCCCCTTACGAATACAGCGTCACGATACACATTACAACAAACAGCACATAGTAGCAGATGAAACCGGGATTCACGAACATCCACAACGCCTTTCCGCGTACCGGTACGCCGCGCTGCATGGGCGTGCGGAACACCTTATGACCGGTGAAATTGCGGATAAGCAGCACCACAAGCGCAATCAGCCCCAAGCCGTACACGATATACGTCAGCAAATTGCTCGCGATATTCGCCGCATCCGCGCCCACAAGCCCCTCAAGGGCGATGGGCAGCGTCGCAAGCAGATTATTGAGCATGTGCACGAAAATGTTCACCCAAATGTTGCGGGTACGCACATACAAAAGCGCCATTACAAAGCCCGCCATAAGCACCACGGGCAAGGACTGAATGCTGTAATGCGCCATGCCGAAGATCAGTGCGGAGAAGATCACCGCAGGCCAGTCACCCCAGCGGCGCATGACGGCCGTCGTCACGCTGCGAAACGCAAATTCCTCCGTCACCGGCGCGACGAGCACGACCGAAACGAACATCGTCAACGCCTGCACAGGCGTCAGCGCCAAAAGGTCTGCCGTGTTTGCGTCGCCGTTCAGCCCCGCGCCCTCCAAAAGCTGCGAGATGAGGTTTGCGGGAATGTTCATCAAAACACTGACGGCAAGGCCCGCAAAGACGAGCAAAACACTGTTCAGCACACCGTTTTTCTCCACAAGCACCGTGTCCGAGAGCTTTCTTTTCCCAAAGAACAGAAAAAACGAGAACGGCAGCACAATGGATAAGAACGATGCAATGGACGAAATAAGGTAATACGCCGTCGGCGGAAAGTCGCCAATGGTGTTCGGCCCCATAAAATTCACGCCGCACACCGTTAAAATCAGCGTTGCAAGCGTCGTCCACAAAACCTGTATCGGCAAAGAGGTCATGGTCGCAAACGAAAGGCGGGAGGCCGCGCGGCGCAGCTCCTTTTGCTCCAAACGCGCGGGGTCCGCCCACTTCGGCGGCTGTACGGGTGCGTAATATACAGGCTGCTGCACCGGCTGTGCATAAACGGGCGCGCCGTTCCCGCCCTGCGGCGGATATGTATACGCCGGCGTCGGGTTCTGCACCGGCGCGGGATTCTGCGGCGCGGTATACACCGGCTGCCCGTTATAAAGCGGCTGCGTCACCGGCTGCCCAGCGGGCGTGTAGTTCCGGTTATCGTTCATGCTCATTCATCCTTTCCCTTTTTGGTTTTCCCGTTTTTTTCGGGCTTTTTCACGTGAAAACGGATCATCAGCTTTTCCACCCAGCCCTTTTTGTACTTGAGGGAAATGTAGCCGATGGTGCTCATCACCAGTGCGCCGATGGCGTCCACGATGATGTCCTTCATCGTGTCCTGCAAGGCTGCCTGCCCAATAAGCGCCGTGCCGTTATCCAGCATATATTTCTGCATGTTAGTGCCGAAAACGGAATCCATCGTGAATTCATAAATTTCCCACACCGCGCCCATCGCAAGCGCAAAGCAAAACGCAAATACGGCGATGAACACCGGTGAAAGATTCAACGGTATGCGCTCCGCATTGTTGAAAATCGCAATCATGGAAAAGCCAAGCGCGCCCAGCATTGCGCCGCTCATCGTGTGCAGAATCGTGTCCCACTGCGGTACGGCGTAGTAAAAGCTTCGCACCTCGCCGAGGAAGATCGCGCAGTACAAAAACGCAATGTACAAAACCAGCATCACGCGCGGAATCTACAGCGTTTTCTGCCGGATGAGCCGCAGCGGCAGCACAATGGCGACAATGCCCAAAAGGCACTGCAAAAGCATCAGCACATAGTCTTCGCGGCTGCGCACTTCCTCCGTCCCGCCGCCGTGCGACACAATACGTACTACAAGGTAGCCAAGCGGCAGAATAAAGCTCAGCAACACCGCCATGATGAACATGCCGGTAAAGTCCCGTTTTCTTTTCGGCTTCATAGCCCGTCCTCCTAATGGGGATATTTTTTACTGTGCAAGCAGCTCTGCGACGTTGTTTGCGTAAGCGACCGGGTCTTCAATGGAGCGGCCCTCAATAAGCAGCGCCTGATCGTACAGCACTTCAGTGTACTTTTTCAGCTTGTCTTCGTCGTTTTCAAAGCGGCGCAGCACCTCAAACACCGGGTGTTCGGTGTTGAGCTCAAATATCTGCTCGGCTTTCACCTTCTGCTCCGCGCCCGGCATGGAGTTTAGCACCTTCTCCATCTCCATGGAGATCGCGCCGTCCGTCGTGATGCACACGGGGTGATTTTTAAGTGTCGTCGAAACACGCACGTCCTTTACACGCTCGCCGAGAATCGTCTTCATCTTCTCAAGCAGAGCCTTGTTTTCCTCCGCCTGCTTTTCGGCAGCCTGCTTTTCTTCTTCGGTCTGCACGCGTGCGTCTTCCGCCGCAACGTTCTTGAAGCTCTTGCCTTCGTACTCCTGCAACACCATCAGCGCGAACTCGTCCACATCGTCCGTAAGGTACAGCACCTCGTAGCCGCGGTCAAGCACGGCTTCGGTCTGCGGCAGATGCGCAATGCGCTCCGGGGTCTCGCCCGCCGCGTAGTAAATGCAGGTCTGGTCTTCCTTCATGTCCTGAACGTACTCTTTCAGCGTGCGCATCTTGCCTGTGGAGGAGCGGAACAGCACAAGATCCTTGAGCTTATCCTTATTGATGCCGTAGTTCTCGTACATGCCGAATTTGAGTCTCAAACCGAAACTTTCAAAGAACTTCTCGTAGTTCTCTCTGTCGTGCTCCAGCATGGATTTAAGCTCCGACGCAATCTTCTTCTCAATGCGCGTCGCGATAAGTTTTAACTGACGGTCGTGCTGCAGCATTTCACGGGAGATATTCAGCGACAGATCCTGCGAATCGACAAGGCCCTTCACAAAGCCGAAGTAATCCGGCAGCAGGTCTGCGCACTTTTCCATAATGAGCACGCCGGAAGCATACAGCTGCAAACCCTTTTCGTAGTCTCTCGAATAATAATCCATCGGCGCTTTTACAGGGATAAACAGCAGTGCGTTATACGTCGCTGTACCCTCTGCGGAGGTATGGATAACCTTCAGCGGGTCCTGCCAATCGTAGAACTTCTCCTTATAGAAGCTGTTGTATTCTTCTGCAGTGATCTCGTTTTTATTCTTCTTCCACAGCGGCACCATACTGTTGAGGGTCTCCACCTCAAAATAGTGCTCATATTCGTTCTCCGTACCCTCCTTCGCACGGGTCTTTTCGACCTCCATGCGGATGGGGTAGCGGATATAATCGGAATACTTCTTCACGAGCGAACGAATGCGGTATGTATCGAGGAACTCGCTGTACTTTTCTTCCTCGGTGTCCTCTTTGATATGCAAAATAATCTCGGTGCCGTGATCGGCCTTTTCGCACTCGCGGATGGTATAGCCGTCCGCGCCGTCGGACTCCCAGCAATACGCCTGCTCTGCGCCGTACGCCTTGGATTCCACGCGCACGTGGTCGCTGACCATAAACGCGGAATAGAAACCCACGCCGAACTGACCGATGATGTCGATATCCTCGTTCTTTTCGTTTTCAGACTTGAATTTCAGCGAGCCGCTCTTTGCGATGACGCCGAGGTTCTGGTCAAGCTCCTCCTGCGTCATGCCGATGCCGTTATCGCGGATACGCAGCGTGCGGCTGTCCTTATCCGCCGCAAGGAAGATCTGGAAGTCGTCACGATTGAGTCCCGTAGCGCCGTCCGCCAGGGATTTATAGTAAAGCTTATCGATCGCGTCACTCGCGTTGGAGATCAGCTCGCGCAGAAAAATCTCCTTATGGGTATAAATAGAGTTGATCATGAGATCAAGAAGTCTTTTAGACTCCGCTTTAAACTGTTTTTTTGCCATGCAAATTCTACCTCTTTTTCATTTTGGGCATCAAAATCGCGCATTCATCCGCCCGCGTTCTCTTTCTAACAACTATACTATATATTTGTTAAAAAATCACGAACAATTTTAATTTGGTTAAAAAAAGAACGGTTTAAATTTAAATTTCGCATGGATTATTTTTTCTAAAGGCGGCAACGCCGCCTTTTAAGAAACCCCTTGATAGGGTTTCTTACGAAAAATCGTCCACCGGACGATTTTTCTATTTTCCTGATCTTTGGGTAGGCAAAAGGATTTCGTCATTTGCGAATGGCGACTCAAGGCTCTGCCTTGATGAATCCAAGCGAACGCTTATGTTCGCTTTCAAGTTTTCTCGAAGAAAACTTGACTAAAGACTTTTAACCATGCTCGCCGTTAGAACTCTGCGGCAAACAAAAGAACTTTTCAAAGAACCGCCACACCTTCACTGCCCCGGTCACGGGGATTTTCGCATCCAGCTCAAACGCGTTGATTTTCAAAAATGCCTTACCGTCCGCCTGATACAGCATTTCCGCCGGCGGGGCGTTGTCATTAAAGCTCAACCGTCTTCCTTCGGCGTCCACCATCAGCATACCAAACACAAACAGCAGCACCAGCACGGTGCAGAAAAACGACATCAAAAACGCGCGGGAACACACACATTTGCGCATGCAAAACACCTCCGCATGCAGTATGCCCCGTCCGTTTTCCGCTATTCCTCCGCTATGTCGTTTAAAACCGCCAGAATCGTCTCGCCCAGCAGCTCCCCGGCGTAGTCCGCCTCCCTTTGCGTATTCACCTCTGTGCCGACCTCCACCAAAAGCGAGCCGTGCGTGGCGTGCATATTGTAGTTTCTCTGCGCGAAAAACAGCGGTCGAAACAGCCCCGGATATAATAAATCGCCTTTTTGCTGCAAGCGCAAGGCCAAATGCAAGTTTTCCCGCCAATCCGGGAACAGCGGGTCTTCCGAAAGGTCACACCCCGCCATAATCATGATCTGCGCGGCATTCTCCCCGTTTACCTCCGCCACGGGCTTATACCGTGTGCCGTCGTCCTCCTCACCGAACGCGTCTCTGTGCACATCCACGGTGATCTGTATCGTGGGGTATTTCAGCAAATTTTCCTGCATCGCATCCATTGAGCGCTGGTAGCTGCCGGAATACGTCTCGTCAAACCTTGTCGTGTCGTGGATCACGCCGAACCCGCCCGCTTCTATCACGTCTTTCGCCCTTTTTGCCACCGCCACAACGCTTTTTTCTTCTTCCTCCGTGCGAAAACTCTCATCGCGGTAATACCAGTCCGATTCATACTGCAAGTACGCTTCTGACGTATGCGTGGAGTAAAACAGCACCACCGGCGAACCGTCGCGCTTCACGTGCACATCGGGGTCAATTAAAATTTCTTCCGATAAATCAAGCCCCGAGTCCGAAGTATCCTTCACAAAAAAGCCGTTTATCTCTTCTCCTCCGCCCATAAAGGTCGCGGCGACCGCTGCCGTTTCACGCTCCGGGTCAGGTGTCGGCGCCGGCAGCACGGGCAGCTCCGTGTCTGTTTCCTCCTGTACGGGCACAGGTGTCGCCGTGGGGAGCGATGTTGCTTCCGGCTCCGTTTCTTTTACGGTCTCTTTTTGGGGCGCAGGCGATGCTTCCGCTTGCGGCACTTCTTGGCTTGTTGCCGCCTGTAAGCCCGCCGCCCTAAGCGCCCACGCCGCGCCGTTTTCCTTTACAACCGGCCATAAATTATCCCCCATGCACCAAAGCGACACGGCCGCCGCCAGCACCGCGCAAATTCTGTATCCGATTTTTCCGATCCGTTCCTTTCGCATCGCACTGCCTCCATTTGTGTGGCATATCCGTCTTATCATGCTTATGATACGGCATACAAAATTATGCACATGTACACGGTTCTGACGCGGAAAATTCACAAATTCGACATTTTCACACAGCACCAATATGCTATAATAAAATATATCATTCCTAGTTTTGAACGATTTTAAAAAAACTCGCAGAACCCCAAACGGGAAACGAAGAAAGGATGGACTGCATGGCAAGATCCGTATACTCAGAAATCACCCCCGAAATGGAAGCCCTCGCCAATCTTTGCGTGAAAAACGGTAAGATTGACCCGGAGCTCTATGCAAAATATGACGTAAAGCGCGGCCTGCGCGACATTAACGGCAACGGCGTTCTGACCGGCCTTACCGATATTTCGGAGATCCGCTCCAGCCGCATGGAAAACGGCGTGAAAATTCCCTGCGAAGGGCAGCTTTTCTACCGCGGTTACAGCATTGAAGATCTTGTCCGCAGCATGCCGAGCGACCACAGCTTCGGCTTTGAAGTGACCGCCTACCTGCTCCTTTTCGGCGAACTGCCGAATAAAGAACAGCTTGACGGGTTCATCAAACAGCTTTCGTTCTACCGCACATTACCCACAAATTTCGTGCGCGACATCATCATGAAAGCGCCGAGCGGCGACATGATGAACACCCTCGCCCGCAGCGTGCTGACGATGTATTCCTATGACGACGCCCCAGATGACATCTCCATCCCGAACGTGCTGCGTCAGTGCATTCAGCTCATCGCCATTTTTCCGCTTCTTTCCGTCTACGGCTATCAGGCGTACCGCCACTATCACGACGGCAAAAGTCTTTACATTCACCAGCCGAAGCCGGAGCTTACCACCGCCGAAAATATTCTGCGTATTCTGCGTTCCGATAAACAGTTCACCCCGCTGGAAGCCAAGGTGCTCGACATCGCGCTTATGCTGCACGCAGAGCACGGCGGCGGCAACAACTCCACGTTCACAACACATGTCGTGTCGTCCTCCGGCACGGATACGTATTCCGCCATTGCCGCGGCACTCGGCTCTTTAAAAGGCCCAAAGCACGGCGGCGCGAACATCAAGGTCGTACGCATGTTTCGTGACATGAAGGAGCAGGTCAAAGACTGGACGAACGAGAATGAAATCTGCGATTACCTCACCCGCCTGCTTGATAAAAAAGCGTTCGATAACGCCGGGCTCATCTACGGCATGGGCCACGCCGTGTATTCCGTCTCCGACCCCAGAGCACGCATCATGGAGCGCTTTGCAGAGGGCCTTTCCAAAGAAAAAGGCCGTGAGGACGAGTACGGACTATACATGCGCGTCGCACGGCTCGCGCCGCAGGTCATCGCCGAAAAGCGCCGCATCTATAAAGGTGTCTCCGCAAACGTAGACTTTTACAGCGGATTCATTTACAGCATGCTCGATTTGCCGATGGAGCTCTATACGCCCATCTTCGCCTGCGCCAGAATTGCCGGCTGGAGCGCCCACCGCATCGAAGAGCTCATCAATGCCGGTAAAATCATCCGCCCGGCGTATAAAGCCATCCACCCCGAGCGCGCGTTTCCGGGTATGGAAAGCGAAACCTAAAGCTTCCGGCAACCGTGGTTAAAGGTTTTTGATCGACCTTTTTCCAAAAAGGTCGTGGGGTCTTGGGGCAACGCCCCAAGTCGCTTTCCGCAGAAAACGAAACCCTTTTGCCTACCATAGATCAGGAAGATAGGCGGAAACTTCCAGTGGACGTTTCCGCCGCAAGAAACCCTATCAAGGGGTTTCTTGAAGAACTCGCCACGCGAGTTCTTCAAAATGGAACATAGTATTAAAGCGCACAGCCCTCAAGCTGCGCGCTTTTTTCTTACAAAAACTACGATTAAAGCAATCACCAGACCCGCCGGTATAACCACCCAAACGGGAACCGTCACCGTCCGCGGCGAGCTCATCACCGTGACGACATATTCCGGCATCTCACTTTCTCTTTCCGCGTTGCCGGAGGACGGAAAGCTCATGCAGATCAAGCGGCTTTCCCTCCCCGCAAAGTCATTTTATTCTTCTTAACTACACTCTATCAAAAAGCGAACGGAGTGTCAACAGATTTCAATTCTCGGCTTCCGTCACAAGCTTCATCAGCAATGTTTTCAGTTCTTCCGTGGTCTCCACGGTGTAATCCGCGCCCGCTTTTTCCAGCTCGCCGGGTTCCGCAAAGCCGAAGTACACGCCAATGCCCGGCACGCCGCAATTTTTCGCGCCGATCATATCAAAGCTTCGGTCGCCGACCATGAAAAACGTATTGTTTTCTTTTCCGCCCGCGCGGCGCATGGCCTCCTGCATCACTTCGGTCTTATCCGTCATGGAGCCATCGAGATTCGCGCCGACAATCTGGTCGAACAGCTCAAAGATCCCGTTTTGCTTCAAGATCTTCTCCGTGAACACTGTCGGCTTTGAGGTGGAAACACTCAATTTCACACCTGCGCTTTTCAGCGCCTCCAACAGTTCTTTCATGCCGGGGTACAAGCGGTTTTCGTACACGCCTTTTTCTTTGTAGCGCACGCGGTAGCGGTCTACCGCCTCAAACGCCTGCTCTTTGGAAAAGCCGTAAAATTCCATAAAGGATTCATGCAGCGGCGGGCCGATGAACTTTTTCAGTGTCTCCATCGGCTGGTTCGGATAGCCGTAGCTGTCGAGCGCAAACTGCGTGCTTTTCGTGATGCCCTCGCTGTTATCGACAAGGGTGCCGTCTAAATCAAACAAAACCCAAATACTCATCTTCTTCTGCCTGCACCTCCGCCATGCGTGGAGCCTCCGCCTGCGCGCGGCGCACCGCCGCCCGAACGGCCGCTGCCAAAGCCGCCGGAGCGTCCGCCACCGGGACGGGGACCGCCCGAGGGACGCGAGCCGCTAAATCCACCCGGCCTCGGGCCGCCGAATCCGGGACCACCCGGGCCGCGCGGCGGACGAGGTCCGCGCCAGAAGCCGCCCATCGGAGGCGGCGGGGGCGGTGCACCCCAACCTCTGCGGTAATACCGTCTGCGCGGACGCAGCACGCTCAGCGCAATAATCAAAATGACAAACAGAACCACAAAGAAGAACCGCCAGACCCGCGAGAAGAAGCGCTGGAATCCGTATAAAATTCCGCCGGATGTATTATTATTCGCATAATTATAATTAGTGTTCGCATTCGCGTTGTTTGTTGTACCCGTGAAATACGAGACATTGTAGTGGTCTTCCAAAATCTCCACCGCGCGGGCGTAGACCTTTTTCACGCCGCTGTCGTAATCTTTCGCGGCAAAATCGTCCTCAAGGTAGTCATACAGCATCGCGTCCAGCACGCCGCCGGTAAAAACATCGGTCAGCCCCGCGCCCGGCTCGGCGTAGTAATCCTCCGCACCGATGGAAAGCAGAATCAAGAGACCGTTATTCGCTTTCTTGTCACCGATGCCCCACTTGTTAAAGAGGTCATACGCATAATCGGCAATGTCCTCGCCGTCGGTGAAATCCACGGTCGCCACCACGACCTCCGCGCCGCAGGCTTCGGCAAGTGCGCTGCCCGTGCGCTCAATATAGCTTTCCGTCGAGGGCGAAAGCACATTCGCGCCGTCATACACATAGCCCGTCGGGGCATCCGGCAACGTCACGGCAAACGCCGGCACCGCCATAAGTACGAGCACCAGCACCGTAAGCAGCACAGCGCCCGTCTTTTTCAAAACAGGATGTACGGTCTTTGTCATAAGCATTTCCTTTCCCTGTCCGTTTCAAACTTTTACGCGAACAGCTCCACGTCGCCGATGCCCACCAGCTTCGCCAGTGCATACGCAGGCGAATTGTGCAGCGCATCGTTGAATGCGGCGGCTTTATCGTTGTAATCGTCGCGCATCAGATAATCCAAGTCGGAATTGTAGTTCGACATCAGCGATTCGCGGTACGTTGCGTCCTCCTCATTCATGTCGATATTCTTGATCTGGCGATACATCGCCTTCACCGCCGTCGTCAGGTCGTTTAAAGCCGCGTACTTGTCCGCCGGGCGCTCGGCCTTTTTCACCGCGTTCTGCGCGGTACGCACGGCATCTACAAGCGTCAAATCCGTCTCGCTGTATTTTTCCGCGATCGTCACCAGATTCGATGCTTCGGAAACCATCATCGAGACCTGGTCCAAAACGCCGTACACGTCGTCGGAACCGTAGTATTCCGCCGTCACATTGTTGCGCTCGCGCGACAAAGATATACACGCGCCGACTGGGATCGCCGCCAAAATTAACACCACCATCGCAATGACCGCCGAAACACGGCCCACGGCTTTTACGCCATCGTTTTTCTTTTTCATAAAAATTTCCTTTCTGCTTTTTCTGTCTACATGCAAATTCATGACAAGCAAATTTAAAGTCTATAAACGCACAGCCGGGCAGCACTGCAAGCACAACCCGGCCGGTGTTCTCTTTATTTACGCGCGAATGTCTAAAAGCTTCTGCTTCAGCTCGTTTTCCAAACGGCCGAGCTCCTGCTCCGCTTCGCGGCGGCGGGTCTTGCCCTCTTCCTGAATTTTCACAACTTCATCGAGTGTCGAGATGAGCGACTGGTTTGTCTGGCGCAGCGTCTCCATGTCAACAATGCCGCGCTCGGATTCGCGCGCCGTCTCAATGGTGCTCATCTTCAGCTTTTCTGCATTCTTGCGCAGCAGCTCGTTCGTCATATCGGTCACTTCACGCTGTGCGCGCACCGCATCTGCAGAGTGCGCCACGCCAAGCGCCAATACCATCTGGCTCTTCCAAAGCGGAATGGTGTTCACAATGGTGGACTGAATTTTCTCCGCCATCAAACGGTCGTTGTTCTGCACAAGACGAATTTGCGGCGACATCTGCACGGAAACCATGCGGGTCAGCTCGAGGTCATGCAGCTTCTTTTCAAAGCTGTCGCACTGCTGTGCAAAGTCGTTTGCCGCCTGCGCGTCCTCCGGCAGGCCGGAGCGCTGTGCCTTTGCTTTCAGCTCTTCCAGCGTCGTTTCGCGCTCTCTTTTCAGGCGCTTTTTGCCCGCCAGAATGTACATGGAAAGCTCTTTGTGGTACGCAAGGTTCGTTTCGTACAGCTTATCGAGCATCACGATGTCCTTCATCAGCTGCACCTGGTGGCCCTCAAGGGAAGACGCAATCTTATTCACGTTCACTTCGGCCTTGTCGTAACGTGCCTTCATGCCATCGAGGCGGTTTGCCTGCTTTTTAAAGAAGCCGAGGAAACCCTTTTCCTCCTCGCCCGCATCAAAGCTTTTCAGCTCTACAACAAGGTTCGCGATCTCATCGCCTACTTCACCGAGGTCCTTCGTGCGCACATTTGCAAGCGCCGTGTCGGAGAAGTTTGCAATTTTCTTCTGTGCGCCGGAACCATACTGCATCACGAGCGCAGAGCTTGTAATGTCAATTTTTTCCGCAAAGTCGTCTACGACCTTCTGTTCTTCGGGCGTAAGCTGCACTTCGGGCTGTTCCTCTTCTTTTTTCTCAGGGGCTACGGGCTTTTCTTCCTCCACGCCGTCCAGCGTCAGGGTGGGAATGCCGGGTGCGGGGGTCTCCAGCTCGGGCTCTAAGGTCAATTTCACGTCGCTCATGTTGTTCGTCCTCCTTATATTCACCGTGTGCGTCACACGGTCAAAAATCACTTTGTCTGTGTTTTGCTTGTGTCGTTCGGGTCAAGGCCCGGCATTTTCATGTCTTCGCCGGAAAGGCCCTCCTGCTTCAAAATGGATTCCATCACGCTGATGTCCGCCGCAATGTCCAGCGCATCGTCATCAAACAGGCTATCCAGCTGCTTTTCAAACGCGCCCGCGATCGTCTCCATCATGCCTTCAATCTCAAACATCGTCTTTTGAATGTTCTCGCCCTTCACTCTCTGGCGGCTCAGCTTATCATAGCTGTTCAGAAGCTTCAGCGTTGTCGGCAGATAGTAGTTCATAAACCGGCGGATCTCCGCTGCTTTTTCGGGGTGCTCCGCGATATACGCAAAAATATCGGCAGAAGCCACTTCCATGCGGTCGATGCGCTTTGTCATCACCTCGTCCGGGATGCGGATGTTCACGTCGCGCAGCTCATGCAGATATTTGTAGCCTTCCTCAATGATCTTGTCCACCTCGGGATCGCCGGTGGAGACCTTTTTCTGCGGCTCCGCTTTCGGCTCCGGCTTCTTTTCGGGCTCGGGCTTTTTCTCCGGCTGTACGGATTCCGCCGGCACATAATACTTTTTGCCCTTGAAAATTTTGCCGCCGATGAAAAACGCCGCCGCACCCACCACAGCAAACGTGATGAGGTCCTGCCAGCGGTAAAGCGAGCCGTTCAGCGCATACAGCATACACACGATGCCCGTCAGCCAATAGCGGCCGTTTGAGGGCTTGTACTTTTCGATCATGTCCTGCTTGCGCGGCGCCTTTTTCGGCTGCTGCACGGGCGCACCGTTCTGCGAAACGGTATTTCGCGGCGCTGTGCCGCGCGGCGGATTATACGGTCCGCCGGGCGCGCTGCTCGGAGCCTGATTCGGGTTTGTATTCGGGCGCTTGTAATTCGAGTACGCCGTCTGCGTGTAGGAATAGTGGTACGTACCGTCCGGATTCTGCCCCTGCGGCGACTGATAATTTGTCCGCGCGTTCGTGTTAAACTTGCGGTTTACGGTCTCCGCCACACGGTTCACTTCGTTTACAACGCCGTTCACCGCACCCTGCACCTCGCGGGAAATCTTCTCCCCATCGAGGTTATTCACGCTCTCCGTCACCTTGTCGCCCACCTTGTGGATAACGCGGTATGTCGCGGAGTTTTCAAACTCGTTTTGGAGCGGGTTCGTGTAATTCACGCCGTTCGGCGTATTCGTGTTTCTGTTTTGTTCGTTCGGATTTTGTGTGTTCGTTTTTGGCACCGCCTTTCTAACGGTAATGCTTCATAAATCTCCATTTTGCTGTGGTGTGTCCCGGCAAAGCCGGGACACACCCACTTATTCGACTTTACTCTATTATTGTACGTTTTTCTGAAACCCGGGTCAAGAACTTCCGGGTGAATTTCAGAGTTTTTTCAGGAATTCTCCGACTCAGGAGTCGGCGTTACCTGCACGGGGTCTTTTCCGTCCTGCACAAGGTAATATTCCACCGTCTCTTCACCCGCTATGTGCAGCACGTTGTACTTTACATCCAGCAAAAATTCCGGTGCCGCGCCGAAGGATTGTAACGACGCCTCCGCATCAAAGCGCGTCATTAGGAGTTGCCGTTCGGAGGGCTCGCCCGCCGTGCCGCGCAGACCGAGCACAACGCCCGCGAAAATCAGGATTGCAGAAAGCAGCCACGCGCCGAGCGGGGCCATCCAGTTTGCACCCGTAAGCTTGCCCAGTACACTCACGCGTCTCTTTAAAAGGCTGCGCGTCAGTGTAAAATGCAGCACCGGCACCACAATCATCAAAAGCGAAAAAAGCCAATTCTGCCCGATGATCTGCACAAGCCCGGCTAAAAATTCCAGGCCTTTTATACCGGCCTTCAGTCCCATGCAGACGCCGAACATCTGCCGGTATAAAAACTGCACGAACGTAAAGCCCCAAAGGCCCACCGTCCACACGGTTAAAAGCAGAAAGTTCAGCCCTTTTAACGGCGTCGTGCGCGAAAGCGCCAGCGCGATGCCGCCAAGTCCCAGCGCCATCCATACCTTCACGGGCGTTATGGGCATATGCGCAAAATATGCAAAAATAAATTCACTGTATAAAACCGATAAAAACGGAAGCAACGATGCCAAAACCGAGACGCTTTTCTCCCGTTCCGCAGCCTGATGCCGCGCCATACTTCCCACCTCCAAATGCGAAACGTGCTGTTTTCAGCCGCTTTGTTCACAGTATACTATAAAAGCTTGAACTTTTCAATCATTTCCGGCAAACCGAAGAAAACGCATCGTTTTCGGCGTTTATTCCGCAAAAAGACGGGCATTCTATGGGTAACGCGGCATACCGCCGCGCACGCTATTTTTGTAGAAAGGATCGATCCGATATGAAAAGAATTTTTCCCGCTCTGCTTGCTTTGCTCTTGGTGCTTTCATTCACGGGCTGCGCAAGCCGAACGACCGAAAGCTCGTCCTCCTCATCTGCCGCAAGTGAAAAGCCCGCGCAGTCTGCGTCGCCTTCCCCGGATGTGAGTGAATCCCCGAACGACACCTCCGTTATGCCGGAGACCGCGCTCGGCCTTTCCGCCTTCCGCGATGCCCTGCGTGAAGCCTATGGCGACAAATATTACCCCGATACGAAACTGACCGAAGATGAAATTCGCTCAGAGCTCGGCATGGACGACTCGCTTTACGAAGAGGTATACGCTGAAAACACCGCGCAGAAGGCCCACCCGGATACGTTCATCGCCGTAAAAGTCAAAGAAGGCAAAACGGACGAAGTCAAAGAGAAGCTCGCGGCTTATAAGCAGCGCCTGCTTGCAGATGAAGATTTCACCGCAAGCAAAGACAAAATAGAGGCCGCCGAAATTTACGCCGACGGCGATTACGTATTCTTCCTTCTGCTCGGCGAGCCGGAAACGAGCGGTGAAAGCAGTGAGGGCATGGCAGAGGCCTTCGGTAAAGAAGTACAACACGGCATAGACGCCATTAAAAAGGTCATTGGCATGGAGTAATTTTGTGTCGAAAAGCTCCGTAAAACGCCCCTTATATCCTTGAAATACCTCCGCCTGCGTGGTATACTCCTAATGTATATGCACGCGGGCGGGCTTTTTT
Organism: Hominenteromicrobium mulieris; assembly: GCA_021029595.1. GTDB lineage: Bacteria > Bacillota > Clostridia > Oscillospirales > Acutalibacteraceae > Hominenteromicrobium > Hominenteromicrobium mulieris. Next base: position 52,352 of record JAJJOY010000008.1, on the reverse strand, counting down.
TGTCCGCCTTTTTGAAAGGAGCTTTCATGTTCAAAGATTCCGAAAAGATCCGCGCCGCCATTTTTGATGTGGACGGTACGCTTTTAAACAGCACACCCATGTGGAATAAACTCACGTTCGCGTTCGCCGAAAAAATGGGCATCGCAGCACCCGACGATCTGTTCCGCACCCTAAACAGCCTCTCGCTTGAGCAATGCGCCAAGTATTACCACGACGTACTCCATGTTGAGGGCACCGTTGAGGAGATTCATGAGGGCATCATCGCACTCGCCCGCGAGGGCTACGCCAAAGAAGTGCCCGAGATCACCGGCGCGGCGGCGTTTTTAAAAGCGCTCTCAGAGCGCCACATTCCCGCAGCCGTCGCAACCGCATCGGACATTGCGTCCTTAAGGCCCGCGTTCGATCGCCTTGATATGTCGCCGTACATTTCCGTCATCGAAAGCTGCACCACCATCGGCAAAAGCAAAGAGCACCCGGATATTTATTTAAAGTGCGCGGCCGATTTAAAGGCCGCCCCGCATGAGACCGTTGTGTTTGAAGACGCGCTCTACGCCGCCAAAACGGCAAAAGCCGCCGGCTTTTCGGTCATCGGCGTGTTGAGCGAAGCTGTGGAAGAAGGCGACCGCATAGCGCTTCAAAAGCTCTGCGACCGCTGCATCACAGACTACACAGCGCTTTTGGGCGAGCTTTTGCCGCCCGAAGACCGATAAAAACCGTCAAACGGACGGTTCTCTTTTGGGAACAGAACAGGCGCACGCAGCCGTGTCACGCGAAGCTCTGTTTTGATGATATAAATTTTTTAAAATCAAGCTTTAGGATATTTTGGAGGAGTTATGTTCAAAAAATACAAAGAAAAATTCATCGGCGACCGGGAGTTTTACGCAAACCTCATCCGCCTCATCATCCCGATGATCGTGCAGCAGGGCATCACAAGCTTTGTCAGCCTGCTCGATAACGTCATGGTCGGCCGCCTCGGCACCGAATCCATGAGCGGTGTCGCCATCGTCAATCAGCTTTTGTTCGCCTTTAACCTCACCATCTTCGGCGGCCTTGCGGGCGCGTCCATTTTCGGCGCGCAGTTCTACGGCAAGGGCGACCACAAGGGCGTGCGCTATGCGCTGCGCTTCAAGCTCATTTTCAGCGTTTTAATGGCCGTCATCGCCATCGTCGCGCTTCTGTTCTTCAATAACCCGCTCATTTCGCTGTTCCTCACGGAAAGCGAATCCGGCGGCGACCTCGTCTTAACGCTTTCCGAAGCGAAGAACTACCTGTTCGTCATGCTGATCGGTCTCATACCGTTCAGCTTCTCGCAAAGCTATTCCAGCACTCTGCGTGAAACCGGCGAGACCGTATCCCCGATGACCGCCAGCATCATCGCCATCGTCACAAACTTTGTCTTAAACTACATTCTCATTTTCGGCAGCTTTGGCGCACCACGCCTCGGCGTCGTCGGCGCAGCCATCGCCACCGTTATCGCAAGATATATTGAAGCAATCTATCTCATCATACATACCCACCGCCGCGAAAAAACATTTATTTTTGCACAGGGCTTATATAAAAGCCTGTATTTGCCCGGTGCCGTCGTGAAAAAGATCCTCCTCACCGGCACGCCGCTCATGCTTAACGAGCTCTTCTGGAGTATCGGCACCACGATGATCAGCCAAAGCTACTCCACGCGCGGTCTGACCGTCGTCGCCGCCACGAACATTGCCGGCACAGTATGGAACCTCTTCTGCGTCATCATGTTCGCCATGGGCAACGCCGTTTCCATTATCATCGGCCAGCAGCTCGGCGCGGGTGAGATTGAAGAAGCAAAGCGCACGGATAATAAGCTTCTGTTCTTTACCGTCGTGCTGCACATCGGCGTTGGCGCGCTCATCGCCATCACCGCGCCGTTTATCCCGCTCATTTACAACACCACGCCGGAGGTACAGCGCCTTACAACCGAGCTTCTGTTCGTCGCCGGCGCAGCACTGCCCATTCAGGCATTTGCGCATGTCACGTACTTCACCATTCGCTCCGGCGGCAAAACGTTCATCACGTTTCTGTTTGACTGCGTATTTACTTGGCTCATCCCGCTGCCCATCGCGTTTTTCTGCAGCCGCTACACAGCGCTGTCCATCATCGGCATCTATGCGCTCGTGCAGTTTGCAGATATCATCAAGGTCATCATCGGCTCCATCCTGCTGCGCTCGGGCATTTGGGCGAACAATGTGGTTTCCGACGTTGACTGATCCCACATGAAGGAGAATTTCTTATGGAACAAAGCAAGATAGACCGCATCAACGCCCTCGCAAAGAAAGCAAAAACCGAGGGCCTCACCGAAGCGGAGACCGCAGAGCGCAAAGCCCTGCGCGAAGAATATATCGCAGCCTACCGCAAAAACCTGCGTACACAGCTTGATAACATGGTCATCGTAGAGCCGAACGGCGAGCGCCGTAAATTAAAGCCGAAAAAATAAGTGAAAGAAGGCATCCTTATGCTGTATAAATACGAGATGCACGTGCACGACAGCCTGTGCAGCCACTGCGGACACAATCCGCCGGAGGTCATTGCCAAGGTCTATTATGACCGCGGCTACGCCGGTATGTGCTTTACAAATCACTTTTTGCAGGGCAGCACCGCCATTGATAAAACCCTGCCGTGGGAGGATAAGGTCCGCGCCTACTGGAACGCCTACCTGCGCGTAAAGGACTGGGCAAAGGATAAGGATTTCGATATTCTGTTCGGCCTTGAGCACCACTACGGCTCCGGCAAAGAGGTGCTCACCTACGGCATCGATCTCGATTTTCTGCTCGCACACCCGAATATCGACGTCGCGCCCATCAAAGACTATTGCGACGCCGTGCACGAAGCGGGCGGATTCATCTCGCAGGCGCATCCTTTCCGCCGTGCGCCGTACATCGACCCCAACGTACTCCCGCAGCCGGAGCTATTGGACGCCGCCGAAATTTACAACGCCGGCAACTCCGACGAAGACAACAGCCGCGGCTATGATTTTGCAAAAAGGAACCGCCTCTACGGCACCAGCGGCGGCGATACGCACGAACAACACGAATCAAACATCGGCAAAGCCGGCATGGCGTTCCCGTACCGCATCAAAACCGAAAAAGAGCTTGCAAATGCGCTGTTCCGCCACGACGGCCGCTGCATCATCAACGGTGTCATTCAGCCCGCCGAGCCTCCCAAGCCCTCTTTTTATCATTTCGCTTTCTGAAAGGAACCCCCACATGGAATCACTCAAGGAACTTTACCGCATCGGCACAGGTCCCTCCAGCTCCCACACCATGGGGCCGGAGCGCGCCGCGCACCGCTTTAAAGAAAAATACCCGCAGGCAGACCGTTTTCTCGTCACTCTGTACGGTTCGCTCGCCAAAACGGGCAAAGGCCACTTGACGGACGACATTCTCGTCAAGACCTTTGCACCGCTGCCGGTGGAAATTCGGTTCGACCTTTCGGATAAGCCTCTCCCCCACCCGAATACGCTGGAGCTCACCGCCATTGAAAACGACAAAGAGATCGGCTTTGAGCGCGTCATGAGCGTCGGCGGCGGTAAAATTCTCTCGGAGGGCGAAACGGAAGACGCTCCCGCAGACGTTTACCCGCTTTCCACATTCGCCGACATCAAAGCTTACTGCGCCTCGCGTCACATGCGCCTTTGGCAGTATGCGGAAGAGTGCGAGGGCACGGAGATTTGGGACTATTTAAAGGAAGTCTGGCGCTGTATGCGCGAAGCCGTCACCCGCGGTTTAGAGACCGAAGGCACCTTAAAAGGCGGTTTAGACGTGCAGCGCAAAGCGAAAATGCTCTACCGTCAGAATCACATCGATGAAAGCGCCGAAACGCGCGAAAACCGCCTTGTGTGCGCCTATGCCTACGCCGTCAGCGAAGAAAACGCGGCAGGCGGCATCATCGTCACCGCGCCCACGTGCGGTTCCTGCGGCGTGCTGCCGAGCGTTCTTTTGTATATGCAGGAACGCCGCGGCTTTACGGATACCGAGATTCTCCACGCGCTCGCGGCGGGCGGCATCATCGGCAATCTTATCAAGACGAACGCCTCCATCAGCGGCGCGGAGTGCGGCTGTCAGGCGGAGATCGGCAGCGCATGTTCCATGGCGGCGGCGGCTCTTGCGGAGCTGCACGGCATGGAGTTAGACCAGATTGAATACGCTGCCGAGGTCGCTATGGAGCACCACCTCGGCCTTACGTGCGACCCCGTGCGCGGACTCGTGCAGATTCCGTGCATCGAACGCAACGCCGTCGCCGCCATGCGCGCCATCAACGCGCTGAGCCTTGCGAATTTCCTCACCTATACAAGAAAAATCTCGTTCGACGTCGTCGTCAACACCATGTACGAGACCGGCAGAGATTTGTTCTCCAAATACAGAGAAACCGGCGAAGGCGGGCTTGCGAAGTATTATACGGGCAAGAAATAACACAAAGCTTACGTGAAAGCGTGTCTAAAAGTTTTTGATCCAACTTTTTTCAAAAAGTCGGTCAGGTTCCAAGGGTGAAGCCCTTGGTCGCTTTCCGCAGAAAGCGAAACCCTTTTGCTTACCCAAAATCAGGACTGGGAGAAACCAATGCTTCGCATTGCTATTAAGCAGTCCGGTGGACTGTTTACTCGTGGGAGACCCAATTAGGGGGTCTCCCGAAGAGCTTGCAAAAAGCAAGCTCTTAAAAAGAACACATATCAAAAAGTAAAGCGCACAGCCTCGAAAAGAAGCTGTGCGCTTTCGTTTTATATAAATTCTTTACTGATTCAAGATCTCCATAAACTCTTCGCCGGTGATGGTCTCTTTCTCGTACAGGAACTTTGCAAGCTCGTCGAGCTTCGGGCGGTTCTCCTGTAAAATCCGCACCGCCTTCGCGTGCTGCTTCTTCACAAGGTCAACCACCTGCCTGTCGATCTCTGCCTGCGTTTCGGCGCTGCACGCCAGTGAAGCATCGCCGCCGAGGTACTGGTTCGTCACCGTCTCCAGCGCGACCATATCAAAGTTGTCGCTCATGCCGTAGCGCGTGATCATTGCGCGGGCAAGCTTTGTCGCCTGCTCAATGTCATTCGATGCACCCGTTGTAACGGAATGGAACACGACTTCCTCCGCGGCTCTGCCGCCCGTGAACGTCGCAATCTTGTTTTCAATCTCCTCGCGGCTCATCAGGTAATGGTCGCCGTCCTCCACCTGCATGGTGTAGCCCAGCGCGCCGGACGTGCGCGGAATAATTGTAATCTTCTGCACCGGCGCAGAGTTCGTCTGCTTCGCCGCCACCAGCGCGTGACCGATTTCGTGGTACGAAACGATGAGCTTTTCGCGCGTTGTGAGAATAGAGTTTTTCTTTTGATAGCCCGCAATAACAACCTCGATACTCTCCTCAAGGTCGGCCTGCGTTGCGGAAGCACGGCCGTCACGCACGGCGCGCAGCGCAGCTTCGTTCACAATGTTCGCAAGCTCTGCGCCGGAAGCGCCGGAAGCCATGCGCGCGATCTTCGCAAGGTCAACGTCGGGTGCAACCTTAATCTTCTTTGCGTGTACACGCAAAATCGCCTCACGGCCCGCAAGGTCGGGCAGCTCCACCGGCACGCGGCGGTCAAAACGACCCGGACGCGTCAAGGCGGGGTCAAGCGACTCCGGGCGGTTCGTCGCGGCAAGGATAATAACGCCGTTGTTGCCCTCAAAACCGTCCATTTCGGTCAAAAGCTGATTTAAGGTCTGCTCGCGCTCATCATTCGTGCTCAGCTGATTATCGCGCTTTTTACCGATGGCGTCGATTTCATCGATGAACACGATGCAAGGCGCTTTTTCCTTTGCCTGCCTAAAGAGGTCACGTACTTTCGATGCGCCCATGCCGACGAACATCTCGACAAATTCCGAGCCGGACATGGAGAAAAACGGCACGTTCGCTTCGCCGGCGACCGCCTTAGCCAGCATTGTTTTGCCGGTTCCCGGAGGGCCCACAAGCAAAATGCCCTTCGGCATGGAAGCGCCAATCTCTTTATATTTATTCGGGTTATGCAGGTAATCGACAACTTCGGAAAGGTTCTCCTTCGCTTCGTCCTCGCCCGCAACGTCCGCAAACTTAATGCCGTCCGAAGACTGCACATACACCTTCGCACTGCTCTTGCCCATGTCGAACTTCATGGCGTTCGGGCCGCCCATTTTCTTCATAAGCTGCCGCGACAAAAGCTGTCCCAGCACCACAAAGAGCACAACCGGCAGCACCCAGCTCACGATAAAGCTCATCAGCGGGGACATCTGCTCCACAATCTCGCCGGAAAACTCCGCGCCGGAATCGTAAAGGCGCTGTACAAGGCCGTCGTCATTCAAAAGGCCGGTTTTATAAATTTTGCTCTTGTCCTTATTTGTGAACAAAATCTGGTTGTCTTCAATCTCCACCTGACCGATTTCTTTGTTCTCCGTCATCTTGATGAACGTGCCATAGTCCACTTCCTCCACCTGGTGCTGTGTAATCAGTGGCATCACCAGCATGTTTAAAAGCAGCAAAACGACCATCGCAATGCCGTAATAAAAAATAAGCGGCTTTTTCGGCGTTTTCACTTCGTTCATGTTCTCTCTCCTCTCGCGCGCGATGAAAATAAGCGCGATATTATTTTAGCCTATTCTATGCGTTTTTTGGCGGAAAGTCAATCTCAAAATTTCCAACTTTTCGTGAACAAATCATGAAAGCACGCGGATATTCTCCTGCACCGTTCCCGCGGGCAGCGCTCCTCTCCGGTCATAATAAGTTGCTTCTCGGCAAGGCCGGCAAAAACTCCCGAGAAAATATCGTCCTTGCCGCAAAACGGCACCGCCCGGGTTGACACTTCACCCCGGCGGTGCTATGCTTTTTCCAAATTTACGATTTGTATTTGAGCTTTTAGGGGGGTATTTTCATGAGCACTGTTTTGATTCATGACGCCAAGCTTTCCGACGCACCGCGCCTGCTGGAAATTTACAGCTATTACGTAAAAAACACCGCCATCACCTTTGAGTACAACGTGCCGTCGCTCGAAGAGTTCCGACACCGCATGAAAAACATCACGCTGCGCTACCCGTACATCGTCCTCGAAGCGGACGGCAAGGTCATGGGCTACGCCTACGCGGGCTCATTCATCGGCCGCGCCGCCTACGATTGGTCATGCGAAATGACCGTTTACCTTGACCGCACCGCCAAAAAACTGGGCTTCGGCAGAAAGATCTACGAAGCCATGGAGCAGCGCCTCAAAGATATGGGCATTTTAAACCTTTACGCCTGCATCGGCTATATCGACAAGGAGGACGAGTACCTAAACCACAACAGTGCCGATTTTCACGCCCACCTCGGCTACAAAACGGTCGGTACGTTCAAAAAATGTGGCTATAAATTCGGCCGCTGGTACGACATGATCTGGATGGAAAAGTGCATCGGCACGCACACCGATACCCCTGCCCCCGTCCGCTTTTTGACCGATGCACCCGACCCAAACGCGCATTGATTTTATGCACCCCATACCTTACCGCATGGCAAGCAGCGCTGCGGACTTCTTCAATCTTGTTTTCGCGCGGTTTGCGCAAGCGGAAAGCTCCGCGGCGGCGCGGCAATCGTCCATTTTTAAAATGCGTTTCAAGCGTAAGAGGGCCTTTTCGTCCCACTCTGCCTTGTTCTGCGCCGCAGCGCCCAGCAGCGCCATCGCATCCAGATAAACCTTTTCGGGCGTGCGCAGGCGGCGCAGCGTCTTTAAAAGCGTTTTGCAGTCCATCTGGCCCTCGCTCTGCTTGTGTGCAAAGGCGAAAAGCTCGTCCGGGCGGTCGTGCAGCGTCTCGTACACAGCCTGCACCATGTCGGCACTCATCATCTCGCCCAGCACCTCGCGCTCCGTGTTTTCTTCGCCCGCAAGACTCGCGCCAAGCGCCATGCTGCCGTCTTCACCCTCAAGCTCACGGTCTAAGCTGTCCGGCACGGCTTTTTTAAAGCGATCGCCGAGGATATTATTCATCACATACGCGAACAGCGTCGGGATAAAATGCGCCTCCCCCTTTTTGAAAAATAAATCAAGGCGCACTGCGCCCTTGTTTTCGCCCTTTGTAATGGGGCTCATCAGGCCGATGAACGTCTCGTGCGTGTATTCGGTCTGCGCCGTCTCCGCTTCGCCGCCGCAAAAAGCGCACAGTGCGCGCAGCTTTACACCCGCCGCAGCACTGCCCAAAACGTCCTTTAAAAGAAACGCATACAGGGTTTCCTGAAAGCGTGCGGAAAGGGCCGCGTCCGCCCACAGCACAGCAACGCTGTTTTTTCCGCTTTCGTACACTTCTTTTAAAACCGCGCGGAACGTTGTTTCCTCCGCGCTCTTTTCAAATACCTTCGCTGCCATATCCGTTCCTCCTTAAAGCGTTTTTCTTGTGCTTTAAGGATAAAAAACGGTTCTCGGTACTATCCCGAAACGGTCTCGATTTTTTCTCGATTTTCGCCGAACAGCGTTGAAGAACCGCACATTCAATGCTATAATCGGGTTATCCATAAAAAAGGAGGAAACGCGGTGGACGAGCTTTATAAAATCCAAAACGTCACGTATAACGCCACGGGCGGTACTTTAAAAAACGATAAAGCGGTCATCGACCTCACCGCACAGCAAAACCGCCTGCTGCGCTACCTTGTCTTAAACGCCGGGCAAACGCTCACAAAAGAGCAAATCACCGCGCATGTGTGGGGGTATGATGTCGATTCGGACGTCAGCAACCTCATTTACGATACCGTCTCCGCCGTGCGCCGCCTGCTGAAAAAAGCCGGGCTAAACGGCGCCGTCACCACCAAAACCGGCATCGGCTACGCGTTTACGGAAAGCGTCGAAAGAATCAAACCCACAGCCGCCAAAACCGAAGAAACATGCGAAAGCCTGCCGCCCGTTTTTGCGGAAAGCGCCCCGAAGTTCACGCTCGATACGGTCTATCTGCTGCTTATGGGCGACAGTATGTATAAAAAAGCGTGGTTTTTGCAGTCCGTCGGCTATATCGAAAAGCTTCCGCCGCTCAGCTTGGAGCCCGGCTCAGCCGACACCGTCGCCGAGGACGCGTTTTACAGCTGGATTTTACCCGAAAGCATCTGGGCGCGCATTTTGTGCACATACCCCGAAGAAAGCGACCGCAGAGCGTTGTATGGCGGCGAAGGTACAAGCGAACTGCTCCTCGACTTAAAGCAGGATTTTCAAAACGACAGCGGCTGGCGTGGGCGTGAGCTTACACGAAACTGCAAAACGTATTTGGAGCGTATGCTGATTCCGAGCGTGATTGAGACCACACTCGGCGCCGTGCTGCAAAATTCGCCGCAGCTAAGCGAGCTTTACCACCTGTGGCAACGGTGCAGCGAAGAAAACAACGTTCATCGCGGCGTCGCACTCGTCATCCTCTGCGCCCTGCTCGGCGAGCGGAATTTCAAAATGCTTGCGGAAACCTGCGATGTCATTGAACTGCTGAATGAAAATTTCTGACCGCAATCGCCGAATAAAGTTTTTGATCGACCTTTTTTCAAAAAGGTCGTGGGGTCTCGGGGCAATGCCCTGAGTCGCCATTCGCAAATGGCGAAACCCTTTTGTCTCCAAAAAATCAGGAGGGGAAAACGGAACAGTCCGGTGGACTGTTCCGTTTAGGGGAACCCTATTAAGGGGTTCCCCTAACGGCTCTCCCAGAGCCGTTCAAAAAAACAAACTAACCCATATAAAAAGAGGTGCAAAGCCACATGGAAACCCCTGTTAAACCTATCGCCCCAAACACACCGCATATCTGCTCCGCCGCAGAAGCGCTCGCTTTGCTCAGAAAGCACGGCGGGCACGGCAACGCCGCGTTCATGCGCAGCCTTGCGGATGCCGTCTCGGATGAAAACAACCACATCACCGGCACTGTCGGCGATTTCAACAACCTCATCGACCGCTTTGAGGCGCTCGGCGATTATTTCGACGCTTTGCGCGTGTGTGATTTTGCACTTAAAATCTATCCCCGCAGCGCAACGTTGCTCGCCATCACGCTCAATACCTGCGCCCGCAGCGGCGCGGACGGCGAAACCTATCTTGCCGCAGCCGAAAGCCTCGGGCGCGAAAACTGGAACGAACCGCGGCTTTTTAAAGACGCCGCCGAGTATTGCCGCACCCGCGCCTTGTGCTGCCCGCCGGAGCAGACCGAATCGTATTTTGAAAAAGCTCTCTCCGTCTGCCGCGATTTTCAGCGTATTTTCCCGCTTGATGAGCGTGGTTACATGAAAGAAGCCACCGTGCTGCTCGACAAAAACCGCATCGCAGACGCCGAAAACGTCCTGCGCCGCGTCATTTTTGAGAAAATCACCGCAAACGGCCGCCCGCAGCCCTTAAACGCCGCAAACTGCTGCAAGCTGTACCTTACGGAAATTCTGAAGAAAAGCCTTGAATACGACCTCATCCTGCGCATTGCACAAAAGGGACTTTCGTTCTCTGCCGCCGAGCAGAATTCCGAGCACATGGGCTACTTCAGCTACCGTCTGGCGCTCGCCAAAACAGCGCTCGTCATTGAAAGCGATTACCGCAATAAGGCCGATATTGAAGAAGCGCTCACGTGCTGCCAGCGCGCGTTCGACCTTGTGACGTTCCAAAGCTACGCGGATGATTTAAAGCGCTGCTACGTACAGCTGTGCGAAAACCCGCAGAATCCCATCGACCTCAAAACGCACCGCCTTGTAAAGCACGTTTTAAACATCGCAGAGACCGCTTCCGCACCGACACAAAACTAAATTTGAGCTTTAAAATGCCTTGTTCTGTGAAAAGAACAGGGCATTTTTCTTTTGTGCGCTCAAAATTTCGTATGCGCCGTTCGTAGTAAAGGTGAAAACAAACGGATCTAAGGAGGTTTTTACTTTGCCTACACAAAACAGCACCCAAACCTACGAAATGCTCAAAACATATTTGGATGAGACCGCGGACAGCTTTGAAAAGCTCGACGAGGAACCCGGTTTTTTGTACCGCAAAACGGACGGCCGCACCTCGCTCGTTTTTTGCGCCCGCGTGGATAAAGAGCTCGGCTTTCTGCTTTTAAGCGCCTACCCCGGCATTTTAGTCCGCACGTCTTACGTGCCGATGGCCGCCGATTACTGCCAGCGCATCACGCCGGAGGTCGGCGTCGTGTGTGTAGAGTCCAATTTATGCGAGGTCTATTACCGCACGGAGGTCGCCTTTGAGCACGCGCCCGTCTCCCGCGCCACACTGGAGCTTTTGGAGCGCACCGCGTTCGCCGCACTCACGCCGCACATCAGCGCTCTGCGTTCGCTCAGCGCGGGCGTACTGCCGGAGGCGCTCCCGGAGCCGCAGGAGATCCACATTCCGTCTCCCGTCCCGTCCCACGCGGAGGATTTTCTGCCCCTCATGGAGGAATATTTTCAAAAAACGCACTTTACCGTGCTTGCAAAACATGCGCCCGATGAAACCGGCGCGTGCTACCTCTACGAGTTTCTGGCCGCGCACCGCCGCTGGAAGCTGCACGTCACCTTAAATGATGAGAAGACCTTTTTCATCCTGCGCCTGTTCCCCGGTCGCAACGCCCTTGTTTTTGATCCACGCTACCTGCACGCCGCCGCGCAGATCTGCAACGCGGAAAACGATTCCGTAAAGTCCGGCGCACTCTTCGTCGGCCGCCGCCCGGAGGGTCTGTGCGCAAAAATGGCCCTTTCCGCACTGGAAGTTCCTACATCACTCGGAGAAACGCTGTATTCCGCCGTTTCCATCCTCGTTTCGCTTTTGTATAGCCGCGAAGCAGAGCTGCAAAAAGCCGCTGCGGGCGTGATTTTTCCGACAGGGCTCGATGCTGAGAAGCTAAAGCCCTCCGCGTCAGACCGCAAAAAACGGCTTGAAGACGCGCAGCGCTTTTTAGCCATGACCGCCCGCCCAAAGCCGCTTGACCCCGCGTCTGCCGCAGAAGAATTCGATGCCCTGTTCGGCGGCGACATCGCCGAGACCGATGACGACGACCCCGAACCGTTCCGATAAGGAGGCTCTTATGCCGGATTATTACATTGCCGAAGACGGCACCATCCACGACCGCGAAGCCGAGCACCGCAGCCGCACACAGCACACCGCAGCCCCCGCCGTTGCCGATACCACCGCCGAAGACACCCCCGAAGTCAGCTTTGCGCGCCAATTCGTTTACTGGCTTTTCGCGCTTTCCGCTTCCGTCTTTGCTGCTGTTTGCGTGTTTCATGAGATGCAGGCAGCGTTCACCCCGCCCGCACACCTCGATTTTTTGGAGGACTACGTACAGCAGTTCGTGTTTGAGCACGCCAAAGCGCTCGTTATCACCCTAACCGTATTCTGCATCTATCTTTACGGCAAAACGGGCGCGAAAAAGCACCGCTATAACGTGCTTGCCTACCTCTGCACCGTCTCCATCTGCTGCTTTGCGCCGCCCGCCGCCGTGTTCGTACTCATGGCCGCGCCCATCCTTATGGCGCTCGCGCTTGCCGTGCTCGTGCTCGGCATCATCGGGCTCGTCAAAATGGCGTTCGGCTAAATTTTTCGAAAAGGAGTTTTCCCATGAATGCACCGTTTTCCGCCGTTTTCCGCACGTTAAACGGCACCGCCGCTTCGCTTTCCGCGCTGCATGAAACGCTCCGCCGCATGGAAGCGGAGACCCGCACCGCGCTGCGCCTGAACGACCAAAACAGAGAACGCCGCGTCTGCGCCGTACAGGACGCCACCGACGAGCTTTTAGAAGACTTCGCGCACGAGTACGATACACTTAAAGGCGATGCCGAAAGCCTGCTTTCCGCCGCCGAGATTGCGATGAACGACATTCTCGATCCGCACTTTCACCGCATGCAGCCGCAGTATTTTTCCGCCGCCATGCAAAAGCCGTACAACACCGCAAACGTGTGCGCGGAAGCACTCATTGCACGCATGCAAAAAGCGCTTTCCGCCATTCAATCCGGCGCAAAGAAAATCAAAAACGCGTTTTTGCTGCCGGACGCCGCGGGGCTCATCGGCTCCGTTTCTCCGGATTTCCGCAAATCGCTCTACATGCCCATCCTCGACGCCTACGCGCACATGCGCCGCTGCGCGGAGGCCATAGAAAACGCGCCCGCGTTTACCGAAAAAAACGCCCGCGCCCACGCTGTCTGCACGCGCAAAACGCGGCAGATTGAAGCCGAATGTACCAATCGCCGCGCGAAGATTCTGCAAAAATTAAAGGCCGATACCGAAACCGCAATCACCCGCACAAACGCTGTGCTCTGCACACCGCCAAGCGCTACAATTTTCGCCGAAAACGCCGGACATGCCCCGCTTTCCCTCGGCACGCTGCGCATCGCGCTCCCCTCCGGCAAAATGTTTACAGCGCCGCTTACCTGTACAAGGCTCGACTGCAGCGTGCTGTTTTTAACGGATAACACCGCCCCGCACGCGCTCTTTTGCAGTTTGGCGCTCGATCTGCTTAAAAGCGATCCTGCCGCCGTCGTGCACCTTGCAGATCCCGCCCACTGCGGCAATGCGTACAAGGACGTTTTCGCTGCGTTTACGCCGAGCGGCCGCGCGGAAATTTGGTGCAGTGCACAGGATTTTACCCGCGGCATAGAGGCCTTGTGTCGCGCCGCCGCAGAAAATGCACCAAATGCCATGCATTACGTTTTCATCGAAAACATGGAGCAGAATATCCCGGAGCAGACGCTGGAAGACCTTATCCGGCTCATGCGCGCCAACACCTGCGTGCGCGTGCTCGTTTCCGTGCGCAAGGCAATCTCCCTGCCGCACGGTTTTCAACAGAAATTCCCCGCGCTCGTGCAAAACGCCGCGTGCTGCACCGCAAAAAACAACGGAATTTATATCTCCGAAGACGTTTTCACCGTCCCGCCGGAGGATCTCCCTGCCCGCCGCGCAGCAGCGCTTTCCGCCGTCACCGCGCAGGTTAAAAAAGCCGCCGTGCTGTCCCTCAACGCTCGTCTGCCGCATGCCGAAGGCTGGCAGAAAAAGAGCAGCGAAGCGGGCATTTTCCTTCCCATCGGCCAAAGCGATGTCACTCGTCAGCCCGTCACGCTTGCGTTTACGGAAGAAAAGCCGTATGCGCTCGTCATCGGCGATGTAAACTCCGGCAAAAGCGCACTTCTGCATACCGTTGCCCTGCAAATTTTCGCAAACTACACGCCGGACGAAGTAAAGCTCGCCATTGCCGATTTCAAAGAGGGCGCGGAGTTCGCGCTTTACGGCGCATCGTGCCTGCCCGCAGTCGAAGCCGTCGTTGAAAACGATGACCCCGATTGCGCCGCATCCTTTCTTCGGTACTACGTTTCGGAGCTGCACCGCCGCCAAAGCTGCTTTATGACACTTTCCGCCGAGACCGGCCGCCTCATCCGCAAGTACGAGACCTACCGCGCCGTGCAGCGCGAAACGGGTGCGTTGTCCGAAATTCTGCCGCGCATTTTGCTTATGATTGACGAATACCAGTCGCTTTTTGAGGGCAACACAGAGACCGCCGCGCTTTTAAGCGAGATTGTCCGCAAAGGGCGCACCTACGGCGTACACCTCATCATGGCGAGCCAGCGCGGCGTAAGCGAAAGCGCGCGCAACACGTTCACGGCCGAGCTGAAGGACCACTTTTCCACACGTCTCGTTTTCCGCTGCCCGCCTGCCGCCGCCCGCCGCCTTTTCAGCGACCGCGCGGTCGATACCGGGCGCGAAAACGCCGGCATTGCGGCTGCCGTGCTGCTGAAAACCGGCCACGCGCTTTTAAACGACGAAGCGGGCCAAACCGAGCGCGCCACCGTCTCCGTGCAATGCTTTTACGCCGGGGATGACCTCATCGGGCGCATGTGCAGCCTGCTGCCACGCGTAAACGGTACGGGCGAAACCGCGTGGCTGCGGCATAACGCCGCCTCCCGTGCTGCACCGAGCGCACTCCCGCACGGCGAAGTCACCTTCGGCGACTCCGTATGCCTGCATAAGGACCGCGCCGCTTCCGATGCGGATAGCTTAAAAGACAACGGCCTTGTCTCGTTTACACCGAACGGCACGCACATTCTGTGCACGGGCAGCGACCTGCGCGTGCCGGCCTCTGTGCTGTGCAGCGCCGCGCGGTTTGCGGAACAGGAAGGGCTTTCGCTGCATATTTTCTGCGCAGAAAATCACCCGCTACTGCGGCTTTGCCCGGAAACCGCCACGGTTTATACCACACTTGCCGCACAGAGAGAAGCGCTTTCCCGTCAGCTTCGGGAAGGTCAAAATCGCGCCGTCAACGTGTTTTTGAAGATGAGCGCGGAAAAAGAATTCACCCAGCCGCTCGGCACACTGCGCCCATCCGCGGACGCGGCGCTTCTCAAAAACGCCGTCGCACACAGCCGCCTTTCCGTCGTGTTTGAGCGCCGGTGCAAAATCGTGCGCAGCGAGCTGCCCCAGCTTTTGGCGCTTGCGCCCATCCATATTACAGCCGTCGGCGACAGCGAAAATCTGCGTGCCGCCCTGCCCGATACCGCCCGCATTACAGCAACAGCCTTTGACGTCCCGCAAAAGGACAGCATCCACGCGTATTACTGTAATCGGGATACGGAAAAATGGGGTAAGATCGTGCTGTTTCAGCCCTTTTCCCCTTGTCAAGGACATCTTTTCAAATCTTCTTGAGGTGTCGCAAAAAGCAGACACCTGCCCTTTAAAACCTCGTTTTCCGAAAAATCTTTGAATGTTCGATTGACAAATTGCGAACGTTTGTTTATAATACGAGATAGCAAAGAAACAAACGTTCGTAAAGCGCTGATATGCCGCACAGAACCGTCTGTACCATGCATCAACGCACAAGCGAAACTCGGATGGGGGTATTTTTATGATTCTGTTTCTCTTTAGTATTGCCGTTTCCTGCCTGTTAATCGCGCTTGCACAGGGTGCGGTTTTCTTGATCTCTCTTGTAGCGAAATCTGCGCACCGCGCGAAAAGCACCTCCGTGCGCCGCAGTGTGCAGAATTTTACGGGGCTGCCGAACCGTGAAGAAATGAAGAACATATATTCCCTTTCAGACCAGTTTGCAGACCGCCTGCGAGAGGTCGTGCAGTCTTGACCGATACAGAATTTAACGCCGTGAAGGCGTTTTTATCCGCCTACCGCTACACGGAGCTCGACCTCCGTGTACGCAGGGCGGAGCTCACCCGGCTGACAGCGCGCAAAGAAGCGCTGATTTTGGAAGGAAATACCGACCTTCTTTTTCACTTAGAGCACGCGATATGCGCAGCAAAAGACGCCATACGCGTGCTTTGCACAAGGCAGGCAGAAATTGAAGCCGCCATAGACACGGTGGAAAGTGCCGCTTTGCGTGAGATTTTGACACAGCATTACATCTGTGCGCTCGACCTCAAGGAGATTGCAGCGCGCATGCACTACTCGGACCGCCACATGCGGCGGCTGCACCGAAAAGCGATTGAAAGCGTTTCGCTTTCCGCCGTTTCGCCTTTTAAAAAGCGGGGATCCTCCCCGCGCACACTTCCCCTTGTCAAAAGAATTTGAGACTGCCGCGGCAAAGTCGTGGGGTCTCTTTTCTTTTCCTGAATTTCGGCATCTGCTCCGCACGGCAGACGCCGCCCGTTTTGCCGTGCCGCACCGCGGTGAAAACGGAGACTTTGAAAAGGAGTTTATTTGGAATTTATGAAACCGACTATGTTAAAAACCGCTTTTACCGTGGTGTTGGCAGGGCTTTCCTCGTACTTTGGTATGCTGACGCAGCCGCTTTTGGTGCTATTTTTTGCCATGGTGCTTGATTACCTCACCGGCATGACAAAAGCCTATATTTTCTCACAGCTCAGCTCGCGCATCGGCGTGAAGGGTATTCTCAAAAAGCTTTGCTATATGGCCATGGTCGCCGTAGGCGCGGCGGTGGATTACCTGCTGCACGGCGCACTGAAGCAGGCAGGCATCGACCTGCACATCGAGCTTTTCTGCGGCCTGCTCGTCACCGTTTGGCTCATCATCAACGAGCTCATCTCGGTGCTGGAAAACTTAGCCGCCATCGGTGTGCCGGGCTTTCCTCGCCTCAATCGATTACTTTCTCGCCTGAAAAGCACCGTGAACGAAAAGGAAGACGAACATGACACATGAAATGAGATTGAAAAACTGCAATGCCTATAATGTCGAGGCCCCTTTGAGCCTTGGCACAAAGGGCAGCAAGGTCAAAATCCGGGGCGTAAAAGCGTAAGGAGGAGCTATGGTACCGATCAAAGAAAATCTTGTGCCGAAGGACAAATATGCCATTAAATGCCCGTACACCCGCACACCGACGCGCGTTGTCATCCACAACACGGCAAACGATGCGCCCGCCGCAAATGAGATCTCCTACATGCGGTATAATGACCTTGAGATCTCGTTTCACTACGCGGTGGACGATGTAAACATTGTGCAGGGCATCCCGGAAAACCGCAACGCGTGGGCAAGCGGCGACGGGCACGGCAAGGGCAACATGGAGGGCATCCATATTGAAATTTGTTATTCCAAATCGGGCGGTGAAAAGTTCGATAAGGCCGAGCAGAATGCGGCCGAGTTCACCGCGAGTTTGCTCAAAAAGTACGGCTGGGGCATCGATAAGATGACAAAGCACCGGGACTATGACGGCAAGTACTGCCCGCACAGGACGCTCGACCGCGGCTGGCAGCGCTTTTTGAGCATGGTGAAACGCTATATGGAGCCGGCAAAAACGCCCGTCGCGAGCAAGTTTACCCCCTATCTCATCCGCAAAAATTGCCGCGATGCGCTCAACATCCGCAAGGGTCCGAGCACGAACTACGGCATTTTAGGGCAGATCAAAGATACGCTGCGCTACACAATCGTTGAAGAGCGCAGCGGCCCCGGCTCCCATAAAGGCTGGGGCCGTCTCAAAGCCGGAGGCTGGATCGCGATGGACTGGGTGAAGAAAGCTTAAACTCATTGCAGTGCACAAATTATACATTTCAAATGTGACGTTATGCGCTGCAATGGCAGATTTACTCGAACGAAAGTGGGCACTCTTTTCCCCTCTGCCGCTTATACTGGGGTTAGGTAAAAGGAGGGACTTTATGGACAGAGACGTCAAGCGGAACATAGCGGAGAACGCGCCGATTGAAAATCCGCCGGAGGGCGGCGCGGGGCGCGATCCTTTGCAGGATCTCTCACCCGAGGCGTGCACGTTTGAGGTGTTTCAACAGCTAAATTCCAAAACGGGCACGCTGCGCGTGCAGGCGTATGCGGGACAGCGGACATTCCCCGTCCCCGGCGCTTCGGTACTTGTGACGCACGACTTTGCGGACGGCACGCGGCGGTTTTCTGCCGGGATGACGGACGAGAGCGGTGTTTTCGGCGACATTTTGCTGCCCGCGCCGAATAACGCGTTGGCGCAGTCGCCGACGGGCGAGATGCCGTATGCGCTTTACGATATACGCGTGAGCCACCCGGGATGCCGCACGGAAATTTACCGCGCGGTGCCTGTTTTCCCCGGTGTGACGTCGATACAGCCGGTGCAGTTTTTGGCGGTCGGTGAGAGGTGATGCTATGCCGAACAATATAGACACGCCCGTTGTGCCGGAATACATCACGGTGCACCTTGGGCTGCCGGACCAACCGGCCGAGAATGTGCGCGTACCGTTTGTGGCGTACATTAAAAACGTTGCTTCGAGCGAGATCTACCCGAACTGGCCGGAAAGCGCGATACATGCGAATATTCTGGCGCAGATTTCTTACGCAATGAACCGCATTTACACGGAGTATTACCGCAGCCGCGGGTATGACTTTGACATCACCTCGATAACGCAGTACGATCAGAAGTTTATTTTGAACCGCGATATTTTTGAAAACATCTCGCAGATCGTCGATCATATTTTCAACGATTACGTCGTAAAGCAAGGCACGGTGCAGCCGTATTTTACGCAGTACTGCAACGGCACGACCTCGACATGCCCGGGGCTTTCGCAGTGGGGCACGGTGGGATTAGCGCGGCAGGGGCTTGTGCCGTATGAGATTTTACAGCGTTTCTACGGCGATGACATCAACATTGTGTTCAACGCACCTGTTGGGAACAACGAGGAATCATACCCCGGCGTGGCGTTAAGACTTGGGAGCATCGTCGAAAGTGTGCGCGTGCTGCAAAGGGAGCTGAACCGCATCGGCGACAATTACCCGGCGATTCCGCGCATTCCGCAGATCAGCGTGTATTACGACCTGCCGACCGAAAATGCGGTGCGGGCGTTCCAGAAAATTTTCAATTTAACGCCCGACGGCGTGGTTGGTAAGGCGACATGGTACAAAATCAAGCTCATATACAGCGGCATCAAGCAATTAAACGAGCTGATGAGCGAGGGCATCACGCCCGAGGATGCCGAGCGATTCTACCCGCCGGAGCTGAAAGAGGGAGACAGCGGCAAGGCGGTAGAACAGATGCAGAACTTACTGACGATCATTGCGTATTTTGACAATTCCATTCCCCTGCCCGCGATGAACGGCGTATTTGACGCACGGACGAAAAATTCGCTCATGGCCTTCCAAACGCAGTACGGACTGGAGCCGACGGGCGTACTCAACCGGCAAAGCGCGAATATGCTTCTTTCTGTTTACCGCGACACGCGGGCGATGGCGACGGAAAACGGGAAGTCCGTAAGTCGTCTTATCTACCCCGGGCGGGCAATCCTCAGGGGACGCACAGGCGCGGATGTGGAAGATTTGCAATCGCTCATTAACCGCGCAGCGGCACAAAACGCATTTATCCCGCAGGTCGCGGAAGACGGGATCTTCGGCGAAGCAACGGAGAATGCCGTGAAGGCCGTGCAGGCGCACGAAGGGTTAGACGTGAACGGCATCGTAGGGCCGCTGACATGGCAGGCTTTGCTGCGGCTTAGCGGGCTTTCTCCGTAGTGACAAAATGAAAAAGCACGCAGGAATTCAAGCCTGCGTGCTTTTATTTTGCCCTAATTATTACTCTTTGCCGATAAAGATGTATTCACGGATGAGGATGAGGATGCCGCAGAGGGTGAGGGCGGCACTGACGATGAACAGTGCTAAGATCCAGGAATCGAACAGCGCGGTGCCGTAGCGGCCGAGGTTTGTCCGCCATTCCGTGAGCGTCTGCGCGTAAAGACCCGCGCCGACGAGCGTTGCATTGAGCGAGATGATGCCGAAAATGAGCAGGAACCAGCCGAAATGCATGCGCATGCTTTGGCGCTTCATTCGCTTTTCTGCGGCGCGCTGTTCCGTTTCTCTGTTGTTTTCGGCGGAGGCTGCGCTTTGCGGGGCTTCGTCAATATCCAATAATAAATAATCGGTCGTGACATGGAAAATGCGGCTTAGCTGAATAACCTTTTCGGTATCCGGCACGGCTTCACCCGTTTCCCAGCGGGAAACCGCCTGGCGCGAGATGTTGAGTTCGTTTGCGAGCTTTTCCTGCGACATGCCGGCGCGTTTGCGGCAAGCGGCGATTTTGGCTCCTATGGTCATACGGAAGACCTCCTTTTGCTGGGCTCATTTTATACGAAAACCGTGGGAAAAGCCACCATGTCAACTTGGAATTTCCGCAATTTTGAGTTGCGGCGGGCGATTTTCGGGGAATTTTGCAGACTCTTTTGGGGAGAGGCGTTATTTTGCTTCGTATTCCGCGTACATATCGCGGACGTAGCGGGAGACGTTTTCGTCGTAATCGGGATAGGTGTAGCCGTATTTTGCGGCGAAATTTTTGGCAGCATCTCGGAAGAGCTCGTGGCAGGTGAAAAGCGACCGCCATGTGTTTTCCACAGAATCTGTGCGATACGTGGAAAGAAGCGCTTGCCACTGCTCTGCGGGGAGATATTGACCGATGAATTTATAGTTTTTGCCGACGCTGAACGTGAAGCCGTATGCGCTGCCGACCTGCCACGAGAGCATGCGAAGAAGTTCATTGCGCATCATCGCAAGCAAGTCGATGGCGAATAACAGCTCGCGGCGGCAGAGGCCCTTGACGACATATATCGTGATATTCCAGAACTCGTTGCAGCAGTCGTCAAAGCTGCGGGCGCCGGGCTTTTGAATGTGATATTCTTTGTCTGTAGGGGTGGGCTTTTCTTCGACGCGACCGTCTTTATCGAGCAAAATCTCGCGCAGACCGTCGCCGTTTAAATAGTCTTCGAGCGCGGTGAGGGGCAAAATCGTGAGGTCGATCTTGTTGTAATCCGTGAAGAACATCAAGAAGCTGTACCCATCCTCGACGGCGGGGAAAAGCTCCATGTCCTCGGGCTTTTGCATGATGAGGCGCTCGCCGAAGACATTTACCCATGTGTCGTCTTCGGTGTAGAGCGCGGGGTCATCGACAAAATAGGTGACATCGAAATCCTGAAAACGGTCTTTCGGGATGTTTTGATTCGTGCGCGAGCCTTCCATGCCGACGACACGGATGTGCGCGTCGTTTTCGGCACGGGAGAGGATGAGATTCATCATTTCTTCGGGGGTTCTTTGGGTCATGGCGGGCTCCTTTTTATCGGTCTTCATCAAAAACGATCCGGACCGTTTTGTTGAAGTCTGTCTGTTTTTATCAGTTGTCCGTGATCACAAATGATGAAGATCACCGATCTTCATCATTTGGAAAGTGATCCCAAAAGTTTTCAAATTCTGTGTTTGTGATGGTTCCGCTGCTGACTAAAATTTCGTACTGCTCGCCCTGCCAGATGTAACGTACCTCGGACGGGGTGTAGCCGTTGCGCAGGTAGAATGCGCGGCGCAGGTGGCGCTGGGGCTCGTTTTCGGCGGTAGGAATGTCGAGCTCCAAGTCGGCGATGAAGCGGTTTTTCGGGTACAGCGTGTGCATGAGCTTTAGCGCTTCGCTGCCGTAGCCGTGCTCGCGATACTGCTCATCGATGGCGAAATACAGAATGTGCGTGATGCCGCCGTAGGTGAGCAGGCTTGCAAAGCCGCAGAAGTTTTCGTCTTTGTCGTAGAAGCCGACGAAATCGTGGCCGTCGTGCCGCATGAGACCGCAAATGGGCGTACGCTCGTTTGCGGGGAACGCGCGGACGTAGAGGTTTTCGGTGCGGTGAAAATCTTTAGAGTGCTCCGTGATCTTTTCCATGTGGAGTGTGGACATGTCAAGGTTCCTTTCGGTGTTTTTCGGCAGCAAGCTCCATGAGCTCGCGCTCGGTTTCGACATCGGCGGGGGCGGGATAACGCAGCGCGACGCGCTCGAATTGCAGGCGGATTTTTCGCGCGGCTTCGGCGTCGTTCCCATACAGAAGCGCCATGGCATACTCCGTACGCAGGGCAGCGAGGTTTCCCCCATTGTGCGAGCGAAAAAGCTCCCACGCGGGCGTTTTATAGCCTGCGGCGGACTTGTCTTCCATGAGGCAGAGGTAAACGCAGTTATTGAGCAGATCGCCCTGCAATGGGAAGGGGCCTTCTGTGTTCTGCGCGAAAATGCGGTCGGCAATCTCTAAAGCCTCCGTGAAACGGTGCTCATCCATGCGTTTGCAGTGAAGCTGAAACGCTTCCTCTGCGCCGTCTGCCATGCGGAGCTCATAATCGCGCGGCATGTGAAGCCAGTCTTTCGGCATATCGCGCATACGCACGCCGGAGAGCTCGGCAGCAAGGCGATTTAACTTTGCGTGGCAACGTGAAAGACTTTCTTCCGTTTTGCCGGCCATGACGGCGCTGCACGCGTGGTTTATGTAGTTTTCCGTGCGCAGCGGGATGAAATTTATAAGCGCCGACCAGAAGAAGAGAAACGCGGCTTCTGCGGCTGCGCAAAGCGCGAGGGGCACTACGCGAAACCGCACGGCCAAAAACGCGGCACAGGCGGCGAGGAGCAGGTTGAAAATGCTGCCGCCGAGGTAGTAGAGCTTATACGGGAAACGTCCGTTTTCCATGGGCGGTGGCACCATGATGCAGTTGAGCTTTTTGGATGATGTGCGGCACAGGCGCAGCTTTCCCCTTTGCTTTGCGAGTGTGAACCGACCGAAGGAGAAGGACGAAAACTTGTATCCCGTTAAAAGTCCGCAAAGCAGGCGACCGAGCTCCTCCGTAAAGGCCGCGAGGTAGTATAAAAACACCACTAAAATAAGCGTGACGGCGGCCGCTTTTCCGGAGCTGAAATGCCCCGGGTAAAACGTTTTTTCCAGATACCGAATGCACAAAAGGCAAGCGACGACGGGCATGCAATCGAGAACAGTCAGAATACGGGACTTGATGAACATAGCAGCGCCTCCCCTTTTTCTTTGATTGTAGCGGAAAAAGCACAAAAATGTCAAGCAAAAAGCGCGTATTCTTTTGCCGTTTCTTCCTTTTTAGGGTGAAACTGTGATATACCGCGTATGTATGCGGCATGATATTTCCATTTTGGGGGAAATGAATATAGCCGTCTTCAACCGATAGGATAATGGAGGCACACTTCACAAGAAAGTGTGCCTCCAAATTCGTTTACAGGATTTTCTTAACCCCAGGGATCTTCTTCAGAATCCACGTTAGGATGAACGAGACAAGGAAGATGCCGAGGGTCAGGCCGATCAAAACAAACGGACTGCCTGCGCCGTAGGGGTGGAGCTTCGTGTGCTTTAAAATACCGCGCACAAAGATCATGTGGATGAGATAAATGCCGAACGAACATTTATCAATCTTCAAAACGAACTTGCCGAAAACGCCGGGAGATTTTTCTTTTCGCGGTGCGCCGGTTTTGTCTGCCGCGCAGCCAAACAGCGTGAACACGCCGATGGACTGGAGAATGACAAAAATGGAAGAATAGCCGTAGAACACGCCTGCGGCCTTTATGGTGCCGTTTCCTTTCAGCACGGTGAACAGAACGACCGCCGCTGTGCCGATGAGGAGAAACAGCAGGCCAAGCCCGCGATTCACGCGCCACACGCCCTGCCGCAATGCGTAGCCGCAGAAGAGGTAGAACGGGTAAATGGCGGAAACGCAGATATAAAACCCGACGGAGATGCCGAACGTTTTTAAAACGGGCACAAGCGACAGGAAGATGACGTAGACAATCATGAGATAGCGCAGTTCCCCTGCCGTGCTGTTCGACGCAATTTTGTGGTAGAACGGCAAAAGAAGATAGATGCCGATCATGAGGTAGAGATACCAGACGTGCGACCACGAAGTGCCGGAGAAAATCTTATAAAAGCCCGAAAGTAGCGTTTCGGCATTGACGGGCTCGTGATTGACGAGGATCTCCAATGCGCGGAACAGAAGACAGAACACGACGAGCGCGATGAGCATGCGCGGAATGTACTTTGTAAGGCATTTTTTCACCGTGACGGAACGCTCCGGGTTTAAAAGCAGCGCACCCGAAACCATTAAAAAGCACGGCACCGCCCACATCATGTTGTTGACGACGATGTTGGAGAGGAGGGCTTGCGTGGCAGATGCTTCCTCCGGGAAAAGGGACACGGCACAGAACACCGTGTGCAGAAGCACGATGGCAAGGCACGCCGCAGCGCGCAGATAAGAGAACGAATAGACGCGAAAGGTGTTTGCGGAAGTCCCTGCTTCCGCTCTCATGTGGCGGCTCATCCGTTGAACAGCGCGCCCGTTTTCATTTTATTGTACATGGGGTAAATTTCCTTTCCGATTTAGGATCTGATGCAATTTATCCGTGCAAATTTATTGCAAAAGTTATCTTCTGCGGCTCCAGGTGTCGGGGCTGAGGAGGAGCAGGAGAGGGAAAATCTCGAGTCTGCCGAGGAGCATATCGAGCGAGAGGATAATCTTCGAGAGATCACTGTAAATGCTGAAATTTTGTGTGGCACCGACAAGCTCAAAGCCGGGGCCGATGTTGTTGAAGCAGGACGCGACGGCGGAGAAATTGGTACCGATGGAAAAGCCGTCCACCGAGATGATGGCGAAGCTGAGCACGAGGATGACGCAGTAAATGGCGAGATAGGCGTTGACGTTGTCGCAGACCTCCTCGCTGACGGCGCGGCCGTCCATATAAACGGGCTGCACGCGGCGCGGGTGGAGCGCCTTGCGGATGGTGCGGCGAATGCTCTTCATCAGGAGCAAAACACGGGAGACCTTGAGACCGCCGCCCGTGCTGCCTGCGCTGGCACCGATGAACATGAGCGAAAGCAGGATTGCTTTGGAAAACGCCGGCCACTGCTCGAAATCGACCGTGCCGTAGCCCGTTGTGGTCATGATGCTGACGACCTGAAACGCCGCGTGGTGCACGGACTCGTAGACCGTATTATACATGCGGCTGATATTGATGGCGATGAGAACGATGGAGCCTGCGGCGATGCCGAAATACAGGCGAAGCTCCTCGTTTTTGAACACCGCTTTGAACTTGCGGAGCAAGAGCATGTAATAAAGGCTGAAGTTCACGCCGAAGAGGAACATGAACACGGTGACGACGGTTTGCAGGAAGCAGCTGTACCCGCCCATGCTGCTGTTTTTAATGGCAAAGCCGCCGGTGCCGGCCGTGCCGAACGCGATGCAGAAGCTGTCGAACACAGGCATACCGCCGAGCAAAAGACACACAATGCACAGCGCGGTAAGCAAAATGTAGATTCCATATAAAATCATAGCGGTTTGGCGCAGGTGCGGCGTTAATTTATCGACGCTCGGTCCGGGGCTTTCCGCACGCATGAGATAGATGCCGGTGCCGCCGTTTTTGCGCGCGCCGGGCACGACTGCCAAGAGGAACACGAGCACGCCCATACCGCCGAGCCAATGGCTGAAGCTGCGCCAGAAAAGGTTGCAGCGCGAGAGCGCTTCAACATCCGTCAGGATAGACGCGCCGGTCGTTGTAAAGCCGGAGACCATCTCAAAAAACGCATCGACGTAGCTCGGGATCTGGCCGCTTAAAAAGAACGGCAGTGCGCCGAACGCGGACATGAAAATCCACGAAAGACCCGTTGCGGCAAAGCCTTCCTGCGCGGAAAACATGCGGTTGCCGCCGCGGCTGAACAGCAAAAGCGCGCTGCCGACGAGCAGAATGAGACACAGCGACTCGATGTAGGCGAGTATATTTCTCGGCTCGTGATCGATGACGGCGATGAGCAGCGGGAAAAGCTGAAAAATGCCCGTGATGAGCAAAATCAAACCGACGGTGCGGCTGATACTTTTAACATTCATTGTGCAGCCGCTCCTTTACACAAAAATGTCGTTGAACTGCAAAACCGGCTGCTCACGCGTGGTAACGACGATGACGGTATCGCCGAGCTGATAGTACGATTCGCCGTCCGGAATGACCGTGTTGCCGTGGTGTGTGATGCAGGAGATCAGAATATTTTTCTTTAAGCGCAGACGCAGGTTTTTCAGCGGCTCGCCGATATACTTCGACTGCTTATTGACGATGAACTCCAGCGCTTCGGCACGGCCGTCTGCAATGCGGTGCAGCGTGACGGCGGCACCAGTTTGGTGCTGCATGGCGCGCACATACTGCACGATGTTCGCGCTGCACAGCTCCTTCGGGCTGACGACGCTGCCGATGGGGAGCGTTTCCACCATGCCGGTCGTCATGATGCGATTGACCTTTGTGACAATGTGCGGCACGCCCTTTGCGTTGCCGACCATGGAGGTGATGATGTTCTGTTCATCGATGCCGGTGAGCGTGACAAGAGCGTCCGTTTCGTTGAGACCCTCCGCCTCCAGAATTTCCTGATTGGCGCCGTCTGCGCAGATGATCGCCGCCTCCGGCAACATTTGTGCGAGCTGTTCACTGCGCTGGGGGTTGTTTTCGATGATCTTGACACGGACGTCCGCGCCGATGAGCATTTGCGCGAGGTAATAGCTGACGCGGCCGCCGCCGATGAGCATGGCGTGGCGGATCTTTTTCTGCGTGATGCCGAGGCGCTTCATGAGGTAGGAAAGCACCGTAACCGGCGCGGTGACGTAGATGTGGTCGCCGCGGCGCAGCATGGTATCACCGGACGGAATGAGTGCGTGGCCGTCACGGATGACGGCGCAGACGAGCACCTTGCAGCCCAGCACGTGCGGCAGGTGATTTAAAATGACGTTTTCGAGCGGGCTGCGCTCCAAAACGCGCAGCTCGACAATCTCTACACGGCCTTTTGCGAATGTTTCGCGCTTTAAGAAGCCCGGTAATTGCAGAAGACGGAAAATCTCCTTTGCCGCCTCGCGCTCCGGGTTGATGATGAGCGAAAGGCCGAACTCGCCGCGCATCATGTAGAGCTGTTCTCTGTATTCAGGGCTGCGCACACGCGCGATGGTGTGCAGCGTGGGGTTCATTTTTCTTGCTGTAAGACAGCACAGCAGGTTGATTTCATCGGCGCTTGTGGCGGCGATGAGCACTTCTGCCTGCTGTACCTTCGCTTCGTTCAGCGTGGCCATGGTGGCGCAGTTGCCCACCACGGTCATGACGTCGAACTGCTGCATATCCCGTTCCAAAACCGCCCGATTGGAATCGATGGTCACAAGGTCGTGACCCTCCTGTGAGAGCAGACGCGTAAGCGCAAGACCCACTTTTCCGTCACCGGCAATAATGATCCTCATTTCTTTTTCCTTTCTCGAACCGAAAACTTTCTAAACACGTAATACTCCGCCCGGGACGACACGTTTCCCCTTTGTATCGTCATGGGCATACATGGGTAGTATACACCCAAAGCAGTATATTGTATAGTGGCATTTTGTCCGTTTTTGCGGGGCGGCTTTCGGCGAGTTTGTAGAAAGTCTGCGGGAAGATGAAATCCGCATAAAAGCGCAGCCGGTGTGTTAAATACACGGCTGCGCTTTTTGCTATCGGTAATATTTTTTGTCCGGGCGCGTGAGGGGGTGCTCGTAACGGTAAAAAAGATGCGGGACTTCGCCGCACTGCACGACGCGAGATGTGCCGTCGCGCGTAAAGCCGGCGGCTTCAAAGAATTCGCGGGCGCGGCGGTTTCCGGCGGGCAGCCAGACCTTGCAGATCTTAAAGCCGCTGATGTAGAGGATGGCGAGGGCGTCCTCTACAAAGGCGCGACCAATACCGCTGTGCTGCGCTTTCGGAAGGACACACAGCGAGAAAATTTCCGCGCAGTAGGGGGTGTCGGCATCACGGCAGGCGTAACGGCAGCAAAAGCCGACGACTTCGCCGTTTTGCTCTGCGGCCATGATGTACTCGAACCCGATCTTTTTATCTTCAAGCAGTTTATTCGGGTCAAAAAGCGCCGGAATATCTTCGGTCAGCGTTGTGCACACGATGTGTTTGAAGGCGGGCAGGTCTTCCCAATCGGCGGGACGGAGCGTAAAGCTTTGCATAAAATCACCTCGGCTTGACTACGAACAAGGCCGACGGATTTTACGGCTTCTCCCCCATAAATCTTTGCGGCAGCGCACCGAAATTTACGGTTTGCACGGCGGCGATGATCTCCTCTTTCCGTGATAAAAGGCTTGCGTCATCTATGCGCACGTCGTTTAAATCGTACGGGCCGTTGCGGAAGTGGCCGACGACCGCGCCGTGGAACACGCCGTCGACGAGAAGATATTGCAGTGGTTCACAGTCATACGGCAAACCCTCTGTGAAGGATTTTGCAAGCGATTTTAACGCCGGCTCGAACGCTTTATAGAGCGGGTCATTGCGGTGGAGCGCATAGACGCTGTGAAATTCGGGCGCAGTGTAGGTTTTGAGCGTTTCTGCGTCTTCTTTTAGGAGATAGCCGCCGTCGGACTCGACCAAAACGTCTTCGGACACGAGCCCGGCTATCGCGAGCTTGATCTCTTTTTCGGGCAATTTGTAAAACGATTTCGCCATGGCGGGCGTGAACCACACAAAACGGTGCGCAAAACGGCGGAGGACGATTTTGAGGGCTTCCGTTTTGGTATAGCGGTCGAGGCTAAAATCGGAAAAAAATTCGTCGAAGCGATACCAGCCGCGATCCCACTCGCCGTCGTACTGGTCTTCGTAGATGAGAAATGCCTCCTGCAAGCGGTGCAGGGCGGGCGTGATCTCCTTGACGAGCAGACCGCTTTCCTCTTTCAGCTGCCCGATGGTGTACGGGCCGGACATTTCGATACGCTCTAGCAGCATTTGCTGCGTCATCGTCGCGTTTTTGAGCGGCTTGCGGTACAGCGCTGCGAAAAGCTCGAGGTCTTCGGGCAAGATCCAACCGAGGTTGCCGCCCGCAAAGCGCCCTTTGATGAGTTCACGGCGGAACTGGCGGCTTTTATTATAGGCGAGGTCGTCGAAATCCGCGCGGAACGAAAGCGTGGGCGGTTGCCCAAAGCCGTTCCAGTAGACGTTCTGCCCGGGCTGGAGGTCGCGGTACAACGCGTCGTATTCGGTTTCATTCGCCGGGGTGAGGAGATGCTGGCGCTCCATGCGCAGGGCGCGTATTTTTTCATCGTACATTACGGTTTTCCTTTCGTTTCCGCGCGCCATATTCGGCACTGTTCCACGCGTGCGCCGTGCGGCGTATCGCCCTGCTCGGGATCGCATGTATAGCTCCATAACAACTCACAGGGCAGTTCCGGACATTCTCCGCAGTGGTAAAAGCCTTTTTCCTGACAGCACTGCGCCACAGGGCAGGCTCCGTGGAACGGGTGTCCGTTTGTCTCTATACAGCCGCCGCACCCGCAGGGCTCTTTATACGTACAGGTCGTGCAATGCAGTCCGCATCTTGAATCGATCATGTGTGTTCCTCCTAAATTATGATATTCAGATCGTAACACACAGAATATGACAGCGGGGTGTCATGTTTTATAGCGCTTTTTCATTTTTTTGATCGCAGAACGCATTTTCTTTACCATTTCGGGCGGGGCTGTCACCTGCACGTCGACGCCGAAGCTCAAAAGCCAACGCAGGGCGTCCTCCGGGGTAGAAAATCCCCATTCGGTGTAGAGCTTGCCGTCTTCCCGCGTGATGAACGACGCGGGGCCGTATTCTTCCACAAGGCGGTATTTTACGGCGGGCTCGTAAACGGCCGTGACAATGTAATCATCCGTCATGCTTTCGGTGCGGCTGCGGTTCGGCTCTTTTTCAGGCGGGACTTCACGCGGGGTGAAAAATTCATCGGTCACGTTTAAATTCCACAGGCGGCGGAGCTTATAGAGGCGGAAATCCTCGCGTGCGGGGCAAAAGCCGAAAACGTACCAGTCCCCCCAGCGGAACACGACGCGATAGGGCTCGACAAGCTTATCCGCCTCCCCTTTGGCGTAATAATAGTGAAACACGATGCGGCGCGTCTCTTTTGCGGCGCGGCGGATCGTCTCGATCTTCTCCGCCAAGTCGTTTTTGTAGAACGACGCGAGATCGATCTCCATGTCCCGCGGTATATCGGTATCTGCGCCGAGCTTTGCGGCGAGCAGGTCGGATGCAGGGGCTTTGGAAACGCTGTCGAGCGAGCGCAGCCCTGTGAGGACGGCGGAAAGCTCCTGCCGCGTGAGCACGGCGGCATCGAGCGAAAAGCCTTCCATGATGGAAATACCGCCGCCCGCGCCCTGTTTGGTAAGGAGCGGGATGCCGGCTTTGCAGATGTCTTCGATATCACGGTTGATGGTGCGGCGCGACACGCCGAATTTTTCCGCGAGATACGGCGCGGTAACAGTGCCTTTTTGCTGAATGGTCGTAATGATGCCGATGAGGCGGTCGGTTTTCAAATTAAAGCCCCCTTTTATCCACAGTATAGCACACCTATGTGGAAAACAAAACGAAAAACTTGCAATGCAAACGAAAATGTGGTATAGTACCTTAGAAATCAACAGGAACACGCCGTCTGCCACCGGGTAGGCGGAAGAACGTGCCCACAGAAAACCGATAGGTCTGCGCTTTTAAAGTGCTCAGCAGGTTTTCTGCGGGCACGTTTTGTTTTGGAGGGACTATGCGCAAATATCTTCGTTTTGTTTCCCAGAGCGTTTTGGGCATGCTGGGGCTTTCCGTCTACATTTTGGCGGACACATTTTTCATTGCAAATTACATCGGTGCGGACGGGTTGGCGTCTTTAAACCTCGCGCTGCCGATCTACGGTATCATCAACGGCACGGGGCTGCTCATCGGCATTGGCGGCGGTGTGCGGTACACGCTGCGGCACACGCGCGGCGACGAAAACGCAGACAGCGTATTTACGGCAAGCTTACTGATGGGCGCTGTTTTGTCGTTCATTTATGTGCTGTGCGGCGTGTTCGGGGCGGAGCATCTGGCAAGATTGCTTGGCGCTTCCGGCACGGTTTTACAGCCGACAACCGTCTATTTGAAGGTTTGCTGCCTGTTTTCGCCGTTTTTTATTTTGAATAACATCTTAACGACGTTCACGCGCAACGACGATGCGCCCGGGCGCGCGATGGCGGCGATGCTGACGGGCTCTTTTGCGAATATTATGATGGATTGGTACATGGTGTGCGTCTTGAACGCCGGTATGCTGGGTGCGGTGCTTGCGACCGGCATGTCACCGATTTTCGGCGTAGCGATCTGCCTGACGCGAAAGCGCGGGTATCACATCGGGAAGCACCGCATTTTTGAGGAAATTCCGAAAATTTCTGCGGCGGGTTTTTCCGCGTTCATCGGAGAGTTTTCTTCGACGGTCGTTATTTTAATATTTAACTATCTGCTATTATCACTTGCGGGCAGCACGGGTGTTGCGGCTTACGGCATCATTGCAAACGTGGCGCTTGTGGCAACGGCGGTGTTGACCGGCGCGGCGCAAGGCGTGCAGCCGCTGATCAGCATTGCGTTTGCGGAACATGACCGCAGAACGCTTACAAAGCAGACGCGGCGCGGCGTTGTGACGGCGGTTTTACTGGGCGCGCTGTTTACCGTGGGCGCTTTGCTCTTTCCGCAGCAGGTGACGGCGGTATTCAGCAAGGGTAGCGCGGAGCTGACGGCGCTTGCCGTGCCGGGCCTGATGTTGTACTTCTTAAACTATCTTGTGAGCGGCGTGAATCTGCTGCTTATCGCGCGGTTTGCGGCGGCGGAGCGCAGCCGGGACGCGGCTGTTTTATCTCTTTTGCGCGGCGTGATCTTAGTTGTGCCGTGTGCGGTGGTGCTTGCAAATATATTCGGGCTGACGGGCTTGTGGCTTGCCGTGCCGACGGCGGAGGTGCTTTCTCTGCTTTGCGGGCTTTATCTTTTATACCGCGAAAAGAAAAGCGAAAAAACAGCTTTGCAGGCGGTATAAAACGCGGTATAATCTTTTAAAAGACGACAATTTGGGACAAAAGGAGACCGACATGCACATTCCGAAAAGCGACACGCAGCACACCGAAATTCTGACATTTGAAGAAGCGCAGAAGCACCGCGAAGAAAGCGCCGTTTACGACCGCGAAAAATGGCTTTATATCCCGGATTTTTACTCCGAATACCGTTACATACTGGGTACCGCCGGCAAAAAGCCGCTCATTACCATCGGCATCAACCCCTCGACGGCGGAGCCGGATAACCTCGACAACACACTGAAATCCGTAGAGCGCATTGCGCTTTTTAACGGGTTTGACTCGTTTATCATGTTCAATGTCTACGCGCAGCGTGCGACGAACCCCGACCACATGGATAAGGCGTTTAACCGTGCGCTGCACGAGGAAAACATGAACGCGTTCCGCTGGGTACTTTCGCGCAGCGGCGAAGAGCCCGGCATTTGGGCGGCATGGGGCACGATTGTGGAAAAGCGCGATTATCTCAAAACCTGCCTTGCGGACATGACGGCCATCGGCGACGCATTCCATGCAAAGTGGTATCAGGCAGGCAAGCCCTCTAAAAAGGGACACCCGCACCACCCGCTGTATCTGCGAAAGGACTCGAAATTGGAGGACTTTGACATGGCGGCATATTTGAAGGCGCTTTAAAAAACTTGAAAATTTAATTTTGACTATAAAAAACGCTCCTCACGGTTCGTAGATCAGGTGGAAGCCGAAAACGGCAAGCCTAAACGAACTTTGAAGGAGCTTTTTTTATGAAAACTTTTATCCCGCACGTGTATTTTTCCGCACCCGAAGACACCGTAGGCGACCTTGTGAACCAGATCCGCCGCGAGAGCGAGATCCCCGGCACGGCAGAACCGAAGCCGGAAATGAAGGACAGCGGCAAGAAATCTATTATCCCGAAGACGGTGGTCTCTGCGCCCGAAAAGGACACCGTGGGCGACCTCATCGAGCAACTGCACAAGGAACCTGAGGCGATTCCGGAAGAGAAGCCCGAGGAAAAAACAGAACAGCCGGAAAAGACCGAGGGCAAAAAATCCATCATCCCGAAGACGGTCGTTTCCGCTGCGAAAAGCGAGCTTGACCGCGTTTATGACCTGCTGACAAGCGGCGAAGACCTGCAGATGAACCCGGACGGCACGCTGAGCCCCGCCTCTGCCCCGAAAAAGCGCGCAAAGCCCGCGCCGGGCAGCGAACCGAAAGCGCCGGTGAAGACGAAAAAGGAGATCATTCCGCACACGGTGGTCTCCGCGCCCGAAAAGGACACCGTGGGTGACCTTATCGAGCAGCTGCACAAGGAGCCTGAGCCGCTTCCGGAAGAACAGCCCGAGGAAAAGGCAGAAACGCCGGAGAAGACCGACGGAAAGAAATCCATTATTCCGAAGACGATCGTTTCCGCGCCCGTGCAGCAGTGGTACAAGACGAACAAGGCGCTTTATAACGCAGAGGTCGCCGCCATGCGCAAGGAATTCAACGACCCGAACATGCAGCCGCATTTTATGTCAGACGGCCGCATGTACTGGCTTGTGAAGACCCGCCCGAACCTCGGCCGCGGCTTTAACACCATGACATACACAATGAAGCTTGTCTACGACCCCGACCACCCGAAGGTGCGCTATTCTTCCTCCGTGAAGCCGTATCTTGTTTCGCCGACGCTCGGCGAATTGCAGAAAATCGTCAACATGCTGCCGCACATTCCGCTGGATGCGGACGGCAAAAAACTCATCCCGCACACGCTGACGGACAACCGCGGCGAGCGCTATATTTGCTCCAGCGACGTGGCGGATGTACATGCGGAGGACACCTGCACCACAAGCGCCGTGACCTCCTTCCGCTTTGCCTACCGCTGGCTGATGGTGTTTGAGCTTGCCATCCGCAAGCCGGAAGCATGGAAGGATTTTCAGGCGCATGGGAAGATTTAACGGAGGTTTTTTTATGAAACTCTTTTCGACCCCGCCGGTGCTTTCCGGCAAGAAAAACAAGAAACGCAAAAAGCTTTTGAAGGCGCAGCGCAAGGCGTTAAAGCGCGCCGACCACCCGTTTGAATCCGACAAAGCTGCCGACTGCCGCGGCGTAGTGCTTTCAAACCGCGCGTATCTCTCTGTTCTGAGCGAGGTGTATTCCCGCGACCCGTTGGAGACGGGCGGCATTTTCTTCGGCAACGTGAAAAATGCCGTGTGGTATGTGGCGGAAGCGAGTGACCCCGGCGTTTACACGCTGCACACGCGCGCCCACCACGAGATGGACAATAACTACCACAACCACATTTACCCGGTGCTTTCGCGCTTATATCAGCACGGGCTGTGTCTTTTGGGGCTTTGGCACCGCCACCCCGGCTCGCTCGACACGTTTTCAAGCGACGACGACCGCACAAATCACAGCTTTGCCGAGGTCATCGGAAACGGTGCGGTTTCGATGCTCGTCAATCTCGACCCCACTGCGCGCCTGACATGCTATTACCTCAGTAAAAACGGCGAATATCGCACCGTGCCGGTCATGGTCGGCGACAAATACTTTGCGGGTACCGGCTTTTTGGAGCTGACAACATCCGAAGCGCTTTTAAAGAACAAAGACCGCCTGCAAGCTGAAATTTTTGACCCCGAGGAGGCTTAACTGTGGAAAAAATCATCATCACACGCCGTGAGCTTATCAGACAAATTCCGGCTGATCTATCCGAACACGACAGAACTGTGTCACTTTTAAACGCACTTTCCGAGCGTCTGCCGAAAAACGCGGAAAAAGAGGACGTTGACTTACAGTCCGGCGACTTTGACGAGGCGTTTCGTTTGCTAAACGCGTTTGACCCGCGCACGTACGGCACCGTGCAGCTCGGCGAGAGCCTGCGCGAGGAGCAGACGGATACGGCAAAGGAGCACGTGGGCGTGCTGGGGCTTTCCGACACGGCTTTGCCCGGCAATGATTATGTAGGTGAAGTGACCGGCGCGGGCAGCGCAGACACCGGCTACTACTACCTTCTGGCTACCGATGAGACCTATGCCGATACGTTCAAAAATCCCGACCACACCACCCGCGGTTTGATCGTATCGGGTACTGCATACACGGCACTTTTGCGTGAAAACGTGGTGCTGACGGGCTACGATTATTTTGGCACCTATACGGACGGCGGCTGGCTTTTCAACCGTTGCGACGAAGCGAAAAGCACGCTGACGGTGGACAGCTTTACGCTCATCCACGACCTTTTCAGTCGTAACACGGGTCTGTTTGAATCTGCCGAGATGCTGAAAAAGTTCGCCGTCATCATCGGCTGCGGCTCTGTGGGTGCACGCGCCGCTTTGGAACTGGCCCGCGCCGGTGTGGGCAGATTTCTGCTCATCGACGACGACATTTTAAAGCCGCACAACATCTGCCGCCACACGCACGGTATGCGCGACCTCGGCCGCTTTAAGGCTGACCTTCTGCGCGAGGATATTCTGAACATTGACCCCGCAGCCGAAGTGACGGCTTTCCGCGGCAAGCTGGAAAACGTGCCGCTTTCTCTCTTTGAAAATCTCGGCAAGAACGGCATTGTCTTTGCGACGGCGGATGACAGAAGCGCGAATGCGCTTGCAAATGCGCTCTCCAATACACTCGGCGTACCGTTTATTGCCGTAGGCTGCTGGGCACGCGCCCACGCGGGCGAGGTGTTCTACCACATCCCAAACCGCGGCATGAAAACCTACGGCGAGACCTTCTCCGCGCTTTTAAAGGACGCCCCGGCGCGCGACACGCACGGCGATTATTTTGGCGAAGCAGAGGCCCTTGAACGCCTCCATTTTGAGCCAGGCACCTCTACGGACATCGGCTTTGTGACACTGGTGGGCGTGAAATTTGCGCTTGACCTTTTGAACCTTGAAAGCGAAGCCTATACCCCGCGCGTTTTGAACGACTACACGCCGTACACACTCATCTGCAACACAAACCGCCCGGAAATCGGCGGTGAAAACGCGAAGATCTTCCCGTACCCGCTGTACATCAGCCGCTCCATTCGCCCGGCGGGTGAAGCATGACGGACACGGACGCGCTCACGGCTTACTTGCGGCAGCTTGAGCGCATAAAGGACGACTGGGACGACCGCAAATACGCGGAAATCGAAAAAGACTGTCTTTTGCCGCTTTGGCAGCTCTGCCGCCGTATGCAGGAGACCGAGCAGGACATTTACGCGTTCATCTTCGGCACAGAGCACGAACTTGCACACATAGACACCGACATATATTCTTGAAAGAAGGCATCGTTATGGCAAACGGAAGCGTTGTGGTACACGACATGGATTCCCTTGAAAAATTCGGCATGGAGCTTGCGGCGCGCAGCGCGGAACTGGAATCGCTTTATAATGCGCTTACGGTGAGCTGCGCGGCACAGGAAACAAACTGGCATGACCCGCAGTACGACCTCTTGCACGAGCGCGTAGAGCTGTACGCCGGTGAAGCCCGCGCACAGCTGCTTGCGCTGAACGACGCGGTGCAGTATATTTCCGTGCTGGCCGCAAAGCTGCGCGCTTTGTGATATGAGCGACGTAAACGTATTGCTCTGCGCGGTGGACAGCGCCATGAATACGCTTGCGGCCTTTGACCGCGACCGCGCCGATGTGACCGCCCGCGTTTCGTTCGCGCTGAGCTCCGTGCTGGCACGCGTGGCGCTGGAAACCGAGCAGTGCCGCCGTGCGCTTGCAGACGCAGAAGCTACTTCCTATACGGACGAAGAAACCGGCAATACGGCAGAAAACCCGGAGGCCGCCCGCCTGCGCGCCAGACTGGACGCCTTGGAGGCCCTGAACGAGTGCTGCATTTTAGCCGGCGGTGCGCTTTCCGCCGCATGGGCACAGGAAAGCCGTCAATCCGAAACGCACGTAAGCGATGCTCTGCACCGCTGCGGCGTTTATCTGAAAAAGCTGAACCGCATTGCACTTTCGCCCGACCCCGGCAGCATAACGGTTTCAAACCACGGTGACGCGCCCGTTTTCGTCTGTATTGTGGACAGTGCGCTGTACCCCGAGACCGCCGAGCACATCCGCGTGGCGCAGGACATCGGCTTTCCGGATATACTGACGCTGGACCGCGGCGGCGCGGCAGAGCGCAGAAAGGCCTCCCTTGCGCCGATCAAGGCGAGCCGCATCTGGGACCGCGACGAATACCCCTGCGCGTGCTTTAAAGAGGGCGGCGCAGGTGCGCACGTGATGTACGTTGCGGGCACGGATAACCGCGGCGCAGGCTCTTACATGGGCTGGCAGATGCGCGGTCTGCCCGACGGCACAAAAGTGCGCGTGCGCGTGATATAAGGAGAAAACTATGACCCCGAACACTAAGATTTTCACAGACCTTTTAAGAGAAAACCGCGCATTTCTTACCGTTTCGGCGGCGGAATACGGCGCGGGCCATAACGCCGCAGAAGCGTTTCGCATTCTGCCGGATTCCATGCTCGGCATTCTCGTTCGCCACTGCGAAACGGTCTCCTGTGCGGGCGGCCTGCTGCATCTTTACGGCGGGGGGCAGCTTTTCGCCCGCAACACAAAAGACAACAAGCCGTTTTCTGAGTTGCTTTTCCTCGGCGACCTTGCAGACGGCGGCCTTTTCGCCGTCTCCCGCATCGATACTGCGATTGCAAAGCGCGGCGAGATGCTTTTTCTCTCCCCGGGCGCGCTGAACTTTGAGCCTATGGGGATTGACACGGCGGAGTTCATCCGCTGGGCGCTCGAAAGCCGCGAAGAGACGCTGAAAGGCGTTTGGCTGACAGGAGAGATTTTATCGCCCCGCGCGCTCAAAAAGCACATCACCGCAAAGCTTGACCTTTTAGACCGCCTTGACATGCTGAAAACGGAGGGAAACGCATGAAATTCTTTCCAAAATCCGCAGACGGCTTTCTATCTGCCATGATGATGGCGGAAAACGCGCTTCTGCGTGATTTTTCACTGAGCTGCCCTGCTTCGCTTTTTGGCGCAGAGCCCATGGAAAACGCCAAAAAAGCCGTGAAAAGCTGCATGACGCTTTCATCGTTTCCGTGTGCGCAAATGCTGAAAACAAACACGCGCTACGTGCACGACTTTGCAAAGCGAACGCTGACCGTGACGGTCAACGCGCGGTACATGAGCACCGGCAAAGAGGTAAACGACCTGCGGTGCATTGCGGCGGATATTGCGGAGAGCATAAAGCGCGGTCTGCCGGAAAACACAGACTTCTTTCAGGTGATTGCGGCTTATCAAAGCTGGCTGAAACGCTTTTTCGTCTACAAAAAGACCGGTGCTACGCGCGACCACGCCGCTGTGGGGCTTTTGCAGACGCGGCAGGGCGTGTGTCAGGCAATCGCCGCGCTTTCCATGGTGATTTTGCCGCACCTTGGCATTTTGGCGCGGTACGTTTGCGGCGAAGGCTACTCCGGTACGGATTGGGGCCCGCACGCGTGGAACGCGGTATGGGCGCCGAACGGCGCATGGCACCAGGTGGATTTCACATTCGGCCTGCACCGCAAAACGACGCCGAACACGTTTACGCCGCCAGATGATCTTCCCTTTCGCGAACTGCACCGCTGGGACGAAGTAGCGCAAAGCCCCGCGCTGTTTCAAAATGTGCAGACCCTCGAAAACCGCCTGCAAGCTAAGACCGTTTTGCTGTTCGCGAACAACCCGTTCAAGGCCGAGATCGGCGGCGTCCCGATGCTGTTTGACGAACCTGTGCTGCAAAACGGCTGCGTGCGCCTTTTGCCGCTCCTCACCCTGCTCGGCGGCGGGTGTGAGCTGCTCGAAGACACGCTGCACATTGTGCTCGGCGGAAAAACGTACCGCATTCCGTGCGGCACGCCGATTTCAAACGGCTTTGTGCCGATAAACGAGGTCTTAGCGCAAAGCGGCTTTTGCACCGCAGAACAGCGCGGCGGGGTGGTTGTGGTGAAGCTTAAACCATGACCGCCCTATTTTTTCAGTAACAAGAAGATTCCCACGCATGTGTTTTAAAAAGGAACTCCCCGCGATGATGCAGAGAGTTCCTTTTTTACACCAATTTTTCCAGCAGCGCGATTTTCTCCGCGTCTTTTTTGCCGCGGGTGTTCACGCGGTAGCCGTCTTTTGCGGAGGCTTTGTAGACGGCGAGGTACTGTTTTACGGAGAGCAGACGGTACTTTGCGCCGCTTTCCGCGCGCGTTTCGATCTCAGAAATCGGAACTCCGGCGAAGGTCTCGAGCTCCTCTAGCGCGGCAAAGGAGCAGTGCACGCCACGTTTTTCAAACGTGTGCTCGTGCGCGTCGATCAGGCGCCAATCCTCCGCTTGCAGCAGGGTTTGAAACGCGCTCCACTGCTCGGAAAGCCACGTTTCCGGAAGCAGGACGTCGATGTCATCGGCGAAAATCGCCTCGCCTGTGCGGTGCCACAGCCCGAGCGAGCCGTACAAAAGCGGCGTTGCTCCGCGGCAGTTCAGCGTGCGCGCGACCTCTAAAAACAGCTTCCATTTTTCTTCGTTCATTTTGGACACCCCTTATGTTTTCGTCTGCCCGCCGGAAAACAAAAAATCTTCCGGCACGAGCAGCATAAGCCCCGAACGCGCGGTTCGGCAGCTTTGCCATTCATGCGGAAGATTTCGCATCCGTCATTATTTTTCGGTTGACCCGGCAGACGCGCGCGAATGGTCGAATTGCGTGTCTGCGCGTTTACTGTACCATACCGCGCCGGGTTTGTCAACGCGTTTTTGCACGCACCGATACTTGACATTTTCTCCCCCTCTGGGGTATAATACGTTTTATGGGACACGCCCGCTTTTAAAACGGAACACCGAGGTGTAGCGCAGATGGTAGCGCGCTTGGTTTGGGAGCATAGACGGTGTTCGCACCGCACGAAAGCGAAAGCCGCCGAAAACCCTTCAACCGTGCGTATTTCGGGCGGTTCGGAAAATGAAAAAAAGCAGTCAAAAATGTGTTTGACCACAGATTTGACCACTTACACGACCACAATTTAATAACTATCGGGGTGTAGCGCAGTTGATAGCGCGCCGCATTTGGGATGCGGAGGCCGCGAGTTTGAGCCTCGCCACTCCGACCAATGCCGTCTCGAAAAAGCTTTTTTTGGGGCGGCTACTTATTTTTATTTTAGGAGTAAATCCAATGAGTGAAAGCAATATGAGTATTTCAGAAATGCTTACGTATTCTACTGTTTTGATAAACTGCCAATATGCTGATGGTTCAGTTGGGAGTGGTACAGGGTTTATAGTAAATTTATGTAATAAACCAGAAGAGAAAACCTGTATTCCAGTTTTAATTACAAATAATCATGTAGTAAACAACAGTGTAAGAACTGTTTTTGAGTTTTGTAAAGCAGATGAAAACGGGAAACCTTTAGATACTGAATCCTTTTCTTTCAATTATTCAGGTGCAGGTAATAAGTGGATTCCCCATCCTAACAAAAATATTGATTTGTGCTGCTTACCATTAGGACCAGCACTTAATGAATTAGCTAAAACTGATATAAAAATTTTCTATATTCCACTTGAAACAGATTTAATCCCAACAGAATCTAAAATAAATGAATTATCAGCAATCGAAGATATTGTTATGATTGGCTATCCAATTGGTATCTCAGATCAATATAATCATAAACCTGTTATTAGACGTGGCATTACTGCTACACACCCAAAAAAGGATTATCAAGGGCAAAAACATATTTTACTTGATATGGCGTGTTTTCCTGGTTCAAGTGGTTCTCCGGTGTTTATTATGAATCAAGGTTCTTATGCTACTCCATCAGGCATTACAGTGGGAAACAGAATTTATCTTTTGGGAATACTGTTTGGAGGGCCTCAATATACAGCCCAAGGCATTTTATCTTTCGCTAATGTTCCAAATATCCCAAAGCCGATTGTCAACATACCTACTAATCTTGGAGTTGCGATTAAATCTTCAGAGATATTAGAATTCGAAAAAATATTGGATCCAACCCACGAACAGTAAAATGTAAATTATCGTTTTCTGCACCTATTTCTTTGTCTACTGCATCTCAAATTTTGACAGGGTGATTTTTTCGGTCACCCTGTCATTTTTTCTTTTTCCGCCTTGATTTGCGCCTTAACCTCTGCAATCATTTCCGCGAGCTTTTCTTCACATTCTTCTCTTGTTTTTGCGTAGATATTATGACTTTCCCGCTTGCCGTAGGCATTGGTTGGTGTGTACCGTCCCTCATACAGGTGGTCGTTAATCATCGTGACACAACCCGTCCCAGGCTTGCGTATTTTGGGCTTGTACGGCGTGAATTCGACCGGGGAGGTATCTTTCCTTTCCTCCCGCGCTATCGTCGGCATTTGGGCGTCTGTGCCGCCGATTTTGCGGTCTATATGCACCGCCGCCTGCCTTTGCATAGTATCGGTGATATGGCTGTAAATATCCAACGTGGTTACTGATGACACATGGCCTATGGTTGCCGAGAGCGTTTTCACATCCATACCGTGCTCCAGCGCCATGGTTGCAAATGTGTGACGCAAATCGTGAAAGCGCACCTTTTTACAGCCTGCCCGTTCCAAGATCAGTTGTAACCGTTTTCTAACCGATGACGGATTTCTCGGTCTGCCGTTATCAGTCGGTGACGGAAACATCCATTCCGAATCCACCGTTTCCTTATACGCCACAAGGGTTTTCAAGAGTGACGGCGGCAGAATAACGGTGCGTATCGAGGCTTTTGTTTTCGGCTCCGATATAATCACCTCTGCCTTGATGATATATACCTGCCGTTCGATATGCAGCTCTCCTGTTTTGAAGTTCAGGTCACTCCATTTGAGTGCCAATATCTCACCGCGCCGCATCCCCGTGCCGAGCTCCAGCAGAAAGAGTTCATAATAGCCTTCTTCCTTTGCTTGATGCAGAAACCGGATAATTTCATTTTGCGTCAGTACCTGCATCTCCCGCGCTTTTTTCGGCGGCAGCTTACAGCCGACGGCGGGATTGGTGCGAATTAAGCCCTCCTGCACCGCCCGCTGTAAAGCTGTGCGGCAGTTGGCATGTATCCCCCTTATCGTTCTTTCCGAAAGTCCCTTTCCGTAAGTTTTTGCATGCAGTTTTCTTCCGTCTGTCTTTTCCTTTGCGTAGAATTGCTGCAGATCGGATTGCGACAGCTTGTTCAGCGGAATTTTTCCGATTTCGGGAATGATATGATTGTAAATGCGGTTTTCATAGTCGGTTCTTGTGGTAATGCGGAGTGTGTGTCGGCAGTAGGTCTGATACCAGAAGTCGATCCAATCCCCGAACGGCATATCTGATTTGATTTTGTCCGTGTGACGACCGTACCGC
Source organism: Hominenteromicrobium mulieris (assembly GCA_021029595.1). Classification (GTDB taxonomy): domain Bacteria; phylum Bacillota; class Clostridia; order Oscillospirales; family Acutalibacteraceae; genus Hominenteromicrobium; species Hominenteromicrobium mulieris. The sequence goes on along the minus strand of JAJJOY010000008.1, from coordinate 10,096 downwards.
TCTTTCAGCTTTTCCAGCTTTTCACAGCATTCCGTTTTCGTTTTTGCGGTTACATTCTTGGTAATCGGCCGACCGTCCTCACGGTAATCGGTCACAATACGGCCTTCCCACCGCCCGTCTTTTCGCAGGCGAAGTGTCCCTTCGCCATTTTTTCTTTTTTTAGCGATTGGTATCATCTCCTTCAAGCATAATCTCATCCATAAAGCTCCCCACGATAGTGGAAGCGTTTCTCTGCATATCGGTGGTCACATGGGTGTAGGTGTCCAGCGTAAAGCTGGCGTTGGTATGCCCGAGGATTCCCGACAGGGTTTTCGCATCCACGCCGCCCGCCAGCGCGTGAGTGGCGAAGGTGTGGCGCAGATCGTGGAACCGAATCAGCGGAAGCTCCGCCTGTTTTAACAGTGTTTTTAATCGGTGGTAAGCATAGTCGGGGTGCATCGGTTTTTCGGGTTCATAGATATTCGGGAATATCCATTCGCTGACTGCCGTTTCTTTTCGCTTCCGCAGAAGTTCCGCAGTGCTCGGCGGCAGGACAATCGTGCGCGTTCCCGTCTCGGTTTTGGTTTCGCCGACGGTGTACTCGCCCTTCCGCTGGCCGTGGAGGGTGCGGCACACCTTCAGCATGCCGCTCTCCTCGTCGAAGTCGCTCCATTGCAGACCGCAGATCTCGCCGCGGCGCAGGCCGGTCATCAGCTCCGTCTGGAAGAAGTCCCACCACACCTCGTCCTGCTCCACCACCGCGCGGAAAGCATCCAGCTCCTCGCCGGTCAGGATGCGCTTGGGCTTGTAGTTGGGTTTGGGCGCCGTTGTACCTTCGGTGGGATTTCTGGAAATGACGTGTGCCTGCACCGCGTCCTTCAGCGCGGCGTGGAGGGTGGAGTGAATGTGGCGCACCATGGAGTCGGAGAGCTGATGCCCCATCTCGGGGTGCTCGCGGATGCGCCCCTCCGTTTTCAGGCGGCGGTACATCCGCTGGATGTCCTGCTGGGAGAGGAGGGAGATCTGCTTGTCGCCCAGCTGCGGCTTGATGTAGTATTCGATGTAGCGGTGGTAGCCCTCGAGGGTACCGGGCCGCACCGTACCCGCCTTGTACTCCGTGAGCCATCGATCCAGCCACTGGCCCAGCGTCATCCAGCTGTCCTCGGTCAGCTCCACATCGCGGTAGCACTCGATGTTCTGGTGCAGCTTGTCCAGCAGAGCCTTTTGCGTCTTGGCATACACATGACGGAACAGCGGCTCGCCGTTTTCCCGGTGGCCGATGACGATGCGACCCTCCCAGCGTCCGTCCTCTCGCCTGCGCACCATGCCGTCACCGGCCGGTCTTCGTTTTGCCATGTATTTCACTTCCTTTGGATTCGTTTTCTTTTTGTAACACAAACAACTACCACACTTTTGCGGAAATAGCTATTGCTTTTCTCAATTCTTTTTCTGCGTTTTGAAGTGCAAATTAGGTGTAAATTGGATCAAAATCGGGGCATGGGGCCGGTAGAGCGTCGGCGGAAACCCTTGAAAACACTGAGGAAGCTGGAACTTGGAGCGTTCCACAGGGTACAAACTCCCGAAAGGAGCGTTCCTCTGTCCCCGGTCACAAACCCTTGAAAATGCCCGCACTGCGGGCATTTGTGGGACGGACCGAGGCGTTTACGACCCCGGTCCTTTCTCCTGCTTTTCTTTCGTCGGCGGCAAATCGGTCCGATTTTCGGTCATCCCGCTTGGTCAAGCATCCATGGCGCATCACCTCCTTCCGTGCAGAACACGCTGCGGTAGGTGCTGCTGTCCGGCACCATGCCACGCTCCAGCATGATCTCATGTTGCAGTAAGCGCACGCACATTTCCTCATAGACGCTCCGCATCTCGTCGCGGCATCGGCGGGCGAAAACCTTCTGCTCCTCGGTCAGCTCGCCGCGATGTTCATCGCAGAGAAACAGGCGAAGTCCGTCTTCATCAATGAGGTCGGCATGATCCTTGTTCCACGCCCACCGGATGTAGCGTACTGTGTCGTGCGTGCGCTGGAGAACCATCATCGGGTCATGGTCTACAATAAAGTTTGCAAGCTGCTGCATCATGCGCTTTCCTCCTTTTTGTTCTGCCGATTCAATTCGGCCAGCCGTTTCTCTGCCTTTGCCCGCTCTATGTCACGCTCCGCCCGCAGGAACTGCCGCTGATAGTTCAGCTTCAGTGCTTCCTGAATGGGGCGGATGGTGTAGATGAGACTTCCGTTGCACACGCGGCCGTCCTTTGTGGTGATGGTACTGGGCTCGGTGTGAATAAGCCCCTTCTCCTCCAGACCGGCCACATACTTCCGCACGGTGTTTTCGCTCAGCTGCACCGCCTTTCCGATGGTGCGGTAGCTGGGATGACATTGGTAGGTTCTGCGATCCTCGCAGCGCAGAAGGTAATTGTAGACGGCGATCTCGTGAGAGCTGAGTCCGAGATTAAAGACTTCGTTGGGGACGAGATAGTAGTGTTTGTTCGGGTCCTGCTTGGGCCAGCGCTGGAACATCAGGTATCACCCCCTGTCTGCGCATCTACCCACCGGCGGAACTCTTCTTTGGGTACCACGATGCGGCTGCCTATCCGCAGCGCGGGGAAGCCCGTCTCGTGCATGAGCTCATAGGCGCTGGAGATGGACACGCCCAGCACCTGCGCCACCGTGTTCGCATTGAGGAACAGCGGCAGCTGGTCGTAGTTGGTGAATGTGGATTCTTGCATTGGATTCCTCCTTTATAATTTTTTGTTGAGAGCTGCAAGCAAAAAGCTCCCACTGAAAAAGTGGGAGCAGTATCCACATTGCAAATTTAAAACCTCATGATAGAATAGAAAAGAGATGAGCAAAACAGTTGGAAAGAGCAGCCCACAAACAGGCAAATGGGAAGCAAAAGAGTTTAGGGGTATCTCAAGGGCGCAAAAACCATAGCGCGGTAAACCCCGCGCCTGCAAAAGGTATGGAAAAGACAGATCAGGCGGAACGCCGAAGCTGTTTGGCGGAACGGTAGGAGTGAGAGCCGTGCAGAACAGCGGCCAGCGCGACCGCTAAAGCGGAGATGTGGGCCAGTGTATTGAGGTTTGCCGCGCTGGCGCCGTTGCGCACCCACAGGCGTTCCTGACCTGTGGATTTGAAGCGGGAATTGTAGCGCTCGCACTCTGTACGCAAGGCGTATATCCTCTTGAAACAGAGGCAGCTACGGTCAATGGAAAGTCTGTAGTCATCGGGAATGGTCTTATATTTCGTGCAGCCCCGGTTCTTCTTGCCGTTGTTCCAATTCTTGTGGTTACAAGGGCAAACACCGGTCTTGGACTGGCGGAACGGGCAGCAGTATTTCTGGCGGGTACGCCCATTGTCGGTGGTTTTGCCATCCTTGTGCATAGCCAGCCCGGCCTCGCAGATTGGATTACCGACAGAAATCGCTTCAGAGGCTTTCGTGCCGCGTGGATTGAGGGGAATAAAAGCCTCGCCCTCATAGACCGTTTTTACGGTATTGTAGATGCTTTTCACATCGTAGCCCTTGTCGGCAAGGAAGGTGCATTCCTTTAAGGAGATCACCCTGTCAGCTTCGGCGAGGATCTCAGCGGCGACGGAGGAATCGGCGACATTGCCTGGTGTGGTCAGCTCGTAGATCGGCAGGCCGGAGATGCAGTCCACCAGCACATGACTTTTGTATTCCCAGTAGAACTCGTACCGGCGCTCATTGTGCTGGTTGGAGGCAGAATGGACGCCGAGGGCGCAGTCCGGATCGCTTTTCGGGTGGTTTTCCTTGGAGAACTTGTTCTTTGCAAAGGATTTTGGATTGTTCTGCTTCGTGTTTGCCATGACAGGTGTGGAATCCAGGCCAATAAATGAGGCGTCCACGATCCCCATCTCATAGAGTTTCTTCACCTGTGCCGCCATGATTTCTTTCAATGCAGCGTTATCCATTTTTTTGAGGAAACGGTCATACGTCCAGTAGGACGGCAACGGCTTCATGATATTGAAACCGCAGTAATGGGCGATGATGCGGTTGTTGTCCAGATAATCCGCCAAATCTGTGATTTGTGAGAAGCCCTCGCATTTCATAACGATAAACGCACAGACCATGGCTTCCTTTGGAAAGCCCCGCCGCCCGGTTGCCGCTCCGGGCAGCGTGAAGTCCAGACTGCTGAAAAGACTGTCGTAGAACGCAGCGGCACTTTGGGATGTAAACAATGTCACATCCTGAATGATTTCCTGTCGGTAGATAGCGGCCAGCCCCTTTCTGGTTGGTTTTCTCTCAAGTCAATTTTACCAAAAAGGGGCTCCGCTTTCTATACCATATGAGTGATTTCGGTTTCAGCCATGGCCGGGAACCATTGATATTACTGCTCTTTTGAAGTTTTGCTCATGGCTATAGAATAGAAGCATGAGGAGGTGAGCCGATGCCGCTGGTAAAATACAGGATCTACGAGCTGTCCGCCAGAGCTGTGATCAGCTATGGCAGGCAGCAGGACGGGACATATACCTTCCATCTCAGCGCCGCCGAGACAGAGAAATGCAAATCACTTTCCGCACCTCACGAGCAGGACGATAACGCACTGTTCTATCAGATCATGTGCGTGCTGCACGGCGATACCTTCACCGGAAGACCCGGTGGGCAACTGGTGACTGACCTCTCGGACATCATTTTCTATATAGACTTCTCCGGCATCTTCGACCGGAGCGGTGCCAGAAAGAAATACCGGATCCGGCAGGAAAAAGCGAAGGCCCTGTTCCGTCCCGAGGGCGTGAGCCTTGATTTTGGCTCCGGGCCGCATCGCTACCTCGCCTTTGAGCGTTCGGGCAGCATGAGCCGGCAGGCGCGGCTGTCCTTCATCCGAGAGGATTTTTATGATGCGGTGCGCCGCCGCATCATGATGGATATGACCATCGGTGACTGCCAGCTCAGCAAACTCTACGCCTACAACGGCCTGATGCTGTCCAGCGGTATCCGCATTGACGGCATCGACATTGACCGCCCCCACCGGGTAGTGGTCGTTGACAATCCGGTACGAACACCCCCGCCCACAGAGATGATTACGGTGGAGGATGACGGGGCGCAGAACAGCACCCGCAAATATCACCGGGTGGAGACGATGGCCACCGTCGAGGTTACCTGCTTCGACGGCGAGGGGCTGATCTCCAAGCAGTATGCCCGCCTTGTTGATGAGAAGCTGTGCGGAAGGAAAGTCCACACCTCATTTCAAATTCGTATGCCATATGTGAAAGGCATGCTGCACGAGGTGGACTTCAAGGATTATCTTGACCGCAGCGGCGCGGACACCATCACCGATCTGTGGGGCGTGCAGCATCCGATTCAGAAGATTGACATCATCCTCACCAAAAGTATGTTCAAGGGCTGCGGCTGGCTGAACGAGAGCGGCATGAGCTGGGAGGACTATTGGGCGATGTTCCGCAAGTACCGCCATGCGCTGTACATTACCAATGTGAGCAAGGAGAAACCGGAACAGACCACCGAGCTGAACTATCAGTTTCTGACCACCGTTTCCATTCAGGGTGACGAGTTCCGCCCTGCCGATCTGCCGGACGGCTGGGACCACAGCCCGGAGACAGACGAGCGAAATTGGCTCACCAAGCAGACCGAGCTGGCGTATTACAACTTTTGCGCCGATGAGTCGTTTCGGCGGAATTATTTTCTGGAGAAGTTTGAACGGGTCAGCTGGTGGGAACGGCATCAGGGCAAAGACCAGATCCTTGCCGCTGTGCTGAAAAAGAATCCACACTTCATCAACGAACCAATCTACGCCAAGCGATTAGAGGCCGAAGCGGACAAAATTGCAGAGCAGTACGCCGTCGGACGGCTGATTGTGGCGGGAGACAACCGGTATCTTTCTGGGGATCTGCTGGATTTTTTGAATTGCCTACCTGTTACGAAAACCGGAACAAGTAAAAAAGCGAACACCTTTATCAATTTTCGCTGGGGGCTGGAGTTGAACCATCAGAATTTCTTTGCTCCGAGCGCGGCTTACCAATCCAGTCATGTCTGCACGCTGCTGCGCAATCCGCACATTGCCCGGAATGAAGAAATGCAGCTTTATCCTCTTGAAGACAGGAAAAATTTACACGATCAATACCTCGGCCATCTGACGGATGTTGTTATGGTTGGCTACACTTCACTCGCCGCAGAGCGTTTAGGCGGTGCCGACTACGACGGCGACATGATCAAGACGATCAGCGACCCCATTTTGAACGAATGCGTGAAACGAAACATCTATCACGATCCTCCGCGGCCGCGGAGCGTATTTTCCCGGTCGCACAACCTGCCACTGCTGATGATCCCCACGGTCCAGCCTCAGATCCGCAGCGCCGACGACTGGGAGGCCCGCTTCGAAACGGTCCGCAGTACCTTCTCCTCCCGCGTCGGCCAAATCTGCAACGCCGCATTGGATCGCAGCATCATTGCCTACAACGAAAACTCCGACGCCGAGGAACGGGAGCGCTGCTGGGAGGAGACGGAGACATTGGCCATTCTCACCGGGCTGGAGATCGACTCGGCCAAGAGCGGCATTCGCCCTGATCTGGATGAGTATCTGACCCATAAGACCGTCAAGCGCAGCGACTTTCTCAAATATAAAACGCTGGTAGAGGAGATGGAGACCCGGCGTGCCTGGTATGAGCCTACCCATGCGACCAAGGTGAAAGCGTTTTTCAAAAAGGTGGATTGGAACAAGGTGGACTCCAATGTGGAGCGTCTGCCGTATTTGGCACAGCAGCTGAAAAAGAACACGCCGCGCATCAAGGCAAGGCCTGCCAAGGATGAGGAGCTGTTTTCCTTCGCCCGGCAGCCGGACTGGAAGGGGCAGCTGACCCCCGATAAGCTGGCAACGGTGGATGCGCTGCTGCAAGATTACGATGCCTGTCTCTCCCGCATCCGGGCCTGCCGTGTTCCGTTGAAGGAGAAAAAGCGGAAGAGCGATGTGGAGCGCATCCTGTATGCCAGAGGACAGGAGGATACATACGATCCCGACGAGCTGTACGCCCTGTTCGGCAGTCTGCCGCCGGAAAGGGTGTCCGCTCTGCGACGCGCCATGCGGGAACAGGTATGGCACTTCATGGACGAGGATGCACGGGAACGTTTCCTGCGGGAATGGCTGCCGGAGTTTGAAGATATATACGATCTACTGACCGATTTCCGCTTCGGCGGCTACCGCATCCTGGGAGACATTGTCTGTGATATGGCGGACGAGAACACCGGCAGGGAGAAAAAGCGGCTGTTTCGTGAAAACGACTCGAAGGCTTTCACTGCCATGATGAGCGCCTTTGCGGACAAGTCCCCTTCCCGGAGCTACCGTGATGCGGTGACGGCCAAGTGCCGGGAACTGCTGACCGCTATCGTGAGACCGACTTTGGCTGTGCGCTATGTGGTGGCTCTCGGCAGGCGTGACCTGCTGTGGGATCTGCTGCCGGAGTACATCGAGAAAAATGTTCTGGAGGTGCGGGATGATTAACGAATGGGAGGAATTCTGCGCATATACCGGAACGGTTTCCTATACCGCCAGCAAGAAGAGCGATACGACATGGCTGGGCCGATTCACCTTTGCCACGATCCTGGAGTTTGAGGGGATGGCTCGGATTTTGACCATTCTGGCCCGCGGATATTTGTTCCACGATAAAAACGGGACAGTCATTTCGGGTGATTCCCACGATCGGATCGACTACGCCCGCCGCGCGCTCTGCGCATGGTGCAGTGTGCCGGAGGACGGGAAGCGTGCGCCGGGCAAGGAATGGCAGCTCCAGACGGACTTTTCGGAGCTGCACACGGAGTTCCCGGAGCTGGTGGACGCGGACGGGATCGGCTGGTTTCTCCGTCATGTCCTCCGCACTGCGGACTTCATGCTGACGCACCCGGAAAATGTGCGCAGCACCTCGCTCAAGTATGCGGAGGTCATTCAGTCAAAATTTGCCGCCGCGTGGCGAAGCAAGGTGTTGCAGTATCAGATCCCGATTTTTGCGCCCCAAACCAAGGGTGCCTGGACGCTGATCCGCTATTACCTCGCCAACCGACAGGATGATTGCGAGTGGGTGGTCCTGCCAGTAGCAAACTTTGACGCCTATTTCGGGGACACCAGCTTCAGCAAGAAGTATCTGCCCAAGATCCCGGTAGAGATCATGGAGCGGAGCAACGCCTTCGGCATCAGCCGGTATCGAATCACGGAAGAATATCTGCCATAGGATACAGACAGCGGGACAAGCCTTACGGCCTGTCCCGCTATTTTTCTGTCTGGATTTTGAAAGTGTTTTCCTTGTCTATGGCGGTGCAGCCGCTGAGCTACTGCCTAAGGTTTAGTCATCGTCATCGGCCCATGATGAAATCATGTGAATATCGCCGGTGTTCATATCCATCGCCATGTAATCGCCCATGCGCATCATGAGATTCCCATCGGAGTCCCTCGCTATACTGTCAGAAATGCTCATGGCGAAGTCGTCGTCATCGTAGTCGAAAAAGTGCTTTGACATACCGTAACCTCCAATTTTTAATCATCGTATTCCGGATAGTCCGGTGCCCACAGGGGCATCCAATGTGCTTTGTTTCTGCGGTTTGCATTGTGAGTTTTCTGGTGCGTTCTGTGGTTTGGATTCATCTGATTGGCACGATTGTCTGCGTCAGTTCGATATGTCTTGTTATTGGGATTATGCAGATTTGCCCAGTGATCCAGCTGTTCTTTGGTATGTGTTTTTCCTGACACCTTTCCCATAATTGGCCTCCTTTCTGAGCCGAAAAAAGCCCACGCACTTTGCTTCGTGCGTGGACTGCGATCATCCGGAAGACCGCTTTGCACGCAACAAAACAAACCCGACGAAAGAACACTTTCTTCGGTTCGATTTTGTGGTGCAAAGCATCGAAACAACAGGGGGGGGGACAACGACAGTCAACCAGCAAACTGCTTTCTCAATTCCATAATGAGAATTTGATTGGAATCAATAGTTTCGAGGATTTACTCATTTGTCTGCAAGATTGTCTATGTCTCTGCCGTTCAATATGATTCGTACTCTCATGCTACGAACGATCAAAGTTCAGGACAGTGCAACAATTTAGCGTTATCATGATAACACGAATGGGAAGCGAATGCAATGGGCAACTACACATTTCACCCCGTGATCCCAATTTTGTTGCCGTTTTCGTAAATATCCGTACCATCTTCACAGTAGTTTGGCCCCTCGTACTCCACCCAGCCGAAACCCGCCACATAGACTTTCTCACCGGGCTGCAGTTCTTTAGGCGGTTGGGATGGAGTTGGCTCTGGTGCGGAATTTTTAGTGGGTGACTGCTCTGCGGAAGGCTGGAGTTCAGAATCTGCGGGCATTTCAATAGGCTCTGTCTCTGGTTCAGGACGTTCCTCTTGGGATGCTTCTTGCTGCGGAACCGCCCCTTTTTCCTTCTCTGCCAGTGCTGCGGGTTCCTCAATTTCTCCAACGGTCGCTTCCTTGGCGCTCACAGTGGTTTCTGCGGCTGGGACGGGTGTTTCCTCGACCGCGTTGCCATGTGGCCACACAGCGGCGCACAGGGCGACACATGCGGCAATCATTGCCACTATGATGAGTTTCTTCATTTCTCTTCCTCCTTAGATGTGAAACGCGCCCTCAACTCCATTGCCGTTCGGCAGGAGACTGAGCGCTCGTTTTCGTAATAGTTCAATTCCATGGAGAGTTTCCACGCCAGTTCAAATCCGGTGATAAAGCTGTCGATGGAGGTGTCCTCCGCAATACGGTCTTTTGCGTCGATGATCCGGGGCACCAGCCGACGCTCCGGCTTTCCCAACGCCTCGCTAAGTGCTCGGTGGCACTCCTCAATTTCCTGCTTCTGCGCCGAGAGTTCGGGTGGGGTATAAAAACAGTCATATAGGTTTTTCAGCAGCTTGTATTTCATGCGCTCGCCTCCTTGCAACACAAACATATACCACAGTTCGACGGAAACAGCTACTGAAACTTTTAAGGCAACACCGCAGAACACGCAAAAGGAAAGGCCCTGTGGGAAGATTCCACCCGGCAGGGCATATATACGCCATTCCATCAGCGCTGCAGCCACACTGATTTAAGCCGTCAGGCAGGATCGCCTGTCAGCCAGAATCAGATTCGCCAGCGCGA
>JAJJOY010000007.1 GCA_021029595.1 Hominenteromicrobium mulieris | reverse complement strand
GGCCAGCGCCACAAGGAAATTGTAGGTACTGTCGGTATCGCTGATACAGAAAAAAGTAGCTGTGCGTCGATCTCCCATGCGGTCAAGCTCCAGTTCGTCATAGGACATGATCTCCCGGAGCTGGGGAATATCAAAGGGAGCAAGCCGCGCGCCGCAAGAGATCAAAATACTTTTGGCCGTCTTGCCGCTGCTTAGCTTGTATTTTTTATACTGCTTCACTGCAAAGCAATTCGGCTTGCGCTGTTCCAGCCCCTTGAACATATAGTCCACGGCGTTGAGAAAATCCTCGTCATCCTCCTTTACCTCCATGCCGGAGATCATGTCCACCAGCGTATTCATGTTGCGATCCTCCTCGGCTCCCTCAAAAATGATGTAGCCCAGCAGGGCGCAGTACAAAAGCGTTTCCGCTTTCGTCCAGAACGGATCGCCCTCCTTGCCGTCGCCCTTGGTGTTGGAAATGAGGGCGTTGACAAACTTTAGAATGTCGGCCTCGGTCTTGATATACGCCAGCGGGTTATAGTGCATGGATTTTGAAAAATCAATGCTGTTGAACACCTTGATTTTATAACCCCGTTTTTGCAAAAATGAGCCGACCTGCCCCAGCACACCGCCCTTGGGGTCTACCACCACATAGGAAGAATGTGCTTGCAGGAGTTGCGGCGTGAGCCAAAAGCGGGTCTTGCCGGAGCCGGACGAGCCGATCCCGCAGAAATTGAGGTTGCGGGCGTTAGCGGGATTTTTCGGACGGGTGTTCATGGTGAGCCGTTCCGTGGCGGTCAGCAGCATATTGTTTTCAAATTTAGGATCGACAAAGGGCTTGATGTCCTTTTCGTTGCCCCAGCGGGCGCTGCCGTACTCCGCATCCCGGCGGTATTTCTTGGCGTTCTTGCTTTTGAAGTAAATCAGCAGGCGGAACGCCACCGCGCCCACAATACCCACCAGCCAGTCAAAGAGGGCAAGGCCGGGGGCGAAATCGGCAAAGGCCGCGCCGACGGTCTGTCCCAAACCGATAAACTTATGGGCAAAATCGCCGCCCGCCGCCAGACGGTAGGCCGTCCCCAGCTTGAGGAACGCCCAGCCGATGAACACATAGGGAATGTTTGGCAGCACATATTTACGGAGCTTATCTGTCATGCGACACCTCCTTGATATGCTCCTTGGGCGGCTTTTCCTTGGCAAGCTGCTGTTCCGCCTGCTTCATCTGTTCGGGGATCGTGGGCTGGCGGGACTTGGCCTTATCCAGCACCTTGCGGGAATATTCCGAAAAGCAGGCGGTCATAGCGTCCGCCTGCCCGGACTTGAAGAACAGCAGGTATTTCCCCGGTTCGGTCTGATAAAAGGCATAGTCCACATTCCATTTCCGGGCTACCCGGTCAAAGAGCTTTGTGTCCCCGGACAGTTCAAGGCTGCTGGTGGATGTGCCGTGCGCCATGAGCTTTTTTACGGTCTGCTTGCCGTGAGGTGTCTGCTTTGCCCGGTGCGCCTTGGCGATCTTGCGCCCCACCGCCCGGACAACATAGGCAAGCCCCCGAGCGGTCAGCTTCGACGCCTTCACCGATATGGCAATCGTGCGCCGGGAAATATCCTCATCTACCAGCCGTCATCGCCTCCTCTCTGATAGAATTATGACCTTGGGACAAGTTGTCCCAAGGTCAGCGTTCATCATGCTCCTTTCTCGGGTGCAGGCGTTCGCCCTCCAAAGAGGAACGGTCTATGACCTCCTTGTAGGCCGCCATCTGCTCCCGGATATTCAACTTGGGGTACGTAAAAATGCGGTGTTCGGCGGGAATGTCCTCGATGCCGTGGTACACCTCCTTGAAATCGCCGCTGCGGGTCAGATAGCCCGTGGGGGCGAAGTGGCCGCCTTCATTGATCCGCATATCCCGCCCATAGGCTTCAAAATCGAAGTAGGGCAGCACATTATCCGGCACATCCAACAGCTCCATGTCCTCCACATAGATGCGCCCCAGCGTTTCATCGTCGGTCACGCCGGGGTGCAGATCGTAGCAGTCCAGATTGTGAACGAGGTTGATGATGTCCGCCACGCTGGAAGTATGGTCGCCCTTGTTGAGTACGGCCTCCAGCGTTTCGATCTCGTCGCTGTCCAGCTCGGAAATGAGGTGCGCCAGATGGTTCAGCTCGTCCAAGTTTTCATACTCGGTGAGATAGTCGTATAAGCCCATCACATCGCCGTCAAAGGCGGTGATGAAAAACTCCTCATACCGCACACCGTCCACGCCGATGTTCTTTAAGAGCGATTGCACCTCCTCTGTGGTGGCCGGAAATTTCAGCGTTTCCCCCACAAGCTGCCCCTCGGCGTATTTGCCGAGGTTGGTGATGTAGGCTTCAAATACCGTCATTTGCACCTCCTTTTGTCAGCGCCTCCGCAATCCCTGCCATGATGTACTCGGCGCAGGGCAGCGCGATGGCGTTTCCCAACGCCCGGTAGCGGTGGGAGGATAGGATTTTCTCGTCGTCCGCACCGTACCTTGTCCAGCCCTCCGGCAGCCCCATCAGCCGCTCACATTCCGTTTCCGTGGGAAAGCGGACGCAGCCCCCGGCGGGATCATCCTCATACCAAAAGGCAAAGGGCGAAATGCCGCCCGCTAACAGAGTGGGAAAAGGGTCAGTTGGCAGTCCGAAGCTGTTTCGGAACGCTGTTTCCGTCCGTTCCTTGGCGGACGCCCGCATACGGAAGCATTGAAAGGGTCGGGTAATTGGTACACGCCGCCCTGCTTCAATAAAAGAGCCTCGATCTCCGCAGGCGGCGGGCAGCCCGCGATCTCCGCCAAGTGCAGGAAGTGACTGCATTGTGCGGGGCTTAAAAAGTATTTCGTGGGAACGCCGTCCTCCAAAGTCTGCCACAAGAAAGATGCGCTGCCGTCGTGCCAGCCGGGGGCTTGCCCAATGCTGGGCGTCCATGAGCCGCCAGCAGAGGTCAGGCGTTCGCCCTCGCACCATTCCGGCTCCTGCCCATCTTCCAGAAGCAGGCATTGAAACATCGGTGTCTGTGAAAGCGGATAGGACGGCTCTAAAATCCATCCGGTCATTTGATGAAAACGCTCCCATGACGTTTTCCCAAACAGCGATTGCTGGAAATAGACCATTTGTCGCCTCCCTCATTTCACGGATAATGCGGATGGCTTGAAAGAACAGGCTGGACTTTTCTCCCGCAAGCCCCTTGCGGTTGCCGATCTGCGAAAGATTTTGACATGGTGAGCCAAAGGTGATGATATGGACGGGCGGGAGATCCCGCCCGTCCAGCTTCGTCACATCCCCCAAATGCGCCATATCGGGAAAGTGGCGTTTCGTGATGGAGATAGGGGCTTTTTCAATCTCGCTTGCCCATACCAGCTCAATGCCGCAGCGCACCGCCGCCAGCGGGAATACGCCGATCCCGTCAAACAGGCTCCCCAGCCGGAGCGCCGTCATCTTATCTGCGTCCCTGTCCCTTGACGGTCAATATGCCCTCAAGGGTGGTGGCGGTGATCCCGAGCCGCTGGGCAACGGCGATGTCATTTTTCATGGCCTCGGTGACGGTATGACCGCACACCACCAGCACATGAGAACGGCGGAGCAGGTCGCGCCCCATGTCGATGCCGCTCTTATGCTCCTCGGGAACGGCGTCATTGAGGAAAAGCGGCTGATAGAGCGTCGGAAAAATAGGCGAAAAGCCCGCCTCATAGACAGCGCGGCAATACTGCGCCGCCAGCTTTGCGTTTTCGTGGTCGCTGCCGCACCATGCAGCGGTGATATATGCGAGGGGTCGTTTCATTGTAAAAACCTCCAATTCATAAACGAAAGACCTCGGGACAAAAAGTCCCAAGGTCACTTTTCAAGATCTGTTTTCTTTTCGGGCTTACCCAGCTCGGGCGGCTGCTTGGCCTTCCAGTCATCCAGCAGAGAAATGATTTTGTCCTTCATTTCCCTCGGGGACTTGTCCTTGCCGAAATACTTTTCCAGTTCCGCACTATTGATGATCACCTTGTCTACCTCCTTTTTCTCCTGCGACAGAATCCCGTCGATCACATCGCCGTTGAGTTTGCCGTCCTTGTCCAGCTCCCGCATTTTCTGTGCCTGCGACAGCGAGGGCGAGGACTGCTGCCCCTCGATGGACACGGCGATATATCTCTGATTTTTGGGACGGATGAATGATATCTCCACCGCTGGGGTGAACGCCAGCTTTTTCTCGTCCACCATTTTCTGCAAATCCGGCACAAGCTCGGTCAGGCGGATATACCGCTGCACCTGCTTGTAGTTCATGCCGTTGCGATCTCCCACGACCTGCGTAGAGCGTTTTCCGGCGTCCTTGTCCTCCTCACCGGGGCGGGAGCCTTGGTGCTTGATGGCCTCCACCTGCATTTTGAGCGACTGTGCCTTTTCTGTGGGCAAAATGCGCTCACGGTGGCGGAGGTTGTCATCCGTCATGGCGAGGATGGCTTCATCGTCCGTCATGTTGCGGACGATACACGGCATATTCGCAAATCCGGCGAGTTCGCTTGCCCGCTGGCGGCGGTGGCCTGCGATGATTTCATAGCCGCCATCCTCACGGGGACGCACCAGCGCAGGCTGATTGACGCCTGCCGCCTTAACCGACTCCACAAGTCCCTGCATCTCCGCATCGTCCCGGACACCAAAGGGATGATCTTTGAACGGGTGCAGGTCAGACAGGTTGAGATAGACGATCTCCTCTTTTTCGGCGCGGGTTGCGTCACGGGGCGCAGACGGCTCCGGCGTGGCCTCCGCCCCAGCGGGAGCGCCGCCCTTATCCACGGCAGGCTTCTCCGGGATGGGCTTGCTTTGGGACTTTTTGTCCCGAGGTTTGGACGGCTTGGTCTTATCGGGAGCGGCCTTGCCATCCTTGGACGGGCGACCTCTGCCGGGCTTGGCGGCCTTGTCCTTTTCCGTGGGCGGCTTCTGCTTGACCGCCTTTTTCTCCTCCTTGGCAGCCTCGTCACGGGCAGCGACAAAATCCACCACCTTGCCGGAATGTGCCGGGGCGGGATCGTCCTTGCCGGGAGTGGGCGGCTGCTCCTGTTCCTTTTCAGCCTTGGGGACTTCGGGCGCGGCAGGCTCCTCCACCTCGGCGTGGGTAACAGCGTCGGCGGGATCGGGCATGGCATCGCCCATTTCAAAGAGCGCCGCGTGCCCCTCGTGCTCCAGCATGACCGCCTCTGCGTCGGTCAGCACAGGCTCGGGAGCGGGCTGCTCCGGCACGGCTACATTTTCTACCGTGGGAGCGGGAGTCTCGGCGGGCTGGGCTGCCTCGGGAATGTTTTTCTTATCATCTGCCATTTGCAAACCTCCTTTTCGTGGCATGAAAAAAGCCAGTCCGCAGACTGGCCAGCAACGGGAAACCTCCTTTCAGAAAGGTGTACATTACCGCCCGTTGTCCTATTGAACGGTATTATTATTGTAGAAAATACTAGAATTTGATGCTATAATTAATGTGTTCTATGATTAGTTTTCGGAAGAAATAGAGGACTGTTGGTATGCCAAACTACAAAGAGAAAATAGCTGAATTTGAGAACAATTTTTCTACTGTCATAGATAAATCCGTTAGAGACTTGTCTATGGCCTTTGACAATTTATACCTCGACAAGAATGCTAAGGAAATTCCGCCCACTATCAAGTTAGCGGAAGCCTTGCTGTCTGGCGAGCATAATATATCGACCAAAATGCAGATTCATTATGACATTGCGAATGCATATCACGATCTCCGCATGATTGAAGGAGTATATAGCGAGCGTTACCTTGAAAAAGAATTATACCATTTGCGCTGCGCCTTAGATATGTATGAAACCAATTATTATGATGCAGACAGCGACAGTGCTGAAGTAAAAGTAGCTCAGTATATTGCCATGCGGTCATACACAAATCTCGGAAACGCTTATCGAGCATTAGGTCGCCATATTGTGGCAATAGACTGTTTTCAAGACGCTTTGCTGATTAGCAATGATTTTGCGATGGCAAGTCTCAATCTATCGTTTTTGCTGTTTAGGTGTGCACCGTTGCAAATCAAACGTTATGAGCAGAGCTACTATCATCATGCCTGCTATTACTATTATAAGCAAACAGAACGTTGCAAGATAAACCTAGAAGATCAAGATTATTTGGAAGGTTTGAAATCCAATATTTCTTTGTTCGATTCTGCATATGTTGAGAACTATTTGAACAAACCACTAGAACTTCCACTATTTGAAGTAGACAACCAAGATGAAGCCGATTATCGAAACTATTTGCTTTTATTCCGACTTTTCTTAGACCCGTGTTTGGAAATATTATCTGATCACTGCTTTGCAGTTGATAGCATCAATCTTCCCTTTGAAGCGCCATATAGTGACAGAGAAAAAGAATTCATTGGCCTGTTTAACCAAATCAAGCAAGAATATAATTGGGCCAGACTCTTATGGTATAAGACATCAACGGAAGAAGCAAACGAGCATTATTCGGATCGGGAATTGGATTTAGTTGATACGGGGGATTCTTCAGATCATTCTTTAAGAGAAAGTATGTTACGAACTGCCTTTAAGGCAGCATACTCTCTATTTGATAGGATTGGATTTTTCATCAACCAGTATTTTGAAGTGGGGCTTACAGATACAAAAGTAAGTTTCAAAAATATATGGAAAGAACAACTGATTGATGGAAATGGACAAGTGTATTTCACAATTCCCAAGCCTATCATGAATACTCATTCGGATAACCCTCTGGTTAAAGCTATGTATTGGCTCCAAAAAGATTTCTACGAAAGAAAAGAAATTAATGTTACTACCCCTCACGCAGAACGAATCTTCCAGATGAGAAACGACATAGAGCATAATTGTCTACGCACTGGAACGCAATCGCATAATACATCTTTTACAAAATATACTACCGAGGAAAAAATTGAAAATAATACATTCCGTCTCTTAAAGTTGGCAAGGGAGTTGATAATATACCTTTGCCTTGCAGTAAATTTTGATAGAGAAAAAGATAAAAGAGCATCCATGGAGGAGTAATAATGGGGGCAATCAATCCTTATCGAGAATTCGTTGCGAGTATATCCCCAACGGAATTTGAAGAACTTTGCTTGGAAATATTGAAGGGCT
Source organism: Hominenteromicrobium mulieris (assembly GCA_021029595.1). Classification (GTDB taxonomy): domain Bacteria; phylum Bacillota; class Clostridia; order Oscillospirales; family Acutalibacteraceae; genus Hominenteromicrobium; species Hominenteromicrobium mulieris. Next base: position 131,237 of record JAJJOY010000007.1, on the reverse strand, counting down.
ATGCAGAAGCTGAGCATTTATCAGACTTCTCGATCCAGCATAATGTATCTATTCCTGCTGATGATGGTACATACCAAATAGATGTCTATGCAAGGTTTATTGCCATGGGCGTTGAGTTCAAAGTCATAGCAGAGTGCAAGAGATACTCTTCTCCCGTTTCTCGTGAGAAAGTTGCTGTGTTAGCCGATAAAGTAAAAAGCCTTGGTGCACATAAAGGAATTATGATCTCCACCTGTGGCTTTCAAAGTGGAGCGTATGAATACGCCAAGAAACATGGAATAGCACTTTTGCAAGTCATTAATAGAAATGTAATGCACATTATGAATGCCGCCACTCCAGAAACAGAAGAACAGAAGCAAAAACTCCACCTTATGTTGGACTGGTATAATCGAATGCCAAAATACTACGCCAAAGAGTATGCAACAATGGATTTTCCGGACAAAACAATTTATCCTTCTCCCAAAATGCTGGAAGCGATAAGGCGGGAATTTGTTTTAGCGCATAAAGATATACTACCAAGGTAACCCCCTTTGTATCTTACATATCGGTTAACAAATAATCCTTTGGGACATTTTGTCTCAAGCCGCTTTGGCTCCTTGATCTTGGGGTTGATGTTCTCTATATCGCCTGCCACAATTAACTTTCTTCGACATGGCATAAAAAAGACCAGTCAGCAGACTGGCCAGCAGTGGGAAACCTCCTTTCTGTTTGGGATATTGGAAAACGCCCCCACAGTCTCCTCGGACAGTGCAATTCTCAAAACGTAATTTTCTGTCGCTTTTTGCAATAGCGTATGATATAATAATAGCGCAAAATTAAATGGGAGGTGTATCTATGAGCGTAATTAACGACTCCAAGGATTATTTTTATCTTGGATTACAAAATAAAAAGGAACAGATTGACCTGCTATGGCCAGGCGTTGAAAACCTTGAAAGCACACAGTTTTATGAGCTGTGCCAGAAGTATTCTGACATAGCGCTTAATGCAATCAAACAGAGAATTCCGGGGACTTGTGATGTGCAAGGGTGTTTTCAGTTTACAGACATCGAGGCCGCAAAGCGTGCAACAAAAGACTATGTCATGGGTTGGAGAATTAAAGATATTGATGCTCTTTTGTCCTTGATTCACGAGTTTCACTCATACGCTGTTGCATGGGATGACAAGAGAACAACGAGCGGGAGCGTACTACCCGAAAACTATGACTATCAATCTATGTATGCTGGGAAATATTATAATTTCAAAGAATTACCTGATGATATTTGGGAGCAAATCGCACGCGAAGTCAAAGAATATATATGTGCTTAAAGCCAAGCTTTCTTATGGTGGAGAAGCCCGCGTATTGAAGCGCTCTTTTGACCCGGTTTAGGGGGTATGTAACCGCACTAACCGGGAGAGCGCTTGAATGGCATTCAAGAGGTCAACGGTTCGATCCCGTCCGTCTCCACCAAAGTCCTGATTTTCTTCGGAAAGTCAGGACTTTTTGCTATATGAGGAATTTTTGAAAAAATCGAGGAGATCAAAACAGGGCATACCGCATTAAAGATGAAATGCTTTTGCGGTATGCCCTTGATTTTTTTTGAATGGCGCGTTATAATAGATTTGCGGGTTAGAACAAACTAACTTTTTGCGCGATGAAACGGAGCCGTTAAGGCTGAAAAGAGCAAAGCATTTAAAATGGCATTCACACCGTTCACCCAAGCGCAACGTCTAAGATCATCATGGCGGTAAAGCCCACGGCAAAAAACACCGTGCCGATGTTGGAGTGCGTGCCCTGTGACATTTCGGGGATAAGCTCCTCTACGACGACGTACAGCATTGCTCCGGCGGCGAAGCTCAAAAGGTACGGCAGCGCCGGCACAATGAGCTGGGCGGCCAAAACGGTCAGCACGGCACCGATGGGTTCCACCGCGCCGGAAAGCACGCCGTCCAAAAACGCACGCGACTTTTTCATGCCTTCAGCGTGCAACGGCATGGAGATGATGGCGCCTTCGGGAAAATTTTGAATGGCAATGCCGAGCGAAAGTGCAAGTGCGCCTGCGGCGGTGATCTGTGCGCTGCCGGAAAGGTACCCGGCGTACACCACGCCTACGGCCATACCCTCCGGAATATTGTGCAGCGTGACGGCAAGCATCATCATTGTGGTGCGGTGCAGTCGGCTTTTCGGGCCTTCCGCCTGTTCGCTGCTGCGGTGCAGGTGGGGGATGGTGTGGTCAAGCAAAAGCAGAAACAAAACGCCTGTCCAAAATCCGATCGCTGCCGGCAGAAACGAGAGCTTGCCGAGCGCTGCGGATTGCTCTATGGCGGGGATCAATAAGCTCCATACCGAAGCCGCCACCATCACACCTGCCGCAAAGCCGGTCAGGCTGCGCTGTACGCGATCGCTGAGCGATTTTTTCATGAAGAACACGCACGCTGCGCCGAGCGAGGTGCCAAGAAACGGAATCAATATGCCGTAAAATGTTTCCATATGTATCCTCCGTATACAGTGAAATCGAATAAGTTAGTGTTAACTAACTTTCGAATATAGCATACACGAAATTAAAGCAGAAGTCAACCGTGAACCGAGAAATTCTGTTTTGGCGATACATAAAAGATCACTAACAAGGAAATAGGGCGAAAAGACCAAATAGAGCGAAAATTTCACTTTTATTTTTGAATTCGAGTTAGAAGTTGCTAACTTTTAATACAATGCCGCACGCGGGCAACGGTCTCTTTTCCCGCAGTCAGAACATAATGTTAGGGGGCGCGTATCATGCGTGACGCGATACAACAAGAAGAGCAAAACACGATGCTGCTTGCGGAAAGTGACGGCTGTGCCGTGTGGCAGCTGCGCAACGAGACGGGCGAGGGCACTGTGACATGCTATACCATTTTTCCGGGTGTGGAGCTTCGGTTTCGAGATCTGCATATGACGCACTGCGTATGCGGAAAGACCGACGACCGTATGCGGCTCACGATCGAGCACTGCCGCGAAGGGCGCATGGCCTACGCGTTGGGAGAAGGCGCTTTTTTCTATGTGAGCGCCGGTGAGATGAAGCTTGAAAACGGCGCGTCATGCTCGCAGAAGCTCGACTTGCCTTCCAGCCATTACCATGGACTCGTGGTCACGCTCGACCCGGAGCAGGCCTCGCGTTCCCTGCCGAACGTCATGGCGGGCTTTTCCGTTACCCCGGCGGCGATTCTGCGCCGCTTTGCGCTGAACGGAACGCCTAAGGTTATTGCGTGCACGGAGCAGGTCGCACGCATTTTTGAGGAAATGTACCGCGTGCCGGAAAAAGCACGTATTTCCTATTTTCAGATCAAAATACTGGAGCTGCTGCTCGCGCTCGACAGCATGACGCCGCCGAAGGAAAACGCGGCGCATCCGTACTTTTATAAGACGCAGCTTGAAAAAACCAAGGCCGTGCGCGATTTTCTCGCCGAGCATATCTCCGAAAACTTCACGCAGGAAGAGCTTTCTGCACGATTCGATTTTGCGCTGACACCGATGAAGACCTGCTTTAAGGCAGCGTACGGCACATCCATCGGCGCGTGGCTCACCGATTATCGCATGAATTACGCGGCGGAAATTTTGTTGCGTGAAAAACGCCGGAACATTGCCGAGATTGCCGCACAGGTCGGATACGACAGCGCCAGTAAGTTTGCGGCGGCGTTCAAAAAAGTAAAGCACATGACGCCCGCTGAATACCGCAGCGCGTTGCGATAAATCCAAAATAAAACAGTGAAACTCCAATATAACGTTGCTTCGGTGCTTTTAGAATCTCAGAAAAGTTTCACTTGCAACTTTTCTTCTTGCGTGGTAGAATAACGGTAAAATCAAAACGACTTCGAAAAACATAAAGGAGCGTGCCCGTATGGATGCTTTGCAAAACCTTTTTAATCGCAGAAGCGTGCGGGATTTCACCGCACAGCCCATTGAAGAAGAGAAGCTGCACCGGATTTTAGAGGCCGGCATGAGTGGCCCTTGCTGCGTGAATGCGCGCGATTGGTCGTTCATCGTCGTCACCGACCGCGAAAAGCTGCTTGAAATGGCAGAGGCGAACGGTAGACCGGCACAGCCGCTGAAAAAGGCTGCGGCCGCCATTCTGATCTGCGGCGATCTCGAGCGTGCATTCCCACCCGCGAAGGACTATTGGATCATCGACGGCGCCATTGCCGTGCAGAATATGACGCTTTGCGCCGATGCACTCGGCCTCGGCTCTGTGTGGCTCGGCACATGGCCGCAGATGGACCGTGTTGAAAAGCAAGCCGCACTGTTTAACCTGCCGGAGACTATCGTGCCGCATTCCGCTCTTGCACTCGGCTATCCCGCGAAAGAGAATAAAGAACCGCGTGAAAGCCGCTACGAAGAAAACCGCGTGCATTTTGAAAAGTGGTAAAAACGAAGGACGTTGCCCCGGTGGGCAGCGTCCTTTTCTCATGCTTTGTTGTGCAGTGTGCCGAGTTGATAAAACGCCACGGCGCTTGCGGCGGCAACGTTCAGCGAGTCCACACCGTGCGACATGGGAATCTTCACTGTGTAGTCGCAATGCTCGATCGTCGTGTTTGCAAGGCCGTCACCTTCGGTGCCAAGCACAACGGCGAGCTTCGGCTCTTTCTCCAAACGCGGGTCAGAGAGGGGAAGCGTGTCGTCGCGCAGCGCCATGGCGGCCGTCTTAAAGCCGAGACCGTGCAGTGTATCCTGCCACGAAACGTCTTCGGGCAGATATGTCCACGGCACCTGAAATACCGTGCCCATGCTCACGCGGCTCGCGCGGCGATACAGCGGGTCGCTGCCGGCGGCGGTCAGCAAAACCGCATCCATGCCGAGCGCCGCCGCACTGCGGAAGATTGCGCCGATGTTTGTGGGATTCATCACATTTTCGAGTACGGCAATACGGCGCGCATTTGTGCAAATCTCCGCAACACTTTTCAAAGCCGGGCGGCGCATCGCACAGAGCATGCCGCGGGTTAGCTTAAAGCCCGTCAGTTGTGTTAAAACGTCCAGTTCCGCCGTGTAAACGGCAATGTCTTCGGGGCAGCGAGATAGAATTTCCGCAGCCTTGCCCTCCACATGCTTCGTTTCCATTAAAAAAGAGAGCGGCACGCAGCCGCCGTCTAAGGCGCGGCCGATAACGAGCGGGCTTTCCGCGATGAACATTGCGTTTGCGGGGTCGGCGCGGTTGACAAGCTGGTTTTCCGTAAGCCGCGCAAAAACGTCCAGCTCCGGTGCGGAAAAGGACGTGATGGGAATGATATTTGCCATAAAAACACACTTTCAATTATTTAATATTGAAGCTATCTAAGCTAAAGTAAAGCGAACGCACAAAGTTTTGCGCAAGCTTTTTCAAGAAGCTTAAACCGAACGCACGCGTTCGGTTGCGGTTTTTTAGGGCAGCGCCCTAAATCGTCGTCCGCAGACGACGAAATCTTTTTGCCTATCCAAAAATTAGGAAGGGAAGCAAAACAGTTCGGTGGACTGTTTTGTTCGGGAAACCCAATTAGGGGGTTCCCCGAACGATGAGTAGAGCGAGGCATTAAAAAGCTGCAAAGCGCAAACCTACCCCATATTCCCAAATATTTTATCACACTGCAAAGCAGAAAATCAAGTGGATAGGGCAGGGAGAATGCCGCTTGTAAAGAAAACCGCTCAAAAACGTAAAATTTTCATGAAATATCATTGACAAAGTATACAACAAAGAGTAAAATACCCAGTATATGAGGCGTTTACAGTTTATTCACAACGTCTCAAAATATTTCAGATCATCTGCGGCAGATCGCAGATACAGGAGGAAACACACATGAAAAAGGTATTGAGCATTGTTCTGGCGCTCGCGCTTCTCTGCGTCACCTTCGCAGCATGCGCAGGCAACGGAACCTCTTCCACAAGCTCTGCCTCTGAGGAATCCAGTGCTGTCAGCTCTGAATCCTCTGCAGAATCCGAGTCTTCCGCGTCTTCCGAGGAAAGCACTTCCACGGAAAAGACCAAGATCGGCATCCTTGCACCGGCTGTTACCCACGGTTGGGTCGCAGGCGTTGCATATTACGCTGAGCAGCGCTGCAAAGAGCTGAGCGACACCGTCGACTACAAGCTCTACACCAGCAACAACGCTGAGGAAATGACTTCTCAGATCGACGACCTCAAGTCCTGGGGCGCAGAAGCTATCGTTGCTTTCCCGCAGTGGGAAGGCATGGAAGTGCCGATTCAGGAAGCAATCGATGAGGGCATCGTTGTTGTAAACTTCGATATCGAGATCGCAGCAGACGGCGTTTACCGTGTATCCGGCGATAACGAATCCATGGGCGTTGAAGGCGCTAAGTACATTGTCGATAAAATCGGCACCACCGGCAAAGTCGTCGTTCTCGACGTTCCGACCTCCGGTTCCGTTGCAGAGCTCCGCAAGAAGGGCTTCCTCGACACCATGAAGGAAATTGCTCCGGATATGGAGATTGTTGAATATGCTACGCAGTTCACCCGTGAAGCCGGTCAGGCTGACTTCGCCGACATCCTCACCAGCAACGATCACATCGACGCTGTTTACTCCATGGACGACGAGACTTCTATCGGTGTTCTGCAGGCTATTTCCGAAGCAAACCGTGACGACATTAAGGTCATCACCGGTGGCGGCGGCTGCCAGGAGTACTTCAACATGATGAAGGAAAACGAGAACATTTGGATTGAGTCTTCTCTTTACAGCCCGCTGATGGTCAAGGACGCTGTTGATATGGCACTTGACGTTCTCGCAGGCAAGGACGTAGAGCCGGTCAAGATTATCTCGACGACAGTTGTTGACAGAGACAACGTTGACGAGTACCTCGACCCGGAGAACACCGTTTACTAATTCAAAAGTTCTGCAAAGGGGCTGTTGCGCAAGCAGCAGCCTTTTTTGTTAAAAGGGGATAGCCGTCTTCTATGGGCGGCAGATCTCCTATTTGTACGCCATACAGAAAGGAAAGTGTATGTATGACACTTGAAATGAAGGGAATCTACAAATCCTTCGGTGCAAACGATGTTCTGCGGGACGTTTCGTTTACCTTAAACGGCGGCGAGATCTGCGCGCTGCTCGGTGAAAACGGCGCCGGAAAATCTACCCTGATGAATATTCTCGGCGGCGTCCATCATGCGGATCAGGGCCAGATCCTGTTGGACGGCAAGCGCGTTGCGTTTCAAACGCCGGCGGATTCCCTGAAGCATGGCATTGCTTTTATCCATCAGGAATTAAACCTTGTAAATGATCTTGCCATTTACGAGAATATGTTTATCGGCCACGAGCTGCGGAAGAAGAACCGTTTTCTGGATTCCGCCGCGATGATTGCGAAAACGAACGAAGTTTTCAAAAAAATGGACCTTGACCTCGACCCGCGTATCATGGTGCGCGACCTCGATGCTTCCTATAAGCAGATTGTCGAGATTGCCCGCGCACTTTTGATGGAGGCTTCCATCATCATCATGGACGAGCCGACCACTTCGCTTACGGAGCCGGAAATTCGCCGTGTGTTCGATATGATGAATACGCTGAGAAAGAGCGGCGTAGGTATTGTGTTCATTTCTCATAAGCTGCGCGAGGTCATGGAGATCTGCACACGCTACACAGTGCTGCGAGACGGCAATATGGTTTCCTCCGGCCTTGTCTCGGAGACCTCTGTCGATATGCTGGCGCGCGACATGGTCGGCCACGATGTGCGCACACAGTCGCTCCGCCGTGAGAAAAAGATTGGTGATGTTATTTTAAGCGGCAAGGGTATGACGTTGGAGCCGCATTTCAGAAACGTCAGCTTTGAAGTGCACGCCGGCGAGGTGCTCGGTTTCACGGGCCTTTTGGGCGACGGCAGAAGTGAGCTGTTTCAGACGGTTTTCGGCGCAATACACGGGGCTTCCGGCACGGTAGAAGTCGAGGGCAAGCCCGTGCGTATCCGCACTACGGGGCAGGCGCTCAAGGCCGGCGTCGGCTATGTGCCGCGCAACCGCAAGGAAAACGGCATCATCAAGGATATGAGTATTCTTGAAAACGGCACGGTCGTCACATGGCCCAGAGACAGCAAGATGGGCTTTTTGCACTCGAAGAAGATTGAAAAGGATTTTGATGATCTCGAAAAAGAGCTGCACATCAAGCTCGGCTCCGCAAAAGATCTCATCGGCAGCCTTTCCGGCGGCAACCAGCAGAAGGTGGTGCTGGCAAAGTGGCTGGATGCAAACCCAAAGGTGCTTGTGTTCGATAACCCCACACAGGGCGTGGACGTAGGTGCTAAGGAGGAAATCTACGATATTATCCTGAAGCTCGCAGAGGCGGGCGTCGCCGTCATTGTGCTTTCCAGCGAGGCCCAGGAGATTATCCGCGTGTGCGACCGCACCGTCGTGATGTTCCACGGCAGCGTGCAGGGCGAGCTTGTCGGCGATGAAATGAATGAGCAGGCCATCATGCGCCTTGCAACAGGGGGACAGGTATAATGAACGAAAAAACAAACAAAAAGGGCTTTGGCGCATGGTTCCGCGATAATTGGAAGAATAATGCGCTGTTTTCCACAGGCATTGCACTGATCGTCATGGTCATTCTGCAGACGCTCGCGCTCGGCTTCAACTATGCAAGCTTCGGCGAATGGTTCGGCGCATGGATTAACAACTGGATGAACATTCTCCGTAACAACTCCAGCGTTGGTATCATCGCGCTCGGCATGACGTTCGTCATCATCTCCGGCGGCATTGATCTTGCCGTCGGCTCCACGCTCGTCGCGGTCGGCGCCATTACCATGACGCTTATCGACGCCGCAAACGGCGGTTGGCTCGGCGCGATCGGCCTTACCGGCGCACCTGCGTACATAGTTGCCATTCTGATCTCCATCGCGGCCGGCATCATTTTCGGCGGCCTCAACGGCCTCATGGTCACTGCGGGCAAGATTCCGCCGTTCATCGCAACGCTCGGTGCCATGAAGATCCTGCGCAGCGTGACGCAGCAGTTCATGCAGTCCAGTTCGCCGAAGGTTCCGACGGGTTTCCAGCAGATTGCCCGTGTGAAGGTCGGCGGCCAGATGTTTATGCCGATCCTCTATTGGCTCCTCATCGCGCTCGTGCTGTACATCGTCTCTAAGAAGACCGTGTTCGGCCGCCACGTGTTCGCGGTCGGCTCCAACGAGAAGACGTCCCGTCTTTCCGGCATCAACGTCAATCGTGTAAAGCTCGGCGTATATGCGCTGATGGGCGCGGTTGTCGCTATCGCGGCCGTATTGCAAGTCTCCCGCATCGGCGCTATGGACCCGGCAAACGCCGGCAGCGGTTATGAGCTCGATTCCATCGCGGCGGTCATCGTCGGCGGCACCAGCATGTCCGGCGGCAAGGGCTCCGTTGTGGGTACTGTATTCGGTATGCTCATCATCGCCGTTATGAACAACCTCCTCAATCTCCTCGGCGTTCCGCCGTTCCTGCGCGAAGCCTTCAAGGGCGCGATCATCATCGCCGCCGTCCTGCTCCAGCGCAAGTCTTCCGATAACTGAATATAAACGGTATTTTGTAAGACCTTGTCGTAAGAAATCGCGAAAAGGTCTTACTTTTTTTGTAAAATAACGCGAAACAGCCCGATATTTTCAAATAGGGTTGATTTTTTGCGCTGTATATTCTATAATATACAAAGAAATAAAAATCCTTTCATGGATCATGGAGGCTGAATTTATGTTAGTATCTGCAAAGGAAATGCTGGACAAGGCTAAGGCAGGCAAATACGCTGTCGGTCAGTTCAACATCAATAACCTCGAATGGACAAAGGCTATCCTGCTCACAGCTCAGGAGAACAACTCTCCGGTCATCCTCGGTGTTTCCGAGGGCGCAGGCAAGTACATGTGCGGCTACAACACCGTAGTTGGCATGGTAAACGGCATGCTGGAGACCCTGAAGATCACGGTTCCGGTTGCTCTGCACCTCGACCACGGCTCCTACGAAGGCGCTAAGGCTTGCATCGAAGCAGGCTTCTCTTCCATCATGTTCGACGGTTCCCACTATCCGATCGAAGAGAACATCGCAAAGACCACCGAGCTCATCGGCATCGCTCATGCAAAGGGCATCTCCGTTGAGGCTGAGGTCGGCGCAATCGGCGGCGAGGAAGACGGCGTTATCGGCGGCGGCGAAGTTGCAGACCCGAAGGAATGCAAAATGATTGCTGACCTCGGCGTCGACATGCTCGCAGCAGGCATCGGCAACATCCACGGCAAGTACCCGGCAAACTGGAAGGGCCTGAACTTCGACGTTCTCGCTGAGATTCAGAAGCTCACCGGCACCATGCCGCTCGTTCTCCATGGCGGTACGGGCATCCCGGCCGACATGATCAAGGAAGCAATCTCCCTTGGCGTTTCCAAAATCAACGTTAACACCGAGTGCCAGCTCTCCTTCGCAGATGCTACGAGAAAGTACATCGAAGCAGGCAAGGATCTCGAGGGCAAGGGCTTCGACCCGAGAAAGCTCCTCGCTCCGGGCTTTGAGGCGATTAAGGCTACCGTTAAGGAAAAGATGGAGCTCTTCGGTTCCATCGACAAGGCTTAATTTCAGCTTAAATCGAATTACAGAGAACGCTCCTATGACTGGAGCGTTCTTTTTTTGCCCGAATATATGCCGGAAAAGAAAAGCAAAATTTTCCTTACAACTTTATTAAAATTGCGGCCCTTGCAGCTTTCCGACAGTTTCTTCGCGCTTTCGGGTGCGTACACACCTTGAAAGCACAGGCAAAATGTGGTATACTGTGTTCAGTGAAAAGAATTTTTCGGGGATGTTGTATAAAAATGCACCGCATTCCGAAGCGGAGATCGAGAGGAAGCTGAGCGCATGGGAGAGAACAAATTATATTGCATGAGATGCTTTGAAGCAATGGAGGACAGCAGCAATACCTGTCCGCACTGCGGCTGGCACAACGGCGATCAGGTGAAAAACGCGCTGCCGTACGGCACATTGCTCGGCGAAAAATACCTTGTGGGACAGGCCGTGCACGTCAACGGCGCGGGCATTACATACGCCGCGTTGGAAGCCAAAACGGCGCAGAAGGTAGAGGTGCGTGAGTTTTATCCACATACCATCGCTGTGCGCGGCGAGACCGGCGCGTCCGTACTGCCGGTCAGCGGGGCAGAACTCAAGTTCAGCGACTATTTAAGCGAGTTCGAGCGCTATGCGCAGAAGCTCCTGCGTGTTTCCGATACAAAACACATTCAGCACGCCATCGATACGTTTTCGCAGAACAACACGCAGTACATCGTGTTCTCGTTCACAGAGTCCGTTTCCCTGCGACAGTACGTGGAGGAGCACGGCGTTCTAAGCTGGGCGCAGTGCGAACAGTTCTTTTACCCGGTCATTCACACGCTCGGCGCCATTCATGCACAGAATGTCGAGCATCTCGGTATCTCGCCGAACACGCTGCGCATCACAAAAGACGATAAAATGATCGTTACGGGCTTTGACATACAGTCTGTGCGCCGTGCCGGCACCGACCTCATTGAGGATATTTTCCCCGGCTGCTGGGCGCTGGAGCAGTACTCCAAAACGAAAATCTGTGATGAGGTCACGGACGTTTACGGCCTGTGCGCATCGTTGTTGTTTGCGCTCGCGGGCGCCGCACCCATGGAAGCGCCGAAGCGCAAGCAGGACCCGCGCCTGATGATCTCCAAAAATATCCTAAAGCAGCTGCCGGAGCAGGTTATTCCGGCTATTGCAAACGGCCTGCAGGTTGATCCCTCTCGCCGCACGTCAAGTTTCTCGCGCTTTTCCGCAGAGCTTGCCGCTGAGCCGACCGTTGTGGAAAAATTCGTCGAGACCGAAACGGTGCGCTCGCTGCCGAGCGGTTCCGGCCGCACGCCGAGCAAGCGTCGCGTGCCTACTTTTCTGTGGCTTGTCGCGTCATTCGTGTTTACACTCGTCGTCATCTTTGCCGTGACGAGCGTGTGGTTCAAAGACAGCCCATTCTCGCCGCAAAGCATCGTTGCGTCCATCAAAGGTCCGGGCGCTGTCGAAGAAAAGCAAACACTTGAGGTGCCGAACCTTGTCGGTATGGATTACGACAAGCTGCTCTCCTTAACAGAAAAGGACAAAAAATATAAATTCGAGCTTGAAATTTGTGAGGAAACATTCAGCGATACATTGCCGGAGGGGCAAATCACCAGGCAATATCCGCTCGCGGGTGAGATTATTGAGGCCGGCAGCACGGTAAAGATTGCTGTATGCAAAGGCCCTCAGCTGCGTCCGCTGCCGGATATTTCCGATATGATGGCTGACGAAGCCATGACAAAGCTGAAAGCGCTGGGCTTTGAGCCGGTGCAGGTGGCGCAGTACAGCGAAGATACAAAGATCGGCCGCGTCATCGGTTATCAGTCCGACAGCCCCGGCGATGCGCTCGCGTACGGCGCCGTTGTGGGCATCCTCGTCAGCGCGGAAAGCAGCGGGGAAGACGGCGAGTAAAATTGGATAGAAAGCAATACACCCGCAGGCGGTTCGTTCCTGCGGGTGTATTGCTTTCTATAGAAGTATCAATGGAGGAAAACGTTGAGTTATTTGTACATCGCCATGTAATCGCCGTGTGCCTCGATGAGGTCGTCGCACATCTTCACGATGTCGTCGATGGAAAGCTCGGCTGCGGTGTGCGGATCCAGCATAGCGGCGCGGTAGATATCCTCGCGCTTTCTGGTGCGGGCCGCTTCGATTGTCATCAGCTGTGCGTTGATGTTCGTCATGTTCATTGCGGCAAGCTGTACCGGCAGGCGGCCAACGTGGCACGGATTTACGCCCATCTTGTCCACAAGGCACGGTACCTCAACGCACGCATCGGCGGGCAGGTTATCGATAAGGCCGGTGTTCAGTACGTTGCCGCCGATCTTATACGGGTTGCCGGTGACCATAGCTTCCATAATGTAGGAGGCATATTCGCTGGAACGGGTGTGCTCCACTTTGCCGTCCTTCAAAATGCTTTCTTTTTCTTCCTTCCAGCCCTTGATCTGGTTGATGCAGCGGCGCGGGTATTCGTCCAGCGGAATGTTGAACTGTTCAATGAGCTCCGGGTAACGGGACTTGATGAAGAGCGGATTGTATTCCGCGTTGTGCTCGCTGGATTCGGTGCAGTAGTAGCCGAGGCGGCGAATGTACTCATAGCGCACCATATCTTTGTGCTTTTCGGTCGCATTCTTTTCTGCGGCGCGGCGCTTAATCTCGGGGTAGAGGTCGTTGCCGTCCTTGTCTTCAATCTTCAAAAGCCAGCCCATGTGGTTGATGCCGGCGATGAGCTCGCGGCGGCCTTCAACCTTATCTTCCATGCCAAGGGCCTTTAGGAGCTCCTTAGAGCAGACCTGCACGCTGTGGCAGAGACCGACGGTCTTTACGTTCGTATAGCGCTGCATGTAGCCGGAAAGCATTGCCATCGGGTTTGTGTAATTGAGGAACCATGCGTTCGGGCAAACTTCTTCCATGTCGCGGGCAAAATCTTCCAAAACAGGAATGGTGCGCAGTGCACGCATGATGCCGCCAATGCCCATCGTATCGGCAATCGTCTGGCGCAGACCGTACTTCTTCGGCACCTCGAAATCGATGATTGTGCACGGGTCGTAGAAGCCGACTTGAATGGCGTTTACGACGAAGTCCGCACCGCGCAGCGCTTCTTTGCGGTTCTCAACGCCGCAATAGGTCTTCAGTGTCGCCTTGCCGCCGTTCGTATTCTTGTTGATAGCGCTGAGAATGATGTAAGACTCTTCCAAACGCTCGGCATCGATATCATAGAGAGCGATCTCGCTCTCACACAGAGAGGGCGTGCACATGCAGTCGCCGAGCACATTGCGTGCAAAAACGGTGCTGCCCGCGCCCATGAATGTAATTTTTGGCATAATCTGTAACTCCTTCCATAAAAACGATTCTTGTATTCATTATACGGTGCATAGTGTGCAGATTCTATATTTTTTGTTTCTTTTCGTTGTGATTTTGTTGTATTTTGTGTTTAAGTGTGCTATACTGAATAGGGAATTACAAAGGTAGGGACGGGTATGAACACCATAAAGCATAGAGCGGAAAATTTGAATAACGGCGGCTCTGTTACCGTGTATTACTGCGGTTACGAAAAATGTGAGGGCGGGCATTTCTGGGGTCCGGCCGTGCGCAATCAGTATTTGCTGCACTACGTCATCTCCGGCAAGGGTACGTATACCGTCGGAGAAGAAACCTACACGCTGCACGCAAACGAGTGCTTCCTCATCCGCCCGGGTGAGCGCACATATTACATTGCCGATCGCGAAGACCCGTGGGAGTACATGTGGGTCGCATTCGACGGCTTTGATGTACTGGAGATCCTGCGCCGCACGGGCCTTGTCAGCCAATACACAACAAAGCTTGAAAACGGCGACGAGTTCATCCGCTACATGCACGAGATGATTGACGAATTCAACAAAGGCAGCTTGTTTAAAGTGATGAGCGGCTTTTACGGCGCGATGTCCGTTTTGGAGGAATCCGCACACGGCGGCGCGTACACCCGCGAGCATGAGTATGTGAATAAGGCCATCGGCTACATCAAAAGCAACTACGGCTATCCCATTCAGATCAGCGACCTCGCGCGGCATATCGGCATAGACCGCACGTATCTCTACCGCATTTTCTCTGCTTCCGAAAGCATGTCGCCGAAGCAATATTTGATGCAGGTGCGCATCAATGCGGCGAAAAAAATGCTGCTGGCGGGTACATATACTGTCAGTGAAACGGCGCTTTCCTGCGGATTTTCGGATTCCGCCTCGTTCTGCGGACGCTTTAAGCGCTGCACCGGCATGACGCCGAAAGAGTTCGTCGCGGACAGCCACAAGCAAAAATCAAGCAGCAATACATAACAACAACGCTCTGTACGGCACAAAAGCCATACAGAGCGTTGCTTTTTATAAAATTTAGCGGCTGAACTCGGAAAGCTCCAGGCCTTCGTTGTGCTCCAGCGCCCAGCGGATGCTCCACTCATTTGAGAAAAGCAAAAGGTAACGTCCGCGAATGTCCTGCACCTTTTTTGTGTCGGACGTGAGGTTCAGCTTTTTGAGGTCCACGTCCGGCGTGTCGATCCATCGGATGAGTGAGTACGGCAGCGTTTCCATGCGAATTTCAACGTTGTACTCGTTTTCCATGCGGTACTTGAATACGTCAAACTGCAGTGTACCCACAACGCCGACAATGACTTCCTCCATGCCGGAGGCGATCTCCTGGAAGATCTGAATGGCGCCTTCCTGTGCAATCTGTGTAGTGCCCTTGACGAACTGCTTGCGCTTCATCGTGTCCTTTTGCTGCACGCGGCAGAAAAACTCCGGCGCGAACGTTGGAATGCCTTCAAATTGCACTTTTTTACCCGTGCAGATCGTGTCGCCGATGGAGAAGATGCCCGGGTCGAACACACCGATGATGTCGCCCGCATACGCCTCGTCAATGATTTCGCGGCTCTGCGCCATCATCTGCTGCGGCTGCGAAAGCTTGATCTTGCGACCGCCCTGCACATGGGTGACCTCCATGCCTTTTTCAAACTTGCCGCTGCAAATGCGCATGAATGCAATGCGGTCGCGGTGCGCCTTGTTCATGTTCGCCTGAATTTTGAAGACGAACGCAGAAAAATCCTTGCTGAACGGGTCAACCACACCCTCCGAGGTTTGGCGCGGCAGCGGGGAGGTCGTCATACGCAGAAAGCTCTCGAGAAACGGCTCCACGCCGAAGTTTGTCAAAGCGGAGCCGAAGAACACGGGGGAGAGCTTGCCATGACGCACTTTTTCAAGGTCAAATTCATAGCCCGCGCCGTCCAGAAGCTCTACGTCATCGCGCAGCGTCTGGCACAGGCTTTCGCCGAGAATGGTCTCAAGTGCCGCGTCGTTCAGATCGATCTCGTGCGCTTTGACTTCGTGTTGACCGCGCAGCTCTTTGTCTCCTTCAAACGCGAGAATTTCGGACTTTTCGCGGTCGTAAACGCCCTTGAAGTCCACACCGGAGCCAATCGGCCAGTTCATCGGGTAGGTGCCGATGCCGAGCTCTTTTTCGATCTCGTCCAAAAGATCATACGGGCTCTGCGCGTCGCGGTCCATCTTGTTGATGAACGTGAAAATCGGAATATCGCGCATGACGCAGACCTTAAAAAGCTTTCTCGTCTGTGCCTCAACGCCCTTTGAAGCGTCAATGACCATCACGGCGGAGTCTGCCGCCATCAGCGTGCGGTACGT
The DNA here is from genome assembly GCA_021029595.1 of Hominenteromicrobium mulieris. Classification (GTDB taxonomy): domain Bacteria; phylum Bacillota; class Clostridia; order Oscillospirales; family Acutalibacteraceae; genus Hominenteromicrobium; species Hominenteromicrobium mulieris. Next base: position 115,076 of record JAJJOY010000007.1, on the reverse strand, counting down.
GTCTTCAGAGAAGTCCTGGTGGCCCGGGGTGTCCAAAATATTGATGCAGTAGCCCTCATACTGGAACTGCATAACAGAAGAGGTGACGGAGATACCACGCTGCTTTTCAATTTCCATCCAGTCGGAAACGGCGTGGCGCGCATTCTTTTTGCCCTTGACCGCACCGGCCAGCTGAATGGCGCCGCCGTACAGAAGGAACTTTTCCGTCAGTGTCGTTTTACCGGCGTCCGGGTGCGAAATAATCGCGAACGTGCGCCGTTTTTCAATCTCATTTCTAAAATCGGCCAAGATGATAACCTCTGTTTCTTCACAAATTCAAAATAACCGATTTATTTTACCACAAATGCGTGGAAAGTTCAAGATTTCCGCATGATGGGAATGACAAAATATTTCGCTGTGTCGTGGTATTTTATCCGTAGAGATCACAAAATTTACGGAAAGGGCATAGGAAAACGATGAAACACGGAAAGCACTATCGCGAAGAGAAAAAGACCGTCCTGACGCTTTTGGAAAAGCTGTTCGGCAGGCATGCGGAGATCGTCATGCGGTACCGTGCGTATATAACGCCGGCGCACACGCATATACATGAAGAAAAAGGCCCGTCGGTGCCCTCTTACAGGCGGCGCGTATGGTGATGCGCGCCCGGCGGCCGAGGAGGGGTGCGCATGTTTTCGGTTCGGGTCCTGGCGTTCATCACGGCGTTTTTGCTGCCGGTGTTTTTCAGCGGAGACCGTTTAGAAAAGACTGTCATAGCCGAAAGCGGCGTGCCCCTCAGTCTTGTATTCAAAAACGAATGTACCGTGCCGCTTGAGTTATATCTCACGGCAGAAGAAAGCCAAGGTGAAGTAAAGCTTCTGCGTGTGCAAAATGGGCAAAGTGTGATGCTTTTCTCGGGGGACAGTGCTGCACTCGGGTTTGCCGAGATTTATATCGGTACGCTTACCGCCGAAGAGAGCATGACATTTACCGTGCAGTGCGGGGAAGGCGGAAACGCAAAGCTTCACATTCATGGCGAGAAGCAAAAGAACGCAACCGGGAAATGGATTGTCCGTGCATCGCTCCTCTTTGGCTGGGGCGTGCTCGCCGTCGGCGGCTCGGCGCTGCTCATACGCCGCATTCAAAACCGCAGGAAAGAGCCATAATAAAAACGCTGCAGGAAATGCTGAGGTTTGATAAGGCAGTATGATAAAACTTAATAAAACTAAGGCATTGCAGTGGCAGATGAGGCTTTGACTGTAAAAGGTCAGAGCCTTTTTCTGTTTCTTAAATCCACACATTTGTCTTTTCGTTTTGTATTCAGTATAATGAAGTTACCAAAGGCACCGTAAAGTAAAAATGAAAGAGCGAGGGACAAAACACAGGAAAATATCAAGCGACGAGAGGAAAATCTCGTTTTTTGCGGGTGGGTAAACTGAGACCGGCGACTTGCGCGGGTGTAAGCCCGTTCAAAGCGGAATGAGGACGAACAAAGTTAAAGAAGAACACAAACATGGAGATCAGGTTATTAGCGCTCTCAAAGGAAGAAAAGCCCTGCTTTGGTCCTATGTCAAGATTTAGTACAAGTTAAAATGAGAAATTTCTCCCAAATTCAACCTGCCCGCAGCTCCGCCTTAATGTGTGCTCTTTTATATACTTGCTCGAATTCATCTGGTGACATATAGTCGCAATGACTGTGAATTCGTTTCGTGTTGTAAAAAGCTTCCAGATATTTGAAAATCAACCGGTATACCTGCTTGTAATCGCGAATTTTAAAGCGATTGAGCCATTCACGCTTGAGAATAGAATGAAAGGATTCCATGCACGCATGGTGCAGAATCCATGTGTCAACAAAATAACACTGTTACCTCTGAAAGTATTAGATTACGTACTCAATTATTTCAAAGGACTTTTTGTTGTTAATAAGTTCACACACCTTTATTACTAGTGGTGAAGCATTTTTCTCGCAAAAACTATCGATAGATATCCACTTGTAACCTAGAGAGTCATTTTCGACCGAGCCTGATCTATCGTTTACATACTCACTAATTTCTTTCTCGCTATCACTTAAGATGTCAATACAATACGTCATAGCAATATGATGCGTATAATCGAAACCGTTATAGGGGGAGTTTGTCAATATATCGAAAGTACTCAAATTTTCTGAAATAGAAACACACAATCCGGTTTCTTCTTCTATTTCTCGGATTAAGCATTCTGATATGCTTTCAGGATTTTCAAAGGATCCACCAGGAAGATCCCACAGTCCAGAATATGGTCCGCCGTTTTTTTCAATAACTAACAGTTCCTTTCTTTTATTCACACAAACACCATATACTCCATAATGTCTGTGCCACTGCTTATTGTTGTTTCGCATGGTTTTCTATCTCCATTATTTATAGACTTTTTTAAGTTGCTGAACTAGTTCGCTCAACATTTGAGCTTTTTCTTGTTTTGCATCAATAATTACAAATTTTCATTTTGTGGCATAACGCAAGAACGTATCTCTGACACGAGATTGGAATTCTAAAAAGCTAGTATCCGTGTCCGAATTATATATCATATCTTCTGCGTTGTAAATAGATATGACCCACAAAGAGATAAAAAGAGTGGGATAGAAAAGAATCAGGCGTTAGAAAGAATTTCACGGAGGAGATCAAGAGGGCTTTTGCCGCCCAGCGTGCGCATGGGCTTTCTGTTGCTCCAGTGCAAATGATCTTTGAGCTTTCGGTTTAGATCTTCTACACTTGCAAACTTTTCCCAGTTGTAAAAATAGCGCTGATCGTTTCGATGACTCCGCTCTACCTTGCCGTTGTGCCAAGGCGTTCTGGGTGGAATCACCTTGTGCTGCACACCGGCGTTCTTCAAAGCAATGTCAAACGGACAGAGTTCCGTATCGCTGATGTACTTGTATGTAAACTCCGTCCCGTTATCCGTCTGGATTGTCTGAATCTAGAACGGAAATATTTTTTGAAGCATTTTGAAGAACTTTACCGAGTTTTCCGGTGTATGCTCCTCAAACCCGTAAATAAAACGTATTCTGGTGCATTCGTCTATGGCTGTCCATCGGTATAAGTGCTTTCCGTCTCGTTTTGCTGCGCCTTTCAGGAAGTTATACGGCACTTCTTTAACGTCTACCTGCACTTTTTCTCCCGGAACAAGAATCTCGGAATACCGGCGGTCACTCTTGCGTATGTTTGGCTTTTCCTGCTTGCCTCCGCACAGTCCGAGTCTTTTGGCGGCATAGATGAATCCGCTGTAGCTTCTGCTGTAACCGCCTTCCTTTGCCGCCATATATGCACCTTCCCAGCCGTAGCGAAAGTAAGACTGCCGCACAGCTTCACGAATCATATCTTCTTCACGGGCTGTATGCTGATGCGGATGGCTATTCGGTCTGTGCGACTTTTCTTTCAACGATTACCGGAATTCCGTCGTCTCTTTCTGCAACACTGCACTCCTTTTGATTAGCGTTTTTTTCTCCACACCCCTTGCAAACCAGAAAGAAGCGCGGTATAATATGACCGGAAGAACCGAAACGGTCATATTTCAGGGAGGGTGCGGCCTTGGCTTTTACCGATTACGAGACTGAGCAGCTCCGCAAGGCGTTGCTGAAGGAAACGAGACATTGTGCTGTCACGCTGGGGATGAAGAAAACCTCAGTGGATCAACTGACAAAGGCTGTCGGTATCGCAAAAGGCTCATTTTATAAATTCTTCGAATCCAAGGAGATGGCCTTCTTCGCGGTTTTGGAGAACATTCACTCCGAGCTTTACGGAGTGGCTGACCAGGCGTTGCACAGAAATGGCGGCCTGCCAACATCGGAGCGTGCGGCAAAGGCGGTTCTTGCCGTTTGCCGGCGGCTGTCCGATACCGGCGACATGGTTTTCATTGAAAACGATGCGAAGCTGCTTTTGCAGAGACTGCCGGAGGATGTCAAAAACGTGCATTACCACGATGACGAAACGCATATTCGTCAGCTCTTGGAAAAATATGACCTTGTGCCGAGTCGCGGCATCTCTTTGGCTGCCGCCACGGTGCGGGGACTGATCCTCACCGTTTCTCACAAGGAGCAAATAGGAGGACTGTACCCGCAGGTGCTGGAAACGCTGGTGTACGGCGCTTGCAGGGAGTTATTTAAATAAGCGGAAGGCCGCAGAGATGCGGCTTTTCCAAGGTACAATGGTTAGCACCATCTAACCGTCCGGGTGCACGCGTCGGTTAGGTTAATCTAACATTGAAAGGAATGATAGCGATGCAGGGACACAAGAATTTCTGGGACAAAAATGCCGGACGTTACGACCGCTTTATGCGAAAGGATCGGGCGGCGTATGACGAGATGTATGAGCTGATCCGGCCGGTTGTAAAAGCCAAGACGGTGTTGGAGCTTGCTACCGGCACGGGATTGATTGCAAAACACATCGTAAACGCGGCGGCGCACATCGAGGCGACGGACGCCTCCGCAGAGATGATCGCCGAGGCAAAGCGGGATACCCGCTCTGCCAAGCTGTACTTCTCCGTGCAGGATATGTTCCGCCTGCCCTATGCGGATAAGTCCTTTGATGTGGTGATCGCGTCCAATGCGCTGCATATCGTGCCGCAGCCGGAGAAAGCTCTTGCCGAGATCCGCCGGGTGATGAAGGACGACGGTGTGCTCATCGCGCCCACCTTTACCCATGCGGGAAACTCGTTTTCCGGCAAGGTCAAAGCCTTTTTCATGAAGTTGGCAGGCTTCCCTCTCCGCAGCAAGTGGACGAGCGCGGAATACCTGCGTTTCCTACGGCAAAACGGCTGGGCGGTGCGGAAGAGCGCTGTTCTGAAGGCGTCCTTCCCGCTGACCTATGCGGAATGTGTGAAATCGGAGGTGTGATAAGATGTCATTTTTTGAGAACACCAGAAAGCCTGTGGGGCTTGGCGGGAAAATCATGGTCGCCATGATGAACCTGGGGCACAGTCCTGTGGCACGGTGGGGACTTCGCTTTTTGAAGCTTACTCTGGATGCCAAGGTGCTGGACTGCGGCTGCGGCGGAGGGGCGAACATCAAGAGACTTCTGAAAAAATGCCCGGAGGGTATTGTCAAGGGCATTGACTATTCCCCCGTCAGTGTGGAGAAATCCAAAAAGGTCAACGAGGCCGCCATAGCGGAGGGCCGCTGCACCGTTCTGCAAGGCAGCGTGGCGGATATGATCTTTGCAGGCGACTGGTTCGATGCGGTAACGGCCTTTGAAACCGTCTATTTCTGGCCCGATCTGCCGCAGTGCTTCCGGGAGGTTTACCGGGTGCTGAAGCCCGGCGGGACATTGCTCATCTGCAACGAGAGCAATGGCGACTCGGACAAGGATGAGAAGTGGACGGAGATCATCGGCGGCATGACCATCTACAAGGACGCCGAGCTGAAGATGTATCTGGAGCAGGCGGGCTTTCACGATGTGCAGATACACAAAAAGAAAAGCTGGCTCTGCATTACGGCGTGGAAATGAGGGGGCTAAATCATGAGTATCTTTGCATCTATCTTACGCAGCGTATACAAGCTCTCCGGCGCGAAAAAGGCGTTCGCCTTGCCGGAGGATGCACTGCGAAAGGAAATTGAAAAGCAGAACCGGCATCGTGGCGTTTTTACGCCCACCGACCGCAAGGCATATTATGAAACGATCGCGGTAAACGGCTTTCCCTGCCTGATCGTGCGAGAGCATCCGAAGCCGTCCGAGCGCGCGATTCTCTATTTCTTTGGCGGCGGCATGGTGATCGGCCCCGATAAGGGCGACCTGCCTGTGATGCGCAAGCTCTGCCGCGAGACCGGCTGTGATGTGTGGTTTCCGTTTTACCCGCTCTGCATGGAACACTGCATTACTGAAACCTACGCGATGGTGTACGAATGTTATCGAAAAATGATTGCACTGTACGGCGGCGGAAATGTCAGTACTTGTGGCTTTTCCTCCGGCGGTGCGCTGGCGCTGGGCATTGCGGCGCACAACAACGCGCAGCCCAAACCGCTGCCGCATCCGAGGCACATTGTCGCCGTATCCCCCGGTGAGGTGCCGTGGAACGATGCGGAAAAGGCGCGGATGCGGGTGCTCAATGAAAGGGATGTTTCCATCGATTATGCCTTTATGGTGACGGTGGAGAAGTTCATGCGGCACGGCTGCGAGAATGTGCCGGACTATATGCTCTCCGGCTCTCGGGGAGATTTTACCGGCGTGGGCGATATTCACTTCTTCTATTCTGCCGACGAGGTGCTCTACGGCGCTTTGCCGGACTTTGAGGAAGCCTGCAAACGGGCAAATGTCCCCTGTACGGTGTCTGCCCGCCCGAAGATGGTGCATTGCTACTGTATGCTGCCGATCTTCAAGGAGGCAAAGGAGGACTTTGCGAAAATCGTGGACATTTTGAAAAAATGAGATCGGAAACGGTCGTGTGATGATTGAAATACGGAGGGAAACCCATGGAACGAAAAGAAGTCATTCGCGGTGCGTACCGACTGACAGGCGGCAACAATTTTTATGACGGCATGATCACCTGCTCTACCCTGAGCGGGAAAGCGGTGTGCCGTCTGGTGTGGGATATGAACAAGGCGGAATGTGATGCTTATCTTGAAAAAGCACTGTCGGGTATTCCAGATGATTTCTCTGGCAAGCTGCTGGAGGTGCCGGTAGGGACGGGTATCCTGACCATGCCGGTTTATCAGACGCTGCCAAAAGCAGACATCACCTGTCTAGATTACTCGGCGGATATGATGGGACAGGCGCAGGAAAAGGCCGACCGCCTGCACCTGAAAAACGTAACCTTTCGGCAGGGTGATGTGGGCGCACTTCCCTATGCGGACGGTGCGTTTGATATTGTGTTGTCGCTGAACGGCTTTCATGCTTTTCCGGACAAGGAAGCCGCCTATCGGGAGGTTTTCCGGGTTTTGAGACCCGGCGGGACATTCTGCGGCTGCTTCTATGTGAGGGACGAACAGAAGCGGACAGACTGGTTTATCCGGCACATTTATGAAAAGGCGGGCTTCTTCACACCGCCCTATGAGACGGTTTCCAGTCTGAAAGCGCGGCTGGATGGAATGTATACGGATGTGGACATGGGAAACCTGAAAAGCATGGCGTGGTTTGTCTGCCGAAAATCAAAATAGGGAGCGATAATATGTCAAAGAAAGCAACCGAATTTCAGAAAAAAGAAATGAGCAAAATGTACCGCGGCAAGGAAATCTTCAAGCCGCTGAATACCGGCTGGATCGACGACCATGTGGCCTGCGTGCGGGAGTGGGTGGCCAACATCTTCTTCTACCGCAAAGGCGATACGACCATTATGATCGATGCGGGCTACAACTACGACCGCCTTGCCGAAAAAATGGGCTGGCTCGGCATTGATCCGAAGTCGATACGCCATATCCTTATCACCCATCAGGACACCGACCATGTGGGCGCGGTGGAGTCCGACAGTCCGGGATTGTTCCGGGACGCAAAGCTGTACATAGGCGAGGTTGAGAACCGGTATCTCACCGGCGAGGTGCGGCGAAAAGTGATCTATCATCTCTATAAATTACCGCAGGTCACGATCAACAACGAAAAGGTGCTGCTGCATGACGGCGAGGTTTTCGACATTGACGGCATCAAAATCGAATGCTTCCTTGTTCCCGGTCATACCTGGGGTCATATGGTCTACCTCATTGACGATGAGTATTTGTTTACCGGTGACACGCTGTGGTTCGGCGCAGATGGCGGATATAGCTTCATTTCCTCGTTGGCAGAGGACAATAAGCTGGCTGTGCAGTCACTTGCGGAGCTGGAGCGTAAGCTGCGCGCACGCGGTTTGCATCCGTATTTCATCACCGGTCACACGGGATGGACGGACAATTTGGAATTTGCTTTTGCCCATAAGGACAAGCTCTGTTCGCCATTCAAAAAACGGGTACACGACCCGTCGGCGCCCTATGATGCCTACGACGAATCGGACGATACCGAAGAAAATGCAAAGAGCGGTTTTCTGAAAGGCGTGGGAAGATGAAGGACAGCGAATTGCAATTTGACCGCAGCTGTCACGTCTTATATTCCAAGCCCTGCAAAAAGGAAATTCTGGCGAAAATCGCCCTGCACTATCCGGAGGCGGAGCGCGAGGCGGTCTGGGAGCAGGTGCAGCTGAGATACGCAGAGCTTCTTTCCGACTGGCGCACAGACCTCGGCGGCAAGAAGAATTTTCACAACGGCGCAGGCGGCACCTACGACTGCATCGCCATCATGTGCTTTTACGATGTGTGCCGGGATGTGGTCACATTCCGCGAAATGGAAGAGATCGAAGAGAATCTGATCCTGCCGGCGTTCCGGAAGCTGCGCTTCGTTGACATCAATAAGCCGTTTTGGAAAAGGCTGATGTATCGGGCATTCACCACCGCCAAAAAGCGCTGCGATGCATGGCACGATTACGAGATGAATGTTGCGCCTTACGAAGGCGGCAAGCCCATCTATTATGAATTTACGGCGTGTCCGGCGGCGGAATTTGCCAAGCAGTTCGGATTTACGGACATTATGCCCGCCCTGTGCAATGTGGACTATGCGTCCATGGAGCTGCTGCATGCCAAGCTCGTGCGGACAACTACCTGCGTGGACGGCTACCAGTGCGACTACACCATCTGCGGCGATAAAGACCCATACTTAAAGGAACATCCCGAATATCGAGATGAGGCGGGCTTCAGGAGGAATCGGTAATGCTTTTACAGGTGATTTTGGAAGGCATCGGGCTGGGCGTTCTGCTCATTTTGGTTTGCGCCATCGGTATCCGCAAGGGCGCGGTGGGCATGGTGCATCTTTACAGCCCGGAGGTGCAGGAGCGGTGCGTAACGCTGGGACTTACAACACACGCGAAAATCAAGCGAAATGCTTTGATTTTCAAAGCTGTCTGCGTCCCCGGCTACATCGCCTATGTGCTGGTCTGCGTCTATGCGCTCAACGGCGCAAAGGGCTTCGTTCAGGGCTTTTGGCAGCTGCTGGTCATACTGTCCGTTATGAATCTCATAGACCGATTTTGGGTTGACGGCTATTGGGTAGGACATACGAACGCATGGGAAATTCCGGGAACGGAAGACCTGAAACCCTACATTACAGCCAAGGATAAGGGCAAAAAGTGGCTGTTCGGCACGGTGGGCATGGCGGTCATTTCGGCAGCACTGGCGGCAATCATGATGCTTTTTATGGAAAGCTGAGGCGATAGAAATGCTGTTTCAAACATATGGCGACAGGAGGAATCCTGCCGTGCTGTTCTTTCATGCTATGGGCGTGACAGGCGCAAGCAGCGAACCGATTGCGAGGTTTTTGCAGGATCGGTATTTCTGCATTCTGCCCACCTCCACCGTTTACTGCGAGGGGCAGAAATATGTCAGCAAGCTGGACGAAATACGGCAGGTGGAGGACTTTCTGCATCGACAGGGAGTGGAGCGGCTGGCGATGGTGGTCGCTTCTTCCATCGGTGCAGACCTTGCCATGGCGTTTCTGACGCAGACGAAGCTGCCCGTGGAGCACGCTTTCTTTGACGGCGGGCAGTTCGCCCAAATCGGAAAGGGCACGCGCCGTATCATGACGCCGTTTCTGTATTTTGCCATCAAGAGCCTATATTGGTCGAAGGGCGGTACGCTGAAAAAGATACTGTGGTGTGACGACGATTCCATAAAGCCGTATTTTATAGCCGCAGGGGAAAATCTGACCTATACAAATTTGCGACGGCAGATTTCGGACAGCCTGGAGGATAAGCCCTTTCCGTCCCTTCCCGAGGAACTGCAAAAGCACAGCTATTTTGAGTTTGGCAGCATAGAAGATCATTTCAAATACCGTCAGGCGGTGATGGAAGCCTACCCCTGCGGCCATTATCCCGTGTTTGAGGGATACGAGCATATGCAATATCAGATTCGCGATCCAAAGGGGTTCGCCGAAATGCTGGCATATATCGCCGAGCGTGACTGTATGCCGGAACTGCCATTTATCAGAAAGTGAGATGTACCTATGAAATACAAAATTGAGAAAAACACCGTGCAGGAGACGCTGATCATTCCGCTGTATGCGAGGAAGGTCTGCTCAGAGCTGTATCCGAATCTTTATCGGGATGAAACGGCGGTGCAGCTGATCGGTGAGATCGACTATGACTTTTCAGAGGCGGAGAAAAACTCCCGCAGCCTCATGCAGCGTTTCGGTTCACTGGAGGTGGCCATGCGGCAGAATGACCTTGCTTTTGAGGCGCGGGATTATCTGAAATCTCACCCCAATGCGGCGGTGGTCAATCTGGGCTGCGGACTGGACAGCACAGGGAGAAGCTGCGATAACGGCAGCTGCAAAATTTACAATCTGGACTTTCCCGATGTGATCGCCGTGCGCAATGAACTGCTGCCCGCCGGAAAGCGGGAGGAAAGCATCCCTTGTGATTTGAACAATACCGAGTGGTTCCCCCAAATCGATGCCTCCGGCGGCGCGGTGTTCTTTGCCTCCGGCGTGTTCTACTACTTTTTGACCGAACAGGTCAAGGCTTTGATTCAAAAAATGGCAGACGCTTTTCCCGGCGGCGTGCTGGTATTTGACGCAGCGAACCGGACGGCGGTAAAGATGATTGCCAAGACATGGCTCAAGAGCGCGAAGATCAAGGATGTGGGCGCGTATTTTGCGGTTTCAGACGCAAAAAGTGAGCTTTCCCTGTGGGACAGTCGCTTGCAGGTCACCAGCCGGGGCTATATGCTGGGCTACAATGATTTGAAGGACCCGTCCGTCAGCGGCTTTTTCCGTTTTCTCGCCAGGGTCGGTGACGGAATGATGAAGATGCAGATTGTAAAGATCAACTTTTGAAAGAGGCGTTTTGAATGAAACACATCCACTTTGATGTTGAAAGTGATGGCTTTTACGGCGCGTATTGGGCATGCAAGGACGGCTCGGACTGCGCCGTCATCGCCATGCTCGGCGACGACCCCGAGGATTATATGGCGCGCTCTGCGGTGAAGTGGCTACTTCGCCTCGGCGTGAACATTTTGACTATGTCGCCTGCAAAAAAGGACTACGGTCATCACAATTATCCTCTTGAACGCATCGAAAAAGCAATGGCATGGCTCAAATTACACGGCAACGAAAAAATAGGCATTGCGGGAGCATCAACGACCGGCACGCTCGCCCTGACGGCGGCTTCACTATTTGATGATATCTCTCTGACCATCGCAATGACCCCCAGCGACTTCGTGTGGCAGGGTTTCATGCAGGGCAAAAAGGACGGCTGTAAGGAATGGCCGATCGAGGGCGAATCGCTCTTTTCCTACAAAGGTAAACCACTACCCTATATGCCGTTTTGCTGTAAGCACCCCGACTATTGGCATATGATCTCGGAGGAGTCCAAACGCACCGGTAATATGGTTGCCTCCCGCAAGCTGTTTGACGACTCTGAAGCGGCGCACCCGATTACCGAGGAGGAATTCATAAAAGTCGAGAATATCTGCGGCAAGCTGTTTCTTGTCGGCGCAGAGGACGACGCACTTTGGGACACCGCAAAATATATCCGCCGCATGGAAAAACGCCTTGCGGAGAAACCGCACTCCTGCGAAGTCGAGGCGGTCGTATATGAGCACGGCACGCATTTTGTTTTCCCCGACGGTATGCTCACGACCATGCTTCCCGTCGGCTCGGCACTGTTTGTCAAGCTGGCGTTCAGCGCTGCGAAGAAATATCCCAGGGAGTGTAAAACGGCTCGCATTGACATTGACCGCCGCATGACCCGCGTGATATGCGATTGGAGGGACAAAAAGTGACCTATTTTGGAATGTCTTTCGGCATGTGGACGATGTTTGCAGGCTCATTCCAAAAACAGCTGACGGTTGTATTCGGCTATGATGTCGATACGGCAAAAACCATCACGAAAAAAGCAAAGCCGAAATACAGGGAGATCATCTCCGAGCTGCCCGAATTTGAAAAAGGCGACCGGTTCAAGATGAATATCGTCAACTGCGCAATGATCGGCGCGTTCGTTCTCTCCATGCCGGAGCGTCCGGATGTGGAGTGGCTGACGGAGTATTACGCAAAATCCATGATGACAAAGCCCATGAAATGGTTCTGCCAAATGAGCGGAAAGAGCAAATTCACCGAAAAGGACATTGCCGGTATGAAAGCCACCGCCGCGCTGAGAGCCGCTGACCGCAACCCCTACTCGTGGAATATGGAGTTTTACGAATACCCCGACGGCAGCGGCTACGAGGGACGCTTCACCAAATGCGGCATCTGTGTGCTGATGAAAAAGCTGGGACTATATGACCTCACTCCCGCGCTGTGCCGTCTGGACTACACTATGAGCGAGGCGGGCGGCGTGACCGACTTTGTGCGGCAGTACACGCTCGCCTCCGGCGGCCCATACTGCGACTGCGGGTATAAAAAGAAGGGCTTCATGAAAGCTGGGACGGAGGCAGGACGATAAAGGAAACCTATCTCTCCCGTGATTTTCGAGAGACTGCGGCGCAGTGCTTTCCCTCGCAGGCCAAGGAGCTGAATGCCTTTTTTGATACGCGGTTGAATGTGCTGCTGGCTGAAAATGCAGATGCAAGCAAGGAGAAGCAATACCACCTCAAACGGCAAATCTTGCCGGGCATTGCGGCCTACGAGACCTTACAGCGGGTCATGCCGAAAGAGGAGGCGCTGCAAACCGTGCACGGCTATGTGGAGCGCTTGGCGAGAACGAGCCACAAACAGCTTGCCGCCCTGCTGCACATACCGGGGCTTTACCGCCTTGTTCCCGGCGTTTTCGTCAAATCCACGCGGAGCGTCTTCGGCCCGGCGGCGGGCTTTGCCCCAAAAGAGCTGCAGGCCGGCAACGGCATATGGCGTGTGGATATGATGAAATGTCCATATCATGACACCTGCGTGGCATACGGATGTCCTGAGCTGTGCTGCTGCTTTTGCGACAGCGACGACATCAGCTACACCGGTCTTCATCCGAAGCTGATCTGGGAGAGAAGTATGACACTGGGGCGTGGAAATGACCGCTGCGATTTCTGCATGAAAACCATAAAATAGATGCACAGGAATGAACAAGTTGAAGAAGGAAGAAAAGAAACCGTTTATCCAATGCTATATTCTTGGCGCAATCGGCGGGATATTGATGGCTGCCGGCGATTGGCTGCTGGGATGCGTTCCGCTGCAGAAGACGGACACCGGAATATTCAACAGAGCCTGTTATCTGTCCGGCGCCTACGCCTTGTGGAAGCCTGCATTGGTCGTCGGAATGGGAGCGCTTGGGTGCTTCCTCTACTCCTTCATGGTGACGGCACTGAATACGGATATTGACGCAAGGTATACGAGAACAAAAGCTATCCAGTATTTTTGCGGGTTATTTACGGTTGTGGTAGCCTTGTCGATCCATCTCTGGGCGGCTACTCTGGCGTGGTTTTCCACCTATCTGGGGCCGCGTATCGGAGCGGAGGCCGCCATCACAGCGGTCACAGCCTATCAGGATGACATGCTCCCCGCAATCCTCCCCATGTATGTTCCGATGCTATTGGTTTTTGGTATCCATTTTGTGATGCTGCTTGTCGGTAAAACCCGTTATCCCAGGTGGATGCTCGTTTTCCATCCGGTCACATGGAATCTTCTGCTGGTTGCTGTTCCTGATATTGCACAGGCCATGCAGGTGCCGACAGCCACATGGATGTCCGTAATGAGCCAGAGCAGCACGAACAGCGCCATCGTGATCTGGTGCATCGCGACTGCAGCTTATGAGAGAAGTCACACTCAATAAAAAGGAGTCTTGAATATGAAGCCTGACTACAAAAACTGGATTCCCAAGGGAATGCTGGTTTCGCTCATCGCGGGAACGGTGCTGTCCTTTACGCTGCTGCTGGTTTTTGGCGTATTCGGCGTCTGTGTGAGCGGAAAGCTGCGCGTCGTGCTGGGAGTGGTGTTCGGCATTGCCTTTGTCGTTTGTGCAAAGTACACCCAGTGGTGCGTGTATGCCTATCGGGTCTTTTCCTATGACGGCGAGCGCAAGCTCTCAAAGCAGATCATTGACGGCACGGCGGAGCATATCACGCTGCCGGAGGGCGGTGTGGGACTGGACATCGGCTGCGGCAGCGGTGTGCTGACCATTGCCTGCGCAAAGCGCAATCCCCAGGGAAAAATGATCGGTATCGACCGCTGGGGCAAGGAATACGCCTCCTTCAGCCTGCCGCTGTGCGAAAAAAACGCCGCTGCGGAGGGCGTGAAAAACGCTTCGTTCCGGCGTGGAAACGCCGTGAAGCTGGATTTCCCCGACGAGAGCTTCGACGCGGTGACCAGCAACTATGTCTATCATAATATCACGGGAAAGGACAAGCAGCAGCTTCTGCTGGAAACGCTGCGCGTGCTGAAAAAGGGCGGAACATTTGCTATCCATGACCTGATGTCACCCCGCAGATACGGCGATATGCAGGCGTTTGTCCAAAAGCTCATGGACATGGGCTATGAGCGCGTGGAGCTGATGGACACGGCCGACGGCAGCTTTATGACATCGAAGGAAGCCGGACACCTGATGCTTCACGGCTCAACATTGCTGGTGGGAAGAAAGTAATCGGCGCGGCATCATGGAAAGCTGATCTCCGCACAGTTTGACAGCTACCGCCGGAGCATGGCGGAATGTACCGACCGCAAGACTGCCGGGCTATATATGGACGCGACGATGGTCTATCACTTCGGCGGCTGGGCTGCGTTCCTTAAGCCTGTAAATAAATCACGGGAGGAAAAGTGATATGAAATACAACGATTTTTATTTCTGGATGTTCAAAAGCCCGATGAAAAAGGTTCTGGCAGAGAAGTACGGCAGGGAATATGCCGCCGACATTATGAAAAAGAGCAAAAAAGTCTATCGTGAACTGGTCGGGAAAGCTGCCGACATTGGTGACGACAACCCAATGGCATACAACGAGCTGTTTGCACTCGCCTTTGTCGCACCTTACATAGCAAGCGGGAAGAAGATCCCCCCGGAGACGGTGCAGGAGATGATGCGGCGTTCGCTTTACCACATCAAGTGGTATTTTGCGAAAACCGACCTGAACACCGATAAGGGCAAGGCAGAGAACAAAAAGAGCATCGTGAAGTATGTCAAGTGGTACACGCCGGAAAAGGAAAAACAATATCCGACATCGTTCAAAGTGGACTTTGAGGGACAGCCTCATGAAGGAGCTTGCTACTACCGCATCACCCGCTGCCCCATCTGCGCCTATGCGGAAAAGCTGGGCGTTTCCGAGTTGATGCCGCTGTTCTGCGAGTTGGACGAGGTGATGATCACACTCCAGCACGGCGTGCTGCACAGAAAGCAGGCGTTGGCAAACGGCGGAGAATTCTGCGACTATTACATTACAGGAAACAGAGAATAAACGAAGAAGCTCGTATCGGTCAATAGCTGATACGAGCTTCTTTTCATATTTTTTAGATTGTGTTTCTTCAGACCTTCCACCCGGCGGCCTGCTTGCGCTCCACCACGAAGCGGCGGTAGAGCCCGTCAACAGCAACCAGCTCGTCATGCGTGCCCTGCTGGATGATCTCGCCGTGTTCGACAACGAATATTTTGTCGGCATTGCGCACGGTTTTCAGCCGGTGA
This sequence comes from Hominenteromicrobium mulieris, assembly GCA_021029595.1. Lineage (GTDB taxonomy): Bacteria > Bacillota > Clostridia > Oscillospirales > Acutalibacteraceae > Hominenteromicrobium > Hominenteromicrobium mulieris. The sequence continues at coordinate 99,527 of JAJJOY010000007.1, read as the reverse complement.
GCGATCATGATGACCGTCTTATCGTGGGTCAATTCCGCAACGGCCTCCATCAGCTCCTTTTCATTTTCGGGGTCAACATTGGCAGTGGCTTCGTCCAGAATGATGATTGGTGCGTCCTTCATAATCGCCCGGGCAATGGAAATGCGCTGCCGCTCGCCGCCGGAGAGCGTTGCACCGCCCTCGCCGATAACAGTGTCAAAGCCGTCCGGCAGCGCCATGATAAAGTCGCAGCACCGCGCCTTCTTTGCTGCAGCCTTTACCTCCTCCATGGAGGCATCGGGCTTTCCGAAGCGGATATTGTTGGCGATGGTGTCCGAGAACAGATAGGTCCGCTGAAACACAAAGGAGAAATTGCGGATGAGGCTGTCGTAGCTGTACTCCCGCACATCCCGTCCGCCGAGGCGCACGCTGCCGGACTGCACATCCCAGAACCTCGCCATAAGATTGCAGAGGGTTGTTTTACCACTTCCTGAGGGGCCGACGATGGCGACGGTGGTTTTCTCCGGAATCGTCAACGACACATCTTGCAGAATGGGCTTGCTGTCGTAGGAGAAGTTTACATGAGACAGAGCAATGTCCTCCCGCTCCGGCGACAGTTCCTCCCCGTCAATATCCATGGGCTCTACACGCAGAATCGCGTTTGCCTTGTCCACACCAATATCGATAGAACGGAACAGGGACGAAAAGCTCCCGGCTGAGTCCAGCTGCTCAAAGAGAATGAAGGAGCAGATCAGCATCAAAAGGCAGTTTGTAAGCTCCATAGTGCCGCCGAAGTAAAAGCCGATGGCAGCGGTGCAGACGGCAACGCCGGTGAGCTTGTTGACGATGAACTGCGCCAGCATATAAAGAACAGACGGCAGCTCCATGGCGAAGGAAGCCTTGCGGGCTTCCTCCACAGCGCCGTGTACCTGCGTGGCAGAGTCGTGAGTCAGGTCAAAATTCTTGACCTCGGCGATGCCCTGCACATATTCCAGCACCTTGGACACAAGCCGTTCGTCGGCATTGAATTTTCGCTGCGCCAGCGATTGCTCTGCCCGCTGCATGGCAGCGTTGACGGCGAAGAACATCAGCAGTCCCACCAGTGTTATAAGCCCCATGCGCCAGTCGAACAGGAACATCATGACCGCGATGATGCCGGAGGTCAGGAAGCCCCTCGTTGTGACCATGACCACCCGTGTGGCAATGTTGGCCATGTTCTCCATGGTGTTGGTGGTGACGGAGGTCACCTCACCCAGGCTGTTGTCGTTGAACCAGCCCATAGGCAGATACCGCAGATGCTCGGCAATCTCAATTCGCTTGTTGGCGCAGGCACGGTAGCCTGCACGGGTCTGGAGCATAGTGGCCTTCATATTGATGGCAATCGTAATGATCAATGAGATTACGATAATGCCGAGGCTCGTCCAGAGCGTCGGCATAGTGACATTTTTAGTGAGTAGCGCCTGAATGACGATGGCAGCGGCAGGAATACGCATGGCGGAGCAGATGGCGCTGATCACGCCCAGCCAGATGGATGTCATAAACAGCCTGCGGTTGTCCGCCCCGCAGAAGGCAAAAAACTTTTTCAGTGTCTTGAGCATTATGCCACCTCCCCATCGTCTTTGACGCTGATGTGGGCTTCCCACATGGTTTGATAAAGCGGGCAGGAGGCAAGCAGCTCCGACTGTGTGCCGGTGGCTTCGATCTTGCCGTGATTCACGACAATGATCTGATCGGCATCGGCGATGGTAGACAGGCGGTGGGCGATGACCAGCAGCGTCTTACCCCGTACCAGCTTTGCCAGTGCCGACTGGATGACCGCCTCGTTCTCCGGGTCAGTGTAGGAGGTGGCCTCGTCCAGAATGACAATGGGTGCATCCTTCAGCATGGCACGGGCAATGGAGATGCGCTGCCGTTCGCCGCCGGAGAGGTGTCCGCCGGAGGCACCGCATATGGTCTGATAGCCGTTTTCAAGCCCCATGATGAACTCGTGGCAGCCGCATTTTTTCGCCGCATCGATGACCTCCTCGTCGGTTGCGCCCTTTTTGCCCATGCGAATATTGTCCATGACAGAAAGGTCAAAGAGGTAGTTGTCCTGGGATACATAGGCGATGCGCTTTGTGCACTCCGCCAGCGGCAGCGTGCGAATGTCCACGCCGCCCAGCTCGATAGAGCCGTCCTTCACGTCCCAAAGGGAGGCGATAAGCCGGGCGATGGTGGACTTTCCGCTGCCGGAGGGGCCCACAAGAGCATTGACTGTCCCCGGGGCAATGTGTAGATTGACTCCGTGCAGTACCTCCTTGTCGTGATAGGCAAAGCGGACATCTTTCAGCTCGATGGAGTTGTCCGCAGGCAGCTTTTCCGCACTTTCCGGGCGCTGCATATCTTCGCCGGACAGCACCTCCGCTACCTCGCCGACGATGGTCGTGACCTGTGCGATGTCGTCGGTGTAGGAGAAGGCGGTGATCAGCGGCTGCATAACACCGAACGAAAGCACGATGATCGCCAGAAATGTTTCTGCCGACAGTGTACCGCGCATGTAAAGCAGGCAGCCCACCGGCAGGATGCCGAGAAGCGTTGAAGGGAGTATCGCCATTCCGGCTACCTGCCCGAACAAACTTCCCCGCATCCAGTCGATGAAGCAGTCCGCGCCCTCTTTTGCGGCGGAGACGAACTTAGCGTAGCTGGTCTTGGACTGGCCGAAGGCCTTGATGACCTCAATGCCGCTGATGTACTCCACAGCCGTGTCGTTGAGTGCCTTCGTCGCAGTGACCGTGCGCCGGAACTTCTCGTTATAGCCGCTGAACATGGACGCGAAGCAGCCAATGCCCAGCGGCACGACGATCAACATGGAAAGCCCCATGCGCCAGTCCTCGATAAACAGCAGCACCAGCACCGCCAGCGCGCCCACAATGTTGGCTGTCATCTCCGGCAGCAAATGGGCAAGAGTGGTTTCAATGGAGTCCACGCGCTCGACGATAATGTTCTTATAGGAGCCAGAGGAATGGTCCAGCACCGTGCCAAGGGGCAACGTGGCCAGCTTATCCAGCAGCCGTGTGCGGGTATTGGCCAGCACATGGAAGGTGGCGTGATGGGAGAGGGATGTGGACACGCTGTGCAGCACATAGCGCAGCACCCAGCAGCCCGCCATCCACGCGCAGAGCGTCAGGCAGTACGACAGCTCCGCCGTGCCGCTGATCAGCGCGGTAATGATCCGAATGATGATGAAATACGGCGCAAGGGAGCAGGCAACGCCCAGCAGCGCCGTAAGGACGCTCAAAGCGTACTCGCCGTACCGCCCTTTTGCCAGCTCTGCCAGCCATGAGGCGGCAGAGCGCTTTGGCTCAATTTCTTTCATGGTGAACTCCTTTCGACTGCATTACGCAGCAAGGTGCTTTTTCACGATCCGCTTGCCGATCATTGCGCCGATAAAGGCCGCCACGATCACACCGGCCACCAGCGCCACAGACACCCAGGATTGCAGCATCTGGGATGCGGCAAGGATGGCGTCCTGACGGCCATCAGTGACCATCTGATACGCCATAGCCTTGGCTGCGATGGCGTAGGGAATGATAGTGCTGCCGAATGCGGCCAGCACCTGATTGATGACATAACTGACGGTCAGCGCCTTCGCATTGCCGTAGCCCATCTTCCACAGCAGTAGTTCAGCAATGACACCGGAGAGAATAAAGAGGATGATGTACGGCAGGTATCCGCCCATAATGGCACGGACGATACTGTAAATGAGGATTGCACCGGGCTTTTTCACCTTCGTGCCGATGATGAAGTAGACGATGCCCTCCAGCAGGGCGAAAAACACCGGCATCAGAATGATGGTAATGGGCGTTGCGTACAGGACGGAGCTGGCGAAGAAAATGACCACATTGATTAGAGCCAGCAGGACAACGGTGATGATGTCCTTGACTTTCAGTTTATTGGGGTTTGCAGTACTCATGGTAAAGACTCCTTTTTGAATGAAATATGTTTGAACGTCGCAGAGACGGCGATCACAGGATAAGGCCGGCGGCGATCGATGCTGCCAGCAGGACACAGAACACAGCATCCCACGCAGAAAACCGAAGCGACAGATAGTTGCTTTTACGGCGGGTTAAGTCGATGCCCCGTGTTTCGGCGGAGGCGGACAGCGTCTCGGCAATGCGGATGACCCGCAGCGCCATGGGAACGGTCAGAATTTCCAGATACGATGGTAGCGCACGCAGCTTTTGCCACGGCGTCACAAATGCGCCACGGGTGCGGATGGATTGCCGCAGTAGCTTCATGTCTCCCGACAGAACGGGGAAGAAGCGGAAGATCACGGCTACGATCATAATGAGCCGTTCCGGCAGGTGCAGATTACGCAGCGCCGCCAGGGTACGGCTGGCTTCATTCCGCCCAATCAGCGTCCGCATGGAAATGCCAACGGCAATGATACGCGGGAACAGCACCAGCATAAAGGAAAACACCGTGCCCGGCAGCATGGCGTTAGCCGCCCACAGCACCCCAAAGCTTATGCCGCCCGCGATTGCCGTTCCGAGCCATCCGTCAGTTGCGGTCAGCAAGATCAGTGCCGCATAACAGGCATAGACAAGGTGATTGTTTGCCGTGGAGATCACGACCAACAGGGCCAGCCAGTAAAGCAGCTTCGTTGCCGGGTGGAATCGTTCTTTATGCTGTTTTTTCGCAGGAGCATCGGAAGGATGGAAGCGCTCCATATATTGCCGTACCGCTTGCAAATCACGTTCCGAATGAACGGGAAATTCTGCCTCTGCATGTCCATCCGACAGCCCGATGCAGCGGTCACACGCACCTGCAATCAGCTCCAGATCATGGGTGATGATGAGAACCGTCTTTTCCTTCCGCATTTCCCGGATCAGCGCCGCGCACCGCTCCAGACTTTCCGCGTCCTGTCCTGCTGTCGGCTCGTCCAGTATGACGATCGGCTTGTCGGACAGATACGCCATCATCAGCGCCAGACGCTGCATCTGCCCGCCGGAGAGGGAAAAGGGATGCCGGTCGCGGCAGTCCCACATATCCATACTTTTCAGCAGCGCTTCCGTTTTTGCTTCAAACTCCGGTGTCACCGCATGGCCGTATTGCAGTTCGTGCAGGACGGAGTTGGTGAAGAACTGAAACTCTGCTTCCTGTAGGATGAACAGCACCTGCTTTTGCAGACCCTTAGGCTTTCGCGCTTTGCCGTACAGGAATATCTGCCCGCCGGAGGGATCGTAAAGCCCCGCAATCAGCTTGCCGATGGTCGTTTTGCCACAGCCGTTTGCGCCCACGAGACCGATGATCTCATGCTCACGGATGGAAAAGCTGACACCAGAGAGGGTATCTCCGGCCTTCCTGCCGTATGTATAGCGGACATCTGAGACGGCAAGCGCCGTCGGCGCGGTTTTCGGCAGCGGCTCTTTCTCCGGCACGGTGATCTCCGCAAGGTCGAGCGTGCGCAGAGAAAGTGTTTGTCTCTGCTCCGCCGAGAACGCCTTTGCCTCTGCGGCAGTGTATTTTCCTTTGATCTCGCCGTCTGCCATAACCCAAAATTCGTCGGCAATGTCGGCAAGATAGTAGAGCCGGTGCTCACTGAGCAGCAGCGTTTTGCCCTGCGTTTTCAGGGCAAGCAGAATCTCTTTTAACTGCTGCGTGGCTGCAAAGTCCAGGTTGGCCGTTGGCTCGTCCAGCAGAAAAATATCTGTGTCCATTGCCCACGCGGACAAGATGGAGATGAGCTGTCGCTCGCCGCTGGACAACTCGTAGACATTGCGATCCTTCAGCCGCTCCAGATGAAAGATCCGGAAGGCATCCTCCACCCGCTGACGGATTTTATCTTGCGGCAGACCGTGATTTTCAAGGCCGAAGGCCACTTCATTGGAACTGTTCACGGTAAAAAACTGACTCCGCGGATCCTGAAATACCGATGCTGCCAGCTCGCCGATCTCGCCGATACGCAGCCCGGCGGTGTCCTGCCCGTTCAGGCGGCAAAAGCCCTTCAGCTCTCCCTCGTAAAATTGTGGGATTAGTCCGTTGATGCACCGCAGCAGCGTAGATTTTCCGCATCCGCTGCCTCCGCAGAGCACCACGCAGCGTCCCGCCGGGATGCCGCCGCCGACCTGTCGGAGGATGGGCAGCTTTGCCTCCGTATATTGGAATTCAAATTCAAAATCTATCATCGCAAACTCTTTTCTCATTAGTTAGCTATTTCTAACCAACAGTCGTAAGAAACGGACGGATGGACCGTCCGAATCAACTTTTCGGATTTATTGCAAGGTATCGCATAGCTGCCGCCAACCGGCGTTGGTGAAATCAAGGACTGCCTGTAAGCAGGTAAGCATTCTGCCTTCCTCCATATGCTGATCCAGCAGCTGGCGGAAGTACCAGAACTGTGAGCCCATCAAAAGACGGATCGCATCGGCATTTGGCGCTTTTCCATAGATATGTGAAAAGAACTCTACCGTTTGTTCCGCTTTACGGTTCATCAGTTCATGCAGCACGGTTTCCATGGAGCTGCCATCACTGCGGCAGAAAAATAAAGTGCAGTCATTGCAGTGCTCGGTCAGCAGTTGAAAATATACCTGTTCTTCGGCGTTTATGGCGCGGAGGATATCCTCTGGCTGCGCACTGTGCTTTGCATTTTCGTATTCTTCCGCGACGGGAGCAAAGAGAACCTGCATCGCCTCAAAAAAATCCTGAAGCAGACTGGCAAACAACGCGTCTTTATTCTTGTATCTTGTGTAGATTGCCCCCGTAGTAACACCGGCTTTTTCGGCGATCTTGTGCAGAGAGGCTTTCTGAAAGCCGTAAGCAAGAAATTCCGAATAAGCAGCCTGAATAATCCCATCATCCAGGGAATGATCCCTATTGGCCATGTCTTCACTCCTCTGCGCCTAAATAATAACGTCATTATCGATAACGACATTATTATAGCGTTCTTTTTGCTGCTTGTCAATGCGAATTGCACACTCCTTTACAAAAACATACCTTGGCAAATCTCGTCTCAAAAGGAAATTCTTATGACTTATGCAAAGAAAAACGGATATTTACATCCGCAATTCTTTGTTGATGACGGTATCAGCGGAACAACATTTGCTGAGGTTAGATAGCGATACTTTTTACATCTACCATGTTGCGGCGGTCATGGTTGACAACTTGCGTCGGCTCCTGCTCGGTATCAACCTGTCCGACAAAGCTGTAATGGATTTCGATTTTCCGGGTGTTGGTTTCCCGGTCTAATTCATGTATCAAAATACGGTCGATAAACTCATGGACGTTTTCATAGGTCAATTCCTGTATGTCGCTGTATTTCCCGACAATCTGAATAAACCTTGATATATCCCTTTTTCGCTCGGTAACGGTTGCGATCTGCTGTTGTAACTCGTCTATCCTTGCGGCAAGGGATTTCTTTTCGTCCTCGTAGCCGGAAGTTAGAAACACAAACCGTTCATCTGTCAGTCTGCCTAATGCGTTGTCCTCGTACAGCTTGCGGAAAAGCGTGTCAAGTTCGGTCATACGCGCCTGTGCTTTGGAAAGTTCCTTTTGCTGCTGCGCTAATGCCTTTCTCGCTTCCATGTCGCCGTACTCGGTAGCTTTACAGATAAAGTCCTGTTCGTGTTCCTTAACATACTGCAAAACCCGCCGCATATCTTCCAGCACTAAATCAAGAAGTACGTTTTTGCGGATATAATGAGAGGTACACTCGCTGCCTGTCCTTGCCCTGTTGCGCCATGCGCCGCAAGAATAGGAAAACCTGCGCGGCTCGATATTTACGCCCTGTTGGTAATACATCTTATGTCCGCAACCAGCGCAAAACAGCAAGCCGGAAAAAATATCAATCTCCGCTGCTTTTGTCGGGCGGTGGCGGGTAGCAATCCGCTTTTGCGCAAGTTCAAAGGTTTCCTCGTCAACAAGCGGCTCATGGGTGTTTGGGAAGAAATAGCGTTGTTCTTCTTCGTTCTTCCGGGTCTTTTTCGACTTGTAGGATACCTTGTGAGTTTTCGCGGTTATGGTATGCCCTAAATATTCCTGCCTTGCTAATATGTCATAGAGCGTTTTGTCCGGCCAAGTATAGGGGGCGATCATTGCCCGCTGATACCGCGCCTGTCCTGTGCGCTGATAGCGCAACGCTCCAATCGTCAAGACTTTGTTTTCCGCAAGCCATTTTTGGATTTCGCACATACGCACGCCGCTAACAAACATAGCGAAAACCTGTTTGACAATCGGCGCGGTTTCCGGGTCGGGTATAAGGTGGTGGCGGTTGTTCGGGTCTGGGATATAGCCGTATGGATATTCCCCGTTGACGCGCTCGCCTTTTTGCGCCTGTGCCTGTTTAACTGCGCGGATTTTCTTGCTTGTGTCGCGGGCGTAAAACTCGTTAAACCAGTTCCGCAAGGGGGTAAACTCGTTATCCTCCCGCGCTGTGTCAACTCCGTCGTTGATCGCGATATAGCGTACTCCGTTTTCGGGAAATACAATCTCTATGAGTTCGCCCGTTTTCAGATAGTTTCTGCCAAGACGGGAAAGGTCTTTGGTAATGACCGTCGCCACTCGTCCGGCTTCCACTTCCTGCAACATCGCTTGCAGCCCCTCGCGCTCAAAACTCACGCCGGAAAATCCGTCGTCCACAAAAAACTTTGTGTTCAAAAAATGGTGTTCGTCCGCATAGCGTTGAAGTATCATTTTTTGGTGCTGTATGCTTCCGCTTTCTCCGGCTTGCATATCCTCTTGACTTAAACGGCAGTAAAGGGCGGTGATTTTATTCGACTGTAACATTAGTCCTCCTTTCCGACAGCCGAATAAACAGGTATAATGTGTTGCTATCATTATACCATATCCCGCCGCCTAATGCACTACTCGGACGCTAAAAATCCCGGATTTCCGGGCTTTTTCTGCAAATCCTTTACAATGAGTTTTTCAATCTTTTTATGGATTGTATCGGTTGCCTTTTCACTCGGCAACGCTTGAACAAGATAGGTGATTTTCCCTATTTTGCGTTCGGTTGTAATTGTCTGTTTTTTATCCATTAGAAAAACCTCCTTTTCCTGTATGGATAAACTATATTCGTCAAAAGGCAAAACGGGCGGTTGTTAGCTGCAACCTCACGGGAGTTTCACCCCGGCCCATGCTTATGGGTGCGCCGCGCAATACTTTGAGGGTGTTCAACGCGGGAGTATCATTGTGCCGCCTTGTATGTCGTCGCCCACAAGCTGCTAAACTTGTTTTACGGCGCGGTAGTTCTCGCTCGACTTTTCCCCAACGGGGAAAAGCGGTCATGGCGTACCCGCCGCCCGGCTCGGTACAGACGGAATGTACCCGTTGCCTGTTATGCTGCGCACCAAAGGCCGCTTTCTTTGTCAAGGAACAATAGGCTTTGTCGGCCTGTAACAGTACACCGTTTCCGATGTGCTGTTACGGAACGACAAATAGCCCATAACGGGAAGCGTGGAAAGGGGACACGCTCCCCGCATGGGCTAAAAGATTATCCTACATGAAAAGCAAGGGTGCGGGTAATAAGGCGCACTTGCAGCCTGTTACGCATTTCCTCGTCCACATAGGAATAGGTATTGCCCGCGTCGTCTTTCAGCGTGCGGGTACAAAGTTTCGCTATGTAACCCTCGTAATGCTTCAAGATCGCGCACATGGCGGTTGTGTCGCCGTTTGCCGCTGCGGAAATGACAGGGAACGGCAACAGATTTTCAGATTTCCTAACGGTATTCATCATCTGCTTTTCCCTCCAAATACTGTTTGATTTTCGCAAGCGCGGATTTCCTGTGCCGGAAAACCGTCGTGCGTACAACATTCAGCAGTTCAGCAATTTCCGCGTCGCTCATGTCCAAGAAGTAGGACAAAAGGATAATGTCGCGTTTCCTTTCGGGCAAAGCGTTAAGGGCTTCGGCAAGCAGTTCATTTTTGACGAGTACATCAAAGCCGGACACTTGAAAACGGAAATAATCGCTTTTGTATTCGTCCGTTGTGAAAAGCTGCGCGAGTTCGCTTTCGCTCAAATCCGAAAAAGTAACTTCGCGTGCTGCGCGTTTCGCAAGAGTGCGGCGGTGGCTTTTCGCTTCGCCGACCAAAGTTTTCTTTGCTAATGCGTCGTACTGATGTTGTATTCTTTCCTTGTCGGAAGAAGATAGCTCCATAGAGTTCACCTCCTTCCCGCGTGGAGTAGAGGACGGGAGTTAAGGGCTTGTCCTCTCTGCCCCTTTCGCTCCGTACCCGTTCGGGAGATGGCTCTTGAGTGCGCTTTTCAGAAAAAAGTTGAAAAAAGCAAAATGCGCCCGTCCGCAAGACGCGGACGGGCGCAAAGGAAATGTAAGCAGTAGCTAAATGTATTGACAGTTCACATTCATAGCCGGAATATCCCGCTTGCGGAGCATAGCTTTTTTTGACCGCAAAGCATTAGGCGGGTTACAGTAAATAAAAATGGACACGGCGATACCTCCCCGATACCGCCGTATCCTTAAAAAAGGGCGACTTTAATACACTACCCGCAATCCATTCTATAATAGGGAACAGCGGCTTTTGCGCAATATTAAATAAAAAAGCCGATAACACATAGGTTTTTTGACCTAATGCGTTATCGGCTCTGCGTCTATGCGTCTGGCACTTTTAATCATTTTTTTTTGAATTTATTATATGTGTTAGCTAACTGTCCACAAGCCGCGTTAATCTCTCTGCCATGAGAAACTCTCATAGTAACTTCAAGTCCTGCTTGCTCTAATTGATGTTTGAATGCAACTATTTCCCGTTTCTGTGGTGCTTTAATTCTTGAATTGCTTGTTGGGTTGTATTGTAACACGTTAATCATAACTTTTTTGCCCCGAAACCATTTTGCAAGTTGTCTTACATCTGAGGGCCGGTCATTTATACCCGGTAAAAGCAAATACGCAAAGACAATTTTGCGATTATGCCTTTCAGAATAGGATAAGGCTTGCTTAACAACATCTTCAATAGCATATATGCGCATGTGAGGAATAATACGATTTCTTGCAGATTGTGTTGCTGCGTGTAAAGATATTGTCAACTGAATTTTAAGATGTTCCTCGCGCAATTTTTTTAATTGATCGACCGGACCAACTGTTGATATGGTAATGCCGTCGGTTGGAAAGTTGAGCCCATATCTATCTCGGAGAATATGGATTGCTTTTATCAAGTTGTCATAATTGAATAAAGGCTCTCCCATACCCATAAAAACGATACGGTTTACTTTTCGACGCAACAATATAATCTGTTGTACGATTTCTGACGATGTTAGATTACGAACAAAGCCATTTCGCCCGGACTCACAAAAAATACAACCAACAGGACAACCGACTTGTGTGCTCACGCAAACAGTTCCACCATCTCGCCGCTTGATAAAAACCGTTTCAATGTATTTGTTGTCTTTCAGTTCGTAAACATACTTTTCAGTATCACTGCTTTTGCAAATATTTTTTACCAACATTGATAGATTTTTTTTGCGTGGTAATTGCTTATATAATTCTTCATATAAGGCTTTTGCTTCATTCTCGCCAATAACTTCCGACATTTCTTTGTAAGTAAATCCGTATGGATCATTCCGTACTTCCGCAGGCGTATATTTAGGTAAACGTTTCATTTTTATATCCTTTCTTCTAAATAATAAAAGTTTGTTTTTCTGTATTTTTGATTACAATCTCTAATTTTTCTACATCAATGATATGCGTCAATTTGCATTTAGGGCAGAAAAGAGGAAAATCTTTTAATACAGTATTATGAAATACTTGAACTCTCGTCTTTCCGTTACAAATCGGACATTTTATCCAATATTTTTTAAGCATTATATTTCACTCGTCCTTTTTACACAAAAAAATGCAGGTCAATCCTCAACATGAGCATTGACCTGCATTTATAATGCACAGAGCAGTACAACAAAACTAAGGCATAGCTTGCACTATGTCTATACTATATCTATACGTCGTTAGTTTTTTGTATAGCATCCGCAAAATAAGCATGACAAAAAAGCCCATGTTGAAAATGGGAAAATCCTTTTTTTCAATGCTTATCTAATACGCATGCTATGCAACATAAACGCCGCCTCCTTTTACATAAATTTTATTTTATCAGAAAATCAGTCTACTGTCAATACACAACAGGAAGTATTTAACCTAATGATATGAATTGTGTGGACATATCCAAAAAGAAAGGTGAACTGTAAAATGTAACAGGGTGAATGAAAATGGCAAAAAGACCCGTACCATTGTACGACTTTAAGGCTTTCGGGGCAGCTATAAAAGCCGCGAGAAATGAATACGGCGAGAGCCGCAAAAAGGTAAGCGACGAGTTATATATTTCCCCGCGCTACCTTGCGAATATCGAGAACAAGGGACAACAGCCGAGTTTACAGGTATTCTATGACCTTGTAACCCGGTATCATATTTCGGTAGATCAATTTTTCTTCCCGAACAGCAATGCGGAGAAATCCACCGGGCGGCGGCAGCTTGACGCGCTGCTGGACGGTATGAGCGATAAAGGCATACGGATTGTAACCGCAACAGCAAGGGAGATAACGGAAGTCGAAAAAGCAGAGGATTAACCTCACAATATGAGAAATCGGGAGATTGCAGCGCATGGCGGCTGCAATCTTTTTTTGCGTCCAAAATCAAAGGAACGCGCAACAAATACCGCCTTTCGGTGGGGGTATGGAGTAGATAGCAAGCACAGCAAACGAGTACCCGTTTGCGGAAAATGCTTGTTGGGATAATCCCAAACCCTTATACCGAAAGGCGGTGCGGAAATGGAAAACCGAAAGAGAAATATACAGATGAAGTTTTACGTTACGGAAGAAGAAAAGCGGCTGATCGACGAGAAGATGAAGCAGCTTCCCATAAAGCAGTATGGGGCATACTTCCGTAAAATGGCGATAGACGGGTATATTCTTGTCGTTGACCGAAGCGACACAAAAGCATATATCCGGGAACTGCAAGCGGTAAGCCGGAACATCAACCAAATTGCAAAACGCGCCAATGCGACGGGGACGGTTTACAGGCAGGATATAGAGGACATTAAAAAGGCGGTGGACGAGATATGGCGGTTACAAAGACGCACCCTATTAAATCAACCTTAAAGGCTGCGATAGACTATATCTTAAATCCCGAAAAGACAGACGGGAAGCTGCTTGCGTCCTCTTTCGGCTGCGGGCTGGAAACCGCCGATATTGAGTTTGCATGGACGCGGGAAGCTGCCGGAGATCGCGGCACACATTTAGGGCGGCACTTGATACAATCCTTTGCGGTGGGAGAAACCACACCGGAAGAAGCGCACAAAATCGGCATGGAACTTGCCGGGGCGGTATTAGGCGGCAAGTATGAGTTTGTTTTGACAACTCACGTCGATAAAGACCATCTGCATAATCACTTGATTTTCAACGCGGTTAGCTTCGTTGACTACAAAAAGTACCATTCCAACAAGCAAAGCTATCACTTTATCCGGCGCACCAGCGACAGGATATGTAAAGAGCATGGGCTATCCGTCGTCGTACCGGGACAGGACAAGGGAAAAAGCTATGCAGAATACACCGCCGAAAAGCAAGGGACAAGCTACAAAGCAAAGCTGAAAACGGCGATAGATACTCTCATTCCCCAAGTGAAAGATTTTGACGAACTGCTGCGCCGCTTGCAGGAAATGGGGTATGAAATCAAACAGGGCAAATACATTTCCTTTCGCGCTGCCGGACAGGAACGGTTTACCCGCACAAAGACGCTCGGCGCGGCCTATACGGAAGAAGCGATAAAGGAGCGTATCAAGGGCGTGTATGTTGCCAAAACAAAAACGCTGCGGGAAGATAAGAAAATCCGGCTTGTCGTCGATCTTGAAAACAGTATCAAAGCCCAACAATCGGCGGGCTATGAACGGTGGGCGAAAATCCATAATCTGAAACAGGCTGCGAAAAGCATGAACTTCTTGACCGAAAACAAGATTGAATATTATAGCGACCTTGAAAGCAAAATTGCGGATATTATGACCGCCCATGACGCGGCGGCAAAGGCGGTTAAGGAAGTGGAACAGCGTATGTCTGATTTGTCGCTGCTTATCAAGCACACCACCACATACCGACAGTTAAAACCGATTTACGATGAATACCGAAAATCGCCGGACAAGGAAAAGTATCTGCGGGGGCATGAAAGCGAAATTATCCTGTTTGAAGCTGCGGCAAGGGCATTAAAGGAAATGCAGATAAAGAAGCTGCCCGATCTCGCCGCGCTGCGCAAGGAGTATAGAAGCTTAAACGACAGGAAAACCAAATTGTATGAAGATTATCGGCAAGCCAAGAAGCAAATGCAGGAATACGGCGTTGTCAAAAAGAACGTCGATAGTATTCTTTACCCGTCCCAAAGCAGGGCGCGGGAGCAGGAGCGATAAGGCGCAAAACATGGGGTGGCAAGTGGAATGTTAAGGGCTGAAAACGCCTGTGTTTCTGCGGCTTCCAGCGCATGAAAACGACATAGACGATAAAGTATATTCAAACCCGCAAAAACGGCTTTCTAATTGTCCACGCAAGGACAAAAAAAGAACAGGGGCGCGGTGCCGGAAATCGGCAACCGCGCCCCTGTTCTCTATGGGCTATTCCTCGTCGGTCAAGATAAACTCCCTTTCGGAAAACTCGCTGTCCGTCATGGCTTGCAGCTTGTTCACCGCTGCGGCGGCAAGCTGGCGCATATCCTCGTCCATGTAGGGCATGGCGGCAAGGATATTTTCAAGCGTTGTTTCCCGGCTGTCCTCGGCGTAGATCGCAACAATGTTTTCTTCCTCAATGGTAAAGCGGGTATTCATGCTATCAAACCTCCAAATCCTTTTTATGCTCTTTCTGTTTATCTTTCGGCTGCTGCGCCGCCTGTTTCTTGTATTCGTCCAGCTTCTTCAAAATGGACGGTTTTTTCTGCGGCTGTTCCCGTTTCTCGGCTTTTACCGCTTTTGCAAGGTCGGTAACGGAAATCGCTTCCCCCGCCTTTGCCCGCTGCTCAAAATCTGCAACGGTGGGCGTTTGCGGCGTATTGTTGATAAGCCCGTCAAAATTGTTGTCGTTCTGCTCTATGGTGTCCTCGACGTGCTTTAAGGGATTATCCCGCTGCGGCTGCTCGGCGGCTATGGCATAAGCCTGTGTGCCATTCCCCATAATGAGATACTTCCCGTCCTCCGACGCATGGTGAAAACCAAATCCCGCCGCTTCGATCTGTTCACGGCTCATATCGGTAATATGAAAATTGCCCCTCGGCGTTCTAACGGTTTCACCCGTCAAAAGGCTGTCGGGGGTCGCTTCCGGCTGCTGCTTTTCAAGCTGCCCGTCCTTGTAGGAATATCCTTGCGCCGCGATTGCTTCAAGGGTCTTGCCCGTAACGTCGCCATAAATCCGCTTGTCTGCGTCAACCAGCATTTGCAAAGTGTCTTGTACGGTGTCGGACAAGGCTTGCTGCTGTTCGGGCGGCAGCTTGTCAAATACGGGGGTCTGCTGCTCCTGCAAAAACTCCGGCACTTGCTGAAAACCGATACTGTCTACATAGTGGGCGGTGTCCTCGTCGTTCTGATGAAGCACAACAATGTCGGAAACGGAAAGGCTATGCCCCTTAAAGTCGGCGGGGTGGTCGATATTAAACCTTTCCCAAATGTCGCCCAGCGTCATATCCTTTGTAAGCGGTGCAGTATAGACGAGTTCATAATTTACCCGGTCAATGGTAAGTCCAGCCGCTTGCAGACGGTCATAAGGCTCAAAGCGCAAGTCCCTTGTTTCGTCCCCGCGCTTTAACTGATAAATGGAAAAGGTATCGCCCTGCTCCTGCTCGGCTTGCCGCTGCTGCTGCAACTCGGTAAAATGCCCCTCAATCTCGGTAATGAGTTCCTTTGCGGTGGTCTGTATTGTTTCAAGGGACGCTTTTAACTCGGTCATTTCCTTGCCGCTGCTCCAACCAGCCACATAGCCGAAAGAGTAATCGGAAGTATCAAGGCCGAAATGCTGGCAAACCGTATAAGCGACGCTTTCCGCTTCTACCTCGCAGGTATGGCGGTCAACGCGGTTTTGCTGCTCCGGCGGGGCGTTTAAGTCTACGTCGTGCAGCTTCGCATGGGCGATTTCGTGAATGGCGGTCTTTACCGCCTGTAATTCACTCACGCCCTCTTTGATTGCAATACGCTTGTCGGTCAAACTGAAATACCCATTTGCGCCGTTTGTGATCTGCTCAAATGCAATCGGGACGGGGGACGCTTTTTCAAGGGCGGCGAAAAAATCCTCGTACTGCTCCACATCGGCAAGCAGCGGTTTAACGGAAAGGTCGGGAAACTCCTTGCCCTCGGTCTGCGAAATATCAAAGACGGTTATAACCTTAAAGGCGGGGACGGTGATTTCCTTTTCTTCCTTTACCACTTTTCCCTCGCGGTCAAGCATGGGCTTTCTCGTTTCGGGGTCGATTTTATCAACCAGCTTTTTCACCTTGTAGGGCGCGGGGGCAAAGATTTTAATGCCTTTCTCGCCTTTCTTTACATGGCGGTCAAACTCCTTTTCCCATTGACGGAAGCCCATTACCAAATTGCCGCCCTGCATAGCAATTAGGATAGTGTTATTCAAACTATAATCATGGAACTTTGACATAGCGGTTAGAAACTCTTTGTAGCGGTCGCTGTCAAAAATCGCCTGTACGCCCTGTTCCAAACGCGCGGTGATCTCCTTTACCTTTTCGGCGGGCTTTTCGGAAGTAAGGATAATGGGGACGACGGGGCGGGGCTGCTGCGGCTCTGCGGCCTGTGCGTCTGCTTGCTGCGTTTCGGCTGCGTCCATATAGGCTTTGTCCTGTTCGCCGCGCTCCGGCTGCGGGTAACTCATAATGCGGTATTCTTCCGGCACTTCGCGCCCCTCAAACTGCCGTTCCCACTCGTCGCCGCTTTCCACGATATAGCCGTACTCGGTAAACGCGCCTTTTTCCTGCGCGGCAGCGTTCCTGCCAAAAGTAGAAAGGTCAATGCCGCCTTTCCATTCTTCGGGCATTTGTACCATGCCGGATTGATTTAAGTAATAGTCGCCCAAATCGTGGTAGTTATGTACTTCGGGGATATGGACGTAAAAATCCACGTTGTAGGTGAAGTCAATTACCTGTCCAATATTTGCAAGCCCGTTTTTCTGCTGCAAAGCTGCGTTCAGCTTGCCAACCTCGGCGGGGTCAAGCTGTTCGAGCCGCGCCGCAAGAAAATTGAGTTCGTCCACGTCGGCGGCGCATACCATTTCATAAGGCAAGGCAATATGTTTCTCCGGGTCGTCGGAATAGCCGCGAATGGAAAAATCCTGCGGGTTGTCGGCGGTAATGCCGACGTTCCGCATAGCTTCGTGCAACTGCTCCTTTGTGGCGGGCATATCCAACCAATAGCCGCCGGGGTCGCCCGCGTCAAAGCGGCTGCGGTTGCCTATCATAATAGAAAACTGTTCGCTCATGTGTTCACGCTCCTTTTCCTGCCCGGTATTTTCGGGGATAGCTGCCGCCTGTTGCTGCTGCGGGGGTTCTTCGCCCTCTATGGTGTAGTCCGGCATGAGCATACCGTTTACTTTGAAATAGTCGGCGTACTCCTGCGGGATAGGCGGGGAGATTTCCGTAAACAAGCGGTCATACGCTTTGATACGCCCATTCAGATACTTTTCCATAGCTGCCTTGTCGGTGAAAACCTTTCTATCTTGTCCGGCAATCTTCGCTTGGGTTCTGCTTGGGCTGTTGGTGCGCACGCTCCATGTAAGCGTCCATGAATACGGGATAGATTTCTGCGCTTCTTTGTCGTAGCGGGTATTCTCGTAAATGTAGTAATTCATCTGATATACCCGGTTGCTGCGAATATGGCGGTTATGCTCGGTGGTCTGCCACTCGTTAGCGGTGTGCTGGACGTGCGGCGTTCTCACATATTCAAGTGTTTTATCCAGCAAAAGCGTTCTTCCCGCCTGTTCTTCCCATGCGGCGGCGCGTTCTTTAAGGTCGTCAAAAATCGCCTGTTCTGCCGCCGCGCTTTCGCTGCGCATGGAAAGTAGCTGCGCAATCGGCAAGGAAGCATAAGGGGCAATCTCCCTGTCCTTTGCTTCAAAATATATCCGGCGTTCTATCCGCATGGTTTCGGCGGCTTCTAATTTGTCATGGTCGTATGAGGAATACGGCATATTCTTTCATCACGTCCTTTCTCGGTCATATAAGGGTTTGGGACTATCCCAACAAGCAAAATGCCCGCGCTCTCTATGGGAAGCGCGGGCATTTCTCGCAAACGGGTACTCGTTTGCTGTGCTTGCTATGTAGTTGTTTTTATCCGTAAACGCCTGTTTCTCTCGCTTTGGGCTTTCTGTCTGCGGCGTATCTTTGCCGCGCAATCGGGGCAGTATTTCGCCCGGTTGCTGCCCGCCGCAAACGTGCTGCCGCATACCGCGCAACGCTTCAAATCGGTTTCCCCGCTGCGGGTGATCTGTTCGCAAAGCTGCCTGTCGGCGGGTAATACCGCTTCGCGGAAATAGCGGCATAGCAGCGAATAGCTGATACTCTGCACACAAACGCAAGTTTCCCCGTCGTCCAGCAGCAGACAATTCCCGCAATCGTTGTTTGCACAAGCGGCGCGGGTCATTTTCTTTACGGCGCGGTATTGCTTTTCATCAAGCCTTATCATTTTCGGTTCTGCTCGACGCGGAAGTTTACATACTTGCCGCCTGTGTCGGCAAGCAGCACAACTCCGTCAAAGGTCTTTCCCGTCTTGGTCGAGTACATACCTTTGATTTTTACCTTTCCGTCTTTCAAAAGGGCGGCGGCAATCGCCTTTGTGAAAGCCTTTTTGCGCTGCTCAAAAAAGCGGTCATTCTTCCACATCACAAAGCTGCAAGCCCTGTCGGAGCAGTAAAAGTTTTTCTTGCCCTCGTAAACCGCCGCGCCGCAACGGGGGCAAGTGCCGATTGCTTCCCGCTGTGGGGTAAACAGCTTCGCTTTATCCTCGGAAATCGCGGAATAGGTCTTGACAAGCCCCGCTGTCATTTCCTCAATCCCGCGCATGAAGTCGGCGGGGCTGTCGCTGCCCTTTGCAATCCCGGTAAGGCGCGTTTCCCATTCTGCCGTAAGCTGCGGGGACGTAAGGCTGTCGGGCAGAATAGCGACAAGGTTATACCCGTCCTTTGTGGGGATTAGCTTTTTGCCCTTGCGCTCGGCAAAGCCCGCGCTAATGAGTTTTTCAATGATACCCGCCCGCGTCGCGGTGGTGCCTAACCCTTTGCGCTCCGCGTCCTCCGGCGTGTCCTCCTTTCCCGCACTCTCCATAGCCGAAAGTAACGTATCTTCGGTAAATGCCTTTGGGGGCTGCGTGTAACGTTCGGAGATCTCCGCTGCCGGATTGTCAAAGGTCTGCCCCTCGGCAAGCGGGGGTAAAACCGCTTCCGGCTCTGCGTCCTCGTCCTGTTCCCCGGACGCGGCGCGGGATAGTCTTTCAATCTCGCGCCAACCCTCGCAAAGCGTCGTCCTGCCCTTTGCGGTAAAGGTATAGCCGCCGCAAGTGAAAACCGCCGTAACCGCTTCATACTCATAGGGCGCGGCAACGGCGCAAAGCAGTTTTGCGCACACAAGGGTCATTAGCTTTTTCTCACTTTCGGCAAGGGAAGAAAAGCCCGTTTTCACAAACTCCGCTGTCGGCAAAATGGCGTGATGGTCGGTTACTTTGCTGTTGTCGCAAATCCTCGCAAGGTCGGCTTGCAGCTTCACGCCCTGCATAAAGGGGAGAGCAGCGCAAAGGCCGGTGATAAGTTCCTTTGTGCTGCCCTCCATATCGGAAGTGATATATTTGCTGTCGGTGCGGGGATAGGTCAAAAGCCGTTTTTCATAAAGGGCTTGCGCATAGTCAAGGGTCTGTTTCGCCGTAAACCCATACAAACGGTTTGCTTCCCGCTGCAAGGCGGTGAGGTCAAACAGTTTCGGCGGGGCTGCGGTCTTTTTCTCTTTTTTAAGGGAAGTACAAACGGCCTGCGATTTCTCGCAAGCCGCTTTCATCTGCCGCGCCGCCGCTTCGTCGTCCTGCCTTTCGGAAAGGGCGGCAACGCCGCCAACGTCCAGCCGGACGACATGATATTTCTCTTTCTTAAAGCTGCTGATTGCATAGTCGCGGTTTACCAGCATAGCAAGGGTGGGCGTTTGCACTCTGCCGACATTCAATGTTTTATGGTAGAGGATAGAGAAAAGGCGGGTCGCGTTAATGCCAATGAGCCAATCGGCCTTTGCTCTGCAAAGCGCGGATTGATAGAGGTTGTCATAGCCGCGCCCGTCTTTGAGATTTGAAAAGCCCTCGCGGATTGCACTTGCTTCCATGCTGCTAATCCAAAGGCGGGAAAAGGGCTTTTTGCAATTCGCCTGTTCATAGACAAAGCGGAAAATGAGTTCCCCCTCGCGCCCGCTGTCGCAAGCATTGATAATCTCGGTAACGTCGCTGCGGTGCATAAGGTCTTTGAGAATGGAAAACTGCTGCTCCTTGCCGCTGGCAACAATAAACTGCCACTCCTGCGGGACAATGGGAAGATCGTCGTACTTCCATTTACGGAATTGTTCATTGTAGGTCGCCGCGTCTGCAAGGCTAATCAAATGCCCGATACACCACGACACAAGGTAGCCGCCGCCCTCAAAATATCCGCTGCGCTTTTCATTCGCGCCCATAACGGCGGCAATCGCCGCCCCGACGCTCGGTTTTTCTGCAATTACAAGTTTCATAGATTATCGTCCTCCTGCTCGGTCTGTTCGGTTTCGACTACTTCCGTTTCCTCGTCGTCCTCGTCAAAATCAAGGTCGTCAAGGCTGCTGCTGCCTTTCGCCGCGTCCTTTTTGGGCTTCAAAATCTTAAAGTAGTAGAACGCGCCGCCGCCCGCTGCGGCAACAAGCAGCACGACAAGCAGAATACCCATGCCGCCGCCTTTTTCTTCTTCCGGCGGCTGCTCGGTTTCTTCCGGCTCCGGCTCGGCTTCCACACCCGCGCACTCGCTCATGTTGACGCTGCAAACCGGGCAAGCGGTGTTGACGCTTCCGGCAACGCATTTATCGGTGCAGCTACAAACGGGGGCTTCGGTCTGCCCGTCCTCCATAAGGGCGGTTAAATCCGCTTCGTCCACTTGGTTAAGGAAATGGACGGTATTTTCCCCGTCCTCGGCGCGGTCAATGATGATGTAAAAATAGTTGCCACTTTTGGTAACGACGGTGATAAACTGCTTGTCGCCGGACGCTTCACCCGTTATATCGTCCACAAGGGACATATTCCCGTCCGGGGTAAGGGGCTGCGGCTCATAGCCGCCCGTCGTTTCTTCCGGCTCGGTTTCCGGCGCGGGGGTTTCCTCGGTTACGGGGGTAGGCGTGTCGTCGCTTTCATCGCCACCGCCCGCATAAGCGGTAACAGAAAAGCCGCACATGATAACCAGTGCGGCAAGCAATACGGTAAACTTTCGGATTATCTTTTTATTCTTCATTGTCGTTGTCCTCCTGTTCGGCGGGGTAAGTGGCTTCCGGCTGCGGCAAGGTGATTTCGCCGCTGGCGTAAGCGGAGAGGAACGCGGCAAGCTGCGTCCCGTCAAGGTGTACCGCCTTTACCATTTGCACGATCTGCGCGTTTTCTTCCTCGACTTTCTGCGCTTCAAGGTCTTTCAGCTTCTTTTGCTGTTCAAGGATTTTTGCCCTCGTTTTCTCAATATCCCTTTCGATACGGTCAAGTTTCGTGTTCGCCATAGTCATTTACTCCTTTCCAAACTGTTCTTTCCATGAATAGCTGCGCCCCAATCCCTTAACGGTTTTAAGATAGGGCATAGCGTTTTCTTCCAAAGTCGCCGCCCGGTTAAATAGATCGGGATAGTGTTCTTTGAGATATAAAATCTCTTGTTTCTTCATGCTCGGACAAAAGAAACAGGACGATTTACCCGGCTGCGGCAATCCTGCCGCTTTGATTTCCCGGATACAATCGTCCCTGTTCCAGCCCCATTCTTCAATGAGGGGGTAGCGGTTATGATATTTTTTGTCGGCTTCGTTGTACTTGCGGGAATGTTCATACCGTTTCACTTCTCCCGCGTCATAGCCGATATAGCGGTTGACTTTCTCGCCGCGCTGCCATACTTCGCGGCAAGGCGCATAGTGGTTGCAAAACTTTTCCTGCGGTGCGATTTTGTGTTTCTGCGAACAACGCTTATGCCCGTAGGCAATCGACGGGAGCGTATGAGAGCGCAAGCACTCGGTTTCAAGAGATAGGCGGTTGCCGTAGCGGTCAACATACTGCACAACGGTAATCTGCGGCATACCGTGTTCCGCAAGCCATTGATTGATTATCTCGATAAATTGATAGGTATGCGGGTGTTCCGCGCCCGTATCGGCAAAGGTGATAAGGTCAATCGGGATTTTGTGCTTGTATAGGCCAATAAGTAAGGCGGCACTATTCGTGCCGCCGCCAAAAGATACAATATTCATTTTTCAACTCCTTTTAATTGTAATTTAACCGCCCGTAGGCGTAAAAGTGGGATTGCCAATAGCTGGTGTCCAGCTTTGAATACTGGATAGGGTCGCCACAATGCAGCATGACGGGGCTTCCGTCCCCGTCCTCGCCCACATAAATCCCCACATGGGAAACGCCGGGGGTGTCGTATGTACCCGTAAAGAACACCAAATCCCCCGGCTGCGGGTTAGAAACAGGGGTTGAGATGTTGTAAAGCCCTTGCGCCCCAAGTCTGCCCGTATTGTATAGGCCGCTGTTCGTCAACACATAACTCACAAAGCCGCTGCAATCAAAAGAGGTTTCCGGGGTGCTGCCGCCCCACACATAGGGAAAACCGACGTATTTATCTGCTTCCTCCATGAGCCGCGCAAACTTTTCATCGGAACCCAGCAGCGCGGCGGGTACTTCATAATCGGCGGGCGGGTTTTCATAGTATTTAGACACATAGCCGGATTGCGGGAAAAGGTCGGGTCTGTTTCCCAGCGACGACATATACATAGCGTACATGGATAGCTGTTCTTCGCCCATGATGTAAACGGGGACATGGGAGAGGTTGAAGTTTTCCAAATCCACATGAAGAATGTAATAGTTATAGGGGACTTCAACCGTATAGGGGTTGCCCTCGCTGTCCGTCCTTGTTTCGGTGCGGTAGCGTACCTGTACTTCTTCCTCGACCGTCAAGATATACTGTTTCTCAAAGAGCATTTCAAGGGTGCTTTGCACTTCATCGAGTGTAAACACGCCCTCATGCCACGCGGAAAGGATAGAAATTAGCACATAGGGGTCATGCTCGATCTCGTCCGCGTTTACCCGGTATTCGTCATAGCCGGGGTATTCGCTTTCGATATTGTCCAGCATATCTTGTAACTCGGCTTCCATAGCGGCATACGCGCTTTCCGCGCCCGTTATATCCGCGTCCTCGGAGAGATAGGACGACGCAATCAAGCCGCTGCCGCTGTTGCCGCCAAAGAGGGAGCAAGAGGACAGCCCGCCGAAAAGCAGCAGCACGATAAAGGCAATCCCGCCCACAATCAAGCAGCCTTTCCAATGCCGGACAACAAAGAACGTCGCCCGTTTGGTTTCCTGCGCGGTTTTCTTCGCCGCCTTTGCGGTGGCTTCAGCGGTTTTTTTCGCTTTGCCGCCCGCTTTCAGCGTTTTTGCATACTGCTTTTTAATGCGCTGCTTCTGCCAAAAACGGGAAATGGGGTTGGAGTGCGCAAGCGCGGGGTTATCGTGCAACGCCTTTTGATAGAGAAAATCTGCGTTTGCCTTTACCGCTTGTTTTTCCGCTGCCGCCGCTGCCCGGTAGGGTTTCAGCTTATGGCGGCGTATGCCGCCCTTAACTGCCCGCGCCGCCATGCCGCCCGCTTTCTCTCCGGCAAGTTCTACCCGGTGCCCGCTTTCCACACCGACGTTTTCTTTCTCTACCTCGTAGATTTTCCCATGTACGGTACTGTTTAACTCCTGTGCCGGACGGGATAAGGGGTTATGCCGCAACTTGCCGTTTGGGGGCTTATCCGTCTTTTCAAAGGAAAGGCGCGTCTTTGCCTTGCCTTTCGCTTCGTCAAAAACGCGCTCTTTCTTGATTTTGGCTGCTTGGGGATAGCCGCCCGCGCTGCGTCTAAACAGTCTGCCGCCTTATCCGATTTCTTGATCGCTTTTTGAAGTTCCGGCGTTGCCCGTTCCGCTTCGGAAAACTGCAAGCGGGAAGAATGGGTTTTAGGCTGCGTCGCGTCAAGGGCTTTTTTCTCCGCGCCTTTTGCTGCGTGTCGCTCAATCTCTGCGCCGATATGCTGCACAACCTTTTCCGCTGCCACCCCTGCGGGGGCTGAATAGTTTTCTTCCTGCGGCCTTTCGCTGATACTGGACGTTTCGCCCGTCGTGAGGTTTTCCGCAACCGCACCGTCGCGGGTCATTTTTTGCGTTACCTTGTCGGGGGCTTTCAGTTCCTTGCTCAATCTTCATCACCTCCAATCCGCTGTTTTGCAAGTTCGCAATAGTCGGGGTTTAACTCAATGCCGATATAGCGGCGGTTAAGCCGTTTTGCTACCATGCCCGTCGTGCCGCTGCCGAAAAAGGGGTCAAGGACAATCCCGCCGATGGGACAGCCCGCCAAAATGCACGTTTCCGCAAGTTTCGGCGGGAACGCTGCGAAATGCCCGCCATGATAGCCGACATTGTTAATCTGCCAAACGTTGCGGCGGCTGCGGACGGGAGAAATCAACTCGTCGGCGTATGCGCCCTTTTCGCGGGGGCGGTTGATTTTCTGCGGTTGGTTTTGCCCCGGAACAGTAACGTTATACTTATTTCCTTTGCTAACTCCGCTTTTCAGCCGCCCCGCCGTTGTGGGGGCTATCGGCTCGGCTACTGCTTGCCAATCGTAATAATACTTCTTTGACTTGGTAAGCAGAAACACATATTCATAGCAGCGGGTCGGCCTGTCCCGCGTGCTTTCCGGCATGGGGTTTGTTTTGTGCCAAATGATAGAACTGCGCAAATACCAACCGTCGCCCCGCAAGGCGAGGGCTACAAGCCACGGAATACCAATTAAATCTTTGGGCTTGCAGCCGGGGGCGCGGTGGTTAAACGCCACTTGCTGCCCGTTCCTGCCTTTGGGGTATTTGGGGTCTTGGTGGTCGGCTTTGCTGCCTGTGCCGCAATAAGTGTCCGCGATATTCAGCCAACAAGTACCCTCCGGCGTAAGCACCCGCTTTACCTCATGGAATACCGCCGTAATACGGGAAACATATTCCTCCGGCGTTGCTTCCCGTCCGATCTGCCCGTCTGCGCCGTAGTCCCGCAAGGCATAGTAGGGTGGGGACGTTACGCAACAATCAACTGCATTTTCCGGCAAGGTTTGAAGCACCTGCAAGCTGTCGCCGCAATAGATTTTGTCCATTTCTATCCTCATGCCGACACCTCGCCGGGTTTGGTCGTCATTACACGATAGAGTTCCGTATCTTGCGGGAAACGGTCAATAAAGGGCAAAATCACGTTGCCATAGAAGATAAGCCCCTCGCCCGCGTCGGAATGGGTTACATAGGTCATTTGCTGCTGCGAAATGTTAAGCTGCTTTGCAAGGATTTCCCTGTCGCCCTGGGCTTGGTTGAGCATATACACAAAATCGCTGTTTTCAAAAATGTTCTCCACCTCGCGGGACGATAACAAATCTTTCACGTTTTGGGTGATACCTGTCGGAATACCGCCCCATTTTCTAAAACGCTTCCAAATCTCAACGCTGTACGCTGCGGTCTGTTCCTCTTTGAGCAGCAAATGAAACTCGTCGATATAGTACCGCGTCGCCTTGCCTTCGCTGCGGTTTATGGTAACTCTGTTCCAAACTTGATCTTGGACAATGAGCATACCGAGTTTTCGTAGCTGGGTGCCGAGTTCTTTAATATCAAAGCAGACAAGGCGATTATGAATGTCAACGTTTGTCCTGTGGTTAAAAATGTTCAAGCTGCCGTTTACATAGAGTTCCAATGCCGCCGCGATACGCTGCGCTTCCTTTTCCGGCTGCTTCTTGATCTCGTCGTAGAGGTCGCCCAAAATCGGCATATTCTCCGGCTTCGGGTCGGCAAGGTAGTTGCGGTACACGCTGATAACAGCGCGGTCAATCAAGGTCTTTTCGACAGCTTCCAGCCCGTTTTTGCCGCCCATAATGAGTTCGCAAAAGGAAAGGATAAAATCGCTCTTTAAGGCTATGGGCGTGTCGCCCTCGCTGTAATTGAGGTTTATATCCATCGGGTTAATGTACTGCGTGCTGTTCTGCGAAACCTTGATAACCTGCCCTTTCAGCCGTTCCACAAGGGGGTAATATTCCGCTTCCGGGTCGCAAATGATAATATCGTCTGCGGTAATGAGAAAAGCGTTGGTGATCTCGCGCTTTGCCGAAAAACTCTTGCCGCTGCCGGGTGTGCCGAGTATCAAGCCGTTAGGGTTCTTCAGCCTTTTCCTGTCGCACAAAATCATGTTATTCGATAATGCGTTTAAGCCGTAATACAACGCTTCGCCGCTTTGGAACAGCTCTTGTACCGTAAAGGGGACGAAAATGGCGGTGCTGGAAGTCGTCAAGCCCCGCTGGATTTGGATTAGGTTTTCGCCCAATGGGATAGAGGGCATAAGCCCCTGTTCCTGCCGGTAGTCAAGGCGGGTGAGCATACAGTTGTATTTCTGTGCGATACTTGCGGCCTGAAATACGTCGTTGTCCAATTTCTGCTTTGTGTCTGCCACATTCAAAACTAACAGCGTAAGCAAAAACATTCGCTCGTTCCGGCTCTGCAAATCCCGCAAAAGGTTTTTCGCTTCGCCGCCGTAGGTGGCAAGGTCGGACGGAATTATATCCATATCGTAGCCGCTGCGGATTGCCTTTTTCTGTTCCTCGATTTTCATACGGTCAAGGTCGGTGATTTTCCGCTTGATCGTCTTGATCGCTTCGTTGTGGTCGATACTCTGAATGTGCAGATTGACGACAATCCCGTTTTCCGCTTCCATGAAGTCGGCAAGCATACGGTCTGAAAGTTCCGGCGCGGCAATCTGCAAAAAGGAAACCGCGCCAAACTTCCCGCCCATTTGAAACATTCGCCCGTCGCCAAAACGGAAAGAGGACGGGGCAATAAAGTCTTTGACGGAAAGGCCGCTTACGGGTAGCCATTCCCACGCAAAGTTGAAGCGTTCCCCGTCCGGGTGGAAAAGCCCATGCAGCACTTCAAGCCGCTGCTTCCCGTCCAATACCCGCGCCGCCGCGCCGATCACCTTAAAATGGTTGAGGGTGTCCGTTTCGATACGGGCAAGCCGCGCCCGCGCCGATTTAATATCTTTTGCTTCAATGGTAAAGGTGAGAAACTTTGTCTTGATAAGCCCGTTGTTGCCGCGTTCAAGCTGTGTTTGCAGCATTTCGGTGTATTCGGCTCTGATACTGTCAAAGTCGTCATTCTGTGGGGCAATCGTGATACTGCTCTTGAAATCCTCCTTGTTCGCATGGCGGCTGATTAAGGAAAGCTGCACACTGATAGAAGCGTCAAAAGAGTTATACATATCGCAAAGGGCTTCAAAAATGGCGGTCTTGTCGTCCGGCTGCGCAAGCTGATAGTTAATATCTTCAAACTCAATGCACTTGGAATACCGCCCGTTTGCAAGGCGGCAAATCCCGTCCTTATACATTCGTTCAAACGGTATGCTGTCCTGCGCCGTATGGGGCTTCCCGTCGCCCTTTGACTGCCGGATAAGCGCGTCGATCTGTTTCTTTTCCTGCCGCGTAAGTTTACGCTTTTTGTTTTGGGTCTTTCCCTTTTCCTTTGACAATCGCCCGTACCTCCTTATCTAATCGCTCCTGCCGCGCAAGGGCGGTATAAAAATTGTTGGTCTGATAAGGTCGCTCTTTGGGGCGAAGAAACTTCACTTCCACAAATTGCCGTATAATCACTTCCAGCGGTTGCCCGTTCTTCTCGTACATAGCGAGTAGGAACATGGGCAGCATGGCAAGCACCATGCACAAAGCCGCCGTTGTCGTTCCCGCGCTGTCCTTTGTCAAAAAGAATAGCGGTAGCCCGATAGCCACCGCCGCGCCGAAACAGAGTAATTGTCTTTTGGTAAGGTTGAACATTACCTTGCTCTTGATTTTGGTTAAATCCTTTGGGACGGTTACATACGCCATTTCAAACCTCCTTTCCGGCAAACCGTATGTCGCTTTTGATTTCATTTCCCCATACGTCCCAACCAGGGGTATGCTGCCTTGCAAACAGTTCAATACGCGGTAGGTCGCCCATAAGGGCAAGTATCTTTTCCCGCGTTATATCCGGCTTTTTGCTGTGCTGCTCAACAGGGGAAATAATAAATTGATGTACCTTGTTTGATTGTCGCTTCGGGTGTCCTTTGGTAGCAAGCAAGCAGATTTCCGCATTTCCTCGCGTCCAAAAGCCCAAGCCATAAAACCAAGTGGGCGATTTCCGATTTTGCTTTAACCATACAAAGGCAACGGATTTATAGGTAAATCCCCAAGCCTTGATTAACTGCAACGCTTCTTTAAGCTGCGGGAACGTCGCCCATAGGAATAAAATACAGTCCTTATCCGCAATTTCTTTGACGGGTAAAGCGCAAAGTTCCTCAATACTCATAGTGGGATAGTGCTTTTCCGCTGCGCCCTGTACCTTGCTTCTCGCGTATCTCCAAGGGGGATCGGCGTAAATGATTTTGTATTTCTTCATCTGCACCCCCTTAATGCGCGCTGAATACGGATTTTGCAAGGCTTCCCGTTTTGAAAAGCGTAAAACACAAGAGGACGGTATAGCCCATGCAAGACCAGATCGCGCCGGATATGTCATCGGTTGCTGCGATTGTCTGTATCAAAACCGCATAAATACCGACGCACACAAGAATTAGAAAAGCCTGAAAACCGAGGGCAAGCAAGGATTTTAAGTAGTTCTGTCCCATGCCGCCCCATTCACGATTTACCATTGTCGCAACGGGGATAGGGGCGATACTCGTTACAAGGTATATTTCAATCATGCGCCCGTACACCACCAGCATGATACAGATAGACAACGCTTTCATGGTAAGCCCCACAAAGAGTGATTGAAACCATAGCCCCAAAAGCCCGCCGACGCTCATAGCGTCCAGCTTTGCTTCTATATCGGTGATAACGGTTGCAATATCTATGCTTGTGTCGGATATGATAACGCCCGCGCTGTCGTTGACGACGCTCTGTGTAATGTCAAATACGCCCATGACGATGTTCCAAGTATTTGTTACCAGCAGCACCGCAACAAAGGTTTTGAAAATCCACTTGAAGAAAATCCAAGTGTCGAGATCGTGCAGATTGTTTTTCTCAATTACAAGCTGGATTAGTTCGTAGCACATGACAAAGGTAATGATAACGCCCGCAATCGGCACAATGACGTTTTCCGATAGGCTGCGTATCATATTGAATATGCCCGCGTTCCACCCGGCGGGGGTTGTGCCGACTTGCGTTGCGATTTCTCCAACCTCTGTATTTACGCTGTCGAACAGCCCGGAGAGATTAGAGAGTATTCCGTCTGTCAAAATGCCGCGAAACCAATCTTCAATCATCTGCCATATCAAAAGCTAATCCCTCCTTTCCCGCGCCCTCCCGCGTGAAGCGGGAGAGCGCGGCGGGTAGTGTTAGTTTGTGGCATTATCCAAACAGGCCGGAGAGCAGCGGGACAAGGGTAAGGCCGATAAGGGCAACGCCGCCGCCCGCCATCAACTGTTTCATGCCCTGCGACTTCGCGCCGGGGTTATCGTTGCCGTACCCCTCCATGAGGTTAATGCCGCCCCAAATGCCAAGTCCTGCGCCAAGCGCGATTACCAAAGTCTGCAATACGTCAACTGCGCTGTTGAAAAAATCCATATAAACCTCGCTTTCTGCCGCTAAAACGGCTCAAAAAATGTTGTTGGAAATAAAAATGCCGCCGTTTTTATTCGGCGGCTGCGTCCTCGTCGGACAAATCTATTTCGTATATGTCAAAGGGTTCGTCGGGCTTTACGATTGCCGGACGGGTGGACATATACCGTTCAACGTCAAAAGCGTTTTTCTTGTCGAAGTCGGAAAGGTATTTGTAGTTCGGGTGCTGCGTTATATCGTACTTATCGCTGAAAAAGGGGCGCACGCCGCGCAACTGCAAAATACATTTTCCTCCGTCCATAACTGCGATTTCGTCCTGTGTCATCAACTCCTTTCCCAATTTCTGATAATTGAGGCCATGAGAAACCTGCGTGCCGCGATTTTCGGAAGTGTTGAAACTGTCGATTGTTTCACGTCCCAAGTTCTCCGAAATATCCTTTGCATTTTTCCCGCGCCCTCCCAAAAACAAGGTGCTGTCGGCATTGTCAAGTATGATTTCTGCCGCGTCCTTGTAAATGGCTTTTAGCTGGCTCTGCGATTGCAGAATGATAGAAGCCGAGATTTCCCGGCTGCGGATTGTGGCAATCAATTTTTCAAACTGCGGGATTTGTCCAATGTTTGCAAACTCGTCTAACAGGCAGCGAACATGAACCGGCAGCTTGCCGCCGTATTCGTCGTCGGCCTTGTCGCACAAGAGATTAAATAACTGCGATTGCAGCATAGCGATAACAAAATTAAACGTGCTGTCCGTATCGCTCATAATCAAAAACAAAGCTGTTTTTCTGTCGCCTAACGTGTCAAGTTCTAATTCGTCGTAGGACATAAGATCGCGCAATTCCTTTATATCAAAAGGAGCGAGCCTCGCACCGCAAGAAATGAGGATTGATTTTGCGGTTTTGCCCGCCGCCAATTTATATTTTCGGTACTGCTTCACCGCGAAATGGTCGGGGTCGCGTTCTTCCAAGTCGGCAAACAGCAAATCGACGGGGCTTTGATATTCCTCGTCGTCCTCGCGGGCTTCGCTGGCGGTGATAAGTTCCAACAGGGTAATAAAGTTCATTTCCTCGGCGGGGGCTTCGTACCAGATGTAGCCCACCAACGCGCAATACAAAAGCCGTTCTGCCTTTACCCAAAAATCCTCCGCGCTTTTTTCTCCCTCACCTTTGGTATTCGCTATCAACGTATTTACCAGCTTCAAAATATCTTTCTCGCTGCGGATATACACAAAGGGGTTGTAGTGCATAGATTTTTTGAAGTTAATCGTATTCAGTACCTTAATGCGGTAGCCCGCCCGTTGCAGCAGCTTCCCGCACTCAATCAAAACCGTACCTTTCGGGTCGGTTAAGACGTAAGAGGAATGAAGCTGCATTAGATTAGGTTTGACAAAAAATCTTGTTTTTCCGCTGCCGCTGCCGCCGATCACGACGACGTTCTTATTTCTCGCGTACTTCGGCTGCTTCGGGCGGCTGTTCATGGTAAGCCGTTCCGTCTGCGTCAAAATGATGTTGTTTTGGAAATCCGGGTCTATGTAGGGCTTTATATCTTCGGCGTTTCCCCATCGGGCAGAGCCGTACTCCGCGCCCTTGCGGTATTTCTTCGCGTTTTTCCCTTTGACATAGACTATCAAGCGGATAATCACCGCACCGACAATGCCGACAAGCAAATCCAACGGGTAAACGCTCGGCAAGGCGTTTTCAAAGGCTGCGGAAAATCCTTGTGTGATATTCAGTATCTTTGCAGAAATATCCGCGCCGGGGGCAAGCCGCACCGCCTGTCCGACTTTATCAAAGAGATAGACAAAGAACACATAGGGGATATTCGGAAGTATCAGCTTTTTGTAGTTGATCTGCTTCATATCTCGCGCCCCCTGTCCATTTTCTTTACCTTGTCGCGGGCGGCGTTAAGCTGCTTCGCCTTGTCCTTTGCAGCGGCAAGGGCTTTGCGGATAGAGGGCTTTTTCTCCCGGTTCAGCTTCTTTGCGGAAAACTCTTGAAACGCTGCGGTCATAACGTCCGCGTCCCGGCCTTTGAAAAACACAAGGTAACGGGTCTGCTCGCCCTTAACCTTTTTTAGCGAAAAATCTATGTTGTATTTCTTCGCCGTACTCTCAAAGGCTTTAATATTGCTGTCGGTGATCTCGATGTTGGAAACACCCGCGTTCTGCTTCATAAGCTGCCGCATGGTCTGTTTCCCATGCGCGGGTTTGCTTTTCTGCTCCAAAAACTTTTGGATTGCTTTCTGTAACGCCTGTTCGGTAAGCCGCGCCGCGCCTTTTCCCACTTTGACGTATAGGGCAATCGTTTTTTGGGTTACTTCCTCCTGCAAGGTATCAACTCCTTTCCCGGTAAAGTGCGGCTATGCTCATTCGCCGCCGTATAAGTCGTGATTGACAAGGGCGGTATAGTAGCTGTCAATGGTACTCGGCGCGTTGAACAGCACCGCTTTTAGATACTGCTTGATGTTGCGCACTTTGGTTGTGTTCTCCCTCATGCAATCCAAAACAAACTCAATATGGCTGCTGTTCAGCTTCAAAAACTTGGATTTCACCAATTCGGCGGGGTAGTCGTCCCCGGCAATACGGATTGTCTTTCGGGCTGTGCAGACGGTTTCCAGCATAAGGTCAACAATCTCGTCCAAACGGTCTTTGTCAATTTTGCAGTTTTGAATGAGATGGTCGTATTCGATATTGTCCTTGATAATCTCCCTGTAAATCTCTACTGCGCTATTGCTTTTCGCTTCCGTTCTTTTCCTTTCCGGCGGCGTAGCCGCTTCGCCATGCGCAAAGGGCAAGGGGTTTAGGGAATGGAAAGGAATGGAATCGGTACTTGATAAATCAGTAATTGATTGTTCTTTACTTAATATATCTTTATTTAATTGCGTTGGATTTTCCAACGTAGGTTTTTCCTGCGTAGGTTTTTCCAACGTTGGATTATCCAATGTTGGATTTTCCAATGTAGGTAAATCCAATATAGGCGGCTGTCCGCCGCTGGTAGCTGCTTCCGGCTCTCGCGGCTGCGGCTGCTCGTATATGACGTAATCTGCGCCCCGCAAGCGTCCCTTTTCGTCGCGCTCCCGGCTGCGCACGATATATCCGGCTTTTTCGAGTTCCTTTACCGCTTCGCGGATTGCGTCGATCTTCTCCCGGTTGATATGGGATAAGCCCGCAAGGGTATAATCCCAATCTTCGGGCAGCGAAAGCATTTGCGACAACAAGCCCTTTGCCTTTAAGGACAATTCCTTGTTTCGCAAGTGGTGGTTGCTCATAACGGTATATCCCGTATTTCGCTCCACTCTGAAAACTGCCATATTTCCTCACTTCCTCTCTTGGTATGCGTGGACAATTAGAAAGCCGTTTTCGGCTGTTTTGGTATTGCAATATGCCCTTTGCCGTTTTCGCGTCTGCAAAGCCGCATGGCACAAGGGCTTTTGCCCGTCTATTTGTCCATGCTGGCGTGCGTTTTCCGCGTCCTTTTGCCGGGGCAATAGGGACACTCTTTGAAAACGCAAAACTCATATTTCCACCCGGGGCGGTAGAAACGGCAAGTGCCGCAATCTTCATCATCTCCGGCACAACCGGATTGATAGCGGTCAAATCCCGGCTTCTGCTGCATGAGCAATTCAAACGCCCGCTGCTTGCCCTTTGTGAAATACATTCCGGCTGCGCCTCCTTTCCTGCGGGCATAAAAAAACGGCGTTACTTTCTCCCCAAAAGGGGTTAAGGTAACGCCGCTTGTGTGCGTATTCAGTTTTTAACACATTCCCTGTCTATCCGCTGTCCGCAAAACCATTGATTTTATTAGCTTTTTGCCGCTATCGCTATCACACCTCATTATTTAACCGTCCCGGTTTTCAGGAAATGGAAAGCCTTATTGGAGGAGGTAAGGTGTCAACCGTAATTGTAAAAGACTTATCTCGTTTCGGCAGAGAGCATTTGCTTTGCGGTCACTACACAGAAATTGTTTATCCGACTTTGGGTGTAAATTTCATAGCCATACAAGAAAACGTTGATACCACAGAAGGTGTGGGAACGGAAATGATGCCGTTTCATAACATTTTTAACGAATGGTATGCTGCACAAACTTCAAAGAAAATCCGTGCCGTTAATGAAATGAAAGCCTCAAAGGGTATGAGGATTTCTTCAACAGTGCCTTACGGTTACAAGAAAATCGAAGGTAACAAGGAGCAATGGTACATAGATGAGCCTGCGGCTGAAATTGTAAGAAAGATATTTAATCTTTGCATTTCGGGTAAAGGTCCGTCACAAATTGCCAGACAGCTTGAAGCCGAAAAAGTGCTTACACCGACAGCATATTTCAATTCCGTAGGCAAGAAAACAAGTAATCCTATACCGCTCAATATTTATGGTTGGAGTTCCAAAAGTGTTGCTCACATTCTTGAAAACAGACAATATACCGGCTGTACCGTAAACGGTAAGAGTACAACAGTCAGTTACAAAGTGCATAAGAAAATTGAGAAATGTCAAGATGATTATCAGATTATTCCAAATTCTCAAGAATTTATGAGGATAATACTCTCGGTAAGTTATCCGATGAGCGTTATTCCCGTATGGCAAATGAATACGAAGCTGAGCAAAAGCGACTTATATCAGAGGTTGAGGAAAATGAAAAAGCTCTCATTGAACTTCAAAAGCAAACTGTTGATATGAAGATGCTCTATCAAGGGCTTATGGAATTTACAGAGATGAAACAGCTTACTCCGACCGTTGTAAACAAACTTATTGAGCGTATTGAACTTTACAACGATGAGAAGAAACATTCTCACAATAATGTTAAAGTGGATATTTTTTTACGGCAGTCGGGTTATTTGACATCCCAACAGAGCAGCAGCTTATTAATACAATGGAAAGAGTAAAACAGAAAAAAGCGGAAAAATCCGCTTAAATAAAGAAAAGGTGTAACCCCCCCTTTATCGGGATTACACCATAATTCCTTAAATACTGCCTTATTAGCCCATGGCTAAGCTCCGTGCAACGTTTTTTCATGCAAATTGAATTTTAGAAGCAGAAGTACCCGATGAGCGAGATCGCAAATCCGAGCAGCGCGCCGCACACCACCTCGATCATGCGATGGCCAAGCGATTCGTTCAGCTTCGGGATCATTTCTTTCAGTTGGTCTTTGTCCTTGGTGTTCTCATCGCCTAAATATTCCACAATGTAGTTGATGGCTTTTGCGTGCAGACCCGCCGCCCAGCGCACGCCGGTCGCGTCGTACATGACGATGAGTGCCAGCACGAACGCCATGGCGAAGATCGGGGAGGAAAAGCCGTAGATAAGGTAAGAGGTCAGCAGCACCGAGCACGTTACCGCCGAGTGGGAGCTTGGCATGCCGCCTGCGCCGGAGAGACGCTCTTTCTTAAATTCGCCGTGTTTAAAAAGATGGATGCTGGTCTTTAAGATTTGTGCCGCACACCACGAAACAACAGCGACGTTGATGAGCGGGTTGGAAATCAATATAGAAAAATCAAACATGTCACGAAACCTTTCTGTAAAACGGCACACAAACACCGAAATGCGCCGTATGAGCACAATTTGATACATATAGTTTACCGCGAAACGGCAATATTGTCAATTCACACGGCGGATTTGTAAGAAATTTGTGATAAAGAGTATACATATCTTGCGAAAACGGGGCTTCGGTGATAAAATAAAGTCATGGCTAATAAAAGAAACTACGCAAAAGAACTGAATACACTCATCGAAACCTTTACGCACGAGGAAAAGCGGCCGACTTTGCTCTTGCACGCGTGCTGTGCGCCGTGCTCCAGCGCCGTTTTGGAGAAGCTTACAGCACATTTTAAAATTACCGTGCTGTTTTATAATCCCAATATTTATCCGGAGGCGGAGTATCAAAAAAGGGAAGCAGAGTTAAAGCGGCTTATCTCCGAAATGCCATGCACCAAGGAAGTAGCGCTTGTTGATCTGCCTTACGTGCCGGAAGAATTCTTCACCGCCGTGCGCGGGCTTGAGCACATCCCGGAGGGCGGCGAGCGCTGTTTTGCGTGCTACAAGCTGCGTATGGAAGCAGCGGCAAAGTATGCCGCAGAGCATCATTTTGATTTTTTCACGACAACGCTGTCCATCAGCCCGCTGAAAAACGCGCAGAAGCTAAATGAGATCGGCGAAGCGCTTGCAGAAGAATACGGCGTGCCGCACTTGCCGTCCGATTTCAAAAAACAGGAGGGCTATAAGCGCTCCATTCAGCTTTCGGCAGACTATAACCTATATCGGCAGGATTTCTGTGGCTGTGTGTTCTCGAAAAAAGAAAGGGAGGCGAAGGCGCATGGTGAAGCATAACGGCGTTTTGTACCGTGCCGCCGACGCGCACGCCCACATTTATCCCGGCAAGATAGCGGAAAAGGCGACCGAAAACGTTGGCCGTTTTTATGATCTTCCCATGGCGGAGGTCGGCCTGCCGCACGTTTTAAACGAAGAGGGCACCGCCGTAGGATTCGATAAATTTCTCGTCTGCTCCGTTGCGACAAAAGTGGAGCAGGTTGGCTCCATCAATCGTTTCATCGCGGCCAAATGCGAAAAATACCCGAAGTTCGTCGGCCTTGGCGCATGGCACCGGGACATTGAGGACGTCGAAAAAGAGCTCAATGAAATTCAGGCGCTCGGCCTGCACGGCATCAAGCTGCACTCGGATTTTCAAGGCTTTGCCATCGATGACGAAAAAATGCTGCCGGTCTACAAAGCCTGCATGGCGCGCGATTTGCCGATTTTATTTCACATGGGTGACGCCAGAAGCGAGCTCTCTGCGCCGAAGAAGCTTGCAAATGTGCTCGAAAAGCTGCCGGAATTAAAGTGCATCGCCGCGCATCTCGGCGGTTACCAGCGCTGGGATGAAGCCAAAGCGTGCCTAAAAGGCGCGAACGTGTGGGTCGATACCAGCAGCTCGCTGTTTGTGTTGAACCCGGACGAAGCAAGAAGGAGCATTGAACATTTCGGTATGGATAAAGTCATGTTCGGCACGGATTTCCCCATGTGGACGCACAAAAAGGAGCTTGAACGCTTTTTCGCACTCGGCTACGGGGAGGAAGAGAACCGGAAAATGCTTTATGATAATTTTGAAAAACTATTCAAATTGTGATGAAAAGCCGATGTAATCGTATCGGCTTTTATAATATCTTTCTACCAATAAAGTCAACAAAATTTCTGAATTATCTATGGAAATTTTCGCGAAAGTGTGCTATACTGAACTCAAATCAGTCATAGGAGTTGTTTGTATGGATGTGAAATCGATCATTTCTCAAATGACACTGGAAGAGAAAGCCGCGCTTTGCTCCGGTAAAGACTTCTGGCATCTCGATACTCCGCAGCGCCTCGGCATTGAATCCGTCATGGTCTCGGACGGCCCGTGCGGCATCCGTAAGCAGTCTGACGCCGCCGATCACCTCGGCCTCAACGCCAGCGTGCCCGCCACCAGCTACCCCACAGGCTCCTGCATGGCGTGCTCATTCGACCGCGAGCTGTTCCGCCGCTCCGGTGAAGTGCTTGGCCACGCCTGCCAGGCGGATGACCTTTCCGTTCTGCTCGGCCCGGCCATCAACATCAAGCGTTCTCCGCTCGGTGGCCGCAATTTTGAGTATCTTTCCGAAGACCCGTACCTCACCGGCGAGCTTGCCAAAAACTACATAAACGGCGTGCAGAGCCAGAATGTCGGCGTCAGCGTGAAGCATTTCGCCGCCAACAGTCAGGAATACAACCGCATGTCCAGCGACAGCGTCGTTGATGAACGCACCCTGCGCGAAATTTACCTTTCTGCGTTTGAGACTGCCGTAAAGGACTCGAACCCGTGGACGATTATGTGCTCGTATAACCGCATCAACGGTACATTCGCCGCTGAAAACAAGCGCTTGCTGACCGATATTCTCCGCGACGAGTGGGGCTTTGACGGCTACGTGATGAGCGACTGGGGCGCGACCACCGCAGACCGCGTAAAGTGCCTTGAAGCCGGCATGGAGCTTGAAATGCCCGGCAAAAACGCCGCAAACGACAAGCAGATCGTTGACGCGGTCAACAACGGTACGCTCGATATCAAGGTGCTCGATACCGCCGTGGAGCGCATTTTGAACATCGTTCTCAAATACACCGAAAATAAGCAGTCCGAAACGAAGATCGATTTTGAAGCCGACCACGAAGAAGCGCGCAAGATTGCAGATGAGTCCATGGTTCTGCTCAAAAATGATGGCATTCTGCCATTAAAGCGCAGTCAGAAACTCGCGTTCATCGGTAAGTTTGCGGAGACTCCGCGTTTTCAGGGCGGCGGCAGCTCGCATGTGAACTCCTATAAGGTTACAAGCGCGCTCGAGGCTGCAAAGGGACTCGATGTCACCTACGCGCCCGGCTACGATACGAACACCACAGAGTCCGACGAAGCGCTCCTCAAGGAAGCACAGGAGGCTGCAAAGAACGCCGATGTTGCCGTTGTGTTCGTCGGCATCACGGACGCCATGGAGTCCGAGGGCATGGATCGCCGCACGCTTTCGATGCCGAAAAACCACGAAGCACTCGTCAAAGCTGTTTCCGAGGTGCAGAAGAACACCGTTGTCGTCGTCATGTGCGGCGGCTGCATCACCATGCCGTGGATTGATGACGTGCGCGGCGTGCTGTACGCATACCTCGGCGGTGAAGCCGTCGGCACCGCGACGCTCGACCTGCTGTTCGGCGATGTGAACCCTTCCGGCAAACTCGCGGAAACGTTCCCACGCCGTCTGGAGGATAACCCCTCGTACCTCTATTTCTTCGGTGATGAGCAGAATAAGACCGAGTATCGCGAGGGCGTATTTGTCGGTTACCGCTACTACGACAAAAAGAACATGGACGTGTTGTTCCCGTTCGGCTACGGCCTCAGCTATACGACGTTTGAATATAGCAATTTAACGCTTGATAAGTCCAAGATGAAGGATACCGATACGCTGACCGTCTCCGTCAACGTCCGCAACACCGGCAAGGTGAAGGGCAAAGAGGTCGTGCAGCTGTACGTCGGCATGCCGGAAAGCCACACCATTCGTCCCATAAAAGAGCTGCGCGGCTTTGAAAAGGTCGAGCTTGAGCCGGGCGAGGAGAAGACCGTCACCTTTACGCTCGCAAAGCGTGCGTTCGCGTACTACCGCACCGATATTTCCGATTGGTACGTTGAGTCCGGCGACTACACGATTATGGCGG
Source organism: Hominenteromicrobium mulieris (assembly GCA_021029595.1). Taxonomy (GTDB): domain Bacteria; phylum Bacillota; class Clostridia; order Oscillospirales; family Acutalibacteraceae; genus Hominenteromicrobium; species Hominenteromicrobium mulieris. The sequence goes on along the minus strand of JAJJOY010000007.1, from coordinate 60,540 downwards.
CAAAATCCAGCCGCGACATCGCCTGCACCGCGACGGTGAACGTCACCTCTACTACGCAGATTAAGCGCGTCTACACAATGAATTCCACGATTGAAGAGATTATGGAAAGTCCCGTCGGCCGCGAGATTCTCGGCAAGATGATGGCACAGAACCCGCTTGCACAGGCAGATGCGGACGACATCGGCATGGGCGAGGCCATGGCACGTATGATGGCGGAAATGCCGCTGCGTGCGCTGTTATCGTTTGGCGGCGACAGTGTGCCCGCCGGCGCAGGTGAGATGCTCCTGAAGCAGCTTAACGCATAAATTAAATTTATAAACCACCGACAGCACCGCAAAAATTTATCCGCGGCGTTGCCGTGAATTTTATCCCTGGGAGGAAGTTTCAATGAATACGATCGTAACCGTCAAAGAAGGCGCACTCGAAGGTGCGTTTTCCGATGATAAACAAAGCGTGATCTTCAAGGGCGTGCCGTATGCTGCACCGCCGGTCGGCGAGCTGCGCTGGAAGCGTCCGCAGCCGCACGCAAAGTGGGAGGGTGTGCGCCCCGCACTGGAGTTCTCCGCCAAAGCACCGCAGACTGATCTGTCCAAAATGGATCTCTACGGCAAGGAATTTTACAGTGATGAAAACCTAAAGCAGAGCGAAGACTGCCTGTATCTGAACATCTGGACGCCTGCATCTGCGCAGCCGGGCGATAAGTTGCCCGTGTTCTTCTGGATTCACGGCGGTGCGTTCACGCATGGCAGCGGCGCGGAAAAGGAGTTCGACGGCGAGCAGTTTGCGAAAAACGGCGTGGTGTTCGTCTCCATCAACTACCGTGTCGGCGCACTCGGCTTCTTTGTGCATCCGGAGCTCGATGCCGAAAATCCCGAGGGCATCAGCGGCAACTACGGTATTTACGATCAAGTTGCAGCGATCGACTGGGTATACGAGAATATTGCAGCGTTCGGTGGCGACCCGGACTGCATCACGGCAGCGGGCCAGTCTGCAGGCTGCATGAGCGTGCAGACGCTTATTTCGTCCGATTTGACGCGCGGCAAGATTAAGCGCGCTGTTTTGCAGAGCGCAGGCGGCCTCGGCGGCCTTTCGCACGATGTTTCCGTTGAAATGCGCGTGAAGTCCTCCAAAGAGCTGATGGAAAAGCTCGGCGCGAAAAACATCGAAGAGATGCGCGCTGTCCCGGCAGAAAAGATTGCTGAGGTGCAGTATACCATCCAGTCCCCAAGCGGTCTTGCGTGGCAGCCCGTTGTTGATAACGTGCTGCTGAAGGCTTCCGTAGACGAAGTGGCGCTTTCCGGCAATGCGCACGACATCGATTACATGATCGGCTGCACCGGCGGCGACATCGCAGCGGGCGAGAGAATTCTCGAAAAGAGCGCCGTGCGCTGGGCGAAGAACCAGAATAAACTCGGCAGATGCCCGAGCTACATCTATTTCTTCAACCGTCAGTTGCCGGGCGACAACGCAGGTGCGTTCCATTCGTCCGAGTTGTGGTATGTTTTCCACACGATGAACAGATGCTGGCGCCCGTGGGAACCGTGCGACTATACGCTTGAAGCTGCAATGTCCTCCTACTGGGCAAACTTCGCAAAGACTGGCGACCCGAATGGGGAGGGCTTGCCCACATGGCAACCGTATACTGCCGAGCACCCCGTGCGCATGCTGCTTGCGGAAGAAGTCAAAGAAGAAAACGCCATCATCGTTGAGGATTAAACCGACGCAAATCCGGTTTTTTACAAAAATTCAAGTTTCTTTTAAAATAGTCTTGACAATTTGCCTGTTTGTTGCTATAATATCACTTGTTGAGCGCGAGTGCTGGAATTGGCAGACAGGCACGTTTGAGGGGCGTGTGTTTATGACGTACGGGTTCAAGTCCCGTCTCGCGCACCACGCCAAAAGACCTATCGGGAATTCCGATAGGTCTTTTATTTTACATTTAGCTTGGTTTTTATAGCAAAAAGATCTCCCGCAGGCATATGAAGTGACCCCAAAAAGTTAGACAATATTTTGAAGTAAGAATTGTTCAAGCAGCCGAAAGGGCTTGCTGTCTGTGAATTGCAGGCGGCAAGCCCTTTAGCTTTGCCTTGATCCTGCAGTTGTTGTAGTAATCCAGATATTCGATCAGTTCCAGTTTGAAGTGTTCCATGGAGCGAAACTCCTGCAAATACAGCAGCTCACTTTTGAGCAGCTCGAAGAAATTTTCTATCACAGCATTGTCCAGACAGTTTCCCTTGCGGCTCATGCTCTGGCGAACACCTTTCTCCCGGAGCATCTGTTGGTACTGCCAGCCCTGGTCAGAATGAAGGATCAACCCGGTTCCATCCGGTATCTTCTCAAAAGCCTTATCCAGCATAATCGTAACCATACTCAGAACAGGATGCGCAGAGATGGTATAGCTGACCAGATCGCTGCTGCACAGATCGAGAATCGGGGACAGATAGAGCTTTTCTCCGAACAAACTGAACTCTGTCACATCCGTGACCCATTTCTGATTCGGCTTTTCGGCATGGAAATCCCGATTTAGCAGATTTGGTGCGATTTTGCCCACTTCTCCCTTATAAGAGCGATACTTCTTCATCCTGACACGGCAAACCAAGCCCAGCTCCTTCATCAGCCGCTGGACAGTCTTGTGGTTCAGGAGGAAATTGCGCTTGTGAAGTTCTGTTGTAATGCGGCGATAGCCGTATCTTCCTTTGTTTTCATGGTAGATGGCCGTGATCTCCGCTTTGACAGCTTTATACTTATCTACACTGTTTATCCGCTTCAAATGATAGTAGAAAGTGGCACGGGGCAGTTGAGCGATTGAGAGCAGAATACTGAGTGCGTGTTTTTGCCTTAGCTTTTGAACTACCTGCGTTTTTTGTGCCGGCGTCGCTCGTCTTCCAAAACCAAGGCTTGCAAGTTTTTTAGGTAATCGTTCTCCGCACGCAGTCGCTGCACTTCGGCCAGCAGATCTTCTTCTACCTGCTTCGGCAACGGCTTTGGCGGACGGCTCTTACTGCCGCGGCCACGCCGTTCGATGGCAAAACCTTCTGGACCCTCCGTCAGATAGATTCGTTCCCAGTCTTGTACTCTGTGATGATTGCTGATTTCAAATTGTCGAGCCGTTTCTCTGTAACTCATCTTTTCTTTCATCATGGTTTCCACGACCAGCTTCTTGAATTCCGGCGTGTATCGTTTGTTTGGTACTCCCTTTGGCATTAAAATCACCCCACCTGTTAGACATTATATCATACTGTCTAACAAATGGGGTGCTGTTCAATAACGGAGGATCTTTTCGTTTATTCTAGTGTAAGGGCGTGTTACAGCGCCGTACCCTTTTTCGGGCGGAAAAATCTTGCGGTGTCGGTTTTTTCGAGCTCCAACAGCGCGATTTTCTTATCAAGGCCGCCGGCGTAGCCGGTCAGGCTGCCGCTTGCGCCCACAACGCGGTGGCAGGGGACGATGATTGAGATTGGATTGTGCCCGACCGCACCGCCAACCGCCTGTGCGGACATTTTGTCTATCCCGGTGTTTTTTGCAAGCTGCTTTGCAATCTGGCCGTAGGTCATCGTCCGGCCGTAGGGGATAGAGAGCAGGATGTTCCAAACCGCCTGCCGAAAATCCGAGCCGACGAGGTGCAGCAGTGGCGTGAAATCCGGTTCTTTTCCGGCAAAATATACGTCGAGCCACTGTGTGGTTTCGAGCAAAACGGGTGTGTCCTGTTCTGTGTGCTCCTTCGGCAGCTCTGCCGCAAAATACTTGCTGCCTTCAAACCACAGCCCTGTAAGCCCCGCGTCATCTGCCGCAAGCAAGATCATGCCAAGCGGCGACGTATAGTGTTTTGTGTACGTCATCGTGTTTTCCTCCCATGTTCCTGTTATATGCAGTATAGCATGTTTTGACCTTTTTCACCAGCATTTTGCGGTAAAATGCAAAAAACGGACATGTTTTTGCGTTTTGAGAAATAACAGTTGACAAACAGCATGGCTTGTGCTATAATACATATTGTTGAGCGCGAGTGCTGGAATTGGCAGACAGGCACGTTTGAGGGGCGTGTGTTTATGACGTACGGGTTCAAGTCCCGTCTCGCGCACCACGAAAGAAACCTCTTTTGTCTACCAAGACTAGAGAGGTTTTTTCATGCTTTTCGAGGCAAAATAGCCCTCAATATAGGAAAATACCGCTGAAACAAGGGTTGGAACGGTCATTGAGGCCGCGCCAGCCCCTGTTTTTTGCTTTTAGGCAGTGAAATTGGCGTGTTACTTTTCGCGTTTCTTTGCGCAGCAAAGAAGTTGGCAAAACAGCACCCGACGGGATTTGAATTCGGGAAAGCACAGAGATGTCGCGGAAAAGTGACAGCAAAACCTTGTAAATCGACGGGATTTGTGCTATAATGTTTAATAATAGTTTATACCTTTTTGAAGGAATACCCTTGGAGATGGCAAATGGCACAGGAAAACTGGCTGAAATATAAGCTGCTGAAGCTCCTTGAGCTTCTTCGTCAAGAGACGGATGAGCAGAATCCCCTCTCCACAAGTCAGATTTGCAACAAGCTTGGAGATATGGGCATTTCGTGTGAGCGCAGGACGCTGACAAAAGATATCGCTGTTCTCAATGAGCTTGGTTACGAGGTCATGTGGAACTGGGTCGGTAAAGAAAAAGGGTACTATATTCGACGGATTCCGGTATAATTAACAAACACAGGAAGGAGCTGATTCCCATGCCCGACCACGGCATTTTTGAAAAAGTGGAGATATACGGAGCTGTCCCGGGCTTCATCATCCGGCACACCAGGCCGGGAAGCCAAATTGTCAAAAGCCATTGGCATCCGGAATTGGAGATCAATACAGCTTTTGAAGGCTCCTCGCGCTTTTTTATCAACGGCCGGGTGGAAGATGTGACACCTCAGCACATTGTGCTGGTCAATAGCCGGGAGGTCCACTCCTCCATCCCCTATTTCGCCACAGACGGCTTTGCCATCACCGGCATCACGCTGCAAATCAGCTACTCCTTCTTAAAAAGCCTGATCCCCAATTTCGATACATGCTATTTCGTCCTCACAGAGGAGGCTAATACGAAAATTCAATCCCTGATCCTTGCGCTTAACGAGTGGTATGAGCAGGAGGGTACTCCCTTCCTGTCAGTGCTTGTCCTCCGGCAGATCTGCGAGATTGTCTATGTCCTGCTCACCCAGTGCTGCCAGGAACGGGACCGGGCCAAAGACAGCACCTCTCAGGAGCCCTTTCGAAAGCTGGAGGGGATCCTGACTTACATTCATGACCATTACAGCGAGCCCCTGAACACCGCCCAGATGGCGCAGCAGTTTTTCTTCTCGAAAGAGTATTTCTGCCGCTTTTTCAAAAAGTATACGGGAGCCACTTTCTCCCAATACCTAGCCAAATACCGGGTTCTTCAGGCAGAGCAGCTGCTCGCTCAGACATCCAAAAAAATCTCGGAAATCGCCCTGGAAACGGGCTTTGCCGATGAAGGCAGCTTTATCCAATGTTTCCGAAAATACTATGGCTGTACCCCTAGAAATTATCGAAAAGAAATTACCCAAAATCCATTTTTTCGGCAAGATTAGTCAATTTCTCCCTAAAGAGCAGTCAATTCCGCCATATTTTCTCAACTCTCCCCGTGGTATTCTAATAGTATAGCTGCAAGCGGAGTGCGCGCACCGCCTGCCGCATTTCTTCGACTTGGAGGATTGAAAAAATGACAGAAAAGAAACAAGATAAGCTCCCTGTGTCGCAAATGATCGGCTTTGCCCTCAACGGCTGCGGATCCAGCTGCATTGCCGGCATTATGGGCGGCTTCCTCACCATCTATTTGACGGACAACCTGCTGCTTTCCATGGGCTTCATCACCGCCATGATGACCGCTGCCCGGATCATCAACGCCGTTACAGAAGGCCTGAGCGGCTTCCTCATTGACATGACTCACACCAAGATAGGTAAGGCCCGCCCCTGGATCCTGGGCACCGCTTTTTTTGTGGCCCTGCCCGTGTTCCTGATCTTTAACACCCCTACCAGCTTCAGCCCCACCGGGCGGATGATCTGGGTGTTTGTAAACTACCTGCTCCATGTAGCTGTGTTCGGCGCCGTTATCAGTGTCGCCACCGCCACCCTGCTCATCAAGATAACTTCCAACTCTGTGGAACGAGCAAAGGTCACTAACTTGGGCGGCCTTTTGGGACAGATCTCCAACTTGATCGTTAGTGCCTACGGCGTGCCGGTGCTTATGTATTTTGGCGGCTATGAAAAAGGCTACTTCGGTCTGAGCCTGATTTTCTGCTCCATTGGCTTTATCCTGCCCTTCCTCACCGGCATTATCTGCCGGGAGACCCCGGAGGTGTGGGCCGAAGCCGCTCAGCAGCTCAGCGCGGCCCGGAAGCGCCCCTCTCTGCCCGTCAAAACCCAGCTGAAGTATGTCTTTGGCTGCAAATACGCCCTCCCGCTGTTTGGTATGTTCCTCACTTACAACTTTGCCGGTATGATTTTCGGCTCTATGGCCATCTACTTCCTGCGTGATGTACTGGGCGATGCCGGCTACATGACCCAGATCAGCTATGCAAAGCTGGTGCCTGGTATCCTCTGCTGCCTGTTTGGCATTGTACCTATTGCCAATGCCAAGCTGGGCAAGCGAAAGGTGCTTGTACTGGGTTCCTTGTTCCAGGTGGTGGGCTACGCCTTGATGATCGTCCCCAACTTGGTCTTCGTTTTGATTGGCAATGCGGTGTACGGCATTGGCAGCGCTTTCTTTGGTGTGCTGCTGGGTACCGCTACCGCCGATGTGGCTGACTACATCAACTTAAAAAACAAAACCGACCTCTCCGGCCTTTCCACCAGCATCGCCCAATTCGGCATGCGGTTTGGAATGCTCCTGGGCAGCGTGGGCGTGGCGGCTGTGCTGGCCATTGGCGGCTACAGCGGCGAAGCGGCCAACGCAGGCCTGGCCCAGTCCTCCTTCACCCGGGTGATGGAGACTGTGGGCTACGCCGTAATCCCCCTGGTGTGCAGTATTTTGCTGGTGCTGTTCAGCAGCCGGATGGATGCCGACAAAGAGGTGGCCAACATGAGAAAGGAAGGGGCGGAATAACTTGGCAGACTTATTCGACCGTTTCTACTTACCGGAGGACGTGGGCATTTCCTCTATCGACGTCGCGAACTTCCTGCAGGAGTGCGACAAGGCCCACTACAAGCTGCGCACGCTCCACATCATCCGCCACGGGAAAGCCGTGGTGGATGCCGCCCGCTATCCCTTCCGGGCCAGCGATAAGCGGCTGGTGTACTCGGTGAGCAAGACCTTCACCTCCACAGCCATTGGATTCGCCGTGCAGGAGGGTCTTGTGAATGTGAACGACCCGCTGCTGGACTATTTCCCGGAATGCAAAGACCTAGACATGGACCCCCGAGCAAGGGAGATCACCCTGCGGGACGTGCTGACCATGAGTACCGGCCATGAACGGGACACCGTAGGGGATATGTGCAACAGCGAGGGCACCCCTTGGCCGGAAATCTTCTTCACCCGGAAAATGGCTTACGCGCCGGGGGAACATTTTGTGTACAACTCCGGCGGCACCTATATGCTCTCGGAGGTCATCAGCCGGACAACGGGTAAGAGCCTGTTTCAGTGGTTGCAGGAGAAGCTCTTTGAACCCCTGGGAATCACCGACGTGTGCTGGGACGTCAACGGCAAAGTAAACACCGGTGCTTGGGGATTGCTTATCGCCCCCAGGGATCTGTGCAAGGTGGGCGTGCTCTACCTGAACAAGGGCCTATGGAATGGCCAGCGGCTCCTTTCGGAGGAGTGGATTGATGAGGCCACCGCTCCCCACGTCCCCACCCTGGGACAGGGCTGCGCCGGCTGGGGCCAGCGGTACGGCTATCAGATCTGGGAAAACAACTCCGGCAGCTACCGGGCGGACGGCGCTTTTGGTCAGTATATTATGGTGTTTCCACAAAAGGACATGGTCATCGTCACCACAGCGGAAGAAATCGACGGCACTCGGGTCTTCCCTCTGGTGGAACAATACCTGCTTGCGAACTTGACAGATCCCCAAAAGGGGCGGGATGCTTGGGCCTATGAGCATTTGCAAAAGGTACTCTGCCAATGGGAAGCCCCTGCTGTGTATGAGCCAAGCTCCTCCTATTTGCAGGCCTTGCTGCAGGACAAGACATACCTCTTAAAATCAGTAGACAGTCAGGAGCAGCACCAGCTCCGGCTGCAGCTGGCAAACAGCCGGCTGGCCATTGCCGTGGACGGCATCCAGTCTCTGGAGAGCTCCTGCGTAACGGATCGGCACGGGGAGACGACCTTTGCCATTGAGATCCCCAGCAACAGCCCCCTGCGGGGGCCGGAACAGCGCTCTCGGGCCTGGTCCTACTCTGCCCACCACACCTGGGTGGACCAGGATACCCTGCTACTCACAGTCTGCTGGCGGGAAACGGGCCATTACCAGACCTGGAAATTCCAATTCGATGGGGAGAAGCTCTTCCTGTGGGTCACCGACGGGGTGAAAGGGATGTTCCAGCTCTTTGGCGCCACCAGCGACCGGAACGTGTGCTTCCGGGACAGGGTGTTCGTCGGGGAAACGCAAAAGTGATCTTGCTTCGAGCAGGCGGCGTGAAAAGCGCTGCCTGCTTTTTTGATAACTTCTCCACTGCTGCGGTTTTATGCTATAGCTTGCTGCTCACGCTTTCTTTATCACGGTGCCCGAAAAGCAGTTGATTTTTTCCACAAAAAGTGTATACACAAAATTGAATATGGCAAGGTGATTTTTGTCCCAGCAGTCTGCGGGAAAGATAGGAGAGAATAAGGGTATGCAAGAAAATCGAGTTGCGAAAAAAGGTCAGCAAGGCCAAGGGGATAACGGCTAAGCTTGTTTCGGCAATTGTTATTAGTGTTGTCCTAACAGTGTCGGCGCTGCTTGTAGTAGTCTATTCCAGAGTGTCTGACGCACTCTTGATAAAAAGTGAAGAGCTGCTTCAAACCACTACAGGTAAGACTATCCAAGAGACCAGCGCGTGGATGAACAGGACCCTTACAATGCTGGAAACACAGCGGGATACCATCGAATACGGAGATATGGACATCCCGGAGATGGAGGCATACATCAAGCACACAGTGGACCAGAACGAAGCCTACCCCGCCGGGCTGTACGTGTGGCCCTGACGGATGGCTCCCTAGAGGCAGCCAGGGCCGGTGAAGCCGACAAGGGCTTTGCCGTGGTAGCGGAAGAGGTGCGTTCTCTTGCCAGCCGGTCTGCGGAGGCTGCCCGGGAAACAACGGTCCTGCTGGGTGAAACCGTTGGCTCTATAGATGAGGGGACCAGGGCCGCGCAGGAGACTTCGGAGTCCATGTTAGCAGTGGTTACCCATGCTGACGAGATGAGTGGGCTCATCGATAGTATTGCTGAAAACACCAGCCGCCAGGCGGAGGGCGCTGCAGAGATTGCCTATGGCATAGAGCAGATCTCAAGCGTGGTGGACAGCAACGCGGATAACGCCCAGCGCAGCGCCGCAGCTAGCGAAGAGCTGTCCGGCCAGGCGGAGATGCTGAAAAACCTGGTGGCTACCTTTAAAATAAGGGGCGCGGAAAACCGGCTGTTGTATGTCCGTTAATGCTTTTTCCACATCCACTCCAAAACCACGTGCCGAGGGTTCGAATCCTTCTGCCCCTGCCACGCCAAAAGACCTATCGGAATTTCCGATGGGTCTTTTATTTTACAAAAACAGGGATAGTTCTTGTTTTTATCGGTAAAAAGGGAGCCTGAACGCGGTTTTCATGCGCGCAGGCTCCTTTTCCGTTAGAATTTAGATATTCAGTGTTTTTGCGATGACAGTGAGCAGCTCACGGGTGTGGTCGGCGCTGTGCTCCCAGTACATGACGCCGAGCATGCCCTTTTCCTTGACGAACTCGCACTTGCGGCGGATAGCCTCGGGGGACTCGAAGCTGATGAATGTTTCGCCGTTCCAGAGATATGCGGCTTCAGCGTCCTCGTCCCAATATTCCGTGTAGTTATGCTCGCGGCGGAACTCCTCGGTGAGACCGTCGTAGTTCGGGCCGTACATACCGGCGCTGGCTTCCTGCAGGAGGCCGTTGTTGACGTTTGCGGCGCCCGTGTAATGGCGGCAGTAGAATGCTGCGCCGACGACGAGCTTATTGTACGGCACACCGGCGTTGTGGAACAGCTCGACGATGTAGCGCGTATTCGTATTGCTCGTATCGCCGCGGCTTGCACTGAGGGAGGCGTGGTGGCCGGCCTGATGCGTGAAGCCGTTGCGCATGTCGTAGGTCATGAGCTGCACGTAATCGACAATCTCGGCGACCTTGTCCATTTCGGTGTTTTCCGGGAAATAATCACCTGCGCCGACAGCGGTGGAGACGATGCGGTTCATGCCAAGGGCGTCGCGCAGAGCTTGCAGGAGCTTTGTGTAGTTCTGTTTATCGCTCGAGTCACAGTCAATCTCAGCTTGGTCGCTGCACGGGTATTCCCAGTCGATATCGATGCCATCGAGGTGATACTCCTCCACGGCTTTGCGGCAAGACTCCGCAAATGCGCGGCGGCCTTCTTCGGTACGGGACATGAGGGAGAAGCCGCCCGCGCCCCAGCCACCGACGGAAAGCACTACGCGCAGAGCGGGGTTCCAATCGCGGAACTGCGGGATGAGATCGAGATGTGTCATCTGGTGCAGATCCAAAAGGCCGTTTTCGCTGATGAGACCGAACGCAAGGTTCATGTGGGTGAGCTTCTGTACATCTTCGCGTGTAACTTCCGGCAAACCGTCGTTGACGGCGTAGCCGATCGAATAATACTTCATGAAAATTCCTCCGAAAAATTGATAGGAAAACGATTTTCCTTTTAAATTATACCACTTTTCTTTCGTAGTAGATAGTAGTAAAATAAAGAAAAGCGAGGAAACTTTATGAAGTATGATTATAACGCATTGATGAAAGAAATCTACGAAGAAGTGCGTGCGCTGGATATCCCGGTCTCGGGCAACATCGAGCCGGAGGTGCAGATCAACACGCGCGCAAAAAAACGCTACGGTCGCTGTATGCGATTACATGGCGAAAAATATGAATATCGAATCGAGGTCTCAGCGTATTTGGAGGACAAGGACGAGAATTGTGTGCGCAGTGTTTTGGCGCATGAGCTTTTGCACACGTGCCCGCGCTGCATGAATCACAAGCTCCTTTGGAAGACATACGCAGGTAAGATGAACAACGCGTATAGCTACTGCATTACGGCAACGACGAAGGAAGCACTTGTGGAGTACGAGGAGAAACCGGTGAAATATATGCTGCAATGTACAAAATGCAAAAGGCAGTTTCCGCGCATGAAACTCACGGCAGTGGTGCAGCATCCGGAGCGGTACCATTGCGGCTGCGGCGGCAAGATCATTCGTCTGTTCTGATGACGGTTCAAGTAAATTAAAAGAAACCCGCATTCTGTACCGTTAAAGGCACAGAGTGCGGGTTTTGCAAATCAATGGGGGATAGCAAAAGGGAGACCTTCCGACGAAAATCTCCCTTGTACGCTGATATTAGATCTGCACGATCAGTCGCTGCTGAAGGGCAGGAGAGCGAGGTGACGAGCACGCTTGATAGCGACTGTCAGGCCACGCTGATGATGTGCACAAGTTCCCGTAACTCTTCTGGGGAGGATCTTGCCTCTTTCAGAAATAAAACGGCGAAGCTTGGCAACATCCTTGTAATCGATGTAATCCGCTTTGTCAACGCAGAAGCTGCATACTTTTCTGCGGCCCTTGCGACCACCGCGGCGATTATCTCTCTCCGGTCTGTCTGCCATTGCGAAAGCCTCCTTATCTTAGTCGTTGTTAGATCATCAGAACGGCAGGTCGTCGTCCCCGATGATCTCCTCGAAATCTCCGCTGTTACCACTTGAATAGGTGGGAGCGGGTTCGCTGTAAGCCGGGCGCTGCATTTCATTTCCGGCTGCGCTGTTACTTCCGTAATTATTGCCGTAAGACGGGGCGGAGGGGGCACCGTAATTTGCGCCGCTGTCACTGCGTTTGGAATCCGCAAAATTGACATCGTTCGCAACAATCTCAGTCGCCTTGCGCTTATTGCCGTCCTTATCTGTATATGTGCGTGTCTGAATGGAACCGTGAACCGCCATCATCTGGCCCTTGCGGAAGTATTTGCATACAAAATCCGCGGTGCTGCGCCAAGCGACAACATCAATGAAATCAGCCTGACGTTCTGTGCCGGACTTAACATAGGAGCGGTCTACCGCCAGCGTGAAGCTGGTAACGGCAACATCGCTCGGGGTGTGGCGAAGCTCAGGATCGGCAACCAGTCTGCCCATAACAACTGCAACATTCAACATAGGTAACAACTCTCTTTCGTTTTAAAAAACTTACTCAGCAGCGGACTCGTTTGCTTCGACAGCCTCGGCTGCGACAGCCTCAACGTCGATCGGCTTCGGCTCAGCGGCTTTACGCGGCTTTGCAGCAGCGGTTGCAAAACGGGGATCTTTCTTCACGATGATGGAACGGAGAACGCCGTCAGTGATCTTATAGCGTCTGTCCAGCTCAGCGGTGAAGTCCGGCGTGCTCTCGAAGTTTACGAGGGTGTAGTAGCCTTCGGTTTCCTTGTTGATCGGATACGCGAGTCTTCTCTTACCCCACTCGTCAACGCTCTCGACAGTGCCGTGCTTTGCAATCAATGCCTTGAACTTTTCGACCAGCTCTGCATTACCTTCCTCACCGAGCTTTGCGGAGAGAACGATAACGGTCTCGTACTTGTTCTTTACTACCTCTGTCATGGTTTGCACCTCCTTTTGGACTTTGGCCCCGTACTTTTAAACGGAGCAAGGATTGTCATTTGTGTTACACAAAACGCATAAGCACAAACTAACAAAAGTATTATAACATAAAAATCCGCAAAGTCAAGAAAAATCTTGGAACTCGGCGGATTTTTGGAAAATCAAATTCGATATAGGCACTTTGTAAAGTTGACTGACTTTACAAAGTGAATGGACTTTACATACGTGTAACGTGAATCAACTTTACATTTAAAGTGTTTTGGCAAGCTCTTTAAGGTAGGCGCGGAAGCTTTCGCCAATCTCGGGGTGCTTTAAGGCGACCTCTACCTGTGCCTGCATGACGCCGAGCTTATTGCCCATATCGTAGCGCTTGCCGGTGAAATCGACGGCGATCATGCTTTCGGTGCGGGCAAGCTCACACATGGCATCGGTGAGCTGAATTTCGCCGCCGGCGCCGGGTGCGGTGTGGGCGAGAATGTCAAAAATCTGCGGCGGCAATACGCAGCGGCCGAGGATGGAGTAAAGCGACATAATCTTATCCTTACTCGGCTTTTCGATCATATCGGTGCAGGTGAACCAGTTATCGTGCAAAGGCTCTACCTTGAGGGAGGAGTAGCGCTGAATGGCTTCTTCGCTGACCTCTTTCACGCCGACGACACCCTTGCCGGTCTCGTTATAAGCGCGGATGAGCTGGCCACAGGCGGGATCTTCGCCGAGGATGACGTCATCGCCGTAGAGAACGGCAAATGGCTCATCGCCGACAAATGCTTTGGCACAGGAGATGGCGTGGCCGAGACCTCGCGTCTCTTTCTGGCGGATGTAGGTGATGTTTGCAAGGTGCGCAAGGTTCACAACTTCATCGTACACTTCTTTTTTGCCGCTTGCGAGCAGACGCTCCTCAAGCTCCGGGGCGCGGTCGAAATGATCTTCCATGATGGATTTGCCGCGGTTTGTGATGATGAGAATATCCGTAATGCCGGCGCGGACCGCTTCCTCCACAATAAACTGGATAGCGGGCTTATCCACAATGGGCAGCATTTCCTTGGGCATCGCTTTCGATGCCGGGAGCACGCGTGTGCCGAGGCCTGCTGCGGGGATGACGGCTTTTCTGACGGTTTTCATAAATCAATACCTCCAAATATACTTCCTATTTTCCAAATGTGTTTTATTTTAAACGACATTACCGCGTGAAACCGTAAGCGGTGATGTCGCTTTTAAGCTGGAATCAAGTCAAAAAGAGCGGGATCCAACGCAGGATCATATAGCAGGCGAGCAGGCAGAACGTTACGACAACGTTCACGCCGCCGCGTGCGGTGTATTCTGCGGAAAGGTCGGTTTCCGTATTGCTGACGCTTTTAATCTCCTGCACGGTGCGGACGCAGTGATTTAAATACATGCGGTTTGCGCGCACGCCGACGAAGATCATAATGCCGAGCATCAGGGCGCTGCACAAAAGCGGCAGGCAGAACAAAAGATACTGTGAGGGGTTATCCATCAAGTACTGCGAAAGCAGGTTTGCAAGCTGCACATAGCTGAGATCCGATGAAGACACGCCGGCGTTATCGATAACGTGCGTCGTGATGGGGTTGACGACGAAACACGAGAGCATCAGGTTTGCGATATATAAAAGGAACATGATTGTCGTTGTGATGATGCCCGCCTTGTACTGCTTGCGATACAGGAGCCAACCGCCGGAGAACAGGAACGCGCTGAAATTGAACTTGCTGCGCCCGAAAGACTTAATATTGCGGAACACGGAAAGGTAATACGCCGTATTCTGCTGCACGACCTTGCTCACGTCGCCGTAGGTGACATTATCCGCAACAAATTCCGCGGGATTTGCGCCGCCCATGGGGTCGAACGCGAACGGCACGCCGCCAAAGCCGCGGCTCTGATAGTTTGCGTTGTTTTGCGGCGGGGGATAACTGCCGTACGGGTTATTGTAATTGTTATAGCCGTTCGGATTGTTCGCGTTATTCGGATTTTGCTGCGTGTTGTAGCCCGTGTTGCGGTGTTCATCCGGCGCGCCGGTGAGGGAAGTGCCGCAGATGTTGCAGAACAGCGCGCTGTGGGCGTTTAAGGTGCCACAGTTCGGGCATTCCTTGTCTTTAAGCTCACTGGCCGTGTTCGGCGCGTCCGGCGGAACAGGCGGCGCCCAAGTCTTGCCGCTTTCGTGCAGATCTGTGAAAATGCACGCACCTTTTTCTTTATAGCAGCCTCTGTGGTACGGTGCACCGCAGACCGGGCAAACGACGATATCGTCATTTTCCGTAAACGGCTTGTCGCACACGGGACACTTGATGCCTTTGTAGTCCAAAACAGAACCTCCAAAATTCGGTTGGCAATATTCGAAAGACGGTCAGAATACTGCCAGAATTATTTTCTTATTCATATAATACTACAAAATGCCCGCAATCGCAATGCAAAGCGCGCAAATTTTCAGACTGTTAATAATTCAGTGAGAAAACGAAGTAAAACTTCAAGAAAGGCAAATATTAAGATTTCAGCGAAACCGTGCGTTTTCCCGCATTTTTTCTATTTACAAACGGCGGGTTATCTATTATAATAAACAGAGATTTGCGCACATTTAAGCTGAACGCCGCCGTGAAATGTTTGAAGGCGGGTTTGGACGGATATTTTTGAAAGGTAACGAAAACGTATGCTGCAATATGAAGTATTAAAACATGAACTGAATGAAAAGCAGGCGGCGCTGGATGAATTGAAGGACGCACTGGGCCTTGAAAGACTGCGTGAAGAAGTGGAGATGCTGGAAAACAAGGCGGCGGAGCCGGGCTTTTACGACAACATGGAATCTGCACAGAAGATTTTGCAGAAGACTGCTGCGTTAAAACAGAAGGACGAGACGTACCTGAACCTTGTTTCCCGCTGCGAAGATACGCTGACGCTCATTGAAATGGGCAATGAGGAAGAAGACCTTTCTCTTTTGCCGGAGGCACAGGAGGAAGTGGAGGCCATCGGCAAAGAGATTGAGACGATGCGTCTGACAACGCTTCTCACCGGCGAATATGACAGTAAGAACGCGATTTTGACGTTCCATGCGGGTTCCGGCGGCACGGAGGCACAGGACTGGGCCGAGATGCTGTTCCGTATGTACAACCGTTGGGGTGAGCGTCATGGCTTTAAGGTTTCTACGCTCGATTACCTTGAGGGCGACGAAGCGGGCCTGAAGAGCGCTTCCATCCTTGTCGAGGGCGAAAATGCTTATGGCTTTTTGAAGAGTGAAGCGGGTGTTCACCGTTTGGTACGCGTCTCGCCGTTCGATTCCGCAGGCCGCCGCCACACTTCATTCTCCTCTCTGGAGGTTATGCCGGAGATTGACGAGGACCTCAGCGTGGAAATCAACCCGGACGATATTAAGATGGAAGTGTACCGTGCGAGCGGTGCGGGCGGACAGAAGGTCAACAAGACCTCTTCGGCCGTGCGTTTGATCCACATTCCGACGGGCATTGTCGTTTCCTGCCAGGTGGAACGCAGCCAGTACCAGAACCGCGACGTGGCTATGAAAATGCTTATCTCTAAGCTCGTTGAGATCAAGGAACGTGAACATCTTGAAAAAATCTCCGACATTAAGGGCGAGCAGAAGGAGATCACGTGGGGCAGCCAGATTCGCTCCTATGTCTTCATGCCGTACACGCTCGTAAAGGATCACCGCACGGGCTGCGAAAAGGGCAACATCAGCGCGGTGATGGACGGCGACCTTGATGATTTCATCACTGCGTATCTGAAGGCGCTCAGCCAGGGTACGCTCGGCGAGAACATCGAATAAATTTAAATTTTGTAAATTTGGGCAGCGTCTTTTGCGGGCGCTGCTCTTTTTTGCAGAATTTTTGCAGAGATATATGTGTTTTTGCGAAAGAAGACCTTTCTTTTTTCGGACAAGTGTGGTAAACTTAATCACGGTATCGCACAAAACGATTTGTGCGTGCCGTATGGATCCGGCCAAAATTTCTATTACACATTGGCCGAACGACCGCTGACTCTCGCTTCAAAACTCATGAGCGGGAAAAACGCAGCCCCACGCATAACGCGTGTGATCGCTGAATCATGCAGATGGCATGGTAGAAAGGATGGTACTACATGAGTACAAACAACACGAAAGTATTTGAAACGTATGAATCCGAAGTTCGCTCTTACTGCCGTAACTTCCCGACGGTCTTTGTCAAGGCGAAGGGCTCTATCCAGACGGATGAGAACGGCAAGGAGTATATCGACTTCTTTTGCGGCTCCGGCGCACTGAACTACGGGCATAACAACCCGTACATCAAAGAGAAGGTCGTTGACTATTTGCAAAACGACGGCGTGATGCACGCGCTTGACATGTACACGAAACCGAAGCGCGAGTTCATAGAATATTTTGAAAATGAAGTCATTCGCCCACGCGGCTTTGACTATAAAATTCAGTTTGTAGGCCCGACCGGCACAAACGCGGTGGAAGCGGCCTTGAAGCTGGCTCGCAAGGTAAAGAAGCGCAACAATGTCTTTGCACTGATGGGTGCGTTCCACGGCATGACGCTGGGTTCTTTAGCGCTGACAACGAATGCGGACTCCCGCAAGGGCGCAGGCGTGCCGCTTTACAACGTGACGCACATTCCGGCACCGTATATGTTCCCGGAGCTCGACACCGTAGCGTATATGGAACGCCTGATCACGGACGACCACTCCGGCGTGGAGAAGCCGGCGGCAATCATTTTGGAAACGACGCAGGCGGACGGCGGCATTTATGTGCTGCCCGATGAGTGGCTGCGTCGCGTGCGCGCACTGTGCGACAAGTACGACATTTTGATGATTGTCGATGACGTGCAGGTGGGTGCTTCCCGTACCGGCTGGTTCTTCTCGTTTGAGCGCGCAGGCATCACGCCGGACATTGTGACGCTCTCGAAGTCCATCGGCGGCTACGGCATGCCGTTTGCGCTGACGCTGTTGCGCCCGGAGCTTGACCAGTGGAAGCCGGGCGAGCACAACGGCACATTCCGCGGCTATCAGCTGTCTTTGGTCGCAGCGAAAGCGGGCCTGGAGTTCATGCTGAACGAGCACGTGGAAGACGCGGTTCGTGAGCGTGCGCCGTTTGTGGAGAAGTTCCTCAAGGAGAACATTGAGACGATTGACAGCCGCATCACGACACGCGGCATCGGTTTGCTGTGGGGCGTGGATTTCGGCGCGTTTGAGGGCGATGTTGCGAAGGCAGTCATTCATAAGGCGTTTGAAAACGGCCTCATCGTGGAGCGTGTAGGCCGCCGCGATTCCGTTGTGAAGATCATGCCGGAGCTGAAGGTGCCGATGGATACGTTGGAAAAGGGCCTCAATATTCTGGCGAAGTCCATTCGTGAGGTTGTTGGCGAACTGAAATAACTTAAAATTTATCTCAAAGAAAAGAAGAGATCGGGCTTTGTGCGCGGTCTCTTTTTGCATAGATTACATTTTGCTGTGCAGGATAAACAAAAACAGCTTGCAAAATGTGCGAAGCAGTGGTATGATAAGCGCAAATAGATTTTGGAAAGGAAGCGTATTGTTGTGCAGAAATTCAGTGAACTTCCGTACACCCGACCGGACATTGCGGCGGCAGTGGAGGAATATAAGCGGTACAGCGAGGCATTTAAGGCAGCAAAGACCTTTGAGGAAGCGAAAAAGGTGTTTTTAGACGCTGAAAAGCTCGACACGCACTTGTCTACGATTGCGTCGCTTTGCAGCATCCGCAACACGATGAACACGACAGATGAATTCTACGAAGCGGAAATGGCGTACCTGAACGAAAATCTGCCGAACCTGATCCCGGCGGAGAAGGCGATGAAGGAAGACATTGTGAACGGCCCGTTCCGTGCGGACTTTGAAAAGGAATACGGCGCGCATTTCATCGCGGTTTTGGAAAACGACCTCAAGACGCAGGACGAGCGCATTATCCCGGAGCTTGTGAAAGAATCGGAGCTTTCCGTGGAGTATTCTAAGGCTGCGGCTTCCTGCAAGGTGGATTTCCGCGGCGAGACCTGCAATTTCTACGGTCTTTTAAAACATATGGAGAGCACCGACCGCGAGGAGCGCAAAGAAGCGTTTGAAAAGTGGGCGAACCTTTACGAGGGCGTTTCCGACAAGCTCGATGAGTTGTACGATAAGCTCATCGAAGTGCGCGTGGAGATGGCGAAGAAGCTCGGCTATGACAATTACACCGAGCTTGCGTACCGCAATATGGGCAGACTGGACTACACGCCCGAGCACGTGGAGAAATTCCGCGAGCAGATCCGCACGGTTATCACGCCGGCGGTGGACCGCATGCGCAAGGCGCAGGCAAAGCGCCTCGGTTTGGATTCCGTCAAATACTACGATGAGAGTTTGACATTTGCAGGCGGCAACGCAGATCCCATCGGCGGCAAAGATTATATGGTGGGGCAGGCGACCGAAATGTATGGCGCGCTCTCGCCCGAAACAAAGGAATTCTTCGACTTCATGACGAAGTACGAGCTGTTTGACCTTGAGACACGCCCGGGCAAGCACCTTGGCGGCTACTGCACATCTTTGCCGGAATACAAAGCACCGTTCATTTTTTCGAACTTTAACGGTACTTCTGCAGACGTGGACGTTTTGACGCACGAAGCCGGCCATGCGTTCCAGGCATATCTCGGCGAGCGCTTGATTCCGATCGGCGTTTTGCAGGGCTCTACGAGCGAGGTGTGCGAGATCCACTCGATGTCGATGGAATTTTTCACCTACCCGTGGATGGATAAATTCTTCGGCGACCGCGCGGACGAATACCGTTATGCACATTTGTGCGATGCACTGGCCGTTATCCCGTACATGGCGTGCGTGGATGAGTTCCAGCACGAGGTATACAAGAACCCGAAGATGACGGCGAAGGAACGCCGCGGTGTGTGGCGCAGCATTGAGAAAAAATATATGCCGTGGCGCGATTATGACGGCAACGCATTCTTGGAAAACGGTGGTTTTTGGATGCAGAAGCAGCACATTTTCCTCTACCCATTCTATTATATCGATTACGCGCTGGCGCAGATCTGCACATTCTTCTTCTATGACGAGATGAAGAAAGACCGCGAGAGCGCTTGGGCACGTTATTTGAAGCTGTGCAAAGCGGGTGGCACGCTGGGCTATTTCGATCTGCTGCATTATGTCGGCATTCCGGTGCCGTTTGAAGATGGCGCGGTGGAGAAAGCCGTGCGCGGCGTGATTGAAGAGATTGAATCCGCGAAGTATTAAAATAAATTATAAAAGCCGAACGGCGGGGAAAGCTCCGATGCCGTTCGGCTTTTTGCTTGTGTGCTAATTTTGTTTGTTTTGCGGATTGAGCTTTTTCTTCATGCGGATGTCTTTACCGCGAAAGATCAAGCGGTCGTAGAATCCGATTATGCGCGAAGTGAAACGCTCGTTGTAACGCTTTTCGAGCTCCTGCATGGAGAGGTTTGTGCTGATGATGGTCGGCTTTTTCAGCGTGATGCGCGTATCAATCACATTGTAGATTGTCGCCGTGATGTAAGACGATGAGATTTCCATGCCGAGGTCGTCGATGATGAGCAGGTCGCAGTCGTTTAAAAGATCGAGCGTATCGCCGCCGGATTCTTCGGTGCGGGTGAAGCGCTCGCGCTCGAGAGCAAGGGCAAAAGTCTGCGCCGTGCCATACACTACGCCGAACCCCTTATTGATGGCTTCTGCGGCGATGGCGAGGGAAAGGTGCGTTTTGCCGAGACCCGTAGCGCCTGTGAAAAACAGGTTGCCGCTGTCCTTTTTGAAGTTGTCTGCGTAGCGCCGGCAGAAGTCGTAAATGTTGCGCATTTGCTCGCGGTCGGAACGCTCGCCGTTTACGGAAACATCGGAATAATAGAGCAGGGAGAAATCCTCAAAGGACGAGAGCGTCAGCGGGGAGATACGGTTTAGGTTTTCGTAGGCGATCTGCTTTAATAAACTGCGGTAACAGGAGCAAATGCGGCCGTCTACATAGCCGGTATCTTCGCAGCGCTTGCAGGTGTACTGCGGCTCGATGTCAGCGCGGGTGAGACCGTGCGCGGCGAGGAGATCGGCAAACTGCTTTTGCAGCGAAAGATTTTCATTTTTTAAAGCTTCCATGGTCTCTCGCGCGTTGCCGCTGCGCAAAACGGCCATAGCCGCCCGACTTGCTGTGGAAGCGATGCGTCTGCGCACGTCCTCCGCTTCGGGGCAGACGGCGTAGAAGTTCTCTAAGCGGCGCTGTGCGTTATCCTGCGCGGTGGTGCGACGTCTGTTTAATTCATTTTCAGCTTGCGTGTAGACCTGCCTTGCATATCCCATGGTTTATTTCTCCGTAGCAAAAATATCGTATTTTTCGTATTCGTCAAGGTCATAAGAAGGCTTATGCGCACCCTCGCGGCGGGCTTCGGCGGCAATTCTTTCATCCACGGCTTCTTTCAAGGTATGAATGCCCGCGTTGTGCCACGATTCCAAAATGGCGTTGATGTATTTCATGTTGACCTTGCCGGTGTTATCCACACAGCGGTTATAGGCTTCGTTTAGAAGCTCATCGGGCATGCGCCACTCGAACACCCATCTGTGAGCAAATTGGCTCTCGTTTTTGCTGGGTGCGCGGCGGGAGGTGATGCCGAACGCATTTTCACAGCGCTTCCACGCGATGGCGGTTTCGTCGAGCTCGCGCAGCTTTTCCTCCGCGGCGGCGATGCTTAAAATGTTGGAATCTGCCCAGTTGCGCACGGTGGATTCGATGTAGCTCGTGTTTGCGCGGCCAATCTTATTCGCGTAGGCGATAAGCATTAAAATGACTTCACACGGCAGGCCGTAATCTTCGTGCGCCTGAATGAGCGTGCCGGAAAGCGCGGGGGAAAGCGTTTTGCCGAGCAGGTTCTGCGCTTCCTCTACAAGGCGGCGAATCTCCGGGGAGGACTCTACGCGCTCCGAGATATAAAGCCCGTCCGGGCGCAGCATACGCTTCGGCGCGGTGGGGCGCTGCGGCTGTGTTGGAGCGGCTTTCGGCTGCGGTGCGACGGCCGTGGGGCTCTCCACGTGATTCGGCGTAAGGGCAGTATCCAGCGGGGTGTCAACGCTGCAAATGAGGCCGCTTTTCATCCAGAAGCCGAGCGCGGTATCGACACGCTGCGGGGTGATGCCGAGCGCGGCTGCAAGATCCTCCGCCGCATACGGCCGCCCGTTATGGCGCAGAAGCCACAGCATGACCTTGAGCTGATCTCCGTCCGCCTCCTTGATATATCGATCTACAAGCGCGTTCGGCACGGCGAAAACCGCGCTCCATGCGCCGAGCTCCAGCTTATAACCCATGAAAAGCCGCCCTTTCCCATCCTGAATTTCTGTATGTATCATTGTACCACACATTGTGCGTGGTTACAACCGTAAACCGCCCGGCGTAGGCGGATTTTGTCCGCGCGAAATATTTTTTAAAAGAAAATTCGCGATAGGGGTTGACTTTACGGAGAAAATTCGGTATAATAATTAACGTTACAAAACCCAATATGCTGATGTGGCTCAATGGCAGAGCAGTTCACTCGTAATGAACAGGTTGTCAGTTCGATTCTGACCATCAGCTCCAGAAACCCGATACAATTTGTATCGGGTTTTTTGTTATCTGCAAAGCCTTGCGCGGAGGCACTTTTTGTGGTATTCTTGAAAAAAAGGAGTGTGATCCATGCGCAGCGATGAATTTATCGATTTATATAAACAGCTGGAGGATGAGCTTGAGGTAAAGTTCAGCACCGCAAAGCAACGGCGGTATTCCAGCGTGGTTTTTGAATACATCAACCATTATGAAAGCGCACCTGTGCGCGAGACGTTGAATCTCTGCCGGGAAATCCGCAATTTGATGACGCACAATGCGAACCTCGGCGGCGAGCCGATCGTGGAGCCGAGCGAGCCGGTGGTGGAAGCACTGCGGGAGGCACTCGACTACGTTTGCCGTCCGCCGCTTGCACTCGACTTTGCGACAAAAGGCAGCAGCATTCGCTGTGCAAGGCTTTCTTCGCGCGTTTTAAATTTGATGGAAAGCATGGACAAGAGCGGCTTTTCGCACATTCCGGTTATAGAAAAAGAGAAATTTCTCGGTGTATTCAGCGTGTCCACGATCTTTTCGTGCATTTTGCGTGACCCAACCTTGCGCATCACGAAGGAAACGACGCTTTCACAGCTTGGAAAAATGCTGGCCGTAGAAAAGCATGTGGAAAACTTTGCGTTTGTCGACGAGAAAACGACCTGCATTGAGGCGCGGCGTATGTTTGAGAAGATACGCGGTCGCAACAAACGCCTTTCGGTCATTTTCATCACGAAGACGGGGAGCCGGGATGAGCCGTTGCTCGGAATGCTGACGCCATGGGACGTAATGCAGGATATTCGGCACACAGATGAAGACCCGGAAAGTCCGCGTAAAAAGAACAAAAGAGACGCTAAAACTGAATTTACTCCATAAGAAAACGACACCGCACGGGAAAAGACTTCATCATGCGGTGCCGTTTTGTTTTATGTTTTAGTTGTCGGAGGGGAAGCGGATGTTTGCGAGCTTGCGGATTTCTTCCATATAGACGGAAACATCGTGCGCGAGGGCGGAGCACCGCTCGTATTCCGCGCGGGAAGCTTCGGGCTCTGTAATATAACGGTAAAAATCCTTCGCTTCGTAGCCCATCAGCTTGAATTTTTCTTCTTCGCCGCAAACTTCCTCCACGGTGCCGTTGTTATAACGGATGGAGATGTTGGCGAGTTTTGAGATGGACTCCACGGATACAGTGCCGTTTGTGCCCTGAAAATCCGTATTCGCGCCGGCCTGACCGACCTTGGAGAACACGAGGTTCACGAGCTTATCCGGGTACTGCATGGCAACAATGTCGCTGCCGTCTGCGCCGGACGCCAATAAATGCGACACGGCGAGCGTGTTCTGCGGATTACCGAACAGATACAGCGCGGGATAGACGCAATAAACGCCGAGATCCATCAAAGCGCCGGTCTCGAGCGCGGGGTTAAAGATATTCGGCAGGCTGCCCGCGAGGTACGCATCGTACTTTGAAGAGCGCTGGCAGAAATCAATCTTCGCCACGGAGATATCGCCGATCTTTTTTAAAGCTTCTTCCAAAAGCTTTCTCTGCGGCAGGTGCATAAACATGATGGCTTCAAGGTAGATGAGCCCGCACTCTTTTGCAAGCGCCTGCAGCTCTGCTACATCTTTTGCGTGGGCGGAAAGCGGCTTTTCGCAAATGACGTGCTTGCCGTGCTCCAGAAAAACACGTGCCTGCTCGATATGCAGTTTGTTCGGGCTTGCGATATACACCGCGTCGATTTTGTCCGTTGCGGCCATTTCTTCGAGGTCGGTAAAGATGGTTTTAACGCCGTAAGGCGCTGCAAAAGCCAGACCTTTCTCTTTTGTGCGGGAGTAAACGGCGGTGAGCTGCCACAGGCCGCTGTCCAAAGCGCCGTCTACGTAGCTGTTCGCGATCCAGCCGGTGCCGATCGTTCCAAATCGCAGCATAGTTTCAGGTTCCTTTCCCATTATTCAACGAGCTCGGCGATGGACTTGACGATCTCGACGATGGTCTCCATCTCTTCCAGAACGGCAAATTCGTTTCTGCCGTGCGCAAGCTCGCCGCCGGTGCAGAGGTTCGGGCAGGGCAGACCCATAAAGGACAGGCGTGCGCCGTCTGTGCCGCCGCGAATGGGGGTGGTGACCGGCTCTACGCCGTTTTTGCGCATGGCGGTGCGGGCAACGTCAAGGATTTCCTGATGCGGCAGGATCATTTCTTTCATGTTGGAGTATGCGTCCTTCAGTGTGACCTTGACGAGCTCTAAGCCGTACTTGCGGTTGATGAACTCGGCCGCGAGGTTGAATTTATCCTTTCTCGCTTCCAGAAGGTCGCGGTCGTGGTCGCGGATGATGTAGTGCAGGTGAGCGTGCTCTACGTCGCCCTCCATGTTGTTGAGGTGCGCAAAGCCTTCGTAGCCCTCGGTGTTTTCCGGCACTTCGCGGCTCGGCAGCAGGGAAGCGAACTCCATGGCGACACGGCTTGCGTTGATCATCTTGTTCTTTGCGCTGCCCGGATGCACGCTTCTGCCGGTGATCTCCACTTCGGCGGAGGTGCCGTTGAAGTTTTCATAATCGAGGCCGCCAAGCTCGCCGCCGTCGAGCGTGTAGGCGAAATCGCAGCCGAAGCCCTTGACGTCGAACTTATCCGGGCCTGCGCCGATTTCCTCGTCCGGGGTAAATGCGATATGGATTTCGCCGTGGGGGAGATTGTTTTTGATGATGTCTTCCGCAGCCTGCATGATCTCGGCTACGCCTGCCTTGTCGTCTGCGCCGAGCAAGGTGGTACCGTCGGTAACGATAAGCGTTTTACCCTTGAATTTTTTGAGAATCGGGAAATTTTCAACATCGGTGACGATGCCGAGCTCTTTGTTGAGGACAATGTCTTCGCCATCGTAATTTTCAATGACGCGGGCTTTGACGTTTGCGCCGGAGACTTCTTCTGCGGTATCCATGTGCGCGATGAAGCCGATGACGTTCTTCTTTTCGCAGTTTGCGGGAATGGTGCCGTAAACATAACCCCACTCGTCCATGTGTGCGTCTTCAATGCCCATAGCGACCATTTCATCGGCAAGGTGCTGTGCGAGCAGCTTTTGCTTCATGGTGGAGGGCATGGTGGTGCTGGAGGAATCGGACTGGGTGTCGTAGCTTACGTAATCCAGAAATTTTTCTTTAACGGACATTTTCAATCACTCCTTAAGTTCTTGTGCAGCTATGCAGGACACAGATGCGCAAAATTCATTTTCATTGTACACCTTTCTAAGTTGTATTGCAAGCGGGGGAACAAAAAAGCTCTGTTTTCTTTGTCCGTGCTAAAATGATATGACTCGAAAAAGAAGAGAAGTTAATTTCAAAGTGGTATAACATGTGATACGACATCTCTCGTTAGGGGCATAAGAAAAGGCTCCGTGCCGAAAAGACACGAAGCCCAACCTTTAAATCAGGTTTTTGGATATGAGGGGAATCAGACCTCAGCCCAATACTTCTTGAGGTTTGCAAGGCCGATGCGCAGTGCATCAAAGACCGGCTCCATGCCCTCGAACTCGATGGAGATGCAATCGTCATAACCTGCACGCTTCAGCTGATACATGCACTGCTTGATCGGTACATTGCCGTGGCCGACAATGGTGCCGCGCAGGTACTTACCGCCGCGGGAACGGAAGCTGCCTTCGCCCGGATCGGCATCCGTAAACGGCTTTACGATGAAGTCCTTTGCATGGACATAGTACGCATACGGCGCAACTCTTGTAAATGCGGAAGCCGGGTCCTCATCTGCGCAGAGGAAGTTGCCCATATCGGTGAGGAGGCCGAAGTTCTTGTTGTCGACCGCTGCGTAGAGCTTCTCAACACGCTCGGAATCCTGCACATAGAAGCCGTGGTTTTCGACCATGGTGCGGATGCCGAACTGTGCAGCGTACTCGGTGATTTCCTTGCAGGCCTTTGCAAGGCGCGGGAGCATCGTATCAAACGGGCAGAAGTCACCGGAGTTGCGTGCATAGCCAATGGCTGCGTCGTGGCGCATACGGGTGACACCGAGGACGTGTGCGATGTCGACGTAATCCTTGACGCGAGCAATCTCTTTATCGAGGTCGCCGTCGCTGCCGGTGATGAAGTCGCAGCTCATAACGAGTGCGGAAATCTCAAGGCCGACGCGCTCGCATTCCTTGCGGAGCTCTTCGGCGTGGGCGAGACGCTCTTCCTTGGTGCCGGTGCCGAAATCGGTGAAATCGACAAACTCAATGGCATCAAAGCCAAGTTCCTTGGTCTTCGCGATCAGCTCAAACGGAGTAGCCTCGCCGGAGCGGATCTTCTGCATGTAGCTGTACATACTGACGGAAAATTTCATGTGGGTCAATCCTTTCAATACAATCCTTTTTATTAAAACGTCTCTTTTGACGTTTTGTGCGAATTTAGTCGCCGAAGGAAATGCCGATCTCACGGGCTGCGAGGATTTCTTCGCAATCGACCGGGACGGTTTTCAGCTTGCCTGCGACCTCGCTGAGCGGCACCGGGACGATCTTGCCGTTGACAAGGCCGACCATGTTGCCGTAGTTCTTCTCGCGGATGAGCCTTGCGGCTGCCGCGCCGAAGCGTGTGGAGAGCACGCGGTCGTAGGCGCACGGGCTGCCGCCGCGCTGGAAATGACCCGGTACGCAGACACGAATCTCGTTATCCACACGGGAGGCAAGCTCGTCCGCAAGGCGGTACACGATGGACGGGTACTTCATTTCGGCACGCGCCTTTTTGAAGTCCTTCTTCTTCATGGCGGCTTCTTCCTTGGATAGCGCACCCTCGGCTACGGCGAGAATGGAGAACTTCTTGCCGTTTGCGATTCTATTATCCAATGTTTTTGCGATTTTGTCAATATCATACGGGATCTCCGGCAGCAAAATCACATCTGCACCGCCCGCGATGCCGGCATAAAGCGGCAGCCAGCCGACCTTGTGCCCCATGATCTCCACACAGAAAATGCGGCCGTGGGAGGTGGCGGTGGTGTGAATGCAGTCGAGGACATTCGTCGCAATCTCCACGGAGCTGTGGAAGCCGAATGTCATATCGGTGCCCCAGACATCGTTGTCGATGGTCTTCGGCAGGGAGACGACATTGAGGCCTTCCTCGCGCAGAAGGTTTGCGGTTTTCTGTGTGCCGTTGCCACCGAGGATAACGAGGCAGTCAAGCTTCATCTTCTTGTAGTTATCCTTCATGTTCTGGACTTTATCGACGCTGTTTTCGTCGATGACGCGCATGAGCTTGAACGGCTGGCGGGAGGTACCCAAAATGGTACCGCCGAGCGTTAAGATGCCGGAGAAATCTTCCGGTTTCATCAGCTTATATTCGCCGAAAATAAGCCCCTTATAGCCGTCTTTGATGCCGTAAATCTCTACGTCGTTGCCGAATTCTTCGTAAAGCGACTTTGCAACGCCGCGAATGGAGGCATTGAGGCCCTGACAGTCGCCGCCGCTTGTTAAAATACCGATTCTTTTCATCGTTCCTCAACCTTTCGTTGTGGTGTGCGGACAGCAAAACGCGCCGAAGTCCGCTCAATTTATTCTATTATAATCTTTTATTTACAACTATGCAAGCCTTATTCTTCCGCGGAGTGAATCGGGATCAAAACGCTGTCCTTTTCGATGGACTGCAGCTCTTTCAGACGCGCCTGTGCTTCATGGTAGAATGTAAGCTGCGAGCTGATTTTCTTCTTGCCGCGCAG
This sequence comes from Hominenteromicrobium mulieris, assembly GCA_021029595.1. Lineage (GTDB taxonomy): Bacteria > Bacillota > Clostridia > Oscillospirales > Acutalibacteraceae > Hominenteromicrobium > Hominenteromicrobium mulieris. The sequence continues at coordinate 32,526 of JAJJOY010000007.1, read as the reverse complement.
GTCAACGTGCTCGTAGCTTGTATCACTCTGCATGAAACGGGCGTTTGTGGTGTCGCTCAGCATGGTATCGAGAATGCCGAAGGCGCGGGCCTTCTGTGTTTCGTCCTCGATGGGGAAAACAAGCTCCACGCGGCGGTCGAGATTGCGGGGCATCCAGTCCGCGCTGCCCATGTAAATGCGCGGGTTGCCGGCATTTTCAAAGCGGAAGATACGGCTGTGCTCCAGAAGCTGACCGACAATGCTCATGACAGTGATGTTCTCGCTGACGCCTTCGATGCCCGGAATGAGGCAGCAGATGCCGCGCACGATAAGCTGCACGCGCACACCGGCCTTGGAGGCTTCATAGAGAAGCTCGATGATCTTCGGGTCAACGAGAGAGTTGACTTTGACCGTGATGCCGCTGGGCAAACCCTTTTTAGCGTTTTCGGTCTCCTGACGGATCATGTACTCAAAGAAGCTGCGCATGCCGTGCGGCGCAACGATGAAGTGCTTGTACTCCGGCGGACGGGAATAGCCGGTGATGACATTGAAAAGGGAGGACGCGTCTGCGCCGAACTGCTCGTTGCAGGTGAACAGGCCAAGGTCGGTATAAATTTTCGCGGTGGAGTCGTTGTAGTTGCCGGTGCCGAGGTGCAGGTAGCGGCGGATGCCGTCTTCCTCGCGGCGGACAACAAGCGCGATTTTGCAGTGGGTCTTGAGGCCGGTCAGACCGTAAATGACGTGGCAGCCGGCTTTTTCAAGCTTCTTTGCCCAGTTGATGTTGTTTTCTTCGTCAAAGCGCGCTTTCAGCTCGACAAGCACCGTGACCTGTTTGCCGTTTTCGGCGGCTTTGATGAGCGACGCGATGATGGGCGAGTTGCCGCTGACGCGGTAGAGCGTCTGCTTGATGGCGAGTACGTTTTCGTCTTCTGCGGCTTGTGCGATGAACTGTACGACACAGTCGAATGTCTCATATGGATGGTGAACAAGGCGGTCGCCCTCACGGATGGCCTTAAAAATATCGGTGTAGCCGAAGAAATCGCCCGGGGGTGTGGTGGGACGAACGGGCGCAAAGCAGAGTTTTTCGCAGCCCGGGATATTCGCAAATTTCGAGAAGAACGTGAGGTCAATGGGTCCCTGCACCTCGTAGATGCCGTTTTCATTGATGTTCAGCGCTTTTATGAGAAATTTGCGGGTATCTCCATCGGTGTGCTGCAAGAGCTCCAAACGCACGGGACGGCCGCGCTTACGACGCTTAATGGATTTTTCAATCTCATACATAAAGTCGTCCGCTTCCTCGTCGATGGTGAGGTCGGAGTTGCGCGTGATGCGGAACGGGCACACGGCTTTAATCTCGTGCAGCTCGAAAAGCTCCTCAAGATAATCGGTGATGATGTCCTCGAGCAGGATAAAGCAGCGTGTGTCGCCGTCTGCGGGCAGCTCCGTAAAGCGCGGCAGAATAGACGGCACCTGCACGACGGCAAAGCACTTTTCACCCTTGTTTTCCTTGGAAGAAAGGCGCACGGCGAGGTTCAGACTTTTATTTGCGAGCATCGGGAACGGGCGGCTGCTGTCTACGGCGAGCGGCGTCAGCACGGGGAACAGCACGCGATGAAAATACTCGTCCGTAAAGGCTCTTTGCTCGTGCGTAAGCTTTTCCGGCGTGCGGAACTCGATTTCCGCCTGCTTTTTGAGGACCGGCAAAATAGAGCGGTATAGGCAGGAATACTGCTTTTCCATAAAGGCGTGCGTTTTTTTATCGAGCGCCGAGAGAAGCTCCTTCGGCGTCATGCCGGAATCATCCGGCTTTGTGTAGTTTGATGCGACCTGGCTTTTTACACCGGCCACGCGCACCATGAAGAATTCATCAAGGTTGGAGCCGGTGATGGCAAGGAAGCGCAAACGCTCCATGAGGGGGTTATCTTTCTTTTGGGCTTCTTCCAAAACGCGCGCATTGAAGTCCATCCAGCTCAGCTCGCGGTTATAATAGTAATTCTTTTTATCAGACATGGTTTCCGTCCTTTCGTTATTTCAGCAGCTCGCTTTTGATTTGCAGCTCGGGGCTGAGACCGAATACTTCCTTAAAGAGACCGGCGCATTCCTCAAACGCCCATTTTTCGAGCAGGGCACTGCCGGAAGCGACGGCTTTGATCTCCAGCTTTTCGTTTGTAATGCGGATTTTACTGATGCGCAGCTTACGGCGCTTCGATTTATCGAGCGCGTTTGCAAGGCGGAAGATGGCAACGAGCTTTAAGATTTCCAAACGGCGTTCTTCCGTCATCGGGATTGCACCTGCATCGGCAACATTCGGCATGGTGAACTCATCGCTGCCGGCAACGAATGCCGTGAGCAGAATTTGTTCGTGCGTGAGGCCGAAAATGTCGAGATCCTTAATGAGGTCGAATGAGCACTGGTTCGGCATGCGCACGTTGATGTATTGACCGCAGCTGTGCAGAATGGACGCGAGCTGCAAAATGATTTTTTTGTCACTTGACAGACCGTGCAGGTTTTTGAATTTGTCGAAAAGCGTGCATGCAAACTCTGAAATGGCGTCGGAATGTGCGCCGTGGCAGTTGTATTTTGCCGCGATGCGTTTTGCGGAAACAATAGCGCTTTCGTTCGTTTGCGCAATGTATTCTTTTTGCGCGCCCGGCACGAGCATATGGCGTGTGATGGCATCGCAAATATCAATATCCGGGCAAATGACCTTCTGCACGCCGTCCGAAAGGCGCAGCATGCCGGTATATATAGAAAGCGCTGTGTAGAGAATTTCGGCAAGCTCCTCGGGAATGTTGTAGCGGCGTGCGATGGCAGAATGGGACATCATGCGGATTTCCTTATACGCCGCGTGCATTTTCTTTGCGGAGATGGTGTAAAGGTCGCCGCTTTTTTCGGCGCCGCACACGGAGGCGACAAGCTCCAGATCGGAACCCGTCAAAATGATGCTGCGAATGTCTTTTTTCGGAATATCGACGCGGTTTAAAATGATGTCGAGATATTCTTCGACCGCGGGGTAAAAATCGTCGCACTCGCGGCTGAGCGCACCGAGGGCATCGTGCAGCTTTAAGGAGCCGATGGGGATGTTCTGCGAGGTGCAGATCGCCTTGCCGTCGTACAGCGCAACACCGATGCTGCCCGTGCCGACATACGCGATGAGCGCGTCTTTCATTTCGATCTTGCTTTCTTCTTTTAAAAGCCGGATAATCTCGGAGCAGATGAGCGCTTTTTCTTCGCTGTATTCCAGAATTTCCAAGTGCAGATTGTTGTGAATTTTGAGTTGATCGATGACGAACGAGCGGTTTTCCGCCTCGCGCATCACGGTGGAGGAGACCACACGCACGTTTTTGCAGTTGTAGCCCTCCAGCGCCGTTGTGAATTTTGTGAGGATAGAGGAGAGTTGGCGCAGGCTTTCAAAGCTGATGCGTCCCGTGGTGAAGACCTCGTGGCCGAAGAACACAGGGTATTCGAGAGAATCCAGCATTTCGATCTCGCCGTGCTTTAACTGCGAAACACGCATGCGCACCGCACTGGAGCCGATCTCGATGACCGCAGCCGGCCCGCCCGGAAGTTTTTTATTCAATATGAGCACCGCCTTTCAATGTAGAGCAACTAAATCGGAGCGCCGCCGAAAGCGGGCCCGCAAGAATTCTTGAGATATTTACTTTATTATAGCAAACCCGAGAGGAAAAAGCACCCTGTTTTCGCCGAATTTTACATAAAATATACGTGAGCCATACAATTGAATGAAAAAGATACAGCCTGCTATATAGTTTTAATATATAAATGTGCAAATATTTTGCACAATATTGCCTAAAAGGAAATAAAATGAAATTTTTTTGAAAAAACACTTGCATTTTTGAAAGACATGCGCTATAATAACAACCGTCGCTTGGAGAGGTATTCTAATGGTAAGGAGCCACATTGGAAATGTGGTGTGCCGCAAGGCATTGTGCGTTCGAGTCGCATCCTCTCCGCCAGTACCCGGATAACGGAAGTTATCCGGGTTTTTCTTTTATCCGCATTGCTTTTTGATAACGCAGACTATATACTATTATATAGTGAAAAAGAAGCAAGAGCAATATGCCCAAACGTTTAAATTTGGAGGCGTGCACATGACATACGAAAATCCAATCCTGCCGGGTTTTTACCCGGACCCGAGCATTTGCCGCGTAGGTGAAGACTATTATCTTGTCAACAGCTCGTTTGAGTTTTTTCCGGGCGTGCCGCTTTGGCATAGCCGTGACCTGCTGCATTGGGAGCAGCTTGGCTATGTTTTGACGCGCGAAAGCCAGTTGCCGCTGGTGGACTGCCGCACCTCCGGCGGTATTTTTGCGCCGACGATCCGCTACCACGACGGCCGATTCTATATGATCACGACGAATGTGACAGGCGGCGGCAATTTTTTTGTGTGGACAGATGACATCCGCGGCGAGTGGTCCGACCCGATCTGGATCGACCATCAGGGCATTGACCCATCTTTGTTCTGGGATGCAGACGGCAAGGTGTATTACACCGGCACACATACGGACGAAAACGGCAACAACTGCATCGGACAGTTTGAGATTGATCTTGAGACCGGTGCAAAGCTGAGCGAGACAAAGTGCATTTGGTACGGTACCGGCGGCAAATGCCCGGAGGGACCGCACATGTACCGCATCGGCAATTGGTATTACTTGATGATTGCCGAGGGCGGTACGGAGTACGGCCACATGGAGACCATTGCGCGCAGTAGAAGCGTGTGGGGCCCGTTCGAATCTTGTCCGCACAACCCAATCCTCACGCATCGTAATGCACACCGCGTGGAGTTTCAGGCGCTCGGACATGCCGACCTTGTAGAGACGCCGGAGGGTAAGTGGTGGATGGTATTTCACGGCATTCGCCCGTCTGTTTTCATGCTGCATCACACCGGCCGCGAGACGATGATTGCGCCGGTTACATGGGAGGAGAACGGCTGGCCGGTCGTATACGGTGGCAAGGAGATTCAGCCCATCATGACGGCAGAGGGCGAAGGAGACGTGCGTGTTGCGCGCAGTTGGCACGATGATTTCAACACAGCTGCACCTGCACCGCGCTGGAGCTATCTGCGCACACCCGACCGCATGAAGTATACATTTGATAAGAGCGGCGTTACACTGCGCGGCAGTGAGGCGACGCTTGACGAGCTGAAGACGGTCATATTCTTCGGTGTGCGCCAACAGCAGTTTGGTTTGAACTATACGACCGAAATGACGCTTTCCGGCGACGGCAAAGCGGGCATGACGGTTTTCCACACGAACGAGCACCACTATGAGCTGTTTGCCGAGCGTAAAAACGGCGGTATGGAGGTCACGCTGCGCCGCCGCGTGGTCGATATGCTGATCGAGAGCGAGCCGGTGTTCTTCCCGGAAACGGACACGCTGACGCTGTGCATCAAGGCCAACCGCCTGCGCTATACGTTCCTTGCGGGTAAAGCCGGGGAAGAGATGAAAGAGATCGGCACCGGCAGCACGCAGCTGCTTTCCACAGAGTGCATGAACTGCACGTTTACGGGCTGCTTTGTGGGCCTTACGGCGCAGGGGGACTGCGAAGCAAAGTACCGTTATTTTGACGTTTCTGTGCCCGCAAACGAATAAAATTCGAAATAATTAAAAAAACACTTGCTTTTTCCACCGGTTTAACGTATAATAAATTTTGTTAAGCCGGTGTGTTGGAATTGGCAGACGAGACGGACTCAAAATCCGTTGATGGCAACATCGTGCGGGTTCGACCCCCGCCACCGGCACCACACCTCAAAGGCTCGCAATCCCTTGAAATGGCTGGGTTTGCGGGCTTTTTTATGTTTTGCGCGTTTGTATACTGCCCTCCTACATCACCAAATTTGCGCAACTATAACGAAGATATTGAAAGCGAGTTTTCTGCATATCGTTCTTTTAGACATTAGCATCGTTGCAATGGCTCGCGCATCAATCCGATCAATCTTGGTTTTACGAAGGCTTAAGCTTTTCCGGTATAGGTTGGTGTGCATATATTTTTGCAGCTTCAAGTGTCGGTAGAATTCTACGAATAAAAGATTAATAAAAATTTCACAAAACTTCCTTGACTCTAAACTAAGATGAGGATATACTATAAGCGAAGACAAGCGGGATGTCCCGCGAAGATAAATTTGAAATCCAAATCAAAGGAGGAAGTTCTTGTGGAAAAAATCAGAGTTGTGCAGTATGGCTGCGGCAAAATGAGCAAGTACATTCTTCGGTATCTGCATGAGCACGGCGCACAGATTGTCGGCGCGATCGACGTAAACCCGGCGGTCGTCGGGCAGGATGTCGGTGATTTCGCGGGTCTCGGCCTTAAGACCGGCGTACTGATTTCGAACAATGCGGATAAAGTTCTCGATGAGTGCGATGCAGATGTTGCGATTGTGACGCTGTTCAGCTTCATCGGCGATATTTATGACCATGTGGAAAAATGTGTATCACGCGGACTCAATGTCATCACGACATGCGAAGAAGCGATTTATCCGTGGACGACCTCTGCGGTTCAGGTCAACCGTCTGGACGCTATCGCTAAAGCGAATAACTGCACCATCACGGGCAGCGGCATGCAGGATATCTTCTGGATCAACATGGTCGCGCTCGTCGCGGGCGGTTGCCACAAAATTACGAAGATTAAAGGCGCGTACAGCTACAACGTAGAGGAATATGGATTAGCGCTCGCAAATGCGCATGGCTGCGACCTGACACCAGAAGAGTTTGAGCAGAGGATTGCGCACCCGGACATTTTTGAGCCGTCCTACGCTTGGAATGCCAGCGAAGCCATTTGCAATAAGCTTGGCCTGACAATCAAGTCTATCAACCAGAAGCATGTGCCGTGCATCATCGATCACGACATTTACTCCGAGACGCTCGGCAAGACCATCGAAGCCGGCCGCTGCATCGGCATGTCTGCCGTCGTGGCCATCGAGACAATGCAGGGCATCACCATCGAAGAGGAGACCATCGGCAAGGTCTACGGCCCGGAAGACGGCGATATGTGCGATTGGCAAATCATCGGCGAGCCGAACACCGAGTTCCATGTTGTGAAGCCTGCAACCGTTGAGCATACTTGCGCGACGGTTGTCAATCGTCTGCCGAGCCTCATTTGTGCACCGGCCGGTTATGTTACTGCCGATCAGCTTGACCCGAACAAGTATCTCACGTATCCGATGGAGTTCTATTGCTGATTAAAGCAAGAAAATACTAAAAAGAAACAAGTGAATTTCGCCGCTCGGTGTAAAAACCGGGCGGCTTTTCTTGTCTAAACTGCGAAAATGTGCTATATTATAAATGATAAAGTACCATGAGGATAGGAGAAATAAATATGCGCATTTTAATGCTTGGAAACAGCTATATTTTTACAAATGATCTGCCGAGTATACTGGCGGAAATCACGGGTGCCGAAGTAGTACAGAACACACGCGGCGGTGCACGCTTACGTGAGCAGCTGAACCCTGAAACAAGGCTCGGCGCAAAAGCATTGGAGCTGCTGCAAAATGAAAAATGGGATTACGTCGTTTTGCAGGAGATGAGCAACGGCCCTATCACAGCAAAGGAAAGTTTTATGCAGAGCGTGAAAGATTTGTGCGGTAAAATTCGTGAAAACGGTGCCGTACCTGTTCTGTATGCGACATGGGCATACCAAAAAGACGGCAAACAGCTTCAAAAATTCGGTATAGATTACGATGAGATGTACCGCAAAATGCACGAAGCCTATGCAGAAGCGGCAGAGAAAAACCACACGCTGCTCGCCGATGTCGGCAGTGCATTTTATGAAAAAACCGAAACCGATAATCTGTTCAACGACGACGGCAGCCATCCGAACGAAGCGGGCTCGAACCTTGCCGCCGAAACGATTGCCGAAGTCATTTTAAAGGATGCAAACGCATAATGTATCCCTACTGTGCATAGGCTGTATCGGAAAAATACGGCGAAACGGGGGAGCGATATGTTAGAACGCATCGGAGAAATGCATGGGCGAGAAGTTATCAGTGTTTTGGATGGCTCGCGCATCGGGTATCTCGGCGATATTGAATTTGATACACAGCAGGCGGCACTGACGGCGATCGTGGTGTACGGCCGTCCGCGCTTTTTCGGATTGTTTGGCAGAGAGAATGACTGTGTGATCCCATGGAGCGCTGTGAAGACCATTGGGGAGGATGCGGTGCTGGTCGATCACATTCCCGTAAAGCGGACACCGAAGCGCAGCTTCTTACAAAATTTCTTTGAAAACGGATAGAAAACACTTGCTTTACCCGGCATGTTATGCTATAATAGTTCAGCGATTTGCAGATTCTGCAAGCAAAAACGCACGCCGAGGCTCTCGGATTGGTGCCGCGAAAGCGGTTTTCCCCGAAAATATCAGCCCGGCGGAGGAAAAACCAAGGAGGTATTTTCAAATGGCAGTCGTATCAATGAAGCAGCTTCTGGAGGCCGGTGTTCACTTCGGTCACCAGACAAGAAGATGGAACCCGAAGATGGCACAGTACATCTTCACGGAGAGAAACGGTATCTACATCATCGACCTGCAGAAGACCGTTAAGAAGCTCGAAGAGGCTTACAACTTCGTTCGTGACCTTTCCATGGAAGGCAAGAGCGTTCTCTTCGTAGGCACGAAGAAGCAGGCTCAGGAGTCCGTTAAGGAAGAGGCTCTCCGCGCAGGCGCTTACTATGTAAATGCTCGTTGGCTGGGCGGCATGCTCACCAACTTCACGACCATTCGCCGCAGAATCCAGAGACTTGCACAGCTGCGCAAGATGCAGGAAGACGGCACCTTCGAACTGCTCCCGAAGAAGGAAGTCAGCAAGCTTGAGCTCGAGATCGAAAAGCTCGAAAAGTATCTTGGCGGCATCAAGGACATGAAGGAGTTCCCGGGCGCACTGTTCATTGTTGACCCGAGAAAGGAAAGAATCGCTGTTTCCGAAGCTAAGAAGCTCGGTATTCCGATCGTTGCAATCGTAGATACCAACTGCGATCCGGACGAGATTGACTACGTTATCCCGGGCAACGACGACGCTATCCGCGCTGTTAAGCTCATCGCAGGTGCTATGGCTAACGCTATCATCGAAGGCCGCGAGGGCCGTATGGGCGCTGCTGCTGAGGAGACCGAAGAAGCTGCTGCTGAGACCGAGGAATAATTTAATTTCGGTTAAAAATTCCTTTCGTTTGATATAGAGTTTAAGATTCTACAAGGAATGGTGATTTGAAATGAATTTCACAGCTAAGGACGTTGCAGATCTGCGCGCTAAGACAGGCTGCGGCATGATGGATTGCAAAAAGGCTCTCACAGAGGCTGAGGGCGATGTAGAGAAGGCAACCGAGATTCTCCGCGAGAAGGGTCTTGCAGCTTCCGTTAAGAAGGCAAGCCGTATTGCAGCTGAGGGTGTTGCATACGCTATGGTCAGCGAGTGCGGTAAGGTTGGCGTTGTGATCGAAGTCAACGCTGAGACCGACTTCGTTGCGAAGAATGCTCAGTTCATCGATTTCGTTAAGACCTGTGCCGAGACTGTTATCTATGAGAACCCGGCAGACGTTGAAGCTCTCCTTGCAGCTAAGGCACACGGCTCCGATATGACTGTTGATGCTATGCTGAAGGATAAGATTCTCACCATCGGCGAGAATATCAAGATCCGTCGTTTCGTCCGTTACGAGGGCGACTGCGTTGCTTACGTACACGGCGGCGGCAGAATCGGCGTTCTCGTTCGTTTTGAGACCGAGAACATTCCGGCAGAAGTTCTCAACGAGTGCGGCAAGGACGTCGCAATGCAGATTGCCGCTCTGAATCCGGCTTATCTCGATAAGTCCACGGTTCCGGCTGAAGCACTCGATAAGGAAAAAGAAATCCTCATGGTTCAGATTCAGAACGATCCGAAGAACTCCAAGAAGCCGCAGAACATCATCGAGAAGATGGTTACCGGCAGAATCGGCAAGTTCTATGAGAACAACTGCCTCCTGCAGCAGGCGTTCGTTAAGAACGGCGACCTCTCCGTTGAGCAGTACATTGCTGAGGAAGCAAAGAAGGCCGGCGGCACGATGAAGGTTACGGATTTCGTTCGCTTCGAGAAGGGCGAAGGCCTCGAGAAGAGAAACGACGATTTCGCAAGCGAAGTTGCCAACATGGTTAAATAATTGATTCTTTGAATCAGCACACCCCGAACGATTTTGCGTCGTTCGGGGTGTTTTTGTATCGTATAACTTTTGGGAAATATAAAATGTGCCCCGACAAGACATCAAAATCTTGCCGAGGCGCAGAATAACCGATTTTTAATTTGCGTAGCGCGTGTAATAGGTAAGGTCGCCTTCCATGCCGAAAAGCTCGCTGCGGGTGATCTGCCGACCCCAAGAGATCTGGCAGTTTTCATAATCTACATTCACTTCCGTCACGGTAATGGTATCGGTATCCCAGTCGATATCCGTCACGATCATCGAGTGCTCATACCAACCCATGCGGATGTGATCGCCGATGCGCAGCTCGTCAAAGTCATAAAACTCCGTAATCGGTGCATCGTAGCCGAACAGCAGGTCACTGATGAGGGAAGCGTAGCCGAGGCATTGCGTTTCGTCTTCGTACTGCGGGAAAAAATCATCCATCAGACCGTTATAAATGTTGCAGTTTCCATAACCATAAACGGAATGGTTGCACGGCGTGTCTGTAACGCACATGGCAATTTCGTCTGCCGTCATTTCGCTTGTGTCCACACCGACATGGTTCCAGTACATGCCGTTTGGAAAATAATCTTCAAGCAGCTCAAGCCGTGTCTGCACGCCTTGCTCCGCAAGATTGCCGCTTGAAACAAATAGTGGCACAGAGCTGTATGCATCTACAAGCTCAGCGGTGTCTTCTACTTCGCCAGCCGGCAAAATGCGCTCTTTCGCGGCATAGGAAGACGCGGCATTCATTTCCGAAGCTTCTTCTTCGGCTTCCTCAACTTCATCGTTGCCCGCGTCGTAGACGTACATTTCCACCTGCTCGTCAGCTGCGCCAATCGCTGCAGTGTATGTGAGGGATTCTTCCACGCTTTCCACTGGATTCCCTTGCAGGAACAGCAGACCAAACGCGGCGGCGGATATCGTCACGGCTGCCACCGGCAAGACGATTGGTAGGGAAGAGAGAAGATGTTCACGTCGGTTTTTCGGTTCTCTAAAGTGATTTTGCGGCATAAATACGCTCCTCAGAACAGCATCCGGCAGCAGAAGCTTGCTGCCCAAAATTACTCTATTATATAGAATACTATGCATTTGTGACGTACGTATGACGAAAATCAACAAAATTCCTGTATTTTGATAAAAAAGTGCCCGCAGCGGAAAAACTGCGGGCACCAAACGTATCTGTTAGTCTTCGATTGCGGCTTTGCGACTCAAAACGCCGTGGAAGAACGCGGGATCAAACTTCGGCTTTCTCTGATAGGTGTAAAGGCCGTTCTGTTCCTGCTCCACGTCGGTCAGCTGCGTGTAGCAAAGACCGAACATTTCACTGTTATCAAGCAATGCGTCTGTAAGGCCCTTAAAGCGCGTGAGGAATTCTTCTTCGGTCTTCGGACCGGTGCCGTAGCCCCAACCGCTCTCGTCCTGACTCCACTGAATGCCGCCGTATTCGCTGACGAACGTCGCTTCGCCCTTGTAGGTCTGGCGGTGCGCGTGGTTGTCAAACAGTGTTCCCTCGGTCATTAGCTTGTCATAGTGCTCCTTAAAGATCTCCGGGTTCTGCTCGTAATCATGCACGCAGAAAATATCAGTTGCCACATGATAGTTGCCGCTCGTATCAATACACGGACGGGTAGGATCAAGCGCTTTCGTTGCTCTGTAGACGATGTCGAGTGCGTCGTCAAACTGTTTCCTGCCGTCAGTATCCCATGTCTCGTTGTACGGACACCAGCCGACAATAGCCGGGTGGTTAAAATCGCGGCGGATCTCTTCCGTCCACTCCGGTAAAATGCCGTAAACGGAATCGGCATAGGAGGAATCGAGACCCCAGTTCGGGAATTCGCCCCAAACGATATAGCCTAAGCGGTCCGCGTGGTAGAGGAAGCGCTCTTCAAAAATCTTCTCATGCAGTCTGGCACCGTTGAAACCGACGGCAAGGGAGAGCTTAATGTCGTTTTCAAGCGCTTCGTCGCTCGGCGCAGTGTAGATGCCATCCGGATAGAAGCCTTGGTCGAGCACCAGACGCTGGAAAACAGAGCGGCCGTTGATGCGGAACTTGTGGCCGTCCAGGCGCACTTCGCGCAGACCGAAATAACTCGTGACGTTATCTTCACCGAAAGCGAATGCAACGTCATACAGATTGCCGCAGCCGACATCCCACAGATGCTTTTCGCTCAGCTTTATCGTGAATGTATGCGTGCCGCAGGCGTTTTCTGCTGTGTAGCTGCCCATTTCTTTGCCTTCAAACGAAGCCGTTGCTGTGAGGTTTGCCGTACCGACCAGCTCTGCGGTCACCGTCACCGTGCCTGCAGTGATGTTCGGATAATACTGCACGCGGGAAATATAAGCCTTCGGGGTGAACTCCAGCCATACGGTCTGCCAAATGCCCGTGGTGCGCGTGTAGAAGCAGCCGTATGAGTTATATTGCTCGCTCTGCTTGCCGCTCGGGATGAGGCGGTCGCGCGTATTATCTTCGGCGTAGACGGCAATTTCATTTTCGCCCGCTTTTAAAAGTGCGGTCACGTCAAACTCAAACGAAACATAGCCGCCCTTGTGTGTGCCGGCAAGCTTGCCGTTCACAAAAACTTTTGCGCAATAATCCACAGCGCCGAAATGCAGCACGGCGCGGCCCTTCAGCTGTTTTTCTGTGACCGTTACAGTGCGCTTATACCACACACCGTACATGAAATCCGTGTGCTGCACACCGGAAAGTTCGCTTTCCGGGCAGAACGGCACGGTGATCTCCCCGCTGAGCGCTGTGCCGACCTTCTGTAAGCCGCGCGCCTCACCGCTGCGGCCGTTATCGATCTCAAACGCCCATGTGCCGTTCAGGTTCATCCAGTTTTCGCGCACAAACTGCGGGCGCGGATATTCTTTCCTCGGTATATTACTCATTTTTCGTACATCCTTTCCTCGAAAAGACGGCAAATCCCAATTTCTGCCGCGCTTTTTGATTACGGTTTCATTGTACGCGATCTCTTTGTAAAATACAATGTCGTATCATGTGCGGAAATTGACTTATTCTATTGCGACACATAGAATTTTTGAGTATAATTAAAGCAAAGGGGGCGTCAAAATGGAGATTACAGATATTCGCCACGATTGGCCGGAAAAAGCCGGGTTTACACTTGTGCGCCCAACAGGCATTGAAATCTACACGTTTTTGCACTTTATGAACAGCGTGGAGATTGAAATTAACAGGGAAAAGGTCACAGTAAGACCCGGCGCGTGTATTTTCTATGCGCCGGATGAACCACAGTGGTTTCACTCAGACAGTAACCTCACGCACAACTGGGCGCATTTTGCACCTGGCTTTCGCGTGCAGCTTTTGCGCTATCGTATTCCAGAAAACACACTGCTTTATCCACGTGCGGCAGAGTTTATCTCCGGCCTTTTCCGAAAAACGGAAGCTGCATTTTTCTCTAATGAACCGTTTCGGGAGGACTTGTTGGAAGCATACACCACAGAATTTCTTGTGCGTTTCTCCCGCGCCATAGCGGAAGAAAACTACTCACCTGCGGTCAGCCGTGCAGATAGGGAAAAGATGCAGAACCTGCGTCACACGGTGCTTTCTGATCCGGAAAAGCACTGGACTGTGCCGCAAATGGCATCGCTTGCGTCTGTCAGCGCTTCGCACCTGCATGCGTTATACCGCGCGGTTTTTGGTACATCGCCCATGCGCGACCTGATTGAAGCGCGTATTCGTTATGCACAGTCTTTATTGCTCTCCGGCAGTGACTTGCCCATCACGGAAGTTGCCGAGCACAGCGGATATGCAGACCCATACCATTTCATCCGCCAGTTTAAACGCATCACCGGCGAAACACCGGCCGCGTACCGCCGTGCAAGACGATAAAGCGGTAAAAGAAAAAGCCTTATTCCGCCCCCAAAAGGGAAGAATAAAGCTTTTGTTTTTCTTTAAAATTTGCTTGTCTGTTGTTAACAAAACAGAATAATTCCATAAAGAAACAGCGCCAATCTGTAATTTGACGCTGTTTTCGACTATATTCAGTTCAGCACAAAGAACTGCTCATACCAAAGGATAAACGTATAGAACGACCAGATCTTCTGCATGTTCAGCGCCTTGCCGCTCTTGTGGTCGTCGAGCAGCTTCATCAGCTCGCTTGTCACGAAGAATTTCTCCGCAATATCGCTCTGGAACGCCGCCTTGACCTTGTTGTAGTACTTATCCTCACGCAGCCAATCGTTCAGCGGAACAGGGAAGCCGAGCTTCTTTTTGTTCGCGGTACGCTCCGGCAGCTGCTTGATAGCCGCGCCGCGCAGGGCGATCTTCGTCGTTTCGTTTGCTGCACGGTAGCGGGAAGGAATGCGTGTGGAAAGCTCCAGCATCTTTTTATCGAGGAACGGTACGCGCAGCTCAAGGGAGTTTGCCATACTCATGCGGTCGGCTTTCAGTAGGATGTCGTAAATCATCCACGTGTGCATGTCCACATACTGAAGCTGGGTCGGCTCGTCGAGATTCGATACTTCGTCGAAATAGCGCTTGCTGTATTCCTCCGGAACCTTGCTCGCGATGGGACGCTTCAAGAATTTTTGGCGCTCTGCGCTCTGGAAAACGTAGTTTGCGCGCATAAAGCGCTGATACGGCTCCATGGCGCCGCGCACGAGGAAGTTTTTGCCCTTGAAGTTCGGGCAGTGCTTTGCGACCGTGCCGAGGACTTTACGCACCGGACGCGGTACCTTATGCGAATAGTGGTCAAAGTGTCCGCCTGCAAGATACATCGGGTAGCCGCCGAACAGCTCGTCCGCACCTTCACCGGAAAGCACGACCTTCACATAGCGGCGGGCATTTTTGGCGAGGAAGTAGAGCGGGATCTCCGAGGGGTTCGGCAGCGGCTCGTCCATGTAATACTGAATCTCCGGTACCGCGTCGAAGAACTCATCTGCGGAAACCTTATTCGCGATGTTCGGTACGCCGATGACATTGGAGAAGTCCTGCGCATACGGCAGCTCGCTGTATTTTTCCTCCTCGTAGCCGACGGAGAATGTCTTGACCTTCTTCGTACCCTTGGAGATTTCTTTCACAACATAGCTGGAATCCACGCCGGAGGAGAGGAAGCAGCCGACCTCAACATCGGCAATCTGGTGCATGGAGACGGACTCCGTGAACTCCTTTGTGATGGCGTCCTCCCAGTATTCAAGCGATTTGTCGTCTTCAATCTTGTATTCGATCTTATAGTAACGCTCCACTTTCAGTTCGCCATTTTTGTAGGTGAAGCAGTGTGCGCCGGGCAGCTTGAAGACATTTTTAAAAATTGTGCGCTCGTCCGGACTGTACTCGTAGGAAAGGTACAACGGGATCATATCCTCGTCGAGCTCTTTTTCAAAATTCGGGTGAGAGAGAAAGCTTTTGATCTCGCTGCCGAACATGAATTCCTTGCCCTTTTTGTAGTAATAGAACGGCTTGATGCCGAAAATATCGCGTGCACCAAAGAGCTCTTTTGTGTTCTTGTTCCAGATGATGAAAGCAAACATGCCGCGCAGACGGTCAAGGATTTTTTTGCCGTATTCCTCGTATCCGTGCAGAATCGTTTCGCTGTCTGTCTTTGTGGTGAAGACGTGTCCGGCCTTGATAAGCTCTTCGCGAAGCTCCTGATAGTTGTAAATTTCGCCGTTAAAGAGCAGCACGAGCGAGCCGTCTTCGTTTAAAATCGGCTGTCTGCCGCCCTCGAGGTCGATGATGGAAAGGCGGCGGAAACCGAGGGCAATGCCGTCGTCAATGTAATAATGGGCATCATCCGGGCCGCGGTGCTTGATGCGGTCGGCCATTTTATGGATGACTTCTTCTTTATCGAACGTTCCGTAGTTGTGAATATAACCGGCAAAGCCGCACATACAAAACGCCTCCTTATGCTTTTATTGTTGGATCAGGGAAGAATATTTCGGCTTAAGTTTTTTGCCGCACGCTAAAATGCACGCGCGTGCCAACACTTCCAGCGCGTCGAGATAACCGGGCCCAAGCTCGTTATCGCGCTTGATGATGGAGATCTCCGTGCAGCCTAAAATAATAGCGTCGCAGCCGTCCGCGCGCAAAGCGTCGGAAACGGCGCGGAATTTTACCATGTCCGCCGGTTCACCTGCTTTTACGCAGTCGTAAATGAGCGACATTACGTTCTGCTGCATTTCGTCGTTCGGCAAAACGTAGGAAAGACCCGCATCGGTCAGCGCGGTTTGAAATAAGCCCATGTGCACCGTACCGGTTGTCGCCATAATGCCGGGCTTTTTGCAGCCGGCTTCTTTTAGATATGCTGCCGTTTCGCGCACCATGTGGATAAACGGAATGTGTACGCTGCTTTGCAGTTCATCGTGAAAGCTGTGTGCCGTCACGCACGGGGTAGCGAGTGCGCACACACCCAGCGCCTCCAATTTCTGTGCGATGTCGATCATCGGCGGCACAGGGGAGGGCTTTGTATGGTCTAAAATGTATGCGGTCCGATCCGGCACACTCGGGCGATTGAATATGATCGCGTCAAGATGCTCCTGATCGGTGCGAGCATCGGTCATGTCGGTGATAAGCTCTAATAAATACGCCGTCGCCATGGGGCCGAGTCCGCCGATAACGCCTAAACTGTTCATCAGTCACGCAGTCCTTTGTTGTTAAAATAACGCTTGTACTTTTCAAAGTAGTTGTGCTGGTTGCGGCGGAACATCAGCCAGCGCATCAGGCTGCGGTCTTTCTTGTAATAATACGAGTTAACCACTTTACCTTCGTCGATGAGCTTTTTCGCTTCCGCTTTCACGGCGGTGTCCGGACAATAGTCAAAGATGATCTTCGTCGGGATGATTGTGTACAGCACTTTATTTGTGGCAATGGTAAGATCCATGGGCTTGTTGTAGATGACGTCGTCCGCAAGCCATTTTGCAATGTTGTAGCCCGCAGCCGTTACGAAATAGCTGCTGCGGCCCTGTCGCAGGTTCATCTCGAAGAGCTTATATTTGCCGTCACGCTCGTCGTACTTCATATCGAAGTTTGCAAAGCCCACGTAACCGATGCCCTCAAGGAAGTTCTTCATCGTCTCGTTCAGCTTTTCGTCGTAGCCGTTGATGATGGCCGCATAGCTGCCGATGCCCTCCGGGGAATGCTCCTCGAGCACGGCATTACCGAGTGCAATGAGCTTTACTTTCTTATCCTTGCCGCAGTAGCAGTTCATCACACGCATTTTAGAATCGTCACCCGGGATGAATTCCTGCAAAATGAGGTGATCTTTGTAAGAGGAACCGTAGATGGCGTCCAAAATCGCATCAAATTCCTCGCGGGTGTTTGCAACGAAAACCTTCTTTTTGTGCGGGAACTTGCAGTTCCAGTATGCCACGCTGTTCGAGGGCTTGATGATGACCGGGAAGTCGAAAGGCAGCTCAAGATTCTTGTGGTTCTCATACGTGCAGGTCGTTGTCTTCGGGAACGAGAAGCCATGTTCCTCGCAGACCTGATAAAAGCTTTCCTTGATGGAAAGGCGCATTAAAAGCTCTTCGCTGATGCACTCGAATTCATAAATGCCGCGCAGCTTCGTCTGGTTGCGCACAAGCATTTTGATGTAGTTGTCGCCGCAGGGGACGAGCAGTAATCTCTGCCCGGAGAAGTTCTTTGCAAATTCCGTCAGCGTGCTGACAAACACGTCGTCTTCTTCAAGGCGCGGTTCTACCTTTAAAACTTCCACAATGTGGCTGTGCGTGCAGGCGGGGAGGATGCCCTTGCCGACCGCTACGCTTTTGTATCCGTAAGCCTCGTGGAAAGAACGCGCCATGCCGTATACGTTGATGTCACTGCCGAGCAGAACCGGCAGAAAATCTTGTCTTTTTAATGCTTCTGTATTCATGATCTTCATTTTCCTTCCAAATACTTACGCGGTCTTTGCATCTGTGTGCTCCGCATAGCCGTTGAGAATATCATCGTTAAAGAACTGGTCGTACCACACGAGGAACGTGTAAACCGTCCAAACGCGGCGGCTGTTGTCCGCCTTGCCGTTTTTGTGGTCATCCAGCAGTTTTACGAGCATGTCGGTGTTGAAGTATTTCTGTGCCACTTCGCCCGTGAATTTCTCCTTTACGATGTTGTAGTACTTGTCTTCCTTGAGCCACACACGCGTCGGCACGGGGAAGCCGAGCTTCTTTTTGCCGGCCCACTTTTCGGGCATGCGGCGCAAAGCGGCCTTGCGCATCGCAAACTTCGTGTTCTCGTCGTTTACACGGTACTTGAGCGGGATGCGTTCCGCAAGCTCCATAATCTTCTTATCGAGGAACGGCACGCGAACTTCAAGGGAATTTGCCATGCTCATTTTATCCGCTTTCAGAAGAATATCGCCGACCATCCAGGCGTTAAGGTCAACGAACTGCATTTTCGTTACCGGGTCTTTATCCTTTACGCGATCATAGAACGGCTTTACGACTTCTGCCGGGGACGGTGCATCGGTCTTAATTTTCAGGAGCTTCTTGCGTTCTTCCTCAGTGAACATGTACGCGTTGCCGATGAAGCGGTCTTCGAGCTTTTTGCCGCGGCGGATAAGGAAGTTGATGCCGGATTTCTTCGGCAAGTGCGAAGCGACTTTGCCGATAAAGCGACGGATGGGGAACGGAATCTTATCATAAGCCGGTACGGCGAGCGGTTCTTTATAAATGTTGTAGCCGCCGAAAATTTCATCGGCGCCCTCGCCGGACATCACGACCTTCAAATATTTGGAAGCCGTGTTGCACACGAAATAGAGTGCCACGGCGGACGGGTCGGCAAGCGGCTCGTCCATATGGTACTGAATCTTGCCGAAGTTGCCCCAGAACTCTTCCGGGGTAATCGTCTTGCTGTAATTCTTCACCGGAATTAGCTCGGAAAGCTCCTTTGCGTAGCTGATCTCGTTGTATTTTTCGCCGTTGTCGAAGCCGACCGTAAACGTCTTGTCCACATCGGCAGAGCAGGCCACATAGCTGGAATCCACGCCGGAGGAAAGGAAAGAGCCGACTTCAACGTCCGCAATCTTATGTGCGTTCACGGAGTCGTCAAAGGTCTTTTCAATCTCGTCTACCCAATATTCGAGCGGCTTGTCTTCTTCCGCGTTGAATTCCGGGATCCAGTAGCGCTGCATATCCATTTTGCCGTCTTTGTAGAAGAAATAATGTGCAGGCGGCAGCTTGTAAACGTTCTTGAAGAATGTCTCGTAGCCCGGAGAATATTGGAAAGAAAGGTAGCCTTCCAGTGCGCGTTCATTCAGTTCGCGCTTAAAGTGCGGGTGTTCCACAAAGCTCTTGATCTCGCTGCCGAACATCAACGTGCCCTGCATCTTTGCATAGTAAAACGGCTTAATGCCAAAGTAATCGCGCGCGCCGAACAGCGTTTTCGTGTTCTTGTCCCAAATGATGAACGCGAACATGCCGCGCAGCTTATTGAGCAGGTCGGTGCCGTATTCTTCAAAGCCGTGCAGCAGCACTTCGCTGTCCGTTTTCGTTGTAAATACATGGCCTGCCTTTAAAAGGTCTTCGCGGAGAGACTGATAGTTATAAATCTCGCCGTTAAACATGAGAACCTTGCTTTTATCTTCATTCAAAATCGGCTGTCTGCCGCCCTCGAGGTCAATGATGGAAAGTCTGCGGAAACCGAGCGAGATCTCGCCGTCCATGTAATAGTCGGCGTCGTCCGGGCCGCGGTGACGGATGCGGTCTGCCATAGCGTGCAGCACGGGCTCCATAAGCTGTGTTTCGCCGCCGTCAATATAACCTACAAAACCACACATACAGTTTGCCTCCTTTTTGCAGTTGGTTTACTTAGTTTTCCTTGTGTTCGTTTTCGGTATTCTCAATCAATGCAAAAAGCGAGGGCGCCCAATCGGGATATTCCGCCGAGAGCATCTCGCCGGAAAGCTGGGGCAGGTCGTCTTTTTTAACGGCCTCGTCGTCCGACACTTTTTCGCCGAGCAGCATCACGCGGCTTTTGGCACGCGCCAGCTGCATACGGCCGTCGGTCAGCGCCTCACTCAGTCCGTCCTTCGTCTCAAAAAGAGCCGAGGGATTTTTCGGGTTCGCCGTATACAGCATGCGGAACGCGTTATACACAGCGCCGCTCAAATACAGCGTGATCTCTTTTGTTAAAGATTTGCTATTGATTTTTTTCAGAATACCAAATACAATATGTAAGGAGTTCGATATTATTTTTCGGCTCACGTTGGGGAGACCATCGTGCGTGTCTTCCTCCTCCGTTTCCGGCACATGCAGCTTTTCGCCCTGCCGGTGCGGTGTTTTGCCCAGCAGATAATCACAGGAGACCCCGTAATAATCCGCCGTGCGCACAATGAAGTCCAAACCGCATTCACGTATGCCTTTTTCGTAATGAGAGAGCAGCGCCTGCGAGATGCCAAGGTCTGCGGCAGCCTTTTTCTGGCTGATACCCTGTTCCTTGCGCAGCAGTGTCAGAATGCGCGGAAAATCACTGTTCACAAAAGTTTCACCACCTGAGTCAAAAAATAACACACTGTAAATTATAAACGAAATTATCCGAGAAGTAAACAGATAAACGAACCTTTTTTGCGGGTTTTCCCGCGAATTTTTGGTGAAAGGGACGCAACGGCAGCGTTTTACCGTCCCGGAAAGGAAAAACGCATGAAATCTTACACCATTCATTTAATCCGCCACGGTATATGTGAGGGCAATTTGGAGGGTCGTTACATCGGCCGCACACAGTCTCCGCTTGCGCAGGAGGGCATTCAGGCACTTTTGGAGCTGAAACGTAAGGGCATTTACCCCGAAGCAAAAAAGTACTACGCCAGCCCGTGTGTGCGCTGTGTCGATACGCTGAAGGTCTTATATCCCACTGCCGACCCGGAAGTTATTTTAGAGCTTGCCGAGTGCGACTTCGGCGATTGGGAAAATAAAAAAGCCGAAGAATTGAAAAACGACCCGAAGTTCGTCGCCTGGATGAACGGTGGCCAGCACGAGGCCCCGCCGAACGGCGAAAGCAGCATCGTATTTATGCAGCGTGTCTGTGCGGGCTTTGAGATGCTCGTTAAAAACATGATGATGACGGGAGATGAGAGTGCCGTGCTCGTCACACACGGCGGCGTCATCATGACGATCTTAGCGGCTTACGGCTTGCCGCGCGCCAAAATGACCGACTGGATGTGCGAAAACGGCCACGGCTACTCCATGCGTATCGACCCCATGCTTTGGGGGCACGGCATGGCGGCAGAAGTCTACCAAATGCTGCCTATCATCGAACAGGGCGAAAAGCGCGAATACAGCGTCATCGATATTGCAAGAGAAGCCGCCGACCGCGCTTACGGCCAGAAAGAAGACGGCAAAACGGAATAGTTTTCCGTAACCCGGACAGAATATGAAGACAGACCGCCGAATGCGTGAAATACGCCGCGGCGGTCTGTTTCTATGTACGGATGATTTTCTTCTTTCTGAGCAGCTGTTTTGCTGTCGGTTTTTCGATAAGATAGGTGAAAAACGCCGCCAAAAGGAGCGCACACGCCCAAAACAGCACCGTGTACTTCACCTGCCAAGCAAAGTGCCACGGCTCGCCGCCTGCGGATTGCGGCCACGCGGCAGCGCCCTCCGGGGCATCCGGGTAATACGGAATGCGCCACGCTTTCAGCTTTAAAAGCACCGTGCTGTGCCAGATATAGAAATTATAGGAGACCGCCGACAAAAAAGCAGCTATGCGGTTTGAAAACAGCCATTGCACGCCTTTCGGTGCAGCATCCAAAAGCAAAATGAAAACGCAGATCATCGCAGAAAACAGAAAGCGGTAATCCACCTGCCAGCGCTGGATGATTGCCGCACGGCTCAGCCCGTCATTTAACATACACACAATGGCAGCACCGTTGAACAGAAGCAGCATCAGCGCCGCAAGCGGCAGAACGCGGTTTTGTTTCCATTCGCGCTCGCGCCATATCCGTAGGCGGCAGAAGAAGAGCGCACACAGCATACCGTTTCCATATACACCCAAAAACGCCGGGAACTGGTTGATGCGCAGGCTTTCTGCGTTGCCTTGCGGCAGATGTGCAAAAAGCACGATATACACCTGCGCCAAAACGGAAAGCACCGCCCAGCACACAAGCGGAAAGCGACGGAACACGCGCGCGAGCAAAGGGAAGACGAGATAAAACTGCATTTCCACGCCGAGTGTCCACAGTGCTGTCGGAAATTTTGTGCCGATGTAGCTTTCCGGCCAAAACGTCTGCGTAAACGTCAGGTGCGCAAAAATATCCTGCAAGTATTGCTTGATATTCGCGTAATCCGAAGGCCGCACCCAGAAAATGAGGTAGAGAAGCAAGCACAAATAATACGATGGCAAAATGCGCGCCGCACGCTTTTTAAAGAATGTGCGCAGGTTATCCGGCTCCGGCGCAAGCGGGTCGGTCATTTGCCGCGCATAGGGCAAAAAGAGGCAGAATCCCGAAATCAGCAGCATCACGTCTACAAACATGTAGCCCGTGCGCGGCACCCAGTTTAAGCTGAAATTCCGCACGCCCATAAACTGCAGCAAATTGCTTGGAAACAGATTTTGCAGCCAGGATTGCTGCCACGAATGAAACCCGGCAACGATCAAAATGGAATACGCGCGTATGCCGTTTAATATGCCAATGTAGTCGCTTCTTTGCTTCATAGATTTCTCTCTTTCATAGCCCCTGATTTTTATAACAAAAGCGCGCCGCAGCCCTGCACGACGCGCTTTGTTCAGGTTTTAAACCGCAATTATAACCGAATGATCTTTGTTGCCGTATTTTCCACAAAGCGGCGGTCGTGCTCCACGAAAATGACTGTGGGCACACACTCTTTTAAGAGCGTTTCAAGCTGCATGCGGGAAATAACATCGATGAAGTTCAGCGGTTCGTCCCACACAAGCAAATGTGCCTTTTCGCAGAGGCTCCGCGCAATGAGCACTTTTTTCTTTTGTCCCTCGGAAAAATCCTCCATGCGCTTTTCAAACTGTGTGCGCTGAAATTCCAGCTTGCGCAAGATCGATTTAAAAAGGCTTTCGTCAATGCCGCAATGCTCTGCATAGTCGCGCAGTGTGCCGGAAAGTCCCTCCGCGCTTTGCGGGATATACGAGACCACAAGCCCGCTTGCGGTTTTCAGCGTGCCGGCATGGGGAACATCTTCACCGCACAATAGCTTTATGATGCTCGATTTACCGCAGCCGTTTTTGCCCTGCAATGCCGCACGGTCGCCGCGGCGGATCTCAAAGCGCAGCGGAGGAAAGATGGGGCCGTCACCGTAATCAATAGAAAGGTCGTTTGCCTCTACCAAAAGGTCTTTCGGGTGGCGCAGCGTCGCAATCTGCAATTTCGTATCGGCCGATTCAATGTTTTTCAGCAGCGCGCTTTTTTCCTCCAGCGCATCGTTGCGGCGGGATTCAATGCTCTTTGCACGCTTCATCATCTTACGGCTTTTTTCACCCTCGTAGGCACGACGGTCAAGGGCCTTTTCCGTGCGCTCCGGTTTGAAACCGATCTTGCGGTCTTCCGCACGGTTTGACCATTCCGCGCTGCGGCGGGCAGCCGCCTCCAGCCGCTTCACATCCTTTTTGAGTTTCTCATTTTGTTGTAACTCAAATTGATCCTCGCGGTCTTTCTCCTGTTGCCACGTCGTAAAGTTGCCGCGCATCACCGTGATGTCCGCGCGGTTGATGGAAAGCACATGGTCGATGACTTCGTCCAGAAACGCACGGTCGTGGCTGACAAGGATGAACCCTTTTTTCGACTTCAAATACTGAGCCAGTGTGCCGCGCGCTTCGATATCGAGGTGGTTCGTCGGCTCGTCGATGAGCAGAAAGCTGTTTTCGCGGATAAATAAAATCGACAGCAGTACCTTCGTACGCTCGCCGTAGCTTAGCGTCGAGTAGGGGCGGTAAAGCAGTCCCGGGTCGGCGTCGAGTAAGTTGAGCTCACGCGTTAGCCGCCACATCTCAAAGTCCGGCACGATGCTCTCCGCAATCTCAAGCGGCGTATCGTCCGGATTTTCCACCTCAAACGGGAAATACTCAAAGTTGACCGAAGCGGAAATGGTGCCGCTGTACGCGTATTTTCCGAGCAGCAGATTTAAAAACGTCGTTTTGCCTCTGCCGTTGCGCCCGATAAAGCCGCACCGCCAGTTTGTATCTATGGAAAAAGACGCGTTTTCAAAGACGTTATCAAAGCTGCCTTCATAGCCGAAGGTCAGGTTTGACACCTGTATTAAAGACATAAATGTTCACCGTATTCTTTCCGAGCCTTATGCCGGATACGCGGTAACGGGGTAAGGCTCAATAGCCGAATACACCTTCGATGGATTCGTCGTTTATGATCCAATCCTGAACATCTATCTCTCTGAACCGATCGTGGTCATCGCGCACGATGACCCGTGCAATGCCTGCGTTGATGACCATGCGCTTGCACATGGAGCAACATACGGCGTTTTTCACATAGTCGCCGGTAGAGACCTCCTTGCCGACAAGATACAGCGTGGCGTCGATCATCTTATCGCGCGGGGCGCTGATGATGGCGTTTGCTTCCGCATGTACGCTACGGCACAGCTCATAGCGTTCACCGCGGGGAATATTTCTTTCCACGCGCACGCATTTGCCGATATCCGTGCAGTTTTTTCTGCCACGCGGCGCACCGACATAGCCGGTGGAGATCACTTCATCATTTTTTACGATCACAGCGCCGTAGTGACGTCGAAGGCATGTGCAGCGCTGGGAAACGGTCTCAGCCAGATCCAGATAGTAGTTCGTTTTATCTCTCCGATGGATATCATTCTCCACGAAGAACACCTCACTTTGCATTCAGGCACTCCGCAATCGGAAACTACACATATACGACTGCGTATCATCGTTCGCTTTTGCGCAAAACCGCAGGGGAGACGCCATAATTATTAAAATATATTGTAGCACATTGCATTTTGAACTGCAACCCCGTTTCCGGGTGTTTTGTGAAAAAGCGCGTAAGCGCCTGCAATAAAACCTTTTCTGCCGTCTTTACATCCCGTCGCCAAAATGGTACAATATATTATATTAAAGAACAAATTCAGGAGCTGTTTATGGGCGGCAATTTTTTGGGCGGCGCGGTGGCGCTGCTGTATTTTCTGATGTTTCAGCTGTGCGGCGTAACACTTGCCGCATGCTTTTTAAATAAAGAGCGGCGATATACACAAATGATTCTCGGCAGTGCCGCGGGCAGCGTGCTCTTAATGTGGCTGCCGTCGTTGTGGGCATTCCTGTTTTCGTTCAGCATCACAGCGCATGTTTTGGCGCTCATCTCACTGCTTATGCTGACGGTTGGCGCTGTGTTCTTAAAGCGTCCGAAGCTGCTTCCGAATGATTTTCCCGGCAAACGCAAAGCCTTCTACCGTGCAGAACGCACACTGCTTTTGCCGCTCGGCTTGTGGCTGCTGTTCGTGTTTTTGGTGCTGCACAGCTTCCGTTACCAAAACGGCGAGATCTGGTCGAGCCAATGCACCTACGGCGACATGAGTATGCACCTCGGGTTCATCACGAGTATCGCGGAACAGAAGACATTTCCACCCATGTATTCCATTTTGCCGGGCGTGAAGCTTTCGTATCCGTTCTTGTCGGACAGCATTTCTTCAAGCCTATATTTGCTCGGTGCGCCGCTGCGCTTTGCGTATGTGCTGCCGATGCTTTTTGCCGGGGCGCAGGTGTTTTTCGGCGCACATCTTTTCTGGCAACGCTGGCTGCGTGATAAAGCGAAGACCGCGTTAGCGGAGATTTTGTTTTTTCTAAACGGCGGCTTCGGCTTTGCGTATTTCTTCCCGAATCTGCAAAACGGAACAGATAATTTTACCCGCATTTTCACATCGTTTTATGAGACACCCACGAATCTTGTCAACCAAAATATCCGCTGGGTGAACGTCATTGTGGATATGCTCATCCCGCAGCGCGCAACGCTGTTCGGCTGGGCGGTTTTATTCCCGCTTTTATACGTGCTGTACCGCGCCGTTTATGAGCACTGCGAGCGGTATTTCATCATTGCCGGTATTTTTGCAGGCGGACTCGTCATGATTCATACGCATTCGTTCCTCGCGTTCGGACTCATTTGCGGCGTGTGGCTTTGCTTTGCACTGTGCCGCAGAGTGTTTCGGGGCAGCAGTGCTCATGTGCAGTTTACCGCAAAAGTCGCTGCACTCGTTTTGATGTTGCTCGCGTTCGGCGCGCAGTTCGTCACGCCGAAGCTCATCTCGCGCGAATCATCCGTGTTTCTGTATCTGGTTTTGGTTTGTGCTGCAGCGTTTGTTTTGTTTGTGCTCGCACTGCTCACCATGGCGATCCGCAAGGGTTTCGGTATACAGCTTGTAAAAACGTGGGGCGTATTCCTGCTCATCACACTGTTGCTTGCCGCACCGCAGCTTTTCACGTGGACATTCTCGCAGGCGAGCGGTGACAGCTTCATGCGTGGGTGGTACAACTGGGGCAATTTGCAGGACGGCTATTTGTGGTTCTATCTTGTGAATCTCGGCGTCACGGCACTGTTGTTCCTGCCTGCATTTTTCACGGCAGATCAGCGCCGGTTCACGGTCTGCGCTCCCGCAGCCGTCATTTGGTTCATTTGCGAGTTTGTCGTGTTCCAGCCGAATACCTATGATAACAACAAGCTGCTTTACGCCGCGTATTTTCTCGTCTGCGGCGTAGTCGCTTCGTATATGGTCGAGATTTACCGCCGCCTGCGCACACTGCCGGGCCGCCGCGCATTGGCTGTCGGCGCGCTCGTGCTATGCATGCTTTCTGCGGTGCTGACCATCGGCAGAGAGAGCATTGCGGGCTATTGCTTATACGGCGACAGTCAGCTCAAAGCAGCGGAGTACATTTATGAGAACAGCGAGCCGGAAGACACTGTGCTCACCGATATGCGCCATAACAACGAGATCGCGGCGCTGACGGGCAGAAACATCGTCTGCGGCTCCACAAGCTACGTGTATTTTCACGGGCTCGATTACACCGAGCGCGAAACGGACATGCAAAGTATGTTCTCCGCACCGCAGGCAAACTGTGCGCTCTTTGAAAAATACAGCATTGATTACATTCTGGTCTCCGCTTACGAGCGCAATAACTTCACCGTGAATGAAGCGGAGATCAAAGCGCTGTTCCCGTGTGTCTTTGACGAAAACGGCGTGCAGATCTATAAAGTGACATTTTAATCGAAAGGATATCCCTATGCAAAGACTTTCCGATATATCCACCATTCGAGCCGTCATGGAAAAGAACGGCTTCAGCTTTTCCAAAGCGCTCGGTCAGAACTTTCTCATCAATCCTTCCGTCTGCCCGCGCATGGCTGAGATGAGCGGCGCGGCAGACTGCGCAGGCGCCATTGAGGTCGGCCCCGGCATCGGCGTTTTGACCTACGAGCTTTCGCAGGTCTCAAAAAAAGTCGTCACCATCGAGCTTGATAAGCGCCTGTTGCCCGTTTTAGACGAAACACTTGCCGACTGCGATAACGTGAAGGTCATCAACGACGACGTGATGAAGATTGACTTGCACCGCGTCATCGAAGAAGAATTTAACGGGGAAGAGGTCGCTGTGTGTGCGAACCTGCCGTATTACATCACATCGCCGGTCATCATGAAGCTTTTGGAAGATCGTTTGCCCATCACGAGCATCACGGTTATGGTACAAAAAGAAGCGGCAGAGCGTTTGTGTGCACAGCCCGGCACGCGCGAGTGCGGCGCTGTCAGTGCGGCCGTGCAGTATTACGCCGAGCCGGAAATTTTGTTCGAGGTCAGCCGCGGCAGCTTTATGCCCGCACCGAATGTGGATTCCGCTGTCATTCAGTTGCGTATTCGAAAAGAACCGCCTGTGGATGTGCACGATGAAGCACTTTTCTTCCGCGTTATTCGCGCTGCGTTCGCACAGCGCCGCAAAACGGCCGTCAATTCCATTTCCAACACACTGCATATGTCGAAGCAGCAAGTGACAGACGCCTTCGAGCAAGCCGGGGTTCGGGCAAATTCCCGCGCCGAAGCACTCACGCTGCCGGAGTTTGCCGCTGTTGTCAATCAGCTTACCGATTAAGGAGATGCTTTTATGAACATGAACAAAAATGTACTTGAGCATATGGATAAAGCCGCATATATCATTTTGCTGTGCATCGCCGCCGTTGCCGTGCTCGTCTCCATGGTCACAGGGCCGCTCGGCTATAAAAGCCTTTCCATCGGCGCTGCCGTAAGCGCCGCCATCATTGCCGCTGCGCTCCTTTGGCACACGCTCCGCGCCGCCGCACCGAAATACAAACGATAAAATTTTCCGCATAGCAAAAGCCCCGCAATTACCGAACCAATCGGTTTTGCGGGGCTTTCTGTGTTTATAGTTTAAATAACGCCGAGCTCTTTCAAGGCGCGGTAAATGCCGTCGTCGTCCACATCTGTTGTCACATAATTTGCAGCCGCCTTGGCTTTTGCACAACCGTTGCCCATCGCAACGCCGAAGCCGACGTCGCGCAGCATGTCCACGTCGTTCGGGCCGTCGCCGAACACGAGAATTTCATCGTTTCTTATCCCGTAATGCGCTGCCATCGCCGGAATACCGATTTGCTTACCGCCGTTTTGCGGAAGAATATCATAGCAATAACCGACAGCATGTGTGATACGTACATGCTTCAGCGGCAAAATACGCGGCAAATAAATTTCCGGGTCGTATACCATAAGCTGATACACTTCGTGACAATCTGCACGCAATATATCGTAAACGGGCGGGGAGAGAAGATTATGCCGCAAAAAGTGATCTTCAATATGTTTCGCCGGAGTTGCGGCAAAGCACTCGCGCCCCTCGGCGATCAGGCAGGGGAAAGGCTCCTCTTTTTGCAGCTGCATCAAAAGACGAATGTCTTCCGGGTCGATCGCCAGCGTATGTAAAACCTTGCCGTTTTTATCGAAGCAATATTGCCCCGTCATCGCGGCAAAGCCGTCAAAATCAAAATAATCACGCAGGAAATACGTCATTGGCGTCACACGGCCCGTTGCAACGAATAGCAGAACACCATTTTCACGCGCCTTTTTTAGTGCATGCAGCGTCGAAGGCGGCATACGTTTATCCCGCCCGAGCAAAGTGCCGTCAATGTCAAAGAAAATGGCGCGAAAAGACATGGTACCTCCAAAAGAAAAAGCTTTCGCGCGGAAAGCCTTTTAGAAATTTATGCTCTCTCTTTATATTTTTCTACGATGAGATTTGCGCACTTGTAAATGTCGCCGCCGCCAAGCGTTAAAATGAGGTCGTTTTCCTTAGCGTGCGTCATCACATAATCCGCAATCTCCTCAAAGCTGCCAAACCAGCAGCTGCCGGGAATCTTCGCCGCAAGGTCGCTTGTGTGAATGTTATACGTGTTCGTCTCGCGCACGGCGAGAATTTCCGTCATCACAACATGCTGGGGGATGGAAAGCGCCTTTGCAAAATCATCCAGCAGCATTGCAGTGCGGGAATAAGTGTGCGGCTGGAATACCGCCCAAACCTCATGGTAGCCCATGCGCACGGCAGCGGAAAGCACAGCGGAAAGCTCTGTCGGGTGGTGCGCAAAGTCGTCGGCAACGGTCACGCCTTCAAATTTGCCTAAAATCTCAAAGCGGCGGTGTACGCCGGAGAAGTCCTCAAGCGCCTTTTTGATATGCTCGCCGTCCACACCCATGCCATGTGCCGCAGCGGCAGCCGCCAAAGCGTTCATCATGTTGTGCTCACCCGGCACGCGCAGGCTCACGCGGCAAACGCGCTCGCCCTTATACATAACGGTAAAGTCTTCGCAGACCGTATCTTCTTCGTTGAGCTCCGTCACGTAGTAATCGCTTTTATCCGTTCTGCCAAATGTGACGATCTCCGCATTCGTAATGCCCTCTACGGCGCGCATGGCGTTGGCGTTATCTGCATTGACGATGATGCGCTTTGAGGTCTGCAAGCAGAACTGATGAAACGACTTCACAATATTATCGAGCGTGCCGAAATAGTCGAGATGATCGGCATCAATATTTGTGATGATGCTGATGGCGGGGTGGAGCTGCAGGAACGTATCGACATATTCACACGCTTCGCAAACAATGTCCGCACTTTTGCCGACTCTGCCGTTGCCGTTGATGAAAGGCAGCTTGCCGCCGATGACGGCGCTCGGGTCACGTCCGGCTTCAATCAAGATCTGCGTGAGCATGCCGGTCGTCGTCGTTTTGCCGTGCGTGCCGGAAACCGCAATGGGGTTTGCAAACTTCTTCGTCAAAAGGCCGAGCATCACGGAACGCTCCAACGTCGGAATACCCTTTGCACGCGCCGCGACGAGCTCCGGGTTATCCTGCTTTGCAGCCGCCGTGTACACCACGACCTCCGCATCGCCGATATTCTCCGCGCGGT
This sequence comes from Hominenteromicrobium mulieris, assembly GCA_021029595.1. Taxonomy (GTDB): domain Bacteria; phylum Bacillota; class Clostridia; order Oscillospirales; family Acutalibacteraceae; genus Hominenteromicrobium; species Hominenteromicrobium mulieris. The sequence continues at coordinate 2,067 of JAJJOY010000007.1, read as the reverse complement.
GGCCCATGTGCACCGGGATGCCGTAGCTGCGAATACGTGCGAGCGTGTCGGATTCATTGATGTCGCTGCCGGTGATGATATAATCCTTGTGGTGTAAAATCTCCGCCATAGGGCACATACCGGAACCGCCGATGCCTACAAAGTGCAGACGACGTACGGTATCGAGCAGGTTAACGTTTTTATCGGTCGTATTATTCTGATTCGTCATAACGAAAGAGTCCTTTCTGAATTGGCTTCACGCAAAACTTGTTTTGCGAAATTATCTGAAATTATGTAATACACTGTGTTATATCTCAAAAACATAGCTATGCGTCCGAAATTGCATACCCATACACATACATTATACCGCCAACGGGCAGAAAAATAAATAGCAAATTCAAAAAAGTATAAAAAAGTCTTTCAGGGCGCACAAAAGCCGCCCGTTTCCATAAAATGAAGCGGATGATAATTTGAAAGGTGGGGGAAATATGCCCATGATCAATACATTCGGCGTCATCGGCGGCGATGAGCGCATGAAATATTTGGCGCAGTCCATTGCGGCGGACGGTTACCCCGTGTGTGTCTGCGGTTTAGAAAAGCTCGGCACCTGCCGCGGCGCAGCGGAATGCGACCTGCCGCAGCTCGCGGCGAAAAGCTCCGTCATCCTTTTGCCGCTGCCCGCAACAAAGGACGGTCTGTTTTTAAACGCGCCGTATGCCGAAAACGAAATTCGTTTAGATGACGATTTTGCGCGTCTTTTTATGCACAAAACGGTGTGCGGCGGCATGCTTCAGCGGTTGACCGCCTCGTCTTCCCTGTGGCGTGAGATTGAGCCCGAAGACTACTACCGCCGCGAAGAGCTTGCCGTCGGCAACGCGATCCCAACGGCAGAGGGCGCAGTCGGCATTGCGATTCGCGAATACCCCGGCACGATAAACGGCGCAAAATGTCTCATCACGGGGTTCGGGCGCATCGGGAAAAATCTGGCGATTATCCTGCGCGGTATGGGTGCAGAGGTATTCTGCGCAGCGCGCAAAAAGGCCGATCTCATGCAAATGCGCGCGTTCGGCGTGCAGCCGTTGACGTACCGCGAGATCAGCAGAAGGTTCGATCTCATTTTCAACACTGTGCCCGCAAAGGTTTTGACTTCGCCTGTGCTCATGCAGCAAACGCGCGATACGCTCATCATCGAGCTTGCCTCCGCACCCGGCGGCACCGATTTGAAGCGTGCGGAAGAATTGCACCTGCATGTCATCGACGCGCCCTCGCTGCCCGGCCGCGTCGCGCCGAAGACGGCGGCGGAGTATATCAAAGAGGCGGTCTACAATATTTTGGAGGAGTAGTGATCGACATGCCCACGCTTGCCTTTGCCATGTGCGGATCGTTCTGCACATTTGAAAAAGCTCTCGCGCAGCTTGCTCTGCTGCGAAAGGACTGGGATATGTTGCCCGTGATGAGCGAAACGGCGTACACGACCGATACACGCTTCGGCACGGCGGAAAGTTTTCACGAGCGCATAGAAAACATCTGCGGACGAAAAATTATCCACACCATCGCAGAAGCGGAACCCATCGGCCCGAAGCGTCTTGCCGATGCCGTGCTCGTCGCGCCGTGCACGGGAAACACCGCTGCGAAGATTGCAAATGCCGTAACGGATACAGCTGTCACGATGGCGGTAAAATCCGCCCTGCGCGTCTCCATGCCCGTTGTACTGTCCCTCGCCACAAACGATGCTCTCGGTGCGTCGTGCAAAAACATCGGTCTGCTTATGAACACGAAAAACATCTATTTTGTGCCCCTCGGACAGGACGACCCCATAAAAAAGCCGAATTCTCTCGTCGCACATTTCGACCTAATTCCCGAAACGCTTGCAAATGCCGTGCGTGGAGAACAGTTGCAGCCTGTTTTGCGATGAAGTGCGCCGCGAAAGTGTAGGACTACAATACATCTTGGACAATTGAATAAAAAGGGTATGAGGAATAGGGCCTCATGTGTTAAAGTTAAGCTACCACACCAAACTTTCCGAAAGGAGACCATATTCCTCATGAGTAAGAGTATAACACAGGACATGGCCTACAGACAATCCCT
>JAJJOY010000006.1 GCA_021029595.1 Hominenteromicrobium mulieris | reverse complement strand
CGAACTGATCGACAGGTATATTTACTTCTATAACCACGAACGCATCCAAACAAAAACGGGAGTGGCACCGCTGTCGCTGCGCCACTCCGCTTAAAACTCAATATCCTACATGGGGGCTTTTAGTGCTGTCCGCATAATCTGGTGCGGTTCAAACCCTCGGGGTCGTTCCATCTTCAAATTATCAATAACCTTACTTTCCAAAACTCCCGCGCAGCAGCATGGCGGCGTGCTCGCGGCGCAGCTCCTCGCACAGTGCGTAAAGGCTCCATTTGTCGTTGTGTTCCGTGTGTACGGCTTTCAGCGGAATGGGCGCGATACCCGCTTTTTTGTACGCCGCAAGGAACACGTCCAGCATCTCATTCGCAAAGCCGGAGAAAATCAGCACCTCCGGCAGCTTGTAGCCCGCCGGGGCTTTCTGCACGTTCGCATTCACTTTCTCGCCGCACAGCGCTGCAACTGCGCGGTCACGGTCGGCGTTCGTCAGCCGTCTTGCCGTCAGGTGCAGTTCTCTGCACAGCGCGGAAAGCTGCTTTTCCTTCGCAGCGTCTTCAACATGGTATAAAACAAGAGCCATATGTTTCTCCTTACTCTTCACACAGCGGGCGGAACAAGTCACCGCGGCGCTTCATCATGCGGTAACGAAGGATCATCATAATCAGCACCCCAAAGCGTGCCGCAGATTCGATCACGTTCACCGTGAAGATCGCCGTGTCGTTCGCGCCGAGCGCCGTGTAGACCGAAACGCCGAAGAACGGCAGAAGCGAGTTACTCAGCGTCACAAACAGCGTGTAAATGCTGATGATAAGCGCGCGGTTCTTTTTCGGCGTCGCCTGCAAAAGTAGCTGTACCACGCACATGTTCGTCGCACCCTGCGGAATGTTGCCGATGAGAGCCAGAATCATAAAATACGGCATACGCGCGCTTTGCGGCAGCAACGTCATAGAAGCCACCGTAATGGGGCAGAGCAGCAAGCCCGCGCATACAAAAATGATTGTAAAATGCTCGGATTTGCGGCGGCACAGCTTCGAGAAAAAGCCGATGAAGATCATCTGGCAAATGGAACACAAAGCCTGAAAAAAGCTCAGCTGCGCTTCGTTCATGCCGGCATATTTTGTCTCCGCTATGTACCAAAGGCTCCAGTCCAGGTGCCACGAAAGGTAAAACAGCATGATGCAGATGAAAAAGCCGCGGAACGGCTTGCTGCGTACCATCTGGTTCAAAGCTTCCGGGAACATTTTCAGTCCCATCTCCTGCTTTTCTTCCGCCTTGCGCGGCGGACAGGGGATGCGGCGCAGCACAAGCGCCTGCAAAAGCATGCATACGCCTGCAATATAAAAGAAAATGCGCAGCACAATGAGCTTTCCCTCGGTGTCCGGCATCAGCGTCATGACATTGCCGCACAAAAGCGGCACCACAATGCCCACAAAGAACAGACACCGGCTGCGGAACGTGAACACGCTGTTGCGCAGGCCCGGCTCCACCGCGTCACCGAAGAATGTCTGCCACTGCGCGTTATACAGCGCAATGCCGCCCACCGTCATGCCGAGAAACACAAAAAATGCCGTCATGCGGTGCTCGCCGAACAGCGGCACAGAGCCGTAAGCAAAATACGCCGCGCTCAAAAACAGCGCCAGTATGAACGGCACCGTGCGGCTCGTCTTCGTACGGTTCGCAAGGAATCCCACCGGAATCATACAGATGCCCGCCACCATGTTCGGCACCATCTGCACAAGGCCGATCTGCGTGTCCGTCGCGCCAAGATTCGTCGCATACAAATTGTTCGCCAGCGAGTAAAGCGAAACGGCATACTGCAATAAAAAGCCCTCAATGCCGAAAAGGCACAGCATGCGCAGTTTCGGATCAGACTGCAGCGATTTGACCGGATGAAATGTAAATTTACCCATAGATGTTCTCCCCTGAGAAAAATAAGCAGCGCACCGAATACACGCGCCCTATCCATTATAAACGAAAACCGGGCAAAGACAAGCCTTACCCGGAATTTTCATCGTTTTATTTTTTGTAAACGCATTTGCCGCCCAAATACGTCGCCTTGGCTTCAATACGGTGCAGCGTGTTGGCGTCCGCCTTGAACGGATCTTCGGAAAGCACCACAAAGTCCGCAAGCTGTCCGTTTGCAATCTCGCCCTTTTTGCCTTCCTCAAATGATGCTACCGCGCCGCTTTTTGTAAACGAGTCGATGGCCTCCCGTACCGTCAGCGCTTCCTCCGGGCGATACGGTGCGTCCGTTGAGCCAATGCTTCGCCGCGTCACCGCGCATTCCATGCCGCGCATCACGTTCGGCTCCTCCACCGGCGCGTCCGAGCCGTTCGAGAACGGAATGCGCGCGTTCAAAAGCGTCTTAGCCGGGTAACTTGTGCTCGCCAATTCATCGCCCACACGCTCGCGCACAATGTGCGTGTCGTAGTCGAGGAAGATCGACTGCAAATTCACGCGCAGCTTTAATTCCTTCATGCGCTCAATCTGGTCACGCCGCACAATCTGGCAGTGCACGATGCCATGTCGGTGGTCGTCGCGCGGGTGCTCATGAAGCGCCTTTTCGTAAGCGTCCAATACGTTGTCGAGCGCCCCGTCGCCGATGGCGTGTACCGCAACGGAAAGTCCCTTTTCGTTCGCAAGAGAGATAAGCCCGTTCAATTCCGCATTCGTGTATAGCGGAATGCCGCGTGCGTTCTCATCGTCTGCATACGGGCGGCTTAAACACGCTGTGCGTGCGCCGAGCGACCCGTCCGAGATGATCTTCAGCGGTCCCGCGCGGAACATATCGTCTTCAAAATACGCATCGCCGCTCTCGATATATTCAGAAAGCGCCTCTACGTTCGTAAACTGTGCCTGCTCGTTCACGCGCACCGTCATCAGCCCCGGCGTTCTCAAAAGCTTCTGCACCGTCTTGTACGGCACACCGGGGAACGTCTCGTAGTCGTCGCTTTGGCAAGAGGTGATGCCGTAACGGTTCAGCCGCTTGCAGGAGGCGCGCAGCATTGCACACAGCTGCGCCTCATCCGGCTCCGGAATGCCCGCGTACACCACCGCTACGGCGTTTTCAAAAAACTGCCCGTTCGGCTCGCCGTTTTCATCTAAAGCAAAGCTGCCGCCCGCCACTTGCGGCGTGTCCTTCGTAATGCCCAACACTTCCAGCGCCTTCGAGTTCACTACGCAGATGTGCCCGCATGCCCGCGTAATGCAGATCGGGTGTTCGGTAGAGACAGAATCCAAATCCCACCGCGTCGGAAAGCGGCGCTCGTCTGCAAAATAATCGTGGTTAAAGCCGCGCCCCTGCACCCACGTGCCGGGTGTTACGCCCGTTTCCTTTATATAGGTGCGCAGACAGTCGAGCATCTCCTTTAAAGACGTCGTGTGCGCGCCGAGGTTCGCCATTGTCAGCACATTGCCGAGGTTCAGCACATGCATGTGTGAGTCATTAAACCCCGCGCAGACGAATTTTCCGCCTAAATCGACTACTTCATCTGCCGTGGCTTTATCCGTCTCGCCCACAAAGCAGAATTTCCCGTTTTCCACCGCAAAATCCGTCACAAAGCCGTTTCCCGTGTAAATCGTGCCGTTTTTATAAACCGTCCGCATATTGTCTCCCCGTTTCCATCCGTTTTCTCCAGTATAAAACAAGGGGAAAGCCCCTGTCAAGTTGAAAAAGCCTGACTTTTCCCGCGCGCCGTTCCATCTTGTTTTTATTCGTAAAGAGAAAAATAGCGCACGGCATAATGAAATTCCATACAGCTTACTAAAATATCAAAAATGAAATAGTAGATATGTCAATATAACATTTTACAATTCTATTTAATGTGCGTATAATACAGATGCTTCCAAATACAGTTTACAAAAAAGTAACAAGATATTTGGTCAATGTCAACAAAAACGTGTGCTCTTGTGACCGTGTCTTGTTGCTGCTGTTCACAGCGGCGAAAGATGCGGTCGTGTGCCCTTTTGGGGCGCAGCGCTGAAGGGGGAATTTTTGCCCGGTGATATTGAAATGGAAGGTAAAATTTTGAGAAAGAAAGGGAAAAACAATGAAAGCAAAGAAAACAAAGCTGGCTTTGTGGATCTGCGCTATTGTGGTGCTGCTCGTCGCAAGCATTCTGGTTCCTTCGGTGCAGAAGACCGAAACGATTCAGGTGACCATGCGTGACGCGGTTCTGCATGAGACGAACAGAATCAGCCTCTTTGGCATCAAAGATGTCAACCCGGCGTTGATCTCCGCCATGGTGGTCTCGGGCATCTTGCTGGTGTTTGCGGTCATCGTGCGCATTTTCGTCATTCCGCGCTTTAAGATGGTGCCCGGAAAGTTCCAGATGCTCCTTGAGCAGGCGGTAGACCTGTTCGACGGCATGGCTAAGTCCAACAGCCCGGGGCGCAGCGGCTTCCTCGGTGCGTACATCTTCACGGCCGGCGCGTACATTTTCATCGGTACGCTCTTTGAACTGTTCGGCATTCAGGCTATCACAACGGAGGGCTCGCCCATCACGCTTCCGGCGCCGCTGTCCGATGTCAACGCCGCCATCGCCATGGGCTGCTTCTCGTACCTCGTCATTCTGGGCGGCGGTATCGCGTATAACGGCTTCAAAGGCGTGGGCAGCACTTTAAAGGAGTTCTCGCTGCCGATTTCCATGAGCTTCCGTCTGTTCGGTGCGCTTTTAAGCGGCCTGCTCGTTACGGAGCTTGTGTATTATTATGTGAATCTGAGCTTTGTGCTGCCGGTCATCGTGGGCGTTATGTTCACGCTGCTGCACGCGCTCATTCAGGCATATGTTTTGACGATGCTCGTCGCGCTCTATTTCGGCGAGGTTTCCGAGAAGCAGGAACCGAAAAAGAAAAAAGTAAAAGCAGAAGCTGAAAATTAACCTACGGAGGGAAAATATCATGAACGCAAAACAGAGAAAGTTAAAGAAGCTTGCCATCATTCTGCTGGCAGTCATCGCCATCCTCGCCATCTCCATTCCGGTATTCGCCGCAACAAACGGTGATGCCGCAACCACCACGGCAACAGCCGAAACCGCAGTAGAAGCTGCAGCCACCACCGCAGACAGCACAACCGGCCTTAAGGCACTTGCTTCCGCTATTGCAGTCGGTATTGCAGCCGCCGGCGGTGCAGTCGGTATGGGCCTCTCCGCAGGTAAGGCTGTTGAGGGCATCGCACGTCAGCCGGAGGCTGAAAGCAAGATTCGTACCACCCTCATGCTCGGCCTCGTCTTTATCGAGACGGCCATCATTTATGCCCTGCTCGTTGTTATCCTCATCATCTTCGTCCTGTAAAGGAGAGTGCAGATCGTGAACATCCCACTGAATATTGATTGGCAGCAGATTTTGCTGCATGTACTGAATTTCGTCATTTTGTTCGGCGGCCTGTATTTCCTTTTGTACAAGCCGGTCAAGAACTTCATGGCAAAGCGCGAAGCGCATTATGCCGAAATGGCACAGAAGGCCCAAAGTGAACTCGATTCCGCCGAAAAGATCAAGGCGGATTATCAGGAGCAGCTCAAGTCCGTTGAGGGCGAGATCAGCGCAAAGAGAACCGAAGCGCAGAAAGAGCTCGACCGCAGCGTACAGCAGCAGCTTTCCGATGCCCATGCACAGGCGGATAAGATCGTCGCCGATGCGCAGAAGGATGCTGCCCGTGTACATGATAAGATGATCGCAGACGCACAGAAGGAGCTTACCGAGCTCGCTATGGAAGCGACCAAGAAGCTTGTTTATAAAGACGGCGATCCGTATGACGCGTTCCTCGATCAGGCAGAGAGGGGAGAGCCGAATGCGTAATGCAGATGAAAAGGCCGTAGCCGTTCTCCGCGGCAGCCGCCGCCCGGATGCCGAACAGGAAAAACGCTTTGCGGAATTCCTGCTGCGTACCTATGGCCGTGAGATTCCGCTCACCTTTGAAGAAGATAAAATGCTGAACGGCTTCACGCTTACCGTCGGCACCGATGTGTACGATTGGAGCCTCAAAAGCCGTCTGCGCCAGTTTGAAGAAAAGCTAAAGGCGTTAAAGTCCGGCAGCGATTCCGTCATTCCGCTGATGAAGGAAGCCGTTGAAGATTTTACCCCGTCCGCAGAAGCGGAAGAGACCGGTACGGTTCTCACCGTTGGCGATGAGATCGCCGTTGTCAGTGGCCTTGAGCATGCCGCCTACGGCGAGATTCTCCTGTTCTCCTCCGGCGTTAAGGGCATGGTGCAGGACCTGCGCCGCAATGAGATCGGCTGTGTCCTCTTTGGCGACGATGCCGAGATCACCGAGGGCAGCCTTGTGCGCAGAAGCGGCAAGACCGCCGGTATCCCGGTCGGCGACGGCTTCCTCGGCCGTGTTGTCGATGCACTCGGTACGCCGATCGACGGCAAGGGTGACATCAGCGCCGAGGGCTACCGCCCCATCGAGTGCCCCGCACCGGGCATCATCGACCGCCAGCCGGTCAACGCGCCTATAGAAACCGGTCTTCTCGCCATCGATTCCATGTTCCCGATCGGTCGTGGCCAGCGTGAGCTTATCATCGGCGACCGCCAGACCGGTAAAACCGCCGTCGCGCTCGATACCATTTTGAACCAGAAGGGCAAGAACGTCGTTTGCATCTATGTCGCCATCGGTCAGAAGTCCAGCTCCGTCGCACAGCTTGTGGAGACCTTAAAGCGCCGCGGCGCCATGGATTACACCATCGTTGTCAACGCATCTGCCAGTGACCCGGCTTCCTTGCAATACATCGCACCGTATGCCGGCTGCGCACTCGGCGAGCACTTCATGTATCAGGGCAGAGATGTCCTCATCGTGTACGATGACCTTTCAAAGCACGCCATTGCGTACCGTGCACTGAGCCTGCTTTTGGAGCGTTCCCCGGGTCGTGAAGCGTATCCGGGTGACGTTTTCTACCTGCATTCCCGTTTGTTGGAGCGCTCTGCGCATCTTTCCGATGCACTCGGCGGCGGCAGTATGACGGCCTTGCCGATTGTTGAAACGCAGGCGGGCGACGTTTCCGCTTACATTCCGACGAACATTATTTCCATCACAGACGGTCAGATCTTCCTTGAGAGCGACCTGTTCTTCTCCGGCCAGCGTCCGGCTGTTAACGTCGGTCTTTCGGTTTCCCGTGTCGGCGGCGACGCCCAGACAAAGGCCATGAAAAAGGCAGCGGGCGGCATCCGTCTGGACCTTGCCCAGTACCGCGAAATGGAAGTTTTCACCCAGTTCTCCAGCGACCTCGACGAGACCACAAAGCGTCAGCTCACCTACGGTCAGAGCCTCATGCGTCTGCTGCGTCAGCCGCAGTACCATCCGATGAGCCAGCACGATCAGGTCATCACGCTCGTCTCCGCCCTGCACCACGTCATGCAGGACGTCCCGCTTGATGATATGGGTCGTTTCCACACGGAGCTCATCAAGTACGCCGAGAAGAATATGAGCGATGTCTGCCGCCGTGTCGATACCACCGGTCAGCTTTCCGATCCCGACCGCGAAGAGATTTTGAAAGTCGCGAAGGAATTCCTCGAAAAGTACAAGGCGGAAAACCCGCAGAACGCGTAAGCGCTCGGAAAGGCGGTTTTCGCTATGGCTAATACAAAAGAGATTAAAACCAGAATCGAAAGCGTTAAGGATACGCGTAAAATCACGAACGCCATGTACCTTATCGCTTCCACAAAGCTGCGCAAAGCACGCAACGATCTGGACCGCACGCGCCCGTATTTCGAGGCGCTGCGCACGGAGATCAAGCGTATCTTCCGTACCCAGAACGATGTGGACAGCCGCTACTTCTATCCCCCCGAGGGCGAGCCGCCGCTGGAGGGCACCTACGCGTGCCTCGTCATCACGGCGGATAAGGGCCTCGCGGGCGCATACAACCAGAACGTCATCAAGGAAGCCATGCACATGCTCGATGAGCATCCCGATACGAAGCTCTACGTTGTAGGCGAATACGGCCGCCACTTCTTTACGCAGCACAATATCCCCATGGAGCACAGCTTCCTCTATACGGCACAGAACCCCACCATGCAGCGCGCAAGAGAAATTTGCGACATCCTGCTTGAGGGCTACGACCGCGGGGATTTTAAGAAGATTTTTGTCATTTATACCGATATGGAGAACAGCCTCACGTCCTCTGCACACTGCACGCGTCTGCTGCCGTTCCACCGCGCCTATTTCCAGACGGATACGGTGGAAAAGGCGGTCACCACGCCGTTCGAGTTTGTGCCCTCCGTGCAGGCGGTTCTCAACAACATCATGCAAAGCTACGTTTCGGGCTTTATTTACAGTGCCCTCATCGATAGCTTCTGCAGCGAGCAGAATGCCCGCATGACGGCGATGGATTCCGCCAACAGCAACGCGGAAAAGCTCCTTGCAGAGCTTTCCTTGCAGTATAACCGCGTGCGTCAGGCCGCCATCACGCAGGAGATTACAGAGGTCTCCGCCGGTGCGAAGGCACAGCGTCAAAAACACAGGAAGGAAGCGTGAACAACGTGAATACAGGTAAGATCGTACAGATCTCCGGCCCGGTCATCGACGTACAGTTCGAGTCCGGCGTTCTGCCGAAAATCAGAGAAGCCCTTTCGCTTACCGTGGACGGACGGCGGTATGTGATGGAGGTTGCCCAGCATGTGGGTGACAACACGGTCCGCTGCGTCATGCTTTCCGGCAGTGAGGGCCTTTCCCGCGGTATGCAGGTTGAGGCTCCGGGCAAAACCATCGAAGTGCCGGTGGGCGAAAACACGCTCGGCCGCATGTTCAACGTGCTCGGCGATCCCATCGACGGCGGCGAAGCCGTTCCCGCAACCGAGCCGCACAAAAGCATTTACAGAAAAGCTCCGTCGTTTGACGAGCAGAACCCGGCCGTCGAGATCCTCGAGACCGGTATCAAGGTCATCGACCTTCTGGAGCCGTACCCGAAGGGCGGCAAAATCGGTCTGTTCGGCGGCGCAGGCGTCGGCAAGACCGTCCTTATCCAGGAGCTCATCCACAACGTCGCCATGGAGCACGGCGGTTACTCCGTGTTTACCGGCGTCGGCGAGCGTAGCCGTGAGGGTAACGACCTCTGGCGTGAAATGCGTGAAAGCGGTGTCGGCGATAAAACGGCGCTCGTCTTCGGCCAGATGAACGAGTCCCCGGGCGTGCGTATGCGTGTCGCCCTCTCCGGCCTCACCATGGCAGAGCATTTCCGTGACGAAGAGCATAAGGACGTCCTGCTCTTCATCGATAACATCTTCCGTTTCGTGCAGGCAGGCAGTGAGGTTTCCACGCTTCTCGGCCGTATGCCTTCCGCCGTCGGTTATCAGCCGACCCTCGCAAACGAAATGGGCGAGCTGCAGGAGCGCATCACCTCCACAAAAGACGGCTCCGTCACCTCGGTTCAGGCCGTTTACGTGCCTGCCGATGACCTTACCGACCCGGCCCCGGCCACAACGTTCGCCCACCTCGACGCTACGACCGTTTTGAGCCGTAAGATCGCCGAGCAGGGTATTTACCCCGCCGTCGATCCGCTGGAGTCCACCTCCCGTATCCTCGAAGCCGACGTTGTCGGCGAGGAGCACTACCGCATCGCGCGTGAAGTGCAGGAAACCCTCCAGAAGTACAGCGAGCTGCAGGACATCATCGCCATCCTCGGTATGGACGAGCTTAGCGACGAAGACCAGCTCACCGTGCAGCGCGCGAGAAAGCTCCAGCGTTTCCTCTCGCAGCCGATGCACGTCGCAGAAAAGTTCTCCAGCGTGCCGGGCGTTTACGTCCCGCTCAAAGAGACGCTGCGCGGCTTCAAGGCCATCGTAGACGGCGAAATGGACCAGTACCCCGAGGCGGCGTTCTATAACGTAGGTACGCTCGAGGACGTCATCGCGAAAGCGAAGCAGCTAGAGGCGGAGGCGATCTGATGCGTACATTTCAGATGCACCTGCTTGAAGCCGATAAGGTCTTTTTCGAGGGCGAGTGCGAGTCGCTTGTCGTGCCCACAACGGTCGGCCAGTACGGCATTCTGGCGGGTCACAGCAATATGATCTCCGCCGTCGTGCCGGGCGTGCTCTCTTACCGCGCACCGGGTAAGGAGTGGCGCACCGCTGCCGTTTCCGAGGGCATGGTGAAGGTCGAGGGCAACGATATCCTCGTGCTTGTAGACTCCGCCGAGTACCCGGAAGAGATCGATGCCAAACGTGCACAGCGCGCCGCCGATGAGGCGAAGGAGGCCATCCTCCAAAAGCGCAGCGTGCGCGAATACCGCACTGCGCAGGCGAACCTTGCCCGCGCCATCAACCGCCTGCGCGTCAAGAAAAACGCGAGATAAGGCGGCAAAAACCACACCGAATTTCCAAATATGCAAAAAGCGTTCCGAGCATTCGGGACGCTTTTTGCATATTTCACACAAAGGGTTTGCTTTTTTCATGAACTTTCGAAATTTCGCAAAAACTGCGGTACAAAACGGCGGAATGTGCTATAATGAACGCGAATACCGGCGGAAAAGTACGCCGGAAAGTTGTATTGAAATTCAGTTTAAAGGAGTCAAAAGCATGATCAAAGTCGGTTTTATCGATTACTATTTAGACGAGTGGCACGCCAATAACTACGTTCACATGCTGCGCGATTACTCAAACGGCGAGGTAGAAGCCGTGTACGCCTGGGCTGAAATCGACAGCCCCGAGGACGGCCTCACAACGGACGCATGGTGCGAAAAATACGGCCTCACCCGCATGATGACGCAGGAGGAGCTCATCGAAAAGAGTGACGTTCTGCTCGTGCTCGCCCCGCGCGACCCGAAAAAGCACGAAGAACTCGCAAACCTCGCGCTGCGCTCCGGCAAGCGCTGTTATGTGGATAAAACCTTCGCGCCGGATCACTTCGCTGCAAAGCGTATGCTCGACCTTGCCGAGCAGAGCGGCACGCCGTGCTGGTCGTCTTCCGCGCTGCGTTTTGCGGAGGAGTATCAGGCAGCGGATAAAACGAACATCAAGGGCGTCAATACATGGGGTCCGAACGGTTTTGAGGATTACGCCATCCACCAGCTGGAGCCGATCTTCATGATGATGCAGGCTCCCGCGACGGAAGTCATGCACCTGACAAACGACGAGGTGTACACCGGCGTTCTGCGCTTTGCGGACGGCCGCACCGCAACGCTTTCCGGCTACGCAAAGGGCTCGCCGTTCATGATGAACATTGCGCGCTCCACGGAAAATTCCGTACTGGAAATTTGCTCCGATTACTTCCGCCACTTCATTGAGGCGCTCGTCGAGTTCTTCAAAAACGGCACCATCCCTGCCCCGCACAGCGAGACGCTCTCCATCATCAGCGCCTGGGGCGCCCTTATGGAAGCCGAAAAGACCCCCGGCATCTGGGTCAAAGTCCCGAAGGACTGAGTTTGTCACTGCAAAAACCGTCACAACGCACGCATCTTTGACTGCAAAAGGCTTCTTCCAAAAGCGCGACTATGCGGCCATTAAAGAACAGCAAGTAGAGCGTTACGGCGTCTGGCTCACGAATTTCGTTATGATAAAAACGATATAAAAAAGATAGTCTTTCTAAGCGAAACGAACGCTTTGAAAGGCTATCTTTTTCTATGCGTGCGAAAATGTACGTTTATTTCTTCGGTTTCGGCGCGGCGGGGTCGGTGAGTTCGGGGAGCGCGCCGCCGGAGACCGCCCAGAAATATAAACTTGCGATGCTGCAATACGGTGAAAAACGTTTGCGGTACCGCTCGAACCGTGCGCGGTCGATCTCCTTGTGGCGGTAGACCATGCGCATGCCGCGCAAAATGGCGAGGTCGCCGTAGCTGAACACATTCGGGCGCTGTAGGCAGAATAAAAGCAGCATTTCCGCTGTCCACACGCCGATGCCCTTGAGCGCGCTGAGCTCGAGGATGACCTCTTCATCCGGCTTTTCGACGATGCTGATTAAATCAAATTCGCCCGTATGTACCTTTTTCGCGAAGTCTGTGATGTATTCCGCCTTGCGGAACGAAATGCCGAGCGACTGCAAATTTGCTTCGCCATAGCCCAAAACGTGTTCGGCATCGACCGTGCCGAGGGCGTTCTGCACGCGCGCCCAAACGGTTGCCTGCGCCTTTGTGGAAATCTGTTGCCCCACGATGTGGTGTACCACGGCGGAAAAAAGGTCGTCGTCCACGGCGCGCTCAATGTGCCCCACGCGGTCGATGACCGCCGAGAGTTTCTTGTCCTTTTTCCGTAAATAAGCGAGCTCTTTTTCGCCGTACGGAAAGTACTTTACGTCATCCATCAATCGATCTCTCCCGGAGTGCGCGATTTGATCATCGCTTCCAGCTTTTGCAGCTCGGTAATCTCTTGCGGAGTCAGCTTTTCCGTATAGCCGGTCTCGAGCTTTTCAAGCATGGAGCGCATTTTGTAGGCTTCGGCGGGCTGACGCAGAATTTCGCGCTCGCTTTTAATCTGTTCCCGCGCGGCGACTTCGTCGATGATCTGCTGCATGTAGCGGTATAAGTTGCTCCGTTCTGTATAATCCGCAGGCGCGTAGAAATTTAATCGGTCGTCGTTATACAGTTTGTATACTTTGGCGCGGTTATTCTTCTCCGGGTCGTATACGCCGACGGAGTAGCCGCCTTTACTTTTCACGAGCCGCATGCACGGAATGTCCGTGGCGCTGTCGCCGATATAGACGATGTTCTCATACGGAATGCGCAGGTTTTCCTCGGGCATGCTGTCGTTTACGCGCTCGTCGTACTCCTCCAAAAAGCCTTTTGCAATGCGGAAAATGAACTGCGTCTTGTTCGTGTAATTGATGGCCTGCGCGGGCCACTCCGCTACGCCGTCCGTGGTGTAGAGGTAGGAGGAGGCATAAATGCGTTTGAAATTCTTCGCGATGGCGCTGCCCTCGATGATTTCTTTAAGACCCGAAGAAATGATGTAGTGTTCGAGCTCGATGCCGCGCTGCGCAGCATACGCTGTCGTGCGCGTGAACCAATCCGTAACGCCGCGGTACAGCTCCACCTGCGCACCGATGGCCCGAAAATACTCGCGTTTTAAGGATTTTCCGAGAAAGCGCGAATAGCGAACAAGCATGAACATCCACGAAAGGTTGCTTTCCATGCTGTTTTCCCGCGCGAATGCGTCTGTTTCCGCCCAGAATTTGTCTTTGTCAATGCCAAAAGACGGGATGAGCGTGAACGTCTGCATGTCGTCCGGGGAAAGTGTTTTGTCAAAATCGTAGCAGATCGCCATGCGCGGACTGTTCTCCGTCATGCTGCCGCCCCCTTTCTGTATCTCATTATAGCTAAAAACGTTTGTTCTGTAAAGAGGTTTTGAGAAAGTTGTCCGCCGATGTCCTATACTGTCCTGCAATGTCCGGTTTTAACGGTAAAAGAACGCCCTCATCCGCCGCTTTTCGCAGCCGATGAAAGCGCTTTTCGAGCTGTTCCGCCGTTTTGATGCCCGGCGCATCTTTGGCTTTATTCGCAGACTTTTGGGCATGTCACGTCCAAAAGTCAAGTGTTACGATTTGCTTTCTAACCACGCCCTCCGGGTGGAGGGCGACCTTGGCTGCCGCCCTGTAACAAAGGAGGGCAACTATTTCTATCCACGCCCTCCGGGTGGAGGGCGACCGCTACCCCGAACAGTACGATGCAAGGTTTGAGATTTCTATCCACGCCCTCCGGGTGGAGGGCGACAGTATGCGGGAGGTCGTGACGCTCAAGGAGTATTATATTTCTATCCACGCCCTCCGGGTGGAGGGCGACGTAATTTACATTTTCATTTTCGTTTTCGTACCCTCCATTTCTATCCACGCCCTCCGGGTGGAGGGCGACGAGCGCCGTTTTTTGCACTCTGCTCGATATGCCGATTTCTATCCACGCCCTCCGGGTGGAGGGCGACTGCGCCGCGGAGGATGTTGATTTCGCTTACGGCGGATTTCTATCCACGCCCTCCGGGTGGAGGGCGACTGCTCCCCAGAATGTTTAGCTAAATACCGATTAATTTCTATCCACGCCCTCCGGGTGGAGGGCGACAAATTCTCATGAGGCTTTCCCAGCTGTTGTCCGAATTTCTATCCACGCCCTCCGGGTGGAGGGCGACTGTCGTTCTCGTCGCACTCTTCCCACGGTGTTTCAATTTCTATCCACGCCCTCCGGGTGGAGGGCGACCGTTTTGCATTAGTAAAGATATTTGTGTTTATAATTTCTATCCACGCCCTCCGGGTGGAGGGCGACTCTCCCATTCCATGTTTCCAAGGACGGCAGAAACGATTTCTATCCACGCCCTCCGGGTGGAGGGCGACAAGATAGCCCCTTTCGTAAAGCACTTGCATTATATTTCTATCCACGCCCTCCGGGTGGAGGGCGACAAAAGCATTTTTGATAGACTCCGTCGAAGAATACGGAATTTCTATCCACGCCCTCCGGGTGGAGGGCGACCATCAGCATTCCACCCGTATACGCCCGCGGTGTAATTTCTATCCACGCCCTCCGGGTGGAGGGCGACAATACGCTATGCGGGTATTGACTATGGCGTTCGCATTTCTATCCACGCCCTCCGGGTGGAGGGCGACGAACATATCACGTTCAATGATTTATTTAAATAAGATTTCTATCCACGCCCTCCGGGTGGAGGGCGACGCGACGGAGAGGGGGATAAGCTTGTAACTGTCACGATTTCTATCCACGCCCTCCGGGTGGAGGGCGACCTTTCAAGCAATTCCACAATGTGTCATATCAGCGTATTTCTATCCACGCCCTCCGGGTGGAGGGCGACAACAAAACCGTAAAACAACTGTTTATACATTCCGTAATTTCTATCCACGCCCTCCGGGTGGAGGGCGACCTGTGCGTTTCCTCAAGCTTGTTGATATACCAAAATTTCTATCCACGCCCTCCGGGTGGAGGGCGACAGCAAAAACGGACAAAATTTTCGTCTGTTTTTGCGAAAAAGGGAGAAGAATTTGCCTCTTTAAGACGCGGAAAGAGAAAAATTTGCCGGTGGCGTTTTAAAAAGGACAAATTTTGGGTTTTGATTTGGTGCGAAGGAAGCAGGAAAAGCGTGTGCGCTTTGGCTTCGCACTGCGGGTAATCAGATGAGCAGGACGGAATCCTGCGCGTAGGCGGGCTGTACGCCGACATGCTCTACATTTTGCTTATATTGATTGCCGAGGCGGTAAAACCGCAGGCTGTCCGTTTCGGGCTCGATGAGCGCGGTGAGCTCTGCCTTCAGTGTAACATACTGTGCGGCGGTCAGCAAGCACTCGAAAACGGAATTTTGTACGCGCTGCCCATGGTCCACACACTTTTTAGCGACTTTGCGGAGACGCTTTTTCCCGGCGGCGGTCTCCGTGTTGACGTCGTAGGTAATTAAGACCAGCATTTTGACCTCACTTCCAGAAAAACGGCGGATACGCTTCCAGATCGCCGCGCAGAGTGCGGGCGAGCAGGAGTGCCTGCACGTAGGGCACGAGCCCCCACGGAATCTTCTCTTTTAAAAACGGGTGCGTGATTTGCTCCTGCTTTTTGCTTTGCCATGCGCCGAGAAATGCGCGGCGACCGTCGTCCGTTAAAAGCACGGCACCGCTTTCCTGCTTTTGCAGGTGCTTTGCGGTGATAATCTTGCGGTTCACGCAGGAGAGCACAAAGCGGTCGGCATACACGGCGCGCAGCTCCTCCATGAGGTCGAGTGCGAGACTGCGGCGACCGGGTCTTGGGCGGTGCATGAAGCCGATGTACGGGTCGAGCCCGGCACTTTCGAGCGCGGCGGTGCAGTCGCGCGTGAGGAGCGTATAGGCGAACGAAAGCAGGGCGTTGATGTTATCGAGCGGTGGTCGGCGGCTGCGCGAGGTAAAACGGAAGTCGCTTTGCTGCTGCAAAACGAGGTGATCAAACACACCAAAATACAGCTTTGCGGCTTCGCCTTCTAAGCCGAGCAGCTGCGCGGGGTCTTCGCAGGAGGCGATGAGCGGCAAAGACTGTGCCATTTGTGCGGCGGCTGTTTTAAGCGTTTTCACGGGTACGCGCTGGGGGTGGTCACGCGTGGCGCGCTCTAAGACCCAGCGGGCGTTATAGACCTTGCCGAGGATGAACCCGCGGGCGTAGCGGCAGCTTTGATAGGGATCGTCGGACACGCGATTCTGCGTTTGCCGCAGGAGGACATTGCCGTGCTCTTCGCCGACGGTGCGTGCCAAAAACTGCCCGCGCGGGGAGAAAAACGCGATGTCCACACCGCGCTGCACGCAGGCACCCATCAAGGCGGGACTTGCGCCGGCGTAGGAGAAACAGAGAATGCCCTCGAGCGTGTGCAGCGGGAAGCGCGCGACTTCCTTTTGCTCGCGACTAATGACGACATTTTCGCCGTTTACGGAGAGATACGCATCTTCGCTGAGCACGAACAGGGTGTTGAGCAGTTGTCTCACGGGGTATCCTCCTCGCTTTCAAAAATGTGGGCGCGCAGGTATGAGACGGGGTCTGCACGGCTGCACAGCACCGGCAGGCAAATCGATTTTAACGAGCAGGCGTTGCAGTGCTTGCCGGGTTTGACTTTTGGTGTGTAGCCGCGGGCGAAATAGCGGTTCATTTCGGCAGCGGTGTCTTCCGTTTTGCGGCGGAGTTCTTCCGTGAACGGGACAACCTCGCGGCGGCGCGTTTCTATATAGTAGAGCGCGCCCGCAGGGATACCGCACACGAGCATTTCTTCAAGTGCCATGGCTTCGGCGCAGAGCTGCAAGCAGTCGGCATCGGTCTCTTTTTCGCGGCCGTGCTTGTACTCGATGGGGTAGGGCAGCCAAAATCCGGGCTGCCCCTCTAAAGAAATGCCGTTTTTGTCTTTATGAAACTCTACGACGTCGCACGCGCCGGAGAGGTTCAATTTACGGCTGAACACGCGCATGCCGCGCACGGTGAAAACGTTGTCGCGCTTTTCGGACAACGTTTCATCGTGGCAGCGGACGTGGTCGAGCTGCCCCTGTGCGGTGCGGGCATTTTCCTGCCACTGCTGCTCGATGTGGATGAGCGCCCACTGGCGGCGGCAGAACGCGAAGTGCTGGATGCCGGACATTAAAAGTCCGTCTTCACGCGCGTCCATTTAGGAAAGACGTTCGCAGGTGACGCCTTCGGGCAGGTCTTCGGAAACGGTGACGGTGTAATCGGAGAATTTGCGCGGGACGGCTACGCCGTCGACCTTTTTAACCGTTACGGCATCGAACAGCTTATAGGAAGCGGCGTTGCCAAGCTCGGACGCGTGCTTGAAGATGATGAGCTCACGCACGGCCATTTTGCCGCGGGCGGCGCTGTGGTCGTTTTCAAACATATTGAGAATGGCCTGCCAGAGCATTTGAAGGTCTTCTTCGGAGAAGCCGGTCACGCGGCGGGCGAGGTTGGCGGAAACGAAGCCCTCTGCGCGGTAAAGACCGTAGGGCACGACGTATTTGCGGCCCATTTCGGTGGTTTTGTTCTGGGCGTCGGATTCGGTGGTGATGGCAGTGCGGGTAATGGTGACCTCCTGCGGCACGATGGGGTCGATGGAGCGGGCAAAGCCGAGCTGCACCGGGCCGCGCACCTGACCGCAATTTAAAGCGCCCTTTACGAATGTTGTCATGACTGCGCCGAATGTGCGGATGTCGAAAAACTCGCTGCACATGAAGTCACGGAGCTTGAGGTCGATATCCGGGTCATTGCTGCGGAGCTTCGTCACAATCTTTTTGGCGTCCTTGCCTTTTTGGATCTCGGCAAGCTCTTCGCCGATGCCGAGCGCTTCGCCGGCTTCGAGGTCGCTGCGGTTGAGCGGCACCTGATCCTTGATATAAATGCGCCAGCCGGACTCATCTTCTTTGACATCCTGCACATAGTTGCGGATCTTGCGCTTTAAGCACACATCGGTTATGATGCCGTTGCCGGTTTCCGGGTCTACACGCGGCATATTGCCGGCATCGGGGTCGCCGTTGGGGTTGCCGTTTTCCACATCGAATAAGATCACGAAATCGTAGCGGTTTTGAATGGGTTCACGCATGGTTATGCCTCCTCTTTCTGTTCGGTGGTGTCTGTCTTTTTCTTAAAATATTCCTGACGCTGCTGGTAGTAGCCGAGCTGGAACGCGCCCTGTTCTGCGAGCATAAGCTGCTTTGGGAAGGTTTCGCCGAGCTTGTCCGAAAGTTCGCCGATGGATTTATCCAGTGCAATCCGCTGACCCTCGTTGAGCTTTGCGAGGTGCTTCTGCGCTAAATTGATGAGCGTGGGGAACACAAGGCTCGGCGTAGCGGAAGCAGAGTTGAAAAAACGGTCTTTGATGGTGGTGTTGATGTTGGGGTTTGCGGCTTCCTGTGTGCGCTCCAAAACGGCGAACAGGCGGCCGAGATTGTAGGGGATATTGGTGCTTTCTTTGTTTACGGACACGGTCAAAACCTCCTTTGGACAAAGCGGGTCTTCGTTTTTAGAATAATAAGCTTTTATGACGGACGCGCGCGCCCAGGTGACATCGTGCTCGGCGCGGATGCGCTGCACGGTGCCGTTTAGTAAAGTGGCGGGGTAGCGCGTATCGTTTAAGATGGAAGTGAGCAGGTCGCCGGAAAGGCGCGGGAAGGATTTTTGCAGCTCTTCATCGGCTTTTTTCCAGTCTTTGGAAAAGCGGACGGCAGAGCGCGCGAGGGTGTAGGGCCAAAGCGTGTCGAATTTTTCGTAGGCCGGGCGGGTGATCTCCAAACGCTCGTAATGGGCGTTCACGTTTTTGGCGAGCTTTGTGAAGGTATCCTGCCAGAAAAAGCGAACGGAAAGACGCGCGGCGTTCGGCGCGAGCCCCAGAATGTAAAAGTGTGTATCGGGGCTGAGGTGCATGTCCTGTAGGTCGGCTGTTCTGCCGGATACAAGTTTTTGAATTGCGCCTAAAATGTCGTTTTCGCTCCAATCGGACTGCTCCTGCGGACCGAAAAGCATAGCTCCCGCAAATGCGGCGATGGCAGGATCGGCATTCTCCACCCAATATACGACGGTGACGTCGCCGATGCGGCGGACATTATCACTGCGCAGCAGGTAGTTTAGCGCCTGCGTGTAGGCGGTCATGGCGTAGGTGCTGACGGGAGCGTTCTCGCCCTGCTCGTGCCCGTAGGAGCAGAAGGCATCGGCGTTGAACGAAACGAGCGATGCGCCGGAGCTTTGTGCGCCGCGCACGCCCTGAATGTTGCCGTGCAGACGCGCGGCGGGGGCGAGCCTGCCGGTGACACTGCACCGGGTGGGCGTGTCGGAATCTGAAGCAGAATCATAGGCCTGCTGCCACGCGGCGGCGATGTCAGAGTCGTTTGCCGCGGGCTTATTGTTATAATAAAAGATCAGATTGCCGCCCTTATAAATTTCCGAAAGATAGGGCTGCAAAGCGGGGTGCTCGACGGCAGAGGGGGAATTCCAGGTATCGAAAAACGCACGGACGGCCGCGGCAGCCTCACCGGGGGTATCCTTCAAAATTTCCAGATGTTTTTCGCGGCTGGCTTCAAAGCAAGCTTTGGTGCGCTCGGGCTTACCCTTGTCGTCCACGCCGAGCAGGTAGGAAGACGTATCACACAGAAAATTTGCCGCAACACCGGAAGAGCGCTTGACCTGTGCGGGCACGGCGAGCTGCTGCGGCAGCATCTTTTTACCGTTTGGAGAGGGCTTTTGGAGGGGAGAAACATCGAAAAGGGAACCGTCCGGGTTTAGGTCCAGACGCCAGCTGACATTGACTTTGCTCCAGCCCGGGCGGTCGATCTCACCGCGGGCAAGGAGCGCTTCGTAATACTGAACTAAGGCTTGCAGGATCATCTGAACACCTCGCAGCCGGCCACCTGAATGACACCGTGCTCCATTTTGGCACGGAAATACAGGGGCGTGATATTTTGTGGGTCGGAATAATCGAAATCGTACAGCATAAAGCCGAGGTCGCGCGTCTCGTCAATCGTCGGGATCGGGCCACCCTCCCACTGCTTGAAGTGTGCGGGAAACTCGCGGCAGCCGAAGTACGGGGTGGAAAAGCACTGGCCTTTTCTCATGCGGCGTGTGACGATGTCCTGAAACTTGCCGGGGTTATCGCCGGGTGCGGCTTTTTCCGGCAGCATCTCGAACTCCGCTTCGATGACATAGTGGACGTTCGTCAGCACCATGGAGGCGCGCTGGACGATTTGTTTCGTCGTGACGAGGTACGGCTCATCTTCCTTGCCCTGCGCGATGCGCATGGCGGTGCTCCCGAGAATTTTGCTTTTTACCTCGTTGCGCCGAATGGTGGTGAACTCGATGGGGTTCAAAACGTAGATGCGGCGGATATGCCAGCGTATTCCGGGGTGATAATACAGACTTTCAACTATACCGCGCGCGGCGGACGGGGTGGGGACATCGTAGCTTACACGCTCGACTTTCATCTCTCCGCGTGTGAATAACGCATACGGGCCCCAGACTTCCAACTGAATCAATAAGATCAACTCCTTTCAAAATTCAATTGATGTTGTTTTGATAATACAACTATATAACGATTATTTGAACTTGTCAAGATAAAATTTGAGTTTAGTCTATTTTTTACGGAACTTATAAAGCATAATTTGAATACGTATTGCTTTAATACGTATCATATGGTATAATAGATTTGAATCAGGAGGGGAATTGAAATGCCGAAGAAGCCAAAGGAACTGGAACGGATCATTTTAGAAGACGGCTGGGTGTTCAAGATGCAGACGGGTTCGCACCGCCATTATACGCACCCGACGAAGCCCGGCAAGGTCACCATTCCGTTTCATTGCAAGGACATTCCGAAAGGCACGGAAAATTCCATTTTGAAGCAGGCAGGTTTGAAATAATCTCCCCCGCTTCCGCTTAGACTATATCAGGAGGTCGATTTTATGCTGTCAGCTTATCCCGCTTGTTTTTTTAAGGAAGAAAGCGGTTATTCTGTTGTTTTCCCCGATCTGAACGATCTGTCTACCTGCGGCGAAACGCTCGATGAATCGCTGCGCATGGCGGTCGATTGCCTTGCCGGGTATCTGTACTGGCTGAAAAAAGACGGTGAAGCCGCCCCGGCGCCCTCGTCCGTGGACGCGATCCGCCTTGCAGATGTCGCCGCCGAGCTGGAAGTGTCGATGGACGGCGCGTTCGTGAACATCATCACCGTGGACGTGGAAGAATACGCCAAAACGCACTTTGAAAAAGCCGTCAAAAAGACGCTGACCATTCCCGCGTGGCTGAACACCGCCGCCTTGGAGCAGAACATCAACTTTTCGCAGGTCCTTCAGGACGCGCTGAAAGCCCAACTGCATATGGGATAAAATCAAGTTAAGGTCGCTGTCTGTTTTTACAGGCAGTGTGGGTAGAAATAATTGTTGTTGATTTGTATAGAGAGGTCGGTAAGGGTTTGCCTTACCGGCTTTTCTATTTTATATAAACAGAGCGGTTTCGGTTTGGTCGAGGGTGAGGCCGAGGGCACTGTCGTAGCGGCGGGGATCGGCGAGGACATAGAGCGCACCGCCGTCGATGCTCTGCACGGCGCCGGCTTCGCGCAGGGCAGCGAGCTGCTGCGGGTAGACGTTCACGCTGTACTGCCCGAGCTTTCTGAACAGGGTGCGGCTACGCTCGCCATGGTACAGTCGCTCGACGAGGGCTTCGCCTTGGTCGATCGGGATATACACGGGCGTGGTGCAGCTTTCAATGACCCGTACCTTTTCCGCAACGGAGGCGAACGGGAGCATCTCGTTTTCGAACGCTAGGAGAATCTTCTCACGGTCGAGATCTTCTTTGCCGTACAAATCGCGATAGAACTCAAAATACGCGCGGATTGCAGCTAACGAAGTGATGTCCTCCATGCGTTTTGAAATGTTCTTCATGGCTGCGGCGGGCTGGCGCATGTAGGGCGGCGGGGTGGTGTTCTGGACGGTGAAGACGGTCACGAGGCTTTCATCTAACGGGCGCTTGCCCTCGCGATTGCAGCGGCCGGCGGCTTGCAGGACGGAATCAAGCCCGGCTTCTTCGCGGTAGACGCGCGGGAAATCCACATCGACACCGGCTTCGATGAGCGAGGTGGAAACGACGCGGCAGGGCAGGCCGATTTTTAGGCGTTCGCGAATTTCCTTAATGCGCGCTTTGCGGTGGGCAGGACACAGGTGCGTGGTGAGACAGTACGCACCGTCTTCCGGCAGCGCCTGATAGATCTTCTGCGCGTCCGCGATGCGGTTGACGATGCAAAGCACCTGCGGCAGCGCGATGAGCTCGGCGGTGAGCGATTCTGTGCTGTCAAATGTGTGCTGCGTGATTTTCGTGCGGCGGAAGGTCTCGAAATTTTCAGGGACATTGGGACAGATCTCTTTGATCGGCAGGTCGATTTTCAAATCGGCAAAAACACCGTCTAACGCGGGCTGCGTGGCGGTGCACAGGACGACAATGACGCCGTACTTTCGGGCAAGCTCGGCAAGCGCCGCCGTGAACGGCTTTAGATACGGCATGGGCAGCGTCTGCACTTCGTCTAAGATGAGCACGCTGTTGGCGAGGTTGTGCAGCTTGCGGCAGCGGGCGGGTTTGCTCGCAAACAGGGACTCAAACAGCTGCACGGTGGTCGTGGCGATGACGGGGGCGTCCCAGTTTTCTGCGGCCAGCATTTTGCGGTACTCTGCGGGGTTCGGGCTTTCGGAAAAGAGATATTCCGCGCTGCTGTGGTGCTCAATGACGTTTTCCGTGCCGAAGATTTTTTCAAACGTATCGGCGTTTTGGTCGATGATGGACGTGTACGGCGCGGCGTAGATGACGCGGCTCATGCGGTTTTGCACGGCAGCGGTCAGCGCAAATGCCATGGCAGCGGTCGTTTTTCCGCCACCCGTCGGCACGGTAAGCGTATAAACACCCGGTGCGGCGGTGCTGCCGGAGGCTTTGCACGCATCCAAAATGGCGCAGCGCTTTCGGTTGAGCTCGGTTTTGGGCGGATACCACGGTGCGATGTACGTTTCCAAGCGGTCGAGCAGCGCAGGGAGCGCATCGTAGTTGCCGCGCGGGGCAAGTGCGCCGTCCATAAAGGTTTCGGTGTCGATGAAATCGGCATCAACAAGGCAAGAAAACAACATGCGGATATAAAACGAGAGCCGAAACCCGGTGTTGAATTCTCGCATGTTAAAGGGCTTGACCGGCGGCAGAGTGACTTCGGTTTTCCAATCGTCATACGGTTCGAGGTCGCGTTTTAAGCGGCCCGAGAGGGTAGCGTCGTTTTTGGTATCGGCGCGGGAGCCGAAATTCGGTATGCCGCCGTGATGGCCTGCGATGGCGAGCGCCAGATACCCGACACCGTGCGCGCAAGCTTCTTTTGCGCCGGCCGTGGAGTGGTCTACGCGCACGCCGCCGTCTAATCGATGCTGAAAGGCATCGCTGTACTTGCCGATGTCGTGCAGTAAACCGAGCAGATATCCGTCTTCCTCCGCGCCGAATGCGGCGGCAAACTGCTTTGCAAGCTCTGCCGTGCCGGTGAGGTGTTCGTATACGGTTTGCTCGCGGGAATGATCTTCACTTATATGTGCCAGCTTTTTCGCCATAAAATCACCTTTTCGTCTTTGTTAAGACCATCATAGCACGGGAAAAGTACAATGTAAATATGCTAAATTTGAAGAATAGGTAAGGTGAGCGGAAAAGCGACAGGTGAGGGTGGGGTAGAAAATCATTTGCGATATTCGGAAAAATATGTATTTAATGTTTAATGAGAAGCTTTGAGGTTTGCATAGAGAAATATTGACAAATAAGAACTGTTACGTCATACTTTAAATAAGCTGAAATCGGCAGAAAAGGAGAGAATACAGTTGGCAAAGCTTTTTGATACGGCGGATGCAGAGCGGTTGATACAGGAACATCGCATGATGCTGGAAGAACTGGATGAGATTGCACAGTACGAAGACAACGTGCAGATAGATATTGAAAAAGCAGCAAATCTGGTCGTGACCCGAAACGTATTAGACGTGCTTCGAGATATTCCGGTAGAAGAGATCAATCGTGAAAAAGGCGGATTTAGAGTGAAAGCACTTCGAGACCACGGATTTCGTTCGATCGCAGATATTGTTGCGGCCAATGTGTATTCGATCAGTTCGGTGCATGGTATCAGCGAAGATGCAGCGTATTCCATAAAGCGTATAGCGAATGATATGGCAGACAAGGTGCGAGAAGGCGCAAAGATCAAACTGAATGTTGATAACAAAACGCGGGAATCGACAGCTTTAGTGACAGCATTATCTAAATATGGTTATGCGAGGGAAACGGCAAAAGAATGTCGTGGCTTGATTACTGAGAATAGAAGACAAATCGAATATGCGATAGAAGATTTGTTATTATCTCAGAAAAGATTGAAGTGGATATTTGCATCATCGGCTAAAAAACAAAAAGCAGTGGATGCATATGAATTTTTGGATTCTTATAGAAATGGAAACTATGGTCAAAGAGTCCGGGAACAAAGGACAATATTTGAAAACACAAAGCGGATCAACGGAATAGATGCTTGGAAAGAATTTTCCGAACATTCGGTTTCGTTTTTCAATGCTCTTGAAAATATTGTCCCGGGAACACTCGGTAACGATGATTCAATATACGGACTGCCGGAAGAACTCGCAAGAGAAGTACAAGAGGAATGTTTTTTTCCGGATGGTTTGCTGTGCGAGCTTCGTCGTTACCAGGAATGGGGCGTTAAATATGCACTGCACCAAAAGCGCGTTCTTCTCGGAGATGAAATGGGACTTGGTAAAACCGTACAAGCAATCGCCACGATGGTATCTTTGAAAAACACAGGGGCATCGCATTTTGCAGTTGTGTGCCCGGCGAGCGTCGTTACAAATTGGTGCCGAGAAATTCGTAAAATGAGCCGATTGCAGGTTGTAAAAATTCATGGTGCGGGCAGAAAAGAAGCACTGAATTCATGGATAAGCGCTGGTGGTGTAGCTGTAACAACCTTCGAGACAACAGCACATTTTAATTTGCCGGAATCGTTTGAGCTTTCGCTTTTGGTTGTAGACGAGGCACATTACATTAAAAATTCAGAGGCAAGACGTACGGTGAATGTGAAGAAAATCTGTGAACGTGCAGAGCGCATGCTGTTTATGACGGGCACGGCACTTGAAAATAAACCGGAGGAAATGGTTGCGCTTATCCATATTTTATGTCCTGATATTGCATTGCGAATACAGCACATGCTTGCTTTGACCGCGGCGCCGCAATTTAGAGAGGCAGTTGCGCCGGTTTATTACCGCAGAAAGAGGGAAGACGTACTGACGGAGCTCCCTGAACTTATTGAAAGTGAAGAATGGTGCACACTCGGACAGGCAGAAAAGGATATATATGAACAAGCGGTGTTCGGTAAGAATTTTGCAGAAACAAGGCGTGTGTCATGGAATGCAGAAAATATAAAGGATTCCTGCAAAGCGAAGCGATTGATGGAGCTGATAGAAGAGGCTGAATCTGAAAAGCGAAAAGTGATTATATTCTCGTTTTTTCTGGATACGATCCGAAAAGTTGTGCAGCTTTTGGGTGACCGCTGTATGAATCCGATAAATGGTTCCGTTTCGCCGCAGCGAAGACAAGAGATCATTGACGATTTTGATAAGGCTCCTGCCGGGGCGGTTTTGGCAGCACAAATACAGTCGGGCGGGACAGGTCTGAATATTCAATCTGCCAGTGTGATTATTTTGTGCGAACCGCAGCTTAAGCCCTCTATTGAAAATCAGGCGATTTCAAGGGCGTATCGTATGGGCCAGACAAGGAATGTACTGGTTTATCGGTTGCTTTGTGAGAATTCGATCGATGAAAGAATTATGGATATATTAAAAGATAAACAGGAAAAATTTGATGCATTTGCTGACAAGTCTGTTGCAGCGGCAGAAAGTATAAAAATGGACGATCATACGATCGGAAATATAATAGCGGAAGAAATCGAACGTATCAAAGCCGAAAAAGATCAGTCAAATGAAAAATGATAAGAGCCCCGTGCAACTTTGAAGCCGCACGGGGCGATGTTGTCGTTCTGCTGAAGCGGACAAAACCAAATGCCCCGAGCGGCATTGCTTCCGCTCGGGGCATAATCTTAATATTTGCGTTTAAGCCTGAGGATGATTGTTGTCACAGTTGGGGCACTTGCCGGCTTCGTTCAACGGCGAACCGCACTTGCCGCAGAATTTGGCTACGGGTGCGCTCTGCGGGACTTGGGGCTGCGGGTTCTGAGGCTGTGCTGCCTTAGACCGAAGCTGCTGGCGCAGGTCGCCCATGTCGGGGGCCATGAAAATGCCGTTCTTCTCTTCGTTTCCGTTCTGGCTGCGGAGCTTATTGTTGATGGAGATTACGTTTTTCAGCAGCAAGACTGCCATCATCAACAGTTCATACACCAGTCGGATCATAATGGGTCCGAGGATCATGGTCAGGATGCCGTAGACGCCCAGCCAGTGGCGATTGCCAAAGTAGTCTTCAGGCGCGGCAAAGAGCATGAAGAAGCCCAGAATGATCATATCTGCCGTGAAGAAAATGTACAGAGCCTGCAGAATTTTCTCTACGATCAGGTACTTGAAATTGCAGGTATCGTGGAGGAACTTGCCGAAAGCATTGAGCTTTTCGCGGCGTTTTTCGGGGACGATAAACACATAGGCCAAAACTGTGGCGACGATAGCCAAAATTCCGCCGACGATGGTGAATATACCGAGCTGCTCGATTGCATCACTATAAATATTCATGTTGTACCTCTCTCTTTCTTTGCTGTAATGATTAGGTAAACGGGTACCCTCTAAGCTTAAAATAGCATACCTCTAAATCCAAAATTTGTCAAGATTCAGATTCATATGGAACGTTTAAGGCAGAGCGCTTTCCGAGCGGTCGCAGGGTGAACTTGCTGCGCTGGTATCAAGGAAAAGTCCACCGCAATTTCACGAAAATTGCGGTGGACTTTTGGCAAATTTGAAATTTAGACGGATACCTCTCTCGGGCTTCCAGCCGGTGTATCTCGTCGTCGGCAATGGTCTGTACGATTTTAAAAATCGGCCCTTTACCGTTGTGGGTCACTCTTATGATATGTGGCTTTGGGCTGCGTGTCAAACGGGCGCTTCGATCAATCGTTCACCGTTACCCAACGTCCGGTTTCCGCCGACCGTTTCACGGCATCGCAAACGCGTTCCACTCGATACCCTTCTGCGAAGCTGGTAGACGGCTGCCTGCCTTCTACCACCGCTTTGATAAACTCGTAGGATTCGATGGATTTCAATTCGCCGTACCCAATGTTCATTCCGGGAATGTTCCAGGTCACTTCCCCGTGAAAATGCGCGGGGCCGGTGTAGATTGTCTTAAAGCCCCTTCTGTCGTCGGGGTCGCCGGCCAAACACACCTGCAACTCGTTGAGTCGCTCGTAGTTGAAGTAGAGGCTGCCCAAAGTGCCGTGAAGCTCTACCGTGATGAAGTTGTTGCGACCCCAGGCGTTTCTCGTGGCCTCGATGCTGCCTACCGCGCCGTTTTTAAACTTCACGAGGAAGCTGTCCTCATCATCCACGTCTACGGCCTTCCGCTTCGCGGCGGCTCCGAGCTTTACGGTGCCTAGCAGGTCTGTGCCGCCTTCCTGCACCGGCCGCTCGGTGATGTAGGTCTGCATCATGCCGGTTACCGCCTCGATGTCACCCGCCAGATACTGGGCGATGTCGATCACGTGTGAGGCGATGTCGCCAAGCGTCCCCGCACCGGCGATGTCTTTCTGGAACCGCCAGGAGAGCGGGGAGGCAGGATCGGCCGACCAGCTTTGCAGATAGGTGCACCGCACGTTGAGGATTTTGCCGATGGATCCCTCATCGATGAATTTCTTGGCGAGGTCGATCGCCGGAACGCGCCTGTACTGGTAGGCGTTCATGGCAATGATCCCCTTTTGCGCCGCTTTCTTTGCGGCCTCCGCCATGGCCTTCGCGTCCTCCAATGTCGAGGCGATCGGCTTTTCGCAGAGTACGTGCTTCCCTGCGTTCAGCGCAGCGATGGCGATTTCGGCGTGGACGTTGTTCGGCGTGCAGATGCTTACCACGTCGATCTCGGGATCGTTGACGATGTCGCGCCAGTCCGTGCAGCATTTTTCAAAGCCGAAGCGTTCTTTCGCGTCCGCCGCGATTTCCGGGACGATGTCGCAGATTGTTTTTAAAACCGGCACGGCCGGGGCCGGCCAGAAATACTTGGGCATGTCGGAATACCCGATTGAGTGCGCTTTTCCCATGAACCCGGCACCAACCAGGCCCACATTCAGTTTTTTCATTGTAAAATCCTCCCATTCTAAGATGCCCTCCTGCGCCGCGCGCCGTTGACCGACGCCGCGGACGGGAGGAATTTTAGATCAGCTTGCCTTGCAGGAAACGGTACGATGTCCGGCAGGCTTCTTCCGGGTCGCCGGCAAAGCCGTCAGCCTCCACCAGATAATCTCCTGCATATCCCTTTTCCTTCAGGAACCGCAGAACCCCTTCGACATCGACGTGCCCAGTGCCCAGCGGGGCAAATCCGTTTTCGTCCAAATCCTTCAGGTGGACGAAGGAGATTCTGTCGTAATACTTTTTGACGATCTCCAGAGGATCTCCGCCGCCGGCAGCCAGATGCGCCAGATCCGGGCAGATCTTGATGTCGCTCACCGAAAAGAGTCGGTCGATCTGCTCCGGCTTTTCCGCCATGGACCCGAGGTGCGGGTGGTAGCTTGCCTCGATGCCGTGGGCGGCGAAGACCTTTTCTGCCTCCTTCAGCCCTTTGGCCAGAAGCGCATAGTCGCCCGTCTGGACGCCTCTCCCACGTATGGCACCGCCGCAGAACGCCACGTAGGAAACGCCTACCTGTTCCGCCAGAGCAGCGACTGTCTCCATGTGAAACATCTCGTCCTCCAGCGCGTCTGGGTAGATAAAATTGGCGCCCACGCAGACGCTCATCATGCCGGCACCGTAGCGGGCCAGCATGTCTTTGAGCACTTGGATGTCCGAACCGTATTTGGTCAGGTTCCCTTCTAACACCTCAATATACCGGAAGCCTGTATTTGTGATTTTTTTCAGCACCGCTTCGTCGTCGCAAAGGGTCAGATACCGGATGTCCTTAATGCTTGTAACGCCGCCTCCTTCTCCTACCAGAGGGCCGAACGCGTTTGTCATATAACCGAGTTTCATGTCTGCTCCTTTCTTATTTTTATAAATTTGCGCAAATTAATTTTACTTCCATTATAATACTCTGCGCTGCGGCGATTGTCAATTTCTATTTGCAATTTTAAGAAAATTCGTTTGTTTCGCCAAATATAAGGGACAAAATTAGGCGTTTCCAATCAAGCTTTCTTTTTACTTGCAATGCTTTGACACCTGTGTTAGGCTGTCCGGGCCGGTTGCTCGTTGGAAAATGCCTTGACTTCTCGTTCTTTCGTGCATATTTGCGCAAATTTTCTTTACCGCACCAAAAAAACGCGGCCGAAAAGCCGCGCGGGGGATAGGGGCAATGAAAAATCCCGGGAACCCGGCTTGCACGGGCGCTATGTAAAAAGCGGATAAGCCCTGCTTCCAGATGCTTATCCGCTTGATATTCTGTCGGTCGGTTTGAACGCGGCGAACCGCCGTTAAAGTGCGCCGGCGCTGTGGTTGATCGCGTTGCGCAACGCCGCCGGCGGATCCTCCTTGAAGATCGCCTTCCAGTTTTTCAGCAGGTTCTCCCGGTCGATGCTGATGGGCTCCACCCCGATGAAGGAGGGGACCGCTTTTCCCAGCAGGCCGTTGGCCGCCACCATTGCGATGGCTTCCCCCTGCTCATAGGGGCACTGCGCGCTAATCATTTTGACCATGCCGCCCTGTGCCATCTGCATGGCGATGGCATAGTCCAGATCTCCCGTGACGATCGCGATGTCCGTGCGCTCCAGCTCCGTCAGGGCCTTTATCACCTCCAGCGCGGGACCGTCCCAAGAAACATACAGAGCCTGAATCTCCGGGTACATTCCGATGAGCTTCAGTGTTTTCTGGTAGACGTCCACCTCTGTCAGAAAATTGACTTTTCCGCACACCCGGATTTCCGGGTATTCCTCCGTCAAAACCTGTTCCGCCGCGCCGTCCCGTTGCTTTGTGGCAAAGAAGTTCTGCTCGCCGTGGCAAATCAGCCCCGCATATTTCAGGCCGTGCCGTACCATGTACTCGCCCAACCCGCGGCCCATACTGTCCCCGTGGGCTCGCTCATTTACGGAGATACAGGAGATGTAATCCTTCGGGGTGAGTCCCTCCGGAACATTGGTGATCAGCACCAACCGGGTGTCGCTGTCCGCAATCGAGCGGAAGGCTTCCGCGGTGCCCCTAGTATCAACGGGGATCGAGATTAGGAGATCCGGCTTCAGAAATTTGATGCTTTCCAACTGTTTGCATTGCAGTGCCGCGTTGAAATGAGCGTCTGTGACAGCGATAATGGAAATCCCAAGCTCGTCGAAGACTTTTTTGATGCCCTTTTCCTGCAGGCGCATCCACGCCTTGCCCATATAGTGGAATGAGATCGCCGCCGTATACTGCTTTTGCCGAATCTTTTCCTTTTCCACTTCGGATAAGGCAAGGCCGCCCGCACCCGCTGCCCGTTCCCCGAAGGGACCCCGGCCGATTCCGCAGGTGGAGTTGCGCACATTGAGGATTGATGGGAGAGTTTTCGTGCAGTACGCATGCGCGGGCGAAGAGAGGTTTGCAATTTCGCCGCGGTCAATCCGCCGGAACAGCAGGTCCGCGGCGGAAAGCGCAAACTGCCGTGGTTGCTTATCCACGCAAGTGAGCTCCGGCGTCGTCAGCGAGGCCCATTCCGGATCGTTCAGGCTGACGACAGAGAGGTCACCGGGTACGGCGATGTTGTGGCCGATTCCATACCGGATGGCGGGAATCAGAGGCAGCGAGTCGGCAATCACGACCGCGGTGGGCGCAGGTTCTGCCGCGACGATCTGCGCCATAGCTTCGGCGGCCAACGCCTCGGTTTTCAGGCCCGCGCGGACCAGCACTTTTTCCGACGCAATGCCGGAATCCTCCAGAGCCTTCCTGTAGCCTTCAAACCTTTGGGTGCCGCACACTTCCGACTCGCACAGGTAAGCGATTCGCTCATGCCCGTTTTTAATCAGGTGCCGCACCGCGCGGTAGCTACCCTCAAAGGTGTCGGGCAGCAGGGTGTCTGCGGCAAACCGATCCACGGGGTTCCCAATCAGAACCACCGGAAACCGGAGCCCTTTGAAAAAGGCTCCGGAAAGCACACCTTCCCGGTCCGGGAAAGCGACCATTCCCGCAAGATCCAGCGTTCCTGCCAGTGCGCGGATGGCCGCCAGTCGGTCTTCATCGAGGTCATACGCCAGCGAAATGGCGATATAACCCTTCTGCTCTACGATTTCTTCCAGCTTTTCCTTGACTTGATTCTGAAACAGGCTGCGTTTTTTCGACAGCAAGATCAGCACATAGCAGCTTTCGGACAGTTTGCTCTTCAATGCACTCCGTTTCGCGATGAAATTCGGGAGCTCGTCCAGCTGGCGAATAGCGTCCTCGACCTTCCGGACTTTCTCAGGACTAACGTATCGGGTTCCGTTGACCACGTGAGAGACGGTCGACACGGACACGCCCGCTATCCTAGCAACATCCTTGATCGTCGCCATGCATTTCGTCCTCCTGCTCAGAATACTTTTGCTTTCATTATACAGATTCCGTTCTCAATAGTCAACAAAATTTGCGCAAACGCCGGTTTCGGGACGCCGGAACAGGAAGCAGGGACAGGCAAGAGTTGTGTGGCTCTGCCTGTCCCTGGTTTTGTTTTTTTCATACGCGGCATTTCGAGATACGCCTGTTCTGCAGGCAAAGCCGGCAGTAAACCAGCGGTCGGTTGCTCCCGCGCTGTATTTTCGCTATGCTAAAGATGCTCCGGAAAAGTGCGCAACGGTGTCCTGCTCTGTGAGTCCCCTCGCAGAACGTTACCGTGTGACAACGTCCATCTGCAGGTCAGAATGTGCAAAAATACGAATATAGATCGTTCCATCCTGCGCCACAAAATAGGCTTCATGCAGGTTCAGCCCCTGTTTTGCCGGCACGCGGCGCAGACGGACCCCATTGAGTATAACATCCTGTACGTTCGAGACGCCTTTTACAAGAAGATACCGCACGCCCGCGCACCCCTTCGCCTGCACGGAGAAGCCGTTCGAGCCGACGGTAAAGGCGTAATCGTTTTCCTCCGTATCCGACCCGTTCCAGCTACCGGCTGTCGCGAACACCGGCTGCGTCAGGACGAGCGCTCTAATCCGGCTTGTGGTCATGCTTCTTCCAAACTCCAGGGATTCGTTGAGTTCAACCGGGAACAGCGCGCCGGCCGCCACGTAAACCGGGATCTCTGTGATGGGATACGCACGCGTCTGCGCCGTATCGCCGTCTACGACCTCGGTATTGTCGAAAAAATTGACATATCGGCCCGCGGGGAAGATTACCTGTTTTCTGTTGCTATCGGTGCAGATTGGCGCCACCAGCAGATGGTCGCCGTACATATAGGCGTCGGTCACCTGCGCAACAAAGGCGTCCTCGGGGAACATCATCGGCAGCGGGCGAACCATAGGAATGCCGCGGTGATGCGCCTGAACGGCTGTGCTGTACGCATACGGCAGAAGGTTCTCGCGCAGCCAGGTGTAGAATTTATACAGTTCTGTGACCTGTTCGGAATACTCCCAGGGCTCTTTCGGGAACGTGCCGTGGTACCGCATCAGAGGGCAAAATGCCGCCCATTGCGTCCAGCGTATATAGGTTTCCGCATCGCCGCCGGAAAAGCCGTCGTACCCGCAGGCGTCGACGCCCCAGAACGGCAGGCCCGAGGCCGAGACGGAAATCATGCCGGACAGGGACTGCTGCATGCCTGGGAAGGTAGTCGGTTGATCTCCGCCAAACTGGCAGGCATAGGCCTGACACCCGGGAGCACCGGCTCGCTGGAACAGGACGTGGTCGTCTCCGTAAGCGCTTTCGAAGAGCTTCCGGTAGCCGCGCGCGTAGTCCAGCGCGTAGCCGTTGTGCATTTTCTTACCGTTTCGCCCGTCGGAAAAGACCGCTTCGTCTGGAATCTTGTCCCCGAAGTCCACCATAGTTCCGCAGATGCCGGCATCAAACCGGTCTTTCCACTGTGCCTGCAGTAGCTCCATGGCCCGGGGATGCGTGAAGTCGATGTAACTGATATATTGCATGTTCCCTGTATACTGCGGCGTTTTGCTGATGGGCAGATCTTCCGTATCGCCGGAATTCTGCAGGAATGCTTTGGCGCGTTCCGCCGGCATAACCGAATACTCCCAGGAGAAGGTGTGTATCCCGTTCTGCGCGGCAAAGTTGGAAACCCTGTGTAATTCGGCGAGGTGTTTGCCGTCCGCGCCGGCACCTTCGGCATAGAACCCGCCGTGCGGGATATCAAGCTCTTTGAATTTCTGCAGCACGCCGATCTGCTCCTCCATCACGTTGTGCAGCGGCCCGTTCATCCACCGTCCGCCGCCCGCGCCGCTCCAGGGCTCAAACGCCCACCGAGGCGGGAGAATCGGCAGGCCGGTCAATCGCGCATATGACGCCATGTTTTCCACCGGCGTATCGCCCCAGAAATACAGATCCACATGGGGATCCTGTACAGTAATGGAAAAACGGTCCTGCACCTGCACACCGATATCCGCACGCATTCTGTACGTGCTGTTGATGTACAGCGTATAGCCAGAGCTGAAATGGACAAGCGGAATATTCTTATAGCTCTCATTGGCCAGTCCAGCGATCACCGAAAGGTAGGCGTCTCGCTGGTACATGGCAACGATATGCCCGCGCTGGTCGACGCCGTTGAAGCGTTCGCCGAACCCGATGACGGACTCCTCCTGAAGCAAAGGCATCTGCAGGCGGAAACCGTCCTTCCCGCAAACATGCACGCAGGAAAGCGTCTCTTTGTCCATGAAGAAAACCTGCCGGTCCCCGACAGACAGCACGACGCTCCAGTCCGCACCGCGCGTAATCACGACATTTCGGTTTCCCGCCGCCGCACGCAGTACGGCGCCGTCCTCCGAGACGGTAAACGTATCCGGTACCGCAGAAAAAAGACCGCCATCCGGCTTGCTTTTCAGGCGGAATCCCGCTTCGGCAAAGATAAGCTCTAGCGTGGGCACCGCGTTTCCAAAATCCAAAACAATCTTACTGTTTTCCGTTGTAACCTGCCGAAGCTGTTCATACGGTGTCCAATCGGCAGACTGGTCGCCCAAGGTTCCATCGGTGTAGTACCACTGAATATAGCGGGCGAGCCAGCGTAGGAACCGGTTCAGGCGGGCATAGGCTTTTCCAGCCTCACCGGCCGCCAGCAGTTCGTTGAACACATGGCGCTCATTCCACGGTTCCATATGACCCACAGGGCGGCTTCCGGCCTCATCCCAGAAGAAATCCACAGCCTCCTGATAGAGCACATCCTGCAGGCGCTGGGCAAGCGCCACATGTGCCGCCACATTTTCCTCCGTCGTTTCCGGCAGGGCAGTTAACTCCGTCCAGAGCTGCTTTAGCTCGCCCGGTTGCACGCCGGAAATCTCCGTATAGCGCGTCCAGCGTCTTCGGGCGCTGGGCAGCACCGCGTAGAGCTCGGTTCCGTATACCGGACCGGCGTCGCCGCCCAGATACGCTTCCATAAACGTGGAAGGATCGTACTCGAACCAATAAGGTAGGTTGATATACAGGTCCAGCGGCGTTGGGCACAGGATCTCTCCGGTTGCCTGCTTTTTGCGGTACACCTGAAACGCAAAGCAGTCGCCTTTCGGAAATCCCCCCACCAGCGTCCACGGAATCTTATACGCCGCGCTCCAGAAGCCCGCCTGGTGGTCTACCACGACCGTATACGACTGCGGGTCGATTGTCTGGATGTCCGCTTGGTTGCCGACGTGACGAAACGGCAGGTTGGGTTGGCTTCCACCAAACGCCTCATCGCCGCCGATGTACGTCATGCCACTTTCCAGAACCCCATGCGCTTCTCCATTGCGTCCGACCGAAAATACCGCGAAGTCCCGATGGCCCAAAGTGCCGGAAGACACCACAAGCTCGTCGATGTCTCGACGCACTTGGTCCGCGTTCTCCGCAGATTCCCAGTTAAGAAACAACACGTAGAGAAAGGTGTCATCCCATGCAGCCTGCGCTTTGGTCGGCGTAACCAATCCTGGGTTCCCGTTGGCTCGGTAGAACTCATCGAGCAGGAGCGCACCGCTCCACCCCGCCGGGCCGGGTCGCTCGTCCGGTGTCCGTGCCGCCTTGGCACCGAGATAGGCTGCGTTTACTCCGAATCTGTGCTGATTCATATTTCTAATTACCTCCATCCGTTTTGTTTCCGGGTGCCTTTCGCCCGGTGGTTGAACCCATTATAGTGGCGCAACCGCCCGGATATCTATAAAAAAACAGCGCGATATTTGTTGCCTTTTCGGTTTTGCGTTTTCCACAGATACGGCGGCTTCCCTTTTTGCCGCCCATCCGGACTTACCGGCGATCCGCCGAATTTGTGTTGGAAAAAGTTATAAAAAAAGCTTTTTTTGACAATTTTTTATCGCAAATTTGACAGACTTATTGGAACAAAGACGGTAGAATATTGTAAAACGCCAAGGAGACATGGCGAAAAAACAAGGAGGAGTAAATCATGAACAAACTCAAAAGAACTGCTGCTCTGCTCATGGCAGCCGGTCTGAGTCTTTCCATGCTTGCCGGATGCGGCACCCCAGGTCAGGACTCTACGTCGGCATCCCCTGGTGCGGAACAGAACACAACCGTAGGCGCAGCGGAAGGCTACACGTACAAGATCGCAACTGTACGCTGGAACGACACCTGGCCCACGGACTTTTTGACCGACGGTGTCATGGGGGATCTGGCTAAGGAAGCCGACATTGACATCGAGTGGCAAATCTACTACTCCAATGATTTCGGTGAGCAGAAGGCACTGCTGTTTGCCAGTGACGACCTGCCCGACGCTTTCTTCGGCTCCTGCGGCCTCGGCGATTCCGACATCGTGCAGAACAAGGAAAAGCTTCTGGAGCTCACCGATCTGATCAACGAGGAGACCATGCCCAACCTGATGAAAATCTTTGAAGAAGATCCCACTATGCGCATGGCCTGCACCGACCGAAACGAGCAGATCTACAGCCTGCCGAAGAAGATCCCCTTCCGGCCGAAGCTGAACAGCCAGAACTACATCAACAAGGAATGGCTGGACAATCTGAATCTGGAGATGCCCACGAATTACGACGAGCTGAAGGAAGTACTGATCGCCTTCAAGGAGCAGGACGCGGACGGCGACGGCGACCCGAACAATGAGATCCCGATCAGCGGTTACAAGCCCGGATACGGTAGCGTGCTTCTGGATTCATTCGACCTGATCGAGCGCGGTGACGAGCACATGTCGCTGGACGCCAACAACAAGGTCGTCTTTGTTCCCACGCAAGATCATTACAAAGAAGCAGTCAAGTATTTACGCGAGCTCTGGGAGCTCGGCGTGATGGACGAGGAATACTTCACCCAAGAAGGATCTATGTACACTGCCAAGTTGCAAAAGGAAGGCGGCTCTCAGATCGGCATCTTCTCCGGTTGGACGGCAGACTCCTGGGCTGGCCCCAATACCAAGCAGTTTGTGCAGATGCCCACGCTGGAAAGCCCATGGGGCACGAAGAACGCTCAGAGCATCGCGAGCACAGAGTACAGCGATAAGGAGCTGATCCTCAACATTAACTGCCCGAATCCCGAAAAGGTGCTGAGGTGGGCCGACCTGTTCTACGACGATCTGGTTTCGCTCCAGACCTTCTACGGCTCCATATCCACCGGTCAGATCAAGGATAACGGCGATGGCACCTATGAGCTTCTGACGCCGAAGGACAACACGTTGGATACTTCCGCCTGGTGGTACTCTCCCCGCGATTTCGGTCCCAAGTACATGCGCAAGGAATTTGAAGAAAAGGTCACGCTGCCCACCGATCAGGGCGACGGGCTCAAGCTGGTCGAAGACGAGCTCAACGCGCAGTACGCCGACAACCCGAATCTGCTGCACGCTTGGCCGGGTACGATTAAGTTCACCGATGACGAAATCAACGAGAGAACCGCCTTGAACGTAGACATTAATAGTTACGTGGAAGCCCAGTGGGCACACTGGATTACCGAAGGCGGCGTTGAAGAAGAATGGGACGATTATCTGCAGCAGCTGGACGCCATGGGCCTGCAGAGACTGATTGAGATTGATCAGGGCGCCTATGACGCCTATGTGGAAATGATGGGCTGATCGAAACCGAAGGAAGAGGTGATCACGGCGGCGCCGGGTTATCTCTTCTTCGGAAATTTACCGGGCCTTTCACGGTAAAATGGTGAAAAGCGCCTGCAGAACCGATACCCCGACCCGTTAGGAGGCAGAGAAAGCTATGGCATATTCCATCCTGATTGTAGATGATGACCGGACCTTTGTAGAGGAGCTCAAGTCGGCCCTGCAGTGGAACCGGCTGCGGATCACCGAAGTATACACGGCGTTTTCCGTTAGGGAAGCCATCGCGTTTCTCTCGAAGACGAAGGCAGACATCGTTCTTTGCGACATCGAAATGCCGGGTGGCAACGGTCTTCAGCTGCTCAAGTGGATTCGGGAAAACCACGCGTCGATGGAATGCATTGTCCTTTCGAGCTACGCAGAATTTTCCTATGCCCAGAGTGCGTTGCGGTTCGATGTCTGTGACTACCTGCTAAAGCCCATCAAGGCCAAGGAGCTGGAAGAGACGATTTCCCGGGTTGTTGGGCTTCTGGATGCACGGCGCGGCTGGCAGGAGGAACCGCTGGAAACCCTGTGGGCCGCCCTGTTTGACGGCGCCGTCAAACAGGCGGATTTCACTCGTCAAGCGCAAAAGCATGGCTTGACCGAAAATTCCAGTCTCGCGATTCTCCTACTGCGCTTTGTCCCCGTGCCCGGTCAGCCCGTCCCTTCGC
Source organism: Hominenteromicrobium mulieris (assembly GCA_021029595.1). Taxonomy (GTDB): domain Bacteria; phylum Bacillota; class Clostridia; order Oscillospirales; family Acutalibacteraceae; genus Hominenteromicrobium; species Hominenteromicrobium mulieris. The sequence goes on along the minus strand of JAJJOY010000006.1, from coordinate 125,708 downwards.
ACTATGGCAGGCCGCTGGTCCGGCAGGCCATTTTGGATCTGGCCGACCAGAACGCCCTGCAAACCGTCGTTCGCCTGAGCGAGACCCGATGGATCCTGGTCTGCCGTGCCACAGGGAAAGATCCCTTTCCTCGCGCGCCGCTGGCGGCGTTTCTCGACGCCGTAGAGGCGCGGATCGGCCTTCAGGTCTGCGCATACTGCGGAGAAAAAGGCACCGTCGGGCAGGCAGTGTCCATGTGGGAGGCGCTCTGCCAGCTGGAAAAGCACACCGTTCCGGATATGCAGAGAATCGCGCAGGGAGTCGACCTGCCCGCAGACAAGACACAGCGGCGCTCTTTCCCCTTAAAGACATGGAAAAAAATGTTGGTTGGCTTCGGTCCCCTCACAAGTCTAGAAGCGTCCATTCGGGAAGAAATGGTGCGGGTCCAAGCGGAAGAAGGATGGACGGTGAACCGACTGACGGTTTTTTTGCGGACCTGCACGCTGATGCTGTCCAATTACCTGCAAAGCCGGGATATGTCTCTGGAGGATATCATCGACTCAGAGGAGTACGACCAGATGGAAACCTTTGCTGTTTCCAGCCTGTGTGCGACTGCCTGGTTTATGCACAAGATCCTCGGCATTGTCGAAGGCAGCCGGGATCACAAGTCGGACGCCATCACTACCGTATGCCAATATATTCTTGACAATCTGGAAGAAGATCTGTCCAGAAAAATGCTGGCGAAGCTCGTGTTCATGTCAGAAGACTATCTTTCAAAGCAGTTCATGCGCGCCGTCGGGATGACGCTGCCGGCATACATCGCCCAGAAACGGATGGAAAAAGCCAAGGAGCTTCTGGAGTACCCGGACATCAAAATTGGAAAAGTCGCCATGCGCGTCGGTTACTCTAACTTCTCCTACTTCTCCAAAACGTTTCACGATTATACCGGGTTTACCCCGAACGAGTGGAGAATGTACCATCTGCACGGGACGGAGGACAACCGGAAAGAACCCGGAAAGAACCCGGAAAGGATCGCGAACCGCTCTTGCGGGCTGCGCCCGGTTTATGCACTGCCACACTGAAAGCCGTGATAGAACTATCCCGGTGAATTTAAACATAAAGGAGAGAGAAAACTATGCACGCGAATGGATTCGCTATATCCGCAAAAGAGAAAAAAAGCCGCAGGCTTTTGCTGCTGAAGCGGAGCGTGCCGCTTTACCTGCTGATTTTGCCCTCGTTGATCTTATTGATTGTGTTCACGTACATTCCCATGTACGGCGTAACTATCGCCTTTAAGGATTACAAGACCGGTTTGGGCATCTTCGGCAGCGAATGGGTCGGCTTTAAAAACTTCACCACCTTTTTCAACTCTTACCAGTTCTGGCCTATCCTGCGGAACACGCTGGTCATCAGCATTTACTCCATTGTGGTGATGTTTCCGCTGCCTATCCTCGTCGCCCTGATCTGTTCGCAGATTACGTCGTCGCGCTACAAGAAATTCTTTCAGGTGACGACTTATCTGCCGCACTTCATCTCCACTGTTGTTATGTGTGGCATGATCATGCTGTTTCTTTCTCCGTCCAGCGGTATCATCGCAAAGCTACTGAGCTTTGTCGGCATCGATATGCCGAACCTGATGGGTTCCGCCTCCGCGTTCCCGCACATCTACGTCTGGACCGAAGCATGGCAGCATATCGGGTGGGACAGCATCCTGTATATCGCCGCGCTGTCGTCCATAGACCCCACGCTCTATGAAGCGGCAACCATCGACGGCGCAAACAAATGGCATAAGATTTTCCACATCGATATTCCGTCTCTTCTTCCCACCATCATGATCATGTTGATTTTGCGCATGGGCAGCGTGATGAGCGTCGGTTTTGAGAAGGTCTACCTGCTGCAGAACTCGTTGAACAACGCAACCAGCGAAATCATTGCTACGTATGTCTACAAGATGGGCCTGCTGAAATCTCAGTACAGCCTGTCCGCCGCCATCGGCCTGTTTAACAATGTGATCAACCTTATTCTTCTTCTGGTGTTCAACTTCATATCGGCGAAGATATCGGAAGACTCCTTGTTCTAAAAAGTGGAAAGGCGGTAGAACTATCATGCAAGCAACCATCAGAAAATCCAATAAAGTGCGCCGTAGCAAAGGAGACGTTATCTTCGACACCGTGGTGTACATCATCACCGGGTTAATGATCCTGATTGCCATTTACCCCATGTACTTCATCTTGATCGCATCGATCAGCGACCCTGCTCTGGTATCCTCCGGCGAGATTGTCCTAATTCCGAATGGATTTAACCTGCGGGCCTATGAAAAGCTGGCAGAGTTTGACGACATCTGGACCGGATATCGCAACACAATTCTCTACGTGATTGGCGGCACAGCAATCACCCTAGCCGTCAACATTCCCGCATCGTTTGCTCTGTCCAGAAAGCAACTCTTCGGCAAGCGCGTGCTGATGGCCATGTATCTCATCCCAATGTTTTTCACCGGCGGCCTGATTCCGACCTATATGGTTGTGAAGGCAGTCAATCTGGTGGACAACCCTCTCGTGATGATCCTGCCGTTCTCGGTCGCCAGCTACTACATTATCGTGGGCCGTACCTTTTTTCAGAACACCATTCCGGAAGAACTGTGGGAGGCCGCACAGTTGGACGGCTGCGGGCAGGTCAGATACTTCTTCATCGTGGCGCTTCCGCTTTCCAAAGCCGTTCTGGCCGTGATCGCCCTGTGGTCGGCCGTTGGACAATGGAACGGGTATTTCAACGCGTTAATCTATCTACGCAGCCCCGAATTCCAACCCATCCAGATTGCGCTACGCAACATCCTGATTAACAACCAGATGATGGGTATGACGCAAATCGGCGCGGCTGCCGTAGAGGCGCGACAACTGGCAGAGCTGATTAAGTACGCCTCCATTGTGGTCTCTTCTCTCCCCATCATGTTGCTGTATCCGTTCGTACAGAAGTATTTCAATAACGGCATTATGCTGGGCTCTGTGAAGGGATAATAAGGAAAAATGCTGAACCGGACTGCCGTATTGTTCTGCAGCAGTCCGGTTTCGGTATTTTCTTCTTGAGACTTTACCGATTTTGGGAGGTGGTCAAGATATATAAGAAAAAGAAGCTGCGCGTACTGCTGCGCTTTTTCTCTGTTCTGTTCCTGGGGCTATTTCTGATTTTCTCCGTCATCCACCTGTATCTGGGCCAGACGCTGCGTGCTGTGGAGGATCAATATATAGAGGAAACCGCCATCCTGTACGTAAAGAATATCAACCGGAAAATCCAGTCCATCAATCAGGAGTTTCTCATGCTGGCCAATAATCTGCGGAATATCCTTCCCGGCATCCCTCAAAATATCAGTCCCCGGGACGGTGGATACTACGACGTTCTGTTTATGGCCAGCGACCTCGTTGGCAGCCTGAAGACACGCTATCCGGAGCTTAAGCAGTCCTTTCTCTACTGGCCGGCATCCGACCTGCTTGCATTCTCTACGGGCCTCTCTTTTGCATCGACGGACGATTTCGGCATTACCGGTCAGGTGAAGCAGCGGCTGCGTCAGCAGAAGGACAGCCTGTCCACCCAGGTATGCTGGGAAATACTGACAAGTGGAGAGGAAACCTACATATTGGGGTGGTACAGACAGAAGGAGATCATGCTCGCCTGCCTGATCGACCTGAATCAGCTTTTTGCGGAAATCAACGATATGCCGAAAAGCTACTCGGTCATTTCCTTTCTGCGGTGGAACGACGGCCGCGTGATTGCGCCGCAGGCTTACCGAAAACAGGCCGAGCAAGCCATCGCCGACGGCGCCGAGGTATACACATACCCGCTTGCAGGCCTCGGCACCGCGTACATTCAAAAGGTTGAGGACGGAGAGCTCCTTCAAAACGTCCACTTCCAACTCGGTCTGTTCAACATGGAAATGGTCCTGCTTTGGTTGGAGGTCATTCTGGTCGTGCGGCTCTGCTACAGGTGGCTGTTCCACCCTTTCACGAAATTTGTGACCGGTCTGGAGAACGTTGGGACGGAGGAGATATTCGATCGGCTGGACGAAAATGACATTTTGGAGCTGGAAACCATCAACCGGCAGTTCAAAACGCTTTCACACCGCCTGAAGGACATGCGCATCGCCTTGTACGAGCAGGAGATCACCAAGAAGCAGACCGAGCTGGAGCTGCTGCAGGAACAGGTCCGTCCTCACTTCTTCCTCAACTGCCTGAGCCTGGTGCACAGTCTGGCCGACCGGGACAGCAACTGGGAAATTACGGAACTGCTCGAAGACCTTTCCGGCTATATCCGATACCTGTTCGGCCCGACGGCCAACCTACGAAAAATCTCCGAGGAGATCAACCACGTAAAGCTGTACATACAGCTGCAGCACAAGCGGTACGGCGACGCCTTTTCCTGTACTATAGACGTCGACGAGGATCTTCTGGATTACTTCATCCCCAAGCTGATGCTGCAGACACTGGTCGAAAACTCCATACAGCACAACGCCATCTATGAGCGACCTGTGGAGGTTTCCCTGTTCCTGACAAAAGAAGTCATGGACAACGAGACCTGGCTTTACTGCTGTGTCTCCGATACGGGAAAAGGATTCAGCGATGCGGTCATGGACGCCATTCTGCACGACCGGGAAATCTACCGGGACGGTCGGCGGCATATTGGGCTGTCCAACCTGAAAGAGCGCCTGAAGCTGATTTACGGCAACGACGCGACTTTCCAGCTTTCCAACATGGCTGACAACTACGGCGCTATTGTGGAAGTGCGCATCAAGCTGTCCCGCATAAAATCGCCGAACGAACCGTAAACCGACATAAAAATCACAATTTTCTAACCGGAAAATTATAGATTGTCTGTTGTGAATTCAGTATTCTAAATTAAGAAAGAAAAGCCGCGGCACGCACGGCAGCGGGTCAAATACCCGCTTTCTTTTGGAAGGGAGGCAGACAGACCGTTTTTAAGCAGGCAGCGGACATCGTCCCAGAGTGACCGCTGCGCAGAAGATCAACTGACATCGACATTGGAGAGGAGTAAAATAAAATGGCAATTCATGTAACAGTATGGAACGAGTACCTGCACGAAAAGCAGTTTCCGGAAATTGCGTCTATCTATCCGAAGGGCATCCACGGGTGCATCGCCGACTTTTTGCAGAAAGCGGGCATGACGGTGCAGACAGCGACGCTGGAGGAGCCGGAGCACGGCCTGACGCAGGACGTGCTGGACAACACCGACGTGCTGATCTGGTGGGGACACATGGCGCACCACAAGGTAGCGGATGAGATCGTCGAGCGCGTGTACCGCCGCGTGCTGGACGGTATGGGACTGATCGTGCTGCACTCGGGCCATGCGTCGAAAATCTTCCAGAAGGTCTGCGGCACGAACTCGGGCAGGCTGAAGTGGCGCGAGGACGGCGAGCAGGAAATTCTCTGGGTCATCGACCCGAGCCACCCGATCGTCGCGGGGCTGGACGAGAAGATTATGATCCCGCACGAGGAGATGTACGGCGAGCACTTCGATATCCCGCAACCGGACGAGCAGGTATTCATCAGCTGGTTCGAGGGCGGCGAGGTGTTCCGCAGCGGCTGCTGCTGGCACCGCGGCAAGGGTAAGGTGTTCTACTTCCGCCCGGGTCATGAGGCGTTCCCAATCTATTATCAGCCGGAGATCCAGCAGATCATCGTGAATGCGGTCAAATGGGCCACGCCGATTGATTTTCCGCCTGTCACCTACGGCAATCCGCCTGCCATTATGGAAGTACACGGCAAACTTGAGCACAGCATACAGGGGCTGCATCAACCGAAATAAGGACGCGTTAAAAGGAGAAATTATATATGGAAAATCAAGTCATTCGAATTGGTTCCGTCGGCGTAGGCGGCATCTGGTCCGGCGTGCATGAGCCCGGCATACACAAGAGCCCGAATCTGGAGCTTGTGGCCATCTGCGATATTGACCGGGAAAAGCTGGATGCGGTCGGTGAGAAATACGGCATCCCCGCGGAGCGCCGGTTTACGGATTACCACGACCTGATCCGTTGTCCGGATGTGGACGCAGTGGACATCTGCACGTCGAACGACGCGCATTTTGAGATTGCCATGGCAGCAATCGAGGCCGGCAAGCCGTACGATCTGGAAAAGCCGATCACTATGACGGCGGCGCAGGCGGAGCAGCTTGCACAGGCCACGCGCGTCAAGGCATTGCCCAACATGGTTTGCTTTTCGTACCGGTTCAAGGCGGCGGCTCGCTATGCGCGGGAGCTGATCGCAAGCGGAAAAATCGGACGGGTGTACCACGTTGACATGCAGTATTTTCAAGCCTGGGGCTTGCCGCGCTTCAACACGCCGCGTGTATGGCGGTTTGTAAAGTCGCGTACGGGCTCGGGCGCGCTGGGCGATTTGGGTTGTCATGCGTTGGATCTCGTCCGCTTCGTCACCGGGAAGGAGTACACGCGTCTTGTGGGCCATGTAGGCACGTACGTCCGCGAGCGCCAGAATTTGGACGGCACCGGGATGGGCCCGGTAGACGTCGACGATTTCTGCAATTACATGGCTGATATGGAGGATGCCATCTCCGTCAGTTTCCAGATTACACGCTTCGGCTACGGGCGTGGTAACTACCAACGCATGGAAATCTACGGTAGTGAGGGCGCCATCGTATATTCGTTGGACGCGCAGCCGGGCGAAGAAGATGTTATCGAGGTTTGCACTGGCGACGTTTACGCTGAGGGGCGCGTGTTCTCCAGATTGCCAATTCCGGACCGGTGCCGCAGCGACCAGATGCAGAGCTTTGCCGACATCCTTTTGAAGAAAGGGGACGGCTTGGCCGCCACCGTCGAAGACGGTCTGAAAAACCAGCAGGCCGTAGATGCCGTTTTGGCCTCCGCAGAACAGGGCAAATGGCTTGTCCTGTAAGAACTGCGGCCTTTCCCACAGATAACGCCTCCGCGCCAGGCCGTATCTGTCAGGATCTTGCCGAAGGAGGAGAAGAACACTTGCACCACCATGACGATCGAGAGGATCAGGCCGTACTGAACATCCGTGTGACCCTGCGTGTACATACACAGCGTGGTGAACGGCGTGATCAGCGCCAGCGTGCAGGCCGCGCAAAAAGCTAAAAGTCTTTGGCATATCCAAACGCTGAACGAGTTCAGCAGGAAGATGAAGAAATAATGTGCGATTCTGAAATTCGCACACTCGCACCTGCCTTTCGGTTTTGGTAGACTGTAACCGAAAGGCGGGTGCATTTTGCATTGCAGACCTGCCAGGGAAATTTTGAATGGGAGGATCACATATGAAATCGCTATTTGAGCAGCTGGGCGGCACTTACACAAGGCAGGGAGACTATTGCCTACCCAATGTTTGCTTACCGCCCGAAGGAGAACGGCCTATCGGCATTTACGGCCAGCGGCGGCGAGTTTATCTGAAGAAGCATCATCGGGTATTGTATTTCAACCTGCTGACCGCCGGGGTGCTGGATGGGCACCTCGCAGACATCGAGGAGCAGGCGCAGGAACTCTTTCTTCGGTTGGTAGAACAATACGCAGATGCCGAGGGTGTGACGGAGGCCTTGAAAGCCGATGACCCGATGGCGTGGGTGCGAAAGATGAACGGCATCCGACATCGGGCAAATGAGGTCGTAATGCAGGAAATTGTATACGGATGATGAGCAAGCGGAGGTCGATGACCTCCGCTTGTTTTGTGTGCAGAAAAGAACAATGCTGTTTTTAAACGGCATTGTTCCGAACTTTGTTGACATTATTCTTTTATTCGGGTATAATGTACTTGTGATTTTATGCGTGGAGGTATCCCCTATGGCTGAAATGATCTCGGTAAGAGAAGCAGCAATGCGCTGGAATATAACGGAGCGGAGAGTTGCGACGCTCTGCAAGAATGGGAGAATTGCCGGTGCGGAAAAGCAGGGCAATCGTTGGCTGATCCCCGCTGATACGCAGAAGCCGGCGGATCAGCGGCTCAAGACGGGCGCTTTCCGCAAGACGGAGCGCGCGCCGAAGCTGCCCCTGCCCATCGGCGTGTCCAACTACTGCCTTGCCTCATCGGAATACTACTACATCGACAAGACGATGATGATCAAGGACTTTATCGATGAGCGTCCGATGGTGACGCTGTTCACTCGTCCCCGCCGCTTCGGCAAGACGCTGAATATGGATATGCTGCGCACTTATTTTGAAAAGAGCGACAAGGATACCTCCGTCTACTTCCGGGATAAGAAGATCTGGGCCTGCGGCCAGAAGTACCGGGATTATCAGGGCAAGTACTCTGTGATCTTCCTGACCTTCAAGGATGTGAAGTTCGACACTTGGGAGGAGACCTTTGCAGCCATCCGGGACATTTTCGCAAAGGAGACCCGGCGGCACAAAGAGCTGCTGACCAGTGAAAAGTGCGACGAGTACAGCAAAAAGACCTATGAAAAGCTGGCAGACGGCAAGGTCAGCGAGGTAGAGCTGGCTTCGGCACTGCTGGACCTGTCCGCTATGCTGCACAAGCACTATGCCATTGCGCCCATTATCATCATCGACGAGTACGACACCCCTATCCAGCAGGGCTATCAGAAGGACTATTACGACAAGGTCATCCGGTTTATGCGGAACCTGTTTTCCGGCGGGTTCAAGGATAATCAGCACCTGTCCTTCGGCTTCCTCACCGGCATTCTGCGGGTGGCAAAGGAGAGCATCTTCAGCGGGATGAACAACCTGTCCATCAACTCCGTGCTGGACAACAAATACAGCGCCTACTTCGGCTTCACCGCCGATGAGGTGATGGAGATGGCGGAATACTACGGTGCTGCCGATAAGTACGACGAGATTTGCCAATGGTACGACGGCTACCGCTTCGGCAAGACGGAGATTTTCAACCCGTGGTCGGTGGTCAACTACTTCAGTAACGAGTGTGAGCCGAGGCCCTTCTGGGTCTCCACCGGCAGCAATGATATTATCGGGGAAGTGCTTGCCCAGGCGGACGAGGAGATTTATAACCGTCTGACCTCCCTGGTCAACGGCGAGACTTTCACCACCTTCATCGACACCGGCGTGATCTATCCGCAGATCAAAAGCAATCCCTCCACCATTTACAGCTTCCTGCTGGTGACCGGCTATCTGAAGGCACTGAAAACCACGCCCTCCTTCAGCGGCGATTTTATGTGCGAGGTCTCCCTGCCCAACCGGGAGATTTCTCTGGTGTATAACAAGGAGATTTTGCAGCGGCTGGAAAATCTGATCCCGCCGTCCACGGCAATTTCCGTTCAGGAGGCCATCTTCTCCGGCGATAACGCACGGCTGAAAGCGCAGATCCAGACGCTGCTGACCCAGTCGGTCAGCTCCTTCGATACTGCCGGGGAGAACTTCTACCACGGCTTTATGCTGGGCTTGTGCGCCCTGCTGGGAGGTGCTTTCGTGACCTCCAACCGGGAATCGGGCGACGGGCGCTATGACATTCAGTTGAAGCCCACGCAAAAGGGTCTTCCGGGCATCCTGATCGAGCTGAAAGCGGAGAAAAATTGCAGCGACGAAAAGCTGAAAAAGCTGTCCGAGACGGCCTTGCAGCAGATCAACGACAAGAAATACGAGACCGAGCTGACGACAGCCGGGGTCAGGACGATTTATAAATACGGCGTGGCCTTCAGCGGTAAAAAGGTCGAAGTGGCAGTTGGATGAGGAGTGAGAATTCCAAAGTATCAGCTTTCAGCTTCCAAAGTATCAAATTGATACTTTGGTGAAATCCCAAAGTGCCAACACGGTGGTTCCAAAGTGCCAAATTGGCACTTTGGGGCAGAAATTATGAATTAAACCATATTGGAGGATGCACGATGAGCACCAATATTTCGAAAAAGAAGCGGGACGATCTGCTGGACAAAATCAAGCAGATTCGTGCCTTTATCGCCGCAGCACCGCAGGATGAGAATACGGGCAACCTGCTCTCCTACCTGTCCGAACTCGAAAAAGATGTGAACGGGAAAAAGTACGGTCTCGTGTTCGAGGAGCATCGGGAGGAAATCGATGAGGTGTTGGATACCCATACGCCGGTGCTGACCGAGGATGCAGATCTGTTTATTGACCACGGCGGGCAGATGAATTTCCTGCTTGAAGGGGATAACCTTGCCGCACTGAAACTGTTGGAAAAGACGCATCGGGGAAATATAGATTTAATTTTTATTGATCCTCCGTATAACACAAGAAACGGAGATTTCGGATATGATGATTCTCGTGTTGATTTGACAGATACATTCCGTCACAGCAAATGGGTCTCATTCATGAGCGAGCGGTTATTGGTAGCACGGAGATTGCTAAAAAACGATGGCGTAATATTTATTGCCATAGATGATAATGAGCAAGCTGCATTAAAGCTACTGTGCGATCAATTGTTTGGGGAAGAAAACTTCCTTGCGAGTATTATATGGCAACATAGCATTCAGCCTAAAGGATATTCAGGGACGTTTTCGGTGCATCATAACTATATTTTGTGCTATCAGAAGACAGCTCAGTTTGTTTTGAACTCTTTGCCTCGCACAGATGAAGACAATAAGGCCTATGCAAATCCAGATAACGATCCTCGGGGAAGATGGAGGAGTGGTGATGTACGCAATGCATTATATCGACCTAACCTAATTTACGACATTATTTCTCCGTCCGGAAATGTGATTAAACCCTGTGCTAATGGATGGCGTTGGAGTAAAGAAACGGTAGAAGAAAAGATTAAAAGCGGTGAAATTATTTTTAGCAAAGATGAGACCCGTATTATTAGGAAGATATATTTGGATACATTAGAAGGACGAACGCCAGAAACAATTTGGTTTGGAAAAGATGTTGGAACAACCCGAAGCGCAATGAGTGAAATCAAAGAAATCTTTGGTTCGAGCGCATTTGGAACCCCTAAGCCTACAAGTTTAATTGAACGCACACTACGATTGATATCACGAACAGATGCTACCGTACTTGACTTCTTTGCAGGCTCTGGTACAACAGGTCACGCTGTTATGAAGCTCAACGCAGAGGATGGTGGAACCCGCCGCTTTATCCTCTGCACCAACAACGAAAACGGCATTTGTCGGGATGTGACCTACGAACGCATCCGCCGTGTCATTGATAAAGAAGACTATGCTGCCAGTCTGAAATATTATAAAGTTGGCTATGTACCTATTTCGGATCGTATGTACTATGAGTATGCCGATGAGCTGCTGCGGCACATCCGGGAGCTGGTGGAGCTGGAAAACGGCATCAATTTTACGGGCAACGAGGAAATTGCCATCGTGCTGACGGATGAGGAGTTAGAGATATTTTTGGATGATGAAGGTATCTGTAAGAGATGCCGAAAGCTCTATATGGGGCACGATGTATTGCTGGACGCTCAGCAAGCGCAAGCGCTGCAGGAATATAACATTGCAGTGAATGTTATTCCGGATTATTACTACAAAGAATTGGAGGGATAAATATGGGGATCACGCTTGCAAATTTTCAACTTAAAGCCATTGAGGCCCTTATGGAAGCTATGGGAGAGCCCAATAGGGATATTATCCTGAAGAGTTGTACTGGTAGCGGCAAAACCATTATCCTTACACACTTTATGGATGAGTATCTGAAGAGCACAAACAAAGCAGTGTTTGTTTGGCTTACCCCCGGAAAAGGTAATCTTGAATTACAGAGTAAAGCCAAAATGGATAAATACATTCACGGCAGCAACACAAAACTCTTATCCGATATAATGTCTTCTGGCTTTGAAGAAAATGATGCCTGTTTCATCAACTGGGAAAAGCTTACTAAGAAAGGGAACAATGCACTTAAGGATAGTGAGCGAACAAACTTTGTCGAACATATTCAGAATGCAATTGACAACGGTTTGACTTTTACCATAATTGTTGACGAGTCACATCAGAATGATACGATCAAAGCAGATGACATTCTTGCTCTGTTCAATGCGAATAAGATTATCCGTTGTTCCGCTACACCTAAAAACTACAAGAATGCTCTGCTGATAGAGATTCCAGAAGAAGATGTTATTGCTGAAGGCCTGATAAAAAAGCTCCTGATAATCAATGAAAATTTTGAACAGCATATTAGCGTTGAAGATCAGATATCCTACCTGCTGGATAAAGCCCTCGAGAAACAACGAGACTTACGAGCCGCATACGCCAAGAAAGATTCTGGCGTAAATCCATTGATTATCGTCCAATTACCGAATAAATCAGATGCACTGCTTGACCGTGTCGAAGAGTACTTCGAAAGCAAAGGCATTACTTACGAGAATAACCTTCTATCGGTATGGTTGTCTGATAAGAAACAGAACCTTGAGGATATTGAAGATAATGACGCTACTCCAATAGCTGTAATTATCAAACAGGCGGTTGCTACCGGTTGGGATTGCCCAAGAGCGCAGATTCTCGTGAAGCTCCGTGACAATATGAGCGAGGTATTTGAAATTCAGACGATTGGAAGGATTCGCCGGATGCCGGAAGCAAAGCATTATGGTGAAGATCTTTTAGATTGCTGTTATCTTTATACTCTGGATGAGAAATTTACGGAAAGCGTTAAATTGAGTTTGGGCACGGGAGCATTAGATGCTTATAAAGTGTTCTTGAAGCCGGAATATCGTTCCTTTACGCTTATCAGCCAATTTAAAACTGATATTCCATTTCCACGCGATGCTAAGTTTGCACTCAAAGTTATTTGGAAGTTCTTTGAGAAAAAATACCATACCGCTACGGACCTCGATAAAAACCAAAGTCAGTTAGAAGCTTATGGCTATTCTTTCGACGAAGATATTGTGGATTTTACCAAATCTGGTTCCGTCAGCGTACTGAGCAAAGACCAAATCACAGAATTAAATGACATCTCGATTCACGAGCCATTGAATACGCATAAACACGGCAAAGAGTATCATCACTGTGTCGCTGAGATTGGATACAAAGCCAATTTGGACTATAGCAGCACTAATACCATTATGCGTAAGCTGTTCCTAAAAGGAGTTCGGTGCGACGCAAAAATTCTTCGTCTGGAAACACGAAACCTATATGCATTTATTATCAACAACGAGCGAAGGCTTATAGAAGATGTCCGTGATGCTATGGCTGATGAGTCTTTGCAGCTAACGCTTGCAATTCCCCGGATAACAGAAAAACCAGTGGGGTTTCCTCTTGAAATGATTTTCACATATGACGGAACATCAAAGTCACAGATGGAATACACCAAGAATGTCTATACAGGGTATTTATCTTCTGCGGAAAAGAGATCTATGCCGGAGAAGCTGTTTGAGCGTTTTTGCGAAGGTAGTGGCAAAGTGAAGTGGTTCTATAAGAACGGAGATAAGGGCTCAGAGTATTTCTCGATTGTTTATACGGATAACTTTGGAAAACAAAAATCCTTTTACCCCGATTATGTGGTTGGCACAAATGGTGGCGATATCTGGATTATAGAAACAAAAGGTGGTTTTACAAAGTCAGGAAGCAGTGAAGATATTGATCGCTTCACTGCAAAGAAATTCGGCGTTTTGAGAAAATACCTTGATGGATACAACCTACAGGGTGGCATTGTCAGACAGGATAAACAAAGTGGAGAACTATGCATTTGCGTAGACAAGTACTCAGACAATATCCACGATGAAAACTGGCAACTGCTTTCGGAAGTGCTTTAAGGAGGCGGAATATGAGAGAGCAAGAACTGTGGAAAAAAGTGCCTATCTATTTCTACTACCTTTCTATCTCTAAGCATAAAGATGCAAAAGATGATTCGGCTTACAGTACGGATCAGATTATCATCGCTTTTTCCCAATTGCTGGAATATATAATGACAAAAGGACTTTCTGAACGCAAGAAAGACATTACATCGTCAGAAAAGGTCGTGTGGTTAGATTCTTACGAGGATTTGAAAAACGGAAATTATGATGTGATTTTCAAGTCGGCAAAATACAACCACGTTCGGAATGAAATCGACACTGAAACTATGCAGGAGCGAGGACGACGAAAGAGACCTCAGGATGGAGACGAAGAAAAGACACATCTATGCATTCGCCTTGCAAAAGGCGAAAACAGGTTTCTTGCAGTTCACGAAAGCAATCACTATGGCATAACTCTAAAGTGTATTATCGACTACTTGAATGAACAATTCAAGAAGTTCAATGAAGACGGAAATGACCCGTACCACTACACCATTGAAAGTCAGATTATGCCGGGAGAAGATTTCCTGTCTTCAATCAAAAGAGCCAAAACAATGTCAGTCCTCAAGTTGACAGTATACAAAGACGATATTAAGGATGGCTTTATGCGGTTTGCGGGAAGAACTGACATCGCTGACGAAGTCGATATTTGCTTGAAGCGTCCTAAAGGATATAAATGCTTTCCTGAAAACTTAATTAAGGAATATTTTAAGGATTCGCAAGACAAAGCTAAGGGCAAGATTAAGCGTATTAAGATTATAGGGACAAATGACGCCGGAAGTTTTGAAGTGGATACTAATATCACGGGAATGAAGCATTTCTTAAAGGTGAAGGGTGAAAGCGTCACAAACGAAGTGGAGAGCTCAGATTTTTTTGTGAAGGCTCAGGAGTTCATTGCCTCAATGGGTGGTAGAATATGAAGACAATATTACTTGTTCCACTTAGGGACTATTATCAATCCAGAAAACGAATATGGGTAAAATATTTGATTCCGGTAGTTTTGGGGCTTTTGGCATTGGCAGGTGCACTCATATTTAACATCGGCAACGAGGAAACCATCCGGTCAACTTTTTCCGAATTTGTGAATGTCCAAATTAATGTCGTTGCCATCCTTGTTTCATTTTCTGTTGCAATTATTTCTATACTGGTTACAGCAGACAATGCAAACACCAAAAGTCTAAAGGAGGAAATGGCTGACTCTACTCAATATAAGCCTGTTGGCGGAAAACAGCTGTCTCTATTCCAAATTTTGCTTTCCAACATTGCATACAATGTCATTGTTGAAATTATTTACTTAGTTATTCTCATAGGAATTGCTCTCATACGGCCAATTATTCCTTTACAGGCATTGAAATATGTTGCTGCAGTATGCATCTTTGCCATTATGCATATTCTTGGGGTGTTGCTTGAATCGGTTGCTCAGATGTATCTAACTTTTTGGAGAAACAGATAGCCACGGCTTCACGCAACGCACATCATTATCAGCAATAAGATAGAATGGACATTGCGAACAGAAATAGCGAATCAGTATAACTGCTGAAAACCGAATAGTATATTTAGAGGCGTAGCCTTCGGAGAAATCCGGAGGCTGCGCCTCTTTTTGCGTTCAGATAAAAAATATTTGAGAAATTTCTCGAAAACACCCCCACAAACGGCGCCCCTTATTCAGAGTAAGTGAAGGGAGAAATATTTTTGTGGGGAATTTTGAAAAGTACCCTGCCAAATGGCACCCCTTATTCAGAGTAAGTAGAGGGACCTTTTGAAAAGTTGAGAGAATTTTTCAAATTACTTTGCCAAAATCTCAAAAAATTTCCCAGTTGGTTAGTAGGAGGGGCACTTAAAAAAATTTTTCTAAAACCCATTTGTTATTTGCCCGAAAAGTTCCCAGTTGATTAGTGGGAGGGGCGCTTAAAAATTTTCTTCAAAATTCTTTTTATTTTTGCCGGAAAAATTCCCAATTAAGTAGTAGAGGGGTTCGCAGAAAAATTCTCAAAAGTTTTTTCGTTCAAATCCGAAAAAATTTCCCAGTTGGTTAGTAGATAGGCTTTCAAAGGAAATTTTCAAAATTCCTTCGTACAAATCGAAAAATTTTTCCCAGTTGATTAGTGAGGGGGTTAAAAAACAGGCCTTCTCGCTGGCTACCTATTGAGGGGACTGTCTCCCTGTGTACCTTGAAAATTGAATCGCCGCCTCCAAAGGATATGCTTCCGGCAAGTGACGCCACGACTTCCCGAAAAAGGAACGAGCGCATTAAAGAAGCGATACGCCGTGGTGAGACTCCGGGGCAGGAACGATGCGGATGAGCGGCAGCAAGTAAAAATCACCGCAGAAATGCGGTTTCAGAACAGACAAAGGAGGTTCAAGCCTATGAAGAAAGGAGAGCTCAGAGAGCTTTATCAGATGATGTTTCCGGAATACCCGGACATCGTGACCGTCAAAGAGCTTCGGGAGATGCTGGGCATCAGCCGCAAGCTGGCCTACAAGCTGATCGACTATGGGTACATCCACGCCGTGAAGATCGGCACGACGCTGAAGATCCCGAAAATCAGCGTCATCAACTATGTAATGGAGAAAGAGGTGAAGAAGGTTGGATGAGATCAAACGCCTGACACCCGCCCAAAGGGCACGCTGCAACCGGCTGATCCGGCGGCTGTGCGCCAACTACGACGGTGGCAACTGCCTGCCTCTGGACGACGGCGAGGGCTGCGTGTGCGTGCAGATGATTTCCTATTCGCTGCTGTGCAAGTACTTCCGGTGGGCAGTTCTGCCCGCCGACAAGGTACTCTGCGCCGATATTTACCGGCAGCGTACACGGACCTGCGAACGGTGTGGAAAGCCCTTTGCACCCAGTAGCAACCGGCAGAAATACTGCCCGGGATGCGGCTACTCCATCCGACGCAATCAGAAGGCGGACTCTGCCAGGCGGCGGCGCAGCGTCGAACATTAAGCGCCGAGAAGGCCTTGAATTCCAAGGCTTTTGGGACAGCAGAGCGGGGGTGGGTGGCCGTTTCCATTCGCCCCCGCCAAAATCTACTTTTAACATTCTACAAAGGAGAATTCTATGGACAACAAACTGAAAACTGTGGACGCAGAGACCCTGCTGTCCACGCCGATGAGCAAAACGATGTTCATCGTGGACGGACTCATTTCGCAGGGCGTCAATGTCATCAGCGATGCCAGCAAGATCGGCAAAAGCTGGCTGATGCTGTGGCTGGGGCTGCAGGTGGCGCAGGGAAATTCCATTTGGGGCCTGCCCACGCTGCAATGCGATGTGCTCTATCTGAGCCTTGAGGACACGCAGCGCCGTATCAAAGACCGGCTCTACAACCTCACCGACAGCGCCCCGGACAACCTGTATTTTGCCGTGACCTCCGGGCTGATCGGCGGCGGGCTGGAGGAGCAGATCACGGATTTCCTGACCGAGCACCCCGCCACCAAGCTGGTCATCATCGACACGCTGCAAAAGGTGCGGGACTCCAAGGGCAGCGCCGGAAAGGCGGGGATGTACGGCAATGACTACGATGACATTTCCTCCATCAAGCGTATTGCCGATGGCTTCAACATCGCCATTTTGCTGGTGCATCACCTGCGAAAGCTGCAAGACAGCGACGATCCCTTTAACGATGTCAGCGGCTCTACCGGCATCATCGGCGCTGCGGACACCAACTTCATCCTGCGCCGTAAGCGCAGCGGAAACGCCGCTACGCTGCTGGTCAGTGGGCGGGATGTGGAATATCAGGAGCTGACCTTGCAGTTTAACGACCTTGTCTGGGAGCTGGTGGAGTGCAAGAACAGCGAGGACATTCACAAGGCGGAACTGCCGAAATTTCTGTTTCGGGTGGTGGACTTTATGGAGCACCGCACCGAATGGGTAGGCACGGCCACGGAGCTGCTGACCGAAATGAAGGAGCAGGAGGTCACGCCCAATATGGCCACGAAGTATCTCGGCCAGTTTGCCTATGAGGTGCTGGAGCCGCTGGGCATCGAGTATCGCACCAAGCGAACGGGAAAAAGCCGACTCATCAAATTTCTGCGCCGTGACGGTGATGACGCAAATGACGCCGGGATCGCTATATAAGGAAATCCCCGTCACAACCGTCATTGCCGTCACAAACCGAAGAAAGGGGGTGAACAAATGCGCAGCAAAAACTACGGGATCAATGTCCGTGTGACCGAGCAGGAGAAGCAGAAGCTGCTGGAAAATGCCCGGTTCTGTTCTCTGCCGCTGTCGGAATACTTGCGGCGGCTGGGGCTTGGAAAAGAGGTCAAAGCGGCCATCACGGAGCGGGATTACCGCCTGTTTCGGATGCTGAACGGCCTGAAAGCGGAACTCCCACAGCTTCAGAAAGAGGAAATTATAAGCAGACTGGAAGCAGTTTTGAATGAATTAAAGTAAGCGAGAATTACGCCTGCGCAGTCTAAGCGAGCAGACTGTTTTTACTCCTGTCGGAGCCAAACAGTGCCCCTGCCGCCGATGCCTGCGTCATCTGAGCGAGCAGTGCGTTTTTACTCCCGGCAGGGCCGGAGCGCAAAAACACTCGTTAGGGCGTGCCCTAAAACCCCTGAAAGAAAAAACTATGAAAGTGAGGACAACACAATGAGAAAATTGGATTTTACTTTACCCACGCTGGACGACCTGTTCTCCACGCAGGCGGAGCGGGACGATGCCAAGCTGGAGCGGGTGCGGAACATTCCGCTGGCCGAGCTGCACCCGTTCAAGGGTCACCCCTTCAAGGTGCAGAACAACGAGGAGATGCAGCAAATGATCGAGAGCATCCGCAAGGTGGGAGCCATCACCCCGGCGCTGGCAAGGCCGCTGCCGGACGGCGGTTACGAGCTGATCTCCGGCCACCGGCGACTGGCGGCGTGTCAGGTGTTGGGCGTCGAGACGATGCCCGTCATCGTCCGGGAGCTGTCTGACGATGAAGCGGTGATCGCAATGGTGGACGCCAATTTGCAGCGGGAGACCATCCTGCCCAGCGAAAAGGCGTTCGCCTACAAGATGAAGCTGGATGCCATCAAGCATCAAGGTGTCACTTCTGCCCAAGTTGGGCAGAAGCTGCTCAGTGTAGAAAAAGTAGCTGACGATGCCGGCGAAAGCCGTAATCAAATTAAAAGATATATTCGCCTGACCTACCTGATTCCCGAACTGCTTTCGATGGTGGACGACGGCAAGATTGCCTTCAACCCGGCGGTGGAGCTTTCCTACTTAGACTCGTATCAGCAGCGGGCGGTGCTGGACGCGATGGCGCTGAACGACTGCACCCCGTCCCACGCCCAGAGCATCCGCCTGAAAAAGCTGGCGCAGGAGGGCTTGCTGGATGACCAGATAGTCTACGCCGTGCTGGCGGAGACGAAGCCCAACCAGCAGGAGCAGCTGAAATTCAAACGGGAGGAGCTGCGGAAATACTTCCCCTCCGGCTACACCGAGGAGCAGATGCGCCGGGACATCATCAAGGGGCTGGAATTACTGAAGCGGCAGAGAGAACGGAACCGGGATGCCCGCTGATTCGTATTGATGCGGCTGTAATCAAACAAATCGCAGAATAGAGAGAACCCCAAACCGATGGTATACTGATGCTGTCGGTTTGGAGTTCTGTTCTGCAAATACAAAGGACAGGAGGAGATGAAATTGGTAGCAGGACATCTGACATTGAAAAACGGCAGGTATTACGCCGTGCTGAACTATAGAAACGCCGGAGGGCAGCGGAAAACGAAATGGATCGCACTGGGGCTTCCCGAAAAGGGCAACAAGCGCAAAGCCGAAGCCGAGCTTGCAAAGCTCCGGGCGGAGTTTGAGCCGCCCAAAGAGGTGGGCGACCTGAGCAGCGATATGCTGTTTGCCGATTATCTGCTGGAATGGCTGGAAATTGCCAAAGGGCGGCTGGCTGTGGCAACATACAGTTCTTACGCCGCAATGATCAAGATGCCAGTCGGACCGTACTTCCGCCAGAGGAATCTGACCTTGCGGGAGCTGGAAGCCAGACACTTGCAGATGTTTTATTCCGAAATGCTCAGAAAGGTAAAACCGAATACGGTCATCCACTATCACGCGATTATCCACTCGGCGCTGAAATATGCGGTCAAGACCGATATGCTGATCCAGAATGTGGCGGACAAAGTGGACCGGCCCAGAAAAAACAGCTTTCAGCCGGTTTTCCTTTCGGCAGAGGAAATGCAGAAGATGTTTGAAGCTCTCCGGGGCACCAAGCTGGAGCTGCCGGTGCTGGTGGCCGCTTTTTATGGATTCCGTCGGGGTGAAGTGTTGGGATTGAAGTGGGACGCCATCGACTTTGAGCGTGGAACGATTTCAGTCATACGAACCGTTACGACCATTACTCTTGATGGCAAGCAGGCGGAAATTGAACAGCAGTCCGCCAAGACCAAGTCCAGTCTGCGCACCCTGCCGCTCATCGGCAGCTTCCGGGAATACTTTATGCAGGTGAAAGAGGCGCAGGAACTGAACAAGCAGGTCTGCGGCAACTGCTACAACTATGAATACGATGGCTTTGTATTCGTGGATGAGTTGGGCGAGCGGATGCGGGTGGAATACCTGACCAACGCATTTCCGAAATTTCTGGAGAGTCACGGTTTGCGCCGGATGCGCTTTCACGATCTGCGTCACCCGTATGTCAAGCACACGACAAAAATTTTTAGCTTGCGCTTGATGGATTTTCAAGCGCAGGCTTATCCTGATGCTCGGCGAAAAACTCGCGGAGCTTGTCAGCTTCATCGGGGAGGACAAAGCCAAAGCCCTGTCCGTCCACTCTGCAATAGAAAGCGATTTTCATGACTGCCACCTCAATCAAAAATGTCCTGGATTTTGTATGCGATCTCGATGCGCTTATCGGGATATACCAGCACCCGGTCGATCAGCAGCTCGGCCAGCTCGGTGGTCAGCGTGTCCGCATCGAAAATCACCTTGGACGCTTCCTTGCGGCTGTCCTGCCGTGCCTGTTCGTCCTGCTTCTGTTTCGCCTGTGCCAATACTGCGGCATAGGCATTTTTCGTTTTCAAAAGCAGCTCGTCACACGCGGCCTTTTCCGCCTTGTAGGTGTTCAGGTCGATCTCGCCCATGAGATAGCGTTCGTAAAGTGTGCGCTTGCCGTCTTGCAGCGTTTCAATCTGCTGCTCATATTCGGCGCGTTCCGGTACGGAAGCATCTACCCGGAGCGTACCGTCAGGGGCAAGCGGTGCGGCGGCCTCCAACTGCTTTTTCAGCGTCAGGAATACCGCCTGTTCCAGCTCTGCGGCGTTCAGGTGCATCTTGTGGCAGCGGCTTTCAACGTCCGCCTCAGAATGGCGGCAGTAATAGTACGAGGTTTTCTGCATGGTGCGGGATAGCGCATGACCGCAGCAGCCGCAGAAGGCTTTGCCTTTCAGCGGGTAGTCCCGCTTCTTTTTGTTGGGCTGGGAAAAGCGGAGCTGGCTGGCCTGCACGGTATCAAACACAGCTTTCTCGACGATGGCCGGGTGATGGTCGGGGATGATGTACCACGATTCTCTGTCCTTCAGGCGGCTTCTGGTGCCGCCTACTTCGAGAACCGCCCGCTTGCCGATCATATACACGCCGGTGTAGCGTTCGTCCTCCAAAATGCGGAGAATGGTGGATGCACTCCAAATCCCGTGGCAGCGGGAAATATCGTGGGTATGATTGCCGTGCGCCGCTTTGTACTGGCCGGGGGTAGGGATGCTTCTGCGGAACAGCTCCCGTGTGATGGCGGTGGCGTTGATGCCCTCGGCGGCAAGCTGGAAGATGAGCTGCACAACGGCAGCAGCCTCCGGGTCAGGCTCCATTCTGCCATCGGCGCTTTTGCGGTAGCCGTAGGGACAGATTTTGCTCTGATACTCGCCGCGCTGCATCTTGGCGTACTTGGCGCTCTTGGTTTTAATGGACATATCGCGGCTGTAATATTCGCTGATGAGATACTTGAACGCCACGTCCATGCCGCCGGTGTCACCCTTGAATTTGCTGCTGTCAAAATCGTCGCTGATGGAAATGAAGCGGGTATGGAACAGTGGGAACACACGCTCGATGAAATAGCCGGTTTCAATGCTGTTTCGTCCGAAGCGGGAAAAATCCTTGACGATGATGCAGTCGATCTGATTGGCCCGTACCAGCTCAATGAGCTTCTGTACCTGCGGACGCTCAAAATTCGTGCCGCTATATCCGTTGTCGATGAACTCCGTGATCTCCGCGTTCAGGGCTTCGGGCATGGAAGCCGCGTATTCGTGGAGGACAAGGCTCTGATTTTCAATGCTCAGGCTGTCGTACTTGTAATCCTCGATGGAGAGGCGGATGTAGAGGGCGATTACATATTTCTGCATTGTTCCAGCACCTCCGCATAGGTTTCAAACTCGCTCTGGAAGCGATAGCGCACCGTAATCTGCTTGTCGTGGGATACCTCAATGCGGTCGATCAGTCGCTCGATAAGTGCGCCGGTCAGCGCACGGTCGGTCTTGATTTGTGCGGCGTCCTGTTCCAGCGCCCGGTGCTGCTCTGTTTGAGCATCCATCGTTCGCAGGCCATCCTCCAACTGTTCCATTTCCACGGCGAGGTCGGCAATGCGGCTTTCGTACTTCTCCTTGTAGTCGAAGTATTCATCCTTGGTAAGAACGCCTTGCACAAGGTTTTCATATAAGCTCCGCACGATACCGCGAAGCCGCTGGACTTCCTGCCTGCGGCTGGTGATCTTCTCCCGCAGCTCGGCGCGGTCAGCGGCCTGCCGGGGCAGCTCCGCAAGGGAGAGGGTATATTGCCCCAGCGCCGTATCAAGCGCGTCCTGAAGCATATCTGCCAACATATCCAGCAACGCATCCTCGCGGATGGTCACGCCGGGGCAGGCATCCTTGCTGATTCGGCTCCTGCTCAGACAATGGTAGAAGTACACATCGTCGGACTTCTTGCGGATATTCCGCTGCCGGTGCAGGCTGCCGCCGCAATGGGCGCAAAACACCTTGCCTTTGAGTAAATTCGGCGTGTAGGCTTTGACCTCCCGTGTCTTGGCGCGGCTGGCCGTCTGATTGAGAATTTCCTGCACCGCCGCGAACTGTTCCCGGCTGATGATGGCCTCGTGGGTGTCCCGTACCACCGTCCATTCCTCGGCATCGGCCTTGACCTGCCGGTGATCCACGGTTTTGGTCTGCCCCTGAACGAGATCTCCGGTGTAGACCTCGGAGCGGAGAATAACGCCGACTGTTCGGGTTTGCCACTTGCCGCTGCCGAGCAAATTTTCGTGGGTGATCTTGCCCTGCATCTTCTTATAGTGGCTGGGAGTGAGAACGCCCGCTTCATTCAGCCGCACGGCGATGGTATTGAGGCCAGCACCCTCGGAAGCCCAGCGGAACATCCGCTGCACCACAACGGCGGCAACGGGGTCGATGATAAGCTGGTGGCAATCGTCCTCGGCTTTCAGATAGCCGTAGGGAGTACGCGCACCGATGAATTTGCCGTCTTTCATGGCCTGCCGCTGCTGCGCCCTGATCTTGCGCCCAATGTCGAAAGCGTAGGCTTCGTTTATCATGTTCCGCAGCGGGATAATGATACCGGAATGGGCGTCCTCCGGGTTGGCGGTGTCGAAGTTTTCGTTGACCGCAATAAAGCGGATGCTGCGGATGCGGAAATACTGCTCGATGTAATAGCCGGTGTCGATGGTGTTCCGTCCCAAACGGGAAAGGTCTTTGACAATCACGCAGTTTACATGACCGGCCTCAATATCCGAGAGCATCTGCTGAAAGCCCGGACGGTGGAAGTTTGTCCCCGTCGCGCCGTTGTCGATGTAGGTATCGTACACGCTGATCTCCGGGTACTGCTCCAGATAGCGGGCAATAATCATCTGCTGGGTTTCAATGGATACGCTGTGCGTGTGGGTATCCTCCACCGAAAGGCGGACGTAGATCGCGGCGCGGCAAGCGGCGTCGGCCTCCTGAACGGTCACCGCAGCCGTTTCTTTTCTGCTTTTTCTTGCCATGCTCAGCCCACCTTTCTCTGTTCGTAATCTTTCTGCTGCGCTGCCAGTGCCAAAAGCTGCAACGCCTTTTTGTATTCGTCCTCATGGGTAAAGGTAATATCCAGCTCCTTTTTGCCACGGACGCGGATGCTCTGTACCATGTGAATGAGCGCCCTGCGGTCTAAGGTTTCCAGCGTGGAGAACTGCGTAAACTGTGAAATCCAGCGGTTGCGCTCACTCCGGTTTTCCAAAACCTCCGTGAGTTTTTCCTTGAGAACGCGGATGCTCTCGCGGATGTCCTCGGCCTGCTTGGTGTACTTTGCCTTATAGGAAGCGTATTCTTCCTTGGTAAGCATACCTCCCACAAGGCTCTCATAAAGCCGTGCCTTGAACTCCAGCACCTGCTCCAACCGGCGCTCGTTGTCGGTAATGTGGTCGCTGTATTCCTTGGCAAGCGCCTGATTGATGCTGGACTGGTCAATGCCGGTCAGCAGCGCCTCCAGAGAAGCAATATTGCCGATATAGGCTTTCAGGCTGTCCCGCACACAGTCGATCAGGCTGCTTTCTTTCAGCATGACCGGATGGGCGCAGCCCTTTTTCTTGCCGGTAGGACAATAATAGTAGTGGTACTCCTTGCCGTTCGCACGGTTGGTCTTGCGGGTCATGCGGCTTCCGCAGCACCCGCAGATCAGAATACCGGAGAACAGGTACACCGTGTCCTCGTTGGGAGAAGTGCGGGTATCCAGCCCCTTGATGCGCTGCACCAGATCAAAATCCTGACGGGCAATCAGCGCTTTATGGGCATCCGGGACGCGCACCCACTCGGAGGCGGGGCGCTGCTCCATCTGCTTGATCTTGTAATGCGGCGTACCCTGTTTGCCCTGCACCAGCGTTCCGGTATAGGTTTCGTCCTGCAAGATGCGGATGATGGTGGTTGCTGACCACTTGCAGTCGGCTTTGTCCGCGTAGCCCTTTTTCGCGTAGGGCAGACCGTTGTTCTTCTTGTACGCCAGCGGGGAGAGAATACCCAGCCGGTTCAGCTCAGATGCGATCTTGGAGGCGCTTGCGCCCTCCAGCCGCATACGGAAAATGTCGCAGACAACGCGGGCAGCGTAGGGGTCAGGGACGAGCAAATTCTTGTTGTCCTCGGCTTTCATGTAGCCGTACACCGGGAACGCGCCGACGAAATCGCCATTGCGCCGCTTCACGTCCAGAGAAGAACGGGTCTTGATGGAAATGTCCCGGCAGTAGGCTTCATTCATAATGTTCTTGACCGATACGGTCAGATCATCGCCGCTGTCGTGGGCGGTGTCGATGCTGTCGGTGATAGCGATGAAACGCACCCCGTAGGCCGGGAATACCCGGCGCAGATACCGGCCTGTTTCGATGTACTCGCGCCCTAAGCGGGAGAGGTCTTTTACAATGACGCAGTTGATGTTGCCATCGGTGACATCCTGCATCATTTCCTTGAACGCGGGGCGGTCAAAGATGATGCCGCTGTATCCATCGTCGATCTTTTCGGAAACGACCTCAATATCCGGGTTACGCTCTACAAAGTTTTCAATGAGCTTGCGCTGATTGGAAACGCTGTCGCTTTCGCTGGAATGATCGTCGGTGTAGGACAGGCGGATGTAAGCGGTAGCTTTGTATTTAGGCATGAAAAAGCACTCCTTTCTCCCGGACTGCTCCCGCATGAAAAGAGTGGTTATCTGGCTATTAGGTTTTCATCCTTTTCCACACCGATCATAGCACTCTCTGCGGAAAAAAGCGAGGATGTCGCTCAGCGCAAAATGCCTTGCAGACATTCCTCCAACGTAACGCCGTTCCCGGCAAAGCAGGCGTTTACCACAAAATCGCCGCAGCGGAAGCGGTAAGGATTTTTGATCTGGCGGATAAAGGCGACAATGCGTTCTTCCTTGGGAAGATTTTTGTCTACGGATACTTCCCGGATGTCCACCAGTTCATCCGTGTGGATTTGGGTTTCGTTTGGCGTCGGCTGCATCATGGCGATCTCCTTTCTCGGTTTGGTGGGTTTCCTCAAGGTCACATGAATGCGCTGACGGAAAGGCCGTCAGCGCATGGTATCTGACTTTGAGAGGCGGCTGCGCGGGTAGAATTGGAGCCACATAACATAACGGCGAATACCGGCGCAGCCGCTCTGCTTGTCCATTTGAGAAGATCCATCCTATTTGCCACGCGCCCCGGATAGTGGGCATGATGCAGGCCGCCCTTGGCAGGGCTGTCATAACTCCACGATACCGCTGCCTCAAAGAGCTGGCGCATACCGCAGGGTTCCCCCTCAAGTCTGTGGGAGGGCGTGAGCAAGTTTCATTATCCGCCGCGCTGTCATCGCGCCCGATTTGCCGAATCGGGTCTAAGGCTGCGTAGATCGCTCGGATGGCTTTTCCGGAATCACCTCCTTGAAGCCATCGTCGTGGCGGCGCACCTTATGCCGCTATCACGCGGGTTTTGTGCCTGCATCATGGTCTATTCAGTTTTCAACGTTCAACGAAAGGCTTCGTGGAGAATGTCCCTTCACCTATCGCCGATTTTGGGCCACTTTTGCAAGGTGTTTTTGAAAAACCTCAGAAATATTTTTTGATTTTTCTGATTGCTGCTGTAATGTTGAGAGAAATAGCCTGATGCGACACGCCTTCGACTTTTCCAATCTCGTCAATCGTCATTCCATCCACGAAATACATCCACATCCTGCGGAACTGAGTGTCCGTCAGGTGCTTCCTGATTTGCGTAACCTTTTGGGTGCTACGGCGGATTTCCGCCACCCGGTCATGCGCCTGCTCCATGCAGATATCCGCAGCGGGAATAGATGCTGCTTCCTCGGAAAGCTCGTCCAGTGCAAGGGTATGATTAGCGTAGACATGATCCTCTTTCTCGGAAGCATGATAGTCTGCATCCGACAGGGACTTCCATTTCAGAAATTCTTCCTCGCTGGCAAAGTCCTCGCGGGTCAGGCGGATGATGGCTTCGTTGGCATCCATGTAAACGATAGCGTTGGGGTCTTTCTTGTTCAGCGCATAGCTGCTCTTTCTGTTAAACATAATATGTCCTCCGTTTCGGTGTTGGGTGGGTGGTGAACCAGACCAACACCGGCGGAGAACGACAGCCGACAGGAAAACGTAAAAAGGCGCTCGAACAGGCATGATGACCTGAACGAGCGCCTTGCGTGCGAGTGAAAACATGAGTAACGAATACTGTACCGGGAGGGGCTAAATCACGGATGAACCAAACCGCATAAAAAGAGAGCTGCAACTCGCTTTCGTGAGTGCAGCTCGTCTGGGGGATAGCCGCGTGCTTTTTGAAGTGGACGGCTAATCGGTGCTTATGCTTTTTTACATGACCGCGAGCGGCCTTAGCAGTATCTCCTGTTCATCCGTGACATCATAAAATTACCTCCAACTCGCTAAATATGATTTGTGGCTCATTCAATGTGAGCTTCATGTGTATTTAAGTGAATTGAGGCTCACTCTACAATGTAGTAGAGGTGATTTACAATGAACTTTCTTGACCTGTTCGCCCAAAAGCTTCGCGAAAAGCGGGAGCAGAAAAAGATCACGCAGCGCGAATTAGCGGAACGGCTTAATATGTGTACCCGAACTGTCATTGAGATTGAAAAGTGCAAGAGCAATCCGAAATTTGAAACGGTTGCGCTGATTTCAGAAGAAATGGACATCAGTCTGGATGGAATCGTGTTCCACGATAGAGCGCCGCAGACCGTTGCCAAGTGCGTTCTTGATTACTTTGCAGGAAAGGGTGAAGAAGAGTCGCAACGGTACATAGACCTGTGCATGAGCGCAGATAAGCTGAAGTGATGTACAGGGGAAAACAAAAGGGCCGATGATTGTCTTTCATGTAGAGCAGCCAGTGGGCTTATATTTTCCCCACTGGCTGCTCTTGTCCGCACAGTTGGAACGACGGGCATTAGTATCCTATTTTTCCTGTTTGTGTGCATCCCGGATCTTTTCAAAGGTGTCCTGACTGATGGCGTGTTCAATCCGGCAAGCATCTCGCTCTGCAATTTCAGGGTCAACGCCAGCTGCGATAAATTGCTCTGTAAAGAACTGATGCCGCTCATAAATTTTTTCGGCAACATTCCGGCCTGTTTCGGTCAAATGCAAAACGTAATCACTATCTACCGTTAAAAAGCCCCCTTCACGCAAAGCCGACACCGCATAGCTTACACTGGCTTTTGAAACTCCAACACGCCGTGCAACATCAATAGAGCGGACAGCACCGTGATTCTTTTGAAGAACCAGCACAGCCTCCAGATAATCCTCTCCGGACGCATGAATCATCACTATTGTCTCCTTTATGCAAGGCTCCAGCCGGAGGACTTTTTACGGATATTTACAAAATCCTGATAAATCCCGGCTTTTGCCATAAGCTCGTCATGGGTTCCCTGTTCGCTGATCCGTCCATCGGAGATCACCAAAATCTGATCTGCCTGACGGATGGTATTCAGGCGGTGTGCAATCACAAGCAATGTTTTACCCTTTACCAGTTCATTGATTGCCTCCTGGATATAGCTTTCATTATCGGTATCAACACTTGCAGTCGCTTCATCCAAAATGACAATCGGTGCGTCCTTCAAAATGCAGCGGGCGATAGAGATTCTTTGCTTTTCGCCGCCGGACAGAGTAGCGCCGCCTTCACCGATGACTGTCTGGAATCCATCCGGCAGCGCCATGATAAAATCATAGCAGCGGGCTTTTTTTGCAGCCTCATAGACTTCTTCCTCAGTAGCGTCCGGTTTACCCATGCTGATATTGTTGTAAATGGTATCCTGGAACAAGTACACCCTCTGGAAAACCATGCTGATCTGTTCCATCAGTTCAGCGAGAGGTACATCCCGAATATCTGTACTACGGATTGTCACTTTGCCGGATTTCACATCCCACAGACGCGCCAGTAAGTTTGCAATCGTGGATTTGCCGCCGCCAGACGGTCCCACAAGTGCGGTCATGGTATTCTTCTGCATAGAGAAGCTGATATTGTGCAGGACTTCCTTGTCCTGATAGGCAAAAGTCACATTATCAAAACAGATTTCCGGTGAGCCGGAGCTTTCATTCGGAATATGTGCCGTCCCTTTATCCGGCAACTCTGTTTCATTCAGAACCGCTTCAATACGGTCTAAAGCAGCGTTCATAACCGTGAGGCGCGAGGCTTCTCCATACAGTGCCTTTAACGGGCTGAACAGATCAAAGACAAAGAGCAGAACGCCAAGCAGATAAGGCAGCGAAAGGGAACCGCTTTGCTGAAGCCAAACGGAAAGCGCAAAAATAGCGGCGATTCCGACTGCGTACAAAATATTCAGGCCTCTTGTCCACGGCGTCATTTTACGTTCAAAGGCAGTGGATGTATCTCTGGAACGTCTGAAATTCCCGGTTAATTCCTCCGACTTTTCGCCAATCAGGTTATAGCTCTTAATTACGCTAATCCCCTCTGCAAAGGAAAGAACTGCGTCCGTCAAATGTTCGCTTTGATCCTGTCTGCAAGCTGCTTCTTTTAAGGAAACCTTGTTCATCCCTTTTGCGGTAAAACATGCCAGCAGCGTTACAGCAGCCGCAGCCAGACCAAGCCGCCAGTCCAGAAAGAACATAAATACCAGCAAGATAAGTGCAGAGAGCATGTAGCTCATCATATTGCCAAGTGTACTCATGGCAATTTCTTCAATGAATACCATATCCGTACTAAGTACCGAACTGATCTTGCCAATGTTGCCCGAAGTAAAATAACCCATCGGCAGCTTGCGGAGATGACCGCCGAGCTCCATCCGCTTATCCGTAAAAATCATATATCCGGCAGCGCTTTGCAGTCTGTCACAGAGATAATGGACAATCACCTGTGCAGCCACAACGCCAACAAGTCCGATACCGATATACAGACATTTTGTGCCTGTCAATGTTTTCTGATAGAATCCAGAGAGCACAAGAAAGGCTAAAAAGATAGGCATTTTTGAAAGTATGGATTCGAGAAAAGCACATACGAAAGCCCCCTGAATCCGGCACTTATACTTGCCGGAGAGTTTTAGGATTCTTGAAAATAGTGCCAGCATTTATTTTCCCTCCTTTACAGCGTTGACTTTCCATTCTGCG
Organism: Hominenteromicrobium mulieris; assembly: GCA_021029595.1. GTDB lineage: Bacteria > Bacillota > Clostridia > Oscillospirales > Acutalibacteraceae > Hominenteromicrobium > Hominenteromicrobium mulieris. Next base: position 95,999 of record JAJJOY010000006.1, on the reverse strand, counting down.
CTGTCCTGCGAGGCTTTCCACAGTTTTTTGTATTCCTCACAGATTGCCAGCAGTTCAGCATGAGTGCCGGTTGCCGCCAGTTTGCCATGTTCGATCACACAAATCTGATCGGCGTTCATAATTGCAGGAAGTTTGTGGGCGATCACAAATAAGGTCTTGCCTTTTACCAATTCCGCAATCGCAGCCTCCATCTTTTCCTCATTCTCCGGGTCTGCATATGCAGTCGCTTCATCCAACACGATGATAGGAGCGTTTTTCAAAATGGCTCGCGCCAAAGAAATACGCTGTCGTTGACCGCCAGAAAGCATTTTCCCGGCATCTCCCGCCATCGAATGAATCCCCTGCGGCAGCTTTTCAAGAAATTCCATGCACTGTGCTTTTTTCGCCGCTTCAAGGACTTCTTCATCTGTAGCGTCTGGCCGCCCAATACGGATATTTTCAAGAATGGAAGTATTGAATAAATACTGATCCTGCGCCACGTAGGAAACCTGACTGTTCAATGCCTCTAAGCTCATTTCCGTTATTTTTTGCCCACCAATGGAAATGCTGCCCTGCTGCGGGTCGTAGTAGTGAATCAGCAGTTTCGCCAACGTACTTTTTCCGGAGCCGGATTCACCAACTAAGGCCGTTTTCTGTCCTGCCTTTGCAGTAAAACTAATATCATGGATAACTTCATCCATTGTTACCATCGGCTGTCCATCAGGTTCCGGCTGACTTTTCTCATACCCGAATGTAATGTGATCGAAACAAATGTCGTAATTCTTCCCATGAAAAACGGCGTCCGTCTGCTGTAACGGCGCTGTTTCCAACACTTGCTCCAAAGCGGCAATCTTATAATTGAGCTGCGGCATAGTCGGTAAAAAGCTCAAAGATTTCAGCAGCGGAATACCAATACTAAGCGACAGGCAAAGCACCAAAATCAAATCCGGCAGAGTGGAGAATCCACAAAGTACAAACCATGCCCCCAAAGGCAGAGTAAGGATAATCGTACAGGGTAAAAGGCTGCTGTAAATTGCCATCCACGGCCATGCTGCCTTATACCATTCCAGCGTATAGTCCCGATAATCGGAAATGTCTTTGCGGAAACGCTCATAGGATTCTGCGTCCTTGTTGAACACTTTCACAACTTCCATACCGTTGATATACTCAATAATGGTATTGTTCATTTTCTGCCCAGCCATGTAATACGGCCCCATTTTCTTCATACCAACGGAATACATAATCATCATAGCCGCAAAGCTGATCGGAATAGACGCAAGAGATAGCAGGGCCAGTTTCCAGTCGATGAAAAACATAGCAACATAAATTGCAATCGGAATCATCAGGTTTGCAATCCCCTCCGGCAAAGAGTGGGCAAGCAATACTTCCAGACTGTCCACATCATCCACAAACAGCTTTTTAATTGTGCCGGTTCCCTTATCCTGGATAAATCCAAGTGGAACTGCTTCAAATCTCTTTTGCAGGGAAGTGCGAAGCCGGAGCAGCGTGCTATAAGCGGCCTTATGGGATACATCCAGTCCCCAGCCATAAAGAATGGCCTGTAAAATAAGGCAGATCAAAACGCCGATTACCCGTATGCACACATATTTGGTATCAACGGCATTGCCCATGACAAGAGGCGAGATCACCTGATAGGCCAGCACAAAGGGAAGTACCCCCATCAGGACGCTAAGCAGGACGATGAAAGTTGCTATATATAAGTCCTTTTTGTGCGGCCCGGCATACTCAAATACTTTCTTGAACATAACAAAGCCTCCAATCAATTAAAGTATTGTTTTGAAAGTGACAGCAAGATTTCCGGGGTTAAGACCTGATTCTTAATCGAATCCTGACCATCAAGCTGTAACACTTCTGAACAGGTGCGGGTAATAAATTCAAAATCATGCGACACAACGAAAATAATCACACCGGCTGCTGCAAGCTGCTCGATCAAATGGCTTACCCTCACCATAGAATCGTAGTCAAGGCCGCTGGTGGGTTCATCAAAATAGATGACCGGACTGTCCTTGACAATGGCAGCGCCTATCGTCACCCGCTGTTTCTGTCCTCCTGATAAGGACGCAGGATGACACTCCCGGTATGCGCCAAGTTCCAGAGCCTCTAAAGTTTCCGTGACTTTCCCGGAGCAGTCATTTTCAATTCCCAATGATAATTCTTCTTCCACGCTGCTGCCAAAAAGCTGATAATCGGTATCCTGCATGACAAGATAGGACAGGTTCCTTCTCTGGCGCGGGGACAGCTTTTTGCCGTTATAACGGATACTCCCGGTTTTCTCTTTTAGAAGGCCTGTCATAATCGAGAGCAAGGTGGTTTTTCCGGCTCCGTTATGCCCCAAAATACCAATCACATCACCTTTATGGGCTTCAAAATTGATATTCCGTAAAACATCCGGCCCCTTTTTATATGCAAAGGAGAGGTTGCTTACACTCAATCCATCATTGGATTTATGTGCCGGTTTTAGCTGATACTTCGCTGCCTCCCGTTCTGGATAGACTGTACGCAATCCGTATTGGATACGGGTTTCATCGGACAATGAGCAAAACTGTTCTCTTGTGAAGCTCTGTATAAGCCTGCCATCCTGAATCAGATATGCCCGGTCAAGCAACTCCCTCAAATAGTAGAAACGATGCTCAACAACAATAATGGTATATCCATCAGCTTTCAGGCGCTTCATGGTTTCTGCCAGACGTTTTGTGGCAGCATAGTCTAAATTCGCTGACGGTTCATCAAAGATATATACTTTAGGCAAAAGGGCATAGACTGAACCAATCGCGATCTGCTGCTTTTCGCCGCTGGATAAATCAAAAATACTGCGGTTCAGATAATCGCTTAGTTCCAAATCCAGCACCGCTTTTGCAATGCGGTCAACGGTTTCCTCACGGGAATACCCCATATTTTCGCACCCGAAAGCAAGCTCCCGTGTGGTATCTGTCATAAAAAACTGTGAACGTGGATCTTGGAATACGGTCCCCACCTTACCCGCTAAATCAGACGGCTTCAATTCCAGCAAAGAGTGTCCGTCCAACAGAATATCCCCCTTTGACTCTCCGGGGTAGAAATGTGGAATCAACCCATTCAGGCAGCGAATCAGGGTAGTTTTCCCGCACCCGCTCCGACCTGTCAATAAAACAAATTCGCCTGTCTGTATTGTCAGGTTCAGATCTTTCAATGTAAATTTATCCCTTTCCTCATAGCGGAAAGAGAAATTATCAAAGGTAATCATCGCTATACCCTCCATATAATGATTTCCCCAATAGAGGTATGGTCGAGGAACAGAAGTAGCGCTAAAAAGACAATTCCCAGCGCAGTCACTGCATACTCTTTCCACGAAAAACGGACAGGGTTCAGCGCATATCTCTTTCCTTCCAGTTCCAATCCCCGCGTTGTGCCGGATGCTGCTAATTCATCGGTTACTTTCAGGCAACGCATCAGCAAAGGGATCAGAATATATTCAATCGTAGCAAGCGGATGGATAAGTTGTTTCCATACCGTATCACCGATGCCGCGAATGTCCATTGTATTACGAATCATGCGGTATTCAATCCGTAAAGTAGGTATGTAGCGGAACATGACCACTAACGGAATTGTAACAGCCTGCGGCAATCGCATGCGTTGCAGCGATACCATGAGATCATCCATTTGTGTTGTGTGCAAAATCCATATTCCCATCATTGCAATAGGAACCAGTTTCAAAATGGTCACACCAAACACACTCATGATCACGCTGAGTACCGGAATAGAAACATACCGCAGTAAGGCATTGAGATAGGCAATGACAATATAAAAAATCAGCATCTTGGCGGCCCATTTTCCGCCATTGCCGACAGCAATGAATAGCGCAAAAGATGCAACAAGTACCAAACTGCAAATTTCGCCATTCAGAAAATAACTGACACATCCGATCATAATCAGCAGCGCAACTTTGCACCGTGGGTCTAAAGCTGCCGTTCTTTGAAATTGTCTTTGTGTAATGAGTTTCTTTGTGTTTTCTTCCATACTGTTCTCCAAAAAAAAGCGGGGCTGACATTGCAGCCCCGCTTTTGATTCAGGCACTCTACTGACAAATCTGGCGTCTGTCAGTTTTCGGAGCTGTTACTTCACCGATACAAGTCCGGCCTTAATAAAGTGCTTCTTCAATGCTTTCTGGCCGATATAACCGCCAATCAAGCCACCGAGCAAGCCAGCCACTATAATGACAACAGGCATAAATCCAGATGTAATGCTAATCATGCCATCTATGTATTCCTGCGCAATGTTGTTCTTTTCCATCGCCCCTACAAAAGCGTCCTGCAGGAAGCTCATAGGCCCTACAATTGCACCAAAAGCAAAGATACCGCTGAAAATCGTGTAGGCAATCATCATGGACTTCATTGTGATTTCTTTTCTTCCCATAATCAAAAAATCACAAATGACACCGCCTACAATCAATGCAACCGGGATAAGCCAAAATCCGCCGACCAGCAGGAACAGGATTCCCTGGATTGTGCCGCAGATGGTGAACACGCCTTTCTTCGGGACTTTTGCCAGCAACAGCATCATCACGATTCCGTTGGGGATTGCTACGACAGCAGGATAAAATACGTTGGTAACGGGTCCGGCAATGCTCATTACGGTGCTGATAATCATGCAAATGATCCACATGAGCGCAGTCAGAACGCCGATCAGGATAAAATCCTTTGCATTCAACTTCTTATTCATGGTTGTTCCTCCTAAAATTAAAATGCGTGGTGTGGTTAGAGTGTTCTAACCACACCACGCATTTTAGCAATTTCATGTCCAATATCCAACCCAAAAGCAATTTCATTCTACCCCAAATCGGTATTTATTTTGGGTATGCAAAGCACCTATTTGATTCGGCTGGCCTCTCGATAATCTTTTGGCATAACTCCATACTTTTTCTTAAATGCAGCAGAAAAGTTGCTGGGCTTTGTATAACCCACAAGAACCGCTATCTGCCCAATGTTCATATTGCTCTCCAATAACAATCCTGCGGCCCGCTCTAACCGCTGCTCAATAACATACGCATGAACCGAAATGCCGTACATCATGGAGAATCCCCTTGATAATTTAGAGACGCTGATTTGAACCTGCCTTGCCAGTCCTTCACAGCTTGGCGCAAAGGCAAGCTCGCTGTCAATGATTCTCTTTGCCTCGATGATGCAATCACGTTCACTTTTTGATATGCAGCAGTATTCCGGCGAGAGGATTCGCAGCTCCAACACTTCGCTCAAATATACTGACAGCAATTCGTGGATTTTGCTTTCCAGAAACAGATACCCAAGCCCACCCCGATAATGTGTAAAGTCTTGTAACTCTGCGAAAATATGCTCCATATAGGGCGTTATGCTCACCTTTGAAATTCCGGTCAGCAGTTTCTTTTCATAGACGGTAATCTCGCCATCCTCGAAGTAGTCCTGTAATAAACGTTTGAAATATGGAACGGGAATTTTGATGTTCTTAAAATAGAAGTCGCTGTTTTGCGCATAACAGAGAGACTCCATTTTCCCGTGTCCACGGTAAATGCAGGATTCTCCCTTTGCAAGACAAGCGCCCTCTCTGCTGCCTGCAATATTCCACGACACGCCGTCGTTCAGGCAGAACAGCATTTGAATATAGTCCTCGCTGTTAATCCCGCGCACATTCATGTCAGAAAAATAATTCATCTTCCAGTCTGAAACAACGGCACCCTGTTTTGTCACCACCTGCGCAATTTGTCCGGTTCCCATATCAGAAGGAATCGGGATCGTTACGGTCTGCGGTGAATTGGAGAGCAGATCCCGATAGAGGTTGTTCATGTATTCGCTTGTCATTGGATGCCCTCCTTTTTTCGGTTAGCAGTGACTAATGTACTAATATAGTTTACACGATTTACGCCTGAAAGTCAATTTTCAGCACGAATGCAAGCTGCTACAGAAAAAATCAGGGACGTTCCCGCAGGGGCAGAGTGCCATGTCGCGCAGTTCGGGTACGACGAGGCGCAGACGCAGACACGGTCAACCGGCCGCGTGCGAGGCGAAGCGTTACGCTATATGCGGCATCGAAAACCACGGCTTCAGAGGGGTTACGAACGGGAACAAGAAACTGGCAAGCAATGCAAAGCGGTACCCACTTTGCGAAAACAGGCGGATTCCGTTTACACGGAACCCGCCTGTTTCATGCTTGTTGGGGCGTTGCCCCAATCCCCTCAGAACACAAAAACTGTGTTCTGGAACGATGGATAAATCCATCGGCTGCGCGATTTTGCAAATCGCTTATGGGCGGGCAGCTCAGCGCTGCTCTGCCTCTTTTTCCCGTCGTTCATTCGCTTCCTCCTGCTCCTTATCCAACTCCAGAATACGGTCGATATTGGCCTTGGCCGTCAGCAGCTCTTTCATTTCCTCACGGGCTTTTCGGTAGTCGGCGTAGGCCGCTTTCTTCTCCGCCAGCAGCTCGGCGTACTCGGTATTCAGCGCCTTGATGGTGGGCAGCTTCTTGAAGCCCAGTCCATCAAAATAGTTCTTTGCGGCCTTGTGGATCGTGATCTCGCTTTCATGCTCTACAAGAAATTTCTTGGAGTACCCGGCCTTGCGATAGGCAACGTAGGTATCGCGGGTCTTAGCGTAACCCACGATATGCTCCCGCAGCACGGCAATCTCGGCCATGCGTGTTTCCGCAGATTTGATCCTTGCGGAAAGCTCGTTGAAGTGAGCGGACGCTGCCGCCGCTTTCTCCGAGAGAATGGCGTAATCTAACAGCTCATGGTCTTGCAGATAGGCCACCGTCTGTGCCATCTGTTTCAGGTTAAATAACGTCGCCCAACGCGCATAACCGGCACCCTTGCCAGCGCGTAATTTGGTCTGAATGTCCACCAGCAGATTCCCGCTGCGCTTTTCCGGTTTGACCGGCGCTGCGGCGCTCTTTCGCGGCGTATGCGCCTTTTCACCTGCAATCACCGCACGAAGATCTGCGGGAGTATAACCGTCGCCGAGGGTATCCATGCGAATGGACTTTTTCTGTTCGCCGCCTAACAGGGGCGGGACTTTCTTGCCCTTGATCTCATACCCGGCCTGCCGCAGCAGCTCCAGCAGCGTTTCAAAGCTATCGGGCTTTTGTGTCAGCGCATCGTCAATGGCCGCGCAGATTCGCTCCCGGTGGGAGGGCTTCTTTTTGTCGCCCAGCCACTTGTTGTAGCTCTTGCCTTGGCGCTTCGGATTCTCCACGATGGAGTAGCCGTTCTCGATGCAGATGGTATCGTTGAGCCGCCGCACGGCGCGGCTGCTGCCCCAAAAGTTTCTGAATTTCCGGGTCTGGCTGAGTGCGGTGGAGTTCCAGATCACATGATTGTGAATATGGGCTTTGTCGATATGGGTGCAGACGATATAGGCGTGATTGCCCTTGGTGAAGCGCTTGGCCAGCTCACAGCCCAAACGGTTCGCGTCCTCCGGTGTGATCTCTCCGGGAACAAAGGATTGCCGCAGATGGTAGGCGATCACATCATCCTCGCCGCGCACTCTGCCGGTCTTTTGGGTGTATTGATTTTTGGCGAAAAGGAACTCGGCATCGGCGATCCTGCTGTCGCACTGCCAGCTCGTAATCAGCCTGCCGCCGTCTGTCTTTTGCGGATTTTCGGTGTAGTCGATGATGGCGCTGATGGCCTGCCCCACCGTGCGGCCTTTGCCGGTGTGCAGGGGCATCAGGCGCGTGGTTGCCATGTTGAACACCTCCTTGAAAAGTAAAACGGCCTGCCGAAGCAGACCGTTTTATTCTTCATTTATCGGATTGATAGCGGATAATCGGAACCTGTTTTACCTTTCCTCCAATGGTTCGTCGTTCCAGAGCAAAGATCATATCAGGGGTGCGTTCGAAAAAGCCTTCGTCCTTTTTCCAGCTCATGCCGCATTTGCAATGCTGCAAGCCTATGAACTGCTGCTTCATCTTTCTGCCGCAGTTCGGGCAGACCTTATTACTGTTTCCCATATTATTCAGCCCGCGCTAATCTATATAGACTGCGGATGGATTCCACGACCGTATGCCACGACAGGTCGGCAGCATAGGAGAACTTCTTCTGATAAGCCTGCCACAGCTTTTCCATATTTGGGTCGGCCTCGACTTCATCAAAGGCCGCAGGCGCGTCGGCAAGATACTTCTCTGTACCGCGTTTCTTGGCCGTTGCAATGAGCGCCGCCCGGAGATCAGCAGGGACGATGCTCTGGCCGTGGAGCTGGCTCAGAATGTGCAGATCATAGAAATCTCTCATGCGGGTGTTGGTGGTGGCGCGGGACACGACGGTTTCCAGCTTTTCAGCCAGAACGGTTTCCAGATTGTACGCCCAAATCTCAATGGAGCGATCCTCCAGCATCAGCTTGAAGCTGTAACGCACTTCGCGGGGCGTGATAGCGTCACCGGTGGAAATGTCGATTTTGAGCGGCGTTATTACGCCGTCAAACTCCGTTTCCATGCTGATGCGGATGCCCGGATACTCGGCTTCGTCCATGATCTCGGAAATGCGCTTCACACGGAACTCTACGCCATCGTCCACCGGCACGGAGATGATGGAGGCAATCATATTCTCCACTTCCTCGATGCCGACCGTCGCACCCTTTACGGTCGCGTCAATGTCCATCGTGGAGCGGGCGTCAAGGCCGACCATTGCAGCCACCAGCATCCCGCCTTTAAGGATGAACTTGTCCCGATATTCCGAAAGAGAAATGCGCTCCAGAAAGCGCTCCATCATGTAATTGCGCATCAGGATTTGCGCATCTGCGGATTTGTCCTTGGAGAGATTGCGTATCAGGTCTTTGAGCTGCCGTGCAGTCTTAATCATAAGAGTACCTCCAAATACTGCCGAAGCAGTTTTTCAACACGGAACATCTGCGCATAGCGCATCAGCTTCCGCAAGTCCTTGTCTTTTCGTTTTGCGTATTGCTTGAGTGCATCCTGAAAGGTCTGCATCTCGATTCCACTGCGGCTGCGGATCAGATCGCAGATGGTACGCTCCATATCATAGACGGGAACCGGGTTGCCAAAGGGCGTGTTCATCGTGACGATCCCCACATCATGCAATTCTTTCTTGATGGTGTAGACCTTGATGCCGTCTGCTTGCAGGCTGGCAGGATTGTAGCCGGTCTTGACCGTGATGGAATACGGATTCGGCTCCCGGTCGGTCAGGTCATGGAAAAACAGCGCGCTTTCATGGGAGAATACGGCCTGCGCACAGCGAAGGTGCAGCAGGTACATGGCGTCCGTCCATGCGTCAGGCGAAACATAAACACCGTGCGCGGCCTGCTCTACGCCGTGCTGCTTGGCGTAGGCGTAAAACGTGGACTTGGAAATACCGATTTCCAAAACCTGCGCGGTTTTGACGATCCCATTGTTTTGCTGAAAAAGCAGATCAAGCCGGTCGTAGGCGGTCATGTTATCACTTCCTTCTTGCTAATATTATATCCGATATTAGCAAGAAAGTAAACAACGATTTTAGAAAAGCAAGCCGAGGCGTTCGCCCCGGCTTGTGTTTTAACTATGAATGAAGTTTTTCATGGCGGTGTTCATGTCTTGCAGCTTGCCAAGCCCCTGCACAGCCAGCAGCGGAAGTCCCATCGGGCTGATCAGAAACGCCAGCATAAGGAGGATGATGCCGTTCTTTACGGAGTAGGTAATCAGCACGGCGAAAGCCAGCAGGGAGAGCAGTCCGCTTGCCAGTTTGAACACGAAGCCGGAGCAGGACAGCAGCCCTGCGCACAGCCAAACGAACAGGGACAGGATAAGCGACAGCGGCGCAAAGAGAATTTTCAGGATGAACATTTTGCGGCCTCCTTTTCACAAAGTGCGGTCAGCGCGTCACGCTCTTTGGCGAGCTTTTCTTCTTCCTTTTCGGTCAAATCACGATCACCGCCCGTGATCTCCAGCTCGCGGAAGCTCTCATAGGCGTTTAACAAAGAATCCCGCAGCGCTTCGGGCGTAGGGCAAAAGTCCACGGTGTTCCAGTCCTGACGGTGGTTGTCAAAACCCATGACCGTGTAGCCTCTGCTGGTCAGGACAACTTCAAAATCCGTATCGCGGTTGAGGTAGTCAGAAAATACTTTCAGCACAATTTCGTTTGTCAGCATACGTTCCGCAGCTCCTTTCCAAGCAGTCAAATCTTTTTCTGATATTAGAATACTTTGCCCATTGGTGTTTTGCAAGGATGCGGCAAAGTCATACGAATAGTTTTCGCCTTTTGCCCGACATCTAACCATATCACATAATCCTTCTTTAGTACAGCTACCTGAACTAATTTTCTCCAGATGGGAAATATAATATTGGTACAGTTACAGGGACGGGAGGTGTGGTACTTGCAGTTGAATGAAGCCGTCAGCAGGCGTTTGGTTGAGCTGATGCAGGAGCGTGGCATGACGCAGTATCAGCTTTATATGAAAAGCGGCGTACCGAAGTCCACCATCGGTAATCTTGTGAACTGCGCATACCCGTCTATGAAGCTGCGGATCATCCACGAGCTTTGTCAGGGATTGGAGATCGACCTGAGCAGCTTTTTTGCCTCGCCGCTGTTTGATGAAAACAATCTGGAACCGTAGAAGCTCCGATGCTGTTTTGCGTCGGGGCTTTTGCTTTTGTGTGAACAGGGGCGGCGGAGTGACCGCCGCCCCTGCGACTTATTTCAGCGCCGCCAGCGAGGAAACGATTTTCTCTGCCGCCGTCCATATCCGTTCCTGACTTTGCTGAATGTCCTCCAGATCGGTTTCGTAGATACGGCCTGTTTCGTGGGCGCGGCGGGTGAGCTGGTTGAGGTTGTTGCTGGAATACCGAAGCAGGGACACCAGCTCCCGCAGCTCCGGAAGGTCGAGCTTCACCACATATCCGTCAATCGCCATCTTGCGGAGATACGCCGCCATGTTGGTGGTGCCGAACTGCGCCATCTTTGTTTCGATCATTTCCCGTTCCTGCGGCGTGACGCGGAATTTAAGCTGAATATCCCGCTTGCGTTTTGCCATCGCTCAGCGCTCCGGGGCTTTGGACTTCGCCGAAATTTTCGGCGAAGTTGTTTCAGGCGGCTTTTTCAGCTTATCCCGGACAGAGGTTTTCTGCCGCTCCTGCGCGTAGGCTTTGCGGGTCTGGCTGAGAAACAGATCGACCAGACCGGGATGGCTGTTGACGGCCAGATAGCAGTTGCGGTCAGTACCCCATGTGTCGGGATTGGCGGGGATGGACATGGCGTTTGCCCATGCCCGGTTGTCGGGTGAATACCGTCTGTCCCAATCCGCTTGACAGACGGTGATGGCAAGGACATGGAACGTGCGGTCATAGCCGAACTGCTGCACCACCTGATCGACCGCCGCTGCATCCAGCCGGTTATCCCGGTAGTGGTCACGGATGGCGGCTTCAATCGCTTCCTTGCAGGCCGTGTTCGCTTGATTGGAAGCGCGGTAGGCCGCAAGCTCGTCATGCTCTCTGGCGTAGGCTGCCGGGTGCTTGTAAACGGGGAGATTTTTCATTATCGTGCCTCCATTTCTTTTTTGTGGGGCTTTTCCGGTGCGCCATGAACAGGCGACGCTTTCAGCCTATCCAGAACGGAAGGCCGCGCAGATTTTGCAATCGCCTGCTCAGGCTGCGGCTGTCCCTTGCCGTCCAAATTCAGCTCCATATCCAGCTCAATCAGCCGCGCCGTTTTCGCGGCCAGCTCCTGCTCCTGCGGGAACGGCTTACCGACCTCAGCCTTTGCCGCTGCCTGCTGGTTATAGAGGTTTTCAAGCTGCTCCTGAACGCTGCGCAGACGCTCCGGCATTTTATCCAGCGCGTTCTCGATGCGGACAAGGTTGCCTCTGGCATCCGAACCGAGTTCAACGCGATGGGTCATCCGGCCTTTCAGCGTCAGCGTGTACGTTTTCCACATGGAATCAAAAGCAACGGACATGGTAAAGCCGCGATAGCTGCCGATCTGTACCGGGTCTTTGCCCTTGACCTCCTTGCAGGTGTCCAGCAACGCGGCACCGGCGTTTTCCTTATCGGTGAGCCGGTCGCTGCGAATCTCCATGCCGACAAAGCCCTCTGCCGGGAGCGGATGCGCCGCGAGGGTCTGCATATCCGCCTCCAGCCCACGAACAAAGCCCTTGTGTTCTTCTATCTTTTCCGGAAAGTATTTCAGCAGACTATCCTCCAAGCGGAATTGCTTGCTGTTGTGGTCTGCCTTCATAATTTTGAGCTTGGACACCTCAATGTCCAAATCCATGCGCTCCTTGATGCGGGGATCACCGGCACACAGCGCCTTGATCTCCGCAAAGGACAGCGCCGTAGCGTCCACGTCCTCGCAGGAGCGAACCGGGGATTTTGAGGTCATGATCTGAGAGATGAATTTCTGCTTATTTTCCACCGTTTGCCAGAGGTAGGCGTCAAACGTCCCCTCGGTCACATAGCGGCAGACATGAACGAGCTTGTTCTGATTGCCCTGACGCTCAATGCGGCCTTTTCGCTGTGTGAGATCACGAGGACGCCACGGGCAATCCAAATCGTGAAGTGCGACCAAACGATCCTGCACGTTGGTTCCTGCGCCCATTTTGGCCGTGCTGCCCATCAGGACGCGCACCTGACCACTCCTGACTTTTGCGAACAGTTCCCGCTTTTTGACCTCCGTGTTGGCGTCGTGTATGAACGCGATCTGTTCCGGGGGCATACCGGCGTCAATGAGCTTTTGGCGCACATCCTCATAGACCGTGAACGGCGTGTCAGAGCTTTCCTCCAATGAAATCGCGCTCTCCAGCGCATGAATTTCCGGGCTGTCCAGCGTACCGGGGGAAGCCTTTGCCGCCCGCTGCGAGGGCGTGGTCTTTGGCGTAGAAATGTCGCAAAACACAAGCTGTGTCAGTTTTTCCTCCTCGCCGTCACGCCAGTATTGGAGAATGTTCGCCACACATTGATTGACCTTGGTGGTTTCCTCATCGGGGAGCATGGGATTGATGATGCGCTGGTCAAGCCCCAGCTTGCGTCCGTCCGAGGTAATTTTGAGCATATTGTCCACATCCGGGCTGACCGCACCGCTGTGTACCTTGGACGCTCGTTCCGAGAGGGCTTTCACCATGTCCTGCTGGATCTGCGTGGGTTTGGTGGCGATGGTGTGATACGCAACCTCCGGCGTGGGCAAGTGGAGCTGATCCGCCGTTTTGATGTCGGCGACCTCTTTGAACAGATTCATCAATTCGGGCAAGTTGAAAAACTTTGCAAAGCGCGTCCTTGCCCGGTAGCCGGTTCCCTCCGGGGCAAGCTCCAGCGCGGTGGTGGTTTCACCAAAGCGGCTTGCCCAGCAATCGAAGTGGCCCATACCCATCTCTCGCAGCCGGTCATGCTGCAAATAGCGCTGGATGGTGTAAAGCTCCGTCATGGAGTTGGAAACCGGGGTGCCGGTGGCAAATACCACGCCGCGCCCGCCGGTCAGCTCATCCATGTAGCGGCACTTGGAGAACATATCCGAGGATTTCTGCGCATCGGTGGTGGAAAGCCCTGCCACATTGCGCATCTTCGTATAGAGGAAAAGATTTTTATAATTGTCCGACTCGTCCACAAACATCCGGTCTACGCCAAGTTGTTCAAAGTAAATCACATCATCCTTGCGGTCGCTGGCTTGCAGCTTTTTCAGCCGTGCCTCCAGTCCCTTTTTCGTGCGCTCCAAACTCTTGATGGTGAAGCTGTTGCCGCCTGCGAGCTTGGTATCCTGAATACCATCGGTGATTTCCTCAATCTGCTGGTGAAGGAGCCGTTCCTGCTGCTCCGGACTGATGGGGATACGCTCAAACTGGCTGTGGCCGATGATAACGGCGTCATAGTCGCCGGTGGCGATACGGGCGCAGAATTTCTTGCGGTTGTGGGTTTCAAAGTCCTTCTTGGTAGTGACAAGGATGTTGGCCGAAGGGTAGAGCCGCAGAAACTCGGATGCCCACTGTTCCGTCAGATGGTTCGGCACGACAAAAATGGATTTCTGGCACAGTCCCAACCTCTTAGATTCCATCGCAGAGGCTACCATTTCAAAGGTTTTTCCCGCGCCAACTTCGTGTGCCAGCAGCGTATTCCCGCCGTACAGCACATGGGCGATGGCGTTTTTCTGATGCTCTCGGAGGGTGATTTCCGGGTTCATCCCAGAGAAAACGATGTGGCTGCCGTCATACTCGCGGGGACGAGTGCTGTTCATTTCCTCGTTGTATTGCCGTACCAGCGTTTCGCGCCGCTCCGGGTCTTTCCAAATCCAGTCCTTGAACGCATCCCGGATAAGCTGCTGCTTCTGCGCGGCAAGGGTGGTTTCCTTGGCGTTGAGGACACGGCGCTCCCGTCCGTCTGCATCCTCAATGGTATCGTAGATGCGAATGTCGCGGAGGTTCAGTGCATCCTCCAGCAGCCGATAGGCGCTGGCGCGGTCTGTGCCGTAGGTGGTGAATGCCGCCACGTCGTTGTAGCGCACCATGCTCTTGCGGGAAACCTGCCATTCTGCGGTGTACGGGACATAGCTGATCTCGATCTGTCCGCGCAGATAGCGGGGCGTTTCAAAGGTTTCGTACATGAATTGCTCGATGTACTTCTTATCAAACCATGTCGCACCCAGCCGCACCTCAATCTCACTGGCTTCAAGGTCTTTCGGCTGGGCAGCAATCAGGGCGTCCACATTCCCAGCGAAGAATGGGTCGCGCGCTGCCACACGCTGCGCGGTGCGAAGCTTCTGCCGGACGTTGCCAGAGAGATATTCGTCCGCCGTTTGCCAGCCCTTCGCCCAATGCTCGCCGCCGTCCTCCAAGTCAAACGGGCCGCTGTTGGGTTCCTTGTAAATGACACCCTTCAAATCCTCAACGATCTGCGGGATTTTCTCGCTGCCGCCCATGAGGGAGGCCATGAAGTCGAGATCGACACAGGCTTTTTCTCCGATGCAGACAGCAAGGGCTTCGCTGGCGGTATCCACAGAATCTACGCTGCGCTGCTGCTTGATAGTGCGCTTGTGGAACATATCCGCCTTGCGCTCCAGCTTTCCGTCGTCATCCAGCACTTCCAGCGAACACAGGAGGTAGTAAGAGGAATCGTCAGAGAACGCAAGACGGTTCGCACGGTCATTGATTAGGCCATGTTTTGCGGAGAACGCATCATAGAGGCGGTTTAGCTCGGTCTGCGCTTCCTGAATCCGGCTTTCTGCGCTGTACTCGTCCATTTGCAGGGCAATCAGCTCATTCACGCAATCCCGCAGCGCGACCATGCCCTTGACACGCTCGGCGGCGGTGGCGTTCAGCTCCGGTTTGACCATGCGGCTGTTTTCCCGGTAGTACACCTCGCCGTCCACCACGGTGTAGGAGTAGTTTTTCACATTGGGGTCTGCGGGGATGGACGTGTCGATCTGTTCGCCCTCGCCCAGCTCTGGCAGTTCCGCCTCCTGATAGGTGCCGCGAATGTTTTTCACGGCATCATGGAGCTGATCTGCAAGTGCCAGCCCCTCAATGGGGACAACGGTAAAATCCTGCTTGCCGTATTGGGTGCTTTCAGAGGCCTGCCTGCCGAGGATCATCTCCGGGTGGTCAACAAAATAGCGGTTGATGGCAAAGCCATCCTCGTTCTGACCGAGGTGTACCCAATCCGGTTCGATCTCAATGGGACGGTCACGCTTTTGGAGAAAGAGAATGTCCGAAACCACATCCGTACCGGCGTTGGCGCGGAACGCATTGTTGGGCAGACGAATGGCACCCAGCAGCTCCGCCCGCTGCGCGATGTACCTGCGGACTTCGGGTGATTGCTTGTCCATCGTGTAGCGGGAGGTCACAAACGCGATCACGCCGCCCGGACGCACTTGGTCGAGGGTTTTGGCAAAGAAGTAGTCGTGAATGGAAAAACCGAGCTTGTTATAAGCCCGGTCATCTACCTGATATTGTCCGAACGGGACGTTGCCCACGGCGAGGTCGTAAAAGTCTTTTCTGTCCGTTGTTTCAAAGCCCGCGATGGTAATGTCCGCCTTGGGATAAAGCTGCTTGGCAATACGTCCGGTGATGCTGTCCAGCTCCACACCGTAGAGCTTGCTGCCCTGCATCTGCTCCGGCAGCAGGCCAAAAAAGTTGCCAACGCCCATAGACGGCTCCAGAATGTTACCGCTCTGGAAGCCCATATTGCCGACCGCTTCATAGATCGCCTTGATGACGGTAGGGCTGGTGTAGTGGGCGTTCAGCGTGGACGCTCTGGCCGCAGCGTATTCCTCCGGGGAGAGTGTGGCGTACAGCTCTGCAAACTCGTCCGACCAGTTTGGCTTATTCTCGTCGAAGGCATCCGCAAGACCGCCCCAGCCCACATAGCGGGAGAGGATTTCCTGCTGCTCCGGGCTGGCCTGTAAGCCCTCAAACTCCAGCTCTTGCAGGAGGTGGATCGCCGCCATATTTGCCCGAAACTTTGCTTTTGCGCCGCCGACGCCGAGGGCATCATCAGTGATGTGAAAATTCTGCGCGTCGCGGTGGCTTGCCGCCTTGAAGTCAGCGTAAGCGGCCTGCTCCGCAGCGGCAATGCTGGGAAAGCCCTGCCACTCGCCGTCAACGGGAATAGATACCGCAGGACGGTGTGCGGGAGGCTCGTCGATCTCAGCCTGAGAGATGGCATCATCAAAATCAGGCACAAACTCGCCCATTTCCGAGAGTGCCGCGCGCCCTTCCTGCTCCAGAATCAGCCTTTCTTCATCGCTCATGGCGGGCGGTTCAGGCTCGGCGGGTTCCGCAGAGGGCGGGTCATGCTCCGGTTCCGGGATGTGCAGCGTTTGGATTTCTATGTCGTAGGGCAAGTGCGTTTTCTCGGCAGGATAGAACGCGACGGGTTTGGTGACAGGCTGCGGCTGCTCCCGTTCCTGCTCTTCAACAAACGAGCGTATAAACGCAATGTGTTCAGCGCGGAAGATGGGAAAGCCCTGCCTGTTTTGAAAAGTCACATCGCGCAGAGATACTTCATCCGTGCTGAAATTTACGCTGTCAATGACAAACTTCCGTCCGTCAATCTCCAGCTCCATGCCAATGGGGATATACTCCTTGGCATCGGCCTCGTTGAAAACATCATAGCCGTCGGTTTCATTTGGCTGCGCAAACACGAAACTGTGTCCATGCTCCAGCAGCCGCTTTGCGGCGCTTGCCCATTGTCCAAAATCATAGCCGGTCACAGCGGTTTCGCCCATACCGGGAATATCGCGTTGCAGCAGGCGGCGATTCAAAGCGCTGGCGGCGCGTTCTGCATCCGCGTCATAAAAAAGCAGCCGTTCTCCGACACGGACACCGATGAGCTTTTCGGGATGCTCTGCACGAAGCGCCTGATATGCCGAAATATTCGGCGCAAGCTCACGACCCTGATCTGCAATTCGTGTGAGGACAGCAGAAACCGGTTCGGTTCTGTGTTCCGGATCGTGATTGCTCTCGCTGGAGGATGAAACGACGCTGAGATGCGCGATAGTTTCATCTGCGGAATCAACATTATAGAGCTTACCATCAATTTCCACGCGCTGCCCCATAAGGTTTTGAACCGCTTGCGGCGTCTCCGGGGTTGGCTGTTCTGTGTGCTGCGCCGCAATGACGCGCTGCGGCTCCGGTTCAGAAACCTCGAAATATCTGGTGTCGAGGTAGCGTTCAAAGGAATTGCGGTCGATGCTGACAGGTTCCTGTCCGGGTACGTTCGGTAACGTGTGCCAGACGTGATCTTCATCTACACGCGCGATAACGCCGACTGCTGCTATGTGGTCTAACTCTATGGATGAAATGCGATCTCCAATATGATAAGTATAGCCAAGCGGTGTTGTAAACGCCGGAGGGGATAGCTCAATTCCCATATCCCGTTTGATGCCATCCAAGTAAGCAATGGCGTTATTCTGTTCTGCAAAGCGGAGCGTTTGTTCCCCATCTCCGCAGAACCGTTCCAACACCTCATCCCAAATGCCGGTAATTCCGCCCTCGCCGGGATGCAGACGAATGGAGTATCGGTCAGGTGAAAATAACCGCAGTCGCTCATTCTCATCGTAAAATTTATTCTCGCGGATGAGCTGTGCCAACCGCCGCTGTACCTGCGCCCATGTGAGCGTCACCGGCTCGGCGTTTCCTACATGGATATACATGGGAGTTTTGCTATCTTCCCAGCCATATTTTGTAGCCAGCCATGCGGCGGTGCTGCGTTCTCGCCCATGCGCCTGCATATATAGTGCGACTTCCTGCTTGCCCTTTAGGTTGTTGTGCCAATCCAGAAGCGCGTTGTCAATGTCCTCCTGTGTGATCTGATAGGGAGAGGGTGCGACCGTCGCTGCCAGCGTGGGATACAGTTCCTCCAAAAGCTCCTGATGCAGCCGGTTATGGAACGCGGGCATATCAAAGTACAGGCGGACAAGCTGGAGATCATCAGATGCCGTGACAATACGACGGATAGCGTCCGCGCCCTCCAGATAAGCGTTCTGGCGGTCTGAATTGCGGCAGGCATTGACAAAAGCCGTATCTTTGGAAAGCGAGTTGCCGACGGTCAGCTTGTACCCGTCAAACAGCTCTCGCACGGTAGGCTGTGGTGGCAGCTCGGCGGCGTGGTCGCGGAACACCCGCGTCCCATCCGCGCCGAACTCCGCTTCATAGGCATTGATGGCCTGTTCTGCCTCGTGGTCGATGGACGGAAGCGTATATGCCGTGTGTTCATGGCTGGAATCGCCAATGCGCGAAATTGTTACATCATGCTTTTCCCGCAGCTTTTCAACGTATTTCTCCAAATCCTTTGCAGGGAAGCCGCACATGGTAACACGGCCTACTCCCTCCAAATTGCGGCGCGTCAGCTCAAGGCTGAGATCATCTGCAACTGCCCGCGCATCCTCGCCATACAGCTCGAAGAAGTCCCCAACCTGATACAGCACAATTTCATCGGGGTGCGCCGCCTTTACGTCGTTATAGTCGTTATAAACCGCGTTCCGCATGGCGTCCTGCGCCATTTCCTTGTCATAGGCTGCCTGCTCATCCGGCGTAAGGTAGCGGTTCAACCGAACCAGCTCCGAGATGCGCGAAGCGACCTTGTTCCAATTCATCTGAATGTCTGCACAGCCGTTCTTTTTCAGCACAATGCCTTTGCTGCCGTGATCTTCATAGCTGCCGCTTTCTCTGGATACAGCATGGGTGCGTCCTCCGATGCCGTATTCCTTTTTCAGAAAATCAGCGCTCTCTTTTGTCGTGTGCGGAGTCTGGAAAAACTCATGGATGCGGGTCTTTCCACCCTCAAAGCCGCTTCCATTTGCAAGAGAAGCCGCAATTTCATCTTCAGTGATAAACCGGCCCGTCTTCGGAACAGCCGCCATATCGGAGTGATATTCTTTGCGCGGCAATGACAGATCTTCCATACGTGTAAGAAGCGCCTGCGGACGGTGGAAATGGAAACGCAGAAGCTCCCGGTTCTCACGGTATGCGTCAAGAAATACTCTGTGTTCTGCCAGAAGCCTTTCCCGAAACTCCGGATTCAGCAGATCATCCGTCAGGCGCTCCGTTTCCTCTGGAAAGCTGGTGCTATGGATATTGCCCAAGCAGGACAGATACCCCAGCGATTTTGCTTCATCCGAGAAATCGTGATAAAGATTCCAGACATCCACAGCAATACCCAGCCGCTCATAGCGCGGGGCTTCTGTGACTTCAAGATTGGTGGCAAATGTGCCGCCGTCCAGAAGTTCCTCAATACGCTCCGCCGCATCTGCCCAGCCTATCACTTGTGCAGAGCGAAGATAGCGAGAGGTATCTCCGGTTGCAATATGGATACCATCGTCCCCGTACCATGCGGAAAGCCTGCCGTTATCCGTAATCAGGCCGTTGCCGCCGTAGTAAAGAGCTTTCAGAAATGCCGCGCAATCCTCTAAAGGTTTTTGCTTGGAGAATTCCGCAGCAATTTTCATCCGCGCTGCATCCGCATTACCGCCCGCGCGCAGGATGTGGTCAATATCATCCTGAGAAATGAACATAGAAAAAGCGGAGGGTGTTACACTCTCCGCTTCTGCGATGGATTGAATTTGTTCTGCCTCTGAGGGGAAGAAGGACATCTGCGCCCCAGCAGGGGCATCGAACATATTTAGCTGAACACCAGTTCCGTGAGGATCGTTTCCTCGGCCTGCGCTTTCAGCGTGTTCATCAGCCCTACCCACTTCATCGGGTCGCTGGCTTTCAGCGCTTCCGTCACGCCTGCCGACTTCATCAGCTCCGGCATCATCTGTTCCAGCCGGTTGTTCGCTGCCTCGTCGATCTCCCGCAGATGGGGGTACAGCTTCTCGGACAGCAGCAGGCTGTTCCACAGCACCGGACGATGCTCCTTCAGGTAATCCTTCCGCATCCTGCCGTACTTGCCCAGCGGGGCTTGCGGCTGCTCTGTCAGGCTCAGGTCGGGAATCAGATAATCCCCGCTGCGGGTGTAGGTCAGTTCGCTCATGGCTTTCGCTCCTTTCCGCGATTTTCTCGCGCTCATAATTCTTGATGGTGACTTCGATCTGCCGCAGCACCAGCTCGCTGGACTGGCTGATGGCCGTTCCAAGAGCGGCGACGGTCTGCGGGGTATTGAAATCAAAGACATTCAGAAAATCCTCATGCTCGAAGTAATCTCCCGGCTGCATCCCGCAGCGGGACAGCAGCGCATAGGTGGTGCTGACAACGGCGGCGTTCCGAAAAGCGGCTCCGATGTTGAACTCATCATAGTCCTCCAAAAAGGAACCGTCAACGATGCCGACAATATCGCGCCAGTTGTCGTGCCAGTATTCATCTACAAGCTGCGCCGCCACACGCTCCATCTGATCGGCAAGTCCGTTTTCACCGGAAACGTCGAAGCGCTGTTCCAGCGCCGCAGATACCACCTCACGATGCTCCTGCCGGTATTCCCAAAGATAAGGGCGGCGAGAGTTCTCGCCGCCGCTGGTATCGGAAACATCGAATACATATCGGAGTTTGGGTTGGTCGCTGCTGGTATCCACAAGGGCGATGCCCTTGCTGCCTCGCCGCACATAGCGGCGCATCTGCTTATTCCAAAGATCGTATTCCGCGCAGGCCGTGGCTTCCGGGCGCTGGGCGAAAATCATGAGCTGTTCATTGTAGGGGTACTTATACAGCCTTGCGGCGGTGGTCAGAAATGCCGTCCACTTCTGGTAGCTTCCCGTGATCTGCTCCGCCGTGCGGTCTGCCATCTGCGCATAGAGCTGTACTTTACTCGGCATCCATATCCTCCTTTTCAAAATCGGGGAACAGGTCGAGCGCGTCATATTCTGCGTCGCTCATCCTGCGCAGCTTTGCGATGGCGCTGTCCGTCAGCTCCCGCAGCTCCGTTTCATCCGCAGCGAGGTAGCCGCGCATTTCCTCCAGCGCCGCGATCAAGCCCGTGCGGGTACCGGTGTTGTAGAGGCTCATAAGCTGGCGTTCTTCAAAGGTGATGTTCATATCAAAGCTCCTTTTCCGCGCTCTTTTTGGGCGCTGTTTTGTGTGGACGTTCTTGGGTCGGTTGGCTTTTGAGCTGCTCCAGCACAGACTTTTTCTTTTCCCGGTGTGCCGCCTCTGCCAAATCCATCAGGGAGATGGACATACCGGCCTTGACCTGTGCTTCAAGGTCGGCGACGGTGGGCTGTTTGGGGCCGTTGTTGATAATGCCGTCGATCATGCCGTAATCATCCTCCATCGACATTTCGGCGGCTTTCAGGTAATTCTCCGGTTTCTGAAAGGCGGGCAGCTCCTGAAATCCCATGCTGTCACAGTAGTGATAGGATACCTTGCCGTCCTGTTTCAGCGCAACGATGTCGCTGACGGAGAGGCTGTGTCCCACAAAATCGCCGGGGCGCTCGTCGTTGAAAATGTAGTAGAAGTTTTCAAGGATTCTGCCGGTATCATCGTCCGGGTACACCTCGCGGGTATAGATGGCTTCATAGTTGGCAGGGTCAGGCGGCGCGGCCAAACTGCCGAGATTGGCAAAACGCAGCTCGACCGGCGCATCCCGGCGCAGTTGATAGATCGCCATAGAATCGGTGGGGCTGTTCAAAAAGCGCTGTTCCACATCACGGGGCGGGATATGGCCTTTGACCGCATCCCAATCCGGTTGTGTGATCCCGAACATTCCGTCATGCTTGATGATGTCCTCGGCCTCAAAAACCATTTCTTCGGCGTTGTCGGGATGGAGCATATAAACCGTGATGTCATGCTCCAGCAGCTCCAGCGCCCGGTCTTTGGAAAGCGGGAGCATATCGCCGTCCAGATACCCATAGCTGCGCATATCGTCCACCGTCAGCGTGGGGTCGGGCATCGGGGTGGCCTGTTCCAGCTCTGGCGAAGTTGGAAGTGTGCCTGCGGCACGAGAACCGGCCTCCTCGTGAACAACCTGATTGTCGTCCGATGACAATTCGAGTGAGTACAAAATCCCTGCAAACTTGTTTGACAAAACTTCAAACGGCACGGTCTTATCATAGCCATGTGTTTCGCAGATACGAATCGCAGCCGCCAAAAGAAAGTTTACATCATCGTCATGTACTGTTCCGCTTTCCAGAAGGTGTAGAGTGTCCTTGTCGTAAAGTTCATAGGCATATTTTGCACCATCTTCTGTTATGCGAAGATGCTTGCTCCCACCATCAACCGCATACCAACGCTCATTAGCGTCGAGTTCCTTTAAGGAAGTGTGACTTTTCTGAAATGCCTCAACTTCCAACAGCAGCTCATTCGCTCTGTGCGCGTATTCATCGCTCTGCTCAAGTGTTTCGGACAGGAAGCCTTTTATCTCATCTGCTCCTGTCAACAGATCTTCGTAGAAATGCTGGAGGCAATCTTCCTGACTTGCAAATTCGCTGAGAAAGGCAAGGCCATTCGCATCGAGATACAGCTCTGAAATGCTTTTTGCCAAGTCAGCCGCAGACATATTGCTGTTCTCTTTTAATTGGCTTTCCGCTTGCTCGGATTTCTCCACAGAAATGCCGCGCTCCCTGCAAATCTCCGCAAAATGCCGGTCAATGTCCGTAATCAGCTCGGAAGCCGTCTTGTTGATGGTTTCCAGACTGGCGCGAAGCTCTTTCAGCTCCTTGCCCTTTGACCATGTGGCGATATAGCCGAAGCTGTTTTCTCCCGTTTCAATGCCGTAATACTGGCAGACCGCATAGGAGATGCTTTCGGCCTCGACCTCCTCGGTGTTGCGACTCTTTTCTCCGGGGACAAGGATCGTTTCACCATCGTCCGCAAGCTCTGTCATGTGTTCATAGTCGTGGAGCTTGGCGTGAGCAATCTCATGGACGGCGGCGCATACCGTCTGCACCTCACTCATACCGGCGCGGATGGTGATGCTCTGCGCCTTAATGCTGAAAAAGCCATCTGTGTCATGCGCAACGGGCTTTATCTCTATCGGAACGGGAGAAGCGCGGCGCAGCGCCTCCATGAAAACCTCATACTGCTGCACATTGCCGCTCAGATCAGCGGCAAGCTGGGGCAAGGGCTTTCCCGCAGTCTGTGACACATCAAAGACGGATACCACCTTGAACATAGGGATTCGGATTTCCTTTTCCTCAATGATGGCCTTGCCATCCGCATCCAGCACCGGCGCATTGGTTTCCGGGTCGGTCTTGATTTCCTCGACCTTTTTCTTATAGGGAGTAGGAGCGATGATGCGGATACCTTTTTCGCCTTTCAGGACGTTCCTGCCGAACTGATCGCGCCACTTGTTGAAGCCCGCCACATGGGTGGCGTCGGGGCGCTGCATATAGATGAGCATGGTGTTGTTGACCGAGTAGCGGTGAAAGCGGCTCATGGTGGCAAGGTACTTCCGGTACTTATCGCTCTCGAACAGCTCCTTGATGCCGTTTTCGATGCTGTCAACGATTTCCCGCATCCGGTCTTTGTTGGTTTGCTTTTCAGCCATGATGATCTCCTTTCAAAAAATAGCGCCCCTGCGCAGAAGAAAACACATCCTGCACAGGGGCAATTCTCCGCAGATAGATGTTGTTTTCGGGCTTGCGGATAGAATGTCTCAGCCCCTTGGGATTCCGCATGGAAAAAGCCTTGCAGCATGGGGCTTTTTCGGCCTCTATTTGCGGAGGTTCCAGTATTGTTCACGCTTCCGTTTGGCGTCCTGCTTTCGGCGCTCCTGCTTGGCGCAGACCGGGCAATACTTGGCGCGGTTGGAGGAAGAATAGACCGGCTTACCGCAGACGGCGCAGCGCTTTCCCGGCCTTTCCCGCATCACGTCGGCCAGCAGCTCATGGTCGGCG
This sequence comes from Hominenteromicrobium mulieris, assembly GCA_021029595.1. GTDB lineage: Bacteria > Bacillota > Clostridia > Oscillospirales > Acutalibacteraceae > Hominenteromicrobium > Hominenteromicrobium mulieris. The sequence continues at coordinate 71,818 of JAJJOY010000006.1, read as the reverse complement.
GGAAGCACCGCGTTTCGGAACCAGTTGCACAGCAGCGAGTAGGAAATACCCTGTACGCAGACGCAAGGCTCTCCATCATCCAGCGCGAGGCAGTTGCCGTGATCATAATTACAGCAGAGCTTCCGAATGAGCTTTTTGGAGCGGCGGAGCTGCTTGTGATCCATACGCGGCGCATCAGCCATTGTCGAACACCATCTTATAGCCCGTGCGCTGTCCATCGTCCTCCAGAAGAACGCTGGCATCATAGGTTTTCCCGGTCTTTTCGGAGTAGCAGCCTTTCAGCGGGGCGCGGCCATTTTTCAAAAGCGCAGCGGCAAGGGATTTTGTCAGCACCTTTTTCTTGGCGGTGAAAAAGCGGCTGTTTTTCCAGAGAACAAAGGAACAGGCACGGTTCTCACAGAAAAAGCCTTTCGGTGATTCCGTCACCTCGGCTCCGCAGCGGGGACACTTGCCGACTACCTCACGCCCGGAGGGGAACAGGACTTCCGTACCGGGGATGGGTTTGTAGGTCTGCACCAGCTCATGTAGCATGGCAGCGATCCCATCCATGAAGCTGTCCGGGGCGATTTCGCCGCGCTCAATCTCTTTCAGGCGGTGTTCCCATTCAGCGGTGAGCTGCGGAGACTGGAGCTGTTCGGGCAGAACGGTGATAAGCGCCGTGCCGGTAGAGGTGGGCAGCAGATTTGTGATCTTCTTGGACTTCCTGCGCTCCACAAAACCGGAGGACACCAGCTTTTCAATGATACCGGAACGGGTCGCCGGGGTGCCAATGCCCTTGCGCTCGGCATCATCTGGCATATCCTCCTTGCTCGCGTTTTCCATCGCGGCCAGCAGCGTATCCTCGGTGAAATGCTTGGGCGGCGTGGTTTTTCCGGTCTTGACCGATGCGGCAGATACGGAAAGCGTCTGATTCTCCGTTACCACCGGCAGCGCGGGCGCTGCCTCTGCCTGCTCCTGCTCATAGCGCTTCCAGCCGGGAGCAAGGACGGTTTTGCCCTTGGCGGTGAAGCTCTGACCGGCACAGTCCACCGTAGTGACCGTTTCTGCGTAGCGATGTGGTTCATCCACCGCACGAAGCAAGCCCCTTGCCGCCAGCTTCAGCACCTCGCGTTCGCCCAGCGGCAGAGAGGCCATATCTACCTTTTCCGCGCTGATGGTGGGAACAATGGCGTGGTGATCGGTGACTTTTTTACTGCTGCATACCTGCTTGGCGCAGATGGTCGGCGGCTTCTTCGTGCCGCAGACAGCGGCAGCGGCGGCGACAAGTCCGGGGACGCTGCCCTCCATATCGTCGGTCAGGAAGCGGCTGTCGGTGCGCGGGTAGGTGCAGAACTTCTTTTCATAGAGCGCTTGGAGATAGTCGAGGGTCTGCTGGGAGGTGTAGCCGAGAACACGGTTGGCGTCGCGCTGGAGGGAGGTCAGGTCATAGAGCGCGGGGGCTTTCTCGGACTTTTCCTTGCGTTCTACGCTTTTGACCGTTGCCGTCTTGCCCTTGCAGGTATTGGCGATGGCGTCGGCATCCTTTCTGTCCTTCATTCGGTCTGTCGTGGCGGGAAAGCCGCAATCGAGCTGAACGGTGTAGAACGGTTCTGCCGCAAATGCGGAGATCTCCGCCTCGCGCTGTACCAGCAGCGCCAGCGTGGGCGACATGACGCGCCCAATGTTCAATGTGCGGCCATACGTCAGGGAGAAATACCGCGTGGCGTTGATACCAACCAGCCAATCGGCCTTGGCGCGGCAGAGGGCGGATTGATGCAGGCCGTCATAGTCGCGCCCAGACTTAAGCTGCTGGAAGCCGCTGCGGATGGCATCATCCTCCATTGAAGAAATCCAAAGCCGCAGAATCGGCTTGGAGCATCCCGCAAGGCAGTAAACCGTGCGGAAGATCAGCTCACCCTCGCGCCCAGCGTCGCAGGCGTTGACCACCTCTGCCACATCCTCCCGGCGCATCAGCTCCCGCAGAATGTCAAACTGCTTCTGCTTTTCAGAGCGGACGATGAAGCGGAACGAGGTAGGAATGATGGGCAGCGCCGCCAGCGTCCATTTGGCATCATCGGCATTGTAAACGGCGGCGTCGGCCAGTTCTGCCAGATGCCCAAAGCACCACGACACGATATAACCGCTGCCCTCCAGATACCCGTCATGCCGGGATTTTGCACCCAGCACGGCGGCGATGCTCTGCGCCACGGAGGGTTTTTCGGCGATCACAAGGCGCATGGTGCAGCCTCCATTCTCTTTACGTCACGGTAGCAGGGGCGAACGCAGCTCTGTCCGAAGCGCTTGCAGCCGTAGCAGAAGTGTTCCTTGGCAGCGTCGGGAGGGCTGTCCTCCCGCACTGCTTTCGGCTTCTGCATCATCAGGCGTTCCAGCGGATTATTGGTGAAATATCTCATACGTTCGTATCCTCCGTAGTATCCTGTTCCGGTTCGTCCTCATACGGCTCAAACTCGTATTCGTCCTCGCCGTAATCATAATCGTCCAGATCGGCGCTGCCCTTGGTCTGCGGCTTGGCCTTTTTCTGCTTGAAGATGTAGAACGCTGCACCGCCGCCCAGCGAGACGATCAGCAGGACGACGAGGATGCCGCCCATGCCGCTCTTTTTCTCCGGTTCCTCGGCGGCGGGTTCTGTCGGCTCAGTGGGGACTTCTGGCTTTGCCTCCTTGCCCACGCACTCGGTCATGTTGACCGCGCAGACGGGGCAGGATGTATTGACCGCACCGGCCACGCATTTGGTGGTGCAGGAGCAAGTGGCGGGCGTTTCTTCCTCGCCGGTCAGCGCCATCAGGTCAGCCTCATCCACCTGATTCAAGAAGTGGACGGTTTCTTCGCCCTCATCGTCACGGTCAATAATCAGGTAAAATGTATTGCCGTTCTTGCTTTCCAGCGTAATGAACTGTTTTCCTGCCTTGGTGCTGGTGCCAATATCGTCGATCAGCGTCAAATTGCCGTCCGGTGTCAGCGCGTCGCTGCCGCCCGTCATGCCGCCGATGCTCACGGTGCTGTCGGCAGCGTCGGTGACGGTCAGATAGCTGCCGTAGACGTAGCCCACACGGGCGGGCAGCAGGATTTTCACCCAATCGCCGTCCCTGCCGATCACATCGACCACCGTGCCGTTGGGAAGTTGCGTAAATGCGGTGTTGTCCAGTCCCGCGCCGGTGCGGACATTCAGGTTGCCGCCGTTGGTCGTGACCGTGCCGATCTGTTTCGCTTCCTGTGCGTCTGCGGCGCTGCTTTCGGCGGCAGGCGGCGCATCATCAGGATAATCACCGCCGCTGGCAAAGGCGGAAACGGGGAGAATCCCGATGCACAGGAGCATCAGCAGCAGACTGATAAAAATGCGTGGTGTGTTCTTAGTCATGGTTCAACGCCTCCTTTTCCGAAGTGGCCGGTGCAGGCGCGGCCTGCATACGGCGGAACAGCTCGGCAAACTGCTCCATCGTCATGCCGTTCTCACGCACCATGCCGATGATGTCGGTGTCCTCCAGCTCACGAATCTGCTTTTCCAGCTCGCGGTTGCGGCCTTGCAGATCAGAGATTTTGCCTTTGTTCTTCTCCAGCTCTCCACGGAGCTTCATAATTTTCGGGTTCATATCGTTCACTCTCCTTTACGGCAAGCGCCCATAGCGGTAGAAATGGGACTGCCAATAGCTTGAATTTAGGTTTGCATAAGAGATCGGATCTCCGCAGTGGATCATCATATTGTTGCCGACATAGATACCCACATGGCTGACGCCGGGGGTATCATAGGTTCCGGTGAAAAACACCAGATCGCCCGGCTTGACGTTGGCAGAGGATACGGGCGTACAGATATTGCAAAGTCCCTGCGCGCCCAGCCTGCCCACATCCCAACCGGAATGATTGATGACCCAACTGACGAAGCCCGAACAGTCAAACGAGGTGGAGGGGCTGCTGCCGCCCCAAACATAGGGGTAGCCGAGATACTTTTCCGCTTCCTTGATGATGGCGGCAAACACCTCATCGTCCAGCGCCTCCGGGGGAATGTCGTAGTCGGTATAGCTGCCCTCCACATACTTGCCGATGTAGCCTGAACCGGGAAACAGGTCGGGGCGGTTGCCGAGGGTGGCCATATAGGTGGCGTACATTCCGAACTGTTCCTCGCTCATAATGTAGACGGGAACATGAGAGAGGTTGAAGTTTTCCAGCGTGACCGTGCAGATGTAGTAGTCATACGGCACCTGATAGGTGTCCGTGTGGGTGTTGCCGTCCGCGTCCGTCCATGTGTCGGTTTCTGTGCGGTAGCGGGTTTCCACCACCACATCCTCGGTCAAAATATACTGGCGGTCAAAGAGCATTTGGAGCGTACCATGCACCTCATCCAGTGTCCATTCCCCTTGATGCAGCGCCGTGATAATGGAAATGAGTACATAGGGGTCATGCTCAATGGTGTCCAGATCAAAGTGGTACTCATCGTAGTCATGGGTGCTTTCGTAGGTGTCGAGGTAGCGCTGAAGCTCTGCTTCCATCGCGCAATACTGCGCTTCCGCGCCCAGCATATCGGCATCCTGCGATGGATAGGTGCTGGCCGCGATCCCGGAGCCGACGCCATCCATCAGCACCGAGCAGGAGGACAGACCGTTGAGCAGAAACGCCAGCATCAGCAGAATCGCGGCGGCAATGGCAAAGCCGCGCCGGTGCTCCCACACATATTTGCCAGCTTTCTCAGCCTTTTCAGCGGCTTTTTTCGCGGCCTTGGCGGTATTCTCTGCCGCCTTTGCCGTAGTCTGCGCCGCCTGATTGTGCTTGGCAGCGGCATACTGCTTCTTAATGGCCTGCTTCTGCTGCCATTTGGAAACGGGATTGCTGGTGGGGCGGTCGATCTCTGCTTTCTTCTGGAGCGCGTCAATGTTGGCTCGCTCCAGTTTTTTCTCCGCACGGATGGCGGCGCGATAAGGCTTGAGCTGATGGGCGCGGTGGGCAGACTGTACCAGCCGCCCGCCGCTCTCCACGGTTTGCTCAACCTTGTGCGCAGCCTCTACGCCCACATTGTCATCCTCGCTCTGCGCCACCTCCCGGTGAACCTGAGAGAGAACAAAGTTGGCAGGGGCATCCCGCACGGCATGGGTCAGCTTGGAGGGCGGCTTTTTCTTGTCCACTTCCTCAAACCGGAGCTGCGTTTTTACCTTGCCGGTGGCAGGATCAAAGCCGCGTTCCTTTTTGACCACGGTTTTCTTGGGAATTTTGGCCTGCGCCTTATCCGCCTTGGCCGCTGCTTTTTTCACCTGCTTGATGGGCTTTTCCAGCTTCGGCTCGGCAAGATCGGCGTCGGAAAACTGTAAACGCGGTTCTCTTTTCATGCCGACGCCACCTCTTGCGGTTTGGTGGTCATGACGCGGTACAGCTCGGTGTCCTTCGGGAAGTGGTCAATGAAGGGCAGGATCGTGTTGCCGTAGAACAGCAGCCCCTCGCCCTCGCCGGAGTGGGTCACATAAGAAAGCTGATGCGGCGAAATGTTGAGCTGCTTTGCGAGAATCTGCCGGTCGCCAGCGGCCTGATTGAGCATATAGATGAAATCGCTGTTCTCAAAGATGTTCTCAACCTCCCGGCTGGACAACAGGTCTTTGACATTTTGCGTGATCCCGGTGGGGATGCCGCCCCATTTGCGATAGCGCTTCCAGATTTCGACACTGTACGAAGCCGTCTGTTCCTCTTTCAAGAGAAGATGGAACTCGTCAAGATAGTAGCGGGTCGTTTTGTGGGCAGCGCGGTTGATGGTCACACGGTTCCAGACCTGATCCTGCACCACCAGCATCCCGATTTTCTTGAGCTGCTTGCCCAGCTCCTTGATGTCGTAGCAGACGATGCGGCTATTCACATCCACATTCGTGTGATGGTTGAACACATTCAGAGAACCGGTGACGTAGATTTCCAAAGCAGTGGCGATGTACTGCGCTTCCTTTTCATCCTGCGCACGGAGGGCGTTATACAAGTCCTCCAGCAACGGCATATTCTCCGGCTTCGGGGCGTTGAGGTAATCCCGGTAGACGATGCGCACACAGCGGTCGATGATGGTCTTTTCCACAGGGGCAAGCCCGTCCTTGCCGCCGACGATCAGCTCGCACAGAGACAAAATGAAGTCGGATTTCAGGCTCAGCGGGTTATCATCGTCGCTGTAATCCAGATTCAAGTCCATGGGATTGATATAGCAGGGCGAACCGTCGTAGCCCTTGCCGGTGGGCGACAGCTTGATGACCTGACCGTGCAGACGCTCCACCAGCGGCGTATATTCGCCCTCCGGGTCACAGATGATGATGTCATCCTTGGGGCAGATAAGAAACGCATTGGTGATCTCACGTTTTGCCGAAAATGACTTGCCGCTGCCGGGAGTGCCTAAAATCAGGCCGTTGGGATTTTTCAACAGTTTCCGGTCTACCATGATAAGGTTGTTGGACAGGGCGTTGATGCCGTAATACAGCGCCTCGGAGCCAGTCTGAAACAATTCCTGTGTGGTGAAAGGCACAAAAATCGCCACGCTGGAGGTGGTCAAGCCCCGCTGAATCTCGATCTGATTCAGCCCCAGCGGAAGACTGCTCATCAGTCCTTCCTCCTGCTGGAAGTCCAGCCGGGTCAGCGCGCAGTTATACTTCTGCGCAATGCTGGAGGTCTGGAAGACGTTGTTGTCAAGCTGCCGTGGCGTGTCCGCCGTGTTGAGAATGAGAAAGGTCAGCAGGAACATTCGCTCGTTGCGGGACTGCAAATCCTGCAACAGCTTCTTAGCCTCTGCGCCGTAGGTGGCAAGGTCGGACGGGATAATGTCCATGTCGTACCCGGCGCGGACGGCTTTTTTCTGTTCTTCGATTTTGGATTTGTCCAGATCGGTGATCTTGCGCTTGACGGTCTTGATGGCGTTGACCTGATCCACAGACTGCACATGGAGATTGACAAGGACGCTGCTCTCCATATCCAGAAAGTCCGCCAGCATCCGGTCATTCAGCTCCGGTGCGAGAATCTGCACGAAGCTGATCGCGCCCAGCTTTTTGCCCATGCGGAACATCCTGCCGGTCTTGAACTCAAAGGAGCTGGGCGCGATAAAATCCTTGGTGGACAGCCCGGAGGAAGCCAGCCAGTCCCACGAAAAGCGGAACGGCTCCTGCTCATCCATCCGCAGAATGTCGTGCATGACGTGCAGGCGCTCAAAGCCGTTCAGCGGCGCAGCTACAACGCCCAGCCGCTTGAAGTTGTTCAGGAGGTCGGTTTCGATGCGCTCCAAACGGGGCTTGGCGGCGCGGAGGTTGTCGGCCTCAATGCCGAATGTGAGATACTTGGTCTTAATGAGGCCGTTGTTGCCGCGGGCAAGCTGATTTTGCAGCATACCGGCGTACTCGGCGCGGATGCCGTCAAACTCGTCCCCGCAGGGCGGAATGGAAATGCTCCGCGCAAAGGTTTCCTGCGAAGCCGAGAGGTTCACAAAGGAAAGCTGGAATTGCACGGAGCTGTCAAAGTAGTTCAGGAAATCGCACCACGCCTCAAAGATGGCGGTCTTGTCCTCATTCTGCGAGAGCTGGTAGTTGATGTCCTGATACTGGATCGTTTTGGTGTAGCGCGTGTCGGTCACACGGCAGATGCCGTCTGGCCACATACGCTGATACGGGATGCTATCCTGCGCCGATTTTTCTTTCTTATCCGTTCGGTTCGCTCTTGCGATGGCGGCTTCGATCTGTTTTCGTTCGGCGCGGGTCAGCTTTTTCTTTTCGGACAATTTGATACACCTCCCGGTCTAACTGGTTTTGCCGCTCCAGAACGGCATAAAAATTGTTGGTCTTATACGGGCGCTGCTTCGGCCGCTGGAAGCACACACGGTAGATGTTGCGGATGACGACCTCCAGCGGCTGACCGTTCTTTTCATACATGGCGAACAGCATGGCCGGGATCATCACCACCATCATCACCATTGCGGCGGGGCTGGTGCCAATGCTGCCCTTGAGCAAGAAGAAAAGCGGTACGCCGATGAGCGAGCCGCTTCCGAAGCAAATGAGCTGCCGTTTCGTGAGATTGAACAGCACCTTGGTCTTTACTTTGGTTAAGTCCTTTGGGACATTGACATAGGCCATAGAAATCCCCCCTTTACAAGAGCTTTTCATATCGAAGTTTCATCTGCGCCGGGTACAAAGCGGAGGCTGGCTTGCGGCTGCCTGTCCAGCATTTCCCACCAGCTAATCCTGCACAGCTCCAGCCAACAGCACGGAGGCTGCTGCCGCTCTCGCTATCCAGCGTATAGGTGATGATCTTGCGGTACCCCATTGCCTTTGCCGCCCGCGCGGATGCGGCATAAAGGATGCTGCAAGCGTTCTTCTCACCGGTGGTGCAAAGGCGATTGACCTCCAATGTCCAGCCATCATCCAGATACCGGCTCACCGGACGGCCTACGATTGCAACGCCGACAAGCTCTCCATCCTTGGCATAGCCGATGGAAAACTTATGCCCCGCAGTTGCCTTATGGTGCCGGTGATGCGCATTGACAAATGCGTTCGCTGTTGCAAGGGTAACGGGCGTGAGCGTCAGCATGGTATCACCCCCGTTAATGCGCATTGAACACGGACTTGGCAAGGCTGCTCGTTTTGAACAGGCAGAAGCACAGCAGCACCGTGTAGCCCATGCAAGTCCAGATGGCGTAGATGATGTCATCCACAAGCGCGATGTTCTGCACCAAAACCGCGTAGATGGCAACGCAGACGATGATGAGAAATGCTTGGAAGCCCAGCGCCAGCAGGGAACGGATGTAATTCTGTCCCATGCCGCCCCATTCCTTGCCCATCATGGTCGCCATTGGGATGGGGGCAACAGAGGTGACGAGATATATTTCAATCATTCTTCCGAATGTGATAATGAAAATGCAGATGGTCAGCGCCCACATGGTAATGCCAACGAACAGCGACTGGAACCACAGGCCGAACAGCGGCCCCAACTCCATTTCCATCAGCCGATCCTCGATACCCACCATGACGCTTGAAATGTTGATGCTGGTGTCGCCGATAATCAGCCCGGAGGCGCTGGCAACGACGCTTTGGGCGGCATCAAACACGCCCATCACAATCGTCCATGTGTTTGTCACGATCAGGACAGCGGCAGCGGACTTGAATGCCCACTTGAAAAATATCCATGTGTCCATGTCGTTGAGGTTATTTTTGTCGGTAATGAGCTGGATCAGTTCCAGCGTCATGACAAAGGCGAGAATTGCGCCTGCGATGGGGACGATCACGGTTTCCGACAGGTTTTGTATCATGCTGAAAATGCTGCCGTTCCATGCCTGCGGCGATAAGCCCACCTGACCGGAGATCTCGGCAACCTTTTGATTGGTCGCATCGAACATCCCGGACAGATTGCTCACGATACCGCCGATGAGCATTTCTTTCAGCCATTCCGTGATCTTATCCCATAAGAAATCCATAGGGTTGCCCTCCTTTCAGGAGGATGCCGCCCGAAAGCGGCACCCTCCGTGGATTTACGGGAAGCAAACGAGCTGCCGATTAGCCGAACAGACCGGACAGCAGCGGCACGAGGGTAATGCCAATCAAAGCCACCCCGCCACCGGCCATCAGCTGCTTCATGCCCTGAGATTTAGCACCAGATAGCCATAGGTAAGCATTTGATATGATCTCCAGCTTTTCCCCGGCTCCACACCGTGCGTGCAGCTTTCACCGCACACGGCGTTCCATCGAATTTGGTCATACAGGGCTTGCGACACTTTGTGTGTACTTCTTTTGCCAAATTCGACTTGTGGCCTTTCCTCCACCGTTTACTTTTTCACGGCTTCATAGGTACTACGCCACTACTTTCACTGAAACAAAGAATGGTTATTGCCTTCTCACGAAGGTATTCCCATCCACCATCTCGCAGCCTTGCAACAGGCTAAATGTTTTCAGATTCCTGCGTTCCGATATTTCTATCATGGGCCGCATTTAGGTTCTTCCTCTAAGCCTGTATTCAATTCTTTGCGAATCGTGCCGCCTGTAACGGCACATGGACTTTCATAACAACCATTTTTACTTGTCCACGAATACCTCCGTATAAGGAGTACCACCGTTTCGATGGTATCAACGTTTAGACTTGTACATTCAGAAGTTCGTCAGTATTTCCATACATACTAACCATGTGCGGCTGACACCCGGCATATAGGATGCGCTATCCACCTCTGGACAGCTTTCGATTTCAGCCTTGCAGCCAAAACTACGGCATCTCTCTGCCGACTTCACCGAGCTTCTGACAATCGGCGGTTGCGCACCTATGCCAGTCGGAGTATTAGTGTGGACGCTTCGGGGCGTTACCCCCCTCATTTCATCCATCGAAATATCAGTTCTCCAAGGTTTTGGACTTCATTCGTCCTTCGACCTGTGCCTGACCTTTTCAGTCAGGAACGCATCGCACGGTTGTCGTTGCCGTAGCCCTCCAGCAGATTGATCGCACCCCAAATGCCGAGGCCAGCGCCCAGCGCCACAACGAGGGTCTGAAGAACACCAACAGCAGAATTAAAGAAAGCCATAAATAGTACCTCCGAAAAATATGTTTTTAGATTTTGGAGGGTACATTTCTTCCACGAAGTTTCATCGAGTCGTTGTCAAAGCAGGCTGCCGCCGTCAGGCGACAGGTTCACCGGAAAGGTCTGCCTGATACACCTCAACTGCATCATCCGGCTTGAGCTTGAGGCGATGGGACAGAAAACGCTCTATGTCAAAGGCGTATTTCTTGTCATAATCCGCTGTACAGCGGTAGAGGGGGTGCTTGGTGAGATCATATTTATTGGACAGAAACGGGCGGACGCCGCGAAGCTGCAAGATGCACTTGCCGCCATCCAGCACGGCAAGCTCATCCACGCTCATCAGCTCCTTGCCCAATTTCTGATAGTTCAGCGAATGGGAAACCTCGCGGCCACGGCTCTCGCCGGTGTTATAGCTGTCGATGGTTTCCTTGCCCAGCGCCGCCGCCAGCTCTTTCAGCGTACCGGGTTCCTTTCCACCCAAAAAGATGGAACAGTCCATGTTGCCGATGATCGTATCCGCGCTGTCTTTATACAGGGCTTTGAGCTGGCTCTGTGCCTGTAAGACAAGGCAGCAGGAGATTTCTCTGGAACGGATTGTCGCTACCAGCTTCTCAAGCCTCGGTATCTGCCCGATATTCGCGGCCTCGTCGATCAGGCAGCGGACATGAACCGGCAAGCGTCCGCCGTACACATCGTCGGCCTTTTCACACAACAGGTTGAATAGCTGGGTATAGCACATGGAAATGAGAAAGTTAAAGGTATCGTCCGTATCAGACATGATGATGAACAGGGCGGTTTTCCGGTCGCCCAGCGTGTCCAGTTGCAGCTCGTCATAGGCCGTCAGTTCCCGAAGCTCCTGAATGTCAAAGGGTGCAAGCCGTGCGCCGCAGGAAATAAGTATGCTTTTCGCGGTCTTGCCGGCACTTAGCTTGAATTTGGCATATTGGCGGACGGCGAAGTGGTCTGGCTTGCGCTTTTTCAGCTCGTCGAACATCAAGTCCACCGGATTTTTGAAGTCCTCATCGTCCTCACGCACCTCCATCGCATTGATAAATTCAATGAGCGTGGAGAAGTTCTGTTCCTCCACCGGCGCTTCATAGTGGATGTACCCAATGAGGGCGGTGTAGAGCAGCGTTTCCGCTTTCACCCAGAAATCGTCACCGGCTTTGCCCTCGCCCTTGGTGTTGGCGATCAGCGTCGTGACCAGCTTCAAAATGTCCTTTTCCGAGTGGATGTAGGCGAACGGGTTGTAGTGCATGGACTTCTTGAAGTTCAGGGAATTGAGAATCATGATCTGATACCCGTTCTTTTGCAGCGCATGGCCGCAGGAAACCACGATGTCCCCTTTGGGATCGGTGACGACAAAGCTGGTGGGATAGGTTTTTGAGGTGCATTGCAGCAGATTGGGCTTCAACCAAAAGCGGGTCTTGCCCGAACCGCTGCCGCCGACGATCAGGACATTTTTATTCCGCGCCGTTTTCGGGTCTTTGGGGCGGCTATTCATCGTCAGCCGCTCCGTCTGCGTGAGAATGATGTTGTTCTCAAATGCGGGATTGACGTAGGGCTTGATGTCCTCGGCGGTTCCCCAACGGGCGCTGCCGTACTCCAGATTTTTGCGAAATTTCTTTGCGTTTTTGCCCTTGATATAGACCGCCAGCCGAATGGCAATGGCGGCGGCAACGCCCACGCACAGGTCAATGGGGTGAAAGCTGGGGACAAGGGAGTGGAACGCCGTGTTCAGGCCGGTCATAATGTTCAGCAGCTTCGTGGAAGCGTCCGAACCGGGAGCCAGCCGCACCGCCTCGCTGACCTTGGTGGCCAGCAACGCGATGAACACATACGGAATGTTGGGAAGAATGAGCTTTTTGACGTTTATTTGCTTCATCGTTCCAGCTCCTTCCGCTTTGTCCTGTCCACCACAGCCGCCTGAATGAGCGACTTGAAGTGTTGCAGCTTTTCCAGCACCGAAGGGCGCTCCGCCTTTCTGACCTGCTTGGCGGTATATTCCTTGAACGCGGCGGTCATAGCGTCGGCGTCCGGTGCTTTGAAGAACACCATGTACCGCTTTTCGCCCTTGACCTTGAATGGAGCGAAGTCAATGCCATACTTCCGGGCGATCCGGTTGAATGAGCCGATATTCTGATCGGTGACTTCAATGCTCTGCAATCCCTTATCCTTGGCGGCAAGCTGCTTGACGGTCATTTTCCCGTGGGGGTTGGCCTTGCCGTGCTGATATTTCTGATGGTCGTTTTTTAGCTGCTCCAGCAGCTTGGCAACGGCCTTGCGAAATTCCTGTTCACCCAGCTTTCCGCAGGAGATCATCAGGGATACGATTCTCTGTTCAACTTCTTCCTGCATGACTTATCACGCTCCTTTCCTTCGATTTGCAGGGAGAACGCCGGGACACTAAGGCGGAACCACCAGCCGGTGCAGAAGATGCTTATTCATTTCTGCGCCCCTGTCCCTTGACGGTCAGGATGCCGTCCAGCGTGGTGGCGGTGATCCGCAGGCGCTCGGCCACGGCGATGTCGTTTTTCACGCTTTCATCCACGGTGCTGCCGCAAACCACCAGCACACGAGCGCGGCGCAGATATTCCCGTGCCATGTCGATGCCGTCCTTATGCTCCTGCGGAATCTCATCGCGCAGGAACAGCGGCAGAAACAGCGCGGGGCAGACGGGCGAAAAGCCCGCATCATAGACCGCCCTGCAATACTTGGCGGCGTTTTCGGTGTTCTCAAACTCATTTTCGCTCCACGGAGCGGTGATGTAGGCAAGGGGACGTTTCATCGGTATCAAATCCTTTCTCCCGGAATCGGGCATGAAAAAGCGGCCTTTAGGGGCCGCCGTGAAAATCGTGATTGACCAGCATGGCATAGTGGTTGTCGATGGTGGAAACGGAATTGAACAGCGCCGCCATGAGATAGGCTTTCGTATTCCAGACGCGGGTGGTGTTCTCGCGGATACCGTCCATAACCTTTTCGATGTGCATGGAGGTGATCTTTTCAAAGCGCTGTTGGACGAAGCCGGTGGGATACTCCGCATCCCGCCCGATCTTGACCGTGGGGCTGCGGTTCATAGCGACCTCCAGCATGATCTCCGCCAGCTCATCGAGCTGCATCCGGTCATACTGCTGACAGAGAATGTCGTATTCGATTTGCTCTCTGATCTCTGCTTTTTTCTCAAGCCCGTCCGTCATTCCGTCCGCCGCAGGCAGAAAGAATGAATGAGTGCTTGATAGATCAGTATTTGATTTTTGAGTATTAGATTTCTTAGTATTTAATTGCGCGGGATTATCCGTATCCGGTTCCTCCGCATCTGGGTTATCCAGATACGGGTTTTCCGTATCTGGTGATGCCGTACCCGGTGGAGAGGGCTTTCGGGGCTTCTCAAAGATGGTGTATTCCGTGTCGGAAATGCGCCCGTCCTTGCCGCGAAGCTGACGGCGGATGATGTAGCCTGCCAGCTCCAGCTCCTTGAGCGTTTTCCCGATGGCGTCCACGCCCTCCTTGCAGATCGCAGCAAGCCCCCGCGTGGTGTAGTTCCACTCGTCGGGGAGGGAGAGCATCATGGAGAGCAGCCCCTTGGCTTTCAGGGAAAGATTGCTGTCTTTCAGGTGATGGTTGCACATCACCGTGTAATCCCGCGTCCGTTCAACGCGAAATACAGCCATATTGCTTCAATCCTTTCCGCAGGGCAGTCAACCTGTTTGGCCGTCTTCCTTGGCAAACCGCGTATCCAGCCGCTCCACGCTCCAGTTCTGCTTGAACTGTCCCAGCGGGCCGGTGCCGAACTGCGCCAGCGCACGGCGATCCAGCTCCAGCAGCTTTTCCCACAGCTCCGGGTGGTGTTTTCGCAGCTTCCGCAGCTCGTCGATGCGTTGGAACGGGCAGCACCAGCAGGACGCACGGTGGTAGATCTCATACAGCCCGCCGAAGTCAAAGCCCCGGTCATAGCAGGCTTGAAGCGCCTGCGCCTCCGTAATGCCCCACTCTACAAGGGGATACCGCTCGTCCTTGCAGCGCCGCGCTTCATCGGCGGCGATGCCGACGTAGTGGATCGCGCCCAGCTCGCCTTTGAGCCGGTTGACCTCCTTGGTGATGAGGTGCGTTTTGAGCTGTCCGGTACACCAGCGGACGCGGATACCCGGCCAGCCGTTGCCGTAGGGCGGGATGCCCAGTCTTGCACGGTTTTCCAGACTGCGGGGCTTCTGCTTGGGTTCGTCGAACATCAGGTATTCAAAGCTCTTGGGATGCCGCAGCGTGGTGATATGGATGCCGCGCTCCCGGAAAAGATGCTCGTCCAGTTTGGCAAGGTGTTCGTACATTTCCGGGAACTCCATGCCGGTGTCCGCTGACAGCACCATGTTGATGGGCATATCCCGTTCGATCATCAAAAGCAGCATGGCGGTACTGTCCTTGCCACCGGACAGGCTGACGGCGTGAAACTGCTTGCCGTTTGCGTTCTGAATGGTTTCCCGCATGGGGAAGCCGCTCCGTCCTCACTCCTTCCCCACATCACAGCTCATAGATGGGCTGCTCGTGTTCGTAGTAGGGATCGCACAGGGCGGCAAGCTCGGCCACCAAGTCCTCCAAATCCAGAGAAATCTCGCTGTCTGCCCAATCGCTGCCCTTGTAGACGCGATACTCGGTGACGTATTCGCCTTCTCCGGCGTTCACGCTGAATTTGGCAACGACGGCAAAGCCCATATCCTCCAGCAGCCACAGCTCCATCGAGTGGGCAGCAAACACCGCGCCGATATAGCTGTCGCCCACGTCCTCATAGAGAAGCGTCGCTCGCTGCTTGAACAGCTCCGTGCTGCGATAGTCCAAGCTCAGCGCATTTTTGCCGTCTGCGCGATAGGCATAGACCGTTTCGGCCTTGTTCCAAACAGCTTGCAGCAGGGCGTGATAGTCAATGTTTTCCAGAAACTCGTCGATCTCCGTTTCCGTGTAGCCGACCTCCGTACCCTTGCGGAACAGCGTGGTCAGCGCTTTTTCCAGCTCTGTTACTCTGCTCATGGTAATTCCTCCAATCATTTTAGTGACGCCGCTTTTTCCGGTCAGGAAGGATATGCCCCTCAATGACGGCGGCGTGTTTGCGGATTTTGATTTCTCCGCGTTTCTCGGATGCCTGCGCCTTGGCATATCCCACGTCGGATAGGAACAGCCGCAGCCGTTCGCCCTTTTCACCCACGGGGGATTTCCACGACAGGACATCAAAAATAATCATGTGGCGGGTTTCGTCCATAAAGCGCTCCAGCGCAAGGATGCTGTGACCGCCGACAAAATCATCAGCGTTCATATTCGGCACCTCGCGCTCTGATCTGAAAGGCGGCAAGCCCATAACGGGCGATCAGAGTGGCGTTGACGATCAGGCGCAGCGCCTCCGGGTCGATCACCTCCGGTTCCGCTAAGTCCGCCATCGTGACAGCCTCTGTCTTATCGCAGAGGTCACGCGCCGCCATGAACAGCGCGTAATTGTGCGGCGAGGTATTTTTCAGCACCGCATAACCGAACTCAATCCCGTGCTTACAGAAGCAATTTGCCGTGCGGCGGTAAATGTCGTCGTTAGAGGTCAGCAGGTACATGGCCGCATAGTAGGCGTTGGTATCCCTGCGGCGGCGGTAGCCCTGTACCGTGCGCTGGTACTGCATCCTGCGCTCATGCTGCTCGTTGCTCCACAGGCTTCCGGGATAGTGCTTGATAAGCAGGTTCAGGCGCTGGAACAGGCGGCGTTCATGGGGGAATGTCTCTAAGACCGCTTCACGGTAGCCGACCACACCGGCCTCGATGCGCTCGGCCAGCCACGGGCAGCGCAGGGCGGTGCATCCCAGCTTTTTCACATACTCGGTGCAAAGCTGGCAGCTCACATCCTTGGGGGTATATTTGAACGTGTTGATATACATGGGTGCCTCCTTCCGGGCATGAAAATAGCGGACAAACAAACTGCTTGTCCGCTCAACGGCTCTGATCGCGCTGGCGCTTTTTCTGCCATGCGTCCAGTAATTTGAAGATGGTGTTCTCAATCTGGAACGGGGTATAGGAACGCGGGAAGTATTTGCGGAGCTTTTCACCGGAGAGCGTGATGTCGTTTTTCTCCGGTTTCTTCTGTTCCATCATAATCGAAAGCATGGTGTCCTCGTTCAGCTCGCCGCTCTGACTGAGCTTTTTCATCCGCTGCGCCTGAGAGAGCGAGGGGGTGGCCTGTTCGCTGTCGATGGTTTCCAGAAGCAAGCCCTGCTCCTTGGGCGTCAGCGCCGCAATCTGGTAGGCAGGACTGAGGGCGATTTTCTTCTCATCCACCATCTGCTGAAGCTCCGGGACTAACTGCGTCAGGGCAATGTAGTTGCGAATGGTGTCACCGCTCACACCGGCTTCCTGCCCAACTTCATCATCGCTGCGGAACTTCGCCGAAATTTTCGGCGAAGTCAGATCCGTCCGTGCGCCCTGCCGCTTGATGGCCTCCATCTTCATCTTGTAGGCTTTGGCGCGTTCGGAGGGAAGAATGTTTTCTCGCTGGAGATTGCTGTCCACCATGATGATGGTGGCAGCGTCCCGGTCGATGTTGCGGACAATGACGGGCATTGTGGTCAGTCCCGCCAGCTCACAGGCGTGTTTACGGCGGTGGCCTGCGATCAGCTCATAGCCGCCGTCCTCCCGTGGCCGCGCCAGCGCGGGGACGAGGACGCCGTACTCCTTGACGCTTTCGGCGGTTTCCTGCATGGACGCATCCTCCCGCACCTGAAAGGGATGATCCGGGAACGGATGCAGTTCGGAGAGCGGAATCTGAACGACTACTTCCTGCTGCGGTTTCGGCTTTTTGGATGGCACGGGCTTTTTGTCCGGTTCCTTCTGCACTGTTTTTTCAGGCATTGTGTTCCTCCTGTCGGCATCTGATTTTGGGTACAAAAAAAGGACATTTCTTCTTTTCAGAGGAAATGTCCTGATTTCTTGGACGGGCTGACAGCCTGCCCAAACGGTATTTTATTTTTGTCGTTACTATAACACCCCCTACGATATAACTACTTCGCGGCTCGATTTTTCGGTTTGGAAAAGGATGAAAAACCTTGCCAGATAACCGAAAACCCTTGATATACGGGGCTTTTTCTGTTTGTCGTTATTATACCGTAACGGCACAGCTGCGCCAGTTTGCTGCTGGCCAATGGCGTCCCCCTCAAGCACATTCAGGAGTGGCTGGGACATAGCGACTTTACCACCACGGCGAATATCTACGCCCACTTGGATTACAAATCCAAGATCACCTCGGCACAGGCGATGGAGACAGGGCTTGCTCTGCCAGAGGGCGGCGACTTCAGCAGCCGCTGGGGGTCGATCGGTGCCGGGGAGAACTTCTGATTTTCTCCCCTGAAAACCGAAGATCGTGCAGGCTTATCCTTTGGGCAAAAATAAAAAAGCCTGTAATCGGCGTGATTACAGGCTTTTTGTGGCGGAGAGTTAGGGATTCGAACCCTAGAGACCTTTCGGTCTACAGCATTTCGAGTGCTGCACCTTCGACCACTCGGACAACTCTCCGTGTCTATTTTCGTCCGGTTTTCTTTCCAGAAATTTGCTCAAAAATTCGTTGGAGAGAAAACAGGAGAGACGGCAAAAAATATTCGATTTTGAGATTTTCTGTGTTGAGGAATATCAAGGAGAATCAGGGGGACGAAAATCACAGGTCCTGTCGAAATTTCGAGTCAGTCCCGTTATGACCGCTTCGATACGTTTCTATATTCGGCTAAAGCATGGAAAAACACGCTTTGCGCATACTATTTTATCGGTTTTGAGAGAAAAAGTCAAGCGTTTTTTGGCAAAAAGGTTGACATATACAGGGCAATGCGGTTACAATAACTGTGTATTATGATGCTTAGACCTTTTGTTTTCGCACGGCTAAAGCTGTGCGGATATGACCCGGAAAGTGAGGATGCCGCTTTTGCGGCGAATGCTTATGGATATGAAAAAATGGATGCGCTGCGCTGCGGCGGTCGTTTTGAGCGTTTTGGTGGCGTTCAGCGCGACGGCGTGCTCGCAGCCGGCGAATATTGAATCAGGCGCCGTTTCGCAGGAATACCCGGTGACCGTGAACGAAGTGACGTTAAACGCAAAACCCCAGAAGGTGGCGGTACTCTCCGGCAGTTTAGCGGATGTGGTGCTGGCGATGGGGTACGAGACGAGCTTATCGCTTGCAAGCGACGACTGCACACAGCCCGATTTACAAGTTCTGCCGAAGGTTTCCGCAACGGATGCGCAGAGTGTGATCTCTGCAGGTGTGGATCTCGTTTTGGCGGAGACGATGGACGACAGCGAAAAGCAGACGCTTGAAAACGCGGGCATTACGGTGCTCCTTTTGACGCGTGCGAAAAACCGCGAGGATTTTGAACGCCTGTACGCGCAGGTGGGCACGGCTTTGAACGGCGGCTCTACGGGCTATAATGTAGGCGTGAAGGCAGCGCAGAAGATCTTCTCCTCGCTCGACGACCTTTCGCGCTTGGCACCGGAAAGCAACACCGTGGTGACGGCGTGCTATATTTCGGATGTAAACGGCTCTGCGGTGACGGGCGATGAGCTTGGCAGCGTGATGATGTCGTATATCGGTCTGACGAACATTTTTAAGGGCCTTACGGGCGGCACGTTTACGTTTGACGATTTGCGATTGAGCGACCCGACGATGATTTTCTGCTCAGAAGATGTGCGCGGGCAGATCATGCAGGACGCGCAGTACGCGAATCTTTCGGCGGTAAAAAACGGCCGTGTTTACGCCGTCGACCCGAATTATATGAATTGGCAGGGCAAGACGGTGTACAACGCGTGCATCGACATGATGGGCCTTGCATACCCCGAATTGACGGAGGAAAACTCCGCTGCGCTGGAGCTGGATTCCGAGCTTTCGGAAACGGAAGCGACGGCGAGCCCCTCGCCCGCGCCGGAATACACGGCGATCAAATCCGGCACGGAGGGCGACGATGTGTTCGCGATGCAGCAGCGCTTAGCGGAGCTTGGCTATCTGACGGTGGAATACACCGGCATGTATGGAGAAGTGACGATGGAGGCCGTAAAGGCGTTCCAGAAAGCGAACGGGCTTACGGCGACCGGCGAAGCAGATGCCGAGACGCTGACGGTGCTCTATTCCGCGGAGGCAAAAGCCGCAGACGGTGCGGAAGCCACGGCGACGCCGGAGCCGGAATCGGAAACGAGCACGGCGGAGGGCACCGTGACAACACACGAAGATGCGTAAAATTTGAGAGCTTGAAAGGGCGGCTTTGCCGCCCTTTTTTGTATTGACTTTTTCTTCGCTTTTTTTTATAATTAGAAGCAAGATGCGCTTTTGTGCGCTATTGTATTGAGTTTGGGGCGCAGGCTCCGGGGGAGGAAACATGTTTTTCACAAGAGACAAGAGCTTTTACAAAACGCTCGTCACGCTCGCGATACCGATTGCGCTGCAGAACGCCGTAACCTTTGCGGTCGGCCTTGCAGATAACGTGATGATCGGCACGCTCGGCGACAGTGCGATTTCCGGTGTGTATGTGGGCAGCCAGCTGCAGACGCTGCTGCAAATGTTCATCGGCGGCATTGAGGGTGCTATCCTCATTTTAGCTGCGCAGTATTGGGGTAAACGCGATACAAAAAGCATCCGCCGCATTGCGGCCATCGGTGTGCGGTTTGCTTTGCTCATCGGTTTGGTCATTACGGTGACGGCGTTTTTATTGCCGTCGCAGATCGTATCCCTGTTCACGAGTGATGCTTCGGTCATTGAATCGGGCACGGTTTACGTGCGCGTGGTGAGCCTTTCGTACATTTTCTTCTGCATTTCGCAGGTGATGGTGGCGACGATGCGCGCGGTGGAGACGGCGAAGATCGGTCTTTACGTGTCATTTGTGACGCTCATTGTGAACGTCATCTGCAACTATATTTTGATTTTCGGTAAGCTTGGCTTCCCGGCACTCGGTGTGACCGGTGCGGCAGTGGCTACGCTGTTTTCGCGCATCATTGAAGCGGTTGTGATGGTCGTTTACGTGCGCTGCATCGATAAAAAACTGAAGCTTCGCTTTGCCGACCTCTTAAAGCGCGGCGGCGAATTGACGCGCGATTTCCTGCGCTACGGTCTGCCCATCATGGGAGGGCAGGTCGTATGGTCGGTGAACATGCTGGGGCAGACGATGATTCTCGGCCGTTATGACGCGGGCGTCATTGCGGCGGTGAGTATCGCGAATATGTTGCACAATATGATGTACATTGCAATGAACGGCCTTTCGAGCGCGGTGGGCATTATCACCGGCAAGACGGTCGGCTCCGGACGTATGGAAAAAATTCGCGAGTATTCCCGCACAACGCAGGTCGTTTTCCTTGGCCTCGGCATTCTTTCCGGCATTGCGGTGCACTTCCTGCGCGACCCGTTCATCGGGCTGTACGGCGCGAGCGATGCGGCCGTGGCGTATGCGCGTGAGTTCATCAATGTCATTTCCGTTACGATTATCGGCACGTGCTATCAGGCGGCGTGCCTGTTCGGCCTTGTTAAATCCGGCGGCGACATTTCGTTTGTCTTCCGCAACGACACGATCTTCGTGTTCCTTGTGGTGCTGCCGTCTGCCATTATCGCGTCTTACCTCGGTGCGCCGCCTTGGGTGGTTTTTGCGTGCCTCAAATGCGACCAGATCTTAAAATGCTTCGTTGCCGTGGTGAAGATCAACCGGTATAACTGGATGAAGAATCTGACGCGCGAGACGAACGAAGTGTAAAACGACGACTTGAAGGGAATTTTCATGAAGCAATTTCGCGGAGCCTTGCTCCTGACGATCACCGCCCTTATTTGGGGCACGGCGTTTGTAGCGCAGAGCCTCGGCATGGACCATTTGGGCCCGTTTGCGTTTAACGGCGTACG
Organism: Hominenteromicrobium mulieris; assembly: GCA_021029595.1. Taxonomy (GTDB): domain Bacteria; phylum Bacillota; class Clostridia; order Oscillospirales; family Acutalibacteraceae; genus Hominenteromicrobium; species Hominenteromicrobium mulieris. The sequence goes on along the minus strand of JAJJOY010000006.1, from coordinate 50,444 downwards.
CAATTTCATTGCCGCGCTGGCACTTTTGCCCGTGCTGCTGTTTATGCAGCGCAAAGCGCCGAAAAAAACGCAGACGGACGAAGAGAGGAAGCAGAGCCGCAAGACCCTGTGGGTGGGCGGCGCGCTGTGCGGCTCGGCACTTGCCGTGGCCTCTAATTTGCAGCAGTTCGGCATCAGCTTTACGACAGTGGGCAAGGCCGGATTTTTGACGGCGCTTTACATCGTGATTGTGCCGATACTCGGTTTGTTCCTCAAAAAACGCGTGCCCGCAACGGTTTGGGTGAGCGTTGTTATTGCGGCGGCGGGCACGTATTTGTTAAGCGTGCAGGAAGGCTTCACCATCGCGCCGGGCGACCTGCTTGTCATTTTGTGTGCGTTGGGCTTTTCCGTACATATCCTCATCATCGACCGCTTCTCACCGATGGTGAACGGCGTGGCACTTTCGTGCGTGCAGTTTATTGTCTGCGGCATTCTTTGCACGGCAGCGGCGCTGTTTACGGAGACGTTCACGCTTGCGGACATTTTAAAAAGTGCAGGGCCGCTGCTTTTCACGGGCCTGATGTCGAGCGGCGTGGGGTACACGCTGCAAATCTTGGGGCAGAAGGATACCCCGCCTGCGGTGGCGTCTCTTATCATGAGCCTTGAATCTGTGTTTGCGGCGCTTTCCGGCTGGCTGGTCCTCGGCCAAAGCATGAACGGACGCGAGCTTTTGGGCTGCGTTCTGGTGTTTGCGGCGGTCATTTTGGCGCAGATCCCGCTTGAGACGCTGAAAAAGAAAAAAGCGGTGAAAAAGACGGCATAAAGTAAATTGGGGCATTTCCGGGAACCGTTTCGCGGTTTTCTGCGGGAATGCCTTTACTTTTGCAAATTTTATGGTATAGTTGTAGGTAGAAACTCTTTGGGTAAAAACGCGCACGGCATAAGGCTGGCGCTTTACTGTATTGAAAGGATGAATATTCAAATGCGTATTATCAAAACGAAAACCTATGAAGAAATGAGCGCCATTGCAGCCGGCATCATCGGCGGCCAGGTGCTTTTGAAGCCGAACTGCGTGCTGGGTCTTGCAACAGGCTCTTCGCCGATCGGCACCTACAAAGATCTTGTAAAGAGTTATGAGGACGGCGTACTGGATTTTTCCGAAGTGCGCACCGTAAACCTTGACGAATACTGCGGTCTGGACGGTACGAACCCGAACAGCTACCGCTATTTCATGAACGACAACCTCTTTGACCACGTGAATATCGACAAGGCGAACACACATGTGCCGAACGGCCACGCAGATGACCTTGAAGAAGAGGCTGTGCGCTATGAGAGCTTTATTCAGTCTCTCGGCGGCATCGATCTGCAGCTGCTCGGCATCGGCCACAATGGACATATCGGCTTTAACGAGCCGACGGATAACTTCCCGGCGACAGTGCACACCGTACAGCTGACGGAGAGCACCATCAACGCGAACTCCCGTTTGTTCGAGCGCCGCGAGGATGTGCCGACGCAGGCCATCACCATGGGCATCGGCACCATTATGAAGGCGAAGAAGATTCTTCTCATCGCAGGCCCGGATAAGGCGGAGATCGTCGAAAAGGCTTGCTTCGGCAAGGTTACGCCGGAGGTGCCGGCTTCCGTTTTGCAGCTGCACCCGGACGTTACGGTCATTCTTAGCGCGGGAAAGTAAGTTTTTTCGGCAAAACTAAAATTTGATAGTTGACTTTAAGGTTAATTTATGCTATGATGTAGACAGTAAAGCTGCAGGAAGCGGCAACGGTCAAAAGACCGCGCGGCGAAACGCCGTTTGAAAGTATTTTAAGCCACTTAAAAAAATAGACCACGAAGGTCTTTTCGCTCGGTATGGGCGGAATGCTTCGTGGTCTTTTTGTATCTGGGAGGGTATTTCAATGAACCGTACAAACAGCAAATTTTCCGTTAAAAATCTTGTGCTCGGTGCACTTTTTCTGGCGCTTGCGTTAGTACTGCCGTTCTTCACCGGGCATATCCCGCAGATCGGCGCAATGCTGTGTCCGATGCACCTGCCGATTTTGCTTGCAGGCTTCGTATGCGGCGGCCCGGTGGGCGCGGTTGTGGGCTTTATCGCCCCGCTGCTGCGCATGGTGATGTTCGGCATGCCGCCGTTCTACGTCGCCATCGCTATGGCGTTTGAGCTGCTGACATACGGCCTTGTAAGCGGCATCATGTACCGCAAGGTGTTCAAAAAGCAGACTGTCGGCACGCTGTACGGCAGCCTTTTGATCGCTATGGTCGCGGGCAGAATCGTCTGGGGTATCGTGAAGGTGATCCTCAGCGGCATTGCGGCAGATGCGGGCGCGTTCACATTTGCGGCATTCATTTCCGGCGCACTCTTAAACGCAATCCCGGGCATCGTGGTGCAGCTTATTCTGGTCCCGGCTGTCGTCGTCGCCTTGCAGAAAGCAAAGCTGATAGAAGCACCGAGCGCGGAAAAAGCATAAGCACTATAGGTTCCCTGAAAGGGCGGCATTGCCGCCTTTTTTTCATGCACAAAGCTTGCACTCACCTCGCCATCGTGCTATGATAATCCCAAAGAGACGAAAAGCAGGATGGGGGAAAGACTATGTTTACGGATGCGTTCGGCAAAATTTGGTATAAGGGCAATCTGCACACCCATACAACGAACTCGGACGGCGCGTATGCGCCGGAAGAAACGATTGCATTATACAAATCAAAAGGCTATGATTTCCTTGCGCTGACCGACCACTGGTTCCACGGTGAGGGGCGGCAAGAGGAAAATTTTCTCCTCTTAAACGGCACGGAGTTCGACGTGGGCAGTACCGTGCAGGAGGGCATTTACCACATCGTTGGTATCGGCATGGAGAAAGCGCCTGCGCTTACAAAACGCGCGCCGGGGCTTTCCGCGCAGAAGATCATCGATGAAATCCATAACGTGAACGGCATTGCAATCTTGGCGCACCCCGCATGGTCGCTGGATCGCGCTTCGGAGGTCGTGAAGCTGTACGGCATTGACGGGTGCGAGATTTACAACACCACTTCGGGCCTGCCGTGGAACTGCCGTCCGTATTCCGGTGTGTTTTTCGACGAAATGGCGCTTTTGGGGCACTATTTGCCGTGCATGGCGGCGGACGATGCGCATCACTACACGGGCGACGAGACGCGTTCGTACATCATGGTGCAGGCGGATGAATTGACGCGCGAGGGTGTTTTGGCGGCTATCCGTGCAAACCGCTTCTACGCAACGCAGGGGCCGAATTTCCGCGTTGAAATTGAAAATGGCACGGTCACGGTGCATACCTCGCCGGTGCAGGAGGTCGTGTTCTTCACCGATACCGTTTGGGCGGGCGACCGCGCGACGGTAGGCGAAAATGTGACCGAAGCGACGTATAAAGTGCAGCCTACGGACACGTTCGTGCGCGTGGAGCTGAAAGACAAAGACGGCAACTGCGGCTGGTCGGGTATTTATCCCGTCAACAAAAAGTAAAAGGAAAAGGTCTGCTCACCAAAGCGGAGCAGACCTTTTTGCGTATGAATTTAAAGCGTGATTTGCATGCCGTCGTTCACAAATTTGACGGGCAGCGGAGCGAGCGTTTCCGCAAGCTGCATGACGTTCGGGATATTCCACGGCGCGTAGTGGTTGACGAGCACCTGCTTTGTGGGACAGGCGGCCAAAACGGGCGCGTAATCGGTCGCCGGGAAGTGTGCGGCTTCGCAGATGATAAATTCGGTCGGCTTTTCCTTGGCGATTTTTGGAAAATCGACGTTGGGATGCTTTAAGTCGCCCGTGAACAGCACGGCTTTGCCCTCGGCTTCCACGAAAAAAGCATGGGAATCCGGGCAATGCTGCGTGGGAATGGCGGTGACTTTTAAATATCCGTCGTCGAAGATTGTGCCGTCCGTGATCTTTTTAAAGCGCAGGTCGCGCATTTCGCAGTGATTCGCTTTGAGCCATGCACGGATGGCCTCAACGCCCTCCAAGTTCGGCAGGCAGATTTCGGGGTCGGCGGTTTTAAAATACCAGCTGATAAGGTCGACGAATGAGATGAGCCCGTTTGTATGGTCGCCGTGCATATGCGTGATGAAGATGCCCTTGACGTCCTCCACCTCGATGCCGCGTGTGCGCAGGGCATCGATGGCGTTGACGCCCATATCGATGAAATAATATCGGCCGTTCGTTTCGATCAAGGTGCAGGAGCAGCGGCGATTCGCCTCCGGCACGCCGTGGCTTGCACCGAGAAATGTGATCTGCATAGAGTTTAAATTCCTTTCTTTTCAATACTTTTAGTGCTTTCTGAGATTTTCAAGAATTTGCACCGCAAATTCTTTGGAAGACTCCCTAATTGGGCCTCCCACACTTTAACAGTCCGCCGGACTGTTAAAGCTCCCATCCTGATTTTTAGGTAGGCAAAAGAGTTTCGAACTCTGCAGAGTTCGACCAAAGGCGTTGCCTTTGGATTTCACGACCGAACCATGGGTTCGGTTTGACCTTCATTTGAAAAAAGGTCGATCAAAAACTTTTGCATCGCTTCGCTGTGTTCAGTTTAACACGTTTATGTATCGACTGCAATGTGCCGAATTCACAGATTTTCGCTTTCGTTTTTGTCTATCACAGCTTTAGGGTTTCCAGCAGACGGTTCGTTTCTCGCTCTACATGGTCGTAGTCGACGAACGGGCGGTAGATGGTTTCAATCGCGTCATGTGTGCGCTTGCAGAGCCTGAGCTCCTCCACGGCCTGCGCAGTCAAGGTCTCGGCCTCCTGCATGGCGAACGGGATGAAGTCCGAAAGCGGGCTCAAAAGGAACTCGTTTAATGTGCTGCGGGTATCGTCCGCGGCACACAGCATGGTGTCGCCGATGCGCACGCACTGCGGTGCTTCCGGCGTGAGCGGATGCAGGAAAATTTCAGTCTGCGTATTCTGCACGAGCTTCATGGCTTCATTTAAGAACACCGCGCCCAAAACGCCGGGCAGGTACACGGTGTTTTCGGCATCCTGTGCTTCCCGGAAATCCGCAACGCCGGCGGGCGTGGGGCTCGTTAAAAATAGTATGCGCGGTGTGCCTTCCTTCGGCAGTGTGAAACCCTCTTTTAAAAATGTGCGGATCATGGTAAGGTCGGCAGACCTTGCGGCTTCGCTTACGGCAGCACGGCGCAGGCTGCCTGCGGCGGAAAGGCACGCGAACGCGTTTTTGTAGTGCGCGCGGTTTTCTTCTGCAAGGACAAAAAGCTCTTCGCGGCGGCGTTTGAAGACCTCTTTGTGCAAAAACCGTCCGAGATCCAGCGTTTCGCCGTCAATCCCCGGCATGGCGGGGTCTATGGTGTGCGGCGCGGTGCCGTCCAGTAAGACGAGCCGCCGCTGTGGGATACGCACGGCGTCAAAGCTTTCGGGGTCGCTTGCGCAGCGAAATTCTTCGACGGTAAACCCGTTTGCCCGTGCGATGGCGGCGCATTTTTTCATCAATGTGCTTTTTCCTACCCCGGGGCCGCCCTTTAAAACGTAGGTGTAGTGCGGCTCGCTCCACGGCGGCACGATGCCCTCAAAATGCCCGATGAATCCGCGCCCGGTGTTGGCGCCCGGAAAATACCTTCTTTTGCCGTTTGACATAGGAAACCCTCCTCATTTCTCATCGGTGAGTTATATGCGAAAAGCCGTTAAAATAGTCGCCCCGGACAAGACAAAAAGTGGAAAACCCGTGCGGAAAATGGCTTTCCCACACAAGAAAAACCGCGTTATGTCACGAATTTTTTACAATCTCGCCGCGGTGCTGCGTATTGAATTGCGCGCGCGCCTGTGGTATCATTAAAAGTATATTTGGGTAATTTTGCGGATATGTAAGAGCTGCCGAAACAGGCGGCATTTATGCGGTATCGGTATACGATGCGGAAAGGATACCGCAGAAAGGATGAATCAACATGATGAGAATCGGTTTGGACGTTGGTTCCACGACCTTAAAGTGCGTTGTTCTGAACGAGCAGAACGAGGTGCTTTTCAAAAAATATGAGCGTCATCTTTCGCGCATCGTGGAGAAATCCGTTGAGATGCTGCGTGAAGTGGCAGAGCAGTTTCCGAAAGAAAAGGTGCTTTTGAGCATTTCCGGCTCGGCCGGTATGGGTCTTGCAGAGCGCAGTGACATTCAGTTCGTGCAGGAGGTGTACGCGACGCGCATTGCGGTGAACCGCCTTGTGCCGGGTACGGATGCGGTCATCGAGCTTGGCGGCGAGGACGCGAAAATTTTGTTCCTTACGGACGGCAATAACGCCTCCGGCCTTGAGGTGCGTATGAACGGATCCTGCGCGGGCGGCACCGGCGCGTTCATCGACCAGATGGCGACGCTTTTGAACATCACCCCGGATGCGCTCAACACACTCTCGAAAGAGCATGAGAAGATCTACACCATTGCTTCCCGTTGCGGCGTGTTCGCAAAGAGCGATATTCAGCCGCTTTTAAATCAGGGCGCGCAGAAAAAAGACGTGGCGGCAAGCATTCTCTACGCCGTTGTGAACCAGACCGTTGCGGGTCTTGCGCAGGGCAGAGAAATCGCGGGCAAGGTCGTATACCTCGGCGGCCCGATGACGTTTTTGAGCGAGCTGCGCGTGGCGTTTGATAAGACGCTCGGCATTACGGGCATCTGCCCGGAAAATTCGCTGTATTTCGTCGCGTTGGGTGCGGCGTTTGCGGCGGACGGCAATGAGACGACGCTTGCGGAGATCATCAACCGCATTGCGCATTACACGGCAAAGGAAGAATACCGCGCCTGCCCGCCGCTTTTTAAGGACAAGGCGGATTATGAAGCATTCACAAAGCGCCACCTTAACGCCGGCGTTAAGGTGCGCGACACACTGGAGGACGGCGAGCCGGTTTATATCGGCATCGATGCGGGCTCCACGACCGTTAAAGCCGTTGTGACGGATAAGGACGGCAATATTGTTTGTTCGCGCTATATGTCGAACAGCGGCAACCCTGTCCCGCTGATGCGCGAATTCCTGCTTGAAGTTTACACGCGTTTCCCGCAGGCGAAGATCTGCGCCTGCGCGGCGACCGGCTACGGCGAAGACATCATCAAAAACGCGTTTTCCGTCGATTACGGCATCGTAGAGACGATGGCGCACTTCTACGCGGCGCGCGCGTTCAACCCGAAGGTCGATTTCATCATCGACATCGGCGGTCAGGACATCAAGTGTTTCAAGGTCGAAAACGGCGTCATCGACGATATTTTCCTCAACGAGGCTTGTTCCTCTGGCTGCGGCTCGTTCCTCCAGACGTTTGCGGGTGCGCTGGGTTACTCCATTGAAGATTTTGCAAAGCTCGGTCTGTTTGCGGATCGCCCGGTCGACCTCGGCTCCCGCTGCACGGTGTTTATGAACTCCTCCGTGAAACAGGCGCAGAAGGACGGCGCAACGGTGGAGAACATCTCCGCGGGTCTTTCCATCAGCGTTGTCAAGAACGCGCTGTATAAAGTTATCCGTGCGGTCGATTCCAAAGCAATCGGCCGGGAGATCGTCGTGCAGGGCGGTACGTTCCTGAACGACGCCGTACTGCGCGCGTTTGAGCAGGAGATCGGCCACGATGTCATCCGTCCGACCATTGCGGGCCTGATGGGCGCATACGGTGCCGCACTGTATGCACGCGAAAAAGCACAGGCTGCGGGTAAGGCGACGGAGCTTTCGACGCTTTTGAGCAAGGAAGCGCTCGAAGAATTCACCCACAGCGTAAAGGCTATCACCTGCCGCGGCTGCTCCAACAGCTGCAAGTTGACGGTGAACACCTTTTCCGGCGGACGCAAGTTCATCAGCGGCAACCGCTGTGAAAAGCCGGTGACGGGCGTGAAATCCACCGAAGCACAGTACAACATGTTTGAAGAAAAGCGCAAGCTGCTCGCGCGCTATACATACAAAGACACGGGCAAGCCGGTCATCGGCATTCCGATGGGCCTCAACATGTACGAGCTTTTGCCGTTCTGGTATAAGTTCTTCACAACGCTCGGCTACGATGTGAAAACGTCACCGGCGTCGAATCGCCAGCTTTATTTAAAGGGGCAGCACACCATTCCGTCCGATACGGCGTGCTTCCCGGCAAAGCTGATGCACGGCCACGTGGAAACGCTGCTTGACGAGGGCGTGGACGCGGTGTTCTACCCCTGCATGACGTATAACTTTGACGAAAATCTCGGCGACAACCACTATAATTGCCCGGTCGTCGCCTATTACCCGGAGGTCATCTCCTCCAATATTCAGAAACTGAAAGACACCGCCTTCATCGGCGATTATGTCGGCTTGCACCGCAGACACGATTTCCCCGGCAAGATGTACGAGATTTTACGCCGCCATTTCCCGAACGGTACGTTCACGAAAAAAGACGTGAAGAAAGCGTCCGACGCGGCGTATGCGGAGTATGACCTCTACATGCGCGCCGTGCGTGCCATCGGCGACAAATTCCTCGCGCTCGCCGAAGAACAGCATAAGCCTGTTATCGTGCTGGCCGGTCGTCCGTATCATGTGGACCCGGAGATCAACCACGGCATTGACAGCCTCATCTGCGACTGCGGCGCGGTTGTTGTGACGGAAGACGCCGTTGCGTGCAAGGAGAAGAAATTCCCGACGAAGGTCCTCAACCAGTGGACGTATCACTCCCGTCTGTACGCGGCTGCAAAGTACGTTGTAGACCGTGCGGATAAGCGCGTGAACCTCATTCAGCTTGTCTCGTTTGGTTGCGGCGTGGACGCCATCACGACCGACGAGGTGCGCGGCATTCTGCACGACGGCGGCAAAATCTACACCCAGCTCAAGATCGACGAGATCACAAACCTCGGCGCGGTGCGTATTCGTCTCCGCAGCCTGTTTGCGGCGCTGGATTTACAGTAAGGGAGGCGCACGAATATGGCTTTTACCGATCGCGTTGAATTTACAAAGGAAATGAAAAAAGAGGGTTATACGATCCTTGCACCGAACATGGCGCCCATCCATTTCCGTTTATTTGAAAACCTGTTCGCTTCTTACGGCTACAACGTGGAGATTCTCCAGACGCGCGGCCGTCAGATTGTGGATGAGGGTCTGAAATATGTCCACAACGATACCTGCTACCCGGCGCTGCTCACCATCGGCCAGATGATGGACGCGCTGCACAGCGGCAAATATGATCTGCATAAAACGGCGCTCATCATCACCCAGACGGGCGGCGGCTGCCGTGCTTCGAACTACATTCACCTTTTGAGAAAGGCGCTGGAAAAAGACGGCCTTTCGTATATTCCGGTCATTTCGCTCAATATGTCCGGACTCGAGAAAAACAGCGGCTTCAAGCTGACGCTGCCGATGATCCGCAAGGCGCTGGGCGTGCTTGCGTACGGCGACCTTTTGATGCTGCTGCACAACCAGACGAGACCGTATGAGAAAGAGGCGGGCGCGAGCCGGAAGCTTGTGGACGATTGGACGAAAAAGCTGACCGATATGTTCGCAAAGGAAAAGGGCTACTCCGCAAAGGAGATGGAGACGATCCTGCCGCAGATCGCGGAGGATTTTGCGAACGTGCCTGTGACCGGCGAAAAGAAAGTGCGCGTTGGTGTTGTCGGCGAAATTTACGTCAAGTATTCGCCCATCGGCAACAACGATCTGGAAGAGTTCCTGTTCAGCCAGAACTGCGAAACGATGGTGCCGGGTCTGCTTGGCTTCATGCTGTTTAAAGTCGATAACCGCATGGAAGATATTAAGCTTTTCGGCGGCAGCAAGGCGAAGTTTGGGGTTGTGAAGATCCTCTTTGACTACCTCGTCGGCATCGAAAGCCACGTTATCCGCGCCGTGGAGCACGCGAACACTGTTTCTAACCGCTTCACTGTGCCGTCCTCGTATGCGCACCTCAAAAAGCTCATCACAGGCGTCATCGGCTACGGCTGCAAGATGGGCGAGGGTTGGCTCTTGACCGCGGAAATGATGGAGCTTATTGAAAGCGGCTACCCGAATATCATCTGTGCACAGCCGTTCGGCTGCCTGCCGAACCACATCGTCGGCAAGGGCATGATCCGCAGCCTGAAAAACCTGTACCCGAAGTCGAATATTGTGCCGATTGATTACGATCCGGGCGCGACGAAGGTCAACCAGGAGAACCGTATCAAGCTGATGCTGGCGGTTGCAAAGGAAAACATGGAGCAGGCCGAAAAAGAGAACGCTCCGAAAGCGGAAGAATAACATAAGCTGAAAAACGCCTGTCCTTTTTGCGAGGATAGGCGTTTTTTTGATAGACGACGTGAAACGGCGGTTAAAAGTCTTTGATTAAACTTTCTTCAGAAAGTTTATGGGGTCTCGGGGCAAAGCTCAGAGGCGCGCTCCGCAGAGCGCGAAATCTTTTTGCCTAACGAAAAACGAGGACTGTTCAGACGTAGTGAACCCAGTTGCATGGATTTCCTAAAGGGTTCGCACGCGAACCCTTAGAAAATAAGTTTATCATAAAATTATTTCCTCAAAACCGGTAGCTTCTCCAACAGCGGGAGTAAAACCTGCAGCAAAAGCCCGGTGCAGATGCCGCAGACGACCGAATACAGCACGAGCGCGGGAATATACCCCAGCGCGCCGAAGCCGGTCATCCATAACGCGACGAGCAGCTGTGCGAGGTTGTGCCCGAACGCACCGCAGACACCGATGAAGACCGGCGTGAATTTTGTTTTTTTCCACAGTATGCCCATGATGAGCGTGCTCAAAAGTCCGCCGCAAAGGCTCATCAGCCCGGCGGAAACACCGCGCGTCAAAAACGCAAACAGACCCTTGATTGCCGCAATGAACAGCGCCGCGGGCAGGCCGATAGCGCCGGCGGCGAACATGGTGACAAGGTTTGAAAGCCCGGCTTTTGCGCCCGGCGGCATGCCCGGCAGCGGGGGCAGGAGATTTTCGAGGATTCCCAGCACCAGTGCCAGTGCACCCAATAGTCCGATGAGCGCGATGTGCTCTGCTTTTTTCTTCATGGATGTCCTTTCGATTTTGAGGTGTTTTTTTCTAAGGCTCGCGTTGGCTCGCCCTTTCAAGGGACCCCCTAATTGGGTCCCTTGCGGCTAAACTGTCCACTGGACAGTTTAGCCTATCCTCCTGATTTTGAAGTAGGCAAAAAGATTTCGCCATTTGCGAATGGCGACTTAGGGCGTTGCCCCGAGACCTCACGACCTTTTGAAAAAGGTCGACGAAAACTTTATTCGTCTTGTTTCACATCACAGCAGTGTGAGCTGTTCAACTTCTACGGGGATCAAGTGGATGATCTCAAGGCCCTCTTTTTTCGCTCTTCTTACGGTATAAGCGGTGCCGCCGCGTTTGGCGGCAGGGTCGCGCAGATAGCAGACGCAGTAGCCGCTGCGCGCTACCATGGCGTCGTCACGCCGCAGCATACAGTCCGGCGTATACCGTTCAAAAAGGAATTCCGCAGTATCGGCCTGATTTAAAATTTCACGGTAGCGGCGCTTTTCCGCAAAATGCCAGCGGTCGCTTTGCCCTTTGCACGGCAAAATGAGGTGCAGCCGCACGGGCAGAGCTTCGCGAATTTTCAAGACGGCTTCCGCCGCCATGGTGTCAAATCCTCTTGCGCCGCCGGTGTAAAACTCCGTCACGCCTTTTTCTGCATATAATCTTTGAATTTCGGAGAGCAGCGCCGCGCGGAGCGGTTCCCGGTCTTCGGGCGGAATTTCTCGGTGTCCTGTAAAGCAGCAGGCATTTTTCCGCATGGCACAGCCTCCTTTTCGTTTGATACTCATAGTTTACAGCTTTTTCATACCGCTGTAAAGATGTACGGTGGACTTTAAAACCAATCTGTGCTAAAATTGTTCCGAAACTCAAACGGAAGGAATTTCGTCTTTATGAAAGCAAACGTAAAGCGCCCGGCGCGTTTTTCTTTTAAAACGATTACGGAAAAGGAAGCGAAACATCTGACGCTGATTTTTGTTGCAGTTTTGTTTTTGGTGATCGTTGTCTTGGCGCTGTTTCCGCTTTTGGACCGCGAAGAAGAACGGTACGAGGTGACGACCTACGCCATGGGCAGCTACGTGCAGCAAACCGTTTACGGCGAAAACCGCGAGGACGCGGCCGTGAAAGCGGCGGACGCGGTGGAAGCGCTGGAGCAGAAAATCTCTTGGCGTGTGGAGAACAGCGATATTCAGAAGCTGAATAACAACGCGGGCAAGGACTGGGTGACGCTGAGTGATGAAACGCTGAACATTTTAACGCAGGCGCAGTCGGTTTCGGAAAAAAGCGGCGGCGCATTCGATGTGACCATTGCGCCGATCTCGCGCTTATGGGACTTTGATGACGAATTGAACGAAGTGCCGGACAGTGACCTCATCACATCCTTACTGCCGTATGTGAATCACTCTTTGCTGCGCATAGACGAAACGGAGCAGACGGCGTCTTTGAAAAATCTCGGCATGGCGGTGGACCTCGGTTCGGTCGGCAAAGGTGCGGCGTGTGACGCGGCAGTCAGAGCCTACGAAGAAGCGGGCGCAAAAGCGGCTATCATTGCGGTCGGCGGCAGCGTGGGCGTATACGGCGAAAAAAGCTCCGGCAAGCCGTGGAGCGTGGCGGTGCGCGACCCGAACGGTGACGGCTCTCTCGGTTCGGTAACGCTGGCGGAGGGCTTTGTCTCCACCTCCGGCAGCTACGAAAAATACTTTGAGCAGGACGACGTTTTATACCACCATCTGCTCGATCCGAAAACGGGCTACCCGGCAGAAAGCGGCCTTGTTTCCGTGACGGTCGTCGCGAAAAGCGGCGTGCTTTCCGATGCGCTTTCCACAGCGTGCTTTGTGCTCGGCAGAGAAGACGGCATGAAGCTGCTGGAAGAATTCGATGCCGAAGGTATTTTCATCAATTCGGACAACAACATCACGGTGACGGACGGACTGAAAGACCGCTTTACACGCACAAGCCGCGATTACACGCTTGTTTCCTGAAAGAGGGGCTGCGATGGAAAAGCGAAAATTTTCATGGAAAGAAGCGCTCCTGCTCGTTTTGGTGCTCGCTGTGGCGGCAGGCGTGTATCTCTATGCCAAAACGCGCCCAAAGGGGGCAGAGGCCGTCATTGAGCAGGATGGCGAAGTGTACCGCCGCGTTGTGCTGGCCGATTTAAAGGAGCCATTAACGCTGGAAGTGAACGGCGCGGTGATTGAGCTTGACAAAGACGGCGCACATTTCGTTTCAAGTCCGTGCCCGGACAAAATTTGTGTGAACAAGGGGATTATCAAGCGTGCGGGAGAATCTGCCGTGTGCCTGCCGCAGCGCGTGAGTGTGCGCATAGAGGGCGGAGACAGCGAGATAGACTCCGTAACGGGATAAAAGAATATTACCATAGAAAAAGAGACGCACCAAAAGGTACGCCTCTTTTTCTGAAGGGATAAAAAATGAAAAATATAAAAGGTAAGGTAAACTCAAATTGAATGTGCAAAGGCTTACTTCTTTGCGGGCGGCTTGATCTTGCCGATGGCCGTAATGATGATCTCCGCAACCTCATCAATATCGAATTCGGAAGAATCGATGGTGAGGTGATAATTCGAAAGATCGTCCCAGCGCTTATTCGAGTAGAAGTTGTAGTAATTCGCTCTTTGCTTATCACGTTTTGTGACAAAATCGGAGACCTTCTTCTCATCGCACAGACCTTTGCTCAAAATGCGCTTGATGCGCGCTTCCTTATTGGCGTGGATGAATACGCGGAACACGTTGTCGTACTCGCGCAGGATGTAGTCGCCGCAGCGTCCGATGATGACGCACGGGCCTTTATCCGCAGCCGACTTGATGATGTCGCTTTGCAGAATGAACAGCTTATCGTTGATGGGCATATCGTTGATGCCGGTGATACGGCTTCCGAAGGTGTAGTTTCCCATCACCATGGAATACAAAAGGCTGTTGCCCGCTTTTTCGTCCGCCTTTTCAAAGACTTCCTCGCTCAGCCCGCTCTTTTTTGCCGCCATGGCGATCAGCTGCTTGTCGAGAAGGGGGACATTCAATTTTTCCGCCAGGCGCTCGCCGACCTCGTGGCCGCCGCTTCCGTACTGACGCGCAATGGTAATAATCGGTAACATAGACTCGCCTCCTCGGGTTTCTCAACATAAAGTGTACAAAACACCCATTCCGCCCATCTCTATGCGACAAAACCGGAAAGGAGATTGTAAAAACACTCTAAAATGAGAAAAAATACTTGAATGATTTGTATGTATTTTCTATAAAATATCTTACTCCACTTTTCCCGAAATGTCAACAGGCAATAGAAAAATTTCTTCGTGAAAGAAATAAATCGTGGAAATACTTGAAAACAGGGCCGGATATTTATATAATTTCCACATGGAATAAAAGCGGGAAGGCGCATACGGCATGGCAGTTTTCATTCGGCATTCACCGCTTTTTCACAAAAGTGCGTTATGATACAGGTAAACGGAGCGGAACAGTTAAAAGGAGGCCTTGTCATGTACAGAATTTTAGTCGTGGACGATGAAGCGAAAATTCGCCTGCTCATCCGCAAATACGCGGAGTTTGAGGGGCACGAGGTGACGGAAGCGGAAAACGGCATGGAGGCGGTGCGCCTGTTCCGCAGAACGCCCGATGCGTTCGATATTGTCATCATGGATGTGATGATGCCGGAGCTTGACGGTTTTTCGGCCGTGGCGGAGATTAAGAAGATTGCATCGCCGGCCGTCATCATGCTTTCCGCACGCGGCGAGGAGTATGATAAGATCCACGGCTTTGAACTCGGCGTGGATGATTATGTCGTGAAGCCGTTCTCTCCGAAAGAGCTGATGATGCGCGTTGCCGCTGTGATGAGCCGTGTGCAGCGCACCGCAATACCGAAGCACGAGTTGTTCCGGGCGGAGGGCCTGACAATCGATTTTACCGGACGGATCGTCACGGTGGACGGCGTGCGTGCCGATTTGTCTCCGAAGGAATACGACCTGCTGTTTTACATGGTGAACAACCGCAACATCGCCCTCACACGCGAAATGCTTATCACAAATGTTTGGGGGTATGATTTCTACGGTGACGACCGCACGCTGGATACGCACATCAAGCTGCTGCGCCGCAGCCTCGGCCCGTACAGTAAATTCATTGTGACACTGCGCGGCGTGGGCTATCGCTTTGAAACGCACGGCGCATAAGGACGGCGGGACTATGGGCGAACAGACAGTAAAGAAGCATAAATTCAAAAAATGGCGCAAGCCGGGCATACGCATGCAGGTCATGTTGGGGTTCGTGCTGTTTACGGCGGTCATTGTGACGTTGCTGTGGACATTTCAGATCACATTGCTCAACACATTTTATAAAGCCATCAAGGTCAATGAGGTGCGCAGCGTGGCGAACCGTGTGGTGGCGATGCTGGACGAAAGTGCCTCCGCGAGCGATTATTTTGAAGTGACGCGCTCGACGAATATTTCTATCCTCATTTCAAACAGCGATGGCTCAAATGTGTCGTTTTCCCCGGCGGCGCGCGGCGGCGTGCTGGAGCGCTTTGATTACCTCGATTGCAAGCAGCTTTTCACCGAGGTGAAAGCGGCGGGCGGCAGCGTGATGGACGACAACATCACAGACCCGACGAGCACCATAGAACGGCAGGACCGCACGATCATTTACGCGCAGACGGTCACGCTTTCGAGCGGGAACGAGTATCTTGTGCTGCTGTCCTGCGACGTGATCCCGGTTGATTCCACGGTGGAAACGCTGAAAATACAATTGTGGTGTCTGACGGGCGTAATGATCCTGCTTTCGTTCGGGCTGGCACTGTTTATCTCTTCGCGTCTTTCAAAGCCCTTGGAACAGATGAACGAATCTGCAAAGCAGCTGGGCGAGGGAAAATATGACATCCGTTTCCCGGAACAGGGCGCAAGAGAGGTGGCGGAGCTTGCCGCGACACTGAACTATGCCGCGGCGGAGCTGAGCAAGGTTGAAGATCTGCGCCGCGAGCTGATCGCCAATGTTTCGCACGATCTGCGCACGCCGCTGACGATGATCTCCGGCTATGCCGAGGTGATGCGCGACATTCCGGGCGAAAACACGCCGGAAAACGTGCAGATCGTCATCGACGAAGCGAACCGCCTGACAGGCATCGTCAACGACCTTTTAGATCTCTCTAAATTACAGGCGGGCGCATTGACGCTGACGGTTTCCGAATTCAATTTGACGGAGGATATCCGCAATACGCTGCACCGCTACGACAAGTTGGCGGATTTCAGCTTCCCGTTCACGTATGACCGCACGGTGTATGTCTGCGCCGATCAGCTGAAAATTTCGCAGGTGCTGTATAACCTTGTGAATAACGCCATTAACTATTCGGGCGGGAACAAGACCGTGTATATCGACCAGACCGTGACGGAAAGCACCGTGCGCGTATCTATTCGCGATACGGGCGAGGGTATACCGGCGGATAAATTGCAGTACATCTGGGATCGCTACTATAAGGTTGATAAGGAGCACAAACGCGCACAGGTCGGCACGGGATTGGGGCTTTCCATCGTGAAGAAAATTCTGGACCTGCACGGCGGGCGGTACGGCGTCGCGAGCGTGGAGGGTAAAGGCAGCACATTCTGGTTTGAACTGCCGGTGCTACGTACGGAATCTTTGATTCTGCCGGAACCGCTGACATTACCGGAACAAAAAGCTGACGTGGAACGGGGCGAATAAAGTTTTCGCCGGCCTTTTTCAAAAGGCTGCGGAAACCCGGTCAATGGGTTTCCCAAACGGCGTTACGAAACGTCGTCGGAAAGATGTTCACAGTCGGCTGAATTAAACTGAAAACAGCAAGCGTAAATGAACTAAAAGCGTACCCGAAGGTGATTTGGGCGCGCTTTTTTCGCACAGAGAACGAAACACGGAATTCGTATTTGTGAAAGATGTATCAAACTCAAAAGAGGCCCGCGCGGCTTTTGTTTTACTTTCTGAAAAAGCCGTAAATTCCGATATTTTCATAGAGAAAAATCGCGAAAATGCTTGATAAAAAGATATCGATATGATAGAATTTATTAGGCTGAGTATGTACCCCTGTGAGTGGGGAAAGGGGAAAACTGTGTTTCGCCCCTTTGTTTTCATGTAACTCAGAAGATCTCGCCCGCGGAGGAACATTGTGCTCCCCCATCGGGCACAGCACAGGAAGGGAAGTGATCCGGGACAATGAAAAGCAAAATCACCGTAATTGGTGCCGGTAGCGTAGGTGCAACCATTGCATATACGCTTTCCAACGAAGACATCGCAACGGAGATTGTCCTGATCGACATCAACAAGCAAAAGGCAGAGGGCGAAGTGATGGATATCATTCAGGGCACCTGCTTCCGCGACCCGATTTCCATTAAATCGGGAGATTACGAGGATGCAAAGGACTCCAACATCGTCATCATTACGTCCGGCGTGGCCAGAAAACCCGGTCAGTCGCGCCTTGAATTGACGCAGACGAATGTCGACATCATCAAAAGCATTGCACCGAACATCGCAAAGGCCGCACCGAACGCGCTGTACATCATCGTCAGCAATCCGGTGGACATCATCACCTACGTGTTCATGAAAATCTCCGGCATCCCGGAAAACCAGATCATCGGCTCCGGCACCGCGCTGGATACCGCGCGTCTGCGTTTCGGACTTGCCAGCCACTTTAACATTGCGCAGAAGAACATTCATGCCTATGTTTTCGGTGAGCACGGGGATTCTTCCTTTATCCCGTGGTCGTGCGCAGAGGTTTCCGGTGCGAAACTGGACGACTATGTGGAGCTGATGCATGCCCTGCCCGTGGACAAGGACGCCATGGCGGAGTATGTACATAAATCCGGCGGCGAGATCATCAAGAACAAGGGCGCCACGTTCTACGCGGTCACGGTTTCCGTGTGCAGATTGTGCAGCATGCTGCTTTCCGCATACAATTCCATCGTGACCGTTTCCACCATGATGCACGGTGAATACGGGTTAGAGGACGTGTGCATCAGCACACTCGCCATTGTGGGCCCGAACGGCGTGCAGGGCAAGCTGCCTGTGAGGCTGACGGAGGACGAAATGCAAAAGCTCCACGCTTCCGCAGACAAGCTGAAAGAAACCATCGGTCAAATTTATTTTGAAGCATAACCCAAAATCAATTTATAGAAAGGATGACAGGAGTAGCTATGAAGTACAGCTATTATCCGGGATGTACCTTGAGAACGAAGGCAAAGGATCTTGACGCCTATGCCAGAGCTTCCGCAAAGGCGCTCGGATTTGAATTGGAAGAAATCGAAAACTGGCAGTGCTGCGGCGGTGTCTACCCGCTCGGGTCCGACGAGATCGCAACAAAACTTTCCTCCGTCCGCGCTTTGAACGAAGCGAAGGAAAAGGGCCAGGACCTCGTGACGCTTTGCTCCGCATGTCATCATGTCATCAAAAGAGTCAACGACGACATGAGAAACGTGGAGGACATCCGCACGAGAGCCAACAACTACATGCAGCTTGACGAGCCCTATGCCGGCGAGACGAATGTGCTGCATTACCTTGAAGTTCTGCGCGACCGCGTGGGCTTTGACGAACTGAAGAAAAAGGTCGTCAACCCGTTAAAGGGCAGAAAGATCGGCGCATATTACGGCTGCCTGCTGCTCAGACCGAGCACCGTGCTGGCCTTTGACGATCCGGAGAACCCGCAGATCATTGAAGACTTCATTCGTGCCATCGGCGCAGAGCCGGTCGTATATCCGTACCGCAACGAGTGCTGCGGCGGCTATATCTCCCTTAAAGAAAAAGAAATGAGCGGCCGTATGAGCTGCAATATCGTAGACAGCGCAGCCGGTGCAGGCGCGGAAATGCTCATCACGGCATGTCCACTCTGCATGTATAATCTCAACAAGAGCGGCAGCGGCAAGATCCCGGTGTATTACTTCACCGAGCTTCTCGCAGAGGCCCTTGGCGTGAAAGAGGAGGCGTTAAAGTGAGCATCAGCAAACAGGCGGAGCAGATCCGCGAGATCAGCGGCGTCAACCCCTATAAGTGCATGAAGTGCGGCAAATGTTCCGCATCCTGCCCGTCGTTCAACGAAATGGACATTAAGCCTCACCAGTTCGTTTCCTATGTGCTGAATGACGATATTGAGTCCCTTGTGAATTCCAAGTCCCTTTGGAAGTGCCTTTCCTGCTTTGCCTGCATTGAGCGCTGCCCGAGAGACGTTAAGCCCGGCAAGCTTATCGATGCGGCAAGACAGCTCGTCGTGCGCCAGCGCGGTGAAGCATACCTTACGCCGGACGAGATCCCGGAGCTTTTGGATCCGGATCTGCCCCAGCAGCTCCTTGTGAGCGCGTTCAGAAGATACAGGAGGTGATAGCGTGCAGAGAATTGGTGTATTTGTGTGCCATTGCGGCAGCAACATCGCAGCTACGGTAGATGTAAAGAAAGTCGTAGAAATGGTCAGTCATGAACCGGGTGTCGTGCACGCGGAAGATTATCAGTACATGTGCTCCGAGGTCGGCCAAGCGAAGATCATCGAAGCCATCCGCGAAAAACACCTGACCGGTCTTGTGGTTTGTTCCTGCTCCCCGCGTATGCACGAGACGACTTTCCGCAAAACGGCGGAAAGAGCCGGCCTCAACCCCTACATGGTCGAGATTGCAAATATCCGTGAGCACTGCTCCTGGATCCACAAGAACATGGAAGAAGCGACCGAAAAGGCCGTCATCCTTGCCAGAGCGGCTATCGCAAAGGTCAATCTTGACGCGCCGCTGTTCCCGGGCGAAAGCCGCGTAACAAAGCGCGCGCTTGTCATCGGCGGCGGTATTGCAGGCATTCAGACTGCGCTCGACATTGCAGACGCAGGCTATGAAGTCGATATCGTTGAGAAGACCCCCAGCATCGGCGGCCGTATGAGCCAGCTCGATAAAACGTTCCCGACGCTCGACTGCTCCGCATGTATTTTGACCCCGAAAATGGTGGAGGCTTCCGCAAACGAGAAGATTCATCTGTATACATACAGCGAAGTGGAGAAGGTCTCCGGCTTCGTGGGCGATTTCACCGTGGACATCCGCAAGAAGGCGCGCAGCGTCGATATGTCTAAGTGCACCGGCTGCGGCGTCTGCCAGGAGAAATGTCCTTCCAGAAAGACCCCGAGCGAATTCAACCGCGGCTTGAACACGAGAAGCGCTATTTATACCCCGTTCGCACAGGCAATCCCGAACGTCCCGGTCATCGACCGCGAAGCTTGCATCAAGTTCAAAACCGGAAAGTGCGGTCTGTGCCAGAAGGTTTGTCAGGCGGGCGCCATCGATTACGAGCAGAAGGATGAAATCGTTACCGAGAAGTACGGCGCTATCGTCGTCGCTACCGGCTTCGATACCATCAAGCTCGATAAGTACGACGAGTACGCATACAGCCAGAGCAAGGATGTCATCACGTCCCTCGAGCTCGAGCGTATCATGAACGCGGCAGGCCCCACAAAGGGTCATCTGGAGCGCCTTTCCGACGGCAAGCACCCGAAGAATATGGTGTTCATCCAGTGCGTAGGCAGCCGCTGCTCCGATAAGCGCGGTAAGAGCTACTGCTCCAAGATTTGCTGCATGTACACGGCAAAGCATGCCATGTTGATCCGTGATAAATACCCGGACGTCAACGTAACGGTGTTCTACATCGACGTGCGTACCCCCGGTAAGAACTTCGATGAGTTCTACCGCCGCGCCGTGGAAGATTACGGCGTAAACTACATCAAGGGTCAGGTCGGCAAGGTCATGCCGCAGCCGAACGGCCAGCTGCTTGTGCAGGGCGTTGACCTGCTCGACAACAAGCAGATCCTGATGGAAGCGGATATGGTCGTCCTCGCAACGGCGATTGAGCCGAACGCGGACGTGCGCCGCATTGCGACCATGCTGACCGCCAGCATCGATACCAATAACTTCCTCACCGAGGCTCACGCAAAGCTGCGCCCGGTCGAGTCTCCGACGGCGGGCGTATTCCTCTCCGGCGTATGCCAGGGCCCGAAGGATATTCCGGAAACGGTCGCGCAGGCAGGCGCGGCGGCTGTTAAGGCCATCGGTCTGCTCGCGAAGGATAAGCTGATGACGAACCCGTGCACCGCTAAGAGCGACGAGCTGCTTTGCAACGGCTGCTCGCAGTGCGCAAACGTCTGCCCCTACGGCGCAATCAGCTATGAGACAAAGCTCATCAACGACCACGGCATCCGTGAAGATCGCCGCGTAGCCGTTGTCAACAGTGCGCTGTGCCAGGGCTGCGGTGCCTGCACCGTTACCTGCCCGTCCGGCGCAATGGATCTGCAGGGCTTTGCAAACAGACAGATTCTTGCGGAGGTGGATGCAATATGTCGATAACAGCAAACGAAGAGTTCAAGCCGAAGATCGTTGCGTTCTGCTGCAACTGGTGCAGCTACGCCGGCGCAGACCTTGCAGGCAGCAGCCGCTTGGTTTATCCGGCAGACGTTAAGATCATCCGCGTGCCGTGCTCCTGCCGTGTGAACCCCATGTTCATCCTGCATGCTTTTGAAAAGGGCGCAGACGGCGTTATCCTGTGCGGCTGCCACCCGGGCGACTGCCATTACAGCACCGGCAACTACTATGCCAGAAGAAGAATGGCGCTTCTGTTCTCTATGCTCGATTACATCGGCGTGGAGCACGGACGCACCCGTGTGGAATGGGTCTCCGCAGCAGAGGGCGTAAAGTTCTCCCAGACCATGAATGAGTTCGTGGCGAAGATTACTTCGCTCGGCAAGAACGTCAGACTGGAGGATTTGAGATGCAGGAAATGATCAACCGCGCAAAAGAGCTGCTCAGCGATGGCACCGTAAACCGTGTGCTCGGCTGGCGTCGTGGCGATATGTCCTATAACCCGGAGCCGTCTTACTTTGAGACGGCGGAGGATCTGGACGCAAACTTCGTCTACAACGGCTTCTGCGGCGCGAACCTCAGTAAATATATGATCGAGGGCTCGAAGCTTGAGGGCAAGACGCTTGTCTTCCTGAAGCCCTGCGATTCTTACAGCTTCAACCAGCTCATAGCAGAGCACCGCGTAGACCGTGATAAGGCTTACATTATCGGTGTCGGCTGCATGGGCAAGCTCAGCTTCGAGAAGATCAAGGAGCAGGGCGTTAAGGGCATCACGAACATCACGATCGACGATGCAAACGAGAACATCACCGTGGAGACGCTCTACGGTGAAAAGACGCTCGCCTATAAGGATTGCATGCTGGAGCGCTGCCATGTCTGCAAGGGCAAGGAGCACCAGATTTTCGACGAGACCATCGGCGAGAGCCGCGACACAAAGGACGCAGACCGCTTTGCAGAGGTCGAGAAGATCGAAGCCATGAGCCCGGAAGAAAAGTTCGCTTTCTTCCAGAATGAGCTCAGCCGCTGCATCCGCTGCAACGCCTGCCGCAATGTGTGTCCGGCGTGCAGCTGCCGCAAGTGCGTCTTCGACAGCACGAAGTTCGACAGCGCACAGAAGGCGAACGTGGACTCCTTTGAGGAGAGAATGTTCCACATCATCCGTGCATTCCACGTTGCCGGCCGCTGCACAGACTGCGGCGAGTGCAGCCGCGTATGTCCGCAGGGCATTCCGCTGCATCTCTTCAACCGCAAGTTCATCAAGGATATCGACGAATTTTACGGTGAGTTCCAGGCCGGTGTCGATCCGGAGGCAAAGAGCCCGCTGACGAGCTTTACCTTCAACGACGTTGAGCCGGGCGTTACCGGGGGAAGGAGATAAGCCATGTTCAAGATTGCAAAAAGTAAGCTGCCCGAGCTGCTGAAAGCGATTGCGGCACAGCAGGAGCTGTTCCTGCCGGTGAACAACAACGGTCAGGTCAACTTCGCCGCGTGGTTTGAAGGCTGCAATGCAGACATTGAAACACTTAAGACGGTGAAATCTCCGAAGGACATGTTCTTCCCGCAGAGCGAAACGCTTTACACGGTCAAAAAAGAGCAGCACAAGCTCTCCGTTGAGCCGCAGGCGCTTGCAGATCAGAACTTCGTCGCTTTCGGCATGAAGGCCTGCGACATTCAGGGCATTAAGGTCCTCGATAAGGTCTTCCTCGCTGAGCCGGTCGATACGTTCTACCGCGCAAGACGCGAGCACGGCACCATCGTGGCGCTTGCTTGCCACGAGCCGGAGGAGTCCTGCTTCTGTAAGGTTTTCGGTGTTGACTGCGCTGAGCCGGACGCCGATGTCGTCATGTGGAACGCAAACGACACGCTCTACTGGAAAGCTGTAACGGACAAGGGCACCGCCCTTACCGAAGCGCTCTCCGGCGTGCTCGAAAATGCCGACGCAGCGGACGAAAAGGCCGTGGAGACCGAACAGGAGAACATCCGCGCAATCGTAGAGAAGCTGCCGTACACGAATCTCTCTCTCGAGGGTTGGAACGGCAACGTCACCGAAGAAAAATTCAACTCCCCCGTTTGGGAGAAGCTTTATAAGCCGTGCCTTGCGTGCGGCACCTGCACCTTTGTGTGCCCCACCTGCCAGTGCTATGATATCAAGGACTACGACACGGGCCACGGCATTCAGCGTTATCGCTGCTGGGACTCCTGCATGTACTCCGACTTTACGATGATGGCGCACGGCAACAACAGAACGAGCCAGATGCAGCGCTTCCGTCAGCGCTTCATGCATAAGCTCGTGTACTTCCCGGCGAACAACGACGGCATGTATTCCTGCGTAGGCTGCGGCCGCTGCGTGGAAAAGTGCCCGTCCTCGCTCAATATCGTGAAGGTCATCAAGGCGTTTGAAAAGGAGGCTGCAAACCATGAGTGATACCTGTCATTGCCATGATAACTATGTAAAAGACGTTCTGATCCCGCAGGTCGGCGTCATCACGGACATCCGTGAGGAGACCCCGGACGTCAAGACGTTCCGCGTCAATGCGCCGGAGGGCGGCAAGCTCTTCGAGCATATGCCCGGCCAGTGCGCTATGCTGTGCGCACCGGGCGTCAGCGAGGGTATGTTCTCCATCACCTCTTCGCCGACGAACAAAGAATACCAGGAATTCAGCATCAAGAAGTGTGGTCAGCTTACAGACTACCTGCACAGCCTTGAGGTGGGCGATGAGATTACCGTGCGCGGCCCGTACGGCAACCACTTCCCGGTAGAAGACAAATTAAAGGGCAAGAACCTGCTCTTTATCGCCGGCGGCATCGGTCTTGCACCGTTGCGCTCTGTCATCAACTACGTGCTCGACAACCGCAGTGATTACGGTACCGTAGATATTCTGTACGGTTCCCGTTCCAAGGATGACCTTGTACAGCTGAAGGAAATTCAGGACGTATGGATGAAGACGGAAGGCGTGAACGTATATCTCACGATCGACCGCGAGCAGGAGGGCTGGGACGGCCACGTCGGCTTTGTTCCGGCATACCTCAAGGAGCTCGGCTTCGATACAAACAAAACGGCGCTGCTTTGCGGACCTCCGATCATGATCAAATTCTGCTTAGCATCGCTGATTGAAATGGGCTTCTCGAAAGAACAGGTCTACACCACGCTGGAGCTGCGCATGAAGTGCGGCATCGGCAAGTGCGGCCGCTGCAACATCGGTTCCAAGTACGTCTGCAAGGACGGCCCGGTGTTCCGCTGCGACGAGATCGACGAGCTGCCGAACGAGTATTAAGAAAGGGGTTGGCGTAACATGGAAAATATGGTAAATGTATATTTTTTCGGTAAGAAGTACAGCGTCCCCGCAGACCTCACGATTATGACCGCTATGGAATATGCCGGTTATACGCTGAAAAGAGGCTGCGGCTGCCGTCACGGTTTCTGCGGCGCCTGCGCAACTATCTACCGCATTAAGGGTGTGAACGAGCTGAAGACCTGCCTTGCCTGCCAGACACAGGTGCAGGAGGGCATGTATGTTGCAAGCATTCCGTTCTTCCCCACAGACAAGCGTACTTATGACATCAACGAGATCAAGCCGAACCAGCAGATCATGATGGAGCTTTATCCGGAAATTTACAGCTGCATCGGCTGCAACGCCTGCACAAAGGCCTGCACGCAGAACCTGAACGTTATGCAGTACATTGCATACGCACAGCGCGGCGAGCTTGAAAAGTGCGCAGAAGAGTCCTTCGACTGCGTAAGCTGCGGCTGCTGCACCGTCAGATGTCCCGCGGGCATCTCTCACCCGATGGTCGGCCTGCTGGCAAGACGTCTTACCGGCAAGTACATCGAGCCGGAGAGCAAGCACCTGACAAAGCGTGTTGAAGAGATCCACGAGGGTGCATACGACGAGCTGATTGAGCAGATCATGCAGAAGCCGATCACCGAGATGCAGGAGCTCTATAACAACAGAGAGATCGAGAAATAAGGAGGGTATAGCCATGTTTACACCGGAAATGCTTGCCTCTGTCAAAAAAGTAGAGGCAACCAGACAGGAACGCCTGGGCATGGAACCCAGACGTATGACCGCAGAAGAAAAGGATGCCCTTCTGAAGGCGTACCATCCTGATTACAGAGAAGACGGCTTCGATACCATTAAGATCGGCCCGAACAAGGGTGAGAAGGTACCGAAGGAGCTTGGTCACCTGCTGCACTCCAACAGCCGTTTGCTCCATCACCCGATCGATCTGACGAAGATTGATTACGACACCGACGTGCTCGTCATCGGCGGCGGCGGCGCAGGTGCTTCCGCAGCTATTGAGGCGGACAACGCAGGTGCAAAGGTCATGATCGTGACAAAGCTGCGCATCGGCGACGCGAACACGATGATGGCAGAAGGCGGCATTCAGGCTGCCGATAAAGAGAACGATTCCCCGGTTCAGCATTACCTCGACGCGTTCGGCGGCGGCCACTTCGCTGCCCGCCCGGAACTGCTGCGCCGCCTTGTTATGGAAGCTCCGGACGCCATCAAGTGGCTGAACGAGCTCGGCGTTATGTTCGATAAGACCGAAGACGGCACCATGGTCACCACCCACGGCGGCGGCACCTCCAGAAAAAGAATGCACGCCTGCAAGGACTACTCCGGTGCGGAGATCATGCGTACCCTGCGCGACGAAGTTATCAACCGCGGCATCCCGGTCGTTGAGTTCACCTCTGCTGTTGAGCTCATCAAGGACGAAAAGGGTCAGGTAGCGGGCGCTGTTCTCCTCAACATGGAGACCGGCGACTACATGGTCGCACGTGCAAAGACCGTCATCATCGCCACCGGCGGTGCGGGACGTCTGCACTACCAGAACTTCCCGACCTCCAACCATTACGGCGCAACGGCCGACGGCCTTGTGCTCGGCTACCGTGCAGGCGCTCCGCTGCTGTATCAGGATACCATTCAGTATCACCCGACCGGCGTTGCGTTCCCGGCACAGATCTACGGCGCACTCGTAACGGAGAAGGTTCGTTCCCTCGGTGCAATGCTCGTCAACGTAGATGGTGAAGCGTTCATGCATCCGCTGGAGACCCGCGACGTTGCTGCGGCTTCCATCATCCGTGAGTGCACAGACCGCCACAAGGGCGTTACCACCCCGCTGGGTTCCGGCGTTTGGCTCGACACCCCGATGATCGAGCAGATCGGCGGCGAGGGCACCATTGAGAAGCGTATCCCGGCTATGCTGCGCATGTACCTGAACTATGACATTGATATGCGCAAGAGCCCGATCCTCGTTTACCCGACGCTCCACTACCAGAACGGCGGCCTCGAGATCGGCGGCGACGGATTCACAAAGGCTATCAGTAACCTGCTCGTTGCAGGCGAGGCTGTCGGCGGCATTCACGGCCGCAACCGTCTGATGGGCAACTCCCTGCTCGACATCATCGTATTTGGCCGCAACGCCGGTAAGGCTGCTGCCGCGAAGGCGAAGGAGACCGAGCTCGGCACCCTTACCCTCAAGCATATTGAGGACTATGCAGAAGAGCTGAAGAGCGCAGGCATCGAATCCGAGGATGTTTCCCCGCTGCTGCTGCCGCATTACGCTCGTCACGAGAGATAATTTTTTCCGGAAAGGAATGGATAGATCCATGCGTGAAATTGAAGTTAGCCAGATCACAGACATTGTTGAGAAGCTGTGCATCGCGGCAAACGAGCACCTGCCGGAGGACGTAAAGTGCGCCATCCGCTCCTGCCGCGCCTGCGAAGACGGCCAGATCGCACAGGGCATTCTGGACAACATCATCGAAAATTTTGAAATTGCAGATAACGAGTGCGTTCCGATCTGCCAGGATACCGGCATGGCCTGCGTATTCCTTGAGATCGGCCAGGACGTGCACTTCGTCGGCGGCGACCTTACGGAAGCCGTAAACGAGGGCGTGCGCCGCGGTTACGACAAGGGCTACCTGAGAAAGTCCGTTGTTAAGGACCCGGTTCGCCGTGGCAACACCGGCGACAACACCCCGGCTATGCTGTACACCGAGATCGTCCCGGGCGACAAGGTGAAGATCACCGTTGGCCCGAAGGGCTTCGGCAGCGAAAACATGAGCCAGATTCGTATGTTCAAGCCGTCCGCCGGCTTGCAGGGCATCAAGGACTTTATCCTTGAGGTCGTAGAGACCGCAGGCCCGAACCCGTGCCCGCCGATGGTCGTCGGCGTAGGCATCGGCGGTACGTTTGATAAAGCAGCGCTGCTTGCAAAGAAGGCGCTCATGCGCCCGCTTGATTCCGAGAACCCGGACCCGTTCTATGCAGACCTTGAAAAAGAGATGCTCGAAAAGGTCAACCAGCTCGGCATCGGCCCGCAGGGCTTCGGCGGCAAGACGACGGCCATCGGCCTCAACATCGAGACCATGCCGACTCATATTGCCGGCATGCCGTGCGCTGTCAACATCAACTGCCATGTAACGCGTCATAAGACGGAGGTGCTGTAAAATGGAAAAGCGTATTACACTGCCTTTGACTGCGGAGCTCGCAAAGACGCTCCATGCCGGTGACAGAGTTCTGCTGACCGGTACCATCTATACTTCTCGCGATGCCGGCCACAAGAGAATGTGTGAGGCACTTGCACGCGGCGAGAAGATCCCGTTCGATCCTACGGACGCTACGATCTACTACGTAGGCCCGACCCCGGCAAAGCCGGGTCATGTCATCGGTTCCGCAGGTCCTACCACCAGCGGCCGTATGGACGCGTATGCCCCGACCATGATGTCCGTGGGCGCACGCGGCATGATCGGCAAGGGCGCTCGTCTGCCGGAAGTCGTAGAAGCCATGAAGAAGTATAACGGCGTTTACTTCGGTGCCATCGGCGGCGCAGGCGCGCTGCTCGCAAAGTGCATCAAGAAGGCAGAGCTCATCGCGTATGAGGATCTCGGCGCCGAGGCACTGCGCAAGCTGTATGTAGAGGATATGCCGCTCGTCGTCATTATCGACAGCGAAGGCAACAACCTTTACGAAGAAGGCCGCGCAGAGTACCTTGCAGAGCACAAGGCACACGAAGCGGAAAAGAACGCTTAAGTTGTAAAAATAACAGGAGCGGAACTATGGGTTAGGTTCCGCTCTTGCTTATATTAAACAGGATGTGCCGCGCACAGCTTTCAGAATTTTTTGCACAGTGCATTCCGAAAATTTAGTTTAAGGGGAATAAACGCATGACACCTGAAATGATTGCTGAAATACTGGAAACCGTAATGATCCTTGCATTCGGTCTTTCCTGGCCGCTTTCCATTTACAAATCCGTAAAGTCCAGAACCGCTAAGGGCAAGAGCCTGCAGTTTGAGATCTTCATCTGGCTCGGCTACATCGCCGGCATTGTGATGAAGTGCATCCAGTTCTTTGTCATCGGCAAGAGCGGTCCGATCTTCGTTTTGAGCTGGGTCTTCTATTGCCTGAACTTCATCGAGATCACCATCGATATGCTTCTCTACTTCCGCAACGTGAAGCTCGATAAAGAGAACGAGGGTAAGTAATTTCACATGTGTCCGAAACGGCAGCCTGCGGGCTGTCGTTTTTGCGTTGCATCAAAAAAAGACGGACACCGAATGCCCGGTGTCCGTCTGTGTTTATTAAGCTAAAATTACAGCATAAGGTCGCGAATGTACTTAATGGTGTACTTAACGCCCTTCTCGCCTTTTTCGCCCTGCCAAGTCATGGAGTGCGGTTCAATTGCGAGGTAGCCGTCATAATCGTGCTGATACAGCACCGCGAAGAATGCGCGCCAGTTGATGGAATCGATGCCTGCCGGCGGGTTGTCGTAGTAACGTCTGTCTGCCGCAAAGTCGCTCATCAGCTCGTCTTTGAGCTCCGGGTGACGAACCATCAACTCGCGGTTTTTCCACTCTGACGGCTCGTGAGAGTCGCCGTACTGGATAACGCCCTTTACGTGGCAATATACGAACTTGTCGCCCCATTCCATACCTTCCTTGAGGTATGCGCCCTTGTCGCCGCCATGTACGAAGCTGTGGGACGGATCATACTTGATGCCAAGGCCAGGAACTTCGTCCAGAACAAGCTTCCACTGCTCCGGCGTGCGAATGTAGTTGCCGCCCATCATGCAGTTGACAATGCCGCACTTCATGCCGTTTTCCTTTGCGTAGGAAACGATCTGGTTCAAAACCTTAATAGCCGCGGTGATGTTCTTGTAGTAGGAAAGCTGCGGAACATACGCAACGCTGCACAGATAATGCTTTGCGCCGAGTGCTGCGCCGAAATCGATGGCTTTCTTCACTTCGCTCCACTCCGCTTCGATCACGTCGCCGTTCTCGTCCAGAATATGGCTTGCCCAGCGGCCTACCGCGCCGACTTCAACGCCGGTCTCTTCAATGGCCTTTTTGATCTCGTCCTGGTTCTTGACGACCTCGTCCAGCGGACGACCGAAAAATTCAGTCGGGTTCAGGTCAAACTCAACGAAGTCGAGTCCGAGTTCTTTTGCGTGTACCAGTGTTTTGGCTTCCGGTGCACCGATAATACCGAGTTTCATAGTGATTCATCCTCCAATAAGAATTAAAAAATAACTTGATCGGCAAACACTGCCGATTTTTACCATGTTACGCCGAGCACGTGCAAGTCGCGGTCAGTCTGTTCCTTGTTTTCTACCGTGATGGTGTGCAGACCAAATTCCCGCGCAGCTTCGGTGTTTTTCGCGTTATCATCGAGGAAAACGGCGTTTTCCGGCGTGATGTCGAAGCGCTCGCACAGTGTTTCATAAATTTTCCTGTCCGGCTTTACGAGTTTTACCTCGTACGAAATGAGTGCGCCGTCCGCATACGGCAGGAAATCAAACGTGTCTTTCACACGGTTAAAGCCGAATTCGCTGAAGTTTGAAAGTATGTAGACCTTATAGCCTTTCTTTTTCAAATCGCGCACCCAGTCCGCCGCGTAAGGGTACACGGTGACAAGCTCGTGGCTGTCGTGAACAATGCGCCTGATTTGCTCCGGGTAGTCCGGCGCGTTTTTCGTCAACAGCGCGACAACCTCTTCCTCTGTCAGCACGCCGCGGTCGATCTCTGCCCACTCGGGACTCATCACGGTTGCGTTTGCAAGTGTATCGACAAGATCTTCGCCGAACCACTCCACAAAGCTGTTGTGCCAGTGCCATTCGGTCAACACATTTCCAATATCAAAAATAACGGTATCAATCATAAAAAATCTTCTTCGCCTCAAACACGGCTTTTCCTTTGTGATGATTTGTGTTATAATAGAGACGGAATTTCAGGTAAAATTCACATTCTTTTGTTTATTATACTATGAAAAGCTCAAAATTGCAATGCCTTTTTGACGGAATACACATACGCATTTAAGGAAAGTTGCCGTGTGTAAAGTCGGGCGTCTATACGGAAAGGATAGCTTTCACAAATTTGAAAGCCGGGGAAAACAGCATGACAAATTACGCGGCCGCGCTGGCGGCGCAGTTTCACTTAAAAGAACAGCAAACGGCAAAGCTCATTGAGCTCATCGACGCAGGCAACACCATCCCGTTTATCGCGCGGTACAGAAAAGAGGAGCACGGATCGCTCGATGACCAGACCATCCGCACGGTGTACGAGCGCCTGCAGTACCTGCGCAATCTTGATACGCGCAAAGCGGAAGTGCGCGAGCTTATCGAGGGCACGGGAAATTTGACGCCCGAAATTGAAAAAAGCCTTATAAATGCGGCAACGCTGGCAGAGATCGACGATATTTACCGCCCGTTCCGCCCAAAGCGCAAAACGCGTGCCGGCATGGCAAAGGAGCGCGGCTTAGAGCCGCTCGCAAAGAAAATTCTGGCGCAGGAAAAGGGTGTTGACCCGATGAGGCTCGCCGAGGGTTACGTCAACGCAGAAAAGGGTGTTAATACGTCGGAAGACGCACTGAACGGCGCGAAGGACATCATCGCAGAGACAATTTCCGACGATGCCGTTATGCGCCGCCGCCTGCGCATGGCTGCCATGGCGCAGGGCGTCATCACGAGCCGTGCCGCAAAGGACGAGGATTCCGTGTATCGCATGTATTATGAATTCTCTCAGCCGGCGGCAAAAATCGCAGGCCACCGCGTTCTGGCGCTGGACCGCGGTGAGCGCGAAGGCCTTTTAAAAGTTTCGCTCGAAATGGATGACGTGCGCGGGCAGGCAATCTTGACCTCCGCTTACGTAAAGGGCAATTCTGCGTGCAGCGAAGTCGTACGCGAAGCCGCAGTTGACGCATACGGCCGTCTCATTTTCCCGTCTATCGAGCGGGAAATTCGTGCGGAGCTGACCGAAAAAGCGTGCGACAACGCCATTAAGGTGTTTTCCGTAAACCTCCGTCAGCTTTTGATGCAGCCGCCTGTCAAAGGCCGCGTGACCATCGGTCTTGATCCCGGCTACCGCACGGGCTGCAAGGTCGCCGTCGTCGATGCCACGGGCAAGGTACTCGACACCGGCGTCATTTATCCCACGCACAGTGAGGCACGCGTGCGCGAAGCCAAACAGACGCTCGTAAGGCTTATCAAAAAGTATGGCGTCACACTCATTGCCATCGGCAACGGCACGGCGTCGAAGGAAACGGAGATCTTCACCGACGAAACGCTGCGCGAAAATCATCTTGATATCGATTACATGGTCGTCAGCGAGGCGGGCGCGTCGGTTTATTCCGCGTCGAAGCTTGCGGCGGCAGAGTACCCGGAGTACGACCTGACGCTGCGCAGCGCCGTTTCCATCGCGCACCGCTTGCAGGATCCGCTTGCAGAGCTCGTGAAGATTGACCCGAAGGCCATCGGTGTGGGGCAGTATCAGCACGATATGCCCGCAAAGCGTCTGGATGAAGCGCTCGGCGGCGTAGTCGAAGCCTGCGTGAATGCGGTCGGTGTTGACCTCAACACGGCATCACCGTCGCTGCTCGAAAACATCGCGGGCATTTCCTCCGCCGTGGCGAAGAACATCGTCGCGTATCGGCAGGAAAACGGCGCGTTCACAACGCGCACGCAGATCAAAAAAGTGCCGAAGCTCGGGCCGAAAGCGTTCGAGCAGTGCGCAGGTTTTCTGCGTGTGCTGGAAAGCAAGAATATCTTAGACCACACCGGTGTGCATCCGGAATCGTATGATGCGGCAGGCACTTTACTCACCGCCTGCGGCTATGACCTCAAAAAAGCGCCGGAGGGCGGCTTTAAGGGGCTCAAGGAAAAAGCGGAAAAGCTGGGCATCGCAAAGCTCGCCGTGCAGTGCGGTGTAGGCGAGCCGACGTTAAAAGACATCATCGCGGAGCTTGAAAAGCCCGGCCGCGACCCGCGTGACGAACTGCCCAGTCCCATCCTGCGCAGCGACATCAAGGACATGAAGGACTTAAAGCCCGGCATGGAGATGCGCGGCACGGTGCGCAACGTCATCGATTTCGGTGCATTCATCGATATCGGTGTGCATCAGGACGGCCTTGTGCATATCACGCAGATCTCTGATAAATTCGTGCGTCACCCGTCCGATGTTTTGAAGGTTGGCGACATTGTGACCGTGTGGGTGCTTGCCGTAGACGTCGCGCGCGGTCGTATTTCCCTCACGATGAAAAAGCCGAAAGAGCAGCAAAATTAAAAAATCGCGGACAGCTTTGCGCTTTTTGTCCGTGAACAGTTGACATGAAGGCCTGGACGCGGTAAACTTGTTTTCGGCAAAACACAGAAAACATGGGGGCGAAAGAGGAAATAAGATGACAGAAGAACGCAGTGAAAGTGCAGCGGGGCTTTCCTTTAAAATGGGGGAGGCGCTGCTCAGAAACGGCGCGGAGATTTTTCGCGTGCAGGAGACCATGGAGCGCGTGGCGCGCGCCTACGACATAGAAGAATACGACGTGTACGTGCTTTCCAACGCAATCTTTGCAAACGCGGTGGAAAACGGAGAGAAGATCGACACAAAACTGAAATTCGTGCCCGGATCCACCGTTCATTTCGGGCGCATTGTGGGCATCAACCAGCTTTCACGCGAGATTGTCGCAGGTAAAGTCTCGGTAGAGGAAGCCTATGCGCGCTTGCACGAGATCGTTTCCATTCCGTATACGCACCCCATTCGGCTCGACCTTGCGTGTGCCGTAGGCAGCGCGTGCTTCAGCTACCTGTTTGGCGGCACCGTGTTCGACGCCGCTGCGGCGTTCATCTGCGGCTTTGTTTTGCAGGTGTTCCTAAACGCCATCGATAGCCGCACGGCCTCTAAATTCATCATCAATCTGGCGTCAAGCGCTGTTGTGGCGGTTTGCGCCGTGCTGCTGTTTACCGTGGGGCTCGGCGACAGCTTAGATAAGATTATCATCGGATCCATCATTCGTCTTGTGCCCGGCGTGGCGCTGACGACCTCCATCCGCGACTTTTTAAACGGCGATTATCTGAGTGGAACCATCCGCATAATCGACGCATTTCTGGTCGGCGGGTGCATCGCCATCGGCGTCGGTGCCGTGGTGATGACCTACATCAGCCTGACAGGAGGTGCGCCGCTCTTATGACACCGGAAGTTGTTTTCGATTGGGCAATCCAGACCGCGGTGGCGTTTGTGGCAACCATCGCGTTCGCCATCATTTTCCATACCCCGCGCGAGCAATACGTCTGCGCCGGGCTTGTCGGCGCATTTAGCTGGCTTATTTATATTATCTATGTATATTTTACGGGTGATGTTGTGTTCGCGTCGTTTTTTGCGGCGCTCGGCCTCACCTATTTGGCGCGTGTATTCTCGTTTGCGCGCAAAGCGCCGCTGCCCGTGTTCCTCATCGCCGGAATTTTTCCCGTTGTGCCCGGCGCCGGTATTTATTATACGGGCTATCACATTTTCATGAACAACAACGTAGAGGCGATGTCCAAGGGCGTAGAGACCATTAAAATCGCCATTGCCATTGCGCTCGGCATCGGCATCGTCGTCTCACTGCCGCGCTTTTTCTTCACACTGCGCCGGAAAGGAAGCACCACTTGAAACAGGTTACCATCGCTCAAAACGACGCCAACCAGCGCGTCGATAAATTTCTCACAAAAACATACCCTAACCTGCCGCAGTCTATGCTGTATAAGGCTATCCGCAAAAAGGACATCAAGGTAAACGGCAAGCGCTGCGAGATTTCCACGCGATTGCAGGAGGGCGACGTGCTGACGATGTACTTGAAAGACGAGTTCTTCGCGCAGGCGCCGAAGGAATACGATTTTCTGAAAGCCCCGCTGAAGCTCAACATCATCTATGAAGACGAGAACATCATGATCCTCGATAAAAAGCCGGGGCTCATCGTGCACCCGGACGAGCATTATCATTTTGATTCGCTCATTGCGCGCGTGCAGCACTATCTTTACGAAAACGGGGAGTATGACCCGGAAGCGGAAAATTCTTTCGCCCCGGCGCTCATCAACCGCATAGACCGCAACACGGGCGGCATCGTTATGGCGGCCAAAAATGCTGAGACACTGCGTATCATGAACCAAAAGGTTAAGGACCGTGAGATGGATAAGTTCTATCTCTGCGTTGTGTGCGGCGTGCCGAAGAAGAAAACGGATATTTTAACGGGCTATCTTGAGAAAAACGAGAGTCAGAACCGCGTGTATATCTCGAATAAAAAAACGCCCGAAAGCCGCAGCATCAGGACAAAATACACGGTGCTTGAGACCCGCCGTGATTTCAGCCTGCTCGAGGTGGAGCTGCTCACCGGCCGCACGCACCAGATCCGCGCGCACATGGCGTCCATCGGCCACCCGCTTGCGGGCGACGGCAAATACGGCAAAAACGTGCAGAACAAAAAGACGGGCTTCCCGTATCAGGCGCTTTATTCCTATAAGCTCATCTTCCGCTTTACGACCGAGGCCGGCATGTTAAGCTACCTCGACGGCCGCGAGTTTACGGCACAGGACGTCTGGTTCCTCGATGAATTCCACGCGTTTCCAAAGTAATTCAAATCCCAATAGAACAGAAACGCTCCCGTTTCCCTGCGCAGTGCAGAGGAACGGGAGCGTTTCTTGTGTGTTATAAGGATCAGAGGAGTGTGATATTAAAAGTAATTGAACGGGTTCGTGGTGCTGCCGTAGTAAATAACTTCAAAGTGAAGGTGCGGGCCCGTAGAATTGCCCGTAGAGCCGACGTAAGCGATCGTTTGGCCGGGGGAGACGGTATCACCCACAGAGCACGCAAGGGCGCTGGCATGCGCGTAGCGCGTGGAATAGCCGTTGCCGTGGTCAATGAACACGCAGTAGCC
The DNA here is from genome assembly GCA_021029595.1 of Hominenteromicrobium mulieris. GTDB lineage: Bacteria > Bacillota > Clostridia > Oscillospirales > Acutalibacteraceae > Hominenteromicrobium > Hominenteromicrobium mulieris. Next base: position 15,007 of record JAJJOY010000006.1, on the reverse strand, counting down.
GTAACTGTCCATCCAAGCGCTGTAAATAACCTTGCCGCCGTCTGCCGCAACGATGGGCTTACCGTAGATGCCGCCGCCCGCAATATCGATGCCGCGGTGGCCGCCGTCGCCGTAATAGCAGGTGATGTAGGTGTAACCCGGCATCGGCCACACAAAGCTGCCCGTGCCGATATATCCGACACCGCTGTCGTAAGAGCCGCCGGAGTTCGTGCTTGCGGCTTTCAAAGCGGCGTAGTAATCTTCGTACCATTTATCAATGGCCGCATCGGCCTCTTCTTTTTCCTTTTCGAGGCGCTCGGCTTCCGCCTGTGCTTCGGCTTCGTTCTGCTCGGCCTCGTCTAAGAGCTTCTGGTTTTCGAGGTACAGTGCGGAGAGCTCATCGCTTTTGGAATCGAGATCCTTTTTGTCGGTGCTCAGTTCTTCTTTGTCCGCGTTGATTTTTTCCACCTGCTCCTGAATGGAGGTCAGTTGCTCTTCAAGCGTGTCCAAAAGCTCGGTATCGTGCTTTGTAACGGACTGTATGACTTCACTTTTCTGCGTGTAATCCACAAGGCTTGTGCTGCTCAGCAAAATGGAAAGGTTAGAAGCTTCGCCCGCCATGTATAAGGCGCGCAGGCGCTTTTTCAGTTTCGTATAATTTGCGTTGATGCTGATGCGTGTGTCAGCAATATCCTGCTCGCCCTGTTCGATCTGCGCATCCAGCTCGTTGATGCGCTGCACCAGAATGTCAAGCTGCTGCTGGATAATATCGATCTTGCCCTGCAGCTCGTCGCGGTAGGCGCGCTTTTGGCTTACGTCATCACGCAGTTCTTCAAGGCGTTTGTTGTTTTCTTCCTCTTGCTTTTCGAGTTCGGCAAGCTGAGATTTTAAGTCCGTGATGGATTCTGCCGAAACGTTCGGCAGCTGCACCACGCCGGAATAAAAGGCTAAAAGACCTGCAAGCGTAAACGCGGTCAGACCGCGCAGAAAGCTGTGCTTACGCAACTGCGTTCTCTCCTTCGTTATTGAGATATTTGCCGATGGAAATGCTGCCGCCGAAAAGGCCGAACAGCGCACCGACAATGGCGTAGCCCGCAATGATGTACATCACATACGGGTCGATATCCACAGCGTTAAGGAACGGCACGATGTTATAAAGCGCCTGTACCGCGTACTTATAGGCAACGAGCAGAATCGCAACGGAAATGCCGCCGGAAATGAGGCCGATGAGCATGCCCTCTACGATGAACGGGATGCGCACGAAGCCGTTCGTTGCACCGACGGACTTCATAATGCTGATTTCCGTGCGGCGGGAGAACATCGTGACCTTAACGGTGTTGGAAATGATGAACAGGGAAACGATGGCGAGGATGACGATGATTGCGAGGCTTGCCACGCGCACGATCATATCGATGTTCGAAAGCTTTGTGGCAATGTCGCTGTAATCGGTGTAGTGATCCACGCCCTCAATGGCCTGTATCTGCTGTATAGTTTCGTCATATTTGGAGAGATCATGCATGGAAATTTGATAAGCGTCCGGCAGCGGGTTTTCGTCGCCGTCCAAACCCTCCAGCACAACGGCGTTTTCGCCGAGCAAGTCCATCATGTCGGCAAGACCGTCGTCTTTCGGCACAAAGGTGCATTCGCTCACGTTTTCGATGCTGCGAATCTGGTCGCCAACCTGCACGGCGGAAAGAGACGGCAAACCGTTCGTCAGATACACCGTGATGCTGTTGTTGTCTTCAATGGAGGACATCATGGAGGTAAGGTTGATGGAAACAAGGCTTGCGCAGCCGGTCAAAAGCAGGCAAGAGATCAGCACGCCGATGGAGGCGATACTCATCGTTCTGTTTTTCCAAAGGTTTTTTACGCCTTCTTTGAGCAAATATCCGAAATTATGAAACTTCATGGGAATCTGTTACCATCCTTTCACACAGGTCAGCCGTTTGCCTGGTCGTTGTTTTGCGGAGCCGTGAATTCTTTCGTTGCATACGGCTGTGCGTCGGCATCCGCCTTGGCGCGTGCTTCCTTTGCACGGCGAATGGCCTCGCGGTCTACGGCTACGGTCTCCTGTGTGGCAACGGCCTGTGCCGCAGCCTGCTGCTCCTTGGAGATGGCAGCGGTATCGGCCACAATCTCGCCGCTGTGAATCTGAATGATGCGCTTGTGGAAGTGCTTGACAAGGGAGTGCTCGTGCGTGACCATCAGCACGGTGGTGCCGCGCTCGTTGATGGCGCTGAGCAGATCTACGATCTCGTAGGAAAGTGCCGGGTCGATGTTGCCGGTCGGCTCGTCCGCGATGATCATGGAGGGGTTATTGACAAGGGCGCGCGCAAGGCCCACACGCTGGCGTTCGCCGCCGGACATTTCGGTGGGGTAATGCTTTGCTTTGTGCTGTAAGCCCACAAGGCCCAGAATATACGGCACGCGCTTTTTAATGGCTTTCGGGGAGGCGCCCACAACGCGCATGGCAAACGCCACGTTGTCGTACACGGTCATGTGGTCGATGAGGCGGAAATCCTGGAACACAAGGCCCATTTTTCTGCGCACATACGGGATCTTGCCCTTGCGGATGTGGCTGATGTCCTGGCCGTCAATGAGCACCTGACCTTCGTTCGGGCGCTCCTCACAGGTAATGAGCTTCAAAAAGGTACTTTTGCCCGCGCCGCTGGAACCGACGATAAAGACGAACTCGCCTTTTTCGACCTTCAGGTTGATGTTGTGCAGCGCTTCCGTACCGTTATTGTAAACTTTAGAAACATTGCGGAATTCGATCAAAGTGTACTCCTCCTTTGGAGATATAAATAAACTCGGCGCGGCAGAATGCCCGCCCGGTCATTTGCAAATGAAAATCTCATTTGGGTGAAATACCGCAGAAAGCCTACGATACCACCTTGCTATTATACCAACATGGTTTGCATTTTTAATTCTAAAAAAGAATTATTCGTTATACTTTTGTAACTTTTGTAACTTCTTGTAATGAAAAATTTGCGCAGAAAGCAGCAGCGCCGCACAAAACCGTGTAAAGGCTCTGTGCGGCGCTGCATTAGGAATAAATAAAACGAGAAATCAATCAGAATTTAGAGGGGCTGCTGGAAAGGTACTTTTTGACCATCAGCGCTACCTTAAAGACGATGGCGTCCTCAAACTCACGCAGGTCAAGGCCGGTAATCTTCTTGATCTTCTCAAGGCGGTAAACAAGCGTGTTTCTGTGGACGAACAGCTTTCTGGAGGTCTCGGAAACGTTCAGGTTATTTTCAAAGAAACGCTGAATGGTGAACAGCGTCTCGTGGTCGAGGGACTCAATGGAGCCGCGCTTGAAAACTTCCTTCAGGAACATTTCGCAAAGCGTGGTCGGCAGCTGATAAATCAGACGGGCAATGCCGAGGTTGTTATAGCTGACAATGGTCTTTTCGGTGTCGAATACCTTGCCGACCTCAAGCGCAATCTGGGCTTCCTTAAAGGAGCGCGCAAGATCCTTGATGCTGTCTACAACGGTGCCGATGCCCACAACGCAGTGGGTGTAGAACTCGCTCGAAAGCGTGTCTACAATGGAGCCGGCAAGCTTATCGATGTCGCGCGGGTCGATGTTGGAGCGAATCTCCTTCACGAGCGCGATGTCCGTCTCATTGATGTTGATGACGAAATCCTTGTTCTTGTCCGGGAACAGATTCTGCACCACGTCGTACGCGGAAACATCGGTCTGGTTCGTCACTTTGATGAGCATGCAGACGCGGCTGACATCAGAGTTGAAGCGCAGCTCGCGGCTCTTCAGATAAATGTCGCCGGGCAGGATGTTATCGAGGATAACGTTTTTGATGAAATTGCTGCGGTCATACTTTTCATCGTAATACTGCTTGATGCTGTTCAGAGAAACAGCCAGAAGGCCGACATATTTTGCGGCTTCCGGGTCGTTGCCGGAGACGAACACTGCGTATTCCGGGCGCGGGCGGCTGCCGAAGGATTTATATGTGTAGTTGCCGGAAACAAATGCAGCCTGAGATGCAATGTCTTCCGCCGTTACGGATTCCGTTACTTCGCCGATCTTGCCGAGCTCGCTGCACGCGATAATCACGGAGGACTCGTCGATGACGCCGATCGTGCGGTCAATGGAATCACGCATCTGATGAATGACGCCCTGAAACAGTCTATTGGACATGATTTCCTCTTTTCTCCGTCGCTTCAAATTCAGTCCTGCGCGGTTTTCGACGGCTCCCGCACAGTTATCCATTCTCTATGTTATCTATATTACAGAATTAAAACCGATTTTTCAAGTCTTTTTGAGTATTTTTTTTGAGAGTTCGTAAATCTGCACAAACTGAAAGACTCCGTTTGCTCTGTAAGCAATTTAGACCCCGTATAGCGACTAAAAACAGGAGCGGCACAGGAAAAACGCCCGTGCCGCCCGAAATTGCGATGCTCTTTACTTTAAGTATTCGGTGAAAACATAGCCTGTGCGGCTGCCGTAGCTCACCTTGTACCACTCGCTTGTGGTCTTTTCCAAAACCGTCACGCTTGCGCCCTCCGGGATGACCGTCAGCACATTTGTGTCCGTGCCGGTGCCTGCACGCAGGTTAAGATATGCCGTGGTGCGCATCGTATCGGAAGAAGCGGAGCTGTCCGTGCTGCCGGAATTGCTACCGTTCATTGTGATATATTCGCTGAACATATAGCCGCTCTTGCCGTTCACGGTCACGCCGTACCAGTCGCTCACGCTTGTGTCCGTCACGGTGATGGCCGTACCGTTTGCGATAACGCCGAGGGAGCGGTAGTTTGTGCCGCGGCCTTCGCGCAGGTGTACGTCTTCGTTCGTCTGTGCGGAAGCGGAGCCGTCTGTGCTGCCGGAAGACGTGTTGTTATCGGAGCTACCCGTGTCGGTCAGCTTGATGTATTCGCTGTACATGTAGCCGCTTTTGCCGTTTACGGTCACTGCATACCACACGTCGCTTTTATCCGTTACGGTAATGGCCGTGCCGCCCGGAATCACGCCGAGTGAACTGTAATTCGTGCCCTTGCCGCTGCGCAGGTGCACGCCGGTGGTCGTCTTTGCGGCCTCGCCGTTTGTGCCCGTGTTGGAATTATCGGAGCTGCCGGAGTCGGAAGAATCATCCTCGTTCACCGTGCCGGTCACGTTTAGATATTCGGAGAAAACGTAGCCCTTCTGACCGGAAGCAGTTGTCACGGCATACCATTCGCTGTTCTTCGTGCTTGTTACGTTCACTTTTGTACCCTCTGCCAGCACCGTAATGGTGTCATAGCTAAGGCCCGGGCCCTTGCGCAGGCGCACACCGGCAGTCGTCTTCGCGTTGAATGCGGAGTCTGCTTCGGAGAAGCTGCCGTTTGCGGAAGACGGCGTTTTGTCGGAAACACCGTCGCTGCCGAAGGTATACGTCACACCGTTGATGGTGCGGGTGGTGTTGATGACATATTCGCCGTTTTCATAATAGAAATAGTCGCCGTCAAACTTATACCAGCCTGTCGTGGGGTATGTAATGCTGCCAAGCTTGTGCCATTGCAGCCAACCATGGCCCGGAATGGATTCGTAGCGCATATTAACGCCCCATGTGCTGTTGTCCACCACCATGCCGTTGCCAACGTACACGCCCACGTGGTCATAGTTCGCAATGGTCACAATCAGGCCGTGCGTGCGCGGGATCGTATCGATTGGGCCGGATTCCACCGCGTCGTTCGCCTGCGCCGTAACGGTGCGGGGATAGTTCCAGTTCGGCTGAATGTTGCTGTTATCATCCACCCAGCAGAAGTAAGAATAAATAAGACCGCTGCAATCCGAGGCACGCACACCGTTCGAGTTAAAGTTGCCGTAAGCGCCGTAAGAATACTGCCAACCGTCGCGATAGGCCTTTAAAGCGTGCTCCGCAAGGCCGATGGATGTCAGCTCCGCGGAAGCCGCGCTGACGGTCGTGCCGGTGTTCGGCAGTACAGTGCTGCATATCAAAATAAGCACGGCAAGCAAAAAGACCGCAGCCGTTCGGGAAAGCTTTTTCACGTTCTGCATTGTTGTGTTCCTCCGTTCGTCATTACATTATATAAACGTATAAGCGTGTGTTCACGGCGGACGGTCCGCCGCAAAGATGTGGGCAACAGTTATTACAAATCGGTAACATTGTATCACAAAGATTACAAAAATGCAACCCCCATTCGCTTTCACGTGCAAAGAGGCTTATACGATCTGTATACAACATTGAAAACGCAGAATGTTTCACGCTGCGAAATGTTATAAGACCGCCGGGTTTTCCACAAATCACTCACCCTGTGGGGGAAAGTTGAGTGTATCCGTAAAAACCGCGGAATCCCCCGCCGAAATGCCCGGAAACCTTGACAAAATCCCGTGAAAATGCAATAATATTAAGTCAATAGAATGTCATCAAACACACTATTTATAAACACGCTTGTGTTTTGATAAACTGGAGGGAGAAAACGTGTCTAAAGAGCTTGCTAAGGCTTACGAGCCGAAAGAAGTTGAAGACCGGATCTATGACTTCTGGATGAAGGGCAAATACTTTCATGCCGAGGTAGATCCCAAAAAGAAGCCGTACACCATCGTCATTCCGCCCCCGAACATCACGGGTCAGCTGCACCTTGGCCATGCCATGGATGAAACGCTGCAGGATACGCTCATTCGTTGGCGCAGAATGCAGGGCTATTCTGCTCTGTGGCTGCCGGGCACCGACCACGCTTCCATCGCAACGGAGGCGAAGATCGTAGAGGCCATGCGCAAAGAGGGCATCACAAAGGAAGAAATCGGCCGCGAAAAGTTCCTGGAGCGCGCCTGGGCGTGGAAGGATCAGTACGGCGGCAGGATTGTCGAGCAGCTCAAAAAGCTCGGCTCCTCCTGTGACTGGGATCGCCTGCGCTTCACGATGGACGAGGGCTGCAACAAGGCCGTCAACCACGTTTTCAAGAAGCTGTACGACAAGGGGCTCATCTACCGCGGTGAGCGCATCATCAACTGGTGCCCGCACTGTAAGACCTCCATTTCCGACGCCGAGGTCGTGTTCGAGGAAAAGGAAGGCTCCTTCTGGCATCTGCGTTACCCGTTGAGCGACGGCTCCGGCTACATTGAGCTTGCGACCACCCGCCCGGAAACCATGCTGGGCGATACCGCCGTGGCGGTGCACCCGGATGACGAGCGCTACAAGGCACTCGTCGGCAAAACGGTCATTCTGCCGCTCGTCAATAAAGAAATCCCGATCATTGCCGATAGCTATGTGGAGCAGGACTTCGGTACCGGCGTTGTGAAGATCACCCCGGCACATGACCCGAACGACTTTGAGGTTGGTCTGCGCCATAATCTGCCCGTCATCAACGTCATGGACGACGGCGGTGTCATCAACGAAAATGGTGGCAAATACGCCGGTATGCCGGCGCTCGAGGCCAGAAAGCAGATTGTCAAGGATCTCGACGAAGTAGGCTTCCTCATTAAAATTGAGCCGATCAAGCACAACGTCGGCACCTGCTATCGCTGCGGCACCGTTGTGGAGCCGCGCGTTTCCACGCAGTGGTTTGTCAAAATGGAGCCCCTCGCAAAGCCGGCCATCGATGCCGTTAAGGACGGCGACATCCGCTTCATTCCGGAGCGCATGGATAAGGTCTATTATAATTGGATGGAGAACATCAAGGACTGGTGTATCTCCCGTCAGCTGTGGTGGGGTCACCAGATTCCGGCGTGGTACTGCGAGTGCGGCGAGACCATCGTCTCCGAGGCTGTGCCTACCGTCTGCCCGAAATGCGGCGGCACACACCTGACCCGCGACCCCGATACGCTTGATACGTGGTTCTCCTCCGCGCTGTGGCCGTTCTCCACGCTCGGCTGGCCGGATAACACCGAAGAGCTTAAATATTTCTACCCGACGAACACCCTTGTCACGGGTTATGACATCATCTTCTTCTGGGTGGCACGCATGATCTTCTCGGGTCTTGAGCACATGGGCGAAGTGCCGTTCAACACGGTGTTCTTCCACGGCCTCATCCGCGACGCACAGGGCAGAAAGATGAGTAAGTCTCTCGGCAACGGTGTCGATCCGCTCGATGTCATCAGCGTTTACGGCGCAGATGCCCTGCGCTTTACGCTCGTTACGGGCAACAGCCCCGGAAACGACCTGCGTTTCTCCGAGGAAAAGGTCAGCGCTTCCAGAAACTTTGCCAATAAGATCTGGAACGCCGCACGCTTTATCCTTATGAATATCAAAGGCAAGGACATCGACTGCGCCCTGCCGAAAAAACTCTATACAAGCGATAAGTGGATCTTAAACCGCTTCAATAACGTCACGGCAGCCGTCACCGAAAACCTCGAGAAGTTCGAGCTCGGCATGGCGGTCAGCAAGCTCTATGACTTCATCTGGGACGATTTCTGCGATTGGTACATCGAACTTGCAAAGATCCGCATGAACGGCGCGGACGAAGAGAGCGCAGACAGCGCCCGCCGTGTCCTCGTCTGGACGATGAGCAACACCTTAAAGCTCCTGCACCCGTTTATGCCGTACATCACGGAAGAAATTTGGCAGACGCTGCCGCATGACGGTGAAGCCCTTATCGTCGCAAAGTGGCCGGAGTACGACGAAGCCCTCTCCTTCCCGCAGGAAGCAAAGAACCTCGAAAACGTTATGGCGCTCATCCGTGCCATCCGCACCCGCCGCAATGAGATGAATGTGCCGCCGTCGAAGAAAGCGCACATCTACATCGATACCGCGCATCCGGCACCGTATGAGGAAGCGAGCGAATTCATTGCACGCCTCGCTTACGGCTCCAAGGTCGAGATCGGCATGGGCTTTGACGTACAAGGTGCCGTAACGGCTGTGACCGACGACGCAAAGGCTCTGTTGCCGATGGATGATCTTGTCGATAAGGCGGCGGAGACCGCACGTCTCAACAAGGAGCTTGCAAACGCACAGAAGCAGCTCGATACCGTCAAGGCGAAGCTTGCAAATGAAAAATTCACCTCCAAAGCGCCGCAAAATGTCATCGACGGCGTAAAGGCAAACGGTGAAAAGCTGGAAGCAAAGATCAAACTGATCCTCGAAACATTGGAGAGCTATCAATAATGACCTACGAAGAAGCACTGCAAAAGATCAATTCCCGGCTGCGCTTCGGCATCAAGCCGGGGCTGGAGCGCATTGAAGCGCTCTGCAAAAAGCTCGGCGATCCGCAGAAGAAGCCGCGTTTTGTCCACGTAGCCGGCACGAATGGCAAGGGCACCACCTGCACGCTTATCGCGAGCGTGCTTACGGCGGCAGGCTATCGCACGGGCCTCTACACGTCCCCGTATGTGCTTGATTTCCGCGAGCGCTTTCGCATCGACGGTGAAATGATCCCCGAGGCGGAGCTCATCGAAGAAGTAAAGCGCGTGTCGCCCATTGCGGATGAGCTCGAAGCCAAAGGCGAGACGATCACGGAGTTCGAGTTCATCACCGCGCTCGCGTTCGATTGGTTCGCGCAGCGAGACTGCGATTTTGTCGTGCTCGAGGTCGGTCTTGGCGGCCGATTTGACGCGACGAATGTCATCGATACGCCGGAAGCTGCGGCCATTGCGTCCATTTCACTTGACCACACGGCGATTTTAGGCGATACCTACGCGAAGATCGCGTTCGAGAAAGCGGGCATCATCAAAAAGGGCGGCGACGTCGTGCTGTACCCCGTGCAGGATCCGTCCGTGTTCGAGACCATCGAATCGGCGTGCAACGAGCGCGGCGCACACCTGCATATTCCGGATGAAAAGAACATGAAGGTAAACGGCACGGCGCTTACGGGCACCGCGCTCACGTGGCGCGGCCTGCCGCTTACGTTGCCGTTTACGGGCGCGCATCAGGTGCACAACGCCGCCACGGCGCTTACCGTGCTCGACGTTCTGCGCGAAAAGCACGCAAACATCACCGATGAGGCGCTGCAAAAGGGATTTGCCTCGGCGTATATCCCGGCGCGCATGGAGATTTTATCCCAAAAGCCGCTCGTGCTTTTAGATGGCGGCCACAACCCCGGCTGTGCCTCTGCGTTGCATGAAGTGCTCAAAACACATCTTTCCGGCCGTCATATCACAGCCATTATGGGCATGATGGCGGATAAGGACAGCATGCGCTATCTGGAGCTGACCGCGCCGCACTTTGAGAGAATTATCACGGTGCGGCCGCAAAACCCGCGCTCTTTATCGGCGGAAGCCCTCGCGGACGAAGCAAAGCACTTCTGCAAAGACGTGCAGCCTGCGCAGAGCATGAAAGACGCGATAGAGAAAGCGACCGTTTCAGGCGACGAAGTGCTCGTCATCTGCGGTTCATTCTTCTTAGCATCTGAAATTCGCGACCTCGCCATCGAAAAATACAAGGCGTAACACAAATTTAATCTGCCGACACGCTGCGGCAAAAAATACGGACAGGTTCCTTTAGAATTTTCTAAGGAGCCTGTCCTTTTTGTTATTATTTAAATTTCAAACGGACATTTCGGGCCTTAAAGGAGCGAATACGATGAATTTGCGAATTGAATTAAAAGGCGGTGCGATGACGGCCTCCATGCGCGGCGAGCTTGACCACCACACTGCCGGTGAAATGCGGGAGCAGATCGACAGTACAGCGAAAAAAGTGCGCCCGCAAAAGCTGATTTTAGATTTTAAAGAGGTACCGTTTATGGATTCCTCCGGCATCGGGCTGATTCTCGGCCGTGTCCGCACGGCGGCGCTGTGGGGCGGGCGCGTCACCGTACGCGGATTGTCACCGCAGTTAAAGAAAATGGCGGAGCTTTCCGGCATCTCCGCGCTCGCGGTGCTGGAAGACGCCGGGAAAGGAGCGAAAACATGAAACAGATCATCAACCGCATGGAGCTGCGCTTCCCGTCCGGCTCCGTCAACGAAAGCTTTGCGCGCGGCGCGGTCTCCGCGTTCGTCCTGTGCCTTGACCCCCTCGTCACAGACTTAAACGATTTAAAGACCGCCGTCAGCGAAGCCGTGACGAACGCCATCGTCCACGGCTACCGCGATACCATCGGCACCGTGTACATAACGGCTGTAATCTACGCGGACGGCACCGTGCAGGTCAAGGTGCGCGACCGCGGCTGCGGCATTCCGGATATCGAAAAAGCCATGGAGCCGCTGTTTACCACCGGGGGAGAGGAGCGTGCGGGGCTCGGCTTTGCCGTGATGCAAAGCTTCTGCGACAGCGTGCGTGTCATTTCAAAGCCTCAAAAAGGCACCACCGTGACGCTCACAAAACGGTTTGAGCGCAAGCCGAATGGAGAATAAAGACTTTGCCGAGCGCAACGTGGGGCTTGTGCGCGCGCTTGTGCCGCGTTTTCTCGGGCGCGGCATCGAATACGACGACCTCTTTCAGGCGGGCTGCGAGGGGCTCATCAAAGCCGCCGCACACTTTGACCCCGACCGCGGCTATAAGTTTTCCACATACGCCGTGCCTGTCATTTTAGGCGAAATGCGCCGCCTGTTCCGCGAGGGCGGCACGGTAAAGGTCTCGCGCGGATTGAAAGAGCTTTCCATGAAAGCGGTGCGCCTATCCGAACAGATCGAAACGGAGACCGGCAAAGCGCCGAGTGTGTCCATTCTTGCGGAAAAGCTCGGTGTTCCCGAAGAAAAGTGCGCGGAAGCCTTAAACGCCGCCGCACAGCCCGTCTCCCTCACCGGTGACGACGAAAACAGCGAGACGGACATTCCCGTCGACGCACCGGAAGAAAAAATCACCGATCACCTCGCCTTGCAGCAAATACTAAAGGCGCTGCCCGAGGAGGACCAGCGCCTTATTTACTATCGCTATTTTAAAAATCAGACCCAAACGGAAACGGCCAAAAGGCTCGGCACCACACAGGTGCAAATCAGTCGTCGCGAGAAAAAATTACTCCTCCGTCTGCGTGGTCTGCTGTTGTGAGGTTGTTTCCGCGCCCGCCAAAACGGTGCGCGTGTTCTTTAAGAAGTTGTAGTCGCTCAGCAGCATGGCGTAATACGCCAAATTCACAACGCCCTGGCGCTCCCAACGGTGGCATTCGCGCAGAACGCCCTCGCGCTGAAAGCCGGATTTCTCCAAAATGCGCTGCTTGTCAATGTCCGCATCTAAGCAAATGGACTGCACGCGGTTCACGCGTGCCATCTCAAACAGGTAGCGGCACAGCGCGCCCATGGCTTCTGCCGGATATTCCGTGCCCACACAGCGGCGGCCGAACAAAAAGCGCAGTTGCACCATGTTCATGCCCTCGTCCGCACCGCCGATCTCGATCCACCCGATGAGGTGTGCGAGGTCGGTGTTTGCATATACGCCGAGCGTTACGGTGCGCTTTGCGGCAAACTGCGCGTTTGCATCCTGAATTTTATATTCCGCCTGCACGCGCTCCTTGGCGGGCGCTTCATATTCGTAGCGGTACAGTTCTTCGTCCTGCATAATCTCCCACAGCGCGTCGCCGTCCGCAAAGCCAAGGCGGCTCAGCGTCACGTTTGCACTGGTGAGAAACGGGCAGCTCTCAAAAAGCAATTCGGTTCTCATTTCGGTTTCTCCCATCCCTCATAGTATCGTAAGCGGAAGCGGCGTCTTAAACCAGTGCCGGCAGCTCCGCAATATCGTAAATCTTCGGCACGTTTTCCACATTGCCAAAGCCGTAAGCGGCGAAAATAAACGGCACGCCCGCCTGTGTCGCGGAGTTATAATCCCACACCGTGTCGCCCACGTATACCGGGGCTTTCAAGTGATTGTGCTCCACGACCAGCGCGATGTTGTCGGCCTTCGGCTTACCTGTGCTGCCCATGCACTCATAGTCCGTAAAATACTGCGCCATGTTGTGCGCCTTCAAAAACGCCTGAATATACCCGTTGTCGCAGTTGCTCACAATGCACAGCGTGTGCGTTTCGGAAAGCTTTTTCAGTGTCTCGTGCATATGCGGGTATAGCTTTGCGCCGTGCTCCGCAAGATATTCACATTCCAGCTTGAAATCCTCGTTAAAGATCTGCATTCGGCGCTCGTAAGAAAGGTACGGGAACAGCTTCTCCGCCAGATCGTCCATACCAAGGCCCATCACGCCTGCGTATTCCTCTTTTGTGGGCAGGTGCGTCACGTCCGGCTGTGTCTTTAAATACTCGAGCAGCACCAGATGTCCTTCCTCCACGGCGTCCCACAGGGTGCCGTCCAGGTCAAAAATAATGCCATCGTATTTCATCGGAAATCTTTCTCCTTTATATATAATAGTATAGGGGAGAGGGCGCTCAGCCCTCCAAATGGTTCAGATCATACGGCGTTTGCTGATAAACGTAGTAGTTCAGCCAGTTTGCAACAAGCAGATGTGCGTTGCTGCGCCACGTAAACGGGGGTGTCTTCTGGTCGTCGTCATCCGGGAAGTAATTGTACGGCACTTTGGGGTTCAAACCCTTATTGATGTCGCGGAAGTATTCCTTCGCCAGCGTGTCGCGGTCATATTCCGCGTGGCCCGTCACAAAGAACTTGCGCCCGCTCTTTTCGGCGACGATATGCACGCCCGCAAGGTCGGAGAGCGAAAGTACAATGAGCTCGTCGTGCTTTTTGATGTCGTCAAGGTAAACCTCCGTGTAGCGCGAGTGCGGCGCAAAGTAATTATCGTCAAAGCCGCGCATCAAGGGGTGATACGGGTTCAGCACATGGTGATTGTAAATGCCGGAGAGCTTTTCCTTCATCAAATGCTTCTGAATGCCATAATGGTAGTAAAGACCGGCCTGCGCGCCCCAGCAGATATAGAGAACGGAATACACATGCGTTTTGCTCCATTCCATAATGGCACACATTTCGTCCCAGTAGTCCACTTCCTCAAACGGCATCTTTTCCACCGGCGCGCCCGTGATGATGAGGCCGTCAAAGCGCTGGTCCTTCACGTCGTTAAAGGTCTTATAGAATGTATTCAGATGATAAGAGCTCGTGTTGCGGCTGACATGCGATGCCATGTGCAGCAACTCAACGTCCACCTGCAGCGGCGTGTTGCCCAGCAAACGCAAAAGCTGCGTCTCGGTCTCGATCTTCGTCGGCATCAAATTAAGTATCGCAATCTTTAAGGGGCGAATGTCCTGCAAAGCGGCGCGCTCGTGCGTCATCACAAAGATGTTTTCGGACTCCAAAACCTCAATGGCGGGCAAATCCGCCTGTATACGAATAGGCATTGCTTTTTTTACCTCCGTCATATATACTATTATATAGGGCACAGGGGCCCGATACGTTTCAGTATAGCATACTTTGTCCCTCTGTAAAAGAGAGTAAAAGCGGTTTGAAGCGATTTTTTTCAAAGTTTTTTCAAAAGTTTTTCGGACTTTTTTCAGAAAAAACCGAAAAACGCAAAAGAAAAGGCGAAAGCGGCGGTTTTGTTTACACTGTATGTTGTTGATTTTGCGCAAGCAAAACACAATATATGTACACAAGAAAGAAAATCGAAAAAAACTTAAAAAAAACGAAAAAAAGTGTTGACAAAAAGGGCTCCCCGTGGTATTATATACAAGCGCTCGAGAGAGACGGCAAAAAACCGAAAGCGAAAAGCTGAAAGGAAAGCCGCTTGAAAGAGAGCACAGGACCTTGAAAATTAAACAACGAGAGAAAGAATGGAACCTGTAATTTCTTTGAGAAACTCAAAGAAACTTACGAGAAACAGAACTCAACAAATCTGTGACGAACGTCAGAACGACGTTATGAGCGAATTGAAGCTCTGAAAAAGATTTGAACGCGAAAGCGTTTAGATACAATTTTTTAGAGAGTTTGATCCTGGCTCAGGACGAACGCTGGCGGCGTGCCTAACACATGCAAGTCGAACGGAGTTGAAAGAAGCTTGCTTTTTTCAACTCAGTGGCGGACGGGTGAGTAACGCGTGAGTAACCTGCCTTTCAGAGGGGGATAACGTTCTGAAAAGAACGCTAATACCGCATAAGATTGTAGCTTCGCATGGAGCAGCAATCAAAGGAGCAATCCGCTGAAAGATGGACTCGCGTCCGATTAGATAGTTGGCGGGGTAACGGCCCACCAAGTCGACGATCGGTAGCCGGACTGAGAGGTTGATCGGCCACATTGGGACTGAGACA
>JAJJOY010000005.1 GCA_021029595.1 Hominenteromicrobium mulieris | reverse complement strand
TATGATTTGAAACAGCACCCCAATTATCGCTTTACGGCGGAGGCCGATAAACAGAAAAACGCTTTTGACCTTGACAGGCTCATTAACCGCCGCAGGCGGCCCGGTCTGAACGAGGCGTGTACGATGTATGAGGTGACTGTGCCGGACGATGCACTCACAGAAGAGGACGAGGACATCCTCAACTATGATGACATCGACGATCCAGACGCCTTTGCATAAACGCTTCGAGACAAAGTGTCCCGAAGTTTGTAACCTGCCGCCTGCAAGGGCGGCTTTTTTGTTACCGGGAAAATCCCGGAGAAATGGAGGCTTATATGGCATTTTTCTCATCTGCAATCGACACTTTACAGACCCTCGTTATTGCTCTCGGTGCTGGCCTTGGCGTGTGGGGCGTGGTTAATCTGCTGGAGGGCTACGGCTCGGATAACCCGGGCTCCAATGCTCATGTACGGTAAGGAAGCAAGCAACCGAAAACAAGAGATAGACCGCCAGCACTACACTATTCCGAACCAAAGACCAAAAGATAAGCATTGTGGGAAAATCTAAACTTTTGGATTTTCCTACAATGCCAACTACGGCGGAATCCCTCCCACTCCTTATATCTTTCTGTATACATTGAATTTGTATTTAGTAAAATGCAGACAACACCACGGATCGGCTTTTGGTTGGACAATTCCAACCAAACACCACAGCAGACAGCAGAAAACATTCTGAACGCTAGGAAGCCGGTATGATTGTTACATATAAGGGGAAGAAAAATTTCTTTTAGGTACTTGCTTTCCTAAAACTGATGTGATATAATAGCTTCATTCCAGAAAAGGAGTAAAAAATATGCGGCAAGGTATTCTTAAATAAAACTATAATCAAATAGTGGGAACAAAGGATTATGATAGCTCCTTTTGTAGGGGCTTAGTTTTTTGTACCCAATTTAAGAATACTTTTGCCTTATCAATTTTGACATATCCCCAAAAACAGCAATCACAAACAGGTGTATGCTGTATATGTGTATGTCCGCAACTTATAATCCCCAGTGGTAAAAGTATTTTACTGCTGGGGATTTTTATGCCCTTTGGGGCTGTAAAGGGAGGACAATCACATGAAAATAATCAATATTGGAATTCTTGCCCATGTAGACGCTGGAAAGACGACCTTGACGGAGAGCCTGCTATATGCCAGCGGAGCCATTTCAGAACCGGGGAGCGTCGAAAAAGGGACAACGAGGACGGACACCATGTTTTTGGAGCGGCAGCGTGGGATTACCATTCAAGCGGCAGTCACTTCCTTCCAGTGGCACAGATGTAAAGTTAACATTGTGGATACGCCCGGCCACATGGATTTTTTGGCGGAGGTGTACCGCTCTTTGGCTGTTTTAGATGGGGCCATCTTGGTGATCTCCGCTAAAGATGGCGTGCAGGCCCAGACCCGTATTCTGTTCCATGCCCTGCGGAAAATGAACATTCCCACCGTTATCTTTATCAACAAGATCGACCAGGCTGGCGTTGATTTGCAGAGCGTGGTTCAGTCTGTTCGGGATAAGCTCTCCGCCGATATTATCATCAAGCAGACGGTGTCGCTGTCCCCGGAAATAGTCCTGGAGGAAAATACCGACATAGAAGCATGGGATGCGGTCATCGAAAATAACGATGAATTATTGGAAAAGTATATCGCAGGAGAACCAATCAGCCGGGAAAAACTTGCGCGGGAGGAACAGCAGCGGGTTCAAGACGCCTCCCTGTTCCCAGTCTATCATGGCAGCGCCAAAAATGGCCTTGGCATTCAACCGTTGATGGATGCGGTGACAGGGCTGTTCCAACCGATTGGGGAACAGGGGGGCGCCGCCCTATGCGGCAGCGTTTTCAAGGTTGAGTACACCGATTGCGGCCAGCGGCGTGTCTATCTACGGTTATACAGCGGAACGCTGCGCCTGCGGGATACGGTGGCCCTGGCCGGGAGAGAAAAGCTGAAAATCACAGAGATGCGTATTCCATCCAAAGGGGAAATTGTTCGGACAGACACCGCTTATCAGGGTGAAATTGTTATCCTTCCCAGCGACAGCGTGAGGTTAAACGATGTATTAGGGGACCAAACCCGGCTCCCTCGTAAAAGGTGGCGCGAGGACCCCCTCCCCATGCTGCGGACGACGATTGCGCCGAAAACGGCAGCGCAAAGAGAACGGCTGCTGGACGCTCTTACGCAACTTGCGGATACTGACCCGCTTTTGCGTTGCGAAGTGGATTCCATCACCCATGAGATCATTCTTTCTTTTTTGGGCCGGGTGCAGTTGGAGGTTGTTTCCGCTTTGCTGTCGGAAAAATACAAGCTTGAAACAGTGGTAAAGGAACCCTCCGTCATTTATATGGAGCGGCCGCTCAAAGCAGCCAGCCACACCATCCATATCGAGGTGCCGCCCAACCCGTTTTGGGCATCCATAGGACTGTCTGTTACACCACTCTCGCTTGGCTCCGGTGTACAATACGAGAGCCGGGTTTCGCTGGGATACTTGAACCAGAGTTTTCAAAACGCTGTCAGGGATGGTATCCGTTACGGGCTGGAGCAGGGCTTGTTCGGCTGGAACGTAACGGACTGTAAGATTTGCTTTGAATACGGGCTTTATTACAGTCCGGTCAGCACGCCGGCGGACTTCCGCTCATTGGCCCCGATTGTATTGGAACAGGCATTGAAGGAATCGGGGACGCAGCTGCTGGAACCTTATCTCTCCTTCATCCTCTATGCGCCCCAGGAATACCTTTCCAGGGCTTATCATGATGCACCGAAATACTGTGCCACCATCGAAACGGCCCAGGTAAAAAAGGATGAAGTTGTCTTTACTGGCGAGATTCCCGCCCGCTGTATACAGGCATACCGTACTGATCTGGCCTTTTACACCAACGGGCGGAGCGTATGCCTTACAGAGCTGAAAGGATATCAGGCCGCTGTCGGTCAGCCGGTCATCCAGCCCCGCCGTCCAAACAGCCGCCTGGACAAGGTGCGCCATATGTTTCAGAAGGTAATGTAAAGATACATAATCGTCAAGACGGCAACAATCAGAAGTTATGGAGGGTAACAATGGAATATAGTAAGGAAGATTTAATGGAAGCAAAAAAGCAAATTTGGGGAGTGGGAGAGAACATGGGAACAGAGGAAAGTAAAAAAATCTGGGAGGAGAACGCACAATTTTGGGATAATGCAATGGGTGACGAATCTAATGAATTTCACAGAGAGGTAGTGCGTCCCAAAGTAACGGAACTTCTATCTCCTAATCCTGCGGATTACATTTTGGATATTGCGTGTGGCAATGGAAATTATTCTTCGTATCTTGCACAAAGAGGCGCTTCGGTTGTCGCTTTTGATTACAGCAAAAAAATGATAGAATTGGCTAAAAGACGGCAATCACAATATGCAAAACAAATTGAATTTTGTGTGGCGGATGCGACCGATAGAAAAAGTATATTAGAATTAAAAAGAAATCGAGCCTTTACGAAAGCAGTTTCTAATATGGCAATTATGGATATTACGGATATTGAACCACTTCTTATGGCTGTTTATGAACTGTTGCAGGAAAGCGGAATTTTTGTCTTTGCAACGCAACACCCTTGTTTTGTCACGTTGACTGAAAAATATATGACACCGCACAGTTACTATGATATAGCGATTGAAGGGCAACCGAAAGAGCAGATTTATTATCATCGTTCCATACAAGATATTTTTAACCTTTGTTTTAGAGCTGGATTTGTCATTGATGGATTTTATGAAGAATGTTTTAAAACCAACAAAGAAATTCCTATGGTAATGATAGTAAGGCTTAAGAAGGTAAAACGTGATAGCTTAAAATAAATTCAAGTTTGTCGGGTAAATAGCAAACCCAGCCGAGCCAGTCAACGGTCAAGATGAACGGCGCATATGCGCAGCCGTTGACAGCCCCGCCCGCCTTTGCTGGTAGGCAATCAAGGGGCGACAGCCTAAAGTGCTGCCGCCCCTTACTATCATAAAAAGCAACTACTAACCAGCCACAGCCCTTTTGGGAGGAAAGGGGGATTTTCCATGACCTGTACAGAAGAATATCGGGAACATATCGAGTACACTTTCCATGCCTTTTGCAAAGTCGTTATCCGAAATGCAACGATCAACGCAGCGAGGACACGGAGCAGGAAGCACAAAAGAGAAATATCCCTTGAATACCTCACAGACGAAAAGCACTACCCTTTAGGCACGACAGATGAATATTTCCAAGCCCCGGAGCCGGACGAGGAATACATACTTACCCTTTGCGGCGATACGGTCATTTTCAGCAGCGGCTTACTTGCGGAAGCCCTGTCACGGCTGGACGAACGGGAGCGGGAAATGATTTACCTGTCCTTTTTCAAGCGTATTCCACAGCACGAAATTGGCAGACAGTACGGGCGCAGCCGCAGCACAGCGGGCTACCATATCCGAAAAGCCCTACGGCAGCTCCAAGCGGAAATGGAGGGAATAGCGCATGAAGAATAACAGGCTTCTCCCTTATGAAACAATCGTACAAGCCGCCAGCGGGGAGCCGGAAGCGGTGGGAACCGTGTTGCAGTATTACCGCCGCCGCATACAGTGTGCCGCCCGTGTGAATGGACGGATAGACCAAGATACAGAGGACTACATCACCCAGACGCTTCTCACAGCTATATTCAAGTTCCGCTTTGGGAGATAGCTCTACCGCCTACAACTGAATAACCGCCGCTTCGCCGGCAACCAGAAAGCAGTAAATCTATTCAACGGATTTGCTGCTTTTTTCGTTCCTGTTCGGCGTTTTTGAAAATCCCCAGTATGAAAAAACAAAAGAGAAAATAGCCGCCGCAGTTGGCAAAAGCCTGTTCCTATCCGTGGAGGGTATCAAAGAAAAAATACTGCCATTGTCCGCCTATTCCGGCTTGCGTGGTGTTGTAGGGAATAAGGGGAAATTTCTAAAAATCTCCGTCTATTCTGCTTTTCGTGGTGTTGTAGGTAGTGAAAGGAAAATTTTCAAGATATGCCGGAATAGCGGGTAGCAAAGCCCTTTTGAAACGTCTTGTTAGCGGAAAGGACGGGAACCGGGGAACGCCGGAGTTTTTCAGAGCAAGATTCTACCACAGTACCAAAATTCGCTTATCCGCTCATTTTGCCCCTGCGGGAATCTTGTTGGGGAGTGCCTTCCCCAAACCCTGCTATGCGCCCTGTCGGGCGAGAAAGGAGGTCACAGACCATGCGAAAGAAATACAACACGCCCCACCGCCGCCATGTGGTTAAAACCCGCCTGTCTGATGAAGAATACGCCGACTTCACGGAGCGGCTGGCGGCGTATGAAATCAGCCAGTCCGAATTTATCCGGCAAGCCATACGGGGAGCGACCATACGCCCCGTGATTACCGTTTCCCCTGTCAATGACGGGCTGCTTGCCGCCCTCTCCAAGCTCACAGCGGAGTACGGGAAAATCGGTGGAAACCTCAACCAGATAGCCCGGAGCCTTAACGAGTACGGCGCACCTTATACCGCCTTATCCGGCGAGGTACGGGGAGCTGCCGCCGACCTTGCCGCCTTGAAGTTTGAAGTCTTGCAGAAAGTAGGTGAAGCCGTTGGCGATACTCAAACATATCAGCTCTAAAAATGCCAACTACGGGAACGCTGAAAAATACCTCACATTCGAGCATGACGAGTTTACCATGAAGCCCACCCTTGACGCAGACGGGCGGCTCATACCGAGGGCAGACTACCGCATATCCTCTCTGAATTGTGACGGGGAGGATTTTGCCGTTGCCTGTATGCGCTCCAATCTCCGCTATGGCAAGAACCAGAAACGGGAGGACGTTAAGAGCCACCACTATATCATCAGCTTTGACCCACGGGACGGCCCGGACAACGGCTTGACCGTTGATCGGGCGCAGGAGCTGGGCGAGAAGTTCTGCGCCGAGCATTTCCCCGGACACCAGGCTCTTGTCTGCACCCACCCGGACGGGCACAGCCACACCGAAAATATCCATGTGCATATCGTCATTAACAGTCTGCGGATTGCGGAGGTTC
Source organism: Hominenteromicrobium mulieris (assembly GCA_021029595.1). GTDB lineage: Bacteria > Bacillota > Clostridia > Oscillospirales > Acutalibacteraceae > Hominenteromicrobium > Hominenteromicrobium mulieris. The sequence continues at coordinate 158,163 of JAJJOY010000005.1, read as the reverse complement.
CCATGCTGCCCCACATGGACAGGCCAGCGGACAGGAAAGCAGGCTGCAAGCACCGCTGCACAGACGCAGCTATGAACTATCTGAAAGCCGAAGTCATGGAAATGTGCCACAGCGAGGGGCTTTATCAGATAGACCTTTTGAACGGCAGCAAGGAGCGCATTACCGAGCGTGAATATTGGGCGCAGAAGAAAGGACAGGTTGCGCTGGATAAAGCAAACGCCCCTATGATTGCGGACGGTATCACGCCCCGGCAGACCAAGTTTGAAACGGATAAGGCGAAGCTGCGCCGGACTATCCGGGAAGCCCTTGCCGCTGCTTCCGGCTTTGATGAGTTTGCCGCCCTGCTTCTCCGGCATGGTGTGACCGTCAAGGAGAGCCGGGGGCGGCTAAGTTACCTCACGCCGGACAGGACGAAGCCAATTACCGCCCGGAAGCTGGGGGACGATTTTGACCGGGCTGCTGTCCTCTCCGTTTTGGAGCAGAACGCCGCCAGAGCCGCCGAAAAACCCGCAGCCATAGCGGAATACCCCGGCAGTATCAAAGACCGCTTACGGACGAAAAAAGAAGCGAAAAACGCCCCGAACAATGACGCTGTACAGCGCATGGTAGACATAGCCGCCAAGCGAGCCGAGGGGAAAGGACGGGGCTATGAGAAGTGGGCGACTATGCACAACCTCAAACAGATGTCGGCTACCCTCATGCTCTACCAGCAGTACGGCTTTTCTTCCCCGGACGAGCTGGACGCTGCCATTTCCGCAGCCAACGCCGCCACGCAGGAGAGCCTTGCCGGGCTGAAAGGGCTGGAAGCCGCTATCCGGGAGAAAAAGGAATTGCAGCGCAACCTTTTGGGCTATATCGGCACGAAGCCCGCCCGTGACGGTCTGAAAGCGCAGAAATCGGAGAAAGCCCGGAGAGCCTACCGGGAGCAGCACGAAAGCGATTTTCTCATAGCGGACGCAGCCGCCCGCTATTTCCGGGAGCATGGAATAACCAAGCTGCCCGCCAGCAAAGCCCTGCAAAGGGAGATCGAGCAGCTTACCGTTCAGAAGAACGCCGGATATAACGACTACCGGGAGAAACGGCAGCGGGCGCAGGAGCTTCAGACAGTCAGACGCAATATCGACCAGATTTTAAGGGGCGCACCGAGCCAGCAGAAAAAGCACGAACAGGAGCGTTAAAGACTGCCCCGAAATGATACCGAAACCCTACAAAAATACAGGTATGATATGAACCCTTACCGCAATACTCCCCGACTTCCAAACGGGGCTTACAGGGCAGAAAAAGCCCGAAAATGACACCGAGAACATACAGAAAATGCCCCCTATCCTGTTGCACCGATAGGAACGGCAGAAAGGAGCTTACCATTGCCGAGAATGAGCAAAAAGCGGCGGCTGGAATGGTCTTTCTTCCTCAACCACCGCAACCGTATCACTTACAACGACCTATGCCGGGGCTGCACCCGTGACTGCAAACAGAGCTTCCGGGCGGTTATCATACTATGCCCCCACTATTATTCCAAACGCTGGAAAAAGGAGGACACAGCCTATGGCAGATAACCGCAAATATTACTACCTCAAGCTGAAAGAGAGCTATTTTGATGATGACGCAATCGTTCTGCTGGAAAGTATGCAGGACGGCGTTATCTATTCCAACATCCTCTTGAAGCTGTACTTGAAATCGCTGAAAAACGGCGGGAAATTGCAGCTTGACGAGAATATCCCCTACACCGCCCAGATGATTGCGACCATTACCCGCCAGCAGGTAGGCACCGTAGAGAGAGCCTTGAAAATCTTTATGAAGCTGGGGCTTGTGGAGCCTTTGCAAAGCGGCGCACTCTACATGAGCAACATTGAGCTTTTAATCGGCCAGTCCTCTACCGAGGGGGAGCGCAAGCGCAGGGCGAGGCTGGCTTTGCAGGAACAAAAAGCCCTGCCGCAGACAGGGGCGGACAAATGTCCACCATATCGAGCGGACATTTGTCCACCAGAGATAGAGATAGAGAAAGAGATAGATATAGAGATAGAAAAAGAGAGAGAGTTAGAAACAGGACACCCCGCCCCCGCCGCCTATGGCAGATACCACAATGTTATTCTTTCCGATACGGAGCTTGACGGGCTGAAAACAGAGCTTCCCGGCAAGTGGGAGTATTACATTGACCGCTTATCCTGCCATATCGCTTCCAGCGGGAGGAAATACAAGAGCCATGCAGCCACGATTTTCAAGTGGGCGCAGGAGGACGCAGCCAAGAAAGCCCCGAAAAAGGGCATACCCGATTATACCTGCAAGGAGGGCGAGAGCTTATGACGAATGGATTTGACGAAATGATTTTGAATATGACCGATACCACGCCGGAGCCGGAGGACTACACAGGCGAGGACGGGCTTTTATACTGCGGCAAATGCCGCAAGCCCAAAGAAGCCTATTTCCCGGAGGGCAAGAGCCTTTTCGGGCGTGACCGCCACCCGGCAGAATGTGACTGCCAGCGGGCAGAGCGTGAGAAACGGGAAGCCGCAGAGAAACAGCGCAGCCACCTTGAAACTGTCGAGCGGTTGAAGCGGCGGGGCTTCACAGACCCGGCTATGCAGGGCTGGACGTTTGAGAACGACAACGGCAAATGTCCGCAAATGGAACATGCACATTTCTATGTGGAGAACTGGGAAGCTATGAAAGAGCGCAACATTGGCTATCTGCTATGGGGCGGCGTTGGCACAGGCAAGAGCTATTTTGCGGGCTGTATCGCAAATGCCCTTATGGAGCGTGAAATCCCCGTGTGCATGACAAACTTTGCATTGATACTCAATGACCTTGCCGCCAGCTTTGAGGGCAGGAACGAATACATCTCCCGGCTATGCAGCTTCCCGCTGCTTATCCTTGATGATTTTGGAATGGAACGGGGAACGGAATACGGCTTAGAGCAGGTCTACAACGTGATTGACAGCCGTTACCGCAGCGGCAGGCCGCTGATCGTCACGACCAATCTCACGCTGGAGGACTTGCAGCACCCGGAGGACACCGCCCACGCCCGCATTTATGACCGTCTGATTGAAATGTGTTCCCCTGTCCGCTTTACCGGGAGCAACTTCCGAAAAGCCACGGCGCAGGAGAAAATGGAACAATTGAAAAAGCTGATGAATAGAAAGGAGAGCCGCCTATGACCAACACCCCAAAGAATGACCGCAGCACCCGCCGCCCGGATTGCGTGACGGAAATCCGCATGGGCAACTCTGTCCTTGTCGTTTCCGGCTATTTCAAGCAGGACACCACCGCCACCGCCGCCGATAAAATGCTGAAAGTGCTGGAAGCGGAAGCTGCTACACAAAAATCGGCAATTTGACGGGACGTAAAGAAGCAAAAAGGACTGTACAGCCAGCCCCGGCGTGTGGTATGATAGTCATACGGAATAGTGGGGCTGGCTGTCGGAAATGGAGGACACTATGTTAAGACAGACCACCCGAAACCTTATTACCGCCCTTTATCCGAGATTATCCCACGAGGACGAGCTGCAAGGTGAGAGCAATTCTATTTCAAACCAGAAGCGTATTCTTGAAACCTATGCGAAGCAGAACGGCTTTTCCAATCTGCAATGGTACACAGATGACGGTTATTCTGGGGCGAACTTCCAAAGACCCGGTTTTCAAGCCATGCTTGCGGACATTGAAGCCGGAAAAGTCGGCACCGTTATCGTCAAGGATATGTCACGGTTAGGGCGAAACTATCTGCAAGTGGGAATGTATACGGAAATGATTTTCCCACAGAAAGGCGTCCGCTTTATCGCTATCAATGACGGAGTGGACAGCGCACAGGGCGACAATGATTTTGCCCCTCTGCGGAACATTTTTAACGAATGGCTGGTGAGAGATACGAGCAAGAAAATCAAAGCAGTAAAACGGTCTAAGGGTATGAGCGGGAAGCCCGTCACGAGCAAACCCGTATACGGCTACCTTATGGACGAGGACGAAAATTTTATCATTGACGGGGAAGCCGCCCCTGTCGTGCGGCAGATTTACAGCTTGTGCCTTGCCGGGAACGGGCCGACCAAGATAGCCCGTATGCTCACAGAGCAGGAAATCCCCACGCCGGGAACGCTGGAATACCGCCGGACGGGAAGCACCCGCCGCTACCACCCCGGCTATGAGTGCAAGTGGGCGACCAATACCGTGGTACATATCCTTGAAAACAGGGAGTACACGGGCTGTCTGGTAAACTTCAAGACGGAGAAGCCGTCCTACAAGACCAAGCACAGCGTAGAGAACCCCATTGAGAAACAGGCGATTTTCGAGAACCACCACGAGCCTATCATTGACACCCAGATGTGGGAGCGTGTGCAGGAGTTACGCAAGCAGCGCAAACGCCCGAACCGCTATGATGAAGTGGGCTTATTCTCCGGCATACTCTTTTGTGCCGACTGCGGCAGCGTCCTTTACCAGCAGCGTTACCAGAACGCCACCCGCAAGCAGGATTGTTACATCTGCGGGAGCTACAAGAAGCGTACCGTTGACTGTACGGCGCATTTTATCCGCACCGACCTGTTGACCGCCGGAGTGACCGACAATCTGCGGAAAGTTACCAGCTATGCAGCGAAGCATGAAGCCCGTTTTATGAAGCTGCTGATCGAGCAGAACGAGGACGGGGGCAAGCGCAGGAACGCCGCAAGGAAAAAGGAGCTGGAAGCCGCCGAGAAGCGTATCAGCGAGTTATCCGCTATCTTCAAGCGGCTGTATGAGGACAGCGTGACCGGGCGCATTTCAGACGAGCGTTTCACAGAACTGTCGGCAGACTATGAAGCCGAGCAGAAAGAACTGAAAGAGAGAGCCGCCGCTATCCGGGCAGAGCTTTCCAAAGCGCAGGAAGCCACGGTAAACGCAGAAAAGTTTATGAATGTTGTCCGCAAGTATACCAGTTTTGAAGAACTTACCCCTACCCTTTTGCGTGAGTTTGTGGAGAAAATCGTTGTGCATGAGTGCAGCTATGACGAGAACGGCACACGCAGACAGGACATTGATATTTACTACTCTTTCGTTGGCAAGGTAGACCTGCCCGAATGACCGCCCGACCTATCCGGCGCAATGCGCAAGTGCCGGATAGGAACGGCAAAATTTTTTACACTTCTATTGCTTCTTTATCACATCTGAGCAAAGTCCCAGGGCATGAAGCAGTTCATGGCTAATTAAAGGGAACAAAAAGAAAGGAAAAGCACAATCCAGACGGTATCAGCGACAATCTACAAGAATAAATTGTGATTACACAAGATTGGTGCTATAATAAGAGAAAAGTTCCTGCCGGGGCAGCCGCCCCGGTGGTATGGATAGAAAGGCAGGAAAACAATATGCACATCAGCTATAAACCACTCTGGCACACACTGTTAGAGCGTGATATGAGAAAAGAAGATTTAAGGCTTGCCGCCGGTATGACAACGAATATGATTGCCAACATGAGCAAAGAGGGAAAGCACATCAGCATGGACACATTAGCCCGTATCTGCGAAACGCTGAATTGTGAGATTACCGATGTGATTGAGTTAGTACCAGACGAGCCTGCTTCCACAGGAGGTAAGGAACATGAGCGAATTGAAACCAAGAATAACGGAAAACGGAATTGATTATATCCTTGTCGGAGATTACTACATCCCGGACTTGAAACTGCCGAAGGAACACCGCCCTATTGGAAAGTACGGACGGATGCACAGGGAATATTTAAGGGAAGTCCACCCAGCCAGATTGAACACATTGACACTGACCGGGAAGTTATGGACATACCTTGCAGACCTGAACGAACAGGCACAGGAACGGTTAGACACCATCATGGAGCAGATGAAAGCTGCCGAGGGCGTGACTGAGGAATTGAAGCGTACTTCTCAAATGGAATGGGTGCAGCGTTGCAATAACATTCACAACCGGGCAGAAGAAATTATTTTGCATGAGATGGTTTATTCATAAACGGTATGTCAGAATGACAATTACAAACTGAAAGCTGAAGGAGAGGAAATTTATGAACAAAACCTTAACCCATAGTATGAAATCCTATATAACAATTTTTTTGGTTGGTATTTTAGTCGGATGTATTTGCAGGCTTACAGATTATTGCCCAGCTGATACATTATGGAGTTTTTCGTCAATTCAAACACTATTGGGATTTTGGATTATTACCAATACCATCATTGTTTTAGCAAGTACTTCAAACATTTGTGCAGGGATTAGTTCGTTTTTATATATGTTTGGAATGACATTGAGTTTCTATGGATTACAAGCAATATTAGGAACATTCATACCTTTATTTTCTGGTGGTTTTCGTACTTCACTATTTATATTATTTACTATTTGTTCAATCCCTTGTGCAATAGCAGCGTTTATCTTATATTACTGGAATAAAGAACATATTTTTAATTCTATATTATATTCTCTGCCAGTAGGTGCTTTAGCCGCAGAAGCAATTGTAATTTTTATTTACTTTTTAGGGCATCATACATTCCTATTTCAGTTATTGATGGATGTAATAGGAGTGCTAATTTTTCTTTTCATGTTCTATAAAAAAGCAAAAAGTAAGAAGCTTTTTCTAATCGCTTCGGTAATTAGTGCTTTGGTATTTTACTTTGTTTTTCCATGGTAATATGAAATTATAATATACAACTTACCACTCTGAAAACTTAACTGAATAACCATAACACAAACCGCTGCTACATGGAAGCCAACAAACCATGCAACAGCGGTTTTTCTTTACCGTTTTTTCCTCTGGCTGATAGGCGTTCCCATTTTCTTTGACTTTTTGAGAATCCGAATCAGCCAGCGAAATTCTTCGTCTGACAGATTTTTATAGTTGATACCGAGCTGCTTGCAGTAAAGTACAACGAGCTTTTCATCCCGGCTGCCCTTGAAATTTTCGACCGCTTCCAGATTTTCTTTCAGTTCATCAGCAACGGTGGTCTGGGGTGCACTCTCGCTGTCCTTTTTATGGGCTTCCCGAATATCCCGGATAATGAGGTTGAGGTCATCCAGAACCATGTGGCTGAAATATTCATCATCGCTGATATGGGCGGCTTGCAGTACTTTCAAATGGGGGTCATCTTCGCCGGGGCGATACCGTTCAATGATTTCATGCCGGACGGTATCGACAAGGGCGTTGAGGTTCTGAATCTGCATGGTGGCAATCCCATCCACATAAATCTCAATATCTGCAAGAAACTTGATAAAATCCTTATGGGTGGCAAGTTCGCAGAGCAGACGGTTGTTAATCCGACCGCTTTTCAGAAGTGCTACCATCTCATCACTCAAATGCAGCTCCCTTAATGGCGTGTTGATCTCCGCCCGGTTCTCTGTCCGGCAAAAGAGATAATCGAGGGACACCCCATAAAAATCTGCCAGCAGGATAAGGTTGCCATGATTGATTTCCTTATAGTCGTCTTTTTCATAACTGCCAAGAGCCGATTTTGAAATACCCGTTTGCTCAGCCAGTTCTTCCAGTTTTAATCCTTTGTTTAATCGTAAATCTTTTAGCCGTTCCTGTATTGTAGTAGCTCCGTTCATTGAAGCAGTTCCCCCTTTCTAACGACATTTATAACCGTTGAATTGATTATACCATATCAATTCCGCAATCGTGGAAATTTCTGATTTTTACCCCTGATTCCTACTTTGTGGACATACGGCACAGGGCACAAAAATGTTCTATGATACAGGTAGTTCATCGATGGATTATTCCAATCGAATGACCAGCCTGTGTGGGATATGCTTCCCCGGCGATGTAGCGCCATGACTTTTTGGCAGGGATATGGAGGAACCCTGACCAAAACGAGCGTACCAACGGGAGCGATACGCCGCTGTGAGATTCAGGGGAGGAACGACACCGGGGAGAACTGGCGAACTGACACCGAAATGATACCGAAACACGACAATCTGATAGGGGGATAGTCTACCCTATCGCTAATACTTCGGGAGATTTTAAGCGGCTCTATGGCTGTAATTTTGCCGAAAATCGCCCCGAAACCATACACGAAAACGGGAGGAAGCGCAATATGCCGAGAATGAGCAAAAAGAGGAAGCATGAGCTTTCCTTTTACCTCAATGACCGGGGGCGTGTCACTTACAACGAATTATGCCGGAAATGCCAGCATGGGTGCAAGCAGAGCTTCCGGGCGGTTGTGATTGACTGCCCCCATTATTTATCCAAACGAGCAAACAAAAAGGAGGAACACACCGAATGAATTTTGAATTTATGACGATAGACACACCATTGCCGCCCTGTATGCCATTCCCCAGAGCGTTGACAGGATTTCCAGTCAGCAGCACCGCAAAGGTCATGTATTGCCGGATGCTGGACGCTATGCTATCCAAAGGGCAGGAGGACGAGAACGGAATCCTGTTTGTCTGCTTCCCTGTTACAGCCATTGCCGCAGTCTTGTCCCGCAGCCCCATGACGGTCAAGCGTTCTTTGAATGAACTGGAAATCGCCGGACTTATCATGCGGGTGCGTCAGGGAGTTGGAGAACCAAACAGGATTTATGTGCTGATGCCGGGAAAGGAGGACGCTGCCCTTGCCTGATACCTCAAAGCTGGAAAAGCTAAACCAGAAGCTGGAGAAAAGCGAAAAGAAACTGCGGAAAGCCATCAATGATGAAAAGGCATTGCAGCACCAGTTAAAGCAGCTTACCCGAAAGGAACGGACGCACCGGCTCTGTACCCGTGGCGGTATGCTGGAAAGTTTTCTGCAAGAGCCGGAACGCCTGACAGATGATGATGTCATGCTGTTGTTGAAACTCATTTTTCACAGGCAGGACACGCAGGAACTATTGAAAAAACTGCTGGAACGGGAGAAGCCGGAAATCCCTTAGTTTACTAAGGGCGCAATTATACACCACCCAGAGGTTGGTGCATTGCGTTCTCCGAAGGCTCCTCGCCGGAGGGCTGAGATTTTCCGCAGTCATGGTCTGCTCCAAATCAAACAGGGGACGCTACGCTTCCCCTGCGCTGGCTACCGCCAGCTACCCTTTTGTGGACTTGCCATCTGGGGACACCTTGCGTTGCAAGCTGCTCCCAGCCGACAAGTTTTACAAAATCTCTCTGTACTTTGAGGGTCGAATAAAGTATAATGAAGTCAATGAGAAATCGGGAGTTGGAGGTATTCACTATGAAAAAGATTATAACCGTAACGCTTTGCATTGTGCTGGTTCTTCTCTTTGCCGGATGCGGAAAGAACGGTGATACATCAAAAGTGGAAATTGATTATGGAGCATCTTCCGTTTATTCAAAAGAAGAAATAGATTCTGCCATTGAGATTATAAAAAAGCAGTTCGCTTCGTTTGAGGGCTGTGAATTGCATAGCCTTTCTTATATGCCGGATGAAGAATGCAACAATGCAGATAACATTGAATGGATGAACGATTTAAGAACGGATGATAATAAAGAAGCCTTTACGCAATGTATTGCATTTGAAAGCAGTTTTCGTTCGCCGAAAAAAGGTGGCGGTGCATGGGAGGCTAACGAAGAATACACTTGGTCATGGTGGCTTGCACGGAGTGAAGGCGGAGAATGGAATCTGATGACTTGGGGTTATTGATAAGAGTAGAAAATTCTAAGTTATGGAGGTATATATTATGAGAGTAATGATTTCAATCATTCTTATGGTAATTGCGGCGGTGGTCGGTTTTTTCTTTGGTGCTGGAATGAACGAAGCAATGGGTGGAGCAATACTACTTTCAATGATTACAGGTTTTGCTTGCACCATTAGTGCTATTGAAAAGAACAAGAAGGACTGACAACTTCAAGTTTGCCACTCACACATCGGGTCAACTTGCTCCCGAACTTTTACAACTAAATATCCGCCGCCCACAAAGCGGCACACCAAGCAGGAAATCTGAAAAAGGTTGCCTGCTTTTTTTCTGCCCAAAATGAGGTGGTAAAACGCCACCCCATCCGCCAATCACAGAAAGGAGTGACACGAAATGCCCTGTCCACACAACGAAATTTCTATTGTGCGGCGAAGCCAACAGCAGTCTGCGGTTGCCGCCGCTGCTTACCAAAGCGGCGAAAAGCTGTTCTGTGAATACGATCAGGAAGAGAAGCACTACCCGGAAAAGCGTGGTATCGTCCACAATGAAATCCTGCTCCCGGCAAATGCCCCGCCGGAGTATGCAGACCGCAATACCCTATGGAACGCCGCCGAAGCGGTGGAGAAGCAGTGGAACTCTCAGCTTGCAAGGCGGTGGGTGCTTACCATCCCCAAAGAGATACCGCCCGACCAGTATGCTGTCCTTGTCCGGGAGTTTTGTGAACAGCAGTTTGTTTCCAAAGGAATGATTGTTGACTTTGCCATCCATGACACCCACCCGCCGGGACACAATCCCCACGCCCATGTCCTGTTGACTATGCGGGCAATGGACAAACATGGGAAATGGCTTCCCAAGAGCCGCAAGGTTTATGACCTTGACGAGAATGGGGAACGGATTAAACTTCCGTCCGGCAGATGGAAAAGCCACAAGGAGGATACGGTGGACTGGAACGACCAGAAGTATTGTGAAATCTGGCGGCATGAATGGGAGGTCATCCAGAACCGTTATCTGGAAGCCAATGACCGCCCGGAGCGTGTGGACTTGCGTTCCTATGCCAGACAGGGGCTTGATATAGTCCCCACTGTCCATGAGGGAGCTGCTGTCCGGCAGATGGAAAAGCGAGGTATCCAGACGAATATCGGCAACCTGAACCGGGAAATCAGAGCCGCCAACAGTCTGATGAAGTCCATCCGGCAGCTTATCCAAAACCTCAAAGGCTGGATTACCGAGCTGGGAGAAAAACGGAAAGAGCTGCTTGCACAAAAAGCGGCGGAGGAAGCGACACTTCTTCCCAATCTGCTGATGAAGTACATGGAGATACGAAAGGAAGAACGGAAGGACTGGACGAGGGCTGGACAGAACCGGGGGACTTCACAGGACTTAAAGGCAGTCAGCGAAGCCCTGTCCTATCTCCGGCAAAAGGGGCTTTCCACTGTGGAGGACCTAGAAGCGTTTCTGGAATCTTCCGGGAAATCAGCCGCAGATTACCGCAATCAGATGAAGCCAAAGGAAGCCCGCAGCAAAGTGATTGACGGGATTCTTGCCAGCCGGACAGACTGCAAGGAATGTAAGCCTGTCTATGAGAAGTACCAGAAGATATTTTTCAAGAAAACAAAGGAGAAATTCAAACAGGAACACCCGGAGGTCGCCCGGTATGCGAAAGCCGCCGCCTACCTTGCCAAGCACCCGGACGATAAGGACAGCACCCAAAAGGAACTGCAACAGGAGCAGGAAAAACTTCTCAGCGAAATCGCAGAGCTGAAAGTACCGCTGACAGAGGTGCAGGAGGATTTGAAGAAGCTGCGGGATATCCGCTACTGGGTACAGAAAGCCACCCCCGGCACAGAGGAAAGCAAAGAGCCGCCCAAGAAGCAGCCCATCAAGGAAGTCTTGCAGGATAAGGCAGACGAGAAAAAAGCACAAAGAACTGCCCAGGAACAGACGAAACACAGACAACAGGATATGGAACTTTAACAGGCACTTGCCATTTTCAATCAGAGAATGTCAGGTGCTTTTCTTTTTTCAAGGAGGGATAGATTTGAATGTATTTGAAGCTGTGAAGCAGTCCGTCACAACAAGACAGGCTGCGGAGCATTATGGAATCCATGTAGGTCGGAACGGGATGGCTTGCTGCCCGTTCCATAACGATAAAACCCCAAGCATGAAGCTGGATCGGCGTTACCACTGCTTCGGCTGCGGTGCGGATGGGGATGTGATTGATTTTGCCGCCGCCCTGTATGGGCTGGGAAAGAAAGAAGCCGCCGTACAGCTGGCACAGGACTTCGGGCTTTCCTATGAGGACTGGAAACCGCCGGGAAAGGCAAAAAAGCCCAAGCCCCGGCAGAAATCCCCGGAGGAACAGTTTCAGGAAGCAAAAAACCGTTGCTTCCGTATTCTTACCGATTATCTTCACTTGCTTATGGCATGGAGAACGGACTACGCCCCGCACTCCCCGGAGGAAGCCTTTCATCCCCGGTTTGTGGAAGCCTTACAGAAGCAAGCCCATGTGGAATATCTGCTGGATGTGCTGCTGTTCGGGGAGACAGAGGAAAAAGCGGCTTTGATTACGGACTACGGAAAGGATGTGATACAGCTTGAACAGCGAATGGCAGAGCTTGCAGCCGCAGACGCAGCAAGAACTAAAAAACACCATGAACGCCATGCAGCCGCCCCAGAGCATTGAGGAAATCAAGGCGGGGCTGGAAACCACCGAGAAAGGCGGTGTCCGTCAGAGCATCCGGAACTGCCTGACCGTATTCCAGCGTGACCCTCTGCTTTCCGGGGCTATCGCATACAACATCCTAACTGACCGCAAGGACATCATAAAGCCCATCGGCTTCCACAGAGAAAGCACCGCCCTGAACGATACGGACATGAAGTATCTGCTTCTCTATCTGGAAGAAACCTACGGGCTTACCAGTGAGAAAAAGATTGAAACCGCCATCGGGATTGTGGCGAATGAGAATAAGTACCACCCCATCCGGGATTTTCTGAACAGCCTTGCATGGGACGGGACTGAGCGCATCCGCTTCTGTCTGCGGCACTTTCTGGGAGCTGATGTGGACGATTACACCTATGAAGCCTTGAAGCTGTTCATGCTGGGGGCGATTACAAGGGCATTTAAGCCCGGAAGCAAGTTTGAAATCATGCTGTGTCTGGTAGGCGGTCAGGGGGCTGGCAAATCCACCTTCTTCCGGCTGCTGGCAGTCCGGGACGAGTGGTTTTCCGATGATTTGCGGAAGCTGGACGATGATAACGTGTACCGCAAGCTGCAAGGTCACTGGATAATTGAAATGTCGGAAATGATGGCAACCGCCAATGCCAAGAGCATTGAGGAAATCAAGTCCTTTCTAAGCCGCCAGAAAGAGGTTTACAAAATTCCCTATGAAACTCACCCGGCAGACCGCCCCCGTCAATGCGTGTTCGGCGGCACTTCCAACGCCCTTGACTTTCTCCCCCTTGACCGTTCCGGCAACCGCCGATTTATCCCGGTCATGGTGTACCCGGAGCAAGCCGAGGTTCACATTTTGGAGGACGAAGCCGCTTCCAGAGCCTATATCAGCCAGATGTGGGCGGAAGCAATGGAGATTTACCGAAGCGGCATGTTCAAGCTGTCATTCAGCCCAGCCATGCAGCGGTATCTCAAAGAACACCAGCGGGATTTTATGCCGGAGGACACCAAAGCCGGGATGATACAGGCTTACCTTGATAAGTACACCGGGGAAACGGTCTGCTCCAAGCAGCTCTACAAGGAAGCCTTAAACCACACCTTTGATGAGCCGAAGCAATGGGAAATCCGGGAAATCAACGAGATAATGAACCAGTGCATTACCGGGTGGAACTACTTTTCCAATCCGAGGATGTTTGCGGAATACGGCAGACAAAAGGGCTGGGAGCGTGAAATCCCGGCAACGGACACCGACAACCCGCCCGAAAAATCTATGGACGGTTTTGTGGAGGTCACAGAGCAGATGGAGCTTCCATTCTGAAAATGACAGCCCGTTGCCGACTTCGTTGCTATCCCGTTGCCGAGCCGGTTGCCGGGGAAAATCCCTTATTTCCGGGCTTTTTCCCTCTCTGACAACCAAAACAACAGAAAAATAAAAGAAAAGTATAAATAGTAATCAACGCCAGATTGAGATTGTTTGCAAGGTCTTTTGAAGCCCGTTGCCGGACTTCGTTGCCGACCGTTCTCTGTCTGGCTATTTTCATGTATGGAGGATAACTGCCTATGGCGAAAAATAAGACCAAGATTGAAGTGACAACCGTATTTGACGGGGAACTGGACGCCACCGATGTGTTCGTCAGCCTGATTTCCCAGAAATACGGCAAAACAAATACAAAAGAATATCTTGCTAAAAAGAAAGATTTGAAGTATAATGAAGATGAGGTTCAACAGAGCCAGATACCGTCTGGATTGTGTGGGTAAATGGCTATGATGAATGAAATGGAATACAGAACAATCGGTTCAGCACTTGCCGGGGGCTATCGTGCGGCGGTCTATTGCAGGCTGTCAAAGGACGATGACCTGCAAGGCGAAAGTGCCAGTATCGCAAACCAGCGTGATATGCTGGAAAAATACTGCGAAAAGCAGGGATGGGAGGTTGTGGCAGTCTATCAGGACGATGGCTTCACAGGTCTTAATATGGAGCGTCCTGATTTACAGAGAATGTTGAGAGCCATTGAGCGCAGGCAAATCAACCTTGTCATCACGAAAGACCTCAGCCGACTGGGGCGTAACTATTTGCAAACAGGGCATTTGATTGAGGACTTTTTCCCAAGAAACGGTGTCCGCTATATCGCCATGAATGACGGTATCGACACCCTGCGGGATAACAACGACATCGCCCCGTTCAAGAATATCCTGAACGAGATGTACAGCAAGGATATTTCCAAGAAAGTCCATTCCTCTTATCTTCTGAAAGCGCAGAAAGGACAGTTTACCGGGTGTCTTGCCCCGTTTGGGTATCGGAAAGACCCGGAGGACAAAAACCATCTGCTCATTGACGAGGAAACCGCCCCGATTGTGCGGCTGATTTTCGGATATGCCCTAAACGGTCATGGTCCGAACTATATCCGCAGACGGCTGGAGGAAGAAAAAATCCCCTGCCCCACATGGTGGAACCGGGAACGGGGGCTTCGCAATACCCGCACCAAATGGGAAAAGAAAGACCCGGAAAACGGGCGGTATATGTGGGACTTTTCCGTTATCAAAGACCTTTTGATGAATCCCGTTTACACTGGGGCGATTGCTTCCCAGAAAAAGGACTACCGTTTCAAAATCGGCACGATTGGGGAAAAGAAGCCGGAGGACTGGATTGTAGTGGAAGGACAGCATGAACCGCTGATTGATCGCATGAGCTTTGACATTGTGCAGAACAAGCTGAAATCCCGCCAGCGTCCGGGGCAGACTAATGAAATCAGCCTGTTTGCCGGATTGTTAAAATGCGGCGAGTGTGGGAAGTCGCTGACGGTACGCTACACAAACGCAAAACATCCCCAGCAGATTTATTCCTGCAAGACCTACAATGCCTTTGGAAAGAACCACTGCACCCAGCACCGGATTGACTATGACACCCTTTACAGCCATGTGCTGCGGAAAATCCGGGAATGTGCCAGAGCTGCCCTGATGGACGGGGAAGCGGTTGCTGACCGCCTGACCAATACCTGTGAAGCCGAGCAGCGGGAACAGCGGGAAGCAATGGAACGATCCCTTACAAGGGACGAGAAACGGATTGAGCTTCTGGACAAAATGGTCATGCGGCTTTATGAGGATATGATTGCAGGGCGTATCAGTGAGCAGAATTTCAACACCATGCTGGAAAAGACACAGACCGAGCAGACGGAGCTTAAAGCAAAAGTGTCCGAGGGCAGAAAGCGGCTGTACGATGAAGTCCAGCTTGCCAATGACGCAAAACAATGGGTGGAAGCCATTCAGGAATACGCCAACATCACAGAGCTGGACGCAGCCACCCTCAACCGCTTAATCAAAGAAATCGTCGTGCATGAGCGCATTGACGAAGATAAAACAAGACACATTTCTATCGAAATTCATTTTAATCTCAAACCCATCCCGGAGGTGGAACAGGTCACTGCCTGACCTGTCCCGCCGGGACGGTTCTCTTAACAACACCATATAGATTTTTTGTACGCCGCCGCCCGCCATCGAGCAGAGTTTTACACCTAATTGGGGATAAAACAGCTCATGGCGGGCGGCGGCATCATCGTCATTGGCACCACACTGATCCCTCTGCTGTCTGGCCTGTTTTAAGGTAGGCGCTTATGGATTTTCTCACCGACTGGCTCACAAACTGGCTCAAAGAGCTTCTGATTGGCGGGATCATGGGGAACCTCGAAGGTCTTTTTGATACTGTCAATACCCAAGTCGGAGAGATTGCGGCACAGGTAGGGACTACCCCGGCGGCGTGGCACGCCGGGGTTTTCTCCCTGATCCGACAGCTTTCCGAAACGGTGATCCTGCCGATTGCCGGAATGGTGCTGACCTTTGTTGCCACTTATGAGCTCATACAGATGCTTTTGGAAAAGAACAATATGCACGAGGTTGACGTTGCGAACCTCTATAAATGGATGTTCAAAACAGCCTGTGCAATCCTGATCCTGTCAAACACATTCAATATCGTCATGGCCGTGTTCGATGTCTCGCAGAGCGTCATCGCGCAGGCAGGCGGGCTGATTCAAGGCTCTACCGATGTTTCGGCGGATATGCTTGCCGAACTGGAAACCTCGCTGGAGGCGATGGACTTGGGGCCGCTTTTGGGGCTTTGGCTGCAGTCTGCGCTCATCGGCTTCACGATGAAAGCAATGGGGATTATCATTTTCGTCTTGGTGTATGGCCGGATGTTGGAAATCTATCTGCTGACCAGTCTGGCCCCCATCCCCGTTGCTACGCTTTCCAACCGGGAGCTTGGCGGCACCGGGCAGAACTACATCAAGTCCCTGTTTGCCGTAGGCTTTCAAGGGCTGCTGATCCTCGTATGTGTTGCAATTTACGCAGTGCTCATTCAAGGCATCGCAACAGGCGGCGATCCCATTGGGGCGATTTGGGGAACTGTGGGCTACACGGTTCTGCTTTGCTTCATGCTCTTTAAGACCGGGAGCATTGCCCAGCGTATCTTTGGCGCTCATTAACAGGAGGTGGTGCTTATGCCGAGAAGATACGGGGCAGACGGAACGCGCTTATGGAATGGAAAAACGCCGGAGGAGTTTACTGAGGCAGACGCTTACCGCTTTATGGCGGAAACAGAGGCCGTCCTGCAAAGAAAAGAGTTGATGGACGACCCCGCCCAGCCTGCTCCGGCAAGCGGAAAGGAGGAATTTTATCTGAGTAAGAAAGACGATGTATTGCTGACCCCGGAGCAGATTGCTGCGGAGGAACGGCGCTGGCTGTTTGATGCTCCCATCGCGGAGCTTGCAGAAGTCAAGGGCGTTAGCATTGATGAGGCAGTAAAAATGCGGACAGATGCTGTCTTGCAGGAGGCGGTTGTTCCGATCACGGTATCTGTCCGCCCGATTGAGCCGCAGGGAAAACTGATCGGCTTCGCCAGCGTCAATTTTGGCGGTGTGGTCATCGACGATTTTAAGGTTGTGGACGGAAAAAACGGGATTTTCCTCGGCGCTCCCTCTAAGCCCGATCCTGCCAGCCGGACGGGATACCGGGCTACGGTTCGGATTCCTGACCGAGCCACACAGGAACGGATCAATGCGGCTGGTGTGGAGGCGTATCATGCGGCGGTGGAACAGCTTGTTGCACGGGCCCAGGCGGTACGGCCTGCCCCGATCAAGGAGCAGATGGCCGAGGCCGCGAAACAAGCGGGAAAAGAAAACGCCGCCCGGCCTGCGCCTGCCAAGACAAAGGAGGCCCGCAATGACCGATAGCCGCACTTTGGGACAAAGTGTCCCGAAGGAGGACTTGTTTCTCATGGACGGCATCGAGGGCCTGCGTTCTTTGCCAAAACATAGCGTGGATATGCTGTTGACTGATCCGCCTTACGGCACAACCCGGAATTATTGGGATGTGCCCCTGCCGCTCCCGGAACTGTGGGAGGCGGTGAAATGGGCGGTCAAGCCGAATGGCGCAGTGCTGTTTTTCGCACAGTGCCCCTTTGACAAGGTGCTGGGCGCATCCAACCTCGCCATGCTCCGCTATGAGTGGATTTGGTACAAGGAGCGCGGAACGGGCTTTCTCAATGCAAACCGGGCTCCACTGAAAAAGTCCGAGAATATCTTGGTGTTTTACCAGAAGTCCCCGGTCTACAATCCGAAGTTTACTTATGGCAAGCCTTATGCCCGCGTACATTCCCGAAGCGGTACAAGCTCCAACTATGGGAAATTTGAACGGCAGGAATCGGAGTCCAACGATGGCCGCCGCTATCCCGGAAATGTACTATTTGTGCCTACGGTGTCCGGCGGCATCCATCCTACACAGAAGCCTGTGGAGCTTTGTGAGTACCTGATCCGCACCTACACCCGTCCCGGAGAACTGGTCGCGGACATTTGCGTTGGCTCCGGCACAACCGCGATTGCAGCCATCAACACAGAACGCCGCTTTGTATGCTTTGAAACGGCCCCGTCCTTTTATGCCGCCGCCAGTGAGCGCATCCGTGCGGCGCAGGCAGTAAAAAGCTCCGGCGAGAAAGGAGTGTAATTATCCAGCAGTATTCTATCATTTACGCCGATCCCCCTTGGCGCTACTCGGCTAAGAAAGTACAGGGCGCGGCGGAAAATCATTATCCCACTATGAGCATTGAGGATTTATGTGCGTTGCCTGTGGCTAATCTTGCAGCCCCGGACAGCGCACTCTTTTTATGGGCCACTTTCCCGCAGCTCCCGGAGGCGCTCCGGCTGATCGAGGCTTGGGGCTTCACCTACAAAAGCGTTGCTTTCATCTGGCTGAAAAAGAACAAGAAGGCGGATAGCTGGTTTTACGGCCTTGGCTTCTGGACAAGGGGCAATGCAGAAATCTGTCTGCTGGCAACCAAGGGACATCCAAAGCGGCAGGCTGCCAACATCCATCAATTTATCGTTTCCCCGATTGAGGCCCACAGCAAAAAGCCGGACGAGGCCCGCGACAAAATTATTTCCCTGATGGGCGATCTGCCCCGCGTGGAGCTCTTTGCCAGGCAGACCCCGCCCGGTTGGGCTGTATGGGGGAATGAAGTAACACCAACCATCCCGGACTTTGGGACACATTGTCCCGAAGTGCAGAAAGGAGTGTGATCTATGCCCTATGTAAACGTACCAAACGATTTATCCAAAATCAAAACAAAGATGGCTTTCAACCTCACCAAACGCCAGCTTGTCTGCTTCGGCAGCGCGGGCGCGGTGGGGATTCCGGCTTATCTGCTGACCCGTGGCACCCTCGGCAATACCGGGGCGATGTTTCTCATGCTGGGAATTATGCTCCCGGCGTTCCTGCTGGCGATGTATGAAAAGGACGGCTTGCCCTTTGAAAAGGTTGTGCGAAACATCATCCGGGCCAAGTTTCTAAGGCCGGGGATCAGGGCCTACCGAACCGAAAACATTTATGCGCCCTTTGCCGGGCCGGGTGCTGGAAAGGAGGATGTGATTGAAAAACACAAAGAAGAAAAACGGAGCCGCCGCCAAGGGTAAAGGCCGGGCGACCCTGTCTGCCCAACAGACAATCCCGTATCTGTCCATGCACCCGGACGGTGTGTGCAAGCTCCCGGGCGGGCTCTATACAAAAACCGTGGAATATGAGGACATCAATTACTCCGTGGCATCCACCGAGGATCAGACCGCCATATTCAGCGGATGGAGCTCATTCCTCAACTACTTTGACAGTTCGCTGCCGTTCCAGCTTTCCTTTATCAACCGCCGTTCTCATTCCCGCAGCCGCTATCAAGTCAATATCCCGAAAGCGGATGACAACTATAACAGCGTCCGGAACGAGTTTACCGGGATGCTGAAAAATCAGATTGCCAAAAGCAACAACGGTATTGAGCGCTCAAAATACATCACCTTTGGCATACCCGCCGAGGGGATTGCGGAGGCACGGCCCCGTCTGGAGCGTGTGGAGGCCGATGTCATGGGAAACTTTAAGCGGCTGGGCGTTCCCTCGGAGCCGATGGACGGACGGGCCCGCCTTGCGCTGCTTCATAGCCAGATGCACCCGGGGAGCCGTGAGGCGTTCCGCTTTTCGTGGAAAGACATCCCGCAGACCGGGCTCGGCACAAAAGACTTTATTGCCCCGGACAGTCTCGACTTCCGCCAGTCCCGCACATTCCGCATCGGCCAGTATTGGGGCGCGGTGTCCTACTTGCAGATTATGGCATCGGAGCTTTCGGATAAGTTGCTGGCGGAAATCTTAGAGCTGGATGCGGAAATGACCGTGACCATGCACATTCAGACCGTGGATCAGCTCAAGGCAATTAAGACCATCAAAGGGAAAATCTCGGACATCGGAAAAATGAAAGTGGAGGAACAGAGAAAGGCTGTGCGCTCCGGCTATGACCCGGATATTCTTCCCCCTGACCTGATTACATTCAGCAAGGACGCAGCGGAGCTTCTGGCTGATTTGCAATCCCGCAATGAGCGAATGTTTCTGCTGACCTTTACGGTGGTAAACCTTGCCCCTACTCGCCAGCGGCTGGAAAACGATGTGTTTACCGTGGGCGGCATCGCGCAGAAATACAACTGCGCTCTACGCCGTCTGGACTGGCAACAGGAACAGGGCTTTGTTTCCTCGTTGGCCCTTGGTTACAACGAGGTAGAAATCCAGCGCGGTATGACAACCAGCTCCACAGCCATCTTTATCCCCTTTATGACAAGGGAGCTCCGCATGGCGGGGCAGGCCCTCTACTATGGCATGAACGCACTTTCTCACAATGTCATCATGGCTGACCGCAAAAAGCTGAAATCGGCAAACGGGATGTATTTGGGCTCTACGGGCTCCGGCAAGAGCTTTGCCGCAAAGCGCGAGCTCTTGAATGTGTTTCTCACCATCCCGCAGGATCGGATCATCGTGGTTGACCCGATGGGCGAATACGCTCCACTGGTGCGAAGGCTGGGCGGCCAGGTGATCGAGATTGCCCCGGACAGCCCGCACCACCTCAATCCGATGGATGTGGAGCTCAATATGGCCGCCGGAGAAAGCCCGCTTTCCATGAAAGCGGATTTTCTTTTGTCCCTATGCGAGCTGGTGGTCGGCGGCAAGGAAGGCTTGCAGCCCATTGAAAAGACGGTCATTGACCGCTGCGTGCGTTTGGTGTACCGGGAGCAGGCGCTCGGATTGGAAACCGCAAAAACACCGCTGTTGCAGGATTTGTATGAGGAGCTTTTACGCCAGCCGGAGCCCGAGGCCCGGCGCGTGGCAACTGCCTTAGAGCTTTATTGCACAGGCTCCCTCAATCTCTTTAACCATCCTACCAATGTCAAGACGGACAGCCGTGTGGTGTGCATCGTTCTGAAAAACATGGGCGAAAATCTTAGAAAGATTGCAATGCACATCACAAACGAGTTTGTTTCGCAGGCGGTGGATCAGAACTTCCACGAGGGCGCAGCGACTTGGTGCTATTTTGACGAGTTTCACATTCTGCTCCGAGATCCGCTGACGGCCAGCTACTTTGTGGCGGTCTGGAAGATGCTGCGTAAAAAAGGATGTGTGCCGTCTGCTTTGACGCAGAACGTCAAAGACCTTTTGGCCAGCCGGGAAATCGAGAACATTCTGGACAACACGGATTTTATGATCCTGCTTTCGCAGGCGCAGAGTGACCGTACCATTCTGGCAAAACAGCTCGGCATTTCCGAGCACCAGCTTTCCTATATCACACACAGCAATTCCGGCGAGGGCCTGTTGTTCTATGGAAATGTGACCATCCCGTTTGTGGATCGGTTCCCTCGCGGAGAAATCTATGACCTGCTGACTACCCGCCCGGAGGATATGAAGAATGAAACGAAAAACGAATAAGACCAAGGAGGGGGCTTGGTCGCAGACCGCCCACGCCCCTGACGGGGAACAGCCCGGGCCGGAGGCTTCCGACACTTCGGGACAAAGTGTCCCGAAGTCCAAGTTCCGCAAAAAGAGCCAGCAGGAACAGGCTGCGGCGGCAAAGCTCCGTATGGAGTCCCAAGGCGAAAAGCTGGAACAGGCCCGGGAGAAGCTGGCAAAACAAAAGCCGCCGAAAAAGCCCGGCCCGGTAAAACGCATAGGCCGTGTTGCCAGTGGTTCCGTTCACAGCTTCGTGCATGGCAAGATTTTTGAAGTGGAACAGGAAAATGTCGGTACAGAAGGCGCACACCGTTCTGAGCTTGTGGGAGAAACCGCGCTACGGCATAGCTCTCGCTTTGTGCGCCGTAAAGTCCGGGAACATCCGGCAAAAGTGGTACGCAAGGCCGAGGCCCGCTATACCAAGTACACGGCGGACTACCATTTTCACACCGCCGCACAGGAGCACCCGGAGCTGACGAAAAATGCCCTTACCCGCTACTGGCAGAAGCAACGGCTCCGCAGGCAATACCGCAAGCAGGCAAAGGAGGCTGCAAAGCAGAGCGCGGCTGCGGCTGGGAAAACTGCCACAGCCACAGAACGCCTGACTGCCCGGGCAGTGGAATTTGTCAAAAGTCATCCCGCAGGTGCCGTGGTTGCGGTGCTCTGTGTGTTACTCCTGTTTGCTATGCAGTCCTGTTCCTCTACCATGCTTATGCTGGGGAACGCCGGGGCCGGTGCATTAGGGGCCAGCACCTATCCTTGCGAGGATCGTGATATGCTGGCCGCCGAAGCCGCCTATTGTGCGTTGGAAGATGATTTACAGCATTATCTGGACACCTATGAAAGCACCCATGACTATGACGAATACCACTTCGATCTGGACGAAATCGAACATGATCCCTATGTGCTGCTTTCTCTTTTGTGTGCGCTCCATGAGGGACAATGGACAATAGGCGAGGTACAGGGAACGTTGCAAATGCTCTTTGACCGCCAGTACATTTTGACCGAGGATGTGGTGGTGGAAACCCGGTATCGCACGGAAACCGACACATGGACGGACGAGGACGGCAACTCCCATACGGACACCTATCAGGTGCCTTACGACTATTACATCTGTACGGTCACGCTGGAGAACTTTGATTTATCCCATGTGCCCGTATATATCATGGGCGAGGAGCAGCTTTCACGGTATGCCATCTATATGGCAACGCTGGGAAACCGCCCCGATCTGTTCCCGGATTCTCCATATGTGAACAAGTACATTACCGGGAAACCCGGTGATTACGAAGTGCCCGGAGAATATCTGGACGATGAAACCTTTGCTGCAATGCTTGCTGAAGCGCAGAAATACATCGGCTATCCCTATGTGTGGGGAGGCAGTTCTCCTGCCACTTCCTTTGATTGCTCTGGCTACGTTTCGTGGGTTATCAATCACTCCGGCTGGAATGTGGGCAGGCTGGGAGCCCAGGGGCTCTATAACATCTGTACGCCGACCAGTTCTCCCAAACCCGGTGATCTGGTGTTCTTCAAAGGCACCTATGACACGCCGGGCGTGAGCCATTGCGGGATTTATGTCGGTGATGGAAAAATGCTGCATTGCGGAGATCCCATCGGCTACGCAAATTTGAATACAAGCTACTGGCAATCTCATTTTTACGCCTACGGGCGTTTACCGTGACAGGAGGTTTTGAAATGGCAACTACCAAAAGCATGAAAATTCAGGCCGAGATTGATAAGGTCAAGGCCAAAATCAGTGAACAGCAGGCCCGGCTCAAGGAGCTGGAGCAGAAAAAGCTGGAGGCGGAAAACAGCGAGATCGTGGACATTGTGCGCGGTATGAGCATTTCCCTTACGGAGCTCCCGCTGCTGTTTGAAAAGCTGAAGGATGGAGGTACTTTGGGACAAAGTGTCCCGAAGTCCGAAGAAGAAAAGGAGGAAAACTGAATATGAAACACTTTCGTATGTTGGCGGCGGGGCTTTGCTCCGCCGTTCTTTTATGCGGCTTTGCAATCCCGGCCTATGCCTATTCGGACGGCGGGAATGAGGAACCGCCTGTTGTGGAAGAAACTCCGGCCCCGGAGCCAGCGCCTACCATTACCCCGGGCGAGGGCTTTTCGGTGGATGGAAACCTTGTGACCCGCGATCTGCTCTACGATGCCGCAACCAACAAACAGTTCATCACGGTGGAAACCAGCGGCGGCAACACCTTTTACATTGTCATTGACTATGACAAGCCTGTGGACGAGGACGGCGAACAGTATCACACCTACTTTTTGAACATGGTGGATGAAGCCGATCTGCTGGCGGCACTGGAGGCCGCTGGCGGAGAACTTCCGGCCTGCTCCTGCACAGAAAAATGTGCGCCCGGAGCCATCCATACGGATTGCGAGGTCTGCGCGGTCAACATGACCGAGTGTGCTGGCACAGCTCCCGAACCCGCTCCGGTGACGGAACCTGCGGAGGAGCCGGAACCCGAGCCCCAGCAGAAAAGCAATACCGGGACGCTTCTGCTGATTTTGGCAGTGGCTGTTCTGGGTGGCGGTGCAGGCTGGTACTTCAAAATTTACCGCCCGAAGCATGAAAAAGCTGCTGTACCCGAAGAAGATTACAGTGAGGAACTGGCTGATTATGACGATTCCGAGGACGATGGGCCGCCTTGGGACGAGGACGATACCGAAAGCGAGGATAATGAATGAGATTTACAAATAACCCCTATGAGGGATTTATGAAAGAAAAAAGCTACTTTAAGGGTATGCCGCCCAGCCTGCCGCCGAAGGGCTCCCGTTGTGACGGCTGCCCTTACTGGCGCGGGATTGGCTGCGTGTTCTGCTACCGGGAGCAGCTCAAACCACCGGGCAACGGGAGGTGATGCTGTGGGCCGAGAACTGACCCGGACAGAAAAAGCGGCAATCCGCAGGCTGGTGTCAAAATGGTGTGCCAACTATGACCGGGACTGCGGCTGCCTGCCGCTGGATTGCGAGTGCTATATGTTTGGAAAATGCTGGACGGGGGCTTATTGCCGCTACTTCCGCGAGGCAGTTCTGCCCCTTGATCCGGCGCTGGAGGCTGCGTTGCTGACAGAGGGGCCAAGGCCGGATTTCAAGACTTGCCCGGTATGCGGCAGAGCCGTGGCTCCTGATGGACGGCAAACCTATTGTTCGGCGGCCTGTGCAAAGACGGCACACCGCAGACAGCAGCGGGAATATATGCGAAAAAAGCGGGGCTGATGTGTTGACAATTAGGACACCCCAAACCCGCCTGTGACAAGGCTTTTTAAGGCCCTTTTCTGCGGGAGGCGTATGTTTCTACGTCCGCCCCTGTTTTCGTGAGATGCTGTCAACATTTTAGCTGCCGGGGCTTTGGGACAATTTGTCCCAAAGTTCCGGCTTTTGTGGAAGGAGGTACTATGCCGAAATATTATCCGATCAATGAAGAAGCCGCAAAGCGGGCAAAAGATATGAACAGCTTTTCTGACTATCAGCCGGGCTCCGCTACGGCGGGCTACCGGGCAATGGTCGATGAAGCGTATGCAGCGGCGGAACGCCAGAAAGCCCGTGTCGATCCCATGTACCATGATAAGATTGACGCGCTGGTGGATCGCTATGCCCGGAAACTTGCGGAAAATCTGAATGAACGCAATGTGATTGATGCCCGGGTGCCCTCTATTCTGATCTCCGGGGGCGGCAATTTCCCTGTGGCAAAAAAGCACAAGCAGAACGCCGCCCGGGATCGCAACTATGGAGAGTATGCGGAGATTTCAAAGCTGCTTGATAAAATCCGCTCTGTTGGTATGGGCGGGATCAGCGCCGACGATGATCTGGCCGTGGAAAAGCTGACAAAAAAGCTGGAGGGGCTGGAGTCCCAGCAAGCCACTATGAAGGCGGTCAATGCGTATTTTCGGAAACACAAAACGCTGGACGGCTGCCCGGAGCTTACGCCGGAGCAGGCAGAAAAGCTCAAAGCAGATATGGCGCAGTCATGGCACTTGGATAAAAGCAAGCCGTACCCCGCCTATCTGCTTTCCAACAACAACGCCAACATCCGCCGTGTACGCCAGCGCATTGAGGAACTGAGCAGCCGCTCCGAGTTTGCTGGCTGGACATTCCCCGGAGGCGAGGCCAAAATCAACGAGGCTGAAAACCGTTTGCAGCTTATTTTCGAGGAAAAGCCCGATGCCGATCAGCGGCAGGAACTGAAAAGCAACGGCTTTAAGTGGGCTCCCAGCCAAGGGGCATGGCAGCGGCAGCTTAACCAGAACGCTATCCGTGCTGCGGCCCGGATAGACTTTCTACGGCCCGAGGACGGTACAAGCCCCTATCAGCTCCAGCCGTTTGTGAAAAGAGAAAACAAAGAAATGTCTCGATGATGGGAGGTGTACTATGGACAAAAATCAAGGCTATTCGATTCTGAAGGCTGTTATGCTGGAAAATGGACGTGGATTTGCATTGGGCGAACATCCCACCGCGCCATCCCGCTATGTCACATGGGCCTGCTATGATGACAAGGACGGCCAGCGGCAGTACGAATGGGGTCACTATGGAAATGACCGTGCCGCGATGGAACAGGAATTTTGCAGACCGGGTGCAGGACTATCAGCGTATTTATAACGTGGGGATCAGGCAGACCGAGGCTCCCGGTCTTTACAAGTATTATTCGACCCAGCGGCCTGTGGACATCGGGACATTCCCGAAGCCGCCCTATAACAAGCCGGATGAAATCTTCAATTACGATCAGCGCATCCCGGTGGAAAATGGCTCGTTCTTGGCTTGGGGCTATCTTACCTATACCCGTCCGCTGACGGAAAAGCAGGCATCCGACTATGAGTTGCGTCCTGCGCCTGATAATCCCGACAGGCCCCGTCCGATTGCCGAACAGATGAAAAACGCGGCAAAGTTGGCGGAGGCAGATCGCGGCTCGGAGGCTCCGGCTCCCCAGCGCAGGCAGCCTGACCGTGGTGATAGATAAGGAGGTGCGTATATGGAAAAGAAACGTGAACAGGATTTGTCTGTACTGGAGGCGCTGCGCCTGCACCGTGAATTTCATTTGCCGCGCCCTGTTCCGGTAGACGAACAGGAAAAGCCGCTGGATAAAGTAAAGGAGCCGCCCCGCGCCTGCCGCAGCCGGGAGCGTGAGGAGCGATGACAAAGAAACGCCGCCGTCCGATCCATCTTCATGTGATGGTGTCGGAGGCGGAGCAGGCCCTGATTCAAGAACGTATGGCGGAGGCTGGCATCCGTAACATGGGAGCTTATATGCGGAAAATGGCCCTGAGTGGGTATGTGCTTCATGTTGACCTTTCGCCTGTTCGTGAGCTGGTTTCGCTTCAGCGGCGATGCTCCAACAATCTGAACCAAGTGGCAATTCAGGCCAACACCTACGGCGCAATTTATCCCGAAGAACTCGCAGCCTTACAGCGGGACTATGCCGCGTTGTGGGGGCCGCTGTCTGATCTCTTGAAACAGCTCTCCGCGCTGGTAGAGCTCTGACCCGTCCGGGGAGTGGTTGATACCGCTCCCCGGTTTTTTCTACTTCGGGACAAAGTGTCCCAAAGTAAAAATACTATTTGCCGGAAGGAGGGATTTCTACGGCGACAACCTACATCCGCCCTTATAAAACAGCGGCGGGAAAAAGTGCAATTCAAACGATGGAGGATCGTTTCACCTATGGCCTGAACCCGGAAAAGCTGGGAGCCGTATCTTCCTATCTCTGCGATCCGAACACGGCTCCCGCCGAGTTTCTTCTGGTAAAAAGTCAATACCTTGCAGAGACAGGCCGGGCCGTGTCTCGCGGGGCCCTGTTCTTTCAGATCCGGCAGGCGTTCCTGCCCGGGGAGGTTACGGCGGAAGAAGCAAACCGTATCGGCTATGAAACGGCGATGCGCTGGACAAAGGGAAAGTATCAGTTCTTCGTCTGTACGCATACCGACAAGGCCCATATCCACAATCACATTTATTTCAATGCGACGGCCTTTGACCGCTCCCGGAAATTTCATAATTTCATTGGTTCGTCCTTTGCCCTGCGGCGGCTCTCTGACCGCGTGTGCATCGAACATGAATTGTCTGTTATCCAAAATCCGTGCCAGCACAGCAAGGGTCGTTTTCTCCACTATGGACAGTGGATCGGAGAAAAGCCACCCTCTGCCAAGCAGCGGGTGCGGCTGGCTGTTCTCGCCGCTTTGGAGAAAAAGCCCACGGACTTTGCCGACTTTCTTCGTCTCATGGAGGAGTCCGGCTTTGCGGTGAAACATGGGCAGGGCGGTGTCATCTCATTCCTTGCACCCGGGCAGGAAAAACCGACCCGGCTCCGGGCTTCTACACTTGGAGTTGGATTTGACCCGGAGGACATCAAGGCGGTAATTGCCGGGGAACGTCCACTCCCCGAACTGCCCGAGGAGCCCACGGTTCCGCCACGGCGAGTTAATCTCATCATCGACATTCAAGAGCGTATGGCCCAAGGCAAGGGCCCGGCCTATGAACGATGGGCCAAGGTCTACAACCTAAAACAAATGGCCGCCGCGCTCCAGTATTTGCAGGAGCATCATCTGACAGACTATGCGGCACTGACGGCCAGCACCGAGGCTGCGGTGGATCACTTTCACAAGCTGTCTGACGAGCTCCGCACAACGGAGGAGGCTATTTCCAAAACCTCGGAGCTGATGGCTGCCACGGTGGACTATGCCAAGACTCGCCCGGTGTTTGATGGATACAAAGCTGCGCGGTACAGCAAAAAGTATCTGGCCCAGCACGAAGCGGAGCTTGCCACTTACCGGGCGGCAAAGGATACTATGAACACCATACTGAACGGCGCAAAACTCCCTAAGATTGAAGCACTAAAAAAATCCCGCCGTGAGCTGGCGGGACAAAAGAAAGCGCTTTATGCAGAATACCGGGAGGCCCAGCGGCAAATGCGGGAGGCCGTGGCAATAAAAGCGAACATTGATCATCTGCTCGGCATAACAGACGAGCGTGAAAATAAGGCCCAGGAACGATAGTGACGGGCCGCAGACTACGGTGCAACGCACCGGGACTTTGGGACAATTTGTCCCGAAGCACAGCGGGTTTGGGGAGCTCCCCAACAAGCATTTTTGCGGGCCCTGCGCCCTGCAAAAATTTCGGAGTGTGGCCACACCCGAATTGCTTGCCAAAACGCGCAACCCGCAACATGGCGCAAAAAACGGAGGTTACGCTTTCTTTTACGTTTCCTCCGTTTCTTTCGATGCTTTCATCGCTTGGATTGTAGCTTCAACGATTTTCAATTCTCTTTCGTCCAAGGCGTTCAACATGGCATCAATCCGCTTTCTGCACTCGCTCCCGCTATTTTGGGACGGGTAAAAGTATTGATCCACCGATATATCAAACATTGTGACCATCTGATAAAAGGTGTTGAGGCTTGGATGCTGGCCGTCATTTTCGTTATACATAATGGTACGCGGAGCGCGGTCGACAATATAGGCCAGTTGCTCCTGCGTCATGCCGCTGGCTTCTCTTGCCCGCTTGATGGCGAGCCCTATATCGTGAAAATCAAAGCGTCTTTCATCTCGTTCTATCTTCATAACATCACCTGATATGATTTTACATTTCATGTGATATTATTTGAACGACTATCTATTTCATACTACTGACTATTTAATTTCACTACATTTTATAATTCAGCACAAAATCAGACGAGCGCCAGAGTAAACTCTGGCGCTCATTTTACTTTCGTTGTGCGTTTTTTCTGTACTCTAATGGTAACAATCCAGTGCTTTTGCGGAATAATTCTGCAAATCGGCTTGAAGTGGAATAACCTACTGTTTGGGCAACTTGCCCTACTGTCAACTCTGTGTATGCCAGCAGATATTCTGCTTGGCTCATACGCCTCTGCTGAACATACTCTGTGATGGTGCAGTCGTAGTATTTCTTAAAACAGCTTTTGAGCTTTGTTGTTCCCATGCAGGCAATCTGTGTTAGCCGTTCCAGAGGAATATCAAAAGCATAGTGGTCGCTAAGATAAGCGGCAACTATTTGAAGATTTTCAATATCCTGTTGAGAGAGCTTATGGGCTGGTTTATCAGGATGTTTCTTCTGATATTCCACTACCATTGAAACTGCTTCTGCAACTTTTCCCTCATAAAAAAGTTTTGCGGCAATCCCTTCCCCACGATAGTCCTTGATTTCTGTGAGTAACCGTGACATTTCTGGAAAGTCGGAAGTTTGGTCGATCTTCCGAAATGCATCCACAGGATTGATCTGTGCCTCTGGGTACAGTTTTTTCAGGTAGTCCTCATAATATGCCGGTGCAATCTCAATCCCAACCGAACGGATTGGAATATTTTTATGTATCAAAGCCTTGTATGGAGCGTAGCCTCCAATAAATGTTTTGATATAACCGGCAGACAGTCTACGGTATGGAGATAATTCCTCCCCGGAAATAGAGTCATACCGAGTGATACTCAGACATTCCGGCATGGAGCATTCCAACATGAAATCTTCGTGGAAGGAAAAGTTATGGATTTTAATATCATACAAGTCTTTCTGTCCATAAGTCCAGTAGGTGCCTTCTCCAACTTCGGGAGAAAGTTTCCAGCAGTCACCTAATGCCCCATATTGCTGGTTGTCTGGGTCATGGATAAAACCGTGTTCAATCAGCAACGGTGTATAAAACTGGTCAATAATTTCACACATGAAAACAGACCGCCTCCTTTTTGCAACGATTAGACGAGCTTTTGAAAGGAACAGACGAACATCGCCGGGACCTATTGAATGTTGTTCGATAAATGCGTATTGTATTAGACAGTGGTTAGAACTATCTAACTGCAGAATATCACAAACCATTTGTCGAGTCAAGACAATGAAAGGTAGGAGGTCAAAATGAGTAATCAAGTAAATTCTATGAACAAAGGTCTGACAGTGAAAGACCTTGTAACAACAGGTATTTTTACTGCACTGTTATTTGTTTTTGTATTGGTGGGCGGTGTCTTTTTTGCAACGAATCCTGTACTTACTTTTTTCATGCCAGCAGGAGGTGGGCTGCTTGCTGGCCCCATTTATCTTTTGCTGATTGCAAAAGTACATAAGCGTTGGAGCCTTTCTATAACGGGCATTATCATGGGTATTATTTGGTTCGTGACCGGTATGCACTGGGCTTTTGCATTGGGCTACCTGATCATGGCGATTGTCGCGGACTTCGTTGCTGGTGCAGGGCAGTACAAAAGCAAAAAACTCAACAGCCTGTCTTATATCCTGTTCTCTCTCGGCGGCACTGGTTCGTATATCGTGTTCTTTGTTGACCCCAACGGCTGGGCACAGACTATGCTGGGAAACGGAACTGAACAGAGCTACATCGACACCATGCAGGCAACTGCAAATACCGGCATCCTGATTGCCATGTTCGCTGCTGTTATCATTACATCTGCAATCAGCGCTTTTGTAGGCTGCAAAATGCTGAAAAAGCAGTTTGAAAAAGCAGGTATTACAGCATGAGCGGTAAACGCCACAAGAAAGGGCTTTGGCTCGACCCACGGGCCAAGCTCTTTCTTATTCTTATATGTGTTTTATCGTCCATGTTCGCTCCTTCACTTGCATATCAATTTGTCCTTGTTATGCTGATTGCGATATTGGGTGCTTTCTTTGGAAAGTGGAAATATGTCATTAAGGCTGTATGCTTTTATGCGGTCATCTGTGTCCTGACAGTTTGGATCATGGCAGAAATGACAGGCACGCTGCGGACAATGTTTATTGCCTTTTTAGGATTGTTTCATAAGGTCTATGCGTGCGGAACCTTGGCTGGGATTGTTCTGACTACTACAAAAGTCAATGAGTTCCTGTCTGCTATGAACCGTGTCCACGCACCCAAAAAGTTAGTAATTCCTATGGCAGTTATGCTGCGGTACATTCCAACTATTCAAGAGGACTGGCGATATATCAAGGACGCTATGCGGATGAGAGATGTTTCACCTTCTCTGGCGGGCTTTTTAGCACATCCGGGCATGACGGTTGAGTGTATTTATGTGCCTTTGTTGATGGCAGCTTCAAAAGCAGCGGATGATCTTTCTGTTGCTTCTGTCACCCGTGGAATTGAAAATCCCAATCCACGCACCTGTCTTGTCCAGATAAAATGCGGAGTTGCCGATTGGGGTGTCATGGCCGTTGCCGTAGCTTATCTGATTTTTGAATTATGTGTGCGGGGAGGTGTGATTGGTTGATTGAGTTTGAAAATGTATCGTTTTCCTATACGGGGCAGGAACATGGTGGGCTGCATGACATCAATTTGAAAATTTCGGACGGAGAATGCGTCCTGTTCTGTGGCCGCAGCGGGTGCGGAAAAACAACGATTACAAGGCTGGTGAATGGACTGATACCTCAGTTTTATCAGGGAGAGCTTCATGGCCGTGTGCTGGTAGATGGTCAGGAAATCAGCAATATCCCTATGTATCAGATTGCCGCTAAGGTTGGCTCCGTTTTCCAAAATCCACGGACGCAGTTTTTCAATGTTGATACAGACAGCGAGATTGCCTTTGGAATTGAGAACGAGGCTCGTCCTCCACAAGAGCTGATAGAGCGAGTGGAACAGACAGCCGACGATCTGCGTATTCAAAAGCTGCGGAACCGGAATATTTTTGAGTTGTCCGGCGGTGAAAAGCAGAAAATCGCCTTCGCTTCTGTTTATGCCATGAACCCACAGATTTATTTGCTGGATGAACCGTCCTCCAATTTGGATATGACTTCCATTCAGGAGTTGAGAGAGCATTTGCGGCTGATAAAAAAGCAGGGCAAAACGGTTTTGATAGCAGAACACCGGCTGTACTACCTGATGGAACTGGCCGACCGAATTGTTTATCTGGAAAAAGGAGAAATCAAAGGGATTTATACCCCGGAAGAATTTCGACAGCTGTCGGAACAGGAGCGTGAACGCATGGGCCTGCGGGCAGTTGATCTTCGGGCGGTGTTCCCACCTAAACCCCACTCGATTGCCCCTATCCCGGTATTAGAGCTACGGAATGTGACGCTCCGTTACAAGAAGCGAACCATTTTGCATGATATTGGCTTATCCGCAGGAAAGGGTGAAGTGATTGGCGTGGTCGGCCACAATGGAGCCGGAAAGACTACATTTTCTCGCGCTCTCTGTGGGCTTCACAAAGACTGCGATGGACAATTTTTGTGGGAAAGCAAGCCGATTGAGCGTAAGGAAAGGCTGCAACGCTCTTATATGGTCATGCAGGATGTGAATTATGAGCTTTTCGCTGACAGCGTAGAAGCAGAATGTTCCTTTGGCATCCGAAATCCAGACCAAACGCTGGTAAATGCAACTTTGGAAGAACTGGGACTTTCCCCATATCGAGAACAACATCCAAACACGCTTTCCGGCGGTCAAAAGCAACGAGTAGCTGTAGCTGTCAGCATGATTTGTGGGAAAGACTTGCTTGTATTTGATGAACCGACCAGCGGCCTTGACTTTGACAGTATGACGCAGGTTGCAGGATTGATCCGGCGATTATCCAATATGGGAAAAGTCATTTTCATTGTCACCCACGATTTTGAATTTGTCTGCCGTACCTGCTCACGTGTCCTGCATTTTGACGAGGGAGAAATGCCCGATGATGTACCAGTTACAATGGATGCCCTCCCGAAATTGAGAGAGCTGTTCTCTGTTTCAGATGGAAAGGAGAGGTAGTCTATGAAGCAGAAAAAAGAAAACAGAGTAGCACTGCTGCTCCATTGGGCCGGAGGCCAGAAAATCTGGCTGTTCCTGGCAATCCTGCTGTCCATGTGCAGTGGGCTTTGTATTATTGTTCCGTATATTGGGATTTACAGGCTGATGGATGCCACATTTAACAATGCCTGCACAAAAGAACTTGTGGTACAGACTGTGGCAATGATTGCCGCCGCTGTTACCCTGCGTTTTGCATTATTCGGCTGTTCCGGCGTGGCAGCCCATAAAGGCGCATACGGCGCACTGTTCAAAGTGCGCTGCATGGTTGCGGAACACATGGCCAGAGCGCCTTTGGGGGCCTTGAATGAACGGCGCACCGGGGATATAAAAACGGTTCTGAATGAAGATATTGAAAAGCTGGAGTTGTTCCTGGCCCATAACCTTCCTGACCTTGTGTGCTATCTGGTTGGGCCGGTAGTCATCTTTATTTACCTGATGACCGTCAATATTCCTCTGGCATTGATTTCCCTGGTTCCGCTGATCCTTGCTGTTGTTGTAATGGGGATGATGTTCCGCAATACCGATGATTTGATGGAACGGGCCAACCAATCCATTACCACACTAAATTCTGTTATGATCGAATATATCGGCGGAATGAAATTGATTAAAGCCTATAACATGGGGAGCAAATCGTTTCAAAAGTTTTCAGACGCTATCCAGGAAGAAAACGCCATGTGGAATGAAACTTCCCGGCGCATGGGGCCACCTTATGCGGCCTTTGTTGTTATCATCGAATGTGGGATGTTGCTGATGGTTCCAATCGGCGGAATGTTTTTCCTCAAAGGCTCACTGGCGGCCAGCGCATTTTTGCTGTTCGTCTATGTAGGTTCCATGTATCTGACGGAAATCCGCCCCCTGCAAGAACTGGGGACTAATTTTGCTAATGTACTGAACGCTGTTACCAAGACCAAAGAAATCCTGGATATTCCGATTTATGAGGGTGGAACGGACTTTCCCCAAAATCACGATATTGAACTTCGCAATGTCCGATTTTCCTATGACGGCAAAACCGATGTACTGCATGGTGTCAACCTCAAAATCAATGATGGTGAGCGCATGGCTCTTGTGGGCCGATCTGGTGCCGGTAAAAGCACTGTGATTGAACTGATTTCCCGGTTCTACGATGTGCAGGAAGGAGAAGTGCTGATTGGCGGCAAAAATGTCAAGGAGCTTGACTACGATACCATTCTGAAAAATATAGCTATCGTATTTCAAAAGACCTTCCTCACCCGTGACAGCGTGCTGGAAAATATCCGTATGGGTAGTAACGCTACTCTGGAAGAAGTGCGGGCTGCCGCAAAAGAGGCACAGATTGATGACTTTATCATGTCCCTGCCGGATGGATATGACACAAAAGTGGGCAGTTTCGGCTCCCGCTTCTCCGGCGGTGAAAAACAGCGGATTGCGATTGCCCGCGCAATTCTGAAAAATGCACCTATCTTGATTTTGGACGAGGCCACAAGTGCCTCTGACCCGGAAAATCAGATGGAGATTGACAAAGCCATTCAAAATCTCTGTAAGGGAAAGACTGTCATTGTGGTAGCCCATCGTTTGAGCGCGTTGAAGATGTGCGAGCGTGTAGCAGTGGTTGAAAATCACACAATTACCTGTGTCGGAACCCATGAGGAAGTCCGAAAGAACAATGCTTACTATCGGAAGGCGTGGGAGGACTACGAAACAGCCCGGAATATTACTTATCAGTTGGAGGGAGGCGAGCAGCATGAGTGAGCATGATGTATTGAAAAAGAACCGTAATTTTTATATTGGCGTTGGTGGGACTGTTCTGGAAGGGCTTCTCTCCGGCAGCCTGTTTATGCTGCTTTACTCTGTTATGCAGTTTTTGTGGTCGGGTCAATTTGACATGAACCGCGTTCTGGCTCTGACCGGTATTATTGCAGTGGTTTTTCTTCTCCGTATCCTGATTTACAGCTACGGTTATACCAAAGCGCAGATTGGCGGTGCGGAGGTCAGTAAGAATATTCGGCTTTTTATGGGTGACCATTTGAAACGCATCCCACTGTCCCGCTTTACGCAGGGGCAGACCGGAGATTATATCAACACCATTACAAGCGACGTAAACAACTACGAAAAAATCCTGACCCATAAAGTCGGAGATTTTGCAAAGAATTTTGCCCTGTCATTGATGTTGATTGTCTTTGTTATGACGCTCTATGTTCCGACAGGAATTATCCTGCTGATAGCCGATCTTCTTTTAATCCCCGGTCTATGGCTTTCTTTCCGCATGGTACGGAAATATGGAAAAGAAAAGAACGATATTTGTGCGGAGAACGTCAGCAGCATTGTTGAGTATGTTTCTGGTATTCAGACTTTCCGAGCTTATGGTGTAGGCGGTATGAAGAACAAAACTGTTATCAACGCCATGCGGGAGTTTTCCCGGATCAGCTTTGTGTACGAATCAAAAGTGCTTCCTATTGGTGCGGCCTTTGGTATTTTGAGTTGGCTGTCCTGCCCGCTGGTTATCTTGCTGGCCTATGCACCCTGGGTCGCAGGGACACTGAACACGGTGGACTACCTTTTGATTTGTATGCTGCCCCTGTTCTGTGCAAAGCTGGCTAACTCGATTTTTGTAGACCTTACCAGTTATAAGAACCTGATGATCTCGAAAAACAAAATCTTGAGTGTAATGAATGAGCCGGAGGAAACTGGCAGCATGGAGCCGCTTCACACAGCTACCCATGAAATCACATTTGACAATGTAGATTTTGCATATGTTCCCGGTGAACCGGTACTAAAACACGCCACCTTTACGGTGCCAGATCAAAAGCTCACGGCCATTGTCGGAGACTCTGGCTCCGGAAAATCTACTATTTTGAACCTGATTGCAAAATATTATGAAGCAACGGGCGGGACGATTTCTATTGGCGGTAAACCCATTAACCATGTTGCCGCAGAGCGTGTACTGGAGCAAGTTTCTATGGTAGACCAGGACATATTTCTTTTTGACGATACCATCCGGGATAATATCCGACACGCTCGTCCTAATGCTACGGACACGGAAATCGAGGCTGCCTGCCGGGAGGCTAACTGTGACAGCTTCATCCGTAAGATGGAAAAGGGATACGATACGCCGACTGGCGAGAATGGAAATCTTCTCTCTGGCGGTGAGCGTCAGCGAATTTCAATAGCCCGCGCCATCCTGAAAAATAGCCCCATCCTGCTTTTGGATGAAGCAACAGCATCTCTTGACATTGAAAATGAGCTTGCCGTAAAGCAGGCCATCGCCAATCTGCTAAAAGAAAAAAAGACAGTGGTAATGATTGCTCATACCCTTTCCATTGTCAAAAACGCTGATCAAATCCTTGTAATGGGTGATGGCAGGATTGCTGAATCTGGAACCCATGAGGAATTGCTTGCGAAAGGCGGAAAATATGCTGCTATGTGGAACGCAGAGCAAAAAATATCGGCTTGATAGAAGCTAAAGAAGAATAATTGCATAGCGCATGAACCTGCCCCGACTACGGGGAAAGAAAAAAACCGCTGGCTGAGGCAGGTGATTTTGCGCGCCTATTTTAAGTTATTATCCTAACGGCGGTTTTGAGAAATCAGAGCCGCCGTTTCTTTGCGCTTGCAGACCTATGACGACTTGCAGGGACACGGTAGCCGATTGGAGGTTATTTTTCCGTGTCCTTCTTTTTATTTCGCAGTATCCATGATCTGCACCAATTAAAAAAAGCGTAGCCCCTCCGTCGGAGCAGTCCGGTTTTGAACATGAAATTAAACAGTACATAACCGATAATACTTTTTCGTGCGCTTGTGCGGCCTTGTGTCGCACAGGCGCATTTTGCTTTCCAGACTTCGAGACAAAGTGTCCCGAGGTGCGGTGCCGTTCTCCGCCGTTGCTCCATTTCGTTTCCGACCAACCCCGAACAAACTGAAATGGAGGATTTTACGATGACTACTATCAATTTGAAAGATTTTTATTATTGGTACACGCAGGATCAGCTTATCGAAGTTTCTGACGAGGTGGCCGAAGTATTCAAGGCCGATGCCCGCTATGAGATGGCCTACCAGCGGCGGCTCTCCCGGCACAAGGCGCAGTATTCTTTGGACTGCGATGACGGGATTGAGTATTCCGCTTGCCTGCATGAGCCGACCCCGCAGGAGCTCCTTGAACGGATGGAAACCTTTCTTCGTCTGTGGAACGCTCTCAATTCTCTGCCGGAGATCCAGGGCCGCAGAATTGACGCACATATTATTCTTGGCAAGTCGATTAAAGAAATTGCCAAGGCCGAGGGCGTACATGAGGAGTCTATTCGCCAGTCGATCAAGCGTGGCCTTGAACGCATGAAAAAAACTTTTTGATTTTTTCATCTTAACCCACTTGGAATTGATGAAAAAATGTCTCGGTTTATGAGAGGAGGTTTTCTTCCTAACGCAAGGGAATAACGGCAACCCTGAGTAAGTACGGGGAGCCAGACGGTGGGTGCGCGTTGACATCTTCCCAAAGAGATTGAGCGAACAACATCAGCACTGTAAATGGGCCCAGCCAGCCCAAGGCCATGATCCGGCGCTGAACAGACTGGCTGCCTGTTCCTCCGGGCTTGTCGCTTTACTTGCGTTGAGAGCGCCGCACAGAAAATAAAGATTGTCTTTGGACAGGTCAAGTAAATATGTGCGGCGCTCTCTAATATTCAAAAACTATAATAAACCTCGAGACAAAGTGTCCCAAGGTGGAGTAAGGCAATAGGCCAGCATCCCGGTGGTGCTGGCCTGTTGCGTTTCCCCAGCAAACAGCGAGAGGCGTTCTATCAATCTGCGAAGGAGGTTTACCGTGAAATTAACTACACAGGAACTTGAACAAATGAGAAGCGTTGACATTGGCGCGGTGGCTGCCGAGTCCCTGCCTGATGTGAGCGGTATGACCTTTGACAATGCGCTTTCCCGAAAGGAGCGCATCACTCGATTTTTGCAGACTGTCAAAAATCCATACTGCTTTTGCATCGGTGGTGTTGGCGTGAAAATTGAATTTGCTGAAAGCGGGCCATCTCTCCAAGATAAGCTGACGGATTTCCTGCTGCGGCAAAGAAGCGGGCTGTAACTTCGGTTACAGCTCGTTTTGCTTCTTCGAGACAAAGTGTCCCGAAGCGGAGGCATCCTTGTTGTCCTCCTCGGACAGAGTTATAATATAAGTGTAATGTGATAGGGAAGGAGGAACAATGGCACGAGCAAAAAACAGAGGGTATCAGCAGAGTTTCTCTCCCTCTTACACAATCAGCCGCTGGCGGCTGGGCATCTATATCCGGCTTTCAAAGGAAGATTTGAAAAAAGGAAAAGA
This sequence comes from Hominenteromicrobium mulieris, assembly GCA_021029595.1. Classification (GTDB taxonomy): domain Bacteria; phylum Bacillota; class Clostridia; order Oscillospirales; family Acutalibacteraceae; genus Hominenteromicrobium; species Hominenteromicrobium mulieris. The sequence goes on along the minus strand of JAJJOY010000005.1, from coordinate 119,670 downwards.
CGATAGCAACAGCGTAAAGAACCAGCGTGACCTACTGAACGATTTTTACCGACGCAACATTGACGAGTTTGAAAGCATCACGGAATATGTGGATGATGGTCATACTGGAACGGACGCCAACCGTGAAGATTTTCAACGGCTCTTGGCGGATGTCATGAGTGGTAAAATCAACTGCGTTATAGTAAAAGACCTGTCCCGCTTCGCACGAAATTATAGCGATGCCGGAAGTTTGATCGATAACCTGTTTGTTCAAATGGGTGTTCGCTTTATCAGCCTTGCTGAGAATGTGGACAGCTACAAGAACCCCGACAGCGTTTCAAATATCATCGTTCCCATTACAAACGTGATGAACGATAATTACTGCTATCAGACTTCCAAAAAGATCCGGCAGGTATTTGATTACAAACGGCGCAACGGCCAGTATATCGGAGCATTTGCTCCTTACGGCTATGTAAAGCACCAAAAGGACAAGCACAGGCTGATTGTTGATCCCGATGCTGCTGAAAATGTCAAACTCATTTTCACAATGCTTATTCAAGGGTCATCAAAACGTGCTATCGCATTGTACCTGAACGAACACGGCGTACCGAGCCCCTCGGCTTACAAGGTACAAAAGGGCTTGCCTGTTTCGACAAGAGGGTATGACGATCCTATGTGGGGAGCCCGCATGATCCACTCCATTCTTACCAATCCGACCTACACCGGGGATTTAGCCCAAGGCCGGAGCCGGGTGAAAAGCTACAAGGTACACCAGATTGAAGCTGTTCCCCGCGAGGAATGGGTGGAAGTGGCTGGAACGCATGAGGCCATTATCGACTATGAAACTTTCGACAAGGTACAGGCTCTCTTACAGCGTGATACCCGTACTTCCCCGAAAGGCCGTGAGGTACATTTATTCAGCGGCTTTCTGAAATGTGCCGATTGCGGGCGGGCCATTACCCGATGCGTTGGCAAGAACAACAATGTATATTATTCTTGCTCAACCTACAAGAACCGTTCCCGGACAGCCTGCACCATGCACTCAATCAAGCATGAACGGCTGGAGGCTGCTGTTTTGTTCGCTGTACAGCATCAGGTACATTTGGCTGTTTCCTACTCGGAAATCGTCACGCAGATCAATTCCGCTCCAATCAAAAAAAGCCAGTCTTACCGACTGGACGATCTGATAGCTGCAAAAGAGCGGGAACTGACAAAGATAACACGCTACAAGCAATCTCTTTATCAGGACTGGAAAGATGGTGAAATCACCCAGCAGGAATACCGGGATATGAAAGCCGACTATGAACGGCAGACTTCTGATATTTCCGCAGTGCTTACCCGGCTGAACGCTGAACGCGCAGAACTGGCAAACGATGTAGACAACGAGCATCCCGCACTGGTAGCCTTTATGAAGTATCAAAACATTGAGGCCCTCAATCGGGAAATCTTGGTTGAGCTTGTGGACTATATCAAGGTCTATGAAAACGGCAATATCAGCGTGAAATTCAAATTTGCTGACGAGCTCCACAAGATTGCAGAGTACATTGAAATTAACACTACGGAAGATACCGCAGTAGCGGGCTAACCCCCGCTACAAACCCCTTTGACAGTGTGTTTTCCTAATAGGCGCTAATCATAAGAACGCACGATGTCACGCTGGATACGCAGCACTTCGTTCATCTGCTTGCTGTCCACAAAAGTCTGTACCGCATCCGGCATTCCACCGACGACGGCATATTGCAGCAGGAGCTGCTTCATGCGGCTGTGTAATGCGTCCGGCACCGGCGTTTCCGTATCCAATGCTTTTTGCAACATATTAATGACCGGCTCGGAGATCCCGTTTGCCCACAGGAATTCCTCAAAATCTAGCGGATACATATCAATTACGGTTTCCGAACCTACGGGAACTGATTTCGGCTCCTTACCATAGCCTTTTACGCCGAGCAGAGAGCCGGTGCCGATCACATCGTACCGACTGTCGATCCGAAAGAATTTCAATGCGGTTCGGGCCTCGGGGCAATCCTGTATCTCGTCCAACACCAGAACGGTCTCTCCGGTCTCAAAATCTGCCTCTTTCCCAAGCAGCGCAGAAAGCAGCATGACGATGTTGTCAATGTCCAGAGACCCCGCAAAAACGGAAGCATAGTCCGGATTCTCGAAGAAATTCAGATAGACCACATGCTTATAATTTTTCTTAGCAAACTCCAGCACGGAAAAGGTTTTTCCGCACTGTCTGCATCCTTTAATGATCAATGGTTAGTGTCTCGGTGTGTTTTTCCATTCAGTCAAACGCTTTTCTATTTTTCGTTTTAACATCGCGGCTCCCTCCGAATCGTTTTCCTAACTTTGCGCATAGCATATCACAAATCGTGAACTTTTTCAATGGACTTTGATTATGAATCGCAAACTTTTTCGGACGACTTTTTGCAACAAAGTAAAACTTTTTAAAACGACTTTTTGCAAAAACTACGAAATATATAATATAAACGAGATTATCATAAGGGCATACGTAGAATGTTATTTTGGTATATTCAATAAAGATGTTTTTGGAGATTGCAAAGGAAAGCATGGGTATTCCTCTGGTTAATGAAGATCATCTGGTGTAATTAGCACCTTATTGCAGATGCTTCCTCCCTTGTGATGGTGGTCAAACGATAGGAGGCGGAGCAACTATGATCTATTATACTGCCGATACGCACTTCGGCCATGCTAATGTTGTAGAGATGTGCGAGCGGCCATATCCCGATGTAGACGCCATGAATGAAGCGATGATTGCGGCATGGAATGAACGCGTACACGGCAATGATACCGTATATAAAAAATTCCGCCGCAGTGAAAGCTGTGACGGAATTTTTTAGCATGGATTTATAGATCGTAATTCTTTTTCAATTTTTTGAGGCTGCGGTGGATGCTGTTGCAAACGGCAGAAATCGTGCATCCTTCGGACTGGGAGATTTCCACATAGCTCATACAAAGAAAGTACCTTTTATAGATGCGCCGCTGCTGGGATGGGGTGAGCGTTCGGAATGCTTTTTGCAGTTTTCGTCGGCGCTCCTTTTGCTCCTGCAGGTCTTCGGGTGCTTCGTCGTCGAGCAAATCTCTTTCATTTTCCGCGGTCAGGGCGTAATCTAAAGAGTAGTAGGCCTGATATCGACATAAGCGGCGCTGATACGCCTTTTCTTCTAATATGGAGCGGCGCATCATCTCCGCGATTTCATCCGAGACCGAAATTACAGAGTCTTCGGTGTAAAGCTCCGGGTAATATTCCCGCAGATTGATCTCTTTCATAGAAAATCAGGAGCGCTTGGCTTTCAGGCGGATAATGCCGTACAGAAACACGGATATTAAGAGAATGAGCAGAGCAAAAAGCAATCCTTCCGTAAGCCCGTTTCGGTACTCGTTCGTCCATGTGGATCGGTGAACAGCCGTGTCGGGGTGCTCGGGCTTTGCTTCTGACGGTTTAGAAGTGGAGAGCGTTTCGTCGGGGAAAATTCGATGCCCGCGCACAAGCAGGCGGTGCGTATTCGTGCCGTATGGCGTGCAGGTCAGCAGCGTCAGAAGGTCTTCGCCGTCGATGATCTGAATGGCGTCGGTGTCATCGGGTGTTGTGACCGTGATTTTGTCTACCTCATACGTCAAAGTTTTATTCAGCACGTAAAGATAGACCAGATCACCTTCTTTGACCTGATCCAAATCGGTGAACATTTTAGAATCTGCTCTGCCGGAGTGTGCAGCTAAAACGGCGTGCGTGCTTTTTCCGCCGACGGGCAGAGACGAACTCGGCAGGTGCCCTGCACCTTTGCTGAGTTCGTTTTCCGTGCAGCCGTGGTAGATCGGCAGGCGAATTTGAATGGCTGGGATCTCCACATAGCCCATGATGCCGTCTTCGGTCGTGCAGAGAAGTTCGCCGTAGTCCGGGCGTTCTTTCTCATCAATCTCGCCGGTAAAAAGGGCATCGTTATAGATTTCGGCTTGCTTGAATGCGTCGGTCAGATCGGCATCCTCTATTTTTGCAAGTGCCTTTTCGTACTCGGTCAGGACAACGGATCGTTTTTGCTCGGTATACCAGTTCCCGAACGCCGGGTATGCGGCTGCCCCGATGCCGATGAGGAAAAGAACAAGAAAAAGAACGTGCAGCAAAATTCGCTTTTTGTGCATAAAAGTCTCCTTAATAAAACGGAGCCCGCCTGTAAGCTTCAACACAGGCGGGCTCGCTTGTTATGCTTTTTTAATCGTCAAACTTATCTTTTTTTTGAAAACCAGAAGCAAAATAACCGCTGCGGCACTGAGCACGGCGAGGGTTATGCCGCCAGCTGCAAGAAGTGTTGTGCCGGCATCGCCGGTTTTCGGCAGGCGATACCCGCGCGTGTTCATCACATGAATCGGCACAATGGCGGAAGCAGAACCGTTATCGTCGTTCATGTCTTTGGCATTGTCGTTTTCAAACGCTTCGGCAGTCAGCTCGCTCTTTCCGCAGGTGCCGCAGATCTTGCCAGACTCTTTTGCGCGGATTTCCATGGTGATGAAATTTCCGAGCAGCGTGTAATTTGCATCCGTGTTGATCTCCGTCACGCGGTAGATGTCGTCTTCAAGACCTTTTAAGAAAAGATGCCCGGAACTGCCGGGGGTCAAAACGGAAGCGTCGTCTTCCCTTTCGGCATGTCCGCTGACGAGGTAATTACCGTTATCATCGGAATTTGCGGTTACCCAATAACCGTCGGTCGTGTTGTAGAGCTTGAACTGTACCTTGGAATAATCGCCGAGGTTATCCGAGAACAGCTTTAAGAGGTTTAATCCGTACACGTAGAAATGGCAGTCGTCCGTTAAAGTGTCCGAATACGCCGTGTTGGTGCGCGACCACGTTAAGGTGACTTCGTTCGGGTTGCCGATGTCGCCGTATACCGGCGTATAATCCCTGCTCGAGTTCCGCGGCTGAGGTGTGCCCTGTGCTGTCCGTTTCCGGCATAGAAGTGCCGTTTTGGCGGATAAAAGCTTCCAGTGCGTTTTTCGTCCGGCTTTCTGCTGTGTTCAGATGATTGGAAAGCGCATCAATCAAGGTATCCGAAGTGAAATACAAGTCGCCGCGGTCGGTTTTGTAGGCGTTTTCGGAAGTGAGATCAAGGCAATTCATAAGCGCGGTGGTTTTGTCGCCGCCCGGCAATTTATACAGCAGCATATTTTGATGTTCGCCGTCTTTTGTTTCGGCATGTACCGCAAGATCGGCGATTTTGGCATAGCTGAATACAACGCCTTCGATGGCATACGGCATCAAAGTGTTTTCCACGTTCTCATCGGCATAGCCGGTTGAAATGTACGTGTTGTCTCCCAGAACACCGTCTGCGTGCGCGGAGGTGAAATCGTATTTATAAAGCGATACGGATGCTTTTCTGCCGGTGTCAATCACGGCCTGCGGAACAGAAGCCGCCGAAACCGATAGGATGCCGGAGAGTAAAACCAGTGCGGCGGAGAGCACCGCGCCGAGTTTTATGAGTCGTTTTGTTTTCATAGCGTTGTCCTTTCAAAACTTTTCTTTTTGAACATACAGAAGACCGAATAAACCGATCACGGCGAAAACCATACCGGTTGCGGCAGATTGCATCCCGTTTCTGCCCGCGGCGGGAAGCTCAAATTGCTGCCCGTTGACGGCGGTGATCGTAATATCCTGCTGCGGGGTGCCGTTTACGTCCTGCGGCAAACTGCCTTCAAACAGCGGCTCGCCCAAAAGCTGAAAGCCGTTTTTGGTGCGCACTTCCGTGATGCGGTATAGGACGGTGACATTTTGGTTTTTAACTTGCAAACCGTTAAACGTAACCTTGCCGTCCTCACCTGTTGTGAGCACACCGTCGGAAATCCCCTCGGACGTGCAGCTGCCGACGGAGATCGGATCTGCTTCTTTTCTTGCGCAGATCGGAGACCATGCCGTGCCACCGTCTATCGAGTATTGCAGCAGAAAAGAAACGTCGTTTAGTGTTTTGCCGTCCGGTGTGATTTTTCGGATTGAAACAGAACCGGCGCTCGGGGTATTTTTGCGGACGATTTGAATGATCTGCCGGTCTTTTTCAACGGTAAACGGGTACACGGTGGAATCCAATTCATACCCCTGCGGCGCGGAGATTTCGCGGTAGTACCCGGAGCGCAGGTCGGATACGGTAATTTTGCCGTCTTTGCCGGTGGTTTCGGTCGCGATGACGTTTTTGTCGCTGTCCATGATCTCGAACACGGCGCCTGCAAGCGGTGTTTTGCCGTCTGCATCGACTTTGCAGATTTCGAGAGTGCCGCGAATCAGCGTGTTTTCAAACTGGACGGTCACACTGCTTTTGGCGGTCAATGTGATCGTCTGCGGTTTCGGTTGGCGGTAAGAAGACGGCGTGTTGATCTCGGTCACGGTGTACTGAATGAGCGTGCTCGTGCCTCCGCGAAAGACCGGCAGCTCGCTGATTTTGGCTGTACCGTTGTCGTCCGTTTTGACCGTTACACTCCAGTTATCGGTATCTCTCGTGACTTTGAAAGTGAAGCCGCTTTTCTTTCCGTCTTCGGAGGTCTTTTGAATGATCAGCTCACCGTAATTGATGCGTTCTGTTTGAAGGCGCAGATAGGCAGAAACGGTGGTTTGCCCGCCCGTAAAAGTCGCCATGCGCTGAATGGCGCTGTCTACGCATTTCCAAACGGCAACGGCATTCGGCATCGTCCGGGTCGAGTAAATGAAGGCAGGAGTACATCTTTTCAATCATGAGCCGGTCTTCGGTTTGCTGTTCGATGTCCGTGTTTTCATCGCGCAGCGGGATTTCCTCGGATTTAAGGTCTAAATTGCATAAAAAAAGAGCGCTATCTAATTTTCTTAGATAGCGCTCACGTTCCTTCTCTCGGTAGAAGGCTTTGTAGGCGTCTTTTGGAACTTCCAGCAGAACGCCTTGTACCGGTATGAACCAGTGCGAAGCTTTGTAATTTTCAGTTGTGTTTCGTATGCGGCAAAATTCCGCATATGTGATTTGTACATATCCAACGTCTGTTTTGATATAGACGCATTTAGGCTCGTTTGACAATAGAATAACCTCCGATCAATTTGAATTCGATTTCAAATTGATCGGAGGCGGGGCGCGGGGAGCAGGAAAGTGGTGAAATGCTCCGAAGATCGTAACCCCGGTAAAAATACAAGAACTATAAATGATGCAGAACACTAAACAGTTAAATATTCTGTTTTATTATATTGAATTTTTAAATTGCTTTGAATTAGCTTTAAGTTTTGTTTTGAATCTTTAAGAAAGGTGTTTTCTTCGTAAAAAATGAAAATTCGCAAGTTTGATTTAAAGAAATCCGGCACCAAATAAAAAAGACGATTTATGACTTTAGATGAACTCTCGAAAATATTTTGATCGATTGTATAAGCGGAGAAAAGTTCTTCAACGGATAGAGTGCGGCTGCCTTTTCGCCAATGTAAATAATATTCATATACTTCATCCTTTGTCATATTAGGTCACCACTTTCAATTTTTTCTAATCAAAAACCTGTTCTTCATGTGACATAAAGAACAGGTTTTTGAGGTTTGTGTTGGGCTTCGATTACTTCTGAAGCATGCTCGGAACTTCGGGCTCATAGCTGCAGCCATTGGAAGCTGCGCCGGCACCGAGCGATGCAAACAGTTCAACAATCTTTGCCAAAACTGTCCATGCGTTCATACACTTTCCCTCCTTGTGCTATTCTTTTTAAATAAGGTGATTACCATCATAATGGCAACTGCCGATAATGACAGTGCCCAGGTAGCTAAGTAACGAGTGGGCATACCGGTGATGTACAAAATTAAAAACAGCAAAAAATCAATCGAAACGATAATTCGAGCTGTTTTTTTATTTTGCGCATAGAGCCGCTCCGATAATGGATGTTTAGTGCTTCGAATAGGAGAGAGAAGGAAAATGGAGATACAAGATAAAATAGCAAAAGGAATAAGCAGAGGCTTGTACCACCGAATAACTTCGCTCAGAAGGTATACAAATACGAAAATAGCATTTGTTAGTATGAAGCATCTTGAATAGGTGGGAGCGTGGTATCCACCGGAAAAAAGGCGCAGGAAGAAAAAGATATATAAAAACAGCAAAGAAAAATATACATTCTTAAATATAATAGAAAGTAAAATAATGGAAAGTATAGACGATAGAGTTGATAAGCTTAGTTCGAAACCGTATACAAAAACCGGACGCTTTTCTTCAGAAAGCGGGCAATGACGGTATAAAGTGTGGGTTAAGTATTCAGCGCAGCTATGTAACATTTATTCACCTTCTTACAAGGTGTAGTATACTATTTTATATAGATATAAGTCATAGGTTTTGCGCGAATTGTAAGATTTTATGTCTTAAACTGTTGAAACGCACAAAAGAACTTCTGAAATGAAGGTGTGATCATCATAAGAGTTTTTTAGCCAGCCGTTATATTTATTTACAGTGTCCTGAATATTTTTGATTCCGAGACCATGAAGATTTCCGTCTTCTTTCCTTGTTTTTAGCGCTCCGCTTTCTGAAAAGGGATTTTCGGCAGAGGCGTTCTCCACACGGAAAATGAGAAATCCTTTCTTTTGTGTAAGCATGATTTTTACATAGCGTGCAGAAATATCAGTAATTTGACGGTTGGCCTCCAGTGCATTTTCAATTTGATTTCCGAGTATGGCGCACAAATCTACGGGAGCAACGGGAATATGTGCAGTGAAGTTAACTTCGTATTGAAAATAGATTTGCTGTTTTTTAGCTTCTGCGGCAGAGCAATTCAAAATGGCATCAATTACATCGTTTCCACAGCGGCACAAATGAACTTCTTTGTACGAAATCGATAACAAATCTCCGACATATTTCTGTATTTCACCGTTCTGAGCAGCTTCAGCCAATCCGAGAATTGCTTTGAGATGATGATGAAAATCGTGCAATCTTTTAGCGTTTTCTTTCATATCCTCATGCAGCATTTGATAGTTCTGCTCCATTAACTGATTTGTGCGTAGTAAAAGCTGTTTTTGCACATTTTCGTGCTCTCTTGCGGAGGTGTTCAGCAGTAATAGGAAAAGCGTGGCAAAGAATAATATTAAAATTAAAAAGGATAAGATAGACGCTCGGTAAAGCTGGATATAGTCTTCTGATAAAATTGCCCTAAAAAGAATTTGAGTTATAAGATATACGAGAGAACCAGAGAAAAGTAAAGTGATAAGCCAGCGAGATTTTAGCTCTGATAATTTAGAAAGGTATTTCCGCGCAGCCATGTATAAAGCAATGTCGGTTATTTTATCCAGAATAAGATATAAACAGCGTAGAGGTCCTGGCGTCATAAATACGTTAAACGCTATGGAGAATTGGTCTCCTCCATAAATCCAGCAGAATACAACCATAAGAATATAGTCAATAGAGAGTATAACAAACATGGTCGTAATGCTTATGGAGATACGCAGCAGAAAATTCCCGCGTGAAAGGATGCGTGAAATTACTGTTAAATATAAAATAGACAACACAGGCGTAATAAAAGAAAAAGCAGAAATCTGATTGCATACAGCCACAAGAATTGCGTTGAGCAGGGAGAAAGATAAAAGCAGATAAGCCTGTTTTTTCTCTTCAAATTTCCGACCGCCGGATTCGGTGACAACAACTAACATTACAAAACATTCTATATACGAAATAAGCCAATCTACAATTTGATATGTCATTTTACTAGTCCATCTCCCCACAAAGACAAAATAGCTTCTTTTACTTTCGGCATCATGGGCCGGCTGACCAGCAGCGCCTCTCCGTTTAACATGATAATAGAGTTACCGCACAATTCTTTAGCATAATCCAAATTTACAAAATAACTTCGATCTACGAAAATGAATCGCGGGTCATTGAGGATGTCAAATAGTTCTTTTATACCTCGATTATCTTTGATCACACCTTGATTTGACGTAATGATTTGCACACTGCGGGCAGTTTTTCGAACATAGATAATATTCTGGTAAAGTACTCTGCTGAAATTTTTATAGTGCTGAACAAGTAGCGAATGCTGATCTTGTTGCTCTAATGTGTGAAGAGCTTTCTGTAAAGCCTCAGGCAGAGTTTCGTCTACATTTAATTTTGAAATAAATCGAAGTGCGTCTACCTTATAGCCTTCCGGCGCATATTGTAAATGAGAGGTTAAAAAGATTAATGCGACATTGGGCTGATACTTTCGAAGATCAGCCGCAACTTTGAATCCATCTATCTGAGGCATTTCAACATCTAAAATGAAAATATCAAAGCGATCTCCGCTGGCAACGGAAGCGGTGAGTGCTGTTGGATTTACGAAAGATGCAATGGCTGCATTTTTCTCTTCAAAACGTAACAACTCTTGTATTTTTCCTGTGAGTTCTTTGAGAAACACAGCGTCGTCGTCACATAAAGCTATTTTCAACATGGGTATAAACCTCCTCTGTTATTGTGGGCTTTGAAAATGAGTAATTACATCGTCTGTTTATATCATACCATCTGATTGAGTTTTCCACAATTACCAATACATACAGATCATTTAAGCTGCGTGCATTTTTAGGGTTTAAATTACTATTATAAATGTAAATACCGGGAAGAGCACGATCTATTTTTTCGTAAACATCTGTAACAATATCTGCAATGCGGCCAGAATGATACTTTGAAGGCGTCCAACGAGGAATAGTAATACGAATATTCTGCGGTGTCGGTTGAAGAATTTGATCTGGCGAGGGAGAGGCTTGCAAAATTATTTTAAGTTCAGATGTACTGAACTCGTTTAGATTACAGAGAATAGATAATATAAGATAAAAATCAAATTTCATACTGCATAACAGCTGGAATAATCGGAACATTTGAGCTCGGCTTTCTGGGGCCTTCTGTGTTTTACAAAGAGCAACCAATTTCCGGGTTACAGATTCAACAGATTCGTTCATAGAGAATTGATATTGCATAGAATAACCTCCAATTATCTTTTTCTCATTATATCGGAACCTGTCAAATAAGTAAACCTCTTTTGCGTTTTACGCAATGGTGCAAAATAAGGTTTCTTGCTAAAATTTTGTAGAGGTGGTTCTATGGGCAATTCTATTGGTGGTAGAATCAAAGAATTAAGACTTTTACAAGGCATGACGCAAGAGAAGCTTGCCGAACTTTGTGATACTTCCGTTTCATCGATTGCCAGATGGGAATCCGGGTCTCTGCATCCGAATATGAAACATCAGGAAAGGCTTGCAGAAATTTTCGGTATGAGAATCGATGACTTCTATATTAATTTAGATACGCCTGTGACGCAAGACTATATTTTGTCGCAGGTATTAAAGGAAACTCAAAAACTGGATTTAGAGGAACAGAAGTACGTGCTGCAGGTTATTCGGGGCTTAAACAAATTAAAACACCCCAAATCAGTATAGAATAACATAATTTAAAACTCTGCATTTTTGCTTGAATCGCAGAATTTTATGTACTGTTTTGAGAAATGTGCTAATTAAAGGTGTTATAAAGTTTAATTTTAATAAGAGTAAAACAACGCTATGGCGATTTTTATGAATCATCATAGCGTTGTTTTTTTGTTTTTATTTTTCTCTAAAAGTATTAAAAACGCCTGTCATACAAAAAACTTGATTTGGACTTACTAATTATGGATTAAATCAACAAAATAATCAATTCATGCAAAAATACGTACAAAATTAAAGAAGAATGATAATATGAAGCTACTTTAAGATTCTTATTCAGTAATTTTCTAAAGATAAGCGAACCTTTAGTATCTTAAGAAATTCTACTGAAATTAGAACATACTAAATTGCGGACGGGAGGTATAATCATGTTTCGTTTAGCACTTTGCGGAAAAAACTACGAACTATTGGAAAAAATAGAATCTCATATTCAAAGCTTTGTAGAAACATATAAAAATGAAACTAAGTGTATTTCGATTGAACAGTATAAGCAATTAGCATCGCTTCGTGATGATATGGTAGATGGAATTCACTTCGATATTCTTATGGTCGAAATTGATGCTCATCCACATGAAGATTTTCGTTTACTTTCGGAAATACGAAAAACCGCTACGGACACTATCGTCATTCTCTTTTCAAAGTTTCTCGACTACGATTTTACTCGGCTGGGGTATCAGGTAGGCGCATTTCGGTATCTATCCACACACAATTTGTTTTCGGATCTGTCGGAAGCAATTTGCACTGCACTGGAAATTTCCGCTAAAAAGCAAAAAAGATACTACACGTTTTCTCATTATTCGGAAATTATCCGAATTCCATTAGATGATGTCTTATACGTAAAGCGAGTTAATCGTATAACCATGATCAAAGCAAAGAACGGCAATTTTCATCTTCAATTACCGTTAAAAGAGATTTATAAAGAAATAAATGACAGTAGATTTTTATTTATAGACAGAAGCTGCTTTGTAAATATAGATCATGTGACTTGCTTTGCTGATGCAGAAGTTAAGTTGGATAATCAAGAGAGCCTACCGATCAGTCACTCAAACTTTACTGCCATTAGAAGCGTATTACTATATAAAACACCTAATGAAATACAACAACCCGTAAGATAACTTCTTATTTCATATTCCATATAAAACCGCCCGCTATGTATCTAATTTTGATACATGAGCAGGCGGTTTTAATTTTTACGGCATCGGAAGAACCATACGCACGCATTTTTTCACTGGGTACAAGCTGACATTTAGGTACATAACGATTTGTTCTTTTCCGGCTTGTTCCTCAAGGTAAGTCACGCCATCTGCACGGCTGGATGTTGGGTAGACCATATAAAGAGAAGCTTCCGTTCCGGGCATCACAGAGATGCCATCTGCTTTTGAGTTAAGATCCGGGTTTGCGATTTTCATATAGATTTCACTCTTATTGAAGTAAGCGGACTGCGCTTCATTCAAAAGGTTAAAATCGCGGATAAAAACGCCGCCGTCCGTATTGTTTTCATTTTTGAAATCAACGGTCAGCAGAACCACGTCATGCTGCGTGTTTTCTGCAAGATAATCGACAGGCTTGCCGAATCGCTGCATAAAATCTTCATAACGCACTACTTCCGCTTCACGAACACGAACAGAATATCCATTGGTATTTTCTTCTTTTGAGTAGAAAAAATCACCGTTTAGGGGAATCCATTCGCCGATGCCGTATTCCTGCGTTTCAAATGAATAGGCAGTTGCATTAACGTACCAGATGCGCCATGCACAAAGCACCAGTGCAACGGACAAAAGAATGACCGAAAGCGTTTTACTCACTCTTATCTTGCGTTTCATACGGCGTTACACGTCCTTCCCGTACAAGGTAGATTTCATCGGACAGCTCGCGCAAAACAGAAAAATCATGGCATGCCAGAATAATCAGTGCGCCGCGCTGCTTTTGCTCAAGAAGCAGATCTCTCACCATTTCTATGCCGTCTGTATCCAGTGCGTTTGTCGGCTCATCAATCAGAAGCAGCGCAGGATATTCCAAAATTGCTCCGGCAATGCCTAATCTCTGCTTCATACCGAGTGAAAACTGCTTGTATTTTCGCGGATCATCCGCGCCGAGTCCGACCTGCTCCAACACTTCGCGGATACGTTCCTCCCCGACTTTTCGGTGAATATTTGCAATCAGCTTTAAGTTCTGTGCCGCCGTATAATGATCGATAAATGCCGGGTTTTCAATCAGCATACCAATGTCCGGCGGAAAAGAAATATCCTTTCCAAGTACCTTACCATCAATCGTGATCGTGCCTTCCGTCGGGCGGATCAGCCCGGCGATTAACCGCATAAGCATAGTTTTACCGGAGCCGTTCACACCGCGCAGACCGTAGATCGTACCGCTTGTAAGGGTGAGCGAGACGTCTTCAATGACGGTAATATTCTTGATCGTTTTTGTAACATGATTTACTACGATTTCCATATAGGCTTACTCCTTTTCATGACTACGATAGGTCTGAGCCGAGAATGTCTCGATATTGGAACACAAAATACCCTATACCGATACTAAGCACAGCGAGCCATATTCCCAATAATATACCGAACGGCATGGTCAGACCGGTTGACACAAGCAGTGCATTTCTTGCGCCCATGGCATAGTTACCAAAAAACACCGGGTTTTGAATATAGGCGCCTGCGAATAAATAGCCGGCAAGTACGAAGTAGCTTTGCACCGGTTTCAAAATAAGAGATAAGATCAACTGCACCAATGCGAGTACGATCATGGTGAAGCCGGTCATTAAAAATACCGACCAAATATTCCAAGTGGTGCTGCTCGTTAGGTCGTCTACTTTCATGTAGAGCTCTCTCGAAACATACCAATTTGCCTGCATACTCGGCTTTGCACCAAAGCATAATCCGGCAATCGTGCTGGCTGCAAAAACGATCAAATAGTTTGTAATGGTATTGATGATTGTCCAAACACATTTTGAAAGCCACCAGTTTCCTCTGCTGCCGGAGAGCACCATTAGCTGTTTGCCTATGCCGTTTAATTCTGCAAACGGATAATACAGAGAAGTAAACTGCATCCACAAAACGAATACGAACCACATCGTCGGCATTACGAAATCGTTTTCTGCGCCGGAGATCAAATTTACTTTACCGCAGCCGCCAATCAATGCCAAGAAATAGTCTGCCGTTGTAACAGGAGATTCCAGATATTGCGGATCTGTGAGCTCGAAAATGCGCAGCGTCCAGAAATGATAGATCGAAAGGAAGAAAAACATAATAAATGTAACGATTAAGCGCTTTTTAGCACGCCCTATGCCGTAGCGCAAATCGTGATCCAAAAATTTAATAAACATCTGCGTTTTTCCCCCTTTCCAAAACAATAGCGAGCGGCAGAAGAATGAGTGAAACCGTCATAATCGTATAGACCACGATAGATTGATTGGACGATGAACTGGTCATCCAAATGTAGTTTAGAACAGAGGTTTCGGTAAATGAGCGGTATACGGATGCTTTTTGCAAAGATGCGATGATATACAGCAGTACAAGGTATGGTGCAAAAAGAACCACAAATTTATTTTTTTCAAAGAATGAAAGTGCAAGCGGAATCGTTGCCCATGCACCGGCAAATATACCGATCATCAGCATATTCAGGAAAGCTGTGCATAACGGGTGAGCGTAGTAGAGGTTTCCGAGCAGCTTAGTTGCGCTTACTTGATAATATAAGGCAAAGTTTATATCCGGGCGATAAGCCGGCACAAGGCATGACGCAAGCAAAAAGCTAAAAAGCATCGGCAGCAAAACCGTTAAAGCCCCTGAAAGGAACGTGGAGACATATTTTCCTAAAAAGTAAGAAGCTTTTCCAAGCTGCGATGCCATAATGCGGTCGTATCCGTTCTTTTCTTCCGCAAGATAAGACCAGCTGTACGGGATAACGACAAAAACCGGCATCGTATAAAAGAAAACCATCGGCAGCGTTTCATTGGCTCGACCGCCGATCCACGAATTATAAAGAGTGTAGATTTGCAGGAAAGGGTATTCGGCAAAAGTGCCGTCTGCCTGCAAGTCTACAGTTGTAAGAGTAAGCTGTAAATTATCTTTATATGATTTATAAGCCAAAATATCATCTGCTGTTACGATTAAAAGTAAAATCAGCAGCACAAATAGAAATGATTTGCTGTGAAATAAATTGTAGAGCTCATTTTGCAGAAAGTGCCTAAGACTTTTCATGTGGGCTATCCTTTCATTTTGCTAAATCACGCAGCATAACGCCGTAAAAGATTTCTCTGCCGGGGGTAATAGCCAAGAACGGATCTTTTTGCGATAAATATACGCGGTCGACCAAAAACTCTATTGTGAAATTTTGCGTTTCGCCCGGCTGTAATTCAAAGCTCCAGTAATCGTCTCCGGGACCGTGTGGATCAAAATAGGTCTCGTATGCAGAATAATAATTTCCGACGGTTGTATACCCCTCCGGGTTGTTCTGATTCTCGGGAAGGAGATCTTCATACGCGCTAAGTACAAACATATTGGCGTTGAATTTATATTTTACGCCGTTTTTGTTTTCTGCATCAATATTCTTAAGGGATAATTCTACATGCAGTATGCACGGGTCTTCAAAGTCGGATGCGTATCTTGCCCAGATAGAACTATCCGAGTTATATTTAATATCACTTTCCTCATATTCTTTAACGATAGCATCAGTTATACAAAGCTCCAAATCGCCGTCCCAACCGAGCCCCGGTGCATCATCAGTTTTTGCTTCGCCTTGATTATAATACCGACTGTGCAGCGTATAGGGTTCCCCTATTTCTGCAAAAGTTTTTATAAGCGCATCAGCTTCCGGTGAATTCACTTCCGACGAAGTTGTTTCAGAAGCACTTTCTTGCGATTCATTTTCCGCCTGTGAATCACTTGGCATCGCTGATTGAGAATTTGAGCTTTCGGGTTCAATGTTTGACATAGATGATGAATTTGCCGTTTCTGCTTCACTTGATCGATTCATAGTAAAATAAATAACCGATGCGCCGACCAGTAGAATGAGAATTGCAACCGTGCAGATTATAGCTTTTTTGTTCATAATATTAACTCCTAAATTGAGTTGATTTACAAGATTATATAAAAATCTACATTCAAATAGATTCAGAATTCAAAATTTATGTAACGTATCGTAAATACGGATACCACCGTTACAACAGCCATCAACAACGCTAACAGTCTTTTGGGTTTCATTGAGTTTGTCACTCTTTCGCTAAAAAATATTTTTTGTCTGTGGTGGCCACCACTGCTTGCAAAATCAAGCTTCAAGTTATATATAGCCGAAACCTGAATTTTTTGTCTATACAATAGCATATAGTTGACGTTTGTGCCAAAATATTGTCTGAATTGAGCAAAAATTATGTCTGAAGATTTCACTGCACTGTATACCTACTTGTATTGCGAAGGAACATTGCTAAATTATGTACCAGCCGCCTAACTCAGGCGGCTGTTTTCCTACGGGTTCAAGATCCCATAGCCGAGGATTTCATAATACCCCACGGGATATTGGTTCTGGCGGCAGGCATCACCGGAGTTGCCCTCGATGGTGTAGACAATGCCGTTTTCGCATTTTTCCACGATGCCGACGTGATCGGCTTCGCCGTCCTGCGGACCGGATGCGCCGTTTGGGTCATTCCAGTCAAAGAAAACGATCATGCCGGGAGCGGGATTAACCATGTTATCCGCCCATTGCCCGCGGCTGCGGAACCATTCAACGCCGCCGACGCACCCGGCAAATTTCGGGGCGGTTCCCGTATCAAGATAACCGCACTCGTTAAAGCACCACGAAACAAAGCAGGCGCACCATTCCACACGGGAGTTAAATCCGTACCACGACCAATAGGGCTCACCGCCCACATTGCCGACTTGCGACAGCGCTATCTTGACGATGGCATCATCCCCGGAATAAATACCATAGAGAACAGCAGACCACAACCTGCGGTTTTCCTCGGCAAGCAGTTCGGAAAGCTGCTGCCGCTGGTCGGCGGTGAAATTGAAATGATTTGCCATTTCCTCGGCGGTCTTATGGCTGACCGTGATATAGAGATAGGTGCGTGTGACCGTCGTAGTGGTTTCCACGATGTTCCCGTGGCCGTCGTCAGTTTCGGTGATGACCTCCTCGGTCTTGCTCTCGGTGCGGGAAGATAGCTCGTTCATCTGCCAGAAAATATCTTTGAGGATGACTTTCTTGCTGTCGTCCACCGTAGCGACCTCCTGCGAATCATCGGGGTCGGTGGTGGTCTTTACTGAATACACTGCCAGCACCTCCGGCCACACCGCACGGGAGCCGGACATTTCCAGCTCATCGTAGGTGAGATTTGCCCTTGTGATGTCGATCTGCGACTGATAGTCGGCGTTGATCTCCTGCACGGCCTGCCGCATGGTCTGTCCCGTGCCGCTGTCCTCACCGGAGAAAAAGATGCCAAAGCAAGAGCCGACGATCAGCCCGATCACGCAAATCACAAGGATGATAACTACCGCAACCCACCCGCCCGCAGCAATAGCGGCGATCAGTGCCTTTGTTCCGGCAATGATGGCTTTGACGGCGGCAGTGGTAGCCTTGACCGCCGCCTTGATGCCTGCCGCAGTTACTTTTGTTGCCGCACGGGCAGTCTGCGCCGCAGTTTTGGCGGCTTTTGCCGTAGCCTGTGCGGTTTTCTGTGCTGTTTTAGCCGCAGCCTGCGTCGTTTTTATGGTCGTCCGGGCAGTCTGCTCGGCGGTCTTGATGGTTTTCTGCGTGGTCTTGACCGCCGCTTTGCCCGTAGATTTTGCCGTCTGTTTGATGGTCTTGCCACTACGGTCGACCGTCTTGATCGTCTTTTGCGTAGCATCGGCAGAGCGGCGCACCCGCCGCATGGCGTCTTGCGCCTGCTTTTTCGGCAAGTCGGTTCTTCTTCGCTGAAAATAGCCCTTTGCTTTGGAGATATTCTCCTTGGTAGCTTTTACACCCTTGCGGCCGGCTTTATCCAGCTCTTGAACAGCTTTGTGCGCCGTCGTTTCCGTCCCGGTCAAAGTGCGGTCAGCGGCGTATTCTTCGGGAGAGGATTCCGCCGCAAAAATGCCGTGCTCCGCTTTGTCTTTGGTGCGGATATAGGCATTCTTCATCCGCTCGGCGGCTACCACCGATTTGTCAATCACCTTTACCGTTTTCTTGACCGCATCTCTCGTTTTGATGTCGGGCATGGCTTTACCTCTGCGCATTGCCGAACACACCCTCGCCGGGGCGCGTCGTCATCAAGCGGTAAAGCTCGTTATCTTTCGGAAAGCGGTTGATAAACGGCACCAGCGCCGAGCCGTACTTGATCAGCCCGCAGCCTGCGTCGGCATTGGTGACATAGCTCATCTGCTCGTCGGAAATGTTCAGGAGCTTCGAGAGCTTGGCACGGTCGGAAAACGCCTGATTGAGCATGATAATGAACTCCGAATTGGAGAGCATCGTGCTCGCCTGCACGGAATCCAGCAGGTATTCCACATTCTGCGTGATGGCGGTGGGATATGATAGCCGATTTCGGCCAGCGAATGGAGAACGGTCGCAAAGTCCCATCCTCGATTAACGGAGAGCAGATTTTTAACATTTTCAAGGACAAGCCATTCGGGTCGATCCTCGGCAGGCGTGCCTTTGAGCAGTCTAATGATTTCAAAAAAGAGAGAGCTTCGTTTTCCGGCAAGCCCTCTTTGCCGGCCAGATACAGAAATATCCTGACACGGGAATCCGCCTGCCCATAGGTTGACCCTCGGCAGGTGGTTGGGTTCGGTTTTGGTAATATCTTCTCCATACCATTCGTCCTCCTGTATATCGTGTATGGCGCGGTAACTGCGGTCTGCGAATTTGTCAATCTCGCAATGGCCTTTACAGACCATGCCGCAAAGTTCAAAGCCCTTACGGAAACCGCCGACACCGCTGAAAAAGTCCAAAAAGGTCATGGGTTCGTTCACCGGCTTTCCTCCTTCCGGGTATAAAAATATCGCCCTCCGCATGGGCGGGGACGAAAAGGGTTTCAGGGATTTCCCTGGCAAGTGCCGTTGTGGTATCACAACGGCGATGCTTGCTGGTACAGTGCATAGCGTTCGTCCCATAGGCCGAACATTTTGCCACCGATCGAAATAACATCACCGCTCCTGCTCCGGCTGCGGACGGTACGGGATACCGAACAGCGTACCGTTCACCCTCGCAAGGTGTTCGGGATAGCGGAACATCTTGCCATAGCGGTCGATCTGCTCGTCGGAAAGACTGGCCAGATTTTCACCCCGGCAGTCGCAGATAAAGGCGGGGCCGAAGATGAAATCCACCATCACGCCGTCGTCGTTCTTCACGCTGCGGTTCGGGCGCATTCCGTTGATCTTGCTTTCCTCATTGCAGACGATGCAGACCTGCTCCTCAAAGGGGTAGAACGGCTCGATCAGACCGCCCACTACTTTCTGCATCCCGGCAAGGGATGCGTCGATCTCGGCAGTGCGGGCGAGCTTGCCCGGTTCCAGCAGTACCACCTTGATTTTCTCGCTCATAATTGAAAACTCCTTTCATCGTTGAAAAATTAAATCGTTTATCGTTCTTTGCTCCTTTCTCCGCGCTTAGTGATGGGCAATCCAAGCCGCATACAAAGGCAGTCATTATAATCCTTACCCTGCGGGGGCGGCTGGATGTCCACCGTGACCGCATATTTTCTCGGCAGCAGCGCCTTGATGGTTTCTGCGGCGATCCGCCCCGTGGCGTCGTTATCAAGGCGCAACACCACATGACGGATATGGGGATGCTCGGCAAGATACCGCACCAATGCGGCGGGCAGGCTGCTTTCCTCGATTTTTGCCCTTGGCTTGTAGACCCCGGCGAGGGAGAGCAGGTTTTCACTGCGCCAGTCCTTGCCGTCCAGCTTTTGCAGCGTCCCATAGGACAGCAGATCCACCGCCGACTCAAACAGGTGGAGCGTATCGCTTGCGGCCGCCGCAGGAATCCCAAAGGAATAGTGCTTGTCGCTGCCGTTGGCATCCCCGATGAAGTCCGATCCGATCCCACGCTGGTTAGCATAGCGGGGCTTTCCGTCTGCGTCCATTCCTACGAACACCACATTGTGATAGGGATAGCTCTCATAAAGGCGGCTGGTCTGGATGCAGAAATCGATCAGCTCATCGTCAATGCCTCTGCGGTGCAGGTATTCGACGGCGTGGGTGGCGCTGCGATTGACCTGCGGCAAAAGCAGCACCTTTTCTTTCTGCGTTTTCGGAGCCGGGGCAAAGGCGGGCGGTGCCGCTGACAGATTTCCTATGATGGTTTCGACCGCCTGCGTAAAGGGCATCTCTTTGACCTTAATGAGATAGTCCAGCGCAGAATAGCCGCCGATCCCACGGGAAAACCAGCACCATTTGCCGTTGGAGATTTTTAAGCTGTCGTGCTCACGGGTGCAGTAGGTGCTGCCCCCGAAATGCACCAGCTCCTGCGGTTCATAAGTTCGCAGATAGGTCAGCAAGTCTATCTCACGAGCTCGCGCTACCACCTCCGGCGGGATATATGGCATATGTTTCACCTCCATTCTGACATAAAAATAGCCGAGGGGCTTTCAGAATGAAAACCTCTCGGCTATGTAGTTATCTGCATATACTTTGACCGTTTTATATGCAGATAACAGAACTGTATATGCAGAAAACGGCACGGGGTTTCCGTGCCCTCTGTTTCGATCGCTTTGATTTTTTGAGATAGGCCACGGCATTGGTATATCCGATATGTTGCCGTTTCATAGAAGTCTTTGATCTTTCAGAAGTTGGATACACATTTTTCCGACTTTTTCTACTGCGAATTCGCACATTTTTCTGACTTGGGAGGACAACGGCTTGCTATAACGCCCTGTTATAAAATAAACCGGACAGCTCTCACATGGATGAAAGCCGTCCGGCTATGCGATTATCTGCATATATCTCGACCATTTTATATGCTGAAACCGTTTAATAGTCCTTGCTCAGCAGAAAATCCGCCAAATGCATGATCTTGACACCGTTAATGTTGCCTGCGGCTAGTTCATCCAGCGTCACCACATACTTAGGGTAATGGTCTTTGATCTCCAACAGGTTGGCGACCTCACGGTCGGAACCCTCCGGCAGATTGCGGCATACCTGCACATAGATCCGCTCGTCCCGCTGTACGGCCACGAAGTCGATCTCCTTGGTGGCGTTTTTGCCGATATACACATCATAGCCCTTCCGGCGAAGCTCAAAGTACACGATGTTCTCCAGCATAGCGGCAACGGATTTCGGATTAAAGCCCATCATGCAGTATTTGAGAGAAGCGTCCGCAAGATAGAACTTCTCCTGCGTTTTCAAGACGGTCTTGCCCTGCATATCGTACCGCTGGCAGCGATAGATCACGAAAGCCTTTTCCAGCCACTCCAGATAGTTATAGACCGCTTCCACCGAAAGGGAGCGCCCTTCACCTTTCATGAGTTTTACGATGGCGTTGGCAGAAAAAGTCTTGCCGACATTTTCCACAACATACTTCACTACACGGTTAAACAAATCAAAGTTTGTAATATTATGCCGTCTTGTAATGTCGCTCGTGATAACGGAATTGTATATCCCCTCGACGATCTGATAGGACGAACGCTCATCGAAGTTTCCGAGCGCAACGATGGGAAAGCCACCCATGCGGATATATTCGTTCAAAAGTTCTTTCGGCGTGCGGCCGCTGTCCTTCTTAAACTCCAGATATTCGGCAAAGGACAGGGTAAAGACGGGGATGGAGATATAACGCCCCGTCAGATAGGTGGAGATTTCGCTGGACATCAGCTTAGAGTTGGAACCGGTCACATAGATGTCGGTATTGAAATCCTCCAGCAGACTGTTGACTGCCTTTTCCCAGCCGTCCACTTCCTGTACTTCGTCCAGCAGAAGATAGTAACGCTCGCTGTCGGTTATTTTCTCCTTGATGTTCCGGTACATCTGCTTGGCGGTCATGCCCTCGTCCAGTTCCTCCGAAGTATAGCGAAGGTGGATCACATGGTTTGCCGCAATGCCGTTACCGAACAGGTCGTCTTTTAACATATCCAAAATGGTCGATTTTCCGCAGCGGCGAATTCCGGCAAGGATCTTCACTAGTGGAACATCCCGATAGGTTTTCAGTATATCCAAATAGTAGGGTCTAACGATCATGGTATCGCCTCCTTACTATTAGTATAGCCAAAAACGCCGTTTCAATCAATAGTTTTTGCTGAAATTCCAGAAAAACTTCATGCTATGCATATCTTTTTCAATCTGCTTCGCATTTTTTCTAACATAAAAGCGGCGCAGATCTCTCTGCACCGCTTGCGTCGTTTAATATCAAAGGTGCAAATTTTATCGTTCGGGCTGTTCCGTCTGCCGTGGGGCTGCGGAGCGGATGGGGACGGCGGGCGAACTGATCCGATATTCTTCGGGGATGTTCTCGATGTCGCCGTCGTAGATGTCTACAAAGCGGCCGCCGTTTGACCGCACATATCCGTTATCTCCGAACACGCCGCCTTCTTCATACCGAATGTCCCGTCCGAAACCATCATAGTCGATATAGTTTGCCAGCGCACCGAGGTTGCTTGTGTCATAGCAGCCGCTTTCCTCGATCCAGTAATAGCCGAGGTCGTAGTCATTCCGCACACCGGGCAGGTAATCAAAGCAGTCCAAATTCTCGGTCAGGTTGATCAGCTCCTGCACACTGCCGGTGTTCTCGCCCAAGTCCAAGACCGCCTGCCAGAAATCGTCGCTCTCCCGCAGCTCCATGATCTGCCCGGCGAGGTAGTTCAGCTCACTCAGGCTTTCGTATTCTCCGAGCACCTTGCCGATGGCCGCATCCGGGCAGTCATAGTCGGTGATGAACCATTCCTCATAGCGCCGCCCGATGCCGATGCGCCGGAAAACTGCCTGCATTTCTTCATTGGTCACGGGGAACTTCACCCATTCGCCCACCAAAAAGCCCTCGTTGTATTTGCCGAGGTTGGTAATAAAGGCTTCAAAAGCGCAGCCCCTTGTATCTGATACATTCATCATAGCTGCCTCCGTTATCGTTCCTGCACCGGTGCCTGCCTGCGGGGAATGGGAAAGCCGTAAACATGGGCGATCTCGTCGCCCAGCCTGCGGGTCACTCTTGTAATGTCCGCACGGGTGGCGATGCCCCGGTAGATTTTTTCTTTCAGATTCTCGATCTGCGTGTCGCTCACGCTGTCCTTATAGGCACGGTAGAGGTAATGGTTCGTGCCGTCGTGATGGATGGCGTCACAGCGGAAGTCGCCGTTTTTATCCACATACCAAGTGCTGTAATCTATGTCCCGTTCGCTGTAAAGGCAGTCCCGGATATTGCCGCTCGGAATCTCCTTATACCCCATGCGACGGCCGTTCCAAAGCCCCAGATCACCGACAACGAGAATGGGACGGGAGAGCTGGATGTTCAGATTGGAGCGCTCGTCGTCCAGATAGTCGCCGTTCAACTCATACATCAGCTCCATGCGCTCGGCTTCGGTGAGGTCGGGGTATTGCTCCTCCAAGTCTTCCCGCCAGTCGTCGTAGTCAATGTCGTTGCTCCAAATGATGTGTCTGCCGTCCTTCATTGCGTTCGTCCCTCGCTTTCTGCCATCAGGAATTGTCCGAACTCGGTAAAGGCGTACCAGTTCGTGCGGTCAAAGCGGCTCTCGTTGAATTGCCCTTTTGTGAGTACCCGCCCCTTGACCAGTTGTTTCAGGGCGTAGCGGATCTCGTCGTAGGACAGGAACGGAAAAAAGCCGGTCATCATCTGCACCGAACAGCGCACCCAGACCTTGCCTTCATGGAGCTGCGGCGATTCGGCACTTTTCTGCTCGGTACAATCCCAAAGGAAGCAGGCCAGCACCGCCGCATTAACTCCGTATTTTTTCGCTATGTCCGCATCAAAGAAATGAACCATAATTTTTGTCTCCGTTCGTTCTGAAAAACAAAAAGCGGCTTTTCAGCCGCCTTTCGGAAAATTTCTATACAGACCACATATAGCTGTGATCTTTCTTTTTCGGGTAGTACAGGTAGTAACAGGGGTGAGGTGTGGAGAGGGGGAGAAAATTTGCGCAGCCGTTTCACTTCCGCAAAAGGGCAGACTTTCCCTAAGGCGTCCCGTTATCTTTCCTGATCGCGTCGGCGCTGCAAGTGCCGATTATAAAATTCCAGTGCTCGGATCACAAAATCGGTTTCCTGCCCTCGCGGAATCGATTTCGGAATGAGCCTCGTTATTCGCTCGTCGCGAAAAGCAGGCTTTTCGCGCTGGTTCGGCTTTTCCTCCTGCATAATGGAGAGGATGACTTCCTCCGTCAGCTTTCCGTCCCGGCTGAACTCTTTCATTTTGATGGCCTGTGCCAGCGACGGTGTGCAGTCCTCACACTCCATCGTGTCGTATAGGCTCTGCTGCTGTTCTTTGGAGAGGTAGGAAAGCTCCACGGCGGGACGAAAAGCAATCTTGCCGCTGTCCACCATGTCCAGAACCGGCGGGATCAGCTCGGTCAGGCGGATATACCGCTGAATTTGTGATCTGCTGTCCGGGCTGCTTGCAGCCAGTTCCTCATTAGAACGGCTACCCTTTAACTTCGGCTCCAGTGGGGTCGAAGTTAAATCCGACCGCTGACCCTGCCGTTTTATGGCTTCCAGCTTCATCTTATAGGCAAATGCCTTTTCGGACGGTAAGATTGTTTCTCGCTGCAAATTGCTGTCCACCATGATGATCGTCGCTTCGTCATCAGTGAGGTTGCGGACGATGCAGGGCATTTCGGTGATCCCCGCCAGCGTTGCCGCACATTTTCGCCTATGACCGGCGACCATCTCATAGCTGCCGTCCGCTTTGGGGCGGACAAGGGCAGGCACCAGCACACCGTACTGCTTTACGCTGTCTACCATCTCCGCCATAGCTTCGTCCTGCTTGACCTTGAACGGATGGTTGGGAAAGTCGGAGATGTCGGCGGGGTTCAGCGTGACGACCTTTTCAAGCTGCGCTTCCGCACGACTCTCGTCGGTGGAGAACAGATCATCGAGCGGCGTCATCCCTAAATCTCTCGGTTTTGCGCTCAAGCTCCAATACCTCCTTTGTCAGCGATCGGTATGCGGCAGCGACCTTGCCGTTCTTGTCGTGGGCAAAGATGCTCTTGCCCACGCCACCCTTTTGGTTCGTCACCGCGATCACTTTGCAATTTGCCATATGGGTTTTCCTCCTTCACATAAATTTAGCCGCCTGCGGCGAAGCAGGCGGCTATGTAATCGAGCAAATATCCAATTTTCAGTTTAAAATCAACTGCGGTAAATCGAGTGATTTTCGACTTTTCTTGAAGCAACCAGTTGAAAAGTGCAGATTTGCTTGTCCGCAAACAGCAGAAACATATTTAACGGCGATTCTTACACAGTTAATACTCATACAGAAGCAACCGCATACAGATTTACAATTCGTTTTGGCTTCATTTCTTCGATGAAATCAGGGCTTTTTGAGTGTTTTGCGTTATCGGGATTGCAGCGCTTTTTTGCAGACTTAAGTTCGGTAAGACTATGTATTTTAAGTCCAAAACGCAACTGCTTGTCCTCCAAGAAAGGACACCGGAGCATTTCTGTCACGTATGTAGGCACCGAAGAACTCGCTCATCTCGAGATGGTGGGGACAATCGTGTACCAGCTGACGCGGAATTTGACGCAGGAGGAAATTCAAAAGCAAGGCTTTGATGCGTATTTCATCGACCACACGACGGGCGTTTACCCGGCAGCGGCCTCCGGCGCGCCGTTCAGTGCAGCGTGCATCGCCGTAACGGGCGACACGCTGGCAGACATCAACGAAGACCTCGCCGCCGAGCAGAAGGCCCGCGTAACGTATGACAACATCCTGCGCTTTGCGGATGATCCCGATGTGCGCGACCCCATCAAGTTCCTGCGCGAGCGCGAGATTGTGCATTACCAGCGCTTTGGCGAGGGCTTGCGCATCGCGACTGACCGACTCGATTCCAAAAACTTCTACGCGTTTAACCCCTCGTTCGACTAAACAAAAACGGGCGGCACTTTTTCGGTGCTTGCCCGTTTTTCCTATGGCTTACGGCGAATTTGTGACTTCTTAGACGATTTTGACGCAGGATTAGGAGGCAAAATACCCTGAATTTTCCTGCGAATGCGACAAATTCACGGGGGTTCGGGCGCAAATTTTTCCGTACTGTTACAAAGATTTAATGAAACGGCGAACTTTGCGGTAAAACACTGGAGATTTTCTGCACAGTGTGGTATACTAACTCTGTTTAATGCGAAAAAGTGCGGCTTTCCGCAACGGAAAAATTTGGCAGCGTGTGTTTGGGGTGCGGGCAAAGGCCGCACGCTATGCGCAAAAATGGAACGGCGCTGCACAGAAAGGGGCGAAGCCTCTGTGAAAAAAAGAATACTGCTCGGGCTGATCTCCGTTTTCAAAGCGCTGTATAACGCCGTGTACGCCGTCATGAAGCTGCGCCCCATGCAGAAAAAAGTCGTCATGATCAGCCGCCAGTCGAACAGCCAGCGGCCGGATTTTGAACAGCTCGGCGCAGAGATTGAAGCGCGTGATCCAGGGGTGCGCCTTGTGTATCTCTGCCGCGAAATGGGCGATACGCCGTTAGAGCTCCTGCGCTATTGTTTCCATTTGCAGCACTGCGCCGCGGAGCTTTCCACCGCGCATGTGTGCATCATAGACGGCTACTGCATCCCGGTCAGCGTGCTGCATCACCGTAAAGAGCTGCGCGTGGTGCAGGTCTGGCACGCGCTTGGCGCCATTAAGAAATTTGGCAGGCAGGCGCTTTCCGTGCCCGGCGGGCGCGATAAAGAGCTTGCGGAGCGCATGGGGATGCATAAGCACTACGATGCCGTGCTCTGTGCGAGTCACCGTACAGCAAAAGCCTATGAGGAGGCGTTCGGCGTTTCTGCCGATAAAATGCGCGTGACCGGCGTGCCGCGCGTAGACGCCATTTTGAAAATGAATCGCGCGCGTTGCCGCCGCCGCTTTTTCGCGGCCTACCCGGAACTGCGCGGGCAGAAGATCGTCCTATACGCTCCTACGTTCCGCGACGGCGAGCAAATGCCTGAGATTGAGCCGCTTATCACGGCGGCGGAAAAAATGGGTATGCTGCTCATCGTGCGGCTGCACCCACTCGACCGCGAGCGCTTGGAGCGCCGCCGTGTGCTGCCGAAATTCCGCGAGTGCCCGGAGTTCGGCACCTTCACGCTAATGGCAGTAGCAGACGCCGTCATCACGGACTATTCCGCTATTTCCATTGAGGCGAGCCTCATCAAAAAGCCGGTGTATTTCTACGTTTACGATTTAGAACGCTACAAGGAAACGCGCGGCCTCAACTTTGACCCGCTTGCAGAGATGCCGCACTGCGCATTCACAAAGGCCGAGCCTCTGGTCGACTGTATTCTCCACACGCCCTACGATTACGAAAAGCTCACCGCCTTTAGAAAAGAATTCGTGGAGACGGATGACACGAACAACACGCAGCGCTGTGTGGATCTTATAATGACTTTCCTTACAGAAGGGATAAAGGATAGATAAAATGAAGTCAGAATGTAATTTTGATTCGATAAAAGTCAGCGTTATCGTTCCTGTATACAACGTTGAAGCGTATTTGGAGCGTTGCCTTGATTCCTTAGTGAAGCAAACGCTGGAAGAAATGGAGATCATTGTTGTCAACGACGGCACAAAGGATAATTCGCAGGCGATCATAGACCGTTATGCCGCAGCATATCCGCAGAAGGTGATAAGCCTCATCAAAGAAAACGGCGGATTATCCGATGCGCGCAACTACGGTATTCCGTATGCGCACGGTGAATACATCGGCTTTGTGGACAGCGATGACTATTTAAACGTGACTATGTACCAAAAGCTGTACGACCGCGCCGCTGAAACAGATTCGGACATTGTGGTTTGCGGCTATTACGGCATAGACGAAAATACCGAAACGCGGCGCTTTTTCCAGCGCGGCAGCACTCTGGAGTTCGGTGTGAGCCTGCACGAAAACCCGAAGCTTCTGTACACAAATGCACCGTATGCCTGGAATAAAATTTACCGCCGCGCCTTATTTGAGCGCACGGGGATACGCTTCCCGAAAGGGAAAATTTATGAGGATATTGCGACCATCTATCCGCTGATGCTGCATGCCAACCGAATCTCCAAAGTAAACGAGCCGCTGTACTACTATATTCTAAAGCGCGAAGGCGCAATCACGGCGACATTCTCCGAGAACATCCTGCAGATGTATGATTCGCTCGCAATCATGAACGAGTACTATATTCGGGAAGGCGCATTCGAGGAGTTTAAAGAGGTGCTCGGCTTCATCAATTTGAAGCACACGATCCTGCGCTTCCGCGATTTTACGGCATATAAAGATAAAGACCTGCAGTTTAAAGTCGTCCATAAGGGCTTTCAGCATCTGGATCACTATTTTGATGACTGGCGCAGAAACAAGGTGTTTTTTGACTTTTTCTTCTCCAAAAAACGGCTGATGGGTGCTTTGGCCAAGCACGAGTTCACGTGGTATCTTTACAGCATGATGCCGAATTCCGTGCTGCGCCTTTTGGGCAAAGCGGCAAAAACGATGCGCAAGGCTTTGACGGTTTTCTCAAAGCGCAGTTATTTGAATAAATACTACTACGTGCGCACGTGTAAAAAGAAGCCGCTTTGCGACAAGCAGGTGCTTTTTGAATCCTTCCACGGTACGAACCTAAATGATTCGCCGTTCGCAATGATGCGCGAGCTGGCAAAGGACCCGACGTTTACCATCTATTACACGTCGAAAAAAGAGCTGATGGGCGAGCACCGGAAGATATTAGATGCGTATGGGCTGAACCGTGTGCAGCTCATTCCGCTCGGCTCGAGAAAATACCAGAAGATTTTGGCAACGAGCCGATACCTTGTAAATAATGTGAGCTTTCCAACGTATTTTATCCGCCGTGAAGGGCAGGTCTATTTGAATACATGGCACGGAACGCCGCTGAAGACCCTCGGCAAAAAAATGGCGATGGGCATTCAGGATATGAGCAACATGCAGCGCAATTTCCTGCACAGCAGCTATCTTCTGCACCCGAACCGCTATACGATGGATCACATGATGGAAGATTACAACCTGAATCACCTCTATACGGGAAAGGTGATCCTGAGCGGGTACCCGCGCAACGCGATATTCTGGGATAAAGACGCGGCAGCGGCGGTGCGGAAGCAATACGGAATGGACGGCAAGGAAACCTTTGCCTACATGCCGACTTGGCGCGGCGCGATGAGCTCCGGCGCAAACAAAGGCGGGTACGAAGCGGAAGTGCGCGACCTGCTGACAAAGTTCGACAGCGCGCTGACGGATAAGCAGATCATGTACGTGAACCTGCATCCGCTTGTAAAAGACAAGGTGCCGATCGAAGGTTATAAGCACATTGTAAAATTCCCGGATGACGTGGACAGTTACAGCTTTTTGAATGCTGTGGACGTGCTGATTACGGACTATTCCAGCGTTTTCTTCGATTTTTCCATCACGCGCAAGCCAATCGTGCTCTTTATGTACGACTATGATGCGTACATGGCAGAGCGTGGCATGTATATGGATGTGCGCGATCTCCCGTTCCGCAAAATTTATACCATGAACGAAATGCTCGCATACCTGCACGAAAATGATAAGCAGGCAGACGTGAACAGTGCGGCGTATGACGCGTATTATAAGATGTTTACAAATTACGATGCGCCGGATAATATCCAGAACCTGAACGATATGCTGTTCTACGGAAAAGCGCCGAAGTTTGAAGTAATCGATTATGCCGAAAACAAAAAGCGGCCGCGAAATGTTTATCTTGTCGGAAAGAACGACCATAAGGGTTGGGCGAAAGAGCTGGAACAGCAGCTGCATTCCATGGAAGCGCCCGTAGCGGTTTTCCTGCGCAGGGATTTCAACGAGCTCACCCTCAAGGAGCTGACCGATAAATATAACGATTGGCTGGATTACACCGTGATTGATACGCAGATGTTCCTTTCTTTGCCGGAAAACATCAAGCTGTTTTTCAGCAGAGAGCGTAATACGTATAATTGCGATGCTGTTTTCGCGCGGGAAGTATTCCGTATTTTGCCGCATCTGAATATTCAAAGTGTAACGGCAGGCGATGACTCTTACAGAAACCGGAGCATTGAGCAAGCTGTAAAAAACGAAAGGAAAGGCTAAAACATGAAACGAGTATTGACCTACGGAACGTTTGACCTGCTGCATTACGGCCACATCAACCTTTTAAAGCGCGCAAAGGCACTGGGCGATTATCTTATCGTGGCGCTTTCCACGGATGAGTTCAACGCCGGCAAGGGCAAAAAAGCGTTTCACGATTATGAAACGCGCAAAATGATGCTCGAAGCCATTCGCTACGTTGACCTCGTCATTCCGGAGGAAAGCTGGGATCAGAAGATCAGCGACGTGAAGGACTACCATGTGGACGTAGTCGTTATGGGCAGTGACTGGGAAAACAGCGATCGCTTTGACTACCTCAAGGATTACTGCGAGCTCGTCTTCCTGCCGCGCACGCCGGGCATCTCCACTACGAAGATCAAGCACGACCTCGGCCTTGTAAACGAAAACGAAAATGCCGAAGCGCTCATGAACCACTGATTATACGCTTTCGCGAAAAGTTATTTATAAAAATAGCAGATATAAAACACGCTCCCGCTGCAGATACTTTAAAGAAGTAGGCAGGGGAGCGTGAATTTTTTTGAGAAAAGTTAGATCAAAAGGTTTTTATCGCCGTTACAGTTCGCTCTGTGTTACGCCGTCAAATCGACATACTCGCCTTTGACGAAGCCCAAAAGCTGATCCGGGTTTACGATGAGCTGCACGCCGCGCATACCGCCGCTGACGGCGATTGCATCAAACAGCATGGCAGTCTCGTCGATATATGTCGGGAATTCCTTCTTCATGCCCACGGGCGAGCAGCCGCCGCGGATATAGCCGGTCGTCGGCAGCAAGTCTTTCACGTGCAGAAGCTCCACAGATTTATTTTTGCTGGCTCTGGCGGCTTTTTTGAGGTCTAATTCCTCCGCTACGGGGATGCAAAACACGACAAACCCAGTCTTATCGCCGCGCGCAACGAGCGTTTTGAACACCGTCTCATACGGCATACCCACGGCGTCTGCCGCGTGTACGCCCGCGAGATCGGTCTCCTCAAATTCATATGTGCGCACCTCATAGGGAATCTTCGCGCTGTCCAGCATGCGCATGGCGTTCGTCTTTTTTACGCCGGAGCTCATGCTTCACCGAGCTCCTTCAGGATCATGTCGGCCGCCTGCTTTGCGCACTTGCGGTAGCCTTCCTCGGTCAGGTGCAGCATATCCGGGCACTTATAATAGTGCTCGCCTTCCTTGCACAGCGCGTAAAGGTCGTTCACTGGGATGTTTTCCTCTGCCATCAGCTTTTTGGCGGCGTTGTTATACAGCTCCACCCACTCGTTATTGTAGTTGATGCTGTCCGCCTGCGTGCCGGTGTTGTCTGCCGCCATGCCGGGCTCCAAAATCGGCGTGGTGGTCGCGAAGATGATCTTCGCGCCGTTTTCTCTGCACAGCTTGATGATGCGCTTTAAGAAGTGCACATATTCCTCAACGGGGTGCATGGCCTCCGTCATCGGAGCCTCAATGTTCATATCCCAGTAGCCATTGTTCCAGTGTATCACGTCAAAATGGCCGTGATGCTTGAACATCTGGTTCGCCTGCCACAGCGTGTACGCAGCGAAGCGGCCGTTGTCCTCGGCGTCGTAAACGACCTCACACTTGCCGTCTAACTCTTCTTTTACATAATCGTCATAGCCCATGCGAATGGAATCGCCGAGCAAAAGCACTTTTTTCATTCTGAAAACCTCTTTTCGGGTAGATTTGCCAATAGAATTATACTGCCAAAACCGTGAAAATTCAAGATGCTTTCGGCAGTATACAAAAGGGCGTTGTGTTTCTCTGAAAAGCGTGGTATACTCTGCTTGTTTTTCTAAAAAAATTGAAAAAAGGAGCTGTGAAAAATGGGCAGATACGATGAAATTTTGGCGCGTTTTATGGCATTAGCCGAGCGCGAGCCGCGCATTTTGATGGGCGTGCAGGTCGGTTCCGGCGTGCGGAAAGACCGCCCGGCAGATGCCTACACGACGCAGTGGATGCAGAACGCATTTGAAAATTAAACCCGCCAAACACAGCAAAACGGCACCGATGAAATCAATCACCGGTGCCGTTCATTTTTAGGTTAGGGGAAAAGCGGACTTACTTCTTTTCCTGAATGTACTTGTCGATTGCAGCTGCGGCGGTCTTGCCTGCGCCCATGGCGAGGATAACCGTTGCGGCGCCCGTTACGGCGTCGCCGCCTGCGTACACACCCTCGATGGAGGTGAGGCCGTGTTCGTCCGCGATGATCTGGCCGCGCTTCTGGGTCTCAAGACCCGGGGTGGTGGCTTTCAGCAGCGGGTTCGGGGAAGTACCGAGGGACATGATAACGCAATCCATCGGAATATCGAATTCGCTGCCCTCAATGACGATCGGGCTGCGTCTGCCGGAAGCGTCCGGCTCGCCAAGCTCCATTTTTACGCAGCGAATACCGGCGACCCAGCCGTAGTTCGGGTCACGCGGGTCGGTGACGTCCGTCGGCAAAATCTCTACCGGGTTCGTCAGCGTATGGAAGATGATGCCCTCTTCCTCTGCGTGCTCCACTTCTTCCTTACGTGCCGGCAGTTCTGCCATGCCGCGGCGGTAGATGATGTACACGTTCTCCGCGCCGAGACGCTTTGCGGTTCTCGCGGCGTCCATGGCCACGTTACCGCCGCCGACGACCGCCACGTTTTTCGCGTGCTGGATCGGCGTAGTGGAATCATCGCGGTAAGCCTTCATCAGGTTGCTGCGGGTGAGGAATTCGTTTGCGGAGTACACACCCTTCAGGTTCTCGCCCGGGATGTTCATAAAGCGGGGAAGACCTGCACCCGTGCCGACAAACACGGCCTCGTAGCCGTACTCGTCCTTCAGCTCTTCAATCGTCAGGATACGACCGATGACCATATTGGTCTCCACCTTGACGCCGAGCGCCTTGAGATTATCGACTTCCTTCTGCACGATGGACTTCGGCAGACGGAACTCCGGGATGCCGTACACGAGCACGCCGCCTGCAAGGTGCAGCGCTTCGTAAATCGTCACGTCGTAGCCCAGCTTTGCGAGGTCACCCGCGCAGGTAAGACCCGCAGGGCCGGAACCGATAATGGCAACCTTGTGGCCGTTCTTCGGCGCGGTGATGGTGGCAACGGTAGCGTGTGCGTTGTGCCAGTCGGCAACAAAACGCTCCAGACGGCCGATGCCGACCGGTTCGCCCTTAATGCCGCGCACGCACTTGCCTTCGCACTGCGTCTCCTGCGGGCAGACACGGCCGCAGACAGCCGGCAGGGAAGAGGACTGCGCAATAACCTGATACGCGCCCTCAAAGTCGTGCTCGGCGACCTTCTTGATGAATTCCGGAATATGAATATTGACCGGGCAGCCGGAAACGCACGGCATGTTCTTACAATTCAGGCAGCGCTGTGCTTCATCCAGCGCCATTTCTTCGGTATAGCCCAGTGTGACCTCTTTAAAGTTCTTGTTGCGAACGTTCGGGTCCTGCGAGGGCATGGGGTTCTTTGTCATTCTCATGTTAGGCATGATCACTCAACCTCCTTCTTGAACAGGTTGCAGGTTTCCTCATAAGCGTGGCGCTCAAAAGAAGTGTAGCTGCGGGAGCGGCTCATCGCCTCGTCAAAATCGACCTCGTGGCCGTCAAAGTCCGGGCCGTCTACGCAGGCAAACTTCGTTTTGCCGCCAACGGTCAGGCGGCAGCCGCCGCACATGCCCGTGCCGTCTACCATGATCGGATTCATGGAAACAACGGTCTTCTGGTCGTATTCCTTTGTGGTGAGGCAGACGAACTTCATCATGATCAGCGGGCCGATGGCGATGACCTCGTCAAAACGCTCGCCGTTTTCAAGCAGCGTCTTCAGCGGGGCGGTGACATTGCCCTTTTCGCCGTAGGAGCCGTCGTCCGTCATCAGCGTGAAGTGGTCGGAGCAAGCCTTGAATTCGTCTTCCAGAATTACGAGATCCTGATTGCGGAAGCCGATGATAGAGGTGACTTCCGCGCCCATGGCGTGCAGCTCTTCGGCAATGGGCAGTGCGATGGCGCAGCCTACGCCGCCGCCGATAACGCAGACCTTCTTAAGGCCGTCTACATGCGTTGGTACGCCGAGCGGGCCTACGAAGTCGTGCAGACATTCACCTTCGTTTAAGTGGTTGAGCTTTTCGGTCGTTGCGCCGACAATCTGAAAAATGATTGTAACGGTGCCCTTTTCGCGGTCATAGCCGGCAACGGTCAGCGGGATGCGCTCGCCGTTTTCGTCTACGCGCAGAATGATAAACTGGCCGGGCTTTGCTTTTTTCGCAATGAGCGGCGCCTCGATCTCCATCCGTGTCACCGTGGGGTTCAGCGGCTGTTTTTTAACGATCTTATACATACTTCAAAACCTTTCCCTTCAGGCATGTGCGCAGTTTGTGCGATTTTGCCTAAGTTTTGTCTGTGTCGGATGCCGGTTTTGCAATTTTTGCCTTTAAAACCTGCAAACGATACTATTATAACAGAGAAATATCAAAATTACAACGGGAAAAGACAGGAAATCCCTGCCGTGCGGCGATTTCCGAAGAAATACCGGGCGGCAGGGATAGAATGTCCTTTTACCGGACAGATGCCCGGGATGCGTTATAGATTGTCTTTATAGACTTAGAAGTCAACTTCCGTGTCGTAGTAGCAGCACTTAAGCAGCTTTTCCATTTCTTCCTGGCTGGGCTGACGCGGGTTGGAACCGGTGCAGGCATCGGCGATAGCGTTCTTTGCAATCTCCGGCAGTCTCTCAAGGAAGACGTTCTCCGGCACAAAGCCGTTCTCGGTCGGGAAGCTGTCCGGGCCGTAGTGCTTGATGCAGTGCGGAATGTTCAGCTCGTCGTTCATGTTGCGCAGGTATTGGATGAGCAGCTGCACCTTCTCGTCGTCGTTGTTGCCACCGAGGTGCATGTAGTCGGCGATGACGCCGTAACGCTTCTTTGCGGTCTCGTCCTTTGCGTTGAACGCGATGACCTTCGGCAGATACATAGCGTTTGCAGCGCCGTGGATGATGTGTGCGCCGTAATCGGCAAACGCAGCGCCGGTCTTGTGTGCCATGGAGTGTACGATGCCGAGCAGAGCGTTGGAGAACGCCATACCGGCCAGACACTGTGCGTTGTGCATGTTGTCGCGGGCGGTCATATCGCCGTTATAGGACGGGATAAGGTCCTTCATGATCATCTCGATTGCGTGGATGGCGAGCGGGTCGGTGAAATCGCAGTTTGCGGTGGAAACATACGCTTCAATCGCATGGGTCATAGCATCCATACCGGTGTGCGCAACGAGCTTCTTCGGCATCGTCTCGGCAAGGTCCGGGTCAACGATGGCGACATCCGGGGTAATCTCGAAGTCAGCAATCGGGTACTTGATGCCCTTTTGATAATCGGTGATGATGGAGAACGCGGTCACTTCCGTTGCGGTGCCGGAAGTAGAGGAAATGGCGCAGAAGTGTGCCTTCTGGCGCAGCTTCGGCAGGCCGAAGACCTTGCACATATCCTCAAACGTAACGTCCGGGTATTCATATTTGATCCACATAGCTTTTGCGGCATCGATCGGAGAACCGCCGCCCATCGCGATGATCCAATCCGGCTGGAACTCGATCATCTTCTGCGCACCCTTCATAACGGTCTCAACAGACGGGTCAGACTCAATGCCTTCAATCAGCTCGACCTCCATGCCGGCTTCCTTCAGATAGCCGACTGCACGGTCCAAAAAGCCGAAACGCTTCATGGAGCCGCCGCCTACACAAACAACAGCCTTCTTGCCTTCAAAATGCTTCAGTTCTTCCAAAGCACCCTTGCCATGATACAAATCGCGGGGAAGTGTAAATCTTGCCATAAGTCTATCGCCCTTTCTATGTGAAGCAATTTATCGCAAAGCTCGGTGGTTTGCACCACCTAACTTCTTTTTACGACTGTATTGTATATCAAAATTTTTGATTTGTTAAGTGCTAAATTTGCATATTGATATTTCTATATCGATATACATGTACCAAAAATGAACGGAGTGTTAGGAAACTATTTTGTTGTGTTTCACAGAGAGTTTGATAATAAAATGTCACGCAGAAGAAATACACATTCTGCGCGACATTTTTAATTTGCTTATGAAATTTGTTTCACGGTGCGTATACTATATATAAATACGGTATTGTCCTCGCGCGGATTCGGCACGAGCTCCGCTGTGAAGATTGCCTGTGGTTCCGACTCGTTCTCGTCGCGAATGAGCGCTGCCGTCACGGTGTACACATCTCCGCTTTTCACACAGCCTTGTATGTCCACGGAAAAGCCGCCGCCGCTTATAGGCCGCGCATAGGTGTCGCTGTCCGCATCGTACGAAATCTCACCCGAAAGCGAGTCGGGAATATCCGGCAGGTCTTCATTTGCGGCGCTTTCGAATAGTCCGCTCACAATTTCTTCCATCACCCCGCGAGAGAGCACCAGCGCGCTGCCGGTCGTCTCTGCGCTGTAAAACGTCATGCCGCAGTTGTCCACCGCAAAGGCCGCGGTCTGCCAAAAGTAAACGGGATCATTCGCGTCGAACGCCATGCCGTTCATCTGCGCCAGAATGTGTGCTTCCAAAAGCGGCGCCATCGCTTCAAGCTCCGCAGTAATCTCTGCGTTTTCGCTTACCTCGTTGCTTTCCGGTGCGGGAGATGCGGTGGATTTTACCGTCGGCTCAGCGGTAGGCGATGCCGTTGCGGTCGCTTCGGGGGAAGGTGTCGGCGTTTCCGCTACGTGCTCTGAAGCCGCCGCGCTGCTCACGCTTTGTGTGTTTTCCGCTGTGCCGCAGGCGACCGCAGAGAGCGCAAGCGCCGCAGAAAACACGGAAGCTAAAATCGTTTTTCTAAGCTGCATGTGGTTTTTCACTCCTTTCAGCCGTTTTTTAGTATAAGACACTTTTAGCACAAAACTGTGAACGCCGTTTGAATTTCGTGCATTGTGCAAAAATTTTTCATTTCCGTGAACATTTCGGAAATACGCTTTACAAATCGGGGTCTGTCATGTAAAATAAGTATAAGTATAAATCTGTGCATTTGCAAATTGAAAAAATTTGCGGGTGTGCGTCACAGGATATGGAATACTAAAGAATCGAGGATGAACGTATGAATTTAAAGTACAAAAGAGTTCTTTTAAAGCTCAGCGGCGAATCGCTTTCCGGCAAGATCGGTCACGGCATCGATTTTGACACCGTTGTCAAGATCTGCGAGCCCATCAAGAAGATCGTGGATATGGGCTGCGAGGTCGCCATCGTTGTGGGCGGCGGCAACTTCTGGCGCGGCAGAAGCAGCGGCAGCATGGACCGTACCCGTGCAGACCACATGGGTATGCTGGCTACGGTCATCAATGCGCTCGGCGTGGCGGACGGCCTTGAGCAGGTCGGCCTTGACGTGCGCGTACAGACAGCTATCGCCATGCAGGAGGTCGCAGAGCCGTACATCCGCAACCGTGCGGTGCGTCACCTTGAAAAAGGCCGCGTTGTCGTGTTCGGCTGCGGCACGGGTAACCCGTACTTCTCCACCGATACCGGCGCAGCGCTGCGCGGTGCAGAAATCGACGCCGAAGTCATCTTAAAGGCGACCATGGTTGACGGCGTTTACGACAGTGACCCGAAGAAGAACCCGAATGCAAAGAAGTACGATCATCTCACGTATATGGAAATCCTCAATCAGAACCTCCAGGTCATGGATATGACGGCCGCTTCCTTCTGCAACGACCGCGGCATCCCGTTCCTTGTGTTCAGCATTGAGGACCCGGAGAACATCGTCCGCGCCGTCTGCGGCGAAAACGTCGGCACGGTCATCACGAAGGACTAAAGCTTTTTAGGGGAGAAGCCTTGTGCGCCCTGATAAAGAGCACACAAAACGTATAATGAAATAACAGATAGGAGAATATACTTATGAAGGAAGTATTGGCAAAAGCAGAAAGCAAAATGGGCAAAACCATCGCGAGACTCGAAAGCGACTACGCCGCCATCCGCGCAGGCCGCGCAAACCCGGCTGTGCTCGATAAGGTCATGGTCGATTACTACGGCGCACCCACGCCGGTCAACCAGCTTGCAGCCGTTTCCGTTGCGGAGGCACGCGTGCTGACCATTCAGCCGTGGGACGGTTCCGTCTGCCGCGCCATTGAGCGCGCCATCCAGACCTCGGACATCGGCATCAACCCGCAGTCCGACGGCAAGACCATCCGCCTCATTTTCCCGCCGCTCACCGAAGAGAAGCGTAAGGATATCGTGAAGGACGTCAGCCACATGGCAGAAGAAGCAAAAATCGCCCTGCGTTCCATCCGCCGCGACGCTATGGAAAAGCTGAAGGCGATGAAGAAAGACGGCGAACTGACCGAGGACGACCTGAAGCAGGCGGAAAAGAAAACGCAGGAGCTGACGGATAAGTACGTAAAGCAGGCAGACGAACGCTCTGCCGCAAAGCAGAAGGAAGTTCTCACCCTGTAAGCAAAAGGAAGGCTCCGAAATGGCATTTGGAAGTAAAGAAAACAAAACGCCCGTGCAGGTGCCGGCACATATCGGCATCATCATGGACGGCAACGGTCGTTGGGCTAAAAAGCGTGGTCTGCCGCGTACGGCGGGCCACACGGCGGGCGCGCAGAATTTCCGCACCATCACGCGGTATGCATCGTCTATCGGTGTAAAATATCTCACGCTCTACGCGTTTTCCACGGAAAACTGGAGCCGCCCCGCTGAGGAAGTCTCTGCGCTGATGAAGCTTTTCCACCAGTACCTCGAGGAAGCGTTGCGCGACTTTATGGATGAGAATATCCGGGTGCGCTTTATCGGCGATATTTCCGCTTTTGCGCCCGACTTACAGGCGCTCATTCATCGCGTGGAGGAAGCGAGCAGCGTGAAGACCGGCATGGTGCTGAACCTCGCCATGAACTACGGCGGCCGTGCAGAGATCACCCGCGCGGCACGCATTTTGGCAGAGCGCGTCAAAAACGGCGAGCTTTCGCCCGAGGACATCACGGAGGAAACGCTTTCCGGCGCTATGTACACCGCCGGCCAGCCTGACCCGGATCTCATCATCCGTCCAAGCGGCGAAGAGCGCATCTCAAACTTCCTTTTGTGGCAGAGCGCCTACACCGAATTTGAATATTTTGATATTCTCTGGCCGGATTTCAAGCCGAAGCACTTGGACGAAGCCATTGAAAAGTTCAACAGCAGACAACGCCGTTTCGGCGGTGTATGATTTTTTGCAGTGCGGGCGGTATATGCCGCCCTGTACCGCGTTTCTATTACATTCCGAACGGTGAAAGGAAACCACAGGTATATGAAGGACAGAGTTTTATCCGGTGTCACGCTGGTCGCATTTTTCATGGCAATCGTCGTGTTCAACCGCTCTTTTCCGCTGGCACTCAATATTGCCATTGCGTTTATCTCCGCGCTCGCTGTTTTTGAAGTCATCAAGGCGCTGGGACTTTCCGACCGCTGGTATATCACGGTTCCCAGCATGACAGCTGCCGTGCTGGTGCAGTTCTGTGAATTTCAGCAGGCAAATATCTTTATTTATTCCGCGTTCACGGCGTGCATTTTCTGCGCGCTGCTGCGCCACCACCGCGAGATCACTTTTAAAGAAATGGCCGTTGTGTACAGCATGGTCGTTTTGATCCCGCTCGCGCTGCAGACTATCGTTCTGGTGCGCACGTTGAGCGACCAGCACGGCATGTTCTACGCGCTCGTGTGCGTATTCTCCGCATGGATTCCGGACGCAGGCGCGTTTTTCGCCGGCAAGCTCTTCGGTAAGCACAAGCTGTGCCCGGAGATCAGCCCCAAAAAGACTGTGGAGGGTCTCATCGGCGGCGTGTTGTCCAGCGTCATCATTTTGCAGCTCGTGGGTCTCATTTTCACCTACGGTATTTACGGCGGCGAACGTCAGGCAAACTGGCTCTCGCTCTTTATCATCGGCTTTTTCGGCGCGTTTGTGTCCGTGCTCGGCGACCTCAGCTTTTCGCTCATTAAAAGAAGCTGCCACATCAAAGATTTCGGCAGTGTCATTCCGGGCCACGGCGGCATTTTGGACCGTTTCGACAGCGTGATTTT
Organism: Hominenteromicrobium mulieris; assembly: GCA_021029595.1. Classification (GTDB taxonomy): domain Bacteria; phylum Bacillota; class Clostridia; order Oscillospirales; family Acutalibacteraceae; genus Hominenteromicrobium; species Hominenteromicrobium mulieris. The sequence goes on along the minus strand of JAJJOY010000005.1, from coordinate 79,069 downwards.
CACCGCACCGTTTGTCTACATGGTAACGATGCTGCTGCCGATCGTGTCGTAAGAAAGGATGGGTCTGCATGAAAAAGTTAGCTTTGCTCGGCTCTACCGGGTCCATCGGCACACAGGCGCTCGACGTTGTGCGCTGTATACAAAAGGAAGGGGAGCACGCCGTTAAAGTGGAGGCGCTCGCTGCCCATTCCAATATTCGGCTTCTGGAAGAGCAGATCCGGGAATTTAAACCGCAAGCAGTTGCGGTTTTTGATTTGGAAGCTGCTTCTAAGCTTCGCGCCGCCGTCCGCGACCTCAATGTGAAGGTGTACAGCGGCATGGAGGGCCTTTGTGCCCTGACGGAGCTGGAAAGCGTTGATATCGTCTTAAACTCCGTCGTGGGCATGGTGGGCCTCAAGCCGACCTTAACGGCACTCGAAGCCAAAAAGCAGATGGCGCTCGCGAATAAGGAAACGCTCGTCGCAGGCGGTTCACTCGTCATGAAGACCGCCAAGGAAAACGGCATCGAAATTCTGCCCGTAGACAGCGAGCATTCTGCTATTTTCCAGTGTTTGCAGGGTATGTACAAAAAGTGCGACTTAAATAAAATCATCTTAACGGCGTCCGGCGGTCCGTTCTTCGGCAAAAAAGCCGGGGAGCTTCAGCATATCCGCCCCGCAGACGCCTTAAAACACCCGAACTGGGACATGGGTGCGAAGGTCACCATAGACAGCTCCACGCTCATGAATAAGGGGCTCGAATTCATCGAAGCCAAGTGGCTTTTCGATATGGAGCCGGACGACATCGATGTTGTTGTGCACCGTGAAAGCATCGTGCACTCGCTCATTGAGTATAAAGACCACTCCGTCATCGCGCAGCTCGGCGTGCCGGATATGCGCATTCCCATCCAGTATGCGCTTACCTACCCGCGCCGCTTCCCGTCGCCTGTAAAGCAGTTGAATTTGGCCGATTGGCAGAAGTTGACGTTCTATGCGCCGGACGAAGAAACCTTTACGTGCTTCGGCGCGTGCAAGCGTGCCATTCGCCGCGGCGGTACATTGCCCGCGGCGGTCAACGGTGCAAACGAAGCCGCTGTTGCGCTGTTTTTAAAAGAAAAAATCGGCTGGCAGGACATCGGCGAGCTCGTGTGCCATGTAGCCGATACATTTGAAACCGCGCCCGTTACAAGCGTGGAGGACGTTTTGGAAGCTGACCGCAAAGCGCGCGCCTATGTGCTGGAGCGCTGCGGGGAGAGCGCAAGATGAGCACGGTGGTGCAGGGCATCCTGCTCGCCGTTATCGGCGTATTGCTCTTCGGGCTCATCATTTTCATCCACGAGTTCGGCCACTTTTTCACAGCGAAGCTGAGCCACGTGTGCGTCAACGAATTCTCCATCGGCATGGGGCCAAAGCTTTTCTCGTTCACCCGCGGTGAAACGCAGTATTCCCTGCGGCTTTTGCCCATCGGCGGCTACTGCGCCATGGAGGGTGAGGACGAAAAAAGCGACGATCCCCGCGCGTTTGGCAACCGTCCCGTTTGGCAGCGCATGATCGTGGTCGCGGCGGGCGGCATCATGAATATCCTGCTTGCCGTTTTGCTGATGATGGTCATCTGCGGACAGGAAGACCGCTACGCCACCATGCAGATTGCCGGCTTTGCGGAAAATTCTGCGTTTGAAGCCGCCGGCGTGGAGGTGGGCGACGTCATCACCTCCATCGACGGCTACACCGTTCGCACAGGGCAGGATCTTTCCTTTGCTTTAAGTATGGCGGCGCTTGATTCCACAGACGGCACCGCGGCGCTTGACCTCACCGTAAAGCGCGGCGAAGAGACCGTCACCTTTAACGATTTGACCATCAACACAACATCTGCGGACGGCAAGCAGTACCGCGCCGTGCTGGATTTCTACGTGTTGGGCGAAGAAAAAACGCCGTGGACGCTCATCAAAAACGCGTTTGCGGATACGTACTCCACCGTGCGCATGATCTTCAACAGCCTCATCGGCATGGTGACGGGCCGCTTCGGCTTTAAAGAGCTCGCAGGTCCGGTCGGTACGGCGCAGGCAGTCACGCAGGCCGCAAGCGCGGGGCTTAAGCAGAGCTTCGGCGCGGCGGTCAACAACATCGTGTACATCATGCTTGTGATCTCCGTGAACCTCGGCATCGTGAATTTACTGCCGCTGCCGGCGCTCGACGGCGGACGGCTTGTGTTCCTCATCATCGAAGCGATCTTCCGCAGGCCGGTTCCGGCAAAGTACGAACGATGGGTGCACGCAGGCGGCTTTGCACTGCTCATCTGCCTGATGCTCGCCGTCACGTTCCAGGACATCATGCGCATCGCAACAGGCGGATAAGGGAAAGGACGATACAATGAAACGTATTTCAAAACAGGTCATGGCGGGCAATGTGAAAATCGGCGGCGGCGCGCCCGTCACCGTGCAGTCCATGCTGAACGTGCCCTCCACCGATATAGAAGGCAGCGTGCGGCAGGCGGTCGCACTGGAAAAAGCCGGCTGCCAGATTCTCCGCGCTGCCATCCCCGATATGGATGCCGTGCGGCTGATCCCCGCCATCAAAGAGAAAATTTCCATTCCGCTCGTGGCGGATATTCATTTCGATTATAAGCTTGCGCTTGAAGCTGCAGCGGCGGGCGTGGACAAAATCCGCATCAATCCCGGCAACATCGGCGGCGATGACCGCGTAAAAGCCGTCGCGACCGTGTGCCGCGAAAAGAAAATCCCGATTCGCATCGGCGTCAATTCCGGTTCGGTCGAAAAGAGCATCCTCGCAAAGTACGGCGCGCCCACAGCGGAAGCGCTGTGCGAAAGCGCACTTTACCACGCGTCTTTGCTCGAAAAGTTCGATTTCACGGACATCGTCATCTCTCTGAAATCCTCCTCGGTCGATACGAATATCAAGGCGTATGAAAGGATCGCGGAGCGCTGCGATTACCCGCTGCACCTCGGCGTGACGGAAACCGGCACGCTGCGCATGGGGATCGTCAAGTCCGCCATCGGCATCGGCAGCCTTTTGCAGCGCGGCATCGGCGATACGCTGCGCGTTTCCCTGACGGCCGACCCCGCAGAGGAGATTCGCACCGGCCGCGATATTTTGAGCGCGCTCGGTCTGCGCGGCGGCGTAAAGCTTGTTTCCTGCCCCACCTGCGGCAGAACACGTATCGATCTCATCGGCCTTGCCAATAAGGTCGAAAAGGCACTCGAATACGTTGATAAGGACATCACCGTTGCCGTCATGGGCTGTGTTGTCAACGGCCCCGGCGAAGCGCGCGAGGCCGACCTCGGCGTTACCGGCGGCAAGGGAGAGGGCCTCATTTTCAAAAAAGGTCAGATCATCCGCAAGGTGCCGGAAGCTGAGCTTCTGGACGCCCTGATGGAAGAGATCGACAAGCTTTAATTTGCAATAAAACAGGCTGTGCCGGGCGGTACGGCCTTTTTGCATCATCTCACACCATAAAAACACAGACCATTCTACATAGGAGAGATGCGCTTGAAAACATTAGGCGATCTGCTGAAAAGCGCCGGCTATACGCCGAAAGACGGCGTCGCTGCCGGTCAGATCGAAAAAATAGAGATACACAGGGAAAACCGTTTGGTGCGCCTGAAAACGAAGTTTGAAGCCTTCGTGCCGTACAGCGACCTGCGCGAGGTAAACGGTATGCTGCACGAGCGCATTCTGCCCGATATGCGCGTGGAGCTTGCCCCCGCATTCCCCGCTCAGGCGTGGCAGGAAAGCTGCGTTACCTCCGTTTTGGAGCGCGTGCGCGAGCTTGACGCAAGCTTAAACGGCACATTTAAAGACGCAGACTGCACCATAAACGAAAATACCCTTACAATAGAGCTGCTGCACGGCGGACTCAATCTGCTCGAAAAGCGCCATACCGACCGCGCCATCAGCGAAACGGTGCAGGAGTGGTTCAGCGTGCCCGTTACGGTGACGTTTACGGGCAAAACAGAGCTGCAAAACGGCGACGAATCCGTCATCGAGCGATTGCACGTCGAGGAAGAGAAGCGTGCGCGCGCCGCCGTCATCGAAGAAATGGACCGTTACGAAGCCGCCATGAAAGAGAAAGCCGCGAAGCGCCGCGTCAGCGTACGCGAGGGCAAATCGCTCATGCCGCAGATCATTCTGGAGACCGCGCGCCCCATTCTCGGCAACCTGCCGAAAAAGGAGCCGGTGCCGATTTCCGAAGCGACCATCGAAGCCGGACGTATCACCGTTTGGGGCGAGGTGTTCGACATCGAATCCCGCGAAACGCGTGACGGCTCCCGCAAAATTTATTCCATCGACATTACCGATTACACAAATTCCATCACGCTGAAGCTTATCCAGCAGGCGAACGACTGCTCAAAGATTGATGCCATCAAAAAGGGTACGGCGCTGCTCGTGACGGGCTCCGTGGAGTACGATAAATACGACCGCGAAAACGTTATGCGCCCGAACACCATTTTCCGCGCGGAAATGGTGGAGGTCGTCGATACCGCCAAAGAAAAGCGCGTAGAGCTGCACCTGCATACGAACATGTCCGCCATGGACGGCATGACCCCTGCAGGCGAGCTTATTGACCGCGCCTATAAATGGGGGCAAAAGGCCCTCGCCATCACCGATCACGGCGTCGCGCAGGCGTTCCCGGACGCCATGAACGCGTGGCTCAAGATCAAGAAGGGCGGCGGCGAATTCAAGGTTATCTACGGCGTGGAAAGCTACTTTGTAAACGACCTCGTGCCCGCCGTTACCGGCGAGACCGATAAGCCGCTCCATACGGACTACATCTGCTTTGACCTCGAGACCACCGGCCTTTCTTCGAGCAAAGAACGCATCACGGAGATCGGCGCGGTACGCGTGCATAACGGCGAAATCACCGAATCTTTCAATACATTCGTCGACCCCGAAAAGCCCATTCCCGCAAAGATTACGGAGCTCACCGGTATCACGGATGAAATGGTCGCGGGCGCACCGAAAGAGGAAGAAGCCGTGCGCAAATTCTTCGAGTTCTGCGGCGAAGACGTGATTCTTGTCGCGCACAACGCAAATTTTGATACCTCGTTCCTGCGCGCCGTGTGCAGCCGCCACGACATGACGTTCCCGTATGTGTACATCGATACGGTCGCCATGTGTCGCTCCATGCTGACGGACATCAAAAATTGCAAGCTCGATACGGTTGCGAAGTATTTAAAGCTAAAGCCCTTTAATCACCATCGCGCGTGCGACGATGCCGCCGTGCTCGGCGAGATTTTTATCAACCTCATCCAGCGCCTCGTCGATGATTTCAAGCTGACAGATGTCAAGCAGATCAACACCGCACTCGCGGGCGGCGACCCGAAAAAGCTGCCGACCTACCACCAGATCATTCTCGTTAAGAACTTGGTGGGTTTAAAGAATCTCTATAAGCTCATCTCGTTTGGCCACCTAAATTACTTCTATAAGCGTCCCCGCACGCCGAAAAGCGTTTTGAACCAGTACCGCGAGGGCCTCATCATCGGCTCCGCGTGCGAAGCGGGCGAGCTGTTCCGCGCCATTACGCGCGGTGAGCCGTGGGAAAAATTACTCGAGATTGCTTCCTACTACGATTACCTCGAAATCCAGCCGCTTGGCAATAACATGTTCATGGTGCGCAACGGCTCGTGCGATATCGAGCAGTTAAAAGAGTACAACCGCACCATCGTAAAGCTCGGCGAAAAGCTGAAAAAGCCCGTTGTCGCAACGGGAGACGTGCACTTCAAAGACCCGAAGGACGCCGCAGGCCGCGCCATTTTGATGGCGGGTCAGGGCTTCACGGATGCCGATGAGCAGGCGCCGCTCTACATGCGCACCACGGACGAAATGCTGAAAGAATTCGACTACCTCGGTAAAGAAAAAGCGTATGAGGTTGTCGTCACCAATACGAACAAGATCGCCGATATGATCGAGGAAATCCGCCCCATCCCGGAGGGTGTTTTCCCACCGTTCATCGACGGCGCAGAGGAGCAACTGAACTCCATTACGTGGGCACGTACCAAGGAAAAGTACGGTGATCCGCTGCCGGAGATCGTCGAAAAGCGATTAAAGCGCGAGCTCGGCTCCATCAACAAGCACGGCTTCTCCGTTTTGTACATGACGGCGCAAAAGCTCGTGGCAGACAGCGAAGCGCACGGCTATCTCGTCGGCTCGCGTGGCTCCGTCGGCTCGTCGTTCGTCGCGACCATGTCCGGCATCTCGGAGGTCAACCCCTTGGAGCCGCACTACATTTGCCCCAAGTGCAAATACAGCGAGTTCATCACGGACGGCAGCTACCTTTCCGGCTTTGATCTGCCGCCGAAAAAGTGCCCGCGCTGCGGCGAAGATCTCGACCGCGACGGCCACACCATCCCATTCGAGACGTTCCTCGGCTTTGACGGCGACAAAACGCCGGATATCGACCTCAACTTCTCCGGCGAATACCAAAGCGGTGCGCACCGCTATACGGAGACGCTGTTCGGCCGCGAAAACGTCTTCAAGGCCGGCACCATCGCAACCGTCGCGGATAAAACCGCGTTCGGCTATGTGAAAAAGTATGCCGAAGAACGTTCCCGCGTGCTTTCCCGCGCAGAGGAAAAACGCCTTTCCATTTCCTGCACGGGCATCAAACGCACCACGGGCCAGCACCCGGGCGGCATGGTCGTCGTGCCAAAGGGCAAAGAGGTCTATGATTTCTGCCCGGTGCAGCACCCCGCAAACGACCAGAATTCCGATAACATCACCACGCACTTCGACTTCCATTCCATTCACGATACCATTTGTAAACTGGACGAGCTCGGCCACGATGTGCCGACCATCTATCGCTATCTCGAAGATTACACCGGCATTCCCGTCATGAAGGTCTCCATGAGCGACCCGGCGGTCATGTCGCTGTTTACGTCCACGGAAGCGCTCGGCGTCACGCCGGAGGACATCGGCTCTTTAACGGGCACGTTCTCTCTGCCGGAGTGCGGCACGCCGTTCGTGCGCCAAATGCTCATCGATGCCCAGCCAAAGACATTCTCCGACCTTCTGCAGGTCTCGGGTCTGTCCCACGGCACGGATGTTTGGATCGGCAACGCGCAGGACCTCATCAAAGACGGCACCTGCACCATCGCCACCGTCATCGGTACGCGAGACAGCATCATGACCTACCTGCTCTTAAAGGGCCTTGAGCCGAAAATGGCGTTTAAGATTATGGAAATCACCCGTAAGGGCAACGCGAAAAAGCTCTTCACGCAGGAGCACATCGCCGCCATGAAGGAGCATAACGTGCCGGATTGGTACATTGAGTCCTGCTATAAGATTAAGTACATGTTCCCGAAAGCGCACGCTGCCGCCTACATGATCGCGACGCTGCGCCTCGGCTGGTACAAGGTGCATTATCCCGTGGAATACTACGCGGCGTACTTTACCGTGCGCAGTGAAGATTTCGACGGCGCCACCGCCGTGCAGGGGCGTGCCGCCGTACAGCGCCGTATGCGCGAGCTGGAGCAGAAGCAAAAGGAGCACCAGTCCACTGTCAAGGAAGACGCGGCGTATTCCACATTCCAGATTATCAACGAAATGCTGTGCCGCGGCATCGAGCTTTTGCCGGTCGACCTGTATAAATCCGATGCGAAAAAGTTCCTTGTCGAAGACGGCAAGATCCGTCTGCCGTTCTCGTCCCTGCCCGGTGTGGGCGAGGCGGCGGCGCACAGCTTGTATGAAGCGTGCACGGGCAGCGAGGAGTTCATCTCCATCGACGAAGTGCAGTCCCGCGCCAAGGTTTCCAGCGCTGTTATCGACGTTTTGAAAAGCGCCGGCGCACTGCAGGGTCTGCCGGACAGCAGCCAGACATCACTGTTTTAATGCCATCAGGCGGACGCAAGAAGTTGCTTCCGCCTTTCTGCATATCTATGCGTATATACGTGTATACACAAAACGCGAAAAGCCTTGACAAGCACACAGTTACATGATATTATTGTAACACGTCATTACATTAAAGCAGAAGGACGGTCGTTATGAAGAAGTTCAACAAAATCACGCCGGAGGGCACCAAGGATATTCTGTTTGAAGAGTGCCTTTCGCAGCGTACCGTGAGCGAGCGGCTCACGCATATATTCAAAATGCGCGGCTATAATGAGGTCATCACGCCCGGCATGGAATACTACGACGTGTTCGATGCCCCAAACGCCGCCATTCCTCAGTATGAGATGTATAAATCCACGGATAACAAAGGCAGGCTCATCGTGTTCCGTCCCGATTTAACACTGCCCATCGCGCGCCTTACCGCAACGCGGTTGCAGACGATGGAAAAGCCCATTCGGCTCTATTATAACCAGCCGATCTACCGCAACCGCAAGGATCTTTCCGGCCGCAGCGACGAAACAACGCAGGCGGGCATCGAGCTTTTGGGTGCATCGGGGCTGAAAGCGGATATCGAGGTCATCGCCGCCGCCGTTGAGGCGCTTTCCGCGTGCACGGAAAACTTCCGCTTGGAGATCGGCAGCGCAAAGTTCTTCGGTGCGCTCGCCGATGAGCTGCCCGTCTCCGCCGATAAAAAAGAGGATATCCGCCAGACGATCGAATCGAAAAACTACGCCGCCCTCGGCGATATGCTCGACGCACTCCCGAAATCCGTGTATACCGAAGCCATCAAAAAGCTGCCGCGCCTGTTCGGCGGGGCAGAGGTCTTCGCGGAAGCGGAGCGGTTCTGCAAAGGCCATCCCGTGCTTTCCGAAACGCTCGATTATATGCGCACGCTATATACTGCGCTGTCGTCGCTCGGCCTCGATGATCGCCTGATGGTCGATTTTGGCCTTGTGCAGCGCAATGATTACTACACAGGTGTTGTCTTCAGCGCTTATGTGGAAAACTACGGTGACGCCGTTCTGATGGGTGGCCGCTACGATACGCTTTTAAAGCAATTTGATGCCCCCATGCCCGCCATCGGCTTTGCCGCAAACGTTGATGCACTGGCTTCTGTCTTGCTCGACGACGGCCGGATTGAAAGCGTGCCCACGCCGGATGTGCTCGTCCACGCGGAAAGCGGCGCGGAGATCGAAGCCCAGATGAAAATTCGCGAGCTGACAGCAAACGGCAAAATCTGCGAAAGCTCCGTGTTCGATACGGCAGACGAGGCCGAGCGCTACGCAAAGCGCCGTGGCATCCCGAAAGTCATCGTCCTTAGAGGGGAGGAAAACGCATGAAGCCATTAAGAATTGCCCTCACAAAAGGGCGTCTCGAAAAAGACACCGTGAATCTTTTAGAGCAGATCGGCCTTGATTGCACGCAAGTGCGCGAAAAAGGCAGAAGACTGATTCTTCCCGTTGGAAACGGCGAGATCGAAGTCGTTTTAGCCAAAGCTGCCGATGTCATCACTTACGTCGAAAACGGCGTGTGCGACCTCGGTGTCGTCGGCAAAGATACCATCATGGAAAACGGCAGTCATTTTTACGAAATTTTAGATCTTGGCTTCGGCCGCTGCCGCTTTGCGCTCGCTTGCCGCAAGGGTACGGATTTCTTCGGCGGCTACAAAGCGAAGACCGTCGCGTCCAAATACCCGAACGTCGCGCGGCAGTTCTTTGAAAGCCGCGCCATGGACGTGCGCATCATCAAAATCGAGGGCTCCGTAGAGCTTGCCCCGCTGCTCGGCCTTGCAGACGGCATCGTCGATATCGTCGAGACCGGCACTACCTTAAAAGAAAACGGTCTGGAGGTCACGGAGACCATCGCCGGTATCTCGGCGCGTCTCATCGCAAACACCGCCAGCCTTAAAATGAGAAAGCAGGAGATTGAAGCGCTTGCCGCCCGCATGGAAGCGCAGATTGAAAAGAACAGGGAGGAGAAATCCGTATGATCCGTATTGCCAAAGGCGATAGAGCCTACTGTGAAGCGTTTATTCAAAGCCTTAAAGCCCGCGTCAGCGAAAACGACCGCAGCGTAGAGGATAAAGTGGCCGAAATTTTGAAGGACGTGCGCGATAACGGCGACGAAGCCGTGCGACGCTATACGATGAAGTTCGACGGCTGGGCGCCGGAGAAAGCGGAAATCACAAAAGAGGAGATCGATGCGCTCACCGCAGACTGCGACCCGGCGTTCATCGCTTCGATGGAGCGCGCCGCAGAAAATATCCGCGCGTTCCACGCCAGACAAAAGCAGCAAAGCCGCATCGACCCCTCGCCCACGGGTGTTCTGATGGGTCAGCGCGTGCGCGGCCTGCACAGGGTCGGTGTGTATGTGCCGGGCGGTACGGCAGCGTACCCGTCCTCCGTTTTGATGAACGTCATCCCGGCGAAAATTGCCGAAGTCGGCGAGATTGTCATGGTCACGCCGCCGGGACGTACCGGCAAGCCGGATAAAAACATTTTGGCCGCCGCGAGGATTGCCGGCGTAGATCGCGTGTTCCTCATCGGCGGCGCGCAGGCCGTCGCGGCGCTCGCCTACGGCACCGAGACCGTTCCGAAGGTTGATAAAGTCGTCGGCCCCGGCAACATTTTCGTCGCCACGGCAAAGAAATTACTGTACGGCACTATCGATATCGACATGATTGCCGGTCCAAGCGAAATTCTCGTCATTGCGGATAAAACCGCGAAGCCGGAGTTCTTGGCCGCCGACCTCATGAGCCAGGCGGAGCACGACCGCATGGCGTCCGCCATTCTCATTACCCCGGAGGAAGACCTTGCAAAGGCGACCGCTGCGGAGATTGAGCGCCAAATGCAGACGCTTTCAAGAAAAGACATCATTAAAGAATCCATCGAAAATTTCGGTGCAATTATTGTCTGCGAAAACATGGCGGAAGCCGTCGATTTCGCAAACGAGCTCGCCCCGGAGCACCTTGAAGTCTGCTGCGAAAATCCGCTCGAATACATCGGCAAGCTCGATAACGCCGGTTCCGTGTTCCTCGGAAACTATTCTCCGGAGCCGCTCGGCGATTACTTCGCGGGTCCAAACCACGTGCTGCCCACCAGCGGCACGGCGCGTTTCTTCTCGCCGCTTTCCGTCGATGATTTTATCAAAAAATCGAGCTTTATCTACTATACGGAAGCGGAGCTTCTGAAAGCTGCCGACGACATCATCCGCATTGCCGAGACCGAAGAGCTGACCGCGCACGCGAATTCCATCGCCGTCCGCAAGAAAAAGTGACCCCGGAGGTAGTTTATGTATACGCTGAATGAAAAGATCCGCGATTTAGAGCCGTATAAACCCATTGCGGGCGAGTATAAAATTCGTCTGGACGCAAACGAATCGTTCCTGTGCCTGCCGGAATCCGTTATGGCGTCCGCTTTGCACGCCATGATGAGGGTGGAACTCAACCGCTATCCGGATCCCACCGCAAAAGACCTGTGCGCCGCCTTTGCCAAAAGCTATAAGGTAAAGCCGGCGTGCGTTGCGGCGGGCAACGGCAGCGATGAGCTCATCAACGTCATTTTCCAGAGCTTTCTGATGAAGGGCGAGACCTACGCGACGCTCACGCCGGATTTTTCCATGTATGATTTTTACGGCTACGTTTCGGAATGCCGCGGCATCGAAATCAAAAAAGACGAAAATTTCACAATCGATATTGACAAGGTGATCGAAACCTGCAACAATGAGAACGTAAAGTTGCTCATTTTCAGCAACCCGTGCAATCCGACGTCCGTCGGCCTCACGCGCGAAGCCGTGCGCAAAATCATCAGGGGCGTCTCCGCGCTCGTCGTGCTCGACGAAGCCTATATGGACTTCTGGAACGAATCTATGCTCGGCGAATTTGAAAACTACGATAATTTACTCATCTTGAAAACGTGCTCCAAAGCCTTCGGTCTCGCCGCGCTGCGCGTAGGCTTTGCCGTGGGCAACGAAAAGCTTGTCCGCGCCATCAAGGCTGTAAAGTCGCCGTATAACGTCAACACCTGCTCGCAGAAAATGGCGGAAGCCGTGCTGAAAAACCGCGCGGAAGCCGATGCCGCCATCCGCAGATTGCTGCTTTCGCGAGACGAATTGCAGCAGAAATTCGACCGCATGGCGCAGCGCTTCCCGGAAAAGCTCCAAACGGTAAAGAGCGTTACGAACTTCGTCGTTCTGCGCACACCGTACGCAAAGGAGCTCTACGAGCGCCTTTTGGCCGAATCCATCGCGGTGCGGTACTTTAAAAACATGTCCGCCCTGCGCATCACGGCAGGCTCCACGGGCGAAAACGCAGTGGTCACAGAGCACATTCAGCGGTTCTTTGAAGAAAAAGAGCAAGCGTAAATCGGGCTTTAGGCCCTTTTAGGGGGAAACGATATGGAACGTGCGGCAACAGTTGTGCGCCAAACAAAAGAAACGAACATTGAGCTGACCTTGGGGCTTGACGGCGGCGAGGTTGTCGTCGATACCGGCGTGGGCTTTTTCGACCACATGCTCACGGCGCTTGCCGTGCATGGCGGCTTCGGCCTTCGGTTAAAAGCCGAGGGCGACTGGAATGTCGATTGCCACCACACGGTGGAAGATACCGGCATCGTGCTCGGCCGTGCGTTTAAGCAGGCGCTCGGCGACCGCAGCGGCATCGTGCGCTACGGCCATGCCATGATCCCTATGGATGAAGCGCTCGGCTTCTGCGCCGTAGATGTCAGCGGCCGCCCGTACCTTGTGTTCGACGCTGCGTTCCCGCAGGAGCGCGTCGGCGATTTTGACACCTGCATGACGGAGGAGTTCTTCCGCGCGCTTAGCGATAACGCCGGCTTCACGCTGCACCTGCGCTGCCCCTACGGCAAAAATTCTCACCATATGATCGAAGCGCTGTTCAAAGCCTGCGCGCACGCTCTGTGCGATGCCACAGCAGAAAACAGCACCGGCGCGGTGCTTTCCACCAAGGGCACGCTTTCGGAATAATTTGAAATTTTAACTTTTTTGCATACACGATAATTTGGAATGAATAAGGAAGGGATATAACATGATCATTTTACCGGCGATTGACCTCAAGGACGGCAAATGCGTCCGCCTGTTCCAAGGCGATTACGCCACGGCGGAGCAGGTGGCGGAAGACCCCGTCAAGACCGCGCAATCGTTTGAGGAGCAGGGCGCGCGCTGGGTGCACCTTGTCGATCTTGATGGCGCAAAGGCACGCCGCCCCGTAAACGACAGCACCGTTTTCTCCATTCGCGATAATGTCTCGATGAATATAGAAGTCGGCGGCGGTATCCGCGATATGGACACCGTGGAATATTATCTTTCGCACGGCATCAATCGCATCATTCTGGGCTCTGCGGCGCTGCACAGCCCGGAGTTCGTGCGCGAGGCCGTGAAAAAATACGGCAAAAAGATCGCCGTCGGCATTGATGCGTTAAAGGGCAAGGTGGCGGCAGAGGGCTGGACGGCTCAAAGCGAAGTGGATTACCTCGAAATGGCAAAGCGCATGGAAGACATCGGCGTGCGCTACCTCATCGTGACCGATATTTATAAAGACGGCACCATGAACGGCCCGAACCTCGTCATGCTCGATAAGGTCAACCGCGCCGTCAGCTGCAACATCATCGCAAGCGGCGGCGTCGGCAACTTAAAGGACATCGTAGACCTCAACGCCCTCGGCGTGTACGGTGCGATTGCGGGCAAATCCATTTATACGAAAGCGTTGGACTTAACGGCGGCCATCACCGCCAGTCAGCGCCTTTCCGGCAAATCGTTCAAGTGCAGCGAAGAAGAGGAAGACCATCTTGAGCGCTACTTCAAGAAATCGGAGCTCATCCCGTGCATCGTGCAGGAGGCCTCCACAAACGAAGTGCTCATGCTGGCATACATGAACCGCGAATCCATGGCGAAAACGCTGGAGACGGGCTACACGTGGTTTTACAGCCGCAGCCGCCAAACGCTGTGGAACAAGGGCGCAACGAGCGGCCATACGCAGAAGGTCATCAGTATGTATGCCGACTGCGACGACGATACACTGCTCGTAAAGGTCGTGCAGACAGGCGCGGCGTGCCACACCGGCAGCCACAGCTGCTTCTACAAAGAGATTGCAAGAAACTGACGGAGGGAACACTATGGACATTTTGCAGCAGCTTTATGATACCGTTTTGGAGCGCAAGGACGAAAAGCAGGAGGGCTCCTACACCTGCTATCTCTTCGAGCAGGGGCTTGATAAGATCCTCAAAAAGTGCGGCGAAGAGTGCAGCGAAGTCATCATCGCCGCGAAAAACGGCAAAAAAGAGGACACCGTGGGCGAAATCAGCGACCTTCTCTATCACCTCACCGTCATGATGGTGAACGAGAACATCCCGCTTGACGATGTGCGCGCGGAGCTTAACCGTCGTCACGGCAAAACGGGTAACCTCAAAACTTTCCACAAGGTGGACCACAATACATGACACAAACTGAAAAACACGCACTTTGGACGCAGGAAGAGCAAAGCGCCGAAATGCACGGCTGGGATTTTTCGCACATCCGCGGGCGTGTAGAGGAAGCCCCGCTGCCGTGGGATTATAAGCAAAAGGTGCTCGATTTTTTAAAGCCGCAGTCCGTCATTTTGGATATGGGTACGGGCGGCGGAGAGTTCCTTTTGTCCCTGCGCCACCCGTTTTCGCAGACAAGCGTCACGGAAAGCTGGCAGCCGAATTTTGAGCTGTGCGAAAAAAAGTTAGCGCCGCTCGGCATCACCGTGCGCAAAACCGAAGAGGACAAACCTCTGCCGTTTGCGGATAACAGCTTTGACCTCGTTTTAAATCGTCACGATTCTTATGACGTAAACGAAGTGCGCCGCGTCCTAAAGCCCGGCGGATATTTCATCACGCAGCAGGTAGGCGGCAGCAACAACTTGCGCCTGCGCGCTTTGCTCGGCAATAACAAAACCGCCATGCCGAGCTTTAACCTCGAAAACGAGCTGCTGCGCTTCAAAAACGCCGGCTTTACGGTGAATTTCTGCGACCAAGCCTATGTAACCGACCACTATTTGGATGTCGGCGCACTCGTGTGGTACGCTAAGGTTCTGCCGTGGGAGTTCGGCAATTTCACAGTAGAAAGCTGCTTGCCGCAGCTCGATGCGCTCGACGCGCTGTGTGAAAAGCAAGGCTATATCCCAAGCGTGCAGCACCGCTTCATGCTCATTGTCCGCAACAGAAAGCCGAAAGAATAAGGGGGAAACCATGGCAGCCAACATTCGCTTTGCAACCGAAGCAGACATTCCGGTCATTTTAGAGTTTATTCATGCGCTCGCCGCGTATGAAAATATGGAAGATCAGGTCATTGTAACGCCGGAGCTTTTAAAAGAGTGGGTCTTCCAAAAGAAAAAAGCAGAGGTTTTTCTTGTTTCGGAGGACGAAAAGCCCGTGGGCTTTGCGCTTTTCTTCCACAATTTCTCCACGTGGCTTGGCCGCGCGGGCATTTATCTTGAGGATCTTTTCGTGCTGCCGGAATATCGCGGCAAGGGCTACGGCAAGCTGCTGTTAAAGCGCCTTGCGCGGCTCACTTTGCAGCGCGGCTGCGGCAGACTGGAGTGGGCGTGCCTCGATTGGAACACCCCAAGCCGCAAGTTCTATGATTCCCTCGGCGCCGTGCGCATGGAGGAGTGGACAACGTACCGCCTGACGGGCGATGCACTTTTGTCCCTTGCGTCCAACATCTCACTCAAATAATTTCGCAAAAGCAAAGAGGCGGGCTGCGGCTCGTCTCTTTTTGTCGGTTCTGCGGCTTGCATTTATGCAGGAAAATGTGGTATGATATTTCCGCAATTTCACGAAGAATAGGGGAAAATGCAGAATGAAAAAAATTCTGTTCATTGCGACCGGCGGAACCATCGCTTCGGCGAAAACGGAAAACGGCCTCACGCCGGCGATTACATCGGAGGAACTTTTAAATGCCGTACCGCAGGTGAAAAACCTGTGCGCAGTGGATACCGTGCAGCCGTACAGCTTAGACAGTACCAATATGTGTTGGAAGCAGTGGATCCACGTGGCGGAGATTATCCGCGATAGCTATGCAAAGTACGACGGCTTTGTCATCGCCCACGGCACGGATACGCTGTCCTACGCGGCGGCCACGCTCTCGTATCTTATCCAGAAAAACGAAAAGCCCGTTGTTTTAACGGGTGCGCAGAAATCCATCGAGGTGCCGGACGGCGACGCGCGGCGCAATTTGTTTGAAGCGTTTGTATACGCCACAGATGCCCGTGCGTGCGGCACACACGTCGTTTTTAACGGGCACGTCATTGCAGGCACCCGCGCCAGAAAAACGCATACAAAGAGCTTTGACGCCTTTTCCAGCATTGATTTCCCGGACATCGGCGTGTTCTACGATAAAAAGCTCCTGTGCTATATTGATGAGCGCCCGGAGTGCCCCGGCGCGGTGTTCTACGATAAATTAGTACCGGAGATCCTCTCCATCCGCGTCATCCCGGGCATGGACCCGTCCGTGTTCGATTACATCACCGCGCACTGCCGCGGCGTTGTCATCGAAAGCTTTGGCGTCGGCGGCATCCCGTACTACGGCGACAACGCGTTTGAGGAAAAGATTGCTGCGTTAATGGAAAACGGCGTACGCGTCGTCATCACCACGCAGGTTCCGCACGAGGGCAGCAACCTTTCCGTCTACCGCGTGGGCCATATCATCAAGGAAAAATACCGCGTGCTCGAAGCTTCCAACATGACAACGGAAGCCGTCATCGCCAAAATGATGTGGGCGCTGGCCTATTCCGAGACCCGCGAGGAATTTGAAAAGCTTTTCTGCACCCCCGTGGGCAAAGACCAATTATAACTCGTCTTGCGGCGCGTGGTATTGCTCCTCGGGCGGTTTCACAGCGAATATATCCTTACAATACGACAAAAAGGCAGACTTACGCAGCCTGCCTTTCGTTATGTCCGTCATGTTTGTTTTTTCGCGGCTAATTTTTCGCGCTTCTTATGCAGCATTGCAATGAGCTCGTCAATCATCGAAGCCGGGTCATCTGCCGTGTCAATCATCGCAGAGAGGAACGGCGCCACGAGCGCGGGATCCTGAATCGTTTTGTCGCGCAGCTGTAACTGGGCATACTCCTCCTCTGTCATGCACGGTGCAAAGGTGCGCGCATAATTGCGAAACGTTTTCACAAAGCCGGCCGGGGTGATCATCCCTTTTTTTAAAAGAGAGTTCACCATCAGGTGAATGTAGCTGTCCTTCCAGGTCTTCTGTGGGGAAAGCGCGACCATTTCCGCCGCGGAAAGCGCACGGTCCGTGTGCCACAAAAGATACATGACTTCGCTTTCGCTTTTTGTAAGCGCCGTCTTTTTCATATAAATCCGTAACCTCGCTTTAGTAGGAATTTGCGCAGGGTTTTATGGAGGTATTATATAATATAACGCTCGCGCTTGTCAATGTTTTGGGCAAAATTCAGTTGAAAAATTTTCCTATCAGCATTTTTGCAGATTGCCGAAAAGCAAAAACAAGAAAAAACCTATGACAAAGCCGCAAAGCCGCGCTGCGTTTTCCATCTAATCATAAAAGTTGCAAAGCAGGGGAAAAGAAGCCCCAAAAACTCGTGCAGCACCGCTTTAAAAGGCAAATAAACGGCTCTAAACGGATTTTTTTGCAAAGAGAAACGGATTTCTTCTATTTTTCGGGAAAAAAGCCTTGACTTTTTTGCCCCCTGCCACTATAATTATTTGTGTTATTTCGTGCTAAGTAACAAATACAAACCCCTGCCTGATGGCGGATGGGAGGGATATAGATGGCTGAAATCAGAATCAAAGACAACGAATCTTTGGAGAGCGCACTCAGACGCTTTAAGAAGCAGTGCGCAAGAGCGGGCGTTATTCAGGAAGTTCGCAAGAGAGAGGCTTACGAAAAGCCTTCCGTTAAGCGCAAGAAGAAGTCCGAAGCAGCTCGCAAGCGCAAGTACAAATAATCAAACGTGAAGAAGCGGGCTTTTTGCCCGCTTTTTTGTGTAAACGGGTTTTTCCCGAACAACACAGGAGGCAAAGACCGAAGCTATGGCGGTATTTAAACCGACCGGCACGCTCCACTGCGTGACGGAGCTTACGCCCGAGCTTTTAAAAGCGCTCAATGTGCACATGATCGTGCTCGATGTGGATAATACCATGTCGCCGCACGGCTCGCAGACGCCGTTTCCCGGCGTGCGGGCGTGGGCACAAAGCGTAACGGCAAGCGGCGTCAAGCTGATCGTTGTTTCCAACAATTACAAAAAACGTGTGGCGCCCTTTGCCGCGCAGTTCAATCTGCCGTTCGTTTCTTTCGCGTGCAAGCCGTTTCCGGTCGGCTACCTGCGCGCAAAGAAAATGGCCGGCACGCCCCGCAGGGAATGCCTTGTCGTGGGTGACCAGATCTTCACCGATATCCTCGGCGCAAACCTTTGCGGAATGCGGTCGGTTTTACTTGACCCCCTGTCGCCGGATCCTTCCGCCACGGTGCGCTTCAAGCGCAGTCTGGAAGGCTTTTTGCGCCCGCACTATACGCGGCTCACGGCCGGGGAAGAAACGGTAAAAAGCAAAGCATAAAGGGCACCTTTGGGTACACATTAGAAAGGGGAATTATCAATGAGCAATCCGATCGAACGTCTTACCAATTCTGTCATCGGCGGCGATAGCAAAAAAGCGGCGCTGATCGTTTCCGAAACGAACCTCTATTACCTCACGGCGTTCCCGTCCACAGACGGCGCACTGCTGCTCACTTCCGAGCAGGCTTATTATCTCCTCGATTTCCGTTACACCGAGGCCGCACGCGCCAAGGCGCAAAATGTGGAGGTTGTGGAGTTCACCTCGCTTAACGAAACCTATAAGACGCTTCTGAAAAAGCACGGCATCACCGAGGTGTACATGGAATACGCCACTCTTCCCTACGGTCATGCGAAGCGTTTTGAGCAGCTCTCCGAAGAGTGCGGCGCTAAGGCGATTTTGAATACGACCTTGGACGATGCCATCCGCAAGCAGCGCATCGTCAAGAGCGATGAGGAAGTGAAGAGAATCTGTGACGCACAGGCCATCACAGACGCTACGTTTGAGCACATCCTCCCCTATATCAAGGAAGGCGTAACGGAGCGCGAAATTGCGCTGGAGATTGAGTTCTTCATGCGCAAAGCGGGTGCAGACGGCAATGCGTTCAACCCCATCGTTGTCACCGGCGCAAACGGCTCGCAGTGCCACGGCATTCCGGGCAACACACAGATCAAAAAAGGCGATCTCATCACCATGGATACCGGCGCTATGCTCGCGGGCTATCATTCCGATATGACCCGTACCGTCGCGCTCGGCTATGTAAACGATGAGCAGAGAGCCATCTACAACACGGTTTTAAAAGCACAGCTCGCCGTTATCGACGGCGCACGCCCGGGCATGCGCTGCTGCGATGTGGATAAGATCGCGCGCGACATCATCGAGACCCCGTACCCGAACACGTTCGGTCACGGCCTCGGCCACGGCGTAGGCTTCGAGATTCACGAGTGGCCGCGCTTCAATAAGACCGATGAGACCATCTGTGAGCCGGGCATGGTCATCACCGACGAGCCGGGCATCTACATCCCGGGCAAGTGCGGCGTGCGCATTGAAGACATGCTGCTCATCACAGATGACGGCTGCCGCAGCCTCACGCATTCCCCGAAGGAGCTCATCATCCTGTAAAATTTCCGAAAAAACGGAGAAACAGAACGGTTTTTTCTTGAAAAAAGCCACTTTCTGTTATACAATAGACCTAAGAAAAATTTGGAGGTATTATCTATATGGTAACCGCAGGCGATTTCAGAAACGGCGTCACCTTTGAAATGGACGGCAACGTTTACTCGATCATTGAATTCCAGCACGTCAAGCCCGGTAAGGGCGCGGCGTTCGTCCGCACCAAGATCCGCAACGTGATTTCCGGTGCCGTGACGGAAAAGACGTTCAACCCGAACGATAAGTATCCGACCGCTTTCATTGAGAGAAAGGACATGGAGTATCTCTACAATGACGGCGACCTGTACTATTTCATGGACAGCGAGACCTATGAGCAGCTGCCGATCAGCCCGAATGTCCTCGGCGACAACTTCCGCTTTGTGAAGGAAAACATGGTTTGCAAGGTGCTCTCCTACAAGGGCAACGTTTTTGGCATTGAGCCGCCGAACTTTGTTGAGCTTCAGGTTACGGAGACCGAGCCGGGCGTGAAGGGCGATACCGCTACGAACGTCACGAAGCCCGCTACGCTGGAGACCGGCGCAGAGATCAAGGTTCCGATCTTCATCAACGAAGGCGAAATGATCCGCGTCGATACCAGAACCGGCGAGTACATGGAGCGCGCATAAGCGTTTTTCCTTGTTCCATACGCCGAAACACCCGGGGCGAAAGCCCTACATTAGGCAGCGCGTTTGCCTGCCGGAAAGATAGGTGCAAGCATGACAAATTCCGAGAAAGCGGCATACATCCGCGGTTTGATGGAAGGCATGGATCTGGACCCGAATGCGAAGGAGACGAAGCTCTTCAACGCGATCGTTGACCTGCTCGATGACCTCTCCCTTTCCGTTGAGGAAATGGAAGACGCATACGATGAGCTCAGCGGCCAGGTAGACGAGATCGACGAAGACCTCGGCGAGCTGGAAGAAGAGTTCTACGACATCGACGAGGACGAAGACGATGATGATGACGACGCATGGGAAGACGACGAAGACGAATGCTATTACGAAGTCACCTGCCCGAAGTGCGGAGATACCATCGAGCTCAACGAAGAAATGCTCGATGAGGGCTCCATCGATTGCCCGAACTGCGGCGAAACGCTGGAGTTCGACCTCGAAGAAGACGATTCCTGCGATTGCGGCGAAAACTGCGACTGCAATAAGGAATAATTTTCGGGTCCTATAAACCTGTAAAGAACGGGAGAGTCATTTTGCGGCTCTCCTTTTTCTTTTCGCACGGGTGAATTTAGGTCTTGCAATTATATGCTGTTTGTGCTATACTTTCTAAGTTCCGATATATAGTCGGGCCATTAGCTCAGTTGGTTAGAGCTACCGGCTCATAACCGGTTGGTCCAAGGTTCGAGTCCCTGATGGCCCACCAGAGCAATATTAAACAAAGCCCTCAAGAGATCTTCTTTCTTGGGGGCTTTGGCTTTTGCAAATCTTTGCAATGAAATGTAAATATGAACGCCTAGGCGGTACTGTCTGTATGGCAGTGCCGCCTTTTTTTAACATGATTTCGAGAATTTCTTCAAAAGAAACAGAAGTAAATCTTGCGTTTTGCGTAATACAAAAATTTTTGCAGCAGACGTCGAAGTTTCCATGATAACGTTCACTTATATATTTCTTGAATTTTGAAGACACGTTTTTAGAAGCGTTATAGGCATAACGTGAATTCTTTATTAGTTGATTATATTCTTCACGTATTTCACTTGGCAAAATCTTGGGGCAAATAATACCGATTTTCTTTTGCCCATTTTGAGAAGTGTTTACTTTAATCGTATTTCGGATAAAATCTGCAAATTCCTGCGGACTGTTATCGGTTTGTTTGATCTGAATACGGCCGGTACGATTGCCAAGCTTTTCAACAGCGGTAATTACGAAAAAGTGCTCGCGCGTAATGACGATCGGAATGACATCGATTTCTACGGGCAAGTTTAACATCTCTGCGGGTGCTCTTCTGTATTTTCTGATTTGTGTTCTTACAAGAGCTCTTTTAATAAAATGTGTCATTCTTTGGGCGGTGCGGTTACTGCCCAATTTTAATTTGTTTTGGAGAAAACTTGCCGTGATTATTCCGTTTGATGCGTTTATCAAATCTATGGCGGCAAACCATTTCTCTAACGGCGTGTGTGAATCTTGAAAAATCGTCCCGGCGGTAACAGACATTTTATATCCGCATTTCTTACATTTATATTTGACCTCTTTCGTTTCCCAAGCTTCAGCACAACCGCAGCGCGGACACGTAAACCCGTTTTTCCATCGTATGGAAGCCAGATATTCTCTGCATTCGTAATCAGATGTATTCATGCTTAAATTTAGTTCCATAAACATCCCTTTCTTATTTAATAGAATACTATACCCGTTTAGTTCCGTCAAGTGAATTTAATTGTGAATATCAGTTATAGGCAGCACAAAACAAAAAATTTTTGGAGGGTTGTCAAGATGACTGACTTCACAATTTCAACGAAACTCGCAAGAGAATTTGCAATCGAATGCTTTGATGTACTATCACGAGAAATCGAAAGTGCAAAAAGAAAGCAGAAAGACGAAACGAAGGAGGTGAAAAACACAAGCAGCCGTGAAAACACCTCCAAAAACTAAATCAAATGAAAGGAAGAGTAAAAAATGAAAATTCAAGATTTACTATTAAAATTTCAGGGTGTAAAGCAGGTATCTGAAAATCAGTACATGGCAATTTGCCCTGCGCACGACGATCATAGCCCCAGCTTGTCTATTGGACTTTCAAAAGACAGAAAACAGATTTTACTCAACTGCTTTGCCGGGTGCAAAGCGGAAGATATTCTGAATAACGTGGGGCTAAAACTAAAAGATATGTATGACAATGATGAAAGGAATGAAACAAATACTATGAGCAAAACGGTCTATACTTATTACAATGCGGATGGTTCTATCGCTTATACCAAAAATCGTTTCGATAAAGCGGATGGGAAAAAGAGTTTTTCTTTTGTACGCCCGAACGGGGAAAAGGGACTTGGCGATAAAAAGCCGGTTCCGTACAATTTGCCGGAGGTCATTCGTGCTCAGAAGGTCTACTTCGTCGAAGGAGAAAAGTGTGCGGACGCGGTTATTCAGGCAGGAAGAGTTGCAACCACGCTTAACTGCGGTTCCGGGTCAAAATGGCTTTCGGAATATCAGGATTACTTCATGGGTAAAGAGGTCGTCATTCTTCCGGATAATGATAAACCCGGAATGAAATACGCGAAGAAAATTGTGGAGAATATTCCGAATGCAAAAATTGTTTGTCTGCCCGGCTTGCCGCCTAAAGGCGATGTATACGACTGGCTGAAAGCGGGACACTCTATGGAGGAAGTGGATGATTTGCCTTATTTGGATATTTTGGAACAGGATGAAAGCACAGAATTGAAATCGGAACCCCAAAAAAGAAAATCGGGTAAAAATAAAACACAAGAAAATACTTTACTGGAAATTCTCCAAGAGCAAGGTGCAACACTGTTTATCAACAGCGAAAATAATGAGCCGTACATTGCGCTTAGACAAAATAAGCATTTGAAGGTTATGAAAATCGAGAGCGGAGAATTTAACACGTATGCATCCTATGTGTATCGTGAAAAGACACAAAGTGGACTAAAATCGGAGAACACGAAACAAGTGGCTTTATACTTAAAAGGCAAAACGCTTTTTGAAAATAGCAAAAAGGTGAAGCTCTATAACCGAGTCGGAAAAGCAGAGAATGCCTTTTGGTATGATTTGAGAACGGAAGATTGGAAATTTGTAAAAATTACAGAAGAAGGGTGGGAGATCAGAGAGGAAGATAAAATACTATTCGATCGATATAACCATCAAAAAGAGCAGTGTTTGCCGCGCAAAAACGGAGATATTCAGAAAATCTTGAAATACATCAACATCAAGAACCAGAAAACCCTGTTTTTGTGTTGGTTTGTCAGCTGCTTTGTACCAGACATCGTACATAGCGCAATAATCGTTTTTGGCGAAAAGGGCGCTGCGAAGACGACGGCTTGTACTTTTTTGAAGAAAGCCATCGACCCGTCGATCGTAAAAACTCTATCTTTACATAAAGATATGCCGTCAAAGTTAATAGGCTTGCAGGAACACTGGTTTTTGCCGTTCGATAATCTTTCTAAAATCAACCAAGATACGAGCGATTTATTTTGCAGAGCCATAACGGGTGAAGCAGTTCAATCCAGAAAATTGTATACGGACGATGAAAGCCATTTCTTCTTGTTCAAGAGATGTCTGGCTATTAACGGAATCAATAATGTGGCAAACAGCTCTGATTTATTAGATCGTTCCATTCTTTTAGAGCTGTCTCGTGTCGATGAAGAAGATAGGCGAGAGCTAACGGAACTTGAACAGGAATTTGAAGAAGACCTGCCGGATATTCTCGGCGGAGTGTTCGACGTGCTCTCGAAAGCGATGCGCATTTACCCAGATGTTCATTTGAGAAAATTGCCTCGAATGGCCGACTTTTGCCGTTGGGGGTATGCAATCGGAGAAGCCTTAGGCGGTCAGGGGGAGAAATTCCTTTCAGAGTACAATGCGAATCGCGAAAAGAGCAATTATGAGTTGATCAGTTCGGACAGCGTAGCCACCTTGATGATCGACTTTATGGAAAACAAAAGAGAATGGAAGGGCTTAGTTTCAGAGTTATGGAACTATTTGCGTACGGCAGCCGATGAAACCGGCTTAGGAACAAGGGCGGTTCCGCCGGCAGCCAATGCGTTGTCACGCAAGCTCAATGAATTACATAGTAACCTAAAGAACGTCGGGATTAATTTTACCATCAAATCGACTGCGAAGGGAAGTCTCATTACGATAGAAAACGAAAAAATATCTCAATTACCTCCATATATTCAGGAAGATAAAGAAGACCAAGATGAGGAAGTGGAGTTTTAATGGAGATGTGGAGATAATGACGGTATTATTTCCAAATAAATTCTATTAAGGAATATATTGTATAACAAAAGCCATTGAATCCAAAATCGGGGTTCAATGGCTTTTTCTGTACAGTAAGCTTTCAGGTTAGAGGTTAGCGATGTTATAAACAGAGTCGCCAATCGTAAATTCGGCGCATCCATCTGCATTCTCATTGAGAGAAATTCCAAGACCTTGAAGCTCATAGATTTGCGAAAGAAAAGCGGCAACATCTTCCGGGGTAAACGTACAACGGTTCACAGACAGATCATCAGCCGCAGTAATCGGTCTTTTGCGTATCTTCATGCGAATATCCTCCTTCCGTTTGTTATCTCAATAATATATAAGGTGCGGCTATTGAGATAACCGGCTTTTATACCGGATAAGGCAAGGGAGTATGCGTAGGTAAAAAGATAGGGGAGACATGAGCACATTTGATCTTGGCGGTGTAGCGCCTTGTTCTGAAAGGGTTATTCTCCTTCCACGCCCAGTAAGATATTAACAGCCTGCTGTATTTCAGGCTTTGAGCGATATGCCCGAATGACCTTTCGTTCATGGTCGGTCAATTCATCAGTGGATAAATGAACGTCAAGCAGGTCGCTTGGTGAAACATTCAAAGCGCGGCAAATGTCGGCAAGAATATCCGCGTCGGGGCGGTTGATGCCTTGTTCCCAGTTGGATACACGACTTTTGGTTACATTTATTTTACTGGCTAATTGCTCTTGCGTTAAGCCGCTTTGCTTGCGATATAAACGTATCCTGCCGCCAATTTCATATTTCACGGAATTCACCTCATTCTATGAACATTATACGCGAAAATAAATAAATTGCAAGGATGAAATCAAGAAATTCTGTACTTATACGCTGACTTCACAGAAATACTGTGATATTATAAATACAAGTACAGTAATACTGTATTTGCGGAGGCGTAAATATGGAAGTTTACAAAAAAGTGCGAGCTTACATAGAAGGAAGCGGCTGCGGGCAATTCGCGGTCGCACAAAAAGCAGGCATACCCCAAGTGGACTTTGATGCCATGATGAATGGAGAAAAAACCATGTACGCCGATGACCTGCGCGCAATTTGTCTCGCCCTGAATGTAAGTCCTGAAATATTTATTGAAGTGGATAAAGAGTAGTGCACGGGGAGAGGAATATGAAGAATATTGAAAGAGCAGCGGAATTTGTTCTTCTCATGGATAAACAGTTGAAAAACCAGCTTTTTGTAGTTAATGGAGAAGTTCAAGGGAAAAAGCTTTGGGAGAACACATTCATCAAACATCAACTGGATAAAAGAGATGCGGGCGATAAATTCTCGGTCGGCGACCATATTCGTGCAATGGTGTATTCGTTGTTGTCCTTCGGCGCACAGTGGAGCAGATTAGAGCCGTATATCGATATAAATACCGGCGAAATATCGGCTATTGACGATTTATTTTGCCAATATGATACAGAAAAACTTCTCAGTTGTGATCCAGAAGAAATTTCAGATAAAATTCTATCTTATAAACTCGGTTCTCCGTACACCAAAAAACAAATGAATGCACTGATAACGGAAAATGTCAGCAAACTTCTTTCGCTTGAACGGCAATATGGCAGCATTGATAGCTTCTATATGAAAATTTTGGTTAAAGATGAAACGCAGAAGACACTCGTGAAAGAACTGTCGTCACCGAAAAGCCCACATAAGTTCATTCAATTCGGCGAAGCGCTCATAACGGAGTATCTGAAAAATGTTGGTTATGATATAGCAAAGCCGGATAGGCATATCCGTCGTATTTTAGGCAGGAATATTTTAGATTGTTCCGAGCACGAAAATGCACCTGCCTATGAAGCGATAGACATTGTGGCGGCTATTGCAAGGCAGTTAAACAGACCGGCAGCGGAGGTGGATTATATTCTCTGGGCATATTGTGCCAAAAACTATGGAGAAATATGCACGAAGAATAATCCGCACTGTGACAGGTGTGTTGTAAAAATAAAATGTAAAAAAGCGGAGGTTTGAAACAATGGGAAACATTATGGAAGAAGCTTTCACCGCTTATACAGGCAGTGAAAAAGTCTTTACTTTAAATGGTAAAGAGTTGGTGATCCCGGCAAGATTTGATGCCTTTATTACATATCGCACCAAATTCATGAAACTTGCCAAAGCATGTGCGGATAAAGCGGCCGAGGAGTATAAAGAAAAAATCCATGACCTCGACACATTCAGAGCTTTATTCCAAGACATTTATCTGGAAAATTTGAAAATCGTCAGCAGCAAAGCGGTTGATATTCTTGTGTCTGAAGGTATTTATCAGTTCTCCATCGATACTTTTAGCGCAAAGAATATTGAAACCTTTCACACGGCCTTGAATGATTTGCGTACAACAAATGAAAGTGTTAAATTAACGGAACAAAACAATGCCAAAGTTACGCAGAATCTCAAAAACGGCATCGGTTCGCTGTTTAGTAACCGGGGAAGCTTCGCACGGGGGCTTGTACAAGGCGCGGTGGAAAGTACGCTTGAAGGTTCGGAAATTACAGCGCCGCAAAAAGCGGAACTTTATCAGCGAATTCGCAC
Organism: Hominenteromicrobium mulieris; assembly: GCA_021029595.1. Lineage (GTDB taxonomy): Bacteria > Bacillota > Clostridia > Oscillospirales > Acutalibacteraceae > Hominenteromicrobium > Hominenteromicrobium mulieris. The sequence goes on along the minus strand of JAJJOY010000005.1, from coordinate 52,054 downwards.
ACACCTTCTGCTCCACAATGTATTTCAGGATTATTGGAACGCAGTCATTACTTTGGTGGGGATTTTACGAGAAAACGGCAAGGATATTTGGCTTGCCGACAGTGGTAAGATCGATGACATAAACGCAGTTCTTGAAAGTGTTCATAACCCGAATTTTCCGCAGGAAAAAGTTGCGGATGTTCTGTTTGATTGTATTTTGAAAAAACCGAATGCGGCTGCGATTTATAAAACCATAGAAGAAAAGTTTGGCCTAACAGATGAAGTACAGAAGATATTCGATTATTTCATCTACCCGGATTTTACAAAGATCGTTTATACCGAGAGTGATTTTCCGGGAATGGTACCGGCAAACTCCAATATGGCGCAGGGTCAGAACGCTTCGGAAGAACCCAAAAAGAAAAAAGGGTTATTCTCGTTCATGGATAAGGAAAGCGGTGAAAGTGTGAAAAAGGGCTTAAAAATCGGTGCAGGTCTTTTAGCGACAAGTGTGCTTTTGGCTGCATCTAAAGGTGGAAGCACCAACAACAATTCCAACAATAATGATGGTAAGAAAGATTATTATTTGAGTAGTGGATGCAAGAGGGCAAGATTAGGCGCAAGGGATGGTTGTGTCGGTTGTACTCTGGCACCTTATTGTTCACATTGTCGATAATCGTTTTACTTGTACTCTATGGATATAACCCCAAACATCTCTTTTCGTTTATAATCAAATAGTCTGATAAACAGCCGTAGTCCTTAGGGATTACGGTTGTTTTTTATAAAGTAAATTGGGTTGGCCTTTCCGCTTATAAAATTGCTAAATATTAACGAATTATTAACGGATTTGAATTTGGCAAAATACTGTCTTATAATAATATCAGACCGAAAGAAAAGAGGTTCTTGCAATGATTTATGGTTATGCGCGGTGCTCTACAAATGAAAAGCTTCAGGATATTAACCGGCAGGTCAGAGAGCTTAAACAACAAGGCGCAACGGATGAAACGATTTATCTGGAATATGAAAGCGGCGCAAAGACAGATCGCGCGGAACTGAATAAGCTGCTTAAAACCGTAACGGTTGGTGATACGATCATTGCGACGGAAGTCAGCAGAATTACACGCAGTACAAAACAGCTTTGTGAGATCATCGAGTTTGCGAAAGAGAAAAAACTGAAATTGGTGCTCGGCAGCTTTGTTGTAGACTGCAGCAAAGAGCTTGACCCAATGACAGAAGGAATGCTTAAAATGATGGGCGTTTTCAGCGAGATAGAACGAAATATCATCAGCCAGCGCGTGAAAAGCGGAATGGAAAATGCCAAAGCGAAAGGTAAAACGGTCGGCAGACCAAGTGTAAAGGCGGACGACATACCGAGCGCCTTTTACAGGCATTATCCAAAATATAAACAAGGGCAGTTGACAAAGAAAGATTTGTCGCGGCTTTGCGAATTATCTTATCCAACCGTATACAAGTATCTCAAAATCATCGAGGAGGCAAATCATGAAGGTTAGTATTTATTCGAGAGAAGAAATTGAAAAGTTGATCAGCAAAGGGTTCCCGGAGAAAACAGCGGTCATCAGCTTTTACGACCCGCCGAATATTCGAACCGGGGAGATTTCGGAACCGGTCGATTATAAAGGCTTGCCGGAACGGGTTTTTCAAGTGGAAGTTCATGATATTGATATGGAAACATTGGAAGATTTTGGTTTGTCGTTTGATACGTATTTCCCGGAAGCGGATAGTCTTGCGGCGTTTATACAAAAGGCTCATGATGACGGCTTCGATATAATCTGCCAATGTGAATACGGTCAAAGCCGCAGTGCTGCTTGTGCGGCGGCAATAATAGAATATTACGAGAAAAACGGAATATCCGTATTTGCCGATTACAGATATTATCCGAACCAACTGATTTTTAACAAATTGTTGGACGCACTAAAAAACAAGGAGGTCAATATTTGATGTTAGCGGTTATTTATGCGAGGTACAGTGATAGCAAGCAGAGAGAAGAAAGTATAGAGGGACAGCTGAAAGTTTGCCATGAATATGCGCAGGCAAACGGATTCTCCGTAATTCATGAATACGCGGACAGAGCTAAAACAGGCAGAAGTGATGATCGATACCAGTTTCAAAAAATGCTGAAAGATGCGGAGAAGAAGCAGTTTGACACGGTTATTATCTACTCGTCTGACCGTTTCGGAAGACAGGTACGCCAAGTATTGAATAATATAAACAAATTGACCGAGTTGGGTGTCTCTGTTCGCTCCGCCACAGAAAAATATGACGATTCTCCGTATGGCAGCTTTGCCAATCTGGTAAAAATTTGTATAGATCAGTTTTATTCCGATGATTTGACCCAAAAGGTAAAACGAGGAATGGACGTCAATGCGGAGAAGTGCTTATCCAACGGAGGGACTACACCGTTAGGATATAGAATTCAAAATCATAAATATGTTCTTGATCCGCAGAAGGCTCCCATCGTGAAAGAAATTTATACGAAATATGCGGGAGGATGGAGCGCAAAACAAATCTGCGACAATTTGAACGAACGGCATATAAAAACGGCAAAGGGAGCACAGTTCAATAAATCCTCTTTGCACGTGCTGCTGAAAAACCGGAAATACTTGGGCATTTACAAATACAAAGATATTGAAGTGGCAGGCGGGATGCCGAGAATTATCGATGATGCGTTATTTGAAAAAGTTCAGGATAAAATGAAGCTGAATAAACAGGCTCCGGCGCGGGCGAGAGCAAAGGCCGAATATCTTCTGACCACTAAGTTATATTGCGGGTACTGTAAGTCTATGATGATCGGACATAGCTCAAACCAAATCAGTACAAAAGGGGTGATTTACAACTACTACAAGTGTAAAAATTCGGGTGCCAGAAAGCCATGCAAAAAGAAAATGATTATGAAAAACTACATAGAGGATGTGGTTGTGGAAGAATGCAAAAAGTTACTTACCCCGAAGAATATCAATAGGATAGCGAATGAGGTCGTAAAAATCTCAGCACAAAATGACGATGTATCCGAGCAGAAAAGGTTAGAAGGGGAATTAAAAACCGCTGAACGGGAGAAAGAAAACCAAATGACGGCTCTCCGCCAGTGTTCGAGTGATGAAGTGCGGAAAATGTTTATCATAGATTTAGAAAAGCTGGCGGCGGAAATCAAAGAGCTTGAACGCCAGATTGAAATCGAAAAATCACGTCATTACGTTTTAACGAAAGAACAAGTTGTGCAGAGATTAACAGCACTTTCAAAAGGCGATATCAAGGACAATACATATCGACGGACGTTGATAAAACTATTTGTCAATAAGATATTCTTATATGACGATAAATTCACGATCACGTTCACTACCGGCGACGATGAAGTTGAAATCACCGATGCGCTGTTAAGCAAAATTGAAAGCGGAAAAAATAGAAAAGAAGGGACTTCTTTTTGTCTATCAAATGTTGTGGCCCACCAAAAAAGAGTTTTGTCTTTTGACAAAACTCTTTTTTCAATGTGCGGGTCGAGAATGACGAGTAATTTCTGCGGCCCGCAGTTTGTGGGCATGTGGCGCGAAAAGCTGTGGCACAAAGAAATGACCGCAACAATCCATAGCGCAAAACTGGGCGAATAACAGCGAAACAGAGTGTAAAAGCACGCTTTATCTGGGGCTAAACGCAGATATAAGCGTGCTTTTGCGTAGAAATGCCCTTGACAAATTCCGAGCAACATAATAGACTTAAAACGTCTAATCGGGATAGAAAAGGGGCAAGAACATGACACTGAAAGACCTGCCGATCGGCAAAACGGCAACGGTGACAAGCGTTGGCGGCGAGGGCGCGCTGCGCCAACATTTTCTGGATATGGGGCTCATTCCGAAGGCGGACGTCACCATGGTGAAATTCGCACCTATGGGCGACCCCGTTGAGGTGCGCATACATGGCTACGAGCTGACGCTGCGCCTTGCCGATGCGGAAAAAATAGAGATCGATAAAATTCGCGACACGATAACGGAGCCGATGCGGCCGCAGGACGCACGCCCGATTTTCCACCCGGGTCTCGGCGAGGGCGGCAAGTACCACGTGCAGACCGGCGAGCCGCTGCCGCCCGGAGAAACGCTGACCTTTGCACTTGCGGGCAATCAGAACTGCGGCAAAACGACGCTGTTTAATCAGCTGACGGGCTCTAACCAGCACGTGGGCAACTTTCCGGGCGTGACGGTGGACCGCAAAGACGGTGCGATACGCGGCGTGGAAAACACGCTCGTCACCGACCTGCCGGGCATTTACTCCATGTCGCCATACTCGAGCGAGGAGCTCGTCACGCGGCGCTTCGTTTTGGATGAGCATCCGCGCGGCATCATCAACATTGTGGACGCGACGAACATAGAACGCAATTTGTATCTGACGATGCAGCTGATGGAACTGGATGTGCCGATGGTGCTGGCGCTCAATATGATGGACGAGGTGCGCCAAAACGGCGGCTCTGTGCGCGTGAACGAGATGGAGGAGATGCTCGGCATCCCCGTGGTGCCGATCTCCGCCGCGAAAAACGAGGGTATTGAGGAGCTTATCGACCACGCCGTGCACGTGGCAAAGTACCGGGAAGCGCCGGGACGGCAGGACTTCTGCGATGTGAACGACCACAACGGCGCGGTACACCGCTGTTTGCACGGCATTATGAGCCTCATTGAAGACCATGCCCACGATGCGGGCATCCCGGTACGCTTTGCGGCGAGCAAGCTCGCCGAGGGCGATCAGCTCGTTTTAGACCGGCTGAACCTCGACCAGAATGAAAAGGAGACACTGGAGCACATCATCACGCAGATGGAAAAGGAACGCGGGCTCGACCGCGCCGCCGCCATTGCCGACATGCGCTTCAGCTTCATTCAAAAAGTGTGCGGCGCTACGGTCGTAAAGCCGAAGGAAAGCCGCGAGCACGCAAGAAGCGTGGCGATAGACCGCGTTTTGACCGGCAAATACACGGCAATACCGGCGTTTATCGGCATTATGGGTCTTGTATTCTGGCTGACGTTTAACGTCATCGGCGCGTTTTTATCGGATTTACTGGACATGGGCATCGGCGCGCTGACGGATATTGTCGACCGCGGCATGACGGCAGCGAACGTGAACCCTGTGCTGCACTCGCTTGTCATCGATGGTATTTTCACCGGCGTCGGCAGCGTTTTGAACTTTCTGCCGGTCATTGTGACGCTGTTTTTCTTCCTCTCCATGCTGGAGGACAGCGGATACATGGCGCGCGTGGCGTTTGTGATGGATAAGTTATTGCGCAAAATCGGACTTTCCGGCCGCAGTGTGGTGCCGATGCTCATCGGTTTCGGCTGCACCGTTCCGGGCGTGATGGCGAGCCGCACGTTGCCTTCCGAGCGCGACCGTAAAATGACGATTCTGCTCACGCCGTTTATGAGTTGCTCCGCAAAGCTGCCGATTTACAGCTTTTTTGCGGCGGCGTTTTTCCCGGGCAAGGGTGCACTTGTGATGGTCATTTTGTATTTCACCGGCATTTTGGTCGGTATTTTGATGGCTTTGCTCATGCGCGGCACGATGTTTAAGGGTGAGGCTGTACCGTTTGTGATGGAGCTGCCGAACTACCGCATGCCGGGCGCGAAAAACGTAGCGCAGCTTTTGTGGGAAAAGGCGAAGGACTTTTTACAGCGCGCTTTTACGGTCATTTTTGTTGCGACCATCATCATTTGGTTTCTGCAAACGTTTGACCTGCGCTTTAACATCGTTTCCGATTCCAAAGACAGCATTTTGGCGGTCGTCGCCGGGTGGATTGCACCGATTTTTGCGCCGCTCGGCTTTGGCGACTGGCGTATCTCTACGGCACTCATCACGGGCTTTATGGCAAAGGAAAGCGTGGTGTCTACCTTGACGGTGCTGTTCGGCTCCTCCACGGCGCTTGCAACGCTGCTGACGCCGCTTTCCGCCGCAAGCCTGCTTGTGTTCTGCCTGCTGTACACGCCGTGTGTGGCGGCCATTGCGTCCGTAAAGCGCGAGCTTGGCGGTAAGTGGGCGGCAGGCGTCGTCATCGGTCAGTGCGTCATCGCGTGGCTGATAGCGGGGCTTGTGTACGGCATGGGGTCGCTGTTTATATGATGGATAAGCTGAACATAGGCACGGCTCTTGTGTTCCTTTTGCTCGTCATAGCGGTGTTTTTGGCTGTGCGGGCCATTCAAAAAGGAAAGACCGGCGGCTGCGGCGGGGACTGCACCCACTGCGCCGGCTCTTGCGCAAAGCCGGAACAGAAAAACAAAGCATAAAAAGAACAGAACATAAAAAATCTCCTGCTTCCCGAAAGAGGCAGGAGATTTCGTTATCTTAACTTATTCGTCTTCTTCGGAGACGCCGTGCTCGTGTGCTTCGTCGGCATCCTTGATCTCGCCCACGATGGGGGTGGGGTCGATGCCGCGGCGGCGGTAGTAATCGGAGACCGCAGCCTTAATGGCCTGCTCGGCCAGAACGGAGCAGTGAACCTTGATGGCCGGAAGACCGTCCAGCGCTTCCATGACCGCCTTGTTCGTCAGCTTCAGAGCTTCCGGGATCGTCTTGCCTTTTACAAGATCGGTCGCCATACTGCTTGTCGCGATGGCCGCGCCGCAGCCGAAGGTCATGAACTTTACGTCCGTGATGACGTCGTTATCGACCTTGATGTACATGCGCATGATGTCGCCGCACTTCGGGTTGCCGACTTCACCGACACCGTCTGCATCTTTGATTTCGCCAACGTTGTGCGGGTTGGAGAAGTGTTCCATTACTTTTGCACTGTATGCCATATCGTTTCATTTCCTTTCGTACATTCGTACCGGATTATTTTAAAATTAAGAGATCGTGCGGCCGTGGATGATCGCATCCCACAGCGGACTCATGGCGCGCAGACGGTCGATGATCTTCGGGAGCACCTCGATGATATAATCGGCGTCGCTCTCGTCGTTCACGTCGCTGAAGCTGAGACGCAGGGAACCGTGGGCTACCTCGTGCTTAAGGCCGATGGAAAGCAGCACATGGCTCGGGTCGAGAGAACCGCTGGTGCAGGCGCTGCCGGAAGAAGCGCAGACACCCTTAAGGTCGAGCATCAGCAGCATGGATTCGCCCTCAACGCCTTCGAAGGAGAAGTTCACGTTGCCCGGCAGACGGTGGTAGCGGTCGCCGTTCAAATGACTGCGGTCAATCTTTGAAAGCTCCGTGATGAGCTTATCCTGCATGCGGCGCAGCTTTGCGTTCTTTTCGTCCATCGTATTGATGGCGTTCTCGAGCGCAACGCTGAGGCCGACAATGCTTGCAACGTTTTCGGTGCCGGCGCGGCGGCCGCGCTCCTGTGCACCGCCATCGATGAGGTTCGGCAGGATGATGCCCTTCTTGATATACAGCACGCCGACGCCCTTCGGGCCGTGGAACTTGTGGCCGCTGAGGGACAGCATGTCAATGTTCTGCTCTTTTACGTTGATCGGCACATTGCCGACAGCCTGTACGGCGTCGGTATGGAACCAAACACCATGCTTTTTGCAGATTTCACCAATCTCCGGGATGGGCTGGATGGTGCCGATCTCGTTATTGGCATACATGATGGTGACAAGGCCGGTCTTATCGGTGATGGCGGCCTCGAGCTCTTCCGGGACGACGATGCCGTTTTCATGCACGTCGAGGTACGTGACCTCAAAGCCCTCTTTTTCGAGCGCTGCGCAGGTGTGCAGCACCGCGTGGTGCTCAAACTTGCTTGTGATGATGTGGTTCTTGCCCTTTTTCAGCATCTTGTGCGCTGCGCCCTTAATGGCCCAGTTGTCGCTTTCGCTGCCGCAGCTTGTGAAGTAGATCTCATTCGGCTCTGCACCGAGACATTTTGCTACTTTTGCACGTGCTTCCTCAAGCGGCTTTTTTGCAGCCGTGCCGAGCGCATACAGGCTTGACGGGTTGCCGTAGCATTCGGTGTAGTACGGCAGCATAGCCTCAAGCACCGCAGGGGAGACGGCAGTGGTAGCGGCGTTGTCCGCATAGATGATCTTCTTGCCGTTATTTTCCATAGCTTTATCAGTACCTTTCGGATAGTGTTTTTTGTGAGGGAACAGAAAACGCATTTGGGGTCGATCGGTCGGGATACGCATATTCTTTCCTCAGCGAGATAAATATACACCAAATTGGTATACTTTTCAATAGGGAAATTCCAGAAAGTCAAAATTTTTCTGAAAAAGCAGGAAATAAAGACCCCGAACGAGAGTTTTCCGTACAAAATGGAAGAAAACGGCGGCTGTTTTTTGAAAACCGGCGTACAGAACACAAAAAATCGGGAGAATATGGGAATAGAACCTCTGCGGTGTGCCCAAACTCCGTACAGAGCGAAACGGCACGCGGCTTGACAGCACGGGGAGAATAGCGTAAAATAGAATTATCTTTTTGTGTGCGGGTATTTTTCGCATGCGTGAACGGCTGACACTTTGCACGTAAACGGTACGTGTAACGGATAGTGAAAAAAACGCTGCGGTGTTTTGATTTACATGTGTTGAACGGAAAAAACAGAAGAAAGAAAAGCAGAAGGCGGCGCGGACTTGCGTGCGTTTTATTCTGCTCATGCCGAAAGGCGACACTGCGCAGAGCATCGGTTGGTGCTTTTGTATACCTTATTTTTGCGTGAATTGCGACAGTGCGCCTGTGTTATTTGAAAGGAAGGTCAATTTGGCAGAAAAAAGAATCAGAAAAATGACGAAATTAACGTCGCTCGGCGACGCGCCTGCAAAGCAGCAGGACCAGCCCCTCAGCGGTGCAGGGGAAAGCTTCATCGGCAAGATTTCCGGCCCCATCGAAAAGCCGGTGAGACGCCAGAAAACGCGCAGAACGGAAAACGCGCAGGTAAAAGAAGAAGCGGCACAGCAAACCGTGAGCGAAACAAAAGAGGCGAAGCCGAAGCGCACGCGTACCGCGCAAAACACGGACGCACACAAAAAGACGACGAAAACGGTAAAATCGGCCCCAAACGGTGAAAAAGCACCCGCTAAGACAACAAAAAGCACGCAGACGAAAAATAACAAGGGCAGGGGCAGGCGCACAAAGCAGAAGCCCTCTGTGCGCGCGTATTTCCTCGGCGGCTTAAATGAGATCGGCAAGAACTTCACGCTGTTTGAGTGCGAAAACGACATGGTTATCGTGGACTGCGGCCTTGCCTTCCCGGACGAAGAAATGCCCGGCATCGACGCGGTTATTCCGGATTTCACATTTGTTGAGAAGAACAAGGACCGCATCCGCGGTATTGTCATCACGCACGGCCATGAGGACCACATCGGTTCCCTGCCGTATTTGCTCAAAAAGATCAATGTGCCGGTGTATGGCACGGCGCTGACGGTGGCGCTGATTGCGAATAAGCTCAAGGAGCACAACCTCGGCTATGTGAAGCTGAACGTCACAACGGCGGGCTCGCACATTCAGCTCGGCTGCTTCGACGTGGAGCTTATCCACGTAAACCACTCCATTTCCGACGCTGTGGGTCTTGCGCTGCACACCCCTGCGGGCGTCATTGTCCACACGGGCGACTTTAAGATCGATTTCACCCCCACGCAGGGCGGCATGATCGACCTTGCGCGCTTTGCGCAGCTCGGTCAGGAGGGCGTTTTGCTGCTGATGGCGGACTCTACGAACGCAGAGCGCCCCGGCTACACACAGACGGAGCAGAAGGTGAACGCGACGTTTGACGCACTCTTTGCCCGCGCGGAAGCGAATAAAAAGCGGCTCATCATCGCGACGTTTGCGTCGAACATCAGCCGTGTGCAGCAGATTATCAACTGCGCGGAAAAGTACGGCAGAAAAGTGGCGCTTTCCGGCAGAAGCATGGTGAACGTCATGTCCATTGCGAGCGAGCTCGGTTATCTCAAAGTGCCGGACGGTCTGCTCATCGATCTCAACATGATCTCCCGTTACACGAAGGAGCAGATTGTGCTTATCACGACGGGCAGCCAAGGCGAGCCGATGTCTGCGCTTACCCGCATGGCGTTTGCCGACCACCGTCAGGTCGCGGTCGGTGAGGACGACATGATCATCATTTCCGCGCGCCCCATTCCGGGCAACGAAAAGATGGTCGGCACCGTTGTAGACGAGCTTTTGAAGCGCGGATGCGATGTGGTGTACGAATCCATGTACGAAGTGCACGTTTCCGGCCACGCGTGTCAGGAAGAGCTGAAGCTTATTCAGGCGCTGACGAAGCCGAAGTACTTCATCCCGGTGCACGGCGAGCAGAAGCACCTGCGCAAGCATGCGGGCGTGGCCGTCAGCATGGGTATGCCGCCGGAGAACATTTTCATCGGCGATGTCGGCAGCGTGGTGGAGATTAATGAAGACTACATGAAACAGCTGCCCGATGTACAGGCGGGCGCGGTTATGGTGGACGGCCTCGGCGTGGGCGACGTCGGCAGCATTGTGCTGCGTGACAGAAAGCACCTTGCGGAGGACGGTCTCATCATTGCGGTGTGCACGATTGAGGCAGGCTCCGGCAGAGTTGTTTCCGGTCCGGATATCGTATCCCGCGGATTTGTGTATGTGCGCGAGAGCGAGGCGCTGATGGACGAGGCGAGACGGCTTGTCAACAGCACGATTGAGCAGTGCGCGGACGAAAACGTGCGCGAGTGGAGCGCCATTAAGCTGCGCGTGCGCGACAACCTTTCCAGACTGTTATATAACCGCACAAAGCGCAGCCCGATGATCCTGCCGATCATCATGGAAGTTTAAATTCAGTTTAAGTTAGATTAGTTTCTTGGGGGTTCCCCTCAGAAGGAGAGACGGGAAATGAACAAGCGACGCATCTGGGCGACCTCGCCGGTCTATTATGTTATGGCAGCGGTCATGTTCATTATGGCGTGCTTCAGCTATACGCAGAATAAGATTCTGTTTGCGGTGGAGATCACGGTTTCCGGCCTGTGTTTGGCAGCGGTTATCATGACCGACCTGCATTACCGCGTGCATGTGTACACGGCGCTCAGAGCTGCGAGAAAGGTGCTTTCCGCCGATGAACAGCGCAACCTCGGGCAGTTTGCGCTGCCCCTTGCGGTGCTGGGCTCGGCGGGCGACATCGTCTGGACGAACGAGCGCTTTCAGGATTTATTCACCGAAAACGGCGAAGGCTGCGGCGATAACATTGCGGCGTACATTTACCCGAAGACTTTGCGTCAGATTTTATCCGAAAACGGAACCTCCGTTTCCTACGGCGACCGCGAGTTTACGGCCTACGGCCTGCGCACCGAAAGCGGCAGTGTGCTTTACTTTGTGGACGACACGTATTATAAGCAGATTCAGCGCGACTACCGCGAAAAGCGCACGGTCATTGCGGTTATCTCGTTTGATAACCGCGAGGAGCTGACGCGCGATGCCTCCGGCAGCGAGGATTCCCGCATCACGTCCGAGGTGGAATCCGTCCTGCGCAGCTGGGCGATCGACACCATGGAGGGCTTTCTGCGCCGCATGACGAACGGGCGTTATATGCTCATCACGGATGACCAGCACATTGAAGAAGCGAAAACGAAGCGCTTTGCCGTTTTGGACAGCGTGCGCGCCGTGAAGGGTGAAAATAACATATCTGCCACGATCTCCATCGGCATCGGCCGCGCGGGCGTAACGGCGACGGAAAGCGAACTGCATGCCCGTCAGGCACTGGAAATGGCGCTCGGCCGCGGCGGCGACCAGGTGGCCATCTACCAGCAGGACGGTACATACGAGTTCTTCGGCGGCCTCTCCAAGGGTGTTGAAAAGCGCGACAAGGTGCGCACGCGCGTTATTGCCGCGACGCTTTCCGACCAAATTAAATCGAGCGACCATATTTTCATCATGGGGCACACGAACTCCGACCTTGACGCCGTGGGCGCGGCGGTCGGCATGTGGGCGGCTGTGACGAAAGGCCTTGACCGCCGTGCAAGCATTGTGATCGACAAGGGCCGCTCTATGGCGACGACGCTTATCAACGCGTTTGAGCATCAGCCGGAGTATGAAAACATGTTTATCACCCCGCAGGAGGCGCTCGACCGCTGCACGCAGCGCTCGCTTCTCATTGTGGTGGACACACATTCCACCTCGTTTGTGGAGAGTCAAGAAGTTTTAAAGGCCATTCCGCGCGTGGTCGTCATCGACCACCACCGCATGATGGTGACGCACATTGAAAACGCGATCATCTTTTACCATGAGCCGTATGCCAGCTCGGCTTCCGAAATGGTGGCGGAGCTCGTGCAGTATATCAACAGCTCCGCGCTCAATAAAAAAGAAGCGACGGCGCTGCTTTCCGGCATCATGCTGGACACAAAAAACTTCATTTTGAAGACGGGCGTGCGCACATTTGAAGCTTCCGCCTACTTAAAGCGCCGCGGCGCCGACACGGTGGAAGTGAAGAAAATGTTTGCAAATTCACTCGATACCTATAAAGAGCGCTCTCAGCTTGTGGCGGGTGCGGAAATCTACAAGGGCTGCGCCATTGCGTGCTCCAACTGGGAATTCCCGAACGTGCGCATTGCGGCGGCGCAGGCGGCAGACGAGCTGCTGTCCATTCAGGGCGTGCGCGCGTCGTTCGTCATTTTCCGCGTGGGCAATGAGATTGCCATTTCGGCACGAAGCCTCGGCGACGTGAACGTGCAGATTTTGCTGGAGGAATTCGGCGGCGGCGGTCACCTCAACATGGCGGGCGCGCAGATTAAAAACAGCACCACGAACGATGTGCGCAAGGCACTCATCCGCGTGTTGGACGAAAAGCTTTCCGAAGCGACGAAAAAGAATAACTAATGCGGCAAAGCGGCGCGAAGCCGTTTGACTGCTTTAGCGATAGATTTAAACGATAGGAGATACGACCATGAAAGTTGTACTTTTAGCAGATGTAAAAGGTGTAGGCAAAAAAGGCGAGCTCATCAATGCAGCAGAAGGCTACGCACGCAATTTCCTGCTGCCGCGCAAGCTTGCAAAGGAAGCGAACGCACAGGTGATGAACGAGCTGAAAAACGCCGAGGCCTCCAAGGCATATAAGGTGAAAACCGAGACCGAAGAAGCACAGCGTATTGCGGAAGCTTTGAAGGACAAGACCGTCCGCATCACCGCAAAGGCGGGCCAGGGCGGCAGACTGTTCGGCTCCGTCACCGCAAAGGAGATTGCGCAGGAGATTAAAAAACAGTACGGCTTCGACATCGACAAGCGCAAGATTCACCTCGACACCGACATCAAGGCGTTCGGCGGCTATCACATTGAGGTGAAGCTCTATAACGGCATCACCGCGAAGCTGGCGGTATCGGTGACCGAAGCACAGTAAAAGCCTGATTTCCTTGATGCGCAGCATTAAATTTTGCAATGACTAAAAGTCGTTTACGATTCGGAAATCGTTTTCACTTTGAAGTAATTTCACTCAAAAAAGGGTGGTAAAAATGCCGGAAGATAATTTTCAACTGAATACGCCGGCACTGCCCGGAACGGTGATGCCGTTCAGCGCAGAGGCCGAGCAGGCGGTGCTGGGCGCGGTGTTGCTGGAGCCCGACTGTCTCTCGACCGTGGCGGAAATGCTGCCGCGCGCGGACTATTTTTATCAGGTCAATAACCGCACAATTTACAGCGCGATGCTCGATATGTTCACGGCAGGCCAGCCGGTGGACCTCGTCACGCTGCTGGAGCACCTGCGCGAAGAGGAAAACTTCGATGAAGGCAGCGGAAAGGTGTATCTGATGCAGCTTGCGCAGCTTGTGCCGAGCGTCTCGAATGTGGAGCGTTACTGCACCATTGTGCGTGACCGTTACGATTTGCGTATGCTCATTCAGGCGGCGCGCGGCATTTTGGATGACGCCATGGAGGACACCGGCGAAACCTCGCTCCTCTTGGATTCCGCCGAGCAGCGCATTTTTGACATCCGCCAGGGCAAGGCGTTAAAGGGTCTTGAGCGCCTGAACGAAGTGCTGTTTGAGACGTTTGAACGCCTTGACCGCTTGAATTCGCCGGACAAAGACCTGTACCGCGGCATCCCTACGGGTATCCGCGAGCTGGATAACACGATCACGGGCCTGAACCGCTCCGACCTTGTCATCATCGGCGCACGACCCGGCATGGGCAAAACGAGCTTTGCGCTGAACATTGCGCGCCATGCCGCCATCACGGCGGGCAAGCGCGTGGCGTTTTTCTCGCTGGAAATGAGCAAGGAGCAGCTCGCTTCCCGTATCATTTCCACGGAGGCACTCGTCGGCGGTACAAAGCTGCGCACGGGCGACTTGACGGAGGGCGAATGGACGCGCCTTGTGGAGGCGGGCGATATTCTCTCTAAGGCTGATTTGTACCTCGATGATTCCCCGGGCATTACGGTGCCGGAGATGAAAGCAAAAGTGCGTCGTTTAAAAGACGTTGATCTTGTCATCATCGACTACTTACAGCTGATGAACAGTGCAAAGCGCATTGATAACCGCGTGCAGGAAATTTCCGAGATCACGCGAAGCCTCAAGATCATGGCGAAAGAGCTGAATATCCCGGTTGTGACATTGGCGCAGCTTGCCCGTGCGGGTGAGAAGCGGCAGGAGCACCGCCCGGTGCTTTCTGACCTGCGAGATTCCGGCTCCATCGAGCAGGACGCCGATATCGTGCTGTTCCTGTACCGAGACGCATACTACGCGAACGAATCGGCTTCGCCCGAAGACGTGGACAAAAACAGCGCCGAGGTTATCGTGGCGAAAAACCGTCACGGCGATCTGCGCAGCGTGCCGCTGCACTGGCAGGGTGAGTTCATGCGCTTTACATCGCAGGAAGTTGTGCGTCATGAAAGCTGAGGACATCCTCGCCCGCGTGCGGTATGATCTGCCGGAGACGGGAAAAATTGTCGTGGGGCTTTCCGGTGGGGCGGATTCCGTGCTGCTGACGTATTTGCTTGTACAGAAGTACGGCGCGGAGCGTTTGCTTGCGGTGCATGTGCACCATGGCATTCGGGGGGCGGAAGCCGACCGCGACGCGGAATTTGTGCAGGACTACTGTAAAGCACTTGAACTTCACTGCAAGGTGATCTATAAGGATATTCCCGCGCTTGCGGCCGTAAGCGGCGAGGGCGTGGAGGAATGCGCGCGGCGCGTGCGCTACGCGTGCTTTGCGGAGGAAGCAGGGGGAAACGGGTGCATCGCCACGGCGCACAACGCCGACGATAATGCCGAAACGCTGCTTTTGAACCTGACGCGCGGCATGGGGCCGCACGGCGCGGGGGGCATTCCGCCGCGGCGCGGCAGAATTTATCGCCCGATTTTGAACATTTCCCGCGCAGAGGTGGAACATCTTTGTAAAGTATATCGACTTGACTATGTGACAGATTCCACGAATTTGACGGTGGACTACACGCGCAATAAGCTGCGCCACAGCGTGCTGCCGGTGCTGAAGAATGTAAACCCGCAGATGACGCAGGCGACGTCTCGCTTTGCGGAGAGCATGCGGTTGCAGAATGAATTTGTGTTTTCGTGCGCGAATGAATTGCTCTGTAAAGCGAAAACGCCTTACGGGTATGACTTGAAAGCTTTGCGGACCGCACACGAGGCGGTGCTGCGCGCGGCGCTGGAACTGCTGTTATCGTCTTACGGGCGGCTCTCTTATGAGCACATTTGCAGGGCGGCGGGCTGCGTTTTCATGGGCGGCAGCCTCTCTTTGCCGGGGGACATCGTGCTGGAGGCGAAGCAGGACACGCTCACGGTGCGAAAAAACCGGGAGATAAAAGACCGGAATGTGTTTTCTGTTCCGCTGAGAGCGGGCGAAAACGTGCTTCCGAACGGGAAAACGCTGTTTGTGGAGAAAAAAATTCCCGAAAAAGAAGAAATCAACCGGAAAGTTCATAATTTGTTATTCCAAAACTTTTCGGATTGTGATAAAATTACGAATGTTCCGAGAGTACGGACGCGGCGCGCGGGCGATGTTTTCAGACCCGCAGGGCGCGGCGTGACGAAATCGGTCAAAAAAATCCTGAATGAACTGCGCATTCCGGCGGCGGCGCGCGACCGTTTGCTGCTGCTTGAAAAAGACGGTGAGATCATCTGGATCGAAGCGGTCGGCGCGGCGGAGGGCTATGCGGCAAAGCCGAATTTCCCGGCACTGGAGCTTACGGTGACGGACACGGCAGGCATAACCCGCATATAAAGCGGAAAGAATTTTGAGGAAAGGGTCATCCGAATGGAAAACACAATGTTAAACGATATCAAGGAAGTTTTGTACAGCGAAGCGTACATCGACAGCATGGTCAAGCGCGTGGGCGCGGAAATTTCCCACGATTACGCCGATAAAAACCTGCTGCTTGTCAGCGTTTTGAAGGGTTCTGTCGTCTTTATGGCAGACCTTATGCGCGCCATTACGATTCCGGCCCGCATCGATTTCATGTGCGTTTCGAGCTACGGCTCCGGCACGAAGACCTCCGGCGTTGTCAAGATCATCAAGGACCTCGACATCAACCTGAAGGGCTATGATATCGTGATTGTTGAGGATATTCTCGACAGTGGCAAGACGCTGCACTACCTTGTAAACCTTTTGAAAAGCCGCGAGCCGAACAGCATTGAGATCTGCACGCTGTTCGATAAGCCGGAGCGCCGCGAGGTGGAGGTCTACGCAAAATACAAGGGCTGCGATATTCCCGATGCGTTCATCGTGGGCTACGGTCTCGATTTTGATGAGAAGTACAGAAACCTGCCGTTTGTCGGCGTTTTGAAACCTGAAGTCTACGGTGAAGTCTAAGCTTCCGTTTTGATAAAAAAGTTTCTGTTTCTATTTAAGGATACACTTTGTATCCAATTTGATTTCCGGGAGGTCGGAACTTGAACAGCAACAACAAAAAAATCATTCGCAATCTTTTGATCTACCTCGGCATTCCGATTTTGCTCGTCGTGCTGCTTTTGCTTCTGTTTGACCGCGGGGCAGACCAGACGGGGCTGAAATACTCCGATGTACTGTCTTACTTTGAAGACGGCAAGGTGAGCGCATACTCGCTGAACCTGGGCACGGGCGAGATGAAGCTGACCGTGACAGAGGACAGCAGCAAAAAGGAATCCGTTGTGCGCTACACGGTGCCGAACGTGAACCTGTTCTACAACGACGTTTCGGACTACATCAAGTCGTATAACGAGGAACATCCGAATAACCGCATGACGCAGGATGTCATCCGCCCGGCGGAGACGAGCTGGCTTGTCAGCCTCATTCCGACGTTACTGATGATCGCGCTGCTTGTGGCGTTCTGGGTATTCATGATGAAGCGCATGGGCGGCGGCGGAGCCGGAAACCAGATGAATTTCGGCAAAGCGAAAGTCAAGCAAATAAACGACGAAAAGCGCCGCACGACGTTTGCGGACGTGGCGGGCGCGGACGAAGAAAAGGAAGAGCTGCGCGAAATTGTGGAGTTCTTAAAACGTCCGAATAAGTATAACGAGCTCGGTGCGCGCATCCCGAAGGGCGTGCTGCTCGTTGGCCCTCCGGGCACCGGTAAAACGCTTTTGGCGCGCGCCGTTGCAGGCGAGGCCGGCGTGCCGTTCTTCTCCATTTCGGGTTCCGACTTCGTGGAGATGTTCGTCGGCGTCGGTGCATCGCGTGTGCGTGATCTGTTCGACAAAGCCAAGAAAAACCACCCGTGCATCATCTTCATTGATGAAATCGATGCCGTGGGCCGCCAGCGCGGTGCGGGTCTCGGCGGCGGCCACGACGAACGTGAGCAGACGCTGAACCAGCTGCTCGTTGAGATGGACGGCTTCGGCGCGAACGAGGGTGTCATCATGATTGCGGCAACGAACCGCCCGGATATTCTGGACCCGGCTTTGATGCGTCCCGGCCGTTTCGACCGCCAGGTGATGGTGGGCTACCCGGATGTGCGCGGCAGAGAGGATATTCTGCGCGTACATGCAAAGGGCAAGCCGCTTGCACCGGATGTTGACCTTTCTACCATTGCAAAATCCACCGCCGGCTTTACCGGTGCAGACCTTGAGAACCTCTTAAACGAAGCGGCGCTGCTTGCGGCCCGCAAGGACCACAAGTCCATCACGATGGAGGAAATCGAGGAAGCGACGATCAAGGTCGTTGTCGGCACCGAAAAGAAGAGCCGCGTGATGACAAACAAAGAGAAGAAGCTGACCGCGTACCACGAGGCAGGACACGCCATTGCGACGTACTTCTGCGATTCGCAGGACCCGGTGCACCAGATTTCCATCATCCCGCGCGGCATGGCAGGCGGCTACACGATGCACCTGCCGACGGAGGATAAGTCCTACCAGAGCCGCAACGAGATGCGCGAGGAGCTCATCGTGCTGCTGGGCGGCCGTGTGGCGGAAGCCTTGGTGCTTGACGATATTTCCACGGGCGCATCGAACGACATTGAGCGTGCCACGAAGATCGTCCGCGCGATGGTCACAAAGTACGGCATGAGCGACCGTCTTGGTCCGATCACGTACGGTGCGGACAGCAGCAATCCGTTCCTCGGCAAGGAGATGGGTCATGTCTCGAACTATTCCGAGGAGACCGCCGCGGAGATTGACGAGGAGATTAAGTCCATCATCTGCGACGCGTACGATAAGACGAAGAAGGTGCTCTCCGAACACATTGACCTGCTGCACCGTTTGGCGGGTGTGCTGTTTGAGCGCGAAAAGCTGGACGCCGACGAGTTCCTTGACGTGATGAACGGCAAGCTGCTGCCGAGCGCACAGACTGCCGCTGCGGGCATCATCCCGGCAGAAGCGGCAGCGCCGGAAACGACAGAGCTGCCGACCGAAGCGCAAACGGAACCGGAAGCGAACACGAACGAATAAATTTTTAACGAAAGGGAATGTGCTCATTTGCATTCCCTTTACGTTTGTTTATGGGCAATCCCGTGCGGGTGTTATTTTGCCCGCTTGAGGAAAGGAACATGGTGAATGGCTAAAAAGCAAACCTACGGCAACGACAGCATCAAAAGTCTGAAGGGCGCGGACCGTGTACGTCTGCGTCCGGCGGTCATATTCGGCTCAGACGGTCTCGACGGCTGCGAGCACGCGATTTTCGAGATCCTCTCGAACTCCATTGATGAGGCGCGCCAGGGCTACGGCAAGGAGATCACCGTTACGCGCTATGCCGACCATTCCGTTGAGGTGGAAGACCACGGCCGCGGCATCCCGGTGGATTACAACAAGCGCGAAGAGCGCTACAACTGGGAGCTTGTGTTCTGCGAGATGTATGCGGGCGGCAAGTATAACAACAATGACGGCGGCAACTACGATTACGCGCTGGGCCTGAATGGTCTCGGTCTATGCGCTACGCAGTATGCCTCCGAATACATGGACGCGGATATTCGCTACGACGGCTTCCGCTACACGCTGCACTTTGAGCACGGTGAGAACATAGGCGGACTCAATAAGGAGCCTTACGGCAAGAAGGTCACGGGCTCGCGCATTCGCTGGAAGCCGGATATCAAGGTGTTTACGGACATTGACGTGCCGGCGGACTATTACACGGATATCATCAAGCGGCAGGCCATCGTCAACGCGGGCGTGAAGTTTATTTTAAAAAATGAAGTTTCGCCGCGCAAATTCGAGACGACGGAATTCTGCTACGAAAACGGCATTTTAGATCATGTGCGCGAGCTGGTGGGCGAAGATGCGCTGACCTCCGTGCAGTTCTGGCAGTCCGAAAAGCGCGTGCGCGACCGCGAAGACCTGCCGCTTTACAATGTGAAGATCAACGCTGCGGTGGCATTTTCCAACCGCGTGCATTTGACGGAATACTACCACAACTCGAGCTGGCTGGAATACGGCGGCGCACCGGACAAGGCCGTGCAGAACGCGTTCGTGTACCAGATCGACGCGTATTTGAAGCAGAACGGCAAGTATAATAAATCCGAAAGCAAAATTAAATTTCAGGACGTGGAGGATTGCCTTGTTATCGTCATGTCCTCGTTCTCCACGATGACCTCCTATGAGAACCAGACAAAGAAGGCCATCAACAACAAGGGTATTCAGGAAGCGATGGTGGAGATGCTCCGCCATAATCTCGAAATTTATTTCATCGAAAACCCCATTGAGGCGGAGAAAATCGGCGCACAGGTGCTTATCAACAAGCGCTCCCGCGAGGACGCCGAAAAAACGCGCCTCAACTTAAAGGGCAAGCTGACGGCCAAAATGGATATCACGGGGCGCGTGGCGAAGTTTGTGGACTGCCGCAGCAAGGATGTTTCCGAGCGTGAGATTTTTATCGTGGAGGGCGATTCCGCTCTCGGTGCGGTCAAACAGGCGCGCGACCCGAACTATCAGGCCGTGATGCCGATCCGCGGTAAAATTCTGAACTGCCTGAAAGCGGATTACGACAAGATTTTCAAAAGTGAGATCATCACCGATCTCATTAAGATGCTCGGCTGCGGCGTGCAGGTAAAGTCGAAGGCGAACAAGTCCATTGCGTCGTTCGACATCAACGCGCTGCGCTGGAGCAAGATCATCCTGTGCACCGATGCCGACGTGGACGGCTTCCAGATCCGCACGCTGCTGTTGACGATGCTGTACCGTTTGACGCCGCAGCTCATCGAAGAGCACAAGGTGTTCATTGCGGAATCGCCGCTTTATGAAATTACGGCGAAGGACAAGACGTATTTTGCGTATAACGAGCGCGAAAAGGACGAGTTTTTGACGCAGCTTGAGGGCCAGAAGTTTACGATTCAGCGCTCGAAAGGTCTGGGTGAAAACGACCCGGACATGATGAACCTGACGACGATGAACCCGAAAACGCGCAGGTTGATTCAGGTGAAGCCCGGCGATGCCGAAAGGACGGCGCAGATGTTTGATATCTTGCTGGGCGATAATCTTACGGGCCGTAAGGACTACATTGCGACCCACGGCAGCGAGTACCTCGATGACCTCGATATTTCTTAAAGCTCTGACGAAAGGAAGCGTAAAGCATGGCAAGAAAAAAACAGCCGAAAAGAGAAAATACGCCGAAGATGCAGGGCTTTATTGCGGGCGCGGGTGAAATTCAGGCGCAGGACATCAACGACACGCTGCGGCAGAACTACATGCCGTATGCGATGAGCGTTATTATGTCCCGTGCCATCCCGGAGATTGACGGCTTTAAGCCCTCGCACAGAAAGCTTCTCTATACGATGTACAAAATGAACCTGCTCGGCTCGGCGCGCACGAAAAGCGCGAACATCGTCGGTCAGACGATGAAGCTGAACCCGCATGGCGACAGTGCGATTTACGACACGATGGTGCGTCTTTCCCGCGGCTACGAGGCGCTTTTGCACCCCTATGTAGACTCTAAGGGCAACTTCGGTAAGTTTTATTCCCGTGACATGGCGTGGGCGGCTTCCCGTTACACGGAAGCGCGCCTTGACCCCATCTGCCGCGAGCTGTTCCGCGATATCGACAAGGACACCGTGGATTTTGTCGACAATTACGACAGTACGATGAAAGAGCCAACGCTGCTGCCGGCGGCATTCCCCTCGGTGCTCGTCAACGCAAACACGGGCATTGCGGTCGGCATGGCGTCGTCCATTTGCCCGTTTAATCTCGCCGAAGTGTGCACCACGGCGGCGGAGCTCATCCGTGACCCGAAGCATGACATTTTTACGACGATGCAGGCGCCGGACTTCCCGGGCGGCGGGCAGATTATTTTCGACCGCGCGGCGATGGAGCAGATCTACAAAACAGGCCGCGGCAGCATCAAGGTGCGCTCGCGCTACACGTATGATAAATCTGCAAACTGCATCGATATTACCCAGATTCCGCCGACGACGACCATTGAAGCCATTGTGGAAAAGGTCATCGACCTTGTGAAGCAGGGCAAGGTGAAGGAAATCACCGACATTCGAGACGAGACGGGTCTGGACGGACTCAAGATCACGATCGACTTGAAGCGCGGCGCAGACCCCGATAAGCTGATGCAGCGGTTGTTCCGCATGACGACGCTGGAGGACAGCTTCTCCTGCAATTTTAACGTGCTCATCGCGGGCGTTCCGCGTGTGCTGGGTGTGCGTGAGCTCTTTGAGGAGTGGACGGCGTTCAGAATGGAATGCGTCCGCCGCAGAACGCACTACGACCTCACGAAGAAGAAAGAGAAGCTGCATTTGCTCTACGGCCTCAAGGCAATCTTACTCGACATCGACAAAGCCGTGCGCATTGTGCGTGAGACCGAGGAAGAAAGCGAAGTTGTGCCGAACCTCATGATCGGCTTTGGCATCGACGAAATTCAGGCCGAATATGTAGCGGAAATCCGTTTGCGCCATTTAAACCGCGAGTTCATCTTAAAGCGCACCGAAGAGGTGAACAGCTTAGAGGAAGAAATTCGTGACCTTGAGGCAATTCTGGCCTCAAAAACGCGCATTAAGACGATTATTGTGCGCGAGCTGAATGAAATCGCGCAGAAGTACGGCCAGCCGCGCCGCAGCCATATTTTGTACGCGGAGGAAATTGCCGAAGAAGAGCCCGTGGAGACTGTGCCGGATTACCCGGTGAACCTGTTTTTCACGAAAGAAGGCTACTTTAAGAAGATCACCCCGCTTTCCCTGCGCATGGGCGGCGACCAAAAGCTGAAAGAGGGCGACGAGATCGCCCAACAGATGGAATCGACAAACGCGGCAGAGCTTTTGTTCTTCTCCGACAAAGCGCAGGTCTATAAGCTGAAAGCGGCGGATTTTGCCGACACCAAAGCGAGCGTGATGGGCGAATATGTGCCTGCGCGCGTGCAGATGGACGAGGGCGAAAGCGCTGCGTACATGGCTGTAACGACCGACTTCAAGGGCTATATGCTGTTTGTTTTCGATAACGGCAAGGTCGCCAAGGTGGAACTCTCCGCGTACTACACGAAGACGAACCGCAGAAAGCTCATTAACGCGTATTCCGACAAGGCCCCGCTTGCGGCGGCGCTGCAAATTTTGGAAGACTGCGATGTGCTGCTGACGTCCTCAAGCGGCAGACGACTGCTCATGAACACGGCGCTCATCGCCCCGAAGACGACAAAGAGCACACAGGGCGTGGCGGTGATGAACCTGAAAAAAGGCCAACGCATTACGGACGCGCATATCTACCAAGAAGACGAGCTGCAGAACCCGTCGCGGTACAGAAAGAAGATTCCGGCGCTCGGCGCACTGCCGAACGGAGAGGAGGGCGGCGAGCAGATTTCGCTGTAAAAAATCAGCCCTCCGGCAAGACCGTTTGGCGTTCCGTTTGTGCAGGCGTGTGGCCTGCGCGGCGGAGCGTTCAGTCCTACTGAAGGGCGGGCAGCATACAGTCCGCACCATGGACTGCGCCGCCCGCCCGGGAAAGACCCCGCTCGTGTGACGCGAAAGTGCGGTTTTGCCGCACGGTCCGTTTTGGTGCGCACAAACGCCTGACTGTGACTGCCTTGGTATCAGTATGGACGTAGGACGGCGGAATATGCAGGAAAAAAGCAAAAAATCCTGTTGCAAAATCCCGCTTTGTATGGTATCATAATTAAGCTACGAATAAAATTAGCGTTAAGTCTCTTGAAGAGGAGGTAAAATATATGGGTGCTGTTGAAATTATTTTCGGTATCGTTCTGCTTCTTTTCGCACTGGCGATCATCGTTGTCGTACTGTTGCAGGAAGGCCATCAGCAGAGCCTCGGCGCGATTACCGGCGGCGCGGATACGTTCCTTTCCAAGAATAAGGCGCGTTCCATGGATGCGTTCCTTGCTCGTTGGACAAAGTTCATTGCGATCGGCTTCTTTGTGCTGGTCCTTGTGATCAACATCATTATGTATTTCACAAAGTAAGTCAATACTTGCGGAAATGCGCCTCGCTTTTCGATGGGTCTCCATTCGGAATGCGGGGTTTTTGTTTTTATAAATCAGGCTTTAGGAGGGAATATCATGTTTGAAGAGATTGAACGCCTCACCCGCGCGCTGTGCGCAGAGCACGGCACATCCGGCTGTGAGGGCGACGTGTTCAAAGTTGCGAAAAAGGAGCTCGGCTTCTGCAAAGAGGTGTGTGAGAACGAGCTTGGCGGCGTTGTGGGCATTTTCGGCGATTTGAGTTCTAAGCGCCGCATTTTGCTGGACGCGCACATTGACCAGATCGGTATGATCGTGACGGACATTGACGAAAACGGCTTTCTGCATGTGACGAATGTGGGCGGTGTGGACCGCCGCACGCTGCCGGGCAGCCCCGTTACCGTGTTCGGCACGGAGACCGTCACGGGCATCGGCTGCACGCTGCCGCCGCACCTTGCAAAGGGTGATGATAAGATAAAGCCCGTTGCGGAGCAGTGCATTGACTTAGGGCTTCCGAAAGAGGAAGTGGAGAAGCTCGTCGCTGTCGGCGACCGCGCCGCACTGACGCGCCCGCTGAAAAAGCTCATGGGCAACCGCATCACGGGCACGGCGCTCGACGACCGTGCGGGCTGCGCGTGCGTCATCCGCGCCGCACAGCTTGCAAATGAACAGAACCCCGATTGCTGCGTTATGGTGCTGTGCTCCACAAAGGAGGAGGTCGGCGGGCAGGGCGCGCAGGTCTCTGCGTATGCACTTGAGCCCACCGAGGCCATTGCCGTGGACGTTTCGTTCGCAAAGCAGCCGGACGCGGAGAGCATGCTTACCGCGGAGCTCGGCAAAGGGCCGATGATCGGCTTCTCCGCGGCGCTGGACAGAAAAATCAGCAAAAAGCTTGTCGAGCTCGCAAAGCGCGAAAATATCCCGTATCAGCTGGAAGCCATGGGCGGCAGAACGGGTACGAACTGCGACGAGATCAGCACCACCCGCGGCGGCGTGCGCACGGGGCTCATCTCCGTGCCGCAGCGCAACATGCACACCCCGGCGGAGGTCTGCGATTTTGAGGATATGGAGAACATTGCAAAGCTCATCGCGGCGTATATCACGGATAAGGAGGCGCAGCCGAATGCTTAACTATGAAATTCTGGAAAAGCTTACCCGCACCATCGGTGTTTCCGGCGAGGAAGACGATGTGCGCAGCGTGATCTTAAGTGAAATTGAGCCGTATGCGGACGAGATTCACATTTCGCCGCTCGGCAACATTCTGGCGTTTAAAAAGGGCGAAAAGCGTCCCGAGAAGAAGCTGATGCTCTGCGCTCACATGGACGAAGTGGGCTTTGTCATCACAAACATTACGGAAAACGGCCTTTTGAAGTTCACGACGGTCGGCAATATCCGCCCGGAGGTGCTCTCCGGCCGCGATGTGCTGGTGGGCGGCAAAACGCCGGGTGTCATCTGCGCAAAGCCGGTGCATTTGCTCAAGGGCGACGAATTTGAAAAGCCCGTACCCGTGAACGAACTCGCCATCGACATCGGCGCAGATACACGTGAGCAAGCCGAGACATTGGTGCAGATTGGCGACAACGCGTGCTTTGTGCCGTTCTTTGAGCGCGTGCACGGTACGGTGAAGGCGAAGGCGCTCGATGACCGCGTGGGCTGCTTTGCGCTTATCACGCTGATGCAGCGCCCGCTCGAATACGACACGTATTTCGTCTTCTCCACGCAGGAGGAGATTGGCCTGCGCGGCGCGGGCACGGCGGCGTATATTCTGGAGCCCGATGCGGCGCTTGTGCTGGAGGGCACGACGGCGGGCGACATTCCCGGCGTGAGCCCGACGGACGCAGCATGCAAAATGGGCGGCGGCGCAGTCATTTCCCTTACGGATATGCGCACCGTTTACCCGAAGGATTATTTCCGCCGCGCGATGGCGCTCGGTAAAGAAAACAATATTCCGGTGCAGCCGAAGACCGTGCGCGCCGGCGGCACAGACGCGGGCACCATTCACGTTTCCCGCGGCGGCGTGAAGACGCTGACAATCTCGCACCCGTGCCGCTATATCCACAGCGCGATCGCGATGACGACTGAAAAGGACATAGAGGCGGTTATTGACCTGATAGCGCTGATGATGACGGAAATTTCCGGCGGCAAGCTGTAATGATCCGTCTTGCGGAAAATTTAGAAGCGCTCTCTATGCCGTGCGTGAGTTCTCCGTTTGGTTGTCAGATCCTGTCTAAAGCGCAGGCGTATGGCTTCCATCAGTCGTTCGCGCAGTTTTGGACGGACGGGGAATCCGCCTACGGAAAAACGGACGGCTCCGTCTGCATTGCGGGGGAGATCGCCGACGCGGACGAGGCGCGTGCGTTTTTGAGTGCGGTGGGCACAAATGAAGTCGTGTGCAGCGCGGAGAATGCCGAAAAGCTGGGGCTAAACATCACCGAAAGCGGCGCAATTTTGCAAAAAGTGCTGCGAAATGGGGCTGTGCATCCTGCGGAGGAAATTTCTCCGAGAGAGATTTATGCTGTGCTGAAAGCAAACGGCATGGTGGGGGAGTTCGAGCCGTTTTACCTCGATTTATCCCACCGCATGCGGCACGGCACGGTGCGCTGCGCGGGTGTTTCGGCAGATGGGAAGACCGTCGCAGTGGCTGCAGCAGTGCTCGGCGAAAGCGCGGGCCTCATTTCTGCTGTGGCGGTGCTGCCGGAATTTCACCGCAGGGGGCTTGGCACGGCGGTTATCCGAAAAATGGAGCGAATGTTGCCGAGCGGCACGGTGTATATCCTGCGCGAAGAAAGCAAAAACGAGGCGTTTTATGACGCTTTGGGCTATAAACCGTGCGGCGCATGGGCGCAGGGAAAATTATGCAATTAAAATAATTCAGATAAAGGAAGGCTTTTGCGTTTGCGAAAGCGGGTTTACTATGTACGAGTTTTTTAAAATTGATGACCGCGTGCTGAAGGCGGCGGAGGAAGCGGAGCAGAAGGCTGCGCCGTACCTTGCGAAAATTTCCGAAACACAGCGGTATAATCAGGAGAAGATGCAGGCTGCGTTCATGCAGGCAGGTGTCAGCGAGAGCCACTTTGTGGCAACGACAGGCTACGGCTATGGCGACCGCGGCCGCGACGTGCTGGACGAAGTGTACGCGCGTGCCCTCGGTGCGGAGGACGCGCTGTGCCGCTATAATTTTGTCAGCGGCACGCATACGCTTACCGTAGCGCTTTTTGGCGTTCTGCGCCCGGGCGATACGATGCTGAGCGTTACCGGCATGCCGTATGATACGCTGCGCGGCGTGATCGGCATTACGGGCGACGGCAACGGCTCATTAAAGGAGTTTGGCATAAACTACGAGCAGCTTGACCTGCTGCCGGACGGCACGCCTGACTATGACGGCATGGAGACGGCCATCACGCCGAAGCACCGCATGGTGTACATTCAGCGCTCCCGCGGGTACAGCCTGCGCCCGTCCCTGACGGTGGAGGAGATCGAGCGCATTGTAAAGATCGCAAAGCGCCGTGCGCCGGACTGCATTGTCATGGTGGATAACTGCTACGGCGAGTATGTGCAGAAAATGGAGCCGACGGCTGTGGGCGCAGACCTTATGGCGGGTTCGCTCATCAAAAATCCGGGCGGCGGCATTGCGCCGACGGGCGGCTACATTGCGGGCCGCCGCGACCTTATTGAAAGCTGCGCGTATCGCCTGACGACCCCGGGTACGGGTCGCGAGATCGGCTGCACGCTCGGCAACAACCGCGAGCTTTTCATGGGCACGTTCCACGCGCCGAACGTCACGGGCGAAGCCTTAAAGACCGCTGTGTTCACGGCGGCGCTGTTTGAGGGCTTCGGCTTTGACGTGACTCCGCGCTACGATGAGCCGCGCGCGGATATTATTCAGGCGGTGCAGCTGCGCGAGCGCGAGGCGCTGTGCGCATTTATCCGCGGCATTCAGCAGGGCGCGCCGGTCGATTCCTTCGTTGTGCCGGAGCCGAGCCCCATGCCGGGCTACGACTGCGACGTCATCATGGCGTCCGGCTCGTTCACGTTTGGCTCGTCCATTGAGCTTTCTGCGGACGCACCGCTGCGTGAGCCGTTTGCGGCATGGATGCAGGGCGGTGTGAACTTCAACAGCGGCCGCCTCGGTGCGATTTTGGCGGCACAGTCCATGCTGAACGCGGGCTTTTTGAATCTCTAAATTATAAATTTTCGGCGGCAGGCTTCGGTTTGCCGCTTTTTTTGTTGTCGATTTATCCGGAAGATAAAACTTTTATCTTTCTTTTTGAATAAAACCGTGCTATACTTTTTTTAACAACTTTTTAGGGGTGTTACCATGAGAGACAGAAAAAAGGCGCAGGCTTTGGCGCACGAGCTTGTTTCCAAAATGACGATAGAGGAACGCGCTTCACAGCTGAAATTTGATGCGCCGCCCGTTGAACGGCTGGGCGTTCCGGCGTACAACTGGTGGAACGAAGCGCTGCACGGCGTGGCGCGCGCCGGCACGGCGACGATGTTTCCGCAGCCCGTTGCCATGGCGAGCATGTTTGACCCGGAGATGATCCGAAAAATCGGCGATGTCGTTGCGACGGAGGCCCGCGCGAAGTATAACGAAGCTTCTAAGCACGGCGACCGCGATATTTATAAGGGCCTCACGTTCTGGTCGCCGAATATCAACCTGTTCCGCGACCCGCGCTGGGGCAGAGGGCAGGAAACGTACAGCGAAGACCCGTACCTCACGGCGCAGCTCGGCGTGGCGTACATCAAGGGTTTGCAGGGTGACGGGAAATATTTGAAGGTCGCGGCGTGCGCGAAGCACTACGCTGTGCACAGCGGCCCGGAGGCCATTCGCCACGAATTTGACGCCGAGGTGAGCCGGAAGGATTTGTGGGAGACGTATCTGCCCGCGTTTGAAGCCGCTGTGAAAGAGGGCGAAGTGGAGGCCGTGATGGGCGCATACAACCGCACGCTCGGCGAGCCGTGCTGCGGCAGTGACCTGCTCATCCGCAAAATTCTGCGCGGCAAGTGGGGCTTTCAGGGACACTTTGTCTCCGACTGCTGGGCGATTTCCGATTTTCACCTGCACCACCACATCACGACCACCGCGCCGGAATCCGCTGCGCTTGCCATTAAGATGGGCTGTGACGTAAACTGCGGCAACACATATCTGCATTTGCTGCGCGCGCTCGAGGATGGGCTCATCACCGAGGACGACATCACGACGGCGGCGGAGCGGCTCTTTACCACGCGTTTTATGCTCGGCGAGTTTGACGAGAACTGCGAATACAACTCCATTCCCTATGAGGTCGTAGAGTGCCCGGAGCATTTGGCGCTCAGCGAGGAAGCCGCGCGCAGAAGCGTTGTGCTGCTGAAAAACGACGGCATTTTGCCGCTTGATAAAACGAAAATCAAGACGATCGGCGTCATCGGCCCGAATGCGAACGACCGCATGGCGCTCATCGGCAACTACCACGGCACGGCGTCAAGATATATCACGGTGTTGGAGGGCATTCAGGACTATGTAGGCGACGACGTGCGCGTGCTGTACGCCGAGGGTTGCCACCTCTACAAAGACCGCGTGGAGGGGCTGGGCCTGCCCGGCGACCGCCTTTCCGAAGCCGAGACCGTGGCGGAGCACAGCGACGTTGTGGTGCTGGTGACGGGCCTCAATGAAAATCTTGAGGGCGAGGAGATGGACCAGAGCAATTCTGTCGGCTCCGGCGACAAGGCGAATTTACTGCTGCCCGCGCCGCAGAGAAAGCTGATGGAGGTTGTCGCGAAGACCGGCAAGCCCGTCATTCTCATCAATATGACCGGCAGCGCCATGGATTTGCGCTTTGCGCAGGAAAGCTTCTCCGCCGTAGTGCAGGGCTGGTATCCGGGTGCACGCGGCGGCAAGGCGATTGCGGAGCTTTTGTTCGGCAAGTATTCCTTCAGCGGCAAGCTGCCCGTGACGTTTTATAACGACTCCGACGAGCTGCCCGCGTTTACGGATTACGCGATGGAAAACCGCACGTACCGCTACTTTACGGGCGGCGTGCTGTATCCGTTCGGCTATGGCCTCACTTACGGTAAAACGGAAGTGACGAAAGCCGAAATGCGTGATGACGGCGAGCACTATACGATTACGGCGACGGTCAAAAATGAGGGCTGTGCCGTGCATGAGATTTTGCAGGTCTATGTGCGTGACAATGAATCAGAATTCGCGGTGCGCAACCACAGCCTTTGTGCGTTTAAGGCGGTTTCACTCGGTGCAAATGAGACGTGTGACGTAGAGATCACCGTGCCGAAGGCCGCGCTTGAAATTGTGGACGACACCGGCACGCGCCGCGTAGACAGCCGCAGCTTCACGTTCTTCGTCGGCACCTCGCAGCCGGATGACCGCAGTGCGGAGCTGCTTGGTACCCGCCCGGTTGCGGTAGAACTCAAGCTGTAATAAAGTAAATGCAAACGACCCTTTCGCGGCAATTGCCCACCGAAGGGGTCGTTTTGTCTGTGATTTTTTAAGGCTTTCCATTTACAAAATTTACCGAAAGTTGTATACTGATACTGCTATTTTTTAATTCGGAAAGGCAAAAGTATGGCTGCGGATATAAAGAAAAACGATGATTTTTCAAAGGGACCGATTTCTAAAACGGTCCTGCGCCTTGCGGTGCCGATGGTGCTGGCGCAGTTTGTGAACGTCTTATATAATATCGTAGACCGCATGTATATCGGGCATATTTCCGATACATCGGTGGATGCGCTGACGGGCGTCGGCGTGACGTTTCCGATTTTACTGATGGTGACGGCGTTTGCGAATTTATTCGGCACGGGCGGTACGCCGTTGTTTTCTATGGCGCGCGGTGCGGCACAGCAGGGCGGCGAAGAGGGCGAAAAGCAGCGTGAGCGCGCCGCAGACGTGATGAACAACACGTTCTCGATGCTCGTCATTACGGGCGTAATTTTGTGCATGGTGGTGCTGCTCATCAAAAAGCCGGTGCTGTATCTCTTCGGCGCGAGCGACGCGACGTACCCTTATGCGGACAGCTATCTTTCGGTTTACATGCTCGGCAGCGTATTCATGATGGTCTCGCTTGGCATGAACGGGTTCATCAATGCGCAAGGCTTTGCGAACCGCGGCATGCTGACGGTCGTTATCGGCGCAGTGGTGAACATTGCGCTTGACCCGCTGCTTATTTTTGTGTTCGACATGGGTGTGCAGGGCGCGGCGCTTGCAACGGTGCTTTCGCAGCTCGTTTCCGCCGTGTGGGTGGTGCGCTTCCTGCTCGGTAAGCGTACGCTGTTTCGTTTGGAGTTAAAGCGCATGCGCCCGCAGGCAAAGCTCATCGGCAAGATCACCTCGCTTGGCATTTCGGGCTTTATCATGGGCTTTACGTCGAGCGCTGTGCAGGTGGCGTGCAACGCGATGCTTTCGCAACACGGAGGCGACCTGTTCGTCGCGGTCATGACGGTCATCAACTCCATTCGCGAAGTGACATATACGCCGGTAAACGGTGTGACATCTGCCGCGGCGCCGGTGGTCAGCTTCAATTACGGCGCACAGAAATATAAGCGCGTGCGCGGCGTGATTGTGTTCACGACGGTCGTTTCATTTAGCTATATGGTGCTTGTATGGCTCGTGCTAAGGCTGTTCCCACACGTGTTTATTCAGCTTTTTAACGGCGACCCGCAGTTACTCGAAACATGCACGCACGCCATGCACATTTATTTCTTCGGGTGCTTTATGATGGCGCTGCAAATGTCGGCGCAGTATGTTGTGCAGGCGATGGGTCGCGCAAAGCAGGCGATTTTCTTTTCACTGCTCCGCAAGGTCATCATCGTCATTCCGTTGACGTTTTTGCTGCCGCAGATCCCCGCTGTCGGTGTGGACGGTGTGTTCTGGGCGGAGGTTATCTCGAACTTTGTGGGCGGCGGCGCGTGCTACATTACGATGCTGTGCACCGTCTGGCGCGAATTAAAACACAAAGAAATGGGCGAGCTTGCACAGGCGAAAAAGTAAAAGAACGGAGCCGCGCATGGGTGATAAACCTGTGCGGCTCCGTTCTTTTTATGCGGTTTATTCTGCGGTGTCGGGCGAGGGGGCGGTGCTTTCTGTGCCGCTTGCATCGCTTTCGGAAGCGGTCGGCTCTGCGGCGGGGTAATCGAACTCGCCCAGCACATCGCCGGTCGTTTCGTCTTTTACGGTGAAGTGCACCGCGAAGCTTTCTGCGTCCTCGCCCGTAAACGCTGCGTAGAGCAGCGCGGGAATGTACACGGCCTGCGCAGCGGCGTTGTCGCGCTCCGGTTTATACAGGTCTTTGGTGCTCAGAATTTCGGCGCTGCGGCCGTCTTCGGAAAGCGTGACGCTTTTTATAAACGGCCACGTGCCGTCCTCCGGCAAAGCGATGATCTGCTCGTGCAGACTTTCCTTCAGCGCGGTGCAGACGGCATCGCGCTCGTCTTTTGTCATTTCTATCGTGCAGGAGCCGTCATCATTTGTGGTGACGTTTGTAAGCCCCAGCCGGTGCGCCGCGGCGGTGATGTCGAGCCCTGTGCGGCGCAGGGTGTCCTTGGAGATCTGCACGGTGTAATCCCGCTGCGGTTCGGAAGACGCGGCGGCAGGCGCTTCGCTTGCCGTTTCGGTCTGCCCGCCGCACGATGCCGAGGAAAAGATGAGCGCCGCCGCGAGCAGAAGCGCCGCCAAAAGCCGTTTTGCGTTTCTCATTTTGAACACCTCTTTATGAGCTTATCTTAAACTATATCATACCGTATTCGGCGAAAAAAGTCAAAAGAATCAAAAAGCTGTTCGAAATCGGAACTTTTTCACAAAAATATGTGGAAACAGAAGAAAAAACATGGTATACTGAAACCGATCATGCAGGGAATGGAGGGATCCGATTGACCGGTGCGATTTTAGGAGACATTGCCGGCTCGCGGTTTGAGTTCAGCAAACCGAGCGGGTTCAACTATAAAAAGGTGGAGCTTTTTGGGAACAACTGCTTTTTCACGGACGATACGGTGCTGACCATCGCGACGAAATACGCGCTTTTAAATGACATCAGCTATGCAAAGGCTTATGGCAAATTCGGGCGTATGTACAGAGACGTGGGGTACGGCACGATGTTTCAGCGCTGGCTGGACGGACATGCCGAAACGGGCTATGGCAGCTTCGGCAACGGCGCGGCCATGCGCGTCAGCTACATCGCTTACCACTTTGATACGCTGGAAAAGGTGGAGGAAGAAGCGAAAAACAGCGCCATGTGCACACACAACCACATAGAGGGCCTGAAAGCCGCTGTTGCGACCGCGGGGCTCATTTACCTTGCGCTGCACGGCGAGCGCAAAAAGGACCTGAAAAAATACTTTAACAAAGAGTTTGAATACCCCGTGCATAAGCCGCTGTGGGCGTACCGGCCGAAGGCGAAGTTTGATGCTACGGCGGAGGGGACCATGCCGCTTGCGTTCCGCTGCTTTATGGAAAGCGAGGATTGGGAAAGCTGCATCCGCAATGTGTTCAGCGTGAAGTGCGACACCGACACCGTGGCGTGCATTGCGGGCGGCATTGCGGGCGCATACTATAAGCGGACGGTGGAAAACGAAAAGGATCTTTTAAAACGCTACCTTATCAAGCCCGATAAGCGCAAGGTCGGCGAGTTTGACCGCTTTTTATACGATTGGGCTACAAAGTAACATTTCCGCATATATTTGAATTTCGGTATTGAAAAACCGCCTGTGTTTTTTTGAAACGGGCGGAGCGACGCAGGGATCGCCGCGATTTTTAAGGGAAAGGGTTTATCAGAACATGATTATTGACACATATCAGTCCGGCGCCGTGATGCGTATTTTGCAAAGCGGCAAGATTTACCGCGCAAGCCCCAGTATTTCGTTTAAGAAGGAGTACGCCGCGCTCATCGATATGCTCGACCTGCACTGCGAATGCCCCATATTCGGCGTGGTGCGCGGCAGAAAGCAGAATACCGGCGGACGCGTTTCGGGTGCGGTGCGCATCCGTCTCAATGTCCCGCGCGAATACGTGAAGCTGACCGAGTACACCGACTGGGCGGATTTTCTCGACAACTTCAAATACACGAACCCGAACGATTATTCCACCATCATCGTCGGCAGCTTGGATGTGAAATCTTCGGACCATCTCCGTGTGGTGGAGAGCCTTAAGCACCAGCGGCATCTGTTCCAGTACAAAATGCCGCAGGCGATTTTGGAGTATATTGACCCGAAATGGGTGGTACGGTATAAAGTCATCACAAACACAAGAGAGCAGGAGGACCGCAAGGAGCACCGGCTCAATTTCTTCCGTTGGTAAGGAGGGCTTGAACTTGAAAATCGGTCAATACATTTTATCGCTTGACCAGGGCACGACCAGTTCGCGCGCCGTGTTGTTTGACGCTTTGGGCGGCATTGCGGGCATGGGACAGCGCGAATTTACGCAGATTTACCCGCAGCCCGGCTATGTGGAGCACGATGCCGTGGAGATCTTGCAGACGCAGCTTTACGCCATGCGGCAGGCGGTGCATGAGGCGGAGATCACCGCGGAGGACATCGCTGCCATCAGCATCACGAATCAAAGAGAGACCACCGTGGCGTGGGACAGCGAGACGGGTATCCCGATCTGCAACGCCATTGTGTGGCAGTGCCGCCGCACCGCGCCGGAATGCGAGCGGTTAACAGCCGAGGGACTTGAGGAGTACATTCATAAAACGACGGGACTCATCATCGACCCGTATTTTTCCGGCACCAAAATGAAGTGGATTTTGGATAACGTGCCGAAGGCCAAAGTGCTCGCGAAGGAGCATCGCCTACGCTTCGGTACCATTGATACGTGGCTCATTTATTCGCTCACAGAGGGCGAAAGCTATGTGACGGACGTGACGAACGCTTCGCGCACCATGCTGTTTGACATTCAAAAGCTTGATTGGGACGAGAAAATGCTGAACGTGTTCGGTATCCCGCGTGACGCGCTGCCGAAAGTCGTGGACTCCTCCGGCATTGTGGGCATGTGCTCCGAAACGATACTCGGCAGGAAAATTCCGATTGCGGGCATTGCGGGCGACCAGCACGCCGCGCTGTTCGGACAGTGCTGCTTTGATAAGGGCATGGCGAAAAATACATACGGCACGGGCTGCTTTGTGCTGATGAACACGGGTGATAAGCCGGTTTTCTCCGACCGGGGGCTTATTACGACGATCGGTTGGTGCGTGAATGGCGAGACGACCTATGCGCTTGAGGGCAGTGCGTTTAACGCGGGCTCGGCCATCAAATGGCTGCGCGATGAGTTGAAGCTTATCGCGAACCCGCAGGAAGCGGACCTTCTTGCGGAGACCGTGGAGGACGCAGGCGGCGCGGTGTTTGTGCCGGCGTTTACAGGGCTTGGCGCACCGTACTGGGATATGTATGCGCGGGGCGCACTGCTCGGCGTGACGCGCGGTACGTCTAAGGCGCACATCTGCCGCGCTGTGCTGGAAAGCATTGCGTATGAAAGCTATGACCTCGTGAAAGCCATGGAAGCGGGCAGCGGCACGGAAATTTCCGAGCTGCGCGTGGACGGCGGCGCATCGAGAAGCCGTTTTTTGATGCAGTATCAGGCAGATTTATTGCACTGCGCCGTGAGACAGCCGAAGTGTCTGGAGACCACCGCGCTCGGCTCCGCGATGCTGGCGGGGTTGGCCGTCGGTGTGTGGGAATCGCTGGATGAGCTTAGGACTGTGTGGAAGCTTAAAAATGCGTATGACCCGCAAACGGCAGCAGGCAGCGAAGCAAAAGCGCTGAAACGCTGGCATAAGGCCGTGGAAAGATCCATGGGCTGGGCGGACGGTTTAGATTAAGCCAAAGTCAAGCACAGCGAAGCGACGTAAAAGTTTTCGCCAGCCTTTTTCAAAAGGCTGTGGAATCCAAGGGTGAAACCCTTGGTCGAGCTCCGCAGAGCTCGAAATCCTTTTGCCTGCCATAAAATCAGGACAGGAGAGGGAACAGTCCAGTGGACTGTTCCCTCGTGGGAGACCCAATTAGGGGGTCTCCCAAAAGGCGTCCGCAAAGACGCCTTTAAAATACCAAACAAGCTAGCATAGAAGCACGCAGACCAGTTTTTCTGCGTGCTTTCTTTTTGCCCAAAATTAAAGAAAGCTGTTTTGATTGCGGGAAGAAAAAATCCTGTTGACGAATAAAACAATATGTGATACTATATTATCACGTTAAATCAAAGCAATAGGGAGGCGACGGGATGATCGCAATTATAGATTACGGCGCGGGCAATATCCGCAGCGTGGAAAAAGCGCTTATGCATATCGGCTGCGAGGTCGAAGTCACACAGGACCCGAGCGTTCTCATGAAAGCCGACGGCGCCGTGCTGCCGGGCGTCGGCTCGTTTGGCGACGCCATGCACGAGCTGCGCGGGAGAAGTCTGGAAGCGCCGATTAAAGCGTTCGTCGCCTCCGGCAAGCCGTTTTTGGGTATTTGTTTAGGGCTGCAAATTCTGTTTGAGAGCAGCGAGGAATCCCCGGGCGTCTCCGGCCTGTCGCTTTTAAAAGGTAAGGTGCTGCGTATTCCTGCTGCGCCGGGGCTGAAAATTCCGCATATCGGGTGGAATTCGCTTGAAATCAAAAAGGACAGCGGGTTGTTCCGAAGCATTACGGGCGAGCCGTATGTGTACTTTGTGCACTCGTATTATTTAAAGGCCGAAGAGGATGTTGTGACCGCTGCGGCGCAGTACGGTGTGGAAATTCATGCGGCGGTGCAGAAAAATAACCTCATGGCATGTCAGTTTCACCCGGAAAAAAGCGGAGCGTTGGGACTGAAGCTGCTCGAAAACTTCGCCGCCATGACGCAGGGAAAGGGGGGCGTGTAATGTACGCCAAACGCATTATCCCGTGCCTTGACCTTAAAAACGGCAGGGTCGTTAAGGGCACAAATTTCGTGAATTTACGCGATGCGGGTGACCCTGTGGAGGCCGCTGTCGAATACGACCGGCAGGGCGCGGACGAGCTTGTTTTGCTTGACATCACCGCGTCCTCCGATGCGCGCGGTATCATGCTGGATATCGTTTCCCGCGTGGCGAACAGCATATTTATCCCGTTTACGGTGGGCGGCGGCATCCGTACGGTAGAGGACTTCACGGCGCTGCTGCGCGCGGGCGCGGATAAGGTTTCGGTAAACTCCGCCGCGCTGAAAAATCCACAACTCATTGCGGACGCGGCGTATAAATTCGGCAGCCAGTGCGTTGTGATGGCGATGGACGCGAAGCGCCGTCCGAATGGTGCGGGCTGGACGCTGTATTTAAACGGCGGTCGCGTGGACACGGACATTGACGCTGTAGAATGGGCAAAGCGCGCGGAGAAGCTCGGCGCGGGTGAAATTCTGCTGACGAGTATGGATTGCGACGGCACGAAGGCCGGGTATGACCTGGAGCTGACCCGCGCGGTTTCCGAAAGCGTGGGCATCCCGGTCATTGCATCCGGCGGTGCGGGCAAGATGGAGCATTTTAAGGACGCGTTTACAAGGGGTAAGGCGGACGCGGTTTTGGCGGCGTCACTTTTCCACTTCCGCGAGATCGGCATACCGGAGCTCAAGGGTTACCTTGCGGAAAACGGCATCCCGGTGCGCCGGTGAAATTTAATAGAATGATTGAAGGACACTCCCGCATATCTTTTGGTGCGGGGGTGTTTACTTATGAAAAGACATTTTCTTGGCTTCTGTTTGGCTGCTGTATTGCTGATCGGTGTGTTCTGTCCGCTTGCGCGTGCAGAGACGCCGGATTTCCCCGCGCAGGCTTTGGTGCTGATGGAAGCCTCCACGGGTCAGGTGTTATACGAAAAGTCTGCCCATGTGCAGCGACCTTGTGCGTCCATCACGAAGGTGATGACGCTTTTGCTCGTATTTGAGGCAATCGATGCAGGCACGCTGCATCTGGACGATGTGCTCACGGCCTCGGCGCACGCGGCGGGCATGGGCGGCTCGGACATTTGGCTCAAGGAGGGCGAGCAGATGACCGTAGACGACCTCATTAAAGCGTGCGTGGTGATGAGCGCGAACGACGCGGCGGTCGTTTTGGCGGAGGCAGTCGCGGGCAGCGAGGACGCATTTGTGGAGCGTATGAACGCCCGCGCGGCGGAGTTAGGCATGAACGACACCGTTTTTAAAAACTGCAACGGTCTTGACGAAGACGGGCACATTACGAGCGCCTATGATGTGGCGGTGATGAGCCGCGCGTTGATGCAGCACGAGAAAATATTTGATTACACGCTCATCTGGATTGATTATGTGCGTGACGGGCAGACGCAGCTTGTGAATACAAATAAGCTCGTGCGCACGTATGACGGCATTTTGGGGCTGAAAACCGGCACGACAAGTGCGGCGGGCAGCTGCATTTCGGCTGCGGCAGAGCGAAACGGTATGCGGCTCATTGCGGTAGTGCTCGGTGCGGAAAATACGAAAGACCGCTTTTCGGCCGCGTCTTCGCTGCTCGATTACGGCTTTGCAAACTGGAAGCTGACGACACCGGAGCTTCCGGAACTGCCCGAGCTGCCCGTTACGGGCGGCATGGTGAGCGCCGTTTCGCTTGCGTGTGAAGCCCCACGCGGCGTTTTAACAGCCTCGGGCGGCGCGGAGATCGGGATAAAGCTCATTTTGCCGGAAAACGTTCCTGCGCCGGTAGAACCGGGGGATGTGCTCGGTACGGCGGAGGTCGCGCTGAACGGCGACACGGTGCAGTCGCTCAAAATCACGGCGAAAACCGAAGCGCCCGCCATCACATTTTCTTCCGCATTGCAATATTTTTTGGCTTGTTTTTTCGCAGCAGAAGCGGCGTGAAATCTGATTTGCAAAAAAAACCTTCGTTAACTTTTCATGAAATCCGCGTTGTGCACTTGCAAAATGCGTCAAATTATTGTATGATGAAAGCACATAGATTTGACTTGTGGTGTACCTTGCATAAAGTGGGGCTGTGAAAACGGTTTCACACGTGCAAAAGCATCATCATGCAAATAGGAGGCAATAGAAATGGCATTGAAATTGGAATGCGGATACTTGAAGGGCTTTATCGGCGAGCACGAATACGCTGCAATGGCTTCTCAGGTTGAGAGTGCACATGCGCTTCTGGCATCCGGCAAGGGTCCGGGAAATGATTTCCTCGGCTGGGTGGACCTGCCCACCAATTACGATAAAGAGGAATTTGCACGCATCAAGGCGGCTGCGGAGCGCATCAAGAAGAACACGGATGTGTTTATCGTCATCGGCATCGGCGGCTCCTACCTCGGTGCACGCGCAGCGATCGAGTTCCTCAAGAGCGAGCATTACAATGCACTGAAGAAAGATACGCCGGACATCTATTTCACCGGCAACAGTATTTCTTCCACCGCGCTGGCGGAGCTGGTTGAGATCTGCGAGGGCAAGGATATTTCCATCAACATGATTTCCAAGTCCGGCACCACCACGGAGCCGGCTATCGCGTTCCGTGTTTTCCGCGAGATCCTCGAGAAGAAGTACGGCAAGGAAGAAGCAAAGAAGCGTATTTTCTGCACGACCGATAAGGCGCGCGGCACGTTGAAGCACCTTGCGGACGAAGAAGGCTACGAGACCTTCGTTGTACCGGATGATGTCGGCGGCCGTTACTCCGTTCTCACCGCTGTGGGTCTGCTGCCCATCGCTGTGGCCGGTGCGGATATCGACGCACTCATGGCGGGCGCACAGAAGGCACAGGCTGCCTACAACAACCCGAACATGGAAGAAAACGATTGCTACAAGTATGCTGCCATTCGCAACATTCTTTACAATAAGGGCAAGACGACCGAAGTGATGGTCAGCTATGAGCCGTGCTACACGCTCATGAACGAGTGGTGGAAGCAGTTGTACGGCGAGAGCGAGGGCAAGGACGGCAAGGGCCTGTTCCCGGCATCCGTTGTCTTCTCCACAGACCTGCACTCCATGGGTCAGTACATTCAGGACGGCAGACGCAGCCTCTTTGAGACCGTGATGCTGTTTGAGAAGCCGAAGCGCGAAGTTGTCATCGGCAACGACCCGGCAAACGTAGACGGCCTCAATTTCCTCGAGGGCAAGAGCATGGCGTATATTAACC
Source organism: Hominenteromicrobium mulieris (assembly GCA_021029595.1). Taxonomy (GTDB): domain Bacteria; phylum Bacillota; class Clostridia; order Oscillospirales; family Acutalibacteraceae; genus Hominenteromicrobium; species Hominenteromicrobium mulieris. The sequence goes on along the minus strand of JAJJOY010000005.1, from coordinate 12,339 downwards.
GCAAGGCGTTTGAGGGCACCGTGCTGGCACACAACGACGGCGGCGTGCCGAACGTTGTGATCTCCGCTCCCGATTTCTCCGAGGATACCCTCGGCCAGATCATCTACTTCTTCGAGAAGGCTTGCGCCATCTCCGGCTATCTCCTCGGCGTGAACCCGTTCAACCAGCCGGGCGTTGAAAGCTATAAGAAGAACATGTTTGCTCTGCTCGGCAAGCCGGGTTACGAAGGCGAAAAAGAAGCACTGGAAGCAAGACTTTCCAAATAAAAAGGCGTAAATCCGCACCTGCGGAAAAAATACACAGGAGGACTTCACTATGATCACTCTTTTAATCGGCAAAAAAGGCTCCGGCAAAACCAAGAAGCTCATCGAGCTTGCAAACGAAGCGGTTCAGAACTCCAACGGCAACGTTGTTGTTATCGAAAAGGGCCTTAAGCTTACTTACGATATTTCCCACAAGGCACGTCTTGTTGACTCCGACGCTTACGGCATTGAGGGCCTGGACGCACTTGTAGGCTTTGTCAGCGGCATCTGCGCTGCAAACTACGATGTGACGGACGTTTTCGTTGACTCCACCCTGAAGATCACCGGCAAGGGCGTTGAGGAAGTTGAGCCGCTCACCGCGAAGCTCAAGACGCTCAGCGAATCTTCCAACGTGAACATCTGCCTGCTCATTTCTGCTGACGCAGAGGAACTGCCGGCTTCCGTTCGGGAATTTGTCGCGAAGTAATTTCGGCCTCAAAAAGCCTTTGCACCGCCCGAAACAGTAACGAAAAGCAGTGCAAAAACGAAAAAAGCAACAGTGTTTCGGCGGAAACGACCCGCCGAACACTTTTTTTCGCGGCATAATGCCGAATTTTCAAATTTTTCTTGACAAAACCGCGCGTGGTATTTATAATATATCAAGTACGGTATGAGGAAAAACTATGCTTATCGATTTGAAAAAATATTTCTCGGGAGAGGATATTTCACAGGCGATCGATTATACGGTCGATCTGTCGGAGGTGGAGATTGACGGCTGTAAGCCGTTTGTCACGCCGGTTCAGGTCAAGGGCAGCATCCGTTCGTTCGCTTCCAGTGCGGAGCTGAACGTGGAGGTGCGCTATGCGTATTCGATGCCGTGCAACAGGTGCTTGACGTTGACGCGTAAAGAGCTTTGTCACAACATTTCTCACGTGATTGTGAACAAGTTGAATGATGAAGAGGATTTTGAAGATTATATCGTGATTGAAGGCGATGAGCTGGATTTGGACGAGCTGATTTATTCCGATATCATCCTTTTGACGCCGACGAAATTCCTTTGTAAGGAAGACTGTAAAGGGCTTTGCCCCACTTGCGGCAAAAACCTGAACGAAGGCGACTGCGCCTGTGCAAAGCAGCAGACAGATCCCCGTCTGGAGGCCCTGCGGCAGCTGCTACAATAATTCCAGATAACCAAAGTTTTAGTTTAATATAAGGAGGTGCTGACGATGGCGGTACCCAAGAGAAAAGTGTCCAGTGCCAGACAGAATAAGAGACGTTCTAACGTGTGGAAGCTTAGCGCTCCTGCCCTTATGAAATGCCCGCAGTGCGGAGAGTATAAGACACCTCACAGGGTTTGCGGTAACTGCGGTTACTACAACGGCAGAGAAGTTGTTAAGAAGGAAGCATAATTTTGCCTGAAACAATAATTGTGCCAGATAGAGAAGGGGCATTTGCGTGCTCCTTCTCTATTGTTTTGTCGGCATTTTTTGGTGCCGAGCCGTAAAACAGCGGCAAATTTCGCGCATACTACCTCAAAACGGAAGGGAGAAAAGCTGTGGCAGTTGAAATTTTCGGCGTGGATAAAAACAGCCTTGCCGAGCGGGCCGGCATAAAGCCGCACGATAAGCTTATTTCAATCAATGGGCATAACATCACGGATATTCTCGATTTCCGTTTTTACGAGACGAACACCCATCTGCATGTGGTATACGAAACGGCGGAGGGCGAGCGGCGCGAAGAGAAATTCGTAAAGCCGCAGTACGGCGCACTGGGCCTTGCGTTTGAAACGTATCTTATGGACAGGCAGCGCTCCTGCCGCAACAAGTGCGTGTTCTGCTTCATTGACCAGCTGCCGCCCGGCATGCGCGAAACGCTCTATTTTAAGGATGATGATGACCGCCTTTCGTTTTTGTTCGGCAACTACATCACGCTGACGAACATTGATGAGCGTGAGATCGACCGTATCATTGAAATGCGCATCAGCCCTATTAATATTTCCGTGCATACGATGAACCCCACGCTGCGCTGCAAGATGATGCACAACCGCTTTGCGGGCGACGCGCTGCGTTTTGTGCGCAAGCTGGCGGAGCACAACATCAAGCTGAATTGTCAGATCGTGCTGTGCCCGGGGCTGAATGACGGCGAGGAGCTGGAATTTACGCTTTCCGAAATGTACGCGCTCGGCGAGAGCTTACAGAGCGTCGCCTGCGTGCCGGTCGGCGTGACGCGCTACCGCAAGGGGTTGTATCCGCTGGAGACGTTTAACAAGGATACGGCGCGCGCGGCGATCGAGATTTTGGAGCGGTGGGGCGATAAATTCAAGGCAGAGCGCGGCTCGAGAACCGTGTTCCCGAGCGACGAGTTCTACCTCATTGCAAAGCGCGAGCTGCCGCCGTATGAATTCTACGAGGACTTCCCGCAGATTGAAAACGGCGTGGGTATGCTGCGCGACTTAGAAGAAGAATTTTCCTGGGCGGTTGAAGACGAGCCGGAGCGCGACATAAAGCGCCGCGTGACGATCCCGACGGGCGAAGGCGTGTATGCGTTTATGGAGCATGTGATGGACTTTGCGCGCGAAAAATTCCCGGGGCTCGAGATCAACCTTGTGCCTGTGCACAACGATTTCTTTGGCGGTACGGTCAACGTGACCGGGCTGCTCACGGGGCGTGACCTTGTGAACCGCTTGAGCCGCGAAAACCTTGGCGACGCAATTTTGCTTGCACCGTCCATGCTTATGGCGGACGAAGATATTTTCTTAGACGATATGACCGTGCAGCAGCTCAGCGAAAAGCTGGGTGTGCCGGCTTACAGAATGCATAAAGACGCCGCAGGCGAGCTCAAGGACATTTTGGGCACTGCGGAGTAAGGAAAAAAGAAGGAGGAAAACCGTATGTCAAGACCTATTGTAGCCATCGTGGGCCGACCGAACGTCGGTAAATCCACGTTGTTCAACAAGCTGATCGGGCAGCGCCTTTCCATCGTGGAGGACACGCCGGGCGTGACGCGTGACCGCATTTTCGGCGAGTGTGAATGGAAAAACAGAAAGTTTTCACTGGTAGATACGGGCGGCATCGAGCCGGAATCGAAGGATATTATTTTGTCCCAGATGCGCACGCAGGCGCAGATTGCCATTGATTCTGCGGACTGCATCATTTTCGTGACCGATGTGCGCACCGGCATGGTCGCAACGGACCTCAACATCGCTCAGATGCTCCAGCGCAGCAATGTGCCGGTCATCGTGTGCGTCAATAAGTGCGATACGCTGGGCGACCCGCCGGCGGATTTTTATGAGTTTTATAACCTCGGCCTCGGCGACCCCATTCAGGTGTCTTCCGTGCACGGACACGGTACGGGCGACCTGTTGGATGCCGTCCTCGAACATCTGCCGGAGGAAAAGGAAGAGGAGGACGAGGGCGAGATCATCAAGGTCGCCGTCATCGGCAAGCCGAACGTCGGCAAATCTTCCCTTGTGAACCGCGTTTCCGGCGAAAACCGCTGCATCGTTTCCAACATTGCGGGTACGACGCGCGACGCGGTGGATACCACCATCGAAAACAAGTACGGCGTATTTACGTTCATCGATACTGCCGGCCTGCGCCGCAAGAGCAAGGTGGAGGATTCCATTGAGCATTACAGCAACCTGCGCGCCGAAATGGCGGTGGACAGGGCAGACGTGTGCGTCATCCTCATCGATGCCACGGTCGGTTTTACGGAGCAGGACTCCAAGGTTGCCGGCATCGCGCACGAAGCGGGCAAGGGCTGCATCATTGCGGTCAACAAGTGGGACGCCGTTGAAAAAGACGACAAAACCATGCAGGAATATAAGACGAAGCTTGAAAAGGACTTTTCCTTTATGTCCTACGCGCCGATCATTTTCATCTCCGCGCAGACCGGCCAGCGACTTGACCGCTTGTTTGAACTCATCCACAAGGTTGCTTCCAGCAACGCGATGCGCATTACGACCGGCACCTTGAACGACATTCTGGCACAGGCAACGGCACGCGTACAGCCGCCGACCGATAAGGGCAAGCGCCTGAAGATCTACTACATGACGCAGGCTTCTACCAGACCGCCTACGTTCATTTGCTTTGTAAATTCCAAAGAGCTTTTCCACTTCTCGTACCAGCGCTATCTGGAGAACCGCATCCGCGAGATCTTCAGCTTAGAGGGCACGCCGGTGCGCATGATCGTGCGCGAGCGCGGCGATAAGGCAGACTGACGGGGAAGGACTTGATCTACATGGAAAATTTCGGTTCTTTAATTTTGCCGCTGCTGCTTTCAGCGCTTGTGGGGTATCTGCTTGGCAGTATCAGCTTTGCCATTTTGCTGACCAAAGCGTTTGCGCACGAAGATGTGCGCGCGCACGGCAGCGGCAACGCGGGTGCAACGAACGTGCTGCGCGTGGCGGGCAAAAAAGCCTCTGCGCTGACGTTTCTGCTCGATTTCTGCAAGTGTGTTGCGAGCGTTTTGGTCGGCTATTTTCTTGTAAAGCACGCGTGCGTTGCAAACGGCGTAGACCCCGAAATGGCGCGCCTTGGCATGTATGCGGCGGGCTTTTGCTGCATGATCGGCCACATGTACCCGCTGTACTTCGGCTTCCGCGGCGGCAAGGGCGTTGTGACCACGGCGGCGATGATGCTTTTGCTCGACTGGCGCGTGTTCCTCATTTGCTTTGCGGTGTTCCTTCTGGTGTTCCTGAAAAAGCGCATGGTCTCGCTTTCGTCTATTACGGCAGCGGCGATCTATCCCGTTGTGACGTTCTGTATGACGTATTTTGTGGACTGCTGCGTGGGCGGGCTGCCGGTGCTTTACGTTGTAATGGCAACACTTGTGGCGGCACTGATCGGCGCTACCGTTATCATCAAGCACCGCGCGAATATTAAGCGCATCCGAAACGGCACGGAATCTACGATCTCCTTTAAGAAAAAATAAGTGTAAAGCGCAGTACCTATACAGAAAAAGGCGCGCAAACGGCCGGGTTTGGCACTTTTCGTTTACATAATCTTGGAAAAACCTTCCAAATAGCCTGTGGCTTCTTGACAATTTTTCCATTGTGTATTATTATGTTTACTGGTCATACTATATTTTGCGATCACTTTTTCTTTAAATAGATGCGGCAGTGTATGTTTTGTTTTAGACTGCCTTAGTTTTTTGCGCACGGCATTGGGCTTTTTTCGTACCCGCGCTGTGTAGCTGCCCAATCGGCGGCAGCCCGTTTCAGGAATAAATCAGTCGGTCACGGACCGGCGGGCATAACGAAAGATCCTACTTCGTGCAGCGCGTTGCGGCGCTGTGTGGCGGCAGGCAGTGTGCCTTTGACTGCCGAGGATATGCCGCGCCCGCAGAAAGGAAAATTACAGTGGATAAATTTATCATCAAGGGCGGAAAGCGCCTGCACGGTGAGGTTGTCATCAGCGGCGCGAAAAACGCGGCTGTGGCGATCATTCCGGCCGTAGCCATGGCGGAATCTCCCTGCCGTATAGAGAACGTACCGAACATTTCCGATGTGAAGCTCAGTGCACGCATCCTGACCGAGATGGGCGCGACTGTGCGCTGGCTCGGCAAGAATACCGTGGAGATTGACCCGACTACCATCCACACGAACGTGGTGCCGAGCGAGTTGGGCCGCAAAATGCGCGGCTCTTACTACAACATCGGCGCTTTGCTCGGCCGCTGCTCCAAGGCTATTGTGCCGCTTCCCGGCGGCTGCGATTTCGGCGTGCGTCCCATTGACCAGCACATTAAGGGCTTTAAGGCGCTGGGCTGCACGTACAGCCTCAACGACGGCATGATCGAGGTCTCCGCAAAGGAGCTGCGCGGTGCGCACATTTACCTTGACATGGTCACCGTCGGTGCAACGATGAATATTATCCTTGCAGCCGTAAAGGCAAAGGGCCTTACGGTTATTGAGAATGCCGCGCGCGAACCGCACGTGGTCGATCTTGCTAACTTCTTAAACTCCATGGGTGCGAACATTAGCGGCGCCGGTACGGACGTTATCAAGATTCGCGGCGTGGAGCATTTGAAGGGCATTACGTATTCGATTATTCCGGATCAGATTGAAGCCGGCACGTACATGGCGGCTGCGGCTGCAACGCGCGGCGATGTGCTTGTGAAAAACGTGACGCCGAAGCACCTGGAATCCATCACGGCGAAGCTGATGGAGATGGGTGTGACGGTTGTGGAATATGACGACGCGGTGCGCGTGCGCTGCGACGGCCCGCTGAGTAAGTGCAACGTGAAAACGATGCCGCACCCGGGCTTCCCGACGGACATGCAGCCGCAGATCGCGGCGCTGCTCTCCATTGCGCAGGGCACGAGTATTTTAAATGAGAGCGTGTGGGAAAACCGTTTCCGCTATGTGGAAGAGTTGAAGCGCATGGGCGCACAGATCACCGTAGAGGGCAAGAGCGCCATTATTGAGGGCGTGGAATACCTGAAGGGTGCACCGGTGCGTGCGACTGACCTGCGTGCGGGCGCGGCGATGATCATTGCCGGTCTTGCTGCGCATGGCGTGACGAAGATTGAGGACATTGAGCACATTCAGCGCGGCTATGAGGACATCGTGGAGAAGTTCGTCGGCCTTGGCGCGGACATGTATTTGATGCTCGATCCCACAAACAGCGATACCGCAAAGATCGGTTAAAACCGTATACAGACCGTTTCGCCCCGACAAAACCTTGTCAGGGCGTTTTTTATGAAAACAGGGAGGGTGCAAATGGCAGAGCTTTGCCCGCTGTTCAGCGGCAGCACGGGAAACAGTTATTATATCGGTTCAAAATCTTCGGGCATTTTGGTGGATATCGGACGTAGTTGCAAGCAAGTGACGACTGTCATGCAGCGCTGCGGTATAGACCCGCTTTCCGTGCAGGGCATCCTCATTACGCACGAGCACAGCGACCACATCAGCGGTCTGCGTGTGTTCGCTTCCAAATACCATATTCCCGTGTTTGCCTCTAAGGGCACGCTGGGGGCCTTGGAATCGATGGGAATTTTAAACGACAAATATCCCGCCTACACGATTGAAGACACGTTAGAGCTCGCCGGAATGCACGTAAACGCGTTCCGCACGCCGCATGACTGCGCGGAGAGCTTCGGCTACCGCATAGAAGCCGAAGACGGACACACCGTCACGGTCGCGACGGACATTGGACACATCACGCCGGAGGTGGAAGAGAACCTGCACGGCACAGATCTTGCGGTCATCGAATCGAACCACGATATCGGTATGCTGCGCACGGGGCCGTACCCGTACAGCTTAAAGCGGCGCATTTTATCGGACTTCGGGCATCTCTCAAACACCGCGTGCGCCGACCTGCTGCCGGAGCTTTTTGAAGACGGCACAAAGCACTTTTTGCTGGCGCATTTGAGCCGCGAGAACAACACGCCGGACATTGCGCGGCAGACCGCCGTCTGCGGCATGCAGATGGCGGGCGTGGAGAATGCGGAGGACTACATATTGCAGGTCGCGCCGATCGAAAACCTGACCGGCGGCGCCATCACATTTTAACATAGGGAGACAATATGCTGGAGGTAAAGCTGATTTGCATCGGTAAGCTCAAAGAAAAATATTGGCGTGACGCCGTGCAGGAATACGCAAAGCGACTTTCCGCATTCTGCCGGTTCCAGATCATCGAACTGAACGAAGCGCGCATGCCGCAGGATCCGAATGCGGCGGAGATTGCAAAGGCGCTCGGCGAGGAATCGAAGGCGATTTTGGCGGCGGCGGGGCGCAGCACGCTTTACACGCTGTGCATTGAGGGCAAGCTTGTCTCCTCCACGCAGCTCGCGCAGCAGATCGACGCGGCGGCCGTAAACGGGGAGAGCAGCTTAGCGTTCGTTATCGGTTCGTCACACGGGCTGGATGACAGCGTGAAGCAGGGCTCGAAGCGCATTTCCATGTCGCCGATGACGTTTCCGCACCAGCTGGCACGCGTTATGCTGTGCGAGCAGCTGTACCGCGCGTTTTCCATCAACGCGGGCACGAAGTACCACAAATAATTTGAATACGAAAGGTTGAACGACATGATTAAGATCGAACGTACAAGCGTCATGAACTTTGAAAACGCCATCAGAGGCGCACGCAACCCCATGAACAGCTGGGACCGCATGGACAGCCACACCGAGCCGGACGGCACGTTCGTTTTCGGTGAAAACGACCTGAGCCTTGCAAAACGTCTGTGCAAGGCGGGTACGGATCACCGCAAATTTATCCGACAGATCTTCGTTTCGGTCGACCTCACCGCGCCGATCTACTGGTGGAAGGAATTCGACACGTATAAGGTGGGCACCGTGGCGAACTCCACGAGCACGATGCACAAAATTCAGGCGAAGACGTTTGAAGAAGCGGACTTCAGCTGTGACCGTATGGTGCCCGCGGCAAAGGAGAGCCTGATGCAGACCATTGGCGTGCTGGAAAAGCTGCGCGTGGAATTTGTGGAGACGAAGGACAAAGACCTTTGGTACAGCCTCATTCAGCTTTTGCCTTCAAGCTACAACCAGATGCGCACCTGTACCATGAACTACGAGAACATTGCGAACATGTATTTTGCGCGCCGCCACCACAAGCTGGACGAGTGGCACGTGTTCTGCGCATGGGCAGAGGAACTGCCGTATTTTAAGACGCTGTTTATTGAAAACGACGCGTAAAAAGGCGTAAAATACAGAAGATCGGTAGGTAAAATGCGCTGCCGGTCTTCTTTTTATTTCTAAAATGTGAATTTTTTGAAAAAAACTGCCTCATCGATAGTTTTTTTATTCCAAATCCCTTGACAAATTGCAAAAATAAAAATATACTGATATTACTTTCGACAGGATTAGTTGAAACAATATGGAATATGAAAATTGTCAGGAGGATATAGCATGAAAAGAAAAAAACCATATATCCGTTTAACGAATTCCGAATTTGCGATGATGCAGCTCCTTTGGGAGGCCGGCCGTCCGTTGAACCGCGCAGAGATCATGGAGATTGCGCTGCGTGACCCGGAGAATCCGCTGTTTGCGAAGAACTCCTTCCACGTTATCATCAACAATCTGATCGGTTACCAGTTCATTGCAGCTTTCATCAATGACGGCCCCGGCAGAAAGAATGCCCGCCGCTTCGCGCCTTTGCTGACCCGCAATGAATATGCCGGTTTGCAGATTGCTACGACTGAGCACTACAAGGCTTCCGATATTCCGGAGATTGTTGCCGCTATCTTTAAGTACACGAAGGACGCGAATAAGGAAGAGCTTCTCCCGAAGATTGAAGAAGCTGTGCGCCGCTGCAAGTAAACGGAAAACAACATGCGCTATGAAGACGGCAGGGGTTGCTCTGTCGTTTTTCTTTTTTACAAGAATTCGACCGGAAAGCGCCTGAATATACAGAATTATATAATTATATGCAAATTTGATATAATGAGAAGCGAAATTGACGGAACGGATTTTTAAAAAAGACAATAGTTGTTGCCACAAAAGTACAATCAGTGAGTTTTTATATTACTTGTTCCTGTTATTGTCATAAAGAAAGAAGCGGAGATGCCCTTAAAAACCGGGGCGTCTCCGCTTTTTGCATGCAAGTAGAGTTTAAAGTGTCAGTTTCATGCCGTCGTAGGAAATTTCGATGTCGTGCGGCGCGGCAAGCTCCACGAGCTCGTCATACAGAAGATGACCATTGTGCGAGAAGTGGTTCATCACGCAGTGGGTGTGTTTGTCAACAATACCGAGCGCTTCGAGCTCCTCCTTGAGGCGGATGACCTCCGGCGCGCCCATGTGCGTGCTTTTAAAGCCGCAGTCTTCATAGCCGAGCGTAGTGTCGAAGCTGAAAAGATCGGCGGGCTTTTTCTGCGCCTTGAGGTAATCCCACACCTCTGGAAAATAGTAGCCGCTGTCGTGCATATAGAAGACAGATTTATCCTCGCGTGTATCGACAATGTGGTACACGAACGGCTGGTGCGAGGGGTTCATGTGGTTTGCGGGCAGCGGCGCTACGCGGTAGGGACCGGCTTCCACGGTCTCAAACGGCTTTAAGATGTGCCAGTGCATGGCGCTGTCGCTTTTTTCGTCAATTTCCCAATCGGCACAGCGGCGGAAATAATCGTAGGTCTCCTGTGCGCAGTAGATTTCAAGCTCGGGGCTGATCATCTCAAGGCTGTAAACGGAGCCGCGCACGGTGAGCTCCTGCGGGTAGAAATGATCCATGTGAAAGTGCGTGACGAACAGATACTTCACACGGCTGAGATCGAGATGATTCATGAGCTTGTGCATGTAGGTATCCGGCGGCAGGTCGAGCAGAAGATCGTCGTTGACGATAGCCTGCGAGCGTGTGCGGATGTTTTTGCCGCCGAGGCGCTGCGCCTCTAAGCAATATTTGCAGCGGCAGAATACGGCAGGCCAGCCCTCTGCGGCGGCGGTGCCAAGATATTGAAACTGCATTTTGTACCTCCCAAATCGAGAATAGACTTTTCTATTTGATTATACGGGCGAAAGGACGGAAAAACAAGGGTAATTCCGTACAAGAAAAACGTCGTGCAGTACCGCACTTAGCACAATGAAAAACGCCTAAAGCGTTTCAGCCTTAGGCGTTTGCCGGAAAACGGAGATTTTTATGCGTCGATCTTCATGTCACCGTCCTTGACCCAGCCGATCTTGCGGAAGATGAGGTCAAAGACAAAAGAAAGCACAGCCGGGAGCACAAAGCAGATGAGCACAAGGCCCAGCCAGTCCATAGCGGTGACGGCTGTTTTGGCACCGGCAGTAATGTCGTTCAGCCAGCCGGTATAAACGCCGATCTGACCCACAAGGCCGCAGGTACCCATGCCGCTGGAGATCGGTGCGCCGTTCATCTGCATGCCGAAAATGCATGTCGCGATGGGGCCCGTCACAGCGGAAGCAAGCGTAGGCGCAAGCCAGATGCGCGGGTTTTTGATGATGTTCGGCACCTGCAGCATGGAAGTGCCGATGCCCTGCGCAAAGAAGCCGCCCCAGCCGTTATCGCGGAAGCTGATGACCGCAAAGCCGATCATCTGCGCACAGCAGCCTGCAACGGCCGCGCCGCCCGCAAGGCCCGTTAAACCGAGCGCTGCGCAGATGGCCGCGCTGGAGATCGGCAGCGTCAATGCAACGCCGACGATGACGGAAACGAGAATGCCCATGAGGAACGGCTGCTGGGTGGTTGCCCACATGATAAGGTTGCCCACGCTGGAAGCCGCCGTGCCGATGTACGGCGCGAATAAGTACGCGAGGCCGCAGCCTGAAAAAATGGTGACGAGCGGCGTGACGATGATGTCTACCTTCGTCTTTTTGCTGACGAGCTTACCGAACTCTGCCGCGATGATGGCGAGCACGAGCACCGCGAGAGGACCGCCTGCGCCGCCGAGCGCGTTTGCCGCGCCGCCGACTGCGACGAGCGAGAACAGTACGAGCGGGGGCGCCTGCAGCGCGTAGCCGATGGCGACCGCCATAGCGGGACCGGCTGCGGACTTTGCATACCCGCCAATCTCATCGAGCAGCGGAATGTTAAGCTGTGTGCCGAGCGTGGAAATGATGGTGCCGATGAGCAGGGAAGCAAAAAGCCCCTGTGCCATGGCGCTCATGGCATCGATAAAGTAGCGGTGCAGATACACCTTGACTTTGCTTTCTTTTTTGGAAGAAGTTCCCTCCATTTTTGTTCAATCCTTTCTTTTTACGGAGCGCGAAAGGTTCTCCGGCGCTCCTGGGTTTTACGCAAACATGCGCTGCGCAGAATACGCGAGAAAGAATCTATATTGACTATGTTGCCGTCTGCCTCTGTCCGTTTTCGGAAGAACGCTGCGCCGCCGGGGGGTTCCCGGGCTATTTGGTCACAGCGGCCGCGTAATGGCGGTACATCGGCAGGCGGCCGTTTGGGTTATACGTTAAAGAATACCACAAAATTCCCCTGTTTGCAAGGCGGCTGCAAAAAGACGGAGTTTTCCATAGTTTGTAGGACTACAATACATCTTGGACAATTGAATAAAAAGGGTATGAGGAATAGGGCCTCATGTGTTAAAGTTAAGCTACCACACCAAACTTTCCGAAAGGAGACCATATTCCTCATGAGTAAGAGTATAACACAGGACATGGCCTACAGACAATCCCT
>JAJJOY010000004.1 GCA_021029595.1 Hominenteromicrobium mulieris | reverse complement strand
AGGGATTGTCTGTAGGCCATGTCCTGTGTTATACTCTTACTCATGAGGAATATGGTCTCCTTTCGGAAAGTTTGGTGTGGTAGCTTAACTTTAACACATGAGGCCCTATTCCTCATACCCTTTTTATTCAATTGTCCAAGATGTATTGTAGTCCTACACTTAATTCTGAAACAGCGGGGGAACATGTGTTGAAATTCCCCCGCTGTTCGGTTATAATAAAATAGATAAGTTATGCAAAGGTCAAAACGAAAGGTAATTTTATGCTGAATAAAAAACTGGACAAGATCCTGCCGAAGGTGCAGAAGCCGGGACGTTACGTCGGCGGCGAGCTGAATTCGGTCATTAAAAATAAAGAGGACGTGGACGTACGCTTTGCGTTCTGCTTTCCCGATACGTATGAGATCGGCATGTCACACCTTGGCATCAAGATTCTGTATTCGATCTTCAATAACGTCGATTACATTTGGTGCGAGCGCGTGTTTGCGCCGTGGATCGACATGGAGCAGGCGATGATCGAAAACGACATTCCGCTCTACGGCTTAGAGAGCGGCGACCCCGTCAGCGCGTTCGATTTCATCGGCTTTACGCTGCAATATGAGCTGAGCTTCACAAACATCCTCAATATGTTAAAGCTTTCCGGCGTGCCGCTTTTGAGCCGCGACCGCACGGAACTCAAAAACATCGTGGTCGGCGGCGGCCCGTGCGCCTGCAACCCGGAGCCCATCGCGGATTTCTTTGATATTCTGTTCCTCGGTGATGGCGAAGAGGTGGATTTGGAGGTCATCGAGCTGTTCCGCAAGTGCCGCAAAGAGGGCAAAACGAAGCAGGAATTCTTAATGGAAGCGGCGCAGATTGAAGGCGTGTACGTGCCGTCGCTTTACGATGTGGAATACAACGAAGACGGCACCGTGAAAGCCTATATCCCGCACGCCGGCGTGCCGAAGACCATCCGCAAGCGCGTCTGCAACGATGTGGACAACATGTATTTCCCGGAAAATTTCGTTGTGCCGTTTCTCGACATCGTGCACGACCGCGCCGTCGTTGAAGTGCTGCGCGGGTGCATTCGCGGCTGCCGCTTCTGCCAGGCAGGCTTCCTCTATCGCCCGTTCCGCGAAAAGAGTGTGGAGACCATCAACCGGCAGGCAAAGCGGTTGTGTGAAACGACCGGCTACGATGAAATCTCTCTTTCCTCGCTCAGCACCAGTGATTACAGCCGACTTTTCGAGCTGCTCGACACGCTGCACACGTGGTCGGAGGACGAGCGCGTCAGCGTTTCTCTGCCGTCCCTGCGCGTCGATAACTTCTCCACGGAGCTCATCGATAAAATTGCGTCCGTGCGCAAAAGCGGTCTGACGTTCGCGCCGGAAGCCGGCACGCAGCGCATGCGTGACGTCATCAACAAAAACGTCACGGAAGAAGAACTCAAACGCACCGTGCAGATCGCGTTCAACAACGGTTGGTCGAAGGTGAAGCTCTATTTCATGATCGGCCTGCCGACCGAGACCGATGAAGACGTCGTGGGCATTCCGGGCCTCGGTCAGAAGGTTATCGATTGGTACTACGAGACAGAAAACCGTCAGAAGGGAAAAAAGGTCGCTGTTACGGTCAGCGCCGCGGCATTCGTGCCGAAGCCGTTCACGCCGTTCCAGTGGTTCGGGCAGGATACCATCGAAATGCTCGAGAGAAAGCAGAAGCTCCTGCGCGAGTCCACATTCTCCCGTAAGCTTACAGTCAACTACCACGGCGCGGAGACAAGTTTTCTCGAAGCCGTGTTCGCGCGCGGTGACCGCAAACTGAATGCCGTTATTCTGGAGGCCCATAAGCGCGGCATGCGCTTTGACGGCTGGGCGGACTGCTTCGATTTTGACGCGTGGATGCAGGTCTTTAAAGATCTCGGCATAGACCCCGCGTTCTACGCAAACCGCCAGCGCAGCTTTGATGAGGTCTTCCCGTGGGATCACCTCGATTACGGCATTAAAAAGGAATTTCTCATCGAGGAATGTAAGCGCGCCTATGCGTCTGAGACGACGCCGAACTGCCGCGAAAAATGCTCTGCCTGCGGTGCAGCCTGCTTTAAAGGAGGTCTTTGCGTTGAGAAAAGATGTTAGAGTCTGGTTTTCCAAAACCGGCACGGCACGGTACATTTCGCACCTTGATTTAAACCGTTGCATGTCCCGCGCGTTCCACAAAGCAAAGCTGCCGCTGTGGTACACGGAGGGCTTTAACCCGCACGTGTTCTTGACGTTCGCGGCCCCGCTTTCGCTCGGCTTTGAAGGCCGTCACGAATCGATGGACATTCGCCTCATCGAGGACATGCCGTATCCGGAGCTCATCGAAAAATTGAACGCCGGTCTGCCGCACGATATCCGCGTGTGGGCGGTGACGGAACCCGAAATGAAGGGCAACGATGTCGCAAACGCCGAGTACATCCTGCGTCTGGAGTGCGAAGACCCGGCGTTTGAAAAAAGCGAGATGCAGCGCGTGCTTACCGAGCCGGAGCTTACGGTAAAGAAGCACTCCAAAAAGGGCGAAAAGATCGTCGATATCAAGCCGTACTTTGAAGACATGACGTTTGAAGAAAAACCAAACTGCCTTGAAATGACGGTGCGCCTGCCCGCGGGCAACCAGGGCGGTATTAACCCGACGCTCTTTGTGGACGCCGCAGAGCGCGTACTGAACCGCGAGTTGCTTGTCCGCGTGGAGCGCACGCGGCTTTTCGACAGCGCGTTCCGCGAATTTAAGTAAAACGGCGGAAAATCACGTCTGTTTTTCGCGTAATGCGCAGTTTATCTGCATTTTTTCGCGATCTTTGTGCGGGTTTCCGTTAAAAAACACTTGCTTTTTTCCGCATGTTGTGATAAACTATTTAAGCATTTGAAATCCGTTGGCCCTCAAACGCTGCCAATGGGGATCAATGCACGGTGCAAACCGCGTCATTGAAGCGGACAGTCCTCTGCGGCGCGTACCGCATGAATGTCTGAAAAATTATCAGGAGGAAGATCAAATGGACGCATTAAAGCTTATTGCTGCCGATTCCGTTAAGGAGCAGGCACCTGAGTTCAACGTTGGCGATACCATCCGTATCGACGTAAACATCCGCGAGGGTGAGCGTGAAAGAATTCAGCAGTTCGAAGGCACAGTTATTGCCCGCAAGGGTTCCGGTGTAGGCGAGACCTTCACGGTTCGCCGTGTTTCCTACGGCGTAGGCGTGGAGCGTGTATTCCCGCTGCATTCCCCGAACGTGAAGAACATTGTCGTTGTCCGTAAGGGCCGTGTTCGCCGTGCAAAGCTCTACTATCTGCGTGACCGCGTCGGTAAGGCTGCTAAGGTCAAGAGCCAGGTTCGCTAAATCGAATAGCAAACGGAGTAAAAGGGGCAATGCTTTGTCCCTTTTTTACTTTATATAGAAATAATACACTGTAAAAACAGAAATTGGTGAAAGCTGCATGGAAAAAAACATCAAAACCGCGTCTAAAGGCGTCCGCTCCATGTATGAGTGGCTGGAGGAGATTGTCTTTGCGCTT
The DNA here is from genome assembly GCA_021029595.1 of Hominenteromicrobium mulieris. Taxonomy (GTDB): domain Bacteria; phylum Bacillota; class Clostridia; order Oscillospirales; family Acutalibacteraceae; genus Hominenteromicrobium; species Hominenteromicrobium mulieris. The sequence continues at coordinate 246,018 of JAJJOY010000004.1, read as the reverse complement.
GTGGCCGTCATCCTTGTGTTCACGTTCCTGTTCCGTGTTGTTACCGTCACGGGCAAGTCGATGCTGCCGAATTTTGTAGAGGGCGAAAAGGTCGTTGTCACGAACCTCGGGCACGACATAGAGCAGGGCACCGTGGTCGTTGTCACGAACGTTTTGGAGGAACCCATCATCAAGCGCGTCATCGCAACGGAGGGGCAGACGGTCAATATCGATTACGACACCGGCACCGTGTATATCGATGGCGAAGCGCTGAACGAAACGCAGTTCGGCATTGAAAACGGCATCACGTTCCATCCGTATGACGGGTATGAAGCGCTCGTGTTCCCGCAGACCGTGCCGAAGGGCTGCGTGTTCGTTTTGGGCGATAACCGCACCGTATCAAGGGACAGCCGTTATGCGGAGATCGGCATGATCGACACGCGCCATATCATGGGAGAAGCCGTGTTCACGCTTTACCCGTTCGATCGCTTCGGTTTTGTGAAAACGAATGAGAACAACTAAGAAAACAAGATACCCAGAGAGGATACAGTATGAGTGAAGTACAATCGGTACAGTGGTTTCCGGGTCACATGGCGAAAACGCGCCGCGCCATCCAAAGCAGTCTAAAGCTTGTGGATATTGTCGCGGAGCTTATCGATGCCCGCATCCCCGTCAGCAGCCGCAACCCGGTGCTGAAAAGCATCATCGGCAATAAGCCCAAAATCGTGCTGCTGAATAAATTCGATATGGCAGATCCCGCCCGCACGGCGGAGTGGATGGATTATTTTAAACAGCATAAAACTGTCGCCATCCCGATCGACTGCAAGACCGGCAAGGGCCTAAACCGCTTGCTGCCGGAGATCAAAAACATCCTGCGTGAGCAAATTGCTGCGTGGGAACGCAAGGGCATGGTGGGCAGACCCATCCGCATCATGGTCGTCGGTGTGCCGAATGTCGGCAAATCGTCGCTCATCAACCGCCTTTGTAAGGGCGGCAACGCAGGCAAAGCTGCCGTGCAGGATAAACCGGGCGTGACGCGCCGCAACCAGTGGTTCGCGATTGGCAAGGGTCTCGAGCTGCTCGATACCCCGGGCGTGCTGTGGCCGAAGTTTGAAGATCCGGTCGTCGGCGAACATTTGGCGTTCACCGGTGCCGTGCGCGACGAAATTCTCGACATTGAGGGACTTTCTTACCGCCTGTTGGAGCTTTTGCAGGACTTATATCCCGAAGCCGTCAACACGCGTTATAAAACGGATATTCGTCCCGAAGAAGAACTTAAGGGCCACGAAATTCTGGAGCGCATCGGCAGAAAGCGCGGTATGCTCATTTCCGGCGGCGAAATCGATACCGAGCGCGCAGCCGTGAACGTGTTGGACGAATACCGCGGCGGCAAGCTCGGGCGCATTACATTAGAGCCCGTCGGCCGCCCGTTAAAGTAATATCGGAAAGGAAAATTCCATGGATTATTCCTTCGAACAGGAAGCCTATTTAAAAGGCTATACCGCCGTCTGCGGTATCGATGAAGCCGGCCGCGGTCCGCTTGCCGGCCCCGTTTACGCAGCTGCCGTGTGGCTTCCGGAGGGGCTTGTCATCGACGGCATCAATGATTCCAAAAAGCTGAGCGAAAAAAAGCGTGAGGCGCTCTTTGACGTCATTAAAGAAAATGCCGTCGCTTACGGTATCGGCTTTGCGGACGAAAAAGAGATCGATGAGATTAACATTTTACAGGCGACATATCTCGCCATGCGCCGTGCGTATGACAATATGCAGAAAGCGTGCGATTATGTGCTCATCGACGGCAACCGTATGCCGCCCATGCCCGTGCCGGGCGAGACCATCGTCAAGGGCGATGCAAAAAGTCCCAGCATCGCGGCAGCATCAATCTTGGCGAAAGTCAGCCGAGACCGCGTGATGCTGGAATACGCAAAGCAATACCCCGGATATCATTTCGAGAAGCACAAGGGCTACGGCACCAAAGTGCATGTGGAAGCACTGCATGAATTCGGCCCGTGCCCCATCCACCGCAAGACGTTTTTAAAGAAAATTCTGGGCTGAGGAGGTGCGCGCATGCCAAACACCGGTTCCGGCCGCCTCGGCGAGCAGCTGACGGCGGAATATCTGGAAGAAAAAGGCTACGAGATCGTGGAGCGCAACTTCAAGTGCCGCTTCGGCGAGATCGATGTCATCGCGCAGAATGACCGTTACCTTGCGTTTGTGGAGGTGAAGACCCGCAGCGCAGACGGCCTCAGCCACCCGTTTGAAGCCATTACGCCCTCTAAGCGCGCGAAGGTCATCAAAACGGCACAGTATTATCTCATCAACCACGAAACGAATTTGCAGCCGCGCTTTGACGCCGCTGCCGTGTTTACCGAAAACGGAGCGTTAGTCAAGATCGAATATCTCGAAAACGCTTTTTATTAAAATCAAATTCGCTTTCAAAGGCGAAAAATGACGAAAGGGTGCTTTTCATGCGCTATTTTGACCTGCACTGCGACACGCTTGTAGCGTGTCTTGACCAAAACAAATCTTTGATCGACAATGACCTGCACGTCAGCGTAAAGAAGGGTGACCGCTTTGCGCCGTATGTGCAGTGCGCCGCCGTGTGGCTGCCCGATTCGGTGCGCGGCGCTGCGGCTTTGCAGTATTTTGATCGCCATGCGGCCTATTTCCGCAAAATGGCCGAGACGGGCGCGTTCACCGTGCTCGAGACCGGGGAAGACCTCGAAAAGCTCGGCGACAAACAGGGCACGGCGTTTATTTTGACCGTAGAGGGCGGCTCTGCCGTTGCCGGCGATCTCAAGAATATTCACCACCTGCGCGAAAACGGCGTGCGTGTTATGACGCTCACATGGAACGGCAGCAATGAGATCGGCAGCGGCGTCATGTCCGGCGATAAGTTCGGCCTTACGCCGTTCGGTAAGCTTGCCGTGAAGGAAATGGAAAAAGAGGGCATCGTTATTGATGTTTCTCACGCTTCCGAAGCACTCTTTTATGATGTGGCCGAAAACACCGAGCGCCCGTTCATCGCGACGCACTCGAACTCCAAGGTGCTCTGCAAGCACCCGAGAAACCTCACGGACGACCAGTTCCGCATCATCTGCAACCGCGGCGGCCTTGTGGGTCTCAACTATTTCAAAGCATTCTTGAACGATGACCCGGCAAAGGCGGACATTGAAGACCTGTTCGCGCACGCAGAGCACTTTTTGTCCCTCGGCGGCGCGGACGTCATCGCCATGGGCAGCGATTTTGACGGCTCCGACATGCCGCATGGCATTACGGGTCTCGAATCCGTAGAGGACATTGCAAACGTTTTCCTGCGTCATAATCTGCCGGAAGCGCTTGTGGATAAAATTTTCTTTGAAAATGCGGCGTCTTTCTTCAAACGCTTTGACAGGAACGCCTGAATACAGTATAATACGACTGACTTGATTTAGGAGGCGGATGCCATGAATTACAACAGCACACGAAACGCCGCGCTTCAGGTGACGGCGGCGCAGGCCATCGCACAGGGTATCTCCGAGGAGGGCGGCCTTTTTGTTCCGCAGAGCTTCCCGAAAGCGGACTTAAACGACATGCTCGGGCTCGACTATATCGGCCGTGCCGAGTACGTGCTCTCGCGCTTTCTGACGGATTTCACCCCGGAGGAGATTAAAGCGTGCGCCGGAAGCGCTTACGGCGACGGTAAGTTTGACGATAATACCCCCGCACCGGTCGTGTCTCTCGATAAACACGGCGAAAATAAACATATTTTAGAGCTGTGGCACGGCCCAACCTGCGCGTTTAAAGACATGGCGCTGCAAATTCTGCCGCACCTTTTGACCCGCTCGCTTAAAAAGACGGCGGATGGAAAAACGGCGGTCATACTGGTCGCAACATCCGGCGATACCGGCAAGGCGGCGCTCGAGGGCTTTAAGGACGTCGCGGGCACGGAGATGATCGTGTTCTACCCCGAAAACGGCGTCAGCCCCATGCAGAAGCGCCAGATGAACACGCAGGAGGGCGAAAACGTCTGCGTGTGCGCCATCCACGGCAACTTTGACGACGCACAGACCGGCGTGAAGAAAATTTTCACCGATCCCGCGCTCAAGGCCGAGTTTGCGCAGCACAACAAGATGTTCTCCAGTGCGAACTCTATCAATTGGGGCCGCTTGCTGCCGCAGATCGTCTACTATTTCTCCGCGTACCTCGACCTTGTGAATGCGAAGAAAATTAAGATGGGCGATGCAATCAACGTCGTCGTGCCCACGGGCAACTTCGGCAACATCCTCGCTTCCTACTATGCAAAGCGCATGGGTCTGCCGGTACACAAGTTTATCTGCGCGTCGAACAGCAACAACGTGCTGACGGATTTTATCCGCACCGGTACGTACGACAAAAAGCGCGCGTTTTATACCACCATTTCGCCGTCCATGGATATTCTGGTCTCCAGCAATCTGGAAAGACTGCTCTACCACTTGTGCGGCGAAGACACCGAAAAGCTTACGGGCTGGATGAACGCCCTGCAAAGCGGCGGCGCATACACCGTAGACGCCGCAACGGCCGATGCCGTACGCGCGCTGTTCTACGGCGGCTGCTGTGACGATAAGGAAACCGTTGAAGTCATCCGCAATACGTTTGAAAAAGACGGCTACCTGTGCGATACGCACACGGCGGTCGCGGTCGGCGTTTACGAGCAGTATTTGAAAGAGACCGGCGACAACACGCCCGCCGTCATCGCTTCCACTGCAAGCCCGTATAAATTCCCGGACAGCGTGCTCGACGCGTTCGATTGCGAAAAGCCCGCAGATCCGTTTGCGGAGGCCGAGCTGCTCGCGAAGCTTTCAAACACAAAGATCCCTGCGCCAATCACAGCGTTAAGGACGAAGCCCGTCCGCTTTGAAAACACCTGCGCCGCTGCCGATATGGCAGATTTTGTGCGCGAAACGGTCAGAGTGTAAAATGGCGCTGTACGCGATCGCCGATCTGCACCTTTCCCTTGGTACAGATAAGCCGATGGATGTGTTCCGTGGCTGGGAAAACTATGTGGAGCGGCTGGAGAAAAACTGGCGCGCCCTCGTTACCGAAGAGGATACCGTCGTCATCGCCGGGGATATTTCCTGGGGCATGCGGCTGGAAGAGACCGGAAAGGATTTCGCGTTCATCGAAAGTCTGCCGGGCAAAAAGCTGTTGTTAAAAGGCAACCACGATTACTGGTGGTCCACGCGCAACAAGATCGAGACATTCTTTGCGCAAAAGGGCTTCAAAACGATGCGGCTCGTGTTCAATTCCGCCGAGCGTGTGGGGGACATTACGGTCTGCGGCACGCGCGGCTGGCTCTATAACGCCGAAACGGCAGAGGATAAAAAAATCGTCGCGCGCGAAAACGGGCGTCTCATCGCGTCCTTAAACGCCGCAAAAGCCCTCGGCGGCACACCCGTCGTGTTCCTGCATTACCCGCCGGCGTACGATACCGCACAGTGCCGGGAATTGCTGGATACGATGCAGGCATACGGCGTAAAGGAGTGCTACTACGGGCACATTCACGGCGATCACGCCGCAAAAAAAGCGCCGCTTGGTGAATATGGGGGCATAAAAATGCACCTTGTCTCGTGTGATTATATCCGTTTCACCCCGAAATTGGTGCGAAAAGACGCAGAAATCGGCTGAATTTTTAACAAATTATAAAATATCAAAAAATTCAAAGGTTTGTCTGGAATATTCGGCACAGGTGTGCTATAATGTCAAAAGGTATCGCGCATTACGGGTATATCCGCCCGCGTGTTCCAAATAAAATTGTAATTTATTTTTGAGAGGATAGAAGGAAATGAACTTAAAGGCAACCAACAAAACCGAAACCAACAAGTATGAGCTGGAGGTCGAAATCTCCGCTGAAGATTTCAACAAAGCACTCTCCGAGGTCGCAAAGACCGAGGGCAAGAAGATGTCTGTTCCGGGCTTCCGCAAGGGTCATGCTCCGAGATCCGTCATCGAGAAGATGTACGGCGAAAACGTGTTCTTTGAAGCTGCTGTGGACAAGCTCTATCGCCCGGCTATGCAGGACGCTATCGAAGCTTCCGGTCTGGAAGTCATCGCGGTTTCCAATGCGGACGTTACCTCCGTTTCCCGCGAGAACGGCATCGAGCTGAAGCTCACCGTTGTTGTGAAGCCGGTGATTACCATTGAAGGCTACAAGGGCATCGAGGCTACGAAGAAGAATGTCGAAGTTACGGATGAAGACGTCAGCGCAGAGCTCGTAAAGGTTCAGGACAGAAACTCCAGAATGGTCGACGTCGATAACAGAGGCGCGCTTACGGGCGACACCGCAGTCATCGATTTCGAGGGCTTCTGCGACGGCAAGGCTTTCGAGGGCGGCAAAGCGGAAGGCTTCGAGCTTTCCCTCGGCTCCGGTCAGTTTATCCCGGGCTTTGAAGATCAGGTCGTCGGCCATGAAGTCGGCGACGAGTTCGAGATCAGCGTGAAGTTCCCGGAGGACTATCAGGCAGAAGAGCTCAAGGGCAAGGACGCGACCTTCAAGATCAAGCTGCACCAGATCAAGCGCAAGGAGCTCCCGACCCTCGACGATGAGTTCGCAAAGGACGTAAGCGAGTTCGATACGCTCGACGAGTACAAGAACAGCCTCCGCGAGAAGCTGCAGAGCGACCGCGAGAAGCAGGAAGAGATGAACGTTGAGAACCAGATCTTTGATGCACTCATCGAGAAGGTACAGGGCGAGATTCCGGAAGAGATGTACGAGCAGGAAGTTGAGGAGAGCATCAACAACTTCGCATACCGCCTCCAGTCTCAGGGACTGAACCTCGAGACCTATCTCAAGTACACCGGCATGGACGTCAACGCCATCAAGGAGCAGTTCAGACCGCAGTCCGAGAAGCAGCTTAAGCTGAGACTCGCACTTGAGAAGATTGCTGAGCTTGAGAACCTCGAAGTTTCCGATGAGGCTGTTGAGGAAGAATACGAGAAACTCGCAAAGCAGTACAATATGGAAGTCGCGCAGATCAAGAACCTCGTTGCAGAGACGCAGATCAGAGCAGACCTTAAAAACCAGAAGGCGATCGACTTTGTTAAGGAAAACGCTTCCGTAAAAGCAGAAAAGCCGGCAAAGAAGACCACCAGAAGAAAGAGCACCAAGAAGGCAGCGGAAGAAAAAACCGAGGAAACAGCTGAAGCTAAGACCGAGGAATAATTTACCGCCTTTACGGTTAGTATTATAGTAACAGCATATCATATATCGCTTCTTTCGCCCGCTGTCCCTGCATCGGACAGCGGGCGAAGCAAAAGAAGCGCGAAAGGAGTTTGTACGATGAGTTTGGTACCTTATGTTGTGGAGCAGACGAGCAGAGGAGAGCGTTCCTACGATATTTTCTCCCGTCTTCTCAACGATAGAATCATCATGCTGAACGACGAGGTGAACGACACCACGGCAAGCCTTGTCGTAGCACAGCTTCTGTATCTCGAGGGTCAGGACCCCGATAAGGACATCAGCCTGTATATCAACAGCCCCGGCGGCGTCATCACGGCCGGCATGGCGATTTATGATACCATGCAGTACATCAAGTGCGATGTTTCCACCATCTGCATGGGCATGGCAGCTTCCATGGGTGCGTTCCTGCTGGCTGCCGGCGCAAAGGGCAAGCGTTATGCGCTGCCGAACGCCGAGATTATGATCCATCAGCCGTCCGGCGGTGCGCAGGGTCAGGCTACGGATATCCAGATTCAGGCAGAACGTATTCTTCAGAAGAAGAAGAGCCTCAACACCATCCTCGCAGAGCGTACGGGTCAGCCGTACGAAGTCATCTGCAAGGATACGGAGCGCGATAACTTCATGACCGCACAGCAGGCCATGGAGTACGGCCTTATTGATAAGGTTATCGCAACGAAATCGAAATAACGAAAGGGCGTGTTTTCATGCCGAATAATTTCGGAAATGATAACGAAGTGCGCTGCTCCTTCTGCGGGAAGCCGCAGTCGCAGGCAAAGCGCCTGATCTCCGGCAACGGCGTGTATATCTGTGACGAATGCGTAGAGCTCTGCATGGACATCATCGCGGATGAAGATTCTCTCCACCGCGGCCGCCCGCAGCCGAAAAACGAGCCGCGCGCCGAAATGGTGCTGCCGAAGCCGCAGGAGATCAAAAAGCAGCTCGATGAATACGTCATCGGGCAGGATGAAGCCAAAATGACGCTCGCGGTGGCGGTCTATAACCACTATAAGCGCATTTTCTTCAGCGGTGAAGACGGCGGCGTGGAGATTGCAAAGAGCAACGTGCTGCTGCTTGGTCCCACCGGCGTCGGCAAGACCTATCTTGCGCAGACGCTTGCAAAGCTTTTGGACGTTCCGTTCGCCATTGCGGACGCAACGACTCTGACGGAAGCCGGCTATGTCGGCGAAGACGTTGAAAACATCCTGCTGCGTCTCATTCAGGCAGCAGATTACGACATTGAGCGTGCCGAGCACGGCATCATCTATGTCGATGAGATCGATAAGATCTCCAGAAAGTCCGAAAACCCGTCCATCACGCGTGACGTCAGCGGCGAGGGCGTGCAGCAGGCACTGCTCAAAATTCTGGAGGGCACCATTGCCGGAGTCCCGCCAAAGGGCGGCAGAAAGCACCCGCAGCAGGAGGTCATCAACATCGATACCTCGAACATCCTCTTCATCTGCGGCGGTGCGTTCGACGGCCTTAAAAGCGTCATTCAGCGCCGCACCGAAGCGCAGACGCTGGGCTTTAACTCGGTCATCAAGAGCAAAGACGAGCTTGATAACACGGAGTGGATGAAAGAAGTTACCCCGCACGACCTCGTCAAGTTCGGCCTCATCCCGGAGCTTGTCGGTCGTCTGCCGGTCATCACCGCGCTGAGCGACCTCGACAAAGCCGCACTTGTGCGCATCCTCACAGAGCCGAAAAACTGCCTTGTCAGCCAGTATAAGAAGCTCTTTGACCTTGATAAGGTCGATTTGGAGTTCACACCCGAAGCGCTTGACGCCATTGCGGAAAAAACCATTGCCCGCAAGACCGGCGCCCGTGGCCTGCGTTCCATTATGGAAGATACGCTGAAGAACCTGATGTTTGAGGTCCCGAGCGATTATACGATCGAAAAGATCACCGTTACCAAGGATTCGGTAGAGAACGGCGCTGCGCCTGAAATCGTGCACAATCCCGACCGCGTCCCGGTAAAGATCAAAATGACACAACCCAAACGGCGCGCTCGCAAGGATTCGGCATCATAGTGATCATCATACAGGCTGTGCAGCGATCCCTGCTGCGCAGCCTTGTCTGATTTATAAGGATTTGATAATTTTATGAAAGAAACCATACTTGAGGAAGAGAGAGTTCTGCCGGTACTCGCCGTACGCGGACTCGTCGTGTTCCCCGGCATGATCGTGCAGTTCGATATCGGCAGAAAAAAGTCCGTTCTGGCCGCCAAAGCGGCACTGGATACGGATAGCCGCGAGCTGTTCATCGTCACGCAGACTGACCTTTCGGAAAGCGAGCCCATGGCGGAAGACCTCTATAAAATCGGTGTCGTCGCCCGCATCAAGCAGGTGGTACACACCGCAGATAACGGCATCAAGTTGCATGTGGAAGGCATCGAGCGCGCGGAGATTATGTCCGTTGTGCAAAATGAGCCGTACCTCACGGGCAGCGTGTGCGTGTGCAAGCCGATCGCCGCACGCCACACCGCAAGAACGGAAGCGCTCAGCCGCATTGCACAGGAGAGATTTGAAGAGTACATCCGCTGGTTCCGTCAGGTGCCGCCGGATATTCTGCTCGGCGTTATGCAGCAGAAGGACTGCGGTGATTTGGCCGACTTTATCGCAGCGAACATCTCGCTCGATTTCGAGCAGAAGCAGTGCATTCTCGACGAGCTCCACCCGGAAAAGCGCATTGCAAAACTCAATGATATTTTGAGCGATGAAATCAAAGTACTATCGCTCGAACGTGAGATTTCGCAAAAGGCGCAGGAGCAAATGGATGAAAATCAGCGCGTTTACATGCTGCGCGAGCAGATGCGCGCCATTGCAAGCGAGCTTGGTGAAGAGGATAACCCGCAGGAGGAATCCGACGAATTCCGCCAGAGAATAGAAAAATTAAACCTGCCGCAGGTCGCGCGCGAAAAGCTCTTAAAAGAGTGCGATCGCCTCGCCAAAATGCCATACGGCTCGCATGAGGGCTCCGTCATGCGCGTGTACCTCGAAACGTGCCTTGAGCTGCCGTGGAACACGAGCTCCAAAGAGCGCTTGGACCTCGACCGCGCGGAGAAAATTCTCAACCGCGACCATTACGGCATGGAAAAGGTTAAAGCAAGATTTTTGGAGACGCTCGCCGTGCGCAAGCTCTCTGACCAGGCGACGGGGCAGATCATTTGCCTTGTCGGCCCGCCGGGCGTTGGCAAAACGTCCATTGCGCGCTCTATCGCCGAGGCGACCGGCCGCAAATATGTGCGTGTTTCCCTCGGCGGCGTGCGCGACGAAGCGGACATCATGGGCCATCGCCGCACCTACGTCGGCTCCATGCCGGGCCGCATTATGGCGGCTGTGAAGCAGGCGGGCACGAATAACCCCCTCATCCTGCTCGATGAGATCGATAAGCTCGGTCAGAGCTTCAAGGGCGATCCGTCCGCATCGCTGCTTGAGGTGCTCGATCCCGAACAGAACAGCGCGTTCCAGGACCATTACATCGACCTGCCGTTCGACCTCAGCCACGTGCTGTTTGTCACCACGGCAAACGACGCTTCCGCCATTCCGGGCCCGCTCTACGACCGCATGGACGTCATTACGCTCGGCAGCTACACGGCGGAGGAAAAGTTCCACATTGCCTCGAAATATTTGGTGCCCAAGCAGCTGAAAAAGCACGGCATCAAGGCGGCGCAGCTGCGCTTTACACCGAAGGCACTGCACGCAATCATCGAAGACTACACCCGCGAAGCCGGTGTGCGCACATTGGAGCGCACCATCGGCACCATTTGCCGCAAAGTCGCGCGCCGCATCGTCACGGAGGAAGATTTCAAGTCTTATTCCGTGAAGCCCGCCGACCTTGAAGACCTGCTCGGCCCGGCAAAGTTTGCGAAGGATAAAGAAGAGCGCCGCGACGAGATCGGCCTTGTGAACGGTCTTGCGTGGACAAGCGTCGGCGGCGAGCTGCTGCCCATCGAAGTTGCCGTGATGAACGGCACGGGCAAAATTCAGCTCACCGGCTCGCTCGGCGATGTGATGAAGGAATCCGCCACAACGGCGATCACTTGCATTCGCACCCGCGCGGAAACGCTCGGCATCAGCCCGGATTTCTACGCGAAAAAGGATATTCACATCCACGCGCCGGAGGGCGCCGTACCGAAGGACGGTCCGTCTGCCGGTATCGCCATGGCAACCGCCGTCACGTCCGCGCTGTGCGAAGAGCCCATCGCGTACGACATCGCCATGACGGGTGAGATCACGCTGCAGGGGCGCGTGCTGCCCATCGGCGGCCTGCGCGAAAAATCCATGGCGGCGTATAAAAACGGCATGAAGACCGTCATCATCCCGCACGGGAACATCGCGGATCTCGCCGAGGTCGATCAGGTCGTCAAGGATAACGTGCGGTTTGTGCCGGTGCGCCGTATCGATGAGGTGCTGCCCATCGCCATGCCCGGGCTTTTAAACAGAGAAACCAAGCCGAATACGCCTTGCCCGGAGCCTGCGCACGGCGTACAAACACTCAGACAGTAAGGGGAACACCGTGAATTTTCAGTCAGTAGAATTTGAAGCTGCCGCCGGTCGCGCGGATCAGCTCAAAAAGTCGGACTTGCCGGAGATCGTTTTTTCCGGTAAATCCAATGTGGGCAAATCCTCGCTCATCAATAAGCTCGTCAACCGCAAGGCGCTTGCACGCGTCAGCGCCACGCCCGGCAAAACGGCGACCATCAACTTTTTCCGTCTGCCGGAGTGCCGCTTTGTAGACTTGCCGGGCTACGGCTACGCCAAGGTTTCACAAAACGAAAAGCAGCGCTGGGCAAAGCTGATGCAGGGATATTTTGATGCAGAGCGCAACGTGGCGCTCGTCATCCAAATTCTCGATATGCGCCATGAGCCGACTGCGGACGATTTCGATATGATTAACTTCCTTATCGAGCGTGACCTGCCGTTCCTCGTCGTCTGTACGAAAAGCGATAAGCTGAACAAAACGCAGTTCAACACGCAGAACGCGTATTTTGAGGACCTGTTCCGTGAGCATGAAATCCCGTTCATCCCGTATTCCTCCCAGACCGGCTTCGGTTTGGAGACGCTGAAACAGCACATCGAAGCTGCCGTTTTGGGTAACTGAGCAGCTGCGAAGTATAGATCCACCACTTTTTGAAGGGAATGAAAAATATGTTTGTATCCGATTGTTACAATGTCAATGAAAAAGGCCACCTGACGATCAGCGGCTGCGACACCGTGGAGCTTGCCGAAAAGTATGGCACCGCGCTGTATGTGATGAGCGAAGATGAGATCCGCAGCGTTTGCCGCCGCTATAAGTCTTCGTTTGAGCGCCACTATAATGGAAACGGCACCGCGCTGTATGCCAGTAAGGCGTTCTGCTGCAAAGAGATTTGCCGTATCGTGACCGAAGAAGGCTTAGACCTCGACGTCGTCTCCGGCGGCGAGCTGTATACCGCCCTTGCAGCGGGTGTGGATGCAAAACACATTCATTTCCATGGCAACAATAAAACAATGCAGGAACTCCGCTATGCGCTTGAAAGCGGCGTAGGCGACATTGTCGTTGATAACTTAAACGAGCTGCACCGCATTGAAAAGCTCTCTGCGGAAAAAGGCGTCGTTACGTCCATTTCCATGCGCATCAAGCCCGGCATTGACGCCCACACGCATGAGTTTATCCGCACGGGTCAGATCGATTCCAAGTTCGGCTTTGCGCTTGAAAACGGCGAGGCGTTTGAAGCCGTAAAGGAAGCCGTCGCGTGCGAAAATGTAGAGCTCATCGGTCTGCACTGCCACATCGGCTCGCAGATTTTCGACAAAGCCCCGTTCGTGCTGGCGGCGCAGGTCATGCTGAAGTTCTATAACAAGATCCATACAGAGCTCGGTAAAACGCTGACACACCTCAACCTCGGCGGCGGCTTCGGCGTAAAGTACAAGGAAGCCGATGCAGCCGTGCCGTATGAAGATTACATGAGCGACGTTTCCGAAGCCGTGCATGCTGCCTGCAAGGAGTACGGTATTCAGGTGCCGTATATTTACATTGAGCCGGGACGCTCCATCGTGTGCGAGGCCGGCCTCACGCTGTACACCGTCGGCGATATCAAGACCATCCCGAATGTGCGTACATATGTGGCTATTGACGGCGGCATGTATGAAAACCCGCGTTACGCGCTCTATCAGTCGGATTACACTTGCCTCATCGCAAATAAGGCGAACGAGCCCGCAGACTTTACGGCGACCATAGCCGGCAAGTGCTGCGAAAGCGGCGACCTCATTCAGGAGAACACGCTCATTCAAAAGCCCGAGGTCGGCGATATTCTAGCGGTGCTCTCCACCGGCGCGTACAACTACTCCATGGCATCGAATTACAACCGCAACACGCGTCCTCCGGTCGTCATGGTTCGCGGCGGAGAATCCCGTGTCATCATCAAAGGGGAGACCTATGAAGACCTCGTGCGCAACGATGTGTGATTTCACGCACTGCTGTGCAAAAATTTCTTGATTTCGGTGTTTACTTTTGTGCTTTTGTATGTTAAAATAAAAAAGTAAAGAACCTCGTTGACGAAAAGACGGCGCATTTGGTGCTTTATGGCATAAATGCGCCGTTTTCGGATGCAAATTCATAAAGAAAGGAACACAGAAACAATGAACACCAAACTGCATGATGAAAACGTTGATTTCCTTTTTGATGCTATTCTCACGCTGAAAAACCGCGAGGAATGCTATAAATTTTTTGAAGATCTCTGCACCGTGCCGGAGCTGAAAGCCATGTCGCAGCGCATTGCGGTTGCCAAAATGCTCAGCGAGCGCCACGTGTACAGCGACATCGTCGATAAGACCGGCGCTTCCACTGCGACCATCAGCCGTGTCAATCGCTCTTTGAATTACGGCAGCGACGGCTACACACTGATTTTTGAGCGCCTGTTGACCGGCGGCGGAAAAGAGGACTAATGGCCGGCTACGACGTTTTTGCGCGCTATTACGATGCGTTGACCGCGAACGTGGATTATAAGGGCCGCGCGGCGTATTTAAAGAAGCTACTCGAGCATCTCCACCATGAACCGGGCATCGTCTTAGACCTTGCCTGCGGTACCGGCAGCCTTACGCTGGAGCTTTATAAGCTTGGCATGGATGTGTACGGCGTGGACGGCTCCATCGCCATGCTGTCCGAAGCGAAGGACAAGGCTTACGACATGGAAGCCGATGTGATGTTCCTTTGTCAGAAAATGCAGACGCTCGACCTGTTCGGCACGGTCAACACGGTGTTCTGTTCGCTGGACAGCATCAACCACCTCTCCGGCGAAGCGCAGGTGCAGGCGGCATTTGACCGCGTGGCGTTTTTCATGGATAACGACAGCTGGTTCATTTTCGACGTAAACACGCTCTATAAGCACGAAAAGGTGCTGGGCAACAACACCTATATTTACGACCTTGCGGATATTTACTGCGCATGGCAGAACCGCTATAATCCGCAGGATCACAGTGTGGCGATCTCTCTCGATTTCTTTGAGAAAGAGGGTAAGGTCTATACGCGCAGCAGCGAGCATTTCTTTGAGCACGCATACAGCGTGGAGAAGCTGACGGAAATGCTGAAAAAGTCCGGCTTTGATAGGGTGGAGGTCTTCGGTGACCTCTCTTTCGACGCGCCGAAGCCGGAGGAGCAGCGCATTATTTTCGCCGCACACATCACAAACTCACAAAACGGCGTTTTTAAGGACGATATTGCTCCGTAAAACGCTCCGAAAGGAAGAATTTCATTGGATAGGATTATTCGCTGCATCACATCGGACGGCGCACTTATGGCCTCCGCAATCGATTCAAGCGATACGGTATATACCGCGCAGAGGCTGCACGGCCTCAGCGCCACGGCTTCCGCTGCGCTTGGAAGACTGCTTACCGCGGCGTCCATCATGGGCGCTATGCAAAAGCAAGAGCATGCTACGCTCACGTTGCGCATAAACGGCGGCGGTCCCATCGGCACCGTCACGGCAATCTCCGACAGCCACGGCAATGTGCGCGGCTGTGTGGACAATCCGAACGTAGACGTGCCCCTGAAGCCGAACGGCAAGCTGGACGTCAGCGCCGCAGTCGGTACAGACGGCCGCCTTGGTGTCATCCGCAGCTACGGTACGGGAGAGCCGTATATGGGCCAAGTGGAGCTCGTCAGCGGCGAGATCGCCGAGGACATCACGAATTATTACGCCGTGAGCGAGCAGATCCCCACGGTGTGCGCACTCGGCGTGCTTGTAGACCCGAACACGAACGGCGTGCTGCTTGCAGGCGGTCTGCTCATTCAAGTGCTGCCCGGCGCGCTGCCGCAGGACATTGAAAAGCTGGAAGCGAATATCGCAACGCTGGAGCCTGTCACCACCATGCTTGCAAAGGGCATGACCGTGGAGCAGATGGTCGACACGGCGCTCACGGGCTTTGAAGTCGAAAAGCTGGAGGAAATCCCCGTGCACTACGCCTGCACATGCAGCCGTGAGAAGTATTATAATGCCCTTGCGACCTTGGAGCCGGATGAAATCGATACGCTGCCGGCTGTGGACGGCAAGGTGGAAGCGGTGTGTCCGTACTGCTGCCGCAAGTATTACTTCACAAAAGAGGAGCTGCACGAGCTTGCCGAAAGCGTGCGCGAAAAGCGTAAAAATGCCTCAAAATAACTTTTTTGAAAAAGTTTTGGAAAAGGTATTGACTTTTTAATAAGCATGTGGTAATATATACAACGTCGCTGGAAGGCATAAGACTTCAAAAGAGCCGCAAGTTCTGTTGAAAGATTTCTGAAAAGCGATGCTGTTTGGGGGTATAGCTCAGCTGGTTAGAGCACCTGCCTTACAAGCAGGGGGTCATAGGTTCGAGTCCTATTGTCCCCACCAAATGTGGCCCGGTAGTTCAGCTGGTTAGAACGCTAGCCTGTCACGCTAGAGGTCGACGGTTCGAGCCCGTTCCGGGTCGCCACATTTGCCTCTGTAGCTCAGTTGGTAGAGCAGGGGACTGAAAATCCCCGTGTCATTGGTTCGATTCCGATCGGAGGCACCATATGCGGACGTAGCTCATCTGGTAGAGCGCCACCTTGCCAAGGTGGAGGTAGCGAGTTCGAGCCTCGTCGTCCGCTCCAAAAGAAAAAGACGCTGAAGTTAAGGCGTCTTTTTCAAAATGGTGACATAGCCAAGTGGTAAGGCAAGGGTCTGCAAAACCCTGATTCCCCGGTTCAAATCCGGGTGTCACCTCCAGAGTAAGGAGATTTTCTCCTAATGTATGAGATCAGTTCATTCGGACTGAGCTCATCGATTAGCAGAAAATTGTTTACTTGGTTTGATGACCTTGTGTCATTTCCAAAACAAGGAGATTTTCTCCTAATGTATGTGCTCAATCCGAAAACGAACTGAGCACATCTATTAGTAGAAAATTTTCTGATTTGGTTTATTGACCCATCCTCAGACGCCGTTCCTGTACGTGCGGCACGATCAGGTTTGTCCGGTCGCGCTTATCCGCGTGATTCCCATTGTAGAGGCGTGCACATGCACACTGATTTGCGCCGGGTATTCTCGTCTGTGGGTTCATTCGATTGTCAAGGTACGGGCAAAATAAAAGAGAGCCTTCCGCAGATGTAACAGCAAAAGGCTCTTGAACACAGACTTATAATGTGTTATAATACATACGTATTAAACACAATATGAGTATAAGCTTCACGAGTTCCTTTAGATGTTGTCGCATCTGAACGGAATAAATCAAAAAATTGTCTAATAATTTTTTGATTTAGTGGGGCTTTATTCATTTTGCAATATATATTTTACTACTATAAGCCGTAAATTTCAAGTCTTTTTTTAAAATTCGGGAAAAATTTCTCGAATTTTTTTATTTTTCAGGATTTTTTGATTTGAGAAAGACGCATAATTTCTGTTTCAAGGTGCTCCATATCCGGCGAAACGTATTTTTGCAGCGTGAAAACAACGTTTTTGTGCCCCAGAAGCATAGAGACGCTTTTCGGGTCGGCGCCTTTTTCTATCAGCCGTGTAGCAAAGGTGTGCCGCAGCATGTGAGGGTTCACATGGCAAATACCGGCGGCCTTTGAAACGCGTGTACAGATATAGCGCAAATGATAGGTGCTGAACGGTTTATTCCCGTTATCAGCCACGCTGAATATATAGTCATGCGGCTTGTTATACTCGGTGCTGCACCGGATCATGTAGAGTATGGCGGCGGCCTCTGGCAAAACAGGGAGAAGACGGACACCGGCCTCGGTTTTGCTTTCAGGAATTTTGAGCGTGCGGTTTTGCGGATCGTATTGCCGCCATTGCATCAGGCGTAGCTCATCCCGGCGCAGACCGGTCAATAAATACATGCGCAGAATGTATTCATCTATCGGTTTTTTCAGTATGTGAAAACATCCTTCAAATGCGGCCTGTTCTCGTTGTGTAAGCGCTTTAACTTCTTTTTCTCGCGCGGCGGGAAGTGCTGCGTCTTTAACGGGATTATCGTCACAGTTATGTCCCTTTATTGCGGATTTGTATGCTTGATTCAGCATAACGCGGATATGGCGCAGCGTTGACTTTGCATACTTCTGCCGCATGGAGTCCAGCCAGCCTTCAACCTGTAAAGCATTGAGCTCAACGAGAAGAATACCGACGGCCTCCGGGTGATGGGTCAGCAGCCGCCGTCTGGCGTCCCGGTAAATGCTTATAGTGTTGGGCTTTCGCTTTGTGGGCGCGATTTCTTCGAGCCAAATATCAAGCCATTCGCCGAGTGTGTAATCCCTTTTGTTTGTTTCGTACATGTTGCTACTTCCTTTATTAAAATTCCCCACATAGGGTGCTTGAATTCTAACAAAGGCGAAGATGAAAAGCAAAAAAACCGGAAGTACTTCCGGTTTTTTAACAGCAAATCTGTTGACAAAGAAAGTTGTTTTGCATATAATAATAGTGGAGATATTGCATCTCCGCTTAGAGGGTGTATCTCAGCCCATAAGTGAGACATTTAATACGTGAGCTTCTCTTGGCTCTATATCAAGACATTTACAAGTGAGTGTTTCGCTACTCGGAATGCGAACGTAACCTAGCAGGGCGGGCTTTGTGTCCGCCCTATTTCTTTATCTTGGAGGGGAAATGGATAATATCAGATTTTACGAAATCAATGCAAAATATGTTGACTATCTTGCTCCGTATGCACCGCATTTATTTCATAATAGTAAAAAGGGACAAGCCAATCAGAGAAAGTATATCGGAATCGTTTTTCAGATAAACGACATGGAGTATTTTGCACCTTTGTCTTCTTTTAAACCAAAACACGAGAAAATGAAAGAGGGATTGGATTTTATCAAAATTCTCAGATATGCAGTGATAAATTTGAATAACATGTTCCCTGTACCGTACAGTGAACGTGTATATGTGAATTTTGAAACGATCAAAGATCCCAATTACAAATCATTACTTCTTGCTGAATATCGCTACATAAAGTCCGTGCAGAAAAAGATTCAGAAGAATGCTGCTGCGTTATATAAACACAAGCAGATCAATGGTGATTCAACCTCGTTAGCTCGGAGATGTAATGATTTTGCGTTGCTAGAAGATAAATGTAGAAGCTATAAAAGAAAATAAAAATCAAAAAAGCGGAAGTACTTCCGCTTTTTGCTTGACAAACGGAGAGAAAAAACCTATACTGGAAGCAGAAAAGGGGCACTTATAGTGTTACCTTGCCTGAGAAAATGAGCTGATTCCTTCACCCGGTCACAGCTCATTTTCTTTTTTTCTATCCGGAAAACTCCACCATGGGACTTCGTGCACGATCCATTGCTTTTCGGCGCAAAAGTCCCATTAGAGAATTACTCTTAGCTAATGGTAAACTTTTATTTTTTCTTTCCTTACTAATAAAACAACGGGGTGTAGGAAAGAGCAGGTGCATAGATGATAAGGGTGCTGCAAAAAGGGAATACGCATAACGACGCTTCAGGGCAGCTGTACGCTGTCTCTTGCGTTCGAGCACGAGTTTGTGCATCTGATAGAAAAAGAGCATGGTGCGGCTATGCTGGCGCTTTAAGCGTGCTACGCGCTCATGCAGGGAGAGGGCACGGAAACGATTGATGCCCTGACGGTCATAGTCCGGTACAGCATCAATCAAGTCGCGTTCCTTGAGCTGCCGGATTGCGCGGCTGATTGTGAGGGCCGAGCAGTGGAATTTCTTGGCGAGCACACGACGGCTCAGAGACCAGGACTCCTTACCGCAGCGGTTTAAGAGCTCGACGTAGACCAAAAAGGCGGTATCACGGAGCTCGGAAATCAAATAACGCGGGAAGCGCAGCTTGAATCCCTCCATGCGCGGCTGAATATGAGAGGTAATCTGCTGCCCGCCGCGAGTACGGTGCTTGACAGAAACGAGCTCTTTTTCGATAAGGGTGCGCAGAGCGCGGGTATATGTGGTGAGGTTGATGTCAAGCTTTGCGCAGGTCGTTTTGCGCTTCAAATCGAAAACACCGGTACGGTAATCGACATGAAGCTGCATGAATGCAAACAGGCGGGCTTCGGTGGCCGTGAGGTCAGAATCGACGACAAGTGTCGTAATGTACGTGCCGAAGCCGGTTTTCTTTTGCTTTGCCATACTGGCGTCTCCTTTCTGAGTTTTGATTTTAATAAAAGAAAAACCGGAAGTACTTCCGGTTTTTGAGCTAAATCTGCGGCAAATTAAGGCTTACGAGGAAAGCTTGCCTCATCCGATGCGTAGGGCTTTTGTTTTAAGTACTTTCTTTCGTTGGTTCAGCGTCAATTTCTTCTGGACTTGTATCATCTGTGACTGTGGGACTTGCCGAAGATAGCTGCAAGCTTAGAGGAAGACCGTTTTCACGAACAATCTGGCTGTAAAACATCCGAATGGCGCTTGTTGGAGAAATGCCGAGCTGTGTGAGAATGCTTTCGGCTTTTTCTTTCACTTCAGTATCGATACGAACATAAAGTGCAGAGGTGTTTGCCATTTAAATCACACTCCTTATTAAAGTATTATATTATTCTATTTGAGGAAAAAGCAAGCTTTATAGGGCAAATGATATATTTAAAGATAAAAAACCGGAAGTACTTCCGGTTTTTCAGCATTGCTATAGCTTATTCAACTCATCGTGCAGTTGTTTTATTTGTTCAGAGGGATTTTTGTACGTTTTGAGTGTCAGAAGATAGAGTTCTTTAAGTATTTTATTGTAATTCCTTTTCGCATTTCGACACTCAAGCTCTTGTTCAATCCGTGTATGACTTATCTCTTTGCTATAATTATAAAGCTCATCTTTTACTTTACCTGATGTTTGAATGTCTTCAAGAAGAATGCTGTTTCGTAAATTAAAAATTCCTTCTTTGGCTTTGGAAGCTTTATCGCGTTCGTTTTTTACACGGTTAGTAATTCTGTCTATGTCGCTTATTTTATCATTAGCGTTCCATTTTTTAATTATCAATCTTGCAAAAATATAGATAGTCAATAAGGCGAAGCAAAGCCACATAATAGTAGGAGTGTGTGGCCGAAGAGCAATGCTTACTTTTTTTAATATGTCCTGTCCAATATCGGTTTTCACAACATAAGTAGCTCCATTTACCACACCTAATAACAGCATAGTAAGGCACAAAGAAAAAATCGATAGTATTTTCAATACACGGATATACTTGGGAGGCTCTTTGCTTTGTTGAGATTTTTCTTTTTTTGTCATATTATATGCTTAATCCTCCAAAATGATGTCCTTGTATTTCTTTGAGTTCTTGTTTTTGAGCCACTTCTAAATCATGTTGCTCTATATCTCTCATAGCCTTTTCGAGCTCTTGCCGATGATGAGCGATTTGTTCATTTTCCATTTTAATGTGATTAATGGCTGATGTAATTTCTTCTATCAGTTTGGATTCTTGTTCTGGTTCTAATGAAGTAGTAGCATATTTTAATAAAGTCTGAATTCGCTCGGACAATAAACCGTTGATAATCATTAGGTCATGTGTGTTTTTAAGAACAGCGTTTGCCTCATTGTATAGTGATTGTGAACATCTGGACAAGGACTGTATAGTTTTTTGATGTTCAAGTTCAATTTCGCGAATTGTACTTTTACAATCTTCTACAAGCGTTTGGTTTTGAGAAGAGAACTCTTTGATTTCTTCTTCGAGTTCCTCTAATTTCCGATTGTATTCTTCTTTTTTTTCAAAAGATTGAATCAATTCGTTAAGCACAGCTATTATCCCTCCGATCAAAATTATAGGTGTCAGAACTCCAATTAAGAATTGAATAATTATCTCAAACATTTGTACCACTCCATTATTACATGAATATCAGTATATTTCAACTTTTTTGAAAAAAGATTTAAAAACCGGAAGTACTTCCGGTTTTTAATAATCTGCGGTGCTGCCCACGGACTCTGACGAATTAGCAGACTCTCGCTTTTCCTGTACGGTCTGTCGCCATTTTTCTTCTTTTATAGTTCGTATAACATCATCCAACTTGGCGTAGGCGGTGGGAACATACTCTCGTGTTTCTGAGATATAAGGAGCTTCTAGGCGAATGCCCCATTTATCGTAGCGCGGCATATTGGCGATAAACGGGTGACTGCCTCGCCGGTTGATGACCCATTTGCCAAAGGGCAGAAGCTGCAATTCGTCTGGTGTCATCAATGGCCGTGCAATCATGTTGACGCTGCGGCTGCTGTTTGATCCACTACCAAAAAGGCCGCGGCCTTCCCGGTTGTTGGTTGAAACGGAACCGGCAGCGACCGTCTGGTTTCCAAGCAGCTTGCTGAAGGTAACGGCGGTATCGGACATGGGGGAAAAGCCACCGAAAATAACGGTCTGGCAGCAGTCTCGAATAATAGTCTCGCCGTCTGCACCGTAGGTCTGTCTGAGCTGTGCCGGTGACTGGATGCAGGGCACGATAATAATGTTACGGGATCGCGAAGCGCCAAACATGCCGAGAATGTTGCCCATATAAGGAAAAATGCCGAATTCATCGGCGAAGATATAAAGGCGGCGTGTAAGCTTGTTTTCTTTTGTGCATTCATCTGCATAGACGATGGCTTCATTTATGATCTGGCTAAGAAAAAGGGAGACCAATACGTGTTTTGTGGCGTCTTCTTCCGGGAATGTGATGAATACGGCAACTTTTTTCTGGTAGATGTCTGCGACTGTGATTTTGGAATTCTTGCAGAGAATGTTTTCTGACTCTGAGTCGATGAAGGCAAGCAGGCGGGACATGGAGGTTGTGATAACAGATAAATACTGCATACCCTCGCTGCCCGGTACGGAGCCTGCAAACCAACGGATTTTATCATCTTCAGGTAGAAGACTGAGAATTTCATTCAGCTTTGTTTGCTTGACTTTCCTTTGGCTATCGGTCTCATCATTTGCGGATTTAACGGTTTGGACGAATTCGAGAAGAATTTTAAATACGGAAACGATATGACGTTCTTCCGGCTTGCAGTATTGCGCAACAAGCAGGATTATGGAGGTGATCAAGCCTTCAGAGGAATCGTAGAAATACGAGTTCTGACCGCCGCCGTCAAAGCCCTTTGTGTGGACAATAGAGTTTGCAAGAGCTTTTGCGTAGCGCTCGGCGCGGCTGTGGTAGTCTACACGTTTAGGGTCATCGCGCCACATATCTATGTAGAGATTGATGAGCTGCATGTAATTGTAGCTGTCGCTTTTCATCGGTGTGCGGAAGTTGATATTCAAACAGGTATAGCCGTATTGTTCGCAGAGCTTACCGTATAAACGGAGCAGGTCACCTTTGCTATCCGTTGAGATAAAGGAAGTACCGCAAGCGAGCGCGTATTCGATATTCGGAATCATAAAGGTGGTGGTTTTACCGCCGCCGGTTCCGGCAACCATGAGAGTGTGGCTGTCTGAAGGATCGATGGTTGCGAGAATTTGTTTTTTGTTCTGTTTCAAATTAACGACGATGCCTGCGGTAGTCGGGCGGCTTTCTTTGTTGTATCTCCACGCTTCCGGCTCGTAAGGAACTTGGATAGTCGAACTCTGTATCTCCTCTTGTGTTGCCCAACGGGCAGTGCCATACTGGCCGTCGCCGACGGTTTTACGCTTAATAGAGTCCAAATTGTAGCGCTTTTGTGACTCGGATAAAAAGATCAAAGCGACCAAAGCAATACCGACGATGGATAAAAATATAATTTGCTGTGGGGTCATAGAAACTCTCCTTTCTGAATTTTGTCTCTCAAGACGTCGTTCCAGTCCTTCTTGCACGGGCACAGAATAGAGGTTATGTATTTGCCGGAAAACTGCCGCATGAAGCGTTTGGCGGCTTCTTGCCCTCGATTTTCGGGCTTATTTATATCGTTATCAAAGCAGAAAGCGATACGTTGAATAGATTTGTGCTCCTTGAGAAATCGGCGTAAAGGATCTTCTGAAAGCCCGCCAAGCGATAAGTAGCTTGCTCTGTGCCATGGTTTATGCCGATGCAGTGTTAGAAAGCTCATCAAGTCGATAGGTGCTTCAAATACATACAGCACCGTGGCGTTATCATTGGCGTATGAAAAGCCGCAGTTGAATTCGCCGCCGGTCACAAAGCTACGGTAACGCTGCGCGGAATTCGTGCCGCGCTTATGAGCTGATTTTACGCGGCCGAAGCAGTCATAGCATACAAATACGATGTTGCCTTGTTTATCTTGATAAATTAAATGCTCATCAATGAAAGTATTGACAATCTCGTGTGCGATGCTGCGTGTATGCGTGAGATACGCATACAGACGACGGTTATCCGGTGCAGCTGGCGGCAGGCAGAAAGCAACGGGGATCATGTCTGTGGGTTTTGATTCTCGTTTGGTGGGAGGAGGGGCAGCGAGATCAAAAGTGATCTGTCGGTTGCCGATGAGCTCAAGCACAGCGTGCGGGAAGCTTTTGTGAAAGAAGTTTTGCACAAAAGCTACGGCAGCGCCGTGCTTGCCGGTGCTGTTTTGATACCATTTATAGCCGTGGATCACGCAGCTATCGTGCTTTTCCCAGATGTAATGATTTCCTTCTTTTTGCACCTTTTCACCGCGTTCGCGCAGATATTCTACAATGTCTGTGTGCTGTGCAAGCGCGATCTGATCTTGTGTCAGAGGAATATATTCACTGTGGCTGCGCATCTGAATTCCTCTTTTTACTTTCTACGACGGTAATTTCTATGCCCTTACGACGGAATTTTTGGAGAAAGGACTTTGTTTGCTGTTTTGTCAAAGATAAATCTGTGCGCATTTGTCTGGATGAAATAGAGTAGTTATGGTCGACAATATACTGATATACGGCTTCTTCAGTATTTTTGTTCAGCGGCAATTTTATGATGTCGCTCGCTTGGATAATGGAAATCTGCATACCGTTTTTACAGAATTTATGAATCATATTGTTGAGCTGTTCTCTGGATACATTAAGATCCCGACAAGCCTTTGCGATAGAAATTTCACAGTTATGTTCTTCTATGTACTGTCGTGCTTCTCGGTAAATCTGCCTCTCGACCGATTTTCGGATGACACGGACATTCATGCCTTTTTTTCGCAGTAGGCCGATTAAGCTATAAACCTGACTCGGTGTTACGGCAAGCTCGTCACAAGCTTGTTTGACAGTGATTTTGTAATTGTTTTCGAGAACATAATTGTATATAGCTCGTGAACTATTAGATTTAAAGTTGATTTTGTTGCTTTTTTTCTTCATAGGGATCCCTTAAAGATATTACTGGAAAATTTGTTCGTAGTCTTCTTTTTGACCGAGCGCTCGTTTAAGCCTACGCTGCATACGTCTCTGCTTTCGGTCGGTAGTGGCAGTGGCAGACTGTTGATCTCGCAGCGTTTGGCGGCACAAAGCGTTGCCTATCGTATTGAGTAGGCGAGCAGCAAAGCTGAGGTTCTGTTGCTGCTGTTGCTTTTCGGCGTATTCTGCTGCACGCTGTTCTTGACGGATACGCTGCATCTCCATGACTTCTAAGCGTTGCTGCGCATAGATGCTGCCGCGTTCAGCCGCGACCGTATACCAGTGCACGGCGGTTTCATGGTCTGCATCGCATCCGAGTCCGTAGCGATACATAGTTGCGAGGCGCACGGCTTGTTGTGCTGTTGCCGATGTAGGACGATGTTCTTCAGCATATAGCATACCGACGCGTGCTGCCGCATAGTGTGCGTAAATCTCCGTTGCATCTCCGTCGATACGCTGCATGAGTTGACCGAGCTTGTATTCGGTTTCCGGTGTTTTCAGTGCGGCCTTGTAGTGGTCTATTGCAAGTGAAAGATTTTCGGGCACGCCAAGACCGTATTCATACATGCGTGCAAGGCGCAAGTGAATATGGTTTTCGGGATGATCGTCTTTTAGCCAGATTTCAGCGGCAGTTTTGTAGAGCTTTTGCATATCGGTTAAAGGCAGCTGCTCGTTATTCTGCATCTGCGCTATGGCGTAAGAGGATTCGGCAGTTAAATAATCATTTGCGTTTAAGCACTTACGGTAAAGTGTTTCGGCGGTTTCGACATTCGGCGTAAAGCCTTGCCCGTGTTCAATCATTTTTGCGAGTGCAAATTGGCAATAGGGGTTTTCAGTATTGGCCATATACCAACCGGCGGCACGTTCATAATCCGGTTTGTCGGCAGGGGAGAGCTTACCGTAGAAATACAAATTGCCGAGATAATAGGCGGCGTGCTTATACCCACTTCTATAAGCAAACTCAAAATAAGCTGCTGCTTTATGCGGATCAGTCGCGACTTGCAGTGCAGGAAGATCTTCCGACTCTATGCCGTCTATGTTTGCGATTTCAATGCCGGTTGTGTAAATACGGCCGAGGAAATAAGCGGCTCTGCTAATGGCGCGCTGCTGCTTCTTTTCTTCAGCTTCCAGTGGCCCAAAATCGGCAATGGCATCTGCATAGGTGTTGCCAGCCGAGATTGCTTGAAGCTGCATGGCGTTGACGCTATCTAACAGGGTATCTTCAAACCCGAGTTTGGCTTTTAGCAAATAATAGTTACCGAGTTCAACGTCTTGATCTTCGCCCTTTTTCAAATAATACTGCGCTAACTGATAGGCGGCTTCGGTGTGACCGAGCTGCTCCGCAAGGTTGTACCACAGGATAGCGTCTTGCGGACATTTTTCATCGTAACGCAGGTACTGGGCATACCGGTATTTTTCTTCGGCTGTTCCGTCATACGGCGGCGAAGAACTTTGAACTTTCATGTTATCCCTCCAACTGCGTATGTCATTGGTTTTCCATGTCGCTTTGAACGGTTCATTCATTTGTGCATTTTCAGGCTCATCCAACGCATCAGAATAAGAAAAACCGGAAGTACTTCCGGTTTTTGCAGATGAATTTTCAGTTTTGGGAGTCAATGGGGGTGAAGGCTCGAACTGCAAGGCATACTGTACGACGAGATTTTTCAAAGGATACAAGTTGCTGCGCGTGGTCGCGGCAGATAAGGGCTTAGGCTCGTCCGGCGTCTTATAATAAGCTTCGAGCTGCTGTTGATACTTGTTGTACTCTGTAAGCAGCTCTTTAATTTCCGGAACTTCACTGATCTCATCGAGCAGTTTATCTACCATAGCTTTAGTGTCTTTTGGCAGATATTTATACACATGCCGACCGGATGCACTTTCAATGGACTTGCGTAACGCTGCAAGCTTTTCCGGCAAGAGTAGATCGGTAACGGCAGCATTGCTGTTATGCTCGAGCTGTGTGAACAAGGTCTCCAATCGGTCTTCAAGCTGTTGACGTGCTTCTTCACGTGGGGCAAAAATCTGATGGCGTTCTTCAGCGAAAATCTCCGAAACGAATTCAGATTTCAGCTGCTCGATGGCATCTTCGGAAAGGTATATGCGGGATTTTTGTTCAGTGCTGTACGCAATAAAGTGTGCGTGCGGGTGATGCTTTGTGTTGTGCACGGCAGCAACCCAGTGCAGCTTAGAGGTCGGCACACGCAGCGCTTGGGCGATTTTGTCCGCCTTAATGGCGAACAACTGAGACCAGGCATCCTGTCGGTCATACCCGAGGCGGTCTGCATCTTCGCGCCGTAAAGAGAAGACCATGCTGTAAATATTGCCGGTATGTGCGGCAATAGCCTCCTTTTCGGCAGCGAGGTCAGCTGCACCGTTTACGGTAAAGAGTCCGTGCACTTTGCCTTCGTTATGGACGACGCCCGGACGCTCTGCAATGTAGTTGAGCATGATTTCAAGCGTTTCGGGGTCGGCAGCATTAGCGAGACCGACTTCGAGTGCATGAGAGAGTACTTCGCTTGCGTTTTCACGCGTAGGGGAAGCCTTGTAGTCGCTGTATTCCGGTGTTTGACGGATGGCCGGTACTTTGTTTACAAACTCCTGTATGCGTTCTCGCTGAGCACGTGTGGCCGGGGCCGAGGGCTTAACGTCACCTTCTGCTGTCATGCCGTAGACATATTGTGCGGCACGTGAGATCAGAGCGCTGGCGTTTGCGGCGCTGCGGTCTTCGTCGTAGGCTTTGAATTCGCGCGAAAGCTCAAGGTCAGGGGATACCTCAAGAAATTGATTTATAGCTTCGCGCTGTGCTTCTGTGGCACTCACTTCCTTATAATGCTCATCGTAGTTATAAATGACGGATTCACGCGTCGCAATGTAGTTCACCAGTCCGGCTGCGGCTTCGGCGACAAAGGCGTACTTTGTGGCTTTTTCACCGGTCTGGGCGATATGAAAGTATCTTGCGTTTAGAATAAGACGTGCTCCGTCCATAGGCATTCATCTCCTTGTATAGAAATAAAAAGAGCAGTCAGATGACTGCTCGATTTTACCGAGATTTCAATATAAAAAGCGGAAGTACTTCCGCTTTTTAGCGTCCACCGGCGTTACCGAACAGTGCAGATTTGTGCTCCGGGGCGCGGACGGAGAGATGATAGCGCTCCGCACCGCATTTATAGAGGCAATGTCCTCGGTTCGGTGTCTGGATGATCTCATATTCCCACGGCTGTACGTTTATTGTGCGCTGAAACTCCGAAATATCGCAGTTTGCACCGGGGTGAAACAGAAAGCTGTGGGTCGGAATAGACATGAGCGGTTTTGTGTATGTGATAACGCTCGGGTTCAGAAGATCTTCCACGTTTTGCGAACCGATGCAAACGCCGGATTCCTTCTTTCTGCCACGCTTCATGAAGCTGTTGATGTAGGTGATTGCCAGACGGTTTTTCACGAACTCGTGAAGCTCATCAACAAAGAGGTCGCAGCTGCCTTCGGTCAGGAATTTGTGGCTCATATAGGAGAAGATATTCAGGAACATAGCGTTCTTCAGATTGTCGTTTGTGGTGAGTGCATCTTTGACGCAGAAATCGATAAAGTTTGAATTCGGTATGTTGGTGTGCCCGTTAAAGTATCGAGACATAGCGCCGATGCAAATACCGCGCAGGCCGAGACCGACGGATTTGAGCATTTCGAGGCTGTACATAACGGGATGACCGGCTTTAGCGGCAAGTGCGGCTTCTTCATCATAGCTTTCGAGCTTTTCTTCGATGACGCGGTAGAGGTCGCTCAAAATCGGGTAATCCTCAGAGGTCAGCTTTGTGAAGTCCGTGCGGGGTGTGATGCCGCGACGTTTATAGGTTTCCTCTAACATGATCTCGATGATGTCGAGCTGCGCACTGGAAAAGTCCTGATAAACGGAAAAGAAGTCCCGCAGATAGGCGATGTGCTGTGAAAGGCGATTTTGCTTTTTAAAGGCTTCCGGAGAGTCATCAAATTCATTGATTTCCTGCGTCGGGTCAATCCATGTTTTCGGCTCGAGCACGTTGATGTAGTATTTGCTGTCCATCATATCCAGATACGTACCGCCGAGGTTTTTAACCAACTCTCCATATTCGTTGTCCGGGTCGAGGATATATACTTTTTTGCCCGCCATGATGACGTTTGTGATGATGAGCTTCATCAAGTAAGATTTGCCCTCGCCGGAGTTGCCGAGGATTAGGATATGTCCGTTGGTTTTGTCTTCGGCGCGCCGGTCAAAATCTACAATGATGTTGCTGCCGTTCTGGTCACGGCCGATGTAAAATCCGTTTTTGTCATTCTTGCCGGAGTAGGAGAAAGGAAACAGGTTTGCAACGCTGCTTGCTGGGAAAACACGCTCAAATTCTGTGCCGAAAGCGTTTTTGCCGTTGGGCTTAACGCTTTCAAAGCCTTGAAGCTGCCGTAGGTATAGCTTATCCACTAAAATCTTATGGTGCGTTAGGATGCTTTGCGTTTCGATCTGCTTCGATTGTAAACGCTCGAGGCTGTCTGCAATCAGTTCAATGAAAACGGCGCAGTACACAAAAGTTTCTTTCGTGCGCTGTGTTTCGCGGATCATGCGGGAAAGCGTAGTAAGCTGCTCATCGGCTTCAATCTGTTCATGCAGCTTGTAGGATGAGCGTTTTTGCATATTTGTGCGGTTTTGGGCACGGTGAAAGATCTCATCGCGCTCTACGGTCGGCATATGACGTGTGTAGATATGCAGCGTTATACCGTCAGATTCACCGAGCTCGCGCAGCAAAGCAATTTCCGGTGAATCTTTTTCAACGGTTTCTGCGTATGAACGGATCGCCCAAACGCAGCGATACGTATTGCCGAGAATGTAATACCCCGGCGAACGTCTGAAGGAGACTACAGAGGGCGCGATTAAATCTTTGTAGGATTTGACTTTGCCTGCTTCAATTTCCTCCGGTGTAGGCATTTCAGCCTTTTTCTTAAACAGTGGCATTGTTGACCTCCATATATTGCATTCCGTCAAAATCGGGAACATGCTCTGTGTAAATGTCTCCAACGTAGTAAATAGCAAGCAGACGCTTGAAGCTGTCTTTTGTTGCGATGCGAGCGTGAAACTGGTGTTCGCGGATGAGATTAAGGGTTTGCATAATGCTGCGCCGAGCGTCATCCAGACGATCTGCACGGTGACGCAGGATCATTGCAAACTCGCGGCTTGTGCTCATCGCGATGTTGATTTCATCCAGATAAGCGATTTCTTGCAAGCAGAGCTGCTTTACCATGGGGGATTCGGTGGTTTCTGCGAGATGTCGGTAGTAACGCTTGTTATCCTCGTAATTTTGCGCCGAGGACATGCACAGCATTTGCAGCTCGCCAACATCTGAAAGAATATTTTGAAGGTTGCGGATTTTTGCAAGTACCTCACTGCGACCAAGAACAGAGATGTTGTCCGGCCGCAGCATGATGTAGGTGTACAGCATACCGTCTTCACCTTCAATGGCTACCGCACCGTTATCTCCGATTTGGAGGGGTACAAATTGTTTCAGATTCAGCAGTTGTTGCGTTGCCGATTCCTTTTTGTCGTTTTTCTTGTTTGATTTCATTTTTTGCTCCAATTTAATATTTAGGCTCGCCCCAGAAGTACTCGAGCTGGTCTAAAAACAGATAGTTGATATATCTCTGTATGACTTTAAGCAGTGATTGATTGTCGGTTGTAAAAGTCAACACCATATACAGCAGGGTTATCAACAGCGGAACCCAGACAAAAGAGAAGAAAAAGATAAGGGTAGAGAGCACAAGCCCCACTGCGATGATAACAAGGTTTATACCCGTCCAACCGAAAAACAATGCCTTTTCACTGAGATTTTCCGGGTAGAAAAAATAGTTTTGATCGTCGTTCATATGTTTTCTCCTTATGCGAATTGCTTGACCAACGACACCACGGAGGAGACGTTGTGTGCAGCGTTGCCGAGTGAGACCCTTGCGGAAGTATCGAGACCGAACATTTGCGCAATGCGCGGTACTTCGGCAGCAACAAGCAGCAGGCCGAGCGAAAAATACAGGCTTGAGGAGGCTGCATCCTGCATCATGATAATGGCGAGCAGATAGAGCAGGTTTTGCACAAAAGCAGTAAAGCACAAAGCTGCAACCTGTTTGCACCAACTTCCGAAGCCGTCGGTATATCCGCGTGCAAGCGCAAGCATGTGCATTGATCCTACACAAATTTGCACGAGAAGGATACCGCCGCGTTTGAGGTTGGAAAAGAAAATCTTGAAGATTGCCCACACCAGAATGATAAGCTGAATAAGCGCCCACCAGTCGGCATTTGAGGAAAGTGCGGCATCGGCGGGATCGGTGGCTTGGAAGCCGTCTGTAAGCTTTTTGAGGAATTCCCAAATTCCGTTTGCGATTTTAACCGGTGGCAGTGTGCCATAAACAGATTTAAACATACTTTGCACAGCGCCTTTGACCAAATCGGTTATGCTGACGGTTGCGCCGTCCATTGATCCGACGACCACGCTGCGCACCGTGCCGTAAATATCCATGCTTGTTTGAAACAGCAATATAGGAATACTCGAAAAGGTGAGCAGGGCGACTAAAAGTCGCAGCATGTTCATGCCGGTTCCGGTAAAGCTGCCGCCTCCACCGGTCTGATAGGAAACGGCAAAGTCCATTATAGCAATGGCTGCGCCGGTCAATCCCAGCCCCCAAGCAAACAGGGTAAAGAAATTCACAATAGCTTGTATGAATTCGTTGCTGAAGAAGTTGATGGATAGTCCGTTTACATCATCGAGCATAGTGAGGGCAACAGAGGTGAGCTGATAGTACACATAGTGATAAACTTCCTCGAGCGATGAACTTGCAAACATAGGTCATCACCACCCAATGACGCTCCACATCCACGAGGGCGCGGAAACAACAACCACAAGGCAAATAAACAGAACGAGCAGTACGTTCCATTGAATTTCTCCGCCGTTATGACGATAGTCTCTCCACACGAAAACGCCTTTCACGACGAACGCGATGATGAGCACGCCGGAGATAATATACATGATAATATTTCCAATAGCTTTCATTTCCGGCTTAACATTGTTGTTAAAAGCACTTTCGAGTGCACCGGAGATCGTGGCGACGGTGGATGCCGGTAAATGTGAAATAGCGAGAAAATAGAGCTGATTTAAGATGTTCATAAAGTTACCTCTTTTCTTAATTTACGTTGACGGTGCAGCTTGCGGATTGACCGGTGCTGCGGCTATACACGGTGACGGTGGCCGAGCCTGTGCTTACGGCCGTGATGGTGACGCCGGAAGTATCGGAACCTGAGAGAGAGACAACAGCGGAGTTGCTGCACACCCACTGCGCGCCCATGCTGTAAAAATCACTAGGTGCTGCGGCAATGTTGATGCGCCAGCTGTCTCCGGGCAAAATATCGATGCTGTATGTATCAAGCGAGATGTTTTGCACCTCCGGGACGGGAGTGGGTTCCGGCGTTGCCTCAATGACCTGCGGCCGAGGCGTAGGCGTGACCTTTGGCGTTGTTTTGGGTTCTTCAACAGTGTTTTGATTGCCTGCTTGCGAACCCGATGGCCGACTTTCAGTCGAAAAACCGGAAGTACTTCCGGTTTTTGACGATTCTGCCGGTGCAGAAGTAGGTGTCGACGTCGGTGTTGGAGCCGAAGTAGGTGTTGGCGATGGGGTAGGAGATGGTGTTGGCGTCGGCACTTCCTCACGCAAGACGATTGTAACGGGATCAGCTGACGGTTCATTGGAAGAAGCTTCTTGTCCTTCATTTTTAAATAGAGCTGATACCGGCGAACGCCCGGTGCGATTGACATCGACGACCTGCCATACAATACCACCGGCGACCAACACGATAAGCAGTGTGCCGATCACGGCGAGTTTTTTTCTTTTTTGCATTTGCTCATCCTTTCTTTTGAATTTACAGGTTGCCCCGCCGGGGTTGCGACCGGTCTTCCTGCATTAAAAAAACCTGCTATCCGGGAGATTGAAGTGAGATAGTAGGCTTTTTCGCTCTGCATGGGCAAAATTGAATTGAAGACAAATTAAATCTGGTATATACTTTATTTAAGAATAACAGACTTTTAAGAACGGGTGAAAACATGAATTCTGAATTAATCAATGCGCTTATTTCGCAAATTGGAAATATTGTGGGGATTCCTTTAGCAGCAGTACTTGCGGTTTGGCAAGTTAAGAAAGGTTTTACCAGTAAGAGAAACGACGAGGTGAACGAAAAGTCATTTGGTTTATGCTGTGAACTTTTTGATCTTGTGAGCCGTAATGAAAGTTATAATAAAGAAGTTACAGATAAAATTACGAAAATGGTAAAGGAGAGAAACGATAGCCAAAAGCTTTTGCATCCGGAAATTTTGCGTATGATTTCCGAGATTGAAACTTATAAGAAAATACTAAATAGAATTGATGAAAAGGACAAATTGGCTTGTCGTAGAGAAAAGAAAATAATGAAGCGCTTACGCAAAGATTATGAAATCTTGTGTGCATATGTTTCTAATGAAGATAATAGATTGCGCAAAGCATTGGGCTATCCACGAGATACGCTATATTCCTTTCATGTACTAAGATATGGTTCTGAGGGGCCATTTAAATTGTTCGTACATCTTATGGTAGCAGTTTTATTTGTACTTTTCGAAATATTGATCTGTTTCGTGGTATCATTAGGAACGTCTTGGTTAATTGGTATTGGATCGTTGATAGGAAGTGCAGCACTTGTAGGACTTGTAATAGAAATTTGGCGCTTTTGGAAAAACAAATCGCCAAATTCTTTCTGGAGATTTGTAAAGGAACAGAAACGTAAAATTAAAGAAGAAGAAAAAGAAAATACATAATAGCTACAAAAAGGACAAAATAGATCACCATACGGATAATCCCGGGGAGATCTTCGGAAAGCGTTTTATCTTCTATGCTAATATCGATAATATGAATTATGAAGGTAGCGACAACAAGAACAAATAGTATGGTTCCAATTGGTATGCCGAAGTAAATTATTGAGAGGTTTGAGAATATTAGTAGATGTAGGTATAGTTTTATGCAAGTAATTTTTATCGCTGTGATCCATTGACCTTTTCCTCCTAATCCCATGTCTATTAGCCATAAAACTTCATTAAAGACTGTACGAGAAAAAGTTTGTATTAAGAGCGCTAAGTGAACAAATGGCCACAAAATCAGTAGCCATGCAACCACGTTTCCGCAGTGTGCCGATATAAACTCGAAAAATTCCTTTGATACCATGGGATTCCTTCCTTTAAAACTAAATTAGCAGGCCTCGCCGGGGTTGCGACCGGTCTTCCTGCATTAAAAAAAACTGCTATCTGGGAGATTGAAGTGAGATAGTAGGCTTTTTCGCTCTGCATGGGCTTCTTAAATATATATTGATTTATAAACTCGAGTGCGCTACAATATCTATGATAATTCTTCAAAATACTATGATTGTAGGGGTCGAGGTAAAACATGAAAAATCAAATTAAAAACGACTTAAACAACATTAAAAATTCAGGACAAATCGTTATAAATACCGCTATTTCAAATGACAATGGTTCTCGACAATATCGCGCAAGCGATGTAATTGAAAAAGGGAAGTCTACTAACTTTATGAAACGTGAGGAAATTTTTGCTGTTTTGGGAGCAGTAGCTTCTGGTGTCACTATTGTGGATTTTCTTTTTAACCGATTAGGTGAAAACGCAGTTTTAAAACTTGGGGAAATACTATATGAGGCTTTTATTGAGCACAATACAGCTCCCTACTACTTCTTAATCGCAGAACTGATAGCTATAATTTGTTTTGGAGCTGTAAGTTTTTCAGCTTTTCGGAACGTAATTACGTTACATAAAGCACGGCATCTAGGTGCATGTATTTACAGTAGAGATCGAAAAAAATCCTATAAAATAAAGGCATTACCATGCCCACATTGCAAAACAACTTTTCGAACTCCACTAAAAATCAAAGACGGCAAAAACTTTGGCATGGAATTTACTTGCCCTCATTGTTCGTTTAGAGCTACTATACCTGTTGCGGATATACTCAATCGCATTGATGAAAATTATGAACCAAAAAAGTGATAAAGAATTCCCGTCGCGACTACCATTCCTATTATAAGGAAACTCACATAAAACCCGACATCCTTTTTCGCTGTTACGGCTTTATCAAGTAGGAAAATTAAAAATACAATTACCGAAACCATTGTCAGTATTGCACCGAGTTTAACATCAAAGTAAAACATAGAAAGCAGAGCATATAGCATAATGCTTGGGTAAATATCCATACAGGATAGCTCAAAAGCTACCATCCAAAGAGGTGTATCGCTATCATGCCCTATCACCTGTGATACAATTTTATACTCTCGAAATAAATAGCAAATAAATCGACCAATTATAAAAGTCAGATGAAAAAATGGCAGTAAAACCAGTAGCCATGCAACTACGTTCCCGCAGTGTGACGATATAAATTCAAAAAACTCTTTTGATACCATGGGGTTTCTTCCTTTAAAACTAAATTAGCAGGCCCCGCCGGGGTTGCGACCGGTCTTCCTGCATTAAAAAAACCTGCTATCCGGGAGACTGAAGTGAGATAGTAGGTTTTTTCGCTCTGCATGGGTAAAATTGAATTGAAGACAAATTAAATCTGGTATAGGGCACTTGGGGTGATTGTGTATTCTATGTGCATCGTTGTTTGAATTTATTTTAGTAATTCCCGAATCATTAAAATGAAAGTTATGAGTGTTCCGAGCGCGCAGATTATAGCTCCTAATAAGTAGATGAAAATACTGTTGCTGGTTGAAGTGTGAGTGAAGATTTTATAGATGTTGAATATGAGGCAAGATAGATTTATAATAAATAGGCCAATATGGAACAGCTTTGCGTATATAAATAGTTTGTGCATAATAGAGTTCCTTTCTGATAAGAATTGCGAATAAAAAGGAACAGCAAAATAAAGAAAATACAAAAAAGTAAATACTAGATTTGCATTGCACATAGAGCGCTCGGGATAATCCGGGCGCTCTTGCTTTTTGCAATGCTATTCAAAATTTATTTGCTCTTTTTGCGGCGAACCAGAAGTACGGTAGTCAAACCTAAAGCAGAACCGGCAAAAGCAATGTAGGGAAGAACACTGCGGCTGCTGCCGGTCTTCGGGCGGTTAGGAACAGGGCTATTGGGGAAGTCCTTGCCCGGGATCGTTTCAAACGTCACGGTCTGGCCGTCTTCTGTGATAGAGAACGGATAGTAGATCGTATCGCGCACGAAGTTTGCCGGAGCCTGTGCTTCGTAAATCAGGTATTTTCCGTAAACAAGGTCGGAGAGGGAATAGAAGCCGGTTTCTATTTCATCCATACGGCCGATGAGCGTATCTACACCCTCTGTGTAGCGGCCATCACCGTCTGCATCGCGGTAGATTTCAAACACTGCACCGGAAAGCTTGTGCTGCGGGTTGGTAGCATCCACCTTTGTGGTGGTGACAGTGCCTTTGATCGGCTTGTTCGGGAAATCTTTGCCGGGAACAGTCTCAAAGTTTACGATTTGCCCGTCTTCTTTAATCTCAAACGGATAGTAGATGTTGTCCTGTACGAAGCCCTCAGGAGCCTTGTCCTCGTGTAGGAAGAATTTTCCGTAAGGGAGGGAATCCAGCGTATAAACGCCGGTGTCGCCTTCCTGAAGCGTGCCAACGAGCTTATCGGTCTTAGCGTTGAAGATGCCGTCACCGTCTGCATCGGAGTAAACGCCGAACGTCGCACCGGAGATTTTATCTGTCGGGTCGTCTGCGTTTACCTTGGTGGTCATAATGGAGCCATGCAGCGGCAGAATCTTCACCGTCTGACCCTCATCTTCGATGTCTGCATGTACTGCAATTTCAATACCGTCGCGATAAAGCGTTTCAAAAACTACGACCTCAGTTTCGGCTGTCAGCTCACGCGCGTCGAAAGTAAACGTCATCTCAACTTCGCCGGTAGGAGCTTTTGGCGTAAAGGTAGCTTCTGCCGTGATTTCTTTACCATCGATAAGCAGCTTATCGTTCGTGGCTTTGTTCATCAGCACACCGGTAAGCTTATATTCTTTACCGGGGGTCAAATCCTTATAGCTCACAACATCGGTAATCGTGATCTTATCCGCTGTAATTTCCTTTTTGCCGTCTGCTGTTGCCTTTGTTCCGATTTCAGGATTCTTCAGCTCGACCGTCTGCCCTTCATCGTTGATCTCCGCATGAGTTGCCAGTTCGATACCCTCATAGTAAAGAGTCTCAAAGGCCACGACTTCCTTGCCATGCAAGCCGGTTGCGTTGAATACAAACTCAACCGTCACTGTGCCGGTCGGCTGCGTCGGCGTAAAGGTGGTTTCGGCCTTGATCTCTTTGCCATCGGCATCCAGAAACGCTTTGCCGGTCGCCTTGTCCATGAGTACACCGGATACGGTGTATTCCTTTTCAGGCTTGAGATTGGTATACGATACTTCATCAAAAATCGTTACCTCACCGAGCGGATCGACGCGGTGGCCATCCTCAGAGGTCGCTGTCGTTCCAATCTCCGGCACGCGGATTTTAACGGTCTGTCCTTCGTCATCAATCTGTGCATGAGTTGCCAGCTCGATGTCTTCACGATAGAGCGTTTCGAAAACGACTACCTCTGTGTCTTGCTTGAGGTGCAAGCTGCTGAACATAAACGTCACATCTACTGTGCCGTCTGCATCCGTCGGTGTGAAGGTCGCTTCGGCGGTCACTTCATTCCCATCAAAATCAAGGAACGGCTTGGCAGTTGCCTTATTCATGAGAACGCCGGATAGCTTGTATTCCTTGCCGACCTGCAGGCCGGTATAGCGCACGGTATCCACCAGCACAATGTCCTGCGCACTCTGCGTATCTTTCGTGCCATCCTCAAACTTTGCCATCGTGCCGATCTCCAGCGGGACGTTGTGGAAGTTGACTTCGGCAATGTCGCCTTCTTCCAGTGTGACGATCTGCGGATCGGGGAGAGCATAGCCAAAGGTTTCCTTTGTATCGAGTTCTTCCACGCGGTACTGATACTTGGTTTTGCCTTCGTTATCTTCGAAGATCGGGAGGGTTTCGGTCAGAATCAGGCCGCTGGCATCCGTCGTATATACCTTGCTGTAGTTGTCTGCAAGGCGCGTTACGCGGAACTGAATGCCCTCAACCTTACCATCGTCGGAAATCTTGATGATCTTCAGCTGGCCGTTCTTGAGTTCATTTAGAAGCTCGTAACTGTAAGTCTGGTTGTTTGCTGAAATCACGACCTCAAAATCATCGACAAATTCGCGGCCAGCACCACCCTTGGTCTGGTGGACGATGTACGTGCCATACGGCATGTTTTTTGTTACGGCATAGCCGCTGGCCGATGTTATGATCGTATCGCGTTCAGAAGCTTTAGCCTTGTCATAGCTGCCTGCGGATTTCAAGTAGACCTGAAATTCTGCGGCAGCCTCATCTTTCGGCGTACCCTCTAGGGTTTCGTACTGCTTGTGTATCTGGATTTTGCCTTTGATGACTTGCTCTTTAACGCCGATTGGAATCTGGTTATGCTCCAGCGTATACTTGTCCGGTTCAGCGCCGACCGGGTATTTCGTAGTATCCAAGAGGTATCCGCTGGACGGCGAAATCTCCTGAATATACCAGTTATCCCCGCATACGTACTCTTTCGTCGTGAACTGGCCGCTGGCGTTTGTGGTGTACTGGTCAATGAGATCGCTGCCGTGATACACGCCGTACACTGCACCGGCAATGGAGGCATCGCCCTGTGCGGCTCCGGTTTCCGCGTCCACCTTTGTGATGGTTGCTTTCCACTTTTTGAGCACGTTCGTGAAGCTTACCGTTGCTGTTTCGTTGGCTTTAACCGTGACCGTCTGAGACTTTGGCTGCACGTACTGATCGGGCACATCAAGCTCGGTCACCGTGTAGCTGCCGGCCTTCAGGTTTGGAACAATGATTGTGCCGTCTGTACCAGTCTGCACAGTTGTGTCCACGCCGTTACCCGTCACGCGGAACCGTACACCGGAAACCTTGCCATCTTCTGAGGTCTTGACGATCTTCATAGAGCCGTCAAGCTCGACTTTTACATTCAGGGTCATAATAGCTGGGTCACCACCATTGAAACCGCAGGTTGTGACGTCTTGACTGACAGGATGCTGGTAATAATAACCGGGGCCTTGATCGTCATAGGCACGATCAATATTGTAGCCAAATCTTACTACACCAGAGGCGTTTGGTGTACCTTTTGCTGTTAAAGTAACTTTATTACCAGTTTTAGTAACAGAGATTCCTGTAGTATTTAAAATTGGAGCATCTTTATAGTTTGCAAGAGCACCGGTAGTATCTGTAAGAGTCTTGGACTCACCGACTTTAAGAGTCACGGTTTGACCCGAGATACTTGGCGTTGTGTAGAACTGGTCTACTTTCGCAAGGACAGCCTTTTTGAAGGCATTGTAGGTAGATTGAGAAGCAATGTTCTCCATACCACCTATCGTGCTCTGGAACGACACGCTCGAAGCACCCACAAAGTCGCCTCCGAAGCTGTTGATTGTCTCCCAAATCAGCAGCTGGCAGTAAAATTCAGCCAAGTATTCAGCGGACACTTCGATGGTATCCCAGTTGTAGTTTACAGCGCTGCATCCTTTGATATTGGCAATGTTTTTGTACCGGCCCCAATAATCAATTAATGTGAGTCGGTTCATCTGTTCTCTGGTTAGGTTCAGAGAAGTATATCCATCGTTGTCCCCCAGGCCAATGGCGATGCCATGCTCTACACAGTAGGCGACTTTCCCGTTAATCCTTTTTCCGCCCCATCCGTTTGTTGTTCCCTCAACATCCGTCGTATACCCGATATTTATCAGGTAGGTGGAGCGAGACTCGGATACTGTGACATTTGAGGCATAGAACACGGGAACATTCATTCCGGCTTCTGCCTCAATTTCCGCAAGAGGTTTGTCAATGGCTTCACGGCCATCTAACGTACGCAGTTGCCCATCTTCTGCGATGTAGCCACCATACTTTTCAAGCAGTTCCTCGAATTTTTTCTGCGGATCCTCCGGGTTCCCTCCGGTTATGAACGGACGAGGATCAACCGTCTGTCCGCTCTGCCGCACTTCAAAGTGCAGGTGTGCGCCGTCTGCGTTACCGGTATTGCCGACATATCCAATTGTTTCCCCGGCACTAACGGAGTCACCAGAAGATACAAGAACCTTGGAGAGATGCGCATATAGAGTTGTTCTCTCGTCGGCGTGGGTAATCTGCACCATGTTCCCGTAGGACTGATCGCCTGTGGTTGTACTACCATCCCACGTCTGTATGTGGCTTACGGTGCCATCCGCAGCTGCGATTACTGCAACACCTTGTTCTGCACTGATGTCTATTCCGGTGTGTTTTGTTGCGTCATATCCTTGCGACACCGTGCCGTATCCGGGGACCGGCCACAGAAAATCACCGTTTCGGTCGGTTTCTGCCACCTGATATCCAGGAACTTGTTCCGGCTTCGGAGACGGTGTTGCTTCCGGTTCCGGAGTCGGCGTTGCTTCCGGTTCCGGAGTCGGCGTTGCTTCCGGTTCCGGAGTCGGCGTTACCTCCGGTTCCGGAGTCGGCGTTGCTTCCGGTTCCGGAGTCGGCGTTACCTCCGGTTCCGGAGTCGGCGTTACCTCCGGTTCCGGAGTCGGCGTTACTTCCAGTTCTGGTGTAGATGTTACCGTTAGAGTAGATGAGCTACTATCACTTAGCGTAACTTCGTCTGCAAGAGCTGTGATCGGAAGAGTTGTGAGGATCATCATTACCGATAGAATCCATGCGATCGGCTTCCTCAATCTTTTCATTCTCTCTCAAATCCTTTCCTAGAAATATTTATGTAAAAGGTAGCATAACGTTTGTATGCGACCTGAATTCCACCAAAAAAAAAAGAGAATTGATATAATCAATTCTCTAATTCCAGTTCTATTTTTTGCGTAGAGTTGGTCTCTGTTGACAATGTTGTGAAACCTGCTATAATATAAGTGTAAGGCTTACCGGTGACGGTTAGCCCTCAGAATAACAGCAGAAACAAGCCGCTCGTTTTCTCAGGACGGGGCGGCTTATTTCTTTTTGTTCAGCTCATGTATCAGACTAATCAAGGCAACGATCAGTCCCGAAGCGCCGATAATTACCAGACAAATCTGGCAAAAGTCGTTCACTGTTAAATACATCTGCATCGCCCCCTTTCCAGTATAGGATTGAGGGCAAAAGAAATATTTCACCCTCCTTTTATACGCCGAAGCGCACTTTCGAGGGCAACCGCCTACCGTTTAAAGTAAGCCTTACTGGCTTATTATACGAAAGCCCACAGATTTTGTCAATCTGTGGGCTTTTTTTAGTACCAATAAATCGTATATTTCACTGTTCCATCAGAATAAACAACTTCTTCCCATCCATAACCGTTAACATAGCTACCATCAGGGAGAGTCTTTTCTCCCCATACAGATTCAGCATAATCTCTGGCATCAGAAACGCTGTCAAATAATCCATCAATTATACTTCCGGTCACAATGTAAGGCTCTTCGGGAGTCGGCTCTGGCGTCGGCACTGGAGTCGGTTCAGGTGTAGGCTTTGGTGTTGGAGCCGGTGTAGGCTTGGCTGTGGGAGCGGTTGTGGGTTTCGTGGCAGGTTTAGTCGTTGCAGTCGGCTTAGAGGTAGGCTTTGCTGTCGGTGCCGCCGTGGGTTTAGTTGTCGACGCAGTTGTTGGTTTTGCTGTGGCAGAAGGCTTCGCAGTCGCGCTGCTGCCGGAAGACGGTTTGCTCACAGTATTGTTGCCAGAGCTGGGCTTCGTTGTCGCCGACGGTTTTGCGGTTGCACTCGGCTTCGATACTGTGCTGCCGGTAGAACTTGAAGACGACGGCTTACTCATTGTGCTGTTTTCCGTTTTAGACGAGGCAGACGAGCTGCTTCCCTTCGAGCTCTCGGTTTTGCTGCTTTCCGTTTTTGCGCCCGGCGTCGCCGTAGGCTTTGCACTTGCAGTGCTTGAGCTTGCAGTCGGTTTGCTACTCGCATCGTTCTTTTCCGATACCGTGCTGCTTACCGCACTGGATGTGGAGCTCTCCGTTACGACGCTTTCGGTATTGCTGCCCGCACACGCCGCAAGCGAAACCATAAGCGCCGCCGCCATCAATATTGCTGTGATCTTTTTCTTCATAGTCGTTCACTCCTCATATAGAATATTATAATAGCTTTTTAATTTGATTTCAATGAGAAAAGGAAAAACCGGAAGTACTTCCGGTTTTACAGCTTGATTTCAAATTCTTCTTCAATTTTTGGACTGTGGTGCTGTTCATGGTTCATGGTTAGCGCCAAACCTTCAAGACGTTCGATACGTTGGTCTAATGCGCTCGAAAGACAAACACAGCGTTCGGAGTCGAGGTAGGGGGACTCTGCGAAGATTTCGCACACACGGTTTCCAAAGTGCTGTAACGCTTCAAAGTTAACCCAATCGAAAGACGATACGAGTTTAAGTTGTTCCTCATGCGTTTCTTTGAACGGCTTTGAAGGCAAATCAGAGGCCAGCGGACGGATGAGTTTGGTCGGTGTATTACACCAAAGAGATGTACCGGAGTCGTAGATCGGCGCAGAACCGATCCACTCTAAGGAGTTGGCGTTTCTAATCGCACCGAAGTTATTATAGTGACGGTCAGTATTGGCGAGTAAATAATCGATGACAATCATTTGATCTACGGCTTGCTGTGCATTAGAGATGCCAAAGGCGGCACAGCAGTTAAGGTAATGCTGATATGTCGTGAGGTGATTTGCTTTCTTTTGAGACTTCATGATGTAGTCAGCAGAGATAAGTTCTGTGTCCGCATCGATAAAGTCTTCGCAAACGCTGTAAGGATAATCGCCCTGCATAATGATCCGATAGGGAACATGAGGGATGTTGAGCTTTTCCATCAGCTCAGAAGCAATAACTTCATTGTATGGCTCCTGTTGGGTCACGCCACTGCCGCCTTTAATGAGGCAGCGCTTGCCGTCGATGATTGTCCACTTTTTGCGTAGCCAACCATCGGAGGTGTTGTCCGGGGACATCAAATCGATTTTCGCACTGGAGCTGTGACCGCTAAAAAGAATGTCACCGATGTCACGGGAAAAATCATTTGTGAAAAAATTGATCTCAGCCCATTCCAACGAGGAACCTTTCTCCTTGATCCAATACTGATCCGAAAGGCTAAGTCCGTAGCTTTTATCGATAAGCTCTTGCGTGCTGCCGATACGCAGAATAGCGAGCGCTTGTTGGATGCCTTGACGGCTTGCCGGAATGGAACGCCCATACCACCATTTGTTGAGTGCCTTGCGGTCGAGAATGTCGTTCTTGTACGCAATGCCGATTGGAATGTGCGCAGCATTATGCACGTCATCCACACGAGTAATCGCGCCGGACGCATCGTCCAGTTCAATATCGACTACGGGTATTTCTTTGTGCATCAATGTGTAGTGCATGGCGACACCTCCTTATTCCTAAAGCGTTGCTTATAGATACATTCCAAAATCTTGTTTATTTTCGTGTTTGTGATATTGGCTTTGTTCATGCTGCTGATTTAGCTGTGCATTTAAATTTTGAATTTGCTCTTTGAGTTCCATATTTTCTTTCTCTAAATGCACAATTCTTTCTTGTTGCTTTACCATGATGTCGGAAAAAGCGCGTAAACTCTCAATATGTTTA
This sequence comes from Hominenteromicrobium mulieris, assembly GCA_021029595.1. Lineage (GTDB taxonomy): Bacteria > Bacillota > Clostridia > Oscillospirales > Acutalibacteraceae > Hominenteromicrobium > Hominenteromicrobium mulieris. Next base: position 202,496 of record JAJJOY010000004.1, on the reverse strand, counting down.
TCGATTTCTTTTTCTGCGTTGGTCAATATATGCTCGCGATTTTCTTTAGCGGCTTTTTCCATACGTAGATGCTGTAAGGTCTCGCCCGTAAGCACTTTTAATTCTCGATGGTCTTTTGAAACTAAATTAAGCAAAACTTCGTTATTTGGATTAAGAGCACCCATTACAGCGTTATGATTTGTAGTTTCGTAGCCTAATCGATCATTTAAGAGCTTTTCAATTTTTTCATGTGTTTTTTCAGGAATTTTGTGTAAGAATGCAAAATACGAAATCGAGGTAAAAACAAGAGAAGAAATAGCACCAGTTATTAAGCCAATTAGAATCTCTTGAAAAATATCGTTCAAAAGAAAACCTCCCAGTGAAAAGAAAAAGATAGAATATAGAATGGTTATTGCCCACAAAGTGGCTGTAATACCTTCCAACACTCGAATCAATTTTTCCATGTTTTAATTTTTCACCTCCATTATACAGTGTTCGTGAAATCATTTCAAGGCTTTATTCCTCACTGTCCTGCATTGTATCGAACAGAGAAATGCGGCCGGTGGAACGTTTTACGGCTGCAACAGCTTTGCTGCGCATTTTATCGTACTCATCTTTCGATAGTTCGTATTCGAATGCGACGATACGTGTTAGCATGTTTGTTTCAACAGCTTGTTTAAAGAGCTGCGAAGATATGCGGTCTGTTGCCCGCTGCACAAGTGCTTCGACTTGTCTGCCGTAGATGCCGCAAACATAATCCATGTTGAACTGACCAGAGAGATATGAGAAGTAAAATTGGATAGCCTCATCGATTACATTGCTTTTTTCGCGATTTGGATTGCGGTTTGTTAAGGTCATAATTGCATTTAGTGCATTGTTCCCCTCGGTTGAAAGAGAAACAGTGAATCTTGAAACATTTGATTTTTCTTCCATTTGGGTTCCTTTCGGCTGTGATGAGTTTGGTGATGGGAAAAATGGCATGAAATCTATGCTTTTTGAATGTTTGGTGACGTACTCGTCACTAAACTAATTTTTCGTCACCAAACTTTTTCTCGAAAAACCCGCACACTGTGCGGGTTTGTGGGTGCATCACCACCAGTTTGGTGGTGATGCTTTATCCTGCATTCTAAAAAGACACCGATTTGAGAGATTTTGGTGCGTTTTCGAGATGCGAAACAGTTTAAAAATATTACGACCAGAAACCACCGGGGTTTGAGATCGGATTTGACTTGGTTTCGGGCTCCGGTTCCGGCTGAAGCTGTGGGTCATTGTGGATAACCTTTTCTTCGGAAACCGGATCAGAAACGGTTGAAAGTGTTGTGCCTTCAATGTATTCCCGCACGGCTTTTGGAACGATTTTCTTGTACATTTTCTCGAAATACGCTACGAATTCTGCGTCAATATCGATGCCTTTTTGTGTTGAAAAGGTGTGCAGTGCATCGTATTTTCGCTCATCTAAATTGAGCTTTATGGTGAGTTTTTTCATTGTTTTTGACCTCTTTTTCTTCAAAAATTTTCGCCGTCGGCACGCTTCGCGTGCCGATTATTAGTAAGGAAAGAATACCCACAAAATTGTGGATCACTCAAAGAATTGCAAAGGATCGAGCCTATTATCGTTGTATCTGATTTCGAAATGGAGATGATTTCCGGTCGAATCCCCGGTACTTCCGACGTAGCCGATGAGATCACCGGCAGATACAGACTCGCCGACTTTTGCAACACGTTTTGTTTGGTGAGCATATAGGGTAGACCACCCGTTTCCGTGGTCGATTTTTACGAAATTGCCGTAGGAATCATGCCAAGTGCTCATCACAACTGTGCCGTCGGCCGCTGCATAAATCGGGGTCATTGCCGGTGAACCAATATCGATTGCACCGTGCGAATTTTCGTACATTCCGGTGACCGGATTGTACCGGGAACCGGAGCCGGAAGTAATGTAATCTTTACCGTAAGGAGCGGGGAGAGGCCACTCAAATTCACCCTTTCCCGCTACAATTCCGGCGGAGATTTCTTTAATTCTGCCGTTCTCCAGTGTTACCTTTTTAGTGCCGTATGGGTGTGTTCCGCCGGTCAAATATGTAATGCCAGGCAACTGCATCCAGTACGTCCAACTGCCCTCACTGAGCTGCGTTTTTACTACGCCGTCGTGGTTGCTTTTGGCCTCAATTACCTCACCGTTTCCTATATAAATACCGATGTGTCCGCTCATACAAACGGCCAAACCGGGTGTATCGGGGATAGAGGAAATCTCACCGAAAATGACAGCGCTGCGGAACATTCCGTCTGCGCCGACATCGCGAAAACCATTGGATTGGTAACGGATAATGCCGGTGTCTTCATCAATCCATTCATACGCTTTTATGAGCCCGATGCAGTCAAAAGCAGGCTTTCCGCCGTAGGTTTCGTAGATGAAATTGACCTCGCTGTTGGTCAGATTTGCATCGGAATCCGTGAAAAATCTGGACTGCTGCTGCTTAAGAAATGCCATGGTTACGTCTTGGCCGTAAGCGCCATAGATGTAGCCGGAACCGGCATCCAGAGCGTTTATTGCGAAGTTGGTGAGACCGATATTTGTTTTGCCGTCGCTGCTTTTTAAGTTACGGATCAGCGTAGAACGGTCGGCATAACCGGTGGGCATTTGCTCTGCAAGCCGTAGCAGTTGCGAGCGCATGTATGCGTTGATTTTGAGATCAAACGTGCGCTCGATTTTATCAAAAATTTCATCGGAATCGGTTAGCGGGGAGAGCTTATCATCTGAAACAAAGCAGTCAATCAGCTCATCGGTTTGGTTCTTTAATCGGTCGTTATCCGCAAAGATTTTGGCGTACACAGCATAGAGAAGCTTATCATTTATGCGTGCACCGGAGTCAAAAACAGCGCTGTATTCGTTCAGTTTTGCAGAGAAAAGCTGCGAGCAGTCGAAGCCTAAATCGGTAAAAGTCATTGCACCGCAGCTGCCGAGCAGTGCAGCGGAAATGATAAAAATAGAGATGCAGGCAATAATGATTTTTTGCCATGTTTTGGGGTCGGCTGCGACCAAAGCGAGCTTCGCAATTAAAACCGGGTTTGCCATTTTTCCTCCGAAAAACCGGAAGTACTTCCGGTTTTATAGCATTGTGATTTCAAATTCTTCATGCTGTTCTTGCCTGATTTCTGCACGATTTTGTGTTGCGATTTGCTCAAAATCGTGTATGATTTCTTCTTTTGTAAGCGTATTCTCAGAGCTTTGCTGAATGGATTTTTTCGAGATTTGACGCATCCATTCTGCGAATTTTGGAGAGAGTTCATTGATTTGTGCCACGGAAAAATCGTAATTACCTTGGTTCAGCATAGCACGGACAGTACGCACATTTTGCTGCAAGGCGGCGAATTGCTCACTTCTTTCGAGCGTGAGTTCATCGGTTTCACCGAGCTTTTCCGAAACGCTCTGTTCGATTTCGGAAAGCGCAACATGCAGATTTAAGTAAGGAATGAACTCATTTAAGATGTATTCTTTTTCGTGTCTGTCCTGTAAAAGTGCATCGCTGCCGCCTGTTTCTAACAAGTAATTTTCCCACTGAGGGTTCTCGTTGCACAGCGTATTTAGCCGCTTGATATGGTCGATCAGACTGCCTTCACCAGTGCCGAAACTCTGTCGGCCTTCATAGCTGCTCGGTTCTCCGTGCAGCATATAATCAATGCGAAAAGCTGCTTTGTGGTAGCAGTTCGGGTACTTCTGCTGCGCCTTATCGATTGCTTTAAAGAGTTCGTTTGCACGCGATAATCGCATAGTCTGGCCGTCGTGCAGACGCTTGCTTTCCGTCCATATAACGGTTACGGTTGGCTCCTTTTTCATAGCCTGTTCACGCTTCAGTTCAGCAGCTTTTTGGGAAGAAATGATTTGCTGCGGTATTACGCCTGCGAGAGAAAGTTCCTGTTCCATTGCCTCAATATGCTGCTGAAATTTTTCGCGAACCGGTGCCAAAAGTGCATCGATTTTTACTTCCGGCTGTGCCTTAAGCAGCTCTTGGTAGCAGGCTGCAAGGTGGCTTTTTCGGGCGTCACTGGGCTCAATTCCGAACGTTTTTCCAAACATAATAGAGAGACCGTCGGCTTCAAATTCACGCTGCATGGTAGGCTTTTCTATGTTAGGACTATGCCCCATAAAGTGGTGTGACATTTCGTGCAACAATGTATCGAGCTTCTGTGTGTCGCCGAGTAATTGGTTAATATGGATGTGCTTGTTGCGCGGGTTATAAGCGCCGCGTGTGCCGATTCCTTCAAAATCTTCTTCGGATACAGGCACGCCGATTTCTTCAGAATAAAGGCAAAGAGTGTTGTAAATATCTTTGTGCTGCGTACTGTTGTATCCTACGCCGCAGAGCTTGGGGTAGTCTTCTGGCGGACAATTTGTCTGCGAAATATCGAACACCGTGCAGGGTTTGAAATAGGTAAAATCACGGCTTTCGAGCATGCCGATTTCAACTTCATGGCGTTGTTCTGGCGAGGCTTTAGATAAAAGAACCCATGTTGGATTTGGCACGTTTGGCTTGAAATAGCGCGTGGTTTCCGGCCGATAAATATTAGCACCATGCTCACCTTCCTGCACATAATACCCAAGTTCTTTCCAATGTGTGTATGAGGCAATAAATACGGAATCAGGACGCTGCCGGTAGATCAGCATTGTGTTTCGTGAAGAATATTTGTAAAACTGAGTGCTGAATGCGAGGTATTCTGCGATGTCCTTGGGATCGTTTTCCCAGTGCTTTGTGAGCTCCTGAATCTGCAAATCTGCTTCTCTTTGCTTCTTTTCGTGATGTGCTTTACGTTCTTCTTCGGAGTAGAATGTTCTTTTTTTAGGCATCTTCTTGCTCCTCTCCGCGTATCAAGTGCTCAAGTAGGTCATCCGGCAATTCCTTGTAAATTGCCAACACACGATCAAATTGTTCGGGTGGCAGATCAATAATCGGCTTGCATTTGGAGCGGGGATACGGCTCACCCTGATTTACAAATTCATCCGGAATTTCGGTCGTGTAATACAAATCGCCCCACTCATCGGCACAAACGGTAATATTCGCTGTGCTAAAAACGATGGTGACATTTTCTAAAGGCTTATAGCTCATAAATAAATCATTCCTTTCATAAAAAACTGTATGAAAAAAGGTTTGCTGCCTGTGTGTACAGGTAACAAACCTTTTTGCTGCTTTGTTTTATTTTCATATCTTTTCGCGTACCATCATTAAGGAGTAGCCTAATAAGTTTTGACCTTTCCACTTAGTTATGTCCAGTCGATCTGGATCACTCATTGATAGGCCCACGCCCCAAATCTTATCTTTGACGGCACATTCTGCGAGAAGATTGTCGCCGGTAGCTTTCAGGAGATCTTTTAAGTTGAGGTTTTGAGAAAACTTTGCAAGCAGTCCCTCATATACAACGATTTGTCGGATGCCATTCCAACGGTTTTCGTTATAGTTAGAAACTTGCCTCCCGAATTTTTTTATTTGAGCAACATCATGAGTGGTTAAAATCTTTTTTGCAATAGTTTGGTCACAAAAGCACATGGCTTTTTGATACATCATAAATTGCTCCATTGAGGAAAAGGTGATATTGGATACGTTGAATTCGGATAAATACCAATTGCTCAAATATCCGTTTTCTTCGTCAGGGTTATGAAAGCAAAGGATTTTCATGGCGCTCCACCAACCTTTTTTACGGCCAAATCAAGTTCTAAATCGTGTAATCCCATGTAGGCTTTTGTTAAAAAATCCAATGGCACTTTTTTAATAATCTCCTTGCTTGAGACGTTGTAGAACCATTGATAATAGGCGTAAAATTCACCTATCCAATCAGGAATAAACCCTTTGAGTGCTTTGCCGTTTTTGAGATGATAGTGTTCTGTTTGCTGAAAGTAATCCCACAATTCGGAAGCATTCATGGTGCTAACATAGGCTTTACCTTGATCGATACTTTCTCTTGTTTTACTTGTCATATAAGTATTGATGAAATCCGATGTATCTTTCTCAGGATAATTCTGCGATACAAAATCGAACAGTTTTCCTTGGCTTTCAACAATATCATGTAAGTATACCTCTGGATAAGCTCGCATCATATCACCTCTAAAATAATGTGCTGAATACATTTGTTACTTTATTTGCATCTGACTCGATGAGATCGTGCATGTTTTCTCGGGCACGTACATCGCGTTGATTGTATTTATCGTTAAACACGCTGTACTCGACTCGGATCAAGCCTTCTTTATTCTCCGTGAGTTTGGAATAAGCAAGTTCGGATTTAATACAATATTGGATGCCGAGCCCACCTAATGATAGCAATTCTTCGAGTATGTCCGTATCTACATTGTCGCGCACAAATTCTTTGGCAATATAAAAGTATGAAGCGTTAGCTCTCCAACCCTTTATGACATCGTATGTGCTTGTATCGATTCCGAACTTCTCTATGAATTTTTTAGAAAGAACTTTATAGCGCTTTGTATCCGCTGCGTCTCTGTGCTTCATCAACTCAGCAAGCCAAGAGAGAACATCATATTTTTGAAAATCCAGTATTTTCAAATCAGAAATGTCTAATTCGTATTTATGAACCCAGCCATTCGTTTCGGTTGGTCTACAAACTGCCCATTCCTTGGCGAGTTCTATGTTTTCAGTAAGGTAAAAGCCTTTTCCATAGTCGTGCTTATCTTCACCGTAACCATATTGCGGTGTAACAAATTCATTAGGTGTACCGTGATATAGTGTTATTATACTCATCGTTTCACTTCTCCTAAGCCAATGTACTCAACCGAGTGCAAGTCCATGAAAGTGACGATTTTGCTCGGTTTATTTTCTTGTTACCGGATAAGCCAATTGTAATCCTGCCTGCAATCCACCACATAATCGGCGTAAACTATATCGTCTACTATCTGGAAGATTATCATATAGCGTTTTTCAAACAGGATAAAACGGTAGGCATTTCTGGGAATATATTCCCCTGTGAGCCACGGACATCTCTGCGGCATCAGCTCTAAGGAATTTGCGGTCTTTTCAAACTCGGCTGTGAGCCGTTCTGCCGCTTCTGGGCTGACCTGTGCCAGAAATGCGGCGTGGGAAATGAGCATCTGCGTTGCCCGTTCCGATACAATCACACGGTATTTATTCTGCTGCTCCATGACCTGCCGCCTCCTTGATTGCACTACGCATCATCGCAGTGACTTCTTCAACAGAGTAACCTTTGCTTCCACGCATCCTGTCCTCCTCTACGGCAAGCAATTCCTCACGGAGCTTCAGCATTTTTTCCCTGCGGTTGTAAGTCCCGATGTCCATAACCACCAAATCCCCCTCGCCGTTCTTGGTTAGAAAGACCGGCTCTGCGGTCTTTCTGCACATATCGGCAATCTCATTGTAGTTCTGGCGAATTGCTGCGGATGGACGAATATTCATAATGATACCTCCTTGAATTATGACGATAGTAATATTCTATCTATATTATATCCATTTCATGCAATAAAGTCAACAGCGCTGCAGAATTTAATTCTTCAGGGGTTACTAAACACTTGTACTCAACCGAGTGCAAGTCCATTTTATAGATTTAATAAGAGGGCTTAAAGATATATTTCGAAGAATTGCGTTTAATCAGGCCCACTACAACGAAATGGCTTGAGATTTGTCGAATTCTTGGGCACTGCCGCACAAATGTCAGCGCATTGCTTGCGATAAGCGTCGAGTTCATGTTCCATGTTCCGGGCTCCTTTCTTCGTTTAAGTAATCGAAAATATCGTATTTCTCGTAGAGTTTGATGTCAAACGAGGGCTTGTGTTCTTCCGGCGGCATAGCAAAAAACTGCGCGTAGAGATTACTCTCCGGCGCAGCTTGGGCGGCGTTGTACAGCAATGCAAGCAGATACTCTTTAGGCTTCCGTACATTGTTAGAATATTTGGTTATGCGGTAGACGGCCTGCAAATGCTCCGGCGTTAAGCTGTGCAACGCTTGGCATACTTGCGTGCTCGGAAGCACTTGCTTACCGATGCGAACAGTCGATAAGGGAGTAGTAGTAATTTCGCAGATCAAAGAGATGCAGGCTTTCGCGAAATCCTCCGGAACATCTGCATTCATCAAAAAATCAAAATTGCCGTCGCTCTGACTGTCTGTCTTATTATACTCAGTCTTATTATACTCAGTCTTATTAGGTGCGGTTTTACAGAAGTCAAGACTGCGGTTTTTCAGTACTCTTGACTGCGATATTTCCGCACTCTTGACTTCGGTTTTTCCGCAGTCCGGAGTGCGGTTTTTCAGAAGTCCGGACTGCGGAATTTCAGTACTCCGGAGTGCGGTTTTTCCGCGCTCCGCATAATCACTGGGTTTTTCAGGACTTTCAGGCTCTTGCTCACAGTCTTCTTCGTCTTCATTCTCGAAATCAATGCTCATTTCTATGAGTTCAGAATTATCGGGGTAGCGCAGGTAGAGGCGATTTGGCTGATTTAACCCTTGCCGGACTTCATCGAGCAGGTTTACGGATTTGAGCTCCTTAATAATTTTTTGCACTTTATCCTTTTTGCACCCAAGCAGTTTTTCCATTTGTTCACGCTTAAAGTAGAGGTAAGCTTCACCGTTATCGTCGATCCACTTATTTGTAATGCTCAGCTGTACGCGATCTCGCAAGTAAGTATACAGTAGGATTGCTTCGTTGCTGATTTCTGCCTCTACGCGAAGCGCCACAAGCCATTTCGGGAGTTGATAAAACTGCGTGCTGTGCGCATCAGATAGGGTGTAACGCTTAGTGTTCATTTAGAGACCTCATCCTATATGTTTTTAAGTACTTTTCTGTATTTTATGAAAATCTATCAAAAGAGTATATACAATTCTTCAAAAGTTCAAAAACCGGAAGTACTTCCGGTTTTTCTCAGTTCTTCTTTATATGCGGATAGCACAGCTTGTTCGATGCGTTTGTGTGCTATGGGGTTCATTGGCTTAAAAGCAAAGATTTGGCGGCGCTTGCCTTCGCGTTCGGCCAAATGCGGATATAAGACTTGTAACCCACCGTCTGCTCGTCTGGTGATGCGCACACCGTTTAAGGTGTACGCATTATCCAGAACCAGACTGACGTAGCCAAGGTAATAGCCACTGCTCGGAATAGTAACATCGACTTTTGTAACTCTCATTTTGCATCCTGCCTTTCCGGGCAAAGCTCTCCGTCTCGGTACAGCTTGCGGATCATGGTGTCTGCCTCGTTATAGGTGTAGGCTGCAATCGTCTGCATTGCACCGTTTTGTAAAATAAGCTTTGATGATGTGCATTCATAACTGCCATTAAAATGCTTCATAATTAAAGTGCCGCCATGATAGCCGTATTTGGGTTTTAATATATCTTTCACGGCTTCCTGCGGTGTAGGCATCATCTCAACATAATAATCTAACAGATCTTCGCAGTTCCAAATATACCCACTCATGATGACTTTGCGGAGCAGGTCTTCGCGCATTTCCGGGCTTAGAGAGCTCTTTGTGCTTTCGGTCTTGCTCGAAAAAGCGGAAGTACTTCCGCTTTTTGTGGCGTTTGCTACTGTCGGCTGCGTTGCTTTGGCGGCTCGCTCGACTGCGATATTCTGTGCTTCGCCAAATTTGAGCGTTCCGGCAGCAAGATCAACCTTTTCGGGCTCGGTAAGCTGTTCCGACATTGTGCGGTAGGTGCGGACTTGCCGGTCAGAGACGTGCATCAGTTCGGCGACGCCCTTTTGTATGCCGCCTTTGAATTCGCCGGAAGCTTTCAATTCGTCCAGAAGCGCTCTGTATTCTTCGTATAGGGCGAGCTTCTGTTCGGCGGTATAATTACGACCGCCGTTTGCAATGTGCAGCATGAGCTGCGCACGTCCGGCCGAAACGCCTTCAAAAATTCTGCACGGGATTTTGTCCCAGTGTAGGTACTGTGTGATGGCTCGGTATCTGCGTTCACCGGAAAACAGCTTGTAACGATTGCCGGACTGGATCACGCCGAGAGGATTCAGCAAACCGACGGTTTCAATTTGATCTGCTAAGTCGCGGATGCTGTCATCCGTGTCGTTTGCGGCGTATGTGTTTTTGTTTGCAAAGTCGATCAAGGAGACGTCGATCAGCTCATCACGTGCAATACCGGCATTTTCGTTGGCCAGTTCCTTAATGGTGCTCAAACCGGCATTGATGTTTCCAAGATTTAGCTTTTTCATTTCTCGACCCTCCCGATGATTTCGTTTACGACCGCTTGGTAATCGATATTACCGTTGCAGTGCTTTGCATATGTATTGATAGGCTCGTGCGCGTTGATGGCGCGGCTCAAAGTGATGTTCTTACGCACGGTTGCGCTGAAAAAAGGAATGACGTCTTGCGATTGCAGGGCGTCGCGGTAAATGGCTTTTGTTCCATTTTTTTCATCCATGATAATTAAGCCGCCAAGTAACCGGAGGTGCGGATTGATCGTTCTGCGAATTTCAATAAGACTTTCGGCTTTGATGCGTAAGCTGTGCAGTGCAAATTCGTCCGGGATCATCGGGATCAAGATGTAATCTGCATAGCGCTGTACGTTTTCGAGAAGCTTATAGCCTTGCGGCGGACAATCTATAATAATGTAATCGTAGTTGTTCTCAATCGGTGTAAGGAGCTTAGAGAGTAAATCGTTGTATGCTCTGCCGCGAAGTTTATATTCTGTGAGCATTTCTTCGAGCCTCATCGATTTAGTGTTCGATTTCAATACATCCACACCAAAAACGGTTTTTACTATGGCGTCATTCACCGGCCAAACACCGGTGATGGCGTCATATAAGGACGGATCATCGGCATTATACAGACCATAGTACATGGTTGCGTAGCTCTGCGGATCAACGTCCGCAAGCAACACACGGTAGCCGCGTTCGGCGAGGATGGCCGAAATGTTGACGGCACTTGTGGTTTTTCCGCAGCCGCCTTTTTCGTTTGTGATAGCAATTTTAATTGACATGTAAATGTCCTCCTGTAATAAAGTCTCCGCATTGCTATACGGGTAAAATATAAAAAACCGGAAGTACTTCCGGTTTTTGGCTAAATGGAAAAAGCAGAGCTCATGTGGAGTTCTGCTTTAATGATGAGAGATTAAATTTTCAAAATATCGGAATGGGAACCTGTATCCACATCCATGATCCCGATATTTTGAGTCGAGTTGCTTACCTTGACGTAGTGTATCGACAACTTCATCAAGGAACGACAAGTCTAAACCACGCTTTTTCATAAGCTTATAACTCTTTTTATAAGCATTGGTAAATTTAACTGTATACACTTAATCTTCCAATGCCTTTCTCAATTCATCCATGGTCTCGTACCCTTCAATGTTGGGGTTTTGAGAAATGCGTTTAGCTTCTTCCATGGCATCCAGTGTTTTTTGATTGAATTGTGGCATTTCAACACTAAACGGAAGACCGCCACGAAGAATGCATTGATGGAGAAAAATGTTTACTGCACTTGACATATCAAGCCCCAGATGGCTAAATAAATCATTTGCTTGTTTTTTTACATCAGAATCAATACGAATTTGAGTAGGTGCAGTTGCCATATAATCACTACCTTTCAATGAAAAGTATATACTGTTTGGTATACATTGTCAAGCAAATTGTCAATATTATTTGTATCTTGCTTGCTTTTATTCAAATTTATAAAACGACAACAGCAATCCCACAAAACGAAGCACCTGCCTTACAAGCAGGGGGTCATAGGTTCGAGTCCTATTGTCCCCACCAAATGTGGCCCGGTAGTTCAGCTGGTTAGAACGCTAGCCTGTCACGCTAGAGGTCGACGGTTCGAGCCCGTTCCGGGTCGCCACATTTGCCTCTGTAGCTCAGTTGGTAGAGCAGGGGACTGAAAATCCCCGTGTCATTGGTTCGATTCCGATCGGAGGCACCATATGCGGACGTAGCTCATCTGGTAGAGCGCCACCTTGCCAAGGTGGAGGTAGCGAGTTCGAGCCTCGTCGTCCGCTCCAAAAGAAAAAGACGCTGAAGTTAAGGCGTCTTTTTCAAAATGGTGACATAGCCAAGTGGTAAGGCGTGGGTCTGCAAAACCCTGATTCCCCGGTTCAAATCCGGGTGTCACCTCCAGAGAAAAAGCACTTACGTTTGTAGGTGCTTTTTTGTTATATCCGGGAATATTTTGCTTGTGCAGTGCAGGCGAATATGATATGATGAGACTGAAAAAGAGTTCAATTTGCTTTGGAAAAGTGCATGAACAGACAGTGGAGATACGACGATGGGCGAACATTTTGTTATGAGCACGAGGCTTGATAAATGCGAAGCTTCGGATTTTGGTTTGGAGCAATTGGATGCAAAAAGAGCGACGAACCCGAAAGATCATACTTTATGGGGCAAATGCAAGCTGTATGACTTCGGTTGGGGAAAAGAAAACGGGTTTTATAAAGAACCGCTCCCGGGTTTTGATACGCTGCTGGAGCTCGTCTTGTATGGCAAAAACAGAGATGATCGGTACGGGGCGGCGGCTGTCATTTTAAAGAAATACCCTGAAAAGCTTTTGAACGAATGTGAAAGCTGTATGGAAGATGTTGCTAATAGCAGCGCGTTTAAAAAGTTAGCGGATATATTTAATTTGAAAGATCCGATAAACTTGTGCCCGGCGGCTAATAAATCCCATGACCGCATAAAAAGTGAGTACTTAAGGTGGAAAAAGATATCGGAAGCGGCGAGCAGACTGAAATAGTTGAATTTAGGTACGGCAAGGTAATGGCTGTATTCTGTTGAAAGGTGTTATCTATGTGGAATGAAATTCGCAGTGAACAGGATATTAGAGATTTTATGGATAAAGTCTATGCGCTTCACGATAGCTGTATTAAAGAGATGCATTATGTAAGCGGAGCATCTGTAGATGCGGATTTGAGAATGTATCCGTTAAATGATCGTCGGGTATTGAATGTAATTATTCAGCGCCAATTCGAAGATGTTTCGATGATCGAGATGGAATTTGCAGGACTGAAATATCTGAATTTATCTCCTGTGGATGAGCAATATACTTGTGAGATTTTTGGTTCAACGCTACTGATAAAGGATAGGGACATCTATTGGTGCGATGGACAAAATGTATCGGAAGATGACATAGAGGACTATGACGGGACGATCATATGTGCAGCTAGGCTGCGTTGGCGTGCGATTGACGGACACATGGGCGATGGGGAGTTCTATAAATCGGTTTATTTAGAATAAGGATATTGCACTTTTTAACCTGAAAACTACACGAAAAATTGATGGAGTTTTCGGTATTTTGCGAATTTTTTGCTTTACCGGAATAAAGGAGCAGCAGTCGCTTTACAATTTGTGGAACCGGTGCTATACTGCATATAGACCGATTAAAACGAAAGTGAAGAAAGAAATTCGCGCGTTTTGACGGATAAAATGAGAGGATAAAAGAAATGAAAAAACAGCTTTTACATTCCGGCTGGCAGCTGACGACCGTCGGAAAAAATGACACGATTCCCGCGACCGTGCCGGGCTCCGTGTACAATGACCTGCTGAACGCGGGTCGCATGGAAGACCCCTATTGGCGCGACATTATGCTTTGCGGCGGAACGGCGGCCGCATCATCAGCACATACGTGAAGCAGACGGTCACCGTGAAGTGGGAACTGCGCAATAACCGCTCCGAGGTTCTGCGCGACGGCGGCGAGGTGGAAATCACCGTGCCCGCAATGGACACCGTGTGGCTCGATACCGTAGAACTGCCGGAAGCGAACATGTTCACCGACCACGTGCACTATGCGTGCTACCAGAACGGCGAGATGATCTCCGAATCCACCGTGCTGTTCTCCGTGCCGAAGTATTACGATTACATCGACCCGCAGCTTTCCTGCCGTGTGGAGGGCGATGAGATTATCGTTTCCGCAAAGGCATACGCGAAGAGCGTGGAAGTACTGAACGAGAACGAGGACTGGGTGCTTGAAGACAACTACTTCGACCTCGAAGCCGATAAAGAGCGCCGCATCCGCATTGTGAGCGGCGACGCGAACGGTATTCATATGCGCAGCGTGTATAACATTCGCTGATTTTGCGTTAAAACTAAAAAGACAAAAGCCGTTACAAGACAGAAAACAGCTGCTTTGTGACGGCTTTTTCAAGTTTTCCTGCATTTTCTCTTGCAAAATATCGTGCGTTTGCGTATAATAGATAAAGAAATTGAAATCGTAGTGTAAACTAACTTGCGCTGTTATGATTTTGAAAGATACATGAAGGAGCGATAAAAATGATTAGAATCGGCATTGCCGGATACGGAAATCTTGGCCGCGGCGTGGAAAGTGCGCTTTCCCACACGGAAGATATGGAGCTTGTGGGCGTTTTCACACGCCGCAGCCCGGACAGTGTGAAGACGAAGACCGGCGTGCCGGTTTATTCTATGGAGCAGGCAAAAAACATGACGGATAAGATTGACGTCATGATCCTGTGCGGCGGCAGCGCGAACGACCTGCCGAAGCAAACCGCAGAGCTTGCACAGTATTTTAATGTCATCGACAGCTTTGACACGCACGCGAAGATCCCGGAGCATTTTGCGGACGTAGACGCGGCCTGCAAGAAGAGCGGCCACCTCGGCATGATTTCCGTCGGTTGGGACCCGGGTATGTTCTCTCTGAACCGCCTCTATGGTCAGGCGATTTTGCCGAACGGCAAAGACTACACGTTCTGGGGCAAGGGTGTCAGCCAGGGTCACTCCGATGCGATTCGCCGCATTCCCGGCGTACAGGATGCCCGCCAGTATACTATCCCGGTGGAGAGCGCGCTTGAAAGCGTGCGCCGCGGCGAGAACCCGGAGCTGACGACGCGCGAGAAGCACACCCGAGAGTGCTTTGTCGTTGCCAAAGAGGGTGCGGACAAGGCTGCCATTGAGGAAGCCATCGTCACGATGCCGAACTATTTCTCCGATTACGACACGACCGTACACTTCATCAGCCAGGAAGAGCTTGACCGCGACCATTCAGGCATTCCGCACGGCGGTATGGTGTTCCGCACCGGTGTGACGGGCCTGAATGGCGAAAACAAGCACATCATCGAGTATAAGCTGACGCTTGATTCCAACCCGGAGTTCACTTCCAGTGTGCTCGTAGCGTTTGCCCGCGCGGCATACCGCATGCACAGTGAAGGTCAGGTGGGCTGCAAGACCGTCTTTGACGTTGCTCCGGCGTATCTCCACCCGGAAAGCGGCGAAGCGCTCCGCGCAAAGCTGCTGTAAGGTTCATGCAAGTTTATAATTAAAACGAAAAAAGCTGTTCCGCATAAAAACGGAGCAGCTTTTGTATGTTTAATATGTTTTGGAGATATCTGCCTGAAGCTCGTCGATCTTATCGCGGAGCTTTAAAAAGTCGTCGAACGCGGCGGGCTTTTGTGCGGGATTGCGCAGCAGGGCGGCAGGGTGGAGGGTTGCCGTCATGTAGATGTTGCCTTTTTTGAAAAACTGTCCGTGCTCGCGTGTGATCTTGAAATCGGGTTTGATGATGCGCATGGCGGCGATGCGGCCGAGGCATACGATGATCTTCGGACGCAGCAGGGCGGTTTGATTGCGCAGCCAGTCCATGCAGGCTTCCTGTTCCTCCTGCAAGGGATCGCGGTTTTGCGGCGGACGGCATTTGACGATATTTGCAATGTAGATATTCGTGCGGCGGTCGAGGTCGACGGCGGCGAGGTATTTATCGAGCAGCTGACCGCCAGCACCGACGAACGGCTCGCCCTGCAAATCTTCGTTTCGGCCCGGGCCTTCACCGATGAACATGACCTTCGCGCACGGGTTACCCACGCCGAACACGACATTGGAGCGCGCTTCGCACAAGTTGCACTTGCGGCAGTTCAGGCAGTTTTCTTTCAATTCTTCCCAGTTTTCAAACATATTTCACACCGACTTTTCGCGTTTTTTCAAATTACGGTCTTTTCTGCATTAAGTTTATCATAAATCGGAGAAAAAACATAGCCCAAAACTTGTATTTTCTGTCGGTTCGTAGTAAAATAGAAATACAAAATCCGGAAAGGACAGGTATTTTCAAATGAAAGTTATGGTTGAAACCTCCGCACGTCACGTTCACGTGTCCGAAGCGGATCTGAAGACGCTTTTTGGCGCAGACGCAAAGCTTACCGTTAAGAAAGAACTCTCTCAGCCCGGCCAGTACGCTTCCAACGAGAAGGTAGAGGTCATCGGCCCGAAGGGTTCCCTTGTTATGTCCATCCTTGGCCCGACGCGCCCGGAGACGCAGGTTGAAGTTGCACTGACCGACGCACGCAAGCTCGGTATTGCAGCACCGATCCGTGAGTCCGGCGACCTTGAGGGCACCCCGGGATGTACGCTGAAGGGCCCGGCAGGCGAAGTCGTCATTGAAAAGGGCGTCATCGCAGCAAAGCGCCACATCCACTTCAACGTGGAAGAGGCAGCGGCAGCCGGTGTGGAAGACAAGCAGATCGTCTCCGTTAAGGTCGGCAAGGAAGGCGAGCGCAGCGTGATTTTCGGCGACGTTGTTGTGCGTGTCAGCCCGAAGTATGCGGCTGCTATGCACATCGACACCGATGAGTCCAACGCAGCGGCACTCGGCGGCACCGTTGAGGGCGAGATCGTTAAGTAATTTCGCTTAAAGCTACATGAGCATAAGAAAAGAGCGTGCAGATGAAAGTTTGCACGCTCTTTTCTTATGTTTTGCAATATTCTCTGTACTTCCTCAGCACATCTTTATCGTTTTCAAACGTGATGTGCGCCGCAGCTTCTTCTGCCGGTACCCAGCAGAGCTCGGTGACTTCCTCTACCTGCCGGTGCGCTTCGCCGCCGATGTATTCGGCTGCAAAGTAGATGACATCTTTCATGACGCCCGGCTTCGGGGAGTAAGTGACGACAGCGCGAAAGCCGGTATCAAGCGTGACTGTAAGGCCGGTCTCCTCGCGGATCTCGCGCAAGGCGGTTTCGCTTTCGGTCTCATTGCCCTCCATATGGCCTTTCGGAAACGCCCAATGACCGCCGTTTACATGGCGGATGAGCAGAATTTCACGTCCGTTTTCGGTTTGCCGCGCAATGACCGCGCCGCAGGAAATTTCTTTTTTCAAAAAATGACCTCCTTGCAATTTGCCGCGGAAAACCGCAGGCGATGAAATCGGAAAGGGCCGCCCTGCGGCAGCCCTCCCACATTATTTCACAGTGAATTTATAGATTGTTTTGGACTCGAACGGTTTCTCCGGCGTGACATAGCGGAACGGGAAGTTCTCGTGATGCACGGAATCCGGGTAGAACTGTGTCTCAAGGCACAGTGCCCCGTGGGGGATCATGTCGCTGCCGTCTTTGTTCTTCAGGCCGGAAGTGCCATTGAACGTATACAGCTGCACGCCGGGCATATCGGAATAGACGGTCATTTCGCGGCCGGTCTCCGGCTCGTAGGCTATTGCAATCTCGCGCATGCCCTCGCCGTCCACACAGAAGTTGTGGTCGAAACCGCCGCAGAGCTGGATGAGGTGGTCATCCGCGAACATATCCTGCCCGAGCGGCTTTGCAGCCGTGAAATCAAGCGGCGTGCCTTTTACGGGCAGCAACTCGCCGGTGGGAATGAGGTCATCTGTGACCGCCGTTACCTCAGACGCGTGAATCGTCACAAGCGTGGAAAGCACGTCCTTGGAGCCGTCGGCTTTCAGGTTGAAGAACGAGTGGTTCGTCGGGTTGAACACTGTCTTACGGTCGGTCTTGCCGCGGTAGGTAATCTCCACGGCGTTGTCGGCTGTCAAAGTGTACTGCACTTCAACGGTCAGTGTGCCGGGGTAATTTTCGTCGCCGTCCGGGCTGACATGTGTGAACGTGACAGACGGTTCGTCGCCGTCGTTCGTCTCTTTCACATCAAACAGTACTTGATGGTAGCCTTTTGTGCCGCCGTGCAGCGTGTTTGCGCCGTCGTTTTGATCGAGTGCATACGTTACGCCGTCAATGGTGAGCGTTGCGCCGCCGATGCGGTTTGCGTAGCGGCCGACGAACGTGCCCTGAAAGTCGGAGCCGAAGTATTCCTCGAGCGTGGCGTGGCCAAGCACGACATCGCCGAGCTTACCGGACTTGTCCGGTGTTAAAAGCTGTAAAATGCGGCAACCGTAGTTTGTGAGCACAAGCGTCACGCCTGACGCGTTTTTCAGCGTATAAGCGTCAGCCGTTTTCCCGCAGGGGAACGTGCCGAACACGGATTTTGTAAGAGACATGGGAAAATCAGTCCTCCTGCTTACCGAGCAGTGCAGCGCCGATGATGCCGGCGTCGTTGCCGAGCTGCGCCTTGCAGACCTTCGTCTTCTTCGTGGAGTTCATAGCATACTGCTCTCTATCGATGAATGCTCTGACCGGAGCGAGAAGCGTTTCACCCTCGTTGCAGATACCGCCGCCGATGCAGAGGATAGCCGGCTGGAAGATGTTGATCATATCGGTGAGGCCGACGGAGAGGTACTTGATGTACTCGTCAACAACAGCCTTGCCGACCGGGTCGCCTGCGCGCATAGCGTCAAATGCGGTTCTGCCGTTAACCTTGGACTCGTCGCCGTCAACAATTGTCCAGATTGGAGAGTCCTTCGGGGCATCTTTCATGTGCTCTTTTGTGGTTTTGATGAGACCCGTTGCGGAAGCATAGGTCTCCCAGCAACCGTGTCTGCCGCAAGTGCAGGGACGACCGTCAACAACGATGACGGTGTGGCCGAGCTCGCCGCCGGCAAAGTTGCTGCCGGAGTAGACCTTGCCGTTGATGATAATGCCGCCGCCGACGCCTGTGCCAAGTGTGATAGCCAGTGCATTGTCTGCGCCTGCAAGTGCGCCTGCCTGATATTCGCCGTAAGCTGCTGCGTTAGCGTCATTCTCCAGAATGACGAGCTTGCCGTTTGTGCGCTCTGCCATCATGTCGCGGAGCTTGAAGTTCTTGAAATAGAGGTTGTTAGCAAATTCAATGATGCCGGTAGCACGGTTAACGGTGCCCGGGCAGCCGATGCCGATCCACGGTACATCGTCGAGGGTCAGGCCGGCCTTTGCCAGTGCATCGTTGCATACAGCGAGAATCGCATCGCAGAATGCGTCTTCCGAGCACGGAACGGGCGTCGGATGGGAAGCCTTTGCGATGATCGCGTTGTTTTCGTCTACGATACCGACGGCAATGTTTGTGCCGCCTACGTCAACACCAAGATAGTACATAATACGAACTCCTTATAGATGGAATATTCCGGCACGCCTTGCGCCCGGTCTTTTATCATAGTATACAATATAAAGCGCATGTTTGTAAATGCAAAAAGTTGAAAAATTTGCGATTTTTGTGAAATCAGCCTTTTGTGGGCAATGGAAGGAGAGCGAAAGCGCAGAATTCGGGCTTGCGTGTACGTTTTCCAATTCGCCTATTGACATTTGATTTTACGGATATATATTTCATAACGACGTTATGAATGGAGCAAAGGAAATGGCCAAGCAGACCGCGTTGTCCGTAATATGCCTTTTTAGGGTTTCCGAGTACCCGGCTTAGCCGGGGGGATGCCTTTTTACGCGGCTGAACAGAAAAATATGAAATGCCGGAATAAAATGGCTTGATTTTATAGCCGGGATGTGCTATTATAATTAAGATAATTTAAGCCGGCGTGGCGAAATCGGCAGACGCAAGGGACTTAAAATCCCTCGATGGAAACATCGTACCGGTTCAAATCCGGTCGCCGGCACCAAAAGCCTGACACTTTTGTGTCGGGCTTTTTTGATGTATAAAACTCGCTGCGGAGGTTTTAATATGAACAAAGATCTGACCCGGGGGCCGGTGATGCGGTCTATGCTGTGGTTTGCGCTGCCGATGATCCTCGGCAATTTATTGCAGCAGTGCTACAACATTGCGGACACGCTCATTGTAGGACGCTTCCTCGGCAAAACGGCGCTGGCGGCGGTCGGCTCGTCGTTTTCGCTGATGACATTTTTAACATCGATCTTGCTTGGGCTGTGCATGGGCAGCGGTGCGCTGTTTTCCATCCGCTTCGGGCAGCGCGATGAAACTGCCTTAAAAGAAAGTGTACGGGCTTCGTTCGTGCTCATTTTAGGCGTGACGCTGCTTTTAAACGGTCTCGCATTTGCGTGTCTTGACCTCATTAAGAGCTTTTTGCAGGTGCCGGACGACGTTTGGGACGATATGCGTGCGTATATCGCAATCGTATTCGCGGGCATTTTCGCAACGTTTTTATATAATTACTTCGCGTCTTATCTGCGCGCGGTGGGTAATTCCGTCGTGCCGCTCGTGTTTTTGGCGGTCTCGGCGGTTTTGAATATCGCGCTCGACTTGTGGTTCGTCATCGGCCTCAACTTTGGCGTTGCGGGTGCGGCGGGGGCCACGGTCATCGCGCAGTATGTTTCCGGCATCGGCATCATGGTCTGCGCGCTCATCAAATGTCCGCAGTTGCGCGCGCTGTGCAGCCGCTCGCCCATCCACGCGAGCCGTATCCGGGAGATTGCCGGGTATTCCATTTTGACTTGCGTGCAGCAGTCCGTGATGAACCTCGGCATTTTGATGGTGCAGGGGCTTGTGAACAGCTTCGGCGCGGCGGTAATGGCGGCGTTTGCGGCGGCGGTGAAGATTGACGCATTCGCGTATATGCCTGTGCAGGACTTCGGCAACGCGTTCTCCACATTCATCGCGCAGAATTACGGTGCGGGCAAGCAGGAACGCATCCGCAAGGGATTGAAAGGCGCGGTTCTTGTATCCGTTGTGTTTTGCGTGATTGTGTCCGCCTTGGTGTTCGTGTTCGCAAAGCCGCTTATGCTATTGTTTGTGGAAGCGGGCGAAACGGAGATTATCGCCGAGGGCGTGCGCTACCTGCACATTGAGGGCGCGTTCTACTGCGGCATTGGCTGCTTATTCCTGCTCTACGGGCTGTACCGCGCGGTCGCAAAGCCCGGTATGAGCGTGGTGCTGACGGTCATCTCGCTCGGTACGCGCGTGGTGCTGGCATATCTTTTATCCGCTATCATCGGTGTTACAGGCATCTGGTGGTCGGTGCCGATCGGATGGTTTCTCGCGGATGTTACAGGCGTGGTGTACTACTTCATTCATAAAGAAAAACTGCTGCATTTCGGCGAAAGCAATTTGAAGCGTACAGAAAGCTAAATATCAATTTTTGGCGCACCGCTTGTCCGTGCTTTACGGGTGGGCGGTGCGCTTTTTACAAAAATTCAAGCGTTGTTTGCATAATGGGCGGGAGATCCTTAAAACGATGGCTGATGCTTTTGCGCTATCCTTGCGAAACACGTCAATTCATGCAAAAAACAAGTGAAATTTGTTGTTTCGCTTTGTATTTCTGGACAAAATACGATATATGTGATATACTTGATTTCAAATACAGTACTCAAAACCAATTTAGTTTTATTCAAACTTAAATGAAACGGCGGTGAACCTATGAAATCTCTGAAGCAAATTATCAATCGCTATATTCGTTCTGCGGCAATCGTGATGGCTTTAGTGATCCTTGTGGTAATCGCCTTTGCGGAAATTCTGATTGAACAGGGCCGCGTGGAAGACACCGCTGCCGGTACATTTGTGCGTCTGGAGCAGATTATCGAAGAAAATGAGAATGAACTGAAGCAGGTCAAGGAAAAATACGATAAGACCTGTTTGCATGATGCCGAAGCCATTGCCTTTCTGCTGCAAAAAGACCCGGAGGCAACAAACGATACCTTAAAGCTGAAAAATATGCGAATCTGCTGGAGCTTGATGAAATTCATATTTTTGATGAGACCGGCACGATTGTTTCCGGCACAAATCCGGAGTATTACGGCTATTCGTTTTCATCCGGTGAGCAGATGGCGTTTTTTGCGCCGATGCTCACGGATAAATCCTTGCAGCTTGTGCAGGATGCCGGCCCGAACACCGCTGAGGGCAAAAACATGCAGTATTCCGCCGTGTGGAGCGCAGACGGCACATTCATCGTGCAGGTGGGCAAAGACCCGCAGCTTGTAACGGAGGCTATGGAGAAAAACGAGATTTCGTATATTTTTCATCAGCTCAATATCAGCCCGGCGATCGATTACTGTGCCGTAGACAGTGAAACGCTGTCGGTCATCGGCGCAACGAATGCGGATATGGTGGGGAAGACCGTGGCAAACCTCGGTATTTCTGCCGAGAGCATGCAAAATGAGGAGCACGGCTTTCACGCAAATATTGAGGGAAAATACTACTACTGCATTTTTAAGAAGATAGAAACCCGTTACATGGGTTTCATCATTCCGATGGACGTATTGTACGAACGTATTCCGCTTGATCTTTTGAATCTGGCGCTATGTCTGGTTTTAATCTGCGGTACGTTGACGGTTTTCGTCGCGAACTGCGTGAATCGGTACGTTATTCATGACATTCACCGCATAAACGGCAAGCTCAATCGCATCACGCAAGGCAATTTGGAGGAAAAAGTCAACGTGCAGAGCAGCCGGGAGTTTTCTGCGCTCAGCCGATACATCAACGAGATGGTCGGCAGCCTTGTCAACAACGACCGCAAAATGTCATACGTTTTGAGCCGCACGGAAATGAACATCGGCGTGTACGAGTACCGTGACGGCGTGCAGCAGGTGTATTGCACGGAGCGTATCCCACAGATTTTTGGATGGACGGATGAGGAGACGGCGTACTACACCGGTGACCGCGTGCATCTGTATACATTCATCGAGGAGCTGCGCCGCAGCCGCGTGGTCGGCGAGCGCAACGTATACCGCATTCCGGGCGAGCCGGACCGCTACATAAAGCTGGAGGAAACGCACGAGGAGAGCAGTGTTTTCGGCGTGGTGAACGACGTGACGGAGGAGATGCAGCGCCGCATACAGATCGAATCTGAGCGTGACACCGATCCGTTGACCCGACTTTATAACCGCCGCGGCCTGAGCCGCCGTGTGGAGCGCATTTTGGAAGCGGGTACAGGCGATACTTACGCCGTGGTGATGATCGACCTTGACGACTTGAAAGAGGTCAACGACACCTACGGGCACGAGAGCGGCGACCAATATATCATTTCCGCAGCAGAAATCTTAAAAAAGATCGTGGGTGAAAGCGGCCTTACTGCACGTCACGGCGGCGATGAATTTGTCCTGTTCCTCGAAGAAAAAAGCGAAGAAGCGCTGCAAGAAAAGCTTCTTCAGCTTAAAAGTGCGCAGGACAGCTCCGAAGCCGTGCTGCACGATGGACATCATGTGCCGCTGCGGTTCTCCATGGGCTGCTGTTTCATAGATGAAGTTGCCGCGCCGTATGACGAAATGCTCGAAAAAGCGGATATTGCCATGTACCAAAACAAACGTCAGCGCAAAGAAAAGCACGGCAAGCAGCCGAGAAGGAAAGAATAAAGCAAAAAATCACCGAGATAAACCGGACAAACGGTTTCCTCGGTGATTTTTTTGCGGAATTAACGGCTTATTCTGTCAATGCGCGGGTAAGCCAGGCATCGGCGATGTCCAAAGCAAGATAAAGGCCGTTCTTCTCGCTGGTCTTTACGATCTGTTTTCTGGAGCGAATCTCCGGGTCGGTGAGCATGAGCTGCACAGTGCACTTATCGGCAACCTCCATGTCCTCCACGGTCTTCTTCGTTTTGATGTCGATCTTGATGACGTATTTATCGGTCATGTTTCCGTAGTAAATGGTATCGCCGCTACGCACAAGGGGCTTGCCGCGGTACATAGGAAACGGGCTCTTCTGCTTTTCGCTCATAGTATGCAAATCCTTTCATAAAGTCTCGTTGGGGAAAATGCCGGAACTTTCTAAGCACCGGTGCAAAGCATTCAATACACTTTTAATCAGTATAGCATAGATTAAGAAAAAAGACAACTTGTATTTGCACATTTGAAAATAAAAATTGCCGCCGACGGAAAAATCCGCCAAGCGGCAATTTCGGTTTCAGGCAATGCCGTGCATAAAGCGACGGCGCATCAGAAAACAGGCTTATTCGCCCAAATAGGTACGCACCATTGCTTTCAGCAGCTCATCGCGGTCGATCTTGCGGATGAGGCTGCGTGCGTTGTTGTGCGTGGTGATGTATGTGGGATCTTCCGAGAGAATATATCCCACGATCTGACTGATGGGGTTATAGCCTTTTTCTTTGAGTGCATCGTAAACCTGTACGAGCACCTGCTGCATATCGAGCTTCTGCGGCGTCTCAATGCTGAATGTCTGGGTGCGGTCGCTGAAATCTTCTGCCATGTGGAACACCTCCTCGTTTTCCGATCGTGTAAAGGCTGCAAAAATACAGTCTACATTTCATTGTATGCCGGGCCCGGTGTTTTATTCGCATATAAAAGCACAGTGGAATAAACACTGTATACAGCATACCGCAAAACAACAAAAAAAGCAAGCGGTACGAAAATTTTTAACAAATTATCTCAGCACAACGCCAATCTTCGCGAGGTTCTCGATGATGGTGTCAACATAGCTTTGCACCTCGTTCTTCGCGAGCGTTTTCTCGTTCGAGGAGAACGTAAAGCGCAGCGTGATGCTCTTGACGACGCCGTTGTAGGAATCGATAAGCGCAACGTTCTTGAGCAGAGGGGTGACGTTCTGCCATGCGGCGGAAAGCGTGCTGTACGTCTGGTCTGCGCCGATGACGAGAGAGAGGTCGATATCGATGCCCGGGAACTTGGACGGCTCCTCATAGTGAATAACGGATGCTGCCATGGAGGAGAGCGTATCCATGTTCAGTTCGCCGGCAACGATGACGGCTTTCTTATCGATCTTCGACTGTACGGACGGATGTACGACCGTGATAAAGCCGACGTATGTGCCGTCGAGATAGATCTCTGCAGTGTTGCGCGGGTGCTGCCAGTTGTGCTTTGCTTCCGCGATGCGGAACTCAAAGTAACGGTGCTTCAGCTCTTTGCTGATGGAAGCCATGATGTCGCGCAGGCCGAGGTAGAGGTCCTTTTCGCTCTTAGTGCGGCTGTACAGCGCAATGCCGAGGTGCTTCTGCTCATCGCACAGACCGTCTTCGCCGAGGCCGTTGATGACGCGGGCAATCTCGAACACACCGAAATCGTTTGCGTATGCTTTGTTTTCGTTGACGTAGGTGATCATCGTCGGCACCATGGAGCGGCGCAGCACGGTGTGGTCCGGCGTCATGGCGTTGATGACGCGCACGTTGTCCTCAATCTCGATGTTGAGGTCCTTGTACTTCTTCGCGTCGCACCAGATGTAGGAGTGCACTTCGTGCATGCCGTAGCGCTGTACGAGCAGGTCTTTCGTCCAGCGGTCATCATTGTTGCCCGCGGTGCGCATGACCGGCGCCAAAGCTGCCTTTGTGGTCGTAATCTTGAAGTTATCGTAGCCGTAAACACGGGTGATCTCCTCGATGATGTCGGCCTTGATGGTGACATCCTTCGTTGCACGCCAGGACGGCACGTGCGCGGTGAAGACTTCGTTTTCAAGCGTCGGTGCGAAGCCGAGCGCGGAAAGCGTATTCAAAATCTGTTCGTCGGAAATATCGATGCCCGTATAACGGTCTACAAATTTCTTATCGAACGTGATGTCGATTTTGTCGTAGTGGCGGACATAGACGTCTGTCATGGAGGAGATGATCTCCACACTCGGGTCGATCTCGGTGAGCAGCTGCATGAAGTGCTCGATGGCGACGTCGGTCATTTCCGGGTCAAGGGTCTTCTCATAACGCATGGAAGCATCCGTGCGCAAACCGATGCGCGTGGAGGACTTGCGCACGCTTACAGCGTCAAAGTTTGCGGATTCGAGCAGCAGACTGTCCGTGTTATCTTCAATCTCGGAGTTGAGACCGCCCATGATGCCCGCGATGGCGACCGGTTCTTCCTTGGAGCAGATCATCAGCGTGTTTTCGTCGATGCGGCGCTTTGTGCCGTCCAGCGTTTCAAACTCGAACGGAGCGGAGAAGCGCTGCACCTGAATGGAATCGACCTTTGCGCAGTCGAACGCGTGCATCGGCTGGCCGAGCTCGAGCATGAGGTAGTTTGTGAGGTCGGCAAGCAGGTTGATGGCACGCATGCCGCAGTAAAAGAGACGAATGCGCATATCAACCGGGCTGACCTTCTTCGTGATGTTGCGCACCTTGAGGCCCGTGTAGCGGTAGCAGAGCTCTTTATCGCGGATATCGATATCGATGCCCGGCAGAGAAGCGTAGGGGGTGAGATCCATGCGGCTGACCGGCTTTAATTCGCGATTGGTCAGCGCTGCAAATTCGCGCGCGATGCCGTAGTGACCCCAAAGGTCCGGGCGGTTCGTCAGAGACTTATTATCGACCTCGAACACAACGTCCTTTACGCCGTACGCGTCCGTAATCTGTGTGCCGAGCGGCAGGTCATCCGTGATCTCCCACAGTCCGCTGTGGTCGGCGCTGATGCCAAGTTCTTTTTCGGAGCAGCACATGCCGTGCGATTCATAGCCTGCAATTTTTGCGCAGGTGATCTCCATGCCGGAAACGGAGCCGCCTTCGCGGGCAAAGGCAACAAGCATGCCCTCGCGCACGTTTGGTGCGCCGCATACGCAGTCATAAACCTTGTCGCCTGCATCAACCTTCAAGAGGTGCAGTTTTTTGGAATCCGGGTGGTTTTCGATGAAAACGATACGCGCAACAACAACATCTTTGATGTCGCGGCCCATATAATAGATGTCTTCGACCTCTGCAGTGGAAAGCGTGAATTGGTGAATCAGCTTTTCAAGGTCCAGACCGGAAAGATCAACGAAGTCGTTGATCCAGTTCATTGAAATCAGCATTATAACGACTCCTTTTCTTATTCGTGGTTGAACTGCGAGAGCACCTTCAGATTGCCGCTGTTGAGGTCGCGGATATCTTTGATGCCGTAGCGCATCATGGCAAGGCGGGTAAGGCCGAGACCAAACGCGAAGCCGGTGTATTCATCGGGGTCGATGCCGCCGGCGCGCAACACGTTCGGGTGAATCATACCGCACGGGCAAAGCTCAATCCAGCCGGAACCGTGGCAGGTGGAGCAGCCCTTGCCGCCGCAGATGTGGCAGCTGATGTCAAGCTCAAAGCCCGGCTCAACGAACGGGAAGAAGCCCGGGCGCAGGCGAACCTGTACGTCCTGCTTAAAGACCTTAGAAAGCATGGTCTTCATGAAGTAGATGAGGTTCGAAATGGAGATGTCTTTATCAATCATGATGCCTTCCATCTGGAAAAACGTGTTCTCGTGGGAAGCGTCTGTGCTTTCGTTGCGGAAGCAGCGACCCGGGAAGATGGCACGCAGCGGTGCACCGTACTTTTTCATGATGGTGTTCTGCGCGGCCGAGGTGTGGGTCTTCAACAGCTGACCGTTATCGAGATAGTAGGTGTCCTGCATGTCGCGGGCGGGGTGATGCTTCGGAATGTTCAATGCCTCAAAGCAGTTGTAATCCGTTACGACCTCGCGGTAGTCTTCAATCGTAAAGCCCATGGAAGCGAAAATTTCTTCCAGCTCGCGCTGCACGAGCGTGATGGGGTGATAGGAGCCGCAGTCGGTATCCATCGGCAGCGTGACATCATATTGCTCTGCGCTGTTGACAAGGCGGTCTTCCTCCTCCTGCCGGATGCGCTCCACGTGTGCTGTGATGCGTTCGTCGACCTCGCGCTTGAGCGTGTTGATGGTCTGGCCGAATTCTTTTTTCTCCGCGCCGGAAAGGTCTTTAAGGCCCTTTAAAAGCTCGGTGACAGAGCCTTTTTTGCCGAGATACGAAACGCGCAGCTTTTCGATGGATTCGCTGTCGCGCACTTCGGAAAGGTCTGCGTCAAACTTCTGGCGCAGCTCGGAAATGCTTTCTTTGATTCCCATATCAATATATCCTTTCATAAATGATTTCCGTTTTGTACCGAACGGTGAGCATGAAAAAAGCCCGCCCCATGCACAAAACATGGGGCGAGCCGGAACGCTCGCGGTACCACCCAATTTCGGCGCATTGCGCCCTCTGAAAGCCTTTAACGCAGCTACCCGTTGCAGCCTACTTTAATTTCAGCCGCACCGCTCCAAAGAGAACTTCACCTATACTCAATGCAGGTGCGTTTTCAGCCGACGGCGCACCCTCTCTGCCCACGAAAAACAGGCTACTTTTCTTTTTCATCGCGTTTCACTGTTCGGCGTCGTTTGTATCCTCGCGACGCAACACTGTTATTTTAGCATAGAAATTTTCGGTTTTCAAGCCTTTCGCGGGATTTTATGGACAGAGTTTTGAGGTTATCGCACGGTATTCGTAATATTCGATAAAAATTCACAAATTACGCAGTTGAACTTCCGTGTGGGTTATGGTACAATGACAATATTGAATTATGGAAACGGAAGGTAATTTACAGTATGATGACAGATGTGTTTGTGGAATACATGGTGAAAAAGAAGACCGGCAGCAAGGATGTTTTGATGTCGCTCGGCGTGTCGATCCTCGGCGCGATCTTGATTTTTGTCAGCATTTTCCTGACGCCGGTTTCGCCGATGATCCCGTTCCTCGTGATCTGCGGCGTGATTTATGGCGTGTACTACGTCATCTCCTCGCGCAGTCTGGAGTTTGAGTACAGCATCACGAACGGCGACATTGCGGTAGATAAGATCATCAACCGCAGAAGCCGTAAACGTCTCACGTCTTTCGATGCCAAGGCGATTGAAGAGATGGGTAAGTACACGGAGAATGCGCAGAAGTTAAAAGGTAAGCGTGTGGACAAGACCATTTTCGCGGCGGAGACGGACGACGGCAAGGACGCGTGGTACATCATTGCAAAGAGCCGCAAGACCGGCTTGACGCTTCTTGTGTTCTCGCCGGACGAGCGCTGCATCGATGCCATCAAGCCGTTTATGGACAGAAGATTAAAGTTTGAAATCTTCGGCAGAAACTAAATTCAAAATGTGAAGCGCCCCGTTATCGGAGATTTTCCGGTGACGGGGCGCTTTTCCGTGCGGCGCGAAAATGATTTTAATTTTCACCGCTTCCATAGTTGAAAACCGCACGGGAAAATGATACCATTAAAGCATAGAATGCTACGGAAAAGAGGCAGGTATATGCGGGTATTGACAGCGGCAGAGATCAGAGGGCTGGAGTCATGCGCGGTGGAATCCGGCGTTTCCATGGAAACGCTTATGGAGAACGCGGGCGCCGCGGTGGCGGCAGCAGTGACAGAGAAAATGGACGTCACAGGCAAGAAAACGGTCATTTTGTGCGGCAAAGGCAACAACGGCGGCGACGGCTTTGTGGCGGCGCGCTTATTGGCGGCCGAGGGCGCGAAGGTGACGGTCGTTTTGATGCAGGGCGCACCGGCCTCCGATCTTGCAAAGCAGGCGTATGACAAAATGGGCCGCGGCATTGAGATCATCATGTACCGCACGGCAGGCGGCGCGGTAGACGCGGCGGACGTCATCATCGATGCGGTGTTTGGCTTCAGTTTTCACGGCCGTCTGCCGAGCGTGATGGAGCCTTTGTTTGCGCGCGCAGCGGAAAATAAAAAAGCGTTTCACATTTCCGTGGATATTCCAAGCGGCGCGGTGTGTGATACCGGCGCGGTGGAGGGCGCGTGCTTTAAGGCAGACCTTACGGTGACGTTTACGGCGATGAAGCCGGCGGGCGTTGTGTACCCGGCAGCGGGCTTCGGCGGCATGACCGTTGTGCGTCAGGTGGGCATCAAGGAGGAGCACCTTGAGATGCTGCCGTGTGACACGGAATCTGTTTTGCTCGGCAACATTTGCCCGCTGTTCCCGAAGCGCGACCCGGAGGGGCACAAGGGCACATACGGGCGGCTTTTAATGATCTGCGGCAGCGTGGGCATGGCAGGTGCATGCATCATGGCTGCGCGTGCGGCGCTGCGCAGCGGTGTGGGCATTTTGAACATCGCCATTCCGCATGCGCTGTACCCAATCTTGGCTCCCGCCGTGCCGGAGGCAATCTTCACGCTGTATGATCCCACGGAAGCGCCGGGCGAAGCGGTGCTCGACGCTATCGATAAGGCGAGTGCGTGCCTTGTGGGCTGCGGGCTCGGCACGGCGCCGTATGCGACAAAGCTTGTGGATGCCGTACTCGAAAATGCGCACGGGACGGTCGTTCTGGATGCGGACGCGCTGAATATCCTTGCCAAAACGCCGGAAAAACTACTTGTGCCGCAAGCCCCGGTCATCATCACGCCGCACCCGGGGGAAATGTGCCGTCTAAACGGCCGCACCATGGCAGAGCTGCGTGCCGACCGTTTGCAGACTGCACGTGTCTTTGCACAGACGTACCGCGTTATCACCGTGCTAAAGGGTGCGGGTACAATTATCGCAGCGCCGAGCGGTGAAACGCGTGTGAACACAACGGGCAACCCCGGCATGGCAAAGGGCGGCAGCGGCGATGTTTTGGCAGGCATCACAGGTGCGCTGTGCGCGCAGAATATGCAGCCGTTTGAAGCGGCATATTCCGCCGTGTGCATTCACGGTGCGGCGGGTGACCTTTGCGCCGAAGCGCTTTCGCAGCATGGTATGTTGCCGACAGACCTCATCGAAAAATTGCCGCAGGTCTTTTTGCAGATCGAGGGCAAATAAATCCTGCGCATTTTGCACGGAACACACAACTTTGTAATAGAATGGAACAGGCGTGTTTAAGCGCCGAAAAAACGGGCAAGAATATAAGTAGCGTCGCGGGCGTTGATGCAAATTCTGTTCGGAGTGTGAAAACCGTGAATGTACACAGAGGCGATATTTACTACGCAGATTTAAGCCCCGTGGTGGGCAGCGAGCAGGGCGGCGTGCGCCCCGTGCTTATTGTGCAGAACGATGTGGGCAACCGGTTCAGTCCCACGGTGATCGCGGCGGCCATCACGAGCCAGCGCGACAAAACAAACCTGCCCACGCACATTGCGCTCCATGCTGAGCGCACCGGCCTGCAAAAGGATTCCATTGTGCTTTTGGAGCAGGTCCGCACCATTGATAAGCACCGTTTAAAAGAAAAAATGGGCAAGCTCGATGACGACGCCATGCAGCGCGTCAACGAAGCCATCGGTATCAGCTTCGGCCTTTACGATACATATAAGTAAAGGCCGAAAAAAACCGCGCCGTTTCGGAAAAGCTCCGAGCGGCGCGGTTTGCACTTTATTTGTGTTTTTGTGTGTACCGTTCAAGGTGCAAAAGCAAGACTTCGCGGTCATTCGGAAGCTGGCCGCACAGCACAGCGTCTAAGAGTTTGTTTAGGGTTTCGCCGATTGCTTTGCCCTGAAAGCCAAACGCTTGCAGGTCTTTGCCGGTGATTTTGAGTTGGCGCAGAGATAAGCAGAAATCCGCTTTTTGCAGCGCTTCGGCTTCGCTTTTGGCATTCGCAAGCGCTTTGCAGCGGTCTTCGATGCACCACGGCGCGTGCGCTAAGCTGTCTGCACGGCTTACGGCGAGCAAGCGGTAGAACTGCTCATAGCCGAGCTTTGCGAGCAGGCGGCGGAACTTTGCCGTGCGCTTCGGAAAAGCGGTATCGTGCAGCAAAACAAGCTCCGCGACGTTTTCGCGCGTTTTGTTGTCGCAGTGCAGCGCGCGCAGAGCTTCATCGGTGAACGCGGCGCTTTTCTCCGCGTGCCCGAAAAAGTGGTCATAACCGTCTTCACCCGTCGTGCGGACGGCTTTTTTGCCGACATCGTGAAATAAAATCGCAAGGCAGGCGATGGGGTCATCTGTGCCGATATTTTCGAGCGCGCGCAGCGTGTGCTCCCATACGTCATACATGTGATATTTGCTGTTTTGCGGCACACCCTTGAGATTTTCGAGCTGCGGCACGGCGCAAAAAAACAACTCCGGCGCGGCACGCAGCGCCTCGGCGGCATGCGGTGCGCAGACGGTCTTTAAAAGCTCCGTGAAAATGCGCTCTTGCGCGACACGCCCGATCGTTTCATGCAGGTCGTGCACGGCGCGCAGCGTTTCGGGTTCGACCGTAAATCCGAGCACAGCCGCGAAACGAATCGTGCGCATCAGGCGCAGCGCATCTTCCGAAAAGCGCTTGTGCGGGTCGCCCACGCAACGAATGACTTCGTTTTTCAGGTCTTCCTGCCCGCCGAACGGATCGATGATTCCGGTTGCGGGGCTGTAGGCCATGGCGTTGATCGTCAGGTCGCGCCGCGCAAGGTCATCCCGAATATCGGTCGTGAATGCAACGCTGTCCGGGTGACGGCCGTCTGTGTAATTTCCGTCTACGCGAAACGTCGTTACCTCGTACGGTTCGTGGTCGATGAGCAGCGTCACCGTGCCGTGCTTAAGGCCGGTCTCTAAAACGGGAATGTCGGAAAAAAGCTCGATGATTTTTTCCGGCTTTGCCGCGGTCGTGATGTCCCAATCGTGCGGCGTTTTGTGCAGTAAGCTGTCGCGCACGCACCCGCCGACGGCGTAGGCCTCAAAACCGTTTTCGTGTAGGCGGGAGAGGATGAACGCGCACGGCGCGGGGAGAGTAATCTTCAGCCCGCTCATTTTAAAAAGATCGCCGTGTTGCGGGAAAGTGTACCGAAAAGCAGCGAAAACCGCAAGCGAAGCGGGATGTTCTTCGTGTTTTCAAAGCGTGTGGCAGCGACAAACTCCGCCAGC
This sequence comes from Hominenteromicrobium mulieris, assembly GCA_021029595.1. Classification (GTDB taxonomy): domain Bacteria; phylum Bacillota; class Clostridia; order Oscillospirales; family Acutalibacteraceae; genus Hominenteromicrobium; species Hominenteromicrobium mulieris. The sequence goes on along the minus strand of JAJJOY010000004.1, from coordinate 170,057 downwards.
GTGTACGTGTCCACGCCTTCGCTGAGCGCCACGGTCACGCGGTTGTTGCTGACATCAAGGCCGGTCACAACACCGTATTGCAGCTTGGCCGATTCTGCGTCAGCGACGAGCATCAGCGCGATGACGGGCTTCTTTTTCTTGAGGCTTTTGTAGATTTCTTTGAAAAGATCTGTGTTCGTAAGGCCGGTTTCAAGCTGCAGCTTTTGGCTGCCGAGCGCCGTTTCCATACTGCCCGTAAGGTCTGCGGGGAAGATGAGCGTGTCTTTGTCATCTGCTTTTGCGAGGAGAGCGGAAGACGAAATGGGCTGTCCCAAAGAAATACATACAGCCTGCGCGGCGTCGTAACCGATGGGAAGATTCTGATCTAAGCGAAGTTGCGCACTGTTTGCGGCAGCACTGTAATACGTGCTTTTCTGCACGTCTTCAATATCGCGGTCGGTCCAAATGTCCCACACGGTGCCCTTTGCCCAGAAGCCGCCGCACACAAGCAGCAGGCACAGTACAAGCGCCGCAATCTGCCGCGTGATGCGCAATGCTGCGTCGGACGGTGTTTCGCCGCTGTACAATCTGCGCTCATGAGAAACGGATTTGTTTTTCTGTGCGGCGGGCACTTGGCGCTTTACCGGCTTTGCGGCAGGACGAGGAGCCGCCGGTTTTGCCTGCGGCGGCTGTGCGGTTTCGCGTTCTGCTTTGCGCGCGGCAAAGCGTTCGTCGAGCACGGCGGGTTTATCGAAAGTGAGCGTTTCAAAATGCTGCTCACCGGTTTCTTCTTCATCGGGATCTGCGGTGCGCAGCGTCTCATCGCTGAAGACCTGCTTTTTAAAGAGTTCATTTTGCTCGCCCGCGGGCGTTTTGCGCTCGTTGTTCGGTTCCATTTTTGTCTCCTTGTGCTCAAAAAAATAGAAATTCAACTAAAAAATCGAAATATAATCGGGATTTCTTTATAAGAATAGCACGTTTGACACTATTTTTCAATATATTAGGGTAGTTTCTGCTTGAAAAAAGCAGCGGATTCGGTTATAATCAAAAATAGACTTTCAGGGGATAACCGAAAGCCGCTTAAAAGATACGAAAAGGATGAAGCATCATGGCACTTTTTAAGGATTGGCAGGATTTTGCAGACAAGAAGTCCGCAGAGCCCGGCGCAGAACAGTACTGGACACAATATTTCCTTAGAGAAAAGGATTTTTACGAGAAGCTCCTCAAGGGCGAAGCTCCGAAGAGCGGCACCGTACAGGCACTCGCTGACCACTTCGGCGTGGATATCATCGAAATGACCGGCTACCTTGACGGCATCAACGAGAGTCTCAAGGCGGAAAACGACCTGGAGAATATGACCGCCGAGACTGAGGTTTCCCTTGATTACGAGCCGGAGAAGCTCTATTACAACATGGTCGGCGCAAAGGCCGAGTGGCTGTATAAGCTCCCGCAGTGGGATTCCATTCTCACCGAAGAGAAGCGCAAGGAGCTCTACAAGGCACAGAAGGCTTCCACCACGATCGTAAAGGGTCCGAAGGTCGGCCGCAACGATCCGTGCCCCTGCGGCAGCGGCAAAAAGTACAAGAAGTGCTGCGGCAGATAAGCTGAAAATTCAAGATGCGTCGGGCGTCCGGCGCATTTTTTCATTTTTCGGTAGCCTTTTAGAGTTTTCTATGCTATACTGAAAACACCGAAGCGAAATTCAGCTTTAGCAAAGGAGAACACTTTATGTATTGCAACGGTGAACAGCCCGGAGGTGTATGAAGCTTATCTGCACAGCGGATTTTTCACGCTGATACGGGAAAACACAGAGCGCGATACGCGCGAAGAAGTGCTTCAAAAGCTTGCGGAACATTTTGAATTAAACTGAATTAAACATAGAATAGGCGGGGTGCGGCTGCGGCGGCACCTCGTTTTACAAAAGGAGTACATAAATGAGCTGCGAAAAATTGTATCTCACCGCGCCGGAGATGCTCGAATGCACCGCGCGTGTTGTGAGCTGTACGCCGAACAAAAACGACGGCTATGACCTTGAGACTGACCGCACACCGTTTTTTCCGGAGGGCGGCGGGCAGCTGAGCGACATCGGTACGGTTTACGACCCTATGCAGGGCTTTGTGCCGGTTACGCACTGCTTTGAAGCGAACGGCACGGTGCTGCACCGCACAGGAAAGCCGTTTGCGGTGGGCGAAATCGTCACGCTCAAAGTGGATGCCGCAAAGCGTTTGAAATACACCCAGCAGCACACGGGCGAACACCTGCTTTCGCATGCCTATGACGTGCTGTTCGGCGCGGAAAACGTCGGCTTTCACATGGCGGGAGACATCGTGACCATCGACCTTGACCACGATTTATCGGATGAGGAGATCGAGGCCGGCGAAAAATACGCAAATGAACTCGTTTGGAAAAACGCGCCCGTGCGTATTTTTAATGTGGACGCTTCCGAGCTTCCGAATCTGCCGCTGCGCAAGAAAAATGAGAAGCTGCACGGCGAAGTACGCATCGTGGAGGTGGAAGACGGTGATCACACCGAAATGTGCACTTGCTGTGGCACGCATTTCATGAGCACCGCACCGGTCGGCCTAATCAAGGTTTTAGAGCATGCGCGGTATAAATCCGGCTGCCGCATCACGTTCGCCTGCGGCGTGTTGGCGCTGGAGCACTTCACAAAGGAAAACGCCGAGCTGCGCCGCACCGCCGCTGCGCTTTCCGTAAAGCCGGACGGCGTGTTCGACGCGCTCGCCCGCAAGGAAGAACAGGTGCAGGGCCTGAACCAGAAGCTCCGCGAGAAAAACGCGCAGCTTGCAAAATTGTACAGCGAAAAGCTGTATGCCGAAGCACAGGAGAATTTCATTGCGGCATACCTGCCGGTCAATTTTGACGCATGCAAAACGATTGCCGAAACGCTTTGCGCGGACGATAATTTCTCTGCTGTGCTGTTCTGCAATGAAAGTGACCGTTTGCGCTATATTTGCGCGCGCGGCAAAAACGGCGTGCTCGACTGCCGCGCCGCCGCACAGAAAATCAACGCTTTGCTCGGCGCAAAAGGCGGTGGCAGCCCCGTGACATCGCAAGGCTCCTGCCCCAAAACAGCTGAGACAGAGCAAAAACTTCGCGAGGTTTTATCCGAACCGCTACAAAACTTGAATTAAAACAGATAAAACGCAGACTTTTCATAAGCCTGCGTTTTTATGTACGCGGCAGGGGAATTCCCTTGCCGTTCTGGCTCACAGCTCTGCTTTAATGCGGCTCATCGCGCCTTTTTCCAAGCGTGAGACCTGTGCCTGCGAGATGCCAATCTCCCCGGCGACCTCGGTCTGTGTTTTGCCGTCGATGAACCGCATGGAAAGAATTTTTCGCTCGCGGTCGGTCAGATCGCGAATCGCCTCGCGCATGGCAATTTCCTCCAGCCAGTCGCCGTCCGTCGTGCCGCCTTTCACCTGATCCATAATATAAATGGTGTCGCCGCCGTCGGAAAACACCGGCTCGTAAAGCGACACCGGCTCCACGATGGATTCGAGCGCGATGACGATGTCTTCGGGCGGCAGCTCCATGCGCTTTGCGATTTCCGTGATGTTCGGTTCTTTGCCGTTTTCGTTCGTCAGCTGCTCTTTGATCTGCATGGCGCGGTACGCCGTGTCGCGCATGGACCGGCTGACGCGCACGGCGTTGTTGTCGCGCAGAAAGCGTTTCACTTCGCCGGAGATCATCGGCACGCCGTAGGTGGAGAACATTACCTCGTGGCTTGGGTCGAAATTATCGATGGCCTTGATGAGCCCGATGCAGCCCACCTGAAAGAGGTCATCCGGGTTTTCGCCGCGGCTTGTAAAGCGCTGGATGACGCTGAGCACCAAACGTAAATTGCCGCAGATCAGCTTATCGCGCGCATCTTTATCGCCGTGATGGCTGCGGTCTAAAAGCTCGCGCATCTCGTCGTTTTTCAGGGTTTGCAGCTTTGCCGTGTTCACTCCGCAAATCTCCACTTTGCTCTGCGCATACGCATACATAAAAGCACCTCCACAATTTGCAATTTTTGCGGCGCTTGCAAACAGGAGTATGGGCGGTTTTAAGCGGTATAATCAGCTTTAATCAGTTTTGTGTGATTTTCACATAGAAAAATTTGCTCAAAATTAAAAAAGTGGACATTTCGCGAGCGACATGGTATGATTGGGTCGTAAGATACGAAACAGCGGTGTTCCATGTACGAATATAAAAGAATATGATTATAAAATGTTATGTAAATTGGATTGCTTTGGAGGAGGAGAGAATGAAAGCTTACAAACGGCTTCTTTCCGGTGTTTTAACAGTGGTGCTTTTGCTTTCCGGCTGCGGTGCAACAGTCACAGCGGGATTATTTAAATCGAAAATCGGGTTCATCGGTGAAACGGGCAAAAACAACATGAAGCTGTACGACGAATTCAAAGACTGGGAGCGGCAGGTGAGCGCGCCAGTCGCTGTTGTAGATGAGGGCATCTATCTGAAACGCAAAGGCGAAGTGCAGCAGCTCAGCTGCGGCAAAAATGATCTTGTATGGGAATCCGAGATCGCGGCGATATACAACGGTCGAATCTATTACGTCGCACCGAGCTCGACTGTCATGACCACAACGGTAAATTCGGGGTATCAAACGGGTGTAACAAAGGGTTCTACAGCTACTTGGCGTTGTTCCGTGGTTTCGGAAACCTATCCCGAAAGAGAAGATCGCAAGTTGTTGCTTTCTGCTTCGCTGATCAATTTACCCGGCCTTAAAAAATATGATTATAGAGCTTCTGATTCGTTGAACCAAATCCCGAACACCTGCATGGAAATCCCGGATATCCACTATCTCGGCTTTTTCTGGATCGACCGAAAGCTTGCGCTGGCAGATTATGACCATGTGTTCGAGTATAACATGATGATCGACGAGGTGCGGGCTGTACGCATGGACGAATATCACCTCTACGAAAACGACGTGTGGGCAGAGGTACGCGACAACGGCGAGACATTATCGCTCGGCAATTATAAAACCGACCGGCGTTGGAGCTTCGGATTGGACGAGCTGAATAACGAATACGCAAAGCAGCTGTATGAGATCTATCAAGAAGAATTATCCGCGGAGCTTGAGAAAGAAAAAGCAGTGAATGAAGCAGTGGGCGCAACGAACTATCTGTGGAGTCCGACTACACAGCTGCAATTTGATAAGGTCATTGTGGTGAACTCAAAAATTTACTTTTCAGTCGCATACACAAGTACGGATAAAGCGAACAGCTTGCTGCTTTTTGAGTTTGACCCGTGGAACGAAACGCTCTCGTATGTGGATTGTATTCCGTTGAATAAGTATATACATAACAGCGCGTTGATCCCAGTAATCCAACCAAGCGCAAAATTGGATTATGTAAACTGAATAAATTTATGTAAATTAAAAAGCGAGCCGTTCTGGTAAAGAGCGGTTCGCCTTTTGTGTGTTGTGTTTAATCTGTCAGAGCAATAATGCGACCAAGTTCGGCAGAAGTTCTGTGCGAGATGGAAATGACGGTGCGGTTTTCCGCTACGCGTTTCAAAGCGGAAAGCACGGCGCGTTCGGTCTCGGCGTCAAGGTTTGCGGTGATCTCATCGAACAGCAGCATGCTCGGTGCGGCTGCTGCAGCTCTTGCGATGGACAAAAGCTGCCATTGGCCCTGCGAGAACAGATCATCGGTACAACGCGTGTCGTAGCCTTTTTCCATGCTTTCAATCGTATCCTTGAGCCCGGTGAGCTCCGCCGCAGTGTGCACGGCTTCGTCGCTGATTGTGCTGTCATATAGCGTGATCTGGTCGCGCACGGTGCCCGGCACCATGTGGAACGTCTGCTCTACGCAGCCGAACAGACGGCGGCGTTCATCATCACGGATATCGGCCGCCGGCACGCCGTGAATGAGCACCTCGCCGCTCTGCGGCTTATAAAGACCGAGAAGAAGCTTGAAGATGGTACTCTTGCCGGCGCCGGTGCGGCCGGTCAGCGTGACCTGATCGCCGTCCATGACTTTAAAGCTCAAGTGATCCAGCACCACGCGCTTATCGTAGCCGAACGTAACATCGCGGAACTCGACAAACGGCACGCTTCCGCTTCTTGCGGTGATGGTCTTCGGCTCATGTGTCGGTACGGTATCGGGATTTTCTTCCAGCGCGAAGAACTCGTTGATGCGGTGGATGCCCGCCAATGCGGACTGGATGGTCTGAATCTCCATGCCAAGGCTTTCAACCGGTGTGAAGATCTGCGAAATATAGTTGATAACGGCAACAGCCGTACCGGCGGACATACCGAACAACGTCAGCACGGTGGTGTTGCCGGAAGCGGAAAGCAGCATGACGACGGCGACGACCACCGCGTTCGTAATGAGGATAACGGGGGAGTAGACGGCATCATAGAAGTTCGTCTTTTCCATAGCGCGGTAGCTCTCATTGATGTACGTGTCATAGCGCTTTTCCATGTACTTCTCTTTGCCGAGGCAGTGAATGGTGCGGATGTTGTGCAGTGTTTCCGGTACGTGGCCCGAAGCGCGGCCCACGGCCTTGCGGTTTTCAATCTGCGCTGCCAGCATATTTTTCTGCACGTGGCGCGTGAAGCAGAACAGGAACGGCAGCAAAACGGGCAATACGATTGCCAGACCGCGGTTTTGGAACCAGATAACGACCAGAATACTGATGATTCTGCACGCATCGGCGAACATACTGATGATGCCGGAGGAGAATAGGGTTTCAACGGTATCGACATCGCCGACAAAGCGGGAAACGAGCGTGCCGGGCTCCTGTTTTGTCATGTTGTCGGCGGTAAGGTGTGTAAATTTGTCCATTAAGCTGCTGCGCAGCGCGTGGGTGATTTTCTGGCCGAATACCACGAGCAGACTTTCACGCGCGGATTCTGTGAACCCGGTGAGCGCCAGCATGGCGAAATACAGTAGGATACGTGCGAATGCGGCGTCGGTTCCGGCTGTGATGGAGTCCACAATATCGGCTAAGATCAGCGGCGGGATGAGCGCGAACACAACAGCGCCGATAACGGCCGAAACAATGCCGAGGGAAAGGCCTTTTTGCTTTTTTACTGTGTCAAAGATCACCGTTCTCACTTGTTTTTTGCGCGTCATGTTCGGCACCTCCGTTCTCTGTGGTATGGACTTGCGATGTATACAGGTTTTCGTATTCGGGGACGGTTTTCAGCAGCTCTTCGTGTGTGCCGGTCACGGCCTTGCCGTTTTCCATCCAGATCACGCCGTCCATCTCCGGGAAGAGGTATAACCTGTGCGAAATCAAAAGCACGATGCTGTCTTTTGCGAGCGCTTGCAAATTGACGAACGCCTGCTTTTCCGTGTTCTTATCGAGCGCGGAGAACGGATCGTCCAGAATGAGAATCGGCTTATCGTGGCACATCGTGCGGGCAAACGCAAGGCGCTTTGCCTGACCGCCGGAAAGGTACGCGCCGCCGCTGCCGATGAGCGTATTTTTGCCGTCGGTCATTTCCGCGACCTCCTGCTTCATGCACGCAGCGTTTAAATACGTATCGCTGCTTTTGCTGTCGCCGAGCAGAACGTTGTTTTCCACGCTGTCGTTAAAGAGCTCCGGGTCGTGCCCGAGGTAGCCGACAATGCCCGTGCGCACGCTTTGCTCCATGTTTTGCAGCTCTGCGCCGTCCACTGTGATGTGGCCTTCGTACGGATATTCGCACAAAAACGCCTTGCCGAGCGTTGATTTGCCGCATGCGACTGCGCCGGTGATGCCGATGATCTGGCCCTTTTTCGCCGAGAACGAAATATCGTCGAGAATTTTCTTGCCGTCCGGGTATGTAAAGCTCAGGTGCTTGACCTTGAGCGCCGCAACGGGCGTTTTCTTTACTTTGACTTCATCGGCCTCGTTTTCCTCTTCCTGCGGTAACAGGGGCTTAATGCGGTTCCAAGAGACCTGCGCCTTGTGCACCGCGTTAAAGAGCTTTGCGGCGCTGGAGGATTTTACGGAAAGCTTTACAAAGCATACAAGGAACGTTGTAAACGAAGCAATACTCCATGCTTGCCAGCCGGTACCCAGCACATTCTTCTGACCGAAATACAAAATGAAGAACACGCCCGCCATAGAGATGATGCGGTAGATCGGCGGCATGGCAGCGTTCCAGATGTTCGCTTTCACGGCTGCTTTTTCATAGCTCGTCAGGTTTTCTTCGTATACGGCCTGACGCTTTTTTTCAAGGCCGAAAGCGCGGTAGGTCATGGCGTTTTCTGCACGGTCCAGAGTAGCGGTGCTCAGCTGGCCGGATTGCTCCTTGTACGCCGCGCCGGCTTTTTGAATGACTTTTTTCATCTTTTCCGCCGTAACATACGAGATCGGCGGGAAAAGCATGCACAAAATAGTCAAACGCCAATCATACCACAGCAGCATGCAGAGGTATGCTGTCAGCGCCACGCCGGTGTCGAAAATCTCGGTCGTGAATTTGCGCATGCCCTCCACGCAGTCGTCTACGTCAAGAATGGCCTTCGTCATGATATTGCCTTCGCCTTCTTCGCGCAGGCTTGCACGGCTTTTTTTCACAAGGCTGCCATACAAAAATTCTTTCATGCGGCGATTCACATTGTTTGCAAAGCGGCGTACGTAAAAGCGCTTCACGTAGCGTGAGATCTGCACGACCGCCGTGACGACCGCAAAGCTGATGACGAGCATCAGCATGCCGGAAAACTGTCCGGTGCCGTTTAAAATCTCTACAAGGTACCCGGTCATCGTGCCCTCAAACCACGGCCCGGCCAAAAGACCGATATTGTAGATCAGGCCGGAGACTGTGACAATCAGCAGTGCTCTCCACTCCGCCTTAAAGTAAGAGAGGACACGATTCGGTTGAAACTCCGCAGACGTCCTATTTGTCTTCATTCTGAGCCTCTTTCTCTTTTACGCGCTGCGTGACATGCAGAAAACCTGCGCGGCGTTCTTCCTTGGATTTTAAATAGAGGGTGTTCAGTGTTTTGCAGAACACCTCTTTTTCATCATCAGGCAGGCCGTCGAGCAGCCACTCGTAAAACGAACCCTCAATTTCCGCCTTGGAGTTGCGGAGCGCTTCGGCTTTTTCAGTGGGGTAGAGCAGCTGACTTCTGCCGTCCAGAGGATTCGGCTCGCGGGTGAGGTAGCCCTTTTCCTCCAGCCGCGCCACGCGACGCGCCGTTGCGCCCTTGTCGATCTTCAGCGCTTCCCACATTTCTTTTTGTGTTGTACCGGGGTTATGCCGTACAAAGTGGATCACATCCATTTCCGCTGTACCTATGCCGTCTTCTTTCATCGTCTGCACCGTAAACCGATTGGCTTCACGGGCGATCTTGGTTATCTTGCGCTCTGTGCTGTCCATAGAGCTGTGCCTCCGTTTCAGGTAAAAGCATTTAGTTGTATGTTCAACTAAAATAGAGGATAGCACAACTAAAACGTACTGTCAACTACATAAAGCAAATAAAACTTCTTTAAAGTTAGTGATGTCTAACTCTTTTGCTGTAACGAAAGGCGAGCAGCCGGAGATTTCCGCTGTTCGCCCTTTGTGTTATTCGTCTTCTTTTGATTCTTCGTTCAGTTCTTCCGTGCGGGTGTTGTAGATCTCGGTGAACGTGTGTGTCACACCGCGTGATTTATATCCGACCATCGTGTCGAGACAAACGGAATGGATGCTGTTGAAAATACTCTTTTCTATATTCGGATTATCGCGTTTTAAGCGGCGCAATAAAAGCTTTGTTTCCTGCCGCTTAGAGACGCTTACGTCATTGTCACACATTGCGCAGTTTTCCGTAAAGCGGCATGCACACTGGATAAACTCCAAATCGTTGTATCTTTTCCATGATAAAATGTCGTCTTCGTGGATGCAATACATGGGGCGAATGAGCTCCATACCTTCAAAATTCTGGCTGTGCAGCTTTGGTGGCATCGCCTGTAACTGTGCGCCGTAAAACATGCTCATCACGGTGGTTTCCACAACGTCACTGAAATGATGTCCAAGTGCGATTTTATTGCAGCCAAGTGATTTGGCTTTGCTATATAAATGCCCGCGGCGCATTTTTGCACACAAATAGCACGGGTTCTTTTCGGTGTTGTTTGCCACGGAAAAAATATCGGTCTCAAAAATCGTGATCGGAATGTGCAGTAATGCCGCATTGCTTTCGATTTTCTTGCGGTTCAGCTCATTGTAGCCCGGGTCCATCACAAGGTACACAAGCTCAAACGGAACTTCGCTGTATTTTTGCAACTCCTGCAAAAGCTTTGCCATCAGCATGGAATCCTTGCCGCCGGAGATGCACACCGCAATCGTGTCGTTTTCCTGAATGAGCTCGTAACGCTTCACCGCAGCGATGAACGGCACCCAGATCGACTTGCGGAATTTCTTTTGTATACTGCGCTCAACGCGCTGGTAGGGTTCAAGTTCTCTTTCCATTTTATGTAAACTCCAAATATAGCTTGTCGAGGATCCTCTCAAATTCATCGAGTTCATCCTCGGTCATCGGATGGCTTAAACGGATGCGCCAAGAGTTCAGCGCATTTTTACGGTCGCAGCTCACGGCATACACCGCGCGGAAGGAGGGTTCCACGAAGCAGGCACATTGCGGCGTAATCCAAGTAGATTATGCGCCGATGCCGCGACCTTTGAAGCCGGTCAGATCTTTGATGACTTCGCCCGCGATGATGAGTCCCACAACGGACGGCACAAAAGCGTTGCTGCCCGGCACTTGGCGGCGCTGCGTGCACTTTCTCTCGGTGCCCGGCGGGCAGATGCAGTGCGTGCGGCAGCTTGTGGCCATGTCGTCCACGGGTGTGATGGGCAGCTCTTTGGAGTAAACCACTTTCAGCTTGCGCACGCCGCGCTTTTTCAGCTCGTTGCGCATAACCTTCGCCAGCGGACAAACGGAGGTCTTGTATAGGTCCGTCACTTCAAACGCGGTTGGGTCTACCTTGTTGCCGGCACCCATGGAGCAGATGATCGGCGTTTTCGCCGCTTTTGCGTTCATCACAAGCGCAATCTTGCCTGTCACCGTGTCAATGGCGTCCACAATATAATCGTAGTGTTTAAAATCAAACTGGTCGGCTGTTTCGGGCGTGTAGAATGTCTTGTATGTGCGCACCACGGCGTCCGGGTTGATGTCTTTAATGCGCTCGGCCGCAACATCCACCTTGTACTGACCGACTGTCTTGCGCGTCGCGTAGATTTGGCGGTTGATGTTTGTCAGGCAGACCTTGTCGTCGTCGATGAGGTCGAGCGAGCCCACACCGCTGCGCGCAAGCGCCTCTACCGTGTAGCCGCCCACGCCGCCGATACCGAAAACGGCTACGCGCGCATCCTTCAGCATCTCCATGGCGTCACGGCCATAGATCAGCTCCGTTCTGGAAAATTGGTTCAACATATTTCTTCGCTCCTTAGCGTTTGTCTTTATATCGCCTATAAATTCAGTATGCTTTGTAAAGTATACAAAACTTAAACGGGAAAGTCAAGATAATACCGATTATACCGCATCTGCCGTTTCCATGCAATACCGCTTCCTTTTTTAGAACGGGTGTGCTATACTGTAAACCCAAGATCAAAAGAGTGGAAAAAGGGGATAGTATGGAACAAAACGAAATTTACGCTGCGCTGCCGGGAGTTTTGCTGCCGTGGTACGAGAAAAACGCACGCGACCTGCCTTGGCGGCACACGAAGGAGCCGTACCGCGTGTGGGTTTCGGAGATCATGCTCCAGCAAACGCGTGTGGAAGCCGTCATCGGGTATTACGAGCGCTTTATGGAAGCGTTCCCCACGGTACAGGCACTTGCAGAAGCCGACGAAGCCCGCGTGTTAAAGCTCTGGGAAGGACTCGGCTATTACTCCCGCGCACGAAATTTGCAGAAAACGGCAAAGCTCCTCACCGAAACGCAAAACGGCGCTTTTCCCGATACCGCCGAAGCGCTCGAAAAGCTGCCGGGCATCGGCGCATATACGGCAGGCGCAGTGGCGTCCATTTGCTTTGAGCAGCCTGCGGCGGCTGTGGATGGCAACGTGCTGCGCATAATCATGCGCATGACGGCGGACGGCCGCCCGATCGACCTGCCGCAGGTAAAAAAAGAGATAGGGGAGGCGCTTTGCAAGGTCTACCCGAAAGGGCACTGCGGTGCGTTCACGCAGGCGCTCATGGAGCTTGGCGCGTGTGTCTGTACGCCGAAAAGCCCCAAGTGCGAAGTCTGCCCCACGCAGAGCTTTTGCCGTGCATATACAGCCGGAAACGTCACAAAATACCCCGTAAAACGTCCGAAAGCCGCAAAGAAAACAGAAGAGCGTACCGTGCTTTTGCTCGAATGCAACGGCAGATTCGCCGTGGAAAAGCGAAGCAAGACGGGTTTGCTCGCCGGGTTATGGCAGTTTCCGAACGTACCTCAAAAGCTCGATGCCCAAATCGCCGTGCAAACAGCGCAGAGCTTTCACACCGACCCGAAGGAGCTGATGCTCGAAACGCACAAAACGCACATTTTCACGCATATTCGCTGGGAGATGACCGGCTATGTGATCCGCTGCAACGCGATGTCCGAAGCGTTTACATGGGCAAGCCTTGCGGAGATTGAGCACGATTTCGCACTGCCTACCGCCTTTCGGCAATTTTCAGACGAGCTGAAAACACTATGAATAAACAGCAAACAGCCCGCAGCAGGAAAACCCAAGCTGCGGGCTGTGCTTTTATGCGATTTTAGTCGTCCAAAATGCCGTGCATCGGGTTGTTTTTCATCGGCGCGGTGCGCGTGTAATGCGTCGTCAGCGGGATGAACTTGCCCTCGCGACTGGATTTTTCAAAGCTCGTCAAGATCTCCAGCACATGATACTGCTGCTGGCAGTTCGCGCGGAAATCGCGGCCGGTGCGCAGCGCCTTGCACATGTCGCTGAGGCCGAGCGCACGGGAGTTCACGTTGTAGTCGAACAGCAGAGGAATCTCCTTGTAGCCGGCGTAAGCGGGCAGATTGCCTGTGCGCAGACCGGGATCGGAGTGCGTTGCCGCCACGTCTTCGGGGCGCATCAAAAGTACCGGGCCGCCGAACGTGTTCGGATCCGGCACAATCATCGTGCCCTTCGTGCCGTAAATTTCAAAGCGTGCGTAGTTCTGCGAGGGATAGTACACGTCAAACGTCGTGAACACCTGCGCAATGGCGCCGTTCGCAAACGTGATGTTGCCGGTGAGGTACGTATCGGCCTCCACGTCGATCTTTTCGCCGTAGTGCGGCTCGGAGGTGATCAGACGCTCTTTAAACGATTTCTTCGTCACAGCCGTTACACCGACTGCCTCGCCGATGAGCTGCACGAGCGCCGTCACGTAATACGGGCCCATGTCCATCATTGGACCGCCGCCTCTTTTATAGAGGAAATCCGGGTCCGGGTGCCATGTCTCGGGGCCGTGCTGAATCATTGCGCATGTCGCACCGATGACATCGCCGATCAGCCCGTCATCAATAACCTTGCGCGCGGTCTGGATGCCTGCGCCCATGAACGTATCCGGCGCGCCGCCCATGAGGAGATTTTTCTCCTTTGCGAGCGCCATAAGCTCTGTACCTTCCTCCATGTCCGCCGCAAGCGGCTTTTCGGAGAACACATGCTTGCCGTGCTCCAGCGCGGCTTTCGTCACGCCATAGTGCTCATACGGACGGGTAAGGTTCAGAACAACCTCCACTTCGGGATCGTTGAACGCTTCATACATATCCTTATAAATTTTCGGCACGGGGGCTTTTGCGCCTGCTTCGATGTATTCCTTCACCGTCTGCACACCTTTTTCCGCGCGCTCCGGGATGAGGTCGCATACGCCGATGAGCTCCACTTCTTTGAATACGGTCGTGATGTTTTTAAGGTAAATGCCGCTGATCTTGCCGACGCCGATCATCGCGACCTTTACGGGATTTGCGTTTGTCATAAAATTCACTCCTAAATAAACTTAAATGTCCAGCACGTCTCGAATGTAAATTCTGGAAACCTCTGCCGAATGGAAGTTGCCGACCTCCGGGCGGTCGAGTTCCACGCACAAAATGCCGTTGTAGCCGATCTCCTCAAGCGCCGCTTTCACAGCAGGGAAGTCGATGGTGCCATGGCCGAGCGCGCGGAATGTGCCCATTTTGTCTGCACCCTCTGCGGTCTTCAAAGCGTAGGTGTCTACGTCTTTGAGGTGCATATACGCAAGGCGTGGGCCGACCTTCTTGATGAGCTCGACGGGGGACATGCCCGCAAGCGTTGTGTGTGCCGTATCGATGCAGAACGAAACGTAGCGCGGATCGGTGTGTGCCATCAAATAATCAATGTCGCTTTCCCAGAACACGCATGTGCCGTAGTGCGGGTGGAAACACAGCGTCACGCCCTTTTCCTTTGCGTAAGCGCCGAGCGTGTCCGCAATGGCGCAGATTTTATCGAGCACCTCGGGGTTTGTCGGGCGCTCCAGCGGACCGCCGTCACCGAAATACCCGCCGTGCTGGCAGTTGTACCACTTGCCGCCGATGGCTGCGAGAAAATCGATTTGCTTTTTTCCGACTGCAATGTTTTCTTCCACATCGGTGCCAAAGTGACCGTACAGGTTCACAAGCTCCACGCCGCAGCGCTTTTCCATCTCGATGAGCTCGTTCGGGTCTTCAAAATAATCGCCGATAAAGGCGAAGTTTTCCACATAGTCATAGCCGAGGAACTTGCATTCCTTAAAAGACTGCTCCAATTGCTTTTTGGCGGTCTCAGCGTCCTTGGCGGTCAGCCAAGTCCAACCGGTATAGGCTGCTTTCATTCTATATGTACCTCCGTTTTATTCATCCAGAATGCCGTGCATCGGGTTGTTCTGCATCGGTGCCGTGCGCGTGTAGTGTGTTTTCAGCGGGATATATCTGCCCTCGCGACTGGATTTTTCAAAGCTCGTCAAAATCTCCAGCACATGGTGCTGCTGTTGGTAGTTCGCGCGGAAATCGCGGCCGGTGCGCAACGCCTTGCACATGTCGCTGAGACCCAGTGCACGGGAGTTTTCATTGTAGTCGAACAGCAGCGGCACTTCTTTGTAGCCGGTGTAATACTGCGGCGCGTTGTGTGCTATCAAGCCGGGGTCGATTGCCTGCCCGTTTACCTGATCCTCCGGGCGGTACACGAGCACCGGGCCGCCGAACGTGTTCGGGTCCGGCACGCAGATGGTGCCCCTTGTGCCGTACAGCTCAAAGCGGCACTGTGCGCCGGGTGCGTAATGCACATCAAATGTTGTGCAAATCTGCGCCACCGCGCCGTTTGCAAACGCAATGCTGCCCGTCAGATGCGTGTCGATATCGACGTCGATTTTCTCGCCGTAGTGCGGCTCGGACGTGATGATGCGCTCCGGGAACGTCTTTTTCGTCATGCCGATGACGCCCTTCGCTTCGCCGATGAGCTGCACGAGCGCCGTCACGTAATACGGACCCATGTCCATCATCGGGCCGCCTGCGCGCTTATAATAGAACTCCGGGTCCGGGTGCCATGTCTCGTGGCCATGGCAGATCATCGCGCAGTTCGCCGCAACAATGTCGCCGATGTACCCGTCATCGACAAGCTTGCGCACGGTCTGAATGCCCGCGCCCATGAACGTATCCGGCGCGCCGCCCATCAAAAGGCCCTTTTCTTCAGCGAGGGCGACAAGCTCGTCGCCTTCTTCCATGTCCGCCGCAAGCGGCTTTTCGGAGAACACATGCTTGCCGTGCTCCAGCGCGGCTTTCGTCACGCCATAGTGCTCATACGGGCGGGTGAGGTTCAGAACAACCTCCACTTCGGGATCGTTGAACGCTTCATACATATCCTTATAAATTTTCGGCACGGGGGCTTTTGCGCCTGCTTCAATATATTCCTTCACCGTCTGCACGCCTTTTTCCGCGCGCTCCGGGATAAGGTCGCATACGCCGACGAGCTCCACCTCTTTAAACACCGTCGTGATGTTTTTAAGGTAAATGCCGCTGATGGCACCGACGCCGATCATTGCAACTTTGACCAAATTCAATTCCTCCCTGATAAAAGTAAATCGCCGCCACTCGGCAATTCACGCGTCCATTTTCATGTATATTATACACGTTTCGCATAAAATAGCAAGACGTTTTGCTTAAGTTTCGGGCAAATTTGCATGCAAGGCAAAAAACGGCGGATTATCTTGCTTTTTTGCATTTCCTGTGCTATACTGTACTGCGAAAACTGAATGAAAACAACAGGTGCCTTTCGTGTGCTTTTAAAAGCGCATAGAAAAGGGTAAAAGGGAAGCGGGTGCAAATCCCGCACGATCTCGTCACCGTGATAAGGGAGTTTGCCGCCATGGCGTTTTGCCGGTCACTGAGCATCGCTTGGGAAGGCGGCGGCAGATGACGATCTTTCAGCCGGGAAACCTGCCTGTGTGTTGGTACGGGAGTGTCACACTCCAAATCACGAGGAATTGGTTGTACCGAAAATGCTCTGACGATACGCCGGGGTCTTTTTGTGTTGCCGTTCTATACATTTTGTACGTTTCAGCAGCACAAAGGACCTCGGCTTTTCTCATGGGCATACGGTGTATTTGAAGAGGATTCAGATATGCCTTGGTTTCCTGTACCTTTCTTTCAGCGAAAATACGATAAGGGCCGATATTGCCCACGGAAAGGAAGCACAACCCATGAGTAAGCTTACATGGAAAAAGACCGCCGCACTGGTAATGGCGGTTACAATGCTCACGACCGCTGCCGCAGGCTGCGGCAATAACGCGTCTTCGAGCGCATCTTCTGAGGAGAGCAGCACTTCTTCCACAGTCGAAAGCAGCGCGGCGAGCGCAACCGAGGAGGAAACAGACGAAATGGCAGCGAAGAATGTTGCGGATCTCATCGACGCAATCTATGTGCAGGAGCGCAATGATCATACCGATGAAGAATGCAAAGCAGCAAAAGAAGCTTGGGACGCGCTGACCGATGCGCAGAAGGAGCTTGTGGAAGGCGATAACGCCGACCCGGATTATTTCGGCCGCGATACGGGCGACGCTGCAAAAGACGATCCGCGCAACGAAGACGAAATCGGCGAAAACGAGCTGCTCGTTGTCAGCTTCGGTACGTCCTTCAACGACAGTCGCGTAAAGGACATCAAGGGCATTGAGGACGCTCTGCAGGAAGCCTACCCGGATTGGTCTGTTCGCCGCGCGTTCACCGCGCAGATCATCATCAACCACGTGCAGGCGCGTGATGATGAGAAGATCGATAACATGCAGCAGGCGCTTGATCGCGCTGTTGCAAACGGTGTCAAGAACCTCGTTGTGCAGCCGACGCATCTTATGCACGGCGCAGAGTACGACGAAATGAACGAGCTGCTTGACCGGTATAAGGATAAATTTGAGAGCATCGCTGTTGCAGAGCCGCTGCTCGGCGAAGTGGGCGACGACGCGACGGTTATCAACGCGGATAAGGAAGCTGTTGCAAAGGCCATCACAGCCGAAGCTGTGAAAACCGCCGGTTATGATGACGTCGCTGCCGCTGCAGAAGACGGTACCGCATTCGTCTTTATGGGCCACGGTACGGCGCATGTTGCAAAGGTCAGTTACAGCCAGATGCAGACCACCATGGAAACACTCGGCTACACGAACGTATTCATCGGCACCGTTGAGGGTGAGCCGGAAGACACCTCCTGCGAAGCCGTTATCGAAAAGGTAAAGGAAGCAGGCTTTACGAAGGTTGTGCTCCGTCCGCTGATGGTCGTTGCAGGTGACCATGCCAACAACGATATGGCTGGCGACGATGAAGATTCCTGGTTGAGCCAGTTCAAGGCTGCGGACTGCTTCGACAGCGTTGATACGCAGATTGCGGGTCTCGGTGAGATTGGGGATATTCAGCAGCTCTACATCGACCACGCGCAGGCAGCGATCGATTCCCTGAATGGCTAATCCGTAAACACAGCGCCCGGAGAGAATCGCTCTTCGGGCGCTTATGTTTATAGATTGTTTTTAAAATAAAGAAGAGGTATAACAAAATGAAAAAGAAGCAGATTACAGCCCTTTTGCTCTCAGCGCTCCTGATCTTCGGGTGCAGCGCGTGCGCAGGCAATACGAATGAAAGCAGTGCGTCTTCCGAAACTTCCGTTTCAAGCGCAGAGCCCACCTCCGCCGAAGAGCCGGACGTTGTGCCGGAAGACGGCGTGTACACGGCAGAGTTCAAAACGGACAGCTCTATGTTTCAGGCGAACGAAGCTTGCGAGGGCATGGGCACGCTGACAGTTGAAAACGGCGAGATGACGTTCCACGTCAGCCTGCGTTCTAAGAAGATCTTAAATCTGTACCTCGGTACGGCAGAGGACGCAAAGCAGAACGAAGGCGAATGGCTTCAGCCGACCACCGATACCGTCACCTATAAAGACGGCACATCGGAAGAAGTCTACGGCTTTGACATCCCGCTGAAAAGTGTCGATAAAGATTTTGACCTTGCGCTCATCGGCACGAAGGGCACGTGGTACGACCACAAGGTCAGCGTGCGTAACCCGCAGCCGATCGTTGAGGACACCGCAAGCGACGCAGAGACCGAAGTGCCGGAGGACGGCACGTACACGTGCAACGTCACGCTTGAGGGCGGTTCCGGCCGTGCAACAATCGAGAGCCCCACGGAGCTCACCGTTGCGGACGGCAAAATGACCGCGGAGATCACATGGAGCAGCCCAAACTACGATTACATGATCGTGGACGGCGAAAAGTATTTGCCCGTCAATACCGAAGGCAACTCCGTGTTTGAAATTCCCGTCGCCGCACTTGATACCGCACTCGCCGTTACGGCAGATACCACCGCTATGAGCACTCCGCACGAGATCGAATACACCCTGACGTTTGACAGCGCGTCTCTTACCGCATGAGACGGCTTACAGCGCTTTTAGCGGCGCTTTTGCTTCTGGCTTTCACGGGCTGCGCAGTAAACCCGGCACAGCCTGAGAGTACATCAAGCCCAGCGCAGGCCGATGAAACGCAAGCAGATTTTCAAGTCGAAAGCGCCTATCCGCTCGAATACGCGAAAGAGTTCACCGTAGACGAGTGCACCGGCGGTACAAGGCTCATCACCATTCAGAATGCCCGCTACCTCGTCGTGCCGGAAAACAGTACCGTGCCGAACGGTCTTTCGGAAGACATCACCGTTTTGCAGAAACCGCTTGAAAATGTCTATCTCGTCTCCACGTCTGCGATGGACCCGATCCTGAAGCTCGATGCACGAAGCGCCGTCACGCTTTCCGGCACGAGTGCCGAAAACTGGTATCTGCCGGAAGCGAAAGAAGCCATGGAAAACGGTGAAATTTCCTACGCGGGTAAGTACAGCGCGCCGGATTACGAGCGCATCGTGTCTGCAAACTGCGGTCTCGCGATTGAAAACACAATGATTTACCACACGCCGGAAGTGAAAGAGCAGCTTGAAAAGTTTGGCATTCCTGTGCTTGTTGAGCGCTCCAGCTATGAATCCGACCCCTTGGCACGCATGGAGTGGGTGAAGCTCTATGGCATTTTATTTGATAAAGAGGCAGAAGCCGAAACGTTCTTCAACGAGCAGGTTCAGCGCATCCGGCCGCTTTTGGGGCAGGATACCACAGGCAAAACGGCAGCGTTTTTCTCTGTGACGTCGAATAACCTCGTCACGGTGCGTAAATCGAACGATTACGTTGCGAAGATGATTGGCATGGCGGGCGGCGAATACGTTTTTTCCAATCTTTCCGATAACGGCAACAACCTCGCAACAATCAATCTTTCGCTCGAGGAGTTCTACGCCGGCGCGAAAGATGCAGATGTTTTAATCTACAACAGCACCATCGAGGGCAAGATTGAAACAACCGAGCAGCTCTTATCAAAATGTCCCATGCTGGCAGATTTCAAAGCCGTGCAGAACGGCAACGTCTGGTGCACTACGCAAAGCCTGTTTCAGGAAAGCATGGAGCTGCCCGATTTGATTTTGGACATGAACCGCGTGTTCGCGGCGGAAAGCCCGAATGCGGTCAACGAAGATGAACTGAAATTTCTGACACATGTAAGCTGAGGAAACCATGAAACAAAACGGCACAAAGCGTCTGACAATTTCATATCTTGCGCTCGCGGCTGCATTGCTCGCGCTGTTTATGCTGAACATTTTCTGCGGCAGCACGGCCCTTTCGCCGAAGGATATTTTAAGCACGCTTTTCAGCGCGGGGAATAACGCACTCGCGCAAAAGATCATATTTGGTTTACGCCTGCCGCGTGCCGCCATGGTCGTTTTGCTCGGTGCGGCGCTGTCCGTTGCGGGTTACTTATTGCAGACTTTTTTTGCAAACCCTATCGCCGGGCCGTTCGTTATGGGTGTTTCCGGCGGCGCAAAGCTCGCCGTTGCACTCACGATGGTCGTGCTTTTAAATCATGGCTTGTTCACAAGCTCACTCACGCTGATTTTAGCTTCATTTGTCGGTGCCATGGTCGCTATGGGTTTCGTCTTGGCCGTTTCACAGCGCGTAAAGCGCGCAGGCGTGCTCGTTATCTGCGGCGTGATGATTAGCTATATCTGTTCGGCTGTCACGGACGTTGTTGTTGCATTTGCGCAGGATTCCAACATCGTGAATCTACACAACTGGTCGATGGGCAGCTTTTCCGGCATGACGTGGGAGAATGTCCTCACGGCGGCTTTAATTGTGTTGCCATGCCTTGCGCTTTCGTTTATGCTTTCCAAACCGATGGCGGCGTACCAAATGGGTGAAGCCTATGCGCAGAGTGTCGGCGTTTCCGTGCGTCCGTTCTCAGTCGCACTTGTGTTGTTATCCAGCCTGCTCGCGGCATGCGTCACGGCATTTGCGGGGCCGATCTCCTTTGTCGGCATCGCGGTGCCGCATCTCGTAAAGCGCACACTCCGCAGTGCAAAGCCTTTGCACGTGCTGCCGGGGTGCGTTTTAGGCGGTGCAGCATTTTGCCTTTTGTGTGACCTCATCGCGCGCAGTATATTTGCGCCGACGGAGCTTTCCGTCAGCTCTGTCACGGCGATTTTCGGCGCACCGGTGGTCATTTTGCTGCTTGTGCGCAAGCAGAGAAGGGAGGCGGCAGCATGAGCTATTGTGAAGCGAACGACCTTGCGGTCGGCTACAATTCGCCGCTTTTGGAGCATATAAAATTCGCCGCCGAGCGCGGACAAATTTTGACGCTTATCGGCCCGAACGGCGCGGGTAAATCGACTCTGATGAAAACGCTTGCCGCGCAGCTTGCGCCGCAGGGAGGGGCCGTTTTGCTCGATGGGCAGTCCCTTTCGGTATACTCACCGACTGCCCGCGCGCGCAAAATGGCGTTGATGGTGCCGCGCACGAACCGCACAGAGCTCACGACCTGCTTTGATGTCGCCGCAGCCGGGCGTTACCCGTATACCGGTCGTCTCGGAATCCTCTCCGAAGAAGATAAAAAGCAGGTTTTCGACGCGCTGCATCTCGTAAATGCAGCCGATATTGCCGACCGCGATTTTGATAAGATTAGCGACGGTCAGCGCCAGCGTGTCCTTTTGGCACGGGCAGTCTGTCAGGAGCCGGAAATTCTGTTTTTGGACGAACCGACTTCATTCCTCGACGTTAAAGGTAAAGCGGAGCTCATGACGATTTTGCGTCGGCTTGCAAAAGAAAAGAATACTGCAATTATCTTGAGCCTGCACGAGCTTGACCTTGCGCAGAAGCTCTCCGATGCCGTTGTCTGCGTTTCGCCGGACAGTGTCTCGGACATCATGACCGTAAAAGACGCGTTTCAAAAAGAGAACATACAAAAGCTATATAAAATGTCCGACGAAGAATACGCGTTCCTGTTCGGTAAAAAGGAGCCGCCGAAGTTTGAGCACTACATTCGCAGCGGACAAAAATTATTGCGCTGCGGCTACACAACGGGCACATGCGCAGCACTCGGTGCCGCCGGTGCGGCGCGACTGCTTTTTACCGGCAAGGCCCCGGAAACGGTCGGTCTGCGCACACCGAAAGGCATCGTTGTTGAGGTCGCGCCAATCTACTGTGAGAAGACCGAAACCGGCGCCGTATGCGCCATTCGCAAAGACGGAGGAGACGATATTGATGCCACGGACGGCTTGCCCGTCATCGCAAATGTGACGCTTTTGCCCAATGAACACGGCGTCGTTAAAATCGACGGCGGCAAGGGTGTTGGCCGTGTGACCAAGCCCGGGCTTGACCAGCCCGTCGGCGCGGCGGCCATCAACCACGTTCCGCGCGAGATGATCACCGAAGCCCTCTTAAAAGAAGCCAAAACATTTGAGTATAAAGGCGGCTTTTTCGTGCTTGTCTCCATCGAGGGTGGGGAAGAGGCCGCGAAAAAGACGTTCAATCCACACATCGGCGTCATTGGTGGACTTTCGGTACTCGGTACTAGCGGCATCGTGGAACCGATGAGTCAGCAGGCAATCGTTGATACGATGCAGCTGGAAATTCATCAGGCTGCGCTCAAAAACGGTGCGCGCCGCCTGATTCTGACTCCCGGCAACTACGGCCTCGATTATCTGCGTGAAACCTACCCTGCGCTCATGGATATTCCCATCATAAAGTGCTCGAATTTTATCGGTGACGCGCTCGACGCCGCCGCAACAGAGCACTTTGAAGAAGTTTTACTCGTCGGGCACATCGGTAAGCTCGTGAAGGTCGCAGGCGGTATTATGAACACGCACTCCCGCATGGCGGACTGTCGCACGGAGCTTTTCTGCACGTATGCGGCGCTTGCGGGCGCGAAAAAAGAGGTGTGCGAAGCGCTGATGCAGGCGGCCACAACCGATGCCTGCCTTGATATTTTGGATCAAAACGGTCTGCGCGAGCCCGTCATGCACGGCTTGATAAACGCTGTGCAGCTGCACCTCGAGCGCCGCGCAGCGGGTGCATTCCAAGTCGGCGCGGTGCTGTTTTCCAATCAAACCGGCCCCCTTGGGCAGACCGAAACCGCAGGAAAATTGCTGCAAAAGTGGAAGGAGTCGTAAACATGGTACATTTTGTCGGTGCCGGCCCGGGCGCACCGGACCTCATCACGCAGCGTGGCGCGGCGCTCTTACAGACTGCCGACTGCATCATCTATGCCGGCAGCCTTGTCAACCCTGCACTTTTGGGGCTCGCTAAAGCAGATTGCACGATCTACAACAGCGCCAAAATGACGCTGGAAGATGTGATTTCCGTCATGCGCGAGAACGAAAAAAACAACAGAATGACAGTTCGCCTGCACACAGGTGACCCGTGCCTTTACGGCGCAATCCGCGAGCAGATGGATAGGCTTGATGCAGAAAGCATTCCCTATGACGACACCCCCGGTGTCTCCAGCTTCTGCGGCGCGGCGGCAGCTTTAAACGCAGAATATACGTTGCCGTCTGTCAGTCAAACGGTTATCATCACGCGCATGGAAGGCCGCACGCCCGTGCCGGAAAAAGAAAAGCTGCAAAGCCTTGCCACGCACGGCGCGACCATGGTGATTTTCCTTTCAATCGGTTTGGTCAATCAGGTGCAGCAGGCGCTTTTGCAGGGTGCTTATACGGCTTCCACTCCTGTGGCAGTCGTCTACAAAGCCACGTGGCCGGAGGAAAGAATCGTGCGCTGTACTGTCGGTGATTTGGCCGAAAGCGTGCATAAAGCGGGCATCACCAAAACGGCGCTTATTGTCGTCGGAGATTTTCTCGGCACACAATACGACCGCAGTAAGCTCTACGATCCTACATTCACGACGGAATATCGGAAAGGCAGCAAAGCATGAGCTGCGCATATATCGCTTTCACCGAAACCGGACTAAAACTCGCAGAAAGTCTGGCTTTTTCACATCCGGGCAGCGTCAGTCGCGGCGGTAAAAACGGCGTGAAATTATCCGATTGGACGGCCGAAAACTTTCAAAAATCCGATGCACTCATCTTCATCGGCGCTGTCGGCATCGCCGTGCGCGCCATTGCGCCGCATTGTAAAAGCAAGGCGACCGATCCCGCTGTGATTGTGCTCGATGAGCGCGGTCGGTTTTCCATTCCGATTTTGTCCGGTCACCTCGGCGGCGCAAATGACCTTGCCAAGAAACTCGCGAGCATCTGCGGCGCAGTGCCGGTCATCACGACTGCGACCGACGTCGAAGGCGTGTTCGCCGTAGACGAGTGGGCGAAAGCGCAGAACTGCCACGTGCTCGAGCCTGGGCGTATCAAAACCGTCAGCAGCACACTGCTCGCCGGTAAAGTGGTTTATTATGATTCGCAGTGGAAAATCACAGGCACTCAACCTAAAAATGTTTTCCCGGCAGACGAGAACCATCAAGCCGATTTTTCCGTAACACTCTACCCGCAGAGTGATGCGCTGCACCTCGTTCCAAAAATCTGCGTGCTTGGCGTCGGCTGCAAACGCGGCACATCGGCTGAACATATCGAAGCAACATTTAAACAATTTTGCAAAAAAACAGGCTGTGCACCGCAAAGCATCTGTGCGTGTGCGAGCATAGACCTCAAAAAAGATGAACCGGGACTTTTGGAATTCTGTCAAAACCATGATTTTAACATCCGTTTTTATACAGCCGAGGAGCTCAAAAAAACGTCCGGTGAATTCACATCATCTTCATTTGTGCAGCAGATAACGGGCGTTGACAACGTCTGCGCCCGTGCGGCCGTACTGGCGTCGGGCGGCGAATTGGTGATCGAAAAGCATATATACAGCGGCGTGACGTTCGCCGTCGCCGCAAAACCCTTTACCCCGGATTGGAGCGTGTAAAATGAAGCGAAATCTCGTTTATGTCGTGGGCCTTGGCCCCGGCGACCCGCAGTTTTTGACCGCACAGGCGAAAACGGCGCTCGAAAACGCCGACGTACTATGCGGCTACACCGTCTACATCGATCTTATCCGCTCGTTTTATCCCCAAAAAGAGGTGCACGCAACGGGCATGACAAAGGAGATCGACCGTTGCCGCTGGGCGCTTGAGACCGCGCAAAGCGGCAAAACCGTGGCGCTTGTCTGTTCGGGAGATGCCGGCGTATACGGCATGGCGAGCCCGATTTTGGAACTTGCACCCAATTACCCGAGCGTCGAGATCGAGGTCATTCCGGGACTTACGGCGGCGCTCAGCGGCGGTGCGGTTTTGGGCGCACCGCTTGCGCATGATTTTTGCGTAGTTTCCCTTTCCGACCGACTCACCCCATGGGAAATGATTGAAAAGCGCCTTGCCTGCGCCGCCATGGGCGATTTCTGCGTGGCAATCTACAACCCGTCCTCGAAAGGTCGGCCCGATTATTTACAGCGTGCCGTCCGTATTTTGCTCCAGAACGGCAAATCGGAGGAGACCGTCTGCGGCATCGTACGCAACATTGGCAGAGAGAGGCAGCAAAGTGAGATCATAACGCTCCGCGAACTTGAAAACAAGCAGGTCGATATGTTCACGACTGTATATATAGGCAACAAAACAACAAAGAATATCGAAAGCAAAATGGTAACGCCAAGGGGGTATCGCACGGTATGAAAGCTGTGGTGTTCAGCGGAACGACAGAGGGCAGACAGTTTTCAAAAATTTTGGCAAACCTCGGCGTAGAAGTTCTTGTCAGTGTTGCAACAGAGATCGGTGCAGAAGAACAAGACGAGAATGAAAATATCACAATTCATGTAGGTAGATGCACTGCCGCAGAGATGACGAAACTTTTGCACGGCGCGTCAATCTGTGTGGACGCAACGCACCCCTATGCAACAGAAGCCACGCGCACCATTTGTGAAGCGTGTGAAACGACAGGCGTTGAGTACCATCGATTGCTCCGTACCGAAAGCGAATTGCCGAAGAACAGTATCGTGTTTGGAACGGCAGCAGAAGCGGCAGAATATCTCGAAAGTACTGCCGGGAATGTCTTGCTCACGACCGGTGCAAAGGAGTTGTCTGCTTTTAAAAATCTAGATATAAAGCGGATTTTTCCACGTGTGTTGCCCACACTCGACGGTATTCGCGCATGCGAAGCCCTCGACATTCCGCACCGCAACATCATCGCCATGCAAGGCCCGTTTTCACTTGACCTCAACCGCGTGATCCTTGAACAATTCAACATTCAATGGCTCGTTACAAAAGACGGCGGCGCAGTAGGCGGCTTTATGGAAAAAGCAAAAGCCTGCGAATACTGCGGTGCACGCCTCCTTGTACTGCGCCGCCCGCGGGAGAACGGGGAGACAGTTGAAAGTATCCTTGAAAGGTGTAGAGAATTGCTATGAAAATCACTTTAGTCGGCATGGGAGGCGGCACAGTCGACAGCGTAACAACGCAGGGAGCAGAAGCTTTGCATGAAGCCACACTCATCATCGGCGCAAAGCGTTTACTCGAAAACTTGCCGGATTTCTGTACACAAAATCGTATCGCAATGTATAAAATCGGTGAGATTTTATCAGTGCTTGAAACAACAAAAGAACAAAATATCACACTTGTATACAGCGGTGACACCGGGTTTTATTCCGGCGCCTCTGCACTGTGCCGCGTGCTCGATGAACGCCACATCGGATACACCGTGATTCCGGGCGTTTCCAGCGTACAGTTGCTTTCTGCTGCCATCCACGAACCGTGGCAGAACTGGAACCTCGTCTCCGCGCACGGCTGTGCATGTGACCCTGTTGCTGCGTGCAGCATGGGCAAGCCTACATTTTTCTTAACGGGCGGTGAAGTAACTCCCGCGGTGATTTGCGCGAAACTCACCGAAGCCGGGCTGGGAGACGTGCAGGCGGTTGTCGGTGAAAATCTCGGTACACCACAGCAAAAAATCAGTAAGAATGCAGTACGAAAAATATCTGAAAGTGCTTTTGCACCGCTATGTGTGCTTCTTGTAGAGTCGTGTGAAGTACCCGTGCGGCGTGTGCCGGGGTTGCCGAATGAAGTCTTCATCCGCGGCAAAACACCCATGACAAAGCAGGAGGTTCGCGCCGCAGCACTCGCAAAGCTTGCCGTTAAACCGACCGATATTCTCTGGGACATCGGCGCGGGGACCGGCAGTGTCAGCATAGAAATGGCGCTTGCTGCGCCGCTCGGATACGTGTATGCCGTGGAGTGTGACGCAGCCGCCTGTTCGCTGATAAAACAAAATCGAGACAAATTTCATGTACATAATTTGACACTTGTAGAGGGCAAAGCGCCGGAAAAATTAACGGGTCTTCCTGCACCGAATGCCGTGTTTATCGGCGGCAGTAAGGGCAATCTGCCCGAGATCATCGATGCTGTATTGACCGCAAACCCGAGTGCTCGCCTGTGTGTTTCCGCTATCGCGCTTGAAACGCTGCAAACGGCGCTTTCATCTTTTTCAACCCATGGCATGACTGCGCAAATCACACAAATTGCCATAAGCCGCAGCAGTTCAGTCGGTAATTTGCACCTGATGAAGGCGAATAATCCCGTTTTTTTGATTGTGAGGGAATGACATGCTGCAAATGCTCATCTCCGCGCAGAACTCCGGCAGCGGCAAAACGACCGTCACCATTGCGCTGCTTGCGGCGCTCAAAGCCCGCGGCCTCAATCCCTGTGCGTTTAAATCCGGGCCCGATTATATTGATCCCATGTTTCACCGCAGCGTACTCGGCGTTGAAAGTCACAATCTTGATTTGTTTTTCTCAAAGCTGCAAATAGTGCAAAATTTATATAATAAAAGCGCAGCCGATCACGGTGCTGCTATATGCGAGGGTGCTATGGGGTACTATGACGGCCTCGGCGGCACAAGCGACATCGCAAGTGCGTGGCATTTAGCCGATACGTTGAATCTACCCGTCCTGCTTGTCCTGCGTCCGAAGGGTGCAAGCTTAACCCTCGCAGCGCAGGTGCGCGGCTTAATGTCCTTCCGCACACCGCACCATATCGCCGGTATTATACTGAATGACTGTAAAGAAAATTTATACCGTATTTTAGCACCGATGCTCGAAAAGGAGACAGGTGTGCCTGTTATCGGCTATCTGCCCCCAATGCCCAAAGCTGCGATCGAAAGTCGGCATCTGGGGCTTAAAACCGCCGGTGAGATTAAAAATCTGCAAAAGAAGATCACACTTTTGCATGAGACGATGGAAAAGACGGTCGATTTTGAAAAACTCTTTAGCGTCTTTGCGTGTCCGGCACCCAAAGTACCGAAAGAGGAATTTCCGATTCCTAATGTGCGCATCGCCGTTGCAAGGGATGAAGCCTTTTGTTTTACATATACCGAAACGCTTGAAGCGTTCAAAGAAGCCGGCGCAGAACCTGTCTTTTTCAGCCCATTGCACGATAAAAGCTTGCCTCAAAATATCAGCGGGCTGTATCTGCCCGGCGGTTACCCGGAGCTTTGCGCAAAGGCACTCAGCGAAAATACCGAGATGCTTTTGTGCATCAAAACCGCAATCAAAAACAGTTTGCCGACTGTGGCAGAATGCGGCGGCTTTTTGTATTTAGGTCAAACACTTGAAGATGTAAACGGCGACAAATACCGTATGGCAGGCGTTCTGCCCGGCGAAGGTTTCAAGGTTGGCCACCTCGTGCGCTTCGGTTACGCGACGCTTACTGCGAAGGAGAACAGCATGCTGCTAAAAAAAGACGAGTTGCTTCCTGTGCACGAATTTCACCACTGGGATTCCAACGAAAACGGCATAGCGTGCACAGCGACAAAGCCGAACGGCCGTACGTGGGACTGTACTTTTGCAAACGAACATTTTTATGCGGGTTTTCCGCATTTATACTGGGCGGGCACGCCGCTGCCGCAGCGCTTTGCGGACGCCGCCCGCCGCTACATGAGGGACAAAATATGACGGAAACAGAACTTAAAAACCGGCTCAAAACAATCACGCAGCCGGATGAAGCCGCGCGCAAAGCCGCCCACGCGCATTGGGCGTCGCTTGCAAAGCCACTCGGCGGGCTTGGCGATCTCGAACCGTTATTAGAAGATGTGGCTGCGCTTACAGGTGTGCCGCAGTTCGATTTTTCAAAGCGCGCGGTATTGGTGCTGTGCGCGGATAACGGCGTCATCGCGCAGGGCATCAGCCAGTCCGGCAGCGACGTGACGCGCGCCGTTTTGCAGAATCTTGCGCAGCGCAAAACAAGCGTCTGCAAAATGGCGGAAACGGTGCACTGCGGTGTGATTCCCGTCGATATGGGCATCGCGGGAGCGCCCGTGGACGGTGTGAAAAATTGCCGTGTGCGTGCGGGTACGAATGATTTCACCGGCGGCCCTGCCATGACCCGCGAGGACGCTTTACAAGCCATCGAGACCGGCATCGAGCTCGTCCGCGAGCAGAAAGCGCAGGGCATAAAGCTCCTCGCGACCGGCGAAATGGGCATCGGCAACACGACAACCTCTGCCGCCGTGAGCAGCGTTTTGCTCGGCCGTGCGCCCGAAGAAATGACCGGCCGCGGCGCGGGACTCTCCAATGACGGTCTGCGCCGCAAGATCGAGGCCATCTATAAAGGCATTGCGATCAATCATCCCGAAAAAGCCGATGTGATCGGCGTGCTGTCGGCGCTCGGCGGCTTAGATATCGCCGGGCTGTGCGGCGTGTTTTTGGGCGGTGCTCTGGAGAATATCCCTGTCATTATCGACGGTTTCATCAGCAGTGTGGCGGCGCTTTGTGCAGCACGGCTGTGCCCAACGGCAACTAAGGCCATGTTCGCAAGCCACGTTTCGGCGGAGCCCGCGGCGCGTATCGTTTTGGAAGCGCTCGGCAAAAAGCCGCTCATCACGGCGAATATGCACCTCGGCGAGGGCACCGGCGCGGTCGCAAGCCTGCCGCTGTGGGACATGGCACTCGCGGTCTACGACAACTGTTATTCGTTCACGGAGGGCGGCATCGCGCCGTACACCCCGCAATGCTGACGCTCGTCATCGGCGGCGCAGCAAGCGGCAAAAGCGCCTATGCAGAAAGCTTGACCTTAAAGCTCCCGCTACCGCGTTACTACGTCGCCACCATGCAGGTATGGGATGAAGAGTGCGCCAAACGCGTCGAAAAGCACCGCGCCATGCGAAAAGAAAAACAGTTTGAAACGATTGAATCACCTATCAGTATTGATAAAATCAGAATACCAAATCGCGGAATAGTTCTGCTAGAAGACCTCGGCAACCTGACCGCAAACGAGCTGTACGATCCGAAAGGTGCGGGGGTCAATACCGCAGAAGCCGTTCTGTATGGCGTTGAAATACTACATAAACAATGCGAACATCTGATTGTTGTCGGCAACGAGGTGTTCAGCGGCGGTGCAGAGTATGCCGACGAAACAGATCTGTACCTCAAAGCGCTGGCGCAGATCCAAAACGGCATCGCCGCCCGCGCGGATCACGTCTGCCGCGTAGTGTGCGGTATCCCGGTTTATTACAAAGGAGGGGGAAAGGTATGACGATTTTGCAGACGATTGCCGTGGCGTTCGCTATGTTTTCGGCGATTCCAATGCCACAGTTCGAATGGAGCCAAAAGAACATGCGATACGCGCTGTGCGCATTCCCGCTCATCGGTGCAGTGTGCGGCGGGTTGTGGTGCTTAGCCGGCGTCCTGCCTGTGCCGGAGCTCGTCCGCGCAGCAGGCTTTTGCCTTGTGCCTGTGCTCGTCACCGGCGGCATCCATCTGGATGGCTTCGCCGACACATGCGATGCGCTCTCAAGCTACGGTGATGCGGAAAAGAAGCTCGAAATTTTGAAAGATCCACACTGCGGTGCATTTGCAGTTATCCGATTATGCACATATTTCATATTGTATTTTGCGCTCTGTGCTTCGGTGAAATTTACGGTACGTTTCGGTGTGATCTGGATATTGGCACTCACCTTGGAACGTGCGTTTTCCGGTCTCGCCGTGGCATCATTTCCCATGGCGAAAAACACCGGTCTCGCGCATACGTTCTCGGAAGCCGCAAACCGCATAACGGTGCGCCGCGTCTTGATTATTTATACTGTCGTGCTCGGTGCTGCGATGATCGTGCTCGGCGGCTGGGCGGCAGTTTTGGCTGTTTTACTTGTCTTTCGGCGGTATTACGCAGTGTCGAAAAAGCAATTCGGCGGCATCACGGGCGACCTTGCCGGGTGGTTCCTGCAAAGGGCAGAGCTCGCCATGTTGGCAGCGCTCGCCGTGTGCCAGTGGGGAGGAATTTTGTAATGGTGTTCATCACAGGTCCGCTTTACAGCGGCAAGCGCACGTTCGCGCAAAAGCTCGGCGGTACATGCTGTTTTGAGGTGCAAAAGCAGGCCGAAACGACGGAAGACCTCGAAGCACTTGCTAAAATACTTTCTGAAAAATACGATATTATCACCGCAACGGAAGTCGGCGGCGGTGTTGTGCCCGTTGATGCCACAGAGCGCGCAAACCGCGAAAAAGCCGGCCGCTTGGCATGCCTGCTCGCCGCACGTGCCGATTGTGTTGTGCAGATGTTCTGCGGCATTCCGACCGTCTTGAAAGGGGAATTGCCCAAATGAAAATTTACCTTTTGCGCCACGGTGAAACCGCCTATAATGTGGATTACCGCTATCAGGGCGTGACGGACATTCCACTCTCACCGGCCGGGCTTGCGGCACTGAAGCAGGCGGACTTTTCGCCCAAAACCGTTTTTGTCACGCCGTTAAAGCGCACAAAACAGACAGCGGAGATTTTATTTCCGACTGCCGAGTATATCCCCGTAAACGACCTCGGCGAGATGAATTTCGGCGTATTTGAGGGACGTAACTATAAAGAGATGGAGCACGATTCCGCCTACCGCGCATGGGTGGATTCTAACTGCGAAAGCACCTGTCCCGGCGGCGAGTGCAAAGCGGATTTCAGCGAGCGTGTTTGCAAAGCATTTGAATCCCTGCTAAATCAATCTATTCAAAACAGTGAAGACATGCTCGTTATCGTTGCGCATGGCGGCACGCAGATGGCCGTCATGGAAAAGTACGCTGTGCCGCAGAAAAATTATTATGAATGGTGTGCGCCGACTGCCGGCGGCTATGTGCTCGATGCCCGCGATTGGCAGGAAAAGCACGTTTTGCATCTCATCGGGACCGTGCAGTACACAAAGGAGGCCACATGCTGATTTTCTTCGCCGTCCTCGGTGGATTCATTTTAGACGCAATCTTCGGCGACCCCCTGTGGCTGCCGCACCCGGTTGTATATATGGGGAAGGTTATCTCCTTTTTAGATCGAAGCTTGCGGAAAATTTTACCGAAAACACCGCGTGGCGAGCGTATCGGCGGCGCAATCACCGCATTCATCCTGCCTGTCGGCACATTCCTGCTTTCCGGCGCGGTGTGCTTCTTCTTTTATAAAATTCACTGGGTGTTCGGACTTTTGATTCAAATGTTCTGGTGCGCGCAGTCACTTGCCGCAAAGGGACTTGTGCAGGAGAGCCGCAACGTCTACAAGGAGCTCAAAAAGAACGACCTCCCCGCCGCGCGCAAGGCCGTCTCTCGCATTGTCGGGCGTGATACCGACGCGCTTTCCATGGAGGGCGTGACAAAAGCCGCTGTGGAGACCGTTGCCGAAAACGCCGGTGACGGCGTGATCGCGCCGCTTCTTTGCATGCTCATCGGCGGCGCACCACTTGCGCTGACCTACAAAGCCATCAACACGATGGACAGCATGCTCGGCTACAAAAATGAAAAGTACATAAACTTCGGGCGCGTGCCCGCAAAGCTTGACGATGCCGCAAACTACATTCCGAGTCGTATCGCGGCACTTTTGTGGGTGCTCGCGGCGAGGTTCACGGGAAACAGCGTCAAGGGCGCGTGGAAGATCTGGCGGCGCGACCGCCGAAATCATGCAAGCCCCAACAGCGCGCAGACCGAAAGTGCCTGCGCCGGTGCGCTCGGCGTGCAGCTCGCCGGGCCCGCATATTATTTCGGTGAATACTATGATAAGCCGACGATCGGCGACCCGCTGCGCCCGGTCATGCCGGAGGACATTTTGAAAGCCGACCGCATGATGTACGCCGAAAGCATTTTGGCACTCGTGCTCGGTCTGCTCGTTCGCGCGGCATTCGTCTTACTGTAAAGGGGGAGAGAATATGGAACTCACACACGGCGGCGACTGGGCGGGCTACCGCGCAAAATTCGGCCACGATGCACTCGATTTTTCCGCGAATGTCAGCCCTCTCGGTTTGCCGGAGGGCGTCGCACTGGCAATCGTAAACGCACTGCCTACCGCAGACCGCTACCCCGACCCGCTTTGCAGAGAGCTGCGCCAAAAACTCTCCGCAAGCGAAAACGTACACGAAAACCAAATTCTTTGCGGCAACGGCGCGGCAGACCTGATTTTTCGGCTCGTGCTCGCGAAAAAGCCGCGCCGCGCATTATTGCCCGCGCCGACTTTCGCAGAGTACGCGTCCGCACTCAAAACCGTCGGCTGTGAAGTCGAATATTTCTTTTTAAAAGAGGAAAACGATTTTGAAATCACCGAAGAGTTGCTCTCTGCTCTCCATGAAACCATCGATATGGTGTTCTTATGTCAACCAAACAACCCCACCGGGCAGATCGTTACGTCGAGTTTTCTCGAAAAACTCCTGAAAAAATGCAGGGCGTGTCATGCAACGCCCGTCATCGACGAGTGTTTCCTCGATTTTCTCCCGGAGCACGAAAGCCGGACTGCAAAGCGCTTTTTAGCGCAGTTCCCCGAGCTTGTTATTCTGAAAGCTTTCACAAAATTATACGCCATGGCGGGCGTGCGGCTCGGTTATGTACTCAGCGGAGATGAAAAATTATTAGAAAATATGCGCGAAGCGGGGCAGCCGTGGGCAGTCTCGTCACTCGCACAGGCGGCAGGCGTCGCGGCGTTAGATGAAACCGAATATGCCGACCACGTGCGAAGCTTAATCGCACGGGAGCGTCCCAAAATGATCGCGTCCCTGCGCTCGCTCGGCTTGCGCGTCTTGGAGGGGCAGGCAAATTTCCTGTTATTCAAAGCGCCGGAAGATTTCGGCGAGCGACTAAAAGAAAAAGGCGCTGTCGTGCGCGGCTGTGCAAACTACCCGGGGCTTGATAACACCTGGTACCGCACCGCCGTGCGCACGCCGGAGGAAAACGAAAAGTTACTGAAAATCATGCGGGAGGTGCTGAAATGAGCGAAAATAAAAAAGCCAAGTGCATCATGGTGCAGGGCACGATGAGCGGCGCGGGCAAAAGTTTATTATGCGCGGCGCTGTGCCGTATTTTCGCGCAGGACGGTCTGCACACCGCACCGTTCAAAAGTCAAAATATGGCGCTGAACAGCTTCGTTACCCGTGACGGCTTAGAGATGGGCCGCGCACAGGTCGTACAGGCGCAGGCGGCGGGTGTGGAGCCGGACGTGCGCATGAACCCCATTTTGTTGAAGCCGAGCAGCGATGTCGGCAGTCAGGTCATCGTGAACGGCGAAGTGCGCGGCCAGATGAAAGCTTCGCAGTATTTCAAGATGAAAAAATCACTCATTCCCGATATTCTGCGCGCCTACAACAGCCTTGCAGAAGATTTTGACGTTATCGTCATCGAGGGCGCGGGCAGTCCGGCGGAGATCAACCTGAAAGCGGATGACATCGTGAACATGGGGCTCGCAAAGCTTGTCGATGCGCCCGTTCTGCTCGTCGGCGACATCGACCGCGGCGGTGTGTTCGCGCAGCTTTTCGGCACCGTAGAGCTGCTGGAGACGGACGAGCGCGACCGCATCAAGGGGCTTGTCATCAATAAATTCCGCGGTGACGTCGAAATTCTCCGCCCCGGCCTCTCCATGCTCGAAGACAAAACGCACCTGCCCGTTCTGGGCGTCGTGCCGTATCTGCGCGTCGATATCGAGGACGAAGACTCCCTTTCCGAGCGCCTTGAAAAAAAAGACGCCGTGCGTCCGCTGGACATCGCCGTCATTCGCCTGCCGCACATCTCAAATTTCACGGATTTTATGGTGCTCGAGCAGCACCCTTTAATGGATGTGCGCTACGTGCAAAACACCCGCGAGCTCGGCGCGCCCGACCTTGTGATTCTGCCCGGCACGAAAAACACGGTTGAGGATCTCCTCTGGCTGCGCCAGTCGGGACTCGAATCCGTCATCTTAAAGCTCGCCGCGAAAGAGACGCCGGTGCTTGGTGTCTGCGGCGGTTACCAGATGCTCGGTGAGACGTTGCACGACCCGGATGGCTCCGAAAGCGGTCGCCCGCAAACGCTGCGCGGCCTTAACTTATTGCCGACCGAAACAACATTCTGTGCGGAAAAGCACCGCGCGCAGGTCACAGACGAAGTCATCGCCGCGCCGTTTACAGGGGCGATGCTCACCGGTTACGAAATTCACACAGGCAATACGATCGTCCGCGGTGAGCCGTTCTGTACGCATATGGATGGCACAAAAGAGGGCTGCACAAATCAAAACGTCTTCGGCACGTATCTGCACGGTCTCTTTGACAGCGGCGAGCTGACCGAAAAGCTTGCGGAATACCTCTGCACCTGCAAGGGGATAGACCCTGCAGCCGCCGTGCCTGTTTCCATGGAGGAATATCGCCGCGAGCAGCTCGACATTTTAGCCGACGGCGTGCGGAACAGCCTCGATATGGATGCCGTGTACCGCGCCATGGGCATGGAAAACCCGAGGGGGTGCAAAGCATGATCCCGCAGCATCATCTGCCCGCCGATATTGAGCGCACCAGCATGCAGATTATCGCAAAAGAGCTCGAAGAAAGGCATATCCGGATACCAAGGGAAAATCTTGCCGTCGTCAAGCGTGTTATTCACACCACGGCGGATTTCGAGTACGCCGAAACGCTGCATTTTACCGAAAATGCCGTGCAAAAAGCCATAGAAGCGCTGCATAACGGCGCCACGATCATCACCGATACGAATATGGCGCTCGCAGGTATTTCCAAGCCGGGTCTCAAAAAGCTGAATGGGGAAGCCCTGTGCTTTATGGCAGACCCCACAGTTGCCCAAAGCGCAAAAGAAAGCGGCACCACGCGCGCCGTCGCCGCCATGCACAAGGCTGCAAAAGAATACCCCGGCGCGATTTTGGCGGTCGGCAACGCGCCCACCGCGCTGTTCGCCATTGCCGAGAAGATCGAAAACGGTCTGCGCCCCGCGCTCGTCATCGGTGTGCCGGTCGGCTTTGTGAACGTCATCGAGAGCAAAGAAAACATTTTTGCCGTGTGCGAAAAGCATCATGTCCCCGCCATCGTTGCATTTGGGCGCAAGGGCGGCAGCACCATAGCCGCCGCCGTCTGCAATGCGCTCATATATTCCGCAGCCGAAATGCTCGACCCCACCGCCCGCGGCTGGAAATAATGCGGCCCCAAATTTTTTGTTGACACGATTTGTCGTTTATGATATACTCATATCGATTTTGAAAGACGAAGTGAGATGTAAGAGTTTTTCAAAGCAATTTTTACTTTTGGACCGCCCTTTTGGGCTAAGGCCATACGGACAGCCGGGTCCACTGCCGACCGGCAGCTTCGGCTGCCTTATTGACTGAGTTAAAAAGCTCAGATTTTATAAGATGGTTCCTTTGCAACCATGAAATTGCGCTAAAACGCAGACTTGTGAAACGTCAATAAGAGTAGTAAAAGTTTAATTGCTATATAGACTCTGAAACGCTCCGCTTTCCGGGATACCATGTTTTTATGTTCCGAGAACATGCGCCCAAAAAATAAGCGATTCAAACGCAAGTTCTGCACCTACGTGCCGGGCTTGCGTTTTTTGTTTTGCAAAGGGCTTTGAACGGAGGGAAAAGATGAACGAAAATGTAAAACGCGCAAAGCTCGACCAGCGCCGCGCACCAATCCATGAAGCGCTCGAAAAATTCCGCAACATGCGCGTGGTGCCGTTTGATGTGCCGGGTCATAAGCGCGGCCGCGGCAACCCGGAGCTGGCCGCCTTTCTGGGTCAGCAGTGCGTCGGGTTGGACGTCAATAGTATGAAGCCGCTCGATAATCTCTGCCACCCGGTGTCGGTCATTCGGGAGGCGGAGGAGCTTGCCGCCGATGCGTTCGGCGCGGCACACGCGTTTTTAATGGTGGGCGGCACCACAAGCTCCGTACAGAGCATGGTTCTCACCGCATGTAAGCGCGGCGATGAGATTATTCTGCCCCGCAACGTCCACCGCAGCGTTTTGAATGCTTTGGTGCTCTGCGGCGCGGTGCCGGTCTACGTCAACCCGGAGGTGGATCATCGCCTCGGTATTTCGCTCGGCATGAAGCGCGAGCAGGTGGCAAAAGCCATCCGCGAACACCCGAACGCCGTGGCGGTGCTCGTCAATAACCCCACATACTACGGCATTTGCAGCGACCTGCGCGCAATCGTACAAATGGCGCACGATGCCGGTATGCTGTGCCTCGCGGACGAAGCACACGGCACGCACTTTTATTTCGGCGGCGGCCTGCCGGTCTCCGCTATGGCGGCGGGTGCGGATATGGCGGCCGTTTCCATGCACAAAAGCGGCGGCAGCTTAACACAGTCGAGCTTATTGCTCATCGGCCCCAATGTCCACGCCGGTTATGTGCGGCAGATCATCAACCTCACCCAAACGACCTCGGGCAGCTATCTGCTCATGTCCAGTCTGGACATCTCCCGCCGCAATCTGGCACTGCGCGGCCGCAAAGTGTTCCATCAGGTCGCCGATATGGCAGAATACGCCCGCGAGGAGATCAACGCCGTCGGCGGCTACTACGCGTTTGGCAAAGAACTCTGCAACGGCAACTCCGTGTTCGATTTCGATACGACAAAGCTCAGCGTCCACACGCTCGACATCGGCCTTGCCGGCATCGAGGTCTACGACATTCTGCGCGACGAATACGATATTCAGATCGAGTTCGGCGACATCGGCAATATCCTTGCATACCTTTCCATCGGCGACCGCCCGCAGGAGGTGGAGCGCCTTGTCAGTGCTTTGGCCGAAATTAAGCGCCGGTACAGCACGGACGGCACCGGCCTTTTGAGCCAGGAGTACATCGACCCCGAGGTTGCCGCCAGTCCGCAGGAGGCGTTCTACGCACCGAAAAAGAGCCTGCCGCTCCGCGAGACGGAGGGTATGGTGTGCAGCGAGTTCGTCATGTGCTACCCGCCGGGCATTCCGATCTTGGCGCCGGGCGAACGCATCACGGCGGAGATCCTCGATTACATCGAATACGCCAAAGCCAAAGGCTGCAGCATGACCGGCCCGGAGGATCCCGATATCCTCCGCCTGAACGTGCTTGCATAAGGAGGAACAAAAATGGAAATGTGGTTTTCGGAATTTCACACGCCGGATGTCAAGCACAGCATCCGTGTGGACCGCCAGTTATATTCAAAGCAAAGCGCCTATCAGCGCATCGATATTTTTGAAACGCCGGAGTTCGGCCGCGTGCTGACGCTGGACGGCAATGTCATGCTCACGGAGCGCGATGAGTTTATCTACGACGAAATGATCACCCATGTGCCGATGTCCGTGCACCGCAATGCAAAGGACATTCTCGTCATCGGCGCAGGCGACGGCGGCGTTGTGCGCGAGCTGACCCGCTACGACCGCGTAGAGCGCATCGACCTCGTCGAGATGGACCCGCAGGTCATCGAGGCCTGCCGCGCCTACCTGCCGAGCAACGCCTGCCGCATGGACGACCGCCGTGTACATATCTACTACGAAAACGCGCTGAAGTTCATTCGCAAGTGTGAAGATGAGTACGACCTCATCATCGTCGATTCCTCCGACCCGTTCGGCCCGTCCGAGGGGCTTTTCACCCGCGAATTTTACGGAAGCTGCTATAATGCTCTGCGTGAGGACGGCATCATGGTCAACCAGCAGGGCAGCCCGTTCTATGCGGAGGATGCCACTGCCATGCAGCGCAGCCATCAGCGCATCGCAACGACGTTCCCCATCAGCAAGGTTTATCAGGCGCATATTCCCACCTTCGCCGCAGGCTACTGGCTTTTCGGCTTTGCCAGCAAGAAATATCACCCAATCAACGACCTTGACTCCAACCAGTGGAACGCGCTCAATATGCGCACGCGTTATTACACCACTCGTCTGCATGTCGGCGCATTTTATCTGCCGGCATTTTTGGAAGAAATGCTGCGGGAAGTGGAGGAGAAATAATGCTGCACCAGAATATTGAAACTTTCATCGGCTGCGAAAGCAGCTACGCGGATGCCGATATCGTTTTGTACGGCGCGCCGTTCGATTCTACCACAAGCTACCGCCCCGGCGCACGGTTCGGCCCCGCCGCCATGCGTCACGAAAGCTACGGCCTCGAGACATACAGCCCGTATCAGGATAAAGATTTAACCGACATAAAGGTGTTTGACAGCGGTGATATGGAGCTGTGCTTCGGTTCCAGCGAAAGCGCCCTCAAAGACATCGAGGCGCGCGCGGAAACGATCCTGCAAGACGGCAAATTCCCACTTTTGCTCGGCGGCGAGCATCTTGTCACGCTCGGCGCTGTTCGTGCGGCGGCGCATAAATATCCCGCTATGCACATCATTCACTTTGATGCCCACGCCGACCTGCGTCAGGATTACCTCGGCGCCGAATTAAGCCACGCCTGCGTGCTGCGCCGCTGCCACGACATTCTCGGCGACGGCCGCATTCACCAGTTCTGCATCCGCAGCGGCGACAGGGAAGAGTTCACGTTTGCGAAGACGCACACCGAAATGCATAAGTTCGATTTCTCGGGCCTTGAAGCGCTCACCGCAGAACTGTGCCGCACGCAGGTGCCGGTTTACCTCACCATCGATCTCGATTGCCTTGACCCCTCGTGCTTTCCCGGCACCGGCACACCGGAGGCGGGCGGCGTGACGTTCATGCAGCTTTTAAACGCCATTCTCACCGTGTCAAAAACGAACATCATCGGCGCAGATGTCAACGAGTTAGCCCCCATGCTGGATGCAAGCGGCGTTTCCACCGCCATGGCCTGCAAAGTCCTGCGCGAGCTCTTATTGGCCTTAAACGTATAAATTATCAAACTAAAAATATAAAAGGAGCATCATCATGAGCAAAGTTCTTGTTATCGGCTGCGGCGGCGTAGCCGGTGTCGCCATTTCCAAATGCTGCCAGGTCAGCGAAGTTTTCACCGAGCTGTGCATTGCAAGCCGCACAAAGAACAAGTGCGATGCACTTGCCGCAAAGCTTGCGCCCATCACCAAAACAAAAATCACCACGGCACAGGTCGATGCAGACGACGTGCAGCAGCTTTGTGACCTTATCCAAAGCTACAAGCCGGATCTCGTCATGAACATTGCCCTGCCGTATCAGGATCTCACCATTATGGATGCCTGCCTCGCCTGCGGCGTTAACTACATGGATACCGCAAACTACGAGCCGGAGAACACCGATGACCCCGAATGGCGCGCCATTTACGAAAAGCGCTGCAAGGAAGCGGGCTTCTCCGCCTATTTTGATTACAGCTGGCAGTGGGCATACAAAAAGAAGTTTGAAGAGGCCGGCCTCACCGCACTGCTCGGCTGCGGCTTTGACCCGGGCGTCACGCAGGCGTACTGCGCCTACGCTAAAAAGCACGAGTTCGATACCATCGATACCATCGATATTCTGGACTGCAACGGCGGCGATCATGGTTATGCGTTCGCGACAAACTTCAATCCGGAGATCAACCTGCGCGAGGTTTCTGCGCCCGGCAGCTATTGGGAAAACGGCCACTGGGTCGAAATCCCGGCTATGAGCATTAAGCGCGCGTATACCTTCGATCAGGTCGGCCAGAAGGACATGTATCTGCTGCACCACGAGGAGATCGAGTCCCTCGGCAAAAACCTGCCGGAAGTCAAGCGTATCCGTTTCTTCATGACGTTCGGCCAGAGCTACCTTGACCACATGCGCTGCCTCGAAGACGTCGGCATGCTTTCCACCACACCGATTCACTACAACGGTCAGGAGATTGTGCCAATCCAGTTCCTCAAAGCACTTTTGCCGGATCCCGCAAGCCTCGGCCCGCGCACAAAGGGCAAGACGAACATCGGCTGCATCTTCACCGGTAAAAAGGATGGCAAAGAGAAGACCTACTACATCTATAATGTCTGCGACCACCAGGAATGCTACCGCGAGGTCGGCAGTCAGGCCATCAGCTACACCACCGGCGTGCCGGCCATGTGCGGCGCGATGATGATGCTCACCGGCAAGTGGACAAAGCCCGGTGTCTACACCGTCGAGGAGTTTGACCCGGATCCGTTCCTCGACGCCCTTGATAAATACGGCCTGCCGCGCAGCGAAAACCACGATCCGGCTTTGGTGGACTGATGAACTTACTGGATACACGCCCACCGTTTGCGGGCATCAACGGCGAAATTCCGCCGGAATTCAAAACGCTGTCCACACCGTGCTACCTCATGGACGAGGCCGTCCTGCAGCATAACGCAGAGGTGCTCGGCGCGCTGCAAAAGCGCACGGGCTGCAAGGTGCTTTTGGCACAGAAGGCGTTCAGCAATTACAATCTTTATCCGATTTTCGCGCCGCATTTGATCGGTACGGAAGCGAGCGGCCTGTTTGAAGCGCGGCTCGGCGCTGAAGAAATGCCGGGCGGCGAGGTACATGTGTTTTGCGCCGCCTACCGTGAGGACGAAATGGACGAGCTGCTGCGCTATGCGGATCACATCGTGTTCAATTCGCCGCGACAGCTGCAAAAGTTCGCGCCCAAAGCAAAAGCTGCGGGCAAAAGCGTCGGTCTGCGCATCAACCCGGAGTGCTCTACGCAGGAGGGACACGAAATTTACGATCCCTGTGCGCCCGGCAGCCGCCTCGGCACCACCCGTGCGCAGTGGGATAAAGCCGTTCAAGAAGACGCGCATTTGCCCGAACTGCTCGACGGACTTCATTTTCACACGCTGTGCGAGCAGGATGCCGACGCACTGGAAACGACCTTAAACGCCGTTGCTTCAACGTTCGGCGATTTGCTGCCCAAAATGCAGTGGCTCAACTTCGGCGGCGGTCACCACATCACGCGTCCCGACTACGATATGGAAACGTTGGAGCGTTGCATCCGCCGCGCGCAGCAGGACTGGAATGTCACCGTGTATCTCGAGCCCGGAGAGGCCTGCGCGTTAAACGCCGGATACCTCCTCAGCCGCGTGCTCGATGTCGTGCGAAACGGCGAGACGACCATCGCAATTCTCGATGCCAGCGCCGCCTGCCATATGCCGGATGTCATCGAAATGCCGTATCGCCCGCCGCTGCTCGGCGCCGGTGAGCCGGGGGAGAAGCCGTACACGGTGCGCCTTGCCGGCCCAACCTGCCTTGCAGGCGATGTCATCGGCGATTACAGCTTCAACGTCGTGCCCGCGGTCGGCGACCTGCTCGTCTTCGGTGATATGGCAATCTACACCACCTGCAAAAACAATACCTTTAACGGCATGCCCCTGCCCGGCATTTATTCCCGCACAGCGGGCGGCGATATCCGCAAGTTAGCGTCGTTCGGCTACAGAGATTTCAAATACAGGCTCGGCAGCCCGTAAACGCAACAGCAAACGAAAAAGCCGCAGTGCTTCTTTTTCAGGAAAGCACTGCGGCTTTTTGTTTGCTGTGCACATAGCTTTCGGTGTTACCAATATTGCTTATGAAAATCAAAAACCCGCAAAACATCGGTGTTCATGCGGGTTTTCATTGGTGCGGATGTTCATAAGGGATTTCGCAAATAACCAAGAAAGCCTACACGCATATTCATTTTTATCCGCACATTCGATTTTTACTAGTCTCTCCGTTACAATGATAGCACAAGGAGGACAGAATATGAAACAAAAATATCATCTTGCAATGGATGATGCAGAGCGGCGGCTTCTCGTTGGGAGCCTGAATGATCTGCGCAGCAGGCTCATCACAGAGGGCAGATATATCGACGCTGTTGATGAAGTGCTGCTGAAAATCATCGGTGCAAAGCGCAAGAAGTTCAAGGTTGTATACACGGAATGAATTGGGGGAAACACAATGACGGAGTTTGAAAAGCTGGGCGGCACATACCGACAGGCGGGCAATTATTTTCTGCCGAATCTCGAGATTGATAATCAAAGCGACGTACAAATCGGCATTTGGGGGCAGCGACACCGGCGACATCTAAAGGAGCACCACCGGGTGAGATATTACAATCTGTTGACCACCGGGATGCTGAACGATTATCTTGCTGAGGTGGAGTCTCGGGCACAGGCGATGTTTGATACGCTTGTGAAGGAACTGTCCGAAAAAGAAAACTTGAACGAAAAACTCAAGGCAAGTGACCCGCTGGAATGGGTCAGGCGGAGCAATAACATCCGCAATCGAGCTACAGAAATCGTAAATGCAGAGGTCATTTTCGTGTGAGCAGCAACAAAATTTGATAGAAATCAGAGGCGCAGTCAGATGCAGGTAAGCACCGGCTGCGCCCCTTTTTCGTTGCTCTGAAATCGTCTGCATTATCTTAACGAGCAGACTGTTTGTACTCCTCCGGAGCAAAACAGTGCGTCGCCCCGATGACTGCGCCATCTGAGCGAGCAGTGCCTTTTTACTCCGTTCTGTCGAGCTACGCAAAAGGCCTCGTTAGGGACACCCTAAGACCTGCTTACCCGATGCCGAAGAATCGGTCGAAGAAACCCTTCAACTTTTCAATGATGGTCTGCTTCTTCTCTGCACGGTTTCCACCGCCGAAGCGGGAGATCGGCGGCATCAGCCGGTCAATATCCGTGCCTGTCGTTTTGACAGAGCCGTCACGGAAAGAGCTCTCCATAAAGCGGCGAGTCTCATCGTCTTTCAGGTTTTCCTCCTGAATGATTGCAACAAGCTGCCGTTCTTTTTCTTCGGCGACAAAGGTGCGCCATTCCAGCATCACATCTGATACATCGTTGATTCCAGCAATGAAGGTTTCGATCAGTGCCTTCTTGCTACGTAGTTCTGGGCTTGCATCTACTGCCTTCTGGATCGTAATGAGAATTTCTTTATCGTCGCAGTGTGAATCGTGGTATTTCTGTACCAGAAGCAGGATGTAGTCAATATTGATCTCAATCTGCTTGATTAGCTCGATTTCAAAAACGATGTCATCGGTGATGTCCTCTTTTTCGCCACCGGGCTTGCGGCTTTTCCACTCATCCCGTAAGTCCTGATAGCGGCCAAGATAATCCTGAAAATCCCGCTCGCTCAAAATTTCGCTTCCGGCAAACTCGTCGAACGAAGTCAGCAGGTTGCGCATACGCAGAATCGCACCGAACAAAACGATAAACTCCTTCTGCCGCTGTTCGCCGGTAATGCGTTCCTCTGTCAGCGGGAATTTCGTTGTCAATTCCTCAATCATATCCTGGTAGCCTGGGTGATATTTTCCGTCGGCATCCTCGTAGCCAAAGTAGTAATCCTTATAGCCACGCATCAGGACGATACCGCCCGCTTCCTTATCGCCAAACAGAGAAATTGCATCGTCGGTACGCTTTTGCAGATTGCGGAAGCAAACGATGTTGCCGAACACCTTGATGGAATTGAGAATCCGGTTGGTGCGGGAATATGCTTGAATCAGCCCGTGCATTTTC
This sequence comes from Hominenteromicrobium mulieris, assembly GCA_021029595.1. Lineage (GTDB taxonomy): Bacteria > Bacillota > Clostridia > Oscillospirales > Acutalibacteraceae > Hominenteromicrobium > Hominenteromicrobium mulieris. The sequence continues at coordinate 125,798 of JAJJOY010000004.1, read as the reverse complement.
AGGTTTTTATCCACCCACAGCGTATTCAGCGTCGTGGCGTCGAAGCCGGTCAGGAACATATTGACCACGATCAGCAGGTCAAGTTCCTTGTTCTTCATCCGCAGGGAAACATCCTTATAGTAATTCTGGAATTTGTCCCCGTCTGTGGAATAGTTGGTGTGGAACATCCCGTTGTAGTCACGGATGGCCGCATCCAGAAAATCACGGGAACTTTGGTCAAGTGCGGAGGTATCCTCCGGATTCTCCTCATCAAGAATACCATCCGTTTCTTCCTCATTCGCTCCATAGCTGTAAATGACGGCAACCTTCAGCCGCTTCTGTGGATTTTCCGCCATTTGCCTCTGAAACTCGGCGTAGTAGAGCTTTGCAGCATCCACGCTGGACACGGCAAAGATGGAGTTGAACCCGCTGACCCGCTGCTTCTGCTTGATTTCCTCGATCTGCTGCTTGCTGCCGGCAGAGGCAACCTCGGCGATATTCTGCAATACGCTGTATGTATAGGTTTTATCACCCCGGTAGGTTTTCTGGTCAAAGTGGGTCAGAATGTACTCTGTGACCAGCCGGATGCGTTCCGGGGCAAGAAACGCCTTTTCCCGGTTGATGTCCCAAACCTCTTTGTCGTCAATATCCGGCTCGGCGTCCATCGTTTTGATGTAGTCCACCCGGAAGGGCAGTACGTTTTTGTCGTTAATGGCGTCCACAATGGTGTAGGCATGGAGTTGATCGCCAAAAGCCTGCGCTGTCGTGCGGAGTGTGGGATTCTTGCCCATGCCTGCATTGACCGCAAAGATCGGCGTTCCGGTAAAGCCAAAGAGGTTGTACTTCTTGAAATACTTCGTAATGGCTTGATGCATATCACCGAACTGGCTTCGGTGGCACTCATCAAAAATAATGACGATCCGTTTATCAAAAACACTGTGTCCGGCGTTCTTCTTGATAAAGGTGGCGAGTTTCTGAATGGTGGTGATAATGATTCTTGCATTGTCATCCTCCAACTGGCGCTTCAGGACTGCCGTAGAGGTGTTGCTGTTGGCAGCTCCCTTTTCAAAGCGGTCATATTCCTTCATCGTTTGATAGTCCAGATCCTTGCGGTCCACGACAAAAAGCACCTTGTCGATGTAATCCAGTTTCGTGGCAAGCTGCGCCGTCTTGAAAGAGGTCAGTGTTTTGCCGCTGCCGGTGGTGTGCCAGATGTACCCGCCGCCTGCTACGGTGCCGTATTTCTTATAATTGTTGGCGATCTCAATGCGGTTCAAAATGCGCTCGGTGGCGACGATTTGATATGGCCGCATAACAAGTAGCATATTTTCCGCCGTGAACACGCAGTAGCGGGTAAGGATATTCAGAATGGTGTGCTTGCAGAAAAAGGTCTTGGTAAAGTCCACAAGATCGGGGATAATGCGGTTGTTCGCATCTGCCCAGAACGAAGTGAACTCAAAGCTATTGCTGGTTTTGAACTTCTTGGCTTTCTGCGCTTTGGCATCCTTGATATGGTTGAAACGGGTGGTATTGGAATAATACTTCGTATTTGTGCCGTTGGAGATCACGAAAATCTGCACAAACTCGTAAAGCCCGCTGGACGCCCAGAAGCTATCCCGCTGATAGCGGTCGATCTGGTTGAAGGCTTCCCGAATGGGAACGCCCCGGCGCTTCAGCTCGATATGGATCAGCGGCAGACCGTTGACCAATACTGTCACATCATAGCGATTGTCATGAGCTGCCCCCTCCTCTGTGGAGATGGCATACTGGTTGATGACCTGCAAACTGTTATTATGGATGCACTTCTTGTCAATAAGCTGAATATTTTTGCTTTCCCCGTTATCCCGGCGGAGCACCTGCACATAGTCCTCCTGAATCAGGCGGGTCTTTTCGAGAATGCCGGAGTTTGTGTTTGCCAGCACCTCGTCCCAGAAACGCTTCCATTCGCCGTCCGTAAAGCGATAGTTATTCAGCTTTTCCAGCTGCGTCCGCAGATTGGCAATCAGGTCAGCCTCTTTATGGATGGTCAGGCGCTCATAGCCCAGCTCGCAAAGCAGACGGATAAACTCCTTTTCCAAGTCCGCTTCGCTCTGGTACGCCTCCGAGCGCTTCGACTGCGGCTTGTATTCGGTGACAACAGTGCTTTCACTGCTCTGGGCAATGATGTTGAAATAGCTCACGGGCTACCTCCTTCCGGGTCAATCTGCCGGTGTAAAAGTCAGCAGCTTGTCCCTGTAATATTCATATTGTTTCTGCCGTGCTTCGATTTCGGCGGGCAGGCCGGCGGAAAGGTCAGTGCAGAGGGTGTCAAAACGGTCGAGCGTTGACACGATGCGTTTTTGTTCTCTTATCGTGGGTACACAGAGCGGAATACTCAGCAGAACCTCTCCGCTCAGGTGTGGAACACCTGCTCCTCGCTTCATATCATTGAGGGTTTGCTCCATATTCTTTAGAGCATAATACAAGAACTTCGGAATCATCAGACTTTGCTTTGTTTCAAACCCAAAACAATCTGTGACAAAGATAGGCTCATTCCAATATGAAACAAATCCGGCAGATGCGCCGCTTCTTGCAACAACGACAGCTTCACCTATATGATTTGACCGGTCAATATAATAAGCTGGTTCTTGTCCGCCAAGGATGACCGGAATATCTCCGGGAATCGAATCTTTCTTCGTGATATACTCGCCTCTAAAGACATTTGCAGCCAGAGAAAGTTCTACAAAAGCATACCCAAAAACATATTGACACAGTCGAATCAAGGCACTATACTCGTCTGTCTGTCTGTCTGTCTGTCTGTCTGTCTGTCTGTCTGTCTGTCTGTCTGTCTGTCTGTCTGTCTGTCTGTCTGTCTGTCTGTCTGTCTGTCTGTCTGTCTGTCAAAATTGTCTCGCCCTGTGCGGCGAATGTCAAGAGTTGATCCCGGTAAAACTCATACTGTTTTTTCCGTGCTTCAATCTCCGCAGGCAGACCGATATTCAGGTCGGTGCAGAGGGCATCAAAGTTGTCGAGAACTTCTACAAGACGCTTCTGGATTTCAAGCGACGGAAGCGGTACTTCAAAATTAGATATATCTTTCAGACTAATATGCGGAATTGCGCCAGCTGTTTTCTTCTTGTGCACATACTCCGTAAAACGGCCACTCGCAATATAGTGATATACATATCGGATATTGGCCTGATTAGTGCGGATTCGAGTAACACGTTGTACAAGAAGCAATGGTAAATCTTTTTTAGAAACCATTCCGTAACTGCTGCCAACAAGAGAACCGTCCATAGAAATCACAATATCCTGATCGTTAAGCAGGTATTTCTCAACACCATCTGTGCTTTCCCAATAACGATTATTCTCCTCCGTAAAGTCCAAATAGCCCCTCTTAATATTCATGCCACGCATTAACCTGATTCCATCTTCTTTGAATTTACTACTATCAAAAGGGAATCCAGAAAGCAAATCGCAAAAATCCCCCAATCGTTTATAAACTGTGGTTGCATCGTTATGAAGCAACTTATCCCTATAATACGCATACTGTTTCTTCCGTGCGGTAAGCTCTGCGGCAAGTTCCCTGTTGAGGCCTTCGGTAAGTTCTGTGAAATTGTCCAGTATACGGACAATTTCACGCTGCACCGGCAGGGGCGGGACGGGGAACTTAAACGCTGCAAACTGTTTCATATCAACAGAGGCAAAATTTCCTTGATTCAAGTGCGACTTGCAATATTCATCGAGTCTAAAGCAATAATAGAAAACAAACATCATATCAACGCAATCTTTGAACTCGTCTTTAAGCGTCAGATACGTGAACCTCTGATTTGCCAAAGATGGCACTTTTATCAATGCGTGCTCACCTATTGTGGCAGAAGTGGCAATGATAATTGAATCTGCAGGAAATAACTTTCCTTTGACAGCTTTTTCAGAAACATATTGGGTCGCTGTTGTCAAAATTCTTCCGTTTTCACGGATGTCCTCCATGCGAAACCAAGGAATAGTGCCGTTTTCCCAAAACTCACTGTTTGCTTTTGAGGGTGTGTATCCATTTCTTGTTATGAACAGTTCGGGGATTGGTAGATATTTCACCCCATCGGGGCAAAGTTCCTGAATCAATTTATCAAGTTTAGTCATCTTCTTCACCTTCTTCCACCATTTTTCGTGCCAGCATACCCAATCCGTACAGTTTTTCACCTGTCTCAACAGGCGACACTGTTTGTTTTTCTAAATTAAAAACAAACAATCCATCTAATGAGAGTAAATAGATAAACGAGTAGTTAATAGGTCGCTGACTATATGTGATTAAGACTTTTAACAATTCATCCGGCATCCAGTCGTCAATGAACAATTCGGAATTTACGAATAAATCATATCGTTTCATCGATGCATATCCGCCAGTATTAAGTTTCTTCATTTTTGTTTCAACAGCCGAGAGAAAATATTTGCACCATGTGTTTCTTATATCCGGATAGTCTAAACCCGTCCAAGCATAGCCCATACCCGGGCCGGTCATTCCATATTGGGTATAGTTGTATCCTTTCTTTTTCAAGTAGGCAATTCGTTTATCCTGTTTTTCTTTTTCAAGGTACGGAATTTCACAAGCAAGCGCCATCGCTTCTTGCTCACTTTGCGGAATCGCCGAAGTAACTTCTATCCCAATATTGTTAGAGATATCCCGCAAATCCGGTTTATCCGAAATCTGCAAATTTTCGTATTGATCAGGAAAGAATTTCTCTAAGACAATTTTGGCGTAACATTCATCATAATCCAATTTCGTATGTGAAGGCAATGGACGATCTTTTTCAATCTTAGCCATAATCATCCCTCCAATTACTAATTGCTCATTGCTCATTGCTAATTTCAGCAACGATTTTATCAATTTCCTCTCTCAATTTCTGTTCCCGTGCGACGATTTCCGCAATTTCTGCATTCAACTTCACAATGTCAATCTTTTCCCGGGTGTCCTCCTGCTCCACATAGGTGGAAACGGAGAGATTGTAATTATTCTGCTTGCTGCCAACTTCGTCGTTTGGCACAAGGCGGGCAAAATGCGGCTCATCCTTGCGTTCTGCCACGGCGGACACGATGCGCCGGATGTTGTCCTCGGAAAGCCGGTTGTTCTTCGTAACCTTCACAAACTCCTTGGAGGCATCCACAAACAGAACGGCGTTGTCCGTCTTGTTCTTTTTCAGCAGCATAATATCCACAGAGATTGTAACATTTAAGAACAGGTTGGAGGGCAGCTGAATGATAGCGTCCACAAAGTTGTTATCCACCAGATACTTGCGGATCTTCTGTTCGGCCCCGCCACGGTACATAATGCCGGGGAAGCAAACGATGGCCGCTGCACCGTTATTCGCCAGCCACGAAAGGCTGTGCATAATAAACGCCATATCCCCCTTAGAGGCAGGCGCCAGCACACCGGCAGGGGCAAACCGGGGGTCGTTGATCAGCGTCACATTTTTGTCACCCTCCCACGGCACGGAAAACGGCGGATTGGAGACGATCAGCTCAAAGGGCTGGTCATCCCAGTGCTGCGGGCTGAGCAGGGTGTCCTCCCGTACAATGCTGAACTTATCGAACTCGATGTTATGCAGGAACATATTGATGCGGCAGAGGTTGTAAGTGGTCAGGTCAATCTCCTGACCGTAGAAGCCTCGCTCGATATTATCCTTGCCCAGCACTTTTTCCACCTTCAGCAGCAGAGAACCGGAGCCGCAGGCGGGGTCATAGACCTTATTGATTTTCGTTTTGCCGATGGTGCCGAGGCGGGCCAGCAGCTCCGAAACATCGGCGGGAGTGAAATACTGACCGCCTTTTTTACCTGCATTGGCGGCGTACATTCCCATCAGATACTCATACGCATCGCCGAACAGGTCCGGGTTGCTGCCCTCCGTGGAGAACAGCGGCATCTGTGCCACACCGTTCAGCAGCTCTACCAGGACTTTATTCCGCTTGGCAATCGTCTCGCCGATGGCCTTGCTGTTCACATCGAAATCGTCAAACAGACCTGCAAAATCATTCTCAGCATCTCCGCTGGCGGCGCTGCTCTCAATGTGGTTGAACACACGCTCCAGCGTCTCGTTCAGGTTGTCATCCTTATCGGCACGGGCGAGAACATTGCAGAACAGCTCCGAGGGCAGAATGAAAAAGCCCTTTTCCTGCACCAGTCCCTCACGGGCAGTCTCCGCCTCGGCGTCCGACATTTTGGCGTAGTCGAAATCGGTATTTCCGGCAGCGTGCTCGCCCTCATTGATATAGGCCGCGAAGTTCTCGGAAATATAGCGGTAGAACATCGTGCCGAGCACATAAGATTTGAAATCCCACTCCGCCACATGGCCTGCGTGAACAAGGTCGGTGGCGATTTTATAGATACGGCGGAATAGCTCGTCCCGCTCCTGGTCTTTCTTTACATCAGCCATTGCATTTACTCCTTCTGGGCGATCCACGCCGCTTCGATTTCATCAAAGGGGATGTCGTTTTCTTCACAAAATGCCTTGATTTTTTTCATTGCCGTGATATTCGGCTTGGTTTTGGCGTTTTCCCAACGGTTTATCGTTCCAACGGATACATTCAGCGCTTTTGCAAAATCTTTCTGTGACAGCAGGGCTTTCTTGCGCATGACCTGTATTAACTCACTTAAAGGCGTCATCAAACAGTTCTCCTTCCAGAAGATTAACAGCATTATACCATAAACCTATCATTTTCTCAACACCATTTGGAGAAAAGAGAATACCAAAATACAGAGGTACAGCCTTCGGATTGATCCGTTGGCTGTGCCTCTTTTGCATCTTTAAGAAAAATTTGAAAAATAACTTCGTACAAATCGAGAAAGATTTCCCAGTTGGTTAGTAGGGGGTTAAAAAATCAGCCTTCTCGCTGGCTATCTATTGAGGAGATTCTTCTCTTGTGCCTTGAAAGAGGTGAATTTTTGAAAAAGTGCGGGAATTTTGCAGGAAAATTCGGCAAAGGAAAAGTGAGAGGACGGTAGCTGGTTCCACCGCTTGTCGCCGCTCTGTGGTTTTCCGTGTGCACCTTGAAAATTAAATAGCAGAAATTTTGGAGAAGAGGGTCACCAAACACCTACCCATTTTAGTAACAAGTGAGAGGAGGTTTTTCCAATGGTCATCAAAATCACACCGCAGCAGGCGAAAAGAGTCAACGCCCTGCTGCGGAAGCTGTGCGCCAACTATGACGGCGGCAACTGCCTGCTGCTGGACGACGGCGAGCCCTGTGTCTGCGTCCAGAGCATCAGCAAGTACGGCCTCTACTGCAACTACTTCAAGAATGCTGTGCTCCCGACAGACGAAAGATTATATGCCGAGGTAATGAAGCCATCCGGCGGCAAGCGCTGTGTGCTGTGCCATCAGCCTTTTGCACCGAGGGCAAAGAATCAGCGTTATTGTCCGGCCTGCGCCGCCAAGCAGAAACGGTTGAAGGCAACCGAACGGCAGCGCCGAAAGCGGGCATCAGCGTCACGCTTTTAAGGTGCGGACAGCCCTGAAACACAAGGCTTTTTGAATTCAAATCTACCCAAGCAATCCAGCAACACCTTAACCTCAAAAATACGCTTTGAAAAGCGTGACAAATTCAAGCGAGAGGAGAAATTCAATGAACCCATATTTTACAGCGCCGGACACGGAAAAGTTCAGGTTCTACCGTATACCCAAGTTGCTATTCACCGATGAGCGATACCGGCCAGTCTCCACCGACGCCAAGATGCTCTACGGTCTGCTGCTGGACCGCCTATCCCTGTCCGAGAAAAACGGCTGGAAAGACGAGCGTGGCCGGGTCTACCAATATTTCACCATCCGTCAGGCGCAGGAGCTACTGCACTTCGGCCACGAAAAGGTCTGCCGTCTGTTTGCAGAGCTGGAAGCAGCCGACCTCATCGAGCGTCGCCGTCAGGGACAGGGCAGGGCCAACCGCATCTACTTAAAGGAGTTCACGCAGAAAGCCGATTTTCGGAATCCAAGAAGTCCGGGAATCGGAAGAAAATAAGACTTAGAGAGTGATAGTTACTACGTTCCTTGATCCTCTCTTCGGTGTAGTTCTCACCAATGGTTTTGGAGCGGGTGAAACGCTCCTGACCTTCGGCACGGAAGGAAATGTATTTACCGGTTTTGATCTTATAACCGGCTTCCTGCATGAGCTTCAAAAACTCGTCGTAGTCCTTTGCCACGATGACAAACCGGTCAATGGTCTGTTTGAGCTTCTGCTTCCAACTTGTGCCGCGTTTGGCTTCGGTGTATTCCTTGTAGCCCATCCCCTTGTTCTGTGAGGGTGGAATCACGGAAAGCCCATTTTCTTTGCAGAGCCGGTCGCTGACCTCGCGCATATCGTAGTAGATTTTCTTGTAGCTCTTATAGGCGTGATGATCAACGAAGTCCACGGCATTGAAAATCAGGTGGTTATGCACATGGTTTTTATCCGTGTGGGTGGTCAGCACATATTCGTACTTTCCGCCGAGGATTTCATCAGCAAACTGCTTGCCGATTTCATGGGCAAGCTCCGGCGTTACCTCACCGACATCGAAGGACTGGATCACATGACGGGCTATGATCCTGACGGGCTTCATTCCTTTTTGCTCGGCTATCCTTCGCGTCCATTCAAACTCTTGTGCCGCCGTTTCCGATGCGCACCCGTAGGTGGAGATCAGCAGCTTGTCCTCGGTCTTATCGGGGTTTGAAATGTACGCGAGAGCCTTGCTCAAAGTTCCTCGGATTGCTTTGATTTTAGTGACTGCCATACCAAATCCAGCTTCTCTTTCAGCTCATCAATATCATCCTGATAGAAGTGTCCCGTCGAGTTGATTCTACGGCAGATGTTATTGATATTTGCGCCGATCTTGTTGACTGCTGCGGCAAGCTTCTTCTGCTCGGTGTATGCGGCGAAGCATGAAGCCCGCTTTATGAAGCTGTTAATCGAGCAGAACGAGGACGGGGGCAAGCGCAGGAATGCCGCAAGGAAAAAGGAACTGGAAGCGGCTGAAAAGCGTATCAGCGAACTTTCCGCTATTTTCAAGCGGCTGTATGAGGACAGCGTAAGCGGTCGCATTTCTGACGAGCGTTTCACGGAGCTTTCGGCAGACTGTGAAGCCGAACAGCAGGAATTGAAAGAGCGTGTTGCCAGAATACAGGCGGAGCTTTCCAAAGCACAGGAAGCTACCGTAAACGCAGAAAAGTTTATGAACATTGTCCGCAAGCACATGAACTTTGAAGAACTGACTCACACCCTCTTGCGTGAGTTTGTAGAGAAAATCGTTGTGCATGAGTGCAGCTACGATGAAAACGGCACACGCAGACAGGATATTGAGATTTACTATTCTTTCGTCGGCAAAGTGGACTTGCCCGAATGACCGCCCGCCCTATCCGATATCAAAGGCAAGTATCGGATAGGAAAGGCAAAAATTTTTACACTTCTATTACTTCTTTATCACACATAAGCAAATTAGTAAGGTCTCTCATACCAAGTATATTTTTCGTTTCCTGACCGATACTTTAACTATAAAAACGAAAGATAAGGATGGTCAGCATATGAATAATATGGATTTAGGATACGAAATATTTTGCTATCAATGTGAGCAAACAGCGAACGGAAAGGGCTGCACAAAGCTTGGGGTTTGCGGAAAGACACCAGAAATCGCCAATCTGCAGGATTTGCTGATCTTTCAAATCAAAGGGATCAGCTGTTACGGAAAAGTTCTGCAAGATGAGGGACAGCATATCGATAAAAATATCATACGGTTTATCGAAAATGTTCTTTTCACAACGCTGACGAATGTTAATTTTGATTCGAAAGTACACGTGGAATTATTGAACGAATCACAACGGATAAAAGAAAATTTGAGAACAATCACAGGAGAGCTTCACAATCAGACATCATACGCCACTTATGATCTTCCCGAAACAAAAACACAAATGCTAAAGGATGCTCAATTCGCGGGAATTATGTATGATAAATCCCTTGACCCGGATATTCGCTCATTGAGACAAACCATTTTATACGGACTGAAAGGTATCAGCGCCTATGGGCATCAGGCAAGAGAACTGGGCTATTACAGTGATGAGGTAGATGAATTTTATATTCAGGCATTGGAAGCTCTCACAGACGATAACCTTACAGTGGAAGAACTGATCCGAATGACCATGCGCACCGGAGAAGCGGCAATTGAGGTTATGAAAAAATTGGATGAAGCCAATACTGCAGTTTACGGAAATCCGGCACCCCATAGGGTCAATATCCATATGAGGAAAGGACCCTTTATCGTTGTTTCGGGACATGATTTGAAGGATTTGGAAATGCTGCTGGAACAAACAAAGGGAACGGGGGTCAATGTGTATACACACGGTGAAATGCTGCCGTGCCACGGATATGAGGGATTAAAAAAATACCCCCACCTTGTCGGGAATTTCGGTGGTGCGTGGCAAGATCAACAAAAACAATTTGATGATCTTCCGGGATGTATTCTAATGACGACGAATTGCCTTATGCGGCCGAGAGAGAGCTATAAAGGCCGAATCTACAGCACGAATGTAGTGGGCTGGGAAGGGGTAAAACACATTGGGAAAAGAGAAAACGGTGAAAAGGATTTCAGTGAAATCATTCAGCAGGCAATAGAATTGGGCGGCTATCCGGAGGATCAGGAGCCCCACGAGATACTTGTCGGATTCGGGCATCATTCGGTATTAAGCGATTCTGACAAAATCGTAGCGGCAGTAAAAGCAGGAAAAATCAGACATTTCTTTCTTATTGGCGGCTGTGACGGAGCAAGACCCGGTCGAAACTATTATACAGAGTTTGCTAAGATGGTCCCGAAAGACTGCGTGATATTAACGCTCGCATGCGGAAAATACAGATTTAACAAACTGGATTTCGGTGAAGTAGCGGGTCTGCCGAGACTTTTGGATGTCGGGCAATGCAATGATGTATATTCTGCCATACGGATCGCAACAGGTTTAGCAGATGCTTTTGGTACCGATGTAAACGGATTGCCCTTGTCGTTGATCGTATCATGGTACGAACAAAAGGCTGTTGCTGATTTGCTGGCATTATTGAGTCTGGGAATTAAAGGCATATATTTAGGCCCTACCCTGCCGGCATTTTTGAGCCCGAATGTGCTTCAGTATTTAGTGGACACCTTCGACTTGCGGCTTATTACCAATGCTGAGGATGACATTAAGACCTGCCTGAAACAGAATATTTGAGAAATCAGGAACCGTCAATGCACTTTGATAGTAACCGTAGAACCTGACAGCGCACAGTATAAGAGAGCTGGCACGAGCCAGCTCTCTTTAATCTTTTGACATCCTGCATTTATCCAGTGCGTGGACGGCGTGAGGTGTTCCTCCCATGTTGTGTCCATCTCGCTCAACTTGGGTGCGCTTTGCAACCCCCACAAAAGATATCGGTACGGATCCAGACCGTTTTCCCTTGTTGTTCAATCAGACTATACATTACGGCACTGGCCCAGGCGCCGTCTGGCGTATTGGCGAATAATCAGTTCCCTCGTCCCATCGCAAATGGCTTTATGCTGTGCTCAGCGCGGTCGTTGCTCAGCCCCAGACGGCCATCCTCCGGATAGCGGATCAGGTAGGGCTTTTTAAGGCCCTAAATGAGTAGATTGGTGCTTTGTTGCGATATGCTCCACGGTTACGGTGCATTGTTCATATTCTGTTTTCGGGAATCTTTATGAAATCTTCAAAATTGCCCGGTATGCTATCCGTAAAATCAAAGAAAGGACTTGATTATATGGATATGATTTTGAAAACGACTGACCTCTGCAAAAATTTCAAGGGGCAAATGGCGGTAAACAATGTGTCACTGAACATCCGGCGCAACTCGGTTTATGGTCTGCTGGGGCCGAATGGGGCTGGCAAATCCACGATCTTAAAAATGCTCACCGGCATTTTGCGCCCCACATCGGGAAGCATCGAGTTTGACGGCCACCCGTGGAAGCGGAATGATCTGGAGCATATCGGTGCTTTGATTGAGATGCCCCCGCTTTACGAAAATCTGACTGCATACGAAAATCTCAAAGTCAGAACTACATTGCTCGGCCTGGACGATGCACGAATTAACGAGGTATTGCAAATTGTCCAGCTCACGAATACCGGCAAGAAACGGGCCGGGCAGTTTTCTCTTGGTATGAAGCAGCGGCTTGGTATTGCTATTGCATTGCTGAACAGTCCCCAGCTTTTGATTCTGGATGAACCGACTAACGGCCTTGACCCTTTAGGGATTGAGGAACTTCGAGAGTTAATTCGCTCTTTTCCCTGCAAAGGGATTACAGTTATTTTGTCCAGCCATATTCTGTCAGAAGTCCAGCAGATTGCAGATCATGTGGGTATCATTGCTGGCGGCGTCCTTGGATATGAGGGAGAGCTTCGCGCTGGTGAAGATTTGGAACATCTCTTTATGGATGTTATTCGCAGGAATGGAAAGGAGGGGTATTAAATGGAAATGAGATATATTCAGGCCGAGAATCTAAAACATAAGAGAACTTTCACAAAAACGCTGATCGTTCTGGCCCCGTTTGTAACTGCGCTTATGAACTTTTTTGCCCCTCTTTGGTTCCAGCTCAATTCTTATAACTGGTGGTATATACTGCTCTATCCCGGCTTTCTCACGCTTACCTGCGCTTTGGTTGAACAGCGGGATAATGGCAAACTAAAATATCGTGCCGTTGCTTCATTGCCTGTTTCGCAGAACAAAGTCTGGAAAGCAAAAATTGGAGTGTCCGGTATTTACTCCTGCGTGGGGAATTTCATTTTCCTGGCGTTAAATCTGTTGGGCGGTTTTGCAATATTAGTTATCAACGAAATTCCCCTGACAATCGGAATTTGGCAGGCTGCGGCCGGAACAGCTTGTATTGTCATTGCAAGCCTATGGGAAGTTCCGCTGTGCTTATGGTTATCAAAAAAAGTTGGTATCTTTGTCACGGTTATTCTTAATGCCGGACTTGGAAGCGTTTTAGGGATTTTCACGGCTACAACCTCTTTGTGGATGATCTGCCCGTATAGCTGGGTGCCGCATCTTATGATTTCCGTGTTAGGTATTTTGCCTAATGGTGAGCCGGTTGCAGATCAGAGTACGGCAATGGCATTTTGGATGATTATACTTGTATTGGTCATTTCGCTGGCCTGGTTTGCGGCGCTGTCATTTTTAACTGCAAGATGGTTTGAGAAAAAGGAGGTGGGGTAACTATGGTATCTGTGGTTCGCTGCTGGAAAGCAGAATATCAGAAGTGTAAACATAGCATTTTGCTCTATATGCACAGCATGATTCCGATTATATGTGCGGCGATTTTTGCGGGTTACTATCATATATCCAGATGGGAACTGGCAACCAAAATCAGTGCCTATCTGGAAGTGCTGGCCGTTGCGTTCCCGTTTCTGATCGGCATTATTGTGGGCCTGGTTGTTCAGATCGAAAATCAGGCCGGGCATTATCAGCTTTTGTTGGGAACAATCCCATCTCGCATGGCAACGTATATTGGTAAACTTGGTTTTCTGATGATCTGTGCTTTTGGCGCAACATTTTTAGCGTTAGGAACATTCGCTGCACTATATAGGGATGCTCCGGCAAGCCTTTACCTGAAAGCAGGGATTCTATTGTTGATTACCATGCTTCCCATTTACCTGATTCATTTGTTTGTGGGAATGAGCTTCGGAAAAGGTGCATCTATGGGATTGGGAATTGCAGGAAGTTTAATAGCTGCCCTTATGATAACAGGGCTTGGTGACGCTACATGGAAATATATTCCCTGGGCCTGGGGCGTTCGTGCTATGGATTACACTGTGCTTGCATGGGATAGCCCCCAACTGTATGCACAGGTAAAAACCGATTTTTTCAGCGGTATGATTATTTCTGTATGCTGCACTGTTTGTCTGCTGATTGCCAGTTTGGTTTGGTTTCATGGTTGGGAGGGAGGTAAAAACAGTGAATAAAAAGTGCCTGTTTGCCGTGGTAATTGTGCTTGTAAGTCTTATATGCTTATCGGCCTGCGGTGCGCTCCGTGATACCGCCGATAAAAATAAGGCGTTAAATGAATCTCTGCCGTATTATGAGCTGAACGCCGCAAACTATGATGAAATTTCATATAACGGCCTGACATATACCATAACGGATGAATGTCTTGAAATGTCAGAACTGCAAGAAGAAATCGGGCAGGTATCGAAACGCTTCAAAAATGTGGCGGGGGAAGATTTCAGTTTCGGCTACGTTTACAGTATTGTGGATGTGGATATAAGCAATGCCGTAGCTGTAAATATCAACAATGAATATCGGAAAGCTGACATTAAAAATAATGATGAGTAACCTTGACAATGTGGTATAATGGGGCGGGAGGTGATTTTTTGACCCACTTACTTGTAGTTGACGATGAAGTTTCTATCTTGGAATTGATTAAGAACAGTTTGGGGAAAGATGGATATTTGATAACAGTCTGTCAAAATGCGGATGATGTAGACATCAAAAAGCTGCATTTCTATGACCTCATTCTTTTGGATGTGATGATGCCTGGCACAGACGGGTTTGAGTTTTGCAAACAGATCAGGAATATGGTAGACTGCCCGATTCTCTTTCTGACCGCAAAGACATTAGAGGAAGATATATTGTTTGGATTGGGCATCGGTGCGGATGATTATATTACGAAACCTTTTCGTATTCAGGAGCTTCGCGCCCGTGTCGCGGCACATTTACGCAGAGAAAAAAGGGAGCATCACAGCACACTTTCATTTGGGCCTGATATAAGATTTGACCTTTCCGCAAAGGTACTGTATGTTTCAGAACAGCCGGTTCCCCTTACCAAAAGCGAGTATTCAATCTGTGAATACCTTGCGAAAAACCGGGGACAGGTTTTTACAAAAGAACAAATCTATGAAGCCGTTTTCGGGTTTGATGGAATAGGCGATAACTCTACGATCTCAACGCATATAAAAAATATTCGTGCGAAATTGGAGCATTTCAAAATAAGTCCGATCAGCACCGTATGGGGGATAGGATATAAATGGGAGTGAAAAAGAAACCTACATTGAAAATATTGTTTCGCCAGTTTGCTATCTCCCTCATTGTCATGCTGGTAGCGGCAATTATTGTCCCTTCTGGTTTGGAGGGACTTGCTGTAAATGCTGGATTAGCTACAAGAGCAAATCTAAGTGAATTGCAGGTAAAAGAGATCATTCCAACGCTGACGATTGCCCCGGATATTACAAAGGTTGTGATTCCACAGGGATGCGGCTACTTAATTCTGGACAAGAACTTTAATGAGCTTTACAGCAATATGGACGATGATGAAAAAGAAATTGCCCTGCTGTACGCAAAGGGAGAATATATTGAATATGCTACGGGGAGGCAGTTTGCACTTGTTGTCCGGGAAAACGAATTTTGCGTTTTAAGGTATTATATTGGTTCTCAATTTACAGTGTCATGGCTACCGGAATATTTTCCATCTCCTGACACGCTTGCGCTTATCCTGATGGCTGTAAATTCGCTGCTGGTCATTATCATACTGACCGCCAGATTTGCTAAGAACCTGCGTACACAACTGACCCCGCTTTTTGAAGCAACTGCGGAGGTTTCAAAGCAAAACCTTGATTTTGAAGTAGGACACGCCAAAATCAAAGAGTTTGAAGATGTCCTTGCATCTTTTTCAGATATGAAAGATAATCTGAAAATTTCGTTAGAACGGCAATGGAAAACCGAACAGACACAGAAAGAGCAAATCGCCGCGCTTGCCCATGATTTGAAAACGCCTCTGACGGTTATTCAAGGAAATGCTGATTTACTCACAGAAACAAATCTTGATGATGAGCAACGATTATACGCTGGTTACGTCGTGGAAAGCTCCGGCCAGATGCAGTCATATATTCAAACCCTGATTGATATATCACGGGCGGCGGTTGGTTATCAGCTCCATATTGAAAGTATAGACTTGCCAGCGTTCATGCAGCACTTGTTCGGTTATATGGAATCACTATGCCGGACAAAAGAAATCCGGCTGCAAATGAATACTGTTTCACTCCCTCAAATGCTGAAATTTGATAGGGTGCTGATAGAACGTGCTATTATGAATGTTATCAGTAATGGGCTGGACTACTCCCCGCAAGGCGGAACGCTTTATGTGGATGTTCAGAGTAACAACGGTTTCGTGGAAATTTCAGTCACAGACGAGGGAACGGGGTTTTCTAAAGAGGCATTATGCCACGCACAGGAACGGTTCTATATGGGCGATCAAAGCCGCAATTCAAAGTTACACTTTGGTATGGGTCTATATATTACAAATTCGATTATGGAACAACATAATGGTCAGCTTATTTTAGAAAATTCAAAAGAAACCGGCGGCGCAAAGGTTACTATGAAACTTCCTTGCTGATTTTCCGATAGTGTAATGGACGTCTTTTATGTCCGTCCATTTTTCAAATCTTTATGGAATCTTCAAAAATTCCTCTTATCATGTATCTAAAGAAAAAACATCTGCCCAGCGGCAGAAAAGAAAAAAACCGCTGCTGGGCAGACCCATTTTCACACTTAATTTATATTCACTGGTGGCGGTTTTGAGAAATCAAGGCCGCTGCTTTCTTTCTGTCATTCCCAGCAGTTAAAGACATGGCGGCCCACGGGAGGACGCCGCCATGCTGTTTTACTATCATTATAATCTAATCCACTTCTACCGCTTAAAAAAAGCCTTGCCCCGCCACGGGAATATTCCGGCTATGAGTATGAACTATACCATGTAAGAAAACAACAAAACGCTTCAAATCGTCGCCCGGTAGGTTTACGACCTGCCGGGCGATTTTTGTCGCATTTTAGCCGCTGTCCCTGGCCGAAAAAATTCTTTGAGAAATTTTCAAAAAGGAGGTCTTTAGCGGGTAGCTGGCGGCTTTGCCAAAGTCTTGTTAGCGGAAAGGGAGAGAACCACCAACATCCCCCAAAGAAAGGGGGTGAGAAGATGGATGCTATCGGAGCTGCGGAAACAGCTAAAGGCGTTGATGCCGAAAGGAGGTTAGGGAAATTGTTTCAAGCGATTTGATTTACGCATAACAAGCTATCGGAAAGGCTGCTGTCAAGCGACGGCGGCTTTTCCTTTGCGGGTAGTATTCAAGAAGTCATAAAGTTCCGTGAGTAATGGAAGAAGGCGGCGTTTGTGAAAATGTCACAATTTACGGAGGTAAAGTTTCAAATTCCACTTGCCTTTTTGCACTTGATATGATATTATTAGTATGCGTACCAATACGTTTGGAGAGAGGTGATATATTTGCGGAGAGACAGCAGCGAAACAAAGAGGAAAATACTGACCGTGTGTGTCCGTCTCTTTTTGGAGCAGGGGTATAAAAACACCACTGTCAGTCAGATTGTGGACGAGGCAGGTGTGGCAAGGGGAAGCTATTTGAATCTATTTCCTACCAAGGACAGAATTTTGCTGGAATTGACCGAAACGATGTTCGGCGGACAGTTCGGCGTGGCAAGAAGCATTGCAGACAGCAAGCTGCCGCCGGTTTACGCCTATGCGGTGGAAACGGCGATCCAGATGACGCTGACGGAGCTGAACGAAAACCTGCGGGAAATCTACATTGAAGCCTACACGCAGAAGGAAGCGTCTGAATTTATCTTCCGGGAAACGGCGAAGGAGCTGTATCAGATCTTCGGTCCGTATCAGCCGGAGCTGACTGCCCGCGATTTTTATGACATGGAGATCGGCTCAGCCAGCATCATGCGCGGCTACATGGCCCACCCCTGCGACGAGGAGCTGACGCTGGAAAAGAAGCTGCGGCTGTTTCTCACCATGAGTCTGCGGGCGTACAACGTCCCGAAGGAGGAAACGGAACAGGCGATCCGGTTCGTGGAAGGGCTGGATATCCGCACGATCTCCGAACAGGTGATGCAGGCGCTGTTTCGTGCGCTGGCGATGCGCTTTGAGTTTTCCCTCGCGGGGATCACGCTGCCAGCACAAAAATAGAAGCCAATATGTATTGCAAGGGAGTACTCCCTTGCATCGGGATATATCCCGATGCAATTCCCTTTTGCTCCAAAACGCGCTCCCCATGGGGGACGGGAGGTGCGCGAGAAGAAAGCGAGGAACTTGCATGAAGAAAAAATTCCTAGCGGTGCTGCTTGTGCTTTGCGCAGTGGTACTGTTCGCCCTTCCCGCATATGCGGCGTCAGATACGTCGGTCGGATATACCGTCAATGTGACACTCTCCGCCGACAGCTATTTCTGCGGCACAGAGGGGCACACCGGCGAAGTAACGTCCATTTCCATCAAGAACGTGGACTCTTCCGAATGGGATACGTCTGAGACGAGACCTCTGACTGTCCTGTTTGAAGTGTCATTCAAATGCAGCACCTGCGGTGTTTCAGGCACCAAGATTGCGAACAACGCACTCAGCTTGACGTTCCGGGATGCAGATTCCTGCCACGCGCCGTTCAACGCGTCGGTGACGGCACGCAAGCTGCTCACCGGCCGAGACGATTCCATTACGTTCACGCTGACCCGCGATAAGATCGGGTATGCCGAGAAGATCGACAAGAAGGACGCGACCTGCACCGAATCCGGGATATCGCAGACCTGCTGGGAATGCCAGGGCTGCAAGCAGATCTTCTCCGATGAGAACTGCACGAATAAACTTGCAAACGACATTTCTGGTGTCACGATCCCGGCTTCCGGCCACAGCCTGACGCGTTATGAGGCGCAGGACGCGAACTGCCAGCACGACGGCTGGGTGGAGCACTGGAGATGCGGGAAGTGTAACGGCTATTTCCTTGATGCGACGGGTTTGAATCCGACCGGATCGTCCTCCGTCATGCGCTACGACAGAAACAAGCATGTAGGCGATACGGTCTACGTGCCGTACAATCTTGAAGGCAAAAGAAATCATAAGGTATATCCCTCCTGCCACCCGGATATTTTCACGACGGAACCACACGTTCTGGGCGACAGCTCGAAGGGCGAAGACCCTGATTACTGCGCGCTTTGCGGTCAAATCGTGGCTGCAAAAGTGCTGCATTCCGTCGACCCTTATGAAAAACGCTTCTTTGCACATGATGATGCAATAGCAGATTTTAACAGCAGCGAAACCTCCGAAGAGATCCATTTCCTCAGAAGCTTTGACCGCACGGTATCCATCAATAAAGCCGGAACAGTTCGTTTGGCTGAGGGGAAATACATCACGTATATGAACGTTGGAGACTATGACGTCACGATCTGGAACGACGGAAAGATCACGAATCTCAACGCGTACAGCAGCACGACGCTCAGAGGCAGCAAGACCGGCACCTACGGAAAAATCACCAACCGTACCGAAGGCGGAACGGTCGGCGATCTGCTGTTCAGAGTAAACAGCAACTCAGCTTATTACGTGACCGAAGACCTTCAATGGATCAGCCGTGCAGCGGCGAGTGGTTCCTCCATCTCGGAGGTTCGGGTGCTGTATTCGCCGTTTACATACATTGAGATTACAGGCGACGGCGTAAAAGCAGCCACGGATGAGGCTGATAAATACAAGCTCACAGCGTTAAGGGGCGAAACAGTCATCCTGGATGTAGCTACTTATTCCATCCAGCCCGCCATGAATTTCCCAGGTTCCGATAGTTCGATAACATGGGACTACGGCGGGATTCCCGACGATCATGTACACGTCGACCGTAACGTGGATTGGAAGGATCTCAGGCTCACCATCACCGATTTGCCGTCCGGAACCTATACGCTGACCTTCACGCGGACAGCGGTGAATAAGTTCTCCGTATCTGCGACGCTGGTTCTCACCGTGGAAGAGACCCTGACTGCACATACCGTGACCTTCGACCCCAACGGCGGTACGCTGAGCGAAGGCGAGATGAGCAGCAAATCGGTTTTTCCCGGCGATGCTTACGGCGCGCTGCCGACGCCGACGCGCGTCAACTACCGCTTCGACGGCTGGTTCACCGAGAAGGACGGCGGCACGAAGGTGGAGGAAACCACAATTATGTCCTCCCGAGCGGCGCATACGCTCTACGCCCACTGGACGCCGATCCATGTGCACGCCTACACACAGCAGGTTCAAAAGCCCGAAGCGCTGAAAACTCCTGCGGACTGCACCAATAACGCGGTGTATTATCTATCCTGTGCGTGCGGAGAAGTAAGCACCAACGACGCCGATACGTTTACCGCAGCGAATACCGCGCTGGACCACGACTGGGGCGCTTGGACGCAAAACAGCGATGAAAAGACCCACACCCGAATCTGTAAGCGTGACACCAGCCATACGGAAACCGAGAATTGCCACGGCGGCACGGCCACCTGCACCCAAAGAGCAACATGCACAGTTTGCGGTGCGGAATATGGCGATGCTCTGGGACATGATTTTACTACCAGTTGGACACATGATGATAACGAGCACTGGAAGCAGTGTTCCCGTTGCGATATAAAGGATGACGTAAGCCCTCATACTTGGGACAACGGTACGATAACAACAGCGCCTACCTGCACAAAAGCGGGCGAAGAGACATATAGCTGCACCAAGTGCGGCGCGACAAAGACGGAGCCAATCGATGCCACCGGCCACAGCTGGAAGTCCGATTGGACGTCCGATGCAACGCATCACTGGCATGAGTGTGCCAATGAAAGCTGCGATGTGACGGATAACGCGGAAAAGAACGGCTACGCGGAGCACTCCGGCGGCAAAGCGACCTGCACCCAAAATGCCGTCTGTGAGATTTGCAAGGCAAGCTACGGCAGCCTTGACCCGAACAACCACACCGACCTGAAACACATTGACGCAAAGGCCGCCACCGCTGCCGAAGAAGGCAACATTGCGTATTGGTACTGCGGCGGCTGCAAGAAGTATTTCTCCGATGCTGCGGCAATAAAGGAAATCACCAAGGCTGCCACCGTGACGGCAAAGCTGCCCCCGAAAATCACAGCCGGGGATGGTGCAGCGGTCACGCAGGGCGAGAAAAAGGAACTGTCCTTCACTTCTGATGCATCCTTTGCCGATTTTGTTCGTGTAGAGCTTGATGGCACTGCGCTGGATGAAAAGAACTATGCGAAGAGAGAGGGCAGCACCATCATCACGCTGAACCGTGATTTTGTTGCCGCGCTTTCCGTGGGCGAGCATACGCTTGCGATTGTTTCTCAACACGGTACGGCAACAGCTAAGTTCACCGTCAAGGCAAAGCCGGCTGAAACGGCAACCCCACAGCCCACTGTGACCCCGCAGCCGACGCCGACGGTGCAGCCCCAGCCGACGGTGCAGCCTGTTTCCCCGATTCTGCGCACCGGCGACACCGCCAACCCCGCATTGTGGTTTGCGCTGCTGATTGTCAGCGGCGGTGCTGCCATTGGTATAACGGTTGCCAGCAGAAAGAAAAAGCATAACAAATAATGGAATAGCGTTTCCTTGCTCCATCTTCCGAGCAAGACAAAAGCGTCGTAGCAATACGGCGCTTTTTTGTTACCCGGAAGCGACAAACAGCGGCTTTTGAATGACGGACGGTAAGGATACCGCCACCGTTTTGAAAGCCGCTCATATCGAAAGCAAACGCCCAAAATCGCCCCGAAAACATACAGTGGGATACGGTTTCAGGCGTTTTTGCGTTTCGGGAGCAAATCGGCAAATAGGTAGTGCAAAAAGGAGGTGGACGCTATGCCCCGTATGTCGAAATACCTCAAGGAAGAATGGGCGTTCTTTCTTGACGAGCGTGGACGGATGAAATATAACGAGCTTTGCAGAAAATGCGAAAGGAGCTGCAAGCAGAGCTTCCGTGCCATCGTTATTCAATGCCCGCACTATCAATCGAAAAGGAGAATCAAAGAATGACCGACAATCAGATTATTTCAAACACAAAGCTGGAAATCATTAAGGCAAGCGACATTATTATCAGCTTTATACCGGCGCATTTGAGTTGGAATGATCTTGAGGAGTCTTGAAAACGTACAGTTTTCAAGACTCCTCACAGCTTGTCGAGAAACCCGGTTGCTGCGTAATGTGCAACCGGGTTTCTCGACAAGCTGACCGCCTCAAACGTATCGTTTGAGACGGTTTTTGTCGTGTGTCGACAGAAAAGATACCACCGTCAAAGCCTTGTGCCGCAATGGTTTTGCGGTTTTGCAGCCTTATGCGCAAGAGAAATACCCACCGTTAAACCTCATCCTCTTTACGATCTCCGAGCCCATACTTTTTCATGAGTTCTATGGCAAGCCGCTCTCCTTCGTCTGTAAACACGATCGGCTTTTTGCCGCCTTCACCGCAGATAAGCCCCTGTGCTTCCAACCTTTCCAGAACCGAAAAATCATATCCCTTCCAGCAGCGCCGCAGCAGCATATCATCAGTCTTGTGCGGTTTTCTGCGAAGTCCTATTGTTCTGCGTTCCTGCCACGAAGTCAGGTACATCAGCAAAAGTGTCAGTTCCTGAATCTGCTCTGGCATATGTACTATTTCATTTTCCATTCCCAGCCCCGTCCTATAATAATGTTGTATTTTGCCAACTTCTGTGCTATCCTGTATGCGGCGATACCGATAGACGGCAAGCGGTTAGTATTCGTTTTCTCATTGTGTCATTTCCTCCTGTAACTGTGGTATAATTTATATATAGAGCGAAATGTACCACACTTTTCTGCGCAAGCAGCCGATAACGACGCGGGGGTGTGGAAATGATTGAATACCGAATTAAGAATTACCGCAATGACCGGAATATGACCCAGACAGAACTCGCCAAGCTGTTCGATGTGCGCCGGGAGACCATTTATAATTTGGAGAATGGAAAATATAATCATTCTCTTTCTCTGGCATGGAAGATTGCGCAAGTTTTTAACGCATCCATTGAGGATGTATTCACAGTGCATCTTGATCCCGAATTTATGCACATACTTGCGCAGATTGGAGGCAGTTCAATTGGAAATTGATTTTGAAAGCACAATGGAACATATCGTTGACTCCATTTGCACTGCCGGGTATGAGCTATCCGATTCAATAGTAGATAAATGAAACAGAGCCGCAGCCATTACTCTAGGAGGAGTCATGGCTGCGGCTCTGTTTGTTTATACTATTTCTCTGCTTTTGTAATCAATACTTTTACCAAGGTTTAAATATAATGTTTAGCGGCGCAGCTCTTGAAGGCCATCAGTTATATTAAAAAGCTGCCTCCAATTCAATCGTGATCGGCTGTGCCCCTTCGTACAGGCATTTGCGCCCCAGCGAGTAGAGCCGATCCAGCCCATCTGTGATGGTGAGGAAATGGTTTCCCGCCAGTTGCCCCACCTTGCTGGCGAAGTGGACGCTGCCATAGGCCAGGATCATCTCCATCTCACTGATGCCACCGGGATAGATCAGCATTTCCCCCTTGGTGGGATAGCTGGTATGGTTCTCGTATGTAAGTCCTTCCCACCGGGTATCGCCCATGGGGATCCACATTCCCTCGCCGCTCCAGCGGACATGGATGATCTGGTTTTTGATGGGGAGCATTTTTTTGAAAATGGCGCAGGTTTTAGGAGCAAGCTCTTCTTCCAGAACAGCCGAAAACTGCTCTCCACCACAAATGATTCTCACTTTAGTCATGGCGATTTTTCCTTATCCGTGTCAGACCGCGTTGACTTGCTTTCCGTCCAGCCAGGAATAGAGGTTGTTGAACACGATGTCTGCCCGCTGCTCCATGGACTCCACGGAGGCGAAGGCGATGTGAGGGGTGACGATGGTGTTGGGGCAGTGCAGCAGGGGATGGTCGGTGGGCAGGGGCGGCTCCGTCTCAAAGACATCACATGCCGCGCCGGCGATCTCACCCTTTTCCAGCGCATCAGCCAGGGCAGCGGAATCCAGCACGCCGCCACGGGCGGTGTTGATGAGGAGGGCGCTCTTCTTCATGAGAGCCAGCTGATCCTTTCCGATCATGCCCTTGGTATCCGCCGTCAGAGGGCAATGCAGGGACACAATGTCCGAGCGCTTCAGCAGTTCCTCCAAAGACACCTGCTCATCGATGGCGGGGTCGGAGACGGTGCTTCGGTTGTAGGCCAGCACAGAGCAGCCGAAGGCCTTGCAGAGGGCAGCCACCTTCTTGCCGATGGCACCGGCACCCACGATGCCCACGGTCTTCCCGCACAGCAGGTTGCCCACCAGGCCGTCCTTGGTGCCGCCGTTCCGGCAGCGTTCCTCCGTCTTGCCTACATTCCGCAGCAGCTGGATCATGAAGCTGACGCACAGCTCCGCCACGGCCTGGGTGGCATAGCCGGAGGCGTTGCTGACGGCGATGCCACGCTGCTTCGCCTCCGCCATGGGGATGTGGTCCACGCCGGTAA
Organism: Hominenteromicrobium mulieris; assembly: GCA_021029595.1. Lineage (GTDB taxonomy): Bacteria > Bacillota > Clostridia > Oscillospirales > Acutalibacteraceae > Hominenteromicrobium > Hominenteromicrobium mulieris. Next base: position 101,566 of record JAJJOY010000004.1, on the reverse strand, counting down.
AGGCCACGTCGATGAACTTCAGGTTCTTTGCTTCCTCCAGCACGACAGGGGCCAGGGGCATATTGGCCAGCATGATGACATCCGCGTCACGGCTCCATTCCGCCTGGACCAGGGGGTCCGTGTTCTTCGGATAAGCCACGAAGGTGTGGCCCATGGACTCCAGCTTCCGGGCGTGCTGCTCGATCACCTGCTCGGACACACCCAGTCCCTCCAACAGTACGACTTTCATGTGGCGATGTACCTCCTAAATATGATTTATATTTGTGCTTGGTTTTCCCAAGAAAACAGCCTCTTTTTTCGGAATATGTAATAGAGAATACCTACCGTGTCCGCCAGCAGCCAACCGATGGGCACTGACCACCAGATGCCGGTCACGCCGATGGACGGCACTGCCGCCAGCGCGTAGGCCAGCGCTACCCGGGTGCCGAGTGATATAACGGTGAGCACCACGCTCATCCCTGGTTTACCCAGCGCCCTGTATAGGCCGTACAGCAGGAACAGGCAGCCGATCCCGCAGTAAAAGGCACCCTCGATGCGCAGATAGCGGACGCCCTCCAGGATGATTTCAGTTTCTCCCGCTTCCACGAATAGCGCCATCAACGGGCGGGCAAAGGCCCACACCAAGGCGGATACCACCACACAAAAAAGCATGGAAGCGCCCACAGCCCCTTTCAGTCCGGCGCGGATGCGGGCTTCTTTCTGGGCGCCGTAATTTTGGGCAATGAAGGTGGAAAAGGCGTTGCCGAAGTCCTGTACGGGCATATAGGCGAAGGCGTCGATCTTCACCGCCGCCGCGAACGCTGCCATGACTGTGGGCCCAAAGCTGTTGACCAGTCCCTGCACCATCAGATACCCAGGTTCATGACGGACTGTTGGACACAGGTCAGGATGGAAAAACCGGCGATCTCCCGGACGCAGGCCCAGCGAATCCGGCAACCTTTGTGAATGGCCCGAAGCTGGGGACACCGCGCCAAAGCGTAGACCGCAATGCCAACGCCGGAGACATACTGGGCAATCACCGTTGCCTCTGCCGCTCCGGCCACACCTCGTTCCAGTCCCAGCACAAACCACAGATCCAGAAGGATGTTCAGCACGGCGGAGACCGCCAGAAAGATCAGCGGCACCACGGAATTGCCCACCGCCCGCAGGAACGACGCGAAATAATTGTACAGGAAGGTGGCGGCGATGCCGCAGAAGATGATGACCAAATACTCCCGCATCAGGCCCCACACCTCCGCCGGCACCCGGAGAAAGCCCCGTAGGAAGTCCAGACATGCGAAAGCAAGCACGTTCAGCAAAAGCGCCGACGCCGCAATCAACACAAAGGAAGCGCACACGCTCTCCCGCAGGCCAGCTTCGTCCCTCTGCCCAAACCGGATGGAGAACAGTGCCCCACTGCCCATGCAGAGGCCCAGCAGGATAGAAGTCAGAAAGGTCATCAATGTAAACGATGAGCCGACGGCAGCCAGGGCGTTTTTCCCCAGAAACTGCCCCACGATCAATGTGTCCGCCACATTGTAGCACTGCTGCAGCAGGTTTCCCAAAATCATGGGGACTGCGAACAGCAACATGGAGCGCATCACCGGCCCCTGGGTCAGGCCTTTGTTCATTTCCTCACGTCCAAATAGAAAGTTATAACTTACGTTTTGAAATAATTATACTGATATAACCTGCTAAAGTCAATCCTTTATTTACTTTTTGTATGATATGTGGTATGATGTCACTGAAAAATCACACATGAGAGAGGAGCCTTGCCATGTTTCTGGAAGGATTGGACGCGCTGGACCAGAAGATCGTCCGGCTGCTGATTGAAAATGCTCGGATATCTTATTCCGACATCGGGCAGGAAGTAGGGATATCCCGGGTGGCGGTAAAAGCCCGTATCCAGGCACTGGAGCAGCGGGGGATCATTGAGGAATATACCACCATCATCAATCCTCAGAAGATCAGCGGCGCGGTTTCCTGCTATTTTGAGATTGAAACACTGCCGGACACGCTGGCAGAGGTGACGGAAACGCTGAAGGAGAACGAGGCCATTACGCAGGTTTACCGCGTGACGGGGAAGAATAAGCTCCACGTCCACGCGGTGGCCGCCTCCAGTGAGGAGATGGAGAAGCTGATCCGGGAGGTCATCGACCCGCTGCCCGGCGTGGTCAGCTGCAGCTGCAACATCATTTTGTCCCGCATCAAGGATATCAAGGGCCTAAGGCTGTAGAGAGAGGTTCCCCAAAGCAGCTAACGGAACAGGCAACAAAGTCGTCCATTCCTTTTATGGTAGTGAGGACATGGACGACTTTGTTAATCTGTGCTGCTGAAAATGGCTTCGCAAATGAAAATAGACATTTTTTGCTTGAGTGTCCCAAGTGATTTCTTTTTACAAAAGCGGTGCAAATAGCCGCAGGACTGCGTAATAGATACTGCGGAGCAGACTTCAATACTTTTTGAGATCCCCCATATCTTCAAGGAGGATCTGCGCGGATTTTTCCTGCGTACGCAAAAAGTCATCTTTGCCTGGAGGACAACCGCGTTATAGATGAACAGACAGGCATTTTCAAAATGGAGATACAGGCTTCGATAGTCAAAGTTTATCGTACCGGTCACCGCTGCTTCATCGTCGCAGATACAGAGCTTGGAGTGGATAAACCCAGGTGTGTATTCATAGATGTGGACGCCTGCTGACAGTAATTCCGGATAATAGGAACGAGTCAGATCCCATACGATTTTCTTGTCCGGAATGCCGGGCGTGATGATCTGCACATCAACTCCCCGTTTCGCGGCCAAGCACAGGGCAGTCTTCATTTCACTGTCTACGATCAAATAGGGCGTTGTGATATAGACATACCGTTTCGCACCGTTGATCATGTTTAGGTAGACATTTTCTCCTAAGTATTCATCATCCAGAGGTGAGTCGCAATAGGGCTGAACATATCCATCCGAAGGAACGGACAACGTGGGACGGTATTTGGATAAGTCATCGGAAGAATTTCGAACGGCATCCCACTGCTCCAAAAACATCAGCGTCATGCTCCATCCAGTGCTCGGCGGGGTCGTGGTAGCTGTTCTGCTGGGCGGCAAAGGCGGTGGGGATCATACCCACACACATGACCAGCGTCAGCAGCAGTGCCAGCGCTCTGCGGGAATAATGGTTCTGTTTCAGATTCATAGGGCCTCCTTATATTTTTTGCTTTTTTCCGCGTTGAAAACAATGTTCTTTTGGCTATCGCCCCCTTCCCCGACTGCAAATCTTTCTTTGCAGATACTCGTTCCAATCCTTGCCGCAGCGCGGTTTCTCCACGGCAACGGCATACCCCTGTAATTGATACTTTTCCTGTAATTGCCGAGCGGCTTTCTGCCCAGGCTCGTCCGCGTCCAGACACAGCGCAATACGGCGGATCTCCGGATGCGCCTGCAAATAGGTCCGCAGTGCGCCGTCATAGAGCCCGCACAGCGCTACGGCGTTGACCATGTCTCTGTGGAGCGTGAGGTAACTCATCAGATCGATGGGTGCCTCAAAGACAAGCACCAGATCTGACCGCGGATCGTGCGGGAGGGAGAATCCCGTGTTTTTGTCACTGCCGGGTGCGTCTCCCTTAAATCCGGGACCGTCCAGATCATAGGTGCCGCGCAGTTCCGCATACTTTGCCTGCCCTGCGCTGTTCTTTCCAACGAACACGCAGTTGTGATGTACCGCATCCTCATACAGCAGACCGGCATTCAGAAACTGCCGGATCACCTGGGCAGCGATATCCCGCTTACGGAGATAGGCGAAGACCCTTCTGTCATCCGCATTGCGGGGCGGCAGGGAAAACTCCTGCTTCCGGCTGATGGGCTTTGGCTGCGGAGCGGGTGTGTCTCTGGCTTTCCCGTGGAAGGTCAGCAGGTACTCCACCGCTTCCGAAAAGGATTTTCCGCAATACTGCTGGAGGAAGGTGATGGCATCCCCGCCGGTATTCTGGGAATACCGGAACCAGGTGCACCGATCCTTGATCCGCAGGCTGTCCATCTCCGCGGTAGTATGGAAGCGCCCCACGCGCTTGACTTGATAGCCGAGGTGGGAGAGCAGCTCCGGCAGGTCTGTTTCTCTGGCGATCTGCATTTCTGTGTCTGTGAAGCGATTTCTGATCTCGCTTGCTGTGATGTGTGCCTCCTTCTTTCTTTGATGAAACGCAAAAAGCCGCCCTGGGCATCTGATGATCTCAGATGCCCAGGGCGGCTTTCTCCATGTATGATTCGTTTTTAACTTCGGCGTTTGCAGGCTTACACGGCGTTATCTTCGTTGGGGGTGTCCGTGTCCGCTGGAGTGGTCACGTCGGCCACATGGGGCGCGACAGGGGTCTCAGTGAGGGGCGTTCTGCTCCGCAGTGTTCTCGGCGTCCGCTTCGTCCAGCGCCTGCGTGATCAGGTTTAGCACGAAATCCCGCTGGGTGAGCTTTTTGCCGCTGCGGAGTGTTTCGCGCTCCAGGTGACGCTTGATGCGCTGGAAGAGTTCTTCGGGGATCTGGAATGCCATCGTTCTGCCTTTTTCAGTCATTTGAATGCCGCCCTTCTGGTTTTCGATCATGTCGTAGTATTCTTGGATGAGATTTGTGATGTACTCACTGGTGGTCTGGCCCAGCCGTTCCCGTTCTTCGCTGACCCGCTCATGCAGGTCGATGGGGAGCTGAGCGCACAAGTTTTTGGTGATTGCCATTCTCGGATACCTCCTTCGTCTTTTTGTAACGCAAGCATACCTGAAAGATTCAGTGAAAGCTATTACCAACACTACCAAGGAATGATAGACAAACGAAGCGAAAGCAACATAAGCACCAATGAGACGAAAAAGGCCACCGTCCGCTCCCTCATAAGGAATCGAACGGTGGCCTGCCTTCTTATCCTTTATTCTTTTTTAAGCCTCGGTGTTCGAACCACACCAAACCATAAATTCGGCAGGGTGCATCTTAAAAATGTCGCCTCTCGCGGGGCAAAACTGAAATTTTGAAAAATCGAGTTTTTGCAACTTTTTCATTCTAAAAGTGGCGCATTATATGTGAAAACGCCGCACTTTCGTGCGGCGTTTTCTGCGTTGCATCTTTCATCAACACATTTTGGTACGCCCGACTGGATTCGAACCAGCGGCCTTTAGAGTCGGAGTCTAACGCTCTATCCAACTGAGCTACGGGCGCATATTTGGTTGTGGGTTTCTGCAATAGTCATCAAATAGTAGTCAACGACCAGCTATTTCTTCTCTGCTGTTCCCGCAAACGCAGGTGCGGCAAAGTTTTGCGCCATACCTCAACTGGAGACGCCTGAAATGTCGGAGTCTGTCGCTCTATCCAACTGGGCTACAAGCGCATATGAAATTTTTGAAGGTTATTTTTCGTTTGCGTGGCGGCGGTCACGGTACCGTGCATTGCGCAGATGTTCAAAAAGCTCCGCACGATCTTCCGGGGAAGCGGAACGATAATACGCCAAAAGCTGCTGCTCATCTGTAGAAAGATCCAGCACAGAATCGGCAAGGTAACGACGCTCTTTGCGGCGTGCATACACTTTCACGCGCTGACCGGAATCGCTCAGACGCATCGCATCTACAGAGTTTGCGCTGTATCCGCACAGCTCATCCAAAGAAATGCGGTAAAGACGGCAAAGGCGCATCAGGTCAAAGATGGCGGGTGTCGTTTTGCCGGTCTCATAATACGTGTAGGTGGAACGCTCAACGCCAAGAATATTCGCAAGGATCGACTGCGTGTAGCCGCTTTCTTCACGGAAACGCTTGAGACGTCGGCCGAAGATTGCTTTAGATTCTATTTCTTCCATTGCTGTTCACCATCCGCTGTGTCATTCCGTGAAAATCGTGCACATAACTGTGTTGTATCTTTTGCGCGAGATACAAACAGAAGATACAATGATAGTATACGCTATTTGCGCCACTATGCACGACTACGTGAGAAATATTCACGCGAATGATGTGTATATTCTGTGCAAACTCAAACTGCTTTCATATATAAGTATACACAATACGCATATAGAAAAATGTCGGTTTTTGACGACAGGTGCAGAACGTTCGGAAAAACAGGAAGTGAAGAAAAAGAAAAGCCGCAAAAACTGCGGCTCTTCGGAATTTTAAAGGTGACGGAAACTCACGGGTTTACGGCGCTTTTCATCATCTCGTCGTCGCCGGTAAGCGCCGCGAGCATCAGGTTATACACGCGCTGTGGGTCGCGGTGAAAGTTCTTTTTCACTTCGCGTGCCTGATATAGGTCGGGCACATACACGGTAAGGCTCATCAGCTCCATTTCTCCGCCGGAAATGTGGCATGTCACGTTGTAGCCGTTTTCGGTGCGGACAATGGTCGCCACGTTTTCGCGCTCCATCTTAGCGGAAGCCAGCAGAGCCGTGGCGGCGGCTACGGCCTTATCACGCACGGAAGAGGGGATAAGCTGTTCTAAGTCATCCGCCACACTCTTGCCACGCTTAGTCAGCACATAGGTGTTGTCCTCCTCGCGGGTGACATTGCCAAGGCTCACAAGGGCAGAAAGCGCATCGCTCGCCTCAAAGTAATTCGCAAGGGATTTTTCCTGCAAGACCTTGATGATGTCATCGCCCGAAAGCGGCGCGTTCACGCTTTTGAGCATATAGCAGATCAAAATGCGGATATCGCTTTTCGAGCGCAGTCCGCCCGGCGCAACGCCGCCGGTAAAAGCATCATATTCCATACGGTTTTACCTCCTTCTTAGTTATCAATAAAGCTGATATTCTTCCATTTTCCGCGCGCAAAGCGGATGACAAAGCAGGCGCCGCGGCAGAACCAATCGATACACATTGCAATCCATGTGCCCAAAATGCCCATGTTAAAGTAGATCGCCAGAATGTAGCTGAAGCCGATGCGGAAGATCCACATGGAAAGCAGGGAAACAATCATCGTAAAGCGCACATCGTTCGCAGCGCGCAGGGCGTTCGGCAGGGCAAAGGCCAGCGGCCAAACAATGACGGCGCAGATGCCGTGCACAATGAAGACCTCCATCGTCATTGTGGTCGTTTCCTCGGAGAGTGAGTAGAACGAAAGGATCTGCTTGCTGAACAGCAGCATCAAAAGCGTCATAGCCCAGACGACACCGTAGGTGATGAGCATCAGCTTCTTCGTGTACTTTTTCACAGCTTCGTAGTCCTTTGCGCCGATGCACTGGCCGACGACCGTGATCATCGCCATGCCGAGCGCCATGCCCGGAATAACCTGCAAGGAAGCGAGGTTGCCCGCCACGGCGTTTGCTGTGATGGAAATGGTGCCGAAGCCCGAAACAATGCTTGCAACCAGAATTTTGCCGATCTGGAAAATGCTGTTCTCAAGGCCGTTCGGCACGCCGATCTGCAAAATGCTCTTCAACATGGAGAGGTGGATTTCCGGCTTATGGAGTTTATCATAGAAAATAATACGGCGCGGGTTCAAAAGCAGCACCGTAATGATGATGGCGCCTACTGCACGGGAAACAAGAGAAGCCGTCGCCGCGCCCGCCGCAGCCATCTGGAAGCCGTAGATTAAAATCGCATTGCCCACGATGTTGATGGTGTTCATTAAAATGGAAATGAGCATCGTCGTGCGCGAATCGCCCATAGAGCGGAACAGCGCCGCACCGGCGTTATAGACCGCAAGGAACGGATAGGAGATCGCGGAAAGCAAAAAATAAATCTGTGCGTGCGCCATAACGTCCGCTTCAATGGAGCCGAAAACCATGTTCAGTACCGGCTTGCGGAAGAATACGGCGATGACGCCCAGCACGGCCGAAAGCGCAAGGCTGGCATAGAAAAGCTGCTTTGCCGCAAGACTCGCGCTTTTGTGGTCGCCGCGTCCGATGTACTGGGACGCAATGACCGCGCCGCCCGTCGCCAAAGAAGAAAACAGCGTGATGAGCAAAAAGTTGATGGAGTCCACAAGGGAGATGCCGGAAACCGCCGCTTCGCCGCAGGAGGAGACCATTACGGTATCCGCCATACCGATGGTTACGGCCAGAAGCTGCTCAATAACAAGGGGTATGATGAGCTTCCGCAGATCTTTGTTTGAAAACACGTCTTCGCCTCATTTCAATACTTTGGGCAGTCTATTCGCTTTTTTGGAAAGAAAGCCCATGCTAAATAACAGATAACTCAATTTTACTATGTTTTCTACTAAAATGCAACGGGATAAAAGAAAGTTTTTCGTCAATATTTTGAACTGGAGAGAAGCGGCGTGTTCTTGCCGGATTTTCGGCGTTCAAACAGGAATTACTCCAAACAGACTTTCGTTCCGAAAATATCGGTTAAAAAAGTTGAATTAAGCATTGCGAAATTTTGAATTCCGTGTTAAGATATAACCATTCTGATAAAATGCGGGAATGTGGTGTTTTTTTCAGAATGCAAATTACATTTTCTATTTTTATTTCCATAACGCTTCGGTGAAAGGAGGTAAGATTATGGAGACCAACATCAGCACCGTTCAGGTTGTTCTGATGGGCCTTATTACCGTGTTCGTGGTCCTGATCTGCTTGATCGTTATCATCAAGATCCTCGGCCTCATCATGGAGAAGGTCGCTAAAAAGCAGCCGGCTCCGGCAGCAGCCCCGGCCGCCGCAGCACCTGCTGCAGCACCCGCTCCGGCGGTATCCGCCCAAAACAACCAGCAGATCGTTGCCGCTATCGCAGTCGCGATCGCCGAGGAGATGGGCACGGACGTTTCGCACATCCGCATCCATTCCATCAAAAGAGTCTGAAATGCGCAAAGCGCGAAATCTAACAGATGAGAGGTAAGTTCAATGAAAAAGTATAATGTCAATGTTAACGGCACAGCTTATGAAGTAACAGTAGAAGAAGTCGTCGGCGGCGCAGCACCGGCTCCGGTTGCGGCAGCTCCGGCAGCAGCACCCGCTCCGGCCCCGGTCGCAGCACCGGCAGGCGCTGGCGAGCAGGTCAAGAGCCCGATGCCCGGCAACATCCTTTCCGTCAACGTCAATGTTGGCGATACCGTTGCTGAAGGTCAGGTCCTCATGATTCTCGAAGCTATGAAGATGGAAAACGAGATCATGGCACCGAAGGCCGGCAAGGTCACCAGCGTGAACGTCCAGAAGGGCGCAACCGTTGAGAGCGGCACACTCCTCTGCGTTGTTGGCTAAGTTAAACTTAAGCCTACGCACATACTACTAAAATAAGGAGTGTTAAATTATTCATGGAAGCGATAACTAATTTTCTGAATAGCACAGGCTTCGCAAAGCTCGGCGAAAACCCGCTGCAGCTCGTTATGCTCGCTGTTTCCTGTGTTCTTCTGTACCTTGCTATCGTCAAGAAGTTCGAGCCGCTGCTCCTTCTGCCGATCGCATTCGGTATGCTTTTAACAAACCTGCCCGGTGCAGGCATTTACCATGCCGCACTGTTTGAAGGTGGCCACGTGCATTGGGAGATGTTTGCAGAAGGTATCCCGCTCGCAAACGGTTCCACGGAAGCTGCCGGTCTGCTCGACGTCCTCTATCTCGGCGTTAAGCTCGGTGTTTATCCGTGTCTCATCTTCATCGGCGTCGGCTGCATGACAGACTTCGGTCCGCTGATTGCAAACCCGAAGAGCCTGCTGCTCGGCGCTGCCGCACAGCTCGGCATCTTCGTCACCTATGTCGGCGCTGTCCTGCTCGGCTTCACCCCGGCACAGGCCGGCTCCATCGGCATCATCGGCGGTGCAGACGGCCCTACGGCCATCTTTGTCACCTCCAAGCTCGCACCTGAACTCCTTGGCCCGATCGCCGTTGCCGCATATTCCTACATGGCGCTCGTTCCGGTTATTCAGCCGCCGATCATGAAGGCGCTCACCACAAAGAAAGAGCGTATGATTCAGATGAAGCAGCTCCGTCAGGTTACAAAGACCGAGAAGATTCTGTTCCCGATCGTGGTTACCATCTTTGTTTCCCTCATGCTGCCGTCCGCTGCATCGCTTGTCGGCTGCCTCATGCTCGGCAACCTTCTCCGTGAGAGCGGCGTAACAGAGCGTCTGAACAAGACCGCACAGAACGAGCTGATGAACATCGTTACGATCTTCCTCGGCACCTCTGTCGGTGCAACAGCTACCGCTGCAAACTTCCTCAATCCGCAGACGCTTAAGATTCTCGTCCTCGGCGTTGTTGCATTCGGTCTCGGCACCGCAGGCGGCGTTCTGCTCGCAAAGCTCATGAACGTCTTCCTTAAGGATAAGATCAATCCGCTCATCGGCTCCGCCGGTGTTTCCGCCGTTCCTATGGCGGCTCGTGTATCGCAGGTCGTCGGCCAGAAAGAGAATCCGCGCAACTTCCTGCTCATGCACGCTATGGGTCCGAACGTCGCAGGCGTCATCGGTTCTGCTGTTGCAGCCGGTGTGTTCCTGGCTCTGTTCGGCGTTTGATAACGCTTAGGAAAGGAAGTAACAGTTATTATGGCTAAGAATCCCCTTAGAATTACCGATACCATCCTGCGTGACGCGCACCAGTCTCAGGCCGCAACGCGCATGCGTATCGAGGATATGCTTCCGGCTTGCGAAAAGCTGGACAACATGGGTTACTGGTCTCTGGAGTGCTGGGGCGGCGCAACGTTCGACGTCTGCATGCGTTTCCTGAACGAAGACCCGTGGGAGCGTCTCAGAACGCTCAAAAAGGCAATGCCGAAGACCCCGTTGCAGATGCTCCTGCGCGGCCAGAACCTCCTCGGCTACAAGCACTATGCCGATGACGTGGTTGCAGAGTTCTGCAAAAAGTCCATCGAAAACGGCATTGATGTCGTCCGTATCTTCGACGCACTGAACGATCCCCGCAACATGGAGACCGCTATGAAGTACGTTAAGGAATATGGCGGCAAGGCAGAGGCTGCCATCAGCTATACAAAGAGCCCCGTGCACAGCGAGGATTACTTCGTAAAGCTCGCTATGCAGCTTGAAAAGATGGGTGCAGATACCATCTGTATTAAGGATATGGCAAACCTGCTCCTTCCGTACGACGCATATTCGCTCGTAAAGAAGCTGAAGGAAAACGTCAGCGTGCCGATCCATCTGCATACCCACAACACTACCGGTACAGGCGACATGGTCAACCTGATGGCTGCACAGGCAGGCGTTGACATCGTGGACTGCGCTCTCTCCCCGCTCGCAAACGGCACCTCTCAGCCGGCAACCGAGTCCCTCGTTGCCACGCTGCAGGACACCAGCCGTGATACCGGCCTTGATCTTGAGAAGCTCAGCGAGGTTGCCGCACACTTCCGTACGGTTGCAGATAAGCTGAACATTAACCCGAAGGTCCTTAAGGTCGATACCAACACGCTGCTGTATCAGGTTCCGGGCGGCATGCTTTCGAACCTTATCTCTCAGCTCAAGCAGGCAAACGCAGAAGACAAGTACTATGATGTGCTCGCAGAAGTGCCGCGCGTCCGTGCTGACTTCGGTTACCCGCCGCTCGTTACCCCGACCAGCCAGATCGTCGGTACGCAGGCTGTTATGAACGTTCTTGTCGGTGAGCGCTATAAGATGGTCACCAAAGAGAGCAAGGGCATGCTGCGCGGCGAATACGGCAAGTTGCCGGGCGAGGTGAACGAGGAAGTCCGCAAGAAGTGCATCGGCGATGACAAGGTCATCACCTGCCGTCCTGCCGACCTCATCGAGCCGGAGCTTGAGAAGTACAGAGCAGAGATCGGCGACAGAGCAAAGAGCGAAGAGGATGTCCTCTCCTACGCACTGTTCCCGGCTGTTGCTACAAAGTTCTTTGAGTGGCGCGACAATCCGCATAAGGATGAAGCACCTGCCGCAGAAGCTGCACCGGCTGCAAAGCCCGCAGCACCGGCCAACAACGGCCCGAAGACCCTCTACGTCGAGGATCTCACCAACGGCAACTTCTGATTGATCGGAAATCCGCTTAAATAAGTGAACAAAACGCTCGTCCCAGTTTATCAGCGGACGAGCGTTTTTGCATATCTGTGCAGCTATATGACTTTACACAAATATAAAGCTACACTCCTTTACACATAACGCCGCCGCTGCCCGATTTAAAAGAGGCAACGGGGTTGCTCTATCATTGCAGGGGGATAGGGCGTCGTGCTCACGCGTATCTACCGCGCTGTTTGCGCGGTGCCTTTCTTTCCTTTTTTCGCGCGAATATCTATTTACAAAAGCCGGGCGAAATGATACAATCACAGTAAGAATCCCCGAAATAGCGGGCGAAAGGACGGAGTTTGTATGTATAAATTTGATAGAGAAAAATATGATAAGCGTATGCAGTGGTTTACCCACGACCGCTTCGGCATGTTCATCCATTGGGGTCTTTACGCCATCCCTGCGCGCGGCGAGTGGGTGCGCTCCACGGAAGAGATTCCGGAGGAGGACTACATCCCGTTTTTCAACGAGTTTAATCCGAAAGATTTTGACCCGAAAAAGTGGGCGCGCCTTGCAAAGCAGGCCGGCATGAAGTACGCCGTGCTCACCGCAAAGCACCATGACGGCTTCTGCCTGTTTGATTCCGCTCTTACCGATTGGAAAGTCACGAACACGCCTTACGGCAAAGACATCGTGCGTGAGTATCTCGACGCGTTCCGCGCAGAGGGCATCAAGGTCGGTCTTTATTATTCGCTGCTCGATTGGCACCACCCGGATTACCCCGCCTACGGCGACCGCCAGCATCCTATGCGCAACAACATTGCCTATAAAGATAAGCCCTATAACTTTGATAACTACCTTGATTACATGCACGGTCAGGTGCGCGAGCTCTGCACAAACTACGGCAAGCTCGATATGATGTGGTTCGACTTTTCCTACGACGACCTCACCGGCGAAGCGTGGCGTGCGTCGGAGCTCGTGCGTATGGTGCGCTCCCTGCAGCCGGACATCATCATCGATAACCGTCTGGAGGTCAGCGGCAGTGGCTTCGGCTCCATCGCAACGGACGAACCGCTTGAGTACAGCGGCGACTATGTCAGCCCGGAGCAGATCATCCCGCAGACCGGCTTTAAGGACAGCCGCGGCCGCAATATCTGTTGGGAAGCCTGCATCACGATGAACGACAACTGGGGCTACTGCGCAAAGGATAAGAACTTTAAGCCCGCCGAAATGATTATCAAAAAGCTCGTTGAGTGCGTCAGCAAAAACGGCAATATGCTCTTAAATGTCGGCCCGGATGCCAGAGGCAATATCCCCGCAGAGTCCGTCGAGATTCTGGAAAAAATCGGCGCGTGGATGCAGAAGAATTCCGATTCCATTTACGGCTGCGGCGGCTGCGACCTGCCGAAGCCCGAAAACGGTCGCATCACCAAAAACGGCAAAACGCTCTATTATCACATTATGGAAAGCTCCATCGGCGGTATCCCGTTGCAGGGCATTTCGCTCGATGAGGTTGAGTCTATCCGTCTCATCTCCGACGGCACCGAGATAAAGCCCCTTAAAAACTGGATCGTTGAAAACTACCCGGACGTCGTGTTCGTGCAGGTTTCCAACACTGTAAAACTGCCCGATGACATCGATACCGTCATCGCTGTCCACACAAAGTAAACCAAAAGGAGTGCGTGTTTATGGGTAAAAAAGCACTATTCGCCGCAGCATTGGCTGCAGGTGCGGCCGCGGTTGTCTCCAACGCCGTTTTAAACGATACCCTGCGCCGCCGCCCGCCGAACAAAGACCCGCTGCCGGACGATGAAGAAACCCGTGCGGCAACAGTATGGTTCAAGAAATATGCCAAGCGCGTCACGTACCGCAACCCCGAAAATATGCGCCTCACTGCATGGTTCATTCCGCACAAAGGCCACCGCTATGCCATCATCTGCCACGGCTACGGCGGCCGCGCAGAGTGCATGCGCCACCGCGGCAAGTCGTTTTATGACCTCGACTTTAACATTTTAATGCCGAACGCCCGCGCCCACGGCGACAGCGCCGGCGACTGGATTGGCATGGGCTGGCCGGAGCGTAAGGATATCATCGGCTGGATCTACGAGATTATTCGCCGCGACAAAGACGCACAGATCCTTCTCTACGGCGAATCCATGGGCGCTGCCACCGTCATGATGACGACGGGCGAGCAGCTGCCGCCGCAGGTGAAGCTCGCCATTGAAGACTGTGGCTACACCTCTGTGTGGGATCAGGCCAAAGCCGCTGTCAAAGATCTGTACGGCGGCGCAATGGGTGTGCTTATCCCGGCAGTGTCGCTTGCGTCCAAAGTGAAGTTCGGGTACAGCTTCCGCGAAGCGAGTGCGCTTAATCAGATTCGCCGCTGCAAAATTCCCGTGCTGTTCATTCACGGCGAGGCTGATGCCCTCGTGCCGTGCGCCATGGTGTATCGCCTTTACGAAGCCGCAAACTGCGACAAGCAGTTGCTTACCGTGCCGGGTGCAGGCCACTGCCTTTCCGCCTCCGTCGCGCCAAAGCTCTATTGGAGCGCTGTGCGCAGCTTTATCGAACGTTATATCGACCGCTGAAAACCGGGCGGCACCCATAGGCGGTGCTGCCCTTTTTCAAGCATTTGAAAGGAATGAAAGCCATGGCCGCAAGACGAAAAAGGGAAGAAGAAGCGGAGTTTTTAAAGCTGAATACCACGTCTAACCCTACGGAGCTCGATATTTTGACGTTTGCGCTGCACCTTTTGGACCCGAGCTGTCCCGCACAAACAACGGCGGCCGCACTTTTGGAGCGACACGGAAAACTTAGCGACGTGTTTGATACCCCCGCGCAGATTTTGGCGGAGTGCCCCGGCGTCGGCCCGCGTCTTGCAAGTGCGCTCGCCGCTTACCCGGACTTGTTCCGTGCCTATATGGAGTCGAAAAATCAGGCGCGCACCCGTATTGTCGATACCAAAACCGCCTTTGCCGCCGTGCAGAACAAATTTTTCGGCAGAAAAACGGAGATCGTCGTGCTGCTCATTTTGGACAGCAAGGGGTATTTAAAGTACATGGGTATTGTCAACGAGGGCTCCGTGCACGGCGTGCCCATCTATATCCGTCAGATCGCCCGGCTGTGCCTTTTGTACGACGCCGATGCCGTTTACCTCGCGCACAACCACCCAAGCGGCAACTGCACGCCCTCACGGCAGGACATCCAAACAACCAAGGAGATCGAGCTCGCACTCTCCGGCATAGACGTCATCCTCTCCGACCACTTCATTTTCACGGACGAGGATTACCTCTCCATGCGCGCGACCGGCGTCCTCCAAAAGCTTCGCCACGACATCGCCACCCTAAAACGGCAGATCATTACGTAAAAGCCGAACATTACAGGACATCGGCGGACATAAATGGCGGGACGCATTGACAAACGGGTGTTCGTGTGTTATACTAAGTCGTAGCGAAACGTATGTTCTAAAAGTTCAGTAAGGGAGCAAAGCCATGCAGGAGCGGGATAAATTTGTACTGAAGTCAAAATATCAGCCGACGGGCGACCAGCCGAAGGCGATCAAAGAACTTGTGGAGTCCATCCGCGCGGGGCATAAGGAGCAGACGCTGCTCGGCGTTACAGGCAGCGGCAAAACGTTCACCATGGCGAACGTCATTGCGGAATTGAATCGTCCCACGCTTGTTTTGGCACACAACAAAACGCTTGCCGCGCAGCTTTGCAGCGAGTTCCGCGAGTTTTTCCCGGATAACGCCGTGGAATACTTCGTTTCCTACTACGATTACTATCAGCCGGAAGCGTACATTGCGCAGACGGATACCTATATTGAAAAAGACAGCGCCATCAACGAGGAGATCGATAAGCTGCGCCACAGCGCCACCAGTGCGCTTTCTGAGCGGCGGGACGTCATTATCGTCGCGTCCGTTTCGTGCATTTACAGCTTAGGCGACCCAATCGATTACCGCACGATGGTCATTTCACTGCGCCCCGGCATGGAAAAAAGCCGCGATGCGCTTTTGCAGAAGCTCGTCGAGATCCAGTACGAGCGCAATGACATCAACTTTACGCGCAATAAGTTCCGCGTGCGCGGCGATGTAGTGGAAATTTTCCCGGCGGAATCGAGCGAAAAGGCGATCCGCGTCGAATTTTTCGGCGATGAGATCGAACGCATCAGCGAGGTTGTGCCGCTTACGGGCGAGATTGTCAGCGATTTAAAGCATGTCGCCATCTACCCGGCGTCGCATTACATCGTCCCGCGCGAAAAAATGGCGGTCGCGCTCAAGGAGATCGAGGCCGAAATGGAAGAACGCGTCAAGTTCTTTAAGTCCGAAGATAAACTCATCGAAGCGCAGCGCATCGAGCAGCGTACACGCTATGATATTGAAATGCTCAGTGAGATCGGCATGTGCAAGGGCATCGAAAACTATTCGCGCGTGCTTTCGGGCCGTAAGCCCGGCAGCCAGCCGTGCACACTGCTCGATTATTTCCCGGACGATTTTCTGCTGTTCGTCGATGAATCGCACGTGACGTTGCCGCAGGTGCGCTCCATGTACGCCGGAGACCGCGCGCGTAAGCAGAGCCTTGTGGATTACGGCTTTCGGTTGCCCTCGGCGTATGACAACCGCCCGTTGAATTTTGATGAGTTCTATGCGCACGTCAATCAGGCGGTCTTCGTCAGCGCCACGCCGGGCGACTTGGAGCTGGAAAAATCCGCAGCGGTCGTGGAGCAGGTCATTCGCCCGACGGGACTTTTAGACCCGCGCATCACGGTAAAGCCGACCGACGGGCAGATTGACGATCTTATTTCGGAGATCAACGTGCGTACCGCGCGCGGCGAGCGTATTCTCGTGACAACGCTCACGAAAAAAATGGCGGAAGACCTCACGGGCTTCCTTGAAAATTACAGCATCCGCGTGCGCTACATGCACCACGACATCGATACGGTGGAGCGCATGGAAATCATCCGTGACCTGCGTCTCGGCGAGTTTGACGTGCTTGTCGGCATCAACCTGTTGAGAGAGGGCCTTGATATCCCGGAGGTGTCGCTCGTCGCAATTCTGGACGCAGATAAAGAGGGCTTCCTGCGCAGCGGACGCAGTCTCATCCAGACCATTGGCCGTGCTGCGAGAAATGCACATGGCGAGGTCATTATGTATGCCGATTTCGTCACGCCGTCGATGGAATACGCGATACGCGAGACGGAGCGCCGCCGCGCCATTCAGGAAAAATACAACGAAGAACACGGCATCGTGCCGCAGACCATTGTGAAAAAGGTCTCCGAGATTTTGGAGATTTCCACAAAGGCGGAGGAAGCGGGCGGTAAATCGAAGAAAAAGAAGAAGTATACGGCCGCCGAAAAGCGCGTGATGATTGACAAGCTCACAAAGGAGATGAAGGCGGCAGCAAAGCTGCTTGAGTTCGAGCACGCAGCCTACCTGCGTGACCGCATCAAGGAGCTGGAAAAATAGGGGGTTCGACATGATTGACAAGGCGAAATGCTTTACGGAGACAATGCGTCAATTGGCATTGGAATACAATGCAAAGCCAGAAGACTTTACAGCAAATCAAGTGACTGCCACAACGCCGGCGAAGCCCGATGGCGTGCGGCTCTATTCGCATGAGTTGCCGTTCTTCCAAATGGCATAAACCGGCAGCGGCGTGGTTATCACGGCGAATGAGGTTTTGCACCCGTTTTTAAAGGAGTTTACGGGCGATACCGAGCGCTTCAAGCACCCGTACTGGTTGTTCGAGCTTCCGCATTTGCTGTGCATCGAACGCGAGCTGAACAAATACGACTACACATTGTCGTCGACCTTCCACATGTTTTTGCCCGGCAAGCCGCGCAAAGCACGTGTAATTCCGGACGCCTTTACACTTAAGTGGTTCGACAAAACGAGCGTGAAAACGTTATACCCGAACACGGATTTTCCGAATGCGTTAAGTGAAAAAGAAAATCCCGATCGCCCGGACGTCCTCGCACTCGCGGCGTATGACGGCGACGAGATCGCGGCGCTGGCGGGTGCTTCGGCAGACACGGACGCACTGTGGCAGGTCGGCATCGACGTAAAAGAACGGTACCGCGGACATGGACTCGGCACAACACTTGTAAGTCTGCTGTGTGACCGCATCGAAGCGCTCGGCAAAACGCCGTTTTACGGCACAGTGCTCGCCAATTTACATTCGCAGAACATCGCCCTCAACACGGGTTTTTACCCCGCGTGGGTGGAAATATCGAGCTTCAAAAAGGAAGAAACGAAAGGGTAAACCGAAATGAGTTCAAAGTACATCACCGTGACCGGTGCAAGAGAACACAACTTAAAAAATATCAATGTAAAGCTGCCGCGTGATCGACTGGTCGTGCTGACGGGACTTTCCGGCTCCGGCAAGTCCTCTTTGGCGTTTGATACCATCTACGCCGAGGGCCAGCGCCGCTATGTAGAGTCGCTTTCAAGCTATGCCCGTATGTTCCTCGGGCAGATGGAAAAGCCGGATGTCGATAACATTGACGGCCTTTCGCCGGCCATTTCCATCGACCAGAAAACAACCTCCAAAAACCCGCGCTCCACGGTAGGCACGGTGACGGAAATTTACGATTATCTGCGTCTTTTGTACGCGCGCATCGGTGTGCCGCACTGCCCGGTCTGCGGCAGAGAGATCCGCCAGCAGACCGTCGACCAGATCGTCGACCGGGTGATGGAGATGCCGGAGCGCACGAAAATTCAGGTTTTGGCACCGGTGGTGCGCGGCAGGAAGGGCGAGCACCAAAAGGAGTTTGAGGCGGCGCGCAAGGGCGGCTTTGTCCGTGTGCGCGCAGACGGCATCATTTATGACCTTTCCGAGAGCATCAAGCTTGAGAAGAATAAGAAGCACAACATTGAAATTGTCGTTGACAGGCTTGTCATCAAGCCGGACATTCGCTCGCGCTTGGCGGATTCTGTAGAGACGGCGACAGGACTTTCCGGCGGGCTTGTTATCGTAAACGTGGTGGACGGCGAGGATACGCTGTTCTCTCAAAACTACGCTTGCCCGGAGCACGGCGTCAGCATGGAGGAACTTTCGCCGCGCATGTTCTCGTTCAATAACCCTGCGGGTGCTTGCCCGAAGTGCACGGGTCTCGGCGTTTTCATGCGCATTGATCCGGCGCTCATCATCCCGGACGACCGCTTATCGATTCGTAAGGGCGGTTTGAAGGGCAGCGGTTGGGCGATGGAGGGCAGCACCATTGCGACGATGTACATGGAAGCGCTCGCAGAGCACTACCATTTTTCGCTTGATACGCCGATCCGCGACCTCTCACCGGAGCTTGTAGACATTCTGCTTTACGGCACGAAGGGCGAGAAGATTAAGGTGCACCGCAAAAGCGAGTACGGCCGCGGCACGTATGAGACAGAGTTTGAGGGCATCATCAACAACCTTGAGCGCCGTTTCCGCGACACGTCCTCCTCATGGATCAAGGAGGAAATCGAGTCGTACATGAGTGCTGTGCCGTGCGACGCATGCGGCGGCAAGCGTCTTTCCAAAGAGAGTCTTGCCGTAACGGTGGGCGGCAAGAATATCAGTGATTTTTGCGACCTTTCCGTTGTGGACGCGCTGGCGTTCCTCGATACGTTGACGCTGACCCCGCGCGAAGAGATGATCGCGGCGGCAATTTTGAAGGAAATTCGTTCACGTCTCGGCTTTTTGCGCAACGTGGGTCTCGAATATCTGACGCTTTCCCGCGCGGCGGCGACGCTTTCCGGCGGCGAGAGCCAGCGTATTCGCTTGGCGACGAACATCGGCTCGTCTCTCATGGGCGTTTTGTATATCCTCGATGAGCCGAGTATCGGCCTGCACCAGCGCGACAACCACAAGCTGTTATCGACTTTGATGCGTCTGCGCGACCTTGGCAATACGGTTATTGTCGTGGAGCACGACGAGGACACGATGCTTTCGGCCGACCACATTGTGGACATCGGCCCCGGCGCGGGCATTCACGGCGGCAACGTGATTTACAGCGGCGACGTGCAGGGTATTTTGAAGTGCCCGGAGTCCATCACCGGCCAGTATTTGAGCGGGCAGCGGTTCATCCCCGTGCCGCAGACCAGACGCGAAGGGAACGGCAAGAAAATCACCATTGTCGGTGCGCAGCAAAACAACCTGAAAAACGTGACGGTGGACATTCCGCTCGGCAAGCTCGTGTGTATCACGGGTGTTTCGGGCTCGGGCAAATCGTCGCTCATCAACGAGGTGCTGTATAAACGTTTGGCGGGCGAGCTGAACGGCGCGCGCACGGTGCCGGGCAAGCATAAGGAAATTCGCGGCATGGAGAACCTCGACAAGGTCATTCAGATCAACCAGTCACCGATCGGCCGTACGCCGCGCTCAAACCCGGCGACGTATACGGGTGTGTTTACGGATATTCGCGAGCTGTACGCCAGCACGCCGGAAGCGAAAATGCACGGCTTTACCTCCGGGCGCTTTTCGTTCAACATTAAGGGCGGCCGCTGCGAGGCGTGCCAGGGCGATGGCATCATTAAAATCGAGATGCACTTTTTGCCCGACGTTTACGTTGCGTGCGATGTATGCAAGGGCAAGCGCTACAACCGTGAGACGCTGGAAGTGAAATACAAAGGCAAAAGCATTTACGACGTGCTGGAAATGACGGTG
The DNA here is from genome assembly GCA_021029595.1 of Hominenteromicrobium mulieris. Taxonomy (GTDB): domain Bacteria; phylum Bacillota; class Clostridia; order Oscillospirales; family Acutalibacteraceae; genus Hominenteromicrobium; species Hominenteromicrobium mulieris. The sequence continues at coordinate 81,102 of JAJJOY010000004.1, read as the reverse complement.
GAGGAGGGCCTTGCGTTCTTCAAGGACCACCCGAAAATCGCGCGCAAGCTGCGCACGCTGTGCGACGTGGGGCTGGGGTACATCAAGATCGGTCAGCCGGCAACGACGCTTTCGGGCGGCGAGGCACAGCGCGTGAAGCTTGCAACGGAGCTGAGCCGACGCCCGACCGGCAAGACGGTGTATATTCTCGACGAGCCGACGACCGGTCTGCACATTGCGGACGTGCACAAGCTTGTGGAGGTTTTACAAAAGCTCGTGGACGGCGGCAACACGGTCATCGTCATCGAGCACAACCTCGACCTCATCAAGACGGCCGACCATATCATCGACCTCGGTCCTGAGGGCGGCGACAAGGGCGGCATGATCATCGCGGAGGGCACACCGGAGCAAGTGGCGGCAACGAAGGGTTCCTACACCGGCGAGTATATCAAAATGATGCTGGAGCGTGACAAAAAGCGCAGGGCGGAGCAGAAAGCCTGACAAATTCAAAGTGACGTATGACGCTGCGGGCCCGGTTTTCGGGTGCGCGGCGTTTTTGCGGCTTTAAACGGATTGACACGGAAAAAGAATCTGTCCAAGATATAAAGCCGGAAATTTTGCGTCTTTCAGGGGTGCGGGCGGTTCATATTTACATTTTGTTCAACACATTTGCGTGTAAATCGGGTAGAATGAAGAACGGAAAGGAGAGGTTTGCGGTATGTTTGGCTATGTGCGTCCGTTCAAGGGCGAGATGCTCGTGAAAGAATACGACGCATATAAAGGCGTTTACTGTCAGCTTTGCCGGGCGCTCGGAAAATATTACGGTTTTCCGATGCGGCTGACGCTGAGCTACGACTGCACGCTGTATGCGATGCTGGCACTAAATCAGCGCGATGCCGATGTAAAGGCGGAGAAAAAGCGATGCTGCTGCAACCCGATGAAAAAGTGCACGTATGTGTGCCCCGCGAACGAGGATGTGTTTGCCGAAGAGGCGTTCCATAAGGCAGCGGCACTGAGCATCATTATGACGGTGCACAAGTTGCGCGATACCGCCGCGGATGAAGACGGGCTGAAAGCGTTCGGCGCACGCGTTCTGCGCTTATTTGCGCGACGCGCGATGAAAAAGGCGAGCAATGATTATCCGTTTATGGCGGACGCCGTGCAGAAAATGATGGACGACCAGGCCGATGCCGAACACGCGAAGGAAATTTCCATTGACCGATGCAGTGCGCCGACGGCGGAGATGCTGCAGACGATCTGCGCGGAGCTTGGCAGCAATGCGGGCGAAAAGGCCGTTTTGAGCGAGGTGGGGTATTTCCTCGGGCGCTGGATCTACATTATGGATGCAGCGGACGACCTTACGGATGACCTTTTACAGCAGAAATTCAACCCGTTTATTCAAAAGCTGGGACTGGAAAGCTCGCGCGGGTTACATTTATTGCCCGAAGAACGCAAAAGGGCCGACGAAGAGTGCAATGCGGTATTAAACGGCTCGCTTGCACGGCTGCTGCCGGCGGTGAACCTATTGCCGAGCGGCAAATTTACCCGAATTTTGGAGAATATTTTTGAAAAAGGGCTCCCGGAAATGCAAAGGGAGATCCTTTTCCTGCATATAAAGAAGGAGAAACGACATGACTGATCCGTATAAGGTCCTCGGGGTGTCGCCCTCGGCGACGGATGAAGAAATTAAAGACGCATACAGAAAGCTTGCAAAAAAGTACCACCCGGATCAATACGGCGACAGCCCGCTCTCCGAGCTTGCGGGCGAGAAGATGAAAGAGATCAATGAGGCGTACGACACCATTGTTTCGCAGCGCAAAAACCGCGGTGCGAACAATAACAGTTACGGCTACAACAACTATAACACGTACAATGCGGGTTATAACGCCGGGTATGCGGGTGGCAGCAGTGCCTCCGGCTTTAACGATGTACGCCGTTTCATTATGGCGGGGCGCATTGCAGACGCGGAGCAGATCTTAAACGGCGTGCCGGTGGAAAGCCGTAACGCCGAGTGGTATTTCTTAAAAGGTACGGTTTTATACCGTCGCGGCTGGCTGGAGGAAGCGAAGGAGCACTTTACGCGCGCGTGCCAGATGGACCCGGGAAACCCGGAGTATCAGGCGGCGCTGAACCAGGCCATGAACCAGCGCAGCGGCGTTTACGGCGGCTACAATCCGAATATGAACATGAACAATGCGGGTGGGTGCAACGCCTGTGACATCTGCAACGGTCTGATTTGCGCGGACTGCTGTTGCGAGTGCATGGGCGGCGACCTGATCCCCTGCTGCTAAGGGGGGCGTTTTCATGCGCTCTAAAGCGGCGAAGGTCGCGCTGTGCGGTGTGGTTTCTGCGCTTTCCGTGGTGCTGATGCTGATGACTGGCATTGTGCCCATTGCGACGATTGCACTGCCTGCATTGGCGGGCTGTTTGACGATTGCCATTGTGGCGGAGACAAATGTGCGCTACGGCTTTGCGGTGTATTGTGTTGTGAGTGTGTTGGCGATTTTGCTGACACCGGACAGAGAAGCGATTTTGTTTTACATTTTATTTTTCGGTTACTACCCGACGCTGTACGGACTTTTGATGCGCATTAAGCGTAAGCCTTTGCGTGTGCTTGCAAAATTCGGCGTGTTTAATCTGGCGATGGCGCTGGAAACGACGATGGCGGTTTGGGTTTTGCAGATCCCGCTTTCCGAAATGGAAGTGTTCGGCAAATGGTCTGTCCCGATTTTGGCGGTGATGCTGAATGTGGTGTTTGTACTGTACGATTACTCGATGAACGGACTGATCGTCCTGTACATTCGCAGACTGCACCCGCTTGTACAGAAATATATAAAATAAAACAGCCCATGGCTGCGGTTTTCCGTGTGCCATGGGCTGTTCGCTTTGTACAGCTTATATTGCGGTGAGGTCGTCTTTTGTACAGCCTTTTTCGCTGTACCGGGCTTTTTCGTAGACGATGTGCAGGGCATCGTTTTGGAGCTTCGCGTGGGCTTCCGCTTCGGCGGGGGACATCCAACGCGCGGGCGGCTCTTTTGCGGCGTGCAGCAGCGTTTTGCGGTATTTGCGGCGCACCGCAGCGGTCGGGGAGCGGTCAAGGAAGCCGGGACGGTCGCGCTTTTGGGCGCGTTCCCGCACGGTGGTGCGTTCGTCCTCGGGCAGGTTTTCCACAAGGTCGCGCCGATCGACAAACGAGGTTTTAAACCCGCGCGAGATGCGGATGCAGCCGTAAATAACGCCGAAGATGAGGCCGCCCGCGAGCGCGATGAGCACGATGTACTCGAGAATTTTCATGATGAGGACGAGCACGGGGCTAGGCTCTGCGGCGGGTATCATCTCGTCAAGCGGCATATTGCCGCCGGAGGATGTTTCGGTCTGCTCGGGCGGGGTGTATTCGGCGTGGACCGCCTCGCGCGGGGTGTAGCGGTAGCCGATGTCGTTTGTGAGCAGCGGCGGCAGCAAAACGGCGGTACAGAACACGGCTGCGGCGGCCAAAAGCGCACAGGTGATGCGCACGATGCGGCGTACGGGCATGTTCTGCATGGCGGCGTTGACGTCGATGTAATCATCGATACGGCGGATGCCGCGCTGCGTGAGGCACAGCACGAAGTAAACGGCCGCGAAAACGAGGGAGACGGGCTGGAAAATCAAATCGGCGCGGTCGGTGAAGACAGAGCACAGGAACGGCACGGCGAACACGGCAAGACCCGCATAGCCGGCGTGGTCAAATAGAGAGTGGCTTTCGCCGTGCAGGCGGCCGTAAAGCCGCATGAAGCAGATGAACAGCGCGACGACGGCCATGAGGACGGAATCGAACAGGAAGCCGGTGAGTACCGTGATGCCGATGCTTGCGAGAATATAGAAAAAGATGCGGCGCAGGCATTTTATTGCGAACCAGCTGAGTGCGATGGGAGCGAGAATCAAAAATCCCCGCAGGATGTTTTGCAGGATGACGTCTTTTATCATGCCCTCCGAGACAAAATTTAAAACGAGCGCGTAAAGCGGCACACACAGCATGGTGGCGTGCAGCCAGCCGAGCACGACGTATAAAATGTGGCGGACGGGAATTTGCTTTTTGAAAATTTTCATTTTGTCCCCTCCCGTTAAACTTCCCAGCGGACGATTTCGACGGATTTTGAGGTCTCCGTGAGTTTGTAGCGCTCCGGCATGTTGCGGTCTTCCGGCAGGATCCAGATGGCGTCACTGCCCTCCGTTAAGGCTTCCAAATCCGGCAGAACGGGCAGCTTTTGCTCCTTGGAGATGAGCACGTAGAGGTCGCTGCCGTGTGCGCCGTCGTGCAGGGTGCGGAGAAGCTGCGGCATGGGGGTGAGGTCGTTGCGGCATTCCAATCTTGCGAGCCGGCGGCGCAGGTAAAGTGCGGTGTTGCGGCTGGTGAGCTCGCCGGTGGAGAGCATTTTGCCGTCTACGGTATCTATGCCGTTTGAAATGACGGAGACCGAGATGCCGTCTGCGAGCATGCGTTCCGCGAGTTCGGCGGCGATGGAGATGGCGGTCTCGTTTAACGCATCCGTCACGGCGCTGCCGATGCCGGTGCAGTCGAGCAGGACAGTGACCTTTTGGGACAGCGTGGAATCGTGCTGATTGACGAGTAACGTGCCGCCGCGCGCGGAGGCCTTCCAGTTGATGTATTTCATGGGGTCGCTGCGGCGGTAATCGCGGATACCGGCAAACTCGAACGGGTCGTCGTACACACGTCGACGGCTGACGAGCAGACCCGTGATCTTGCTGTACGGAATGCGAATGTGGCTTGCGGAAATGTGCGCGGGCAGGACGTAGAACTCCGTTTCCTGCGGGAAATGCGCCACCTGCTTTTCGGTCATCAGAAAATCGTAGGACGTGACCGTGGTGGACGCGATGCGGTAATAGCCGCGCTTTTTGCCGCGGACAGGTAGTGTACGCGTGATGCGCTGGCGCACGGACGCTGTGAACACGTCGCGGCGGTAGGTCATATCGCTGACGGTGGAGTTTTCTTCGTCCTGAAACACCACCCAGCGGCTCATATCGAAGCCGACCTCCAAAACGGGGAGCGGCAGGTATTTGTTGTTCACGATCGTTTCGACGAGATTCGCTTCCTCGCCGCAGAAAATGTAATCGCGGTCAAAGAATATCTGTACGGTGAGGTTTTCGTTCCACAGGCGGCGGAACAAAAGGCGCTGTGCAAAGTAAAGGACGAGCAAAACGATCGGGAGCAGAAGGAGCGCCCACATTACTTTGACCAGTCCTCAGTCGGCAGGGCGACGGAGGAGAGCACATCGGTCATGGCCTTTTTCTGGGCATCGGTGGAGCCGACGGAGCCGCTGAGCTGCAAACGGTGGGCGAGCACCGGCACGGCGACGGTCTTGATGTCTTCCGGCACGACGTATGCGCCGCCGCGCACCAAGGCGTAAGCGTGCACGGCACGGACGAGCGCAAGGCTGCCGCGCGGGCTGACGCCCATATCGATATTCGGCCAACTGCGCGTGGCCTGCACGAGGTCGATTATGTAATCGAGCAGGACGGGGTGAATGTAAATCTCCTTTGCCTGCTTTTGCAGCGCAAGAATATCCTCACGCGTGCAGACGCTTTGCAGCGTTTCGAGCGGCTCTTCCTTCATAAAGCGCTGCAAGATGGCGCGCTCCTGCTCTTTTGTGGGAGAGGCCATGGAAATGCGCATTAAAAAGCGGTCGAGCTGGGCTTCTGGCAGGGGATAGGTGCCGAGCGTTTCGATGGGATTCTGCGTGGCGATGACGAAAAACGGCGCCGAAAGCGGACGGGTGACGCCGTCCACGGTGATCTGGCGCTCGCCCATGCACTCGAGCAGGCTCGACTGCGTGCGCGGTGTGGCGCGGTTGATCTCATCGGCGAGGAGCAGGTTGCAGAATGCCGGGCCGGGGCTGAAAACGAAATCGTTTGCTTTCTGGTCGAAGTAGTTGAGGCCCGTGACGTCGCTGGGAAGCAGGTCGGGCGTGAACTGGATGCGGTTAAACTCCAGACTGACGGACTTTGCAAGTGACTTTGCGAGCACGGTTTTGCCCATGCCGGGCACATCTTCGATGAGCACGTGACCCTCGGCAATGAGCGCGGTGAGCAAGAGGTCGATGGTTTCTTCGGAACCGACCATGACCTTGCCGATATTTTCACGAATGGACGAAATGAGCGTTTTACTTTCCATAAAAGACCTCCAAAAGACGGGTGCGTTTATTCTGTTGTGGGAAATCAACAGAATTAAACGGTTAATAATCGGAATAAGGATACAACAAAACGAAAGGAATTGCAAGCTTCTTTTGTAAAGGATGGCAAAGAATGGAGAGAGATATCCGTGCTGCACAGATATACCTTTGCATGAAAGGATGCGCTTCCTGCAAAAACGGTTTGAAATTCATAGAAAACAGCGAAAATATCCCTTGATTTTTGCAGGAATATCGGCTAAAATAAACATTATGATACCGTGTATACGTGTGCCCTGTCCGTAGGGACAGGTATGCGGCCGCGTCTGCACGGAGGAAATTTTGCAGGAAGCGGCGACTCGTGCTGTAAAATTTCCTGTCAGGAAACGTAAAGAAAGGAAATCATTCATGAATATCCAGCTTACGAATCGCATTAAGCAAAATGCGAGATCGTTTTCCAAAGGTCAGAGGTTGATCGCGAAGTATATTGAGGAGCACTACGACAAGGTGGCGTTTATGACGGCCTCGAAGCTTGGCGCGACGGTCGGTGTGAGCGAATCGACCGTGGTGCGCTTTGCGACGGAGATCGGATACTCCGGCTATCCGGCGCTTCAGCAGGCGATGCAGGAGATGATCCGCAACCGCATGACGAGCGTGCAACGCCTTGAAATGACCTCGACGAACATTCCGCTTGACCGCCTGCTTGACAGCTCGATGGATCAGGACATCGACATTATCCGCCGCACGAAGGAGTCTATTTCACATGAGGAGTTTTACCGTGCGGCCGATGCACTTGTGAAGGTAAAGAAGGTTTATATCATCGGTGCAGGCAGCTCGCTTGCCATTGCGACGTTCCTCTCGTACTACTTCTCCTTGGTGTTCGATTCCGTACAGCTTATCAGCGCGACGAGCGAAGCGCAGATTTTGCAACAGATGGTGCACATCGGCGAGGGAGACGCGCTTGTCGGCATCAGCTTCCCGCGGTACTCCAAAAAAGCAGTGAAGGCGCTGAAATACGCTTCCGACCGCGGTGCGACGGTTGTGGCCATTACGGACAGCACGCTTTCTCCGCTGACGAAGTATGCGGAGCATGTGCTGCTTGCAAAGAGCGACATGGTATCATTTGTCGATTCGCTTGTGGGCCCGATGGCGCTTATCAACGCGCTTATTGTGACGGTGGCCATTAAAAAGAAAGACGAAGTGGCGAATACACTCTTAAACCTGGAGACCATTTGGGACGAGTACGGCGTGTACGAGAAGGTCGAAGACAAGACCGACGAGGAACGTAATGTTTGATGCAGTCGTAGTCGGCGGCGGCGCTGCGGGCATGATGGCGGCGATCACGGCGGCGGAACGCGGCAAGCACGTCTTATTATTAGAAAAGAACGCACAGCTTGGGCGGAAGATCCGTATTACAGGCAAGGGCCGCTGCAACGTAACGAACAACTGCGAGCCGCGCACGGTGATTGAATCCACGCCCGGCAACGGCCGGTTTTTGTACGGGGCGGTGAATCATTTCACCCCGCAGGACACGATGGACTTTTTTGAGGGGCTTGGCGTGCCGCTGAAAACGGAGCGCGGCAACCGCGTGTTCCCGGTCTCGGACAATGCACACGACATTGCGGACGCGCTTTGGAAGAAGCTGAAAAAGTGCCGCGTGGAAATTCGGCAGGGCAATGTGAAAGAGGTGCTGACCGAAAACGGCAGCGTCATCGGCGTGCGCACGGAAAACGATGTGTTTGAGGCCCCCAGTGTGCTTTTGGCGTGCGGCGGCGCTTCGTACCCCGGCACGGGCTCGAACGGCGACGGCGCGCGGCTGGCGGAAAAGCTGGGGCACACCATTATTCCTATGCGTCCGTCTTTGGTGGCGCTGACCTCTGATGACGAGGATTGCCCGGCGATGCAGGGGCTTTCTCTGCGCAACTGCGGTGTGACCGTGACGGACAATGAAAAGAAAAAGAAGCCGGTCTACACGGACTTCGGTGAGCTGCTGTTCACGCACTTTGGGCTTTCCGGCCCGACGATTTTGAGTGCGAGCGCGCACATGCGCCATATGGCGCCCGGCAGATACACAGTGACGCTCGACTTAAAGCCGGCGCTCACTCCGGAACAGCTTGACCAGCGCCTTTTACGCGATTTAGAGAAAAACAAGAACCGCAATTTCAGCAATTCGCTCGATGAATTATTGCCGCAAAAGATGATCCCGGTTGTCGTGCGGCGGTCGGGCATTCCGCCGGAAGAGAAGTGCAACACCATCACGCGCGAGCAGCGTGCGGTGCTTTTGGATGTCTTAAAGCACTTTACGGTGGAGATTTCCGGCTTTGCACCGCTTTCCGGCGCGATTGTGACGGCGGGCGGCGTTTCCGTAAAGGAAGTCGACCCGAAGACGATGCAGTCCAAATTAATTCCGGGCTTGTACTTTGCGGGGGAAATTCTGGACGTGGACGCGTACACGGGCGGCTTTAACCTGCAGATCGCCTTTGCAACGGGACACGCGGCGGGCGAAAATCTGTAAACTATCATTATATATAAGGAAGTTATATTATGTATGCAATAGCGATTGACGGACCTGCCGGCGCAGGTAAAAGCAGCGTGGCGAAAGCGGCTGCAAAGGCGCTCGGCTTTGTTTATGTGGACACGGGCGCGCTGTACCGCACGGTGGGGCTTTACCTGCTGCGCAGTGAGGTTGACCCTGCAGACGCAGAAGCGGTGGAGCCGAAGCTCCGGGACATTCAGGTCGATCTGAAATACGAAGACGGCGTGCAGCACGTCATTTTAAACGGCGAGGATGTATCCGGCCTTATCCGCACGCCGGAGGTCTCTATGGCGGCCTCTGCGTGTGCTTCCGTACCGGCGGTGCGTAAGTTTCTGTTCTCCGCGCAGGTGGATATGGCGAAAAAGTACAACGTCATCATGGACGGCCGAGACATCGGCACGACGATTTTGCCGAACGCACAGGTGAAAATTTTTCTGACGGCTTCGCCCGAGGTACGCGCCGAGCGCCGCTACAAGGAGCTCAAGGAAAAAGGCGTGGACGTGAGCTATGAAGAAACGCTTGCGAACGTTATTCGCCGCGACAAGCAGGACGAAAAGCAATCTAAGGCAGCGGAGGACAGCATTTTGCTTGACAACAGCGAGCTGGATTTTGACGGCACGGTGAACCGCCTGCTGGAGATCGTGGAAGAAAGGACGGGCGTGAAGCATGGCTGAAAATAGGAAGCCGAAGGAACACCTTTCCTGGTGGTATTTCCTTGCAAAGTACGTGATGCTGTTTTTCTTTAAAATTCTGCACCCGTACCGTATTATAGGCAGAGAGAACATGCCGCTTACCGGCAAGCTGCTCGTTTGCTCTAACCACGTGACGATGGGCGACCCGATTTACCTTGGCTGCGCAATACCGAAACGACAATTACACTATATGGCGAAGACCGAGCTTTTTGAAAACAAGCTCATCGGCGGATTTTTGAAGAGTCTCGGCGCGTTCCCAATCTCCCGCGGCACGGGCGGGGCACAGGGCATTCAGACGGCGATTGACCTTTTGGAGGAAGAAAAGGTCGTGTGCATGTTCCCGGAGGGTACGCGCTCGAAGACCGGCGAGCTTTTGAACCCGAAAATGGGTATGGTAATGCTGGCGTACAAGACGCACTGTACGATTTTGCCTGTGGCGATTGTGGGCGAGGGCGGCAAGCCCCCGAAGGTGTTTAAGAAAATGGTCATCAATATCGGCAAACCAATCCGGTTTGAGGACATGGGCCTGACCGAAGATTCCGGTATGATTTACCGCCGTGTTTCGCGCAATATTTTTGCCGAGGTGCAGAAGCTGCGCGAGGAAGGTCTCGATATTATGGAGAACAGGTGGAAGAAAGTATGATCCGCGTGGCGAAAACAGCGGGATTCTGCTTTGGTGTGAACCGCGCGGTGGAGACCGTTTACAAATTGCTTGACGAGGACAAAACCGTCTGCACGCTCGGGCCGATCATCCATAACCCGCAGCTTGTGGAGGAGCTCGGCCGCAAAGGCGTGCGCATTATAGATGCGCCCGAGGACGCGAAAGCGGGGGAGACGGTTGTCATCCGCTCTCACGGTGTACCGCCGGAGGTCATCGAAAAACTGAAAGTGCTCGGTGTCGATTACAAGGACGCGACGTGCCCGTATGTGCAGAAGATTCACCGCCTTGTTTCCGACGGAGAGCGCGAGGGCAGGCGCGTGATGCTGGCCGGCGATGCCAAACACCCGGAGGTGGAGGGCATACTCGGTTGCTGCAAAACGCCGTACCGTACCTTCAAAACGCGCGAAGAACTCGAAAATTTATTCAAAAATGAGCCTGAACTTGCCGAAATGCCCCTTCTTTTCTGTGAACAGACCACTTTTAACGTAGAAGAATGGGAAAAATGTTTGGATTTCGTAAAAAAGGTATGTACAAACGCTTCAGTTTTTGATACAATATGTAAGGCTACAACAAATCGCCAGCGCGAAGCACGTGAGCTTTCGCGTGAAAGCGACCTGATGCTCGTTATCGGCGGGCGTCACAGCTCAAACACCGCGAAGCTCAAGGAGGTCTGTGAACCGTATGCGCAGACGTATCTCATTGAGACGGCGGCGGAGCTTGCAGCCCTGCCTGTAAAGGGCAAAATGAATATCGGCATAACTGCCGGTGCTTCAACACCGGCAAGCATAATAAAGGAGGTACTTGTTACCATGACAGACAAAATTGAAACAAATGAGCTTAATTTTGAGGAGATGCTTGAGGAATCACTCAAGAGCTTAAATACAGACGAAAAGGTGCACGGTGTAGTTGTAAGCATTTCTCCCACCGAAGTGTATGTTGACGTCGGTAGAAAGCAGGCCGGCTACATCCCGGCTAACGAGCTTAGCAACGATCCGAACGCGAAGCCGGAAGATCTTGTAAAGATCGGCGACGAGATGGATCTGCTCATCATGAAGACGAACGATCAGGAAGGCACCATCATGCTCTCCAAGAAGCGCATCGATGCCATCAAGGGCTGGGAAGACATTGCAGCGGCTATGGACGCTGAAGAAATCCTCACCGGCAAGGTTACAGAAGTTGTTAAGGGCGGCGTGATTGTTCTGTATAACGGCATCCGCGTCTTCATCCCGGCTTCTCAGGCTGTAGCAAATCGCGGTGACGATCTTGAGGCTCTGAAGGGTCAGGACGTTCAGTTCCGCATCATCGAAGTCAACCGCCAGCGCCGCCGTGCGGTCGGTTCCATCCGTTCCGTGCTCCGCGAGCAGAGAAAGGCAGCACAGGCTAAGTTCTGGGAGTCTGTTGAAGAAGGTCAGGAGTTTACGGGTACCGTTAAGTCCCTCACGAACTTCGGCGCATTCGTTGACCTTGGCGGCGTGGACGGCATGATCCACATTTCCGAGCTCTCTTGGAACCGCATCAAGCACCCGAGCGAAGTTGTCTCTGTCGGCGACACCGTTCAGGTTTATGTCAAGAGCCTTGACCGTGAGAACGGCAAGATCTCCCTTGGCTACAAGAAGAAGGAAGACAATCCGTGGGAGATTCTCAAGAACGAGTATCCGGTTGGCACGGTTTGCGACGCTACCGTTGTCGGCATGACCACGTTCGGCGCATTTGCTAAGATTCTCCCGGGCATCGACGGTCTCATCCACATCTCTCAGATCGCGGACAGAAGAATCGAGAAGCCGCAGGACGTTCTGAAGGTTGGCGACGTTGTTAAGGTGAAGATTACCGACATCGATTTCGACAAGAAGAGAGTTTCCCTCTCCATCCGTGCTCTGCTCGAAGACCAGGGCGAGGACGCTTCTGAGGAATAATTTAAATCGTCAGGTGTAGATTTGCAGGGTGGTTCTTGCCACCCTGCTTTACATGACGGACATTTTAAAAGTAAACGGATAAAACGGCGGTTTTATCCATTGGAGGAAACAATTAGATGAAGCGCGTGAAAAAACCTGTGTTTTTTATCATCGCGGCTCTGATCCTTGCGCTTACATACACATCGGTCTTCGGCGTTTACACGCAGAACGGTGACACGAAGAACACATGGATCAAGGGCGCCGGCGATATAAGATGGGGTATTGATATCCGCGGCGGCGTGGAAGCGACCTTCAGCCCGGCTGAAGGCGTGGAGGCGACCGCAGAGCAGCTTGAAGCGGCAAAGGCAATCATTGAGCTGCGTATGGTCTCGAAGAGCATTACGGACTACGAGATTTACACCGACGAAGCCAACGACAAGATCATTGTTCGTTTCCCGTGGAAGAGCGGCGAATCGGACTTTGACCCGGAGAAGGCGATTGAAGAAATTTCCGCAACGGCGCTGCTGACATTCCGCGAGGGCAAGTCATACGAGACCCAGACCGTGGACGGCGAGGGCAACCCGGTTTACCAGACACCGACGGGCACTACGGCCGATACAATTATTCTGGAAGGCAGCGACGTGACCGAGGCAAAGCCGGTCATGCAGGAGAACTCCACCTCCGGCAGCTACGACTATGCGATCTCCCTGACGCTTTCCGATGAAGGCGCACAGAAGTTTGCAGAGGCGACCGAGCGCCTGAAGGGCAAGACGATCTCCATTTGGATGGACGACATCATGATCTCCGCCCCGACCGTTAACGCGGTCATCACGGACGGCAAGGCTTCCATCACCGGCAACTTTACGGCGGCTACGGCTTCTGAGCTTGCTGCGAAGATCCAGGGCGGCGCACTGCCGTTTGCTTTGCAGACCTCGAACTTCAGCACCGTGAACCCGACGCTTGGCATGAAGTCTCTGGACGCTATGGTCATGGCCGGCGTGATCGCCTTTGCGCTCATCGCTGTATTCATGATCGTGATGTTCAAGATTCCTGGCGTTGCGGCGGTACTGTCCCTTGTGGGCCAGCTGGCCATTACCTTTGCGGCGATCTCCGGCTACTTCCCGTTTGTGAACAGCTTTACGATGACCCTGCCGGGTCTTGCGGGCATTATCCTTTCCATCGGCGTGGGCGTGGATGCGAACATCATCACCGCGAGCCGCATCAAGGAAGAGCTCGGCACCGGCAAAACGCTGGACGGCGCTATTCAGAAGGGCTGCTCCAACAGCTTGTGGTCCATCGTGGACGGCAACATTACGATTTTGATCGTTGCCATCATGCTCATCGGCGTGTTCGGCCCGTCCAACATTCTCTCTAAGATCTTCGGCGAATCCACGACCGGCGCGATCTACTCCTTCGGCTATACGCTGCTCGTCGGTGTGATCGGCAACTTCATCATGGGCGTGTTCTGCTCTCGCCTGATGATCAAATCGCTTTCCGGCTTCAAGCCGCTCCGTAAGAAATGGCTGTTTGGAGGTGCGGATAAGTAATGAAAAAGTTCAATTTTGATTTCTATAAGAATAGAAAAATTCTGTTCGGCATCTCGATCGGCCTGATCGTCATCGGCTTGATCTTCAACTTCATTCGCGGCACGAAGATGGACATTCAGTTCGTCGGCGGTGCAATGATCAAGTATTCCGTAGACGGCGAAGTCGATACGGATGAGATCGCGTCCCTCGTAAAAGAGGAGACTGGCCGCGACGTTTCCGTTGCGCTGAGCAAGACGTTCGGCACCGACGCGAACCAGGTTACGTTGTCCTTTGCAGGCAACGAGGCTGTGACGCTCGATGAGCAGCAGGCAATCGCGACGAAGCTTTCCGATGCGTATGCAGACCGCACGTTCAACGTGGTGGAATCGAGCTCTGTTGACCCGACCATGGGCGCGAAGTTCTTCCAGAAGTGCCTTGTTTGCCTGCTCATCACGTTTGTGATTTTGCTTGTGTACATTGCACTGCGCTTTAAGAAGATCGGCGGTCTTTCCGCCGGCGTTACGGCGCTCATCGCACTTGTGCATGACGTGCTGCTTGTGTACTTCTCGTTTGTGATTTTCGGTTTCTCCATCAACGATATTTTCATCGCGGTCATTTTGACGATCCTCGGCTACTCGCTGAACGATACCATCGTTATTTACGACCGTATCCGTGAGAACCGCAAGCTCTCTCCGACGAAGAGCCCGGACGCGCTGCCGGGTATCGTCAACAAGAGCCTGAACCAGACGATGACACGTTCTATTCTGACGTCTCTCACCACCTTCATGGCGCTGCTCGTAATCTACATTGTCGCGACGGTTTACGGCATCAGCTCTGTTCAGAGCTTTGCACTGCCGATGATGGTCGGTACGATCGTCGGTTGCTATTCCTCTCTGTGCATTGCGGCTCCGCTTTACACCATGTGGGCTGTGCATAAGGGCGAGAAGAGCAAAAAGTAATTTGCCAAAGCGAATTGCTTCGAGTAATTTTTAATAGTTGCTAAATGAAATTCCCGGAAAGCTGCGTGCTCTCCGGGAATTTTTGCATATAGCATATTTTGGGTGCAGGGGATAAGCGAGTAAGCGATAAAAATCCGCAAAAGAAAAACCGGGTAAGCTGCCGTGCGGTGTGCTACCCGGTTTTGGTTTTAAATCTGTTGGGATTTGCCGGTGAGGAGCCAGAAGACATCGACGTCTAAAATTTCGGCGAAGGCTAAAAGCTCGATATCCGTGACGGTGCGAAGCTGACCCTCTAACTTAGAGAGGGCAGAGGCGTTGATGTCAACACCGCGCACCTGCAGCTGCGCGAGCAGCTCTTTCTGTTTCATGCCACGATTGCGGCGAATGCTCTCAATACGTGCGCCGACTAAGTTTTTGTCTCCAAGTGGTTTTTTACGGATGCGCATTTGCTCGCCGCCTTTCAATGTTCTATACACATTATAAGCGTAAATGCACAAAAAATCAATTCATTTTCCGAAAAATTATGAAAATCAACTGCTAACAATTCGTGAACGGTCCGTGAAACCGGGTGAATTACTCTGTGGTTTCGTCCTGTTCTTCGGATTTTATATCTTCCGCTTCGCCGGAACGCGTGCGGCGGTAGGCGAGCGGTGTCATGCCATACTTTTTCTTGAAGATAGAATAGAAGTAGTTCGTGTTCACAATGCCGATGGCTTCGCTGATTTGGTTGATGGGCAGCTTAGTCTCACGCAGAAGCTGCTCGGCCTTTTTCATGCGGGTGTTGCTGAGGTAATCGCTGAACGAATAGCCGATCTGCGTGGCGAAAATTTTGCCGAAGTAGGCGGAGGAAAGGCCTGCCATGCCGGCGAGCATTTTCAGGGAAAGATCAGGATTTGCGTAGTTTTTGTCGATGTATTCCTTTGCGGCATCGGCGGCAAGCTCGTTGCCGTATTTGCGGTTGATGCTTTGATGATGCGCCAAAATGGTGATGAACTCCATGCAGCGCTTACGCAGCATATAGACGTTCGGTAGCTGACGGTCAATTTTATTCAGTTTATCCATCAAGATAGGATAAGCGGTGTCGTCATCCGTGAAAGTGGTGGAGAAATCGTCGAGCAGCGACATCATGACGTGATTGAAATACGCAACGGCTGTATTAAAGCTGACGTTTGACATGTAGGAAAGCGCGAGATCGAACTCATGCGAGCAGGCATCGAGGTCATTTGCGCGGATGTGTTCGGCAAGCTTCATGTGGAGCTTGTTGTGGTATGAGTTGAGATTGATATTCTGGCCGGTCTCATAGGCGAAGAAAATTTTGCCCTGATTACGGATGGCGGAATATTCCAGTGCGATGTTCGTCGCCTCATAGCAGAGGTTGATATTGACGGCTGTCTCCACGATGGTGCCGATGCAGATGGTGGTGTTCATGGCAAACTCGCGCTGCATGATCTCGCACACGCGCTCAAGCTCAGGCACAAGCTTTTCCGGGTAGGCGTTCTTTTGCAGGGGGAGCAACATCACGAGAAAGTTGTGCGAATTGCGGTACGGTACGACACTGCCGAACTGCCCCAAAACTTCGGTGGCGAGGTTTTCGAGAGCGTAGCTGTAAATGAAATAGTTTGGGTCATCCGGGCCGAAGCGCAACTCTTTGGAGGCTGCACTGATAATGACGATGGTGTAATACGGCGCGGTGAGGTCGATGCCGTAGCTTTGGTATACTTCGATGTAATTCGGAATCTGTCCATACTCGCCGTGCATAAGTCGCTGAATGTTGCGCTTTTTGGAATCGGAATAGGAGGAGATGAGGCCTTGCTCCAGCTTATCGGTTTTCATGTACATATCGGAAAACGCCTTGCTGAGCTGGTCGAGCTCATCGCCGGCATGGTCGTTCGACGGCTTTTTGACGTAGTTGTTGTAGAGCACTTCGATTGGTGCGGAGAGCTTTGCACTGGTGCGGAACGAGATGAACATGCCGACGCAGAGCACAAGAATGCCGGCGAGTAACGTGATGATGGCGAGCTGGGGGAGACCGCTGTAAATATTCGAGTACGGCACAATATTGAAGATCGTAAAGCCGGAGGAAGACGCCTTGGCGTAGGTGACGAGCGCTTCGGTATGGTCAGCACAGGTGTAAGAGAAAGAGCCGGAATTGTCGGTCAGCTCCGGGAAATCCTCCACGGAGACAATAGTATTGTCGGGTTTTGCATGCGTAAAGGTTTCTGAATCACCTTCAGCGATATTGGTGGAGAAAACCTCGCCGTAACGGTTCAAAAGCAGGATCTGTTGAAAGCCGTTCGAGGTGCGCAGGTTCGATATGGAATCGTTGAAATAATCTTCGTCCACGTCTACGATGATGAGGTCGGGCGAGCCGCCTTTGCGTAGCTGTACGCGGAAGACGAAGGAATAGACATAACGGGTCTTGAGCTGCTGTGTGGCGTAGTTTGCACCGATCATGCGCAGAAGGCAGGTATCGGCGCCGGGATTATCGGGCAATCTCCTATAATAGTATGCAATATCGTCATCCGTGAGAAAATCTGCCGTAGAGCTGGAGACGAAACGGTTGGAGGCAGAGTTATAAAGGCTAACATAGCGCGTATAGCTCTGCGCCGTTTGGATTTCGCGTAACTTGATGCCGGCATCGGCTTCGATGAGTCGGTTGAAGGTATTGGAGGAGAGACAACGGTTCGTATTGCTGTTCTGTAAAATTTGATTATTAACGGAGCGCATTTGGCTGTAGAGCATGTCCGTCATCTGACAGACCTGCTCCAACTGATGCACAGAATAGGTGCGCGCAGAGCTGACCTGCAAATTTGCGTAGATGGTGAAAATTAAAAGCGTGACGAGTATAACGGCTATGGCCACCACGCAGAAAATGCTGAAAAGGTACCGGTTGAACAGCCGGGTTTTTACTTTTTTAAACAAAATACAACACTCCAAATACAAAAAGAGAACGAAAAACACGATTTAGATTTCGTATAACTCTATGATAACGGATTTCGGCACTAAACGCAAGCGAAAAAATCAGATTATTGATTCAAATCGTAAAAAACCGTAGTTTCATATCACAAAAAGCCGAAAAAAGTGATTCGATTCTCAAAAAATGGAGAAAAGCGAAATTTGTGAAGTGCCTTGAAACTGCCAAAATACAAAGTTGTTTTGAAATTTTGGAGTTTATCGCAAAAAGAATACTTTACAAATCGTTCACAGCATGTTAAAGTTTGTTCATCGAAAACAAACAAGCGGTTTGCAGAAACGGTATCTCTGCACGGGGCAGAGGTTCCGGGAAGACCCATGAGGGAGGGCGCCCGGTGCGCTGTGATTGCAAAACGACACGCTTTGGCAAACACCAAGTTTTGTCGGCACTTTGTTTTCAGCAGGAATAGCGATATTCCGGGTTCGCATTTGCAGAGTCAATATATAATATAAAGCAAATAAGCTTTACTTTATATGTGCGGCTGTGCAGAGGTGAACAAAACTCTTCCTTATATTATATAGAAGAGACACATTATTCGGAGAGGATGATCGCAAACATGAGTAAGGCGTCAGCTTTGGTTGATGTCAGCAAGAAGAGAGTGAATCCTTTTAAAGAGCTGTGGACAAACAAGTTTTTGTACCTGCTTGCGCTGCCCGCGGTCGTTTACACTTTCATCTTTTCTTATTTGACACTGCCGTACATCGTAATTGCATTTGAGAAGTTCAACTACAAGACGGGTGTTTTTAGCCCGTTTGTCGGTCTGAAAAACTTCGAATACTTCTTCAAGTCCAGTTGGGCGTGGACCGTTACGCGCAACACGCTCGTCATCAACATCCTGTTTCTCATCGTCGGTACGGTTTGCTCCGTTGTTTTGGCAATCGTCCTCAATGAGGTCAAGGCGAAGAAGTTTCTTAAGGTTTCTCAGTCCATGATGCTTTTCCCGTACTTTATTTCCTGGGTTATCGTCAGCTACATGCTGCAGGGTATCCTTGGTACAGAGACGGGCCTGCTCAACAATCTGATGGGTACGCGCATCAATTATTATTCCACCCCCGGCTACTGGTACCCGATTCTTCTGATCCTCAACATTTGGAAGAACACGGGCTACAACACGATCGTTTACCTCGCAGCGATCACCGGCATTGACGAAGGCCTTTACGAAGCAGCTTATATCGACGGCGCTACGCGCTTTAAGCGTATCATTTACATCACGATCCCGCTGCTTGCGCCGACCATCTGCATCATGACCCTGATGTCTGTTGGCCGCATCTTCTACGGCGACTTCGGTATGCTGTATGCGATCATCCGCGACAACAGCTCGCTGATGCCGATTGCAGAAGTTATTGATACATACGTTTACCGTACATTTAAGAACACAGGTGATCCGAGCCTTTCCATGGCTATCGGTCTCTATCAGTCCATCGTCGGCTTCATTCTGGTCTTCACAGCAAACTGGATCGTCAGAAAGAAGTTCCCGGATGGCGCACTGTTCTGATACAGGGAAAGGAGACAAGCTCATGAACAGCACGGTTGCGGCGACTACAAAGCCGTCTAACACCAACAACAAAATCAAACACAGCACGGGGGAGAATGTCGGTACATTTCTGATTTATCTCGTCGTTGCTCTGTTCGCACTGATATGCGTCCTGCCGTTTGTTCTCGTTATCATCGTTTCTTTCAGCAGTGAGAAATCGATTACGATCAACGGTTACTCTTTCTGGCCGAGCGAATGGTCGGCCGCAGCTTATAAGATGCTCTTCCTGCCGTCCTCATCCGTTCCGCAGTCCTACCTTGTAACGACGATCGCAACGGTTTTCGGTACCGTCGTTGCATCGTTCGTCACATTCGGCGCAGGCTACACCCTTGCAAATCGTAGTTGCCGTTACAGAGACGGTCTGTCCCTTTACTTCTACATCACCATGGTTTTCTCTGCGGGTCTTGTTCCGTGGTATATGATGTGTAAGATGCTGAACTGCTATGATAACATCTGGGCACTTATCGTACCGAGCCTGATGTTCAATCCCTTTAACATGTTCCTCGTGCGCAACTTTGTGCGCGGTATCCCGGCCGAGCTGAACGAATCCGCAAAGATTGATGGCGCAGGCGAAGTGAAGATTGCATTCGGCATTTACTTCCCGCTTTGCATGCCGGTTCTGGCTACGATTGCTCTGTTCTATGCCATTGGCTACTGGAACAACTACTTTAACGCAGTTATGCTTGTGAATGATGAGAAGTACTACTCTTTGCAGATGCTCCTCTTCAAGATTCAGTCTCAGATTACCGCACTGAGCAAGCTCTCTGCCGGCGCAACGGTCAACGTAAACCCGCCGAAGGAAAGCTTTAAAATGGCGACCTCCGTTATCACCATGGGCCCGATCATCATTCTGTATCCGTTCTTGCAGAAGTACTTTGTTAAGGGCATGGTTGTCGGCGCCGTTAAGGGTTAATCGCCCGCACACATTTTAATTCGGTGTTTACCGTGGAAGACGGTTACACATATATCAATTTTCAAGGAGTTGAAGTAAGAAATGAAGACAACGAAGAAACTGCTGGCTATGGCTCTGGCAGCTGCAATGGTCGTTACGGCTTTTGCAGGTTGCTCCGGCAACAGCACTTCCAGTGCTGGCAGCACATCTTCTGCTTCCTCTGAGGCTTCTACTTCGTCCGATGCTTCCACATCTGACGAATCTTCGGCAACAGAGGACGACGGCACCATTCACCCGATGCGTATCGTACAGCCGGGCACACTTTGCGCGGACTATGAGACCGGTATGGCTGCTGTCAACGAGAAACTGAAGGAAGACGGCGTAAACATTGAGGTTTCCGTTACAAGAATCCCGTGGGACGCTTATGCCGAGAAACTGAACCTCATGCTGACGACCGGTGAAGAGTTCGAGCTGCTGCATGTTATGCAGGACGTTAAGAACCTTTCCGCTATCGCAGGTATGGGCGCTATCTCCTCCATTCACGATTCCATCCAGAACTACCCGGACCTCTACAACAAGTTCTCCGAGACAGACTGGCTGGGCACCCTCTACAAGGGCGAAGAGTACGCAGTACCGTGCTACTGGAGATCCTTCGACAACGTTATGTCCTATATGGACTACCGCTCCGACATCGCTGAGAAGGTCGGCTACGACGAGTTCCCGGACACGACGGAAGGCATCATCGACCTCATGAAGAAGTCTCAGGACGAGATTCTCAATGAGACCGGTATGAAGGCTTATTCTTGGATGCATCAGGTTCAGGATACGGCGCACTGGCTCCACAGAAGCTATGATACCTACCCGTTCTATGTTGAGAACTCCCTCGGCATCTGCCTCATCCGTCAGGACGGCACGGTTGATTCCTTCTATGAGTCCGAAGAATTCAAGAAGGACGCAAACACCTACTACGAGATGTATCAGGCCGGTCTCATCGACCCGGATGTCCTGAACCGCGACCACCAGAAGAAGTACGACGACGCTAAGTTCGGCGCAATGCTTCCGTCCCAGACATTCGACCCGGCTACCGGCGTTACGATGCAGCAGAACGGTGTTGAAGGCGCAGAGGTCAAGTGGGTTGAAGCTTTCGGCGACGATGTTCCGGACATGATCTACACCTATGTGCAGAACCTGAACGCGATTTCCGCCACCTCTGAGGATCCGGAATCCGGCCTCAAGTTCCTCAACTGGCTGTATGCTTCCGAAGAGAACCATGACCTCTTCCACTATGGCATTGAGGGCACGCACTACACCAAGACCGGCGACCACAGAATTGAGCAGGTCAAGGGTGACGACGCCAACCCTCTGTACAGCATGGATACCTGGATGACAGGCTACCTGCCGTACATGGCTTATGCTTCCGATGTTCCGGACGACCACATCGATTATATGACCTACAAGTCTGACAATTACGTCATTTCCCCGGCAGCAGGTTTCATCTTTGATTCCTCTAACGTTACCAGTGAGCTGACGAACCTCCAGACCGAGATCATCTCCTCCATCTATCCGATTAAGGTCGGTATGGTTTCCTATGAGGACAACATCGATGCTGCTATCGAGAAGCTGAAGGCTGCTGGCCTCGACAAGTACCTCGAAGAGTACAGAACCCAGTTCCAGGCTTATCTGGATGCTAACCCGGACGTACTCGAGATCGCAAAGGGCACCACGGAAGGCTAATTGCTCTTCTGAAACCTGAATAATGATCTGAATGCAGGGCGCAGGACACAAAAGGTCCTGC
Organism: Hominenteromicrobium mulieris; assembly: GCA_021029595.1. Taxonomy (GTDB): domain Bacteria; phylum Bacillota; class Clostridia; order Oscillospirales; family Acutalibacteraceae; genus Hominenteromicrobium; species Hominenteromicrobium mulieris. The sequence goes on along the minus strand of JAJJOY010000004.1, from coordinate 59,495 downwards.
GCCCTTGCTTCATTATTCTTACTTTTAAACTTGAAATTGATTTAAGATGTCTGTTACACCGAATATATCGGTGCAGAAAATATGAGCTCAGAAACATTGACTTCACCCGTAAGCCGTCTAAGAACCTGCCGCTCAAGGGCAATGTGTTTGACTTCGCACCCGGCAGGGTCGATTTTGAAGTGCCGGAGGACTGTGGCCTGTACATCGGCGGCGGTGCGGACGTGAAGCTGGAGAACATCAACACACGTGCGTGGAAGATCATCCGCGCGTAAAAGGAGGCTACCATGAAAAACATTATTTTGCTGCCGCTCGACGAGCGCCCCTGCAACTTTGATTTCCCGTCCAAAATTTTCAACGGCGAAAAGTATACGATCATTCGCCCGGAACATCTCGGCCAGAAGAAGACCCCGGCGTCTTATGAATTCATCCGCGATTTCCTGATCGCAAATATCGAAAAGGTAGACGCGGCGGTCATTTCCATCGATACGCTGCTGTATGGCGGCCTGATTCCCTCGCGCTTGCACCATCTTTCCGAGGAGACGGTTTTGGAACGTCTGATGCTTTTAAAAGAACTGCGCGAAAAGAACCCGCAGGTAAAGCTGTACGCGTTCCAGTGCATCATGCGCTGCCCGAAATATTCCTCCGACGATGAGGAGCCGGATTACTATGAGCTTTACGGCAAAGAGATTCACCATATCGGCCGTCTGACGCACCTTGAAAAGCTCGGCATGGGTGACGCGAACGAGCTTTCTGAGTTGAAAGCCAAGGTAGACCCCGCGGCGCTTAAAGATTATCTTGACCGCCGTACATTTAACGGCAACTTCAATATCCGCACGCTCGACCTTGTGGAGGACGGCACGATTGATTTTCTCATCATCCCGCAGGACGATTCCGCAAAGTACGGCTACACCGCAATGGACCAGAAGACCGTGCGCGCGAAGATCGATGAGAAGGTGCTCAATGACCGTGTGATTTTGTACCCGGGCGCCGATGAGCTCGGCATGGTGCTTGTCTCCCGCGCCATCAACGCGCTTGAGAATAACACCCCACGCGTATACCTCAAGTATGCGTCCACGCTGGCGCCGCAGCTGATCCCGAACTACGAGGACAGAAGTCTCAATGAGACCGTAAAGTACCACGTCATGGCGGCGGGCTGCATCGCTGTGCCGTCGCTCGCCGACGCCGACGTTGTGATGGGCATCACCGCTCCGGCAAACGAGATGGAAGAAGCCGCAAATCAGCCGGCGAACAACATCAACTATGATGTGGAGCGCAATATGGCAGAGTTTCTGTACTTTGTGAACGATTGCTTGAAGCGCGGCATTCCGACGGCGATCCTCGACAATGCCTACACGAACGGCGGCGAATTGCAGCTTCTGCGCGTGCTCAATAAGCAAGGTATTTTGATGAAGCTTGCAGGTTATGCAGGCTGGAACACCTCTGCAAACTCCATGGGCACGGTGCTCGCGATGATTGTGAACAATATGTACCAGAATAATACCGAAGCGAAGCAGAACTTCCTTGTGGAGCGTTTTATCGAGGATTTCGGCTACGGTGCGGTCGTGCGCAGCTACGTGACGGAGCACATTCTGCCGCAGTGGGGCATGACGTACTTCTGGTGCGAAGAGCAGCGCGGCAAGGCGGCCAACGCCGTTTTGGAGGAGCTGCGCAAGTTCGTAAAGACGGAAATGACGTCCGTTGCGGACAAAGTAACCGTGGAAGATATTTTCCTGCCGTGGAGCCGTATGTTTGAAATTGGGCTCAAGGCAACGTACAAAGCGTACTAAGATAGAGATACAGGATGTTTTCAAAAACGAAAGGATGCGTTTTTATGACAAATCAGGAAATTTTAAACCAGATCCACCGCGGCGTAATTGTCTCTTGCCAAGCGCTGCCGGATGAGCCGCTTTACGGCTACCACTTTATGGGCCACCTTGCATTTGCCGCAAAAGAGGGCGGTGCTGTGGGCATTCGTGCCAACACCTGCGAGGATATTGTGGACATCAAAAAGGAAGTTGACCTGCCGGTCATCGGCATCATCAAGAGCGTATACGACGACAGTGATGTATATATCACGCCGACGATGAAGGAAATCGATGCACTGGCGGCAACCGGCGTGGAGATTATCGCGCTGGACGCAACAGACCGTCCGCGTCCGAACGGCCTTGATCTTGACACGCTGTTCAAGGAAGCGCGCGCAAAATACCCGAATCAGCTCTTCATGGCGGACTGCTCTTGCTATGAAGACTGCAAGCACGCGGCGGAGATCGGCTTTGACCTTGTCGGCACGACGCTGTGCGGCTACACGGCAAAGACGAAGGGCACGGCTATTCCGAACTACGATCTGCTTTCCCGCATCACGACGGAGCTGAACGTGCCGGTCATCGCGGAGGGCGGTGTTTGGGAGCGCGGCCAGCTGCAGAAGGTGTTCTCTTACCCGGTGCACGCAGCGGTCATCGGCACGGCCATTACGCGCCCGCGTGACATCACCCGCAGATTTGTTGAGGCCATTTCATGAGTACGCTTTTAGGCATTGATATCGGCGGCACGGCTGTGAAGATCGGCGTTGTGGACGAAAACGGCAAAGTTCTGCTTTCCGAAACGCGCAGCGTCAGCTTTGACGGTTACAAAACGTCCATCATGACGACGGTTGCGAACCTTGCGGGAGAAGTTCTCGAAAAGAGCCCCGTGAAAATCGAGGGCATCGGCGTTTCGGCAACGGGGCAGATTGATGTGAACTCCGGCACGGTTATCGGCGTGGGTGCACAGCTCGGCGACTGGCTCGGCAGCCCGGTGAAGAAAATTCTGGAAGACCGGTTTCATCTGCCTGTAACCGTCATCAACGACGCGAACGCAGCGGCGCTCGGCGAGCAGACGTTTGGTCGCGCAAAGGGCAAGGAGAACGTGCTTGTCGTTACGGTCGGCACCGGCATTGGCGGCGGCATCATCGAAAACGGTCGCCTCATTCAGGGCAGACGCGGCATCGGTGGCGAAATCGGGCATTATATCATCAATTTTGACGGTGTGGAGTGCCCGTGCGGCAACCGCGGCTGCTTTGAGCGCTACGGTTCTACGGGCGCGCTTGTGCGCCGTTTTACGGAGAATGTTGCATTGCTCGAAAAGCTGGGCGTACCGGCAGAAGACGTCAACGGCAAGGTGATCTTTGACCACCTCGATGACGCAGACGTCAGCGCGACGGTGAACAGCTGGATCGACAGCATCGCATTTGGAATCATCGGTCTTGTGCACATTTTCAACCCGGAAATGGTGCTCATCGGCGGCGGTATTTCAAGGGAAGACGAACATTTTATCCGCCCGCTTCGCGAGAAGATTTTGAACGGCGCGATGGAGCAGTTCGCAAAAGACCTTGAGGTGGAGGCCGCTGCACTCGGCAACAACGCCGGCCTGCTCGGCGCATGTGCGTATTTCAGACAAAACTTTTAACCGACGTATATAACAACAAAAGCCGAGGCGCTTCAAAACGAAGTGTCTCGGCTTTTTGCGGTGCATTTACTTTTCAATGAGGTTATTGTCCCTGAACAGGAGGGAAATGCACCATACGGCGGCGATGCCGACGAGTGTGTAGATGATGCGGCTCAAAACGGCGCCCTGTCCGCCGAAAAGCCATGCGACGAGATCAAACTGGAAAATGCCGATGAGGCCCCAGTTGATGCCGCCGATCACCGTCAAAATCAAAGCGATGACGTCCAGCATATACTCTGCTCCTTTTTGCATTTGCCTGCACCCGACCGATGGCGAAAGTCGAACGCAGGCGATAAAAAATCCTCGGAGAACAAAGGCAAAACGCTTTGCTCACCGAGGATAGTATGAACGAAAAACTGAATTTTATGTTTTTTAGTTTTTAAGGCTCTGCAGCGGGGCGGGGATACGGCCGCCGCGGTTGACGAACACGGCCGGGGAATTCGTATTGACTTCCATAACAGGGCCGCAGCCGAGCAGGCCGCCGAAGTTCAGTTCTTCGCCGACCTTCTTGCCGATGGCCGGAATGAGGCGCACGGCGGTCGTCTTGGAGTTGACCATGCCGATGGCAGCTTCGTCCGCGATGATGCCGGAAATAATCTCCGGGGTGATGTCGCCCGGAACGCAGATCATATCGAGGCCGACGGAGCAGACCGCCGTCATGGCTTCAAGCTTTGTGATGGAAAGCGCGCCGCTCTTTGCTGCAGCGATCATGCCGGCGTCTTCACTGACCGGGATGAACGCGCCGGAAAGGCCGCCAACGTGTGAGGACGCCATGACGCCGCCCTTTTTCACAGCGTCGTTGAGCAGAGCCAGTGCAGCTGTGGTACCGTGTGCGCCGCACTGCGCAAGGCCCATGCCCTCAAGGATATCCGCTACACTGTCGCCGATGGCCGGTGTGGGGGCGAGGGAGAGGTCGACAATACCGAACGGCACGCACAGACGGCGGGAAGCCTCCTGCGCGACGAGCTGACCCATGCGCGTGATTTTGAATGCGGTCTTCTTGATGATGTCCGCGATCTCAGTGATGTTATCGGTATCTTTTGCCTTCTTGATGGCTGCGCGCACAACGCCCGGGCCGGAAACGCCCACGTTGATGACGCAGTCCGGCTCGCCGGCGCCGTGGAAAGCGCCCGCCATGAAGGGGTTGTCCTCCGGTGCGTTGCAGAACACGACGAGCTTTGCCGCACCGATGCAGTCGCGGTCCGCGGTGCGGACGGCGGCTTCCTTGACGATGTGACCCATTTTCTTTACGGCATCCATGTTGATGCCGGCCTTTGTAGAGCCGATATTGACGGAGGAGCAAACGAATTCCGTTTCCGCAAGTGCTTCCGGGATGCTTTCAATTAAAGCATAATCGCCGGGGGCAAAGCCCTTATGCACGAGCGCGGAATAGCCGCCGATGAAGTTGACGCCGACGGTCTTTGCGGCGCGGTCCAGTGCCTTTGCAAAGCGAACGGGGTTTGCACCGGGGTTTGCGCCCGCCAGCATGGCGATGGGCGTGACGGCGATGCGCTTATTCACAATCGGAATGCCGTATTCGCGGCTGATGTCCTCGCCGGTCTTGACGAGGTTTTCGGCATAGCTGCAAATTTTGTCGTAGACCTTCGTGCAGGCCTTATCAATATCGGAATCGATGCAGTCGAGAAGCGAAATGCCCATCGTGATGGTGCGCACATCGAGGTTCTCGTTATCGATCATATTTATGGTTTCCAGAATATCATGTGTATCGATCATAGTTTCATTCCCGGCCTTTCGGTAATAGATTTAGATTCTGTGCATGGAGTTGAAAACGTCCTCGTGCATAACATGGATCTTCAGGCCGAGCTTTTCGCCAAGCGTATCGAATTCATCGGAGAGCTCGCTGATCGGCACGGTCGCAGCACTGATGTCTACGATCATGATCATGGCGAACATATCCTGCAAGATGGACTGTGTGACTTCAATGACATTGATGCCTTTTTCTGCGCATACGGTGGAGACTTTCGCGAGAATGCCGACCATATCTTTTCCGATTACGGTGATGACTGCTTTCATAAAATGACCCTACCCTTTCCTGCAAAACATAAAAGCGCTTTGCTGTGGTTTTCTATTTCTTTATTATCTATCAAATGTGGGGCGCTGTCAAGGTTTAAAAGGTGTTTTGCGGGAAATAGCGGTGTAAAAATCAAAAAGATACGGTGTGGGGAAATCGGAAGAAACTTTCACATCGCTTTACAATGCGGTTTTAGGCGAAAAGTTGCAAAACTTATGCTTTGGGTATTCCAAAATGATTTTTATTGTGTTAAAATCAATTTGTATATTGTTTTGAGCATACAGGTCGAAGTGCTTTAAGGGGATGATCTTTTGCGTTACAAAAATATATCCGATTGTCACAGCCATTCCAACTGCTCGTTCGATGGCACCCGCAACATGCGCGATATGTGCATGAACGCCATCGAGATGGGTCTGGTTTACTACGCCGTGACCGACCACTGCGAGTGCAACCAGTACATGAACGTGCCGCACATTCCCGGCGGACGGTATTACGATGTCGTACGTCAGTCCTATGCGGAGCTGTTGCAAAATCAGGAACGTTTCCCGAATTTGAAGCTTTTGCGCGGCATTGAGCTCGGCCAGCCTCTGCAGGACCTAAACGCAGCACACGATGCGCTTACGGGGCGCGACTACGACGTGGTAATCGGTTCGCTGCACAACATTCGCGATCACGACGATTTTTACCACATCGGCGAGCATAATCCCACCGAGCAGGAGATCGACAACGCTTTGCGCGCCTACTTTGCGGAGAGCCTTGAAATGGTGGAGTGGGGCAAGTTCGATACACTGGCGCACATCACCTACCCGTTGCGCTACATGTGTAAGGCGGGGGAAACGCCCAGCTACAAGCCGTATCAGGACGAGCTGGACGCGGTTTTAAAAGCGCTCATCAAGTCGGACATCGCGCTGGAGTTCAACACCTCCCGTATTTTGCGCACGGATGCGCCGAAGCTGCCCGATCGCGAAGTCTATTCGCGCTATAAGGAACTTGGCGGTAAGCTTGTCACCATCGGCGCGGATGCACACCGCACGGAGAACATTGCAAGCGGCGTAGAGGAAGCCATGGAGCTTTTGAGCGACATCGGCTACAAGGAGTACACCGTGTTTGTAGAGCGCAAGCCGGTGCAGGTGCCAATCGAATAAAACAGATTACACTGCCTGCTGCAAAAGGTACAGCAGGCCTGCAAAATAAAATCAGAAGGGATAAAACACCATGGATAAGAAAATGGAAAAGCTTTTAAAGCTCTTGCAGGATGATGCCAAGCTGACCGTGCAGGAGCTTGCCGTTATGCTGGATATGACCGAAGCCGAAGTGGCGGCCGCCATTCATAAGTTTGAAAAAGACGGCGTCATCAAGGGCTACCGCACGCTCATCAACTGGGAGCGTACAGATGTGCACCGCGCAAGTGCACTCATTGAGCTGCGCGTTACGCCGAAGAAGGACTCCGGCTTTGATGAGCTTGCCGCACGCGTAAAGGCCTTCCCCGAGGTGGAAAGCGTCTGCCTGATGTCCGGCGGATTTGACCTTGCCGTAACCGTTACGGCGAATACCATGTCTGAGATCGCGATGTTCGTTGCAAAGCGCCTCGCGCCGATCGACGGTGTGCTCTCCACTGCCACGCACTTTATTCTGACGAAATATAAGGACGGCGGTGTGGACTTTGTCACCGACTACGATGAGATTGACGAGAGAGGAAGCAACCTTTGTGATTGATTACAGCAAACACCTGAACGACCGTGCGCGCGTGATTAAGCCCTCCGGTATCCGCCGCTTTTTTGACATTGCAAACGAAATGGAGGACGTGATCTCCCTTTCCATCGGCGAGCCGGATTTTTTCACCCCGTGGCATATCCGCGAGGAGGGTATCACGACGCTGGAAAAGGGCAGAACGCGCTACACCCCGAACCGCGGCCTGATGGCGCTGCGCGAGGAGATCTGCCGCTTTTTAAAGCGCAAATATGATCTGGAATACACCGCAGCTACCGATATTCTTGTCACCGTTGGCGGCAGCGAGGCTATTGATATGGCGCTGCGCTGCCTTGTGGGCGAGGGCGACGAGGTTATTATCCCGGAGCCGTGCTTTGTGTGCTACGACCCGCTGACCCGTATGGCGGGCGGCGTGCCGGTTTCCATCGCAACGAAAGCGGAAAACGAATTCCGCTTGACGCCCGAAGAACTTGAAAACGCCATTACGGACAAGACGAAGGTGCTTATTTTCCCGTATCCGAATAACCCCACGGGTGCCGTGATGCGCCGCGAGCATTTGAAAGCGCTGAGTGAAGTGATCATTCGCCATGACCTCATCGTGCTTTCCGATGAGATTTACAGTGAGCTGACTTACGGCGGCGAGCCGCACGTCTCCATTGCGTCGCTGCCGGGCATGAAGGAGCGCACCATCGTCATCAACGGCTTCTCGAAGACATATGCGATGACGGGTTGGCGCATGGGCTACGCGGCGGGCCCGAAGGAGATTATCTCCCCGATGACGAAGCTGCATCAGTACGGTATTATGAGTGCCCCGACGATGTCACAGTACGCGGCGATCGAAGCGCTGAAAAACGGTGATGACGACATTGCCGAAATGCGCGACCAGTACGACATGCGCCGCCGTTTGATTGTGGATGGGCTCAACCGTCTCGGCCTTACCTGCTTTGAGCCGGAGGGCGCGTTTTACGTGTTCCCGTCCATTCAGTCCACCGGCATGACGTCCGATGAATTTTGTGAGCGTCTCATTTACGACAAGCATGTCGCGGTGGTGCCGGGCTCGGCATTCGGTGCGTGCGGCGAGGGCTTTGTACGCATTTCGTATGCGTATTCCATCAAGCACCTTGCAGAGGCGCTGAACCGCATCGGCGCATTTTTGAAGGAGTTGAAGTGAGTGCGTATGTAAAGCGGCTTGCGGATTATGACATAGAACGGCTGACCGAAGCGGTGGATGCAATGTTCACCGCTTCGGCGTTTTATGTCCGCATAAAACCGCATATGACCGTTATTTTGAAGCCGAATCTCGTCATGCGCTCTGCGCCGGAGGAGGCCATCATTACGCACCCGAATGTGACGGCTGCGGCCGCGATTTGCCTGCTGCGGCGGGGCGCGGACGTGCTGGTGGCGGAAAGCGGCGGCGGGCCGTACAATACATCTATCATGAAAGGCACGTTCCGCGCGTGCGGCTATACGGAAGCGGCGGAAAAATACGGCTTTTCGTTATATACAGCGTGTAAGAGCACGGCAGTGCAGCTGCCGGAGGGAAAGCGCTGCAATACGCTGACCGTCACAGAGCCGTTCGTGCAGCCGCGCGAGACGCTCGTCATCGACATTGCGAAGTTAAAGACCCATGGCATGATGGGCTATTCCGGCGCGGTGAAGAATCTCTTCGGTGTGGTGCCGGGGCTATTAAAGCCGGAGCTGCACAGCCGTTACCCGGAAAAAGAGCCGTTTGCGGAAATGCTCGTCGATTTGTGTGAATATGTGCACCCGGATTTCTCGATTATAGATGCGATAGACGCCATGGAGGGCGATGGACCTACGGGCGGCCAAAAACGCTTTGTCGGCGCACTTGTGGGATCTGAAAGTCCCTACGAAGCGGATATGGTCGGCGCGAAGCTCATCGATATGAAGCCCGAAGAAATTTTGGTGCTCAAAAACGCACAGGAGCGCGGACTTTGTGCGGGAAAGCTTTCGGAAATCGAAGTGCTTGGTGATGATTTTGAGAATATTGTCGTGCACGATTTTAAGCGTGCGCGCTCCAGCAGCATCGATTTTACGACACGCGTTCCGAAGTTCATGCAGCCACTTGCAAAGAGAGTTTTAACGCCGTACCCGAAGATCAACACGGCACAGTGCGTGGGCTGCGGCAAGTGCGCGGAAAGCTGCCCGCAGCACACTATAACGGTGCGGGAGCACAAGGCGCACATCGAGTACAGCAAGTGCATCCATTGCTTCTGCTGCCACGAAATGTGCCCGAAGCATGTCATCAATATCAAGCGGTTTTCACTGTTTGACCTATGAGGGAGGACTGAATATGAACACAGCCGAATGCAATGCGTATGCAAAAGTCAACTTATCGCTCGATATTACCGGGCGGCGCGAAGACGGCTACCACACGGTCGACATGGTGATGCAGTCCGTGTCTCTCTGCGACCGTGTGCGCGTGACGCTGAACGATACGGGGGAGGTTATACTCAAGTGCTCGAAGCCGCACATCCCGTGCGACGGGCGCAACACGGCATATAAGGCTGCGCAGTATTATTTTGACGCTACCGGCGTGCCGTTCGGCGCAGATATTTATATTGAAAAGCATATCCCGGATCAGGCGGGCATGGGCGGCGGCAGTGCGGATGCAGCGGCCGTGCTGAAATTATTGAATCATCTGTGCGCAGAAGCGGGAGAGGAGCCGCTCAATACGGCAGAGCTTTTGTATCTCGGTTTGCGCATCGGTGCAGATGTGCCGTTCTGCATTTTAAACGGCACATATCGTTGCCTTGGCATTGGTGAGCAGTTGCTGCCGCTGGCAGAGATACCGAAGTGTTACCTTGTCGTTGTGAAGCCGGACGTGGGCGTGAGCACGCCGGAAGCGTACCGTGCGTGCGATAACGTGCCGGACGGCGGCATGCGCTACACGCCGGGTATGGTGCGCGCGGTAGAGCATCGCTCGATTGAGGAAATTGCAAACGCGCTCGGAAATCGGTTTGACGACGCGCTGCAAATCTCCGTTGTGCAGGAGATAAAAAAATATCTGTGCGAAAACGGGGCGTTAAATGCGTTGATGACCGGCAGCGGCTCCGCGGTTTTTGGAATTTTTTCTGAAAAAAGCTTAGCGGAAAATGCCGCAAAGCGTATGCCGAAGGCTTTCGGCGCGTGTTTTTTGGCAGAGCCCGTAAACGGCTGAAAAGGCGAAAAACCGCATAATTCCGCGCTTTTTTACGCGTTTTAATTCTCACTCGAAAAATAAATTTCAAATTTTTAAAGTTTTTTTGAAAAAAGGGTTGACTTTTCCCGAATATCTGCTATAATAGACTACGTTGTCCGACGGAAACAAACGAAACGAAAGAAAGACAGCGAAACAGATAGCGGTATTGTGTAATGGTAGCACAGCAGACTCTGACTCTGTTTGTCTGGGTTCAAATCCTGGTACCGCTGCCAAAATGGCCTTGAGTATTCAAGGCTTATATCGAGGTGTGGCTCAGCTTGGTAGAGCGCTACGTTCGGGACGTAGAAGCCGGAGGTTCAAATCCTCTCACCTCGACCATGAAAGACTTTGCAGAAATGTGGAGTCTTTTTGTTTTATTCACAAAATAGCGGGTCATTGTAACGGGGAGGAAAAGGTATGCATTATTTTGAAAAAGTGTTTGACGGACAGGTGCTCAAATGGTGCGTGAACGGCGCGGAGCTGGGCGGCGGGAAGCCGACGCTGCTGTGTCTTGTCTCGAATGAGACGGAGGCGGAAAGCTGTTTAAGTAAACTCGAGCCGCATTGCGGAGAAGCACAGGTAACTGCGTTGATTTTACCGGGCGGTATATTGCCCGAAACAGCGGTGCAGAGCTTGGTTTTTGAATGGCAGACGACGGGCATCATCGACAAATGTAAATTGTCGCTCACGGCATCGCAAAGCTGCGCGGACGCGGCGTGGCAGCTGATTTCGCATTTGTCGCATTGCTTCAGCGCGGCGGCGATTCTCGGCGGGCACGCAGACCCCTATGAAGTACGCGCGGCAAAATTCATGCCGCTGAAGGTGTATACGTTCGCGGGTGAGGGCAATGTGCTCGCAGACGGCAAGGTGCTTGCAGATGCGGAAAAGCTTGTGATGAGCCTGCGCGTAACAGGCTCCGAAACGGTGGAGCGCACGGAGATCAACCCTGAAAACGCATGGGAAAATGTCTTTGCGGACGGGGAAATTGTTCGTTGGCTGTTAAAGCAGGATAGACGCACGCAGCTTGAAGTGACGTGGATAAAGCCCGGTTTTTGGCGGATAGATGACTACTTTACGGCGACGTGCTACCTCATTGAGGGCAGGGACAAGGCGCTTTTGATCGACACGGGCATGGGCGAGGGCGACCTGCTCGATACCGTGAAGAAGCTGACGCGGCTGCCGGTCGAGGTTGCGATTACGCACCCGCACCGCGACCACATGTTCCGCATCGACCGATTTGAAAAAGTATATCTGCACAAAAACGATGTGGAGAAGATCCGCGAAGACGAAAACTGCTTTGCGGCGGCGCTTTCCGACGGCGGCAAATACCCGCAGCTTGTACCTATTGACGAGGGTAGCGTGATCGACCTCGGCGGCGGTGTGACGGTGGATGTGCTGAATCTCGGCGGGCACACGGAAAACTCCGTGGTGTTCGCGTGCGCACACTACAAGGCGCTTTTTACCGGCGACGCCATCGGCTCCGGGTATATCGTTTTGATGATCTGCCCGGAAAAAGACATGTATAAGGTCTTGGAGAGCTACAAAAAGAACCTTGAGTGCTTCCTGCCGCGTGCGGAGGCGCTGCGCGATTATGCGTGGTTCGGCGGGCATTCCATTCAGGAAAACGGCTGCGACGAGCAGCACCAGCAGGATTACCTTGCGGGCAGGTCGGTCTACTATAACCCGCTGCGGCTCGAGATTGTGCAGGATATGGTAGTGCTGTGCGAAAAACTGATCACGGGAGAGATCAGCAAGGCTGATGTCATGTCGACGGACGAGCACTACTGCAATTATGGCAGTGCAGGCATGTATTTCAGATTCATTTAACACCCTAAAACGAGAAAAAGGCTTTGTCGGCATCAAATCGGTGCGCGGCAGAGCTTTTTTCTTTTAGGGTGCGGTTTATTTTTGATTTTAATGAGCTGTGCGTTGAGGCTCTCTATGAGGCCGTCCGGCACAGAGGCGAGGACGGTCATGGTTTTGGCATCATAGATTTCATGCCGACATCAGGAATCTCGATGTATACGCGCTCGTCGGACAGCGGCTGGTGTGGCGTTAAAAACGTGCGGCAATTTATTTGGGACGAAATTTACAGAAGTTTCATATAATATGCGTTTGGCACTGGCGCGAAAGTATGTTATGTGGTATAATACATATATAAACTTGAATTTGATGGGTGAGCAGAGGAAAACACTATGGGCATCAGCAAAAAGCTTGAAACGATTTATCACAACGGACAGCCGGACGGTATTCGCTCCATCCGCCGCAGTTTATCTACCATGACGACGTATGTGATACCGCGCCCACTGCTTTCCGAAGCGAAGAACATTACGGGCATCAACCGGCACGGCATTTATTATTTAATAAATGAGAGCGAAGACAATAGGATCGCGCAAATTTACATCGGTCAGACGCGCAACGGCATTTTGCGGCTGGACGACCACAATCGCTCGAAAGATTTTTGGAACAAAGCCATCATGTTTTTGGCGGAGAGCAAGACCTTTACGCTGGATATGATCAGCGGGCTTGAAAAATACGCGATCATCAAAGCGCAGGAATCCAAGCGCTACACGGTGGAAAACAGTGTTGTGCCGAAATATGAGATCGACGAATATGACCTTGCCACTGTGGAGGAAGTCTACGATGAAATTCAGTTCATCATGGCGACGCTGGGCTATAAAATGAACGATGCAAAAGCGATGCAGAGCGAAGAAACGGTTTTACATACAACACGTAACGGCATAGAAGCGTTTGGCGTGTATGACGGCGAGCGGTTCGAGGTGCTGGAGGGCTCGCGTATCGGGCGCACGGAATATAAAAGCCTTTCACCGACCATTGCGCGCCAGAGACGATCAGCTCTGAAAAACGGAGACGTGACCGATGTAAACAGCGAATATGTGCTGAACAAATCGATGTCGTTTTCGTCGCCGAGCTCGGCCGCTATGTTCGTCCTCGGTACAAGTGCGAACGGTTGGGTGGAATGGAAAAGTAAGGATGGCAAGACGCTGGATAAGCTTTTCAGAAAGTAAATACGAAAATAAGAGCGCAGGCGCACGAAAATGGCGTATCTGCGCTTTGCTCATTTTGCTAAGTGCTTTGCGGGGCATTTTTTCTTTAGGAACATTTCGGTTAATATGATCGTACCGGTCTGCTCGATTTGCTTGCGGTGCTGCCCGTTGAAGCCGAAGCAGAAGACGTGCCCGAAGAAGCCGCGCCGCTTGACAACTAAGACAATAATGCCGATATATAAATCTTTAAAACAGTATAAATTGCGCATGTTCTGCGTGCTGCTATCATGGCATATGAAAATTTGCTTGTTAATACATTTTATTAAAAATAGGTATTGACTTGTAATTTAATTTGCTGTAGACTACTACTTGATAGGGGGTATCTCCACTATGGCTATTGATACCATGAAAAAAGGCTCCATAGAAATGCTCACGCTGTTTTTGCTGTGTGAAGAAGACGCATATGGTTATCAGCTTGTGCAGAAAATCAAGGAGCGAAGCAAAGGTTTAATTACAGTGCAGGAGGGATCTTTTTATCCGCTTCTGTACCGCTTGGCGGATGATGGGTACATCACCGGCGAGGAGGTCGTAACGCGCATGAGCACGGGGCGTTCCCGCATGCGTGTGATTTATCATATCGAAAATGCCGGGCGCGAACGGTTGGCGTCTTTAAAAAAAGACTATGAAACCGTTCAGCAGGGTATCCATAATATTCTTGATTCTTAATTTGCTTACAAGTTTTCACTCAAATCCCATAGAAAAGCAGCTGCTCTTTTTAACAAGGAGCAGCTGCTTTTTTGTGGGGAAAGACCACTCCGAAATCAACCGCATAATGATGGCGTAGGTTTCGGAGATATGGGCGCACTCGGAGGCTTCTGTTTACACTGGAAATTGAAGCGGGAATATGGTAAAATAGCGGTACAGTCAAAATGAAGATAGGGGAACAAAAATGACAAAAATCTTATTTATCTGCCACGGCAGGATTTGCCGGGCATGATGAAAAGTCTCATATCGTCTCATTAGCCCCGTTTTTAAGCGTTTTTTGTGTTTCAATCTCAAATTTACCAAAGATTTACCAATATTTCTGGAGAGTCAGACTTGCGATTCTAACACCAGAATAAGGAAATCAATACCATGACTGAGATGAAGAAACACATTTATGATGAAAGTAATGGCCTTTGGTATGAACACATTGGCGATTATTATATTCCGGTTCTTACCCTGTCCTCTGAGGAGCAGCGCCCCATTGGTAAATGGGGACGGATGCACCGGGACTACCTCAAAGAGCATTGCCCAATCCTCTTTAATGATCTTGTTCTCAGCGGTCAACTCTGGACATATCTGGCTGATCTGAACGAGCAGGCGCAGGAGCGTTTGTCCCTGATTATCGAGCAGATGAAGGCATCTGAGGGCGTGACGGAGGAACTGAAAGCAGATAACCAAATGGCATGGGTTGGTGCCATGAACAGCATCCGCAACCGGGCAGAGGAAATCATCCTCCAGGGACTGATCTATGGGGAGGATGAGGCATGAGGCTATTGGAAGAATTTTGGTATGGAAACATCGAGCCGACAGAGTACGATACTTCTTCCAAGGAGTACAAGAAGCTACAGGAATTGATCTGTAGGAATGAAGAAAAACTCAAAGCCACCATGACGGATGGGCAGAAAGAGTTGTTTGAGAAATACACGGACTGCGTCCATGAGTTCCAGACCATAACCGACTGCCTGATCTTCCAGAACAGCTTCAAGCTGGGTGCCAGGATGATGGTTGAGGTCATGGAAGAATAATCGAATATTTAGATAGTTGAGCAACACGCCGCCTATGGGAATCCCCTATGGACGGCGTGTTATTTTTGTGGAACCACTTGATTTATTTCGTTTAAGCGAATATAATTATAGTGGTTTTTTGTATTGTGATTTGCGAGGTGTTTGTTATGAATGGATATATTACAGTCCAGGAAGCTGCTGTAAAGTGGGGAATCACTCCCAGACAAGTTCAAATTCTATGCAAGTCGAATCGTATTGACGGTGCTACTCGCATGAGTAGAATTTGGATCATTCCAGAAAATGCAGAAAAGCCGACAAACGATAAAAGAAAGGCAGCGTACAGCAATGACTAACCTGACTGAATTGCAGAACCTTGTAGATCGTTTTCATGCTAACATCGACTTCTATAAGGACGCAAGAAATGCTTACAATGAGCATTCTTGCAGAATTGAATATATTGATCCTCTGTTAAAGCTCTTGGGTTGGGATGTTGCAAACGAAAAAGGATTGGCACCCCAATATCGAGAAGTTATTGCGGAGAATTACTCCACTCGAACTGACCGCCCTGACTATACCATTACGCTCAGAGGTGTGCCTAAATTCTTTGTAGAAGCAAAGAAGCCTGCGGTAGATATTACCAGAGATGCAGATCCAGCTATTCAGACCAGAAAGTACGGCTGGAACGCAAAGCATCGTCTGGCTGTTCTCACAAATTTTGAATATCTGGCAATCTACGATACCTGCCATATTGCTCACGAAGATGATGGATGTGCTGTAGCAAGATACCGGCTGTACCATTATACTGAGTATGTAGAAAAGATTGATGAGATTGTAGGGTTGATTGCGAGAGACACCGTTTACTCTGGTGATTTTGATGCTTATTTGGATGCAAACTTCCCCGCAACCGGAGGGCAAACCCAGCAGGTTGATACACTATTTCTTTCTCAAATCAACGAATGGCGTGTGGCTCTTAGCAACGAACTGTATGCTCAGGGTGGCCGCTATGCGTCGTTGGAAGTGTTAAACGATGTTGTGCAGGAGTTTATTAACCAAATTGTCTTCCTGAGAATTTGCGAAGATAAGAATCTGCCACTGTATCACAAGTTGAAGGATACCATTACAGATGCCGATCAACTGCAACCCAAACTGGAGGAATTGTTCCGTTCGGCTGACCGGCGCTACAATTCTGGAATGTTTTCCGGCGAAGACATTATTTTTGATCTTTCCTGCGAAGTTATTAAAGGCATGATTGAGGATTTGTATTACCCTCAAAGCCCTTATTTGTTTAATATTATCGAGCCTAATTTGCTTGGAAAGATTTACGAGATATTCTTAACCGAACAGTTAGTTCTGCTCGAAAATAATACCATTGGTCTTGGCAAGAAGAAAGATTGCCAGAACAGATCTGTTGTTACAACACCAACAGAAATCGTTAAGTACATGGTCGATAAAACGCTTTCCAAAGTGTGTGAAGGAAAGACTCCCTCTGAGATTTTGAATATCAGTGTGGCTGATATTGCCTGTGGCTCTGGCATTTTCTTGGAAGAGGCATTTGCCTATTTGCAGGATTACTGTGTGCAATGGTATATCTGCAATGGGCAAACAGATCATTTGATTGAAACGGGTATTGACTTGTATAAGCTGCCCCTTCAAGAGAAAAAAGACATTCTTTGCTCCTGCATTTACGGCATAGATATTGACATCCATGCGGTCGAAGTTGCTAAATTCTCTTTGTTAATCAAGTTGATTGAAGATGAAACCGCACCTTCTGTATCAGAAGTTGTTCCGATTCTTCCTGATCTGGGTGACAACATTCAATTTGGAAACTCCCTTGTCAGCCAAACTGAATTGAATGGCATTAGCGGTGCCAACCGTCAGATGATGGAGATTGCTCCCTTTGACTGGAGCACAATTAACAATGGATGTGGATTTGATGTAATTATCGGCAATCCTCCGTATGTGAATACCGAGGGGATGCACGCCCTATTGCCGAGTGCCGAAGTAGAAGTCTATAAAAAGAAATATAAGACATCGCACAAGCAATTCGACAAATACTTTATTTTTATAGAGCAGGCTATCAATAAGATCAACGAAAATGGCTTGGTATGCTATATTGTACCTAATAAATTCTTCAAAATTGGCGCTGGCGAGAAGTTGCGCAACCTGATTGCAAAAGAACGGATGCTCGTCAGTCTGGATGACTTTGGAGATGCACAGCTGTTTGAGGATAAAACCATTTACAGCTCGATCATTTTACTTTCCAAGGCGAAGCAGACAAGTTTTGTTTACAGCAGCGTTGATTCTGCTAACAAACTGTGGGCAGGAGAAGAAGTGAGTTCCATTGAGCTTAATTCTTCCGTATTGAACAAGCTGCCATGGAGATTGACAACTGACTTTGAGTTTTTGACAATGCTCCAGAGGTTGGATGAAGTATCTGTCCCCATTACAAAACACGCAGAGATATTTAACGGTATTCAGACAAGTGCAGAAAGGCCAACGCCTATATATTGGTTCTCCTCAGATGAAATTGTGGCCGAATATGCCGATACTGTTGAAATCAGCAGGGATGGCAATAATTATACTATTGAGAAGGCCTTGCTTCGCCCTTATTTTAAGCCAACCAAAAAGGCTGAGAAGGGCCTGAATTCGTATAGTATTCTTGCGACTGACAAGCAGATTATTTTCCCCTACGATAACAACGGACATCTTATCCGCATAGATGAGATGCAAAGCTGTTATCCGGGAACATACGCTTATCTCTTAGCGCATTATGATCGTCTGGTTCCTAAGTGTGTTTCCCGTGATGGAACTCGTAACGTTCCAAACGCCACCGCAGATACATGGTACCAGTATGGCAGAACACAAGCCTTGACCGCCTTTATTAACACGCCCAAATTGATAGTTGGCGTGTTGAGCAAAGAACCCATGTATGCGATGGATACGAATGATATTCTGATTGCGTCAGGTGGTACTGCTGGATATTGTGCAGTTAGCAAAAAAGATGGTAGTCCATACGCACTTGAATACATTCAGGCATGGCTGTCAAACCCCATTACAGAGCGAATCTTGGAGATCGTAGGCAGCGATTTTGAAGGCGGATTTACTGCTCGTGGTACATTCGTTCTCTCTACACTACCCTTTGTTGAGTTGGATTTTGCCGTAGAAGAACAGAAAGCCATTCACGACAGAGTGGTAGCAGCAAGTCGAGAGATTTACGAAATCAATGATGCACTGTCTGGACGTCCCGCAAAGCGCATTGCAAATCTGTTGCAGAGACAGAAAGAAACACTTATCTCTGAGATTCAGGGATTGATTGATCGGGTGTATAGACTCGATTATTAAGCGAGGTATTAACGATGAGACTCAAAAAGGATAGTTCAGAGCAGAAACTAAGAGGAGCGTATTATACGCCATTGCAGCTTGCGGATGCTATGGTGGAGCTTTTTGCGTCTCAAAATATCTCTACCGTCTTGGAACCAAGTTGCGGTGATGGAGTATTTCTTGATGCGCTACAGAACCTTAATCTTCTGAATAAGGTGGATAAACTAACAGCTGTTGAAATCGAACCTGACGAAGCCGATAAAGTTCGTGATAGGTATTCTGAATTTGAACAAATCGAAGTATGCACCGAAGACTTTTTCGACTTCTATAATCGTGTTCTCGGCAAGGAACAGTACGATTTGATTTTGGGCAATCCCCCTTATATTCGCTATCAATATCTGAAAGAAAGCCAGCGAGAAATGCAGTCTCAAATTTTGACTTCGCATGGTATGAAAGCGAATAAATTGATAAATGCATGGGTTGCGTTTATCGTAGCTTGTGTACAGCTATTGTCCGAAAAAGGTAAGATAGCGTTTGTTATTCCAGCTGAGATACTTCAAGTTGCGTATGCGGAGGATCTGCGCCTATATTTGGCCAATAATCTTGCGAAAATTACTCTGATCACATTTGAACAGCTTGTGTTCCCTGATATCGAGCAAGAAGTCGTTGTGTTTATTGGCGAGAAAGGCGAAGAAGAAAAGGGTATTCGCATCATTGAAATGAATAATCTTAGCGGTTTTGCTCAGTTGGATCTATCTCAAAATGGATTTCAAAAGTTGCAGCACGTCAAGGAAAAATGGACAAAATATTTCGTAAACGCAGAGGAAATGTCTCTTATTCAGGAACTTCGTGCAGACAAACGCTTTGCCCAATTTTCCGAATATGGAATTATCAATGTTGGAATTACAACAGGCAATAATGGCTACTTCTCCATTACGGAAGAAACATCTGAGCAATATCAGTTAAGTGAAGTAACCCTTCCTTTGATTGGCAGGAGTTCTCATGCACATGGAATATATTTCACAGCACAAGATTGGGAGAAAAACAAAATTGCTGGAAAGCGTGCCCGTCTAATCAGCTTCCCTGAGATTCCATACGATGAATATCCCGCCAAGCACAAAGAGTACATTTCACTCGGCGAAGCGAATGGCGAACACGAGGGCTACAAATGCTCCATCCGGGAAAGATGGTACATTGTTCCTTCTGTATGGGTTCCGGATGCGTTTTTCTTAAGAAGAAATAATTTCTATCCTAAATTTGTACTGAATAAATGTGATGCAGTGTCAACAGACACTATGCACCGCATGAAGTTTAACGATGGCGTTGATCCAGAGAATGTCCTTCTTGCCTACTATAACAGCATCTCTTTTGCGTTCACCGAGATTTGCGGACGAAGCTATGGTGGAGGTGTTCTTGAAATCTTACCTGGTGAGATGGGCAACATTTTACTTCCCAAAGTGGAAAGGATTGATCCTGCACTAAGGGACAAGCTGCTTGCACATATTGACGCTATAGTGCGCAATGATGAAGACATTGAACTTGCGCTGGATGTTGTTGACAAAGAACTACTTGTAGATACATTGGGGATCGATCCTGAGATATGCCGTAAATGCCGTGCTATCTGGAAAAAGATGCAGACACGCCGGTTAGGAAGAGGATGACAAATACTATTATCAAGCTGTGAAGGGTGGAATTGATTTGCAAATCGGCCTACATATACCGAAAGTTCATGATATGACAACTGATACAGTTGATGTTATATCCACCTCTGCTGTCACAGCGGATGCGTCACCGGTAGTCTTGAGCCAGACGGAAATGATCCGGTTCAAGTTCTGTCCAACGCTGGTAGATAACGAGAAAGACCCCCATAAATCTGTTTCTGGAAAATTTCTATATGAAAAGAAACGGAAAAACGATGCCGCCTTTCCGAGCGATGACAACGGGTCAGTGGTGAAGATTTCTCGTGGCTCTGTCAAAGTCGGAGATTGGATGGAACTCAATCTGAGCACAAGTGAAACATATGAGCTTTACCAAGGTTTGAAGCGGCTGTATGCGCTGTATGAAGACATGGGCGAAATCCCGTATGGTTCAGCTACTTACACCAGAGTAGACAGCAGTTTTCGCCAATTCCTTTCAATCATCCAGAATGACCCTTCTGCGGCTCGGATGATTGGCAATGAAGAAAACTATGATCTTGTAAAAACACTGCTTCGTCTCATCACTCAGACAAGTTCTTTGGAATCGTTGAAACGGAGTCTGACAGAGTTGCAAGATGAAAATCTGCAACACCTGACAACGTCTTTGAATATCGAAAAACTCCAAAGAGTTGCAAAGCTCATGGAAGACAATCTCGAAAATGATAGTGAGGAGTTTTGGCAGACTACTGTTTTCAAAGAACATCAGTGGGTATTGGCTCAAATCTTTGCCTGTCCTTGTACGATATTTGCAGATAAAGCGTATGTTGGCGGCAAAGGAATTAACAACAGCGGTGGTAATCTATGCGACTTCATTTATCAGAACAGTCTGTCTCAAAATGTGGCGTTGATTGAGATTAAAACACCATGTACTGAACTTATCGGAAACCAGTATCGAGGTACATACAGCTTTAGCTATGAATTGAGCGGAGCCATAAACCAAGTTCTAAATTACAGAGACAAGCTTACAAAAGAGTATTATTCTCTGTGTCATCAGAGTTCGGAGCCTTTTGAAGTCCTGTCCCCAAAATGCGTTGTAATTATCGGGAAAATGGCTTCGCTAACCCCAGGGCAAGTTGCGGCTTTTGAAAATTTCCGTAATAGTCTGAGCAATGTGTTGATACTAACCTTCGATGAGCTTTATCAGCGGATTGTAGATTTGATTGCCGTTCTTTCTGAGTCCCCGAATCAACAACCTAGAATTTTTGAACCGGAAACCGGAAATGAGGATTTGCCGTTCTGAGAGAAAAAGCTAAATGCAGCCTATCGGCACATTGCTCAAGGTTTACAGATGAAGAGAAAAGGATTGTATCTCATGGTAGTTTTTGACGAAAAACAACACAGGTGCAGATTATGCGGCAATTATTATTCTGACAGTGATATGAGTGAGGAACACTACCCTGCACGAAACACAGGAAATGAAGATGTTGTTGCTGTTGATCTCGGCAAAATGTTTGATACATTTACTTCGGAGAGTGTACATGCTGAGATTAGAGAAAAGTTGAATCACGGGGAAACTCTTGAGAATATTACTGGAGATATTTTTGACACTCAGTTATCAACATCTCTATTTCCCAAAGGGAGAACCGCCAGAACTTTATGCCGTAAATGCAATACATTCTTAGGAAAGTATGATGAAGCATACTTAAGGTTTTTTAATCTTGATGGAACTCCCAAATCGATAAATGGTTTTCAACAACATACCAAGTATCAGATCATTAAGGCGATTTACGCTAAATTTCTCTCAATTCCTGAGGCTGCAGGTGAAGCATTCGATTTTATAGATTTTATTAGAGATGACGACTCTACGGTATACAATGGTAACTGGAATATTTATTTTGTAAAACGAGACTTTAGTTCTGATCTGCTGGGAATGAAGGATATTAGAACCGGAAAAATAACATTTGACGAAGGTGTTGTTTACGAACTGTCCGATGATAAGTTTATCTTTAATCTAATGAACTTCCCTAAACATTCATGCTTTGAAATGACAAATCTATTCGACATACTAAAAAAGAACTACAAATTGGTTGAAGGTGTCGGTGAAAGTGGCGGTTATCATGCACAGGTATTTATGAGCAGCATATTTAACACAATCTTATAATTATCAAAAAAGGGACTGTTGCAAAATTTGGATTTGCACCAGTCCCTTCTACTTTTATACCCGAGTTACTTCCTTTTTCTTTTCCCCTTACCATGGGTCATACTGCCTTTACCACGCTGGCTGATCGGGCTGTTCATGTGCTTGGACAGTTTCAACACTTCAATCAGATTTGCAAACTGCTCCATAGTAAGTGCATCGTAGTCAATGCCAAGGTTGGCGAGGAACAGACGGGCTTTCTTTTCTTCGGTGCTGCCTTTGTAGTCCATAGCATCCTGTAATTGTTTCTGCACTTCCAGAGCAACGCAATTCTCGTCCGCAGTGGTTGCGTCCTTACGGTGCGTATCTCGAATATCATGGAGGATGCTTGTCAAATCTTTGGAAACTACATGACCGAAATACTCATCTTCCTGCACCTGTGCCAGTTCCAAAGTGCGCAGATACAAGTCCTCCTCATTGTTTCCTTTTTTCTTAATCACAGATTGCCGGACAGCTTCCATGGCAGCGTTCATGTTGGTGATCCGCATATCCGCAATACGATCAACATAGATTTCTGCATCCAGCATCATGCGCTGAAAATCCTTATGGCAGATCATTTCAGAAAGCAGCCGGTGATTAAAATTCCCGGTGGTTAATACAGTAATTGCGTCATCACTCAAATGTAGAGCATTCAGCTCTGTGTTTGGGTGATTTTTATTTTCTGTCAGACCCAGCAGATAGTCCGTGGACACGCCATAGAACTTGGCGAGTGTCAGAATCGCAAAGGGGCTGATGTCCTTTGCGTTTTCATCAGATTCATATTTTCCCAGGGCGGAACGGGACAGGCCAGTGCGTTCTGCTAATTCTTCCAGCGTCAAATCAAAATCTACGACACGCAAATCTTTCAATCTTTCCTGAACAGTGAGTTTCGGTTGCATATTTCATCTCCATTTCCATAAGCGTGGAAATCCACGCATTTTTATGCTCTTTTCCTACCTTTTGGATATACGGGAGAGAGCATCTTTTTTCGCTAAACTGTACTCGTAAATCACCGATGCACCTTGAAAACTGAATGACCGTCCGAATGGGATATGTCCCCCAGCGAAGTATCGCCATGACTGCGAAAAGCACGAGCGTACCAACGGGGAGAAAACGCCGGGAAGATATCCGGGCAGGAACGACATTCGGGCAGAACGGCACTCAAAAATCATGGGTTAAATTCAAACCATGTGAAATCAGCGAAAAACCACTCTTTTTGTGGTGCCATCTATACCAACGAGTGATGCACTCAACAGCGTACAGGGTATGGCATAGAATGAAGGCTTTCGTTATTTCACAAAAAGCCGCATTAAACAGTGAAAAGGGGTACTGTCCCTTATGGACAGAGCATCGTTACGGAAATTCTGAGCGAAAAGTAAATTCTCTGTTTCTGTCACGAAGCACTGTACGGCATTTGCTATTTAACAAGCAAATTATACCATATCACGAACAAAAAAGAATGGAGGAAATGTAAATATGAAGAAGAAAAGGCCTGAATTGTATCGAAACGAGATCAAGTCTTACATCGTCCGGGCGGGCATGACCATGAGTGAGGTGGTGGATTTTCTGGCAGACGAGTACGGATGGAGCAGCAGCGTTCCCAATTTGTCCGGTAAGTTGAAGCGTGGCAGCCTACGCTACGGCGAAGCCGTGGAGCTGGCCGATGCGCTGGGCTATGACATTGTTTGGGTCAAGCGGGGTTGATGCGAATGCCGAATGAACAGCTGGAAAAATTGAAGCAACAGAAATATGTAGCTGAGAAAAAGCTGACCGCAGCCAAGCACAAGGAGAAGCGATTGCAGAGCGAGCTGAAACGGCTGACCAGAAGCGAGAGAACCCATCGGCTTTGCACTCGTGCCGGAATGTTGGAGACCTTTTTGAAAGAGCCGACCGTCCTGACCGATGAGGATGTGATGGAGCTGCTGACCTTCATCTTCCAGAGCGAAGCGGTTCAAAAGAAGCTGAATTTGCTGATTGAGAGCCGGAGAGAAACGCAGGAAGCGGACGAGGGCTAAAAACCCTGTTTTGAAACAGGGCGCAATTATACACCACCTAAAGATGGTGATTGCGTTCTGCCGAAAGCCCATTGCATGGAGCTGATGATTTCCGCAAAAGTCCCTTGCTCCATTCATCCAGAGGAAGCTACACTTCCCCTGCGCTGGCTTTGCCAGCTACCCCTTTGTGGACTTGCCGCCGGGGAACGATTGCAAGCAATCATTCCCCGACAACAAGTGAATATCCCCCTGCCCGACCGTGCTGAAAAGTATCGGTCTTTTTTAATACCATCGAAAGGAGGTTCAAACCAAAATGCCAGTACCACATTTGGAAATCCGCATCGTCCAGCGAAGCAAGGGCAGCTCTGCTATTGCCGGAGCTGCCTACCAAGCCGGAGAGAAGCTGTTTTCCGAGTACGACCAGAAGATGAAAAACTACCTTTACAAGAAAGAGGTGGTCTACACAGAGGTCATGCTGCCCACCAATGCCCCACCCGGATATGCCGACCGAGCAACGCTTTGGAACGCAGCTGAGGAAGTAGAGAAACAATGGAACTCCCAACTTGCAAGGCGATTTGTGGTTGCCCTGCCGAGAGAAGCCCCGACCGCAATGTATCCGCAGATGATGCAGGAATACTGCCAAGAGCATTTCGTGTCCAAGGGAATGTGCTGTGACTTTGCAATCCATGATCCAGATCCTCCCGGACACAATCCTCATTGCCATATCATGTTGACCATGAGAGCCATTGACGAAAACGGAAAGTGGCTACCTAAGAGCCGCAAGGTTTACGACCTTGACGAGAACGGAGAGCGTATCAGACTGCCCTCCGGCAACTGGAAAAGCCACAAGGAGAATACCGTTGACTGGAACGAGCAGTACCATGCCGAGGAATGGAGACACGGCTGGGAGCTTGTTCAAAATAAGTATCTGGAGCTTGCCGGAAGTCCTGAGCGAGTGGATATGCGCTCCTATGAACGGCAGGGACTGGATAAGATTCCGACCGTCCACATGGGAGCCGCCGTTTGCGCTCTGGAACGCAAGGGCATTGAAACCAACATCGGCAATCTCAACCGTGATATTAAAGCCGCCAACCATATGATGAATGCCATCCGCAGCACCATCCGAAATCTGCGGAACTGGATTGCAGACATTGTGGAAGCAACTAAGGAAGCCTTTGCAGAGGTGGAGGCACAGGCAAAAAGCACTTCGCCCGATCTGGTTATTCTGCTTCGTGACTATCTGAACTTACGAAAGGCAGAACGCAGCGACTGGTCAAGATACGGTCAGCAGAAAGGCACGACTGATGATTTGAAGGCAGTCTCCAAAGCCGTCATCTATCTGAAAGAGCATGAGCTTTTCACGCTGGAAGATTTGGATACCGCCCTGCAAGAAATGAGTGAGAAGTCCAAGAGCATCCATGCCGACATGAAGAAAGCATCCGCCCGCATGAAGGTCATTACTGGCATTCAGAACGCCGTGGCAGACTGCCAGACCCACAAAGCGGTTCATGACAAGTATCTGAAAATCGGCTGGAAAGCACGACAGGCAGCGTTTGCAGAAAGCCACAAGGACGAGCTGGACAGCTTCAACAAAGCGTTCCGCTATCTCAAAAAGCAGGGCGTGGATTTGAATGTCAATCTGGATTCCCTGCAAGCGGAGTACAGCAATCTGCAAGAGACCTACGCAGAGCTTGCCGGACAGCTTGCCACCGCCAAGGAGGAATTGCAGCCGATGAAAGATATTCGCTATTGGGTCAGCAAAGTCCTCATGCCGGAGCAGTCCGAGGTCGAGAAGAAGCCCGAACCGAAGCACTCCGTCACGGAAAAGATAAAGTTTCTACAAGAGCAGAGCAGCAATCAGCAGGAGCAGAAATCTCGGCAGCACAAAAAACAGAATATGGAACTCTAACAGGCACTTGCCGTTTTCTCTGCGAAAATGTCGAGTGCCTTTGTTGTTCCCCGAAAGGAGGATACAATGAATGTATTTGAAGCGGTCAAGCAGACCGTAACCACCCGACAAGCAGCAGAGTGCTACGGCATCTATGTCAACCGGGCAGGAAAAGCTAACTGCCCTTTTCACAATGATCGAACACCCAGCATGAAAGTGGACAAGCGATTCCATTGCTTCGGCTGCGGTGCCGATGGAGATGTGATTGATTTTACGGCACAGCTATATGGGTTAGATGCAAAGTCCGCCGCCGAAAAACTGGCTGCGGACTTTCAAATCCCCTATACACATTACAAAAGAAAGGAAACAGTGAAAAAGACGATCAGAGAGAAATCGGAGGAGCAAATGTACCGGGAACTGGAAGCCAGATGCTTCCGGGTATTATCAGATTATTTTCATCTGCTCCGGCATTGGGAACGGGCATACGCCCCGAACCTGGAGGATGAAACATGGCATCCATTGTTCGTGGAAGCCCTGCAAAAGAAAGACCACATCGAGTATTTACTGGATGTGCTGCTGTACGATTCCATTGAGGAGCGTGCGGCGCTTATAAAAGAATACGGAAAGGAAGTGATGAAACTTGAACGGCGATTATCAGAGCTTGGCACCGGAGCTGAGAGAGAATTTGAAGATGTTGGCAGAGAACCGGCTCTGCCAGACCCCGGAGGAAGTCAGGGATCTTCTGGAGGTGAACGATAAAGGGCAGGTAAAGAATACCATGCAGAATGTGTATCAGGTCTTTCAGTCCGATCCGGTACTGCATGGAGCCATCGGCTATAACATCCTCACCGGGCGCATTGACATCTGCAAGCCCCTGTGGTGGGAACGCACCGCCTCTGCCATGAGTGACACGGATTTCAATTACCTCATGCTGTATCTGGAAAAACGATACGGGCTGAACAACGAAAACCGCATCCGAAGGGCGCTGACGGTGGTTGCACACCAGAATCAATACCACCCGATCCGGGAGTATCTGAACCGTTTGGAATGGGATGGCACAGAACGCATCCCCTATGTGCTTCATCACTTCCTGGGTGCAGAAATATGTGCGTATGGCACCGAAGTCATGCGGCTGTTTCTGTTGGGAGCCATTCACCGGGTATTCAGACCGGGCTGCAAGTTTGAACTGATGCTCTGTCTGGTAGGCGGACAGGGGGCGGGAAAATCTACCTTCTTCCGATTTCTGGCTTGCAAGGATGAGTGGTTCTCCGATGACCTGAAGAAGATTGATGACGATAATGTGTTCCGCAAGATGCAGGGACACTGGATCATAGAAATGTCAGAAATGATTGCCACAGCAAACGCACGGAGCATCGAGGATATTAAATCGTTTCTGAGCCGATCCAAGGAAACCTACAAGGTTCCCTATGCAACGGAGCCGGAGGATAGGCTACGGCAATGTGTGTTTGGCGGTACTTCCAATGCGCTGGACTTCCTTCCCCTTGATCGCAGCGGAAACCGCCGCTTTCTTCCCATCATGGTACATCCCGAACGGGCAGAGGTACACATTCTAGAAGATGAAGCTGCATCCCGGCAGTATATGGATCAGCTATGGGCAGAATCCGTGGTCCTTTACCGGCGAGAAAAGGTGCAGCTGAAACTGTCCAGAGAAATGAACGAACAGTTGGTTTTACTGCAAAAGCAATTCATGCCGGAGGACACCAAGGTAGGCGTGATACAGGCGTTTCTGGACGATTTTGATGGAGATATGGTCTGTTCCAAGCTGCTCCATCACGAATCTCTGGGACGCTTTGATGAGCCGAAATCGTGGGAGATACGGGAAATCAACGAGATTATGAATCAGTCTGTGACAGGCTGGATTCCTTATCCCAATCCCAGAAGTTATAAGAAGTACGGCAAGCAAAGGGGCTGGATGCGTGGAAACGAAACGGTGGAAGCCGGGACAAGCCCCTTGGACGGCTTCCGTGAATTGACTGAGGAAGAATGCAGCCAGATGGAGCTGCCGTTTTAAGAAAGTAGCATGGTTTCCTGTTTCATATCCAGTCCGTTGCCATATCGGTTTCCGGGAAAAGCTTTGTTCCGCAAGGCTTTTTCTTCTCTGGAAACAAAGGCAACAAAGAAATTCAAGAAAAACCAAAATAGCAAAGACAACTGCTGCAAGGAAGAATCTGGTTTTTAGAAGCCGGTTTCCGGTTTCTGTTTCCGTTTCTCCCTTGCCCGGCTTTGGGAGGTATTGAAATGAACGCAGCACAGAAAAAAGCAGGGGTCGGAACGACCCATCCCTGCACAACGAATTGATATATGGAGGTAAATGCCTATGGCGAATAGCAAGAGCAATGTGAGCGAGAAGAACTGTTTTGACATTCCGGTGTGGCGCAGATACACGCTGACCATTGAAGAAGCAGCCGGCTACTATCACATCGGCGAGGGGAAACTGCGGATGCTGATCGACCAGAACCCGCACGAAGATTTCTATGTTATGAACGGAAATCGGGCGCTGATCAAGCGGGAGAAGTTCGAGCGGTATCTGGATCAGGCCACCGCAGTATAAATTCCGAAAAAATAATACGGCAGAACTGCCGTTTTCCAATGATACAACTATACTGAGAGCCAGATTTGTGATACAATGTTATCACAAGTCTGGCTCTCCTTACTTGAAAGGAGAGATTCCATGAGCGAAAAAAGACGAGACAATCGAAACCGGATTTTGCGTGAAGGTGAATACCAGCGTACAGATGGGAGGTATCGTTACCGATATATTGATGAGGATGGTAAGGAGAAGAATGTATACAGTTGGCGTTTGGACAAGAATGACCCGACTCCCAGGGATAAGAAGCGAGAGCTTTCGCTGAGAGAGAAGGAAAAGCAGATTCAGGCGGATCTGTTTGACCATATCGTTACCCGTGGCGGCAATTACACGGTAGTTGAATTGGTAGAGAAATATACTTCTCTGAAAACGGGTGTCGGTCATAACACCAAGGCGGGATATAAGACCGTGATCAACATTCTGAATAAAGAAGCGTTTGGAAAGCAGCGAATTGACAAGATTCGCTTGTCTGATGCAAAGGCGTGGTTGATCAAACTTCAGCAGGTGGATGGCAGAGGGTACAGTTCCATCCACTCTATCCGAGGTGTTCTGAGACCGGCGTTTCAGATGGCGGTTGATGATGATCTGATCCGCAAGAATCCTTTTGGATTTGAGCTGGCATCCGTGATTGTCAACGATTCTGTTACCAGAGAAGCAATTACCCGTAAGCAGGAGCGTGAACTTCTGAAATTCATCAAGGATGATAAGCATTTCTGCCGATACTATGATGCAATCTATATACTTTTTAATACAGGATTGCGTATCTCAGAGTTCTGTGGGCTGACCTTTTCCGATCTTGAGTTCGACCAGAAGCGTATCAAGGTAGATCACCAGCTTCAGCGGACTTCCCAGATGAAGTATGTGATCGGTGCTCCCAAAACAGAAAGCGGTATCCGCTATGTGCCGATGAGTGAGGAAGTTGTGGCGTGTTTTCGCAGAATCATTGCCAACCGCAAGACACCAAAAGTTGAACCGATGGTGGAAGGATATGCAGGATTTTTGTTTCTGGATAAAAACGATATGCCGATGGTTGCCCTTCACTGGGAAAAGTATCTGGAGCATATTATTCAGAAATATAATAAAATTTATCGCATCCAGATGCCGAAAGTTACCCCTCATGTATGCAGGCACACCTTTTGCTCTAATATGGCAAAATCCGGTATGAATCCGAAAACCTTGCAGTATATCATGGGTCACGCAGACATCAGTGTAACCTTGAACACTTACACCCATGTGAATTTTGATGATGCAAAGGAAGAAGTATATCGGATAGCGAATAGTTAAAAAAGCCCGTTGGTAAGGACGCTTGCTTTACCAACGGATTTACCAAGATTGCAGGGAAAAATATAAGAAAATACGAGAAGATTTGAGAAGATACCTTGAAAAGAAAGGAAAACTCAAAAGTCGGAAAACCCTGAAATATCAAGCGTTTGAGAAGAAATACAAGACTTAAATGGAGATATGAAAAGATGATTAAAGTACTATTTATTTGCCACGGCAATATCTGCCGCAGCCCGATGGCGGAGTTTGTGATGAAAGACCTTGTGACGAAAGCGGGGAAAAGAGGCGCATTTGAGATTGCTTCGGCGGCGGTGAGCCGAGAGGAACTCGGCAACCCGGTGTATCCGCCCGCAAAGCGCAAGCTTTTGGAACACGGCATTCGCTGCGACGGCCATGCGGCGCGCCAGATGACGCGTGCGGATTATGATAAGTTCGACTACATCATCGGCATGGACAGCTCCAATCTGCGCGGCATGCAGCGTATTTGCGGAGGTGACCCGGAGCATAAATTCTCTTTGCTGATGGAGCACACCAATCGTCCCGGCGACGTGGCTGACCCGTGGTACACCGGCGATTTTGAAGAGACCTGGCGCGATGTTTATGAAGGCTGCACCGCGCTTTTGAAGGAGATTTCGGGATGAACGGAAAAACACGAGGAAGTGGAGTATTGAAGTAAACGGCAGAATTTTCACAGCTGACGCGATGTGACCTCCGTGAGGAAGAGCTGCTTTTTAGTTCGTATAATTCTATCTCGTCCAATATTTGCGGTCGAGCGTGCGGTAGCGCACGGCCTCGGCGGCATGGCGCGCTTCGATGTCGCGGCTGTTATCGAGGTCGGCGATGGTGCGCGAAACCTTTAGCACACGGTCGTAGGCGCGGGCGGA
Source organism: Hominenteromicrobium mulieris (assembly GCA_021029595.1). Lineage (GTDB taxonomy): Bacteria > Bacillota > Clostridia > Oscillospirales > Acutalibacteraceae > Hominenteromicrobium > Hominenteromicrobium mulieris. Next base: position 28,502 of record JAJJOY010000004.1, on the reverse strand, counting down.
AAGCCCGAATTTTTCAAATGCGTTTTTCAGCAGGGCATCGGCAGCAGGCGCGGTGCGGCAGACTTCATGCAGCATTTCCGGCGGAATCTGTGCATTGCAGGTGATGCCGGTGTTCGCAAAACGCTTGTTTTGAATATCCCGTGCGGCATCCACACGCACTTTGATGGACGCGGAGCTTTCCTCCTTTGCGGTGTTCGAGAGGTCGCGAAAATCGACCGGCGGCACTTCAATGTGCAGGTCGATACGGTCAAGCAGTGGCCCGGAAACGCGGCCGAGGTATCGCGCCACGGCGGTCTCCGAGCAGGTGCACGGGCGTGTGGGGTGACCGTAATAGCCGCATGGGCAGGGGTTCATGGCGGCGACGAGCATAAATTTACACGGGAAAGAGACCGTGCCGTTCACGCGCGAGACGGTCACAACGCCGTCCTCAAGCGGCTGGCGCAGCGTCTCCATGGAGCTGCGCGAAAACTCCGGTAGCTCATCCAAAAACAGCACGCCGTTGTGTGCGAGGGAGATCTCGCCGGGGCGGGGGATAGACCCGCCGCCCGAAAGCCCCGGGCCGGAGATGGTATGGTGCGGCGAGCGGAAGGGGCGCGTTTCAATGAGCGCGGTGTTGCTCGGCAGAAGTCCCGCAACGGAGTGAATTTCGGTCGTTTCGATCATTTCCTCAAAGCACATTTGCGGCAGGATGGACGGCAGCCGCTTTGCAAGCATGCTTTTGCCGGAACCGGGCGAGCCGATGAGCAACACGTTGTGCCCGCCGCTTGCGGCAATCTCTAAAGCGCGCTTTGCCTGTGCCTGCCCTTTTACATCGGCGAAGTCCGGCAGCGGCGGCTGATTTTTCGGATCGCTGTGGTACGGCGCGGCGGGCAGGATCGGTTTTGTACCGCGCAGATGGTCGATGAGTGTGAACACGTCCGGCACAGGGTAGACCGAAAGCCCGGTCACAACGGCGGCTTCATAGGCGTTTTCCGCAGGCACAAACATGCGCGTGTAGCCGAGTTTTCCGGCTTCTATCGCCATGGAGAGCACACCGCGCACAGGATGCAGCGCACCGGAAAGCGAAAGCTCGCCCGCAAAAATGCAGTCATCCGTGTTGACATTCAGCTGGCCGGTGGCTTTTAATAAAGCGATGAGCAGCGGCAGGTCGTAAACGGGGCCCTCTTTGCGCACGTCGGCAGGGGCAAGGTTCATCGTGATGCGGCTGACGGGGAAATCGAACCCGCAGTTTTTCAGTGCGGCGCGCACGCGATTGCGCGATTCCTTTACGGCGGCGTCCGGCAGGCCGACAAGGTCAAAGGCAGGCAGACCGGCAGAAAGGTCACATTCCACTTCCACTTTGAACGCGTGCATGCCGAAAAGTCCCATGCTGAATGCTTTTGATACCATATTTTTACCGCCTTTCGCAGTTCTTGTCTGCATTATATACTTTTTATCGAATTTTGGCAATAGAAGTTTAAGTTTGCAGGATAGATATAAATGTAAAAATTCGGTCGAGCATTTTTGTACAGTATAGGAAGATTTGTCTTGACTTCTGTAAGGGTTTGGAGTATGATAAAGAAACAGTAGTCATTTGGAGCGTTCTCATGCAGGAAACCGGGCAGAAAAATAGTATACCGCTCAGCGATGAGGCGCTGGCACTTCGTTTTCAAAACGGAGATGACGCGGCGTTTTCGGAGCTTGCGGCGCGCTACCTGAAGGTCATCCGCATCAAGGCGTGCAGTTTTCGCGAGATTTTTTCCCTTGAGCGGGAAGACCTGTACCAGGAGGGGCTTTTGGGGCTTTTAGACGCGGCGAATTCCTATAAGCCGAGCGAAAGGACGTCGTTTGAAACGTATGCCGGGCGGTGTATCAGCAATCGAATCGTCAGCGCCGTGCGGCGTAGCTCCAGTCTGAAAAATTCTTTCCTCAATAACGCTGTGCCCATTGAGGAGATGGAAGACCTTGGGGCAGACCGCCTTTCCGACCCGCAAACGCTTTTGGAGAGCCGCGACGAGATGGACCGGCTGCTTTCTGTTATCCATATTTCACTTTCCGATTTTGAACTGCGTGTGCTTTCTTTGTATCTTGGCGGCTATAAGCGGCAGGAAGCAGAGAGAAAACTCGGCATTTCGGCGCGTGCGTTCGATAACGCGATGGCGCGTGTACGCAAAAAGCTGCGGCAGAAAAACAATGACGCCAAAGGATGACTTTCGCGCGGATACCTTTTCTATATATTTATATTTATATGTATATGCCCTTCCACAGTTGATGGCGTTGTTTTTCAATGAAGCGGTGCAAATCCGCCGGGGGCAAAACTCATTCTATTCTATTATGACCAAAGCGAGGTAAAAACACATGTACGAAGACAAGACCCTGATCTGCAAGGAATGCGGCAAAGAATTTGTATTCACAGCCGGCGAGCAGGAATTTTACGCATCCAAGGGCTTCGAGAACGAGCCGCAGAGATGCAAGGCATGCCGCCAGAACCGCAAGAATGCGGCAAAGCCGGAACGTGAGATGTACACGGCTGTCTGCGCCGCCTGCGGCAAGGAAGCAACCGTTCCCTTCAAGCCGCGTGAGGACCGTCCGGTCTATTGCAGCGAGTGCTTTGCACGCATGAAGGAAGAAAGATAAGCTTTAAAACGCATATCGGTGCCCGGCGGGAGACTGCCGGGCATTTTGCAGTTCAAAGACAAATATTGCTTTATAAATATTTACGATATTTACGCGGAAAGCCGTGATATACCTTGCAAAACAAACTTATGCATCGTATAATTAAATTGGTTAAATATCTTTAAAGGGGGATGTTTTATGCACATTACGGTTGATACCATCATCGGCGATATTCTGCGGCGGGAGACAGATGCCGCAGCGTTTTTCAGGGAAGCGGGCATGCATTGCATTGAATGTCCCGCCGCACGCGGCGAAACAATCGCAGAGGCCTGTGCAGTGCATGGTATGGATGCAGAGCAGTTCGCAGCAGCATTTAACGCGCGCTTCGCCACAAAATAAGCAAATTCGCCGATCCGGCAATTCGGAGGAACTCATGGAACAAAACAGAATAGAACGAGCACCCACCCTTGGCGCGCGTCTGCAAAAATGTGCAGATTTTGTGCGGGAAGGCAAAAAACTTGCCGATATCGGCACAGACCACGGCTATGTGCCGGTCTGTTTGCTGCAAAGCGGCAAGATACCGTTTGCCGTTGCGGTTGATGTTCACAAAGGGCCGCTGGAAAGCGCCATGAACAATGCTTCGCGCTGCGGTGTGGCGGACAAAATGCACTTTGTGTGTGGAGACGGCCTGCACGGGGTGCTGCCGGATGAGGCGGAGGACATTGTCATCGCCGGCATGGGCGGTGAACTTATTTTGCGTATCATCTCGGAAGCGCCATGGCTGTGTGCAATGGATAAGCACCTTGTTTTGCAGCCGATGACGACCGCCATGCAGCTTAGAGAGGGACTTGCCGCGCTGGGCTTTACGATTGACCGCGAAGAAGCGGTAGTAGATAGTGATAAAATTTACTCCGTGATGTCCGTGTACTATACCGATCAAAAGCGGGATAATTTAAAGCTGATTGATTTATATATGGGACAGATCAAACCCGGCAGTCCGTTCAGCGCACGTTATGCCAAAAGCGTGCGGCACAACATCGAAAATAAGATCAAGGGCATGCGGCACGGCGGCGCAGACAGCAGCGCGCTGGAAATTTTGCTGCAAATGCTTTTAGATCTGTACGGCGAGGAGGAGAACGCATGACCGTTCGAGAGATCTATGATGCCATAGACCGTATTGCGCCGTTTCAAACGGCAATGGATTTTGATAACGTCGGCATTCTGATCGGTGATGAAAATGCCGACGTCACAAAGACGTTGCTTTGCTTGGATGTCACGCCGCGCGTTTTGCGTGAGGCGAAAAGCATCGGCGTGGAGCTCATCATCAGCCACCATCCGGTGATCTTTAACCCGCTGCGTACCGTGCGGCCGCAGAACATCATCTATGCGCTTGTGCAGAGCGGCATTGCGGTCATCAGTGCGCACACGAATCTCGATATGGCATATCCCTACGGCGTGAACGATGCGCTTTGCCGCAAGTTGGGACTGCAAAACGTCCGCGGCATTTTAAAAGAGGGCGAAACGGACATTGCCTACATGGGCGAGCTGCCGGAAGAAATGACAACGGAGGACTTTGCTGCGCACATTAAGGAAGCGCTGGGGCTTTCGGCGGTGCGCTGCACGGCGGTCAGCAAAATGCTCCGCACAGTCGCGGTCGTCGGCGGTGCCGGGGGAGACTATGCCCTTGCAGCGCAGGCAAAGGGCGCGGACGCGTTCGTCACCGGCGAAGTGAAGCACCACGAGGTCATCGCGGCGCAGCAGGCGGGACTGGCTTTGTATGAAGCCGGGCACTACCACACGGAGCTGCCGTACCGCGAGCGGCTGAAAGCTTATCTTGACACAGCCTGCCCGGGTGTGGAATTTATCGTTTCCGAAAGCGAACGCCCGCCGATGGAAACGCTTTGAAACAGAACAGAAAGGCGCTTTTTAAAAGCGATGGTTTTATAAAATGGCACTGGATGGTGTATTTTTACGACATTTAAAAGAGGAAATCGGCACGTCCTTGCTCGGCACGCGCGTAGACCGTGTGTTTCAGCCGAACCGCGATGAGCTGATTCTCGCATTTCGCGGCTTCAGCGCCGCATATAAGCTGCTCATTTCCGCCCGTGCAAACAGTGCGCGCATCAATCTGACGACGATTCCGGTGGAAAACCCGCAGCAGCCGCCGATGCTGTGCATGCTTTTGCGCAAGAAATTGCAGGGTGCAAAGCTTTTGGAGATCACGCAGCCCGACTTGGAGCGTGCGCTCATGCTGAAATTTGACAGCGTGAACGAGCTCGGCGACCACGTGGAACTGACGCTTGCCGTGGAGATCATGGGCCGGTACAGCAATATCATTTTGGTTGACGAAAACGGCAAAATCATCGATGCACTAAAACGCGTGGATGCCGAGATGTCTTCGGAGCGTCTTGTGTTGCCTGGGCTTTTATACCGCTTGCCGCCCCCGCAGGATAAGCTTTCCATGCTTACCTGCACGGTGGAGGAGATCATGGCGCGTATCGATGCTTTACCGCGTGATATGGAGCTTTCCAAAGCGTTGATGTCTGTTTTGCAGGGCATTTCGCCGATCATCGCGCGCGAAGTCGAAAACAGCGCGGGGCTGGGGCATGAGGTGTATGTGAAAAGCATGACGCCCCCGCAGCGCCGCCGTACGGAGATGTACGTGACGACGCTGATGGAGACGGCGAAAAACGTTTCCGGCACACCGCATATTGTCATCGACCCGCAGAATAAACCGAAAGATTTCGCGTTTATGGACATTCGTCAGTACGGCAACGCGATGACGGTCAGTGAAAAAAAGAGCTTTTCCGAAATGCTCGACGCGTTCTACGCCGAGCGCGACCAGATTGAGCGTATGCGCGTGAAAAGTCAGGATCTTCTGCGTCTGCTTGCGAATCACGCCGACCGTTTGAGCCGCAAGATCGCGAACCAGCAGGCAGAGCTTTCCGCATGCGCCGAGCGCGACACACTGCGCATCAAGGGCGACCTGCTCAGTGCGAATATGTATGCGATTCAAAAGGGTGAAACATCCGTAAAGCTGCAAAATTTCTATGATGAGAATTTGGCGGAGCTTGAGATTGCGCTCGACCCGGCGCTCACGCCGCAGCAGAACGCGCAGAAATACTATAAAAACTACCGCAAGGCGAAAACAGCGGAGGAAAAGCTGACTGAGCAGATCGGCCTTGCGCAGACGGAGCTGACGTATATCGACAGTGTGTTCGAATCGCTTGCCCTCGCCGAAAACGAACGTGATTTAAATGAGATTCGCGCCGAGCTTGCCGAACAGGGCTACGTGCGCCGCAAGGCGGGCAAAAAGAACCAGAAGCAGCCTGCGCTTTCCGCACCGCTCAAGTTCAAGACGAGCGACGGCTTCACGGTGCTTGTCGGGCGCAATAACCGCCAGAACGACAAGCTGACAATGAAGGACGCAAACAACAACGATATTTGGTTTCACACGAAGAACATCCCCGGCTCGCACACGGTGCTCGTCACAGACGGCAAGGCACCGACGGAGACCGCCATGGAGGAAGCCGCCGTGCTTGCCGCGCAGCATAGCCGCGCGAAGGATTCCGCGCAAGTGCCGGTCGATTACACGCAGATCCGCTATGTTTCAAAGCCGCAGGGCGCAAAGCCCGGCATGGTCATCTATGTGCAGTATAAGACCGTCTACGTAGATCCCACAACCGAATCAAAAGCGAAACAGCAGTCATAAAAGAGGAATTCAGTCCTTTTTGGAGGAGTTAAAATGGAATTTCCGAAGTCTTTTATCCGCGCATCCGAAGCTTACAATACATTTGAACACCACGTGCCTGCGCCGTATCTGCGCCGCGCATTTCAAGCCGATCACGAAGCCAAAGCAAACGTTATCATCACGGCGCTCGGCTTTTATGAGCTGTATTTAAATGGCGAACGCATCACAAAGGGTCGTCTTGCGCCGTACATCAACAATCCCGATGACCTTGTGTATTACGATACGTATGAGGTCACGCTCCGCGCGGGCGAAAATGTGCTTGGCGTGTGGCTTGGCAACGGCTTTACGAATAACCCCGGCGGGCATATCTGGGATTTCGACATCGCTGCATTCCGTGCCGCACCGCAAATGGCGCTGTGCCTGACGTACACGGACAAAAGTGGGGAGGCGCACTGCATTGAAAGTGACGAAACATGGCGCACGGAATCGTCTCCGCTGCTGTTTGATGACTATCGCTTCGGTGAAATTTACGACGGCCGCTTGGAAATACCCGGCTGGAATACTATCGGATTTGACGACAGTGCATGGAAATTTGCCGAACGCGCCCCGCAGCCGCGCGGCGAAAAGCGCCTGTGTACCGCGGAGCCGATTGACATCGTAAATGAATTAAAGCCCATCTCCGTTACGAAAACGGAAAAGGGCTATCTGTACGATTTCGGTATCAACACCGCCGGTGTGTGCCGCTTGTGCGTGCGCGGCGAGCTTGACCAGCGCATAGAACTTCGACACGGCGAGCACTTGAAGGACGGCCTGCCGGACGTGGAAAATATCTGGTTTAAGCGTGAGCACTGGGCGCGCGACCTCGAATATGTCCACAAAGACGTGTATACCTGTCGCGGCGACGGGGAAGAGGTATATACACCGGCGTTTACGTATCACGGTTTCCGTTATGTGCTCGTCAGCGGCATCACCGAAGCGCAAGCGACGGAAGACCTGCTTACAGCGCTTGAGATGCACTCGCTGCTCGAAGAGCGCGGCGGTTTCTCCTGCTCGGATGAGACTGCAAACAAATTACAGCAAATGACGCGCCAATCGGACGTAACGAATTTCTATTATTTCCCGACGGACTGCCCGCAGCGCGAGAAAAACGGCTGGACGGCCGACGCGGCACTTTCTTCCGAACATATTTTGCTGAACCTCGGCGCAGAAAAGAGCTACCGCGAATGGCTGCGTGCCATTGTGAAAGCACAGGATAATAACGGCGCACTGCCCGGCATCGTGCCCACAAGCGGCTGGGGCTTTGCTTGGGGCAACGGCCCCGCATGGGATAGCGTGCTCATTGAGCTGCCGTACAGACTGTATCAGTACCGCGGCGATTTGGATTCCGCCAAACTGTGCGCCCCGGCGATCATCAAATACCTGCACTACCTCACAACGCGTATGGACGAGCACGACCTGCTCGCCATCGGCCTTGGCGACTGGTGCCCGCCGGGACGCGAAGCGCACGAATATAAATCGCCGCTCGCATTCACCGATACGGTGCTCTCAAAGGACATGGCGGATAAAGCCGCGTTTCTGTTCGATAAGCTCCATATGCCGGAGCAGGTGGCGTTTGCCCGCGCGCTCTCTAAGCGTTGGAAAGCTGTTGTGCGCAAGTATCTCATCGACGAGAACACTATGCTCGCTGCTGGCAACTGCCAGACTTCGCAGGCCATGGCCATCTACTATAACATCTTCGAGCCCGCAGAGCGCAAGGCAGCGTTTGAGCAGCTTATCAACCTCATTGAGGAGCAGGAGTATCACCTCGATGTCGGCGTGCTCGGCGGACGTGTGCTGTTCCATGTTTTGACGGAGTTCGGGTACAGTGACCTCGCGTTCTCCATGATTACCCGCCCGGATTATCCGTCCTACGGCAACTGGATCGCACGCGGCGCCACGACGCTGTGGGAGGTGTTTCAGCCCGAGGGCAGTGATCGCATCGGCTCACTGAATCACCATTTCTGGGGCGACATCAGCAGCTGGTTTACGCAGGCGCTCTCCGGTATCCGCATGGCGCCGCACGGTGAACCGAATGAGGTGGATTTCCGCCCGTCGTTCATTTCGCGCCTCACACATGCCGAAGCGTTCCACATTGCACCCGCAGGCCGCATCGCTTCCGCATGGGAGAGGGATGAGGACGACGTCATTGTGTTGACGGTCAAGCTGCCAAGCACCATGCACGGCGTTATTCGTCTTGAAAGCGGCTATGTCTTTGAAGATGACCTCGCTTACAAAGCTGCCGAAAGCGGAACATACCGCATTCACAGCATCGAATAAACGGCGATATTTTTCGCTTTGCGAAAAAAGATCAATAAAAAAACAAAAAAGGGCTTGAAATTTGTAACCACCTGTGTTATAATCTTCAAGTACCAAACGGGGGCGTAGCTCAGCTGGGAGCCCGGTTGAAGCGGTAAACAACCCCCGCACTAATTGAATAAGAAATTACTCAGCGCACCCCTTATACGGGGGTATAGCTCAGCTGGGAGAGCGCTTGACTGGCAGTCAAGAGGTCAGCGGTTCGATCCCGCTTATCTCCACCAATCGGGTGCGCTGAGTATTCTTAATAAATGCTTGCTTTGAAAAAAGCAAGTTTTTTGTTTTATGCCCACTTCTCTTTTGAAGCGGGCTTTTCTTATGCGGCGATTGCCGAAATGTCCAGCCCAGCGCTGAACTGCTCAAAGTCAATGTTGAAGTCGATATGCAGCCGATAGTCTCGATACACTTCCACACGCCGGATCAGGCAGCTCACAATCATTTTCTTTGACTCCGTGCTGGCGCTGTCGTACATATCCGCCCATGAAATAATATCGTCATACTGAGCGTTTAAGGCGTCCAGCATGGCCTGTCCCTCGTCGTAGGCCGCCTGCGCCGCCTCCATAGTGTGCTGAACTTCGAGACATTTTGTCTCACAGTCAGAAATCAAAGAACCAAGCAAATCCTGCGAAAAAGCACTTTCGCCCCGGAGGGATTTAATAACCTCTGCCCGGAGCGTATCAAGCTCGGCGGCGGCTTTGGCGTAGTCTGATTTTGCACTTTTGAGAAGCGTTTTCCGTTCTTCCATCTTTTCACGATAGCGGATATTGACGATCTCACTTTTAGGGATTGCTTTCATTCGCTCGAAGATCTGCCGCACCACTTTATCAATGATACCGTCAAGAATATGCGCTGTGTAGCCAGTCTGCCCATCACATTCGGTTTGCTTGCGTGTCTTGCCGTAGCAGATATACCGCACACGCTTTACAATGCGGTGAGCATTTTCCTTGCATGGATAAGCCTTGCCGTTGGTGGTGAGCGCCAGCCGGGAGCCACAATGCCCGCAAAAGACATTCCCGGCCAGCAAGGACTGACCACGGGTATTCAGCGGTACACGCCGTTCCTGTTCGGCGGAGTTGGCACGGGAGGTACGAATGTGTTGTGCGGCCTCGAATAGCTCCGGCGTTATGATTTGCAAGTGGGGCAGCGTTTGGGAGCGGCTTTCGCCGCTGCGAAGCACCCCGGTATATGTCAGATTGCAAATGATACCCCGGATGCTGGCGTGATGCCACATTTTACCCGTTCTCGCCCGATAGCCGAGGTTATTTAAGTAGGTGGCGATCCGTTGAGCGCCGAAACCCTCATGCACATACTTGTCAAAGATAATCCGTACCACAGCGGCCTCGGCTTCATTGATAGCCAGCTCAAAAACCTCGTGCTTGCGTTTATTGAAGCGTCCGCTTTTTACAAGGTCATACCCATAGGGAGCAAGACCGCCCTTGAAACCGCCGTCCTCGACAAGCTGGCCGAGAGCGGTTTTTGTGCGAATTGAAGTCTTTTCGCTTTCGCCGTCGGCCTGCCAGAAGCGGATGTAGTTGGTGAGCTTGTCCGTGTGATTATCAAAACGCTGCTCACCCTCCTGCGTACTCCAGACCCGGATGCCGTTCTTAACAAACCATTCCACTACAAAGGGCGTTTCGTCAGCGATACGCCCGATGCGGTCAAACATGAACACAAGCAGAATATCGAATTTTCCCTGCTTGGCTCGTTCCTTGATGATTTGCAGCTTGTCCCGGTTTTCGGCTCTAACCTTATGCCCGGACACACCGTCCTCCTGTTCCTCATGAACGATCGTCCAGCCCATTTTTTCACAGAAGCGATGGCACTCCCTGCGCTGCATGGGAATGTCGGCTTGGCTTTTGTCATTGTAGTCCACCTGCTTGTCGGTGGACACGCGGTATAGGCAATCGACTCGATTACCTGTCATCATTCTGTTTTCCATCATCATATTGATCCGTCCTTTCATTTGTCGATGGGTCAATGAAAAAACGCAATCAATACGCGGGGAATATGAAGTTTTCAAGGTACATAGGGACTACCCCCACTATTATTATCCCTCTGTTCGGGAGGGATTGCAAGGATGTCGCCGGAGCTATTTTTTGCCGTATTGTTGGCAAAGGAAGATAGTAAAATCTGCTTTACATGATGGAGCGCTGCCGCATTTTTGCAGTCTGCGAAGCTGGCGGTGATGGCGTAGCCATCCACAGCAAATGCGGTATGTTGTTTTCTCTGCTGCATAAAGACCTCCTTTTCAATTCTCGGCAACAGGGAAAGGCCAGCGCCTCATAAAAGCGCTGGCCTGTGACTTATGACCTTGGGACGAAATGTCCCAAGGTGTTTTTGACAGTTGGGAGCGCCGCACCCGCTCCTGTTGGCCTGTCATAAGACAGCTCGTATTCAATGCGGCGCTCCCTCACAGCGGATAGCGACGATCCGTCACGGAGCATCAACTACTTTGCTGCGGAGAGGTGAAAACTACCTCTCATATACCAAGGACAAAAATCGGGCAAATGGAGATACCCTTAGAGAAATTTTTTCAAATATTTTCTCATGGCCGCCTTGCCGCTTTTGACGGAATGGCGAACGGCGCTTTTGTCCACACCCTGCTCCCGGGCAATCTGGCGGTAGCTTTTGCCGAGGATCAAATGCGCCTCTACCCGGACGCCCTGCACCTCCGGCAGAGAGTTGAGGGCATTCCACAGGTGGACGAACAGCTCCATGCGATCCAGAAGCTCCTGCGGCGTCGGTTCATGCAGGCAGGCCGAGTATTCGATCCCATCGTCACAGTCGAGGGAATACTGCGCCTTGTTGCGGGTCGTGCGCCGCTGATAGGCTGCCTCATACAGCTTGCCCGCCTTCAGTTCGGCGGCCACTTCGTCGGAAACTTCGATGTATTCATCATGGGTGTACCAAGCGTAAAAGTCCTTCAGATTGATGGTCGTCATTTGTATTTCCTCCATTCGGTTCATGTGTGGGTGGGTGAACAGAACGGAGGAACGGCGGGGATCGGCAGCCGGGGCTGGCCGCTTTGGGACAAATTGTCCCAAGGTGCAGGCATATAAAAACGCCCGCACAGCATGACGCTATGCGGGCGCACGAAATATTACCGTTATTATTGTACTTATTTATTTCATGTTCATATCCAGAATACTCCGTTGCGGGGCATGGGCTTTTTTTGACCGCAGAGTATTAGGGGGATTACAGAAAGCAAAAATGGACACGGCGATACCTCCATAGGCCACCGTGCCTTTACAGTTTCAATGGGTCGTCATTGGTTTGTGTGTAGGCGCAAAGAAACGGCGGCTCTGAAAATCAAAGCCGCCGTTTCAAATGGGCGTGTCAATTTGTCTGCATTACGACGGCTTTTTTTCTTTTGCCGTCGTCCGGCAGAATGGCTTAGTCATTATTTCTGAACGGAGTCCGCTTCTTCTTGTGTGAGTTGACCATTTTTAACTGCATCAGAAATGGCTTTATCTAATTCCTCAACTGTGGAATAATCCCCAATGTGTACTGTTTTTCCATTATCTTTTGTTACATCAACACTATAAGAGGAAACTACATCTTCAGTAGGTGGAATCATGGAGTAGGTATCGCCGTCACCGTCGTCTTTGGAATACAATACTCCCTTTTTGATACTTTCCAGAGTTTCCTTATAGCTGTCCATCATAGCATCTACGCTTTCCTGCGTAAATTCATGGAATACGCCTTGCCCATCATACCAACCATCTCCAGTTCCAATCAACGCTTCCATTTCATTTTTCTGTTCGTTCATCCAAGCCTCGTACTCTTCGGCTGTCCACCACTGCACATCCGGTGCCGCATTGTTCTTCTCATAATCTGCCTCGGCAACCCAATTTTTACCGTCAACGCTGATTTGTCCACCATCCGTATCATGATAGAGAATATCGACGCCGGATGTGTTTTCAGTTTCAGATGCCAAATTCTTTGGTGCGTCTGAAGCCAGTGCATTTGCATAAGTAAAACCGGCAAGGCTCAAACAGATTGCTCCGCACAAGCCCACTGCTAATATTTTTTTGTTCTTCATAGATAAGACCTCGCTTTATAAAAATTTTAGCTGCCCCTTAAGGACAGCTAAAATATAGCAAAACAACTTGGATATAGTTTGCATAGATTATGGATTTTAGATGGAGTTATCTATTGGCTGCTTGCAAGGCAGTTCAAACCAAAACATTACGCCGTTGCTTGTGTTAGTGATGCTGTACTTTGCATGGTGCATTTCCATGATTTTGCGAACAATATAAAGCCCTAATCCAGTTCCGCCTGTATTACGGTTACGGGATGCGTCCGCCCGGTAGAAAGCTTCAAACAAATGCGGGAGGGCATCATCAGGCACATGGACACCTGTATTTTCAATTTCACCACGAATCGTACCGTGTATTTCAGACAAAGTTATATGGATTGATTCGTTACTTGGAGAATACCGAATTGCGTTTACCAATATGTTCTGAATTGCCCGTTCCATCTGCACTTGTTCCACTTCACAGTAAAGTCGGTCAGGAATATTGACCTCAAGGTGCTGTTTCTTTTCTTCCGATAAATCTGAAACCGTGGCAAGCTGTACCCGGAATACTTCCGCAAAGTCAACGACTTTATATGCGGATTTCTGAGTTCCCTCCGTTTTAGAAACATACAACAATTCTTTTATCAGATTTTCCATCCTGTCAACAACTGCAAGGGAACGCTCCATGTACTCTGTGTGGTTTTCATAGCCGCTGATCCCGTTCAGCATCCCCGACAAGTGACCTTTCAAAATAGTCAGCGGTGTTTTCAGTTCGTGGGAGGCTGCCGAGAAAAATTCTACCCGCTGTTGCTCTAATGCTTGTTCCTTTTCCATATCTGTCTTGAGCTGCTGGTTTGCAGTTTGAAGATCATTCAGCGCAGTAGAGAGCGAGGCCGACAACGAATTTAGATTTTGTGCCAAGCACCCCAATTCATCTTCCCGCGCAGCAGTACATTGACCAGAAAAATCCAGTTCCGCCATTTGCTTTGAAATCTTGCTCAGTCGCACAATAGGTCGAGTGATGTACCGTGTATAGAGCCCTGCACAAAGGAGAGAAAGCAGAAAGACCATTAGGATAACATACGGAAATATGGACAGCAATACTTTTGTTGCCTGCTGTACGACAAACAAATCCGTTTGAACTACCAGCGTATAAGCAGCCCCGTTTTTTAGAGTAATTGGGTAAAAGTTCGTTGTAGTTGCCCCGGACAGCTGCATATCTATGAACGATTCATCTTCATCAAATGTAACTGCTTGATCTGCTGAAACAGTAGAAATTTCCGTAGCCACTTCATTCGGATAGATAATATTGCCGTTGCTGTCCTCAATCCAAAAAGCGGCATTTGTTTTCGCTGAAAAATCAGCCAATTCATTTTCACAATCGTCTATATTATTAAAATCCGCCATTTGCTCGGCAAGGTGCATGGCGGCTTTCTCCGTAGTCGCATTTATCAAATTGGAGTATGTCGTAGGTAACAGTTTTGAAATGAAAAAATATGTTCCACCACAAGCTGTACCCAGTAGAAGAAATGTAATTATAAAAATCTTGACGGATAACCGTTGCTTAATGTACTTTGTCAATTCTGTATCCCACCCCTCTGATTGTTTTTATATAGTCAGCATTTAACTTTTTACGAATGTTCTTTATATGACTGTCAACGATTCGATCCTCGACCTCCAAATCCTCCGCCCACAATTGGTCCAGTAGCATTTGCCGAGTAAAAACCTTTCCTTGATTTTCAATCATAAGCCTAAGAAGCGCAAACTCTTTGCTGGTTAAAACAACCTCGTTTCCGCCTTGATATACATGGAATCCGTCAACGTCCATACTCAGCTCTTTATAAGTAAGCAGGGATTGATTTTGATTTTCCGCAGTCCTACGGCGAAGAATAGCCGCAATCTTGCACAGCAGGATTTTGGGCGAAAAGGGCTTTGGAATGTAATCATCAATCTGCTGTTCAAAACCCCGCAACTGGTTTTCTTCATCCGAAAGCGCAGTAAGCATAATAATAGGGACTTGTGACCTTTTGCGAATGACCTCACATACACCATAGCCGTCGATTTTAGGGAGCATAATATCTAACAGCACAAGGTCGATTGTATCATCAAACATTGCAATCCCCGCCACGCCGTCAGAAGCAACAGCAACTTCATATCTCGCATCAATCAGATGATTTTTCAATATATCCTGAATGTCAATATCATCTTCGACAATTAAAATCTTCTGCATTGTCCCACCTCCAATTTTTCAAGTATAGCAGAGAAATATGTATCTATTATGGAGTCTGAAATTGTATCCGCATTTATTTTACTGCCATTCTTTCAATCTATCAATGCCGTTACTGAAAACGCTGATAAAATAAAATACTACCAAAACATAAAATCGTGTTTCGTTCTCATAACCAAACCCGAAATGTAGAATAATATATGGGTGATATGAGAATGTACCAAGATGAAAGACGGCTCGACTTCCACGCATTAGGCCGGGAGATCAAGCGCAAAAGAGAAGCCAAAGGCTGGACGCAGGAATACCTCGCGCAGCTCGTTGATCGTACACCTCGTTCCATTATGTATTTTGAAAATCGTGGTCAGCATCCGAGCTTGAATACCTTTTATAAAATCGTCACTTTGCTGGATATTTCCGTTGATCAATTCTTCTATCCTGACAAACAGAATGAAGAAAGTGATTGCCGCCAGCACATTGACAGGATGCTAAACACAATGGACGAGAATGAATTGACGATCATGGAAGCCACCGCAGAGGGAATACAAAAAGCCAGAGAAACGGAGGGAGCGTAAGAAACGGCGCTGCCTCCGTTTTTTCATGGGGTTTCCGGGGTACGCACTAACGGCAAGCAGGGCAAGTGTAGCCACACTTGCTATTTTTGCATCCCGGCGGGCTGCAAAAATGCTTGTTGGGGAGCCTCCCCAAACCCGGCTTTGGGACATTTTGTCCCAAAGTAATTTGCCTGCGTCACCGTTCGCTATCGCTCCTGTTCCTTTTTGTGCTGGCCGTCCGTGACACCCAGCAGATGGTCGATATTGGCCTTGACTGCCACGGCCTGCCGCATTTGCTCCTGCGCCGTTCGGTAGTCAGCGTAGAGTGCCTTTTTCCGCGCCGCCAGTTGGCGGCGTTTTTCTTTTAGCTCTGCCATTTTGGGCAGCTTCTCACCGCCCAGCAACTCTCCCATTGTAGCCTTGGCTGCCCGGTAGTCCGCCAGCTCCGCCTCATGCTCGGCAAGATATTTTCGGCTGTACTTTGCGGCCTTGTACCCGTCAAAGATGGGGCGGGTCTTGGCGTACCGCACCACGGCTCCCATCAGCTCGGAGGTATGGGAAAGGTCGGCCTCGGTCTGCCGAAGCTGTTCCGTCAGCGTATGAAAATGGGAAACGGCGTTCTCGGCCTTGGCGAAGAGCTGGTCATACTCGGTGATGTTCTGCTCCTGCATGAATTGAAGTGCCGCCGCCATCTGCTTGAGATTGTAAACCTTCGCCCACCGTGCATAGGCAGCACCCTTACCAGAGCGCAGCCGTTCCTCTATATCCACGATCAGATTGACACGGCGAAGGACAACAGGCGCAGGGACAGACTGATCCGGGAGCGGACGCTCCCCGGCGATAACCGCCTTGATGTCCTCGGGATCGTAGCCGTCCCCGAGGGTAGATGCCCGCAGCCGGGTCGCCCGCTCCTGCCCCGGAACAAGAAAAGAAATTGCGCCGCCGCGCCCATGCTTGACCGTGAAGCCGGACGCCTCCATGAGCCGGAGGAAAGCATCAAAATCGGCGGGGCGTTTGGCAAGAGCTTCATTGATGGCAAGCCGTAGCTGCTCCTTGTATGGGGGCTGCCGCTCCGTCCCCAGCCATGCCCCGTAATGGAGAAATCGTCCCCTGCTGTGCAGTTTGGGGTTGGTGATGACGGACAGATCATTTTCAAGACAAATGCGGTCAGAGAGCCGCCGCACCGCACGGCCAGAGCCGATGAAGTCCCGGAATTTCCGGGTGCAGTCCAGCGAGGTCGAATTGTAATAAATGTGATTATGGATGTGTGCCTTGTCCGTGTGGGTAGCAACAAAAAAGGCATACTTGCCCTTTGTCCAGCGCATGGCCGTTTCATAGCCGATGCGGTTTGCCTCCTCCGGCGTGATCTCCCCGGGCATGAATGACTGGCGGATCTGATAGCACAGCACATCCGCGTCCCACCGCTGCTCCCGGCCCGTGGTGGCCTTGTACTTGGCCTTGGCGAGCAGGAACTCCGCATCGGCGGTCATGTGGTCGCAAGCATAAGAAGAAATCAGCTCGCCGCCCTCGGTCTTGTCCGGGTTTTTACCATAGTCAAACCGTTCTTTCAAGGACTGTGCGATGGTTTCGCCCTTGCTGATTTTGTGCTTCTTGAAATAGGTTGTGGCCATAGGCAGTCCTCCTTTTGATATGACAAACGGCGGCTGTGGTCAGCCACCGTTGTTCCTGCTTTGGGACATTTTGTCCCGAAGTATCAGCCGGTGATGAAATCCCGCAGGGCAAACTTGGCAGAGTGCAGTCTGTCCACCAGCCACTCAGCGATAGCGGGAACGCCAAAGGGAGAAACGAGGAACGCAAGGACGAGGAACACGATCCCGCCCACCGTCTGCCCACCGATGAATAGGATCAGGGAGAGCAGCGTCAGCGCGATGCAACCCAGCTCACATACGGCGGACGCCACGCAGAACAGGAATGTGACCATAGCGGCCAGCAGGGACAGCGCCACCATCACGGGGGCGGCAAGGATTTTGAGAACGATCATAGCAGCTACCTCCATCAAAAAATCAAGTTGGTTTGTCCTTCTACCCATATTATACCTCTGGGAAAATAGGCGCACAAGGATGTCGAGCTTTCACGACCTCGAGACATTTTGTCCCGAGGTCGTGAAAGCCGGGGAACGGCACAAGGCCGCTCCCCGACAAATCATAGGCTCACCACAGCCGACAGCTTTTTCAGCAGCTCGGACAGCGGCTCCCAAAGGTCGGCATAGTCCTTTTGGAGCGCCGCGATCTCCGAGGGGTAGATGCCGTAGGTGTTGGCATGGACGGCCACTTGGTTTAGGTTGTTGGCACACCGCCGCTGCAAGGCCACCAGCTCCCGGATGTCCGAGAGGTCAACGTGGAGGACATAGCCGTTGAGCGCCATTTTCCGCATATAAGCTCCCATGTTGGAGATTCCGGCCTCGGTCATGCGGTCAGCGATCAATGCCTGTTCCTCCGGCGTCACCATCACATGAAGATGGACAGAGCGCCGCCGCTTTTTTGTCAACGCTCCTCACGCTCCCGGCTGCGGCGCTTGGGCGGGTGTTCCCGCACCTTGTCCAGCGGCTTTTCTGCCGGGGGCGGCACAGGCAGATTGTTGATGATGCCGTCGATCATGTTCCCGTTCTGCTCCATCGCAAGCTCGGCGTTCTTGTTGGGATTGCGTTCCTGCTCCATAAATGTCCTCCTATCTGTCGCCCCGGTCAGGGGCATTTTTCTTTGGGGCGGCTTGCCCCCGGTCAGCCTCGACCTGTTTTGCGGCGGTTTTCATCTGCTCCCGGATCGAACGGGGTCTGTCGGGATTGTCGGGCGCAGGCCGTAGCTCATAGTCAGACGCCTGTCGCTTGGTCAATGGCCGTGTGTAGGTCAAATGCCCCCACGCCAGAAACGATCCGTTTTCAACCGGGACACGCTGATCGTAGTTGACGATCTCATCTGGGGCGTTGCGGGGCGGCTTGGGAAATGTCCCGATGTCCACGGGACGCTGGGTAGAATAATACTTGTAAAGGCCGGGAGCCTCGACCCGCCTGACACCGACATTGTAAAGGCGCTGGTACTCCTGCACCCGCGCCGCAAAGTCCTGTTCCAAAGCGGCACGGTCGCTGCCGTAATGCCCCCATTCATACTGCCGCTGGCCGTCCTTGTCATCGTAGCAAGCCCATGTGACATAGGGCGAGGGAGCGGTAGGATGATGCCCCAGCGCAAAGCCCCTGCCGTTTTCCAGCATGACGGCCTTGATGATCTCATAGCCTTGGTTTTTGTCCATATACCCTCCTCACCGTGATACATCCTTTTCCGCCCGTTTTGCAAAGGGCTGGAGCTGATAGGGGCTTTTGCCATCCTCCGGGCGCAGGAAGTCCAGCCTTGCGGCGGCACGGATGGCGTTCTGATTGAGCTGCCGCTGCCATGCCCCTTGGCTGGGCGCCCATTTGAAGCCTTCGCTTTTAAGCGCCTGCCGGGTATCGGCGTCCGGCTTATCCGCAAAAATGAGCTGCAAGCGGTTCTCCGCCTCATTGACCTTGGCCTCCCCACCGGGAAATGTCCAGCCCACAAACTCCGCCTTGTGGCTCAGTTCCTCGATGCGCTGGCGTACACGGCGGATGTTGGCGTTATTGTTGGTGAGCAGATAGGACGGAAACGGAACGGGGTCTTTGCGCCAGTCTTGGGACATGGACGCCTTGACCTTTTCTACCTGTTCCGCCGTCAGCTCGGGACAGCCCTCCAGCGTCTTATGCTTGCGAAAATAGGCATTGACCGCTTTCATCATGGCCTGCTGGGACTCCATTCCCTCCAGCTTTTTCGTGAGCTTTTCCACGGCAAGGTCATCGTCGGCGCTGATACCGCCCCTGCCTGTGGAGCGGATCTTGTCCAGCAGCTTTTCAATTTCGGCGTACTCGCCGTAGTTGCGATCCCTGGCGGCGTTCTGCTTGACCTTTTTCGCCACGGGGAAATTGCCGCCCCCGGTGATTAGAATGGACGGCACACGGGCATCAATGGCGTTGCGCTCATTGAGATTTTCCGCCAGCCTGCGGGCGTAGCGGTCAACAAGGGCATCGATCTTATCGTGGTACATGGGATCGGCCTGTGCCTTCTGCTTCTCTGCCAGCGCATAGGCTTCATCCACCATCGCCCGGTAGCCCGCCGTGGCCGAGCCGGGGGCATAGTCGGAATAGCTGTTCATGTCCTTTGCCCGCTTTGCCGCCGCCTCGCTGATCTCATAATATTTAGGCATAAGTCCTCCTTTCAGCCGGGACTTCGGGACAAAATGTCCCAAAGCTCGGCGCTTGGATGTGGAAAGCATTTCTGCAAAAACAGGGGCGGGCAGGAAAACATACCGCCCACCCCAAAAGCGCCCCGGAAAAGCCTTGTAAATGCAGGCGTTTTCCGGGGCTATTTTTCCACGCGCTACCTCCGTTTGCGGCGCATATACGCCCGCTTCTGCTCCCGCAGGGCAGCCCCGGCGCAGACCGGGGAGCAGTACCGCTGCCGCCCATCCGGAAGAAAAGCCCTGCCGCACACCGGGCAAGGCCGGGCTTCCGTGATACGCTCCACGGTCAGCGACCTTTCCAGCACGGGATCAAGGGGCAGCACCGCCGAACGGAAATAGCGGCAATAAGCGCCTGTCCAGCACTTGCCCAGCATATAGCAGGGACAGTCCAGCGGCAGGCAGCCATAATCTTTATCGTAGTTGGCGCACCATTTTGTCACCAGCTTACGGATCGCCGTTTTTTCCTGCCGGGTCAGCTCACGGCTCATTTTTGCCCCCTGTCTTGGACTTGAGCTGTTCCCGGTAGCAGAACACGCAACCGATCCCGCGCCAGTAGGAGCAGCCGTCACAGCGGGAGCCTTTGGGCGGCAGGCTGAGCGGAACACCCTTGAAGTAGCTCTTTTCTTTCATAAAGTCCTCATAAGGACTGTTGGTAAATCTCATTCCTCGCCCTCGCTTTCCGTTTCGTCCTCGTCCTCCCAAGGCGGGGTATCGTCATAATCGTCGCCATAGTCCTCCGCAGCGTCGGTAGCCTGCTGCTTCTTGGGACGGTAGATTTTGAAATACCAGCCCGCCGCGCCGCCGATGACCGCCACGGCCAGAACCAGCAGGAGTGTCCCGCTGCTGCTTTTGGACTGCTCCGGCTCGGGGTCAGGCTCCGGCTCCACCACGGGCGCAGGCTCGGGAGCCTTGCCCTGGCACTCGCCCATATTTACAGCGCAGACGGTGCAATCCGTGTTGATAGCGCCCACGGCGCATTTGTCGGCACAGGAACACTCCGGCAGCTCATCGCCCGCCGCCTGCATCGCCGCCAGCAGGTCAGCCTCGTCCACCATGTTCAAAAAGTAGG
The DNA here is from genome assembly GCA_021029595.1 of Hominenteromicrobium mulieris. Taxonomy (GTDB): domain Bacteria; phylum Bacillota; class Clostridia; order Oscillospirales; family Acutalibacteraceae; genus Hominenteromicrobium; species Hominenteromicrobium mulieris. Next base: position 7,727 of record JAJJOY010000004.1, on the reverse strand, counting down.
TCTGGTACTGCTCGCCGTCCTCGTCGGTGGGCTTGTCATAGTCAATGACGATGTAAAAGGTGTTGCCGCCGCTGGTCTGCACCGTGATGAACTGCTTGTTGGTGGCCTTATCGTAGAGCAGGTCACGGGTCACAAGGTTGCCGTCCTCGGTGAAGCCCTCGCCGGGGTCAACGGTTTCTGTGGGCAGCGGCTCTACCGGGGCAAGGCCATCCCATTCCTCACCGCCCCCGGCGTAGGTCGTGACCGCCATGCCGCACATCAAAACAGCGGCGCAGAGCGCCGCCGTCAGCTTCTTCATCCACTTGTTCATTCGCTGTCCTCCTTATCCGCGGAATCGGACTTCGGGACAATCTGTCCCAAAGTGCCGCCGCTCTTGATGGTCTGAAGCAGCACGGGCAGGTCGGTGAGCGAAACGCTCATGCCGCGCACGATCTCCACGATCTCGCTGTTCTCGGCCTCCAGCTTTTTCTGTTCCAGCTCCTTGAGCCGTGCCTGCTGCTCGTTGATCTTGGCCATGACCTTTTCGATCTCAGCCTGAATTTTCGCGCTTTTGGAGATAGCCATAAAAAACCTCCTGTCAAAACAATTTTCCGTAGGCGTAGAAATGGGACTGCCAGTAACTCGTGTTGAGGTTGGCATAGCTGATGGGGTCGCCACAATGAAGCATCCAGCCATCGCCCACATAGATGCCCACATGGGAGATCCCCGGCGTATCATAAGTCCCTGTGAAAAATACCAAGTCGCCGGGCTTGGGGCTGCTTGTCCGTGCGGAGATGTTGTATAGCCCCTGCGCCCCCAGCCGCCCGAAGTCCCAGCCGCATTGGTTGTAAACATAGCTGACGAAGCCGGAGCAGTCAAAGGATGTGGACGGGCTGCTGCCGCCCCAAACATAGGGGTATCCCACATACTTTTCCGCCTCTTTTAGAATGGCGGCAAAGGTTTCATCGGCAAGGTAGTCCTCCGGGATCTCATGCAACGGGGGCTTGCTGGTGTACTTGCCCACATAGGGCGAGGACGGGAACAGGTCGGGACGGTTGCCCAGCGTCGCCATGTAGAGGGCGTACCGGGACAGGGTTTCCTCGCCCATGAGGTAAACGGGCAGATGGGAGAGATTGAAGTTTTCAAGTGTGACATAGCAGATGTAATAGTTGTACGGAACTTCAACATCATAGTTGTTGCCCTCACTGTCCGTCCGGGTAACGGTACGGTAGCGCACCTCCACCACCACATCCTCGGTCAAAATGTACTGGCGGTCAAAGAGCATTTGGAGCGTCCCCCGCACCTCGTCCAGCGTCCACTCGCCCTCATGGAGCGCGCAAACGATGGACAGCAGCACATAGGGATCGTGTTCAATGGTGTCGAGGTCAAAATGATATTCGTCATAGTCATGGGTACGGGTGTAGGTGTCGAGGTAGCGTTGCAGCTCGTCCTCCAGAGCGCAGTAGGCGGCCTCCGCCCCCAGCAGGTCAGCATCCTCAGCGGCATAGGTGGACGCGCCGATGGCTCCGGCCACGCCGTTGCCCACCGTTACCAGCGAGGACATACACGATTGCAGTACTACCAGCAGCAGAAACGCCGCCAGCAGCAGGAGCAGCCCGCCGGGGTGTTCCTTAATATAGGCGGACACCTTTTCCGTCAACTTACCAGTGACGGACGCCGTGCCCTCGGCGGCCTTGGCGGTCTGTCTGGCAGCCTCCCGCGCCTGCTTTGCGTACTGGCGCTTGATCTTCTGCTTTTGCAGATACCGGGACACCGCGCCGCCATCCTGCATTTCCGGGTGTTCCTCCACGGTCTTGCGGTAGTAATAATCCGCCGTGGCCTTGATGTGCTTGCTCTCGGCACGCTCCACGGCCTTTGCCGGGTGTTCCCGGATGGCCTTGCGGAGCTTGCGCCTGCCAAAGCGGTACACGGACTCTGCTACCAGCTCGGAACGGTGTGCGCCCTCTGTGCCGACATTTTCATGCTCGACCTCATAGAGTTTGCCATGCACAAAGCCGTGGACGCCGTGTCCGGCAGCGTGGGTAAGGCGCTTGACCGCACCGGGCTTTTTCGGCGGCTTCTGCTTTGCCAGCTTCTCCCGGGCGGCGTCCAGCTTCTCGCCCCGGCACTCCATCCGCAGCTTGGACGCCGCCGTTTGCTCTTGCCGGCTTTTCCGCCGAAACTTGGACTTCGGGACATTTTGTCCCGAAGTGGGGTTACTCGTCTGTTCGCTCATGGGCAAGATCCTCCGGGCGGGTAGTCAGCAGGTCATAGATCTCTCCACGGGGGAAACGGTCTACAAACGGGATGGTGACATTTCCATAGAACAGCAAGCCCTCGCCGGAATTGGAGTGCGTGATGTAGGAGAGCTGATGCTCGGAAATACCGAGCTGCTTTGCCAAGATCGCACGGTCGCTCTGCGCCTGCGACAGCAACACCATGAAATCCGTGTTGTCCAGAATGTTTTCGATCTCCCGGCTGGCCAGCAGGTCTTTCACATTCTGCGTCAGAGCCGAGGGGACGCAGCCCTTTTTGCGGAGCATTTTCCAGACCGCCACAAAGTAACTGGCCGTCAACGGATCACGGAGCAGGATATGGAACTCGTCAAAGTAGCACCAAGTCGCCACGCCCTCGGCATGGTTGGCGTTTACCGCCGCCGTGACAAATTCATTGGTGGTGTGCATGGCGATTTTGCGGAGGTTTTCACCCAAGCCCTTTAGGACAATGCAGACCACACGGGAATTGAGGTCAACATTCGTGGGATGGTTGAACAGGTTGAGAGAGCCTGTGCAGTAAAGCTCCAACGCCGTCGCCACCCGCCGCGCCTCCGGCTCGGGCTGGCGCAGCAGCTCCTCATACAGATCTTGCAGCAGCGGCGTTTTCGCTGGTTCCAGTCCCAGCGCCATCTCCCGGTACACCAGCCGCACACAGCGGTCAATGACGGTTTTCTCGATGGGCTGCAAGCCCTCCTTGCCGCCCACGATCAGCTCACACAGGGACAGCAGAAAATCCGCCTTCATGGAAAGCGGACTGTCCTCGTCATTGATATTCATTTGCAAGTCCATAGGCGAAATGTGGTGCGGGCTGTCCGGGGCGATCTCAATGACCTGCCCGCCCAAGCGCCGCACCAGCGGGGCATATTCGCCCATCGGGTCAACCACGATGATGCGGTCATTGGTGGCGAGGAACACATTGATCAGCTCCCGCTTGGCGGCAAAGCTCTTGCCGCTGCCCGTAGAGCCGAGGTACATTCCGTTGGCGGATTTGAGCTTTTTGCGGTCAGCCATGATGACATTATTGGAAAGAGCGTTCATGCCGTAGTAGAGCGCCTGTCCGTCCATGCGAAGCTCACGGGTCATAAAGGGAATGAAAATGGCCGTGGAGCTGGTAGTCATGCCCCGCTGGATCTCAATGCCGTTGTAGCCAAGCGCCAGCGAGGACACAAACCCCTGCTCCTGCTGCCAGTCCAGACGGCGCAGGGCGCAGTTGTATTTCTGCGCGATGCCGCTCACCGTGAACACATCGTTTTCAAGCCGCTGCCGGGTGGGAGCGAGGTTCACCACAGTAAAGGTCAGCAGGAACATTCGCTCATTGCGGCTTTGCAGGTCGGAGAGCAGCTCGGCGGCGTCCTTGGAAAAGGTAATGAGGTCAGGCGGCAAAATCTCCATATCATACCCGGCACGGACAGCCTTTTTCTGTTCCTCCACTTTCATGCGGCCTATGTCGGAGATTTTTCCCTTGATCGTCTTAATGGCCTTGAGCTGGTCTACCGTCTGAATGTGCATGGTGACGGTCAGCTCGGCGTCCAGCTCCAAAATCTCCGCCAGCAGCTTATCCGAAAGCTCCGACGCCATGATCTGCAAATAGGACGCCGCGCCCCACATCTGGCCGACACGGAAAGTCCGGTTCTGCCGAAAGTCGAAACTGTCCGGGGCGATGTAGTCCTTTGTCCCCATGCCTGTCTTGGTAATATCTTTCCACGCAAAGCGGAACGGCTCACGCCCGCCGGGGTGCATCTGCCCATGCAGCACCGCCAGCCGATCCCGGCCATCCAGCGGGCGGGACTGGACGCCCAGCCGTTTCAGATTGCCCATGACATCCGCCTCCACGCGCCCCAGCCGGGGACGCGCCTCCGCTACACCCTCGGCAGGCAGGCCAAAGGTGATGTATTTGTACCGCTCAATGCCGTTGTTGCTCTTGGCGATCTGGCCTTTGAGCATTTCCACATATTCGCCCCGGATGCTGTTGAAGTCATCCTCCTGCGCCGGGATATTCACTTTGTAGCGGCTAACATTGCGGCTGCGGCGGTTGACAAAGGAAAGCTGGAACGGTAGAGAGCTGTCAAAATAATTCAGGCACGCGCTCCACCCGCTGATAATGGCAGTCTGATCCTCCGTGGACGCCACGGCATAATTGATGTCCTCATATTCCAGCGTCTTTGTGTAAAGCCCGCCGGGGAGCTGGCAGATCCCGTCTGGGTGCATGGCGATATAGGGAATGGTCTGCTGGGCGGACAGCGCCCGGTGCTTATTTGCATTTTTCTGCTTTTTTGCTTTGCTCAATAGGCTTCTCCTTTCGCGCAAATGGGGCATAGATATTTTTCGTTCGGTACGGGCGGATGCCGGGGCGGGTAAACTTGACCCGGACGATGTTGCGGATCACCTTTTCAAAGGGCAGTCCGTCCTTTTCGTACATCGCCAGCAGGAACGCCGGGAGCATGATCGCCAGCATAGCGAACAGTGCCCCGGTGTTGCCGATGGCCTGCCGGGTCAAAAGGTAGGTCGGAATACCCACCGCCGCCCCGATACCAAAACAAATGAGCTGCCGCTTGGTGAGGTTGAACGCGATTTTTGTCTTGATCTTGGAAAGGTCGTTCGGGACATTCACATAGGGCATCAGTCTGTCACCTCCAGTTTGGGACAATTTGTCCCAAAGTCCGGGATCGTCGGCTCTACCTCGTTGCCCCACACATCCCAGCCGGGAGAGGTCTGCCGTGCGAACAGCTCCACACGGGGCAAATCGCCCATGAGGGCAACGATCTTATCACGGGTTTCATCCGGCTTTTTGCTGTGGGCTTCGATGGGCGAAATGATAAACTGGTGAATGTCGGCGGCCTGCCGCTTCGGGTGTCCCTTGGTCGCCAGCAGACAGATCTCGGCGTTCGCCCTCGTCCAGAAGCCCAGCCCATAAAACCAGCTATCCGCCTTTTTGTTCTTTTTGAGCCAGACGAACGCAACGGATTTATAGGTGAAGCCCCACGCACGGATAAGCCGCAGAGCCTCCGGGAGCTGGGGAAAGGTCGCCCACATGAAAAGGGCGCTGTCCTTGGCCGCAAGCTCGGCCACAGGCAGCGCACACAATTCCTCAATGCTCATGGTGGGGTAGTGATTTTCTGCCGCGCCCTGCACTTTCTTTGCAGAGTAGCGCCACGGCGGGTCAGCGTAGATAATGGAATATTTTTCGATATTGTCACGCTCCTTTGGACATGAAAAAACCGCCAGCATGAAAGCAAGCGGTCTTGTCGGATCATTTTGTTAGGGTCAGCAAAAATGATGTTTATTCGGTTGTTTCTTCGCGCAGCAAGTCTTTGAACAGGACGCTCATGTAATCGCTGCGGCCATACAGAACACGGTCAATGTAGACATCGTTGCCTTGCACACGATAAAACACCATATAATTGCCGCTGACAAGAAAACGATAGTCAGTTCCTATATCTGCAATAGAGGATAACGGGGTTCCCATTTCTGCGAAATTTTTCAACGGGTCAACCGCGTCTATAATGCGATTGATCACGCGCTCCGCAGCAGAACGATTTTGAAGTTCCGATACGATGTAATCCCAAATGTCATCCAAATCACGACGGGACTCGGGTGAATAATGTATTTTATTCTTCATTCGCTCTTGCGCGGAAATGCGCCCTCATATCGTCCGGTGTCAGCCAGCCTTCCGTTTCGCCAGAGTGACGGCCTTTTGCAAGCTCATTCATCAGGCGGATGGTCGCTTGTGTTCTCTCATAGTCCTGCATATCCACGATGGCGTACCGCCCGCGCCCGTTTTTCGTTAAAAAGACAGGAGCGCCCACAGCCACATCATGCAGTACCTCGCTGTAATTTCGCAGGTCAGAAATGGGTTTAATGTTCGGCATATCTATCAGCTCCTTTCAAACACAGTATACCCCATTCTGCTGTAAAATTCAACAGCAAGTTTTACAGCTGTCCCTCCTTTAATGTGCGCTGAACACGCTGCGGGCGATGGAGCCAGTTTTGAACAGGCAGAAGCAGAGCAGCACGGAATAGCCCATGCAGCCCCATATCGCGCCGATGGGGTCGCCGCTTGTGGCGATACCCTGTATCAGCACCGCATAGATGGCAACGCAGACGAGAATGAGCAGCCCTTGAAATCCCACGGCAAACAGGGACTTCAAATAGTTCTGCCCGGTATTGCCCAGTTCCCGGTTAGAGAGCGTAGCAACGGGGATGGGGGCTAAGCTGGTCAGCAGGTATATTTCGATCATGCGGCCATAGACAATCACGAAGATAACAACATTGATCGCCCACATGGTCACATGAATGAGCAGGGATTGCAGCCACAGCCCCAACAGAGAGCCAAGCCCCAGCGCTTCCAGCGTGGCCTCCAAGTCGGCAAGCATGGCCTCCGAAATGTCCGTTGAGCCTTGCACGATCCCGGTTGCCCGGGCGATAACGCTTTGGGACACATCGAACACGGCCATGACGATATTGAAAGTGTTGGACAAAATCAAAATGGCGCAGGCCGTTTTGAATATCCACTTGAAGAAGATCCAGTAGTCCAGATCATGCAGGTTGTTCTTCTCGATAATGAGTTGGATCAGCTCATAGGTAGCAACAAAGGTGAGGATCAGACCGGCAATCGGCAGTATCACCGTTTCAGAAAGTTGCCGGATCAGGGAGAATACCCCGGCGTTCCATGCCGCCGGGGTGGTTCCCACTTGCACCGCAATCTCTCCGACACGGGAATTGACCGTATCAAAAAGCCCCGTGAGGTTGCCCATGATACCCTCGATCAGCAGCTCTTTTAGCCAGTCTGTCAGCCAGTCGGTGAGAAATCCCATGCTTTACGCCCTTAAAACAGGGTGGACAGCAGAGGGATCAGGGTCGTACCCAGCACGATGATGCCGCCGCCCGCCATGAGCTGCTTCATGCCCTGAGACTTTACTGATGTTCGATAAAGAAGTAGTAGAAGTGTAAAAATTTTGCCGTTCCTATCCGGCACTTGCGCATTGTGTCGGACAGGTCGGGCGGTTATTCGGGCAAGTCCACCTTGCCAACAAAAGAATAATAAATCTCAATGTCCTGCCTACGGGTCTTGTTCTCGTCATAGCTGCACTCATGCACAACGATTTTCTCTACAAACTCACGCAAGAGGGTGTGGGTCAGTTCTTCAAAGTTCATGTGCTTGCGGACAATGTTCATAAACTTTTCTGCGTTTACGGTGGCTTCCTGCGCTTTAGAAAGCTCCGCCTGTATTCTGGCAACACGCTCTTTCAATTCCTGCTGTTCGGCTTCATAGTCTGCCGAAAGCTCCGTGAAACGCTCGTCTGATATGCGCCCGGTCACGCTGTCCTCATACAGTCGCTTGAAGATAGCGGATAACTCGGCTATGCGTTTCTCGGCGGCTTCCAGTTCCTTTTTCTTGGCGGCGTTCCTGCGCTTGCCCCCGTCCTCGTTCTGCTCAATCAAGAGCTTCATAAACCGGGCTTCATGCTTTGC
>JAJJOY010000003.1 GCA_021029595.1 Hominenteromicrobium mulieris | reverse complement strand
CCCTCCAAGCCAAGTTCCGCTTCGATTTCCCTGTGGTTCTTCCCTGATTCTAACATCTTTTCTATGGTCGGTAGTAGAACCTGCATATTGGTGTATCTTCGTTTGCTCATAATGAATCCCCCCTGATGTACTTATTATCCTACATCAGGGGGGATTTTGTCTATTGTCCTGTTTTACTGGTTCTGTTCATTTTGCGGAGCGGGGGTGATGCTTGTTTTAAAACAAAAACCCGCAGGCGGGGCATACGGCGTATGCCTTGTCTGCGGGGAAATGTTTGAAAGATTCGCTTTTGCGTCCCTCGAGAAAAATCCTTGCGGATGATTATCTCTTGGAGAACTGCGGAGCGCGACGAGCTGCTTTGAGACCGTATTGGCGTACAGTTTAGCGCCGGTTTTCCTTGATTTTATGGGCTTTTTGGCCTCTGCCCTCAAATGTTGCCCCAGTATTTAATCATAAAAATGGGGGCATTTTAGACACCAACAGATGGAGCAAATGCAGCATTTACAACACTCAGAAGTTCCTCCGGTTTATTATACTTCACCTGCGCGTAAATGTCCATAGTCGTCTTACTGTTTTCATGCCCGGCAAGATATTGAACAGTTTTTGGGTCAATGCCTGCATACAGCAGGTTAGTAATATAGGTGTGACGAAGTTGATGTGGGGTTACATCAAAGTCAATGGCATACACTAACTTCGGGTTATTTTTCTGATGACTGCCAGGGGTAGGCGTTACCGTACACTTCACGCACTGGCCATTTACATACTTATAATAGTTATGGGGTTTCGTAGAGCGAACGGTTACATATTTCCATACCCGCTGAAACTGCGAAGATGAAAGAGGATTTCCATTTCTGTCAGCAACCACATATTCCGATTCGGTTTTCTCTTTCACTTCCCGCAGGCAGTCTGTCAAACACTTTGGGATCGGAATATCTCTCCGAGCCGCCTTCGTTTTCAGCGTTGTGGAAATCACCGGCCTGTTATGTTCTGAGCGCCATGCCCTCCGTACAGAGATGTACGGCGTAGGAACATCCAGAAATACGCAGTCCCATTGCAGTCCCAGAATTTCTTCACGACGCAGGCCGGAATATAAAGCGATCATTATAAAGGTATAGGGCGGAAGCCCTCGGACAGTATCTAAAAGTAGCTTCACTTGCTCATCCGTCAAGGCATTTATCTTTTTCCCCGGTTTTCCCCCTTTGGCCGAGAGTCCCTCACAGGGATTATATTCAAGTAACTGGCTTCGCTCTGCCGAATAAAAGACACATTTCAGGAGCATATTTACCTTACTATACAATCCAGCAGATTTTGAAGCCAATGGAATCATCGCAAGCCGAATATCGTCTGCAGTCACATCCTCAAGATACATATCGCCTAAAGGTTTGACAATATAGTTGTTCATGGTCTGGGTATATCCTCTCAACGTGCCGGAAGATACCTTTGCCGACTGCATGAGCAACCACTTCTCGCAATACTCTGCCACCGTTGGATGTTTTCTGCGGAAAACCGCCTCCTCTACCTGGCGTCGAGCCTCCATCTCCTTTAACTGGAGTTCCTCGCAGGTTTCAGCATACAAGTCCACCCTTTTTCCATCGGCATCGGTGATCCGAGTCCTGTAATATTGAATCCCCCTCCGCATGGCAGTGCCATACCGGGGAACATTTTCTTGTTTTTTCGCCATGATTTCAGTTCCTTTCTATTTAATATGTATTTCAGCGCCGATACCTTCTTTATACTGAAAAATCATGGCTCTATCAAAGGTGCGATTCTGGGAAACGCAAAGGGCGGGGAACACTCCCCGCCCTTTGTACGTTTTCCGTCAAATTATTGTGCCGCTTCGTATTCACCGCCATCCCATTCTGCAAAGGCTCCGCTTAAAACTCCTGCCAGTTGCTCCGGCTTGTTGTACTTTACCTTCGCATAAATGTCCATCGTGATCTTACTGCTCTCATGGCCAGCCAAGTATTGAACTGTTTTCGGGTCTACCGAAGCATGAATCAAATTTGTGATGTAGGTATGACGAAGCATGTGTGGCGTAACCTCAAAATCCAAGCTATATACCACATGACCATTGTTCCGTGCTTTTTCACCCAGCTTCGGGTAAAGCATATACTTCACATATTTCCCGTCCACAAGTTTGCGAGCTATCCTCGGTTTTGCTGTCCGTGTCACGATATACTGCCAAAGCCGCTTAAACTGCGTATAAGACAACGGCTCTCCATCCTGGTTGGCAATTACATAGTCTGATGTCGATTTTTTCTTTGCCGCTTTCAAGCACTCTGCCAAACGATCCGGGAGAGGGATATTCCGCTCCGCAGCCTTCGTTTTTAACTCTGTGAGAATGACCGGCCTATTATGTTCCGTGTGCCACGCCCGCCGGACCGTCAAATACGGCGCATCTGTATCCAGATATACCGAATCCCATTGCAGTGCAAGGATTTCTTCCCGCCGCAGCCCGGCATACAGGCCAATCATCACAAATACATAGGGCGGCAACCCACGAATGGCGTCCAAAAGCCGTTCTACCTGTTCATCCGTCAAAGCCTGCCGCTCCTCCTGCGGAACGCCTCCGCCTTTTGCCTCAAGGTATATCGTCGGGTTTGTATCAATCACATGGCTCTCCTTGGCCGCCCGGAAAATAGACTTGTAGAGGATTACCACGGACTTATATACTGAAGCCGACTTTTTAGAGACTGGCACAAGGGCAACCTGGATGTCATCCAGGGTTACATCGGCCATTCGTTTCTCACCCAGCTCCTTGATAATATGCCGCCGCACCTTGGATGTATAATCAATCAATGTGGTGGCACGGATATGGACGGACTGCATCAGAAGCCACTTTTCACAATACTCGGCGACCGTGGGGGATTTACGCCGGAATGTGGCGTTGTCGATTTGCTCAAGAGCCGCCATTTCCTTGTCGTAAACTTCCTCGCGGGTTTTTCCGTAAAGAATCACCCGTTTGCCATCTGCGTCCTCAATATCTGTTTTGTAATACTCATGCCCATTTATCTGGACTTTGCTGTACCTGGGAATTCGTTTTCTTTTTGCTGCCATTTTTCTACCTCCAAATGCAATCGGTGTTGTATCTTTGTTTTACCAAAACCGCACGATTTGCTCAAAGGTGCGATTTGTTTCCTCGCACATTTCGGTAGGTTGCTTTCTTTTCCACAGGTTTTGCCCGATAGGTGCATTTAGCAACATATTCCTGAAGGTAGGCAGAAGTGAAATATACGCACCCATTCGGTACATATTGAATATAGGAAATCAAACCGCTGTTTCTGGCTTCATCCAAGGTGGCAAGGCTGATTCCCAACAGTTTTGCCGCCTCCTTACGAGTAATCAGCTTTTCCATATCCAATCTTCACTTCCTTTCCTTCTTTTTTACTACTTCATAATCAAAACCGGGCCGCTGGCCGCAGTAGGTGCAGATGTCCTTTTCCACCCGGCCAGGGTGGACCCGGCGCAAATAATAAGAGCCTGTGCCGTAGAAGTTATTGGCACAGGCCGGACAAAGGCACATGATTAAATTTTTCGACGTTTCTTCAATCAATCCCACGCTGACTGCCAGAGCGCGGTTGAGCCGGCGGATATGCTGTTCCTCCAGATGTCCGATGTACGTTTCCAGCCGTCTTTTATCAATGGTGCGGAGCTGCTCCATCAGCACCAGAGAAGGCAGCTCCAGGCCGTTCTCTGCTTTGAGAAGGTAATGAGTGGGCAGCTTGGCCTTGGCGTCCACTTTGCTGGATATGGCTGCCACAATGACCGTGGGGCTGTGCTTGTTTCCAGTATCGTTCTGAATAATAAGGACAGGGCGATACCCTTCCTGTTCGGAGCCGATTCCCCGGCCCAGATCGGCATAGTACATATCGCCGCGCAGATATGTCTTATTCATGTCTATGACCTCCCTTTGAAATGCAGGCGGCAGGTGCCGCCTATGTAGAGCCGGACAGCAGAACAGAATGAAGGCCAGGGAGAGATAAAACAATCCTCCTGTTTTCATTGGCCCGTCCTGCTGTACGGCCCGTATTTCAAAGTGTTCCTATTTGTCCTCGACACCCCGGAACACTGCGGGAAGTCATCAAACGGCTGGCGGCTCACCAGCTCCACGGGGAATCTCACCCCTCGCGTGGTTCTCACGCAACCGCCCCCATTGCCTGCGACGGATCACGGCGGCAAACCGCTTCAACGCTCGGACGTTAGGCTGGACGGGAGTATCATTGTCCCCGCTGCTGGTTATGGCCGTACCGGGAGCCGCCCGGTACTGGCAGCCTGCTGTTTCTCGCTCCTTGCCTGGAAGAACAAACCAAAGACCTACAATCTCTTTTTTCGGTGGTGTCTCGTTGTTTTCTCCCGGCAGATCACTGCGCAGCCGCTACCTGGGCTTTGGCTTTCGCCAAAGCAGCGGGAATGTGCCTGATGAATGGGTATGCAGTTTTCAAGGTGCCATGAGGCCATAAAAAGAACCTCTCACCCTATTTGCCGTTGGGTGAGAGGTTCTATAACCGCTAAAACTTATTTTTCCAGAAAAATTTTTAGCTTTTTGAGGATTTTCATTTTCCTCTTATAAACGGCGGGCTGAGAAATGCCGAGTTCCACCGCCAGCTCGCTCTCCTTGCGCTCATCAAAGAATAATGCCTGGATCAGCGCACGTTCTTCTGGGGTAAGCAGGGAAAGCGCGGTATGTAGCCTGTCCACTTCCAGCTTGTGGAGCACCACGCTCTCCACGCTTTCCTGCTCATCGGAGAATTGCCGGGCATTTTCATCCACCAGCCGGTCCAAAGAATCTTCGCGGCTGGGGATGATCTGCACCACTTGGCCCTCCTTTCCGAGAACGAACCGCTCGGTTTTCAAATCGTTCTCAAAATAGCGCATTTTCCGGTCGCCCTGCATATAGGCCCGGTACACTTCATCCGTGACCTCGACAAATTGGCCGCGAATCCATATTCTTTTTTTATCAGCGTCCACGCTGTTTTCCCTCCGATCAGTCTGAATTGCGAGAAATTCAGACTGGCCGGCGGTCCCCTACAACGTGAAAATGGGGTTTCTCTATATTGAAAAACGCACCTGCAGAATGGGGTATTCCCCCAAACAGCAAGTGCGTTTCTTTTTAGTTCGTATAAATCATGGCATGATGGTTCAGTGCGAAGGGCATAGTATCCCGCTGAAAAACGGGAAGTTTTTTTGACCGTACACCGTCAAGCAGGCGGCCTACGACATAGAATCATACTCGCTGCTTCTAATAAGCAGCGGTGCGAAGGATGACCAACGCATGAAATATCCCTCCAGGCCAAAACGTGGTCTGGAGGGATGGGCATGACAAACCAACCTGCCAAAGCCTCGTTTTTTTTATTGACAGGGCCAGTTATACGATCCTGGTCAGTTCACTTTTATCCGCACTATCAGTTCTCTAAAATTTGAACTGCTATGCCATTATAAATCTGGCATAAATCCGTAAAATAGAAGGAGAGGTGAACTGAAAGTGCAGAATGAACATGAAATGCTTGGCGAGATCATCAAGAATGCCCGCATGAAAGCAGATATTACGGTCGAAGATCTGGCAGCCAAGGTCGGAGTAGGCGAGAGATTTATATATCGTATCGAGAACGAAGGCAAAAAGCCCAGCTACGACATCCTGTACAAGCTGATTCGGGAGCTGTCCATTTTACCCGATCAGATTTTCTTCCCGGAAAAGAAGATTGAGGATTCTGAAATGGAAAGCCTTGTCCGTATGCTGTATAACTGCGATGAGCGTTCTATGCAGATCATCAAGGCGACAGTTAGAGCGGCCTTGGATAGCCAGCCCAAAGAGTGAAAAAGAGCCGATGTCCGTGGGAAATTCTCACGGGTTCATCGGCTCTGCGTCTATGCGTCTGGCTCTTTGATGACAACGATGTGTAGCTGTTTCGCCTGAATCAAGCTCTTTCGTTTGCACTTCGGGCAGTAGAGAGGATAATTGATTAAAACCGTATCCTCCCTGATTCGATCACGGGTTTTATTCCCGCAGACGGGACAATAAACCCATTCTGTTTGCTGCATGGGAACCACCTCCATTCTCTTGTTTCCAAGACATGGCTGAGGACTTGCTACTCTGCAAGCCCGTCGGCGTGTCTTTTCTATTTAATCTTCATTTTTCCTCCCATAAGTTAGCCATTAAAAATTTATCCAGGTTAATCTTGTTTCTGTGTTGCTGTCTCTTTCAGCCGTGAGAAACTTTCGTCGCTGATGTTGTGTTCAATCCGGCAGGCGTCGGCCTCCGCAGTCTTGGGGTCAATACCTGCGGCGATAAGCTGTTCAGTAAAAAAACAGTGACGCTCATAGATTTTCTTGGCTGTTTCTTGTCCTAAATCTGTGAGTAAAAGAAAACTGTGATCATCCATTGTAAGGAAACCACCATCTTTTAGGACAGTCATTGCCCGCCAGACGCTTGGTTTGCTAACATTTAATTGTCGAGCTATATCAACAGAGCGCACCTCAATTTGTTTTTTAGCTACTATTAAAACTGCCTCTAAATAGTCCTCCATAGATGATGTTAAGGGCATAATGGTACACCTCCTTCTGACACATATAATTACTTCATTTACACCATACCTGCTTTTTTGAAATGCTTCTTGAGCAGTTTCTTAGCGATGAGCGCGCCAACAAAGGCGCAAATTGCAACAACGACAAGCATTATGATAGCTGTTACAGGTGATACTAACGTTTGCAAAATTCCCAAATAACTTTCGCCAAACATTCCCGCATACTGCTCAAGTGTTTGATTTGAGAAAAACAAGAAGGGAATATATGTACCACTGAATGCTGCTAAAACCATATAAATGATATAACTGAACGTAAGTGTTTTTCCATTAGTGCAACCTGTTTTCCACGCGATCAACGCAGAAATAATGCCAGCAATAATGCAGCAAATTATCATGGGCGGATAAAATCCATAAATGCCTGTTACCGCACAAAAAATGAACAGTGCCCACGGTTTCTTAGTCTTAGCTGCTACAAGGAAATATGTAATAGCTGCCAATAATGACCACAATGGACTTACCACTAACATCGTGTAGGGAGAAAAAGATAGGAACGCACAAATGATATAGATAACAAGTGCGCACAAAGATAAAAGAGCTGTGACGATCAAATCCTTTACTTGAAATCCTTTTTTGTTTTCGGTTTGCATGAAATAAATCCTCCTTAAAATGATATTGGTTGGAACGATGTCCATATGATAACCGCAAAAAGAGCAAGCATACCTATCAACAAAATACTATCTCTTAAGCGGAAATCAACTAATATATAGTGAGTTTTTTCACAAGGATAGCTGATGCCTCGCGTTTCCGCTGATGCGGATAATTCTGTCGCCGTCATCAGAAGGCGCATAAGTATAGGGACTAAAAAGCCTTCGTATGTCTGCGCCGGATGACTTACTATTCTCCAAAAAGACAATCCCACGCCCCTCGTTTTCATCCCTTGTTTTATATAAAGCACATCTTGTTTCAAAGATGGAAGAAATCTCAATATGATAGCCACTGGTATCACAATTGCTTGAGGGATATGACTTGCCTGAAGCGCTGCTATCAATTCCGATATTTCCGTAGTCTGAAATAGAATATTCAAAGCAAGTGCAATAGTCAAAATTCTTAGTAAAAAGAATGTTATCACGGAAGATAAATGAATTGGAAGGACTTGCGCCAACATAAGCAGAACTATATAAACTATTGCAACTTTGATACTTGTTTTCCAAAGTCCACTTAGCAAAGCAAACAGGCAAACGACGCCAAAGAGTAACAAGCCTGTTAAGCCTCCACCCAAAGCAAACGCCAAAGCTGATGTCAATAGAATCAACAGAAGTTTTATGCGAGAATCGTAATATACTCCATGCTTTCTCAATTTATTCACCACCTTCCTCCACCATAAAATTCTTTACGATTTTGAAATTGTTTTGTTCCGTCATTTGTAAATCATCTTTAATAATCCCTTCCTTCAAAAGCAAAGCGCGCGAGGCGGTCAGGCTGATAAACTCCAGATCATGCGTAATAATAAAGACCAGCTTTCCAGCCTCACGCATATAATTAACAGCATTGGCAACAGCGCACATATTATCCCAGTCTAACCCGCTTGTTGGTTCATCCAAAACGATGATTGGTTTTTCCGAAAGCATTGCCGCTCCTATTGTCAGTCTCTGTTTTTGACCGCCTGATAAAGCATACGGATGGCAGTCTTTGAAGTTTTCCAGATGGAGCATTTTCAAAATTTGAGACACTTTTTCATCTATGCTTGGAATCCTTTTGTTTCCTAACCTCAATTCCTCCGTCACACTGTCTGTATAAAGCTGGTGATCTGCCTCCTGCATAACAAAGTACACATAGTCGGATAATTTTTGTTGCTTCACATTCTTTCCATCAATGTAAAACGCACCTTGGCGGCAGCGAATCAAGCCAGACAAGATTTTCCCCAATGTTGTTTTCCCGCAACCATTTTCTCCAATCAAGGCAATCGTTTCGCCTTTGTAGGCTTCTAATGAAATGTTGTGAAGAAGTTCCGGCATGGCTTTATGCGAAAAGCTCAAATTTCTAATTTGGAGAAATACTTCCGAGCGGCAAATAGATTCTTTCCTTTCTATTTGTATTAAATCCAAATTTAACGGGCGAAGCCTTCTGTTGTGCATTTGGACAGCAGATAATTCTGCCATTTCCTCACCTGTTAATTCTTCGCAGATTTGACCATCCTCCATAATTAAAAAGCGATCTGCGAGTCCGTATAAGTAAAACAATCTGTGTTCTGAAACAATAATCGTGTGTCCAGCGGCTTTCAAAGCAGAAAGAATCTCTCTTACCTGTAAGATTGTATGAATGTCTAAATTAGCCGAAGGCTCATCCAGAACATAAATTTGTGGATTAAGAGTAGTCGCTGCGAGAAAAGCAACTTTTTGCCTTTCTCCACTGGACAGGGCAAAAATATCTCTGTCTTTTAGGTTCTCCATATTCAGTGACTGAAAGGCGCTGTTAACACGTTTAACGATTTCTTTATGTGGAATTCCATAGTTTTCGCAGGCAAATGCAACTTCGCTGGAACTGTTTGTAGTAAAAAATTGACTGCGGGGATCTTGAAAAATTGAAGCAATCTCTTTGCCAGCCTCACCGGCGTCCGATTCTTTTATGGAACGTCCCAATACAATGACTTCGCCGGATAATCTGCCTTCAAAAAAGCGGGGAATCAAATTATTGATACACCTGGTTAATGTGGTCTTTCCACATCCGCTCTGCCCAGTAATAACAAGAAATTCTCCCGATTTTATGATAAGCTTTACATCCTTTAGACTTTCCTGAGACTGTCCTTCATACTGAAAAGAGGCATGTTCAAAAGATATAATTGGAAATTGTTTTTTCATGGCAACACACCTCATAGCTTCCAACTGATGGATTTCTCCCTGCACTTCAAAAAAGTACGATAAATCCCTTCTTTTTCTGCTAATTCCTTATGGGTTCCCTTTTGAACAATATGGCCTTGATCAATGACAATAATTTGATCTGCCGTCCGAACAGTAGACAACCTGTGAGCGATAGAAATTAGTGTTTTATTTTTCGTCAATTCAAAAATTGCGTCCAAAAGAGCTTTTTCATTTTCCGGGTCTACGCTGGATGTCGCTTCATCCAAAATAACGATGGGCGCGTCTTTCAATATCGCCCTTGCTATTGAAATTCTCTGTTTTTCTCCCCCAGACAAAGTGGAACCTGCTTCTCCTATCATTGTTTCATAGCCTTGTGGGAGCGCCTCTATAAAATCATGGCAGCGGGCCCTTTTAGCGGCCTCTACCACCTCCGCATGGGTCGCGTTAGGTTTTCCGAATTTGATGTTATTTTCAATCGTATCATTAAACAGATACACCTTTTGGAATACCATACTTACATATGATAAAAGGCTATCACAAGTAAATTCTTTTACATCGTGTCCTCCAATTTTAACACTTCCAGAATTTACGTCCCAAAATCTTGCAATCATATTACACAAAGTTGTTTTCCCTGAACCTGACGGCCCAACGATAGCACAAGTAGAGTTCTGTGGGATTTTCAAGGTGATTCCATCTAAAACCGGACGGCTGTCATAAGCGAAAATAACATCTTTCAGTTCAATCTCATATGATTTCAGGACAATATCCTTTCCGTCTCCATCTAAAACCGGTATATCTGAGATGAAATCCAGCCGATCCAACTGCGTAGCGAGCATTTTACTCAAAAAGGCCCCGTCATTCATCAATTCCAATTCCATGAACATTAAAAATGCACAGATGATAAATAAAAGGCAATAGGGCAATGTGATAACTCCCCACAAATAGAGCAAAGCTGACAATAAAAATAACAGGCAACTTGTAATCTTAAATACGGCTTCATACAGCTTCATAATTCCGGCAGTAGAAATTGTAACCGCTATATCGCTGCGACACTTATTTTCAAAGGCTTGATCCACTTTTCCTTTTCCTTCTTTGCCTTTTCCGAATATGCGCAGAACAGAAATGCCTTTTATGTATTCTAATGCACTTCCCACCAACAATTCCTGAGCATTTTGCATATCTTCCGTATGCGCGCCGGCCCGCTTTTTTATCTGGCCCAGTACAAGAATTCCCGCTAAAATTCCTGTTAAAGCCAAAAACCCAATCTGCCAGCAAAATATACCCAACATTAGCGTCATGGCAAGCGCCTGTACAAAACCTCCTACCAAAAATGTTAGTGCAAGCATACAATTCCCTTCCAGATCGGAAATTGTTGTTGTCAATACTGTTTGTACGGTGCCGAGATTATTTTCTGTAAAATAGCCCATTGGTGCCCTTTTGAGCTGATTTCCAATCTCAAGACGCTTTTCCCGGAAAATCTCATATCCAGACGCACTCATTAGCACATCGCTTAGGTACTGAAACAAAAAGCGGCCCAAAACACTAAGTGCAACAATTCCAAATGCCTGTAAAATGACAGTCTCTGTTAAGTGTTCGATATTCAACATTACCAATAGCACAGCAAAAAATACAAAGGCGGCGCAGCAGGATTTCAGAGCATTGAAGATCAGTCCGGCAATTACACGGGGACGATATTTCCCAGATAACCGTAAAATCCTTTTTATAATTGAAAACATATTAAAATGTCCCTCCTTCCACTTGATCAGCTGAACTCACATAATCACTCCATAATCTTTGATAAAGTGGGCATTCTGATAAAAGCTCTTCCTGCCTGCCGCAGCCAACAATCTTTCCATTTTCCACCACAAGGATTTGATCAGCCTTCTGGATGGTCGCAAGACGATGAGCTACTACGATGAGGGTTTTTCCTTTTACAAGTTTACTGATAGCGTTTTGAATGAGATACTCATTTTCTGGATCAGCATAGGCCGTGGCCTCATCAAGAATAATTACTCTTGCATTTTTTAGAATTGCCCTTGCGATAGTAATTCGCTGACGTTCTCCGCCAGAAAGTTTTCCTCCTGCGTCTCCGGCATTTGTATCATATCCGTTTTCCAACTTTACAATAAACTCATGACAGCAGGCAGCTTTTGCAGCAGCTACCACCTCATCGTCTGTCGCATCCGGTTTTCCGAGCCGGATGTTTTCACGGATACTTTCATCGAACAGAAAATTGTCCTGTGCAACATAACTGACTTCACCCATCAACTGTGCGAAAGGAATCTCTTTAATATTCTTTCCGCCAAAAATAACTTTTCCTTTTGTGGCGTCCCAAAAACCAGCCATGAGTTTTGCAATCGTTGATTTTCCGGAACCGGAAGGGCCGACAATTGCTGAAACAGTACCTGGTTTGATTTCAAAGGATACATTCTTCAGAACTTCCGTCTCGTTATAAGCGAAAGAAACATTTTCAAAGCGATAGGCTGTTTCATCCAGTGCAACATTTTTTTCTGGACGTTTCAGTTCCGGTTTTTCAATAAAATCCCGTATTTGATCGAGGCAGGCTTTCACCATATTAAATTGTTCAGAATATTTTCCTACTCGCATAAGCGGGGCAATAAATCCAATAGGAAGGATAATGCAAGTGATAAAATCTGATAATGGTAATGTTCCAGTCATATAAAGCCATGCGCCAATCGGAAGCGTTCCCAACAATGTTGTCGGCATTACAGCCTGAATGACTGCTGACCAAAGCCAACTCTGCTTCCACCATGCCAGAGTACTGTCATGGAAGAAGTTAATTGCACCTGTAAATTTACTATAAGAAGCACTTCCTTGATTAAATGCCTTAATAACCTCTATACCATTTACATACTCAACCAGCGTACTGTTCATCGCATTTTGTGATTTCATATAAGTGGTACTTTTATTCACATAATCGTTCATCATTCCAATGTAACCCAAAAGTCCGAGGGGAATTGTAATCAATGCAGCTAATCCCATGCGCCAGTCAAGAATAAATACCAGTAGTATACAGCATAGGGGAGCCACTACATTAGAGGTTATTTCAGGCATAAAATGAGCCATCGAATCCTCTAATTTTGAAACTGTATCTGCCATCAAATTTTTGAAATTTCCGGTCGGCGTATCCAACATGACGCCCATTGGAACCCGAAGCATTTTATCTGCGATTTTGCTACGGATATTTTTCAATATTTTATATGTAGCCTTATGCGACATAAAAGAGGATTGATATGTAAGCCACAGTTTTAATATTTGCCCGCCCAAAGCGACTGCAAACAAGATACATACATTTTGAATAGTAGCTGTTTTGTTAAATAGTTCCGCGACTAATAATGACACTGTAATAAAGGGGGCCATCCCGAATAGTTCGCCCAGCGTTGCAAGAAAGGTTGAAAGATATAGTTGCTTTTTATTATTTCCTGCATAACTCAACAATTGCTGAATTGCTCCAGGTTTCGTTTTTTTCTTCATGAAAAATCCTCCTTAAATAGGTTAGCGAAAACTAATTATTTGGCAAAAAATAAATGGCAAAAGCCACTTATTTTAGTGGAAGCCCTAATACACCATACCAGCCATAGTGCTGGAATTTTATGATATTTTTTACATAATCCTCCGCCTTTTTATAAGGAACATCGTGCAAAACACACTCACATAGTGCAGTAATATATCCATGCGTCAAAATGTGTATTTCTATATCGTTTGGCAGACATTTCGCATATCCCGCTTCATATGCCGCCTTTACAAATAGGGCATTCTGTTTCGTATATTGAATTGTAATTTCTTCTATAAAGTTTTCGACGCGAGAACCTTTGCTGCATTTCAGCAAGAGTTGAAATTCCTCCAAATGCTCGTACATATAGTTGACATATGTCATTGCCTGAACATATGACGCTTCAACAGAATCCCTTTCAATAGCTTCTCTAATTCCAACTTTATCGTAAGGTTCTGCATTATCCAGAAAATCTAATGTATAATGGTAAACATCTTCGATTAAGGCAAAAAACAACGCTTCTTTATCCTTAAAATGTCGATATATTGCACCTGTTGTAACCTTTGCAGCGGTAACAATATCTTTAAGCTGCGTTGCCTGAAAGCCTTTTTTTAGGAATTCCACTTTCGCACATTCCATAATTCGCTCTCTTGTCAAGTCGGAACAGTAACTCAAAATATTTTCTCCCTTCTCTGATAATCGCTTTATTTAAGATAATCTAATTATCAAACCAAAATCAGAATAGCATATTTTTGTCTTGCTGTCAAGGGGACGATGCTTTTGTTATTATCATTATGTACCCAGCCGCCTGTGCGGCTGGGCTTCTTCTTTTTTGGAGCTGTTAACAGGCAGGTGTGCCATACCCGTAAATCTCATAGTATCCCACGGGATAGCTGTTCTGTCGCACGGAGTCGCCAGAGTTGCCCTCCACGGTGTAGACGCGGCCATTCTCCACCTTCTCCACAATCCCCACATGGTCGGAAGAACCGTCTTGGCCTCCATCATCCCAGTCAAAAAAGATGATGTCGCCGGGGCGCGGCTCATAGCTGTTATCCTGCCACAGCCCACGCTCCTGGAACCAGGGAACACCCTGGGACGCGCAGGCCGCAAACTTCGGGATCACGCCGGCTTCGATATAACCGCACTCATTGGCGCACCAGCTTACAAAGCAGGCGCACCATTCCACACGACTGCCAAAGCCGTACCAGCTCCAGTACGGTTCGCCGCCAACATTGCCCACCTGGGAGAGCGCCACCGTGACGATTTCGCCATCCCCTCCGGTAATGCCGTAAAGCACCTGGGACCAAAGGGAATTGTTCTCATCGGCTAAAAGTTCCGCCATCTGTTCCCGCTGGTCCTCGTTAAAGCCGAACTGGTTGGCCATTTCCTCCGCAGTCTTGTGGCTGACAGTGATATACAGATAGGTTTGCGTGACCGTGGTTTCCGTTTCCACGATATTGCCGTTGCCGTCATCGGATGTTTCAATCACTGTTTCCGTCTGGGTGGACGTGCTGGACGAGATCTCATTCATCTGCCAGAAGATGTCCTTTAACAGCTCTAGCTTCTCATCATCCATGGTGGCCACTTCCTGGGCGTTGTCCGAATCGGTGGTGGTTTTGACGGCGTAAACCGCCAATACCTCTTTCCACACAGCGCGGGAACCGGACATCTCCAACACATCATAGCTGTGGGACGTCTTGATCTCATCCAGGTTCTCCTGGTAATCTGTATTGATCTCCTGTACAGCAGTCTGCATGGTCTGCCCGGTGCCGGAATCCTCGCCGGAAAAGAAAATCCCAAAGCAGGAGCCGATAATCATACCGATGAGGCAGATTACAATAATTACCAGCACGGCGATCCAGCCCCCGGCAGCGATGGCGGCAATCAGCGCCTTGGTGGCTGCAATGATGGCTTTCACCGCCGCAACCGTAGCCTTGACCGCTGCCTTTGCCGCAACTACCGCAGTTCGAGCCGCTATGCGGGCGGCATGAGCTGCAGCCCTGGCCGCCCGCGCCGTGGCCTGGGCAGTCCGCTGGGCAGCTTTAGCCGCCTGTTGGCTGGTCTTGATACTGGCCTTGGCAGTCTTTTCCGCCGTCTTAATGGATTTGCTGGTGGTTTTTATGGTTCCCTTGGCCGTGGAAGAAGCCTGCTTGATGTTTTTTCGGCCCCTGTCCACTGTCTTAATGCCTTTCTTGCCGCGGTCCAGGGTCTTGATGGCCCCGCGCTCCTGACGGACCGCCTTGGCCGGCTCGGAAACCGTATCGGCTGCCTGACGGCCACTCCAGCGTGTGGCGGGCTGCCCAGCCTGCTGAGCCGCCTGTTTCTCCGCTTGTTTTTTCAGCTGTTCGGCTGCGGCTTTCCGCTTTTGGATTTTCTCCTTGAGCTGGGAGATATTCTCCTTAGTCGTCTGAACCCCTCTGCGGCCCTGTTTATCAAACTGGTGAACCGCTTCATGGGTGACGTTATCCACCCCAGCGGAAAGGCGGTCGGACGCATATTCACCAGGAGAGCTTTCCTCCGCATACAGGCTGTGGTCGGCCTTATCCTTGGTGCGGATATATGCCTCCTTCATCCGTTCAGAAGCAACCGCCGCTTTATCAATCGCTTTAATGCCTTTTTTCGCAGAAACTCTTGTTTTTATACCCTTGCCCATGGGCTTCACCTCCTTCCCCGGGCGGGGCCGCCCTTATTCCTCCAGCAGCTTGGCGACAACCACCATCCGCCCGTTGGTTCGGGAATACTCGCAGGTGGAAAGGGTAATGAGCTGGTCGCCGTATTCCGCAGTCACGCCCGTGTCATAGAGCGCCAGTTCCTTGCACTTGGCAATAAACTCGTCAAAATCTTCTTCCTGTTCGGCCCGGACGAAGTGGTAATACTTGAAGCCTTGCTCTGAGTAGGCCACCGTCTTAAATGCGGCGATTACCTCATACTCGCCAAAGCTGTCCAGCGTATCAAAATGAATGGTCTTGTGGTCCTGGTAGAAATCCTCACTCTCGTACTTGCACAGATCGGAGAACATACTGCCGTTGTTCATGTGATGGCCGTACAGCATCAGATTGTCGGAAATGCCGACGTCGCAGTTTTCCTGCATATAGGGCACCCCATAGCTGCTGTACGACTTATCAAAAGCGTGCTTCAGATAGAAGTTGGGGTTATCCTTGGTCTGCATGACGGGATAATCAATCCGGGTGCCGGGAATAGAAATCCAGCCCACCAAATCGCTGTTCTTGGCGTACACATCCGCATACTTTTCAAAAGCCGTGAGTTCTTCCGGCTCCTGGGCCGGGTCATCGGCCAGCTCCAGCGCGGGCAACTCCACATCTTCCTTGACCAGCCCGGCCACCTCGTCAAAGGCTTCGGCGCTTTGCTTTTGGTCCAGATATTCGCGGGCCAACATAGCCCCGGAGAAAAGGAACAGGGCGGCACAAAAGGCCGCCCCAGCGATCATCAGTCTGCTTTTCACTTTGTCACTCATATTTCACCCTCCTGTACTTATCGTGCCTGTTCCTTGCTGGCCGCTTGGCGGCGCTGCCCGGCCTGGGCCGATCTCAACCCCTGCAGTTCGGTTTTCACCGATGAGCGCCCGCCATTGATTCGCTCCACCGTGAGCGCCATGTCGCGTTCCATTTCCGAAAACACCTTGCCGCAAGACAGCACAAAGCTCCGCAGCTTGGCAAGCACACCCTTATCCGCAGATAATTCCTTGCTTTCCTGGGGTTCCTTTCCCGTAAGGGCAAGCCCGGCGTTTTTGATGTGGCCACCCGCCTGGTGCAATTCTTCCCGCATGGAGTCCAGTCTCACAGCGAGTTGCCCCATGCTTTTTTCCGAATGGGCAAAGCCCCGTCCCATCCGGGAAAGAACTGAGGGGATGTGCAGGGCCTGGGCCGCATGGCACAGGGCAGAGCGCCCTTTTTCCCGGAAGGTCTGCACCATCTGCTTTGCAGATGAAATGAGGTTTTCCTTTGCCGTGGAAACCATCACTTTGGTCTGGCGGACTTTACCCTCCACAGTGTCCGCAAGCTGGGAGCACCGTGCGCGGATTCCCTTGTCGTGGAGCTTGCCCACCTCCAGGCGCATTTCCTTCATTTCGTCCATCATCTGGGACAGCTTTTCTTCCATACCGTCGATATAGCCCACCAGGGCCTGTACTTCTTCCTTCTGCTTTTGAAGCCCGCTCTGTTCCAGAACGGAAATCAGGTCTATGATCTGCGGGTGGTCCCGCAACGTAAGAGCCGGTTCAGCCATTGTTCATTCCTCCATTCTCAAACGTATCATCGCGCCGGTTCCGCCTGCTTTCTTACAGGGGGCAGCTCCCGGCAGTATTTCGGGTAACGGATTTTCACGCCTTCCATAAAGTAGGGGGCGAACTCGCAGCAGAACAAATCCTCCGGGGAATAGGCGTTGCTGTGCTCCGGGTCGGTATAGCCGTTCCAGAGATTAAAAGCAAGGCGGCACACCCGGACGGTGCCGCTGGTCTGCCAGCCGCCGTGCATACCATCCGGCTCGATACAGTCCTGCTTGAAGTCAAACATCTGGCGGATGTTTGACCGCGTTTCCGGGGCAATCCCCATCACATAGAAAAAGGCCCGGTGGTAACAGTCGTTCCTCCGAGCCTCGCTCATCATATCCAAAAAGAAATCCCGGTGTTCCGGGGACGCAAAGCGAAGATTGCTCATACCGGCACCTCCTCGCCGCCGAATACGCCTTCACCGGGCTTGGTCGTCATCAGGGCATAGAGCTTGGTGTCACGGGGGAATCGGTTGATGAACGGCACCAGGGCGCTGCCATACCGGATGAGGCCGCAGCCAGCGTCCGCATTGGTGACATAGCTCATCTGCTCGTTGGAGATATTGAGGAGCTTCGCCAGCTTTGCCCGGTCGGACGCCGCCTGGTTCAGCATGACGATAAACTCCGAGTTAGAGAGCATGGTGCTGGCCTGGACGGAATCCAAAAGGTACTCCACGTTCTGGGTGATAGCAGTCGGGTAGGCCCCACGCTTTCTAAACTGCCTCCATGCGGAATTAAAGAAAATGCCGCTTTGCTCATTCTCAAACATCACATGGAACTCGTCGATGAACACATGGGTGCGCTTGCCCCGTTTCCAGTTGAGGGTGACGCGGTTGAGGATCGTATCGGTGATGACCAGGGAACCGGCAGGCTTTAGCTGCTCGCCCAGGCCGTGGATGTCGAACACCACATAGGGCTTGTTCAAATCCACCGTGCTTTCCCGGCCAAAGATGTCCAGGGAACCGGTGGTGTAAAGCTCCAGGGAAAGGGCGATCTCCCTGGCCTTATCCTCCGGCTGCTCCAGCAGTTTTTGACGCAGGTCGCAGAGGGTAGCCACCCTCCCGGCATTCTCCGCCTCCGGGTACACCAGGGCGGTGCAGCGGTCGATGATGGATTTATGCTGCGGCCCCACGCCGCGCTTGTCGATCTGCTCGATGAGGGACATGACAAACTGGCTCTTTTCCACGATGGGGTTTTGCTCACCGTAGCCCTCCACCATATACATGGCGTTGAGGCGGTCCTTGCCGCCTGCCACCAGATGGGCCACCGTCGCTTTCTCCCGGCCCAGGGCTTTGACGAGTGCGCCAAATTCTCCCTCCGGGTCACAGATCAGGATGTCGTCATTTGCGTAATCTGGGTGGAGCATAAGAAACGCGATCAGCTCCTTGGCGCTGAAGGACTTGCCCGCGCCGGGGACGCCCAGCAGGAAGGCCGACTGGTTCAAAAGGTTCGCCTTGTTGCACATGATGAGGTTGTGGGAAATGGCGTTCTCTCCAAAGTAAATGCCGCCCTTATCCTGGATCTCCTGGACCTTGAAGGGGATGAATACGGCCAGGGATTCCGTGGTGAGGGTACGGAAGGCGTTGATTTTCCGCACCCCGATGGGCAGGGCGGTGTTCAGGCCATCAAGCTGCTGGAACTTGAGCACCGCAAGCTGGCACATGTGCTTTCGCGCCACGGAAAGCACCGCTTCGGTATCGCTGTCAAGCTGCTCCTTGGTGTCGGCGGTGATGGCCAGGGTCATCACCGCGAACATCATCCTCTGGTCGCGGGTGGTGAGGTCATCCAAAAACTCCTTGCTTTCCTTGCGCTGCAATTCCATATCGTAGGGGACCACAGCAGAGAAGTTGTTGTTGGCGTTCTGGCGGCGCTGCCAGTTGGTGATGTTGGTTTCCACACCCAGCAGGCGGTTTTCCACCTCCCGCACGGCCTCATCCGTGGGAACCGGCACAATGTCGATGGAGAACATCAGATTTCGGTTGAAATCGGTAAGCTCCGTCACCATGTTATCCTTAATATAAGAGGCGTAGTCTTTGAGGAACAGCACCCGGCAGAACTTGCCGCCCAGCTTCAGATAGTCGCTCTTTTTTTCGATCCCGTCCGGGCAGATATAGTCCTTGAAGCTGTGGCCCCGCTTCATCATCTCACGGGCATTGAAAACAAACTCGGATTCCTCGCCTTGGCGGTAGAAGTCGTGCAGGATACGCAGGCGCTCGGTGGCGTCCAGCTCCACGCACTTGGAGCCAAGGGCCGCAAAGTGGGAAATCAGGTCGGCTCCCACACGAGAAAAATAGGCGCGGGCCTCCTCAATATCCTTCTTCACCACGGAGATGGTGATATACTTTTCCTGCATAATGCCGTTGGCTCCGGTGGCTTTATCCAGCAGCATTTGGTTATATTCCCCCCGGTACTCATCCCGGAAATCCCCCTGCATGGGCATGAGGATGGACGTTTCAAAGTTGGCCTGATTCATACGGCGGTTATTGATGGTGATTTTCGTCACCGCACCGGAATCCAGGGAATTGAGCAGCTCCGAATAGGTGAGGAACATGGATTCCTTGTCCTCGCGGCTGGCCACCAGATAGTTGATGTCGCTGAATTTATAGGTTTTGGAGAACTTGTTCCCCACAAGGAAGATGCCGTCCGGCCAGATACGGCGGACGGGGATCACATCCTGCACCTTCCGGGGGACGGTGTAACGCTCCTTTTCCTGCTTGGACATGGTTTTGATGGTCTTAATCATGCTTGGCCTCCTTCCGTTTGCTAAAGTGTTTCGGCTCCTTCCGGCGCTTCTTGCCGGGCCGCCCGGTTTGCAGCTCCTCGATGGTATCTTTCAGGGCCGCATAGTAGTAGTTGCTGTCCTCGAACTTAAACTCCTTCGGCTCCAGCATTTCCGAGCGCAGCCACGCCCAGATAAATTGTTCCGCCGTCATACCGTGATAGGTGATGAACCCCAGCATGGCAAAGGGGGCCGCCCCCAAAATGCACATCCAGGACAGGGTTTCCACCCCAAAGTAGGGGCGCAGGATAAAGTAAAGGCCCACGGCCACGCTGCAGGCGAGGACAGAAAAGATGAACTGCCGCATACTCAGCCCGAAAAACATGGATTCGGTGTAGTTGCGGATTTCCCGGTTGATCTTGACTTCCAAAATATCACCTCACAATCACATCGCCGGTTTCCAGGTAAACAATGCTGCTCTTGGGTATATAGGCAAAGCCCAGCAGCCGGTCGCCCACGGTAAAAATCTCGTCTGGGGCTGCTTTGGAGAAGTGCCCACAATTCCCTTTTCAGCGGGCAGGTCGTAATCCTCCACCATTGGGATGGCGGTTCCATCAATCAAGTGCAGCACATAGGTTTGATAACGCATTTATTTTCCTCCTTTTTTACAGGCCCATCATCTCGCGCACCACGCGGTCGGCCATTTTCACCGCGCCCACGAGGACAAGCATATTAAAGACCAGCTCCCCGATATAGCTCCACACCTGGGTGACTGCCGCCGCATTGGGGTCAATAGCAGGCGGGGCCGCCGCGAACAGGGAAAAGATGATACAGGCCAGCACAATGATGGCCCCTTCCAGACACACGGCGGCATAGCTCTTGATAAAACTCTTGCCCACGTTTTGGGTCGGTTCCCCGGCGAAGGTGGACAGGGGCACCGGCGCGATGGCCGTGTATAAATAGAGCTTAAAAAACCGCCCGTAGACGGTCATTATCATAATGAAAGACAATATCGTGATAAACAGCCCGCCAATGAGCGTCACCGCCCAGAGGGGGATACTCTCGAAAAAGCCGCAGCTTTCCACCGCCGTGACAATCTCCTGGGGGAGAACCGTCTGCTGCGCGGTTCCAAAGCCCGCCGCGTTCATTATTGTTGAAACGAGGCCCTGGACGATATTAAAGAGGGCCATCATCAGCTCCAGCCCATAGGTCACGACACCTTTGGCAATGGCGAACCGGATAAACAGCTTTAAGGCGTGCTCCGGTTTCTTTACCTCGGCAAAGCTGCCGCAGGTACGCATGACGCCCACTACAAAGAACAGCACCAAAAGCGCAAGGCCAATGGCCCGCACCGCGTCGTGGATGTTGACAATGACGCCCCAGATGGAGCCACCCTTAAACTGTTCCGGGCTTTGGGTGATGAGCTGCCAGATCTCGGACAGGTACTTGTTCCAGGTGTCGAGGGCATTTTGCAAATTTTGAACAACCCAGTTATCGGACATTCAACAACCTCCTTTCCGGCAACGGTAAGGGGCAGGCCGCCATGGGCCTGCCCCCACACTGCCGTTATTAGAATCAGCCGGTAATCAGGGTCAAAATCTCCTTCGCAAACGTAATCACAACACCGCCGGCCAAGGTGAGAAAGCCGTTAGCCCTCTGGCTGGGGTCATGGCTTTTCAGAGAAAGGCCGATCTGCACGACGCCGAAGCCCAGCAGGATCATACCCACGGCGCGGATCAGGCCGAAGATGAAATCACTGAGGTTGTTGATAACAGTCAACGGGTCGCTGGCGGCAAAGGCCGTAGTGGTGCAGCAGCACAGCATGAGCACCAGGGCTGCATAAACAGCAAAGGCGCTCCGGCTCTTTTTTCCCATGGGCAGGCTGCGGGTTTCTTTCTTCTGCTTGCTTTCCTTATGAAACAGTTTCATTTTTGGTGTCCTCCTTAAATTGAAAGATATTCTCCATGTCCTCATCGGACAGAAGTTCGTAAAGGGTTTCCGGCTCCTGGATATTGGCAAGGTCGCCGGGGGTGAGGCGGCCAATGGTCATATCCGCCACGGCGTTTTCAGTGCCGCCGTGGGAATAGACAGGCGCGCCGCCATCGGTGGTGTACTTGATGTTGGGATGTTTCAAAAGGTCATACTTTTCATCCATCAGCGGCGCTTCGCCACGGATAAAGAGCAGGGCCAGGTTATTGTCCAGCATACGGACCTCATCGGGCGTCATCAGCTCCCGGCCCGTGATCTGGTTGTTGGTGGAGTAGCTGCCGGAATGCCCGGTGCTCTTGCCGTAGGTGTCCAGCCAGAGGGTGCTTTTCCCCAGGTAGTTCTCAGAGATCAGCTTGTGAGTGGACGTTTCATTGCCGCCCAGGTACAAAAATTCATCACAGTTGCCGATGATGGATTCCCATTGCTTTTCAAACAGCGCCTTGAGCTGGGCAATGTTCTGAATGATGATGGAAACGCTGATATTCCGGGAGCGCATGGTGGCCAGCAGCTTGTCGAAATCATCCGGCAAGCTCACGTTGGCGAACTCATCCATGAGAAAATGCACCGGTACGGGCAGGCTACCGCCGTGTACCCGGTCGGCAGAATAAAAAAGTTCCTGGAAAGTGCTGGCATACAGCAAACTTACCAAGAAATTGAAGCTGGCGTCGTTGTCCGGGATGAGGGCAAAGAGTGCCACTTTTTTCTCGCCCAGGCTGGAAAGGTCCAGTTCATCCGTGGCGGTAAGAGCCGCCACCGAAGAAAGATTGAATTTTTCCAGGCGGGACGCCAAGGTGATTTGGATGGATTTCAGCGTTTTGGCAGAGCCGGAACGGTAATCCTTGTAATACTTCACAGCGATGTGATCCGGGGAGCGCATTTCCAGCCGGTCAAACAGTTCGTCAAGCGGCGATTGGTAGGAATCATCATCCTCCCGCACCTCCCCGGCTCGGAGCATCTCCATAATCATGGGGAAATTCTTCTCATCCTCCGGCGCTTCGTACCACAGATAAAACACCAGCGCCATGAGGAGCATACTGGCCGCAGTATCCCAGAAAGGGTCGTTGGACTGGCTCCCTTTCGGAGTGGTGGCTTTGAAAAGGTTCGTCACCATCTTCTGCACATCGTTGTCGGATTTCAGATAGGCAAAGGGATTGTAGCAATGGCTTTTCTCCATGTTCAGAAGGTCCACCACCTTGATCTCATAGCCCATCTGTTCCAACAGGCCGCCGCAGTCACGAAGCAGTTCCCCCTTACAGTCCAAAATAAAAAGGGACGTATTGCATTGGCAGATGTTCACTTTGGCGTAGAACCGACTTTTTCCCGCACCACTGCCGCCCACCACCAAAGTGTTGAGGTTGCGGCGGTGCTTCCGGCCATCCAGCCCCATGCGGACGTGCTGGGTAAAAATGCGGTTTTTGAACGGATCCTTGTCCCGGTATTTCTTATTCACGGCCCGCGGATCGCCCCATTTGGCGGAACCGTGTTCTTCACCTCGTCTGTAATTGCGCCGGGAAGAAAGATAAATGCCAATGCCCAGCCCATAGGCGGCAATAAAAATGAGGACAGTTTTTACACTGTCCTCACACCACACGATTTTGAATGGATTGTTCATTGCCGCAGGCAGGGCGCTGACGATCTCCGAAAGTCCCCCGGAAATGGCAGGCGCAATCAGCAGGGCGAACCAGATCACCGGGACCAGCCCCAGGGCATAGAGCCAGGGGCCGCCCGCCTTATTATCTGGCTTCATCCCGGCGCTTCGCTTTCTTGTCTTTTTGGGCTGGGGCGTCAATGGTTTTCAGCAGAACGTCCTCCACCGGGCCGGGGTCACGCTGTTCCTCCAGCATATCGTTGCGCAGTTCGTTGAGGGCGCGAATCATGATCCCATGCTCATAGCTGTCCAGGGTGAGGACGACTTTTTCCTGTTTTTCCATGGGTCTACTCCTCCTTTACCGTTCCTGTTCCTTCTGCTTGCTGTCGCGGGTGAGGCCCATAGCCCTGGCCATACGGCCATTGAGGGATTTGAACGTATCCCGCATATCGGTGAGGGCAGCAGGAATATCCTCCCTGGGGACCTGCCCCTGAAACACGCCGTCCAGTTTGGAAATCTCATACTCTTTGGCGTCCACGCCATACCGCTTGCAGAGCATATAGCTGACAGCATAGGCTTTGTAGCCATCTGTCTCTCTGGAATAGCCGTCCATGCTTTGGGCAAGCTGCACGTTGGCAACCTCCAGAGAAACACAGCGGAAGATGTCCGGCGCGTCCATGCCCTTTTTCACCAGGATGGCGTTCTGCTCTGCAGAAAACATGGCCCCACGGCCCTGTGGCAGTTCCTCCACGGCCCGGATGGGCACCGGGGAACTGGCAATCAGGCCCTTTAAGAGCAGACGGTCATCGTAGCGCACCTGGGGCTGAACCTGATCCCGCGCCGTAGTCTGGGAAATATCATAGACTTCCTTGGCGTAAAAGTTCTGGCCCACGCTGCCATCCTCACGCCGGTATGCCTTGCCCGGCTCCAGAATGATGATGGGCAAACGCTTCTCATCCTCCAAAATCTCGATCCCCTGGGCGTGCCACTCCTTGTAGCCGCCTACACGCACCGCGTCGGGGCATTTATCCCCAATCAGAAGTGCATTGCGAGCAGAGTGGAAGGGAAAACGGCTCTGCACATCCAGATATGCCTCCATACTGCCCGTACCCTCGGAGAACTCTCCAAAAATCCGGTCCAAGGTGGCATAGGCTTCTTTTCGCTGTTTTTCCTCCCGGATCTGCCACCACTGGCGCTTGGGGCGCTCTTTCTGGCTTTCCTGCTTTTGCGGCGCGGCCTCCGCCTGGGGCTGCTGTTCAAACAGATCGTCAAAATTATTCATCACAGATTACCTCTCTTTCGATTTGGGCTTCTTTTTGGGTTTGGGCGGCTGGTGCCGGGTTGTTTTCTGAGCCGCCTTCTTCTGGGGTGCAGCCGGCTCCTCGGCCCTGGCAGCCTCCGCCTCCTTCTTCCGCTGGGCCTGGATGTCCCGCAGCTCCTGCCGGACGGAAGGCTTCTCGGCTCCATCAGAAGTACCCCTTGCGGACTTGCTGCTGCTCTCGGAGATAGGCTCGGACGGAGGGGATTTTTCCGCCGCTGGGGCAAAAGGGGCGTTCTTCTCCGCTGCCGGATTTTCCGGCTGGGCTTTTTCTTTCTGGGTGGGCTTTTCCATCAGCTCATCCAAAAGCTGGTCGTCCACACTCTTTTCCGGCATGGCCTGCTCCGGCGCGGCGGGTTCGCTGCCGCGCTGTTCGCGGGATTTCTCAATATCCTCCTTGATCGAAGCCGTATCCACAACGGTGAGCTTGAACTTCTCCACGATCCGGTTGGCTCTGGCAGCGTCATCCTCGAACACCAGAATGTCGATGGTGTCGTCGCCTTTCTTCACCGGGATGGGCGCATAAAGAATCCCGTACCCCTTGGCTTGCTTGGCAAACTCCGGGCAATCCTCCTTCTTGATGGTGTAAACCTTTAAGGGGCGCTTCTCCCGCAGCATGGCTTCAATGCGGGCTTTGCCCTTGGTCTTTTTCTGGTCTTTCAGAACCGTGTAAAGGGCGGCGGCCAGATTTTTAGCAGCAGAACCGGTGATTTTGAGGGCAAATTCAGCGCCCTCCAGGCTCATCCGTACCACTTGCTCCGCCGCGTCGCCTGAGTTATACATCAAAAATCATCTCCTTCCTGGGGGAGCCGCCCGGCCCTGCTCCGGCTCCTGGCGGGCTTTCTCATCCCTGCCGGAGACTTCCTCACGGGCGGCCTGTATCTTATCCTTGATGGAAGTGGAGCGCAGGGCAATATCCCCGCACAGCTTCACCTCCCGGCGCAGCTCCTTGATCTGCGCAGATAGTTTGGAGATCTCAGCCCGGATATACTCCTGCCTGGCAGGGTCGGCCAGCACTGCCTTGGTGCGAAGTTTCCGGTACAGGCTTTTCCGCTGTTCCGTCAGGCCGGCAAACTGAGATTTCACATCGGACCGATAGGCGTTAAGCTGCTCCAGGGTGTCAATGCGGTGGCGGGAAAGAAGGCAGGCTTCATCGGTAAGCTCCTGCGCCCGGATCAAATCCTCCCGCAGTGCATGAGGCACCCGCCTGGGCGGGCGGTTCTGCTTTTGGGGGAATACCCCCAGCAGATAGCAGTAGTGGAAGTAGAGGGCGCGGAACCCCGTCACCTTTTTGGCCTGTTTCAAATCCCCGTGTAGCCTGCACCGAAACGGCTCCGGCCTGTGTTCCCGCTGGGGGCGGCGCTGGGCTAAAATCCGCCTGCGGATGTTCTCCATCGAGTAGTCCTCGCCAAAGTTACGCATGAGCTTGCGTCCACGGGGGTAATTCGGCGGGCGGACCGTAATATCCTTGCCCACCTTGACGTCATAGCCCATCTGCCGCAGATGATAAAAAAACTGCCGTTCCGTCATAGACTGGCGGATGGCAGTATCCACATCGGCTTTGATGAGGGAGAGATAGGTGGGGCGGCCTTCCTGCTCGGCCCGCCATTCCCCGTAGTGCTTGGATTTTCCCCGCTGGGGGTTCTCAATGACAGAAAGCCCATACTCGCGGCACAGCCGGTCGGATTCCCGCTGCATATCGAAATAATCCTGCTCGGTACGATGGTACTTGATGCCGTCCACGAAGGAAACCGTGTTCACTACAAAATGATTGTGCAGATGATTTTCCCTGTCCAGATGGGTAGCCACCAGCACCTGGTATTTTTCACCCCACAGCTTTTTTGCCAGGGCAAGGCCGATCTCATGGGCCAGCTCCGGCGTGGCCTCGCCGGGGGCAAAGCTCTGATAGCCGTGGTAGGCCACAGTCCCGCCCTCCTTTCCGAAACGCTTTTTTACCGCTATCATCTCATCGCGGGCCGTAGAGGGGCTGCAATTCACCCCGGAAACAAACTGCCGCATGACCGTTTCGCCTTCGCTTTCCACCGTCTTGCCTGTTTTTTGCTGCTGGACGGCATACTCGATCACATCGGATAGGCCCTGGGCCTCCTTGCCATCCATATCCTGCTTTTCAAAGAAATCAGGATTTTCGGTCTTATCTGGATTCTCGATATAGATGAGAACCTTGCCCAGCCAGCCGTTCACCCGCCAGATAGACGTGGTAGCCACGTCACACCGCGCTCCGCTTGCCGCTTTTGCCGCAAGCGTCAAAAGGCTCACCGCTTCGCGGGTGCTCCTTCTCCCCACGAAGCAGGCTTCGCGGGGACCCCTTCGTGTCCATAGCGCGGGGAAGGATCACCGCTTTGGTGATGTCCCGGACGAGCTGGTCGAATTTTCGCATTTCCTCATCATAGCGGCGCTCATCAATGACGCCCAGCACATGGGCTTTCTGGGCGATCTGGTTGAGGTTGCCGCCAATCCGGTGAAGCTCCCGCATAAAGTCGTAGTAGGCGGGCGGCGGCGCGTCCTGGGGAACCAGGCCGTTCACCAGATGGCGCAGGTACGCCTCACGGGAAAGGCCGCTGCGCTTTACTTTTTTGTTGAAGGCTTCCGCCTCTTTTTTGTCCAGCCAAAACTGTACGTGTACGTTGCGTTTTCTCATTCTTCCGAATCCTCCTTTCTGCCTATGCGGTTGATTTGAAGCAGGCACATAATCAGCACGCCGACCACACCGCCCAGCAGAAATCCAATGGCGAAAAACAATCCTTCCATGAAAACCTCCATCCTTTCAAAAGGGGTATTAGGGGGCGTTCCCCCTAACAAGCGGCCTTTGTGGTATCACAAAGGCGATGCTTGCTGGTACAGCTACATTCCATTCCCCTGCGGGGAATCCGGGACAGGCGAAAAAAGAACTCATCGCTCGCCCCGGTCACGGAAATACCGCTTGGCATGGAACTCCACGCCGGTAAAATGGCTGGCGTCCAGAACGACTTCGCCGCGTTTCCATTGGTCCCTGGCAAACTGCTCGGCCTCCTCCCGGCTGTTTGCCGCCACCTTCATTTTCACCTCCAGCGTTTCCCGGATGGTAACATCATAATGGTTCATCACTCACGCTCCTCTCTAAAAATGGGCAGCAAAAAAGAGCGTCCATTTTCAGAACGCTCTCCAAAAAAGAGATTCGTTTTTACCGCGCCTTCTCCTGTTTCAGATGACGGGTGGGGATTGCCAGCAGCTTACGCACCCGGCTCTCCAAATGCTTCTCAATGGCCTGCAAATGTTCTTCCGGCAGGCCCAGGCTTTCGTGGCGCTTGAACCGGAACCCGATCATGCGGCGAAGCTGCTCTTTCTGCTTTGGCCCCATGACCTCTGCACACACTTCCTCATAGGAGATGTTGTAGGGGTTAGAACGGGTTTTTGCATACTCGTCCAGATTCGCATAATCTTCCTTACCGGCATAGCAGAACAGGGACAGCCCATTGTCAAAAATGGGGGCGGGCGCAATAATGTTGCCGCTGTGGTTATCCCGCAGGACGCCAAAGTTTCCAAAGTGGCGGTCCTCATTGTAAATCAGAGCGTCAAACACCAGCATACTGCGGATTTGCTCGGAAAACTCCGGCCCCAGCTTGTCGTAGTAGGCAAGGCAGGCGGCAATGCCCCCGGTTCGGACAATGCGCCCGATGGGGATATAGGCTGTGTCGATGTTGGTAAACAGGGCGCACTTAGAGGCGGTAATGCCTTTCCAATTCTCCAGGTCATAATGCACGGCGTTCAGACGCATGGTTTCCGCAATCTGCGAAGCATAATACTCGCAGTACGGCTCCCGGCCCGCATTGGACGCGCCGGTCGTGCCGCCCTTGTAGAGATAAATCCCATCGTGCTCCACATATCGCCACGCCTTGGGCAGCATACCGCCTGTGGTCAGCTCCGGGGATGTGGTAAACGCCTGCCTGCTCCCGCCTGCGCCGGTATAGGCCACCAGCGCCAGTATCTCGGAAAAGCGATTTTCGTAAAGATTGTATTGGGAGAATCCCCCCTCAAATCCTTCCGGCACCACCCAATAGCTGTCGTTGAGCGACAGCCCCTTGCACACGTCGATGATTCCCTTGGTGTCGTTGTGGCTGAGGCCAAGGGTTTTCAAAATCTCGTCCACAAAGGCGCGGTTTTTGGGGATAACCCGCCGCTCCAGCCAATGAATGACGCCCTCGCCGGTGCGCTCCATATCCAAAGGCAGCAAATGGGCCTGCTCCTCGTTGGTGTATAAGATTTCAGCCACAAGGCCGGACAAGCCCTGCTTTTCCATGGAAAAGCGCATTAGCTCCGTATCATAAATGCGGAGACTGTAAACATTACTCATAGGCTCCTCCTTGTCGTTCAGTTCCAGTGAAACATCCTTTCCCAGCGCCGAGGCGATTTTTAAGATCATATCAAGCGTGGGGTTCTGTGTCCCACTTTCCAGGCGGTTAATGCCGGAACGCTGGATTCCCAGCCGCCTTGCCAGTTCTGCCTGGGAAATGCCCTGCTCCAGACGGGCCTCCACAAGCTGGGATATGATTTTCTGCCGTTTGCGCAGTTCATCCATACTCTCACCTCACTGCTTTAATGTTAACATATATGATAACAATTTGCAAGAGGGAGAATCTGTCGAAGCTGCAAAACTGGCAACTCACCGCTCCGGCTCTTTGCTGTGGCTGCCCCGAATGGGAATCCCCAGCCGGTGGCACAGAAAATCATTCACATCCTTTCCACGGGGCGGCGGTTTGTTCTCCACACGGTAGCCCTCCGGCATGACAGCCATGATTGCCTTGGCCGCCAGCCGGCCAGCCGTGTCATTGTCCAAATGGAGATAGACGGTTTTCACATGGGGGTGGTCATCCAAAAATCGGGTGAGGGCCACCGGCAGCTTGCTTTCCTCCATCTTTTTCTTCGGCTGGTACACCCCGGCCAGGGACAGCAGATTGTGCCGCCGCCAGTCAATCCCGTCCAGCTTGCAGAGAGTGGCATAGGACATCACATCAATGGCGCACTCGCACAGATGGACTGCCGGATTTTCCACGCAAGCGGGCAGGGCGAAGGAAAAGTGCTTATCACTGCCGCTTAAATCCCCGTGGAACCGGGCTTCACTGATTCCCCGCAGGCAGCCGAACCGCGCCTTGCCATCCTTGTCGAAGCCCACAAAAACCACGTTGCTGTGGCCCTTGTTCCGGCTCTCATAAATCCGCCCGGTCTGAACGCAGTAGTCCAAAATCTCCTGGTCAATGCCCCGGCCTTTGAGATAGGCCATCATCGCCCGATTATCCGGGGCGGCCTGGGGCAGAAGCAGGTGCTTGGGCTTTTCCTCCTTCGGCGCTGGCACAAAGGAAGGCGGCGGGATGGCAGCCCTTCCGGAGATAGTTTCCATGGCCTCCAAAAAGGAATAGCCGTTGACCTTGATGAGATAGTCCAGCGCACTGTAACCGCCAATCCCGCGGGAAAACCAGCACCATTTGCCGTTGGAAATCCGCAGGCTGTCATGGGTCTTGGTACAGTAGACGTTGCCGGACACATGGACCAGCTCCTGGGGTTCGCAGGTTTGCAGGTAGGTGAGCAGGTCCACCTGCCTTGCCCGTTCGATGGCTTCTGAATCGTAAAAAGGCATAAAAAAATACAGCCCCCTTCACATAGCCATAGATTAGCCGCCCCATGTGGGGTAGCTGACTATGTAAAAGGGGCTGTACTCTTTTCAGATATGGAAAAAGCCGACTGGATTGCTCCAATCGACTTTCTGCATATACTTTTGCGATTTATATGCAGATATGAATGGGGAATGTGCAGTTTTGGGCGGCAGCTTTAAGCCATATCCAAAAACTCCAAGAATTTCAATAGTTTTTACTCCTAATCCGTAAAAACTTGTTTTGTTCAAGACCTTTTTGGGGGTGCGAATGAATTTGGATATGTAAAAGCGGCATGGATTTTTCCATGCCGCCCAAAAAACTATTCAGTTTTGAAAGCGCCGATTTTCTTCAGATAGGCAAATCCGTCTGCATGGCCCCGGAAGTAGATGTGTTCCCGTTCCATATTATCGGCCCGCATATACAGCCGGATAAATTCTTTCAAGGCTTCATGCTCCTCAGCGGTAAAAGAAAGTTCTCCCTTGCCCTCCAGCAGAGCGCCAATCACAAGATTTTGGCGTTTCAGTTCCTCCATCTGGGCCTTCAACTCGGTATATTCCGGGCTGGCAGCCGCCAAATCCATCACGATGTCGCTGTCGATTTCAGAAAACTGCTCGGAAATGCGCTCCGGGAGCAGGCAGTAGCTATCGTCCATCTATCATCGTCCATCTATCATCACCCCTTATCACGATTTTTATTATACTATACCTGCCCCGCAGCGCAATGGCAAATGTGCAATCACCTTTCTTTCTGCGCTTTGGCTTTCTGTTTGGCTTCGGCGGCCCTGGCCTGTTCCTGGACAGTATCCCATACCGTATCCATATAAGAGGTTTCCTGGTTCTCCCACCTCTCAAAAATCTGCTTCAAGGGCTTGTCAGATTTCAGCAGCGCCCTGGCCTGACTATCCTCCAGATCGTGGTATTCAAGAGACATCAGGATGTCCTCCCGCACCGTGTACTCATAGGCATGGTTCAAAATCTCAGCCGGCGGTTGGGAGAGCAGCCAATCCCGGAACTGCTCCTGTTCCGCAAACATTTTCTCATAGAGCCTGGTATTTAATTCTTCGTTGGTCATCGTATCCTCCTTTACCGTGCCAGCTCCGCAACCCTCCGGGCAGGCACATCCTCGCCCTCGTCTGGGGTATCGTCCATCAATGTTTTGTCCTTCTCATCCATGTTGAGCAGAATATTCAGCTCTTTCAAACGGGCTGTTTTCTCCGCCAGCTCCTCCTCGCGGGCAAAAGGTGTAGCCAATTCCGTGCGGGCGTTTTCAAGCTGGGCCTTGGTTTCCTCCAGGCTGTTCTGCTCGGCCTGCAGGCTGCCTGCAAGGTTTTCCAGAGCGTTGTCCAGGCGGGTGATATTGCCGAACACATCCGCCCCCAGCGTCACCGTATGGGAAAGAGTGCCTTTGAGCGTGATCCGATACTCGTTGCTCCTGCCATCATAAGCCAGCACCATGGAAAAGCCCCGGTACTGCCCCAAAAGAACAGCGTCGGAACCTGTCATACGGGTGCAAACATCAATGATAGCCTTGCCGGCGCCCTCTTTTTCGGTGTAGTGCCTGCCATCCACCTCCATGCCGCAGAAGCCCTCCTGGGCCTTGGGGTGGGCCGCCGCCAGCGCCACATCCTGCTCATAGCCCGCGATCCGTTCCGTGAGCTGGGTGATTTCCTCCGGGTATTTCCGATACACCAGTTCCTCCAGAGCGTACACCTGGTTCAAGTGGCTGGCTTTCAGCATATTGAGCCGCGCCACCTCCATATCCAGGTTGCACTTCTCGATAATAAGTGGGTTGCCGGTGGCCAATGCCTTGATTTCCGAATAGCTGAGGGCAGTTTCATCTACATCATCCGCCACACGGACGGGGGCCTTGCTGGTCATGATCTGGGCGATGAACTTCTGCTTGTTCTCCACAAGCTGGTAGAGGTAAGCGTCAAAAGTGCCTTCCGTTACATACCGATAGATTTCCACCTCCTCATTTTCATTGCCCTGGCGGACGATACGCCCCAGCCGCTGCTGAAGGTCGGAAGGCCGCCAGGGGCAGTCCAGGTCATGCAGGGCAATGAGCTTATCCTGGACGTTAGTGCCTGCGCCCATTTTGGCCGTGGAACCCAGCAGCACCCGCACCTGCCCGGCGCGCACCTTGGAAAACAGCTCCTTCTTTTTGGCTTCGCTGTCTGCCGTGTGGATAAAGGCGATTTCTTCTTCCGGGATACCGGCGTCCATCAGTTTCTTTTTTAGGTCGTCATAAACACTGAAAGAGCCATCGGTAGTAGGTGTGGACAGGTCGCAGAATACAAGCTGGGCAGAGCGTTTTTCTTTAGTCTGTTCCCAGATGCGGAACACATTCCGGGCGCAGACAGCCACCTTGCCATTGGGGTCGTCGGCAGCGAGAGGGTTGATGAGCCGCATATCCAGCGCCAATTTCCGCCCGTCATTGGTAATGCGGAGCATATTGTCCACATGGGGGTCAACCCCACCGGCACGGATTTTCTCTGCCCGTTCCGCCAGCCCCCTTATCATCTCTTTCTGAAGCTCCGAGGGCTGGATCACTTCCGTGTGGAAGTTTGCCTTGGGAACAGGCAGACAAAGCATATCCGCTGTTTGGATGTCGGCAACCTCCTTGAAAGCAGCCATCAGCTCCGGCAGGTTATAAAACTTGGCAAACCGGGTTTTGGCTCGGTAGCCGGTGCCCTCCGGCGATAACTCGATGGCTGTAACCGTTTCTCCGAAGCTCCCCGCCCAGTCATCGAAATGGACAAGGCCCATCTCCTGCAGGAGCCTGTACTGCAAATACCTCTGGATGGTGTAAAGCTCTACCATGGAGTTGGAGATAGGGGTGCCGGTGGCAAAAATCACGCCGCGCCCGCCGGTCAACTCGTCCAGATACTGCGTTTTCATGAACAGGTCGCTGGATTTCTGGGCTTCGGTCTGGGCAATGCCGCCCACGTTTCGCATTTTTGTCGCCAAAAACAAGTTCTTAAAATAATGGCTCTCATCAATAAAGAGCCTGTCCACGCCGAGCTGCTCAAAGGTGACGGTGTCATCCTTGCGGCTCTGGTCGTTGAGCTTGGCCAGCCTTGTCTCCAGCGATTTCCGGGTACGCTCCATCTGCTTGACCGTGTAGCGTTCCGCCTTCTGTGCCTTGGCCTGCTCGATTCCTTCCAGGATTTCTTCAATCTGGCGCTCCAAAATGGCCTGCTGGCGCTCCAGGCTCATGGGGATTTTTTCAAACTGGCTGTGGCCGATGATGATGGCGTCGTAGTCCCCGGTGGCAATGCGGCTGCAAAACTTCTTGCGGTTCTGGGTTTCAAAATCTTTCTTCGTGGCAACTAAAATGTTGGCGCTGGGATAGAGCTGGAGCCATTCCGCCGCCCACTGCTCGGTGATGTGGTTTGGCACCACGATCAGCGACTTGGTGCAAAGGCCCAAACGCTTCATCTCCATGGCAGCGGCCACCATCTCGTAGGTCTTGCCCGCCCCCACCTCGTGGGCCAGCAGGGTATTCCCGCCGTAAAGGATATGGGCAATCGCGTTGATCTGATGAGGCCGTAGGGAAATTTCCGGGTTCATGCCCTCAAACCGGATGTGCCGCCCATCATACTCACGGGGGCGGACGCCGTTGAAGGTTTCGTTGTAAACACGGCACAGCAGTTCCCGGCGGTCGATGTCTTTCCAGATCCACTCGGCAAACTTCTGCTTGATGAGTTCCTGCCGGTCCTGGGCAATCGCGGTTTCTTTTTTGTTGAGGACAGGCTTTTTCTTGCCGTTCTCGTCCTCAATATAGTCAAATACCCGCACATCCCTTTGATTTAGGGTCTGCTCCAAGATGTGGTAGGCGCTCATCCGCTTGGTGCCGTAGGTGGTAATGGCTTTCACATTGCTGCGGTCGGCGTTTTTCTCCCGGATGCTCCATTGGCCGGTGGCTTCGGAGCGCAGGATTTTAATACGATCCCGCACATAGTAATTGGGGGTGAGCAGCTCCACCATGAATTGCTGGTACACCTCGATGGGCACCCAGTTCGCGCCAATGCGCACGCCAATTTCTCCAGCGCCCAAATCCTGGGGCTGAACGGCTTCCAGGGCCTCCACATTTCTGCGGGCGGTTTCCTTCTGATTGTCAGGGGCCACTTCCAGGAATGCTTTTGCCATCCGCAGCTTTTGGCGCACTTTCCCGGAAAGGTACTCATCCGCCGTGACAAGAGGATAGCGGCTCAAATCCGCCAAAGAAGGCAGGATGTCCTCCGGGTTCTCCGCACAGCGAATATCCCGGTAGATCACCCCGGCAAGCTCTTTTTCCAGTTCCTCCGGGGATTTACCCGACAGCTCTGCCATATAGTCCATATCCACACGGGCTTTTTCCGAAATGGACACCGCCAACGCTTCACTGGCTGTATCCAC
The DNA here is from genome assembly GCA_021029595.1 of Hominenteromicrobium mulieris. Taxonomy (GTDB): domain Bacteria; phylum Bacillota; class Clostridia; order Oscillospirales; family Acutalibacteraceae; genus Hominenteromicrobium; species Hominenteromicrobium mulieris. The sequence continues at coordinate 712,462 of JAJJOY010000003.1, read as the reverse complement.
ACTGGTGACAGCCACATGGGGCCGGATGGTGCGCCGGGTGAACATATCGGCTTTTCTTTTTAGGTTGCCCTGCTCATCCAGCACCTCCAGAGAGCACAAGAGGCAGTAGCTGGAGTCCTCCGAAAAGGCCAGCTTGTTGCCGCGACTGTTCAGCAGCCCATACTTGGCGGTGAAGCTGTCGTAAAGGGCGTTGAGCTTTTGCTGCTCGGCTGCAATATCCTCATCCGGGTAGCCTTCGGTCTGGTACTCAATAAGCCTGCGGGTACATTCCCGCAGCTCGATCATGCCACGGATACGGTTTTCCGCCGTGACGGAGACTTCCACCGGGTGCATGAGACTGTTTTCTCGGTAGTATACTTGCCCATCTGCAATCGTGTAGCTGAAATTCTTCACTGTGGGGTCGGCAGGGATGGAGCGATCTTCCTCCTCGTCCAGCTCCTCCAGCTCATAGGGCTTGATTTCCGCCTGCAAAAACTGGATGGCATTGGCAAGCTGCTCGGATAAATCTTCCCCCTCGCGGGCTTTGCAGGCGCTGTCCGGCCCGAACCGTGTGGATTCCATCACCATGTCGCCCAAAATCATCTCCGGGTGCTGCACGAAATAGCGGTTCATGCGGATTCCGTTTTCATCGGTGTCCAAATGCACCCAATCCTGGTCTAAATCGGTGATGTGGTCGCGCTTTTGCAGGAAAATGATGTCGCTGGTCACTTCCGTTCCGGCGTTCCGCTTGAAGGTGTTATCCGGCAGGCGGATGGCCCCAATGAGATCGGCGCGCTGTGCCAGGTACTTTCGGACGCTGGAGTTTTCCTTGTCCAGAGTGCCTTTGCTGGTAATGAACGCCACAATACCGCCGAGCCGCACCTTGTCCAGCGTCTTGCCGAAGAAATAGTCGTGGATCAGCCAGTGGTGCTTGTCGTACCGTTTATCCAGCACTTTGAAATCCCCAAAGGGGACGTTGCCCACGGCTACATCAAAAAAGCTGTCGGGCATTTGCACAGTTTCAAAGCCGTTTACGGAAATGTTGGCATTCTGGTAAAGCTGGCCCGCAATCCGCCCGGAAATGGAATCCAGCTCTACGCCATAGGCTTTGCTGCCCGCCAAATCTGTGGGGAGCAAGCCAAGGAAATTACCGGTGCCGCAGGATGGCTCCAAAATGTTCCCTTGGGTAAAGCCCATCTGAGCGAGGGCCTTATAGATTCCCCGGATGACCACAGGCGGCGTGTAAAAGGCGGTGAGGGAGCTGGCCCTGGCCGCTGCGTATTCCTCCGAATCCAGCAGAGATTTCAGTTCCTCATAATGGGGGCTGGTTTGTTCAAAGCAGTTTGCAAGGCCGCCCCAGCCCACATAGCGGGACAGGATTTCCTGTTCTTCGGGCGTGGCCAGCCGTTCCTCAGCTTCGATCTGCTTCAAGGTGCGGATGGCGGCAGCATTGGCCGCGTATTTCTCGCTGGGGGTGCCGTGGCCCAGGGCGTCATCGGTGATGTGGAAATCATGGCGCTGATCCCTGGGGACCTCCGGGTGCAGGGTTGTGAAAGTAATGCGCTCACGGCGGGGGTGCTTCGGCGGCAGTGGGAGTGCTTCTTCTTTTTTAGGCTGTAAATCGGCCTGCTCTGGGCTGGCTGACGGTTCCTCTGCGGCAGGGGCTTGTTTTGCCTGCTCAATGGCTCGTTCATCAGGGAAGTTCCCGTAAACCCGCAGCCATCTGTTCTCCTGAAGGTCATAGATACCCGCGCCATCATAGGCAAAGCCATCCTCGCCCTCCATAGTGCCGGCCACATATTTCTGCGCAGCTTGTTCGGCCTCCGCCAGCGTTTGGTAATCCAGCCGTTCATCAAAGCCATTTTCAAAGTGGTGGTACACCACCACTTCGTAAGGCGGCTCCATGCGCTGGGCATAGCGGTCGATGTCCTCCATGGTGAGCCATTCCGGTTTTTCCGGCAGGGCGTCATAGAGTTCCCGCATTTTGGCGATTTGCTCTCGCACGTTCCCAGCCCACAGGTGCTTTTCTGCCCGCCCGCCAGCGCCCAAGAAATAGTCGCAGTCGGCTTTCAGGCGGCTTAAAAGCATATAATCATTTTGTGGTGGTGTACTTTGCTGCAACAAGGGAAGGATGTCTTGGTACTTGGGATATTGTGCGAGGAAGTCCAGAACGCCCCCGTCACCGTCCCCAATATCCTGGCGCTCGGTGTAGGTGGTGCCATCTGGCATGACCACGGTAAATTTCACCTTGTCATACCCCAGGAACCGAGCATTTTCTGGGTCATCGGATTCGTACCACACCTGCCAAGTGCCGTATTTTTCAAGAGCAGCCTTTGCACCGGCCACCTGCTCCTCATCCGCCTGTTTCATCAGGGTGTCAAATTCACGGATACCGTAGCGTTTTCCATCTTCAAACACGGGGCTTTCGCTCCACTCGCAGAAGATGTATGGCTCTATGTCGGGAGGGTATTTTCCATTGAAATAGTCCTGGTCCACAGAGGTGAGTTGGTCAAAGTCCAGTTCGGCCAGCTCATTTTGGATGAGTTCATCCAGGCTCTCATACTGCCTGCGCTCCAAAAACTGCCCGTCCAGATAACGCTCAATGCGGTAATGGACCAAGTCGGCATTGACCTGGATGGGAATTTCCTCATCCGTAACAGTGGTGTAGGCAATGCCCACCTTTTCCAGATCACTGAAATCGGCTGGACTGCCATACTCGGCCTCGCAGAAATCGTTGATAAATTCTTTGGCAATCTCCAGTGAAGCAGGTTCCGGCTCCTCGGACAAAAACTCGCGCTCAATGAAGTCGGCAACATCCTGGCTGTTACCTTTGCCGCCATGGGCACGGTAATCCATCAAACCTTCTTCGACCAGTTCGCTGGATACCGCATATCCGGCCTCCTCCAGATAACCGGCGATTTCTTCTATCTGCGCCTGTTCCGGGGTAAGGGCCGGGGGCAGCTCCGCGATCTGCTCCATACAGAGGGTGATGTCCACCGCGATTTCTTCTTCCAGGTCCGCATGGTCCAGGAAGGATTGAAGCAGTCTGCGGATTTCCTCTCTCTGAACGGGGTCATGGAGCTGCCGGGCGATATTTTCCACCGCCTGGGCGTCATCCTCACCATAACCCATGCGGGAACCATCAAACTCTCCCACAAAACGCAGCACCTGGGCGGCCAGCTTCGGGTAGGGGTCTACCGGTTCTTCTTTTTGGGGTGGTTCCTGCGCCCTGGGCGGCACGGTGAACACCGGCGCGTCCTGGGTGGCGGAAATGGTCATTTCCGAAGTGTCAGCAATCCGCTGGATTTCCTCCCGCACTGCCTGGGGCATTTCCTCCTCGTAGAAGGTCACCGTGCGGTCTGGGGCGATGTGGGCAACCGTTTTGTAGTCACCGTGTTCCTCCTCCAGCCGGTTCCACACCGTGACGCCGTTTCCCAAATAGCCGTAGCCCAGGTCGTAGGCTTTGGCTTGCGGCATGGTGGGAACCACAGGCTCCTTGTGCTCTGCAAAGAGCGTGAAGGTTCCCTGCCGGAAGGCAGTGAGGTTTTCAAACGCCTGCTGGCGCAGGGCGTACATCCTGTCATCCTGCGGGGTGGCCTCCCAAATGGGGACCATCATCTGATAGATTTCTTCCACACGGGCCGGGTCGTCAAGCTGCGGCTCGATGAGCTTCACCGCGTCCCAATAGTCAAAGCCAAAGGGATAGGGGTGGGGCTGCTCCTGGGGTACGTTTTCAAAGAAAGTGCGGATATTCCGGGCAAGCTGGTGCTTCTCATACTGCGGCATGGCGGCGCGGTCCTCATCGGTGAGGAACCGCCCCTGGGCGATCATGGCGCTGACGCGCTTTTCCACGGCGTTCCATTTCAGCTCCACCTTGGCGTAGGGGGCGGTGATACTGCCGTGGCTGAAAGAAACGCCTTTACTGAGCTGGTAGGTCACATCGTCATTCCCACTGGAATGGCCGCTGTACTCGCCGTGGTAGTGCTTTAAGAAATTCTCCCGTTCCTTGCGCTCTGTGTGGTTGCGATAGAAAGAATACACGGCCAGCCGGTAATCGGTGCTGCGTTTTCCACCCCGGAGAAGGTTGTCGATCTCGTCCCCGGAGATGAAAAAACGCCGCTGGGGGGCGTACCCTTCGGCGGCGGTAAAGTGCAGCGGTTCCCGCTGCAGGTCGGAAAGCTGCTCCAGCAATTTTTGCGGACGGTGGAAATGGAATCGCAGCAGTTCCCGGTTCTCTCTGTATGCCTGGACAAACTGCTCCAGCTCATCCCGCAGGTTCTGCAGCCCCTCCGGATGGCCTAACAAATCGCTTATGGCGGCGCTTTCCTCTGGAAACCCATGATTTTTACCGTAAATGGTATTCACCGTGGGAAGATAGCCCGCGTCGGCAGTGCCTTCTGCAAAATCCTGCCGGAGATACCATAGCTGCGCGGCCCGTTGCTGGCGCTCATACTCATCCACCCGGTCAAGCTCGCTCTGGGGCATATATCGGCCCAAGTCCAGCAGTTCCCGGATACGGGCCGCCGCCTGTTCCCAGGGGATGAGGGTGGCGCTGGAACGCTGGGCGCTTTCGCCCTGGGCAATGCGGATTCCCTCGGCGTTGTACCAGATGGCATACTGTCGGCCATCCAGATAAAAGCCAGCGCCGTTCTCTCCATAGTGCTCTGCCAGGAACCTGGCATTGTCCGGCTTATCCTTTTTGAAATAGGCGCAGATGATGAGGCGGCTGTTCTGGTCGTTAGCACCAATGCACAGCGCCTCGTCGATTACCTGCTGAGGCAGAGCCGGGTGAGGGAAAATGGATGGTTTGGCCGTACCCTCGGCCTGGGTTGGCTGCTGAAACGCCGCAAAATCAAAAAGGGACATCTGCTGGCTCTCTTGGGTAGGGAGCTGCGGGATGTCCGTCTGAATGAAGTATTCTTTTTTGTCAATAAGCTGGGCGGTCCAGCCTGCCACCACTTCCCAGGAAAATACAGATTCCCTGGTGCGGGATGGGTAAGAGCCTTCCCACATGAGCAGGCCATTCTCCTGGGGCTTATATCCCAGGCGCTGCCCGTCAGCGATGATCTCAGTGTACCGGTCCTGATAAGCGGATTTCAGGTAGTCGGCCCGTTCCTGAACGTCGCTGTGAACCGAAAAGAAAAGCTCGATCTGATTTTTCTTATATTTCAGGTCATCATCTTTGTTGGCGATGATGGCCATGATCTGCTTTTCATCCAAAAGCGCAGGGAGCTGTTCGCCACCTGCGCTTTCTTCCGGTTCATCAATTAGCTGTAAATCAGCTCCGCCAGCACCGTTTCCTCCGCCGCGTTCTGCAGGTTGCTCATCATCTGCACCCACTTCATCTGGTCGCTGGCTTTCAGTTCCTCTGTCACGCCCTGGTTCTTGGCCATCTGCGCCACGATCTGCTCCATCCGGCGCTGGGCGGTCTGCTGGATCTCCGCCAGATGGCTGTTCAGCTTGCCGCTGGTCAGCAGGTTGGTGTACGTCACCCTGCGGTGCTCCTTGAGGAATTTCTTCCGAAGCAATGCGTATTTCCCATGGGGAACCGGCTCCTCCTGGGGCGGCAGAAGGTTCGGCAGATTGTAGTCGCCCTGCCTGGTGTAAGTGATCTCGGTCATATTCAAAACTCCTTTCCAGCTGTGTGTTTTCCTGTTCAGTTACAGCATACTGGTTTTTCTGCTGGGGTTCAAATGTGCGATTTTCTTTTTGGGGCTGTCTTTGCAGGGCAAGAACCGTGCGGGAAATGGCGGAAAGGCACATCTGGGAGATGTCCCCGGTGGCCACGCCTAAAGCGTTCAACGTCTGCGGGGTGTTAAAGTCCGTCACATCCCGGAAATCCATGTCCTCAAAATATTCAGACGGGTCAAGGCCGCAGCGCACCAGCAGCATATATCCAATGCTGTTTTGCACCGCCCTGCGGTATTCCACTTCCAGGTTCAGCTCATCCAGTTCTTCCAGAAAGCTGCCTTCCGTGAGGGTTTTCAATTCTGCCAGGTAGTCGGGCATATTGTCCTCCACGGCGTTCTTTGCCGCAGAGAGCAGTGCTTCACCCAAATCCTCCTTGCGCTCCAGCTCTCCAAAGCTGTTTTCCAGCGTTTCAATGATGTCCGGCGCATATTCCTCCCGCACCGTCCAAAGGGGGACGGGGCGGGGGAACCGGGCCTCATGGGTATCGGAAATATCAAAGTAGTATTTCAGTCGGGGTTTTCCATTGTGTTCACCGTCAAAAACGGCAATGCCGTTTGCGCCCCGGTTTACCCAGCGCCCAAATTGCCGGTTCCATCGCTCGATCTCCAGGACGGCGGTGGCGTCTGGGCGCTGGGCGTAGACAAGCAGTTGTTCATCGAAAGAAAGCCGGTAGTTGCGGCAGGCAGAAGCCAGAAACGCCCGCCACTGGTCAGGAGCTGTCACGCTGCGCTGCGTTTCCTGGTACAGCTCCGTCAAGGCTTTATATCGTATCGCCATCGGTTGCCCCTCCTTTTCTTATTCTTTTTTCGCAGCTTTCAGTTCTGCGCTGTAATCCTTATCAGGGTCATATTGATTGCACAGGGAGAGCAGCAACAGCCAGATGGTATTTCCGGCCTCCTTCGGGTACATCCGAAGCGCCACGCAGGGCGCATGGTCACTGTCAACAAAGGGCCTCCCATAGCGCATAAACTGGTCGATCAGCTTTTGAGCCATCTCCCGGTATTCTTCATAGGGGTTCTGTTCCGCCTGCTGATGGAGAACCGTCATCAGCAAGTTGAACCAGTCCTCATGCGTATCCAGTTTTACGGGCGGTAAAGACGCCATTTTTATCACCTCATCTTTCCATGGCGACGGCCTGCCGCTGCCGGGGAATGGAAAACCCGTAGACTTTGGCGATGTCGTCGCCCAGCCTGCGGGTCACTCTCGTAATATCGGCGCGGGTTGCAATGCCGCGATATAGTTTTTCTTTCAGCAGTTCAATTTGAGAAGGGCTGGCGCTGTCCTTGTAAACGCGGTAAAGATAAAAGTTCGTGCCATCATGGTGGATGGCGTCGCACCGCAGATCACCCAGCCGGTCCACATACCAGGTGGAATAATCCGTATCGGAATACAGGCAGTCCCGGATATTGCCGCTGGGGATTTCCTTATATCCCATGCGCCGACCATTCCACAGGCCCAGGTCGCCTACGACTAAAATCGGTTGGGAGAGCTGCACATTGAGGTTGGCGCGTTCATCATCCAGGTAATCCCCATTGATCTCATACATCAGGGAAATGCGCTCATCTTCGGATAAATCCGGGTAGTCCGCCTCCAGGTCATCCCTCCAATCCTCATAGTCCAGGCCATAATTGCTCCAGATAACGTGTCTTTCCTCCTTCATCGGGCTTCACCCCGGTCTTTCTGCCTGGGCTTGATAGGCTGCCCCTGCTCGTCATAGTTTCTGGGATCGGCGGCGGGAGTCTGCCAGCCAAGCATGGAGCCGGCAAGCATGGCGGCCTCCTGTGCTTTGGTAACGCCATTCTTCACATTGCGGTCGTCTGCAAACTCTCGGTTCTGTTGAGCGTCAGGAGTTGAAAAATCATAGCAAGGGCTGTAGCCTTTTTCGCCCCTGGTCAGAAGAATCAGCTCCCCGGATGAGGGCAGTACACTAAAACACTGCACCGGCAGAGAAGAACGCAGCGGGATCACGCTCCCGTGAGTTTGCTCCAATCGCTCCGCAAATTCGCAGATATGATACAGGGCGCTGGAATACCCGCCGCTGGTTTCAAAATGGGTTTCGTCGATGACCCGGCAGGTGCGGTCGCGGGTTTCTCCGCCGCCAGTGAAAATGCGGATGTGGTCGCCGTCGGGAATGCGGAACAGCTCCTTGTAGCCGGGCGTGATAAACCGGATACCCTGTTTGGCCTTTTCCATGTGGTGTTCCAGGAATCGGGAAACGTAGGCGTAGAGGTAAAAGTTGTAGTCTCCATAATTGGGATTGCACCGGAGCATATAGGTGTGCTGCGGCGTCTGCACCTTAAAACCATACTCGGCGCAGTAGTTTCCCTCAAACTCAGCCTCCGGGTTCTGATAGCAAAACCTGGTCATGCTGTCACGGGTACAGAGCAGCCCATTCTTCTCCCGCAGAGTGTTGACCACCTCATCAAGCTCCGCCTTAAACTCGTCCGTCTTGTATTCCCTCCGATGGTCGAACCAGGAAGTGTAAAACTCTTTTCCAGCGCCAAAATCCCCGCGCAGATGGCCGATACAGCCGGTTTGCCCTTCAAGCTGGCTGCTCTGGTTGTACGCATACAGGCGATCCGCCGGGGTCATGCTGGTAATTGTCAGTTCCATTATCGCTCACGTCCTTTCTTTTTCGCTTGTCGTTTTTGCTCCGATATGGCTTTTTCCCTTGCCTGCCAATATTCGGGGTGGTGAATTTGCACGCTGCTATTGATAACAGCCTCATACGCACCGGGGGCAAAGCGCCCGTTCACCGGAGCCTGGATCATCTTTTTATCCATCAGCTCCCGGAGAGCCACCTGCGCGTCATTATCTTCCTCAAAGCAAAGATAACCGCTCGCTATAAAACCGCAGCCCATCGCTTCTTTTCGGAATACCTTTTCCGCCAGCTCCCGCCGCACCATAACGCCGCCATGCCCTGGGGTAGAAACGGAATAAACGCCGGGGCAGAGCGTTTCGCACTCCTGGACTTTGCCCCATGGGGAATAGGGCGGGGCCTCCGGCGCAATGGTGTTTTGCCGCTGTTCCTCCAGGCACTGCACCTCCTCCTGCGCCCGCGCCACCAAATCCTTCTGCGCGGAAAACAGGTCGCTGAAATAGTGGCCCCAATCGTAGTCCGTCCGGTTACTACATTTCCAGGTGACAAACTGCTGGGGCGCTGTCAAATGAACACCCAAGACAAATTCGCTGTCGCCCACATGACAGGAATCCGTAATGATATATCCGGCGTTTTCTCTGTAATCCATCATCGCTCACGCTCCTTTGCGGTTTTCTTTTTGGCCTGTTCCTGCTGAATCGCAGTAAGGCCATGCTTGGCCCAGCCGGGAAGGTCCTCCGGCTGTATCGTTCCCAGCACGTCCATGCGCTCATAGCGGCTTTCTTTTCCAGTATAAAGGTCAACGCAGTAACAGGCTGACCCCCTGCTGTGCGGGGAAGCCCCAAAGCCTCCCATACAGAGCTTGAGCTGGCGAGTGGCCCTGCGGTATTCCCGGCGCAGCACCTCCGGCTTTATCACCACGATTTTCCCGTGCAGATCATCCTCATAGGAAATGGGGATGCAGCCCTCCGCTGTAATGGGGCGGTCGTCTATGCCCTGTATGCGGGGCTTATTGAGTTCTATGTGGGTTTTCTGCGCTTGCTCGGCAACCCGCTGGCCGAACAGCTCCACAATCTCCGGGAAATCATCACTGGCCATCACTTCGCTGTATTCTGCAAATAAGGCGTTTTGCCGACAAAAGGCGCACATATACTTCATGCCGGTTTCATCCTGCGGATTTTCCCCCAGGACAACCTCGCGGTCGCCAATCTGCACCGCCTGGATAATCTCATAATCACCGGCCATGCGTTTTTCTGTGGAATCATCGTTCATCACTCTGCCTCCAATTCCTGTTTAATAAATACTTTGATTTCCTTTACACTGGCAAAATCCCGTTCATCCCCGGTAAGGTAGCGCACCGTGTCCTGCCATTGAGACAGCGGGTAGCTGTTCTCATCCATCCTGCACAGGTCCAAAAGGGCCGCCCGCCGCAGGATAGGCGAAAGATTTAAGTCGGAGATGAAACAGCCATGCCGAGCCGCCAGTATGTCCAGCAGGTGCAGTTCATTCATGGCAACACCTGCTTTCTTCAGCTTCTTTCAGCAATTCCTCCACCAGCCTGCCGCTGCGGACTTTATTCCGGTCTGCCAGCACCTTGTTCTGGACGCACAGCACCGCCCGGATGTTGGGAACGGTAATGCCGGGGACCTCCACCATCTCCTCCGGGGTGATGGTGAGAAGCTGCACCGGGGAGTAACCAGCCTGGGCAAAGATGCGGAACAGCCGTTGTTCAAATCGTTCTCTCATCTGCAAAGCTCCTTTCTTTTTTGGTATGTAAAAGGGGCGGCCCCGCATGGCCGCCCCTGGCTGGTTACTTCTTCCGGCTTCTGACTTTCAGGAAAATCAGGCCGCCGATGATGAATACCACCAGCGCAATGGCAATAATCGCTTTCAGTTCCATAAAATCATTCCTCCTTACACAGATTCAAACCGCCGTTATTTTGCGGTATGGTTGTCCTTTTTGCGCTTGCCCACATAGGCCGCAACGCCCAGGGCGGCAGCGCCCATAGCGGATACGCCCATCAGGGCCGCCCACAGCCACGGCTTGCTGTCGTCACCAGTTTTCGGGGTGTCGCGCAGCTCATTGTGCATTTGCGCCACAGTGGTCTTATCCGCCAGAATCGTCACCTTTTTATCCGCAGGCAGCACATAGTTGGCGCTGGCCCCATCCGATACCTCGGACACGGTGTAATCGCCTACGCGCAGGCCCTCGATGAAGATTTCGCCGTTTTTATCCGTTTTGAAGGTCTGGTCGTAGCCGTTGGCCCCGGTCACGCGGAAGGAGAAGCCCTCCACCTTGCCGTCGCTGGACGTTTTTTCAATCCGCAGGGAGCCAGTCTGGGCCATGTTGGTGAAACCAATCCCGGCCTCGTTCTCTACCTCGTAAATCTTGCCGTTCTCGGTGATCTCCACATAATAGGCGTTTTCATCCAGCAGGAAGCCCTCCGGCGCTTTGGTTTCCCTTACGAACACGCCGCCGTAGAGGATGTGGGACATCTCGTAAATGCCGGTGCTGGTTTCCTCCAGCTTGCCCAGCAGCTCGTCACCCTCGTCCAGCTCTTTGTTGCCGTTGGTATCGCGGTACACTTCAAATTCAGCGCCCGTCAATTTGTTATCGGGATAATCCTTATCCACCTTGGTGAGCCGCAGATCACCATACACACGCTCATTGGCAAGGGAAATCTCTACAACCTGTCCATCTTCCTCCACAGTAACGGGAATCACTTCATCGGAGAGGATGAACCCTTCCGGGCTTTCCAGTTCTTTCAGCACCCAATCACCGTAAGGCACATTGGTGAAAGAAAAGCTGCCGTCGTCCGCTGAGGTAGTGGTGGCAAGGGCGTTTTCGGCGGTAAACTCGGTTTCATCGGACTTAAACAGACCGATTACAGCCCCGCCCAGGCCCGTGCCGTTCTCATCGGTTTTGAGGCCCTTGATTTCGCCGCGGATCAGCTCGTTTGTGACAGCCTCGCCATCATTAGCGGAAATCTCTACCACGGCAACAGAAGGCCCGCCGTACTCAAAGGTGAACGGGAAGGTTTCGCCATTCAGCAGGTAATGGCTGTCAGTGGAAAGCTCCTTCAGGTAGAAGCTGCCGAAAGGCAGGTCGGTGCTGCAAACGGCCTGGCCGTTCTCATTCACAGAAACGATCTCCAGAAGCCCGTCTGCCGGGATCACGGAACCGTCTGCTGCGGTGATGTCCTCCTGGGCATAGAGGCCAAAGGTCACGGCGGAGATCTCGCCATTCATGCCAATGCCAAAGGTTTCATCCTGCTCCAGCACCTTGTCAAGCGTCACAAGGGCTTTCTGGCGCTGGTTGTAGAAGCTGGCAGAGGTTTCGGTGACTTCCACCTCCTGGCCTGCGTACACCAGCTCCACGTTGGTGACGTTCTCGCCGGTATCCACCATGCCGTGAGGGAACTGGATTTCCTTCACCTGGAACTTGCCCAGGTAGAGGGGCTGGCTCTGGGCTGTCCCGTCCTCGCCGGTGGTGATGGTGTCCACTACCTCGCCCGCAGAGTAGCGCAGGGTGCCGTCCAGGGTGTAGACGTCCTCCAGGGCGGTGATTTCAAACACCGCACCGGGCAGGCCCTGCACCTCATACACCGGCTGGTAAACGCCCTCGTTTTCTGTCACAGAGGAAAATACCTCGCCGGTCTTGCTGACTTTGATGATTCCTTTCTGGGCCATGTTGGGCTTGGTGACTTCAATCACCGTCACGCCGCCTTCCACGCTGGAATTGTCCTCGGTCACATCAAAGTAAACCGGGGTGCTGTCCAGCACATAGCCGTAGGGGGCCTGTACTTCAACCAGGGAATATCCCGCGCCGTATTCCAGCTTTTCAGGCGTTACCAGATAGCCCTCGGAATTGGTGTAGAACGTATCAATGGTGGTCGGCGTCGGGTAAGTGAAGGTCATTTCCACCTTGCTGCCATCGGGACGGTAAATCTGGAACCCGGCCCCCGCATAGGGGATGGTGACGCCGGTTTCCGCGTCCACCTTGACCACCTTGATGAAGCTCTCAAAGTTGGCGTTGTTGATGAGATAACGGTAGGTCTGGCCGTCCTGAGCGATATACACTTCAAAATCGTCCATCAGCTCGCGGCCTTCCCAGCCCTTGGTCTGACGGACGATATAGGTGCCGTAGGGCAGCTTCTTCGACTGTGCAAAGCCGTTCTCATCGCAGACGAGGACATCGCGCTCAGATTCCTTGGCATTTTCATAGCTGCCGGCTGATTTCAAAAACACCTGGAATTCCGCGCCGGATTCCGGGGTTTCGATCTGGGTTTCCCCGTCGTCGGTATGCTTGATTATGGCAATGTCGCCCTTGATGACCTGCTCCGTCACATCGTTGGCGGTGTCGTTCAGCTCAATCTCATACAATTCCGGTTCCGCGCCTACCTTGTGGATAGAGGAATCCAGCAGGTAGCCCTCGCTGGGGTTGATTTCACGGATTGTCCAGTCCGAATCGCAGACGTAATATCCGGTGGTGAACTGGCCGTTCTCATCGGTGGTATAGCTGTCGATGAGTGTATCTCCCTTATACAACCCATAGGTTGCTCCGGCAAGAGAACCGTCGCCCTGGGGCGCGCCCGTTTCCACATCGCTCTTGGTGACAGTGACACGGAACTTTTTGAGGACATTGTTCACGCTCTTGTGGGTCACTTCATTCCACTCGATGGTGGCTGTCTGGGAATCCGGCACCACATAACGGATGGGGGTATCCACCTCCTCCAGTACATAGCCCGTGCCGATGAGCACGTTTTCAAAGCGCGCCACACCGTTTCCGTCTGTCACCGCATACTCATCCACCGGCTGCCCGGAGAGGGATGTGCCGTACAGATGGAAGGTCATGCCCTCCACCAGCCCGTCCTCGCTGGTTTTCGTCACTTCCAGGCTGCCGCGTTTGAGCACGTTGCTAAAAGTCACGGTGGCGGTCTGGCCGCTGACGATGGTCACGCGCTGGCTTTCCTGGGGTTCGTATTTGTCAATCGACTGCTCGGTTACGGTATAAACGCCGGGATTGAGGTCGGAGATGTCGATCTCGCCCGCCTCATTGGTGGTCTTGGTGGCGCTGTATCCTTCGCCGGTAATGGTGAAGCTGATCCCGGCTACCTGTCCATCCTCGGAAGTCTTGACCAGCTTCATATTGCCGGTTTTTACTTCCAGGTTCAGATAGCCCACCATATAATCGGACACGGTTTCCCCGTAGGTGGCAAAGTCCTGCTTGCCGCCGCCGATAATCCCATCCGTCCATACCACTACGCCGCTGCGCTGGGCGGAGATTTTTTCTGCTTTTACCGTTACAGAGCCTTTGATGGCCTGGCTGGAAGTGATGGTGAGCTGGTTTCCGTCCACAGAGAAGTTCAGGCCGGTAATATTGCTGGTAAAGGTGTAATCTCCCAGCACGCCGTTGGTATCCGTGAGAGTGAGGGAATACTGCTGGCCGTCCCATTTCAGCTCGTAGGCCCCGGCGTCTGCGGTGCTGCTGAAAAAGCTGGGCAGCATGGTATGGCGTTTTACCGCGCTCTCAATAGCGGAATACTGGCTGAAGATCTCGCTGTAAAGGGGATTCTCCGGGCTGGTATATTCCGCGATATTGTTCTTGCCCTGGGCGTTGGCGTCCACATGGTTAAACTGGCTGTCGCGCTCGCCTACGACGGTTTCCCAGACAAGAAGCTGGGTGGCGATTGCCCCGGCCATCTTGCTGGCGTCCTCCGGGTCATCGGTCATCCATGAGGTGCTGGCGTTGCCCTGCCATCCATAGGTCATAATCCGCCCGATATATTCCTTGATGGTGTCCGGTGGGATAGTGGGGTTCAGATCGGACGGGTAATCATCCCAGAAATCCTCGCCCCGGCCAGTAAACTGGTCGCCGGAATGAACGCTGACGCCGGGTTCGATACAGTAGATGACTTTCCCGTTAAAGGAATCCTGCGTGTGGATGGTAAAACCGTTATTTTCGCCGGTAGACCATCCGCCCAAGAAATTCATAGCGGAATGTCCCCAGCCTGCCTTGTTGGGGTCGCTGGCACGGGGGAACTCCACCATATACGTCGTCATGGTTTCCCCTGCGGCAAACGCTGTGGTTCCCGTCCCTGCGAATATGCCCAGGCACATGAGCATGGCCATGAACAGGGACAGGGGCTTTCTCAATGCTTTCATCGTGTTACCTCCTTGAAATGGCCGCAAAAAAGCACACCGTTTCCGATGTGCTGCGGCTTGTGTTGGTTACTGTCTAAAAAAGAGAGGCCCGCCCGGTTTTCCTCGCAGCCCGATGTCTGCCTGTGGAAAAGAGGCCGGAGCTTTCTATATACATCCAGGCTCCCCAAATATCTTCTTTTTTTAGGCTGTTTAGGTTGTTTGGAAGGGGTGAGGTGTGGAGAGGGGGAACCGGCACAAGCTGCCGTTTCCCTGCAAATGGGCGCACTTCCCCCTTGTGAGTGGGCTATCTCTCTAAACTGCGCTGGCGTTTGCGGTAAAGTTCCAGCGCCTTGACAATGGTGTCCTCGATCTTCTGCGTGGGCGTCCCCGGCGCAAAAAACCGGCTGATTTTTTCTTTTGGGATTTTGAACTGTTCTTTTTGATTGGGCTTTTCCTCCTTCATAATGGAAACAAGGGCGTCTTTGGCCAGCCGTTCCCCTCCAGTCTTGGCTTCGGACATCTGTCGCATTTTGATGGCTTGGGCGTGGGACGGGGTGCAGTCCATCTCGTCCATGATAGCGAACAAGTCGGCCTGTTCTTCTTTTCGCAGGTAGGACAGCTCCACCGCAGGGCGCATGGCAATCTGGAGCATTTCCTGGTCTTTAAGGACTGAGTTATCTACCAGCTCCAGAATTTCCGGGATAAGGTGGGTAAGGCGGATATACCTATAAATCTGAGGTTGACTATCTCCGCTATCCCTGCTGATCTGCTGGGCTGCTGTAACGCCTTTTAACTTATTATCCAGTGGAGAAGAAGTTAAATCCGTCCGCTGACCCTGTCGTTTTAATGCGTCCAGCTTCATTTTGTAGGCAAACGCCTTCTCCGAGGGCAGAATCTGCTCCCGCTGCAAGTTGGAGTCCACCATGATAATCGTGGCTTCATCATCGGTGAGCTGCCGCACAATACAGGGGATTTTCGCAAGCCCCGCTAAATCCGCCGCCTTTTTCCTGCGGTGTCCGGCCACCATTTCATAGCCGCCCTCCGGTTTGGGGCGCACCAGGGCAGGGACCAATACGCCGTACTGCTTCACGCTTTCCGTCATTTCCTGCATAGCTGCGTCCATCCGCACCTTAAACGGGTGGTTCGGGAAGTCGCTGATTTCCGTGGGCGAAAGATTGACAACTTTTTCAAGCCGTGCCTCAGCCCGCTCTTCCTCCGTGGAAAACAGGTCATCGACTGAGGGAAGATTGAAGTTTAGCCCGTTGCTTTTCGCCATCCGCCAGCACCTCCTTTGAAAAATCCGCATAAGCCTGGGCCACCTTGCTCCCCTTGTCGTAGGCGTAAATACTCTTGCCTGCGGCGCTGATTTCTGCGGCTTTGATGGCTACGGGAATCTCGGAACGATAAATTTTCAACACGCTCCCGTAACTCTGCCGCAGTGTATCTGCTGTCTGTCTGGCAAGGTTTGTGCGCCCATCCACCAGAGTGAGCAGCACCCCGTCCACCTTCAGAGCCGGGTTGATCTGCCGTTTCACCTTATTGATGGTTTTCATAAGCTGGGTCATGCCCTTGGCGGGGAGATAGTGGGCCTGCACCGGGATAATCACGCTGTCCGCCGCAGCCAGGGCGTTGATCGTAATCATACCCAGGGACGGCATACAGTCAATGAGAACCACGTCATAGTGCTTCTTGGCTTCATTGACATAGGTCCGCAAAGTAAACTCCCGGCTCATGGCGTTGACCAGGCTCATTTCCAGCGCGGACAGCTCAATGTTGGCGGGCATAAGGTCTACGCCCTCGCTGTGGTGCAAAATGCCCTCATCCGTGGTGAATGGCTCATCCCGGATCACTTTTTCCATAACGGTGGCCAGGGTGGTGGGCAGGCTGTCTTGGTCTTGCCAGCCTAGGCAGGTGGTGAGGTCGCCCTGTGGGTCTGCGTCAATGAGCAGTACCTTTTTCCCCAGACGGGCTAAACCAATGCCCAGGTTCACCGTCGTGGTGGTTTTGCCTGTGCCGCCTTTCTGGTTGGCCAGCGCGATCACGCGGCCATCCCTGGGGCGGCTTCTTTGTTCCGGCATTTTCATGTCCTCCTTCTTCTTAGATTTAGCCGCCCGTTGGCAAGACGGACGGCTATGTATGAGAAAATCCGAAAGATGGACATGAAAAAAGCCGCTTACTCTTTCTGAAAAGAATAAGCGGCTCATCTGGCAGCGATATGTAATTTTACATCTTCTTCACCGGGGCGCACATGGCTTTGAGCAGAAGTTCATCCAGGCAGCCGGTGTCCCGGTTTTCACGGAGCATAGTATTGCGCAGGTGATTAAGGCTCTGGATCACAATGCTGTTTTCGGCGGGGGTGAGGTATATCTTGAATTTCCGTTTTTTCATAGGGCGTTCCTCCTTTACGCTTTCAGTATATATGGAAGGAACACTGCGCCGCAAATGTGCGAGAGTTCATCCACTTGAAACACAGCAGCGGCAACTCAGAAGGACAAGATAAACTGGATTCGGTTTGGTCAAATCCTGACAAATCAGGACATCCCCTTCAAAAGAAAAACCGTTCACAAAGGCCGTCATGGAATCGAAAAAATGACGGGGAAAATGCCCTCTAAAACACCCCGATTTCGGCTCGCAGTTGCCCCATTTTTTAATCATAACGGGGTCAAAAAGGGCCTGTTGCCCCATTATTAATCAAGAAAAACCGGGTCAGGCAAGGTCAAATCCTTCCAAAATCGGACAAAGGACAACAGACTTTTTGGAAAGGAAAAAGCCCGGAAAACCGCATGGTTCCGGGCTTTTTGAGCATTTTTGAATTGGTTTGTCGGGCCTGTTATCTCTTGGAGAACTGCGGAGCGCGACGAGCTGCTTTGAGACCGTACTGCGCGAGTTTTTGAGCTGTTTTTCCTTGATATTCCGGGCTTTTCCGGCTTTCTGCTTCTCAGTTATCCGGTGTGCGGACCATAAAAAACGGCCTTTTTTCATTCAGCGATAGCCTGATGAAACGCACCATTTACTACCCCAAACAACTCCTCTGGTTTATTATACTTCACTTTTGCATAGATGTCCATAGTTGTTTTGCTGTTTTCGTGTCCGGCAAGGTATTGTACTGTCTTTGGATCAACGCCCGCATAGAGAAGATTGGTGATGTAAGTGTGCCGCAGCTGATGAGGTGTCACATCAAAGTCCAGCGTATATTTGATTTGGGGTTGATTCTTCTGGGTCATACCCAGCGTTGGAGTAACCGTATATTTGATACTCTCCCCATTTACATACTTATAATAGTTCCGGGGCTTAGTGGAGCGGACAACGACATACTGCCACACTCTTTGGAACTGCGAGGCAGCCAGTGGCTCTCCTTTGCTGTCAGCGATCACATAATCTGATATGGAATTTTCTTTCGTTTCTCTCAGACAGTCCACCAAACACTTCGGTATCGGAATATCCCTTTTTGCCGCCGGAGTCTTTAGCACCGTAGAAACCACGGGTCTGTTATGCTCTGTACGCCATGCCCGCCTCACCGATAGATAAGGTGTATCCTCGTCTAGAAACACACAATCCCATTGCAGTGCAAGAATTTCTTCCCGACGCAGACCGGAATACAAACCGAGCATAATAAACAAATATGGAGGAAGCCCCTTGACTGTATCCAGAAGCACGGCTACCTGCTGATCTGTCAATGCCTCCTTCTTTTTTGTCGGTTTTCCGCCTTTACCGGATATTCCCGCACAGGGATTGTGTTCAAGAATTTGGTTTCTCTCTGCCGCATAAAAAATGCACTTGAGCAGCATATTGACCTTATTGTATAAGCCTTCCGATTTCTTTGACAATGGAACAAGAGCCAGCCGAATATCGTCAGCAGTCACTTCTTCCATATACATCTCTCCCAGAGGTTTGATGATATAGTTTGTCATATCCCTCGTATAACCTCTGAGTGTAGACGCAGACACCTTTGCCGACTGCATCAGCAGCCACTTCTCTCCATACTCAGCTACTGTCGGGTGCTGCCGGTGAAAGATAATTTCTTCCACCTTCTTCCGGGCCTCTAACTGCTTCTCATACAATTCTTCACAAGTAGCGGCATACAAACTCAACTCTTTGCCATCTGCATCCGTAATCCTGGTTCTGTAATACTGGATTCCTTTCAATGTAATGGTCCCATACTTCGGGATCTGTGTTTTCTTTTTTGCCATCTTTGATCGTCCTTTCTTGATAATGTGTAGTCTCCGTATCTACACTCTCTTTTTATCAGAAAGCCTCGATTTAATCAAAGATACGGCTGATGTAAAACAAAGAGCGAGACATCCTTGCCTCGCTCCTGCTTTACTTCCTATTTTATTATTACTGTGCTGCGTCCCAGCTTGCAAACGCGCAACTCATTGATCTGACCAGCTCATCTGGTCTGTTGTACTTAACCTTTGCATAAATGTCCATGGTAATCTTGCTGCTTTCATGGCCTGCCAGGTATTGAACCGTTTTGGGATCTACCGATGCATGAATGAGATTGGTAATGTAAGTATGCCGCAGCTGATGGGGTGTTACTTCAAAGTCCAGACTGTAAACCACTTTTCCGTTATGAGCAGCCTTTTCCCCCAAGACAGGTGTGACAGTATGCTTTACTCTTTTTCCATCTTCATACCGATAATAGCTCCGCTCCTTGACCGTCCTCGTAACAATATACTGCCAAAGTCGCTTAAACTGCGTGTAGGACAGCGGTTCGCCGTCCCGGTTTGAAACCACATACTCCGAAGTCGATGTTTCCTTTGCTGCTTTCAAACACTCAGCCAAGCAAACAGGAAGAGGGATATTTCTCTCCGCAGCCTTGGTTTTCAATTCGTCTGAGATTACCGGTCTGTTGTGTTCTGTGTGCCATGCCCGCCTTACCGTCAGATATGGAGTATCCGTATCCAGATATACTGAATCCCATTGCAGAGCAAGAATTTCTTCCCGGCGCAGCCCTGCATATAAACCAATCATGACAAAGACATAAGGCGGCAAATCTCGGATAGCATCCAAAAGGCGTGCTGCCTGTTCATCTGTCAAAGCCTGACGATCCTCTTGTGGAACACCGCCACCTTTTGTCGTGAGATAAATCGTCGGGTTATGGTCAATGATCCTGCTTTCCATCGCTGCGCGAAAGATAGATTTGTAAAGGATTACCACAGATTTATAAACCGATGCAGATTTCTTGGAAACCGGAACAAGGGCAAGCTGAATATCATCCAGGCTAACCTCACCCATCCGTTTATCTCCCAATTCCGCTATAATATGCCGCCTGACCTTTGAGGTGTAATCCGTCAAAGTAGTAGCTCGTACATGAACCGACTGCATCAGCAGCCACTTTTCACAATACTCTGCAACTGTGGGCGTTTTCCGATGAAAAGTGGCATTCTCAATCTGTTCCAACGCAAGCGTTTCTTTGTTGTATAGTTCTTCAGGTGTTTTTGCGTAGATAGCTACGAGCTTACCATTCGTGTCTTTGATTCTGGTCCTATAATATAGGACACCTCTTTTCATAACTGTGCCATATTGAGGAAGCATTATTTTCCTATTTGCCAATTCCTCCACCTCCTAAGAATATACTCCAGCGCTGTATCTATGTTTTATCAGACCATTATGATTTCGACAAGGATACGGACCGGCTCACACTCCAGCTCTGCGAGGTTTACGATAAGTTGCGTTCTTTTCTGCTGGCTTTGCTCTGTGGGTGCATTTTGCGATATACTCCTGAAGGCCCGCTGAGGTAAAGTACACACAGCCATTCTGCACATATTGCACATAAGAAATAAGACCATTGTTACGGGCCGCGTCCAGCGTTGCAATGCTGATACCCAAAATTTCTGCTGCTTCTTTTCGCGTAATAAGTTTTTCCATAAAGCATATTTCCTCCAATCCGTCAAGTTTGTCATCGTGTTTGTTCAAAATCACATGAATACGCTGGCAGCCGAAACCACCAGCGCATGGTATCTGATTTTGAACAGAAAGCGGCAAACGCTTCCTATTTATATTTCTCAGCTTTCGTCACATTTGCCACGCCCCCTGACGATGGGAACACAACAGGTCTCCGCTGGCGCGGATGTCATAACTCCGCAGCATCGTTCGTATCGTGTGCCGCAGGGTTCCCCCCAAGTCTTTGGCGGGCCGTGAGGAAGTATCTTTAAGCCCCCATGTAGTCATCGCGCCAAATCTGCCACCATTCTTTTATGAAATCGTAGATCGCTCCGAAGCAGTGCTTTCATCACCTCCCTGACTGCTCCATCCTCGCGGCGTTTCATATTCGCTCGTACATGGGTTATGTACCTGTTGTGCTGTCTATTCGATTGTCAATGTGCAGATGAAGGAGGAAAATTTGTCCTTCTTATTAACACTGACAAAAAAGGCAAAAAACAGGCGCATCAAACGAAACTTTATCAAAAATATTTTCCGAGCTGCTTTAAGCCGCGCCGGATACTGTCTCGGACACGGCTTGGGTCTACACCTTCTACCCCGGCAATTTCATTTACCGTCATTCCCAGGTAATATCGGGCATAAATCCTCTTTGCCTGTTTTTTCGGTAAATTCATCACAGCAGAATAGACCTGCTCCTGAAGCTGTTTTTCCTCCAGAAGCATCTCCGGTGTTTTCGGCTTCAACAGCACCGCATTTTCAATGCCATTCTCGCAATCCAGAGAATACTGTGCTTTATAACGATACATCTTTCGCTCATACGCAGCCTCCGCACGTTCAGCTGCTCGAATAGTCTCCATTACTTCCTCTGTCACATCTACAAAAAAGTCTGTTGTATAAACATCAGGATAAAGTTCCCGAAGGTTAATTTTCTTCATTATGTACCTCCATTTCGATTCACGGGTGATTGACGAGTGAATCGAATGGAGGTGGGGAACGACACCGGTATACAGCCGGATTATCTCCGAAAAAAAGGCAACAAAAAACGCCAGATTCCCGCAATGGGAAACTGGCGCACCAAGAACAGTCATTATTATGCTGAATCACATGGAACGATAATGCCGATGCAATGCTATACTTGCCCGGAGGAGGGGCAATGCTTTTTTTAATTGATGTAGATCATGGGAGCTTTGAAAAAGCAAAAGAGACACGGCAAATTAACCTCCAAGCGGCTACCGTGTCCCTGCAAGTCGTCATTAGTTTGTGTAAACGCAAAGAAACGGCGGCTCTGAAATTGTCCTTCAAAACCGCCGATTGAGTTCAAACCTTAAAATAGCGCACGAAATTATCTGCCCCAGTCAACGGTTTTTTTCTTTCCCCGGACGGGGCAGATAACTTATTATGCAGAGCGGAGCCGATGTGCGCTAATCGGTTCCTTGTACTTTCTCCTTCAGCTTTCGGAAAGATGTATCACTGATGGCGTGTTCAATCCGGCAGGCGTCTTGTTCCGCTGTTTCCTGATCGACGCCAGCAGCGATAAACTGCTCCATAAAAAACAAATGGCGTTCATAGATTTTCTCGGCAATCTCCCGACCTATGACGGTCAGATGAAGGAACCCATCATCATCCACGGTCAGAAAACCTCCATTTTTCAAAACGCCTACCGCATGGCTGATACTCGGTTTGCTAAAGCCCATGTGCCGGGCAAGGTCAATGGAGCGGACCATGCCCATTTTCTTTTGTAGAACAAGGATAGCCTCCAGATAATCCTCCCCAGACGCATGAATCTTCATCAGTTCCTCCTTTATGCTTATTGTTGAATCCTCCAGCCCTCAGCCTGTTCCCGAATCTTAATAAATTCCTGATAGGTTCCCCTTTGAGCCAGCAATTCCTTATGGGTTCCTTTCTGCACGACGGTTCCACCATCAATGACAAGAATTTGATCCGCATTTTCAATCGTCGCCAGTCTATGGGCAATCGTTATGATTGTTTTACCATGTGTCAGTGCGGAAATAGCCTCTTGAATCAAATGCTCATTCTCTGGGTCAATGCTGGCCGTGGCCTCGTCCAAAATGACAATCGGCGCATCTTTCAGCATGGCTCTGGCAATCGAAATCCGCTGCTTTTCACCGCCGGAAAGAGAAGAACCGCCCTCCCCAATGACGGTATCATATCCATCTGGCAAGGCCATAATAAAGTCATGGCAGCGCGCTTCTTTTGCAGCGGCAATCATCTGTTCCTCCGAAGCGTCCGGGCTGCCGAATTTGATATTGTTACGGATTGTATCCCGGAACAGATATACATTCTGGAACACCATACTGATATTTTTTAGTAAGCTGTCACAGGTAAATTCTCGAATATCTGTTTCTCCTAAAGTGATTTTTCCGGCGTCAACATCATAAAAGCGTGCAATCAGGCTACACAGGGTAGACTTGCCGCTCCCGGAGGGACCTACAATCGCTGTTGTGGTATTCTGCGGAATCGTGAAATTCACATCATGCAATACAGTCCGTTTATCGTAACCAAAGGATACATCCTGAAAAGTAATGTCATACGAGGTCGGTGTAATATCTTTTCCGTCTTGGTCGATATATTCTGCATTTTCCAGAGCTTCCAGCTTATTCATAGCGGAATCTATAAGACCCAGCATGTGAGCCGCGTCGTTAATGTTTTCCACACTTCCAAAGATTACGAAAGAAAACAGAACAAACATCAGGAAATAAGCAAGACTCATTTGCCCGTTAAGTGTCTGCCATGCACAGATAAACACAATCCCCATAGATGCCAGTTTTAAGGAGAACAGATGCAAGCAGTTAAATGGCGTATAGCCTTTTTCTACTTTGATATGAATATTTTTCAAATCCGTATTTGCCTTGCGGAAACTTTCGATAGAAGCCCCTTCCTGTCCGAACGATTTAACGATGGACAGCCCGCGGATATATTCAATCGCAGAGCCAGACATATCCTCCATGGCCTGGTGCGTGATAGCAGCGGTCTTTTCACTATGCCTGCTGATACCATGTAAGGCCAATGAGGAAAAGGCAACGCCGACAACAGAAATCACTGCTGCGGCTGGACTCAGGAAAAGGAAACACAGAAGAATTGCAATAAACTTTGCATATCCGTTGATGATGATGTCAACCATCTTCATTCCCTGCAATTCAAGTGTGGATAGCTCCGTGGTAACACCTGTCAGAATATCGCCCACGCTGTTTTTAGAAAAATATCCCAGAGGAACCCTTTTCAGCACATCGCCTAAATGGATTCGCTGCCCTGCGGCTACTTCATAGCCAATGCTTTCCTGCAACACCGCCCGCAAATAAGAGAGTAGAAAGTTAAGCGCAATCGAGCCAACAATAATCCAAAGCGTCTGCCAGATCAGGGAGGATTCTATTGTGTTGCCTGCCCAATAAGCTGCGATTGCTTTATCAAGGGCATAAGCGGCAGCCATTGTAGGGATCGCCGTAGACAGGCTGCTGAAAAAGGAAAAAACAGAGCCAAGATAGAGGCGTCCCTTATATTTCCCCGCCCATTTAATGATCCGTTTCATAGACTTAAACATGAGCGGCCACCTCCTTCTTTTCACTCACAGACCAATTCTTCGCCCCGATGTGGGCTTTCCACATATCCGCATAAAGCGGACACCGCTTCAACAATTCTTCCTGCTTTCCGCAATCCACAATCCGGCCTTTTTTCAACACGACAATCTGATCTGCGTTCTGAATGGTGGAAAGGCGGTGGGCGATCACAAGAAGAGTTTTACCCTTTGATAACGCCATGATAGATTTCTGAATTTTATCTTCGTTCTGCGGGTCAGTAAATGCTGTCGCTTCATCCAAAATAACAATCGGGGCATTTTTTAGGATCGCCCTCGCAATCGCAATTCGCTGTTTTTCGCCGCCGGACAGCCTCTTTCCGGCATCACCGGCAGGGGTATCATATCCTTTGTCCAAACGCACAATAAATTCATCACAGCAGGCCGCTTTCGCCGCCGCATATACTTCTTCATCTGTGGCGTTTGGATTTCCAAGACGGATGTTTTCTTTCAGGGAGCAATTAAACAGGAAGTTATCCTGCGTCACAAAACTGACCAGTTCGGAAAGCTGGCGTATAGACAACTCTTTGATATTCTTCCCCCCAATGGTAATGTTGCCGCCTGTCACGTCCCAAAACCTTGCAATCAGACGGGCAATCGTTGATTTACCGCCGCCAGACGGTCCTACAAGTGCCGTAAAACTTCCCTCTGGCAATTCCAGGTTCACATCATGCAACACTTCATTTTGCTCGGAACCGTCATAGGAAAAGGTTACATGCTTCAACGCAATATCATTGTGAGGAATAGATACGATTTTCCCTGAATCCGGCAGTACAGGCAGGTTCAAAAGTTCATTTGCCGCCTCTACTGCATATTCCATAGACTTTGCTTCGTTAATGAAAGTGGTTGCTTTCATCAACGGTCCAACAATGCTGAGGGAAAGGATAATCCCCATTGCAAGCTCCGCAGGGGAGATACTTCCATTCTGCACCAGCAAAAGGCCGACAGGAAGAACCCCCAGGAGCGTTGTGGGCATAATCGCCATCATAAGGTTCATCGATTTCCATGTACTCTTAAACCACGCCAAGGTAAACTCTTTGAACGACTGGACAGCATTAACAAATTTTTCATAGGAGCTTGTGCTTTGGTTAAAGGCCTTTACAACCTCGATACCTTCCACATACTCGATAATAATACTGTTGACGTGGTTATTTGCCTCCATATAAGCGGCGTACTGGCTGTTATAGTTCCTCATAAGGAAAAACATAGGAATCATGGCCAGCACCGGAGCAATCAGAACCGCCAATCCCATGCGCCAGTCAATGACCATCATCCAGGTAAAAATTGCAACAGGGAGTAGGAGGTTAGAAGTCAATTCCGGGATCATGTGTGCCAAAGGCGGCTCTAAATCCTCCACCTTATCCATGATGATATTTTTCAGATAGCCGATTCGCCGCCCCATCACTTCGCCGAGAGGCGCTTTCATCAGCCGGTCCGCAATTTTAAGCCGGATTCCTTCCAAAATGGTATAGGCTGAAATATGCGCCAGGATCGTAGAGATTCCATGGCAGGCAACCCGCAGCAGGTAGCCCGCTGCTCCAACCAGACACCAAATCAGAATGCCATTCAGGGTCACATTCTGATTGATAAATGCCAGCAGGATTTCATATACAGCCCAAAAAGGAATAAACCCTCCTGCAACGCTCAGAATGGCGCAGAATACCGAAAGAGCCATTTTCCCCTTGCATGGTGCGGCGAAGGAAAACAGAATTTTCACCCAATTATCTTTTTGCTGCTTCATTACAATCACCTTCCTTCTTTTTAGTCAGCAAAGAAAAAAGGATGGGTAGTCTTTGCTAACCATCCTTATTGTAGCAGTATTCAATTCTTCTTTCCTCTCCAAAACGGCATTTATGCACCGTTTAGAAAAAAGATTTTCGATATTCCATCGGCGTCTGCCCTATCACCTGCCGGAAAGCTGTTGCAAATTTACTGGGGCTTTCATATCCCACAGCTCCGGCAATTTCCGCAATCCCTTTTTTGGAATCCTGCCGGAGCATTGTGGCAGCAACGTTCATCCGATAACGGCGAAGATAGGAATACATGGAATCTCCGTATATTTCCTTAAAGCAGGTTTTCATCCCCGTCAACGAAATCTGGAATCGTTCAGCTAATTCATCCATCGTGTAATGCTCCTGCAAATTTGCCGTAATAAGATCATGGATCGCTTTGATTTTTTCTACCTGACCTTTATAGAAATAAGGGCGATCTTCTTTGGAATCAGAAAACTGCAAAGCGTCCAGATATAAAAGCAGCTCCAGGGCTTTTACTTTATAGTAGTCACTTTTGATCTGCTGCGGGACAAAGTAAAGCTCTGAAAAAATATGTTCAATTCCTGGCTCATTATGAATCACAAACGGTTTCTTGTCATTGCAATACTTTTTTTGAAGCTCGTACAAATCAACAGAAAATCCGCCAAAAAAGTCTTTCAGCGCCGGCACAGCAATGTCCAGATCAAATCCCAGGGTCATCCCATGATAGTGGCAGAGTGGAAAGCAGAACCGTCCCGAATGGGAACGCCGGTCATCCACACGCATCTCATTCTCTTGCAAATAGCTATACGCATGATTGTCAATCTCGCTTTCGATCCGTCCCTCCCTGCAATGGTCTATATAGAGAAGCGAACTGTCCGTACTACTCTGAAAGTAGGAGGTACATTCTTTCAGGTGCATATCGCTATACATCACAAAAGCGCCATCAAAAATTTTGTGGGCTGTCATGGTTCCCTCGCCGCTCTCGTCAAAAAGCTGCAGGACAACGCAATCCTCAGTTTCAATGACATTTTTAACATTTGAGCCGCAGTTTATTTTACCATCAAACAGTTTGATTTCCGCCGCCTCCTTCCATCATAAAGAAATTAAATAACCGTTCCCGTCCTTCCGTATCCTGGAGGAAATAGCTTTCCTCCAATCTGCCGTTTTCCAGATGGATCACATAATTGCAGCACCTGAGTATAAATTCAGGATCATGGGTCACAATCACAATGGTTTTTCCTGAATCGGCAAGTCCTTTGACCGAATCGGCCACCTGCCTCATATGAAAGAGATCAAGGCCGCTGGTAGGTTCGTCAAATAGTATAACCGGACGTTCAGAGGCAATCGCAGAAGCAATCGCCACACGTTGTTTTTGCCCTCCCGAAAGCCCCATCGGATGGCAGGCTTTGTACGGGAGCAAATCCATTTCTGTCAAGATAGCCTCTGCCTTTGCCACATTTTCAGGCGATTCATCGGAATCTTTCCCCGGCATACTTAACAGGACTTCCTCTAAAACGCTCTCCGTAAAAAGCTGATGATTTACATCCTGCATGACCATATAGCATAGCTTCAGCCGCTGTTTGCTTGAATAGGAAGTACCATCTTTTTCGAGGATACCTTTACATCTTTTTTCCAATCCGCATAAGCAACGAGATAGTGTCGTTTTTCCGGCTCCATTGTGCCCGATGACCGCCGTTACATTTCCGGCAGGAAGCTCTATATTTTCCAGAGAAAGCGTTTCCGGCTGTTTCTTGTATGCGAAATGGAAGTGGTTCAGTTTCCATATCCCCTGCCCTGAATGTAGACTGGCAGGCTCAATGTCTGCAAACTCACCCAGGCCAAGAGGCCGTAATCCCATTTTAGCTTTTTCCGCCGCCGGAATCAACTGAAATTCCGGCAAAGTATAATCCCCTTGTATTTCCCCGTCGCTTAAATATATGATCCTGTCTGCCAGATCATAAAGATAGTAGAGCCGGTGCTCCGCAATAATAATTGTTTTGCCCTGTGACTTCAATATTTTTAACAGTTTCCGAAAATCAGCGATGGAATAGGCGTCAAGGTTGGAAGATGGCTCGTCCAAAACAAATACATCCGGTTCCACAGCGGCGGCAGATCCACAGGCGATTTTTTGCTTTTCCCCACCGGAAAGGGAGAAAACACTTCTGTCCAGCAGATTTGTAAGGTTCAACTGCTCTGAGACCAGCTTTACCCGCTTTCGGATTTCTGCTTCTTCCAATCCATGGTTTTCACATCCAAAGGCAATTTCGCTGGTCGTATCCACATTAAAAAATTGAGAACGTGGATTCTGAAAAACAGAACCCACTTTTTTTGATATATCAAACAGGGAAAGCCCGCTCATATCTTCTCCATCAAGCATGACAGTGCCTTCCAGCTTTCCATCGTAATAATGAGGAATCAGTCCGTTAAACAGCCGTGTCAGTGTGGTTTTACCGCAGCCCGATGTTCCGCAGAGCAGTACAAAATCCCCGTCGTTAATAGACAGGTCAATATTTCTTAATGTTCCGTGTCCTTTCCTGTCCCCAATGTCAGTTTCATTTGGAGGGTAGGAAAAAGAAACTTTTTTACATTCGATCATAGGCCTACCTCCCTGTAATCATCGTGACAATAGGAATTGCAAAAGCCACCACACATAGCAGCAGGAAAAAAACATCCTGCACATGAAAGCCGATTTCGCAGATGTTTGTCCTCTTGACCGGACCGCCCAATCCTCTTGTCAGGGCTGCCGCATTTAATTCTTCCCCGATCTTGACGGAACACATGATAACAGGGACAAGCCTGTATTCCAGCATTGCACTGGCTTTGCCCCCGCCAAAACGGATTCCTCTCATTTTCATAGCGTCCCCTATGGCATTATATTCTTCTACAACAGTAGGGAAAAATCGGAATATCACGGACATAGGAATGATGATCTGCTCCGGTAAATGCAGCTTCTTCATGGCGGCAACAAACTCGCTGACCGTCGTCGTCCTGACCGTGATGTATCCCATCATAATCCCCGGCACAAACCGCATAAAGAAACCGCAGATTGCAACAACAAGAAAGTTAGGAAGGCCGGACAGGTGGGGGAGCGCCCATAGTTGCAATATATAGCTGCCGCCATATAAAACAAAATAGATAACCGATCCCTTCCACGATTTTTCCGTGAGCAGCAGGATCAATGGAACAGCAGCCAAAATAGGAGCAAACTGTTTAGAAGCAGCCCCACCTCCGCCGCTCAAGACAAAGAGGGCAATCGTGATAAGCAATGCCAACTTTGTCCGAGGGTCTAACGACAGGCCGGTTTCCTTTTTTTTGCTTGCTAACAATTCACGGCGCATTATGCAATACCCGCACGCTTAAAGTGCTTTTTGAAAATTTTCTGGCCGATCACACCGCCGATCACGCCGCAAACGAATCCGGCAATCAAAAGAAGGGGGAGCGTATATGCCGAGATATAGCTCATAATGGAATCTGCATACTCTTGTCCATAACCGCTGATTAGCTGCTGATAGTAGCTGTCCCGTGTTGCAACAATGGGAATGTAGTTTCCGATGATCCACATGGAAAAAACACCATGCGATATGATTCCTTTTTTTGCACTCTTATAATCGCCGGATTTCAAAACAAGATCAGCCAGGACACCGAACACGGCACCGGTAATAATGCTCCAATACCCCATGCCGGTCAGCAACATTAAAATACCGCAGATCAGTCCTGTCAGCGATACCATTCCAAACTTCTGGACTTTAGAATAATACAGCATCATTACGATTCCGCCAATCAGCGGAACCAGCACGATCAGAAGCGGAAGAAAAATAGGGATAAATCCCAGCATGGCAATCGCCATCATCACCACAAAATAGATCGCAGTGAAGATTCCAACATTGATAAGGTCTTTTCCTTGTAGTTTATTCATTATTTGGTCCTCCTGTTTGCTTTTGTGTTAGCACGAACTAACCGCATTTCAGTATAGCAGATATGTCTGTATGTTTCTTCTCCAAAAAGGCATTTTCGCTCCAAATAGACAATTACTTTGCTTTTGTTATCTTTACGGGGAGTGATTGCCTGCGTGTGTGCGTGAACATAGAACTATTCAACATTGAACAGAGGCGGTTCTTGCATAATTTGAAATGGAAACAGCCAAAATCACCGCTTCAAATTGTAGTATTAGTAGAGGGAGAAATAGAAGGTAGGGTTTCGATAGCAAGCACAGCAAGCGAGTACCCGCTTGCGATTTTTCGGATTTTCAGGTCCCTTGCCCGAAAATGAAAAATGTTTGTTGGGATAATCTCAAACTCTTATGAAGAATGGAGGCAGCGCATGGCGAACCGAAAACGGAATATCCAGATGAATTTTATGTCACAGAGAATAAAAAACGGCTCATAGATGAGCGGATAAAACTGATAGCCTCCCTACCGCATTCTATATCATTCTCGTTTGGCAACGAACTAAAAGCTGAAATCTGCAATTCATCCTCATAGTTCAATTAGCAGCCGGAAACGCCATAATCATGGAGCAACCATGTTATCAAAAAGGAATCAGCATAATCAGTCCTGTTCTCAAGCACAATAAGGTTATTCCTTTGTGCAAATCGGAACGATAAAATATATTTGAGGTGAACGATTATGCCGATTGATGATTTAACTGCTTTAGGGCAGAAAATGAGAGAGGCCAGAAAGAATAAAGAACTGACACAACAGGAACTTTCCGATCTGAGCCATGTTTCTGTAAAGCAAATTGCCAATATCGAAAAAGGGAAAATGAACCCGTCCTATTTGATTTTGAGAGCATTGGCAAAGGTCCTGCACATCTCTTTAGATACGCTTATAAATCCAGATATTTCTCTGGAGGATGAGGGTGTCAATCAGATGAAAATGCTTTATTCCAGCTGTCCGCCAGAAATGCGCGACACCCTGTTGCATCACACACAGGAAACGGTGAAAGAGCTAACAGAATTGTCCGAGAAATTTGAAATGAATTGAGCCAGTGAGTGAAATTTAACGATTCTCTCACTGGTTCTTTTCATTTTCGGAGAAAAGAGGCAAGCAATGCCGGTGTTAATACACACCGACCCGCAGAGAAGAAAATCCCTTTGTGATTTTCCTCTCCGCTTGCTTGTTGAGGGCAGCGCCCCCAAGCCCCTTTGAACACAGAATTTCATTCTGTGGCTGCGCGTTCTGCGAACGCTTTTGACCAGGACCAGCTTACCGCTGGCCGTGGTCTTTTTCTTTTTCAACATCCTGTTCTACCTCCATTTTCAGCACTCGATCTACATTTGCCTTTGCCGTTAAAAGCTCCCGCATTTCCTCACGGGAACGCCGGTACTCGGCATAGGTCTTTTTCTTTTCTTCCAGCAATTTCGCGTACTCCGTCTGCAACTCTTTGACCTTGGGAAGCTTCTTGACTCCCATCTCATCAAAGGCATTCTTAGCAGCCTGGTGGAGCAGAATTTCTTCCTCATGTTCCTCCCGGAATTTCTTAGAGTAACCCGCCTTGCGGTATGCCACATAGACCTCACGGGTCTTGGCATAATTTACGATGTGAGTACGCAGAACAGCAATCTCTGCCATGCGCTTTTCAGCCGCTTTGATCTGCGCCGAAAGTTCATTGTGATGTGCCGTGGCAGCCACAGCCTTTTTTTCCAAAACCGCATACTCCAGCAGATTGTTCTCTGACAGGTAATTCATGGTCTGCGCCATTTGTTTCAGATTAAAAACTTTAGCCCATCGAGCATAGCCAGCACCTTTTCCAGCCTGCAATTTTGCCTGAATGTCCACCAGCAGATTGACCTTCGGCGGCTCTGCCTGTGTGACTGTTTTCTTTCGCGGGGTATGTGCTTTCTTCCCTAAGAGAACTGCCCGCAAATCTTCCAATCCATATCCTTCGCCCAGACTGTCCATGCGGGCGGCTTTCTCCCAACCAGAGAGCTTCAGTCGATACGATTTTCCGCGCTTTGAGACTTCGCAACCATACTCTTGCAACAGCTTCAGCAGTTCTTCAAAGTCAGCAGGACTTTGTGATAATGCGTTGTCAATCGCCACACGAAGCAGCTCTCGGTGAGAGGGCTTTGCCTGATCGCCCAGCCATTTGTTATAGCTCTTTCCGTGAGGTTTCGGATTCTCTACAATGGACAGTTCATTCTCAATACAGATGGTGTCACTCAGCCGACGAACCGCCTTGGTGCTGCCCCAAAAATTGCGGAACTTCCGGTCATATTCTAAGCTGACCGATGACCAGATAATGTGATTATGAATGTGCGACTTGTCTATGTGAGTGCAGACCACAAAGGCATGATTGCCTTTAGTAAAACGCCTTGCAAATTCTACGCCCAGACGGTTGGCTTCTTCCGGGGTAATCTCACCGGGGCGGAAGGACTGGCGCACATGATAGGCAATCACATCATCTGTACCACGCACTCGTCCGGTAGCAACGATATACTGCCTTTTTGCTAAAAGAAACTCCGCATCAACCGTTCTGCTGTCACACGCAAATCCTGCGATGAGCCTGCCATTATCTGTTTTCTGTGGATTTGCTACATAGTCGATGATGTCACTGATCGCCCGACTCTCTGTGCGGCCTTTGCCGACATGAAGTGGCATGATTCTTGTAGTTGCCATAAAAAGCCCTCCTCTCAAAATATTTTCTCTGAACTCTTTGTGCCTATCGTTGAAATAAACTCTCCTTATGGGTATAATATAAAGAAACTACCAATACCTCAAAGGAGGGATTTTATGATAGAACAGCTCATTGCTGAAGCAACCGAATGTGATTTCAAAGTTGCTCTCGAAATAAAAAAGCCAAAAAGCTGGTTAAAAAGTGTCAGTGCCTTTTCCAATGGAATTGGCGGCACTCTGTTTTTCGGAGTCTCCGATGACCGGGAGCCTATCGGCTTGTCCGATGTTCAAAAGGATGCTGAAGCGATCAGCCGCTTAATCAAAGAACGTATCACACCATTACCGCAGTTTATCTTAAAGCCATTGCAGGAAGATGGTAAAAACCTGTTGGCTCTGGAGGTTTCTCCTGGCCGCAGCACCCCATACTATTACAAGGCAGACGGAGTGATGGAAGCATATATCCGTGTTGGAAATGAAAGCGTAATTGCCCCTGATTACATTGTGAATGAACTGATCTTAAAGGGAACCAATCAGTCCTTTGATACCCTAACAACAGACGCGGTAAAAAAGGATTACAGCTTTACACTTCTGGAAGCAACCTATCTGGAACGGACTGGTCTCCGCTTTGAGCCATCCGATTATGTCTCCTTCGGTTTGGCTGACAAAAATGGGTTTTTGACCAATGCCGGAAAGCTCATGACCGATCAGCACACAGTTTATAACTCCCGTATGTTCTGTACCCGGTGGAATGGCTTGGAAAAAGGCTCTATCTTTGATGATGCGCTGGACGATAAGGAATACGAGGGGAATTTGATTTATTTACTGAAAAGCGGCAGTGAATTTATTCGCAATAATTCCAAAGTCCGTTTTGTCAAAGAAGCTCAGTATCGGGTAGACAAGCCGGATTATGCTGAACGAGCTGTAACAGAGGCTCTTGTCAACGCTCTCATCCATCGTGATTATATTGTGCTTGGCAGCGAAGTCCACATTGATATGTTTGATGATCGGGTGGAAATCACATCTCCGGGCGGTATGTTTGGCGGCGGCTCAATTCAAGAATACGATATTTACAGTATTCGTTCGATGCGGCGAAACCCTGTGATTGCTGACCTGTTCCACCGCATGAAGTACATGGAACGCCGTGGAAGTGGTCTGCGCAAAATCGTCAGTGAAACCGAAAAACTACCTGGATATACAGCGGCATATAAGCCTGAATTTTCCTCAACAGCAACAGATTTCAGGGTCATCTTGAAAAATGTAAACTACAACTTAGAGGATGACACCCACCAAGTTATCCACCAAGTTACCCACCAAGTTATTGAACTATCAACGGTATCCAAACAGATTTTGGCTTTTTGCACAACACCAAAATCCAAGAAAGAGCTTGCAGTATTTTGCGGCTTCAAAGATTTAAGAAACTTCACTTTGAAACATATCAATCCGCTTTTAGAATCCGGGCAATTAGAAATGACTATTCCCGATAAACCTAAAAGTCGCAATCAAAAATATATTACAGTTCGTTCCAAATAAACAGAGAAGCAGGGCATTGGGTCTCATCTCCCATTGTCCTGCTTCTTTTTCATTCCAAATTATATTCACATCATTTACCCATACACCCAATCCTGTATCGCAAATTTCAAACTCTGCACCTTTCCCAGCAGCCAGATCGCAGCCAGCGGCAGCCCCATCGGGCTAATCAAAAATGCCATAACCAGCAAAATCACACCATTCTGCGGGGAATAGGTAATCAGCACAGCCACGCCAAGCAGAGCAATTACCGTGCTTAGTAGACCAAGCACCAGACCGGATATGTAGATCAGCCCCGTGCAGAGCCAGACAAAAAGCGTCAACACCAAAATGACCGGTGCAGTTACGATCATCAGCAGACATTTCAAAATCTTCATTTCTGTTCCTCCTTCCAACGCTCCAGATACTGTTTGCATAGGGCATCCGCTTCTCTCTCATCATCTTCCGTCACTTCCCGTTTTCCTTTGGTCAGTTCAATCTCCAGATAAGTCCGGTAATCATCGGCTAAGAGGTCGAACAGTTCCTTGGGAGTATGGCACACCTCGCCAGAGCAATAGTGAAAATCTTGGTCAAATTCAACTCTTACACATCCATGGCGGCTGATATAAACTTCTATGGTCTCGTCTGCGGTTAGGTAATCCGCAAAAATCTCCAGCACCTTTTCAAAGGTCAGCATCTGTTTTCACTCCTTTGCTACGCTTCTTATTCTACTCATATTATCCGGTACGGACAGGCAAAAGACAAGGATACAGACAAAAAGAAAAAGCGGAGGAAGGTGCGGCGAAGAAACGCCGTTCCTCCCTCCGCAAATGGAGTATCTATCCCTGTTATGAAAGTTTGGAGAGTTGGGTAAGGATTTCCTTCACACCCTCCCACAGTTGTTCCTGCCGCTGGGATATATCCTCCAAGTCAGCATTATAAACCCGCCCGGTCTCATGCACTTTGCGGGTCAGCTGGTTCAAGTTGTTGCTGCTTCGGCGCATCAGGGAGACCAACTCCTTCATCTCTGGCAGTTCCAGCTTGACCACATAACCATCCAGCGCCATTTTCCGCAGATAAGCGCTCAAATTCTCTGTCCCGTATTGCTGCATCTTTTGATGGATCAGTTCCAGTTCTTCTGCGGACACCCAAAACAAAACCGGCACATCCCGCTTGCGCTTTGCCATGGTTATCGCTCCGGCTCCCGTTTTTTCGGGGCGGCAGACTTATGGGCGGGCAGCTCCTGTTTGAGCTTATCCCGTACTGAGGGACGGGACGGTTCCAGTTTTTCTCTCTGGGTACGGCTGCGCTGCTGTTCCTCACGCACCAGATCAATAAAACCATCCAGCACAGCAGGGTGGCTGTTTAAGGCATAACCACAACGGACGGTTTCGGGATTATCGTTGGGAATGGTCTTGGCCCATTCTTTGTTGCGTCGGGAGTAACGCCCATCCCAGTCCTGAAGCTGGACCGTGTTAGACAGAACCATGGACACACGCTCCATGCCATAGGTCTCGATCACACCCTTTGCCGCATCGTGGCTGAGATACATTCCGTCGAAGTGCTCCCGCACCGCCGCTTCAATAGACTCCTTGCATTGGCGATTTACATTGTTGGAAGCTCGGTACTGCTCCAGCTCCCCATGTTCTCTCGCATAGGCAGCTGAATGGGGATAGATCGGTGTTGTTCGCAGTTCCTCTTTAGCTCTGCACACATCGTCGGCACGGTTCTCAATACTGTCCCGGATCACATCCATATAGCCGGTCTCCAGCTTTTCAAAATAGCGGTACACATCCGCCAATGGAGAGGGATATTCCAAAAGTGCCTTGGCCTGGACGTCGGTCAGCTCCAGCTCCTCCAGCGCCATCACAATATCCTCACGGACAGTATATTCATAGGTGTGGTGCAGGATTTCTTCCGGGGGCTGGCTTTTCAGCCAGTTCCGGAACTTATCCTGTTCGGCAGCCATCTTTTCATAAAGGGCTGCATTCAGATCGTTAGTATTCATGTTATCGCACCTCCTCATGCTGTTTTGGTTTCTTGTCTGTACTGTGGGGTTGCACCGGGCGTTTTAGGTTATCCAGCACCGAAGGCCGTGTGCTTTTGGCAACAACAGACTCGGTGTGTGCCTGCCCCTTTCCGTCGATGTTGAGCAGGGTATCCAACTCCACCAGACGGGCGTTTTTGCTTCTCAATTCTTCTTCATAAAGGAATGGCTTTCCGACTTCCTCCTTTGCGGCAGCCTGCTGCTGATAAAGGTTATCCAGCTGGGCCTTTGCCGCCTCCAGACGCTGGGACATCTGAGCAAGGGCATTGTCGATACGAGTAAGATTTCCGCGAGGGTCTGTACCAAGGGTTGCCCGGTGGGTCATCTGTCCTCTCAGCAGGAGCGTATACTCCTGTTTCCAAGCGGAAAATTCCACGGACATGGCACAACCCCGGTAGCTGCCAATCTGCACCGGATCGGAGGTTTTGACCTCCTTGCAGGCATCCAAAAGAGCTGCACCAGCGTTCTCCTTATCGGTCAGCAGGTCTCCACGAATCTCCATACCAGCAAAACCGTCCTCCGGGTGCGGGTGCGCTGCCAAAACCTCCAGATCGGATTCAAAGCCCTTGATAAAGCCTTTGTGCTTTTCAATCTCCTCCGGGAAGTATTTGAGCAGCTGGTCCTCCAGACGATATTGCTTGCTCTGGTGGTCGGCTTTCATCAGCTTCAGGCGGGATACCTCCACATCCAAATCCATACGCTCCTTGATGCGGGGATCTCCGGCGCACAGGGCTTTGATCTCGGCAAAGGAAAGCGCCGTTTCGTCCACATCATCGCAGGAACGCACTGGTGATTTAGAAGTCATGATCTGACTGATGAATTTTTGCTTATTCTCCACCGTCTGCCAGAGGTATGCGTCAAAGGTTCCTTCGGTCACATAGCGGTACACATGGACAAGAGGATTCTGGTTACCCTGGCGCTCGATACGGCCCTTGCGCTGGGCAAGGTCTCCCGGTCTCCACGGACAGTCCAGGTCATGAAGTGCCACCAGACGGTCCTGCACATTGGTGCCTGCGCCCATCTTGGCGGTGCTGCCCAAAAGGACACGCACCTGGCCGGTACGGACTTTAGAGAACAACTCCTTTTTCCGCACTTCGGTGTTGGCTTCATGGATAAAAGCGATCTGGTCGGCAGGCATTCCCTGAGCAATGAGTTTCTGACGAATATCGTCATATACCGTAAAGACCGGTTCCTGCTCCGGCAGAGGCACAGCGCCTTCCAATGCGTGAAGCAGCGGATTATCCAGCGTTTTCGCCGCCTTGCTTGCAGGAGCTTTTGCCTGCGGTGTAGAAATGTCGCAGAACACCAGCTGGGTCAGCTTGTCAGCTTTGCCATCCCGCCAGATCTGCATGATGTTGTCCACGCACTGATTGACCTTTGTGCCAGGTTCATCCGGCAGCATCTGGTTGACGATTCTCTGGTCCAGGCCCAGCTTACGGCCATCCGAGGTAATCTTGAGCATATTGTCCTGGGATGGGTCAACGGTTCCGCTGTGTACCAGCGATGCGCGCTCCGAAAGGGCCTTGACCATTTCCTGCTGATGTTCGGTGGGCTGCGCCACGATGTTGTGGTATTCCACCTCCGGGGTGGGCAGGTTCAGTTGGTCGGCGGTCTTGATGTCCGCCACTTCTTTGAACAGGTTCATCAGCTCTGGCAGGTTAAAGAACTTGCTGAATCTCGTTCTTGCCCGGTAGCCGGTTCCCTCCGGTGCCAGCTCCAATGCTGTGACGGTCTCCCCGAATCGGGAAGCCCAGCAGTCGAAGTGGGTCATGTTCAGTTCTTGCAGGCGTTCATATTGAAGGTAACGCTGCATGGTGTAAAGCTCGGTCATGGAGTTGCTGACCGGTGTGCCGGTGGCAAAAATCACGCCACGATTTCCGGTGATCTCATCCATATAGCGGCACTTGGCAAACATATCGGAGGATTTCTGTGCATCCGATGTGGAAAGACCAGCCACATTCCGCATTTTTGTGTATAGAAACAGGTTTTTATAGTTGTGGGCCTCATCCACAAACAAACGGTCCACACCCAGCTGCTCGAAGGTTACCACATCGTCTTTTCGCCCTTCGGCTTGCAGCTTTTCCAGTCTGGCTTCCAGAGACTTTCTGGTACGCTCCAGCTGCTTGACGGTAAAACGCTCGCCGCCGCTGGCCTGTACCTCTGCAATCCCTTCGGTGATCTCGTCGATCTGCTCATAGAGAAGCCGTTCCTGACGCTCCCGGCTGATGGGGATACGCTCAAACTGGCTGTGTCCCATGATGATGGCATCATAATCACCCGTCGCAATACGAGCGCAGAACTTCTTTCGGTTATGGGTCTCAAAGTCCTTTTTGGTGGTGACTAAGATATTGGCGGAAGGATAGAGACGCAGAAACTCCGACGCCCACTGCTCGGTCAGGTGGTTTGGAACCACAAAAAGAGATTTCTGGCACAAGCCCAGGCGTTTGGCTTCCATAGCAGCGGCCACCATCTCAAAAGTTTTGCCTGCGCCTACTTCATGTGCCAACAGGGTATTTCCTCCATACAGCACATGGGCAATGGCGCTTTTCTGGTGTTCCCGCAGGGTAATGGCCGGGTTCATCCCTCCAAAAGTGATGTGGCTGCCATCATATTCACGGGGACGGGTAGAGTTCATTTCCTCGTTGTACTGGCGCACCAAAGTCTGGCGGCGCTCCGGGTCTCTCCAGATCCAGTCCCTAAAGGCTTCCCGGATCGCCTGCTGTTTTTGAGCTGCCAGGGTGGTCTCCTTGGCATTCAGAACCCGGCGCTCTTTTCCGTCTGCGTCCTCTATGGTGTCGTAGATACGGACATCCCGCAGGTTCAGGCTGTCCTCCAAAATCTTGTAGGCATTGGCACGGCTGGTTCCGTAGGTGGTGTAGGCTGCCACATCGTTGTAGGATACGGAAGATTTCCCCTTGATCTGCCATTCAGCGGTAAAGGACGAATAGTTGACCTCGATACTGCGCTGGAGATAAAACGGGGTGTTGAAGGTTTCGTACATAAACTGCTGCATGTACTCTTTGTCGATCCAGGTAGCGCCCAGACGCACCTCGATTTCCGACGCATCCAGGTCTTTGGGCTGGGCGGCGCTAAGAGCTTCCACATTGACTGCATAAACCGGGTCCTGCTGTGCCGCCCGTTGCGCCTGACGCAGTTTGCGGCGTACATTGCCGGAGAGGTATTCATCAGCAGTCACATAATGGGGTGTGCCGTCTTTCTCCAGCTGTCCCGGTACACGGAAGATCACGCCTTGCAGCTCTCCGGCCAGTTCTTCTTTTGTTTTTCCGGTAAGCTGGCTCATATAGTCCATATCCACGCAGGCTTTTTCCGAGATGGACACCGCCAGTGCTTCACTTGCCGTGTCTACGGCAGCCACCGCCTGATGGGGCTTGATGGTCCGCTTGGTGAACATATCTGCCTTGCGTTCCAGCTTTCCGTCCTCGTCGATGACTTCCAGCGCACAGAGCAGGTAATAGGAAGAATCGTCTGCATAGGCCAGACGGTTTGCACGGTCATTGATGAGACCGTATTTGGCAGAAAAGCTGTCATAGAGGCTGTTCAGTTCCGCCTGCTTTTGGGTAATGGTGCTGTCTGGAACCGCTGCATCCATCTGAAGGTCAATCAGTTCCTGCACACAATCACGCAGTTCCACAAGACCTTTTACACGGGCTTCGGCGGTGGCGTTGAGGTCAGGGCGCACCATACGGCTGTTTTCCCGGTAGTACACCTGCCCGTCTACAATGGCATAGGAATAGTTCTTCACATTGGGGTCGGCAGGAATGGAGGTGTCAATGGCTTCGCCCTCGCCCAGCTCCGGCAGCTCTGCCTCCTGATAAGTCCCATGAATGTACTTCACAGCATCATGCAGCTGGTCGGAAAGCTCCAGTCCCTCGATGGGGTTCACGGTGTAGTCCATACCATGAGCAGTGCTTACCGGCTCCTGTCTGCCCAGCACCATTTCCGGGTGGTCGATAAAATACCGGTTGATGGCAAATCCGTCCTCCGTCTGTCCGGTTTGAGTCCATTCCGGCACGATGTCCATCGGGCGGTCCCGTTTTTGGAGGAAGATGATGTCCGATACCACCTCGGCACCGGCATTCTTTTTGAACGCGTCATTCGGCAGACGGATCGCTCCCAGCAGCTCGGCGCGTTGGGAAAGATACCGGCGCACGGTGGAGTCCTTGGCATCCATCGTGTAGCGGCTGGTGACAAAGGCCACCACACCACCGGGACGCACCTGATCCAGCGCCTTGGCGAAAAAGTAGTTGTGAATGTTGAAATTCAGCTTGTCATAGGCTTTGTCCCGGACCTGATACTGGCCGAACGGCACATTGCCGATGGCAAGGTCATAAAAGTCCCGTCTGTCGGTGGTCTCAAATCCGGCCACGGTAATGTCAGCCTTGGGATAGAGCTGCTGGGCTATCCGCCCGCTGATGGAATCCAGCTCCACGCCGTACAGCTTGCTTCCGGCCATACTCTCCGGCAGCATACCGAAGAAATTGCCTACACCACAAGACGGCTCCAGGATGTTGCCGGTCTCAAATCCCATGCGACCCACGGCCTCGTAAATCGCTTTGATGACCGTTGGGCTGGTGTAGTGCGCGTTGAGGGTGGAACCTCTGGCAGCTACGTATTCCTCCGGGGTCAGCAGCTCCTTCAGCTGGGCATATTCTTTGCTCCAGCTTTCCTTGTCGGGGTCAAAGGCATCGGCAAGGCCGCCCCAGCCCACATACCGGGATAGGATTTCCTGTTGTTCCGGCGTTGCCTGTTCAGTGGTTTCTTCCAGATATTTCAGCAGCTTGATTGCCGCGATATTGGCCTGAAACTTGGCTTTCGGACCGCCTTCGCCCAGGTGGTCGTCGGTGATACGGAAATTCTCAGCGGTGCGGCGCAGGTTGTCCTTGTATTCCCCGTAAGCGGCTTCCTCGGCAGCTTTGGCATTGGGGAAGGTCTGCCACTGGCCATTGACCTGAATGGAAACCGGGTGTTCGTCCAGCACTTCCTCAAAGGTTTTCTCCGGCTCTGTCACAGGCGCTGGTGGCTCCGGCTCCTCGATATGCAGTCGTTCCACCACCACATCATAAGGCAGATTGTTCTTATCGCCCGGATAGACGGCCATGGTCTCGGAATGGAAGGTCGGGGATTCGGTAGCCGGTTGGGGCTGTTCCTGTCCCAAACCGTCCTGCTGACGGGCGTACATCCCGCGCAGCAAAGGTGCAACCTCATCCCAGCGGAAATACAGCATAGCCAGACGCTTTTCCTCTGCATCCATGACTTCCAGCTCTATGCCCTGTGCCGTGGTACGGTAATCGGCAATATCGCCGGTCTCCAGATTCAGTGTCTCGATCTCACCGGAATAGGCTCTGCTCAGCCAGTAGGCGATCTCGCTGTTGCTCCTGCCGGATTGCAGCAGCGTGGAAATCTGCTTTTTATCCGCTTCATCCATCAGTCCATGAGCCAATACATCCCGCAAGTCCTGATCTGCCTTGTCCGGGTCAGTAGGAAGAAACTCGGTATAGTAAGCATTGCGGCGGTCTGCCCGAAGCAGCTGCTCGAACTGTTCTTTGCGCTCTGCCCGGTAGATGGGATATACCATCCCGGTGGGCAGAAGCTGTACGGTGTCCTCCCGCAGCTCTGTGATCTGATAGGCGTCATCCTCGATATACACGGTATCGCCCACGGCATAGACCGTGGCGGCTGGGTCATAGGAGGTTCTTTGCGGAACTGGGCGGCGAACTGCGTCATATTCCTCATCGGAAATGGAAACTTCGGAAGTCTGCTCTGTCTCGGCATCTGCGATCTGCTCTGCATCTGCGATCTGCTCTGCATCTGACATCACCTGTTGGATAAACGGGGCATTGTCCAGTTTTTCCGGGTCTGTCACCTGTCCGTTGACGATTCCTCTTTCTTCCAGAGCTTCCCGGATGGCGATTGGGTCGATGTCGTCAAAACGGTTCTGTTCTTCTTCGGTATAGAACCGGTCCTCCTGAATGAGCTGGGCAAGCCTGCGCTGTACCTTCGGCCAGGGCAGCTGCGTTTCCTCCGGGCTGCCGGCACGGACAACGAACAGGCTGTTGCTGTTACTGCCGCCGTATTCCTGAGCCAGCCATGCGGCGGTATCTTTTTCTCTTGCATGGTCTTTCATATAGCGGATAACAGCGTGTTTACTCTCGATATTGCCGTTCCATGCACAAAGGGCAGTATCAATATCTTCCTGAGAAAGAGGGCGCAGAAGTTCATGGAGCTTTGGATAGGTTTCGTCGATCACTTCCCGGTGCAGACGCTGGCGGAACTCCGGCACATCCGAATAGAGTCGGATCAGCTCCATATCCTTAGAACCAAGGACCGCACGGCGCACAGCGGCATTACCCTCGATGACAGCATTTTCACGGTCAGAATGACCGCAGGCATTGCGGTATGCGGTATTCTCAGAAATGGCGGCAGTCACCACAGGCTTATACTGCTCAAACTGCTCCCCAAGGGTAGGCTTTGGCGTTTCTTCATCCATCTCCGGCTGCTGGGCTTGAATGGCATCTTCTTCGGCCTGTTCCTGTTCAGACTGGATTTTGTTATACTGCGCCTGTTCCTGTTCGGTAAGATAGCGGCCTTTCTGAACAAGAGAGGTAATGCGCTTGGCAACCTTTTCCCAGTTCAAGTGAACATCCGAGCAGTCCTGCTTTTTATAGTGCAGTCCTTTCCCATCGTGATCTTCGCCGCTGTGTGTTGCGCCGGACAAGGCATGAGAGCGTCCGCCAATGCCATACTCGTCTTTGAGAAATCTCACTTTCTCCTTATCCGTATGGTTTGCCATGAAGAACGCATAGATACGGCCTTTTCCTCCGGCGAAACTGCTTCCGCCGGTCATGGCGGCGTCGATCTCATCCTCGGTAATAAAGTGCTGGACGGTTGGCACTTGGGAAAGCTCTGAAGAAAAGGTCCTGCGGGGCAGGTCAAGATCCTTCAGGTTCTCCCAGATTTCCCTTGGCCTATGGTAGTGAAAGCGCAACAGGTCACGGTCCTGCTGATAGGCAGTCAAGAAGGCAGCGTATTCTTCCTTGAGGGTCTGGCGGAAAGCCGGTTCACTCAGCTGCTCCGTCAGGCGGCGGGTCTCCTCCGGGAAACCATTGCCTTTGATCTCTGACAGGCAGGACAAATATCCGGCTTCTCTGGCTTCCTCGCTGAAATCGTGGTACAGATACCAGAGCTTTTCTGAAAGGAGGGAGCGTTCATAGCCTGCCGCTTCTGCAAGCTCCACATTGGAGGCAAACTGGCCGCTCTCCAAAAGCTCCCCGATACGCTCTGCGGCGCTCTCCCAGGAAATGACCTGGGCAGACCTGTCATAACGGACAGACTTCCCATGGGAAAGATGGATACCATCCTCGGCATA
This sequence comes from Hominenteromicrobium mulieris, assembly GCA_021029595.1. Classification (GTDB taxonomy): domain Bacteria; phylum Bacillota; class Clostridia; order Oscillospirales; family Acutalibacteraceae; genus Hominenteromicrobium; species Hominenteromicrobium mulieris. Next base: position 669,263 of record JAJJOY010000003.1, on the reverse strand, counting down.
CCATGCGCTCACACTGCCAAGGCCATTGCCGCCGTGGTACAGCGTTTTCAGTATCTCGGCAATCTCAGCGGTGGTTTTCTGCTTTTCAAAGGCTGCAACCACACGCTCCCTTTGACGGTCTGTATTGCCGCCCAAACGCAGCACATGGTCGATGTCATTTTGGGCAAAAGAAAAAGCAGAGGATGTATGCGCTACATTCTCTGCTTCATCTATGGATTGGATCTGTTCCGCTTCGGAGAGGAACAGGTTTAGAGTCAGCTGTTGATAAGCTCCGCCATCAGGATTTCCTCGGCCTGAGCTTTGCAGGTGTTCATCAGCCCCACCCACTTCATGGGATCGCTGGCTTTCAGTTCCTCGGTGGCTCCCGCTTCCTTCGCCAGCTTGGGCATCATCTGCTCCAGTCTGCTCTGGGCGGTCTCGTCGATCTCCAGAAGATGCGGGTACAGCTTCTCGCTCAGCAACATCTGGTTGTAGAGGATGGGACGATGTTCCTTCAGGTAGGTTTTCCTCATCCTGCCGTACTTGCCCAGGGGTTTCTCCGGCTGCTGGCTCAGCTTCAGGTCGGGAATCAGATAGTCTCCGTTCTGGATATAGGTCATGGGATTGTTCATCTTGTTTGCTCCTTTCTTGGTTGGCTTCGCGCTCTGCATTTCGGACGGTAACGCCGATCTGCCGCAGCACCTGCTGGTTGATCTGGCTGACCGCTGTTCCCAGCGCTCCGATGGTTGCCGGAGTATTGAAATCAAAGATCGCCATGAAATCTTCGTGGTCGAAGTAGCGTTCCGGTTCCAGTCCACAGCGGGACATCAAAGCATAAGTGATACTGACGGTGGCTGCTGCCTTGAACTGTACTCCGATGTTAAACTCATCATATTCCTCCAAAAAGGAACCGTCAACGATATAGAAGAAGTCCTGCTGATGCTCCGTCCAGTATTCCTCAGCCAGTTTTCCGGCTACCTTAGTGAGTTGTCCGGCAAGGTCATCACCGGAAACATCATAGGTGCGCTCCAGCATGACCTGCACGGAATCCAGATGGCGCTCCTCCAGCTGCCACAGCCAGGGAGTGTGGGAATGTTCACGGGTTCCGGTGTCGGAAATGTCAAAGACATAACGCAGGCGAGGTCTGTCCCCGGAATCGTCCACCAGAGCAATCCCTTTGGAACCGCGCCTTACATACCGGCCCATCTTTTCATTCCACAAATCGTACTCCGCACAGGCGGTGGCGTCCGGTCGCTGGGCATAGATCATCAGCTGCTCATGGAACGGGTACTTGTAAAGTCGGGCTGCCGTAGTAAGGAACCCTGCCCATTCCTGCCAGCTCCCCGTGAGCTGCGTTGTCACCTTCTCCGCCATCTGTGCATATAGTTCAGCTTTGGTTGGCATAGTATTCTGTCCTCCTTTCGGTTTTTGGGTAAAGAGGTGGGGTGGCATATTGCCACCCCATCCCTGCGATTATGGTGTTTACTGGTCAAAATCCGGGTACAATTCCAATTCCGCAAATTCATCATCCGTCATGGTTTGGAGCTTGCAAAGGGCGCTGTCGGTCAGCTCCCTCAGTTCCGTTTCCTCTGGCGAAAGCTCGCCGCGCATCTCACGCAGGCTGTCGATCAGTCCGGTGCGGCTGCCGGTATTGTAAATGCACATCAGGTTCATTTCCTCAAAAGTAAAGTTTCCCATATCAAATCTCCCTTTCCGCACTCTTTTTTGGCGCTATCTTTTTGTGTTCTGCCTTGGGCTGGCTTTTCAGCTGCTCCATGACGGACTTTTTCTTTTCCCGTTCCTCCCGATGGGCAGCGGCAGCCAGATCCATGAGGGAAATGGGCTGACCGCTGCGGGCCTGCTGTTCCAGCTCTGCTACCGTAGGTTCCTTTACGCCATTATTGATGATACCGTCGATCATGCCGTAATCGTCCTCCACGGCCATCTCCGCATTTTTCAGCGGATTTTCCGGCAGGAATCCGGGGATCTGGGTAAAGCCAACACTGTCACAGTAATGATAGGATACCTTACCATCCTGCTTGATCGCAACGATGTCACTGACACTCATAGAAGGGCTGTGAAAATCCGCCGGTTTTTGCAGATTAAACTGCTCATATAGTTTTTCCAGCTGCTCCGGTACCGTGCCAGACTCCCTCAGCGGAGCAGTGTAAATGAGATCATAATTGCTGCGCTCTATGGAAATATCATGGGACTTTAGCCAGTCCAGATTCATAAAGCGCACATTCTGCGGATCGTCACGACTTACCTGATAGATGGCAAAGCAATCTCTGTTCTGAGCGAGAAATGCTTGTTCGCGTTCCTGCTGATGATCCTGACGCTCCATGACCTTTTCGTGGAACTGAGGGCTTTTCTCCCATTCCTCACGGTCCACGCCAAAAAGACCGCCATGATCCATGATTTCCTGCGGGTCAAACACCATGCTCTCCGTATTGTCCTCATGCAGCACATAGACGGTCAAACCGGCGGCATCCAGTTCCAGCGCCCGTTCTCTGGTAACAGGGAGCATCCCATCATAGGAGTAGCCGTATTCCTGCATATCTGGTGTGGAGACCTGCTCATCCGGCATGGGGTATTCATCCAGTGCCTGCTCCTGTGCTTCCGGCAGCTGGGAAGAAGCAGCCATCTGACTGACCTCTGCCTGCATCTGCTGGTAGGCAGCTTCCTGCAAGGTCTCAATCATGGACAACGGTGCGTATTTTACCGAGTCTCTGCCCAAATCGTTGTCATCACAAATCTGGAGAACTGCCTTCATGCGGGAAATCTCCGGCATATCCAGCTGACCACCATCCAGCTCTTTCATGGACGCGGCATCGTAAAGGGTATAGTCCCAGCCGCTGTCACAGGACTGGATATGAAGATAGGTGGCATCGTCAATCAGAAACAAAGCCTCCTGCTGGTTGGCGTCCGCCCCCAGCACTTCCATTTCTGGCATTGCCGCAGCCAGTTCCTTTACCGCTTTTTGCACCAGAGGATTATCACGGTAATAGTCGATTGCCTGGATGGTGTCCAGGTCAATGGTCTGGCCGGTCAAAATCGGAAAAGGTCCTTCATAGTCGCTTCCGTCTTTCAGCTCAAAACCAATGCCCTTGATCCCGTTCATTCGTTCTGCCGGAATCTCCTGATAAATGCGGATTGCTTCCTCCAAAGACAGGTTATCGTGGTATTCTCCGAGGTTTGGAAATTCCATGCACTCTGCTACATAGTAGGTCAGATCGCCGGTCTGCTGTCTATCAGATACCTTAGCGGCATCTTCTGGCTGCTCTATCGGGGCGGGTTCCGGCTCTACCTTTGCATGAGGGTCGATTCCGCGCTCTTTGCAGATTTCCTTATAGTGGCGCTCAATGTCGGAGATCAAAGTGCCGGAGGTTTTGTTGATGGTCTCCAAACTGGCTCTCAGCTCTTTCAGCTCTTTGCCCTGGCTCCAGCTTGCAATATAGCCGAAGCTGTTTTCTCCGGTCTCGATGCCAAAATACTTGCAGACTGCATAGGAGATGCTTTCAGCCTCCACTTCCTCCGTGTGACGATCTTTCCTCTGTTTCTGCAAAAACTGGGAGAGGGTAGAAAAGCCACCGGTAAAATTCAGCCCTTTTTCCTCGGTCAGCATCAAGCGTCCATCTTCCGTCAGTTCCAACGGCTCTGTCAGCAGAACGGAGCCTGCATGGTTTACAACCACTCGTTCTTCCACACAGACCGGATCTCCAGGATCGTAGTCAGAACCGCGCAGGTCATAGCAATAAACGCCCTCTGGCAGAATATCGCGAGCAATCCGTCCGTTGGAGAACAGACCAAGTTTATCAAACAGCTCGATCTCCTGATATTGCTCGTCATTGGCAATCTGGATCTTTTTCTGATTGTGGAGCTTGCTGTGAGCAATCTCGTGAACCGTGGCCGAAACCGTCTGCACCTCGCTCATGCCCTGACGAATGGCAATTTTCTGATGATCGGCAGAAAAATAGCCGTCCGTATCGACGGCCATTGCTTCAAAAGTAATCGGCACCGGTGCGCTGCGGCGCAGGGCCTCCATGAATGCCTCATAATTTGGCACATTGCCGGAAAGGGAGGAAGCAAGCTCCGGCAAAGGTTTCCCGTCGGTCTGACTCACATCAAAGACCTTGACAGGGCGAAACATGGGAATCTCGATTTCTTTTTCCTCTGTGACGATCTTTCCGTCTTTATCCAGAATCGGAGCCTTGGTATCCGGGTCCAGCTTCTGCTCCTCGATTTTCTTCTTGTACGGTGTGGGAGCGATGATGGTAATGCCATGCTCGCCCTTTTTTACATGACGCTCAAACTGGTCTTTCCACTTATTGTATCCGGCTACCAATGTGGCGTCCGGCTTCTGCATATAGATGAGCATGGTGTTGTTTACCGAATAGCGGTGGAAGCGGGACATGACGGACAGATAGCGCATATACTTTTCACTCTCAAACAGTTCTTTGATGCCCTGCTCGATGCCATCTGTGATTTCCCTTAGCCGTTCTCGGTTGGTGGGTTTATTCTCAGCCATGATTTTCAATCTCCTTTCCAAGTGTGTGATTTCTGCTGTGTGTTCTGCAATCCATGCCTTTTGTTCTTCTTCACTTTCATAAAGAAAAAGGTCCAGCAGGTACTCTACATAGGCTTTCTTCTGGATTGCTTCCACAAAGCGGGGGTGCGGTTCTTCCTCCGGTGTCCTGGGAGAACGGTCGGCTTCCCATTTTTTCAGCAGATAGTAGTAATCGGACAGTACGCGATAACAGCGCTGTCGATCCTCCCGAAACTTCTGTGCCTCGTTTTTTTTGCCGGACATATCTCCTGCGGGGCGGGGCCTGACTGTCATAGATCAGGCCAAAGTCCTGTGCCAGTTTCTCCGCCGCTTCTTTTGGGGAGAGGTCAAAGAGCTTTGCGGTAAAGTCGATCACATCCCCATCTTCACCGCAGCCAAAGCAGTGGAACCGCTGGTCTACCTTCATGCTGGGGTTCTTATCATCGTGAAAAGGACAGCAGGCCATGCCATTTCGCCTGACTTTTATCCAATAAAACTCTGCCGCTTCTCTGGTGCTGACCGACTGCTTGACTGCTTCAAATACATTCTCTGCCATGTGCCTTTAACTGCTGGGCTTTCTCACAGGAGGCTGGTATCCGGCAGCTTTCGCACGCTCACTGGCAGCTTTGCGGCGTTCTGCGCTGTATGGCTCCCGGACTGATACACACCGCTTGGGGACGGTAAAGTTATGGGCGTCCTTTCGGGTGATCTGGTCGGGGTGCTTTTTTGCCAACAGTTCCAGCTTCTCCATCAGACGGGGATCGTGGGTATAGACCTCAGCCATTGGTTCTGCCTGGTTATAGAGGAGAATGGTTTCCCGTTCCACTAAAGAGAGCTTCATCGGCTGCCTCCTTTCCGCTGGTCAAATTCCAGCTTGAAGTTAGCATACTGTCCATCGTCCTCCAAAACCACAGTGGCATCGTAGGTCTTGCCGGTTTTCTCCGAATATAGCCCCGTCACACGGACACGGCCATCGTTCAGCAGCGCAGACACCACAGCTTTGGTCGGCTGTTTTTTCTTGGCAGCCCACCATTTGTTGTTTTTCCAGATTGCAAATTTACAAGAATCATTCTGACAGAAGAAGCCTTTTTGCAGTTCTGCCACTTCACCGCCGCAGCGAGGGCATTTGCCCACCACCTCGTGGGGCGGAGTGAACAGGTACTCAGTTCCCTTGATGACCTGATAAGTCCCCACCAGATCTTTCAGCATGGCACTGATACCGTCTAAAAACTCCTCCGGGGCAAGCTGCCCGCGCTCGATCTCGCCCAGGCGGTACTCCCACTCGGCAGTCAGAAGCGGCGATTGCAGTTGTTCCGGCAGAACGGTGATCAGGGAAACTGCATCGTGGGAAGGGAGAAGCTGCACCGTTTTCCTGCTCTTTTTTCGTTCCAGAAAACCGGCAGATACCAGCTTTTCCAAAATACCGGCACGGGTGGCCGGTGTCCCCAGACCTTTTCGCTCAGCGTCCTCCGGCATATTCTCTTTTCCGGCAGTCTCCATCGCGGACAATAGGGTGTCCTCCGTAAAGTGCTGAGGCGGACTGCTTTTGCCTTCTTTGACGATTGCCGCAGAAACCGAAAGGGTCTGTCCTTCGGTCAGCTCCGGCAGGGCTTTCTCTACGCCCTCTTTTTTCGGCTCTGCATCCTTCGTTTTGGCACGGTAAGCGTCCTCCAGTGCTTTCCATCCGGGGTGCCTCACCGTTTTTCCTTTGGCGGTAAATTCCCCACCGGCACACGCTGCAATCACAACGGTTTCCGAATAGATATGGGGATAAGCCACGGCGCACAGCAGACGCAGGGCCACCAGCTCCAGCACTGCTTTTTCTCCCGCAGGAAGGGCAGAAAGGTCTGCATCCTTGAGATTTCTGGTAGGGATTACTGCGTGGTGGTCGGTTACTTTCTTATCGTTGATGACCGTCTGCGGATCACAGGTAATGGCGATTCCTTTGCGAAACGGCATAGCATTGGCAACCAGCTTGACCAGCACCGGCAGGCTGTCTGCCATATCACCAGTCAGATAGCGGCTGTCAGTACGGGGATAGGTGCAGAGCTTCTTTTCATACAGGCTTTGCAGATAGTCCAAGGTCTGCTGGGCTGTAAATCCAAGCAGGCGGTTGGCGTCTCTTTGCAGAGTAGTCAGGTCATAGAGGGCAGGCGGCTTTTCGGACTTTTCCTTGCACTCCACCTTTTTGATTGTGACAGCTGCACCCTGGCAGGCTTCTTTCAGCTGTTCTGCGCTTGCTCGGTCACTTATGCGCTCCCCGGATACGGTAAGACCGGGCAGCTCCAGCGCCACGGTATAAAAGGGAACCGGCTTAAAGGTGTCGATCTCAGCCTCTCGCTGGACAATGAGCGCCAGCGTTGGAGACATCACGCGCCCGATGTTGAGGGTGCGGTGGTACAGCACGGAAAAAAGCCTTGTAGCATTGATCCCTACCAGCCAGTCGGCCTTGGCACGGCAGAGAGCAGCATCCCGAAGTCCATCATAATCTACCCCTGGGCGCAGGTTTGCAAAGCCCTCCCTTATGGCGGAGTCCTCCATCGAAGAAATCCAGAGCCTTTTCATCGGCTTTTGGCAGCCTGCCAGCTCATAGACGCTGCGGAAGATCAGCTCGCCCTCGCGTCCGGCATCACAGGCATTTACTACCTCCGTCACATCCGGGGCGTTCATCAGCTTTTTGAGAATATCAAACTGCTTTTTCTTATCCTTTCCCACTACCATCTGCCAATGCTCCGGCAGAATAGGCAGGTCATCATATCGCCACTTGGCATACTTGGGGTCATAGCTGTCTGCATCCGCAAGACCGGCCAGATGGCCTACGCACCAGCTGACACGCCAGCCGTTACCCTCCAGATACCCGTCCTTACGAGCAGTTGCACCGATTACCGCAGCCAGACTTTGTGCAACCGATGGTTTTTCAGCGATTACCAGTTTATATCTCATCATCTTCAGCCTCCCATTCTTCCCGCACAGGCGTGTGCAGTTTTTTCTCTATGCTGTTTTCCTCATCCAGTAGCAGGTTATAACCAAACCGGTAGTCATAGCGGTACAGTTTCCCCAGCAGGTCATTGATGATGATACGGCAAGCCAAAATGACACGGGTTTTATCCACCTGCATCAGCTGGTAGCGTTGATAATTGCTGTAATATTCTTCGTGACGGCGGGTATTGCAGGCGGCATCTTCAAGTAAACTATCTACTGCATCCTGACAACCATCTTCTTTTTCCCCTTCCATGCAGTTCAGAAGTTCCATCATCAAAGGAAAGCTCTGTTCATCCATAGGAGCTTCTGCTGCAAGAAAACCGATTAGAGCGGATAAGAGCAGACGAGCCGCCGTCCGTTCTTGTTCCGTCAAAACGGCCATTGTTTTCTCCGCATTTGGCAGAATCTTTTCTTCCACAAAATCTGCCGCGTCACCGGAATAAAGCTGACGAATAGAATCTATGGACAATGAAACTGTCATGGTATCTAAGGAGAAATCAAAGGGGTCATCTTGCTTTGGCTTTCTCTGAAGTTTGTTTAACATGGTAGAAAGAATGTCGCCGCCAAAATACACAGCAATTACCAGTAGGTCAAAAACAGCAATCAGCTTGATAAATATAATCAGAACACTCATTTTTTTCGTTTCCTTTCTTTGAGCCATCGTTCCATCTCACGATGGCAGATACCTACACAGGGACTTCCATAATTCCCGCAACCATAGCAGGGGTGGTTGTGAGGTAAAGAAGGAGGACGGGAAATTTCCTTCCCGCCCTCCGGCCTGCGTGTCATCATGCGTTCATAGGGACTGTCTGTGAAACGGGTCATTTCACACTGTCCTCATCATCTTCTTCTGTGCTGCCCCCATCAGCGTCCGGCTCGTCCGACTCCTCATCCTCGGTTTCCCATTCCTCGGAATCTTCCTCGCCATAATCATAATCGTCCAGACTGTCATTGCCCTTGGTCTTAGGCTTATTCTTAACGAGCTTCAAGTAGGCAAATACGCCACCGCCTCCAAGCAGAGCCAGCAAAAGGACTATCGCAGCCGGGTTCAGTCCGGCAGGCTTCTCTTTTTCCGGCTCCGGTGTTTCTGCCGGAGGTTCCGGTGCTTTGCCCGTACATTTACTCTTATCAGTTGCACAGACCGGACAAGCCGTATTGACTGCCCCTGCTTCACATTTTGTCGTGCAGCTACACACAGCAGACGGCTTCTCTTTGACATTTTCATCTTCCATCAGTGCCATCAAATCCGCTTCATCCACCTGATTCAGAAAGTGAACAGCAGTCTTTTTATCCTCATTCGCCCTATCAATCAGGATGTAAAAGTAATTTCCAGCTTTGGTCGTAACAGTAATGAGCTGCTTATTGCCACCAAAATCATCCACCAATGCCGCATTCCCCTCCGGTGTAAGTGCCGGTGCTGGTTCTGTTTCTTCCACAATCACATTGCTGTCATTGGTAGAATCCTCTGCCGGTGCCGCCGGAGCCTGTTCTGACCCCTGTGCAAAAGCAGGGATCGTAAAGCCAAATGCCACAACCATTGTCAGGCAAAAGGCGGAAAGTGTTCGGAGCAATCGTTTATTCCTCATAGCTGTTTTCCTCCTGTTCGTTATTGTCATCAGCCAAACTGCCGGGAACTGTGCCACCGGACAGCATGGCGCTCAACTGGGTCGGGGTCATACGCAGGGCGCGCACCATCTGGACGATCTCCAGATTTTCTGCCTCGGTTTTCTGTGCTTCCAGCGCCTTGAGCTTTTCCTGATACTCTGCGATCTTCTCGCGGACCTTTGTAATCTCATGGTCAATGCGCTCAATTTTGTTCTTTGCCATCGTCTATCACTCCTTCTTAAAAATCTCTGTTACCAGTTCATCAGGCCGTAGCCCTTAATGCTTTGATAATTCAGGTCATAACTTTTAATCTTGCAGGCATCGCCGGAATTTCCCTCCACGGTATAAACACGGCTGCCATCCGTACCGATCACGATACCTACATGGTCTGCTGTCCCATCCAAATCCCAGTCAAAGAAAATTGCATCTCCGGGGGCCAGATTGTTATAGCCTCTTGCACCCCATTGTCCATGAGACTGGAACCACGGAACGCCCTGCCACTCACAGCCTGCAAAGCGAGGCTCACTTTTTCCTGCCTGGTTATAGCACCAGGATACGAAGCAGGCGCACCATTCCACGCGGCTGTCAAAGCCATACCAGCTCCAGTAGGGATAACCGCCCACATTGCCCACCTGACTTTTCGCCAGTTCCACCAGCTGAGGATTGCCGGGGCGGGTGCCGTTAATGAACTGCACACCGGATAGATCTTCCGAGCCGCTGGTATCAGGGGAACCGCCGCCAAACAACAGCGGCTTATTGCCCATGGTCTGTCGGTAGACCTGATACATTTCCATCTGCTCCGGGGTCAATAGCTCCGACGCCACAGCTGAAATGGGCTTGCTGGTGAGTTTCACATTCAGAATGTAATACTCATAGGGTACTTCTTCTGAGGTGGTCTCGCCAGTCTCCGGGTCGGTGGAGGTCTCCGTGCGGTAGCGGATCTCCACTTCCTCGGTAAGCGTCAGCTGATACTGTGCTGCAAACACACGCGCCAGCTCTGCCTGGGCGCTTTGTCGGGTATAGCCCTGCAAGACAGCAGAGAGAAATGCCGCCAGCTCATGAGGGTCATGGCCAATCATGCCAAGGTCATAGCGATACTCGTCATACCCTGGGTGGCTGCTTTCGATGTTGTCGATTTTCTCCTGCAACTGGGCTTCTCTGGCTGCATAATCTGCCTCCACCGCCAGCATTTCCGGATCATCCGACGGATAGGTGGTGCCGGAGAGAACGGAACCTATGCTCTGCGCCATCATGGAACAAGAGGACATGGTATTCATCAGCATACAGGTGATGAGGAACAAAACCCCTGCGATCAAGAAGCCCTTTTTGTGGCGCATGACGAATGCCCCTGCCTGCTGTGCCTTTTCTTTTATCGTCCTTGCGGCTTTTCCGGTTTTGGACGCAGCCTGGGCGGTATTTCCGGCAGTCTGACCGGTGCGCTTAGCAGCGGCATACTGCTTTTTGATGGCCTGCTTTTGCTGCCAGCGGGAAAGAGGATTGCTGGAAAACTGGGGATTTTCCTGCAAGGATTTCTGGTACAGGACATTTACATTTGCCTTTTCCAGTTGGCGCTCTGCCTGGGCTGCTTTGCGGTAGGGCTTCAGCTTGTGGCTGCGATAGCCCTCCCGCACCAGATAAGCGCTGGTCTCCACCGCCTCCTCGGACTTGTGGGCGCTTTCCACGCCCACATTGTCCTGTTCTGTTTCCCGGATCTCTTTGTGGAGCTTGCCCGCGACCAGATGGACGGGAGCTTCTTTGACCCCTTGAGAAACTTTGGAGGGTGGCTTTTTCTTGTCCTCAAAGGTCAGCTTCGAGGTCTTTTTTCCGGTATCCGGGTCAATGACCGTCTGCCTGACCTTTTTCTTTGGAATATTCTCCTGCGCCTTATCTGCTCTGGCCGCAGCTTTCTCCGCTTTACAAATCGGCTTTTCCAGCGCTGGGTCAGACCGTTCCTCATCGGTAAAGCGCAGGCGCGGTTCCTTATTCAAACCATTCTCCCAGCATGAGGGAGGACATCATGTAGTGCAGCTCTGCATAAATGGCCATCCCCACAGGATCGTTGAACATACAGCCGGACAGGTAGGCATAAAACTGTGCCACCACATCGGACAGGATCTTCGCTTCGGTTCCTTCCAGAACCAGACCGCCCATGCCTTCCTTGGCACGGATGGCGCTCCAGACCTCTGCCAGACGGAGAAGCCCCACCTGACCGGTCTCATTCAGTTCGGCTGCCTGATCTGCCGCCGTGCGGCACTCACTTACCGCATCAGCCATGACCGTAAGCAGCTGGCTGCGTTGGGCATTTACCGCCCTGTCAAAAAACATCAGCGGGTTTTTATTCAAAATGTTGGGGTTCATAATCATTCATCCTCCTTCTTTTTCAGTTCCTGGGGTTTGGTGGTCATAATGCGGTAAAGTTCGGTGTTCTTCGGGAAGTGGTCTACAAACGGCAGGATCGTGGAGCCATAGAACAGCAGGCCCTCGCCCTCACCGGAGTGGGTCACATAGCTAAGCTGGTGTGTGGAAATACCCAGTTGCTTCGCCAAAATCTGACGGTCTCCGCCTGCCTGGTTGAGCATATACACGAAGTCGGAGTTTTCAAAGATGTTCTCTACCTCGCGGCTGCTCAAAAGGTCTTTGACATTCTGGGTGATACCTGTCGGAATACCGCCCCATTTACGGAATCGCTTCCAGATTTCCACCGTATAGGCGGCGGTCTGCTCCTCCTTCAAAAGCAGGTGCATCTCGTCGATGTAGTAACGGGTGGACTTGTGGGCGGCGCGGTTGATGGTAACTCGGTTCCATACCTGATCCTGTACCACAAGCATACCGATCTTTTTCAGCTGCTTACCCAGCTCCTTGATGTCATAGCAGACAATGCGGTTATTGATGTCCACATTGCTCTGGTGATTGAACACATTGAGGGAGCCGGTTACATAGATTTCAAGGGCCGTGGCGATATACTGGGCTTCCTTTTCCTCCTGTGAACGGAGCAGGTTATATAGGTCCTCCAGAATCGGCATATTCTCCGGGCGCGGGTCGTTGAGATAGGTCTGATAGACCAGACGCACACAGCGGTCGATGATGGTTTTCTGCACCGGCTGCAATCCGTCCTTACCGCCCACAATCAGCTCACACAAGCTGAGGATAAAGTCAGACTTGAGGGACAGCGGGCTTTCATCATCCGAGTAGTCCAAATTCAGGTCCATCGGATTGATGTAGTTGGTTGAGGTAGGCGAGATCTTGATGACCTGCCCATGCAGACGCTCAACAAGAGGTGCGTACTCAGCTTCCGGGTCACAGATGATGACATCATCATTGGTAAGCAAAAAGCAGTTGGCAATCTCACGCTTGGCGCTGAAAGACTTACCGGAACCCGGCGTACCCAAAATCAAGCCATTGGGGTTTTTCAGCAGCTTTCTGTCCACCATGATGAGGTTGTTGGACAGGGCGTTGATGCCGTAGTACAGGGCTTCTTTGCCGTTCTGGAATAATTCCTGTGTGGTGAACGGTACAAAGATAGCCGTAGAACTGGTGGTCAGCCCTCGCTGGATCTCAATCTGATTGAGTCCCAGGGGCAGACAGCTCATCAGCCCTTCTTCCTGCTGGAAGTCCAGTCTGGTCAGCTGGCAGTTATACTTCTGGGCAATAGAGCCTGCCTGAAAGATGTTGTTGCCAAGCTGACGGGGATTGTCCGCTGTGTTCAGCACCAAAAAGGAGACAAGGAACATTCTCTCGTTTCGGCTCTGCAAATCCTGCAACAGCTTTTTCGCCTCACTGCCGTAGGTGGCAAGGTCAGAGGGAATAATGTCCATGTCGTATCCGGCGCGGACTGCTTTTTTCTGTTCCTCGATCTTACTGCGGTCCAGGTCGGTAATCTTGCGCTTTACCGTCTTAATGGCTTTCACCTGATCCACCGACTGAATGTGCATACTCACAATGAGCGAGCTTTCCATATCCAGAAAATCAGCCAGCAGACGGTCATTCAGCTCCGGTGCAAGAATCTGCAAAAAAGAAACAGCCCCGTATTTCTTGCCCATACGGAACTGCTTGCCGGTGCGGAACTCAAAGGAGCTTGGTGCGATGAAGTCCTTGGTAGATAGGCCGGAAGGGGCCAGCCAGTCCCATTCAAACTGGAATGGGAGCTGTTCGTCCATGTGGAATACCGCATGAAGCTGAGAAAGTCTTTCCTTACCGTCCAGTGTTCTGGCGGCTACACCAAGACGCTTGAAGTTATTGAGTATATCGGTCTCAATACGCTCCAGGCGGGGCTTGGCAGCTTTGATACTGTCCGCGTCGATACCAAAGGTCAGGTATTTGGTCTTGATGAGACCGTTGTTGCCTCTGGCCAGCTGATTTTGTAGCATCGTGGTGTATTCCTCACGGATACTGTCAAAGGCATCCCCCTGGGGTGGGATGGAAATGGAGTTGGCAAAGGTCTCCTCCGATGCCGCAAGGTTCAAAAAAGACAGCTGGAAGTGAATCGAGCTGTCGAAATAATTGAGGAAATCACACCAGCCCTCAAAGATCGCGGTCTTATCTTCATTTTGGGAGAGCTGATAGTTGATGTCCTGAAACTGAATGGTCTTTGTGTAGTGGCTGTCCGATACGCGGCAGATCCCGTCCGGCCACATCCGTTCATAGGGGATACTGTCCTGTGCCGATTTTCCTTTTTTGTCCGTGCGGTTGGCGCGGGCAATGGCCGCTTCAATCTGCTTCTTATCGGCGCGGGACAGCTTTTTCTTTGTCTTTACCGGCTGCACGGTCTTTTCTTCCGGTTTTCCCAGCAGACGGCGCAGCCAGCTTTTCATTGCGGTGAACAATGTCATACACCTCCTTATCGAGCATTTCCTGCCGCTTTAATACGGCATAAAAGTTATTGGTCTGGTAGGGACGCTGCTTGGGACGGATCACAGCCACTTTGAGAATGTTGCCGACGATCTTTTCCAGAGGCTGTCCATGCTTTTCATACATGGCCAGCAGGAAGAAGGGCATCATGACCAGCATCATACACATGGCGGCCATACTGTTTCCTGCAGGCTCACGGAGCAAAAAGAACAGCGGTACGCCTATAAGCGCCCCGGCGATAAAGCAGACCAGCTGCCTTCGGGTCAGATTGAACATGACCTTGGTTTTGACTTTGGTTAAATCTTTGGGTACGGGTACATAAGCCAATGTGGAAACCTCCTTCCGTTTTAATGTGCCTGAAAGACGGATTTTGCGAGACTGCCGGTTTTGAACAGCGTAAAGCACAGCAGTACGGTGTATCCCACGCAGCTCCAGATCGCCATGATGATGTCATCTTCCAGAGCGATGTTCTGCACCAGCACAGCATAAATTGCCACGCAAACGATGATGAGAAACGCCTGAAAGCCCAGCGCCAGCAGGGAGCGGAGGTAGTTCTGTCCCATACCGCCCCATTCCTTGCCCATCATGGCAGCCATTGGGACGGGAGCCACCGAAGTCACAAGGTAAATCTCAATCATACGGCCATAAATGACGATAAAGATACAGATATACAGCGCCCACATGGTAATGCCGATAAAGAGGGATTGAAACCAAAGCCCGAACAGCGGTCCCAGATCCATTTCCATCAGCCTCGGTTCCAGATCGGTCATAACTGAGGAAATGTCAATGGACGCATCCGAACCGATGATCCCTGCCGCCTGTGCCACCACGCTCTGCGCCATATCAAAGACGCCCATCACGATATTCCATGTGTTTGTGACAATGAGGATGGCAGCGGCTGATTTGAACACCCACTTGAAAATCATCCAGGTATCCACATCATGCAGGTTGTTCTTGTCTGCGATCATCTGGATCAGGTCTACGGTCATCACAATAGCCAGGATCACGCCTGCAATCGGCACCATGATGGAGTTGGACAGATTCTCAATCATACTGAAAATACTGCCATTCCATCCCTGTGGGGTCTGTCCTACCTGTACGGATATATCCGCGACCTGTTGGTTTACGCTGTCAAACATCCCCGAAAGGTTGCTCATAATACCGCCCACCAGCATTTCTTTCAGCCAATTTGTCAGGGCTTCAAGTAAGAAATCCATACGGTGTCAACCTCCTTTCCGCCGCCCCCGCAAAACTGCGGGAGCGGCAAGGATTTCATGCAGAGACGCTTAGACAGAGAAAAGCCCGGAGAGCAGAGGTACAAGGACCATGCCGACTACGGCTACACCAGCGCCGGCCATGAGCTGCTTCATGCCCTGAGATTTGGCGCCAGGGTTGTCGTTGCCGTAACCTTCCAACAGGTTGATGACACCCCAGATACCAAGACCAGCGCCCAGAGCGATAACGAGAGTCTGAAGAACGGTAATTGCCTGTTCAAAAAATGCCATATAGTTTGTTAGCCGGAATCTGATTAAAAAATAGGTTTGTCATGTTTCATAGGCATACAAAAGCCGGAACAATCTGCCCTCGATATATGAGAGCCTGATTCCGGCTGTCCTCCTTTTTCATTATTTTGTTGATGATTGCCCGCTTTGTACGCCAATGGCCTCAACAGAGGCAGTTGCGGCAAATAGATACGATCACTCCTTTCTCAGCGGAACCGTATTACACGCCCTCCGTGTCTACTTCATATACATCGCAGACCTCATCAGGCTTGAGTTTTAGTCTGGCAGACAAAAATGCTTCAATATCAAAGGTATTTCGCTTGTCTGCATCAGCTGTGTATTTGAAATTAGGGTGTCTGGTAATGTCATACTTGTCTGAAAGAAACGGACGCACACCGCGCAGCTGCAAGATGCACTTGCCGCCATCCATAACTGCCAGCTCGTCCTGGCTCATCAGCTCTTTTCCCAATTTTTGATAGTTGAGAGAGTGGGAGGTCTCCCGTCCCCGGCTCTCTCCGGTGTTGTAAGTGTCTATGGTCTCCTTTCCCAGAACAGCCGCCAGCTCTTTCAGCGTTGTTGGCTCTTTGCCCCCCAGGAAGATGGAAGTATCCATATTGCCGATGATGGTATCGGCATTATCTTTGTAAATTGCCTTGAGCTGGCTCTGTGCCTGCAACACCAGACAGGCAGAGATTTCACGGCTTCGGATGGTGGCCACCAGCTTTTCCAGCTTCGGAATCTGCCCGATGTTAGCACACTCATCAATCAAACAGCGCACATGAACCGGAAGCCTGCCGCCATACACATCGTCCGCTTTTTCGCAGAGCAGATTGAAAAGCTGGGTATAACACATGGAGATCAGGAAGTTAAAGCTATCGTCCGTATCACTCATGATGAGGAACAGGGCAGTTTTCCTGTCTCCCAGAGTGTCCAGCTCCAGCTCATCATAAGCCGTGACCTCACGCAACTCTGCAATGTCGAACACGGCAAGGCGAGCGCCGCAGGAAATCAAAATCGATTTGGCTGTTTTTCCGGCGGCCAGCTTATATTTCTTATACTGGCGCACCGCAAAGTGATTTGGCTTCTCGGCTTCCAGTGTATCAAACATCAGGTCCACGGGGTTTTTGAACTCCTCGTCATCCTCCCGGACCTCCATGGCGTTGATGAACTCAATGAGGGTGGAGAAGTTTTGTTCCTCCACCGGAGCCTCATAATGGATATAGCCAATCAACGCGCAATACAGCAATGTTTCCGCCTTGACCCAGAAATCGTCTCCGGCCTTGCCTTCGCCTTTGGTATTAGCGATCAGCGTTGTTACCAGCTTCAAGATGTCCTTTTCGCTATGGATATAGGCGAAAGGGTTATAGTGCATGGACTTCTTGAAGTTGATGGTATTTAGGACCTTGATTCGGTACGGCTCATTAATGACCTTGCCGTGCTTATCCTTCATAGGCTTTCCGTCTTTCCCCAGCTTGGGTGCGCCCCGCTGGAGCATTTTTCCGCACTCCACAAGAATTGTTCCTTTCGGGTCCGTCACAACATAGGAACTGTGCATCTGCATCAGGTTGGGTTTCAGCCAGAATCGGGTCTTACCGGAACCGGAGCCGCCGATGACCAGCACATTTTTGTTTCTGGCAGTCTTGGGGTCTTTCGGGCGGCTGTTCATGGTCAGGCTCTCGGTTTTCGTCAGAATCACATTGTTCTGGAATACCGGGTCCACATAAGGGGCAATGTCCTCGTGGGTTCCCCATCGGGCAGAACCATACTCCATGCCGTGGCGGTATTTCTTTGCATTTTTGCTTTTCAGATACACCGCCAGCCGCAGACCAGCGCCACAGCACAGGCCCACCAGTAAATCCAGCGGGTGCAGGCTGGGCCACCAGCTTGCCAGCGCCACCGGCAAGACAGAAATCAGGGAGAGCGCCTTTTGGGAAGCGTCCGCGCCCTGCACCATGCGCCATGCCTCCCCGAAGTTGGTGGCAAACAAGCCCATCAGGAGATACGGCAGGTTCAAAATCAGGAGCTTTTTGATGTCAAGCTGCTTTTTCATCGTTCCAGCTCCTTTCGCTTGGTGCGGTCCACCACGGCATTTTTGACCAGCTCTTTGAACTGGTTCAGCTTTGCCAGCACAGACGGACGCTCTGTTTTCTCTGCTTTTTTGACCTTTTTGCCGGTGTACTCGGTAAAGGCTGCTGTCAGCGCATCCGCATCACGACCTTTGAAAAAGATCAGGTACTTGGGTGGGGAGCTGCTGCGGTCCTTCTTCACCGCATAGTCCACGCCGTATTTCCGGGCGATCTTCTCAAACTCCTTGATGGAGGGGTCGGTGATCTCGATGTTGGAAACGCCCTGATTCTGGCCGATCAGCTGCTTCACCGTCTGCTTGCCGTGGGGAATCACGGGGGTATCCCGGCTTTTCTGCTTTTGCAGCTTCTTTTCCTTGCGGTGGGCAAGGTACTTGGTGATGGCGGCTTTCATCAACCGCCCGGTAAACTTTGTTCCGCTGACTACCAGCGTCAAAGTCCTGTTTTCCACTTCCTCCTGCATAGGTCATCGCCTCCTTTCCACGGATTTTGCAGGGGTGGCACTTGATACTAAGGCGGGACCACCAACCGCCGCAGCAGGTATTTCAGCATGGCAGGCTCCTTTCAGCGCAGCTGGTCGGAGCGGTCATAGTACAGATGGCCCTGGCGCACTTTGGCATGGCTGAGAATCTTGATGTGGCCCTTTTCCTGGTTCTCCAGGCTTTTCTGGTATCCGGCCTCCGTCAGAAATAGGCGGGTCCGTTCACCTTTCCAGCCCACCGGGGAATCGTCGGTCAGCACATCGAAGATAATCATGTGCCGGGTGTCATCGGCAAACCGCTCCAAATCCATGTACTCATGGCCGTGGTAGTTCTGCGCCCCGGCTTTGAGGCGCATTTCCTCCATCAGCTGGCCCACGGTCTTACGCTCAGGCATGGCGTGCGCCTCCTTTCCCGCGTCCCTGGCCCTTCACGGTCAGGATACCGTCCAGGGTGGTGGCGGTGATCCGCAGGCGCTCGGCGGTGGCAATGTCATTCTTCACGGTCTCGTCGATGCCGTGGCCGCAGACCACCAGCACATGGGACCGGCGCAGGTAGTCCCGCGCCATATCCAGCCCGTCCTTGTGTTCCTGGGGAATCTCGTCCTTGAGGAAGGTAGGCAGGAACAGCACCGGGCAGATGGGCGAATACCCGGCGTCGTACACCTGACGACAGTAGGCCGCAGCGCTCTCGGCGTTCTCATACTGGCTGTTGCTCCAGGGAGCCGTAATGTAGGCAAGAGGTCGTTTCATGGCAAAATCCTTTCTCCCGGTATTTTCGGGTAGCAGAAAAGCGGCTGTTTACCAGCCGCCTGCGTACATATCGTGGTTGACTTGTGCGGTGTAGTGGTTGCTGATCGTGGTCGGCGCATTAAACAGCACCGCAAGCAGATACTGCTTCATGTTGCGGATTTCGGTGGTATTGTTCCGCAGGCATTCCATGACAAACTCGATGTGGGAGCAATCCAGCTTCAAAAAACGGGAGCGGACCACCTCATGGGGGAAGTCGCTGCCAGCGATCCGGGTGGTTTTCCGCTTGGCGCAGACGGTCTCCACCATCAGCTCCACAATCTCGTCCAGGTCCTCCCGGTAGGTGGTAAACTCCCGGCACAGGTGGTCATACTCGATGTTCTCCAGAATCAAATCCCGATAACTTTCCATCTCTGAGACAGACATCGCATCCCTTCCTTTCCGTTCCGGCAGCTGTGCTGCCGCTGGCTCCCGGAAGGGAATAGAATCGGTACTTGATCCATAAGTAATTGTTTTTTCTGTATTTGATTTCTCTATATTTAATTCTGTGGGCTTTTCCGTATCCGGTTTTACCATATCCGGGTTTTCCGTATCTGGTGAAGCCGTATCCGGCTGGGGCGTATCCGGGTTCTTCGGCTGTGGTTGCTCGTAGATAACATACTCGGTATCGCTGATCCGACCCTGCCGGTCTCGCAGCTGATGGCGGACAATGTACCCGGCAGTTTCCAGCTCCCGCAGCGCGCCGCCGATAGCGTCCACGCCCTCTTTGCAGATGGCGGCAAGCCCTCTGGTGGTATAGTTCCAGTCCTCCGGTAAGGACAGCATCATGGAAAGCAGCCCCTTGGCTTTCAGGGACAGTTTCCCGTTGCGTAAATGGTGATTGCTCATCACGGTATAATCTCTGGTTCGTTCAATGCGAAATACGGCCATTGACCTCACTCCTTCCAAATTTCTCAGGGTATGAAAAAAGCCACAATCCTGTAAAAAGAATTGTGGCAGTTAGCTGTTTTGTTCACTTTTTCTGCGCCGGTAGGGGCGCTTGGGAATGGGCGGTCTGTCCAACAGGTCATTTCCCTGAGAGAATGGCAGAGTTTGCAGAACACGGTCAATCTCTATAAATTCCATACCATGCTGGGAATGGCAATCCTCCCGGATTGCTTCCCGGATTTCCTTTACAGTACACATTTCAATCCTTTCCTTTCGCAGTAATGATTTGTTTATGAGTGGCGGCGGTGTTTTCCCGGTTTGAAATCGAGGATATGTCCCTCAATCACACGAGCGTAACGCTTGATCTTGATCTCCCGACGCTGCTGGCTTTGCAGGGCGGCCTGATACCCGTCCTCAGTCAAAAACAGTCGTATTTCCTCTCCGGGGCTACCGTAAGCTGTGCTGGGACGCAGGACGGAAAACTCAATCATCCAGCGGGTGTTATCCTGAAAACGCTCCACGGCAAGAATGTTGTGTCCTTTCAGCTCGCGGGCTGAAATATCCCTCATAGGCGGCTCCTTTCATCGTTCCTGATCTCTCTGGCGTTTTTTCTGCCACTGTTCCAGCAGCTTGATAATAGTTTCCTGCATCCGCTGGGGCGTATAGCTTTTAGGGAAATACTTCCGCAAGGTGTCAGAGGTAAATGTCACTCGGTCCAGATCGCTTTTCTTTTCCTCACCCATGATGACACGCATCATATCGAGGGTCAGATGCCCCTCCTGACTGTATTTCTTGAGCCGCTGGGCTTGAGAAAGAGAAGGGGTAGCCTGTTCGCTGTCCATCGCGTCCAGCAGGTCTACCTGTTCTTCCTTTTTGAGAAAGGACAGCTCATAGGCAGGGTTCAGGGCAATCTTCTTTTCATCCACCATATCCATCAATTCAGGAATTAACTCTGTCAGACGGATATAGCGCTGAATTTGATTTCGACTTTGCCCCACCTGTTCAGCAAGCAACTGGTCTGATCGCTTTTGTGTCCCAACTTGGGACACATTTTCTTTACTCGGTCTGCCAGCCTGTCTTTTCATGGCATCCAGCTTCATCTTGTAGGCAAAGGCTCTTTCACTTGGGAGCAAGCTTTCTCGCTGCAAGTTGCTGTCAACCATAATGATCGTGGCGGCATCATCATCCAAATCCCGAACAATGACCGGCATGGTCTCCTTGCCTGCCAGCTCACTGGCTCTGTGCCGCCTGTGTCCGGCTACCAGCTCATAACCGCCCTCTGGGTCCGGTCGAGCAATCGCCGGAACCAGAACGCCATACTGCTTGATACTGTCAGCGGTCTCCATCATGGCTTCGTCATCCTTGACTTTGAATGGGTGGTTCCTAAAGGGATGCAGCTCAGACAGCGGAATCTCCTGAATCTTTTCCAGCTTTGCATCCTGACGGCCTTCTTCGGTGGAGAACAGATCATCTACCGAGGCCAGCTCTATTTTTTTCGCGCTGCTTTTCAAGTTTCAACACCTCCTTCGTCAGATTTCGATACCCCTCTGCCACTTTGCCGCCAGGGTCGTGGGCGAAAATACTTTTTCCCTCTGCACTGATTTCCTTTGCCCGGACAGAGTGCGGAATCTCTGTGCCGAATACTTTGATCTTGCTGCCATAGGTCTCCCGCAGGAGCGCGGAGATCTCTTTGGCAAAGTTGGTTCGGCTGTCCACCATCGTCAGCAGGATACCGTCTATCTGGAGCTTGGGGTTGATCTGCCGCTTTACCTTGTTTACCGTGGAGAGCAGCTGTTCCAGCCCTTTGGCGGGCAGATACTCCGCCTGAACGGGAATGATGATCCTGTTCGCAGCGGCCAGCGCATTGACTGTGAGCATGCCCAGGGAGGGCTGGCAGTCGATGAGGATATGGGAGTATTGCCCCTTCAGCGTGTCCAGATATTGCCGCAAGATAGTCTCACGGCTCATGGCGTTTACCAGGGATACCTCCATACCGGATAACTGGATGTCCGCAGGCATCAGGTCTACACCCTCTGGGTGGTGCAGGATACCCTCGCCGGGACGAAGCGGCTCATCCATCAGGATACGCCCCATAGCGTCTGACAACGTAAAGGGCAGCTTGTCCGGCTGGGGATGGCCCAGGCTGATTGTCAGGCTCCCTTGCGGGTCCCCGTCGATCAGCAGAACTTTCTTTCCGGCCTGCGCCAGCCCGATTCCCAAGTTGGCACAGGTCGTTGTCTTGCCAACGCCGCCTTTCTGGTTGGCAATGGCAATGATTTGCGTGTTCATTAACTTCACCTCATTTCTAATTGTTGCTGTTGCTTCTGGAAATAGAAAAAGCCGCCACTCCAAAATAAAAAGTGAAGTGACGGCTCTTTCTATCGCCGGAATACGAGTTCCTGAAATGAAAAAAGCACCCAGTCATTTATGATCTGTGTGCTACATCAAATTCATATTCAATTATTCAAATTAGCTCAAACTATGCCAAACTGCCACAGCCAAAAAACGAAGGGAAGGAGGGCTGAAAAGCACCCCCAAAATCGGCTCTCGGTTAACCACTTTGGGAACCACTTACCCCTCTTTTCGCCCTCTTTTTGGCCAGTTAACCACTTGCGGACCACTAAAAATTGGGTGAAAACGGCTCTCGTTTGGTCAAATGAGGTCAAACCATATCAGCCCGTTTAGATATAGCAAAAGCCCGGAAAACCTTGATTTTCCGGGCTTTTTGAACCATTTTGATATAGTCTGAGCAGTCGATTATCGCTTGCTGAACTGCGGAGCGCGACGAGCTGCTTTGAGACCGTACTTCTTTCTTTCCTTCATTCTCGGGTCACGGGTGAGGAAACCGGCCTTCTTCAGCGTAGCGCGGAGGTTCTCGGAATCGTACTGGAGCAGAGCTCTGGAGATACCGTGGCGGATAGCACCGGCCTGACCGGTAACACCGCCGCCTGCAACGCGGCAAACGATGTCGAACTTCTCTTCGGTACCGGTGAGAACGAGCGGCTGACGAACGATCGTCTTGAGGGTATCAAGGCCGAAATAATCGTCGATATCGCGGTCGTTGATCGTGACCTTACCGGTGCCCTGGTAAATTCTTACACGTGCAACGGAGCTTTTTCTTCTGCCGGTGCCGTAGAAATAAGGTGCCTTATCGTACATATTCGTTTACCTCCTATTAAAGTTCCCAAGCCGTCGGCTTCTGCGCCTCGTGCTTGTGCTCGCTGCCGGCGTAGACACGAAGTCTTGCTTCTGCAGCTCTGCCGATGGTGTTCGAGGGGATCATGCCGTGAACAGCAAGCTCCATCGCCTTTTCCGGCTTTGTGCGCATCAGGGTGTCATAACGGACAGCCTTGAGGTGGCCGATATAACCCGTGTGATGATAATAATACTTCTTTTCAGCCTTACCGCCGGTGAGGACAGCCTCAGCGCAGTTGATGATGATGACGTGGTCACCGCAGTCAACGTGCGGGGTAAAGGTGGGCTTGTGCTTGCCGCGGAGAAGAACTGCGGCCTGTGCTGCAACGCGGCCGAGCGGCTTGCCTGCAGCGTCAATTACATACCATTTGCGGTCAACCTGACCAGCCTTGGCCATATAAGTGGACATAGCGTTTACCTCCAAAATTGATTTAAATTATCTCGGTACCGGCAAACGCTTTGTGCGCTGCGATACGAAATCTCTGAAAATGCCCATAGCTTTCCCATGGGCGCTAAATGATAGTACCACACGAAAAACGGCTTGTCAAGCGCTTTTTTGCGGTTTTTTAAGCTGCGAATTCTAATCTCGTTTATTCTTCGTTTTTCTCACTTATACTTTTATTTTCAAAGGTGTGATTTCAAAAAATATTTTTGCGGCAAAATTTAAAAAGCACAGCTTTTCCGCCGTTTTTCGGGAAAGCCGTGCTTTTTACGGTTTTTATTCAGCTATTACTTTTTCACGCAGCGCGTTGCGACAAAGCAGGGCACGCCGTGCTCGTGCAGAAAGCCTCCGCCGCTTGTGTCTTCATAAATATCCGTCAGCATAAATCCCGCGCGCAGCTGGCCGCCGATTTCTTCGTCCAGTGTGTGCGAAAACTGCACGCCGAAGTCCAGATCCATCGCTTCCCGGTACAGCGCCTCGTCTTTCAGGGGGTTATACGGCAGCGTGTATTTGATAACCGTCTCGTCCTCGTCGAAAAGATAGTTGAAGCCGTTATCAAACCCGACAAGCAAAACGCCGCCCGGCTTCAGAACACGGGCGCACTCTTTCCAGATCGGCTCCAGTTCTTCTACATAACAATTTGAAACCGGGTTAAAAATAAGGTCAAACGTCCCGTCTTCAAACGGCAGCGGCTTTGTCATATCGGCGCGAACGCACTTTGGAGTATAGCCCTCCCGCTTGCCGACCTCTTCTTCGCGCTTTAGCTGCTCCGTGGAATAATCAAGCACGGTGCAGTCTGCGCCGAGCGCCGTGAAAATGGGAATCTGCTGCCCGCCGCCGCTGGCTAAACCCAGAATTTTCTTGCCGCGCATCTCGCCGAACCACGCGTGCGGCACGGTTTTCGTCGGCGTGAGGTACACGCCCCACGCGCCGTTTTTTGCTTTTTCAAACGTTTCGTGGCTGATGGGCCTGCCCCACTCCCAGCCGTTTTGCACCCAGCTGTCCACGATTTTTGCGTTGATATCGGTATAATTCATACGTTTATTCTCTCTTTCTAAAAGTTTTATCTTTTATGAATTTGCCGTGCAAATTCATAGGGAGACCCCTTAATAGGGTCTCCCTCGGACGAACAATTCACTGGATTGTTTTATAGCAATGCGAAGCATTGGTTTCTCCCAGTCCTGATTTTGGGGTAAGCAAAAGGATTTCGCGCTCTGCGGAGCGCGCCTCAGGGCTTTGCCCCGAGGCCCTATAAACTTTCTGAAGAAAGTTTAATCAAAGACTTTTAACCCAACTCGTCGTCCGCGGATGCGACGACATTTACGCCGGTGCCGCAAACGTTTTCAATGACGATGTCGCCGATATGGACGGGGGCGGTGATCTCCGCTGCGTTGATGGCTTTCATGCAGTCGAAAATTTTACCCTTCGGGATGTCCGTTTTCGTGCGCACGGCGACAACCGGGCGTTCACCGTTTAAAACGCGAACGGTAGACGTGACGGTACGGGCAGGCGCGGTAACTTCCTTCACGGCGTAGAGCTCGCCGCGCTTACACGTATTGCCTGTAACGCTTTTCACCTCGCCGTTTTCAACAGTGACGGTCAGCGGACAGCCCAAGGGGCAGTTGATGCAGATAAACGATTTCGTTTCCATAGTAATGCCCTCCTTATTCCGCTTCCACCGTGACGGTGACGGTGTCAAAATCAATATTTTGAAGGTCTGCTTTTTTCAGCAATACCTGCTCCATTTCGCCCGGTGCCATAACGGTCTTTTTGCGGTGCTGCACGCGTTGATCGCCGAAATAGACACTGATGAACGAATTTTTATAGATGCCGCCCACGCGGAAGCGCACCGTGAGCGTATCCGGCATATTTTCGGGGTGAATGATGCTCGGCACAGTGTAGCGCACACCGCCCTTGGCTTCGAGCTTGATGCCGCCCGAAAGCGGCTCTGCGGTTTCTTTGCTGCCGCCCTGCACGTACTTTGCGGCGGCACGGCCGGCCTGCGCGGCTTCTTCGGAAACATAGTCCACAAGGTCGTGCACATGCAGCACGTTGCCGCACGCGAAGATGCCCGGCACGCCGGTCTCGAGGCTTTCGTTGACAACGGGGCCGTTCGTCACACGGGAGAGCGGTGCGCCCGCGCCGAGGGTGAGTTCGTTTTCCGGGATCAGACCGACGGACAGAAGCAGCGTATCGCAAGAATAATACTCTTCCGTGCCCGGGATAGGCTTTAATTTGTCGTCCACGGCGCTGATGGTGACGCCCGTTACGCGGTCCTTGCCGTGAATCTCCGTCACAGTGTGGCTAAGCTTCAGCGGGATGCCGAAGTCATCGAGACACTGGACGATATTGCGCTTGAGTCCGCCGGAGTACGGCTGGAGCTCCGCGACGACGTGCACCTTCGCGCCCTCTAACGTCATGCGGCGCGCCATGATGAGACCGATATCGCCGGAGCCGAGAATGACGACCTCGCGTCCGGGCATATAACCCTCCATATTGACAAGGCGCTGCGCCGTGCCGGCGGAGAACACGCCCGCCGGGCGGAAACCGGGGATATTCAGCGCGCCGCGGGAACGCTCGCGGCAGCCCATGGCCAAAATGACCGCGCCCGCTTCCACGGTGAACAGCCCGTCTTCGCGGCTGACTGCCGTGACGACCTTTTCCGGGGAAATGCTCAGTACCATTGCGCCGAGCTTGTACGGGATATGCAAAGCCTTTGCGCGTTCTTCAAAACGAGCGGCGTACTCCGGACCCGTGAGCTCCTCTTTAAACGTGTGCAGACCGAAGCCGTTGTGGATGCACTGGTTTAAGATGCCGCCGAGGCGCCCGTCTCTTTCTAAAATTAAGATATCTTCAGCCGGAAGCCCGTTTTCCGCCGCGGCGACCGCCGCCGCAAGCCCCGCAGGACCGCCGCCGATGATGACAAGCGATTTTGTGATTTTATTTTCCATAATAAACCTCATTTCGTCTTCCCGAACACGATTTCGGAGCCTTTTTCGTTCTTTCGGATGGCTGTCAGCGGCAAGTTAAGTTCTCTTGCGAGAATATCCATGACGCGCGGGGAGCAGAAGCCTGCCTGGCACCGGCCCATTCCGGCTCTGGTTCTGCGCTTTACGCCGTCCAGCGTTTTCGCGCCGAGCGGACGGCGGATGGCGTCCACAATCTCGCCCTCGGAGATCGTCTCGCAGCGGCAGACAATACTGCCGTAGAGCGGGTTTTCACGGATTTTCTCGGCGCGTTCTTCGACGCTGAGCGAATTGAGGTGCACGACGCCGTGACGAACGGGGTTGAAGCTTTCTTTTTTCGTAAGGCCGAGCGCTTTCGCCGCCATTTCCGCCATATAAACACCGATGGCAGGCGCGCTTGTGAGGCCCGGGGATTCGATGCCCGCGGCTTCAAAGAAGTTCGGCGCGCTTTCCTCTAAGATGAAGTCGCCTCTGTCCGCGCAGGCGCGCAGGCCGGAGAACGATGTGATGATCTGTCGGCTCGGCACGTTTTTCACGCTCATACCAGCTTTTTCCAAAACAAATGCAAGGCCGCTCTGCGTTGTGGCCGTGTCCTCGCGGTCTTCGATATTCTCGGCGGTGGGACCGAGCAGCAGATTGCCGTGCACGGTGGGTGTGACAAGAATGCCCTTGCCGAGCTTTGTCGGCAGCTGGAAGATGGTTTTATCAACCAAATTGCCCGCGTTTTTGTCGCACAGGCAGTATTCGCCGCGGCGCGGGGTGATGGTGAACGCGTGCGGCAGCAGCATATCGTGAATTTCATCGGCGTGCACACCCGCCGCGTTGATGACGGCGCGCGTTTCGATCTCGCCCTGTTCGGTTTCGAGAATATAGAGGTCGTTTTCGCGGCGGATATTCTGCACGCCGCACTCAAATTTGAATTCAACGCCGTTTTTCTCAGCGTTTTCGGCAAAGCCCAAGGTCAATTCAAACGGGCATACGATGCCGGAGGACGGACAGAACAGCGCCGCGACGACCGTGTCGCTGAGCGCAGGCTCCATTTCTCTCGCTTCGTCGCCGGTAAGAATTTTGAGGTTTTCTACTCCATTTGTCACACCGCGCTCATAAAGCTCATCTAACGCAGGCATGTCGTTTTCGTCAAAGCACAGCACGAACGCGCCGTTTCTGCGGAACGGAACATCCAGTTCTTCCGCAACCTGCGTCATCATGCGGTTGCCGAGGACGTTCATCTTGGCTTTCAGCGAGCCCGTTTTGGCATCAAAGCCGCCGTGCACAATGGCGCTGTTCGCCTTTGAGGTGCCGGTGCAGACGTCTTCGCCCTTTTCCAGTACGCATATTTCTGCCTGATACCGCGAAAGCTCACGGGCGATGGCGCTGCCCGTAACGCCCGCGCCGATCACGACGGCGTCATATCGTTTTTTCTCCATTTTTGTTTCAATCCTTTCAAATACACCAAAAGACCGCTTCAAACGGCTTTTCCCCTATAAATCGCCGACGAAGCTCTTGTTTTTTATTTTATCATACAAAACCGCGCGTTTCAATTAAAATAGTCTGCATATTTTCAACAAAAAAGGCTTGACACAAATGGGAAAATGCTTCAAAATAAAATGGAAGCAGAATGCCCTATACATTTGAAACCATTTTTCGAAAAGAAAGGACGTTAATATGAATTACCTTTTAGGTGTAGATCTTGGCACCAGCGGCACAAAAACCGTGCTTTTTGACGAAGACGGCAATGTAGTCGCGAGCAAAACGATAGAATACCCGCTGTATCAGGAAAAAAACGGCTGGGCAGAGCAGGAGCCGCTCGATTGGTGGAACGCGGCGGCGGATACCATTCACGCCGTGATCACCGAAAGCGGCGTCGATAACAAAGACATCAAGGGACTCGGCATTTCCGGCCAGATGCACGGCCTTGTCATGCTGGATAAGGACGGCAACGTGCTGCGCCGCTCCATCATCTGGTGCGACCAGCGCACGGCAAAGGAGTGCGAGGAGATCACCGCACGCGTCGGCGCAGAGCGCCTGATTGAGATTACCGCAAACCCGGCTTTGACGGGCTTTACGGCATCTAAAATCCTTTGGGTGCGCAATAACCAGCCGGAAATTTATGCAAAGTGCGCGCACATTCTGCTGCCGAAGGACTACGTGCGCTACATGCTGACGGGCGACTTTGCAACGGAGGTCTCCGATGCTTCCGGCATGCAGCTTTTAGACGTTCCGAATCGCTGCTGGAGCGACGAAGTGCTTGAAAAGCTTGATATTGACAAGGCACTCTTGCCGAAGGTATACGAATCCCCGGAAGTGACGGGTGTCATCTCCGAAGAAGCCGCAAAGCGCACCGGCCTTGCGGCGGGCACCATCGTGGTCGGCGGCGCGGGCGATAATGCGGCAGCAGCCGTGGGCACCGGCGTTGTGGAGGACGGCAAGGCGTTTACAACCATCGGCACCTCCGGCGTTGTGTTTGCGCACACGGATAATATTTCCATCGACCCAAAGGGCCGCGTGCACACGTTCTGCTGCGCCGTACCGGGCGCATGGCACGTGATGGGCGTGACGCAGGGCGCAGGTCTGTCTCTTAAGTGGTTCCGCGATAACTTCTGCGGCGCGGAAAAAGAGACCGCAGCCGGCATGGGCGTAGACCCGTATTATCTGATGGATCAGCAGGCGGCGCGTTCGCCGATCGGCTGCAACCGTCTGCTTTATCTGCCGTATCTCATGGGCGAACGCACTCCGCACCTTGACCCGGACTGCCGCGGCGCGTTCATCGGCCTTTCCGCCATGCACACGAAGTACGACATGCTCCGCGCCGTGATGGAGGGCGTAACATACTCCCAGCGCGACAGCGTGGAGGTGCTGAAAACCATGGGCGTTTCCATTGACGGCATGCTCGCCTGCGGCGGCGGCGGTTCCTCGAAGCTGTGGCGTCAGATGCTTGCCGATACGTATAACTGCGCCGTGCGCACAGTCGTTTCCAAGGAAGGCCCGGCGCTGGGCGTTGCCATCCTCGCCGGTGTGGGCGCAGGGCTGTACCCATCCGTGCAGGAGGGCTGCCGCCGTGTTATTCGCCTCAACGCCCCGCAGGAGCCGATTGAGGAAAACGTGCCGAAGTACGAGGCGTTCTACCGCATGTACACGAAGCTGTACCCGGCGCTGAAGGATTGCTACAAGGAGCTTGCTGCGCTGTGAGTCACGTGTTTGAAGCGCTGTGCGCTCACCTGAAAACGCACTCCGAAGCCGAAGTGCAGGACGCGGTGAAGTTTTTGTACCAGGCGAGCTTTGGCGGCGGCCACTTTTTGAGCGACCCCGACGGCGCGTATCTATATTTATTAAAGGAAGCGGAGATTGCCAACCTTGATGCACCGTACACGGAAGCTCTCGGCGAGCAGTACGCGCGCATCAACTTGAGCGCGTTACAGGAGCTTTCACCGAAAACACTTTTTGCTATGTTTAAAGCGTCTTCCGAAGACACACCCACGGACAAAACGGCGTTTTTATCACTTTTGGACGAGCTTGAAAATGCCGATTTGTTCGACAAATCCGAAAACGCGGCGTTTTTGAAATCGTACCGCGCGGCGGGCTGCCCTGCCGTGCACCACAGCGAAGCGTACCGCCGTGCGTATCACCCGGCATACCGCGTGGTGAAAAAAGCGTATGCGGATTTTCTGCCGGCATTCATCGCGATCGATAAGTTGACGACGAAAAAAGCCCCGGTGACGGTTGCAATCGACGGGCTGTGCGGCTCGGGTAAAACGACGTTTGCGGCACTTTTGCAGAGCGTTTACGACTGCAACCTGTTCCACGCCGATGATTTTTACCTGCCGATGCCCATGCGCACGCCGGAGCGCTACGCCACCCCGGGCGGCAATGTGCACTGGGAGCGTATTTTGTCGGATATTCTGGAGCAGCTTCCGAAGAATGAGTTGTTTTCCTACCGCGTGTTCGATTGCGGCGTTATGGACCTCGGCGACGCGGTGCAGGTCACGCCGAAGACGCTGAACATTTTAGAGGGCTCGTACTCTACGCACCCGGAGCTCATCGGGCGCTACGATCTCAAAATTTTTCTCAAGACCTCGCCGGAGACACAGAGCGCACGCATTTTAAAACGCAACGGCCCCGCGCGGCACAAGATGTTCGTGGAAAAATGGATCCCGCTCGAGAACCTCTACTTCACTTCCTACCCCGTTGAAAAGCAATGTGACCTTGTTTTTACGACGTAAATTTCAAAAAAGTTTTTTCATATCCGTATGTACCACCGCGTGCATACGGATATTTTTGTGTTTTCAGTTTCTATATTTAGAGAAATTAGTTGAATTTTAACTATATATAGGTTTCTCAAAACT
The DNA here is from genome assembly GCA_021029595.1 of Hominenteromicrobium mulieris. Classification (GTDB taxonomy): domain Bacteria; phylum Bacillota; class Clostridia; order Oscillospirales; family Acutalibacteraceae; genus Hominenteromicrobium; species Hominenteromicrobium mulieris. Next base: position 638,616 of record JAJJOY010000003.1, on the reverse strand, counting down.
TTTTGAATTTTTTTTGAAAAAAGGCTTGCAATTTCAGAATGGATGTGGTATTATAACAAAGCCGTCAGATGAAACGGCAAACAGAATAGTTGGTGTTGATTACAACGAGGGTCCACCTGTTCCCATACCGAACACAGAAGTTAAGCTCGTTTGTGCTGAAAATACTCGGCTGGCAACGGCCCGGGACGATAGGTTGGCGCCAACACTTAAAGCGGACATCCAATAGGATGTTCGTTTTTTTATGTTTAAAAACAGAAATTCGGCTTGCAGGCGGTTTTATGTGCCGCGCATGCCGAATTCAAAAGATGAAGCCCGCAGTTTTTTGCGGGCTTTTGCTTACTCATTTAACGTGATGGCGTTGCCGTTTGCGGGCGGCTTTTGCGTGGGGTCGGCGTTATCGTTTGCAATGAGCGTCATCTCAAGTTCGTTCGTATCGAGCTCGATGAACGAGACTTTGCCGTCTTCATCGAACTGACATTTGCCGCTAACCGTCATGTTTTCCGTATCGTTCACGGTGACGTCGGCCGTAAAGCGCACCACGCGGTCTTTTTCTTCGTAAGGCTCGGTCTTGACGGCGGTCACCTTCACGGTCTCGTTCATTTCGTCCGCCATAAGCTGCATGGTCAGTACTTCTTCAATGAAGCTCGTGAAGCCGTTTTCGCTGCACAGCGCCTTTTCGTCTTCCCAAGCATTTTTGTACGCCGTAAGGGCGCTTTCTTCGCCGTTTTCCAAAATACTGCCGAAGCGCTGCATAGGCTCACTCGGCGCGTTCAGCATGCTTTCCGCCAACGCGGCCGCAGCTTTTTCCGCATTTTTTGCCGTGCTGCCGCCCGAAGCGCAGGCGGACAAAAGCAGGAGCAAACTAAGGCACAAAGAAAGCATTACGGTCATTCGTTTTTTCATAAAATCATCCGCCTTTCTGAAAATGGTAATATTTTTCTATCTTGATTATAAAGGAAAATGCGCAGCAGCGTCAAGGTGCAAGTTGACTGAATTTTCCCCCCTGTTTTGTCGTTTCTTCCAATTTAAGGCATATGCCAAAAATCTGCAAAAACACTTGCTTTTTGGCATATCCTATTGTATACTAAATTCGTGTAGATTAGAGTTCACGCGAAGTTTGCGGGAGTTTGATTTATACGGATAGATCGGGGCGACCCGATGGGATGCTATACCAAGAAAGGATGTTTTCAGATGGAAATCACAAAGCAGACCACTATGGGCGAAATGCTTGATTATGACCGCGGCATCGCTTATGTGCTGATGCAGTCCGGCATGCACTGCGTAGGCTGCCCGTCCTCCATCCACGAGTCCCTTGAGGACGCATGTGCCGTACACGGCCTGGATGTTGACAAGGTCTTTTCTGCCATTCAGGAATATCTGAACAGCAAGAAGTAATTTTTCTAAGATAAAGATAAGCGCAGAGCGTGGGTTTTCCCCGTGCTCTGCGCTTTCTTTTTGATCGCATAAAGCGTTGCAGAAAAACACCCGCAGGGCGGTTTTTCATGCCGTTCTGCGGGTGTTGGATTAATTTTATCAGAGCGTTACAACAACGTCGCTGAGGTCTGCGTTTACCTTCAGGACAGTGCCGAGCTCATTTTGCTCGACTTCTGCGCCGGAGACGTTCTTCACGTTCTCCACGTTGCGCAGCAGCACGCTGAGGTTCTCTGCCTTGCCGTCGAACTTGAAGGTAATAACGCCGTTCTCGTTCACTGCGGAAACGCTGAGCATATCGTTGCCCTTGCTGTCGCAAACCTTTGCGCTCGCCTTATCGGAAAGCTCGAAAACGTGCAGGGTGAGGTCCTTGCCGTAATCGTAATCCGGCTGCTGGTTGTTCGCGCCGATGGCAACGATGGAGTTTTCTCTCGCAAAGAGCGGCAGAGAGAAGAAATCGTAGTTCTCGCGCAGCCAGTGACCGCCCTCGCGCTTTTCGTTCGAGAGCAGGTGCGTCCACTTGCCCTCCGGCAGGTAGTACGTGACGTCGCCTTCCTTCGTGAAGACCGGCGCGACCATCAGGCTGTCGCCGAGCATATACTGGCGGTCGAGGTCTTCGCACGGGATGTCATCCGGGAATTCCAGAACCATGGCGCGCATGGTCGGCACGCCCGTTTTATGTGTATTGACCGCAGTGGAGAACATGTACGGCATCAGGGTGCACTTGAGCTCGGAGAATTTGCGGACAACGGCTACGGATTCCTCGCCGTTCTCTTCACCCTCCTTGCTGAACAGCCACGGCACACGGTAGGAATCGGAGCCGTGCAGTCTGGAATGCGTGGAGAGCAGGCCGAACGCCGCCCAGCGCTTGTAAACGTCCGCCGGAGCCTTGCCCTCGAAACCGCTCATGTCGTGGCTCCAGAAGCCGAAGCCGGAAAGGCACAGGGAAAGGCCGCCGCGCAGGGATTCGGACATGGAGGAGTAGTTCGACGAGCAGTCGCCGCCCCAGTGTACCGGGAACTTCTGTCCGCCGACCGTGGCGCTTCTTGCAAAGAGGCATGCCTCGTTCTTGCCCTTGTACTCTTCAAGCACTTCCCAAACGCACTTATTGTAAAGGTAGGTGTAATAGTTGTGCATACGGAGCGGATCGCTGCCGTCGTAGTAGACAACATCGGTCGGGATTCTCTCACCGAAGTCGGTCTTGAAGCAATCGACGCCCTGGTCGAGCAGGTGGCGCAGCTTGGACTGATACCACTTCCATGCACCCGGGTTCGTGAAGTCCACGATACCCATGCCGGCCTGCCACAGATCCCACTGCCAAACGTCGCCGTTCGGCTTTTTGAGAAGGTAGCCAAGCTCCTTCGCTTCCTTAAACAACGGAGACTTCTGGCCGATATAGGTGTTGATCCAAACGCAGATCTTGAGGTTGTTTTCGTGCTTCATCACCTGCAGCTGGTGCTCGATATCCGGGAACATGGCCCGATCCCAGTCGAAGTTGCACCATTCGTTTTCCTTCATCCAGTAGCAATCGAAGTGGAACACGTGCAGCGGAATGTGGCGCTCTTTCATGCCGTTTACGAAGCCCATGACGGTCTCTTCGTCGTACTTCGTTGTGAAGGAGGAGGTGAGCCACAGGCCGAATGTCCATGCCGGCGGCAGTGCGGGCTTGCCGGAAAGCGTGGTGTAGTTTTCAAGCACGTTTTTCATGCTGTCGCCGCCAACGACCATGAAGTCGAGCTTTTCGCCCGGCACGGAGAACTGTACGCGCGTGACATGCTCGGAGCAGATCTCATAGGAGACCGGGCCCGGGTCGTTCACGAGCACGCCGTAGTTGCGGTTCGTGATGTAGAACGGAATGCTCTTGTAAGAAATTTCGGTGCAGGTGCCGCCGTCTTCGTTCCAGGTCTCCACGGTCTGGCCGTTCTTCACATACGGGGTGAAGCGCTCGCCGAGGCCGTAGACCTTTTCGCCGATGTCAAGGTTCATCTGGGCGCGCATGTAGTTGCCGTCCGGGGTGGAGATGGTGCTGATCATCGCGTTGCCGAAGCGGTTGCCGATGCTTGTCAGCTTCTTGTCCTTATAGTAGTAATCAAAGCTGCACGGGTTCTTGCCGATGACGAGCTTTGTGTTGCCGCTCTTGATCGTCACGGTCGTTTCGGTGTTCTCGACCTCCAGTGCGCAGTGTGCGTCGTTCAGCTCGAACGCCGGCATTTTCTGGTTGCTGCCCATAAAGTGGTACGCTTCCGTGCGGATGATATCCGGCTGCGGAGAGGAAATGTACATTTCCAGAAGCGGGCCGCCCATGGCGCGCATGTCTGCGTGGTACGGCACGGTGTAGAGGTAAACGCGATCGTTTTCTACCTTGACTTCGCGAACCTGCACGGCGTCCGTGTTCGTCACGCCGGGAAGGTTCATCCAGTAGCCTTTCGTAAATTTCATATTCAGCTCACTGCCTTTCAAAAAAATTCAAAAATTCCGTTATTGGCACTTGCGCTTTTCGCGCGCCTGCTCTATCATAAGTATAAGCGATATGCTTTGGAAAGTCTACCGCTAATTTGTCCGCTTTTATAACAATCCTGACCACTGAGCCTAAAAAGGAGGTGCGTTTTACGGACAAAAATCAATTTGACCGCATGCGGGAGGCCCGCCGCCACGGCGACGCGCTGATGCCCGTGATGAACTACTGCATTCGACGCGAAGACCGCTTTCACGCGCTTGATTGTCACTGGCACAGCGAAATGGAGCTTTTCCGTGTGATGCAGGGCACGCTGACCGTGCAGTGCGGCACCGATCTGTTTGAGGCCCACGCCGGAGACATTGTGTTTTTCAACAGCGGAGAGCTGCACGCCGCCGTGCCGGTGGAAGCCGGCGAGGAGCTTTACTTTGAAGCCATCGTGTTCAGCCCCGATTTGCTGTGCAGCACCGCAAATGACATCATTCGCGTAAAGTACATACAGCCCGTTTTGGACGGCGAGCTGACCGTGCCGCGGCTGATCAGAGCCGGAACAAATTTGCACGAAAGCGTTTCCGCCGCGTTCCAGACCGCGTACACAATGCTGGAAAACCGCCCGCCGTTTTTTGAGTTTCCCGTAAAAGCCGCCATGCTTTCGGCGTTCGGCGCACTGGTGCAAAACGGCGTGTCGGCGCGCATCAGCGCTTCTAAGCGCGCCGCAGCGGACAGCATCAAGGCCGCCATTGCGTTTATACAGGAAAATTACCGGTCTGCCGTCTCCGTACAGCAGCTTGCGCACGCCGCCGGCATGAGCGAGGGACATTTCTGCCGCGTGTTCAAACAGTATACACTGAAAACGCCGGTGCAATTCATCAACGGCGTGCGTTTAAGCCACGCGCTGGAGCTGCTCACCGCCACAAATCTGCGCGTGCTCGACATTGCCATGGACTGTGGCTTTAACTCCATGAGCTATTTCATCGAAGTATTCCGCACCGAATACGACGCTACGCCTTTGCAGTACCGCAAAAAGCTGGAAGAAATCAAGGTGCCGAAATAAACTTAAAAAGTAAAGTAGAGGGTAAAAATGATTTGGGGAATTTTGATCGTACTGATTGTTGTATGTCTGGGCTTTCTGGCGTGGCTTTTCTGCATTGCGCCGGCTTCGCCGCGCGGCGATTTTGCCGAGATGAAAAAATATGACTATGCCCACCGCGGCCTGCACGAAAAAGATCTTTCCGTGCCGGAAAACTCCATGGCAGGCTTTAAGGCGGCTGTGGAAGCGGGCTACGGCATAGAGTTTGACCTGCAGCTGACAAAGGACAAGAAGGTCGTTGTGCACCACGACCGCAGCTTAAAGCGCGTCTGCGGCGCGGATGTTTCCATCGGCGACCTGACGTATAAGGAATTACAGCAGTACCGTTTGCAGAACACCGAGGAGCGCGTACCGCTTTTCAGCGACGTGCTGGCGCTTGTGGACGGCAGAACGCCGCTCATCATTGAACTGAAGCACTACGACGATGCCGATCTGCTGTGCCCGCTCGTGTGGGAGCTGCTGCGCAACTATAAAGGCCCGTACTGCGTAGAATCATTTGACCCGTACATTGTGCGGTGGTTCAGGAAGAACCACCCGTATGTGCTGCGCGGTCAGCTGATGGGTCACTTTGAAGGCAAGGACGAGGAGTGCAAGGGCTTTTTCCGCGCGCTGTTCTGGAGAAACTTGTGGACGAATGTCCTCACCCGCCCGCACTTTGAAGCGTATGACGTGCATTTCAGGAACAACATCAGCCACCGCATTGCCTGCGACAAAATGAAGATGCAGGAAGTGAATTGGACGCTGCGCACGGCAGAGGAGTACAAAGTATGCAAAAACGCCGGCGCCCTGTGCATTTTTGAGTTCATCCGCCCGGAGATTACAGACGAAGACGAATAATAACCCCGTTTTTCCTGTTGATTTTTTCCGCGCGATGCGCTACAATAGCCGTGTATGAGTTGTACATACAAATCGTTTGCGCCGTTTTTTCGGCACAAAACACATACACACCCGTTTATTTACAGGAGGAATCACTTTATGAACAACATTCCCCAGGTCAAGGTTGGCATTGTTGCCGTCAGCCGTGACTGCTTCCCGGAATCCCTTTCTGTCAACCGCAGAAAGGCACTGATCGACGCTTACACAAAGAAGTTCGGTGCTACCGAAATTTATGAGTGCCCCGTATGTATCGTGGAGAGCGAAATCCACATGGTACAGGCGCTTGAAGACGTAAAGAACGCAGGCTGCAACGCGCTTGTCGTTTACCTTGGCAACTTCGGTCCGGAAATTTCCGAGACGCTGCTTGCAAAGCACTTTGACGGCCCCGTTATGTTCTGTGCGGCCGCGGAAGAATCCGCAGAAGACCTCATGGACGGCCGCGGCGACGCATATTGCGGCATGCTGAACGCCAGCTACAACCTGAAGCTGCGCAATGTAAAGGTTTACATTCCGGAATACCCGGTCGGCACCGCTGACGAGTGCGCGGACATGATTCACGAGTTCATGCCGATTGCAAGAACGATCATCGGCCTGAAGAGCCTCAAGATCATCAGCTTCGGCCCGCGCCCGCTGAACTTCCTCGCCTGCAACGCGCCCATTAAACCGCTTTACGACCTCGGTGTTGAGATTGAAGAAAACTCCGAGCTCGACCTCTTTGAGGCGTTCAATAAGCACGAGGGCGACCCGCGTATCCCGAAGGTCGTCGAAGACATGGAAAAAGAGCTCGGCAAGGGCAACATGAAGCCCGAGATTCTGCCGAAGCTCGCACAGTATGAGATCACCCTGCTCGACTGGGTAGAGGATCACCGCGGCTACCGCGAGTATGTCGCCATTGCAGGCAAGTGCTGGCCGGCATTCCAGACGCAGTTCGGCTTTGTTCCGTGCTATGTCAACAGCCGCCTCACCGGCATGGGCATCCCGGTTTCCTGCGAAGTGGACATCTACGGCGCGCTTTCCGAGTTCATCGGCACCTGCGTCAGCCTCGATGCCGTCACGCTGCTCGACATCAACAACACCGTCCCGGCAGACCTCTACAACAGCGACATCAAGGGCAAGACCACGTACACGCAGAAGGATACCTTCATGGGCTTCCACTGCGGCAACACCTGCTCCAAGAAGCTGGCGTTCTGCTCCATGAAGTACCAGAAGATTATGGCGCGCTCCCTGCCGATTGAGGTTACGCAGGGCACGCTCGAAGGCGACATTGCCCCGGGCGACATCACGTTCTTCCGTCTCCAGAGCACGGCCGACACCCAGCTGCGCGCATACGTTGCAGAGGGTGAAGTGCTGAACGTACCGTCCCACTCCTTCGGTTCCATCGGTGTATTCGCCATCCCGGAAATGGGCCGCTTCTACCGCCATGTGCTCATCGAAAAGAACTTCCCGCACCACGGCGCAGTGGCGTTCGGTCACTACGGCAAGGCGCTGTTTGAGGTCTTCAAGTACCTCGGCGTAGCAGACATCGGCTACAACCAGCCGAAGTCCCTGCCCTATCCGTCCGAGAACCCGTTTAATAAGTAATTTCAGATAAAGCAAAACCAGCCTGCGCGGTGTTCAAACGAACCGCGCAGGCTGGTTTTTTATTAAATGTATTAAATGGCGCGGAATTTCTGCCATTTTTTGCTCTTGAAGCGCCACACGAACGCCACGGAGCGCGCAAGCCAGTCCATGCCCATGGCAATCCAAACACCGACAACACCCATGTTGAGCAGGATACCAAACAAAACTGCCGAGCCGATGCGGAACATCGCCATGGATCCGATGCCGATATACATGGTGAACTTGGCATCGCCCGCCGCACGCAGACCGTTTGGCAGGTTGAAAGACGTCGGATGCAGCACCGTTGCAAAGATATTATGCAGCATCACGAGGATATACGCGTAGTGATACGTCTCCTCGGAGACTGCAAAACAGCTTAAAATCATCGGCAGGCACAGCCACACGAGAACCGTCAGAACAGCCGTTGCAATCCACGATACTTTCATCATCTTTTTCAGGTAATGTTCCGCTTCGTCGTAGCGGTTTGCACCCACGCACTGCCCCACGACCGTCACGACCGCAAGGTTCATGGCGCTGACGACGATAATGGCGATGAGGTCCACGCTGCCCGCCACGCCGTTTGCGGCAATCTGCGCCGTGCCGAACATGGCAACGATGCTTGTCACCAGCACACGCCCCAGCGCAAAGAGACCGTTTTCAATCGCATTTGGAATTGCGATTTTCAAAATGCGGCGCAGCATCTCAAAGTTGCGGCAGAAAACGTTTTTCGCCTTGAGGTAGACCTCGTGCTTTGCGTTGAACGCAAGCGCCGTCATGACGATGCCCGCCACCGCGCGGGACAAAAGCGTCGGCACCGCAACGCCTGCAACGCCCGCTTTCAGCACGAAAATACCGATTGCGTTGCCGGCAATGTTGATGACGTTCATGAGGAGCGAAACGTACATGGTCATGTTCGTCTTTTTCATGGAGCGAAAAAGTGCCGCCGAAGAATTGTAAATACCGAGGAACGGGAACGAAAACGCCGTGATGAACATATAGGTTTCCGCCGCCTGCAAGACGCTTTCTTCTGCCGAACCGTACAAAAGGTGCAGAATTTGACTGTTCAAAGCCGCGCAGATGACGCACACCACGCCGGAAGCGAGCAAAGTACCGACCATCAGCTGCCCCGCCGCGCGGTTCGCATTTTCCTGCTCCTTGTTGCCGAGGTACTGCGAAACGATGACCGCGCCGCCCGTTGCAAGTGCCGTTAAGATTGTGATGACCATGTAAGCGAACATATCCACAAGGGAAACGCCGGAAATGGCGGATTCGCCCGCATAAGACACCATGACGGTATCGGCCGTACCCACAAGCACTGCCAGAATCTGTTCGATGACAAGCGGCACGATGAGCTTTCTTAAATCTTTATCAGAAAACATAAAACCCCTCCGTGTACTGAATTTGGATAATTCCAGTATAACGAAAAGGTCTATAAATGTCTAATACTTAATTTGCAGCGTCAGAAATACAAAAAACGAATAAAAGAGACTTATTCCGACGCTGCGCTCCCGCTGATTTCTTCCTTCAAAAACTGCGAATAGTAGATTTTGCCGCCGAGGGTGCCGGTTTTCAGATTTATGATTTCCAGCGTCTGGCCGCTCGTCGTCGCCGTCACCACGTATAAATAACCCTTGTAGAGCAAAAGGCCCTGCGTGGTGTCACTGAAATAAAAATTCGGGATGCTTTCCGGCAGCGTATATGTGTAGTTTTCACCGCTTTCGGCAGGCTCTGCGTTTTCAAGCGCCGAGGTGTTCATCGTCAGCACATTTTCATTTACGTTGTACGTGCCGATGACTTCGGTCTGCGCTTTGCCGTCGGTGATTTCAAGAGACATCACCGTGCAGCCCTCTGCGGGGCGCTCCGGGAACTCCAGCATGGCGTTTTCGCCGCGCTGCACCGTGAGGGTAACAACGCAGACAATGAGAATAACCGCGATCAAAATTGCGCCGAATGCTTTTTTCATATACAAATCCTCTGTATTTTTTGATTTTAGCCGAACGCCAACGTGCCGTTAATATCGTATAATACGGCGCAAAGGTCGATGGCCCTTGTGCGGTAATAGACCATGATGCTCTCTGCCACGGTGATGGCCGCAAGGGGGTCATTCTCCGATACGGAATCGCGGATGTCCTGCAAAGCGGTGCTTTGCTCGTTCACCCAGTGGGACTGTTCCTCTTTGACGGTTTCAACCGTTTTATCGTCGCCATACTCCAAAATCTGCGTGTAGACGGAATCAATCTGCTCTTTCCAGCTGTCGGAAGCCGTGTTGCACGCAGTAATCATGCCCGCAACAGAGCCCGCCGTTTCCATATCGTCCGCATACTGCGTATCGATGGGGTTGTTTTCAAACGCGGCGCGGAATTCCTCGCTGCCCGTTTCCGGTACCGGCAAGGTGCTTGTGTGGCGGTTTTCGCCCGTTTCGGAGGACGTGTTGCCTTCGGGCGCAGGGGTGGGTTCTTCTTCGGGGGCCGCTGTTGCCTCCGGCGCAGGAGTGATCTCCGGCGCAGGGGTCGCTTCTGCCGTGGCGGAAGACGTATTTTTATTGCCGCCTGAGCAGGCGGTCATGGTGAGCAGCATCGCGGCGCAGCAAACGGCGCACAGCAAACGAATGCAGGTTTTCATATTCATGTTCCTTTCAAAAATGGGATATAACACGCGGCACCGCCGCGAGAAATTTTTTGGTTCTGATAAAATGTACCACATTCGCGGGATTTATGCAAGAGAATCCCGCCCGCGCCTTGCGAAATTAAGAAAATGTTTATATAATAGTAGGGTAATCTTCCCGAGAAAATCAAGCAGTTTTTATCATAAAGAGAAAGGAACGACAGTTTATGAAGCTCTTTGAAAAAACACTGACAAGCGAAACAAAGTTTGAGGGCCGCATCATCAAGGTGCTGCGCGACACCGTGGAGCTGGAAAACGGCAAAACGAGTGCAAGAGAGGTTGTGTGTCACAACGGCGGCGTGTGCGTGGCGGCGCTGACCGAACAAAATGAAGTGCTGCTTGTGCGCCAATTCCGTTATCCGTACAAGGAAGTGCTGCTGGAGCTGCCCGCCGGCAAACTGGAAAAGGGCGAAGACCCGTTTGAGGCCGTAAAGCGCGAGCAGATGGAGGAAACCGGCACCACGGGCGAAAACTACATTTCGCTCGGCAATCTGTACCCCTCTCCCGGCTACTGCGGCGAGATCATCCGCATCTGGGCGTGCCGTGTGGCCCAAAAAGGCGAAATGCACTTAGACGAGGACGAGTTCCTTGAAGTGGAGCGCATTCCGCTCGACAAAGCCGTTGAGATGGTGTTAAACAATGAAATCCCCGATTCCAAAACGCAGGTGGGCATTTTGAAGACCGCCGCACTCGTAAAGGCCGGCAAGCTTTAAGAGGCGCACATGAAAAGAACATTCATCACGCGACTGCCGAACAAGGCCGGTGCGTTTTTGAAGGCTACGCGCATTGTGGCGCAGTCCGGCGCGAACATCACGCGCGTCAGCTACAATAAAGCCGTTGACCTGCACGTGCTGTTTTTGGAGGTCAGCGGCTCACAGGCGCAGCTTGATACCATCGCCGTGCGTTTAAACGACGTAGGCTACATTTTAAACGAGGATAACCCTGGCAAAACGATTTTGCTGGAATTCCATCTGCCGAATGTACCGAGCGCCGTGCTGCCCGTTTTGGAGCTCATCGACAGCTTTAATTTTAACATCACATACATGAGCGGGCAGGAAAACGACACCGACCATCAGGATTTAAAGGTCGGCATTTACATTCAGGATCCCGCACAGACGAAGGCATTTTTAGACCGCGCTGCAAAGCTGTGCGAAATGCGTGTTTTAAACTACGACAAAAGCCAGAAGGTGCTCGATAACACGGTGTTTTACCTTTCGTTTGCGCACCAGCTGGCTTCTACCCTGCACCTGCCGCAGGAAGATATGGACGCGCTCATTGCAGACTCCAACCTTTTGATGCAGCACCTTGACGAAAAAGGCGAAGCGCCGCACAAGACGTTTTCGTACATCGGCAAAATCGCCGAAATGCTGCACAGCTTTAAGGGTGAAAACTTCCGCGCGCGCATTTCGCAGCGCAGTCTGTTCGGCGGGTTTACAATGCACATCATCGAGCCGCCGTGCGGGGGCAACACGTATATTCTGGAGAAAAACCGCAAGCTGCTGTTCATCGACTGCGGCTTTCCGTGCTACAAGGACGAAATGCTGAAGATTTTTCGCAGCCTGTTCCCGAACTTTGACAATATGGAGCGCACGCTTATCGTCACGCATGCGGACATCGACCATTGCGGCCTGCACGACCTGTTCGACACATTCTATGTGAACGAGGAAACGCGGCTGAATTTCGCCTTGCAGAACAACGGTCTGCCCGATCTGCGCGAGCAGAACCGCATTTGTGCGCCGTATAACCGCATCTGCAAGCTGATGACGGGCTACACGCCACCCGATATGCACACGCTGCGCGTTATTGAGCACACAGAGCCTGCAAGCGACGCACCCATCTCCCCGCGCGGCACGCTGGAGTTTGAGGGTCTTACCCTGCGTGTTTTCGACGGCAACGGCGGGCACTTTAAGGGCGAGATCGTGCTTGTGGATGACGCGCACCGCATTGTTTTCAGCGGCGACATCATGGTGAACATCAAGGGCTTTTCAAAAGAGCAGTATGATTTTAACCTGCTTGCACCGTATTTAATGACCACCGTGAACCTCGATTCCCGCCGCGCCGCCGCGGAGCGCAAATATTTGCAGAGCCTGTTCCCGACGGACGTGTACACCTACTGCTGCGGTCACGGCGCCATTATGGATCCGAACGCGTAATTGAAAAATTGCAAAAAGAGCGCCGGTCTTCTGACCAACGCTCTTTTTTATTGCCCGGAAAATTACTCTTCCGTGGTTTCTTCTGTTTCTTCTGCGGGTTCATCGTCACGGATGACGTCTTCCGCTTCCGTTACGGGCTCATCTTCGCCCTCTTCGGCGGTGCCGTCGTCTTCTACGGCGCTGATTTCTTCCTCGTCGTCATGCGGGGCGCGGGCCATAGTGATAACCTTGCTGCCCTCGTTGACCTTCATCACGCGAACACCCTTGCTGGGACGTGCACAGATGCGAATGGAACCGGCTTCGATACGGATAATCACACCGTCATCTGCGATGAGAATGATGTCGTCATTGAGATCAACGACCTTAATGGCCGCGACATTGCCGTATTTTTCAACGTGGTAGTTGAGGATACCCATGCCGCCGCGATGCTGCAGGCGGTAATCCTCGGGGTTCGAGAGGCGGCCGTAGCCGGTCTCGGAAACCGTAAGCACGAGACCGTTTTCGCGCAGGACGCTCATGCCGACCACAACGTCACCCTCTGCAAGACGGATGGCGCGCACGCCGCGGGCCTGACGGCCCATTTCGCGCACGTCGGCCTCGTGGAAACGAATGGCCTTGCCGAAGCGCGTTGCAACGAGCAGATCATCGCTGCCGCTCGTCAGGCGCACCCAGCTGAGCTCGTCATCCTCGGCGAGATCGAGTGCGATAAGACCGTTTTTGCGCACATTGCGGAACGCAGAGAGCGCAACGCGCTTGATGACGGCGTTCTTTGTGACCATGGTGAGGAAGTGGTCTTCCTCCTCGGACTTTGTGACGCGCAGCATAGAGGTGATGCGCTCCTCGGGCTCAAGCGGCAGCAGATTTGTGATGTTCATGCCGCGGCTTGTGCGGGAGCCCTCCGGAATCTCGTAGCACTTTAAGCGGTACACGCGCCCTCTGTCGGAGAAGAACAGTACGAAGTCATGCGAATTTGCAATGAACAGCTCGCTCGCAACGTCTTCTTCGCGGCGGCTCATGCCGGAGATGCCGCGTCCGCCGCGGCGCTGTGTGCGGTACGTGTCGAGCGTCTGGCGCTTTACGTAGCCGAAGTTCGTCAGTGTCAAGACGCAGTCTTCCTCCGGGATGAGGTCTTCCACGTCCATTTCGCCGGAAATGGCGGCGATCTCCGTGCGGCGCTCGTCGCTGAAGCGCTTCTTCATCTCCATGGCTTCATCCTTGATGATGCCGTAGCGGCGCGCTTCGCTTGCGATGATGTCGAGGAAATCCGCAATCTTCAGGCGCAGTGCGGCAAGCTCTTCCTCGAGCTTTGTTCTCTCAAGGCCGGTCAGCTGGCCAAGGCGCATCTGCACGATGGCCTGTGCCTGCACATCGTCAAGGCCGAAGCGCTCCATGAGGGCGACTTTGCCTTCCGGGATAGACTTGGAATTTCTCAAGATGGCGATGACTTCATCGATGAAGTCGAGCGCGATCATGAGGCCTTCCAGAATGTGGGCGCGCTCCTGCGCCTTTTTAAGGTCGAACTGCGTGCGGCGCAGCACAACTTCACTCTGGAACTTGATGTATTCCTGCAGAATATCGCGCAGGGTGAGCAGCTTCGGCTGACCGTCTACAATGGCCAGCATAATGACGCCGAACGTGATCTGCATCTGCGTAAGCGAATACAGGTGGTTCAAAACGAGCTGCGGGGAAGCTTCGCGCTTGATGTCGATGGCAATGTGCATACCGTTGCGGTCGGAATGATCGTCGATATTGGAGATGCCGTCGATGCGCTTATCCTTGACAAGCTCTGCGATGTTTTCGATGAGTCTTGCTTTGTTGACCTGATACGGCAGCTCGGTGACGACGATCTGGTAGCGGCCGTTCGGCTTTTCCACGATCTCTGCGCGGGCACGCACGTAAATTCTGCCGCGGCCGGTGCCGTATGCGGCGCGAATGCCGCTGCGACCCATGATGATGCCGCCGGTCGGGAAATCCGGTCCCTTAATGTACTGCATGAGGCCGTCAAGGTCAATATCGGGGTTATCCACCATAGCGCACACGCCATCAAGCACTTCGCCCATGTTGTGCGGCGGAATGTTCGTCGCCATACCGACGGCGATACCGGTGGAGCCGTTTACGAGGATATTCGGGAAATGAGAGGGCAGCACGTTCGGCTCTTTCAGACGGTCGTCGTAGTTCGGGGAGAAATCGACCGTGTCCTTCTCAATATCCTTCAGCATTTCCACAGAAAGCTTACTCATGCGGGCTTCCGTGTAACGGTATGCAGCAGGCGGGTCGCCGTCTACGGAACCGAAGTTGCCGTGGCCGTCAATGAGCATATAGCGCATGGAAAAATCCTGCGCAAGACGCACCAGCGCGTCATAAACCGAAGCATCGCCGTGCGGATGGTAGCGGCCCAGTACGGAACCGACGGTATCCGCGCACTTTCTGTAAGCCTTTTCCGGCCACAGGGCGTTTTCATACATGGTGTAGAGAATACGACGGTGGACCGGCTTTAAGCCGTCACGCACGTCCGGCAGCGCACGCTGCACGATAACGGACATGGAGTAATCGAGGAACGACGTCTCCATGATCTCTCTGAGGTCCACCTGTATGAGGTTTTCCTTCTTTTCTTCCATATTATCCATTGCTTGCTGATCCTTTCGCGCTTAAATGTCCAGATTCTTTACGTACTTTGCGTTGCGCTCAATGAACTCGCGGCGCGGCTCTACCTTATCACCCATCAAAATAGTGAAGATTTCGTCCGCCTGTGCGGCATCGCTCGGCGTGACCTGCAGCATGACGCGGGTCTCCGGGTTCATGGTCGTCTCCCAAAGCTGCTCGGAGTCCATTTCACCAAGGCCTTTGTAGCGCTGAATATCGTAGCCGCTCTGCAGCTGCGTCATGATCTCGTCGCGCTCGTTATCGGAATACGCGTAATAGTGGCGCTTATTCTTCGTGATGCGGAACAGCGGCGGCTGTGCGATGTACACGTGTCCCTCTTCGACAAGCGGGCGCATATAGCGGTAGAAGAACGTCAAAAGCAAAGTGCGGATGTGCGAACCGTCGACATCGGCATCGGCCATGATGATGACGCGGCCGTAACGGAGCTTATTCAAATCGAATTCTTCGCCGATGCCCGTGCCGAGCGCCGTAATGACCGGCATGAGCTTATCGTTGCCGTAAACGCGGTCTAAGCGTGCCTTCTCAACGTTCAGCATTTTACCCCACAAGGGGAGGATCGCCTGAAATTTGCGGTCTCTGCCGCCCTTTGCGGAGCCGCCTGCGGAATCGCCCTCGACGATGTAAATTTCGGTCTCTTCCGGGTTGCGGGACTGGCAGTCTGCGAGCTTGCCGGGCAGTGTTGCGTTTTCGAGCGCAGATTTGCGGCGCACAAGGTCTCTTGCCTTTCTCGCCGCTTCTCTTGCGCGGGAGGCCGCCATGGCTTTGTCGAAAATGGCGCGTGCCACGGCGGGGTTCTCTTCAAGGAACGTCATCAGCTTGTCGCTCATCAGATTGCTGACAAGGCCGCTGATTTCCGTATTGCCGAGCTTGCCCTTCGTCTGGCCCTCGAACTGTGCCTCCTTCACCTTTACGCTGATGACGCACGTGAGGCCCTCGCGCACATCCTCGCCGGAAAGGTTTTTATCGGCTTCCTTTAAGATGTTGTACTTTCTTGCGTAATCGTTCATCACGCGCGTTAAGGCGCGCTTGAAGCCGTCTTCGTGCGTACCGCCGTCCACCGTGTGAATGTTGTTTGCAAAGGACAAAATCAGCTCGTTAAAGCTGTCCGTATACTGCATGGCGATTTCGCAGGTAGAGTTGTTGTCCGGCGCGGTCGCGGAGAAATAAATGACATCCGGGTGGATGACCTCCACGGCTTTTTTGCGGTTCAAGTACTCCACAAAGCTTGCTACGCCGCCCTCGTAGTGGAAACGGTCGCTTTTGATGTTCTCCGGGTCACGCTCATCGGTGAGGATGATGTTGACGCCGGCGTTCAAAAATGCCTGCTCGCGCAGACGCGTTTCGAGCGTGGCAAAATCATAAACGGTGGTTTCTTTGAATATCTCGGGGTCAGCCTTAAACGTAACCATGGTACCTGTCTGCTCCGGGTTTTCGATGGGGCCGAGATCCTGCAGGTCATATTCCGCGTTGCCGCGTGAGAAGCGCTGGCGGTACAGGTGACCGCCCTGGCGCACCTCGACCTCCAGCCACGAGGAAAGCGCATTGACGACGGAAGCGCCAACGCCGTGCAGACCGCCGGAAACCTTATAGCTGCCGCCGCCGAACTTGCCGCCGGCGTGCAAAATGGTGTACACAACCGTCACGGCCGGCAGACCCGTCTGGTGCTGCACGCCGACCGGCACGCCGCGGCCGTTATCCTGTACGCAGATGATGTCGCCGGGCAGGATGCGCACATCGATGCGGTCGCAATAGCCTGCAAGCGCTTCATCGATGGCGTTATCTACGATTTCGTAAACAAGGTGGTGCAGGCCGCGCGGACCGGTGGAGCCGATGTACATGCCCGGGCGCTTGCGGACGGCTTCCAGACCTTCAAGGACCTGTATTTGATCCGAATCGTAATTCGTATCCACATGCGTCATTTCGTTAATATCCATATTAACTCTCATTTTCCTTTCTTCGGCACGAAAACGCCGAATGTGTTTTTGTGCCTTTGAAATAAAAGACATTCATTCGTTATCTATTCAAAGAGAAACGCCGCCTGTTTCATTTGTACAGTTCCGCAGGCGGTTATCTTTATATAATAGTATAGTACAAAACGGTAAAATTTACAAGGTCATTTTTGAAAAATGTCCGCTGAGAGCTTAGATTTTCTGCGGTTTTTTGTGCATAAACATACAAAAGTGTGTATATTTGAAAATGCACACCGCTTTCCCCTCTTTTTTGCGGTTTTTCGGTCGGTAAGAATACAAAAAGAGCCGCCCGAAATTACAATTCGGCAGCTCTTTTCCGTGTGGATTTTCTGTTTTTCAGGGCTTTGCCCCGAGACTCTATAAACTTTCTGAAGAAAGTTTAATCAAAGGCCTTTACATTTTACTTGCCGTCAGAATTCAGACGCGTCGGTCCACTCTGCGCTCCGGCTCGTTATTTTCTCTGTATCTGCCCGTATTCATCTCCGTAAACGTATCGTCACGGCTCGGAGCACTTCTTTCCGGTTCCGCACTGCGCTGCGGAGCCGGTCGCGGGGCTTCGCGTTGTACTCTGCGGATGACAGGGCGCTTTAAATACACCGTGAAAAGGCTTAAAAAGAAGAAAATCGCAAACGGGATGAAAATTTGCAGGCAAGTGAACAGCTTGATGTCATCTAAAACGAATTTATGGAAGAAATAGATGCACACGCCGGCGCAGATGGCCAGCACGGCAAACACATACACGAGCGGAGAAAGATAGATATTGGAAATACCGCCGCAGCGCGGGCATTTATACTCGCCCTCACGCTTCAATCTCCACGTGCGAACAAGGTTGACATGCTTTTTGCAATACGGACAGGTAGGAATGCCGAAATACTGCATAAATGAAGATCCTTTCTGTTACAGTCCCTTGGCGTGCGGTCTCAGCGCAATGCCGCCGATCTCCGCGCGGGAGCGTTTTAAAAGCGTGGCCGGGGCAATCTGCGTGATATACACGCGCTCGCCGCCGATATAGTCTCTGCAAACCACAATGGAACGCGGCAGGTCATAGCACACGTCTTCCACAAGGTTCTCTTTTTGAGCGCGCTTCAAAAAATCGCGCGTTGCGCCGGAGACCGTGGTGTTTTCCATATCGAAAATGCCCACAACGTCTTCTTCGCGCACTACAACGCCCATACCAAGGTGAATATACATACCATGCTCCTTATCATACCACAGGTTTACTCGCTTTCGCAAGTCGGCGTTTCGTTTTCCGCGTGCACTTCCCCTGCTTTTTCGTCCGTATCCTGCCGCACCGTGCCTTTTTCCACATAGAACCCGCGTCCCGTTTCCATCAGGCGCACAGTTTCCGGGTCGCAGCACGTGATGAACACCTGCCGCCCGTCAAGGTGATTCAAAAGATAATCGCGGCGGCTCATATCAAGCTCACTCATCACGTCGTCGAGCAAGATAACCGGGCGCTCGCCGGTTTTTCGGTACAGAATATCGGCTTCCGCAAGCTTTAATGCCAGCACGATGCTGCGCTGCTGCCCCTGCGAACCGAATGTTCTGGCGGAAAGCCCGTCTATGGTGAGCGTCAAATCATCTCTGTGCGGGCCGACGGACGTAAACCCCGCACGAGCATCGGCATTTCTGGCGTTTTTCAGCGCTTCGGAAAACCGCTCGGCAATCTCCGTTTTTGTCTCCGCACCGCCAAACGGCGCGTAGGAAAGCGTGATTTCCTCCCTGTTTTTCGCGATACCCCGGTAAATTTCCGCCGCACGCGGCTCCAGATCTTTGCAGAACGCAGCGCGCTCCTGTACGACCTCCGTGCCGAACAGAATAAGGCGCTCGTCCCAAACATCAAGCGTATCGATAAGCTCCGGGTGACGCGGAATATCCTTTAAAAGCGCATTGCGCTGCATGAGAGCTTTATTATAATGCGCCAAAACGCGCGTAAATGCCGGGCGGGACTGGCACAACGCACCGTCTAAAAACGCGCGGCGGCGCGAAGGGCCTTCTTTGACGAGCAAAAGATGCTCCGGCGAAAAAATGACGGCGCAGAACTTGCCCACAAGCGCCGAGCCGGTCTTTTTCTCCACGCCGTTGATGACACTGGAGCGCCGACCGTCGCGCAGTTCGAGCCTTAGCTCCTGCTCGCGTCCTTCTGTAAACAGCGTCATGGAAAGTGAGGCCGCAGGCGCATTTTTGCCGTCTTTTAAAACCGGCAACTCACTATCCTTTGTGCCGCGAAACGAATGTCCGCCCGTAAAAAGCCAGATGGCCTCAAGCAAATTCGTTTTGCCCTGGGCATTGCTGCCGTGAATGACATTGATGGTTTCGCCCGGAAAAATTTCGCCCGGGCACAAATTTCGGAAATTTTCAAAGCCGAGGCGCAGTACGTTCACCGGCTCATTCCTCCACTTTTACCGTATAGCGGCCGCCGTTATATTCGGCATAGTCGCCGTCGCGCATTTTCTTTCCACGCATGGTGCAGACTTCGCCATTTACTTCGACTTCGCCGTTTTGAATGACGAATTTGGCCTGTCCGCCGGTATCCAACGCGCCGCCAAGCTTTAAAAGTGCATCCAGACGGATGAACTCCGTTGTGATCGTGATGATCTCATTTTTCATAATATATTCGATCCTTTATAAAATAAAGATAAATTTAATGTACGAATCTTCGCGTTTGTTCGCACATTAAAGTTGTACGGAATTTATACTTTAGATTTTGGTGTCAAAGCTTCACAAGTTAATGTTTCACGAAAGTCGTAACACTTGTCCGTGAATGGCGGACAGCGCGTGAAACATCGATCACATTTCGCTGCGCAGGCGTACCGGCAGGACGAGGAACGAAAACGCGTCGCCCTCCTTCGGCAGAACGAGCATCGGGCTGATCGGGCCGCCGAGCTGCAGTCGAACTTCGTCGGTCTCCGCCGCGCGGAGTGCATCGAGTAAATATTTGTTATTGAAACCGATTTCAAGCTGGTCTCCGGAAATTTCCGCTGAAATCTGGTCGGTGGCACGGCCCATGGTGGTGGTGCAGAAAAGCTTGACGGTGTCTTCGCCAATCACGCAGCGCACCGGGCTTTTCAGGCGGTCGGTGATGAGAAGCGAAACGCGCTCGACACTTTCGATCATCGTACGAGTGGAAACCGTAACTTCGGTTTTTTTATCCTTCGGCAGTGCCGATTTATAATCGAGGAATTCGCCCTCGAGCAAAGCAGAAATAACCGTATAATTATCGATGCGGAACAAAATGTGGCGGCGGCTCGGACAAATCTCCACTTCGCCCTCGCTGTCCTTTAAGAGCTTGAGTACTTCGGAAAGTGTCTTTCCAGGAACGACAAATTCGGTGTTGTTCGCGTAGTTAATCGCCTCGCGGCGCAGGGCCAACCGGTAGCCGTCAACCGACACAACATCTAAATTTCCGTTTTCAATTTTGAACAAACTGCCCTGATGGATCGGCTTTGCGGTGCTGTCCGCGACGGCAAAAAGCGTCTGGCGAATCATACTTTTTAAGAGTTCCTGCGGCATTTTGATTGTATCGGCGTCGGTGATTTTCGGCAGCTCCGGGAATTCTGCCGAATCCATACCGATGATGGTGAAGCAGCTCACGCCGGAGGTGATGGTGGCGGTGTTGCGGTCGTCCACGTCAATGGTGATGTCCTCGTCCGGCGAACGGCGGACGATCTCGGCGAACAGCTTTGCGGTGAGGATGATCGCGCCCGGCGCGGAAATGATGGCGGGTAGCTCGGTTTGCATGCCGATTTCAAGATCGTAAGCGGTTAAAATGAGGCGGTTTTCTTCGCTGCGGATGAGGATGCCTTCGAGCGCCGGAATAGAAGTTTTGGAGGAAACCGCTCTTTGCAGATTGGTTACGGCTTCGTTCAACAATCTTTTTTCTACGGTGAATTTCATGTGGATAAGTTCTTCCTTTCTGCGCGGTTTTGTGGTTTTGGCCTTTTGTTTAGCATTTTGGACCGCGGAAGTTTTACCGCGCATTTTGGTTTTTTACATTTCTATGTGTTTTTGGGTGTGGAGATGTGGAAGGAGTAAGCTTGCGGTCCTTTTTTATATTTATTTTAAGTATAAGTTATAGCAGTAGTCGTAGAGGGTGTGAAAAAGTTGGAAACTTCAAAAAGTGGCTTTGGACAGGTGAAAATCGCGCGAAAGTTTTGCGAAAATGGATGTGGAGGGATTGTGGAGAGTGTGGAAAATTTGATTTCGTCCACAGAGCAGTTGAAAACTCTGTGTGAAATGTTGAAAACTCGTTGATTTTATTTTGACTTTCGTGTGTAAGGACACTGGAGATCATACCCTATATCTTGTGGTTGTGCTTCAAAGATAGCCACAAGAAAGTCTACGACAATTATACAGAACGTTATAGGAAATGCTCTGTATTTGATATTTTTAAAAGTACAGCGAATTTGCCTGTATTCCAGTATATAGGAAAGAATAAGGGAAATGGAGCACTTTAGGGGTGAAAGAAGATCAGCGGTCGCGAATATTTTTGATGATGTCGCTGACGGTGGCCTTCGTCACGGGATCGCGCGCAGATTTTTCTTCGATTTGCTGGATGGCGTAAACGACGGTGGAGTGGTCTCTGCCGCCGAATTCCTTGCCGATCTCGACCATAGGCATCTGTGTAATCTCGCGCACGACATACATGGAGATCTGGCGCGCAAAGGAAACATTTGCGTTGCGCTTGGAGGACTTGATATCTTCCGGGGAAACGCCGTAGGTGCGGCCGACTTCTTCAATGATTTTGCTGACGGTGACAGGCGCAGGCTGCTCGTTGTTTACGATGTCGCTGATGGCGCGCTGTGCCGTGCTGATAGTGGGGGTGGCGCCTTCCACAAGATGGATGGCGTTGAGCTTTTTGACCGTGCCTTCCAGCTGGCGGATGTTGCTCTTGAGCTTCTGTGCGATAAATTCACAGACGTTGTCCGGCACACTGAGACCGACAAGCTCGGCTTTGCGCTTGATGATTGCCATGCGGGTCTCAAAGTCCGGCGGCTGCACATCGGCGGTAAGGCCCCATTCAAAGCGGGTCTTCAGACGATCTTCCAAGGTAGCGATGTCGCGCGGGGGACGGTCGCTTGTTAAAACGATCTGCTTTTTGGATTCGTATAATGTATTGAATGTGTGGAAGAACTCTTCCTGCGTGGATTCCTTGCCGGCGATGAACTGAATATCGTCGATGAGGAGTGCGTCGGCCTTGCGGTACTTTTCGCGGAAACTCACGGTGGTACCGGCGCGGATGGCCTCGATCAGCTCGTTTGCAAACTGGTCGCCCTTGACGTAAATGATATCCTTATCCGGGAAATTCTTTTTGAGCTCGTGACCGATGGCGTTGAGCAGGTGCGTTTTGCCGAGGCCGGAGTTGCCGTAGATAAAGAGGGGATTGTAGTTTTTGGCCGGCTCTTTTGCAACATAGCGGCAGGCTGCGCAGGCAAATTTATTGGAGCTGCCCTCAATGAACGTTTCAAACGTGTACTCGTATTCGTCATCGTCCGGCACGCGCTCTTTTTCTTTTTTCTCCATCGGGGTGATGAGCTTATAGGTGAAAGCTTCGCCGAAAACGCTCTGTACGGCGTCGTTCAAGCACTTGTGAAAGCCGCGCTCGATGGTGGATTTGTTAAATTCGTTCGGCGCTTGAATGATTGCAACGCCTGCTCCGAAATCGAGCGAGATGGGGACGAGCTTGCTGAACCAGGTTTCATAGCTCACGTCGGTGACCTGCTTTTTGCAGTAGTCGCAAATGAGGTCCCATGCTTCTAAGAATGATTCCATTTCCTTATTCCCTTTCTTTTAGGTTTTGGTATCGGTATGCGCCCATAGCCGCGCCGCGGCGGTCATGATGACCGAAGAAGCGGCATTGAAAGTGCATTTTGACGCTAAAATACTAATATATAGTGTAGCACAAAACCGCAAAGTTGTCCACAGAAAACCTGTGGAATGTTGAAAAATCTGACGGACTTCACAGGCAAAAAGCGGGAAAGAAACGTGTTTTCGGCAATTTATACGCAGAAAGGGTGGAAAAAGGGAGCGCGAAGGCGGATTTTTAACGCAGGAATGGGAAACTTTTCCCCGGGCTCCCATAACCTTTCTTGAAAAAAGATCGATTAAAACATTTGGCATTGCGCACTTTGCTTTGTGTTTTTTCAGGCTGAAAAAAACATGCAGGCCTTCTATTTTCGTCTGCTTTTGCCTTTGCAGCGCTTCATTCCAAGTTTTTTTCCGTAAAAACCCGAAAAAAGGTTGACAGCTTCTACGGTTTTAAGGTATAATGCTTATCTGTAACGGACTGTTATTTGCAGACCGCATTTTGATAAGTAACCTCGTGAAAGGAGGGTTTTTGATATGCTGAGAACCTATCAGCCGAAGAAGCTCCACAGAAAGAAGGAGCACGGCTTCAGAAAGAGAATGTCTACACGCAACGGACGTAAAGTTCTGGCGCGTCGCAGAGCAAAGGGCAGAGCACGTTTAACCTATTAATGTATGCTTTGAGGGTCACCGCTGCGTGACCTTTCTTTGTTTTGCCTGATTTTTTCGGCGGCAAGGCTCTGCTATACTCAGCTTTGGCCTTACCGAACGGCTTTGGAGGCTTACCCATGGACATCCTTGTGCCGCTGACCGAAAACCACGAGTATAAGCGCGTTTACGCCCGCGGAAAAAGCGCGGTGCGCCCGGCGCTTGTGCTGTATTGCCTGCGCAATAAAAAGGTAAAGCAGGCGCGCGTGGGCATTACGGCCAGCAAAAAGATCGGCAACGCGGTCAAGCGGAACCGTGCGCGGCGCCTTCTGCGTGAAAGCATCCGTGCGCTGTATCCGCAGCTGAAGCCGGGGTATGACCTTGTCCTCGTCAGCCGCGGCAGAACGCCGTTCGCAAACTATCAAATCGTATCTTCGCAGTTAAAAAGCGCGCTTGAGGAACTCGGCGTGCTTGTTGCCCTACCCAAAGATAAAAACAACTCCGCAAAAACGGCGAAAAATGACTCCGAAAGGACGTCGGAGACGGGCGAAGAAACCGCAAGTGTAACGAAAGAAGAATTGTCATAACGACAGATCAGAAAAGCAGTATGAGAAAACAGAAAGAGCCTGTGTCCGCTGCGATACAATATAAAGGCGGACGCATTTCGGCGAAAAAGGGTGTGCGGTATTGGCCGCGCCGCGCCGTCATTGGGCTCATCCATCTCTATCGGAAGCTGAGACCGCGTGCAACGCGCGGCTGCTGCAAGTATATCCCCACCTGCTCACAGTACGGGGAAGAAGCCGTGGAGCGGTATGGCGCCTTACTCGGCGGCGTGCTTGCGCTTTGGCGCATTCTGCGGTGTAATCCGTTTTCCCGCGGTGGCTATGACCCTGTGCCGGAAAAGCGGAAAAAAGAATAAGTTTTGATCCGGGAAGGATTTGGTCAACTACTATGATGTCTATTTTTAATTTCTTCGGCAGCGTACTCGGTTATCTGCTGTGGTTCCTGTACACCGTTTTCAAAAACTACGGTATCGCGATCATCCTGTTTACGATCATCGTAAAGGCGCTGATGTTCCCGTTCTCGATTAAATCGCAGAAGAGCATGGCGGCGCAGTCCAGATTGGCAAGCAAGCAGCAGGAGCTGCAGAAGAAGTACGCCAAGGACCAGATGAAGTATAACGAAGAGCTGCAGAAGCTCTACGAAAAAGAGGGTGTGAATCCCGGCGGCGGCTGTCTGACGACGCTGCTTCCGTTCCCGATCATGCTCGGCATTTATTACTCCGTTATTTATCCGCTCTCGAACACCCTGCATATTGCAAAGGACACCATTTCGCAGGCTACGGAATTTGTTTCTAAGATTCCGGGCATTGCGAGCACGAACCAGTATGTAGAGCTTGAGATCGTTAAGAATTTCGACGCACTGAAGGACCACCTGACGATGTTCTCCGCGGACGATGTGCAGAAGATTGAGTTTTTCGGCAAGGGCTTCAAGTGCTTCGGCCTTGACCTGCTCGCGTCCCCGAACACGAGCTCGTTCGCTTCTATGCTGTGGATCATCCCGGTGCTGGCACTTGTGACCTACTGGGGCCAGTCCTTTGTCATGCAGAAGCTGCAGCCCACACAGCAGCAGGGTGCAGGTCAGGGCTGCATGAAGGTCATGATGTACGGCATGCCGCTCCTGTCCGCATACTGGGCATACATCATGCCGGCAGCTGTCGGTTTCTATTGGATTATTTCCGCGCTGGTCGGTTTTGCACAGACGCTCATCACGCACAAGTATTTTTCGCCGGAGCAGGTCTCCGCAAAGTCGGAAGCGAGCCGCTATGTGACGCTTTTACAGGCGGATCGGAAGGTAAAGCCGCTGCCCGCAAACCTGCAAAAGCAGATCGCCGATAAGATTGAGGCGAAGAACCAGGCGCAGGCAGAGCGCCAGGCTGCGCAGAAGGAAAAGAAAGCGGCCGGTAAAAAAGGCGGAAATGCGCAGAAAAACAAAGGCAATTCTACCGATTATCTCGGAAGCAAGAAATAAATAAAGGCTGTTATCCCCACCTCCTTTCACTCCGAAACGGGATAAAGATAGAGTATTGAAAAGAAGAAAGGAAGAAGAAAGCCATGGTAAAAGAAGCAATCGCAACAGGCGCAACCACAGAAGAAGCGTATGAAAAAGCATGCGCAATGCTGGGTGTAGACCCCGCAGACGCAGAATTTGAAGTTCTTGAAACGGAAGAGAAAAAGCGCTTCGGCCTTTTCGGCGGCAGACCGGCAAAGGTGCGCGCGTTCATCCGTTCCACACCGGCAGACGCTGCAGCAGAGTATCTGCGCAACGTTCTTTCCGGCATGGGTCTCGGCGACGTAAATATTGAGATCCGCGAGGAAGAGGCAGGCGCAGAGCTTGTGCTCACCGGCGAAAACATCGGCTTCATCATCGGCCACCGCGGCGAAACGCTGGATTCCCTCCAGTATCTTGCGTCTCTCGTTGCAAACCATGTGGACGAGTCTTATTATCGCATTACGCTGGACGTGGGCAATTACCGCGAAAAGCGTAAGGAAACGCTTGAAAATCTCGGCAGAAAGATGGCTGCCCGGGCCGTGAAGACCGGTCGCAATGCCTCCTTGGAGCCGATGAATCCGTATGAGCGTCGCATCATCCACACCGCCGTGCAGGAGGTTGAGGGTGCGAAGTCCTGGAGCGAGGGTGAAGACCTTGCCCGCCACGTTGTGATCGGCCCTGAGGGCGGCGAGCGCTACGTAAAGCGTGATAACCGTCGCGGCGGCAATAACCGTGGCAGAAACGGCGGCTACAACCGCGATAATCGCGGTGGTCGCGCTCCGCGCAGAGATAGTCGTGACAACCGTCCGGCACAAAATCGCACCGCTCCCGCAGCACCGCGTGTTCTGGACGATGTTTCCACGCCTTACGGTAAGATCTCCAAAAACTAAAACTTTAAAACAGAGAACCTCCGTATACTTTGGTATGCGGAGGTTTTTGCGCTTTCTCTGTGATTTTCCTGCGTTTTCCGACATTCTGCGTGACAATCTTTTCGCCGCGTGGTATAATACAAAATGAGAAAGTGTTGCATGTGCAGCGAACGAGAAGAAGGGATAAACTATGAAGACCATTGCAGCAATCTCTACGGCGGCGGCGCCGGGCGGCATCGGAGTCATTCGCATTTCGGGCGATGAGGCCCGCGCGGTCGGCGACCGTGTTTTTAAGTCGGTTTCCGGCGCGAAGCTCTGTGATATGGCGGGTTACACGTGCCGCTTCGGACACGTGTATGCGCCGGACGGCGAGCGCCTCGATGAGTGCGTTGCGACCGTTTTTGCCGCACCGCACAGCTTTACGGGTGAAGACGTGGTGGAGCTTTCCTGCCACGGCGGATTGTTCGTTTTAAAAGCGGTTTTGCAGGCGGTTTTTGCTGCCGGTGCGGTCTCTGCCGCGCCGGGCGAATTTACGCGCCGCGCGTTTTTAAACGGCAAAATGGACCTTGCGCAGGCGGAAGCCGTCATGCAGATCATCTCCGCGCAGGGGCGCGAAGCGATGAAAGCGGCGCAGGCGGGACACGACGGCGCACTTTCCCGCCGCATTGAAAAGCTGCGTTCGGATCTGACGGACATCGGTGCGCACCTTGCCGCATGGGCGGATTACCCGGACGACGACATTCCACAGGTGGATGAGACGATGCTGAAAACGCGCCTTGCCGCCGGAAAAACGGCGCTGAAAGACTTGCTCGCCGGCTTTGACGGCGGGCGCATTCTGCGTGAAGGCGTGGTGACGGTCATTGCAGGCCGCCCGAACGCCGGCAAATCCACGCTGATGAACCTGCTTGCGGGCTGCGAGCGCTCCATTGTGACCGATCTTGCGGGCACGACGCGTGACGTGGTGGAGGAGACTGTGCTGCTCGGTGAAATTCCGCTGCGTCTTGCCGATACCGCCGGTATCCGCGATACGGAAGACCGCGTGGAGCAGATCGGCGTGCGCATGGCTTTAGATCGCGTCAAAACGGCACAGTTTGTGCTGGCGGTGTTTGATGCGAGTGAAGAGCTGAACGACGACGACCGCGCGTTGATGGACGCCATAGGCGATACACCGGCCGTGGCGGTCATCAATAAATCCGACCTCGCGCCGAAGATCGACCGTGCGGAGATCGATAAGCATTTCAAAGAGGTCGTGACGGTCTCGGCAATTTCCGGCGAGGGACTGCCTGCGCTGCAAAACGCTGCAGCGCACGCACTGAAAACCGCTGAGCTGAACCCGAACGACGGCATTCTCTATACGGAGCGCCAACGCGCGGACGTACAAGAGGCGCTCACGGCGTTGGAGGAAGCGGAAAACGCTTTGCTTATGGGCATGACGTGGGACGCGGTGACGGTCTCGCTGGAGGGTGCCATTGCAGCTTTAAATGAACTGACCGGAGAGCGTGTTTCGGATGCGGTGGTCGATCAGGTATTTGAAAAGTTCTGCGTGGGAAAATAAAATATCAAAATTGTTATATTTTATCTTTGGAATAAGCTGTATTTCAGAATAAATCGGAAAAGAAGTTAAATTATGAGCTATGATGCAGGAAAATACGATGTTGCCGTGATCGGCGCGGGACACGCGGGAATTGAGGCGGCTTTGGCCTCGGCGCGTCTCGGCTGCCGCACGGTGATCTTCACAATAAACATGGACGCTGTGGGCAACTGCCCGTGCAACCCGAGCATCGGCGGCACAGCAAAGGGCCACCTTGTGCGCGAAGTGGACGCGCTCGGCGGCGAAATGGGCAAAACGGCGGACGAATGCACGCTGCAAAGCCGCATGCTGAACCTTGGTAAAGGCCCTGCGGTGCACTCGCTGCGCGCGCAGATCGACCGCAACAAGTACGCGCGCGTGATGAAGCATAAGCTTGAGCAGTGCGAAAACCTCGTGATGCGCCAGGCGGAGGTCATCGACATTGAGCGAGACGGCGAAAACTGGCTGCTGACGACACGCCTCGGCGCGGTTTACACGTGCCGCGCGGTTGTACTGGCGACCGGCACATTTCTCGGCGGGCGCATCTTTGTGGGTGAGGTTTCGTATGCGGGCGGCCCGGATGGCATGTTCCCGGCGACGGAACTTGCGGGTTCTTTAAAAGAGCTTGGCATTTCGTTGCGCCGCTTTAAAACCGGCACCCCGGCGCGTGTGCTGCGCTCATCCATCGATTTTACCGACCTCGAGGTTCAAAAGGGCGATGAACCTGTCACGCCGTTCTCATTTGATGCGGAAATGCCGCCGAAAAACTCGGCTGTGTGCTACGTGAGCTGGACAAACGACCGCACGAAGCAGGTTATTCTCGATAATATCCACCGTTCGCCGCTGTATACGGGCATGATCGAAGGCGTTGGCCCGCGCTACTGCCCGAGCATTGAAGATAAGATCATGCGCTTTTCCGAAAAGCCGCGCCATCAGCTTTTTATTGAACCGTGCGGCGCGGAAACCGAGGAGATGTACTTGCAGGGTATGAGCTCTTCACTGCCGGAAGAAGTGCAGATTGCGTTTTACCGCACGATCAAGGGGCTTGAGCACGTAGAAATCATGCGAAACGCGTATGCGATCGAATATGATTGCTGCGACCCGCTGCAGCTGAACGCCACGCTGGAGTTTCGCGATTATCCGGGACTTTACGGCGCGGGGCAGTTCAACGGCAGTTCCGGCTATGAAGAAGCCGCCGCGCAGGGTTTTGTGGCAGGTGCAAATGCTGCGCTGAAAGTCTTAAATCGTGACCCGCTTATTTTGGATCGCGCGGGCTCGTACATCGGCACGCTCATCGACGACCTCATCACGAAAGGCGTCACCGACCCGTACCGCATGATGACCTCGCGCTCTGAATACCGTCTTGTGCTGCGGCAGGATAACGCCGATGAGCGACTGACGCCAATCGGCCGCGAGCTGGGGCTCATCGATGACCGCCGTTGGGCGAAGTTTGAAAAGAAGCAGGCGCAGAAAGAAGCGGAGATGAAGCGTGCGGAGAAAACGGTGTTTTCGCCGACGGACGCGCTGAACGAAGTGCTGGTTTCATGTGAAACATCGCCGGTCACGACGGGTGTGCGCCTTTCTGAGCTGCTGCGCCGCCCGCAGGTGACTTATGCGGACCTGACACCCATCGACACCGAACGCCCGGATTACCCGCGTGAGATTTTTGAAAGCGTGGAGACGGCGCTTAAATATGAGGGCTACATCAAGCGCCAGCTGCAGGACATTGCCGAAATGCGCCGGTTGGAAAAGAAGCTGCTGCCGAAAGAGATCAACTACGCCGAGATTTCGGGTCTGCGACTTGAGGCACAGGAAAAACTCAATCGCGTGCGTCCGGAAAACGTGGGACAGGCAGGGCGTATTTCCGGCGTTTCCCCGGCGGATATTTCCGTGCTGTTGATTTGGCTCTCTGCGCACAATGAAGGAAAGTGATGTCCGCTACATTTAACATGCAATGAATTGAACTTAATTACTATAATATTTATAAAACAAAACTGAAAGGGCAGCTTTGCTTTAGGCGAGCTGAAATTTTGATTATGGATATTAAAAATCTGCTGATTTCAAAAGCAAAAGAGATTGGCGTAAAGGTTTCGCCTGCACAGGCGGAGCAGTTCCAGATCTATCTTGATCTGCTTTTGGAGCGCAACACCGTGATGAACCTCACGGCCATCACCGACCCGGAAGAGGCAGTCATAAAACATTTTGTGGATAGCTTGACGTTGCTGAAAGCGCTTGAAATTAAAAAGAATGCGAAAGTTATCGACGTAGGCACCGGTGCGGGCTTTCCCGGCATTCCGCTCAAGATCATGCGCCCGGACATTGAACTGACGCTGCTCGATTCTTTGAATAAGCGGCTTGTTTTTCTGCGCGAAGTGTGTGATGCCATCGGCATTGAAGCCGAGACGATTCACAAGCGTGCGGAAGAAGCCGGAAAAGACACTAAGCTACGTGAAAGCTTTGATGTTGCAACGGCTCGTGCGGTCGCAAATATGAATATTTTGGCGGAATATTGCATTCCGCTCATTAAAATGAAGGGCTATTTTGCCGCGATGAAAGGTCCGAGTCTGCCGGATGAACTGGAATATGCCCGAAAAGCAATCTCTTCGCTTGGATGCGATGTTGTAAAAACGGTTCCTTTCATTCTGCCGGATGAGGAACAGAGCGAGCGCTTTGTTGCCGTAATGCGCAAATTGCGCTTTACGCCGAAAATGTATCCGCGTCACGGCGGTACGATTACCAAAAAGCCACTA
Source organism: Hominenteromicrobium mulieris (assembly GCA_021029595.1). GTDB lineage: Bacteria > Bacillota > Clostridia > Oscillospirales > Acutalibacteraceae > Hominenteromicrobium > Hominenteromicrobium mulieris. Next base: position 608,020 of record JAJJOY010000003.1, on the reverse strand, counting down.
TTTTTAGAACAGAAAGGGGAAGCAAAATGAACATTATCTACCGCAAAGCCGAATTGAACGACATTCCGAAGCTGAACCCACTTTTGGCGCAGCTTTCCGATGCGATGGCAGATCCGCAGAAAATGGCGGAAAAGATAGAGAAAATTGCAAAGAACGAGGATAACTATTTGCTTGTAGCTGAAAATACGGAAAACGGCGACCTTTGTGGCTCTTTGATTGGTGTTGTATTTGAAGATATTTGCGATACCTGCAAGCCGATTTTACTCGTTGAAAATGTTGTTACGGACGAAAAGTACCGCGGAAAAGGTATCGGACGCGGCATGTTTGAAGCCATTGAGACGTGGGGCAGAGAGAAAGAGTGCCACTACTGCATTTTGGTCTCCGGCCTGCAGCGTACCGGCGCGCATAAATTCTATGATGCCATTGGCTACAGTGAAGTGAAGGGCTTTAAGAAATATTTGTAAAAGCACTCAAAATTTAAGGGCAGCTATGCAGAGGTAATTCGCATAGCTGCCCTTTTTTTGTTTCACGTGGAACTTATAACTCTTTCACCATGAAGTATTCGCCGCGCGTGGCACCGTCTTTGTAGTGCATAGCATTTGGCAAAAAGCCATATTCTTTAAATCCGAGACTTTCGTAAACATGCTTTGCGCGCTCGTTGCCTTCAATCACACCCAGTTCCGCTTGTGTGTATCCGCATTGCTTTGCAAGCTCCAAGAGTGTGCTTAATAATATACGTCCAAGTCCAAGGTTGCAATACTTTTCATATAACGCAATGGAAACACAGCAGCGATGCTTTGTGCGGCGCTTATCACCTTGCGACGCCAGCGAACAGTTGCCGGCAAGCTCGCCGTTCACATAAGCGGTGAGCATGATCTCGTTTGGACTTTCCGCTTTGTTTTGCAAAATTGCGCGTTCTTTTTCGACGGTGAAATTCACCTCATCCGGCTCACGCAATAAAAACGGAGATTCGCCCGAAACGGTGCGCAGGTATTCAATCATCTGCTTGGCATTTTCGGGGCGTGCATTGCGTACGACGGCGGTGCACCCGTTTTTCAGCTGGATTTCGGTTTCTGCATAGATCATGTTCTTTCGCTCCTTTTCTCTAAAAATGGCGGGAATATGCGCTTTTTCGACGCTTTTCCGTTTGAATATTTCTATTATTATAGCACCGCGTTTCAAAAAAGCAAGAAAAACTTTTTGTACGGTGACAGATTGCGGCAAAATCTGCCTTTTCATTGTGGTAAGCTATTTCCTGTAAAGAAAACAAGCCCTCACAAAGGACAACTTCTTACACTGGAAATTCAAGCAGGAGGTGCGGCGTATGGCGTTTACGGAAAAGAAAAAGCTTTTGGAGCTTTCACCGGATAAGATTGTGCCAAATCCTGCACAGCCGCGATTGGATTTTCCGCAGGACGAGCTTTCGCAGCTCGCAGAAAGCATTCGTCAAAACGGCGTTTTGCAGCCGATTCTTGTGCGCAGAGACCGCGACCGCTACATTTTGGTGGCAGGGGAGCGCCGCTGGCGTGCTTCGCGTATGGCGGGGCTCAAAACCATCCCGGCCATTGTGCAGGAGCTTTCTCCGCAGGACGGCGCGGTGTTGGCGCTTATTGAAAATATGCAGCGCAGTGACCTGAATTTTTTTGAGGAAGCTGCTGCAATCTATGCTTTGATGCAGGACCGCTCTATGACGCAGGAGGAGACCGCACGTAGGCTCGGCATGAGCCAGCCGTCGCTTGCAAACAAGATTCGTTTGCTGCGGCTTTCCGGCGAAGAGCAGCGCATGGTGCTGGAAAACCACCTTACGGAGCGTCATGCACGTGCTTTGCTTAGAATGGAGGATCCGGAAAAGCGCATGGCAGCGTTAAAGACTGTCATAGCGCGCAAAATGAACGTGGCACAGACGGATACGTATATCAAATCACTTTTGGAGCAGGAGGGACAGGCGAAAAGGCCGAAGAGGACATTCATTGCGAAAGATGTTCGCCTGTTCCTCAACACGATCGACCATGCTGTCCAAACCATGAAAGAGGCCGGCATCGGCGCAGCTTTTCAGCGTAAGGAAACGGATGAGTATTACGAATGCGTCGTCCGCATCCCAAAATCAGCTGCACACAAGGCAAGCTGATGCGCCAGAACTTAATATTGAGTACGAGGTAAACCCATTCCCTTATTCATTTCCCACAACACAGAAGGATTGTCTGCAAATGCCGGCAGTCCTTCTGTGTTTTTAATGCTTTTTTGGTTTAAAACTGCAAATGTTTCACATGAAACATCAAAATTTGCCAAAACGCGATAAAATCCGGCTGTTTCACATGAAACATTGCAAAAAAATGAACTTTTCTCTTTATTCTGTGCCGGATATGTGCTACAATATCCTATATAATAGAAAGAAGAAGGAAAGGGGCGCGGTACATGAGCAAGGTAATTGCCGTGGCGAACCAAAAAGGCGGCGTGGGCAAGACGACCAGCGCAGTAAATATTGCCGCATGGCTCGGCGCAAAAGGGAAAAAGACGCTTTTGGTCGATATTGACCCGCAGGGCAACTCCACGAGCGGCGTAGGTTTTGATCGCCGAACGCTGAAAACGACCTCATATGATATTCTCATCAACGGGGCAAAGGGCGAAGATGCCGTTCTCGAAACAAAATTTGAAAAGCTTTCTGTCATCCCTTCCAAGGCCGATCTGGCTGCGGCAGAGATTGAGCTTGCGGATTTGAACGGGCGCGAGTCCGTTTTAAAGAAGGCTTTGGCGCCACTGCGCACAGAATTCGACTATATCATCATCGATTGCCCGCCGTCGCTGGGGCTTATCACAACGAACGCGCTGAATGCTTCGGACTCTGTTTTGATCCCGGTACAGTGCGAATACTACGCGTTGGAGGGCCTTTCGCAGCTGATGAGCTCCGTGCAGGCTGTGAAGCGCCGTTACAACGACCGTTTAGAGCTGGAAGGTGTTTTGCTGACGATGTATGACGGCAGACTGAACCTGACGCAGCAGGTTGTGACGGAAATTAAAAAGTATTTCCCGCGCAAGGTGTTTGCAACAGTCATTCCGCGCACAGTGCGTCTTTCCGAGGCGCCGAGCTACGGACAGCCGATCTTGTACTACGATAAATCCAACAAAGGCTGCATCGCATACGGTGCGCTTGTGGATGAAATTTTGAAGAAAAACCGCTGATTTCGGCGGCAAAACCGGTTTCATGCGCAAAATCGTGTGGTATCGGTATAAATGCGACAAGAAGGAGATGGTCTTTCGCAATGGCAAAAAAAGGAGGCCTCGGCAAGGGGCTGGACGCAATTTTCTATGACAATGCGCGTGAGGACGATGCCGGCGCGGTGGAGCTCAGCATAAACGACTTGGAGCCGAACCGTACGCAGCCGCGCCAGAGCTTTGATGACGGCGCGATGACCGAGCTGGCGGATTCTATTGCGCAGCACGGCGTTTTGCAACCGATCTTGGTGCGCCCACTGCTTTCCGGCGGCTATCAGATCGTTGCGGGTGAACGACGCTGGCGTGCTTCTCGCATGGCAGGACTGACGACCGTACCGGCGGTTATCCGCGACCTGACGGACAGCGAAGTGATGCAGCTGGCGCTGATTGAGAACTTGCAGCGTGAGGATTTGAAGCCGCTGGAAGAAGCAAACGGCTACAAGATGCTGATGGATAACTTCGAGTTCACGCAGGAGGAGATTGCAAAAACAGTGGGCAAATCCCGTCCGGCGATCACGAATGCACTGCGGCTTTTGAATCTGCCGGAGGATATGCAGAACATGCTGGAGCGCGGCGAAATGACTGCGGGCCATGCCAGAACGCTGCTGAGCTTCAAAAACGAAGACCAGATGAAAGCGGCGGCAAGACGCGTGACCATGGAGGGCATCTCCGTGCGCGAGCTGGAAAAAATGGCAAAGCGCGCCAACGAGGAGAAGCCGGAAAAGGCAGATAAACCCGCAAAGCGCCGCATCCGCTACTATGACGAGGCCGAGCTTGCACTTCGTGACGTTTTAAACCGTGTGGTGCATATCTCCGGCACAAAGAAAAAAGCGGCGCTGACAATCGAGTTTTATGGTGAGGAAGACCTCAAGAATCTGCTGTATGATTTGAAATTGACCGATAAAACGGGCGAGTAAATCACAAAGCTAAAGTGAACGGGGCGAATAAAGTTTTCGCCAGCCTTTTTCAAAAGGCTGTGGGTTCCAAGGGTAAACCCCTTGGTCAAGCTCCGCAGAGCTCGAATACTTTTTTGCCTATTGGAGTTTCGCGATGCGAAACCGGCCCAAGAACCAAGAAAAATGCTTAAAAAGCCACAAATAACCGAAAGGAATGTTCAAAAATGATCGATATTAAGTTTTTGAGAGAAAACCCGGACATTGTTCGCGAGAATATCAAGAAAAAGTTCCAAGACGCAAAGCTTCCGCTTGTCGATGAAGTCATCGAGCTGGACACCGAAAAACGCGCTACGCAGCAGAAGGCCGACAGCCTGCGCGCTTCCAGAAATAAGCTCTCCAAGCAGATCGGTGCACTGATGGGTCAGGGTAAGAAGGCCGAGGCTGAGGAGGTCAAGGCACAGGTCAAGGCACAGTCCGATGAGCTCATCGCCGCAGAAGCGAAGGAAAAGGAGCTCGACGAGAAGATCCTCAAGATCATGATGACGATCCCGAATATCATCGATGCCAGCGTGCCGGTCGGCAAAGACGACAGCGAAAACGTTGAGGTTGAGCGTTTCGGCGAGCCGGTCGTTCCGGATTTCCCGGTTCCGTACCACACGGAGATCATGGAAAGCTTCAACGGTATCGATCTGGACGCTGCACGCCGCGTTGCGGGTAACGGCTTCTATTATCTGATGGGCGACATCGCGCGTCTGCACTCTGCCGTTATTGCGTATGCGCGCGATTTTATGATTGACCGCGGTTTCACGTATGTTATCCCGCCGTATATGATTCGCAGCGACGTCGTTACCGGCGTTATGAGCTTTGCGGAAATGGATTCCATGATGTACAAGATCGAGGGTGAAGACCTGTATCTCGTCGGTACCAGCGAGCACTCCATGATCGGTAAATTCATCGACCAGATCCTGCCGGAAGCCGAACTGCCGCTCACGCTGACCAGCTATTCTCCGTGCTTCCGTAAGGAAAAAGGTGCACACGGCATCGAGGAGCGCGGCGTTTACCGTATTCACCAGTTTGAAAAGCAGGAAATGATTGTCGTCTGCAAGCCGGAAGACTCCATGAAGTGGTATGATAAGCTCTGGAAGAACACCGTAGACCTGTTCCGCAGCATGGATATCCCGGTCCGCACGCTCGAGTGCTGCTCGGGCGACCTCGCAGACCTGAAGGTTAAGTCTGTGGACGTTGAAGCGTGGTCCCCGCGCCAGAAGAAGTACTTTGAGGTCGGCAGCTGCTCCAACCTCGGTGACGCACAGGCGCGCCGCCTGCGCATCCGCGTAAACGGCGAAAACGGCAAGTACCTTGCCCACACGCTGAACAACACCGTTGTTGCACCGCCGCGTATGCTCATCGCATTCCTTGAGAATAACCTCCAGGCAGACGGCAGCGTTCGCATCCCGGAAGCTCTGCGTCCGTACATGGGCGGCAAGGAAGTTATCGTCCCGAAAAAGTGATTTTTGCAAATTAAATAGGTGACAAAAGAGGCACATGCAAAGTAAAATGCATGTGCCTCTTTTGCCGTCTGCTTATAGAAAGACTTGCTCTGATGACCGTATTAAAAAATAGGAGAAATGATGCAAAGCGGAACGAAAGAACACGAACTTTCAAAAGGCAACAGTTTTCGCCATCGTCTTGTGTAAAACTTTTTCTGAGGATATGTGGAAAACAGATTTTCAACTTAAAGGAGTGAAAGAATATTCAACAGTTTCGAACGTATGTATCTCCGATTACGGACACATTTCGACAGATATACACAGATGTGTCCACGATGCGAGAACAAACAACCATACAATCGCAGAACGAAGTTGTGTATAAATATGCATAATTCTGCAAAATTACGGTGTGGAAAACTCGGTGGAAAGTGTGGAAAAGCACACGGTATAGTGGGGGAAACTAAGTTTTTCACAAGGTATCGGCTATATATGGAAAGGCAATATACTTTACGCATTCATTTTTACGACATGTTGCGTGCGGGTACGCTAAAAAGCAGCGTAAAATGGATTGGAAACGTTATTTCGACATATACAAAAAAGGCGTGTGTTTTCAGACAAAACAAAAGGCCCGCCGAAGCGAGCCTTTAAGAGCACAGAGTATTTGAAGGTCATGCCGCAGCCGTTTCTTTTTTATTGCGGTGGAAGAGAAAGCTTGCGGCGAAGATCGCAACGGAAACGAGAAACATGCAGGCTGTTACGCCATAGAACGCTTTGCCGCCGATGGTGTCAAACAGAACGCCGCCGAGCAGGTTGCCGAGAATGCCGGAGATTTGCGCCACGGAAATGAACAGGCTGTGCGCCGTGGCACGCAGCTCCACGGGTGCAAGCTCATAGATATAGTTCGTGCCCGTGCCGAGAAATGCACCGTTGCCAAGGCCGTAAAACGCGGCAAATACCAACATAGTCGGCAGCGAATTCACAAGGAAGCAGAAGCACAGACACTCCGTCGCCATCAAAATTGCAGAAAGCATGATGAGGTATTTCATCTTGATATGGCGGCGCAGGCGGCCGATGAAGAACAGAAACGGGATTTCCATCATAGCACGCACGGAGAGAATGAGCCCAAGATTGACGGTATCGATCTGAATATCCGCCATGTAATACGTCAAGAAGCTCCCTTCAAACGCCACGGCCATCTGGAAGAAGAATGCAAAAATGAGAAACGCCATGTATGCGTAGTTTTTCAGCAGTACGCCGGCACCCGTTGCGCTCTTTTTTACACGCTTGCCGCTCTGCGGCTCAAAGCAGAAATACGTCAGAACAATGGCAGGAATCATCACAATGCCCATCACCCAGAACGTCGAAGGCACACCCGCCGCAGGAATGAGCGCGTTTACCGTGATAACACCGGCAATGGCAAATAAAAGCGAGCCGCTGCTGCGTACCATGCCGTAATTCAGTCGATGCTCCGCACAGTTGCGCACCGTAAGGTTATCGACAAACGGCGACATCGGTACGCGGAAAAAGTTGATGATCGGGATCAAGATTAGAAATAATAGCGTTGAGTAGGATTGCCCCGTCGGAATGAGCGGCACAAAAATGAAAAGGCCGCAGCCGAGCGTCAGCGTTAAAATGACAATTTTGCGCACGCTGCCGATACGGTCGCTCACCGTGCCCCAAAACGTCATGGCAAAAATAGCGACGGCACAGGCAATGGCGTTTAATAAGCCGAAATCCGTAGCGGGAAAGCCGATGCTTTGCAGGTAGACTGTTTGATAATTGCCTACCGCCATGGCCGCCCAAAAAATGCCCTGCACGCCGGCAAGGCGCAGCGTTTCCGCCATCTCCGGGGAGAGGGAGCGCAATCTGCGAAGCTTGTTCATGAAAAACCATCCTTTTAGCCCAATAGGGCCGAGTGTAATAGGGAAAGCGCGAAAAATATGCCGTGCGCCGAATATGTCGGGTACGGGAGATATGCTTTTGATATAGTAGTTTTAGGGTATATCAAACGGAGCGGAGTGTCAAGATATTTTGTGATTTCTGTATGAAGTTTTTTACAAATGGAGTGCTTTTTAGAAGTTCAGTCCGTCAAAATCCTGCAAAAATCGCCCCGAAACCCGGAAGTTAGCCACATAAAACCGCTTTTTGTGGTTTTTCCCTAAAAAGCGCATAGAACGCTCAGCGGGTATCTCTGTTTTTTCGAGGACAAAACAGTTGAAAATGTACCGCGAAAGTGGTACAATCTAATACCAAATAATATATTTTCTCCGGCTTGCCGGGAAATTTTTCCTATGCGGTATGCGGAAATTACCGCATAAAGACAACAAAACACGGTGCACAAGGCGAAAGGATGGTTGACGGTATGCTGAACACAGAATTCACCTCTAAGTTTGTCAAAGAGGGGCTCACCTTTGACGACGTTCTTCTGATCCCGGCAGAATCACACGTACTGCCCAGTCAGGTAGACATTTCCACTCATCTCACAAAGAAGATCAAGCTGAACACTCCCATTATGACGGCGGCTATGGATACCGTCACGGAAGCGGACATGGCCATTGCCATTGCGCGTGAGGGCGGCATCGGCATCATTCACAAGAACATGTCCATTGAGCGTCAGGCCGATCAGGTCGATATGGTCAAGCGCTCCGAGAACGGCGTTATCGTTGATCCGTTCTTCCTTGCGCCGGAGAACACCGTGCGCGAGGCGGATAACCTCATGGGCCGCTACAAGATCTCCGGCGTGCCAATCTGCGAAAACGGCAAGCTCGTCGGCATCATCACGAACCGCGATCTGCGCTTCATGTCCGGCTCCGATTTCGACCAGAAAATCGAAAACGTCATGACGAAGGATCACCTCGTCACCGCGCCGGTCGGTACCACCCTCAAGGATGCACAGGAGATCCTGCGCCACCACAGAATCGAAAAGCTTCCGATTGTAGATGAAAAGGGCTATCTGAAGGGCCTCATCACGATTAAAGATATTGAAAAAGCTGTGCAGTACCCGAACTCTGCAAGAGACGAAGGCGGCCGTCTGCTCTGCGGCGCGGCTATCGGCGCTACGGCTGACGTTCTGGACCGCGTTGCTGCCCTTGTGGAAGCACAGGTCGACGTTGTCGTGCTCGATTCTGCACACGGTCACAACAGCGGCATCATCGAAGCAGTGAAAAAGGTCAAGAAAGCATACCCAGACCTCCAGCTCATTGCGGGTAACGTTGCAACGGCAGAGGGCACCCGTGCGCTTATCGAAGCCGGCGCAGACTGCGTAAAGATCGGCATCGGCCCGGGCTCCATCTGCACCACCCGTGTGGTCGCCGGTATCGGTGTGCCGCAGGTCACGGCTGTGTATGACGCAGCATGCGCGGCGGCAGAATACGGCGTTCCGGTTATCGCAGACGGCGGCATCAAGTACAGCGGTGATATCGTCAAGGCGCTTGCAGCAGGCGCAAGCGTCGTTATGCTCGGCTCCCTTGTTGCAGGCTGCAAGGAGACCCCCGGCGAGTACGAGCTCTATCAGGGCAGACAGTTCAAGGTCTACCGCGGCATGGGCTCTCTGGGCGCTATGGGTAAGGGCTCCAGCGACCGCTACTTCCAGGCAAACAACAAGAAGTACGTTCCGGAAGGCGTCGAGGGCCGTGTGCCTTATAAGGGACCGCTCGCAGATACCATTTATCAGATGGTCGGCGGTCTGCGCTCCGGCATGGGTTATGTGGGCTGCGCAAATATCCCGGAAATGCACGAGAAGGCACAGTTCGTGCGCATTACGGGTGCGGGTTTGAAGGAAAGCCATCCGCACGACATTCAGATTACGAAGGAAGCCCCGAACTACTCCATCCACGGCTGATTTTAAATTTGCATTACGGAACCTCTTCGTCTGCACGGCGAAGGGGTTCTGTTTTATTTCCCGCAGTTGCACAAAAACCGGTAAGCATGCATAGTGAAGGACATCTGATGCAAACTAAAGCAAAAACCGTATTCAATATCGATATTAGAATATCACATACTATTATATATAGGATGGCTTTGCAGCAAAAAACGCATAGAAAACAGCGCACATAGGGGAGAGGCAGGTGGACAAAACTTCGAAAATGTCCAACATATTTTCCGGGTAAACTGCATTTTTGCGCGTTCTCTTTCAAAAACAGGAGAAAACTTGTCGGATTTCACCGTAAAATGCAGGAATTCGGTTTCTATCCGTCGTTCGTGCACAATACGCGGAAACTTGTATTTTTGTCGAGGACATGCCCCTGACGCGGCTTTTTTTGGCGGATTTTGGGCGGATTTAATTACAAAATTGCAATACTATCATGAAAAACTGCACGGTGTGTATATGCCTCAAGGTCATAATTCACAAAAATACATGAAAATTAGGACAGGATTTCCATAGTTTTGCCACTTGCGATTTAGCGCTTTATGCTGTATTATGTATGCAATATGAATTTTCTTTGAACGAAAATTTCATAATTCTATCACCTATCACATTAGGAGGAACAAGAAATGAAACTGAAGAAGGTTTTAGCTCTGGTTCTGTCCGCGGCGTTGGTTGTTTCCGCATTCGCTGGGTGCGGCGGCAACAGCTCCAAGACATCTACCGAGAGCATCACAGCTTCTGAAAGCAGCGCAGAATCCACCGAGTCCACCGCCTCCGGAGATTCCACCCCGGCTGCATCCGGTGACGCTACGGCAATCTTCACCCCGAAGACCGTAGACGCTGCAAAGACTATCAGCCTGAACGCAGGTATGGAGCCGACAGGCCTGAACACCCTGACCTCCACATATGCCATCGAGTTCTCCTTGTTCAAGCACATGTATGAGAACCTCGTCACCCTCGACGATGACGACAACACAGTTCCGGGCGCAGCTGAGAGCTGGGACTACGATGAGGATACCCTCACCTACACCTTCCACCTCCGTAAGGACGGCGTTTGGACAAACGGCGACCCGGTTACGGCGAAGGACTTCGAGTTTGCTTGGAGTCAGGCTTTGAACCCGGATGTTGCTTCTGATTACGCTTACTTCCTCTACTTCATCAAGAACGCTGAAAAGTACTTCAACGGTGAAGTTACTTGGGACGAAGTTGGTGTAAAGGTTGTCGATGATTATACCCTTGAGGTTACCATGGAGCAGCCGACTCCGTACGCACTGTTCCTGTTCTCCTTCGGCACCCTTGCTCCGATCAACCAGAGATTCTATGAGGCTGTAGGCGCAGACCTCTACTCCACCGAAGCGCAGTACTTCTGCACGAACGGCCCGTTCGCTCTTACTGAGTGGAGCCACAACGATAAGATCGTTATGCAGAAAAACGATGCATGGCACGGCGCAGCAGACGTAGAAGTTGAAGAGATCGATTGGAAGATCATCACCGATGCCAACGCAGCTCTCTCCTCCTTCCTCGCAGGCGACCTGGATATGGTCGGTCTCGGCACCGGCGAACTCATCAAGCAGGCTACAGCAGCAGGTGCTACGATTCAGTCTTATACGGATGGTACCGCATTCTACATTTACTTCAACAACAATGACCAGTATCTCTCCAATGTAAATCTCCGTCGTGCACTGTTCAATGCAATTGACGCGCAGAAGGAAATTGATACGGTTTGGCAGAACGATAACGAGCCGATGACTTCCTTCACGGCGCCCGGTGTTTCCGCTGCTGACGGCACCCCCTTTGCAGGTAAGGTCGGCGAGCTGTATGCGCCGTCCCGTGACCAGGAAAAAGCTAAGGAATACCTTGCAACGGCTCTCTCCGAGCTCGGCTGCACGGTAGATGATCTCTCCGCTCACCTCTCCATCGACTGCGGCGACTCCCCGACGTCTATTGCAGAAGCTTCCTTCTATCAGGAGCAGTGGAGACAGGTTCTCGGCATCGAGGTTGCCGTTAACTCCATGATCACCAAGCAGGGTTCTCAGAACCGTAAGACCGGCAACTATGTCATGTCCATCACCGGTTGGGGCCCGGACTACAACGACCCGAACACCTTCCTTGACATGTGGGTCACCGATGGCGGCAACAACCAGACCGGCTTCTCCAACGAGAGATACGATGAGCTCATCGACCTCGCAGCCAAGGAGACAGACCTTGAAAAGCGTGAGTCTTACTTCATCGAGTGCGAGCAGATCATTGCGGATCAGCTCCCGATCGGCCCGTCCTTCTGGAGAGCTCCGTCCTATGCTTGCTCCGATAAGATCAAGGGCGGTATGCACAGATCTACGTTCCAGGATATCAACGCTGTTTACGTAAAGCTTTCCTAATCGAAAACCTTACGGGCGCTGACCCGGATACTTAAAAGAAATTCAAATACGGTTACGGCTTGCGGTGCATCTTAAAAGGGTGCGCCGCACCGAACTGTATTTATTCTTTTAATCTTTTACTTCAACACTTTTAGGTGATATACGCATCACTGTGTTGGGTGAGTAAAGCCTTGTTTCCCCGAAATTTTGGGGATTTCCGCGAACGGCAATACAAGCTGCATTCGCTAAGTTCACAAAATTGATGTGCCAAAGGCGGCAGAATAATTTCCGAGCTTTTGCGCACATTTTTTGTTATATTGTCATATTGTCGTTTATCGGACAAGGCCGCGGACGCTTTGGCGGCATCGTTCCCAAAAACGTCGGCGGCTTTGTCCGCATAACCTTTAATCATTCTATTAAACTATCAAAGAGAGGTGGATTGCACATGACTAAGTACATCTTAAAGCGCGTGGGCTATTCCATTGTTACCCTGTTCCTGTTGGTCGCGATCACATTCTTCATGATGCAGCTTCTTCCGGGCGACCCGTTCACCGGTGAAAAGCAGCTTCCCGCGGCACAGATGGAAGCGCTTTATGCGAAATACGGTCTTGATAAGCCCGTATGGCAGCAGTTCTTCATTTATATCGGTAATGTTGTGCAGGGCGACCTTGGCGTTTCCCTTACCTATAACCGTGCGGTCACATTGATGATCACCGAAGCATTTGCCATTTCGTTTGACGTCGGTATCCGTTCCATTTGCTTCGCCTTCATCGGCGGCGTACTCCTCGGCACACTCGCAGCCATTAAGCGCGGCAAGGCAGCCGACACAGTTGCCATGATTATTGCACTGCTCGGTGTTTCCGTTCCGTCGTTCGTTGTGGCCTCTGTTTTGCAGTATTTCCTCGGCCTCAAGCTGTATATGGCAACGGGCATGCGTATTTTCGCTATTACCGGCTGGGAAGGCTTCAACAGCCACATTCTCCCGGTTGTCGCACTCGGCTTCGGTTCTCTCGCGACGATCTCCCGTCTGATGCGTACCAGCATGCTGGACGTTCTCGGTCAGGATTACATCAAGACCGCTAAGGCAAAAGGCCTTTCCCAGAGCGGCATCATCTTTAAGCATGCAATGCGCAACGCCATCATGCCGGTCGTCACGGTCCTCGGCCCGATCACGGCAGGCATCCTCACCGGCGGCTTCGTCGTAGAAAGCGTTTTCGGTATCCCGGGCCTCGGCAAGTATTTCGTGCAGAGCATTCAGGGTCTCGATTACACCATGATCTGCGGCACCACGGTTTTCTACGGCGCGTTCCTTATTATTGCGAACCTCGTAGTCGATATTGCGTATGGTCTCATTGATCCGCGCGTGAAATTGGAGGGCTGAGTATGACACAGATAGATAAAAGCCGTTTTGAGTGGATCGGTTCCGACTCCGCTCGCCGCGAGGGCATTTCCCGCCCGAGCACGACCTTCTGGAAAGATGCCATCGGCAGACTGATGAAAAACAAAGTTGCCGTTGTGTGTTTCTTCATCATCGTGCTTCTCATCCTTTCCTGCATCATCGTGCCGTTCTTCTCTCCGTTTGAGAGCCGTGAACAGCACCTTGGCGAAGTCAACAAGGGCTTCATGACAGTTTGTACAGACTCCCGCTATGAGGGACAGCACCATGTACACTATTTCGGCACCGATAACCTCGGCCGTGACCTTTTCCTGCGCGCCTTTGAAGGCGGCCGCGTCTCTCTGATGATCGCGTTCGCAGCCGTGTTCGTCAACCTCATCGTCGGCCTGATCTACGGCGGTATTTCCGGTTACGTCGGCGGCGCGGTTGATACCATCATGATGCGTATCGTGGAGATCGTCAACGGTATTCCGTACCTTATCGTCGTTATTCTTTTGATGATGGTGCTCCCGAAGGGCATCTTCACCATGGTCGTCGCCTACGGCATCACCGGCTGGACCGGCATGGCACGTCTTGTGCGTGGTCAGGTGCTCCAGCTCAAGAGTCAGGAATATATCGTAGCGGCAGAAGCCATGGGCGCAAAGAGCTCCAGAATCATTGCAAAGCACCTCATTCCGAATGCACTTTCCGTTATCATCATCAACGTCACCCTCGCAATTCCGAGCGCGATTTTCACCGAGGCGTTCCTTTCCTACATCGGTCTCGGTGTTCCGGTTCCGCAGCCGTCTTGGGGCGTTCTGGCAAAGGGCGGTCAAGATGTGTTCATGACGTATCCGTACCAGCTTGTTGTGCCGGCAGTTGCCATCAGCCTTACAATGCTTTCCTTCAACCTGTTGGGCGACGGCCTGCGCGATGCATTTGACCCGCGCTTGAGGAGGTAATTCAACATGAATAAAGTATTAGATGTGCAGAACCTGCACGTTTCCTTCGATACCTACGCCGGTGAGGTCAAGGCTGTCCGCGGCGTCACGTTCTCGCTGAGCGAGGGCGAAGTGCTCGCCATCGTCGGTGAGTCCGGCTGCGGCAAGAGCGTCACGGCGCAGACCATCATGAAGCTGAACCCCATGCCGCCCGCAAGAATTAAAGAGGGCAGCGTGCAGCTCGGCGAGCACGACATCGTAGCCGCGAACGAAAAAGAAATGCAGAAGATTCGCGGCAAGGAAGTTTCCATGATCTTCCAGGACCCGATGACCTGCCTGAACCCGACAAAGCCCGTCGGCAAGCAGATTGTCGAGGCCATTCAGCACCACCGTCATCTTTCCAAGGCAGAGGCGAAGGCGGAAGCCATTAAGTACCTCTCCCTTGTTAACATTCCGAACCCGGAAGAGCGTGCAAAGCAGTATCCGCACGAATTCTCCGGCGGCATGCGTCAGCGTGCCATGATTGCAATGGCACTTTCCTGCAACCCGAAGCTCCTCATTGCCGATGAGCCGACCACCGCACTGGACGTGACCATTCAGGCGCAGATTATGGATCTGCTCGCCGAGATCAAAGAGAAGACCAGCACCGCGATTATCCTCATCACGCACGACCTTGGCGTCGTGGCGTCCATGGCAGACCGCGTGGCGGTCATGTATGCAGGTAAGGTTGTAGAGACCGGCACCTGCGAGGATATTTTCTACCGCAATGCGCACCCGTACACGCAGGCATTGTTAAAGAGCCTGCCGTCCGTGGATATGAACAAGACCCAGCGCCTTGTTTCCATCCCCGGCACACCGCCGGATTTGCTGAACCCGCCGAAGGGCTGCGGTTTCGGTGCCCGCTGCACACACTGCATGAAGATTTGTCATGAGGAGCAGCCGCCGGTATTCAAGGTGGGCGAGGGTCATGAGGCAGCATGCTGGCTGCTCCATCCCGATTGCCCGAGCGCAGCAGAAAGGGGTGAGCCGGATGAGCAGTAATGAAAAACTGATCGTTCTGGACGACGTATGCAAGCACTTTAAGGTTTCCGGCGGTATGCTGAAGGCCGTCGACCACATTTCTCTCGATATTTATAAGGGCGAAACGCTCGGCCTTGTCGGCGAGTCCGGCTGCGGCAAGTCCACGCTCGGCCGTGTGGCCATGGGCATTTATCCCGCAACATCCGGCAAGCTCTACTATGCCGGCGAAGAGCTGAATCTGAAAAACGCCGCAACGCGTTTCAAGTATGCGAAAAAAGCGCAGATCATTTTCCAGGATCCGTACGCTTCTCTGGATCCGCGTATGACCGTTTCCTCCATCATTGAAGAAGGTATGGTCATCCACGGCATGTACGACGCAAAGCGCCGTCAGGAGCGCGTATACGAGCTCCTCGAGCTGGTCGGCCTGAACAAAGAGCACGCCAACCGCTTCCCGCATGAGTTCTCCGGCGGTCAGCGCCAGCGTATCGGCATTGCCCGTGCGCTCGCTATCGAGCCGGAATTCATCGTGTGCGATGAGCCGATCTCAGCACTGGACGTTTCCATCCAGTCCCAGATCATCAACCTGCTGCACGACCTGCAGCAGCAGCTCGGACTGACGTTCCTCTTCATTGCGCACGACCTCAACATCGTCAAGTACATCAGCGACCGTATCGCCGTTATGTACCTCGGCAATGTCGTTGAGCTCGCTTCTTCCGACGATCTGTACGCGCACACGCTGCATCCGTACTCCAAGGCTCTGCTTTCCGCAGTGCCGATTCCGGACCCGAGTGCAGAAGCGCAGAAGCACCGCCAGATTCTTTCCGGCGACGTGCCGAGTCCGATCAACACGCCGAAGGGCTGCAACTTTGCCGGCCGTTGCCCGGTCGCCTGCGACAAGTGCAGAGAGTCGAAGCCGCAGCTGCGTGAAATTCGTCCGGGTCATTTCTGCGCCTGCCATCTGGTAGAGCCGGAAATCTGATTGGATTTGTAAGTGAAAATCAAAGCTTCCGTTCACAGGTTTTCGTGAACGGGAGCTTTTGCTATAGGGTAAAACCCGGGAAATAAAATGCCCGCCGTGCAGAACGTTTTGGTTCCTGCATGGCGGGTATTTTGGTAAAAAATTGAAATCAGCCGTCAAATGTGCGGTCAAGCTCCGGACAGGAGACTTTTTCGTTTTGGAGCAGCTTTTGCGCAGCCGGGAAAAGCGTTTTCGCAAGCTCCAGTGCTTTACCGTACAGTTCGATAAGGTGCTCTGTGCACAGCTTGCAGCTTGGCACGTCCTGCGTGGTCATCATCATATCGGCAATGGCGTCGTGGTGGAACGTGATGTAAAGCCCGGTGTCAATGGCGCGGCGCAGCGCCTTGTTCGGCGTGAACAGCACACGGCCGTAGAATACCATGGAGGAGATGCTCTTTTCGGTCAATGCCACAGTAGCTTCCGGCGTGTAGAAGGGCGTGATCACGGCGGCGTTGCGCGTGTTCACTTCAAAATGACCGCACGGGTCAAAGTGCTGTGGGTCTTTGCCGTCTTTGAGTAACAAAGCGCGGTCGAAAGCGGTCTCCGTCGCCGCGTGCGTGACGTTGAATTCTTTCATCGCCGTGTGGATGTACGGGTGGCAGATAGAATCCAGCGTAAAGTGGCATAAAAGCCCGTAGAAATACGCGCGGGCAGCATCTTTGTCATGCGCAGACGCAATGACCTTCTGTGCGCGCTGTAAAAAGTAGCGCCCGGAGCGCTTGTGTGCCGCATAGCCGATGCGGTTCACCTTGTTCGGCAGAACGGGTCGATAGAAAAAGTAGATGTCCGGTCCGTGTAAGCCAATGTCAAAAAGCCCGCGGTGCGCGGTGCAAATGCTGCGGATGTCCTCCGGCAGCTGTTTTAAAACATCGCAGCCAAAGCGATAATGGGCATAAAAAGCAGGCATAACGGTAACTCCTTCCGTAAAGGGTTTCTATTTATATGTATCATAACCGTTTTTAAAGCGTTTTACAATGAAAATTTTTGTTCACGTGATTTTTTAACAGAAACTTAGCTGCACGGCTTGATAAAATCCACAAAATCGTTTATCATTATAACAAAGAGAATACACCGTAAACGGCATAGATCATGCAGAAAGGAAAAATAAAATGAGCAATCCGTATAAGATCGATTGGAACGAGTATGCCGCGCTGGCGCGGCAGGCCGTGGCGGAAGGCTGCGTGCTGCTGAAAAATGACGACAAGGCGCTGCCAATCCGAAAGGGTGAGCGCGTTTCCGTGTTCGGCAGAATTCAGTTCGACTATTATAAGAGCGGCACAGGCTCCGGCGGCGCAGTCAACACCCGCTACGTCACGAACATTCTGGACGCTTTAAAAGAAAACAAAGACATTTCTGTCAACGAGGAGCTGGAGCAGACCTACCGTGACTGGCTGAAGGACCATCCGTTTGAAAAGGGCATGGGCTGGGCACAGGAGCCGTGGTGCCAGGAGGAAATGCCCGTCACGAAAGAGCTCGCCGAACAGGCTGCTGCAAAGTCCGACATCGCCGTTGTCATCATCGGCCGCACCGCGGGTGAAGATAAGGACAACAGCGCCGCAGAGGGAAGCTATCTCTTGACGGCCGCCGAGCATCAGATGTTAAAAGAGGTTTGCGGCGCGTTCAAGCGTGTTGCGGTTCTGCTGAACGTCGGCAATATCATCGATATGAAGTGGGTGAAAGAATACGATCCCGCCGCTGTGCTGTACGTCTGGCAGGGCGGCCAAGAGGGCGGCGCAGGCGCTGCAGATATTCTCACAGGCACTGTCACGCCGTGCGGCAAGCTGAGCGACACCATCGCGCTTGACATCAGCGATTATCCGTCCACAGAGGGCTTCGGTGATCCCACACGGGTCATTTATAAAGAAGACATCTACGTCGGCTACCGCTACTTTGAGACGTTCGCAAAAGATTGTGTGCTGTATCCGTTCGGCTACGGTCTCAGCTACACGACCTTCACCCGCACGGTTGAAAGCTTCGATTTCGACGGCGAGACCGTCACAGAGAAAGTCACCGTGAAAAACACCGGCGACGTGCAGGGCAAAGAGGTCGTCACCGTCTTCGTTGAAGCACCGCAGGGCAAGCTCGGCAAGGCCGTAAGAAGCCTCGCCGCATTCGCAAAGACCGAAACCCTGCAGCCGGGCGAAAGCGAAACGCTTACGCTCACGTTCCCAATCGCAAATCTTGCGTCCTACGACGACAACGGCGTTACGGGACACAGATTCTGCTATGTGCTTGAAAGCGGCGCGTATAATGTCTACACGGGCGGCTGCGTGCGCGGCGCAAAGCTCTCCGGCAGCTTTGAAGTGAAAGAAGATACCGTTACCCGCACGTGTGTGCAGGCGTGCGCGCCGGTCACGAAGTTTGACCGCATGGTGAATCACAATAACACAATCGCATTCGAGCCCGCACCGCAGCGCGAATACGATATGGCGGCCCGCAGCGCGGCGGCATTAAAGCCTGCAAAGCCGTATACGGGCGACAAGGGCATCAAGCTCGGCGATGTATTCGACGGCAAAGCGGAGCTGGAAGACTTTGTAGCGCAGCTTTCCGACGAAGACCTCATCTGCCTTATGCGCGGCGAGGGCATGAACTCTCCGAAGGTCACAGCGGGCACCGCAGGCGCGTTCGGCGGCGTCACGGAAAACCTCGTCAACTTCGGTATTCCCACAGCTTGCTGTGCAGACGGCCCCTCCGGCATTCGTATGGACTGCGGCACCATCGCGTTCAGCCTGCCGAACGGCACCTTGCTCGCCTGCACCTTTAATGAGAAGCTGAATGAAGAGCTTTTCGCCATGCAAGGCAAAGAGCAACGCAAAAACCGCATCGATACACTTCTCGGCCCGGGTCTCAATATCCACCGCAGCCCCTTAAACGGCAGAAACTTCGAGTATTTCTCGGAGGACCCGCTGCTCACCGGCAAGCTCGCCGCCGCACAGCTGCGCGGTATGCGCCGCTTCGGTGTCACCGGCACCATCAAGCACTTTGCCTGCAACAACCAGGAGTTTAAGAGAACCGAGATCGATTCCGTCCTTTCCGAGCGCGCACTGCGTGAAATTTACCTGCGCGCGTTTGAAACGGCCGTAAAAGAGGGCGGCGCATACTCTGTCATGTCCACCTACGGTGGTCTGAACGGCATTTGGACGGCCAGCAACTTCGACCTGCTCACGACCATCTTGCGCGACGAGTGGGGCTTCATAGGTACCGTTATGACCGACTGGTGGGCAAAGGGCAACGATCGCGAGGGCGAAGAAGCCACCCGCGAGAACGTCGCTGCACAGGTGCGCGCGCAGAATGACCTCAACATGGTTAACGCGGACGCCGCCTCGAACAGCCAACACGATAATTTGGACGACGCCATTGCAGACGGCAGACTGACGCGTGACGCGCTCGTGCGCTCTGCGATGAATATCTGCCGCACCGTGATGAACTCGCCTGTGATGGAGCGCAGCCTTGGCCGCATGAGCGATGAGGAGCGCGAAGCCGCAGAAGCGGAGAAGACGAGCGAAGATTACGTCGATTTCAACGGCGAGTATCAGTTCATCGATGGCGAAGCCCCGCTCGACATTTCCGCAGTCAATACGGAAAAAGGCGCTTCCACCATTCTCGGCATCCGCTATAAGAAAAACGGCCTCTATAAGTTTGTCATGCGCGTAAAAGCAAACGCCAATGAAGTGGCGCAGATTCCGATGTCTATCTTCATCGACGGCAACCTGCGCGGCATGGTTATGATCAACGGCACGAACGGCGAGGTCGTTACCGCGGAGCAGGACATCGGTGTGCTGTTCGGCGGCACGAATTATCTCAAGCTCTACTTCGGCCAGACCGGCATGGAGATCGAAGAGATTAAATTCGTCTGCACACAGGCGTTTTAAGTAAATTTATATGCAGAATTGCAGGATTATTCTCTAAAAGCAGGGAATGATCTTGCTTTTTGCATTTTTAAAGCCGTACACTTTCATTTTGGCGCAAAATTGCTTGCAATTTATTTTGTATACTATATAATAGGAATAAATACCGTATAAAATCAAAGGGAAAGGCAGTTGTTTACATTGAAAAAATATGATGAAAACCGTGCGTTCGCACTGCTCGATAAAATCGGCTTTACGCGCGTGGCCGGCTCCTCAGAAGAATTAAAAGCCGCGAAAATTCTGAAAGCGGAGTGCGAAAGCTTTGGTCTGTCCGCCGTGATTGAGCCGTTTGAGATCGAATCCGCCGAAGTGGAAGCGACATTCGAGATTCTGGAGCCGTACCGCAAGAGCTATACCGTGCGCGGTTACCAGTGCGCGGAAAGCACCGCCGCAGACGGTTTTACGGCGGATTTTGTCTACGTGGAAAATGCGCTCCCGGTTGACCTGTTGAACGTCAAGGGCAAGATTGTGCTCGTCAACGGCTTTCTGCGCGTGCCGCTGTATCGCAGCCTGATGGAAGCGGGCGCCGCAGCTGTCGTCACCATGGACGGCGATATTCACGATGACCTCGAGAATACCGATCTGCATCAACGCAAGCTGCGCAGTG
Organism: Hominenteromicrobium mulieris; assembly: GCA_021029595.1. GTDB lineage: Bacteria > Bacillota > Clostridia > Oscillospirales > Acutalibacteraceae > Hominenteromicrobium > Hominenteromicrobium mulieris. The sequence continues at coordinate 587,327 of JAJJOY010000003.1, read as the reverse complement.
CGCTGCGTGCGTTCGGCAATGCACCGGCGGTACAGCTGCGCACCGTGGACGCTATGGAGATCGTCAACAAGGGTGCATCCCGCGCAAAGGTTACTGTACAGAACAAGAACCTTACACTCACGTCGCACAATGTGATTGCGGAAATCAAAGGCACCGAGCATCCGGAGCAGATTATCTCCTTCGGCGCACATTATGACTCCGTTGAATTTTCCAAAGGCGTATACGATAACGGCGCAGGCTCCGTCATCAACATGGAAGCGGCGCGTTGGTTCGCGCAGCACCCGCCGAAGCGTACCGTAAAGTTCTGCTGGTACGGCAGTGAAGAGATCGGCCTCGAGGGCAGCAAGGCATTCGTGCGCGACCACAAGGATGAGCTGAAAGATCACGTCTTCATGATTAACGTTGACGTCGGTGCGCCGATCCTCGGCTATAACACGGCGGCTGTCACAGGCGAGGAATCCCTCGTACACTACACCGATTACATGCTCAAAATCAACGGCCTCTCCGCTGTGACGCGCCAGAGCATTTATTCTTCCGATTCCATCCCGTTTGCGGATAACGGCATTCCGGCAATCAACTTCTCCCGCGACGGTGCAAAAGGTGCGGCGTATATCCACAACCGTTTTGATACCATGGAGTTCCTTTCCGCAGAGGCACTCGGCAAAACGCTGGAGATTGTGCTCACGTATGCCGATACGCTGATCAATGCGGCGGTGTTCCCGGTGGAAAAGAAGATTCCGGACAACATCAAGGAAGACATTGACAAGTATCTTTATAAGAAGGAGCTTGCCGAGGCGGAGGCAAAATGAGCGAAGTCAAGCGATATACCTTACCCGAAGTTCCGCACCTTGTGCACGGGCGCACAAACGGCTCGTTAACGCCGCTCACGCTGTTCTGGACGGCGGCGGGCTTAGAGCTTAATGTGCGCGGCAGCGAGCTGTGGGTGGAATTTACGGCGGATTGGGACATCCACGAGCCGTGGTACAGCTTTATGGTGAATGGCGAGTTCTTCTCCCGCCGCATGGCGCAAAAGGGCACGGAGCGCGTGTGCGTGTTCCGCGGCATGGACCCCGAAAAGGTCAAGAACGTGCGCATCTTTAAAGATACGCAGGCCATGAACGCCGACCCGGAGAGTGTTTTGCAGATTAACGCCATCGAAACAGACGGCGAATTCCTGCCCGTGCCGGAGCGCAATTTAAAGATCGAATTCATCGGCGACAGTATCACGAGCGGCGAGGGCGACATCGGCGCGAAAGCGGAAACAGACTGGATTTCCATGTTCTTCAGTGCGGAGAATAACTACGCTGTCATGGTGTCCCGTGCTTTAAACGCCGATATCCGTGTCTCATCGCAGAGTGGCTGGGGCGTGTGCTGTGGCTGGAACAACGACCCAAACAGTGCCATTCCGCCCATCTACGGGCAGCTTTGCGGCCTTTTGAGCGGCGAAAAAAACATTGCCCTCGGCGCGAAAGAGCCGTATGATTTCACAAAATGGCAGCCGAATTACGTCTTCATCAACCTCGGTACAAACGACTGCGGCGCGTTTTCACAGCCTGCCTGGACAGATGAAACAACCGGCGAGACGTTTCAGAACCGCCGTACGGAAGACGGTAAGCTGAACCCCGAAGACGAAGCGCGTTTTGCGCACGGCGTGACCGCGTTTTTAAAGCAATTGCGTGGGTATTACCCCAACGCCCGTCTTGTGTGGATCTACGGTATGCTCGGCTTGGAGCTTGTCCCGGCGCTGCAAAAGGCCATAGACGATTACAAAGCGGAAACGGGCGACACGAACGCGGAATTTCTGTCGCTGACGGATGACCTCAAAAATCGCGGCTGCCGTGACCACCCCGGTGTGGGCGCACACCGCACCGCGGCAAACGAGCTTATTGCTTATATAAAGAAACAGAACGCATGAGATAAAGCATCACGGTCGGCCCTAAAAAGCTGCCCGTGATGTTCTATTATATATAAGAAGCAAATTAAAAACGTGCGCGGCACGGAAACAAAACTCTATGTAAAACGCGGGTTATGTAAACTTAACATGTGTATTCTATACATCGGTTGACGATAATTTTTTCTGCGGACACGGTGAGACGCATTTCGACACAAAATCGGCCCGATTGAAACGGACATCCCGCTTCCAAAAGCCGCACATGCGATTTTTTCGGAGAGCTGCCCAAAATACCGCACGCTTTTTATGAAATATACCTGCCTTTTGACCGCGGTTTTTTGAAAATTTCTGCTGTAAAGGAAAAGTGCCGCACAGCACATGGAATGTATTAAATTCGGAACAATATACGATATAAAACGGGAAAACACAGAAAGTTCGCGAAATTCATCGAAATGGATATGCAAGAATATACAATATTAAGGCATAAGAAAATTTGTTCGATGTTTTTGCTTTTGCAAAATTTTTGCAAATTGCACAGAGCGCCGCAAAAAAGTTCCGTAAAAAAGGCAAATAATCGCTTTCAAAAATATCAAATGAGTTGTTATGTAAATTAAAACGCCATGCGTAACTCAGCATATTGCACAAAAATAACCTTTCGAAAAACTTGACAGACTATCATTTTCACATTATACTCTCAAATGACTTTTGGAAAGGGCATTTTGTACCCGTATTTCAAAGGTCAGAAAAGGTAGTGGACGCAAAGCAAGAGGGCGGGGTGGCCGCCGAAGCTTTGCCAAATCGAAGCGCAAAACGCTTCACAGTTTTTTGAAAGGAGCAAGAGCTATGCGGCATGTTAGAAAACAGCAAAAGAGCCTGATGCCGAAGATCCTTCTGATCGTCGTTCTGGTTGCAGCGCTCAGCATCTCTTCCGTTGTTACGGTTATGGCAAATACCGCCGATATCACCGTATATGACGGCTCCGAAACATACAGATTCAGTATGATCGGTCAGAACCCGCAGGATATTCTTTCCCGCGCACAGACCGAGGGCATGGCGCCCGTTTCGGATATCGATACCTACGACTTCTCCCCGGAGAACGGCACGCTCACCGTGCAGCGCTTTGTGCGCGTTTCCGTCAAGGAGGATAACGCCTCCCAGATGATTTTAGCCCCGAAAGGCAAAACGCTTTCCGACGTGTTTGCGGAAAACGAGATTACGCTCGGCGCAAGAGATACGGCAGATGCCGATCTCACCGCCGCGCTTACGGCAGACATCGCCGTGCAGATCACCCGTGCAAAGCGTGTGTTTGTTTCGGCAGACGGCAAGCGCCGCATGGAAGACCTCAACGAGGGCACCGTAGAAGACGCGCTGAAAGCCGCCGGCATCACGCTCGGCGAAAACGACACCGTCACACCGGCCATGGATACCGCACTTACAAACGGTATGCGCATCCGCGTGCAGCGTTACCTTGACCTCACCGTTACGGCAGACGGCAAAACGACCGAGAAGAGCGTTGCCGCTGAAAATTACAGTGATGCCGTAGAAGCCATGGGCATTACGCTCGGCGAGAACGACCGCATTCTGGTCGCGACCGCAGAGGGTGAAAAGCAGGTGAAGGCAGAGGATAACGTATCGAGCGGCGATGTGATCCGCGTTGTGCGCATCCGCACCGAAGAGGTTATCGAGAACGAAGCTGTTGCGTACAGCACGGTATACGAAGATACCGAAGAGCTCTATGAGGGCGAAACGGAGACGAAGACCGAGGGCGTGGAAGGCGAAGCCAAAGTTACCTACACGGTCACGTATGCGGACGGCGAGGAAGAAAGCCGCGTCGCCAAGACGAAAGAAGTTTTAAAGGAAGCGAAGAGCGCGGTCGTGCTGCGCGGTACAAAAGAGAAGCAGAACGTCTTCACAGATGCTTCCGGCGCACCGTCCTCCTTTGAGTATAGCCTTACGGGTTCCTGCACTGCGTACTATGCACCGGCAGGCGCCGTCACATCCATCGGCGCTACACCGCAGGTCGGTTATGTCGCCGTAGACCCAAACCGCATCCCGTACGGTTCGCTGCTGTACATCACCGCGGTGGACGGCTCGTGGACATATGGCTACTGCTACGCCATGGACACCGGCGGAGCGGCCATGTGCGGCGACATCGTGGCAGACCTTTACTACGATACGCTGGAAGACTGCACCGCATTCGGCAGACGCGATATGATCGTCTACGTTGTGCGCGCAGGCTGGTAAATAAAGTTACCCCCCTTGATAACAAGAGACATGTTATCAAGGGGGGTTAAATAATATTTCAAAAATATTAATGAACTGTTGACAATAATGGATAGGATACAACAGGTCCGGTGCGGTATAGATATGGATCGGAAGTGAAGATTACCCGTACATTAAACCGCTAGTTTCTTATGATAGGAGTATTACTGTGAAGAAATTAAACCGGAAAATTATCGGGCGGGTCTGCGTGGGCATCGTGCTGCTCGCGCTTGTGCTCTGGCTTATGCCGCTGCCCCTGCCGTTCCATATTTCCCTCTCCGGCGTGCGGGTGGAGGACAGTACGGCGGCGGAGCCCGCCGCGCTGGAGGCCAAGGGCTGGCGGCTGTGCCGGTTCCTGCGTAGGACGGAGCTGCGGGCGTCGTTTACGGTGGAGACGGCGCAGGGAACGAAAATCTACGAGCCGGTGGATTGCCTGTGGGAGCTGACGTTTCCGGACGGGCCGATCCGCCATGCGGACGGCGGCTGGTATGATCCCGCGTCAAACGCAATTGAGACGCTGCGCTTTGTGTACGGTGCCGACGGCACGACCGCCTTTTTCGAAGTCATGGACGATGGGCAGGATAAGCAGTTCGTGTTCTCTGCAGACGGGCGTGAGCCGGCGGAAACGATGGATTTCCTGCGCGTAGAGCCTGTAGATGCATAGAAAGTGTGCGATAAAAAGAAAGACGGGGCGGTCGGGCCGTCCCGTTTTTTGCTTCGTCGGTTGTATGCCGCGCGGGTGAAAGCACAAGATACGGCGCAAATTGAAAAAACGGAAAAAGCCGCAGAAAAGCTGAAAAATTTTTCGAAAAAAGGGGTTGCAATTTCATACTTTGCCTGTTATAATAATACTTGCGTGACTGCGACAGATATGCGATGAAGCGGGAGGTTGCGGCTGAGACATGCCGGTTTTTCCGTGGAGTATGTCCGATTTCAAACCGGGCGACACAATTTGATACGCTGAGCGGCTCCTACGGGAGTGGCGCGCGGAACCATGCGTTGATTTCTAAGGCGCACAGGCCGGACAAAAAGGCAGATCAATGGTTTTTTTATGAGGGTTTTGTGATTTTACACCGACCCAAAAGCATCCCGGATTTCACAAAAGTGAATATCCGGTTTTTATATGGCTTCTTGGTGAAACACCCGGGCCAGTGTTCATAAAAACCCCCGCCCGCCAACTAAAATTTAACAGGAGGCGATTTAAGTGGCAGTCAAAGAAAAGATCAGGATTAGAATTAAGGGTTACGATCATCAGGTTGTCGATCAGGCAGCTGAAAAGATCGTGCAGACCGCAAAGCGCACGGGCGCAAGAGTTTCCGGCCCGGTACCGCTGCCGACAGAGAAGCAGATCGTCACGATTCTGCGCGCTGTTCATAAGTACAAGGACAGCCGTGAGCAGTTCGAGATGAGAACCCATAAGAGACTTATCGACATCCTGAGACCCAGCAACAAAACCGTTGAGGCGTTGATGGGCTTAGAGCTCCCCGCCGGTGTTGAGATCGAAATCAAGCTCTGATTTCGTTCGACAGATAACCGCTCAACCTACAGGCAGGAGGGTCATGTCGGAGAGATCCGACCAATAACCTAAAGGAGGATACAAAATGCAGAAAGCAATCATCGGCAAGAAGATCGGCATGACGCAGATCTTCGACGAAAAGGGCAGAGTCGTGCCCGTAACAGTTGTTGAAGCCGGTCCGTGTGTTGTCACACAGAAGAAGACTGTTGAAAACGACGGCTACGATGCAGTTCAGGTTGGCTTCGGCGATCAGAAGCCGCAGCGCGTGAGCAAGCCGCTCACCGGCCACTTCAAGAAGGGCGACGTTGCCCCGAAGAAGACCCTGAAGGAATTCAGATTCAGCGATTGCGGCGCTTACAACGTAGGCGACCTCATCAAGGCTGACGTGTTCGCAAACGGCGACAAGGTTGACGTAACGGGCACCAGCAAAGGTAAGGGTTACGCCGGCGTCATCAAGCGCTGGAACTTCCAGAGACTTAAAGAGACCCACGGTTCCGGCCCGGTTGCACGCCACGGCGGTTCCAACGGTGCTTGCTCCAGCCCGTCCAGAGTTTGGAAGGGCCTGAAGATGGCTGGTCACCTCGGCGCAGAGAAGGTCACAGTCCAGAACCTCGCTGTTGTCAAGGTAGACGCAGAAAACAATCTCATCGCAGTTAAGGGCGCTATTCCGGGCCCGAACGGCGGCACCGTTGTTCTGCGCGACAGCGTGAAAGCGTAAGGGAAGGAGGAATAAAGAATGCCTACAGTAGCAGTTTTGAACATGGCAGGCAAAGAGGTCGAAAAGATCGAGCTTGCAGAAGGCGTTTTCGGTATTGAGCCGAACGTTTCCGTCATGAATGATATGGTCAAGGCGTATCTCGCAAACCAGAGACAGGGCACACAGTCCGCCCTCACCCGTTCCGAAGTTTCCGGCGGCGGCAGAAAGCCGTGGAGACAGAAGGGCACAGGCCGTGCAAGACAGGGCTCCACCAGAGCTCCGCAGTGGACACACGGCGGCATCGTGTTCGCACCGAAGCCGAGAGATTACACCGTCACCCTCAACAAGAAGGTGAAGCGTCTCGCTATGAAGTCCGCACTCTCCAGCAAGGTCCAGGATAACGAAATGATCGTTGTCGATTCCATCGCAACCGAGGGTTACAAGACGAAGAAGATTGCTGAGATGCTCAAGGCGCTCGGCAGCGAGAAGAAGGCGCTCATCGTTCTCTCCGAGGTCGATGCACAGGTCATCGCTTCCGCAGCGAACATCCCGGGCGTTAAGACCGCACAGGTCAACACGCTGAACGTATATGACATCCTCAACGCGGACAAGTTCATCGTTGTAAAGGATGCCGTCTCCAAAATTGAGGAGGTGTACGCATAATGAAAGCGCAGGACATCGTCATTCGCCCCATCATCACGGAGAAATCCATGACCGGCGTTGCGAATAAGAAGTACACATTTGAAGTCTGCCAGGATGCAAACAAGATTGAAATCGCTAAGGCGGTTGAAGAGCTGTTCGGCGTCAAGGTTCAGAAGGTCAACACCCTGAACGTTCGCGGCAAGTTCCGCCGCCAGGGCAGATATGAAGGCTACACCAGAGCTTGGAAAAAGGCTGTTGTAACCCTCACCGAGGGCAGCAAGTCCATCGAGTTCTTCGAGTCCATGGTTTAATTCGGCTCGAGTAATTCGAACCCCAAGGGCATGAATGGGAATTTGCCCGATCCCGCAAAGCCAAACAAGGAGTGAAACACAATGGCAATCATTAACTATAAGCCGACTACGAATGCTCGCCGCAACATGTCCACCACGGACTTCAGCGCATTGAGCAAGACGGGTCCGGAGAAGAGCCTGCTGGCTCCGAAGAATAAAGCTGCCGGCCGCAACAGCTACGGCAGAATCACCGTTCGCCACAGAGGCGGCGGCAACCGCAAGAAGTACCGTGTGATCGACTTCAAGCGCCAGAAGAACGACATGGCTGCTACGGTCCTTACCCTCGAGTACGACCCGAACCGTTCCGCTTTCATCGCACTCGTGCAGTACGAAGACGGCGAGAAGAGATACATCATCGCACCGAACGGCCTGAAGGTCGGCGATCAGGTATTCTCCGGTAAGGATGCAGATATTAAGCCCGGCAACGCACTGCCGCTCGCAAATATCCCCACCGGTACCTTTGTCCACAACGTTGAGCTTTATCCCGGCAAGGGCGCACAGCTTGCCCGTGCAGCCGGCATCATGGCTCAGCTGATGGCTAAGGAAAACGGCATGGCTCTGCTGAGACTCCCGTCCGGCGAGCTGAGAAATGTTCCGGATGCCTGCATGGCAACCGTCGGCCAGGTTTCCAATATCGACCACGAGAACGTGAAGATCGGTAAGGCCGGCCGTAAGAGAAACATGGGTTGGAGACCGACCGTCAGAGGTTCCGTCATGAACCCGAATGACCACCCGCACGGCGGCGGTGAGGGCAAGAGCCCTGTTGGTCGCCCGGGCCCGGTTACACCGTGGGGCAAGCCGGCTCTTGGTTATAAGACTCGTTCCAAGAAGAAGGCAAGCAACAAGTTCATCGTTAAGCGCAGAAACGGTAAGTAAGGCACGGAAAGGAGCTTAAAAGAACATGAGCAGAAGCTTAAAAAAGGGTCCTTTTTGTCAGCCCGCACTGCTTAAAAGGATTCAGGCAATGAATGAGAACGGCGAAAAGAAGATCGTCAAGACATGGAGCCGCGCTTCCATGATCTTCCCGGATTTCGTCGGTCACACAATCGCCGTCCATGACGGCCGCAAGCACGTTCCGGTTTACGTGACAGAAGATATGGTCGGTCACAAGCTCGGCGAGTTCGCCCCGACCCGCACCTTCAAGGGTCACGCCGGTTCCAAGACCAGCCGCTAAGAGAAAGGAGAGTATAAGATGGAAGCAAAAGCAGTTCTGAAGTATACCCGAATTTCTCCCCGCAAGGTTGAGATCGTTCTGGACCTCATCAGAAACAAGCCCGTTGACCTCGCAATGGCAATCCTGAAGCACACCCCGAAGGCGGCGTGCGAAGATCTCGAGAAGCTCCTCAAGAGCGCGATCGCAAACGCAGAGAACAACTTCAACATGGACAGAAACAACCTCTATGTTTCCGAGTGCTACGTTTGCCCGGGTCCGATGCTCAAGAGAATCCGCCCGAGAGCTCAGGGAAGAGCTTACAGAATTTTGAAGAGAACCTCTCATGTCACACTCGTTGTGAAAGAGAAGGAATAAGCGAGGAGGTCACATAAATGGGTCAGAAAGTTAATCCCCACGGCTTACGCGTGGGCGTCATCAAAGACTGGGATTCCCGCTGGTTCGCAAAGAAAGCTGATTTCGGCGATACGCTCGTTGAGGACTACAACCTCCGCAAAACGCTGAAGAAGCAGCTCTACCTCGCAGGTGTTCCGAAGATTGAAATTGAGCGCGATGCCTCCAAGGTTCGCATTCACATTCACTGCGCAAAGCCCGGTATGGTCATCGGTAAGGGCGGCGCAGAAATCGAGAAGCTCCGCGCACAGTGCGAGAAGCAGCTCGGCAAGCCGGTCGTCATCAACATTGTTGAAGTTAAGCGCCCGGACCTCGACGCACAGCTCGTAGCAGAGAACGTTGCACAGCAGCTCGAAAAGAGAATCGCATTCAGACGTGCGATGAAGCAGTGCATCGGCCGCTCCATGAAGCTCGGCGCAAAGGGTATCAAAATCATGTGCTCCGGCCGTTTGAACGGTGCGGAAATCGCAAGAAGCGAGCAGTATCATGACGGTACCATTCCGCTGCAGACCATCCGTGCGGACATCGATTACGGCTTTGCAGAAGCAGCTACCACCTACGGCCGCATCGGCGTTAAGGTTTGGCTGTACAAGGGCGAAGTGCTCAACGAGAGCAACAACACCCGCAGAAACAATAAGAGAGAAGGAGGACGTGCGTAATGTTACTGCCTAAGAGAGTTAAATACCGCAGAGTGCACAGAGGTCGCCTGACCGGTAAGGCATATCGCGGCAATAAGGTGACATACGGCGACTTCGGCCTTCAGGCTCTTGAGCCCGCATGGATCACCTCCAACCAGATCGAAGCAGCCCGTGTTGCTATGACGCGTTACTGCAAGCGTTTCGGTAAAGTTTGGATCAAAATTTTCCCGGACAAGCCGATCACACAGAAGCCGGCTGAAACCCGAATGGGTTCCGGTAAAGGTTCCCCGGAGTACTGGGTAGCTGTCGTTAAGCCCGGCAGAGTTATGTTCGAGCTCGGCGGTGTTTCGGAAGAGACTGCACGTGAGGCACTTCGCCTTGCAAGCAACAAGCTTCCGATTAAGTGCAAGTTTGTAGCAAAAGAGGAGGGCTAAGAGTAATGAAAGCTTCTGAAATCAGACAGCTCACAGCAGAAGAGCTGAACACAAAACTGAATGACCTCAAGGCTGAGCTCTTTAACCTCAGATTCCAGCTCGCTATTAACCAGCTCGAAAACCCGATGCGCATCTCGGCGGTTAAGAAGGACATCGCTCGTGTTAAGACAGTTATCCGTGCGAATGAGCTTAGCAAAGAGAACGCATAAGGGAAGGGAGGATTAGACGTGAGCGAAAGAAACATGAGAAAGACAACTGTCGGCAAGGTCGTCAGCAATAAGATGGATAAGACAATCGTTGTTGCTGTTGAGGACAGTTACAGACATCCGCTTTACAACAAGATCATCAAGCGTACCGTTAAGAGAAAAGCCCATGACGAAGAGAACGTCTGCGGCATCGGCGACAGAGTGCGTATTATGGAAACTCGTCCCCTCTCTAAGGATAAGAGATGGCGCCTGGTTGAGATTATCGAGAAAGCCAAATAATCGGCTTTAGCAGAAGGAGGAATTTACTGTGATTCAGCAGCAGACTTACCTCAAGGTGGCCGACAACACAGGAGCGAAGGAGCTTATGTGCATCCGCGTTCTCGGTGGTACAGGCCGGAGGTATGCAAATATCGGCGACGTCGTGGTAGCATCTGTTAAAAAAGCAGCACCCGGCGGAGTTGTTAAGAAGGGCGACGTAGTTAAGGCGGTTATCGTAAGATCCGCATCCGGCGTTCGCCGCGAAGACGGCACCTACATTCGTTTCGACGAAAACGCAGCCGTCATCATCCGTGATGATAAAAACCCCAGAGGCACACGTATCTTCGGGCCGGTCGCTCGCGAACTGCGCGACAAGGAATACATGAAGATTCTGTCCCTCGCCCCGGAAGTTCTTTAATTGGAGGTGTCCTGAAATGAGTAAAGTTCATGTTAAAACCGGTGACACCGTCGTTATCCTCAGCGGTAAAGACCGCGGCAAGAAGGGCAAGATCATGGCTGTTTCCCCGAAAGAGGGCAAGGTCATCGTAGAGAATGCCAACATTGTCTCTAAGCACGTAAAGCCCCGCAAGATGGGCGAGGCCGGCGGCATCATCAAGGCAGAGTCCGCGATCTACGCCTGCAAGGTCCAGGTTGTTTGCCCCCGCTGCGGCAAGCCGACCCGTGTCACCCACAAAGTGCTTGAGGATGGCACAAAAGAGCGCATTTGCAAAAAATGCGGCGAGTCGCTTTAATCTGGAGGGAATAAAATGGCAAGACTGAATGATTTTTACAAAGCAGAGGTCGCACCCGCTCTCATGACGAAGTTCGGCTACAAGAGCGTTATGCAGATCCCGAAGCTCGATAAAATTGTGATCAATGTCGGCGCCGGCGAGGCAAAAGACAACGCGAAGGTCATCGATTCCATTTCCGGCGACCTCGCGATGATCACCGGCCAGAAGCCCATCGTTTGCAGAGCTAAGAAGTCCGTTGCAAACTTCAAGCTCCGTGAAGGCATGCCGATCGGCGTTAAGGTAACGCTGCGCGGCGAGAAGATGTGGGAGTTCATGGACCGCCTGTTCAACGTAGCGCTTCCGCGCGTGCGTGACTTCCGCGGCATCAACCCCAACTCCTTCGACGGCAGAGGCAATTACAGCCTGGGTATCAAAGAGCAGCTCATCTTCCCTGAGATCGAGTACGATAAGATCGACAAGGTCCGCGGCATGGATGTGTGCTTCGTTACGACGGCAAATACCGATGAAGAGGGCCGCGAGCTCCTGAAGCTCATGGGCGCTCCGTTTGAAAAGTAAGGAGGGAATACTGTGGCCAAGACTTCAATGAAACTCAAGCAGCAGAGAGAGCAGAAGTTCTCTACGCGCGAATATAACAGATGCAAGATCTGTGGCAGGCCGCATGCCTACCTTCGCAAGTTCGGCATCTGCCGTATCTGCTTCCGTGAGCTGGCTTATAAGGGCCAGATCCCGGGTGTTAAGAAAGCAAGCTGGTAAAAGCTTTATAGGAGGTTAATAAATCATGCAGATTACAGATACAATCGCTGACCTGCTTACCCGTATCCGCAACGCTCAGTCTGCGAAGCATGACACTGTTGACATCCCTGCTTCTAACATGAAGAAGGCTATTTGCCAGATTCTTGTTGACGAAGGTTATGTCAAGAGCTTTACGGTTACCGAGGACGGCAAACAGGGCGTCATCACCGTAACACTGAAGTATGTTGAAGGCGGCGTGCCGGCAATCAAGGGCCTCAAGAGAGTCTCCAAGCCGGGTCTCCGCATCTATTCCAACGCAGCAGAGCTGCCGAAGGTCATGAAGGGCCTCGGCACCGCCGTCATCTCCACCTCTAAGGGCGTTATGACCGACCGCGAGGCAAGAAAGATGAACATCGGCGGCGAAGTTCTCGCGTTCATTTGGTAATCAGGGAGGTGCAATAACATGTCCAGAATTGGAAGAAAACCGATAAATATTCCCGCAGGCGTCGAGGTTAAGGTAGACGGTAGCTGCGTAACGGTCAAGGGCCCGAAGGGCACGCTGACTCAGAAGTTCCAGCCGAGCATGAACATCGCTGTGGAGGGCGCTGAGATTGTTGTTACACGTCCGAACGACGACAAAGAGAACCGTTCTCTGCACGGCCTCACCCGTACCCTTATCCACAACATGATCGTGGGTGTAACGGAAGGCTTTAAGAAAGAGCTCGAAGTCAACGGTGTTGGCTACCGTGTTCAGAAGCAGGGCACAAACCTGGTTATGAACCTCGGTTTCTCGCATCAGGTCATCGTTCCGGAAACGGACGAGATCAAGATCGACGTTCCGGCTCCGAACAAGATCATCATCAATGGCATCGACAAGCAGAAGGTCGGCCAGTTCGCAGCGGAAGTCCGCGAGAAGAGACCGCCGGAGCCGTACAAGGGCAAGGGCATCAAGTACATTGATGAGGTTGTTCGCCGCAAGGAAGGCAAGACCGGTAAGGGTAAATAATAGGTTAGGAGTGAGATAAAAATGGTTAGTAAGGCAGATAAGAACGTAGCCAGACTGCGCCGCCACAAGAGAGTTCGCGGCAAGATCAGCGGCACACCGGAAAGACCGCGCCTCGATGTTTTCCGCTCCAATATGCATATTTACGCTCAGATCATCGATGATGTGAACGGTGTTACACTGTGCGCAGCATCCTCGGTTGAGAAGGCGTTTACCGGCAACGGCGGAAACAAAGAAGCAGCACACGCAGTAGGCAAGCTGATCGCAGAAAGAGCAGCAGAAAAGGGTATCACCGATGTGGTCTTCGACCGCGGCGGCTATATCTTCCACGGCCGCGTCAAAGAGCTGGCCGACGGCGCCCGCGAGGGCGGCCTCAACTTCTAAGAAGGAGGAATATTGTTTTGGCTATGAAAATTGACGCATCCACACTCGATCTGAAGGAGCGCGTAGTTGCTATCAACCGCGTTTCCAAGACCGTTAAAGGCGGCCGTATCTTTAAGTTTGCCGCTCTTGTTGTTGTCGGTGACGGCAACGGCATCGTAGGCTTTGGCATCGGCAAGTCCGGCGAAGTTCCGGACGCGATCCGCAAGGGCATTGAAGACGCTAAGAAGAACCTGCAGAAGGTTGCTCTGCGCGGCTCCACCATCCCGCACGAGATCGTCGGCGAATTCGGCGCAGGCCGTGTTCTCTTAAAGCCGGCAGCACCCGGTACCGGCGTTATCGCAGGCGGCCCGGTTCGTGCCGTTGTTGAAAGCGTTGGCATCAAGGACATCCGTACAAAGGCACTGCGTTCCAACAACCCGTGTAACGTTGTACGCGCAACTCTCGCCGGTCTCTCCGAGCTGAGAACCGCAGAAGAGGTTGCAGCTGTTCGCGGCAAGTCCGTAAGTGAAATTCTGTAAGGAGGTTTGCAATATGGCAGACGTAAAGATTACGTTGAAAAAGAGCCTCATCGGCTGCAAAAAGCCCCAGATTGCAACCGCCGAGGCGCTCGGCCTGCATAAGGTCGGCGATACAACCACTCAGCCCGATAATGCACAAACAGAGGGCAAAATCAAGAAGATCATTCATTTGGTCGAGGTTATCAAAGGCTAAGGAGGTGTGTTTGAATGAAGCTCAATGAACTCAGAGCTACCCCGGGCGCAATGCAGGACGCAAAGCGCATCGGCAGAGGTCATGGCTCCGGCAACGGTAAAACAGCCGGTAAGGGCCACAAAGGTCAGAAGGCAAGAGCGGGCCACGGTTTCCGCCCCGGTTTTGAAGGCGGTCAGATGCCGCTGCAGAGAAGAATCCCGAAGAGAGGTTTCAACAATATCTTCGCTAAGGAGATCGTTGCGATCAACCTGAACGCCCTCAACGCCTTTGAAGACGGCGCAGTCGTCGATCAGGCAGCACTCGTTGAAGCAGGCATCATCAAGTCTGCATGCGACGGTGTTAAGGTTCTTTCCAATGGCGCGCTGACCAAAAAGGTTACCGTTAAGGCTAACGCTTTCTCCGAAGCAGCCAAGGCGAAAATTGAGGCTGCAGGTGGGAAGGCCGAGGTGATCTAAGTGTTTAATACACTCAAAAACGCTTGGAGGATCCCGGATCTCCGTAAGAAACTCCTGTATACGCTTTTGATCATCATTGCTTTCCGTTTCGGCTCTGTTGTGCCGGTACCGTTCCTGAACGTTTCCGCGCTCAACACGCTGATGGCAAGCGCCAATGAAACTGCACTGGGTTATATCAATATGTTAACGGGCGGCGCGTTCGCAAATGCAACGCTGTTTGCAATGGGTATCACCCCGTACATCAACTCTTCCATCATCATTCAGCTCCTCACGGTGGCGATTCCCGCCTTGGAGCGCATGGCGAAGGAAGGCGAAGAAGGCAGAAAGAAAATTGCTGCCATTACGAGATACACCACGGTGGGTCTCGGCCTCATTCAGGGTACCGCTTATTATTTCTACCTGAGAAACAATAACATTACCCTGTACAAGGAAGGTTTCTCCGCAGTATTTACTGCAATCATTATTGTTCTCACGTTCACCGCCGGCACGGCGCTGATCATGTGGATGGGTGAGCAGATCAACCAGAAGGGCGTAGGCAACGGCATTTCCATCATCTTGTTTGCCGGTATCGTCGCACGTCTTCCGGTTACGATGGGTCAGATCTGGAGCTACTTCTCGGCTGCAATGCAGTCTCCGGAGAGCTACGGTAAGTACTTTGTCTTTGCACCGCTGTTCATCATCCTTTTCCTCGCGGTCATTTGGGTCATCGTTTTCATGAACGATTCCGAGCGCCGCATTCCGGTGCAGTATGCTAAGAAGGTCGTTGGCAGAAAGGTTTACGGCGGTCAGAGCACGTTCCTGCCGATCAAAGTGACCATGAGCGGTGTTATGCCGGTCATCTTCGCGTCTGCGATCCTCTCCATTCCGAGCACCATTCGCCTCTTTGTCGGCGAACCGACCGGCTTCTGGAAGGGCTTCTTCAATGCCTTCTCCTCCACCGGCTGGCTGTACAGTGTTCTGTACCTGCTGCTCATCGTTGTGTTTGCTTACTTCTACATGACGATCCAGTACAACCCGATTGAAATGGCGAACAACCTCCGCACCAATAACGGTACGATCCCCGGCATCCGTCCGGGCCGTCCGACGGCGGAGTTCATCAGCAAGATCCTTTCCAAGATAACGCTCATCGGCGCGATCTTCCTCGCGTTCGTTGCGATCCTGCCGATCCTTTACAGCAACCTCACCGGCATGTATGGCCTTTCCATGGGCGGCACGTCCGTCATCATCATGGTCGGCGTTGCGCTGGAGACTGTAAAGCAGATCGAATCTCAGATGATGATGCGTCACTACAAGGGCTTCCTTGATTAAGCCCCCGGGCGCATAAGATACGAAAGGAGTCATGAACAATGAAGCTGATCCTTTTAGGTGCACCGGGTGCCGGTAAAGGCACCCAGGCAGAAGTTATCTGCAAACATCTCGGAATACCCGCCATTTCTACGGGCAATATTCTGAGAGAGGCGCTGAAAAGCGGCACGGAAATGGGCCTCAAGGCGAAAGCCTTTATGGATGCCGGCCAGCTTGTCCCGGATGAGATCGTCATCGGTATCATCAAGGACCGTCTGGCAGAGGAAGACTGCAAAAACGGTTTTATCCTCGACGGTTTCCCGAGAACCATTCCGCAGGCCGAGGCTCTGGACGCTTCCGGCGTTGTGATCGATCGGGTCATCGATATCGAAGTGCCCGACGAGAAGATCGTCACGAGAATGTCCGGACGCCGTGTCTGCGAAAAGTGCGGCTCTTCCTACCACCTGCTTTACAAGAAGCCGGCAGTGGAAGGCGTCTGCACGAACTGCGGCGGCACCCTTGTTCAGCGCAAGGATGACCACCCGGATACCGTTAAGGACCGCCTGCGCGTCTATCACGAGCAGACCGAGCCCTTAAAGGAATACTACGAGAAGCAGGGCAAGCTGCACATCGTAGAAGGTCAGGAGGAGGTCGCCGATACGACCGCCCTCACACTCAAAGCATTAGAGGCGTAAGCATGATTAACCTGAAAACGACCCGTGAACTGCGTTATATGCGTGACGCGGGAAAGATTTCGCAGGAAGCATTGCTGAAGGCCGGTGAAGCGGTCCGTCCGGGTGTTTCTACACTCGAACTGGACAAGATCGTCAGAAGAACAATCGAGAAGGCGGGCGCCGTGCCCAGCTTTCTCGGTTATGGCGGTTTTCCGGCGAGCGCCTGCATTTCGGTAAATAATGTGGTTATCCACGGCATACCTTCAGCACACGAAATTCTCAAAGAGGGCGATATCGTTTCCATTGACGTTGGCGCAATCTATGAGGGATTCAACGGAGACAACGCATGGACCTTCCCGTGCGGCAAAGTTTCCGAAGAAGCACAGAAGCTGATGGATGCGACCCGAGAGAGCCTGTTCCTTGCGATTGAAAAGGCTGTGCCGGGCAACCGCATCGGCGATATCGGCTCCGCAGTGCAGCAGTATGTCGAAGCTCGCAATTACTCGGTGGTACGGGAATTTGTCGGCCACGGCGTAGGTGCGAAGCTGCATGAAGACCCCAGTGTTCCAAATTACGGCACCCCCGGCAGGGGTGTACGCCTGTTACCGGGCATGACGATCGCGATCGAGCCCATGGTCACGCAGGGCAGCTGCGAGGTTAAAATTCTCAAAGACGGCTGGACCACCGTGACGAAGGACGGCAAGCTTGCCGCCCACTTTGAACACAGTATAGCCATTACACCCGACGGCCCTGTGATTCTCACATCACTGGATTGAGGTGTCAGATGGACTGTGTACGCGGACAGATTATGCGGTCGCTTAAAGGTCATGATAAAGGCGATTTTCAGGTGGTGCTGAAAACGGACGGCGTGTATGCCTACATGGCAGACGGCAAACGTCGCAGGATGGAAGCACCGAAAAAGAAAAAGCTGATGCATTTAGCCCCGACGGCGACGGTGCTCAGCGAAGAGAGCCTTTCGACCAATCGACAAATACGCACGGCGCTCACAGCATACAGAGCGCACACAACGTAACATTTAAATGTAAGGATTGGTGAGACAAGAATGTCAAAGCAGGACGTAATTGAAGTAGAAGGAATCGTAAAGGAAGCTCTGCCGAACGCGACGTTCCAGGTAGAGATCCCAGGCGGGCATATGATCCTGGCTCACATCTCCGGCAAGCTGCGCATGAATTTCATCCGCATCCTTCCGGGCGATAAGGTCACACTGGAAATGAGCCCGTACGATCTGACAAAGGGACGC
Organism: Hominenteromicrobium mulieris; assembly: GCA_021029595.1. Classification (GTDB taxonomy): domain Bacteria; phylum Bacillota; class Clostridia; order Oscillospirales; family Acutalibacteraceae; genus Hominenteromicrobium; species Hominenteromicrobium mulieris. Next base: position 569,613 of record JAJJOY010000003.1, on the reverse strand, counting down.
ATTACGTGGCGTTCCAAGTAAGATAAAATAGATTTGAAGACCCCACAACGCATAAGGAGGGCACACAAATGAAAGTCAGACCTTCTGTTAAGAAGATGTGTGAAAAATGCAAGATCATCAAGCGCAAGGGTAAAGTCATGGTCATCTGTGAAAACCCGAAGCACAAGCAGCGCCAGGGCTGAGGCTCTGAAATATTTATGGAGGTGCAATAAGCATGGCTCGTATTGCTGGTATTGATTTACCCAGAGACAAAAGAATCGAGATTGCTCTTACCTACATCTTCGGCATCGGCCGCAAGACAGCGTCGGACATCTGCGCTGCTACGGGCGTTGATCCGGACATCCGCGTAAGAGATCTTTCTGAAGATGACGCTACAAAGTTGAGAGAATATATCGACCACCACTACACCGTTGAGGGCGACCTCCGCCGTAATGTTGCGTTCGATATCAAGAGACTCGTTGAAATCGGCTGCTACCGCGGTGTCCGTCACCGCAAGGGCCTGCCGGTAAGAGGCCAGCGCTCTAAGACCAACGCAAGAACGCGCAAGGGTCCGAGAAAGACCATGGCCAACAAGAAGAAGTAATCGGGAGGGATTTTAAATGGCAGCTACAAAAGGCGGAAAGAAAGCAGTAACCGCAGTCCGCAGACGCCGTGAGCGCAAGAATATTGAGCGTGGCGCTGCACATATCCAGTCCACCTTCAACAACACGATCGTAACCATCACTGATACGCAGGGCAATGCGGTATCCTGGGCAAGCGCCGGCGAACTCGGTTTCCGTGGTTCCAGAAAGTCCACGCCGTTCGCAGCACAGACCGCTGCGGAGACCGCGGCTAAGATTGCTATGGAGCATGGCATGAAGAGCGTAGAAGTCTATGTTAAGGGCCCGGGCGCAGGCCGTGAAGCCGCTATCCGTGCACTGCAGTCGGCAGGTCTTGAGGTCAGCATGATCAAAGACGTAACGCCGATCCCGCACAACGGATGCCGCCCGCCGAAGAGAAGACGCGTATAACAGATTAGGAGGTTACAGAATATGGCTAAGAACAGACAGCCCATTGCAAAGCGCTGCAAAGCGCTGGGCATTTCTCCGGCCGTTATGGGTTACAGCAAGAAGACCACCATCCGCAATCCGGGCAACGGTATGCGCAGAAAGCAGTCTGAATATGCAACTCAGCTCAAGGAGAAGCAGAAACTGAAGTTTATTTACGGCGTTCTGGAGCACCAGTTTGCAAGCTATTTTGATATGGCTGAGCGTCAGACCGGCATGACGGGCGAAAACCTGCTTCGTCTGCTGGAGCGTCGTCTCGATAACGTCGTGTTCCGTCTCGGCTTTGCTTCCACCCGCCGCGACGCACGCCAGCTTGTCAACCACGGTCACTTCACCGTGAACGGCAAGAAGGTCAACATTCCGTCTTACCTTGTGAAGCCGGGCGACGTCATTGCTGTGCGTGAAGCTAGCCGTAGCAGCGTGAAGTTCTCCAAGCTCACCGGCGCAGACGCACCGCTCGTCACCACTCCCGAGTGGATGGAGCGCAACAAGGAAGCCCTTGAGGGCAAGATCCTTCGCATGCCGGAGCGCAGCGACATTGAATTTGAGGTAGAAGAGCATCTCATCGTTGAGTTGTACTCCAAGTAATCCAGTAAAACTTAACATTATTTTATGGGTTTTACGAATTACGTCAAATGTGTAAAGGAGGATCGCAAATGATTGAGATGATACAAAGACCGAGAATAGAGACCGAGGAATTATCCAACGATAACACTTACGGCCGGTTTATGGTAGAGCCGCTGGAGCGCGGCTTCGGCACTACGCTGGGCAACAGCCTGCGCCGTGTGCTTCTTTCCAGCCTGCCGGGTGTAGCCCCGAAGTCGATCAAGATCGACGGCGTCGTACACGAGTTCTCCACCATTCCGGGTGTTAAGGAAGATGTCACCGAAATCGTTCTGAACATCAAGGGTCTCATTGCCAAGTTGCACTGCGAAGGCCCGAAAACCGTGGAGATTTCTGCTGAAGGCCCCTGCATCGTAACGGCAGATTCCATCAAGTGCGACAGCGAAGTAGAGATCCTGAACCCGGACCTGCACATTGCAACGCTTGGTGAAGGCGCAAAGCTGTACATGGAGATCGTGCTCGATGAGGGCCGCGGCTATGTTTCCGGTGAACGCAACAAGCAGAATATGCCGCAGGGCGTGATCGGTGAATTGGCAGTTGATTCTATTTACACACCGGTGTTAAAGGTTAACTTTAACGTAGAGCCTGCCCGTGTAGGCCAGCGCATCGATTTCGACAAGCTGACCCTTGAGGTATGGACAAACGGAGTTATTACCGCACAAGAGGCGGTGTCGCTCGCTGCCAAGATCCTTACAGACCAGCTGAACCTCTTCGTTGACCTTTCCGAAAAGGGTAAGGCGATGGATACCATCGTAGAGAAGAGCGGCAGCGATGATGCACAGGTGCTCAAGATGACGATTGAAGAGCTGGACCTTTCCGTCCGTTCCTTCAACTGCTTAAAGCGCGCCGGCATCAACACGGTGGAAGACCTTGTTTCAAAGTCCGAAGAAGACATGATGAAGGTCAGAAACCTGGGCCGCAAGTCGCTTGAAGAAGTCATCTGGAAGCTTGCGCAGCTCGGCTACAGCCTCCGCAAGGACGATGAATAATTTAATTACCATTACCAAACGATAGGAGTGACAATCATGCCGGGAACAAGAAAACTCGGAAGAGACACTGCACATAGACTGGCTATGCTGCGCGGCCTCGTTACGTTCTTCTTCGAGAACGGAAAGATCGAGACAACTGCAACAAGAGCACAGGAAGTCCGCGCTCTTGCTGAAAAGATGATCACAATCGCGAAGGAAGATACCCTTGCAAACAGAAGAAACGTCATGGCTTTCATCACCAAGGAAAGCGTCACGAACAAGCTGTTCAAGGAAATCGCTCCGAAGTATGCTGACCGTAACGGCGGCTACACCCGCATCACGAAGCTCGGGCCGCGCCGCGGCGACGCAGCTGAGATGGCGATCATTGAGCTGATCTGATCTCAATATAATCAGTGAAATTGGCTGTCGGCTTTTGCCGGCAGCCTTTTTGCGTTTTGCGGGGAGCGTAAATTCTTCATTACTCCGCAAAAGGAGAAGAAGGAAAAATTTTCGGTTATAAAATGTGAGAATTCCGATATTTTGTGTATTTTCTGCGGATTTCCTTGTATTTTGGAGCACTATCCGCTATAATAAAGCAGGTCAACAAAGAGAAGATAAGGCGTATGTCTTTAGAAAGGATAGGATACCATGGGTTATGTATATGCTGCCATGTGGCTTATTGCAGGACTGATCTTGATTTTCCGTCTGTCGAAAGAGAATAAGATATTCTACGTTGCAGGCGGATTTTTCCTTGTGCTTGGCGTGTGGTGGCTTTTGGATTCGCTTTTCCCGGATTGGAAAGTGTTTCAGGGCACACCGGGCGCCGTATTAAAAGTGCTCACGTTCATCGTTCTCGTTGTGCTGGCAATCGTGTTCTTTATTCTGAACCGCAGAGGCTGGAAAGCGGAAGCCGCCATGAATAAAATGCAGGAAAAGGACGACGAAAAAGATAACTTTTAACCGCAAAATCCGTAAATTTCTTCTCGTAGAAAGAAGTGGTAAAAATGAAAATTGCACCTTCTATGCTCGCAAGCGACTTTACCCGCATGGGCGAGTGCGCAAAGTCCGTCAGCGCGGCCGATTGGCTGCACCTCGATATTATGGACGGTCATTTCGTGCCGAACATCAGCTTTGGCCCGGATGTCGTCAAGGCACTGCGTCCGTTAAGCGACCTTACGTTTGACGTGCACCTCATGATCTCGCACCCGAAGCAGTATATCCGCCAGTTTGCGGAGGCCGGCGCAGAGATCATCACGTTCCATGTGGAGTGCGACGACGACATTGATGAAACCATTACCGAAATTGAAAAGTACGGCGTAAAGCCGGCGTTGTCTTTAAAGCCGGGCACGCCCGTTGAGTGCCTGTACCCGTACCTCGACCGCCTTTATATGGTGCTCGTCATGACGGTGGAGCCGGGCTTCGGCGGCCAGAAGTTCATGGCTGATCAAATGGAGAAGCTGCGCGCGCTGCGTGCAAAGCGCCCGGAGCTCATCTTAGAGGTGGACGGCGGCGTGAACCGTGAAACCGCGCCCATCTGCCGCGAAAACGGTGCAGACGTTGCCGTGGCAGGCACAGCCGTGTTCCGCGCGGAGAACATCCCCGCCGAGATCGCATTGCTGCGCGGCGAATGATTTTTTGAAATACCGCGTGTGTACAGACAGTGTACGGTTTGTGAGGAGTTCACATTTTGTTCATACTTGCGAATTGTTTTTTCACATAGCCGTCACAGAAAGCCGCTATAATGCGGATAACTAAAGTTATCGTTTGTTTTGTTAAGTCAACACTGCGCAAAGCACGTTCTTTATGCAGTGTTGACTTAATTTTTTGCCCGAAATACGGCATGGCTATTGCAAAACGGCGAAAACTGCGGTATGATAATTTGTGCGCTTCCGCTGCCCTGCATAGGGGCGCGGAAACCCAAAACAGAGGATCTAAACGGTTCCGGAAGCGGTCTCCCTTTTTCCACAAAAGGTTCACCGCATGTTCAAAACCGTTTCGAGCGACGCGCAGCTGCGCGGGCGCCATTGGGGAGGACTTTGCACGGGAATTTCCCGGGTACATATTTCCGTCCCGCAGAGAAAGGATGGTCATCAAACATGATCGAGGTCAAAAACCTCACGAAGCGCTACGGTACAAATACCGCGCTGAACAATGTCAGCTTCACGGTTGAAGAGGGCACCATCGTCGGCTTCCTCGGGCCGAACGGTGCAGGTAAATCCACAACCATGAATATCATCACCGGGTACCTTTCCGCCACGAGCGGTTCGGTCACGGTACAGGGTAAAAATACCCTGGAAAACCCGAACGAAGTGAAAAAGCTCATCGGCTACCTGCCGGAGCTGCCGCCGCTTTACATGGATATGACGGTCAAAGAGTACCTCAACTTCATGTATGAGCTGAAGGGCGTCAAGCTCGACCGCAAGCAGCATATCGGCGAGATCTGCCGTCTGACGAAGATTGACAACGTCTACACTCGTCTCATCGGCAACCTGTCTAAGGGCTACAAGCAGCGTGTCGGCATTGCGCAGGCTCTGCTCGGCAACCCGCCTGTTCTCATTCTGGACGAGCCCACCGTCGGCCTCGACCCGAAGCAGATCATCGAGATCCGCAACCTCATCAAGAGCCTCGGCAGAAACCACACGATTATTCTGTCCTCCCACATCCTGCCCGAAGTGCAGGCCGTGTGCGAGCGCGTGATTGTCATGAACAACGGCTGTCTTGTGGCGGACGGCGCAACGGATACGTTGGCGCACGACCTTTCCGCAGAGCACCGCATCATTGCGCGCATTGACGGCCCGGAAAGCGAAATTCTGCAGGCCATCCGCGGCATGGAGCACATTGTGGAGGTTTACTCTCTCGGCGAGAAGGAAAAGGGCGTCTTCGAGATTTCCATCGAGGGCGAGCCGAACTACGACCTGCGCCGCAACCTGTTTGCACTGCTCACCCGCAAGGGCTGGCCGCTGCTGGCTTTGAGAAACACAGACCTCACGCTGGAGGAAGTCTTCCTGCAGCTTACAAGCGGCGATGCTTCCCACGCTGCTCCGGCAGAGCCTGCGGTTGAAGTGGAAACAGAACCCGAAAACACCGAAGCATCTGAGCCCGAAGAGGCTGAAACGAAGGAGGATGCAGAGAAATGAGAGCAATATTCAAAAGAGAGATGAGAGCGTACTTCGCTTCCCCGGTCGGCTATGTCGTCGTGGCGGCGCTGCTTGCGCTTTACGGCTTCTTCTATTATCAGGTTATGGCCATCGGCTCCAGCTCGTACATCACGCAGGTGTTCAGCACCATGTTTATGTTCAGCATGATGATTATGCCGATCATCACGATGCGCAGCATGAGCGATGACCGCAAGAATAAGACCGACCAGGCGCTCATCACGGCGCCGGTCAGCGTGACGGGCATCGTTATGGGCAAGTTCCTCGCGGCGTTCGGCGTGTATTTCATCGCGAACACCCTGGCACTGCTGCCGGCCATCACGATGGGCTTTTTCTCCTCCGCGTTCCCGTGGGGCATTCTCTTTGGCAACTACATCGGCACGCTGCTGTACGGCGCGGCTATGATCTCCATCGGTGTGTTCATTTCCGGCCTCACCATCAGCCAGGTCATCGCGGCTATCGGCACGTTCGTCATTGCCGTTTTCCTGATGTTCGTCGACCAGATTGCGTCTGCGCTCTCCGGCAACTTCATCGGCACCATCCTCACATGGATCTCGTTCACCTCGCGATATGATACCTTCACGCAGGGCATATTCAGCGTTTCAAGCTGCGTGTACTTCATCAGCGTGGCGGCTGTGTTTGTGTTCCTGACCGCCCGCAGGGTGGAAAGCCGCCGCTGGAACTAAGGGAGGAGCATAGAGATGAGTAAGAAACCGAACCTTTCCGCAGTAAAGACCGCGGTGCATAAAGAAAAATTCAAGCACGGCTCTTTGGCCGTTGTGTTCACGGTTGTGTTTATCGCCGTGATTATCGTCATCAACGTTCTGGTCTCTGCGCTGACCACGCGTTTTCCGTCCATGAACTTCGACCTCACGAAAGAGGGCCTCAATACCCTGAGCGATGAAGCAACGGACGTGGCAAAGGAGATCGTCAACGAAACGACCATTTACATCATCGGCTCCGAGGACGCGATCCGCGGCGATGAGGTCTATTCCAATTACAGCTTAAAGTACAGTCAGGTCGCGAACCTCGCAGACCGTCTGCATGAGCTGAACGACAAGATCAAAGTCGAGTACATCGACCCGGACATGAACCCGCAGTTCATCAGCGATTATGCCGATGACTCCCTTACGACCGGTAAGGTCATGGTCAAGACGGATAAGCGCCACAAGACGCTCGCCGTTACCGACCTGTTCAGCATCCAGCAGGATTCTTCCACCGGCCAGTATAACTACTACTCCAAGGTAGACGGCGCACTTGCAAACGCCCTGTACCTCGTCAATCTCGATACCGTTCCGGTCGTCGCATTCGCGACGGGCCACAACGAAATGCTCACCGTTTCCGATAACCTTTCCACGTTTACCGGCATGCTCAACGACAACAACTTTGAAGTCAAAGAGTTCAACATGCTGACGGACGAAATTCCGGAAGACGCTTCCATCGTTGTGCTCGGCACGCCGACCACGGACTATACGTCCGAAGAGCTTTCTAAGCTTGAAGCTTATCTTGGTGACGAGAAAATGGCTTCTTCCAGAACGTTGTATGTCACGGCATACCCGACCCAGAGCTGGGCAGACATGCCGAACCTCAAGTCCTTCCTTGCAGAGTGGGGCCTTGAGCCACAGACCGGTGTGCTGTTCGAGAGCGACATGAACAACGTGCTCACCACGCAGGACGCTTCCCCGGCTTATCTTTTTGCAAACGTCACCGATGATGTACTCAGCGGCACGTATGATAACGTTATCGCCGCCGCAGCAGCACCGGTAAAGCGCCTGTTTACCTCCAACAACGACATCGCTACGTATTCCATTTTGGAGACGAGCGACACCGCTTACCTCACGACCACACAGGAGGTTGAGGAAAACCCGAACACCGATACCTACACCATCACCGGTCTTGCACAGCGCTACATGGATAATCAAGGCAAGATTTGCGCGAATGTTGTGGTAGACGGCAACTCCATGGGCTACCTCGGCACCTTCCTCGGCAACTCCACCTTCGGCAATAAGGACTATACGCTGGACTTCATTAAGAACCTCACCGGCACGACCGATACCCGCGTGGGCCTCGTTGTCAACCAGACCCAAACGAACACACTTGATATCAGCGCTTCCTCCGCGGTCATCCAGACCATCGGTCTTGGCCTGTTCACCATTGTGGTGCCGGTTGCCGTCCTTATCATCGGCCTTGTCATCTTCCTTAGAAGAAGACATCTGTAAGTCGAAGAAAGGAACCTGCTTTCCATGAAGAAAACCACAAAATACATTATCATCACGCTCGTTGTGCTCATCGTGCTGGGCGCGGCTGCCGCAGCGCTGATCCTCACGTCTCCGAAGGACAGTGAAGACGACGCAAACAGTTCCAGCACAGTTTCCGAAAGCACGGAGCCCGCACTGATCGATAAGACCGCCGAAGACGTGAAGAACATCGGCATTGAAGACCTCACCGCGGACGACAGCTATACGATCATCCCGACGGAAACGACCACCTCGAGCGGCGACACCGAGCAGACCTTCACCATTGAAGGCTGGGACGACCTTGACGTGCTCTACTCGAATGTAAAGAGCCTTGCAGACCGCCTATACTCCATCACGCCGACGAAGAAGGTCGGTGCGGTAGAGGACCTCTCCGAGTACGGCCTCGGCAGCGGCGAAGGCTACAAGATCACCATGAACTACACGGACGGCACGTCCCAGACGTTCACCATCGGCAATAAAGCCGGTGAATCCTCCGGCTCTTACATGCTGTATGAGGACGAAGTGTACATCGTGCCCGTTTCCACGTATTTGAAGCAGTCTAAGTACGACTTCCTCAATAAGTCTCTCATCGCAATTCCGACGCCGACCATCACTGCGACGGACGGCACCGAGACGGACAGCACAAGCGAAATCAACAGCCTGCACCTTTCCGGTCAGAACTATCCGGAAGAAATTCAGTTCGGTCTTTCCGATGACGAAGTGCTCGCGTACGACATCACAGAGCCGATCTACGCCGGCATGAACTCCGGCAAGATCGACGACTTTGTGAAGCAGCTGCAAAACGTGACGGCTGCCGGTGTCCTCGCCGTACACGCTACGGAAGAAGACATCGCAAAGTACGGTCTGGATAACCCGGTCGCTGTGTGCGATTACACGATGAACGATGAGCACCATGTCATTAAGCTCGGCGATAAGACCGGCGACCTGTACAGCATGATGGTGGACGACGACACAACGATCTACACCATCACGGACAGCGCCGTGACCTCTTGGGTGAATATTGAAGTGTATTCCCTGCGCGACGGCTTTGTGCGCCTGCCGTACATCAAGAGCGTTTCCCGCGTGACCCTCACCTCGTCCACCGGTACGGATGTCTACGACGTGACCCGCATCGAGAACGAGGAGAAATCCACCGAGACGAACACATTCTACGATCTGGAAGTCTCGAAGGACGGCAAGGAAATCAACTACGATTACTACCAGCCGTTCTACCAGATGCTGCTTGCCGTTTCCGTTTTGAACGAGGAGATTCAGGAACCGCAGGGTGACCCGATCCTCACAATCAAGTACGATTTCTTCGACGGCAGAAAGAGCGAGGAGATTAAGTTCTACGCAGACCCGGCATCCGAACGCCGCGCCGTTGCCACGCTGAACGATCAGCCGACCGGCTCCGTGCGCATGAGCGATATCCAGAAGATTCTGGAAGCAAAGGAAGTTATCGCGCAGAATAAGCCCGTAAAGGGCGATGAGGAAGAGAGCACGACCTCCGAGCTTGAATCCGCAGCGGAATAAAACAACACAAACGACGGGCGTGACCGCATAAAAGTGGCGCGTCCGTTTTTTGTGTTTTTCGGGAAATAAAGCGCACAGACGTTGTTTTGCGCGGCAGGGGCAAACAGCCTGTGAAAAATGCCGCGCCAAAACGTAAAAACACACCCGTATTTGTGCGGAAAACTTTGTTTTTCTCCTTGCAAAAAAGGCGGCGCTGTGGTATAATCTTTACGGTAAGATAGTAGGATGATGAAAGAGTGGGGCGACCCGCTCTTTTGTTTGTATTAGGGTGTATATCCAAAACAGACACAGCCGCCGAAAAGCGGGCGGAGAAAGGAAGCTGCGTATGGCAGAGAAAAAGAAAGGCAGCACCACGGAGATCGTGCGCGCGCTGGCAGAGCCGCTCGCAAAGGAGCTTGGGCTCATAATCTGGGACGTTACGTTCACGAAAGAGGGCGCGGATTGGTATCTGCGCATTTTTATTGACAAGGAAGGCGGCGTAGGCATCGACGACTGCGTAGACCTCACCCACGCCATCAACCCGGTACTGGACAGCGAAGACCCCATTCCGCAGGAATATACCTTGGAGGTCTCCTCGCCCGGCATCAACCGCAAGCTCACCCGCCCGGAGCACTTTGAGGCTTTCCTTGAAGCGCCGGTGCGCGTAAAGCTCATTCGCCCGCTTGAAAACGGCGTGCGCGAGCTCGAAGGCATCCTCATCGACGTTGCCGAAAACGGCGATTTTGAGGTCATCACCGAGGAAGACACCACGGTCACGTTCACCAGAAAAGAATGTGCCAGCGTCAACCTCATCGAAGATTATGACTGATCCGGGAAGGCTCCCGTTTATAATACAAAAATTTGAAAGAATAATACCGGAAGGCAGGTAATTTGAAAAATGGCAAAAAAAGCAGCGCAGAAAAAAGAAGTGAACAATGATGGCAAGGAGCTGTTTGAGGCTCTGAAGCTCCTCGAAGCGGAAAAAGGCATCCCGGTCGATTTCATGATCGATAAGATCAAGAAGGCCATTGCCACCGCCTGCAAGAACAGCTACGGCAACGAAGACGTTGTCATCGACATGGATCCGGAAAGCGGCAAGTTTGACGTGTTCCTGCGCAAGGAGATTGTAGAGGAAGTGGAAAACCCGAACCGCGAGATTGCACTTGAGATCGTCAAGCAGTACGACCCGCGCGCGGAGATCGGCGGTTTTGTGCGCCACCGTCTCGATACAAAACAGTTTGGCCGTGTGGCAGCGCAGACCGCAAGAAACATCATCCGTCAGGGCATCCGTGACAGCGAGCGCGACCAGATGATGCAGGAATTCAAGGGTCGCCATCAAGAGCTTGTCAGCGCCCTTGTAGAGCGCGTAGACCCGAAGACCGGTGCGCTGTCCCTGAAGATCGGCAAGGCAGAAGCCATTTTGCCGAAGGGAGAGCAGGTCGGCACCGAAAACGTCAAGGAAGGCGACCACGTACAGGTCTACGTTGTAGACGTTAAGGAGACCGAAAAGGGCCCGAAGGCCATCATCTCCCGCACGCACCCGGATCTTATCCGCCGCCTGTTTGAAAAGGAAGTGCCGGAAATTTTCGACGGCACCGTAGAAATCAAAGCCGTTGCCCGCGAGGCCGGCTCCAGAACGAAGATCGCCGTTATGTCCCATAACCCGGACGTAGACGCTGTGGGTGCCTGCATCGGTACACGCGGCACGCGTGTTTCCGACATCGTCAACGAGCTTGGCGGCGAGAAGATGGACATTGTCGACTACAGTGAAGACCCGGCAAAGTTCATTGCAGCAGCGCTTGCACCGGCGACCGTGCTTTCCGTTGAAACGGCAGAGGACGGTTCCCACGTTTGCAAGGTTACCGTGCCGGACAGCCAGCTTTCCCTCGCCATCGGCAACAAGGGCCAGAACGCCCGCCTTGCGGCCAAGCTGACCGGCTGGAAGATCGACATTAAGCCGGAAAGCGGCTTCTTCGGCGAAGAAGAGGAAGCGTAAGCTCTTTTGAAACTTGCATCTCGCAGAAAGGAACGTGATACAGCGTGAAACAAAAGAAAATACCGCTCCGTATGTGTGCGGGATGCGGTGAAATGAAGCCGAAAAAGGAACTGGTGCGCGTGGTGCGCGCCCCCGTTAAGGAAGATGAGAACGGTGTGCAGACAGGCGGCGAGGTCTCTTTGGACCTTACAGGCCGCAAGCCCGGCCGCGGCGCGTACGTTTGCAGGGACCCCGAGTGTCTGAAAAAGGCACAGAAGGCGCGGCGCTTTGAACGCGCGTTCTCCTGCAAAATTGAAGACGCCGTGTATGACGCCATGTATCAGGAGCTGTGTACAGATGTGAAAGGAAAGGCGGGCGAGGCGCAAAAATGAACAGAGCACTGTCCGCTTTGGGCCTTGCAAGACGTGCGGGAAAGCTCAACTGGGGCTTTGATACCGCCGTGGAAGCCATGCGCAGCGGCGCGTGCGGCGTTGTGATTCTTGCCGCAGACCTTTCGGACAAAACGAAGAAGAACGTGCGCTTTGAAGCGGAAAAGTATCATGTATCCGTTTTGGAGCCTGCGTTTAACATGGAAGAAATTTCCGCAGCCATCGGCAAAAAGGCCGGTGTGCTTGCCGTGTGTGACCGCGGATTTGCGGAAAAACTGAAGCAGCTCATCGCAGACGGAGAAAGAGAGGAAATGCGTATATGATGATTAAATACAGAGTGCATGATGTGGCAAAGGATCTGGATGTGCCGAACAAAGAAGTGCTGGATATCCTCGGCAAGTACGTAAAAGAGCCGAAAAAGCACATGACGGCGTTAGAAGAAAACGAGCTCGATATCGTTTTTGACCGCTTCACGCAGGATCATGCCGCACAGAACTTTGACGCGTACTTTGCAACGCGCAATGCGGCAAAGACCGAAGAGAAGCCGGCCGAGAAAACAGCGGAAAAACCGAGCGAAAAAACCGCTAAGAACACGCAGGAGCCGAAGAAGCAGAACGTGAATAGCAATAATAATCGCAACAAAAATAACGATCGCCGCAACAATAACGGCAATAACAGAAACCAGAACGCACAGCAGAATAAGCCGCAGCGTTCTGCGCAGAACAACCAGCCGAGCAACAACACTCCGGCACAGGAGTCCGCAAGCGAAGCTCCGCGCCGCCGCGTGGTCGATACCAGAACGGTCAACGTCAACATCGACAAGTACAACGAAAAGTACGACCGTCTGGCGTACGACAAGGTGAAGAACGACACCGTTGCCGCAAAGCAGAAGATCAACCAGAAGAGCCAGCGCCGCGGCAAGCCGCGCAGCGCAAAGCGCGAGACGGAAGCGGAAAGACTCAACCGCATCGCGGCAGAACGCAAGGCGAAGGCCATCACCATCACCGTGCCGGATGAGATTACCGTCGGCGAGTTTGCCCTCCGCCTGAAGGCAACGAGCGCCGAAGTCATCAAGAAGCTCATGGCAAACGGCGTTTTCGCTACCATCAACGACACCATCGATTTTGATACCGCCGTACTCATTGCCGATGAGTTCCACGCAAAGGTTGAAAAAGAGGTCGTCGTCACCATCGAAGACCGCATCATTGACGACAGCGAAGACGACGATGCAAACCTTGTGCCGCGCGCACCGGTCGTCGTTGTCATGGGCCACGTTGACCACGGCAAGACCTCCATTCTGGACGCCATCCGCCACGCAAACGTTACCGCGGGCGAAGCCGGCGGCATCACGCAGCACATCGGCGCATACCGCGTCAATATCGACGGCAAGGACATTACGTTCCTTGATACGCCGGGTCACGCCGCCTTCACCACCATGCGTGCAAGAGGCGCCATGGTTACGGATATCGCCGTGCTGGTCGTCGCAGCTGATGACGGCATCATGCCGCAGACGGTAGAAGCCATCAACCACGCTAAGGCAGCGGGCGTTTCCATCATCGTTGCCATCAACAAAATGGATAAACCGGCCGCAAACCCGGATCTCGTCAAGCAGCAGCTCACCGAATACGAGCTCGTGCCGGAAGAGTGGGGCGGCGACGTGCCGTGCATCCCGGTTTCCGCACACACCAAAATGGGTATCGATGATCTCCTTGAAATGATTCTGCTCGTTGCGGAAATGAAGGAGCTCAAGGCGAACCCGGACCGTGCCGCAAAGGGCACCGTCATTGAGGCGCGCCTCGATAAGGGCCGCGGCCCGGTTGCGACCGTCCTCGTGCAGAACGGTACGCTGCATACCGGCGACATCGTGGTCGCAGGTACCACGGTCGGCCGTATTCGCGCCATGATGAACGAGCGTGGCGAGCGCGTAAAGAGCGCAGGCCCGTCCGTGCCGGTTGAGGTCACGGGTCTCAACGAAGTGCCGGTCGGCGGCGATACGTTTAACGCCGTTTCCGACGAGCGTCTGGCACGTGAGCTCGTTGAGCAGCGTCTTACCGAGCAGAAGGAAGAGATGTTCAACTCCCAGACAAAGGTTACGCTGGATAACCTCTTCGAGCAGATGAAGGAAGGCGAGATGAAGGAACTCAAGGTCATCGTCAAGGCCGACGTGCAGGGCTCTGTTGAAGCTGTTCGTCAGTCCCTCGAGAAGCTCTCCAACGACGAAGTGCGCGTGCATGTCATTCACGGCGCGGTCGGTGCAATCAGCGAAAGCGACGTCATGCTGGCAAACGCCTCGAACGCCATCATCGTCGGCTTCAATGTCCGCCCGGACCCGGTCGCGGAGGAAAATGCAAAGCGCGACGGTGTCGATATGCGCCTCTACCGTATCATTTATGACTGCATCGAAGAGATCGAATCCGCTATGAAGGGCATGCTCGCACCGAAGTACCGCGAAGTGTTCCTTGGCAAGGCAGAGTGCCGCGAGGTCTACAAGATCACGAATGTCGGCATGGTCATCGGCGGTCACGTCACTTCCGGTAAGATCGTGCGCGGCGCGCAGGTGCGCCTTGTGCGTGACGGCATCATCGTTGCCGATGATAAGATTGCTTCCCTGCGCCGCTTCAAGGACGACGTGAAGGAAGTGCAGGACGGCTACGACTGCGGCATCACGCTGGAGCGCTTCAGCGACATCAAGCTGGGCGACATCCTCGAAGCCTACGAAATGGAAGAGTACAGAGACTAAAAGTCGGTTCAGCCGCGTCCCCATCGCGGGACGCGGCTTTGCTTTAGAAAGGCATTCCCTATGAATTTGAACGAATACGTTCTCGCGAATCACCAAACGGCGCTGGAGCTTTTGCGCACGCTGTGCTTAATCCCGTCGCCGAGCCACCACGAAGAAAAGCGTGCCGCATTCTGCAAAGCGTGGCTTATGGACCACGGCGCGGAAAATGCTTTTATCGATGAAGCGAAAAACGTCATTTACGAATATAACGCCGAAAACGATGTGCCCGTCGCAATTTTCATGGCGCATATCGATACGGTTTTCCCGGAGTCTGTGCCCCTTGAACTGACCGAAAAGGACGGCAAGTGGTTCTGCCCCGCTGTGGGTGACGACACCGCGAACGTCGCTTTGCTTATGCTTATGGCGGCTTATGTCGCAAACGAAAAGCCGAAAACGAACGGCGGCATTGTATTTGTCATGAACTCGTGCGAGGAGGGTCTCGGTAACTTAAAAGGCAGCCGCGCTTTAAACGCACGGTACGGCAAGCGCATAGAGCAGGTCATTTCGTTTGACGGTTACCTTGACGGCATCGTCGGCATGGCGGTCGGCTCTCTGCGCTACAAGGTCACAGTGAAGACCACGGGCGGTCACTCGTTTGTCGATTTCGGAAACGTAAACGCCATTGAGCGCCTTTCTGCCATCATCACGGAGCTCTATCAATACAAAGTTCCCGCAGGCAGCGCGAAAACGACATTCAATGTCGGTACGATCTCGGGCGGCACGACCGTCAACAGCATCGCGGCACAGGCGGAAATGCTGTACGAAATGCGCTCGGACGATTACGCTTGCCTTATGGATGCCAAGGCATATTTTGAGAAAATACTGGAAGAATTTAAAGCAAAGGGCGTAGACGTCACGGCAGAGCTGCTCGGCGAGCGCCCCTGCGGCAACAAAGAAAATCACGACCCGCGTCAGACCGCACTTTTAACACAGTGCGCAGACGCGGTGGAAAACCATTTCGGTACGCGCCCGGGCGTATATGCCGGCTCCACAGACTGCAACATCCCGCTTGCAAACGGCATTCCTGCCGCGGCAATCGGTCTTTGCGTCGGCGCCGGTGAGCACACGCGCGGCGAGTGGATCGAAACAGAAAGTCTGAAGGCGGGCTTTAAAGTTGCAGCGGAGCTCATTTCCGCGCGCTTCCTGCCGGAAGAGAAAGGAGAATAAACGATGCCGAGTTATAAATTGGGCAGAACCACGGAGGATATCCGCCGTGAGGTTTCCGCTATTTTAAGAGAACTCAAGGATCCGCGCGTCAGCGGCTGCATGCTGAGTGTGGTGCGTGTGGAGGTCACAAACGACCTTTCCTACTGCACAGTGTATGTCAGCGCCATGGAGGGCATGGAGACGGCGGAAAATGCCGTTAAGGGTCTTAAAAGCGCCGCGGGCTATGTACGCCGCGAGCTCGGAAACCGCTTAAAGCTGCGCCATGTGCCGGAAATGATCTTTAAGGCGACGGATTCCATTGAGTACAGCGCCAACATTTCGCGCATTCTGCACGACCTTGAAAACGAGAAAAAATAAGCTTCCCGTAAAGATTCAAAGAAAGGAGTGCTTTTGGGTGTGATTTTCGCCCGAAAGCTTGGTCACGCTTATGGCAAATCTGGAGGATGCCGCACATTTCCTGCGCGGCGCAGACAAAATTTTGATCCTCAGCCACCGCTCGCCGGACGGCGATACGCTCGGCTGCGCTTCGGCGCTCAGCCGCGCACTCATCGCGCTCGGCAAATCGGTCATGTTCCGCTGTGCAGACCCCGTGCCGCCGAAATTCACATACCTTTTTGAGGGCATCGAATACGGCGAGTTCGAGCCGGAGCATATCGTGACGGTTGATGTGGCCGATAAAACGCTGCTCGGCTCTTTGGAGCCCTACGGCGACAAAACGGATTTTGCCATCGACCACCACGCGTCCTGCCGTCCGTTTGCCAAAGAAACGTGGGTAGAAGGCACCGCAGGCGCGGCATGCGAGCTCATCGCGCGTTTGATTCCGGCGCTCGGCGCGGAGATCACGCCGAAGATCGCGGACTGCCTTTATACGGGCATTTCCACCGATACGGGCTGCTTCCGCTACCCGAACGCTTCCGCAAACACGTACCGCATCGCGGCGAACCTTTTGGAGCACGGTGCGAACGCCGCGGAGATCAACCGCCTGATGTTTGATACCAAAAGCCGCGCTGCCGTAGCGCTGCTGAAACGCCTGTACGGTGACATGGAGTTCCACTGTGACGGTAAGTGCGCGGTGTTTTGCCTGACGAATGACGTCATCGCAGAGACCGGCGCTTCCGAAGACGATCTCGACGGCGTTTCCGCCATGGTGCGCCAGGTGGAGGGAGTTCTGCTGGGCTTTACGCTGCGCGAGCGCGAAGGGGGCGTTTGGAAGGTCTCCATGCGTGCCACGAACCCCGCGGACGCGTCCGTCGTCTGCGCCGAATTCGGCGGCGGTGGGCACAAAGGTGCGGCAGGCTGCTCCCTTACGGGCGAGCTTGAAGACGTAAAAGCGCGCGTGGTAGCTGCCTGCGGCGAAGCCATCAAAGCGCTCGAAAATAAGTGAAAATCGGCAATTTAATTCAGCTGTAAATCAGGTGGGAGGAGTTCACATGAAAGAATTAACACCCGAAGAAATTCGCGCCATCACAGAAAGCCGACGTGGCTTTTTAAAGCAAGATGCAAGTGACGAGCCGGAGGGCTACAAGACCGACCAGCAGAAAATGCTGCCGCAGCCGCCGCTGACGAAAGCGCCGGTGAGCGATGCGCGTATCGATCTGCCGCGCGATTTTAAGCCGCTTGGCCTCGAAAAAGACCTCTTAAATGTCATTTTCAACCGCTGCTCCTCCCGCGTTTATACGGAAGAGAACCTGTCCCTTTTGGAGCTTTCGTTTTTGCTTTGGGCAACGCAGGGCGTAAAGGGTATCCGCGGCAAAAAGTATGCAACGCTGCGTACCGTGCCGTGCGGCGGCGCAAGACATCCGTTTGAAACATACCTGCTCGTGCGCCGTGTAGAGGGCTTAAAGCCCGGCAAATACCACTATCTGCCGCTCGAAAATCAGCTCGAGTATCTCGGTGAGGTGGAAAACATCGAAGACGTCATCGACAAGTCCCTGTGCGATCAGCACTGGGTGAAAAAGTCGAGCGTTGTGTTCTATTGGTCGTTCGTTCCGTACCGCACTGAGTGGCGATACGGCATTTTCAGCCACAGAGGTTCCCTTGTTGATATGGGCCACGTGGGCGAAAACCTGTATCTTGCGTGCAGTGCTTTAAATCTCGGCACCTGCGGTATCGGCGCATACGACCAGAATTTGTGCGATACGCTGTTTGATTTGGACGGCGAAGAGGAATACATCATTTATACCGAGACCGTCGGCACCATCCGCGCAGAAGACAAAGACGCGGAAAAGGACTTCTACAAATTCGTGGAAGAGGCGGGCTGGTAATACGGAGGCAGCATGGAAGGCATCATCGTTTTGGATAAACCGCAGGACTTCACGTCGTTTGACGCCGTGGCGGTCGTGCGCGGGTTGACGCGCGAAAGGCGCATCGGCCACACGGGCACATTAGACCCCATGGCAACAGGCGTTCTGCCGCTTTTGCTCGGCCGCGCTACAAAAGCCGTGTCGCTTCTGCCGGAAACCGCAAAGACCTACGAAGCGTCTTTTCGGTTTGGCGAAGCGTATACCACCGGCGACGTGACCGGCGAAGTCATCAAAACGGATGAAACCCCCGTTTTAAGAGCTGCGCTCGAAACTGCACTGGATTCTTTTCGCGGCGATATTTTACAGGTGCCGCCTATGTATTCCGCTGTCTCCGTCAACGGACAGAGATTATATAAGCTCGCGCGGCAGGGCATCGAAATAGAGCGCGAAGCGCGGCCCGTACATATTGCGGAGCTCACGCTGCTCGAATATAACGAGAATGAAAAAACCGGCAAGCTGCACGTCACGTGCTCGAAAGGCACGTATATCCGCACGCTGATCGAAGACATTGCCCAAAAATGCGGCACGGTCGGTGCCATGACGGCGCTCAGAAGAACAGCAGCGTGCGGCTTTACGCTCGCAGACGCCGTCTCGCTTGATACATTAAAGGCGATGAAAGAAAACGGGGAAAGCTTTGATGAAATTCTTCGCCCCGTGGAAAAGCTCTTTTCGATGCTCACTGCCGTGTCTGTCACACCGGCGCAGGCACAAAGATATTTAAACGGCGGTGCACTCACAATTTCGCGCTGCCGTGCACCGAAGATCGCCATGCCGGAGGGCACGCAGGTCGCGCTGTACGAAGACGGCGAGAAGTTCTTGGGACTTGCTCGCGCGGAAAACGGAGAATTCAAATACGTTAAGTCATTTTCAAAAAAATGAGAGGGAATCGGCACATGCACGTCATTCGCAATACGGAAGAAATACGAAAGTTCATCGGCGAGAAAAAAACGGCGGTCGCGCTCGGCGCGTTTGACGGCCTGCATATCGGGCACTATAAGGTCATTCGCACGGCGGTGGAAAGCGGACTCACACCCGTTGTTTTCACGTTTCGGGATAATCCTGCGGAGTACCTTACAGGCACCTGCTGCTATCTCACCACCGTTGAGGAGCGCATGCGCATTTTGGAAAGCTGGGGCGTGGAGTATGTCATCATGCCGGATTTTGCACAGGTCGCAGAGTGGCCCGCGGAGCGCTTTTCAAACCTTCTGCGCTTCGGTTTGAACGTGAAGCGCATCGCCTGTGGCGCGGATTTCCGTTTCGGTAAGTTCGCGGCGGGCGACACGGAGTGGCTGAAAAAGCTCTGCGAAGCCCACGGCGGCGAAATGCACGTCGTGCCCACAGTGGAATATAAAGGCGAGCGGGTCAGCGCCACGCGCATCCGTAAAGCGATTGAAAACGGCGAGATGGAAGACGTCACCGCCATGCTGGGCAGACCGTTCGGCTTCTGCTTTGAGGTCGTGCACGGCAACCACATCGGTCATACCATCGGCACGCCGACCATTAACCAGAATTTCCCGCCGCGCTTCGTGCTGCCGCGCTTCGGCGTGTACGCCTCCGCCGTGTATGTGGACGGCAAAACCTACTGCGGCGTGACGAATGTCGGCGTAAAGCCCACCGTCGGCTCCGACCACGCGCTTTCTGAAACCTGGATGCCTGATTTCACAGGCGGCGACCTGTACGGCAGAACACTGCGTCTGGAGCTTTTGAGCTTTGTCAGGGACGAAAAAAAGTTTCCCGATTTAGACGCGCTGAAAGCGGAGATCAGCCTGAACGAAAAAACCGCAAGAACGCTGTTTGAAGCGTTTGAAAAGAAGTAAAAAGAAGGAAGTTCTCATGTGAGAACTTCCTTCTTTTTACTGTGTAGTTAGCCTTGAATGTAGTAACACCGAAGTATATGAGTAGGTTCCAAAAAATGTTGAGTTAATGTACCACTTAATCGTATCATTTCATCTTTATACACCCTTCTTTGTCCAGAGAATCCGCTAAAATAAACCTCTCCTTGGAAAATTCCATTTCTCATTACATTTGTGCTTCCACTAAAATTTGCACCAGTAAACATGGGCTTTACAGACCAATGAAAATATGTACCATCATACCAGGTTGTAAGAATACAGCTCGGGAAAGTTTCATCAGCTAATGTAGATATATCAGAATCTTTAGAGCCGTCGATGGTTACAGTAATTTTTTCACCGGGTGACAAGACGTAAGGATTAAGTTCAGTTCCTAGTTCGTCCGCGTTTTTTGCGGAAGCATAAGGGGTGCAGAAAATCAAAGAAGAAAAGATTAAGGAAAATACTAGTAATAGTGAAATTGCCTTTTTTCTGGTTTTGAACATTAAAAACACTCCTTTAATAATATTTATTTGTGAAAGAGTTGTGTGAATTTCTTTCACCAATAATATAGCATAATATGAAATAATTGTCAATAGATATTTACTTTTTTGAAAGTATATGTTATAATTGACACATCAAAAGAAAGAGAGGTAAAAATATGCTCACCCCAATCGACATGAAAGAATGGGAAAAAACCTGCCGCGAAAAAACAGGACTCGGGTTTGAAACATTCAAAACCGTCACGCATTGCGATGCCGAAACGCTCGATGCGCTTTTGGAAGCCGCGTCGGGCAGCATAAAGGGAACCATGTATTTCGATTGGCTCATGGAGTACCTCTCTTTGGCGCAGAGCGGCAAAAACGCCGATGTAAAAACCGTCGTTGACGACATCGACGCCCTCATTGAAATGCTGGGTATCACGCCGGAAGCGTTCGAGCGGTACTGCGGCAAAACGACCGAAGACGTCAAAGCCGCGTTTCAAACGCCGCTCACCGAGCGCGAACAGCTGCTTTTCCGCATTTTAAGCCTCAAAGGCTTGCTTGGCAGCCTCCATAACCGTGCCGCAAGCATTGAAATGCTTGAACATAAATAAGAAAACCCTCGCTGTGCTTCAAACGAACACAGCGAGGGTTTTGTATGTAAACGCAAAAATCACTCAAAATATTCAAAGCAGCCGAGCGCTTTTACGCCGGAGCTGACGTGGCAGCAAATGCTGATGGGGAGTTTGTAAAGCTCAATGCTGTTGTCATCAAAATACTTGCGTATTGTCTTGCGCCACTCGAGCGCGGGCTTGATGTCGCCGGAGTACGCCGCCGCAATGTGCACCTTTTTGCCCGCAAAACGCGTTTGCAGGTCTTTTTCGAGCGCCTTCAGCATCGTTTTTTCGGCGTTTGCCATGCCGCGCACCTTCGCGTAAGCGTCCAGCTTGCCGCCCTGAATCTGCAAAACGGGCTTGAGGCCCAGCAGCGTCGCGAGCGCCGCCCCGGCCGGCGTCACACGGCCGCTCTTTTTTAAGAGCTCCAGTGTATTTACAGCAAGGTAAATGCTCGCGTTATACGCGGTGTTTTCAAGCTGCACGCAGATTTCGGCAGCGGTCAGACCCTTTTCGGCCAGCGTCAGCGCGTCCAGAACGGATTCGCGCTGCGTGATGGAAATGCGCTTGTTGTCCACAACACATACGCGGCCGTTGTATTCCGCGGCGAGTGCCTTTGCAGTGTCGCAAGAGCCGCTCAGCGCCGAAGACATCGGAATGTGCACAACGGAATCGTGCGTCGCGAGCGCCTCCTCCCACATCGCCGTGAGGGATTCCGGCGAGGGCTGAGAGGTGGAGACCTCTGCACCGGCTTCCAGCATCTCAAAGAAGTGCTCATACGTGCAGGTGACGCCCTCAAAATACTCCGTGCCGTCTACGATGAACGGCATGGGCAGAAGATAAACGCCCAGCTTTTTCGCTTCCTCGCGGGTGATGCCGCTGTTTGTATCGGTAACAACTGCAATTTTGCTCATTAAAAATATCCTTTCTCCGGCGGAAAAACTTCCGCGCCATAACGCCTTTTCGCGTCGTTTGTGTTCAGTCTTTCACGGGTAAACTTGCTTTTGCACGGTCGTTTCGATAATTAACTGTTTAATAGTATACGGATTTCAAAAGCTTGTCAAGATGCACCATGTCGAAAATGTCCGAGTTTCGCAAAAAAGGCAGGAAGAGCCGTGAAAAAGTCGGTTTTGGGCCGGACGTTTTCGTCATTTTGTACGGAACGAAAAATCTGCGCCGCAGAGGAAAAACCGCTTGCAAACTTTGAAGAATTATGCTATACTTTTAAAGTGCCCGTCCTCGGATCAGGGACTAACCCTTTTGGGAGACATCTCCGCAGGGATAACACCGACCCAGACCTGTGAGCGCGGCAAATATTTTAGAAAAGGTGGAAAACACAATGCTGAAGAGCGAAAAGACAGAGATCATCAAGAAGTATGCACGCCATGAGGGCGACACGGGTTCCCCGGAAGTTCAGATCGCCGTTCTCACCAAGAGAATCAACGACCTCACCGAGCACCTCCGTACCAACCAGAAGGATCATCACTCCCGCCGCGGCCTGCTGAAGATGGTCGGCCAGAGAAGAAGCCTTCTCAACTACCTCATTAAGGTTGACATCGAGCGTTACAGAGCAATCATTGCAGAACTCGGTATCCGTAAGTAATTTTTTGTCTTTTTTCAGCTGCGCGCGACCCGCGCAGCTGATTTAATATCTGCACAAAATGATTCCAAGGGCTGTTTAGCAGTGAAACGGGCGCATACAGGTCGTAAAACACGTGTGCGTCGGTTTAATTGTTAAACGGTCTGCGGAGTCGGAAAATCCCGGCTTTCGGGGGGAAGGAAAATAACCTTTATGTTTGAAAATTTCAGAGTATTTGAAACGGAATTTGCCGGACGCCCGCTGAAGATCGAAACCGGTAAAATGGCACAGCTTGCAAACGGCGAGTGCCTTGTCCGTTACGGTGAGACCACCATCCACGTGGCAGCCACCGCTGCCGCAAAGCCGCGTGACGGCATCGACTTTTTCCCGCTTTCCGTTGACTTCGAGGAAAAGCTCTACTCCGTCGGCAAGATCCCGGGCTCTTTCTTAAAGCGTGAGGGTCGCCCGACCGATAAGGCGATTCTTGTCTGCCGTATGATCGACCGCCCCATCCGCCCGCTGTTCCCGAAGGACATGCGCAACGATGTTTCCATCGTCTGCACCGTCATGTCCGTTGACCCGGATTGCTCCCCGGAGATTGCCGCACTCGTCGGCACCAGCGTCGCGCTGTCCATCTCCGACATTCCGTGGGACGGCCCCATCAGCGGTGTTTCCGTCGGCCTCATCGACGGCGAGTTCATCATCAACCCGACGGCAGAGCAGAGAAAGCTCTCCCAGATGGCTGTTACCGTCGCTTCCACCGATGAGCGCATCGCAATGATCGAAGCCGGTGCAAACGAAGTGTCCGACGAGGATATGTTCAACGGCATTATGACAGGCCATGCGGAAAACCAGAAAATCATTGAGTTCATCAAGGGTATCCAGAGGGAGATCGGCAAAGAGAAGTTCTCTTACCCGTCCAATAAGCCGGACCCGGAGATGTTCGAAGAAATCCGCGATTTCGCCATTGATGACGTGAAGGCCGCACTCGATACGGACGACAAGACCGTTCGCGACGAGAGACTCAAGCCTGTTTACGAAAAAGTGCATGAGCACTTCGACGAAATTTACCCCGATCAGGCGGCAAAGATCGACGAGTGCATGTATTTGACGCAGAAGTTCGTCGTGCGCCGCTGGCTGCTCGACGAGCAGAAGCGTGTTGACGGCAGAGGTATGGATGAGATCCGTCCGCTTGCCGCAGAAGTCGGTCTGCTGCCGCGCGTACACGGCTCCGGCATGTTCACCCGCGGCCAGACGCAGGTGCTTACCGTTGCAACGCTCGGCTCCACGCGTGACAACCAGCTTCTCGACGGCATCGACGACGAAGAGTCCAAGCGCTACATCCACCACTACAACTTCCCGTCCTACTCCGTAGGCGAGACGAAGCCCTCCAGAGGCCCGGGCAGACGTGAAGTCGGTCACGGCGCTCTGGCAGAGCGTGCACTTGTGCCGGTTATCCCGCCGGTCGAGGAGTTCCCGTATACCATCCGTCTGGTTTCCGAGGTGCTTTCCTCTAACGGTTCCACGTCTCAGGGCTCCATCTGCGGCTCTACGCTGGCGTTGATGGACGCAGGCGTGCCGATTAAAGCGCCGGTCGCCGGTATTTCCTGCGGCCTCATCACCGAGGGCAGCCGCTGGATGACCATGGTCGATATTCAGGGCCTTGAGGATTTCTTCGGCGATATGGACTTTAAGGTTGCCGGTACGAAGAAGGGCATCACCGCCATTCAGATGGACCTGAAGATTCACGGCCTCACGCCGGAGATCATCAAGGAAGCGTTTGCAAAGACGCACAAAGCAAGAAATTACATTCTGGACGAAGTTATGCTGCCGGTTATCGCAGAGCCGCGTCCCGAGCTTTCCAAATATGCACCGAAGATGCTGTCCACCATCGTGCCGGTCGATAAGATCCGCGAGGTCATCGGCTCCGGCGGCAAGGTCATTCAGAAGATCTGCGCCGAGTGCGACGTTACCATCGATATCGAGGATGACGGCCACTGCTATGTTGCGGGCATAGACATTGAAAAGTGCCGCCGCGCTATGGACATCATCGATACCATCGTCAACGATCCGGAGCCGGGCTCCTATTACAGTGGCCGCGTGACGAGAATCATGGACTTCGGCGCGTTTGTGGAGATTGCCCCGGGCAAGGAAGGCCTTGTGCATATCTCTCAGCTCGACATCAAGCGCACGGAGAACGTCACGGATGTCGTCAATGTCGGCGATATTGTGAAAGTCAAGGTGCTTGAAATCGACGATAAGGGCAGACTGAACCTCTCCCGCCGCGAAGCGCTGATCGACCTTGACGGTGCCGTGCCGGAGAACGTCCTGCCGGAGAAGCAGCCGCGCCGCGAGCGCAGCGATCGCCCGCGTGGAGATCGTCCGCGCCGCGACAGAAACGACAGACACTAAGTTCGATAACGGGGGACAAGCCGAGGCTTGTCCCTTTTTGTTTTCTAAACCAGAAAGGCATGATAAACGTGAAAACGAAACTTGTTTTACTCGGTACGGGAACACCAAACGCCTGCCCGTGGGCGAGCGGCCCGGCTTCCGCCGTCGTTGTCGATGGCCATGCGTACCTCGTCGATTTTGGCCCCGGCGTCGTAAGACGCGCAGCGGAAGCGTACCGCCGCGGCGAAGATGCCCTTAGACCCGATCTGCTCGATACCGCGTTCTGTACGCATTTGCATACCGACCATACCGCCGGGTTTGCGGACCTCATTTTCACCCCGTGGGTGCTGGAACGGGAAAAACCGCTGGGGGTCTTCGGCCCGAAGGGAATCCGAAATATGGCGCAGCATCTGCTTTCTGCCTATGCGGTCGATATCGATTTTCGCCTGCACGGCTTTGAGCGCGCGAACGAAAACGGCTATAAGGTGGAAGCGACGGAGATTGAACCGGGCGTTATTTACGAAGACGAACGTGTTACCGTGGAGGCGTTCACCGTCAGCCACGGCACACTCGAAAGCTACGGCTATAAGTTCACAACAAAAGACGGGAAGACCGTTGTCATCAGCGGCGATACCGCCCCGCTCGATATCGTCGCGGAAAAGGCCAAAAACTGCGATATTCTGCTGCATGAGGTCGAGTATGCCGCCGGCATTGCCGCGCGCGAACCGAAGTGGCAGAAATATCACCGCGAGGTGCATACGCTCAGCACGGACTTAGCCGAGGTTGCGAAAAAAGCGCAGCCGAAGCTGCTCGTCACCTACCACCGCATTTACCATATGAATATTCAGGATAACGCCATTGATGTCGAAGCCGAAACGCGCCGCCGCAGCGACCTCATTTTGCAGGAGATCCGCGATGCGGGCTACACGGGCAAGGTCGTAAACGGCGAAGACTTAGACGTTTTTAACGCCTGAGTTTTTGCAAAAGGCTTTCTTTTTGCGTTGTTTCCATGTATAATGGAGCAGAAAAGAGAATAGGGAAAGGACGCTTTTGCTGCGAATTTGCGGTGAAAACAAATAAAATCATGGATTTAAATACAGTAAAAACCGTTGTGGTGAAAATCGGCACCTCAACCTTGACATACGAAAACGGCAAAATGAACCTGCGCCGCATCGATAAGCTCTGCCGCACGCTGTGCGACCTGCAAAACGGCGGCCGTCGCATCGTGCTCGTTACGTCCGGCGCCATTGGCGTGGGCATGGGCAAGCTCGGATTGCCGGAGCGCCCGGACGACACCGCCAAAAAGCAGGCGCTTGCCGCCATCGGCCAGTGCGAGCTGATGTTTGCCTACGATAAATTCTTCGGCGAATATCATCAGAACGTCGCGCAGGTCTTGCTCACGGCAGATGTCACCTCGCAGCCCATCAGCCGCCGCAACGTGGAAAATACATTCCGTGAGCTGCTCGATATGAACGTCATTCCGATCGTCAACGAAAACGATACCGTTGCGGTCGATGAGCTCGAGGGTCGCAATTTCGGCGATAACGATACGCTTTCCGCCATCGTCGCAAGCATCATCAACGCAGACGTGCTGATGATCTTAACGGACATCGACGGCGTATACGACAAAAACCCGAAGGTCTACCCCGACGCAAAGCGTCTCAGCGTCATCGAGAAGATCGACGACGAGGTACGTGCCATGGCGGGCGGGGCAGGCTCCGCACGCGGTACAGGCGGCATGGCGACGAAAATTCGCGCCGCAGAGATTGCAGGGCGTGCAAATATCCCGACATATATCCTCTCCGGCGAAGATCCGGAGAACCTCTACCGCATTTTCGACGGCGAGGACATCGGCACGGTGTTCATGCCGTAATTTACAGAAAGGGACACAACGCGTATGACAGAACTTCAAAAAATGGGCGCTGCGGCCAAAAAAGCCGCCGCCGTTCTGCGCACTGCGGGCGAAAATAAGCGCACGGCATTAAACGCCGCCGCGGCTGCCCTGCGCGCACGTCAGGCAGAAATTCTTGCCGCGAACGAAGAAGACCTTAAAGCCGCAAAAGAAAACGGCATGAGCGAAGCCATGCTCGACCGCTTGGCGCTCACGCCTGCCCGCATTGAGGGCATGGCAAAGGGCGTGGAAGACGTATCCGCCCAACGCGACCCCGTGGGCCGCATTTTAAGCGGCGAAACGAACCCCAAAGGGCTTAAAGTGGAAAAAATCACGGTGCCGATGGGTGTTATCGGCATCATTTACGAAGCGCGTCCGAACGTGACGAGCGACGCGGCTGCGCTGTGCCTTATGGCGGGCAGTGCCGTCATTCTGCGCGGCGGCAAGGAAGCGTTCCGCTCCAATAATGCCATTGCCGAGGTTCTGCGCGATGCGATAGAATCCGCCGACCTCCCGCGCGACAGCGTTCAGCTTGTACAGGATACCTCCCGCGCGTCCAGCGTGGAGCTCATGGGCATGACGGAGTACCTCGATTTGCTCATTCCGCGCGGCGGCGCAGGGCTTATCCGCGCCGTGGTGGAAAACGCCAAGGTACCGGTCATCGAGACCGGCGTCGGCAACTGCCACGTGTATGTCGACAGAGACGCAGACATCGAAATGGCGGCGAATATCATTTTCAACGCGAAAACCTCCCGTCCGTCCGTCTGCAACGCCATCGAAACGATCTTGGTGCACAAGGACATTGCCGAAGCGGCGCTGCCCGTCATCTCAAATAAGCTCAAAGAGAAAAATGTAGAGCTGCGCGGTGATAAGCGCACATGCGAACTTCTGCCCGAAGCCAAACCCGCGACCGAAGCGGACTGGGCAACGGAATACCTCGATTATATCTTAGCCGTGCGCGTCGTAGACAGCCTTGACGCGGCTATCGCGCACATTGCGCAGTATTCTACCGGCCACAGCGAGTGCATCGTCACCGAGAACCTCCGTGCGGCGGAGCGGTTCACGACACAAGTCGATGCGGCGGCAGTCTATGTAAATGCGTCCACGCGCTTCACGGATGGCGGCGAACTCGGGCTCGGCGCGGAGATCGGCATCTCCACGCAGAAACTGCACGCCAGAGGCCCCATGGGCTTGAATGAGCTCGTTTCCTACAAATTCATCATCCGCGGCGACGGTCAGATCAGATAAGCAGATAAAAGAGCGCGAACAAAAGCTCCGCACTGCCGCCTTCGTTGTAAAGCAAAAGGAGGAGTGCAAGCAAAAGCGTGCGCTCCTTGTCTTTTAGCAGCGTATCGAGAGGAGAAAGAGGTCTATTCGGCGCAGCCTGAAATTCCTTCGGTATTTCAGTTGACGTTTCCGCATTTCCCTGCGGCGATTCCTCCGTTGACTTTTCCGGCGGGGGCGGCGCGTGATGCGCCGAGCGCCCCTGCATTTCCCGCGCGCGGCGCAAGGCTTCTTCCACGGCGCGTGCGTCCGGCATGTTACTCGGCATTTTACCCCGCCTTTCTCAAAGAATATTCTGTAAAACGCCGCTCTCTTTCAAAAGCGGCAAAAGGTGCAAGAGCTTCAAAATTTTCGAGGCTTCATCCAGCTTTTTCTGCCGTGCTTCGCCGAGCAAAGGGCGCAGCGCCGCAAGCAATCGCGTGGAGTCATCCTCGCGGTTCGCGCTTGCCAAAAGCGGCGCGGCGCGCAAAAGCATCGCCGTCATCGGATCGCTGTTGTTTAGAGTGTTCAGCAAATTGAGCGGCGCGGCGGCCGCCGGTTTTTGCTGCACCGGCGGCGAAGCCGGGGCAGGGGCTTGCGGCGGATTCATGCCAAGCGAGTTCATCACGCCCTGCAGCTGCGCCATGCTTTGCGGGTCGTTTAAAATGGATTGTACGGCTGCGGCCAGGTCTTCCACCGCCGCTCACCTCCTTTCTATTTTTTGCCGCCGAGAGCCTCAAACAGTTTCTGCGCGGCGGGTGTGGAAAGCAGCTTTTTCGCGGCCTCCGGGTCGCTTAAAACGCGGTTTAGCTGCGAAGCCGCCGCGTTATTTTGACCGCCCATAATGTTCTGCAGGTCGCCGTTTTCGGCGGCGGCGCGCAGCGCTTCCGGCGTGGTGTGCAGCCGTTTCGCCGCCAAAGCCAAAAGCGATTGTATTTCACGTTCGTTCATGGTAAACCCTCCCTTTAGGGAAACTTCCGTTTACAGTTTATGCGCGGCGCGAAAAAATGAGACCTCATCTGCGTTAAATTCAAAAGAAGGAGAATTTTCATGAAACTGCTGGTTTTTTCGGATTCCCACGGCATGCCGCTCTATATGCGCGAAACGCTCGAAAAGCACAGAGACGTGGATGCCGTCATTTTTCTCGGCGACGGGCAAAACGATTTTCAAATGATGCGCGCCCTGTTCCCGAATATCGCATTTTACTCCGTGCGCGGCAACTGTGACCTCGGCTGCGCAGACGTGCCGGTACGCGAAATTTTAGACCTTGACGGCGCTAAAATTTTCTGCACACACGGGCACCTTTACCATGTGAAATCAGGGCTCTATACCGTTGTGTGCGCCGCAAGGGAAGCGGGTGCGAATCTTTTGCTGTTCGGCCACACGCACGAGGCGCTCGAGACCTACGACGACGGACTGTATATCTTAAACCCCGGCTCCTGCTCGGGCTTTCGCGCAACCTGTGGGTTGGTTGATGTTTCGCCCGCCGGGATACTAACAAATATTTTACACATAAATTGACATGGAGCGACGCAATTTGTCATTGACATTGCACAGATAAAATGGTAATCTAATTATAGCGTGTAGGTGCGGGTCATCCGCATTTAACATAAGGCAGATACGTTTTTTCGCACTGCCGAAAATTTAAACCATGGAAGGAAGAATAGAGTATGACCGAGTATGAAAGATGGCTTAGCGTCGAACTGGACGATCCCGACTTGAAAGAAGAGCTGCTTTCCGTTAAGGATCAGCCCGAGGAGATAAACGACCGTTTTTACAGAGACCTTGCCTTCGGCACCGGCGGCCTTCGCGGTGTCATTGGCGCAGGCACGAATCGCATGAACGTCTACACGGTGCGCAAGGCGACACAGGGCCTTGCAAACTACCTGAATAAGCACAACACGGAGGGTAAGCTCCTTTCCGTTGCCATTGCACACGACAGCCGCAACAAGGGCGTGCTGTTCTCCAAAGAGTCCGCAGCGGTGCTCGCCGCAAACGGCATCAAGGCGTACCTCTACCCGCAACTCATGCCGACCCCGGCGCTGTCCTTCGCTGTGCGTCACCTGCACTGTGATGCAGGCATCTGCGTTACCGCAAGCCACAACCCGGCAAAGTACAACGGCTATAAGGCCTACGGCAACGACGGTTGTCAGGTAACGGAAGGCATGGCAGACGGCATTATGGCGGAGATCGAAGCGCTCGATATTTTCGCGGACGTGAAGAAAATCCCGTTTGAGGAGGCGCTCGCTTCCGGCAAGGCGGAATATATTGGCGAAGAGACCGTCAACGCGTTCATCGACGCGGTTTACGGCGTGAGCATCCTCGGTAAGCCGGCGGATAACCTCAAGCTCGTCTACACCCCGCTCAACGGCAGCGGCAAAATGTGCGTGCTGCGCATCCTCGACCGCATCGGCGTGAAGGACATCACCGTTGTGCCGGAGCAGAGCGAGCCGGACGGCAACTTCCCCACCTGCCCGTACCCGAACCCGGAAATCCGCGAAGCACTCCAGAAGGGCCTTGATCTCTGCAAGACCGTAAAGCCCGACCTGCTGCTCGCGACCGATCCGGACTGTGACCGCGTAGGCATCGCCGTCAACCAGCACGGCGAGTATGTGCTCATGACCGGCAACGAAGTGGGCATTCTGCTCCTGAACTTTATTGCACAGTGCAAAACGGAACTCGGCACCATGCCGAAGGACCCGGTCGCGGTCACGACGATTGTTTCCACCGATATGGTCAACGGCATCGCGAAGGATTACGGCATTGAAATTCGCCGTACCCTCACCGGCTTCAAGTATATCGGCGACCAGATTGCTTTGCTTGAGAGCGAAGGCCACCCGGAGCGCTACCTGCTCGGCTTTGAAGAGAGCTACGGCTACCTCTCCGGCGGCTATGTGCGCGATAAGGACGCCGTGGACGGCAGCATGATCATCTGCGAAATGGCTTCCTACTACAAAGAAAAGGGCATGACGCTCGTCGATGCCATCAATGTTCTGTACGAAAAGTATGGCTACTACAAGAATGCCCTGTGCAACTTCGCGTTTGAGGGCGAAGACGGCATGAAGAAGATGAATTCCATCATGGATCATCTGCGCCACAACGCTCCGGCAGAGATTGCCGGCTTCAAGGTCGTCGGCGACAGCGACTATCAGCTTTCCGTGCGCACAGAGGGCGCGGAGAAGACGGAGATCACGCTTCCGAAGTCCAACGTGCTCGAGTATCGTCTGGAGAACGGCAGCAAGCTCATCGTCCGCCCGTCCGGCACAGAGCCGAAGATCAAAATCTACCTCTCAGGCAAGGGTAAAACCGCCGCAGAGTCCGATGAGATCATCGCAAAAATGGAGAAAGCGGCAACCGAACTGCTCGGTCTGTAATTTCTACATAAGCTAAAAAAGGGGCAGAGTTCCGGTTTTCTCCGGGGTTCTGCCCTTTTTGCGCAAAAAGATGTCCTGTGATGTCCTCTTGGCTGTCGCTTTTTGGCTCACCTCAGCAAGAAAAGAAAATATGTTCGAGAAAACCGTTGCTTTTTTTCGACGGATTTAGTATAATAGAGGCAGTAAAAAAAGAGTTTCACCTTTGGAAACCGCAGCCTTTTGAAAAAGGTTGGCGAAAACTTTAACCACGCTCGACGGAAACACAATCAATCAGGAACCATAACCCAAATTTCAAAAGAAGTGAGGATATAACCATGGCGAAGGAAAATAAAAGCCCCGTAAGCAAAAAAGTGGAGGACATCAAGCCCGAAGACAAGCGCAAAGCGCTGGAGACTGCGTTGACGCAGATTAAAAAGCAGTTCGGCGAGGGTGCTGTCATGCGCCTTGGCCAGAACAACGGCATGCACGTGGATGCGATCTCCACCGGCTCTCTTTCGCTGGACCTCGCGCTCGGTATCGGCGGTCTGCCGCGCGGCAGAATCATTGAGATCTACGGGCCGGAATCCTCCGGTAAGACCACCTTGGCGCTCCACTGCGTCGCCGAAGGCCAGAAAATGGGCGGCAACGCGGCGTTTATAGACGTGGAGCACGCACTTGACCCGGTCTATGCGTCCGCGCTCGGCGTAGACGTGGATTCTCTGCTCGTTTCGCAGCCGGATACCGGCGAACAGGCGCTCGAGATCACCGAGGCGCTCGTGCGCTCCAACGCCATCGATGTTATCGTTGTGGACTCCGTGGCGGCGCTCGTTCCGCGCGCGGAGATCGAGGGCGAAATGGGCGACAGCCATGTCGGCTTGCAGGCGCGTTTGATGTCGCAGGCGTTAAGAAAGCTTGCCGGTGCCATCTCGAAGTCAAACTGCGTCGCCATTTTCATCAACCAGCTGCGCGAAAAAGTCGGCGTTGTCTACGGCAACCCGGAGGTCACACCGGGCGGCCGCGCGCTGAAGTTCTACTCCTCCGTGCGTCTCGATGTGCGCAAGAAGGAAGTTTTGAAGAGCGGTACCGACATCATCGGCTCCCGCACAAAGGTCAAGGTTGTGAAAAACAAGGTTGCGCCGCCGTTCCGTGAGGTCGAATTCGACATCATGTACGGGCAGGGCATCTCGAAGGTCGGCGACCTGCTTGACCTTGCCGAAAGGCTCGAGATCGTGCAGAAGAGCGGCGCGTGGTTCTCGTATAACGGCACGCGTATCGGCCAGGGCCGCGACAATGCGAAGAACTTCCTGCGCGACAACCCGGATATTTTTGAGGAAATTTCCGAGCTCGTCCGTCAGAACGCGGATAAGCTCTACGCAAAGTCCATCAAGGGCGGCAGTGCGCCGAAGCCCGTTGAAAAGGCCGAGGAGGAAGAATCCCCCGAGCAGGCGGAGAACACCCGTAAGAATGTGCAGGCGGACATCGACATCACGGTCGATGATGACGAATAATGAAGATTACGGACATCGCCCCGCGCCGCCACAGGCTTTCACAGCTTTATATTGACGGCGAAGCGGCGGTGAAGGTGGACACGGAAACGCTTTTGTGCCGCGGCATTGCCATCGGCGACGAGCTCGACGACGAGGAGCTGCACGCGCTTTTGCAGGCCTCCGCAAAGCACCGCGCCGAGGAAAAGGCGCTGTACCTTTTGGAGCACCGCGCCCACTCCAAAAAAGAGCTGGAAAACAAGATCACCCGCGCGGAATTTGACCGCGAGGCTGCCCGAAGCGCCGTGGAGCACATGGAAGAGTTGGGCTTACTAAATGACGAGGACTACGCCCGCCGCCTTGCAAACGAGCTTTTCACACGCAAAAAATTCGGCGCGCGCCGCGTAAAGCAGGAGTTGCGCCAAAAGGGCATTGACGACGCGCTCATCGCCGCGGTGATGGACGAGTTTTCCACAGAACGTTCGGAAACAGAGGAAAACATCCGCGCCATTTTGGAGCGAAAGTATCCCATGGCGCGCGAAGACGAAAAAGTGCGCCGCCGTGCCGTAGCCGCCTTGCAGCGCTACGGCTACGGTTTCGACGAGATCTTCTCTGTCTTAAATTCAGAAGAATGACCGTAAAACGGCGCTGCTTTGGTTGCAGGGCCGTTTTGTGTTCCGGGGGTGAAGCTGTGAAAAAGTCGGTTTGCATCGGAATTCTCTGCGTGTTGGTTTTCGGTGTTTCGCTCGGCGTGGGACTGAAATTGGGCTTTATGCAGACGAACGCCGAACAATACGCGGAATTATGGAAAATCAAGCTACCGCAGGGCATGACGGAGGTTTATTCGGCACATTCCAAAGATATGGCGCTCGGCGACGGTGTGCGGTACACGGCTTTTGAGGCGGAAAAAGCGGACACGTTTTCGACTTTTGTGCAGGAAAATGTTGAATTTCCGCAGGATGAGCTTGAAACGACTTTGAAGCAGATCGGTGTGCCGGAAGAAAGCATGCCGCCGTTTGAAGAAAATTTAAGCGGCAAAATTCTGGAAAAAGAGGACGGCAGCAGGTTGTATATACTGGTATCGACGCAGGAAAAACGAGTGTATTTTGTACAGATCACGGTTTAAAATCAACAGGAGAGCTTTTATGTTTTGAAATCGGGATGCCGGGGTGCATGATATACTTACGAATGTCATCAACCGCAGGACGCACAGAATATTGTGCGGAGCGGGTGCGGATTTTAAGCGGGAATTTATACTGAGCTCCTATGAGCAGTTCTTTAAGGACGCGGACTATACGGATGCGGAATACATCTGGTGCCCGGGCAAAGTGCCGTGCGTGGTGGCTGTGCTACACAAAAAAAGCATGATTTCCGGGCGGCAAGCGTGTTTTTGCGCGTATAATTGTATGATTTTTGTGAACGGGCGACATTTCGATTGAAAAGCCGCTCGTTTTCTGCTAAAATAGGTAGCGGCAGAACAGAAATTATATAAGGGCATGTCTAAGGCTTGGATATGCACCGAGAAAGGGTTATATACATGGCAATTAAAGTGGGAATGGTCAGCCTTGGCTGTGCCAAAAACCAGGTGGACGGCGAAATGCTGATGGCGAACCTGAAAAACGCGGGCTTTGAGCTGTGCGATGACGCTGCGCTTGCAGACGTTGCAATCGTGAATACCTGCGGCTTTATCGACAGCGCGAAGCAGGAATCCATCGATGAAATTCTGGAGCTTGCGACGCTGAAAAAAGAGGGCCGCATCAAGAAGATTGTGGTGACGGGATGTCTTGCGGAGCGCTACCGCGAGGAAATTCACAAAGAGCTGCCCGAGGTGGACGGCGTGTTCGGCATCGGCGCGAACGCGGACATTGCGGCGTGCATTGAAAGTGCAATGAATGATTTTACGGAGAGCTTTCCCGAAAAGAGCAAAATGCCGCTGTGCGGCGAGCGCGAGCTTTCGACCCCGAGCTATTTTGCGTATATCAAGATTGCAGAGGGCTGCGACAACAAATGTACTTACTGCGCGATTCCGATGATCCGCGGCGGCTACCGCAGCCGCACGATGGAGAGCATTGAGGAAGAAGCGCGCGGTCTCGTTGAAAACGGAGCGAAGGAGCTCATCCTTATTGCGCAGGATACGACCCGCTACGGCATTGACCTGTACGGCGAATATTCCCTTGCAAAGCTGATGCGCCGCCTGTGCAAAATTGACGGCCTCAAGTGGCTGCGCGTGCTCTATTGTTACCCGGACGCTTTGACGGATGAGCTTTTGGAGACGATGGCGGAGGAAGAGAAGATTGTGAAGTATATCGATCTGCCGCTGCAGCACGCTTCCGCACGCGTTTTAAAGCGCATGAACCGCACCGGCGACCGTGAGAGCCTGACGGCGCTGATGAAGAAAATCCGCGAGAAGATTCCGGGCGTGACGCTGCGCACAACGCTTATTACGGGTTTCCCGGGCGAGACGGAGGAGGAGTTCACCGAGCTTGCGGAATTTGTGAAAGACATTGAATTTGAGCGCCTCGGCTGCTTTGCCTACTCGCAGGAGGAGGGCACGCCGGCGGCTTTGATGCCCGACCAGATCGACGACGAGGTGAAGAATCACCGCGCGGAGATCATCATGGAATCACAGATGAATATTATGGACCGCCTTGGCGAAAAGCAGGTTGGAGGGGACATCACCGTGTTGACGGAGTGTAGGTTTGTCAAACATATTGGACAGCGAACTCATTAGGCGAGAGCCAGCGGAGGGGTCTCATGGGCAAGTTGTTGGCGCGGCGGTTATGGACGGCAAGCTGCTTGGCAAAGTCGTCGAGTGAATAGAACGAATGGCAGGAATAGAAGCGTTTCTGATCCTCACGGTGGCTGCGCTCCACCTTGCCGTTNTGTAGGTTTGTCAAACATATTGGACAGCGAACTCATTAGGCGAGAGCCAGCGGAGGGGTCTCATGGGCAAGTTGTTGGCGCGGCGGTTATGGACGGCAAGCTGCTTGGCAAAGTCGTCGAGTGAATAGAACGAATGGCAGGAATAGAAGCGTTTCTGATCCTCACGGTGGCTGCGCTCCACCTTGCCGTTGTGGCGCGGCGTGTAGGGCCGGATCAGCTTGTGACGGATGCCCAGCTCGGCGGCAGTTTTCTCGAACAGTGTGGGCAGATCGCGCTTGCTGTTGGAGAAACGATTGGTGAACTCGAAACCGTTGTCCGTCTGGACACACTCCACTTCTATGCCTCTGCGGGCGTACCACGCCCGCAGCTTGCGCAGGAAGTCCGCCGAGGAATAGGTGGACTGCTCCGGGTAGGCCGCCAGGAAACGCAGCCTTGTGAACTCGTCGATGGCGGTGTACTGGAACAGGCGCAGCTCCGGATCTGCGATACAGCGGCGGGGGACGACCTTGACATCTACCTGCACGCGCTGGCCGGGATAGGTCATCTGCTCGTAAGGCTTCGGCTTGTACGGATTTTTGGGCTTTTCGGCCGGAAACAGCCCCATTTTGCGCATAACGCGGAACAAGCTCTCCGGACAGCGGGTGTAGCCGCGCTTCCGCAGACGGTGCCACAGTTCGATCATGCCCAGCGACGGATTGCGGCGGCGCATATCGCGGATGAGCTTTAGCTCGGCCTCCGTGTGCTGGTTGGGGTGGCTGTGAGGCCGTCTGGACTGGCAGGCCAGAGACGCCACACTCCCGTCCCAGCGCTGCTTCCAGAAGTAGATGTACGACCGGCTCTTGTTGTATTTCCGGCTGGCGCGGCTGACGCCGTACTTTTCTGCGTACTTCATTAGGGATTGTCTGTAGGCCATGTCCTGTGTTATACTCTTACTCATGAGGAATATGGTCTCCTTTCGGAAAGTTTGGTGTGGTAGCTTAACTTTAACACATGAGGCCCTATTCCTCATACCCTTTTTATTCAATTGTCCAAGATGTATTGTAGTCCTACANAGGGATTGTCTGTAGGCCATGTCCTGTGTTATACTCTTACTCATGAGGAATATGGTCTCCTTTCGGAAAGTTTGGTGTGGTAGCTTAACTTTAACACATGAGGCCCTATTCCTCATACCCTTTTTATTCAATTGTCCAAGATGTATTGTAGTCCTACAGAGGGGACATCACCGTGTTGACGGAGGGCTTTGACCGCTACGCCGAATGCTGGTTCGGCCGCAGCGCCATGGATGCGCCGGACATTGACGGCAAGGTGTTTTTCTCTGCGGAAACGAAGCCGTACTACGGTGAAATGGTAACGGTGCACGTGGACGAGGCCATTGACGGCGACCTGTTCGGTACGCGCGTCTAAACGGGAGAACCGCTATGAATTTACCGAATAAACTGACGATACTGCGCATCATCTTAGTACCGTTTTTTGTGCTTTTCATGCTGCTTTCCGGCGACATATTCCCACACCACAATTTAGTGGCGCTGGCAATTTTCGGCATTGCGTCGTACACCGACCACTTGGACGGCAAAATCGCGCGGCGCGATCACCTCATCACAAATTTCGGCAAGCTGATGGACCCCTTGGCCGATAAGATCATGGTGATGTCGGCGCTTGTCTGCTTTGTGGCGAACGGCATGACGAACACGGTATTTGTGCTCCTTATTATGGTCCGCGAATTTGCCGTGACGTCCATCCGCCTTATTGCGGTGGAGCAGGGCAGGGTGATCCCGGCGAACAACTGGGGCAAGGCGAAAACCGTGTCGCAGATTGTCGCAATCTGCATCGTGCTGTTGACGCAGTACATTCTCGATCTTGGCGCATACGGCATTTTGGCTTTGCCGACGGAGACGCTTTCTCCGATATTTACATGGGTGAATTTTGTCGTGATGGCGATTGCAACCTTGCTCGCCGTCGTTTCCGGCATCATTTACGCCAAAGACGCAAAAGATTTATTTACAGAGCTGTGATTTGAATTTCGCGCTTACATTACTCCTTTGGAAGGACCTTAGCATTCCCTATGAAAATTACCGTTATCGGCTGCGGCCGTTGGGGCACGTTTATCGCGTGGTACCTCGATAAGATCGGCCACAGTGTTTCCCTTTACGGGCGGAAAAGCTCTGCCCACATGCAAAAGCTCATCGAAACCCGTGCGAACGGGCTTGTAGAGCTGCCCGAAACCTTACATTTGACAAATTCTTTGGACGTTGTGAAAGACAGCGACGTGATTGTAATCTCCGTCAACTCGCAGGGCCTGCGCGGCCTGATGCGCGAGCTTCAGCCGTTTGAGCTGAAAAATAAAATTTTCGTGCTGTGCATGAAAGGTGTGGAGATTGAAACCGGCATGCGGCTTTCCCAGGTGTGTGCCGCGGAGTGTGACAACTCGAACGCGGTCGCCGTTTGGGTTGGTCCCGGCCATGTACAGGAGTTTGCGGCCGGTGTGCCGAACTGCATGGTCATTGACAGCGACAGTGAAGACGCAAAAAAGACGCTGGTGGAATCATTCGGCAGCGACCTCATTCGCTTTTACTACGGACAGGATCTCATCGGCAATGAGATCGGTGCGGCGGCGAAGAATGTCGTCGGCATTGCTGCCGGTATACTGGACGGCCTCGGGCTTTCGACGTTAAAAGGCGCTTTGATGGCGCGCGGCACGCGTGAGATTGCGCGGCTGATTGACGCTTTAGGCGGCAACGAGCTTTCGGCTTACGGGCTTTGTCACCTCGGCGACTACGAAGCGACGCTGTTTTCGCCGTATTCGCACAACCGCATGTTCGGCGAGAAGTTTGTGAAAAACGAGCCGTACACCGATTTGGCGGAGGGCTATTACGCCGTGGACGCGCTTTTGCGCCTTGGCAAGACGGTTTCAGCCGATTTACCGATTTGCCGCGCGGTATACAATGTGTTGTATAAAGGCGAAAATGCGCACGATGAAGTCAACGCTTTGTTTACAAGGAGTATAAAAAATGAGTTTTGAGCTTCAAGGCAGCGGGACGTATGAAGACGTCGTTTTGCAGGCGAAGGCGCTCATTGAAGACGAGCCGGAGCTTGTGCCGAACATGGCGAACCTTTCGGCACTGTTGAATCTAACACTGAAAAACATCAACTGGGTGGGCTTTTACACGGTGCAGCCGGACGGCAATTTGCTGTTGGGGCCGTTTCAGGGTAAACCGGCGTGCATCCGCATCAAAGCGGGGCGCGGTGTGTGCGGCACAGCGCTTGCGGAGAAGAAAACGCTGCGCGTAGCGGATGTGCACGCGTTCCCGGGGCATATTGCCTGCGACAGCGCGAGCCGTGCGGAGATTGTGGTGCCGGTGATGAAAGACGGAA
Organism: Hominenteromicrobium mulieris; assembly: GCA_021029595.1. Taxonomy (GTDB): domain Bacteria; phylum Bacillota; class Clostridia; order Oscillospirales; family Acutalibacteraceae; genus Hominenteromicrobium; species Hominenteromicrobium mulieris. The sequence goes on along the minus strand of JAJJOY010000003.1, from coordinate 530,317 downwards.
AAGTCTATGCTGTTTTGGATGTGGACAGCCCGTTTGAAGATCGCTTTACCGCAGAAGATGAGGCGTTTTTAGAGAAAGTCGCCGCGCTTTTGGCGGAAAAATTTTGAGTCAATAAGCGGATGACCGCTTAAAAATAAGGGTACATACCCGAAAAACCAAAGAGAGGAAGCGTTTTTATGACGAATGAAGTGATTCAGAACATTTTGACCCGCTGCAGTGTCCGCGCGTATGACGACCGCCCGGTGGAGAGAGAAAAGATCGATACGCTTTTGCAGTGCGCTGTGCATGCACCGAGCGCGATGAACCGCCAGACATGGCATTTTTCTGCTGTTTTAAATCGCGAGAAAATCGCGAAGCTTGCGGCGGCTGTGGGCAAGGCGCTCGGCAACGAGAAGTACGACATGTATAAGCCCGCCGCGCTTATCATTCCGTCGAACGAGCTGATCGGCGACACGGGTATCACGTCCTGGGACAACGCCTGCGCGCTTGAAAATATCTTCCTCGCGGCGCATTCCATGGGGCTTGGTACTGTGTGGATCAACCAGCTTTCCGACACGTGCGACGTGCCTGAGGTGCGCGCCGTTTTGACGGAGTTCGGCGTGCCGGAGAACCACAAGGTATTCGGCATTGCGGCCATCGGTTATGCGGCAGCAGAAACGCCTGTGAAGGAGAAGAAATTCCCCGTTACGTATGTGGAGTAAAGAAAAGTAAAGTGAAAGCGCCTGCAAGGTTTGACCCTGCGGGCGTTTTTTAGTAGCTAAAAAGTCTGCCTTTGTCGTTCCGTTTACTGAACAGCTTTCCGGCGGCGGAATTTTCGATGAACCACGCGCGAAAAGCTTTGCGTACGGTAGGATTGAAATATACGCGCCGGGAAACGGGTGCGGCTATCTCCCACGATGTCAAATTAAAATCCTATTTCGTACTTTTATTTTTGTAACCGCTTGAAAAATGGGAGAAAAGGTGTTAGAATGGGCGTATGCGTGTTTAGAGCGCGGTTTAAGAATAGGCGTTATAGGGTATCAAAGGGGGAGAACGTTTGGAAAAAATAAAAAACGGGATCACGGAAGGTGTTATTTGGAAACAGCTTTTGCTTTTCTTCTTTCCGATCTTGATCGGCACTTTTTTTCAGCAGTTGTATAACACGGTTGACACGATCATTGTCGGTCAGTTTGTCGGCACCGAGGCGTTGGCGGCTGTGGGCACGACGGGCACGGTCATCAACCTGCTTGTAGGCTTTTTTGTCGGCGTAGCTTCCGGCGCAACGGTCATCATTTCGCAATATTTCGGCGCAAACGACCGCGAAAGTCTTTCTAAATCTGTCCACACGTCCATGGCGCTGGCGGTGGCGGGCGGCGTTGTCATTATGGTCATCGGCATTGTGACGTCGCGCCCGACAATGCTTGCGATGGGTGTACCGGACGACATCATGGATGACGCGGTTTTGTACATGAACGTGTATTATCTCGGCATCATCGGCAACCTGATTTATAATATCGGCACGGGTATTCTGCGCGCCATCGGCGACAGCCGCATGCCGCTGTATGTTTTGATTGTGTGCTGCCTTGCAAACGTGGTACTCGATTTATTGTTCGTGGTGGTGTTTCACTGGGGTGTGTTCGGTGTAGCGTTTGCGACGGTTTTATCGCAGCTGATCAGCGCCGTGCTTTTGATGATCCGCCTGATGGGCACGCAGGAAGCATACCGTGTGGAGCTGCGCAAAATTCGCTTTCACAAGGATATTCTAAAGAATGTGGTCCGCATCGGCTTGCCGGCCGGCTTGCAGTCTGTGATGTATTCATTCTCGAATATCCTCATTCAGGCGAGTATCAACAGCTTTGGCACGACGGCTATCGCGGCCTGGGCGGCTATCGGCAAGATTGACGGCTTTATCTGGATGGTGATGAACGCGTTTGGCATTGCGGTGACGACATTTGCCGGGCAGAACTTCGGCGCACGCCAGTATGACCGCATGAAGCGCTGCACGCGTGTGGGGCTTGGCATGTGCCTTGGCACGATCATCGCGCTTTCTGCGCTGCTGTTTATTTTCCGCTATCAGCTTTTGATGTTCTTTACGGGCGATGCGGAGGTTGTAAATATCGGTGCGCAGTTCTGTTTGGTATTGGCGCCGTCTTACTTTACGTTTGTTTTTATCGAGATTTTGTCCGGCGCGATTCGCGGTGCCGGCGAGGCTTTGCAGCCGATGCTCATCACCTGCATCGGCGTATGCGGTCTGCGCGTCGTGTGGATATTGCTTATGGTTCCATATTGGCACACGATGCAGATGGTCGCGATGAACTACCCGGTATCATGGGTCATCACGGCGGTGATCTTCGTTATTTACTATTTGCGAGGCAAGTGGCTTGACCGCTGCATCAAACGCGAGCACGACCCGCAGCATGGCACTGCGACGGAAGCGTAAAGCAAAAAGCATCTCGGCATAGCTGGGTGTACGTAAGACAGTATTGCACTAAGATTGACGAAGCGGCACGAAACCGCATGGAGCTGATCGTGCCGGAGCTGGCGAAGCGAAACGGCGTGACCGAGAAACTGAAAGCCGACACCAAATGGAATGGGTACGGCAGATGAACGCTTGCAAGGCACAGGCAGAGGAAATTGTGAAAATCGAATTGATTTACGATTGAGTGAGGAAGTCCGGGCAGAAAACTGTTCGGACTTTTCTCATATATTCCAAAGTTGCGGTAGAACTGTTCACAAGTTTTATGGTATAATTTGAATACGAAAAGTGAGCAACAAATCGGAAGTTGGAGGTAATATGCTTATGAAAAAATTTCTTTCTTTGTTTTTGTGTCTTACTTGTGTGCTGACTTTAGTTGCGTGTGGAAAAAAGGTAGCTCCTATTACGTTACCTCAAACCGACGAGATTACATCTATTGATATAACTTTTGGGGAAAATACAGTAAGTCATTCAGACAAAACTTGGATAAGTGAAATAATCGCCGATATTTCCAGTTCTGAACCGACTAAGAAGGAAAGTGTTCAAGACTGTCCACAAGTGGAAAGTTATATCAAAATTGACGTCCAGTTTGAGACAGGAACAAGTACTATCTTTGCGTATGAGGATAGTGGTAAATACTATATTGAACAGCCTTATCAAGGAATTTATAAAATTGATAGCCAACTATTCGAAAGGTTACAAGAAACTGGTTAATTCCAGTTTGGCGAACTGATAAAATCCCTTTAGGAACTAAAGGGCGCACTTCTATACTCTCTATCGAGAGTAGTGCGTCCTGCGGAGCTTCATTCCCGGTCAGCAGAAGAAAACTGCACGACCGAGAATGTTTCGTCACTTCGTTCCGTCAAGGTGGCTACACCCCCTTGCGCCGCTAAAGCGGCTATCCCCTGTGGACTTGCCGTCTGCAAACGGTTTTGACAAACCGTTTGCCGCCAGCAAGTTGGAAGATTAGACATAAACAAATCCTCCGCATGGTCTAAGCCATACGGAGGATTAACTGTTTTACGGACACCCGTCTATAGCCGAGATGCTTTTTTTATAGCTCAAACTCCATGATGCCGCAGTTTGGAAGCTTGAAGGCGGCGTAGTCGGTGTTTTTGACATCTAAGAAGTAGGTGCGGATCATGCGGCAGATGCCGCCGTGGCAGACGAGGAGCGTGGTGGGGCCGTTTTCGGCTTTCAGCTTGTTTAAAAGCGGGTAGAGCCGACCGGCTAAGTCCAGCATGGACTCACCGCCGGGGTAGCGTACGGCGAACTCGCGCTTATTTGCGTTGAACGCTTCGCCGTCCCAATCGGTATTTTCGTAGATACCATAGTTTTGCTCGATGAGCTGCTGTTCGGTCTCGATGGTATCTATGCCGATCTCGTCTGCGATGAGCCTTGCGGTGTGTTGGGCGCGCAGGAGTGGGGAGGCGATGATGCGCTTGATGCCTTTATCTTGGAGGCTGCGCCCGGCTTCTTTTGCCTGCGCGATGCCTTTTTCGGTGAGGTCGATATTCGTGAGTCCGCAGACGCGGTGCGCAGCGTTCATGGGTGTTTCGCCGTGGCGTGTGACGTACAGTTTCATCTTACAACTCCCTTTACGCTTTTTCCGCGATGCTGTAAAGCAGCTTTTCGGTGTCTTCCCAGCCGAGGCAGGGGTCTGTGATGGATTTGCCGTGGATCATCTCCGGGCAAATCTTCTGCGCGCCCTCGAAGAGGTAGCTTTCAATCATGACGCCCTTGACGAGCTTGTGTATGGCGGGGTCGTAGGAACGGCTGTGCAGCACCTCGCTGACGATGCGGATCTGCTCTTTGAACTTTTTGCCGGAATTCGAGTGGTTGACATCCACGACGCAGGCGGGATTTTCGAGCCCGCTTTTTTCGTAGAGGGAAGCAAGACGCTTTAAATCCTCGTAGTGGTAGTTCGGGATAGTTGTGCCGTATTTATCAACGCCGCCGCGCAAAATAGCGTGGGCGAGCGGATTGCCGGTGGTGGTGACATCGCACCCGCGGTAGATGAAGTTGTGCGCGCTTTGGGCGGCTTTGATGGAGTTCATCATGACGGCAAGGTCTCCGGAAGTGGGGTTTTTCATGCCGGCGGGGATATCCATAGAGCTTGCAGTCAGACGGTGCTGCTGGTTCTCGACCGAGCGCGCGCCGATGGCTTCGTAGGACAGAAGGTCATCCAAATAGCTGCGGTTTTCGGGGTACAGCATTTCGTCTGCGCATGTGAGGCCGGTCTCCTCAATGGCGCGCATGTGCATTTTGCGGATGGCGATGATGCCGCCGAGCAGGTCAGGGGCTTTATCGGGGTCCGGCTGGTGCAGCATACCCTTGTAGCCCTCGCCCGTGGTGCGGGGCTTATTGGTGTAGATGCGTGGAATCAGAATGAGGCGGTCTTTCACCTGCTCGTTCACACGGGCAAGGCGGCGGGTGTATTCGCAGACGCTTTCTTCGTTATCCGCCGAGCAGGGGCCGACGATGACGATAAATTTATCGGACTCTCCGCGGAACACGGCGGCAATCTCTTTATCGCGCGCGGCTTTGATTTCTTTGATGTGCTCCGGGACGGGAAATTCGGCTTTGAGGGCCGCCGGGTTCGGCAGCTCTTTGTTAATGGTCATGGACATAGGGGTGCTCCTTTGATTACTCGAGTTCTGTATTTTGCGATAAATAGCGGGCGATGGCTTCGTCGCTGTACGAGAGCAGATGCCCGTAACGCACGGCGATTTGGCGGCGGTTTTCGCCCGTATAGTTGTTTTCGGCGATGAGGGTTTGTTTATCGTGTTGGATGCTTAAGAATTCTTTAAGGTCACGGTCTTCGCGGTAGAAAACGACGTTTTGCTTGCCGCTGTTCAACGAGACCGGGAAAAGGTCGGTGATGAGCGGTTCTTTTAAATAATACGCTTTGCAGCCGTACTTTCGGGCAACTGCTTCACACGCGGGGAGAAAATCTGCGCCGAGTACGTTTTGAAGTTCGTCTTCTGTGAACGGGTGGCTGAGCGCGATGCGCTTTACGCCGGCACGGACAACCTCGCAGAATGCCTCGCACACGCCGAGTGCGAAGGAATAAGCATCGATTTGTTTGGACATGGTAAATATTCTCCTTAACGCCAGCCGCCCGAAATGACGAGCGTTTCACCGGTGATGTACGGGCTTTCGGCTAAAAATCTGACGCCTGCGGCGACCTCTGCCGGGGTGCCTGCGCGCCCGAGGGGAATCTCCTCGCACAGCGCTTTTTTTTCGTCTTCGGACAAATGGGCGTTCATTTTGGTATCGATATAGCCGGGTGCGACGGCATTGACGGTGATGTTCGACGGGGCGAGCTCCAAGGCCAGTGCGCGGGTGAGCCCGAGCATACCGGCCTTGGCGGCGGAATATGCGACTTCCATTGCCGCGCCGCTCACGCCCCAAATGGACGAGACATTGACGATAGCGCCGGATTTTTGGCGGATCATGGAGCGGGACGCGCATTGAGAGAGGTAAACGGCAGAGGACAGATTCGTGTCACACAAAGTTTTCCACTGTGCGGGCGTCATGGTGTCGAAAAAATCAACGAGCGAGATGCCGGCGGCGTTGACGAGAGCGTCAATATGCCCGAGTTTTTTTTCGGTGTCCGCCCACACGCGCTCGCATGCGGCGGGGTCGGAAAGGTCGCCGCAGACGGGATAGGCTTCGATGCCGTTTGATTTGAAAGTTTCGGCAAGTTGATTTACATTTTCAATGTGCTTTGCGCCGTGGAGCGCGAGGGCGTAACCTGCGGCGGCGAATTCTTTTGCGATGGCAGCGCCGATCTCACCCGACGCGCCGGTGACTAAAACTGTTTTCATTGCATATTCCCCGTGATGTACATTAAAACGGAAAGCGCCGCAAGCGGTGCGGTTTCTGTTCTTAAAATGCGTGGGCCGAGCGTGGCGGGTGTAGCGCCGTATTGTTTAGCGAGCTGCACTTCGGCAGCGTCAAAGCCGCCCTCCGGGCCGATGAAGACGGAAACTTCGGCCTCATCGGGGGAGACGAGCGTGCCGAGCGCTTCGCCTCCGCCTTCGTAGAATAAAATCTTTTTGCCGGGTGCGGTTTTGAGTGCGGACTCCAAATCGGTCATTTTACCGATTTCTGGGATGATGCCGCGGCCGCTCTGCTTTGCGGCTTCAAGCGCGATGCGCTGCAAACGCTCTTGTTTTTTTGAAACGGATTTTGCATCCGGCCGGGAAACGCTGCGGGAAGTCAAAACGGGCACAATCTTCGTGACGCCGAGCTCCACGGCTTTTTGCGTGATGAGCTCCAGTTTATCGGCCTTCGGCATACCGGGGTACAGCGTGACGCGCAGGGTGGGCTCGCTTCTGTTTTTAAACTTATCGGTAAGGCGCACCATGACGGTATCGCCCGTGATGCTTTCAATTTCGCCTGTGTAGTCGGTGCCGGCACCGTCCGAAAGCGTGAGGGCGTCGCCCGTGTGCATGCGCAGGGAGCGGGCGATGTGGCGGCCGTCTTCACCGTCTATGACGGCAGAGCCTACGGACGCGGCTTCGTCAAACTGCACGGCAGATGTAAAAAATCTCGGCATATCGGTTCTCCTTATGGAACCACGTATACGCGTGGTTTTGTCTTTTCTATGATACCACGTTTAGGCAGAAAAGCGCAAGGTGTGAAGCACCTTAAAATGCGGACTTTTTCAAAAGCAGTCATTGCGCAAACGCCGTGAAAATGCTATACTTAACTATGTATACTTCTAAAGAGGAGAATCACGCTTGGAACAGAGTAAAATTCGCAATTTCAGCATCATTGCACATATTGACCACGGCAAAAGCACGCTTGCCGACCGCATTTTGGAGCAGACCGAGGCGGTCGCGAAGCGCGACATGGAAGACCAGATCCTCGACAACATGGATCTGGAGCGCGAGCGCGGCATCACCATCAAGGCGCATGCTGTGACGCTCGTCTACCGCGCGAACGACGGTGAGGCATATACGTTCAACCTTATCGATACCCCGGGTCACGTGGACTTTAACTACGAGGTTTCCCGCTCACTTGCGGCCTGTGAGGGCGCGGTGCTGGTGGTGGACGCTTCTCAGGGCATTGAGGCGCAGACGCTTGCAAACACGTACCTTGCGGTGGACGCAGGCCTTGAGGTCGTACCGGTATTGAACAAGATCGATCTGATTTCCGCGGACCCGGACAAGGTTGCGGCGGAGATTGAGGACGTCATCGGTATTCCGGCAGAGGACGCGCCGCGCATCAGCGCGAAAACGGGCCTCAACATCAAAGCCGTTATGGAGAAAATCGTGACGGATATTCCCGCACCGCAGGGCGACCCGGACATGCCGCTGCGCGCACTGATTTTCGACTCCTACTATGACGCATACCGCGGCGTTATCGCGTATGTGCGTATTAAAGAGGGGACGGTGCACCCCGGTGACACCATCCGCATGATGGCGGTGGGCAGTGAGTTCACCGTGGTGGAGTGCGGCATTCTGCGCGCGACGTCTTTGGAGCCCGCAAAGAGCCTTTCCGCGGGCGAAGTCGGCTACATTACGGCATCGATCAAAAACGTGCGCGAGGCGCGCGTGGGCGACACCATTACGCTGGCGGACAGACCGGCGGCAGAGCCGCTGCCCGGCTACCGTGCGGTGCAGCCGATGGTTTTCTGTGGCGTGTACCCGGCAGACGGTGCACACTATGCAGACCTTAGAGATGCGCTCGAAAAATTGCAGCTGAACGACGCGGCGCTGACGTTTGAGCCGGAGACCTCCGTGGCGCTCGGCTTCGGCTTCCGCTGCGGCTTTTTGGGACTGCTGCACATGGAGATCATTCAGGAGCGTCTGGAGAGAGAATATAACCTTGACCTCATCACAACCGCGCCGAGCGTTGTGTACCACATTACAAAGACGGACGGCACAAAGCTTTCCATCGATAACCCGACGAATTACCCTGATCCCTCGCACATTGCACTGGCGGAGGAGCCGATTGCGAACGCGCACATTTACTCCCCGACAGAATTTGTGGGTAACATCATGGAGCTTTGTCAGGACAGACGCGGCATTTTCAAGGATATGAAATACATTGACACCGACCGTGTGGATATTCACTACGAGCTGCCGCTCAATGAAATTATCTACGATTTCTTCGACGCGCTGAAATCCCGCACGCGCGGCTATGCGTCGTTTGACTATGAGCTCATCGGCTACCGCAAGAGCGAGCTTGTGAAGCTGGATATTATGCTGAACGGCGAAGTGGTGGACGCGCTTTCATTTATCATCCACGCGGAAAAGGCGTACCCGCGCGCCCGCAAGATGGTGGAAAAGCTGAAGGAGAAAATTCCGCGCCAGTTGTTTGAGGTGCCGGTGCAGGCGTGCATCGGCGGCAAGATCATCGCGCGTGAGACCGTTAAAGCGATGCGCAAGGACGTTTTGGCGAAGTGCTACGGCGGTGACATCACCCGTAAAAAGAAGCTGCTGGAAAAACAGAAGGAAGGCAAGAAGCGCATGCGCCAGCTGGGCACGGTAGAAGTACCGCAGGAGGCGTTTATGGCGGTTCTGAAGCTCGATGAATAAACCGTTTTCGCTGTATATCCACATTCCGTTTTGCAAAAGCAAGTGCCCGTATTGCGATTTCTACTCCGCGCGGCCGGAAGAAGACGACGTATTTGACCGCTATTTAGCGGCGCTGTGTGCGCGGCTTGCAGTGTACGGTGAAAAATACGGCGAACGGCTGCTGCATACGGTATATTTTGGCGGCGGCACGCCGAGTGTGTTCGGTGCGAAAAGACTGTGCCGCGTGCTCGAAAAAGTGAAAGAGCAGTTTAATGTTGCCGAAAACGCGGAAATCACGACGGAGTGCAACCCGGCGGATGTAGACGTTTCATTTTTTGAAACGCTGAAACGCGGCGGGTTCAACCGTATTTCAATGGGTATGCAGTCCGCAAACGAGGCGGAATTGAAAATTCTCGGCCGCAGGCACACGGCGGAAACCGTGCGGGAAGCGGTGGAAGCGGCGAGAGAAGCGAGCATCGACAATGTTTCGGTCGATTTGATGCTCGGCCTGCCGAACTCGAACTTGGAGACACTGAAAAGCTCGATCGATTTTTGCGCGGCACTCGAGGCCGACCATGTTTCCGCGTATATTTTAAAGATAGAGCCCGGTACGCCGTTTGCAAAGCAAGAGCTTAATCTGCCCGATGAAGACGGCACGGCAGACCAGTATTTGTTTGCCGTAAACGAGCTTAAAAAGCACGGGTACGCCCAGTATGAGATCAGCAATTTTGCGCGGCCGGGCAAAGAGAGCCGACACAATTTGCAGTATTGGCGGTGCGGGGAATATTTGGGACTCGGTCCCGCGGCGCACTCCTTTATGGAGGGCAGGCGATTTTATTTCCCACGCGATTTAGAGGGCTTTTTAAACGGCAATGTGCCCACAGACGACGGCGCGGGCGGCGGTTTTTCGGAGTTTGCGATGCTGTCGCTTCGGCTGACCGAGGGGCTGCAAAGAAAGATTTGCGAGACACGATTTGAAAACGGCGGTGCGCTGTTTGACGGGGTTCTGGAAGGTTGTAAGCACTTGCCGAAAAATCTGATACATGCAGATTACGAGCGAATTTCGCTGACCGCGGAAGGCTTTTTGGTCTCCAACGCGATTTTGGCGGAAATTTTGCCGGGATAAAGAAAATTCTCCTTTGGCTGCGGAGCCGAGGGAGAATTTTTTCTATGCTTATTTACTTTTCTTTTCCCTGAAAATCAAGCGAAAAATCAGGCGGACGAGCGGGCTACAGTAAAACATTTGCCACAGCACGGCGCACGGGAAGTTCATGCCCCATGTCTGAATAAACGTGCCGAAAGTGTGGGTGTCTTTAAAAAGCATGGTCGCAATCAGGCTCATGAAGCAGCACAGGTCGTCCGTGGCGGTCTTGAATTCCGGCGAAACGCGACCAACTTTATTTATCGTTTGGATTATGGCACAACAAAAGCTCTGCGGCAACGGGGTGCGGCAGAGCTTTTGTTTATTCGATCGATTTTAAGGATTCCGCCATGTCGATTTTGGTAATTTTCTTGCGCATGACGAGGTCGGTGATAACCGTGAACAGCACGACCATGACAACGGTCAAAAGGAAGCTGACGGGTGCGATGACAGCTTTGAAAGAGACCATATCGACGCGGATCTGCATGAGCACAAATGTGTGCAGCAGAACGCCGAGCGGCAGGCCGACGACGATGCCCATCATGGACAAAATGATATTTTCACGGAACACATACGCGCCGGTTTCCCCGGAATGGAAGCCGAGCACCTTGATGGTGGCAATTTCCCTGACGCGTTCGGTCAGATTGATGTTGCCGAGGTTAAACAGGACGATGAACGCGAGTGCGCCGGCGGAAATGAGCACGAGCGCGACGACATAGTTTAGGCTCTGCATCATTTGGTCGATCATATTGCGCGTATCGGTGACGACGGAAACGGAGGATACGCCGTCCGTTTTGGAGAGTGCGGCGGAAAGCGCATATTCGTCTGCGCTGTCGTTTACGCGCAGCAGGAGCGTTTTCGGCTCGTAGCCCTTATCGGCGACCATGGCGTACGTTTCTCCCGTCATGTAGAGGTAATTTTGCACGTAGTTTTCAACTAAACCCGCGACCTTGAGTTCAGCTTTTTCCGTGTCCGAAACGGAGACGGTGACGGTATCGCCGGTTTTGATATCGGTGAGCTCGGCGAGTTTTTCGGTGAGCAGCACTTCGCCTTTGTCGGGGTAGGGTACGGTCTCGCCGTCGATATGCAGATCGAAAATGTCGGTGATGGCGGGGTCGTCGGACGCGACGATGTAAGCGGATTTTGTGATGCTGTCGCCTGTGACGTCACCGGAGGTCATCTGCACGGCGGTGGCGGCGTCAAGTTCCGATTTGTGGTCGCTTTCGACTTCGTTGATTTTATCTTCGATCAGCGTATCGGAGAACTGGGCGCTGACATCGTATTTTTGAATATCATCAAACTGGAAGTTTGCAATGTTCGCGACGGAATCATGGATACCGAAGCCGGTGAGTACCAGCGCGGTGCAGCCGGCAATGCCGAGAATCATCATAATCATGCGCTTTTTAAAGCGGAAAATGTTGCGCAGGGAGACCTTGTGCAGGAATTTCAGGCGCTTCCACAGCGGCGTGATGCGCTCGAGGAAAATGCGTTTTCCGGCGGCCGGGGTCTTCGGGCGGATGAGGTTTGCGGGCATGTTCTGCATCTCGATGCGCAGGGCTAAATATGTGGTGCCCGCCGAGCATAAAAGCGACGCCGCAAGCGCGATGACAAACAGCACGGGGTCATACAGTAGGACGAAACCCGGAATGCGATACAGCATGCCGTAGGCTGTCCAGATGACGAACGGGAAAACATAACCGCCCGCAAAATAGCCGATGACACAGCCGAGTGCGGCGGCGCTGCCGGAATAGAGCAGGTATTTTGCGAGGATGGAGCCGCGGCTGTACCCGAGTGCGCGGAGCGTGCCGATCTGTGTACGTTCATCGTCGATCATACGGGTCATGGTGGTGGAGCAGACGAGCGCCGCGATGAGAAAGAAGAAAATGGGGAAGACCCCCGAGAGCTTTTCGACGATGGTGGAATCGCTTTCAAACGAGACGTAGCCGGCGTTTGTGTCACGTGTTAAAACGTAGAGCTCCGGCTTCTTTAAATCGGCGAGCTCTTGTTTGGCGTCGGCGATTTTCTGTTTGGCGTCGGAGATTTGCTCGTCAAATTCCTTTTTGCCGTCCTCGTAGTCTTTAAGGCCGTCTTCGTATTCGGCTTTGCCGTCGGCGAGCTCTTTTACGCCGTCGTTGTATGAAGCGAGGCCCTCGTTGTATTCTTTGATGCCGTTTTGAAACGTGATGAGCGAAGCATACGCTTCGTCAAGCTTTGCAGTTTGCGTTTTTCTCTGATATTCAAGTTGTGCTATGCCGTCGGTGTAATCGTTTTGGCCGACATCGAGCAGCGTGCGCATTTGCGAGAGGGCGGTTTCGGCTTCATCGAGCTGCTCGCCGGTCTCTGTGAGCTGCGCTTCCTGCGCGGTGAGGGCGGCATCCTGTTCGTTTAATACGGCTTCGGCATCGTCGAGCTGCGTCTGATTTTGATTCAAAGCGGCGCGCTGCATATCGAGCGCCGTTTGCTGCGCTTCGGCTTCTGCCGGGTCGAGCGTATCTTTTACGGCATCAAGCTGCGCCTGCGCTTCGTCGAGTGCGGCAAAGCCCGCCGTGAGCTGCGCTTTTTTCTCGTTTAAGTCGGCGCGTGCGGCGTCAATTTGTGTGCGGGCGTCCTTTGCGGCGGTAAGACCCGCTTCATACTGCTCTTTGCCGGATGTGAATTCGGCATATTTTTCAGTGTAGAGCTTTTCGTTTTCCTGCAGCTGCGCGTAACCGGCGTCGATCTGCGCCTGACTCTCCGCAAGGGCATCCTCTAATTGCTGCTTGCCGCTGTAATATGCGTCAAAGCCGCTTTGCAGGGCGCTTTCCCACGAAGTGAAGTCGGGCTGAATTTGCTCTGCGCCTGCATCCAACTGTGCTTTGGCATCGTCCAATTGCTTTTTCGCGTCGAAAAGTTTCGCTTCGCCGGAGGTGATGGTCTCTTTTGCATCGTCAAGCTGTGCTTTGGCGTCGTCAAGCTCCGTTTCGGCTTCGGCTTTTTTGTCGTTCAGTTCGTTCTCGGCGTCTGAAATTTCGGCTTTGCCGTCGGACGTGAGACGATCAAAACGCGCGTTGACGGAAGCGGTGGCGGCGGCTTCGACAGTATCGGAGAACGTATCGATGTAATCGTCGTAATCGTCGCTGTATAGCGGGAATTCATCGGTGCAGGTAACGTATAATTCTGTGTAATACTCGAAATCGAAGCCGTCCTCCGGGATGAGAACGAAGCCCTGCAGCGTGCCGTCGCCAAGCGACGTGGTGCCGCGCAGCGTGTGGATGTACAGCGGAGAATCTGCAAGGCCGACCACGGTGTAGGTGCTGTATTTGAAGCTTTTCTTCGTATCTTCGTCGTTGGAGTCGGAAATTTCGATCGTTTGTCCAATCATGTCTTCCGAAAAGCGACTGGAATCTATAAGGCACTCACTGCCGTTTTCAGGCATACGTCCGGCAGTGAGCACAGGCTCGTTGATGTTATCTGTCAGCATATGTGCACGGTAAACGCGCTCTTTGCTGTCGTGCTGCCAGATGAAATCGGCATTCACACTGCCTGCGGCGGCAACCACACCGTCGGCTTTCTGCACGGCGGCAACGTCGTCCGCATCAAAGCCGATGGTGGAGATGAGGCGAAGATCGTAGAGCTTCGTGTTTTTTATATAGGCGGTCTCGGTGGCGGACATGATGGGACGGGTATCTCGCAGACCCGTGAGAAACGCCACGCCCAGCATAATGATGAGCAGGATAGCGATATATCGCCCAAGGCTGCCCGAAATGCTGCGCCGCGTGTTTTTTCTGAGTGCTTTTGTCATGCGTTTTCCGGCTCCCTTCGCGTTACCATTCAAGCTGTTCCACGGGCGTGATGTGCTCGTTCATGCGAACGGAGTAAATGTGGCCGCTTTTTACGCGGATGATGCGGTCTGCCATGGCGGCAAGCGCCGCATTGTGCGTGATGATGACGACGGTCATGCCGTCGCGGCGGCAGGTATCCTGCAAAAGCTTTAAAATAGATTTGCCGGTCTCGTAATCGAGTGCGCCGGTGGGCTCGTCGCACAGAAGGAGCTTCGGCTTTTTGGCGAGTGCGCGGGCAATGGAAACACGCTGCTGTTCACCGCCCGAGAGCTGTGCGGGAAAGTTCTGCATGCGGTCATGGAGACCGACGGCGCGGAGCACGTCTTCGGCGGGGATGGCATCGGTGCACAGCTGTGCCGCAATTTCCACGTTTTCGAGCGCCGTTAAATTCGGGATAAGGTTATAAAATTGGAAGACGAAGCCGATGTCATAGCGGCGGTAGTTTTCAAGCTGGGTGCGGTTAAAGTGGCTGATGTCGCGTCCGTCCATGCGGACGGTGCCTTTAGACAGCGTATCCATGCCGCCGAGGATATTTAAAAGCGTCGTTTTTCCCGCGCCGGATTCACCGACGATGACGCAGAATTCGCCCTTTTGAATTTCAAAGCTTGCATCGGTTAAGGCGTGCACCTCTACATCGCCGGTTTTATAAATTTTCGATACATTTTCAAATTCTACAAATGCGCCCATCGTACCGTCTCCTTATACTGCATTGGTTTCTATATTAAAGTATAACAGAAGCGCGGGAAAAAGTCATGGACAGAATATGAAAATTCAGTTGATTTTTAGAAGGTATTTTTGGCTTTTGCGGGCGAATGCGGCTTTGCGGAGACGAGATCTTTCTTTATGGCGCGGTAAAGGAGTAAGATGGCTAAAAGTGTGGAGAAAATATCGGCGGCGGGTGCGGCGTAAAACACGCCGAAAAGACCGAACATACCATGGAGAGAAAGCAGAAGCGGTACATAAACGGCACCCTGCCGCAGAACGGAAAGCACGGAAGCCTGCACCGCTTTGCCGACGGACTGGAGGTAATTGACCGCAAGATAATATATACCGATAAGCGGCATGCCGAGGAGACCGAGCGCCGTGATGTGCGCGGCGGAAGCGACGAGAGCTTCGTCCTTTAAGAACAGGCCGCAGATAGGAAAGCGGAAAATGAAGCAGACGACGCTTAACACGATGCCGAGAGAGACCGCCAAAATGCCGCTTTTGCGGAAGGTCTCGCGCAGGCGGGCAGTGTTGCCCGCGCCGTAAAGATATGCGAACATGGGCTGCACGCCGAGGGCAATGGCCATGACGACCATGGCGACGATCATGCCCGCTTTGCCGCCCGCGCCCATTTCGGCGACAGTATCGGCCCCATAGGCGATGACAATGCGATTTGTGATCGTGTTGACGGCACTCATCAAAAGGTTGCTGACAGAGCCCGGAATGCCGAGCGTAAAAATTTCACGGAAGACATGCGGCATGTGGAATGCTTTGCGCATGTTGAGCGTTAAAATGGTATTGCGGCGGCGAAGATAAAAAAGCAGGCCGAGCGCGGTTAAAACATTGCCGAGAACCGTTGCGATGGCGGCACCCTGCACGCCGAGGTTCAGGCCGGAGATGAAAAGTGGGTCAAGTATAATATTGGTGACAGTGCCGAGCATATTGAGCATGACGGCAACCTGCACGGCACCTTCGGCGCGGACAAGGTTTGCGAATACATTGGAAAAGACCACCACGGGCGTGCCGAGCGCCAGAATCTGAAGGTACTGCGCGGTGTAGTCCCACGTGGCGGCATCGGCGCCGAAAAAGTGCAGGAAGGCGTTCGGGAAAAGGAGCGCGGCGCCGCCGAGCAGGACGCCGGAAGCAAGGCTTAAAAGCGTACATGCGGCGCTTGCGGATTTGGCTTTTTCGGTGTCTTTTGCGCCGAGCGCTGTCGAAATCACGGTGCAGCCGCCACCGCCGATCCATGTGCCGAGCGTCATCTGCAATAAAAAAAACGGCGACGCGAGCGAAACGGCGGCGACCTGTGCCGCGATGCCGGTTTGCCCGACGAACACCATATCGGCCATGTTGTAGACGGTCATGACGAGCATAACGACAACGGTGGGCAGGCACATCTTGAAAATGGATTTCCACACGGGTGCGCGCTCAAAAAGTTCTTCGGTTTTCACGAAAAATTCCTCCTTGATTTTATGTTTGCAATGCGCTACTATAAAGTCAACACTTGTTCTGTTAATACAAGCATAACACGTGGAGATTTGGAAAACAACCGCTAAAACACGATGAGTGTTGTGTTAATGGAGGGCAAAATGAACACAAAGAAAAACGAGCGATTTGCGGAGACCGACCGGCGCATCCGCAAGGCGTTTACGAAAATGGTGCTCAATAAAAAAACAAATCAAATTTCCGTGCGGGAAATTTGTGAGGCGACGGGCATCAACCGCTCATCGTTTTACCTGCACTATGCGGACATACCCGCGCTGATAACAGCGATCGTAGAGGAGAAATGGACGGAGTCCGTAGAGCGGATACACGAAGAGATGCACGGCGACCCGAATATCTTCTCCGAAGCATATGTGGCGGCGACGCTGCGCGAGGCAAAGCGCGACAGGGCGTTTTACCGGGCGTATTTTGAGAAATTCGGCACGGCAGAACTGGAAAAAGGCTATCAGACGCTGTTTGAAAACGTCTTCAAGCCTTTTTTTCGGCGGCTCGGCATCGAGAGCGAGCACTGCATGGAATATCATTTTGAATTTGTGAAAGCGGGGTACTTTGCCGTGACGCGCAAGTGGCTTTTGTACGGCTGCCCGGAAACGCCGGAAGAAATGGCGAAGATCATAAAAAGAAGTATGGCGGCGATACCCGATGACCTGCCGCCGGTCCCGGACGAATTCTTTATTTGAAAAGCTCGGGGTGCATGCGCACATAGTGGAATAAGTACTGCTGCGCGATGCCGGCGTTTTCACCGAAATCTGCGGGGGAAAGCCTCGGCAAAAGCAATACGGCGCGCTTCATCCACACGTCCATCGGGAAGCACTCCGTGCGGTGCAGACCGTAGAGCAAAGCGCAGTCCGCGACTTTTGGGCCGACGCCTGAAATCGTCTGCAATTTTGCTTTGGCATCGGGAAGCGGCATTTTGCGCACGGCTTCTAAATCGATCTCGCCGGAAGCGATGCGCTTTGCGGCATCGATGAGATATTTCGCGCGAAAGCCCGCGCGCAGCGGAGCGAGGTCTTCCGGCGTGCAGGAGGCCAATTTTTTCGGTGCCGGGAATGCGTAGCGGGTCTCGTTATGATAAAGAAACGGCTCGCCGAAATGCAGACACAAGCGCTCTATAATGCCCTTGATGCGCGGAATGTTGTTGTTCTGCGAGATGATGAACGAGCACAGCGCCTCAAACGGCTCCTGCTTTAAAATGCGGATGCCGCCCGCGAATTCGGCGGCTTCTTTCAGCGCGGGGTGCAGAGCGGAAAGCACTTCGCGGGACTTTTTGTAATCTGTGTTAAAATCGAAATAATCAAACCAAATGTCACGAAATTCCTGCTCGGTGCAGTCTAAAACGAGGTCGTTATTTTCATCTTGATAGACGGTCAGCCCGCGGGAAAATGCCACACCGCGCCATGCGGGAATGTTGTTTTCAAGTGTGACGGGATAAAAGCGGAACGACTGCCCGCAGTCGAGCGTTTGGGCGAGGTTTAAAACGCCATCGGGCGGGGTGAAGCGCATCAACGGTTTTTGCCTTCCGTTTTGGTGGTGACGGTGGGCTCTCGGCTCGTCAGATACGTGATGGCGCGCTCAATGGCATCGCGGGAATTGCCCCAGTCGCCGCCCGCATTGCGGTAATCGAACATGCGGCAGAAATGGGTGGTATCGGCCTTGACGGTATCGAGATAGTTTTTCGCAAGGCGCTTGGTTTCTGCCGCAAACGGCTGAAAGTTTTTACGCGGCATTTTCTGCGCAGCAGCCAAAATGAAGCTGTAATGCGGCAGACAGATGTGCGTCTGCTCGCTGTACAGTGTGCGGAACTCCGGCTCACTCTGCCAGAGCTTGATAACCGTGGCGCTGAGGTGCTGCATGTTTTTCTCAACGTTTTCGCAGACAAAGCAGCTGTGCGCACGGCGATCTGCAGCGGCGAGAATTTTTTTCGGCGCGAGCTTGTCGTCTTCGGGCAGGATATCTTTGCCGGCTTCGTCTAAGAGACTTTCGAGAATAAGGGCGACGGACAGGCGGCTGCCGCGCTGTAAGATCTGCTCAAAATGTTGGTGGCAGAAGCCGAGACGGTTCGTTTCCACGCGCACGTCGGGCTCCATCATGGCCGCGCCGGTAATGTAGGTGGCCATGCGGTCCTCGAGCATGTCGCGCATGCGGCAGAACGGGCAGCCGTCCTTCGGCTCGAAAATTTCACTGATCGGTATAGAGCAAATGTCTTCACGCATTTTGGGTTCCTCTTTTCTTATAGTTGTATACAGTGTATGTTTATCCGAAAAATGTCTTTTGTTTTAATTGCCGTGGCTTACGGTTTGTGCGGCCCCGCTTTTTTGTGGGACACGTCTAAAAAGTGCGCAGCTTTCCGGTGTCTTTCTGCTCGCTATTTTCATTTTACACGATTTTAGGTGAAAAAACAACCGTGTAAAGCCTGCCGCCTTGCTTTTTTTCACAAAATGTGCTTAAACGGAAAATTCCGCCGCCTAGGATTTCGCCTAAATAGTTCTAATTTGAGGTTAAAACGCTGTTTTTCGCAAAAACACCATATATAGGGACATTTTTTTGGGCAAACACAAGGCTTTTCACGCAAATTTTACACACGGTTTATAGTGAGTATTCTGTGAAAAAACGGTAAAAAGTGGTATTTTCGACGGAATAGTTTACATAATATTTTACATTGTGAAAAGCTGTGGAAAGTAAAAAGAGCACCGAAAGCGGGTTTTTAACACTTTCCACAGAGTTTTCCACAGCTTAAACGGAAAACGCTGTGGAAAGCTCGCTGTGTGTATACTTCTGCCGTGCATATTACAGATTGTATAAATGTAAAGGCCGGCTCATATACAGCAAGATGTGAGAAGATATGCAGCCCGAATGAATAATTATGCCGAACAAAATGAACACGCAAAAGCACCGTCAAAATGACGAAAAGAGCGCGGCGAAAAAACTGCCCAAAAACACGGCGGTTTTAGGCGCAAAAACCGCCTGCAAAAACCGCGCTAAATTGCGCGTTTCGGTTGCAATGGCAAATATAAGTATGCTATAATCTACTATATACTGCGATAGTATTGCGAATTTCGGCCGCAGACGTGTTCTGAAGCCGCGGAAAGGAATAGGTTTGTTCATGGAAAACGAGAGAGAAAGAGATGTCATAGCAGGGCGCAATGCCGTTACGGAGGCGCTTAAAGCGGGCAGACCCATCGACAGCATCCTTGTGCGGCGCGGGGAGAAAAACGGTTCGGTATCGTCCATTCTCCGCATGGCAAAGCAGGCGGGCATCCCGGTAAAGGAAGTGGATTCCCGTAAGCTGGACGGCATGTGCGGCGGCGAAAACCACCAGGGCATCATCGCCATGGCGGCGGTGCACGCGTTCTCCGAGGTGGAGGATATTTTTGCGCTGGCGGAAAGCCGAAACGAGCCGCCGTTTATCCTTGTGTGCGACGAGATTGCGGACCCGCATAACCTCGGTGCGATTCTCAGAACGGCGGAATGCGCGGGCGCACACGGTGTTGTCATCCCGAAGCGCCGCAGCGTTGGCCTTACGGCGGCGGTCGGCAAGGCTTCTGCGGGCGCGGTGGAATACGTCCCCGTGGCGCGTGTGACGAATATTGCGGTATTTCTTGAGGAGATCAAAGCGCGCGGCGTTTGGGTATACGCCGCGGATATGGACGGCACGGATTGGTGCCAAACCGATTTCTCCGGCCCGGCAGCACTTGTTGTCGGCTCCGAAGGCTTCGGCGTGTCCAGACTTGTGAAAGAAAAATCGGATTTTATCGTTTCTCTGCCGATGAAGGGCAGAATCAATTCGCTGAACGCTTCGGTGGCCTGCGGCGTGCTTTGCTATGAGATTGCGCGGCAGCGCGCGGGCATCAAGGCCAAGGGCTGAGGCGAAAAAGAAAGGACCCAAAATCATGAACGATGAGAGCAAATTCTCGGTGGACGAGATATTGGAAGCGGAGCGCAAGGCGAAAGCCAACGGCGCGCCGGAAGAGTCGGAAAAAACAACGCCCAGGGTGACGGAAAAACCCGACGCTGTGACGGAGCCTGAAACGGAGCAGCCCGTAGAGGAAGCCTCGGCAGAGGTAGCACAGCCCGCGCCGGAAGCGGAACCGCAGCCGGTGGAGGTGCAAGAAGACTCCCCGTGGGATACCTACGAGGAGGAAGAAGAGCCCGAAAAGAAAAAGAAGAACAAAAAAGAGAAGAAAGAGAAAAAAGGTTTTTGGGCGCGCCGCCGTGAAAAGAAGCAGAAAGAGGTTTTTAACGAAGCCGAAGACATGTACTACGGCATCCAGTTAAAACCGATTGACGAATACACCCGCGGGTTTGATGCCACAGGGGAGATTTCCACGCAGGACGAGGGCTATCGCAAGCTGTTTGACGAGAACACCGCGGAGCTTGACGACGAAGTGGCAAAGGACTTTGAGCGCCTGCAGAAAGAGCGTCGCCGTCGTGTGGCCGAGGCCGTAGAGACGGCCGGTGTGGATCTTTCCGCTGTGGAGGACGAGCTGGGCATTGTGGCCCCGGTGCCGGTCTCCGTTGCGATGAATGACCCGAACGCTGTGGTGCCGGAAAACAAAAAGACGAAGGACAAGGTGCAGAATTTCCAGACGGCGATGCTGCAGGACGCGCAGACGCACACGATGGAGATTAAGCTTGACCTTGAAAATGAGACGTTTGGTTTGCAGCAGGCAAAGGTGGTGCCGGAGGTGAGCGAGGATTCCGTGCGCCGCATTCTGGAATCTGTGCAGGCGGAAAACGCGGCAAAGCAGGCTGCACAGGTGCAAAATGCCGAGCAGCAGGCTGCGGCAGCGCCGAAAACGGAAGAAAGTGACGCGCCCGAGATGGCGTTTAAGGATATTTCAAGCAATGGCCCGGAGCCGGAGGAAGAGCCGCAGGCGGAAGAAGGCATGGACATTGCTTCCGGCGAGCAGCTGCCCGAAGCACAAGCGCCGAAAGCGGAAAATGTGCAGGCTGCGGAAAGCGCCGAGAACGCCGGCGAAGAAGCGGCAGAGCCTGCGCAGCAGAAGATCTCCGTGCCGGTAACGGACGTAACGCAGTACAGAAAGCGCGACTTGCCGGTGCACATCATCAACGCGGATGTTTTGCAAAGTGCATTGCTGAGCGAAGCACGCGTGTATTCCGACGACGAGAACGTCAGTGCGGCCGGTGCGCACCGCTTTAAAATTCGCTTTGCGGAAAAGCCGGACGAAGCGCCCGAAAACACGGAAGCCGCCGAAAACAGCGACGAGCTCATCGACGATTACACCGGCCCGGCAGACGCAAAGAGCGTGGCGCACGACCTGCGCACGACGATGCGCGAACTGACAATCCGCATGCTTGCAACGGGCGTGAGCACGGCAGTGCTCATTTTGGCGTCGCTCATTGCGGAATCCGGCTTCAATGCCAATAACACGGAGACCGCCGGTGCAGTGGGCTACACCATCTTATCGCTTGTGCTGCTGCTAGTGGCCATCGGCTTCTGCGCGAAAACGATTTTAAACGGTCTGAAGGCACTGTTTGAGTTCCGCGCGAATTCGGATTCTGCCGCTGCGGTAGCTTGTGTGGCGGTTTTTGTGCAGACGCTCTGCACGCTGTTTGCGCCGGCTGCGCTCAGCATGGGTAAAATCCACCTTTACGCCGGTATTGCGGCGGGTATTCTGTTCCTGAATACCGTCGGCAAGCTGACGATGCTGCGCCGCATCCACTCGAATTTCCGCTTTGTGTCTTCCCGCGAGCAGAAATATGCGGTGCGCGTATTTGACGATTACAACACGTCTTTAAAAATGGCGGGTTCCTCCGTCATTTCGCAGCCTGCAATCGCATATCAGCAGAAAGCGGGCTTCTTAAAGCGCTTCTTACAAATTTCCTATGAGCCGGACCCGGCAGAGACCTCTTCGCAGGTTTTGGCGCCGGTGGGCCTCATCTCCTCGCTGCTTCTGTGCGTGGTGGCGCTTGTCATCACGAAAGATGCGTCCCTTGCCATTACGGCTTTGGCGGCTTCCTGCTGCGTGTGTGTAGCGGTGATGAATATGCTGGCCGTAAACCTGCCGGTGAGCCGTCTTTCCCACCGCCTGCGCCGCCGCGGCGCGATGGTCTCCGGCTATGAAGGTATCAAGCGCATGAGCGCCGTAAATGCCGTTCTGGTTGATTCCACAGAGCTTTTCCCGCGCGGCACGGTCGTTTTGAACGGGGTGAAGCCGTTTAAGCAGGAGGGCCTTGAAGAAGCCGTTTTGGCTGCCGGCACGTTGGTGCAGCAGCTCGGCGGCCCGCTTTGCGGCGTGTTCGAGCAGGTGTTCAGCGAGCATGAGGGCGAGCTTCCGGAGGTCGAAAAGGCCGCATTTGAGGCCGGAAACGGCGTTGTGGGCACGGTGGACGGCAAAGAGGTGCTCATCGGCTCCCGTACGCTTTTGACTGCGCACGGTGTGGAAGCGCCGGAGCAAAATGTGGAGAGTCAGTACACGACGGGCAGCCGACAGATCTTGTACGTTGCAATGGGCGGCGAGCTTTACGCCATGTTCATCCTGACCTATAACGCAGACCGAAAGAAGAAAGCGGAGCTGCAGAACATGGAAATGAACGGCGTTTCGCTCATTCTGCGTTCGGCAGACCCGAACCTTACGCCGCAGTTCATTTCGCGCCTGTTCGGCATTGACGCCACGGCGGTGAATGTCATCGGCGCAGGCCAAGACGGCCCGGCAGACCACCTTGTGAACGACACTGCGGACCGCGTGGACGCCTATGCCGCCACAAAGGGTCGTGTGGAATCCATGATGAGCCTTGTTTCCACGTGCATTGATGAAAAGAAGAACATCAGCTTCATCGTCGCCATGCAGAACGCGGCGGTCGTCATTGGCTTTGTGCTTGTGGCGTTCCTCACATTCGTTGCGGGCGTGGAGCAGATTTCCGCATTTGCGCTCGTTATCTACGAGTTGTTCTGGGTGCTCGCCACCGTGTTGGTACCGAAGTTCAGAAATAAAGTAAAATAAGGTTCGAAATTGAAAATCTCTCTCGGCGCAGCCGAGAGAGATTTTTTACGTTATTTTGCAATTTTAATGCGGATACTGCCGCTGAGTGTGCTGACTTTGCATGTGCCTTCGCCGGTATCGAACGGAACATCCACTTTGCCGCTTCTGCTTTGAGCACGGAAAGCTTTGCCGGTGTTTAGCGTGCCGGTTACATTACCGCTGAAGCTTTCGTTGCGGAAATGTAGGTCACGCGACCGTCTTCCTCGGAAGCGGTCTTTTGTAGGTAGTCTTTTTGCTCTATTTCCTTTACGGTACGGGTCACACCGGGGCGCGGCCGGTTCAGCGTTTCACCGATGTCAGATCATAACTAACTTTGGTAATGATCAGAACGTAAAAAGAAAATGTCAAGGTTTCAAAGAAAAAATCGGCACGGTGTACCTGCCTTTGACGTAAACTGGTTTAAGATACACCTGCGGGTGTGCCTTGGGAACGGAAAGGGGGTGGTGGCATTCGTATCGTTTCGCCGCCCGTGCCGCTGACGTTTTGCTTTGAGACCGTGGGGCATTTGATGGATGCGGTGGAGCGTGCCGTGCACACGCTCCATGTTCTTTCTTCGGCACTGGGGCGGATCGGCAGCCGGTTTTTCCTGTGCGTGACGGTGCGGTTTTCAGAGCGCATCGCGGCGCGCAGCCTGTTTACGGAGTATGGGGAGTACGTCGGCGCGGGTGCGCTAACGGCGGCTTATATAGCAGAGCGGGCGGAAACATTCATCCCGAACGCCGCTGCCCGCATGACCAGGTATTTTTAAAGGCTCGTCGGTTTTGCCGACGAGCCTTTAAAAGTTAAAGTCCCAACGCTGTTACGACTTTATTTACAGTGTCCTTATCCGCGCCGGTGGCGAAAAGAATCGTGGTGCCGTTGCGGTAGAGTACCGTTGTGAGGTCGTCGCCTTTATACGTGTA
The DNA here is from genome assembly GCA_021029595.1 of Hominenteromicrobium mulieris. Lineage (GTDB taxonomy): Bacteria > Bacillota > Clostridia > Oscillospirales > Acutalibacteraceae > Hominenteromicrobium > Hominenteromicrobium mulieris. Next base: position 506,256 of record JAJJOY010000003.1, on the reverse strand, counting down.
GCGGTTGTATTCGCTGGAATCGACCGCCTTGCCCTCGGAGGTCCTGACGCTTGAAAGCATCTGCGCGTAGTTCGTTTTGGCACTGTCCGTGGAAGCGAATGTGAAAAAGCCTAAGGAGTAATCATCACCCGAAACGGTCAGCGCTTTTGTGATGACGCTGCTGTCAAACTGGTCGGAAACGTCCGTTACTTCGCAGTCGGCAGCTTCGCAGGCGGACTTGAATTGCGCATCTGTGATGACGGTGCGGCCCGCGCAGCCGGAAAACACGATGCACGCGAGCAGAACGGACACGGTGACGAAGAGAGGAATCTTCTTTAAAATATGCTGTTTCATGGTATTTATCCTTTCCGGTTGCCGGTTACCCGGCTTTTTTTACAGTGATTGATAAAAAGAAAGAGCAGAACGGTCAAAAAGAATCCGGTCGAAAAGCCGGCGGTGTCGATCCACACATCGGAAACAAGCGAACCGCGGCCGGAGAAAATTTGAATGGTCTCGTCCGTGACGGCGCACAGCATGCCGATGAGCGGAAAGTCGAGAAGATTGCGCCCACACTGGAGATTTTTGCCGTTTTTATCGTGCTGTAAGCCGAGCAGAAGCGAAAATTCCACACCCAGAAGGCCGTATTCCGAAAAATGCGCCGCCTTGCGCAGCAAAAATTCGCTGATTTCTGTGTGCAGAAGCTGCTCGAGCCACGTTTTTAAGGAGCCGCTCATGCCGCCGGAGACCGCGCGGCTCTGCATGGAGTTGCTCCAGATGAACGCAAGCGTGAGTGCAATGAGAATGCCGAGCACCCATCGCACGCGGGTATTGTGCATTGTTTGTTTCATGCGGAATCCTTTCGAGATATTTTCTCCATTTTACCACGCACGCGCCGGTTTCTCAATGCTGTCACAGAAATTTAATTTTTATATGACGCCAAAGCGCCCCTGACTGCTTGCGGCGGTGCGGGGGATATGCTATACTTATACCGATATTGTAAATTTGCGCAGGAGGTGACGGCGATGCGCGGAAAACTGAAAAAACTTTTTGCAGCGGTGCTCGCCGTGCTTTTGGCGCTTTCTTTTTCGGGGTGCAGCGAGCTGACGGGTCTTGATGCGCAAGCGCTGATGTCTCCGCCAAAGACGACGGCAGACAGAGAAGCGATATATGCCCTGATGGGCGGCGGCGTGGGTGACGTGACGCTTGTTTACCCGAAATGCGGTGATTACCGCTCGGCGATCATCTCGCGCGATTTAGACGGGTGCGGCACTTCGGAGGTCGTGAGTTTCTGTGCAAACGGCGACGCGGGCGGCACGCGGCTGGAATTTTTTAAGAAAAACACGGACGGCGTTTGGAACTCTATGGCGCGGTTTACCTCGGCGGCAACGCAGGTGGACAAGGTGTTTTTCGGTGACCTGACGGGCGACGGTATGGACGAGATCATCGTGGGCTGGGGAGATCCGCTCACGGCGACGGCAAGCGTTTCGGTTTATTATGTGGACGGAGACACGATCCGCGAATTCTCCATGACAACGGTCTCATACAGCGAAATTCTGCTGACAGATTTTGACAGCGACAATATAAAAGAGCTGTTCGTTTTGCAGGCGGCGCAGACGAGCGGAGAAGAGATTATGGCGCTTGGCGGGTTATACCGCTTTGACGGCGACCAGCCGTATGTCTCCAAAACCGTGCCGCTCGATGCGGCGGTGACGCGTTACACCTCCGTAAGCTTTTCGCAGGTAAATTCTTGGCGGCGCGCAGCGGTGCTGGACGGCGTGAAAGCGGACGGGCGCATGCTGACGCAGGTCATCGGGTATGACGAAGCGTCGGACAGACTCATTTCGCCGCTGTCGAACGAAGAAAACGCGACGGATCGGCCAACGGCGGCCGCAGCGGTCTCGCGCGATGTGAATAAAGACGGCATTTTGGAGATTCCAACGGCGGAGTTGACGATAAACGGCAGCGAAACGACGGCGGATTCCACCGGGTATGTCATCACGTGGAACACGTATAGCTTACAGGACAACACGTTGACGCCGGTGTGCACGAGTATTTTGAATACAGCGGAAAACTACAACCTGTTTTTGCCGAGCAGCGAGGATAACTACGGCTGCCAAAATGACACCGTGACCCGCACAGCGACATTCTTTACGTATACACAGATCGGCTTTAACGGCAATTACCTCGGCCGGGAGGACAAGTTCTCCATTCGGGTATATACGGAGGAAGACTGGGCGGAAAAAGAACAGAATGACGAAGATATTCTGTTGAGCAGCTCCGCCGGACGCGTGTATGTGCTGCGCATTTTGGACGATTCCATGGCGGAAAGCGACGAAAAAACGCTGCAAAGCGGATTTGAAGTGCTGGAATAAATATAGACTGAAAATGGGGGACAGAAAGGGGAAACGAACATGAAAAAGATATTGGTGGCAGAGGACGAGCAGAATATCCGCGAGTTTGTGGTCATCAATTTAAAGCGCGCGGGGTACGACTGCGTGGAAGCCGCAAGCGGTGAGGAAGCTTTGCGCGTGTACGAGCAGGCCGGCGGCGATTTTGACGTGGCCGTGCTGGACATCATGATGCCCGGCAGTCTGGACGGACTTGCCGTATGTAAGGAATTAAGACAGAAAAACGCGACCATCGGCATCATCATGCTGACGGCGAAAACGCAGGAAATGGACAAGGTGACGGGCCTGATGATGGGCGCGGACGATTATGTGACGAAGCCGTTCAGCCCCTCAGAACTCGTGGCGCGCGTAGACGCCGTTTACCGCCGTGTGGCACAGTTTACGAGAGCCGCAGAGCCGAATTTCTCCGAAGAGCTGCGCTCCGGCCGCTTCGTGCTGAACCTGCGCAACCGCTCATTCACAAAAGACGGCAACCCCGTGGAGCTGACACAGGTGGAGTTTCAGATTATGGAATACTTCATCTCAAATGCCGGTAAGGCGTTAAAACGCTCCGAAATTCTAAAGCACGTCTGGGGCAGCGGATATGTCGGTGAGGAAAAAATCGTAGACGTGAATATTCGCAGATTGAGAATGAAGATCGAAGACGAGCCCTCGAACCCGAGACATGTTGTCACCGTGTGGGGCATCGGCTATCGGTGGGATAAGTAATCAAAAGGTTGCGTGAAAGCAAACGAATGAAGTCTTTGATTAAACTTTCTTCAGAAAGTTTATGGGGGCTCGGGGCAAGGCCCTGAGGTGTCGTCCGCAGACGACGAAATCTTTTTGCCTAATAAAAAACTAGGAAAGTAGGTTCAACAGTCCGGTGGACTGTTGAACCGCAGAAAACCCAGTTGCATGGGTTTTCTGATGACTTGCAGGGCAAGTCATTTAAAAATACTGGTAACTACAAAAAGAAGCACAGAAAGGAGGAAAGCGCGTGTTCAAAAAAGGTATCGCAAGACGCTGGCTGTTTAACAGCCTCGGTGTGATGATTTTATTATTTACAGCCTGTATTGCGGCGCTTTCTTTCGTTGTGCAGAGCTATGCCTATAACGGCATACAAATGACGCTCATCGGCCGCAGCGACGAGCTGCCCACCGTGCTTTCCGGCAGCATGAAAACCGTAAGCGAGTTTAACGCTGCAGCCAGAAGCTACACCGAAAATTTCCCGGATAAAGACCTCATGGAGGTCATGGCGGTCTCGCGTTCGGGCAGCATTTTGTCTACCTCCTCCGGCTTTGCGCCGGACCAAAACCAGAGCAAGCCCGATTTTGAAAGTGCCTTGCACAGCGAAAATGGGTACGGCTATTGGATCGGCAAGCTCGCGAGCGGCGAGAAGGTCATGGCCGTCTCGCGCGTGGCGCGCGGCGCAAACGGCGCGGTGCTCGGCGCGGTGCGATACATCGTCTCTATGGAGCGCGCAGACCGGCAGATTACGTATGTCGTGCTGGTTTTGATCGGCATCGGTGTGCTCATTTTGGTGCTCGTCACGCTTTCGGGCATCTATTTTGTGCGGTCTATTATCACGCCTATTCGGGAACTCAATGCTACGGCGGAAAAAATTGCAAAGGGCGATTTTGACGTGCGCGTCAAGAAAGAGAAGGACGACGAGCTCGGCGCACTGTGCGACTCCATCAACGACATGGCGGCAGAGCTTGGCACAGCAGAAAAAATGAAAAACGACTTCATTTCCTCTGTTTCGCACGAGCTGCGCACGCCGCTGACGGCTATTAAGGGTTGGGCGGAAACGCTGCAAACAGGCGGCATCGGCCGCGAAACGTATGATAAGGGCATGAACGTCATCGTGCGCGAGGCAGAACGTCTTTCCGGCATGGTGGAGGAGCTTCTGGATTTTTCCCGCATGCAAAGCGGCAGAATGCGGCTGATCCTCAAGAAGATCGATCTTTTGGCGGAGCTGGATGAGGCCGTGTACATGTTCACCGACCGTGCGCGAACGGAGCATAAAAACCTCATTTACGATGAGGAGGACACGATGCTTTCGCCGATTTTGGGCGATGTGAATCGCCTGCGGCAGGTGTTCATCAACGTCATCGACAACGCTTTGAAATACACGAATCCCGGTGGTACGGTGCGCGTTTCCGCGTATGAGGACGACGGGTTTATCCGCGTCATCATCAAGGACAGTGGCTGCGGCATCCCGGCGGAGCATCTGCCAAACGTCAAAAAGAAGTTCTACAAAGCAAACCAAAATGTGCGCGGCAACGGCATTGGCCTCGCCGTCGCAAATGAGATCATGGAGCTGCACTCCGGCTCGCTTGATGTTGACAGCGAAGAAGGCATGGGCACCACGGTCATCATCACGATACCGACCATGAAAAAGCTTGAGATGAATCCCGAGCTTTCCAATACAACGCAGATTCCCACCGCCACCGCGCAGGTGCAGGTCGTGGAGAGAAAACAGGATTAAATATTGTTTATAAGCAAAAGGAGAAAGAATGGCAAAACGCGTAACATCTATCGGCGGGCAGGCCTTGCTTGAGGGCATTTTGATGGTTGGCCCGAAGAAAAACGTAGCGGCTTTTTGTGACGAAGCCGGAAATATTACAACGGAGGAGGTTTCCACGCCGTCGCTGCGCGAAAAATACCCCATTTTGAAAAAGCCGTTTATACGCGGCGTGTTCTCTATGGTGGATACCCTGCGCCTCGGTATGAAGGCGCTGACGCTTTCGGCGGATAAAGTGGGCGGCGAGGAAGAGGAAGAGCCCTCGAAATTTGAAAAGTGGCTCGAAAAGAAATTCGGAGACAAGGTGATGAATGCGGTCGTCGCCGTGGGCGGTGTGCTGGGCGTGGCGCTTGCGGTGCTGCTGTTCTTCTTTTTGCCGGCGGTGCTCTTTAACGGGCTGATGATGCTCACGGGCGACGGCATCAGTGGTTGGCGTTCGGTGTTTGAGGGCCTTTTACGTATCGTCATCTTTGTACTGTACATTGTTGTCATCTCTAAAATGCCGGAGATTGACCGCACATTCCGCTACCACGGCGCGGAGCACAAGACGATTTTCTGCTATGAAAACGACCTGCCGCTCACCGTGGAAAATGTGCGGAAGCAAAAGCGCTTCCACCCGCGCTGTGGCTCCAGCTTTATGATCTTAATGCTTTTGCTCGGCATCATCATCGGCTTTTTCATTCCGTTTTCCAATCCGTTCCTGCGCACGTTCTGTAAGCTCTTGTGCCTGCCGATCGTTGTCAGCATCGGTTATGAGCTTATCAAGCTTTGCGGCAAGTACGATAACGTGCTGACGCGCATCATTGCGGCGCCGGGCCTGTGGTTTCAGCGTTTGACCGTAAAAGAGCCGACCAACAAGATGATGGAAGCCGCTATTGCGGCGATGAAAGCGGTTATCCCGGAAAACGGCGAGGATATTATCCGATGACGCTGAGCGAGCTGTACCGCGCAGCGAAAACGGCGCTTGAACCCGTCACGGAAGACCCGACGTTTGAAGCCGCGTGCCTTTTGGAGCATTTCTGCGGCGCGAACCGCACAGAGTTATTGCTGCACGGCGATAAGCCGGCGGAGTCTGAAGCGGAGCAAGCGGTGCTTTCCGCGCTCGAAAAGCGCAAAACGGGCGAGCCGCTGCAATATCTGCTTGGCGAGTGGGACTTTATGAACCTGACGCTTTCCTGCGGAGAGGGCGTGCTGATTCCGCGCGAGGACACCGCTGTTTTGGTGGAAGCAGTGTGCAAGCGTTTGTCGAAAACCGTGAATTTGCCGAAGGGGCTTGACCTTTGCGCCGGCACGGGTGCTGTGGGGCTTTCCATCGCGAAGGAAGCACACGCCGAAGTGACGGAAGTGGAGCTGTACGACGGCGCATTCAACTATTTAAACGAGAATTTGGCGCGTTACCCGGAGCTGCCGGTGACGGCGGTAAAGGGCGACATGTTAGATAAAGCTTTTGCGGAGACGCTGCCGGATGGGTTCGATTTCATCGCGTCGAACCCGCCGTATATTGAGACAAGCGAGCTGCCGCTTTTGCAGCGCGAAGTGCAGAAAGAGCCGAAAACGGCGCTGGACGGCGGCGCGGACGGCCTCATCTTCTACCGCGCGATCTGCGATATTTGGGCGAAAAAATTGCACCCGAACGGCGTGCTTGCCGTGGAAATCGGTGAGACGCAGGGGCAGGCGGTAAAGGTGCTGTTTGAAGCCGCCGGTCTGCGCGATGTGCGGATTCACAAGGACTTGGGCGCGCTCGACAGGGCGGTTTCGGGGGTTAGATAGAATAAGTCGATTTTTTAAAGGCGGCTTTGGCCGCCTTTCGGGGAAGACTGGGTTCGATTTTTATGAACTTGTGTTACAAGTTCATAGGGAAACCCCTTAGTAGGGTTTCCCTCGGACGAAACGTCCACCGGAAGTTTCGTCCTCCCTTCCTGACTTTGCGAACGCAAAAAGATTTCGCTTTCTGCGGAAAGCGACGTAGGGCGCTGCCCTAAGAACCTGCAAGCTTTTGAAAAAAGCTTGAGCAAAACTTTTAACCATGGTTTTCTTTAGCTATGCAATAATTTTATCCGAAAGGAAGTTTTTCAAATGGTAAAGCATGTTTTAATGATCAAGCTCAAGGACAATTCCAAAGAGCAGTGCGAAAAGCTGCGCGATCTTTTTATGACGATGAAGGGCCGCGTGCCGCAGGCACTTGACGTGGAAGCCGGTGCGGATTTCCTCCACTCCGAGCGCTCCTTTGACGTTTGCCTGACCGTTACGCTCGAGAGCCCCGAGGCGCTCGAAGAATACCAGAAAGACCCGTACCACTGCAACACGGTGAAGACCTATGTTGCGACAGTTCGCGAAAAGGCGGTTGCGGTCGATTACATCGTTTGATTGAACAAAATTCACGCGGCGCTGTGCGGCTTTTGCATGGCGCTGCTTTTTTACACGGCTTGTTGCTGAAGCCGAAATAGCGCCAAATTAGCCAAAAAAGAATAGGAAAATTCGGCGTTTACACCCCTCGAAAACGACATACAGGCATTGAATTGCAGCATTTTATCCGATATAATGGTAATTAAAGTGTCTTTTGGAGGGAGTGATTTTGTGGTTCGCAATATGACGAAGGGCAGCCCGGTAAAGCTTTTGTTGGCATTTGCACTGCCTTTGCTTGTTGCCAATGTGTTTCAGCAGTTATACTCTGTGGCGGATGCTATGGTGCTCGGCCGCGGTGTAGGCGTCAATGCGCTTGCGGCGGCGGGTTCCACGGGTTCGGTACATTTCTTTATTTTTGGTTTCATCAACGGTTTGACGCACGGGTATTCCATTTTGATTTCGCAACGCTTCGGCGCAGGCGACGAAAGCGACATGCGTCGCACGGTGATGAACGCGGGTTACCTCGGCTTTATGAGCGCTGTGGTCATCACGGCGTTAAGTCTCATTTTCTCGCGCCCGCTCATGACACTGATGGGTACGCCGACCGATATTTTTGACGACGCACTTTTGTACATCCGCATTATTTTCATTGGTATTCTCACGACGGTGTTTTACAATACGCTTTCGAGTATTCTTCGAGCGCTCGGCGACAGCATGTCGCCGCTCATTATCATTCTCATCAGCTCGGCAGTGAACATCGGGCTGGACATTCTGTTTGTCATGGTTTTTAAATGGGGTGTGGCCGGCGCTGCGTGGGCGACCGTTTTGGCACAGCTGCTTTCCGGCCTGATGTGTCTTTTCGTGTTGTGCCGTATGCCGGTTTTGCGGTTTAAAGCCGGCGAAAAGCGCATGGATAAGTCTATTATTTTGGGCTTATTGAAGCTTGGTTTGCCGATCGGAATTATGAATTCCATTACGGCGATCGGCGGTATGATCTTGCAGGGCATTGTGAATAGTTTAGGTTCTACGATTGTGGCGGCATATACGGCGGGCTCGAAAATCTTCGGTCTTGCGGAACAGCCGTGCAACATCATCGGGTTATCCCTTGGCACGTATGTCGGGCAGAACCTCGGCGCGGGACGCGTTGACCGCATTAAGGTTGGCGTGCGCCGCGGCATTTTGATGGTGCTCATCGTCGATTTCTTCATCGGCGGCACAATGATTCTGTTCGGCCGCCAGCTGACGGCGGTGTTCGTCTCCGGCGTGGAGCAGGCGGTCATCGAAGCTTCGTATCCGTATTTGCTGTGTTGCGGTGCGATGATGTGGGTGCTGGGTTTGCTGTTCGTCTACCGCTTTTCCCTGCAAAGTCTCGGCGACACGGTGGTGCCGATGCTCTCCGGCGCGCTGGAGCTAATTCTGCGCATTTCCGTTGTGCTCGCGCTCTCTAAAGTGTTCAATCTGGGCTTTCTTTCCATCTGCATTGCAGAGGTCTCCGCGTGGTTCGGCGCGGCGGCACTGCTGTGCGTGACGTATTACATTCGTATTCATAAATTGCCGGAAAAACTTTCGGCGAAATCATGAGGGGTTTATGGCAAAAACAGAACGTATTCAAAATATGACAAAAGGCAGTCCTGCAAAGCTGATCTTCACCTTTGCGATACCGCTGATGCTGGGCAACGTGTTTCAGCAGTTCTACACGGTGGTGGATACCGCCATTGTGGGGCAGGCGCTCGGCGTAAACGCGCTGGCGGCGCTCGGTGCGGCGGACTGGCTGAACTGGCTCGTGCTGGGGCTTATTCAAGGCTTTGCGCAGGGCTTTTCCATTTACATGGCGCAGCGTTTCGGCGCGGAAGACCACGAGGGTCTTAACCGTTCCATCGGCGCGACGATCTCGCTTTCGGCGGTCATTTCAATCTTGACCGTCATTCTGAGCCAAGTCGCCATGGCACCCGTGCTGCGCGCCATGAACACGCCGGAGGAGATCATCGGCGGCGCGTTCACATACCTGCGCATCATGTTTGCGGGTATACCCATCATCATGGCGTATAACGTGCTTGCAAGCATCCTGCGTGCGCTCGGCGACAGCAAAACGCCGCTGTATGCCATGGTCATTGCATCTATTCTGAATATCGGGCTTGATCTGTTGTTTGTTATGGTGTTCCACTGGGGCATTGCGGGTGCGGTCGTTGCAACGGTCATCGCACAGCTTTTTGCAGCGCTTTACTGTTTGCGCGCTGTGCTGCACGTGAAGGTCATCCACCTGAAAAAAGAGTATTTCCGGCTCAATCCGGAAATAGCAAAGCGCCTTTTGGGGCTCGGTACGCCGGTCGCCGCACAGAATGTTATCATCGCCGTGGGCGGCATGGTGGTGCAGTCGGTCGTCAACCGCTACGGCACGCTGTTCGTGGCGGGCTTTACGGCAACGAATAAGCTGTACGGTATTTTGGAGATTGCCGCCGTTTCGTTCGGCTACGCCGTGACGACGTATGTCGGGCAGAATCTCGGCGCGGGGCTTTTAGACCGCGTGAAAAAGGGTATGCACTCCGCAACGTGGATCGCTTTGCTGACCTCGGTCGTCATTACGGTTTTTGTGCTGATTTTCGGAAAATACGGCATCGCACTGTTTATTTCCGGCACGGCGGAGGAAGTGTCGATCTCGTCGCAGGTGGCAATACACTATCTTAATATCATGAGTATTTGTCTGTCTATCCTCTATATGCTGCACATTTACCGCTCCGCGCTGATGGGGCTTGGCGATACCATCATGCCGATGGCTTCGGGCATCATGGAATTCTTGATGCGTATTGGCGTGGCGTTGTTTCTGCCGCTTATTATCGGGCAGGAGGGTATTTTCTATGCGGAGATCACTGCTTGGGCCGGTGCGGCTATTTTGCTTGTCACAACGTATTTTGTGAGAATGCATAAGCTGACGAGAGGGCTTGACACAAGCCAAAGTAAAGCGGGCGAATAAAAGAAGCCTTTCAGAAAAATATGAAGCTAAAAAGCGCGCAGAAAACAAAATCTGTGCGCTTTTCTTTATTACATGCGCATAAGAACGCGGCAAAGACTAAAGAATGAAGAATGTGAAACTCACTCTTGAAGTTTGTCCGTACAATCTGTATACTGGGTGTAGATTACGCGCGGGAAGCCGCGCTGACGGAGGTATTTTATTATGAGACCCCTTACACCGAAATTTCCGAAGCTGCTGCATGGCGGCGATTATAATCCCGAACAGTGGCTGCGCTACCCCGAGATTCTCAAGCAGGACGTGGAGCTGATGAAGAAAGCGGATATCAACTGCGTGTCGGTCGGTATTTTCTCCTGGGCACATCTGGAGCCGAATGAGGGAGAATACGACTTCGACTGGCTGGAGAAGATCATCGACAATCTCTACAAAAACGGCATTTATACCGTGTTGGCCACACCGTCCGGTGCAAAGCCGCTTTGGATGAGCGAAAAGTATGAGGAGATTCGCCGTGTGCAGAATAATGGTGTGCGCGACCTTTCCGGCGCACGCCATAACCACTGCTATACATCCCCCGTGTACAGAGAGAAGACCCGCGAGATGGATAAGCGCCTTGCAAAGCGCTTTGCAAACCACCCGGGCGTCATTTTGTGGCACCTTTCTAACGAGTACGGCGGCGAGTGCTACTGCCCGCTGTGCCAACAGGCGTTCCGCGATTGGCTGAAAAAGAAGTATAAGACGCTCGACGACCTGAACCACGCGTGGTGGACGGACTTCTGGAGCCACACGTATACGAGCTGGGATCAGATTCACGCGCCGCAGCCGAACGGCGAAATGAACGTGCACGGTCTGACGCTCGATTGGAAGCGCTTTGTCACGTACCAGACCGTCGATTTCATGAAAATGGAGCGCGACACCGTAAAGGAAGTAAACCCGGATATCCCGGTGACGGCGAACCTGATGGGCTTCTACGACGGCCTCGATTACTTTAAGTTCGGCCCGGAGCTCGATGTTGTTTCCTGGGACAACTACCCGCAGTGGCATACGACCGACAACGTAGAGATTGCGGTCTCTTCCGCGATGACGCACGACGTGATGCGTTCGATCAAGCACGAAAACTTCCTTTTGATGGAAAGCACGCCGAGCATGACGAACTGGACGCCCATCAGTATGCTGAAGCGCCCGGGCATGCACCTGCTTTCCTCCATGCAGGCGGTTGCACACGGCTCAAATTCTGTGCAGTATTTCCAGTTCAGAAAAAGCCGCGGCTCCTGCGAAAAGTTCCACGGTGCGGTCGTTGACCATGTCAGCCATGGCGGCGTGTTTGACTCCGTTACGAACGAGAACACCCGTGTGTTTAAGGATGTGCAGTCCGTCGGCGCTGAGCTTAAGAGCATGAACGAGCGCGGCGACGTATACGGCACCGAAGTCAAGCCGCAGGTCGCTATCGTGTACGACGTGGAAAACCGCTGGGCGCTGGATGCCGCCGCGGGCCCGCGCAACAAGGATAAAGACGAAAAATATGTAGAGACGCTCTTGACGCACTACCGTCCGTTCTGGGATAAGGGCGTGCAGGTGGACATCGTCGATATGGACGGCGATATCTCGAAATATAAGCTTGTCATTGCGCCGATGCTCTATATGTACCGCGCAGGCTTTGAAAAGAAGATGCGCAAGTTCGTCGAAAACGGCGGCACGCTCGTTACAACGTACTGGAGCGGCATCGTGGACGATACTGACCTGTGCAAAATGGGCGGCCTCCCCGGCGACATGATGGACGTGTTCGGCGTGTGGAACGAAGAAATCGACAGCCTGCCGGACGGCATGAAAAACGGCATTGCGTTTAACGGCAGCCGTTACGATGCTATAGAGCTTTGTGCACGTATCCACCCGCTGACGGCGGAGGTGCTCGGCACATATGAAAAGGATTTCTACGCAGGCGAAGCGGCGCTGACGAAAAACAAGTTCGGCAAGGGAGAGGCGTATTACATTGCGGCCCGTACCGGCAGCGATATGCTTTCTGTACTGTACGGCGAAATGATTGAGACGCTGCACATTGAAAAAGCGCTCGATTGCGCTCTGCCGCACGGCGTAACGGCACACATCCGCCACGGCGAAAAGGAGAATATCATTTTTGTAGAAAACTACACGGAAAGCGGAAAAACCGTGGAATTGCCGCGCGACTACAAGTTGTACGGTACAGATCAAACGGTAAATTCAATCAAACTCGCTCCGTTTGGCATTGCCCTCTTATCGGATTTAACAAAAGTTTAATATTTTGCGTATTTGCTGTGGAAATTCTCGCTATTTTGTGCTATATTGAAATAGACAAGAGCCGACATTGTTCGTGTAAAACGGACAGGCAAATAACGGAATATGCAGTTTGAAGGAGTAATCAAATGGCAATGGAATCACAGACGTTTTTCAGTGCAGAGAATCGCGTAGCACCGCTTGGCATCGTACCGCTTGCCGGTGCGCGTGAGCTTTCCGAAAAGGTTGAGGCCCATCTGGTGCGTTGGGCAAAGCGTGCCGGTATGGATGTGGACACGTTCATCATCGAAAACAGCTGCCCGCGTTTCTCTTCCGGCGACAGCAAGGGTCTTATCAAGTCGACCGTGCGCGGCTATGACCTGTTCTTTGTTGTAGACGTAGGCAATTACAGCCTGACCTACAACTACTTCGGCAACCAGAACCACATGTCCCCGGATGACCATTATCAGGATTTGAAGCGTCTCATTCAGGCAGCAAGTGGTAAGGCACACCGCGTTAACGTTGTGATGCCGCTGCTTTACGGCGGCCGTCAGCACCGCCGCAGCTACCGCGAGTCTTTGGACTGCGCATACATGCTGCAGGAGCTTCAGCAGATGGGCGTTTCCAACGTTTTGACTTTCGACGCACATGACCCGCGCGTGCAGAACGCTGTGCCGGTTATGGGCTTCGATAACCTGATGCCGACTTATCAGGTTTTAAAGAAGCTCTTCAAGGACTTCCCGGATCTTTCCACCGATAAGAAAGACTTCATGATCGTCAGCCCGGACGAAGGTGCGTTGAACCGCAACATGTACTATGCTTCCGTGCTCGGTGTGGACATGGGCATGTTCTACAAGCGCCGCGATTATTCCCGCATTGTAGACGGCCGCAACCCGATCGTCGCACATGAGTATCTCGGTACCCCGGTCGAGGGCAAGGACGTGTTCGTTGCCGATGACATCATCTCCTCCGGCGAGTCCGTGCTCGACATCGCAGAGAACGTCAAGGCCCGCAAGGCACGCCGCTTCTTCGCTTACGGCACGTATGCCATCTTCACGAACGGCCTCGCAAAGTTCGATAAAGCGTATGAAGAGGGTCTCATCGACGGCATCTTCGGCAGCAACCTGACGTACCTTAACCCGGAACTGAAGAACCGCCCGTGGTTCCATGAAGTCGACGTTTCGAAGTACATCGCTTACTTCATCTCCGCTTTGAACCACGACGCTTCCATCAGCTCCCTGCTTGACCCGCACGCCAAGATCGACGCACTGCTCCAGAAGCGTGCGCTTGAAAAGGCAAAGATCATCGACGAGCAGCTCTAATTTTTAAATCACAGCTAAAATAAACAGGGTATGCACTGTAAAAAAGTGCGTACCCTGTTTTTGTGTGTTTATTTCTGCATCTCTTTCAGCTTTTCCAAAAGAGTTTCTACGCGTAGACCACTTGGCGCGGCAGCATAGCTTGCGGCATCTTCTTCAAAGGCGGAGATTGCGTAGCCGTCCGGCGTGACGTAATATGTGCCCTCTGTGCCAAAATATGTGCGGGAAGTATTGTTTTGATCTGCGCGGATCGGCGTCACGATGCGCATACCGTCTTGAAACTGCGGGTTATAATCTTTGAATAAAACATTCGCGGCGATCGTCACACGGTCGCCCGGCTCGTATTTTTCCGAAGTATCGGACAAGATCACGAGGGTGTACTCGTAAAAATCATAGGTATTTGAAATACCATTTTCTGCGCGTTTTTGATCAAGCTCAATATCACCAGTTGAAATGTTCTTAGAATAATACTGTATATCGCCTTCGATTTCACCATAAAGGAATGTATCCGCTATATTAGTGCAATCTTCTAAGGTTAGCTTAGTCATAGATAACATGTACGGCGTTTCAGTTCCGCAAACGGGGTATTGGCTTCGTAAAATTGAGATTTGTTCTGGCGAAAGTTGCTCGGCTTTAGTGTTAGATAAGACGAGAATAACACATGTAGAAAGCAATAAGAAAAGTGAAATTACAATTAGAATTATTTTATAAGTTTTGCTTTTAACAATCGTCGACAACGTCATAACTGTTAATTCCCCTTTCAATACTTATTGTTTAGATCAGTTATATCATGATTTTGTGGAGTGTAGTAGGTCTCTCTAGTGCCTTGTCGCATAACAGATGCGGCACTGGTAACATTATAATTAGTATTAGGGTGACCTAATCCAAGTGCATGACCAATTTCATGAACCATAGTAAATCTTCTGTGGGTGGTGCTATCGTATACTAAAACGCTTGGATTAAAAAGAATACTTGCGTATTTAATTTTTCGCGAAGAACTTTTTGCATGGGCAAGGGTGTCAAGTAAAATTCCATCGGTGGAAGTAGATTGGCAAATAGCAAGAACTGAATTAACATTCCATTCACCAACGATTTCAGACCATGCGGAACTGGTTGCTGTTCCTAAATCAACATTAGAAGATGAAAAATTCGACTGGGTGATGGAAACTCGCGCAGAAGCGTTAGACCAAGCATAACGTATAGTAGAATAGTGAGAAGAATAGTTACTGTCTAATTTATCACCATTGATATTTATATACGCTACGCGATTTGTTACATTGTACCATTTTAAGGCTATACCAGTTGAGCCATCATAGAAAATCTCATGAGCAGAAACCGTAAAGTTTTGAATTTGAAAAAGCAAGACTAAAAGTATCGATAACATTGAAATACAAAGCTTGCGCTTCTGGATAAGCTTAGACATGGTGTTCCTCCCCTGTATTTAAATATTGAATTCAGTAAGATGAATTAAATCATAAGAACCACATATTTATCACATCCGATTGTTTTTTTTGTTAAATATACATTATCACAGATGAGTAATACATGTCAATATACAAAATAAATAATTTTAAATTTAATTCATTTAAAATAGGCAAATAGAAAGAACCAAAAGAAAAAAGCCGCATAAAATGGCGCGGAGAGGTGATCTTTGGGCTTGCGTTTTTAAAGGGGCTGTGTTAAAATACTGTCATAAAGCAAACGCTGAGACCGAACGAGTACCCCGGGGGCAGTCGATAGAGAGCGGAGGTCATGGGCTGAGAGCCGCCGCAGAAAAGAGCCGGGCGAAGTGCATTCGCGAGCGGATGCGGTGAGCGAAAGTGAGCCGCATACGGATACGGCACGTTACGCCGTTTGAGTGATAAACCGGAGTGGAACCGCGGATTTATTGTATCATGAATGTTTTGGTACATTTCGCCCCCGAGCGCCTATGTTGTGCGCTCGGGGCTTTTTGTTTTTAAGGAGAGATTTACGTCATGTTTTCTAAATTAAAGGCGGAGCTTGACGCCGTGATGGCGCGCGACCCTGCCGCCCGCAGCCGTGCGGAGGTTTATTTTCTGTATTCCGGCTTCAAAGCGGTGCGGTCTTACCGCAAGGCAAACTGGTTTTTCCGCCATAATATGAAATTTATCGCGCGCTATATCTCGCAGCGCGCGCGCCGCAAAACGGGTATAGAGATTCACCCGGGCGCGACGATCGGCAAAAATCTGTTCATCGACCACGGTATGGGTGTCGTCATCGGCGAAACCACCGTTATCGGTGACAACTGCACGCTGTATCAGGGTGTGACGCTCGGCGGCACGGGCAAAGACCAGGGCAAGCGTCACCCGACGCTTGGAAATGACGTGCTTGTCGGTGCGGGCGCAAAGGTGCTGGGGCCGTTCCGCGTGGGTGATAACGCCCGTGTGGCGGCGGGTGCCGTGGTGCTGGATGCCGTGCCCGATAACGCAACGGCGGTCGGTGTACCGGCGCGCATCGTGCGCGTGGGCGGCAAGCGTGTGATGGACAACAGCACGCTGGATCAGATCCACGTGGCCGACCCGGTGGCGCAGGAAATGTGCCGCATGCGGCTTGAAATTGAGCGCCTGCACGGCGAGCTGAACAGCTGCCGCAGAGAAAAAAGCAAGCTGACCGCACAGAAAGCGGAGAAGAATAAGGAAGAATAAGCAGAAAGGAAGCACCTGTATGCAGCTCTATAACACAAGAACACAGAAAAAAGAAGAATTTATTCCGCACGAAGCCGGCAAAGTCAAAATGTACACCTGCGGCCCAACCGTGTACCACTATGCGCACATCGGCAACCTGCGCTCGTACATCATGGAGGATATGCTGGAAAAAGCCTTGCGCTACCTCGGCTATGACGTGACCCGCGCCATGAACATCACGGACGTCGGCCACCTTTCCAGCGATGCCGATACCGGCGAAGACAAGATGCTCAAGGGCGCGCGCCGCGAGCACAAGACCGTCATGCAGATTGCGCAGTTCTATACCGACGCATTTTTCAGTGACTGCGAAAAGCTTGGCATCAAGCGCCCGGAGATTGTCGTTCCGGCGACGAGCTGCATCGATACGTTCATCCACATGGTAGAGGTGCTCCTTGAAAAGGGATATGCGTATATCGCGGGCGGCAACGTCTATTTTGATACCTCCAAGCTCGAAAACTATTATGTTTTCGGCAACATGGAGGAAGAGAGCCTCGCCGTAGGCGTGCGCGACAGCGTGGAAGAGGACGAAAACAAGCGCTCCAAGAGCGACTTCGTACTGTGGTTTACAAAGTCGAAGTTTGACGACCAGGAGCTCAAGTGGGATTCCCCGTGGGGCGTGGGCTACCCGGGCTGGCACATCGAGTGCAGCGGCATCAGCATCAAGTACCTCGGCGAATACCTCGACATTCACTGCGGCGGCATCGATAACGCGTTCCCACACCACACAAACGAGATTGCACAGAGCGAAGCGTATCTCGGCCACCCGTGGTGCAAATACTGGTTCCACGTGCTGCACCTTTTGGACGCGCGCGGCAAGATGAGCAAATCAAAGGGCGATTTTCTCACGGTCTCGCTGCTTGAGGAAAAGGGCTACGCGCCGCTTGTATACCGCATGTTCTGCTTACAGTCCCATTACAGAAAGCCGCTGACGTTCTCGTTTGAGAGCCTTGACAACACCGCCACGGCGTACAAAAAGCTCGTTTCCCGCATTGCAGCGCTGAAAAATGAGGGAGAGCACGACGAAGCTGCCATGGAGCCGCTGCGTGCCTCGTTCCGTGCGGCGCTGGAAAACGACCTCAACACGTCCTTGGCACTCACAGCGCTGTACGACGTACTGAAAGCCAAGCTTTCCGACGCGGACAAGCTTGCGCTCATCAAGGAGTTTGACGAAGTGTTGTCCCTCGGCTTGCTGAAAGCTGCAAAGGCGCTGCGCGAGGAGCAGAATGCGCAGAAGTCCGCTGTGCCGGAGGGCATGACCGCCGAGGAAGCCGCGGAGATCGAAGCGCTCATCGCAAAGCGCACGGAAGCCAGAAAGGCAAAGGACTGGGCAACTGCCGACGCGATTCGCGATGCGCTTGCCGCACGCCATATCGTTGTGAAGGATACCCCGCAGGGTATCACGTGGTCTGTGCAGGGCTAAAATAAGGAAATTAAGCAAAAGTCATAACCACTCCTTTTAGGTGTGGTTATGACTTATACAACAAAAGGGCACGGAGCTTTAAAACTCCGTGCCTTTGGTTTTTGCGGAACTTACGCGTTTTTGTTTTCTTTTTCATCGTCGCAACAGTGGCCTGTTTTGTGCTTGTGAATGTCTTCCGTACCGGCGGCAATGGCTTCCTCGTAGTATTTGCACTTATAATCGATTACTTTAAGCTGATCTTCAAGCTCCTTGATTTGTGCCATAACGGCCTCGCGGCGCTCAAGAAACAGGTTGTAGCGCTGCTCCAGGGTGGAGTCACCCATTTGTGCCCACACCGCGTACTGGCGAATATCTTTAATGGACATGCCCGTGCATTTTAAACATTCGATAATGCGAAGCATGGAAAGATCCTGTTCGGAAAACATTCTGTGGCCGGATTCCTTTCGCTCCAAAAACGGCAGGATGCCTTCTTTATCGTAATAGCGCAGCGTGGTCGCCGGAATGCCCGTGATGTCCGAGGCTTCCTTAATGGTGTACGTCATCTGCAAGCGCTCCTTTCTAAGTTAGATATAACTCTATATATAAGCATACGTTTTTTTGCGCGGTTTGTCAATGTGTTCGTGGAAAACTCCTGCGCCAAAATTTCGGGAAAACAAAAAGAACGCCCGGCAAGCTGCGTAAACCGGGCGTGCCCGCGAGCAACTCGGCATTGAAACTGCACTGTGTGATTTCGCCGTACTCGTCATATAGCACGTCGCCGTTCACGGTGGACATTTTTAGTGAAATTTATGTCTATAATATTATATATTATCAATAGTTTCCGATGTTTTTTTGAAAATATTGACGGTAGGGACAATACGGAAGATTTTTACACAGGGCTTGCGCATAAGACAAAAACAAGATAAAATAATATTTAGTATACACAGAAAAGACAGGGGGTGCGGCATGAAAGAAAAAATTCAGCTGTTAGCGGCGACGCTGGCGCTTATTTTGCTGCTTTGCGGCTGTGCGGCGCGGGGCACGGCATCAAACGACGCCAGGCCGGCGGCGGGCGATGTCACGGACAGCAACGCCGCGCCCTACGAGGCCCCCGCTTTTCGGGATTCCGTCTTCAACGAAGATGAAGCGACCGCGTTCGGCAGCGGAGAGATTGACCTTTCCCAGCTTGAAGGCGGCATCATCGGCGTAAAAGCGCAGAGCGATACGCGATTAAAAATGCAGATTGTCTGCGGCGAGGATAAATATAACTATGACTTGCCGAACGACGGCACTGCGACATTTTTCCCGCTCAATATGGGAGACGGCACATACACGTTCCGCCTGATGGAGCAGGTGGGCGACAGCAAATACGCATGCATCGGGAGCGAAGACCGCGACGTGACGCTGAAAGATGAATTTCAGCCGTACCTGCGCCCGAACCAGATGGTGAATTACAACAAAAGCTCCGATTGCATCAAAAAGGTGAAAGAGCTGGCCGCAAGCTGCACCACCGATGCGGACATTGCTGCCGCCGTGTATGACTACATGGTGAAGAATATCCAATACGATACGGAAAAAGCGGCGACCGTGCAGAACGGCTACCTGCCCTCCCCGGATGAGACCTTAAAGACCGGCAAGGGCATATGCTTTGATTATGCAAGCCTTGCCGCCGCCATGCTGCGCAGCGAGGGCATTCCGTGCAAGCTCATCACGGGTTATGTGGGTGAGGAGACCTACCACGCGTGGAACAGCTTTTATGTGGAGAGCGAGGGGTGGATCACCGTGGAGATCCGCGCAAAAGCGGATGAGTGGCAGCGGGTGGACATCACCTTTGCCGCAGGCGGCATGCCCGCCGGGGAGATTCAAAACGATTCGGAATACACAACGCGGTTCACTTATTAAAGGAAAAGCGAAAGGACGAGGAACATGGCAGAAAAATTTTTGACTCAGGAACAGCTCAGCGTATTTTGCAGCAGCCTTGCAATGCTGCTGCGCTCCGGCGCGTCGCTTTCGGAGGCTTCTTCCCTGTTTGAGGAAGACGGCATGGACACCGCCTTGCAGCAGGCTTCTACCGAGATCAGCCTTTCGGTTGCGGCGGGCGAGACGTTTTCGGCAGCGGCGGAAAAGACCGGCGTTTTCCCGGAATACGCCTTGAGCGTTTTTAGCACGGCAGAGCTTTCCGGCCGATTGGACGAAGCGCTTGACCGCCTTGCAGACCACTATGACCGCCAAAGCGCGCTATACGACCGTTTGCGCAGCACCCTTACATACCCGGCCGTTTTGATGCTGATGATGTGCGGCGTGCTGGCGGTGCTCGTTTTTGCCGTGCTGCCCATGTTTGAGCGCGTGTACGACAATTTAACGGGCAGCCTGCTTTCATCTTCCTATGCCTATGTGCTCGCGGCGACGCTCATCGGGCGCATCAGTTTGGTGTTTGCGGGGCTTTTGGGCATCGTTTTGCTCGTTTTGGCGTTTGGTATACGCTCCGATAAAGGTCGGGAAAAGCTCAGGAATACAATGGAAACGAGCCGCTTCACGCGCAAAGCTGCGTGGCTTTTGGCGGTCTCCGAGGTGATGGACACGCTCTCCGCCTTGCTTGCGAGTGGTACGGATGAAGACAGTGCGCTTGCGCTGTGCATCGAGCAGACGCGCCACAAAAAGCTGCACGAAGCGCTTGAAAAATGCCGTGAAGAAACACAGATGGGCGTCGGCATTGCGACAGCGTTTGCGCACCAAAAGATATTGCCTGCCATGTACGGCAAAATGTTGCTTGGCGGTGCGCGGAGCGGCGAGCTCGTGCAGGTGACGGAAAACCTCGCGCGCCGCACGGCGCAGGAGGCGGAAAACGGGCTGTGCAGCGTCATCGACCGCACGGAGCCGATTTTGATCGGATTTCTCACCGCGTCTGTCGGTTTGACGCTTTTAAGCGTCATGCTGCCCTTGCTCGGCATTTTGAGCGCAATCTGAGGGAAAAGCTATGGGCATTTTGAATCGAAAAGTAAGCTTCCGGCTTTTCGCGGTCGGGCTTATTCTGGTGCTTGCGGTACTTTTTACCGCGGTGTGCGTGCCGGTTTTTCAGGAGGATATCCGCGAAACAGGCCGTGCCGCCGTGCGTGAAGCCGTTTTGCGCAGCGCCGTGGAGTGCTACACCTTAGAGGGCGCATACCCGGAAAGCCTTGAATATTTGGAAAAGCACTACGGGCTTACGGTCAATAAGAAAGAATACATCGTGACATACGAGGTTTTCGCCGATAACCAGCTGCCGACCGTTCAGGTGCTGGTGCGCGGCGAGGAATAAGGAGGGCGCATGACGGAACCGAAAAAGAGAAACAGCACTTCTCTGATGCTGCTTCTGCTGTATGCATTGCTCATCGCATCGCTTTTGGTGTTGACGCTTGCGGGCGCGCGGCTGTATTCCGATACGATGGACGCCCGCGACGCACACGCAAAGCAGCGCAGCGCGCTTTCGTATATTCAAAGCCAAACGGCAGCGTGCGGCGGCAAAGGGAACATCCGCCTGATCGACGGCCCGGAGGGCCCGGCGGTGTGCCTGCGCGAGCCGGAAAGCGACTTCGAAACGCGCATCTATTTATATGAAAACGCGCTGCGCACGGAGTTTTCACGGGTCACGGCGGAGATCGACCCCAATAACGCCGAAAAGCTGTGCGACCTTAAAACGTTTAAAGCCGAGCTTTCGGAAAGCGGGCTTTTAACGATCACTGCGGACGGCATGACCGCCGGCGCGTATTGTGACGGAGGTGGCGCGGCATGATAGATTACGAGGAAAAGCGCAGTGAAACGCGCCACCGCATGGGCTTCATGACCCCGCTGCTTGTGTTTGTTCTGGCATTTGTCGCGTGCTGCGGTGTCATTGCGTGCGTGTTCCTGCGCGCGGCCGTCATCAGCGATGAAGCGGCGAGGGAAAGCGCAGGCATTGCGCTGTGCCGCAGCGCCGCAGAGGAGTTTCGCGCGGGAGAGATCCCCGAAAACGGCGAAAAAGCATATTTCACAAAAGATATGGCAAGCTGTGCGGAAGCGGACGCTTACTATTATATAGAAACCGAAGTGACCGCCGCCGAGACCGAAACGGGAGCGTTGTATGCCGGGAAAATCACGGCGTACACGGCGGGGCAGGATAAAGAAATTTATGCGCTGAATGTACGGTGCTACCAGCCGAAGGAGGGAACGCCATGAGCCGAAATCGATTCCGCATCGGCAGCATCGCGGTGCTGTTCGCGGTCGTTGTGCTGTGCGTCGCCATTTTCGGCGTGCTTACGGTGTCCTCTGCCGTATCCGATCGCCGTGCCGCAGAGCGCTACGGCGAGCACGTGGAAGTGCTGTACGCCTGCGAAAACGCCGGGCAAGACTGGCTTTCCGAAGCAGATGCGTATTTAAAGGGCGCGGGAGATCTGCCGGAAAACACGGAAGAGACCGAAACCACGCTCAAAACGGAAATCACGCGCGGCAACATGCAGCTTGAGATCTGCTTAAATAAGATAAACGGCAGCTATGAGATTGCAAAATGGCGCTGCACAGCGCGCTGGCAGCCGGATGACTCCCTGAACCTCGGGTAAGAAAGGCGGAGTACAATGAATATGACTGAAATTTTGAAAAGTGCCGTGGAGCGCGGCGCTTCCGATATTTTCGTGGTGGCGGGCCTGCCGCTGACGTATAAGGTGCGCGGCGAACAGCAGCGTGAAACGGCGGACGGCGCCTTCACGCCCGAAAAGACCGAAGCATTCGCAGCGGAAATCTATCGTCTTGCCGCGCGTGAGCCGCACTGCTTAAACGGCAGTGCGACCGATGACGATTTTTCGTTCTCGCTCAGCGGTACGGGACGCTTCCGTGTGAATCTGTTCCGCCAGCGCGGCAGCATTGCCGCCGTGGTGCGCGTCATCCGCTTCGGTCTGCCTACGGCCGAAGAAGCGCACATTCCGCCGGAGGTCATGCGCGCGGCACAGATGAAAAAAGGCATCGTGCTCGTTACGGGCTCAGCGGGCAGCGGTAAGTCCACAACGCTCGCGTGTATCATCAACGAGATCAACCGTACGCGCACGGGACATATTCTGACGCTCGAGGATCCGGTAGAGTACATCCATCGCCACGATAAGTGCATTGTGAGCCAACGTGAGATCGGCTGCGACTGCCCGAGCTACGTCGCCGCTTTGCGCAGTGCGCTGCGCGAAAGCCCGGACGTGATTTTGCTCGGCGAAATGCGCGACAAAGAGACAATGGAGGTCGCGATGACCGCCGCCGAAACGGGGCAGCTATTGCTTTCGAGCCTGCACACCACCGGCGCGGCGAATACGATTGACCGCATCATCGACGCATTTCCGCCGAACCAGCAGGCGCAGATCCGCTTACAGCTTTCCATGGTTTTGCAGGCGGTCATCAGTCAGCAGCTCGTGCCCGGCGTAGACGGTACACCCATCCCGGTGTTTGAAATCATGTATTCCACACTCGCGATACGCAATATGATCCGCGAAAGCAAAACGCATCAGCTCGATGCCGCCATCGCTTCCGGCGCGGCGCAGGGCATGCGCACCATGGACATGGCGCTTGCGGACCTTATACGGCAAAAGCGCATCACAGAGGAGACGGCGCTTTACTACTGCACGAACTATGAGACCATGCAAAAACGTCTGCAATTACTTTAAGTCATAGTTTTTAGCGCGACCTTTCGCCAAAAAAGGTATTTTCTCCGACAAAAAAGTAAATACTTATGAGAAAAATCGCATTTTCCACCTTTCGGTGGATTACAAATGCCGTGAAGCGTGCTATACTTTATGAAAAGAACAAGTTCGGAATATTATTTTTTTCGCAATAGCCGGGGTGATATTTTGAACTGTTATTTCTGAAAGAGGGAGATGAACCGTTCATGAGTCGAACAGCGAAAGAAATTGAAACCACCGGGCTGCCGTGTGAAGCACAGAACGGTGAAACGATACAGGTTGTGCCGAAGATCAATGTGACCATGTTCGGCAAGTTTACATTAAAGCAGGAAGGTATGGAGGTTCCGCACGCCGTGAGCCTCACGGGACGCTCCAGAAGACTGTGGACGCTTACGGCATACCTTATTCTGAACAGAAACCGCGGTGTTTCCGCACAGGAGCTCATTGACCTGCTGTGGCCGGAAGCCGAAAACGATAACCCGTTAAGCACGCTGCAAAATAATGTCAGCCGCGCAAGGGCTGCGCTGGCAGAGCTCGGCTTTACGCACGCAAAGGTTATCATCCATAACGAAAAGGGCTATTATCGCTGGGCGCCGGACCGCGAGACGCAGCTTGACGTGGAGCAATTTGAAACACTTGCAAAGGCAGCGCTTGCCGAAGAAGATATGGAAAAATCGGTTGCCCTGGCGCAGGAAGCCGTGGCGCTTTACACCGGTGATTTTCTTACGGAAAGCGCAGCGGAGTTCTGGTGCATCAACCTCAACACGTATTACCGCTCGCTTTATACGCGCCTATGTCGCGCGGCGGTGGATCGCCTTTTGAAGCTCGGACGCATTACGGATGCGGAAAAGCTCTGCACGGGCGTTATCCGTTTAGATCCCGCCGCAGAAGAATTCAGCGTGTTTTTGATGCAGGCGCTCATAAAAAACAAAAGCCCGAAAAAAGCGCTGGAACACTATGATTACATCGCTGCGCTGTACCGGGAGGTCTACGGTGTTTCGCCTTCGGCGGAGCTGGAGGCGCAGAAGGCGCTTGCGGTGCAGGAGCTTTACGGCAGCGAGACGAGTGAAGACGATATTCACACGTTCCTGCTTGAAAAAGAACAGGAACCCGGTGCGTTTTGCTGCGATAACAACGTTTTCCGAGAGATTGTAAACCTGCATGTGCGCGAGATGCGCCGAAACGATACCCCTGCGGCGTTGATGATTGTGCGGCTTGCAAACCGCTCGATAGACCCGGAAAAGCGTGCTATATATATGAAGCAGATGGAAGGGACGCTTTTAAACGAACTGCGCGCGGGCGATCCGTTCACAAAGGTGGGCGCAAACCAGTTTTGGGTGCTGCTGCCGGGTGCGACCGGAGAAAACGGCGGGCTCGTTTCCCGCCGTGTGTTCAATCGGTTCCAAAAGGAATACCCGAAAAGCGGTGCGGCCTACACCTTTAAATCGCTCGACCTGCGCCACATACATATGAGCGCAGAAGAAAAAGCAACGGAGAAAACGGAGCGCCGAAAGGCCTAAAACCGTCACCTGAAAAAACGAGCCGGTTGACGCAGCACAGTTAGCAAAAAAACTACGACCTATTTTCTTTTTTTATGAGAAAATGGGTCGTTTTTCTATAAAAAAACTTCTTAATCATAGCGTTCTCATAGCACCTTTGTGTAAAATAGAATCACAAAATACAAAAGGGAGGGGTTAGGTGAAAGAAAATCGTATGCTACCGATCGGCACAGAGACCTTCCGTATCTTTGTGGATGAAGCGGAGGACGGTGTCATCCGCGGCAGGGTCTCCGGCGGGACGTTCCCGGAGGAAACCCTATTCCGAAGTCTTTCACGCCTGATCCTGCTTTTGGAAGAGCAGCTGGATACAGGCGGCGCGCCGAAAGCTTCTCCCATAAAATGTACGGAAACACCCACGTTTGAACTGGACATCCTGTTCCGCCAGAATTACAGCTGGCAGGGGAGACTGCGGTGGACAAAAGGCGGCAAAGAGGCCGCGTTCCGCAGTGTGCTGGAGCTGCTCATCCAAATGGAAACGGTTTTGGCACAGTAACACACATCAATTTAGGAATCCATATTTGTTATAAAACGGACAAATCACAGGATTGGAGGAAAATACTATGAAAAAGAAGATCATCGCCGTGTTGCTGAGCGCATGTATGCTGGTTTCGGCATGTCCTACGGGCGCGTTTGCAATGAGTGATGAGGAAACAAACACCTACACTGCAACAGGGGATGTTATGCAGGGGGGAACGCCGGTCGTTGACGAGACGCCCGCGCCCGAGGCGACCGAAGCGCCGGAGCAGACGCCTACTCCCGTTCCGGAGGAGACACCTACTCCCGTTCCGGAGGAGACAGCCACTCCCGCCCCGGTAGAGACCCCGGCTCCCGTTGAAGTGGAAGCACAGGCGACCCCCGCCGCAGGTGCAGAGGAAACTGCACCGGCGAAACAGAGTGCGGAAACGGGCATTGCAATGACTATGCTGCGTCCGGACGACGAGAAGCCCAAGGTCGATACCTACCGTTTCTATGATGCAGATGGCACGGAGCTGACCGAGTGGCAACAGACCGTCGCCAAAGGCGATGAGCTCCTCGAGCCGACTGCACCGACAAAGGAAAACGCACGCTTTGTTGGGTGGTATGTCGGTAAGACCCCGTTAAGCTTCGGCACAGTCGCGACTGTCAGCGGTACGGAAGTGACCGTTACGGCGAGGTTTGAGGAGTACAGCTACGTGTACTTCTTGGATGAAGACGGCGATACCGTGGTTTACCACACCGCCGCGGGCACAGCCGGTGAAACGGTCGGCGAAGACGTTCTGAACGCCGCGACCGCAAAAGTCGAGCTCACCATGAGCAAAGATAAAGGCGTTGTCGGCTGGAGCACCACGCAGGGCAGCGATACCCCCGAAACCATCACATTTGCAGCCGGCGTTACATACGTTTACCCGGTAGTTAAAACCGGTTTCTGGGTCACGTTTAATACCGACGGCGGCGACTACATGGCGCCGCAGTTCCAGATGGGAACGCCGCTTGACCTGAGCACGGTCACCCCCACCCGCAACGGCTACACCTTTACAGGTTGGCTTGATGCAAACGGCAACCCGGTCACAACGGTTTCTGCAGAAGCGACCGTTACTGCACAGTGGACAGAAAGTTCCAATACACAGTATAGAGTTTTCCATTGGCAGGAAAATGCAAATGACGACGGCTATTCGTTGAAGGAAACTGAAACCCAGAATGGCAAAACAGGTTCTGAAACGAAAGCTGCGGCGAAAGAATATGACGGTTTTACTGCGCCGCAGACGATTGAGCAGAAGACCATTGCCGGTGACGGTTCCACGATCGTAAACATTTATTATAAGAGAAATGTTTACACTGTAAATTTCTATGATCGTAAAGGAAAAAAAGAATACACAGATCTGAGAATTTCGGCCAAATATGGCGCGAATATCCGTGATAAGTGGCCTACTTATAACGGCAGCAGTACATGGTATATTGGCAAAAATAGTAATACAAGCCAGGTTAACATTGATACAATGCCATTAAACGGTGCCAAGTTCTATGGCCCGATGACCGGTTATGGTAGTGAGACTGCATACTATTATGTGGAAGTTCTGCCGGGCGAGAAGGGAACAACTACTGTCGGTGGAATAACCTATAAAGAAGATCACCGCGATACAAGCCCCGGTAAAGGCTATAACGTAACAAAAGAAGATCAGTATCCGATTACAGGTTTTACTTTTAACGCAAATGTAAGTACTCCTATTCACGGCAAATACAATAAGGCCAAATTCTACTACACCCGTAACTCTTATGATATCACGTTCATTAACGGCGGTAAGACAGAAAAAACCGAAAGCCGCAAGTATCAGCAGAATATTTCCGATGTGACATACACCCCCCCGACAAGACCGACCGGTGTACCCGCAAACTTCACGTTTGCAGGCTGGTATGAGAATGAGCTTTGCAAAGGCGACCCGTTCGTGTTCACCGGCAAGACGATGCCCGCACAGAACATTACGCTCTACGCAAAGTGGCAGGCGCCGGTTATTAAAGCTACGGTTTACCTGACGGCCTCTGCGGACGGAGATTCTCAAACGATTGAAATTCCGTATGGCACAAAGCTTTCGGATTCCGAAGATTTTAAGGCACTGCTTGAAAAGTTCAAGGAGGAACAGCCCTCCGCTTGGATTGATTCCAACGGCGCGCTGTTCAATGTAGATACCGAGCTTTACAGCTCCGTTACGATTTCCCCGTTCTTCCCCTCCGCAAAGGATGGCTTCACGGTCACATACGTTGAGGGTACGAATGTAAAAACGGATAACCAGAAGTATGTAAGCGGCAGCTCCGCCCGCGTACTTCCGCCGGAAAATTCCGAAAACTTCCTCGCTTGGAAAATGGAAGACGGCACGCTCATCCACCCGGGCGATAAGATTACCGTCACAAAGAACACCACGTTGAGGGCAGTCTACACCAATAAGCCCCAAACCGTGAAGATTACGTATCATTATAATTTCGAGGGCAGCACGCAGATCTTTGAAGACAAAGGTTACCCGAAGAATACGACCGCAACCGTAAGATCGCGTGACTATGTCGGCTTCACCGCTCCCACAGGCTACAAGTTCCTCGGCTGGGCAACCACGCCGGACAGCAATACGGTTACATACAAAGTAGGCGCTACGGTCTTTGTCGACGCTAACGGCGATAACGATCTCTATGCGGTTTGGCAGGTGAAGACGTACACGGTAACGTGGGTAGATGAAGACGGAACGACGCTCATCGACCAGAAGGATTACGAATACGGAGCAATGCCGAAGTTCGAAGGTGTTGAACCGACGAAGGCGGCAGATGCACAGTATACGTACACGTTCAAGGGTTGGGATAAGGACTACACGGAAGTCAAGGGCAACCAGACTTACGTGGCAGTGTATGAGAAGACCACGAACAAGTACACAGTAAAGTGGGTAGATGAAGACGGAACGACGCTCATCGACCAGAAGGATTACGAGTACGGAGCAATACCGAAGTTCGAAGGTGTTGAACCGACGAAGGCGGCAGATGCACAGTATACGTACACGTTCAAGGGCTGGGATAAGGACTACACGGAAGTTAAGGGCAACCAGACTTACGTGGCAGTGTATGAGAAGACCACGAACAAGTACACAGTAAAGTGGGTAGATGAAGACGGAACGACGCTCATCGACCAGAAGGACTACGAGTACGGAGCAATACCGAAGTTCGAAGGTGTTGAACCGACGAAGGCGGCAGATGCACAGTATACGTACACGTTCAAGGGCTGGGATAAGGACTACACGGAAGTTAAGGGCAACCAGACTTACGTNTACGAGTACGGAGCAATACCGAAGTTCGAAGGTGTTGAACCGACGAAGGCGGCAGATGCACAGTATACGTACACGTTCAAGGGCTGGGATAAGGACTACACGGAAGTTAAGGGCAACCAGACTTACGTAGCAGTGTATGAGAAGACCACGAACAAGTACAATGTAACGTACGACCTCAACGGCGGCGAGTGGACTGAAGCGACCAACGAGTTCAAGTACGAGTACAAAGCAACAGTAGAGGTTATAAAGACGGTCCCGACCAGAGAGGGCTATAAGTTCTCGGGTTGGAGAAGCGAAGAGGTTACGATCGAGAACGATGCGTTCACGATGCCGGCTAAGGACGTTGTGCTGAAGGCTGTTTGGGAAGCAAATCCCACGCCGACCCCGATTCCGTCGGAAGAGCCGACACCTACACCGGCTCCGTCGGAAGAACCTACACCTACACCCGCTCCGACAGAAGAGCCTACACCTACGCCGGCTCCGACAGAAGAGCCTACACCTACTCCGGCTCCGACAGAAGAGCCTACACCCACTCCGGCTCCGACAGAAGAGCCTACACCTACACCGGCTCCGACAGAAGAGTCTACACCTACTCCGGTTCCGACAGAAGAGTCTACACCTACTCCGGCTCCAAATCCGAACCCGAATCCGAACCCGGCAACACCTACTCCGACGCCGGTAGCTCCGGTCGTTCCGGCTACGGTTGCAACACCCACCCCGAAACCGACTGCCACACCTTCCACAACGCCGAGCGATAACGGCGGAAAAGGCGACGGCAATAATGACGGCGAAATAGGCGAAACGATCAAAGATAACGAAACACCGCTTACAAACGGTGAAGACATCGCAGATAACGCAACGCCGCTCGCAGGCCTCGGCACGGGCGCTTGGGCACTCATCAACCTGATCCTCACCATCGTGACGACCCTCCTTTCCATCCTCCTTCTCATCGGCTATATCGGCAAGAAAAAGAAGGCGTTGGAAGACGAAGACGGCAACGTGGTTCTCGATGAGAACGGCAAAGAGGTTATGGAGTACGAAAAGAACAAGAAGGGCCTTTGGAGACTCATCAGCATCATCCCGGCTCTGATTGCCATCATCGTCTTCATCTTCACCGAAGACATGACCCTGCCGATGATCTTCGTCGACAAGTGGACAATCCTCCATGTTGTAATCGCGCTGGTACAGGTCGTTGTTATGGTCCTCTGCAAAAAGAAGAAGGACGAAAACGACGAAGACGAGAACGCAGCAAATGCGTGATGGAACAAAAGCATAAGGCGTAAGCCAAAGTAAGACGGGATGTCCCCCAAAAAGGGACATCCCGTTTCTTATGCGCGTTGTGTTTTCCACAGAGTTTTTCTGTGTTGTGGAAGGATCAGCTGCACGTGCATAGACCGCACGGCAGGCTTTGCGCAAAAGAATACCGCACAAGGTGAGTTTACCCTGTGCGGTATCTCTTTTTATAGCGGTTTAGTTTTCAAATTTCGCATCTGCAAGGTACAGATAACCGACGGCACGCAGTGAGGCGAACGCACCCTCCACTTCAATGCGAACGGTGGAAGCGCCGGAAATGCTCAGGCTCAGCGCGCTTGCGGGGCTGTTCACCGTGAGCGAGGAAACTTCATACTGCAAATGGTCGTCCACATAAATGCGAACCGTGCCGATGAAATCGTCGGAGGTATCGCCCTCTACGACCCATGTTCCCGTCAGGCGCTTATATTGTCCGTTCGGGGCGTATTCGGTGTAGACGGTTTTTGCGATGACAGGGTACAGCGAGAAGTTAAGGCCGTTGCTGTACGCATTGCCGTTTACGTCATAGGCTGTCCAGTTCTGGCTGCAATCTTCGCCGCCGCTTGGAGAAAGATCTGTCAGCGAAACGGGGTAAAGCGCCCTGTATTCTTCGATTTTTGCCGCAATATCGCTGTCGCCGGAGAGGATGTCGTCGGCGTTTTGCAGCGTTTCCACAGCGTCATAATAGCGGCTTTCACCGGCCTGCTTTGCGGCAGCATCGAGAATTTTTTGCTTATACTGGTTTTTGTAGGTGGCAATCTGCGCATCGATGCGCTTGTCGCTGCGTGTGGCGTCCTGCAGCACGTTAACAGCGCCGGGCAGGTCGCCGTCATCCGCGAGCGTTTTGGCGGTGCTGAGCAGCGTTTCCACGTAGTTGTTGAGCTCTGCGTCCTTAATCTCTTCCAGCTTAGCCTGGATGTCTTTATCATCGCCGAGGATATCGGCGCTGTTCATCAAAATGGCTTCGGCACCGAGGAAATCTTTCTCGTCCGCGCGGCTCTGCGCATCGCTTAACACTTTTTCTTTGTACGCGGTGCGGATGTTTTGAATTTGC
This sequence comes from Hominenteromicrobium mulieris, assembly GCA_021029595.1. Classification (GTDB taxonomy): domain Bacteria; phylum Bacillota; class Clostridia; order Oscillospirales; family Acutalibacteraceae; genus Hominenteromicrobium; species Hominenteromicrobium mulieris. The sequence goes on along the minus strand of JAJJOY010000003.1, from coordinate 475,025 downwards.
GTCTGCGCGTCGTCGTGGTTCACATCGGCGTGAATGACCTTCTGATATTCCGTAATGGCGCGGCCGTCTTCGCCCTGTGCCTGCAGGCTTTTGCCGTTTTTGTAGGCCTCTTTGGAGTCTTTCAGCGATTGAATGCCGTCGAGCTGATCGTCGAGACCGATGTTCGGGAACAGCTTTTGCAGGCGGTCGAGCAGCTCATAGGAGCTGTCGTAGTTCGCTTCGTTTTTATTGTATCGGTCGATGACCGTCTGGGCATATTCCTGCATTTGGTCGGAGACCGAAGCGAGTTCGTCCTTTGAAAGCGTGGGAAGTACCTGCGCCGCAGCGGAATAATCGTAAGCGTCAAGCGCGCGGGTGAGCTTTTGCATGGGTGCATTGTACCACCAGAAAATGCCGCCGATTGTAGCGCCGATGGCGATAAGAATGGGCAGCACGATGAAAAGCCATTTAAAAGAACGCTTTTTCTTCGGCTTTTCGTCGTATTCTTCATAGGCGTAGCCGTCGTTATACGTATATTCTATGGGTTGCACGCGCGGCTCCGGCCCTGAAATTTCCTCCGGGGTGGGGGAAACGGTGAATGTGCCCTCGTGCTCCATGCCTTCGGGTTTGTCGCCGAGCGCATCGCCGGAGGAAATATCCTCCGTGAAGTCCATCGGGGAATGGTTGTAAATATCTTCGCTGTCCGGACTGTTTGAAGGGGTATCTTCAGCTTCGGGTGTCGGTTCCGCTTCGGAGAGGCTCTCTGTCGAATTTGAGGAGATGTCTTCCACGGCAGGCTCCGTGGGCGTTTCCGATGCGGGGGCAGATTCCGACTCCGGTTCGCTTACGGGTTGTGCAGTGGCTTCCGGCGGGCGCAAAACGGGGTTGCCGCAGAGTGTGCATTTTTTCGCGCCCTCCGGCAAGGTGGCGCCGCAGTATATACAAAACATAAGTGACCTCCTAATGTTTGTGGTCCCGCAGGGAAAATTTGCGGTGTTTTCCATAGCATACAATATTCCGGGAAATCTGTCAAATGTTTAGAAAAAATGTGGGAGATAAAGCAAAGAGAGGGAACGAAGCGTTCCCTCTCTTATCCCCAAAAGTGCCGCTAATCGGCTATTTTAGTCTCCCAAATATGTTTCTGTTCCGGCGAAACGGTCTTCAGCGCGGCGAGCGAATACGGTATCCCCAGCGCGTCCCATTTCGTTTTGCCGATGTCATGGTATGCCATGATCTCGGCCTTTTCAATACAGGTATATTGATGCTTGAGCGCACAAATCGCCTCACAAAGTGCGCGTCCGTGTCGTTCACGCCCGGAATGACCGGACAGCGCAACCACACATGCGCATGCGCGTCCTCAAGGGCTGCCAGGGACTCGAGGATCGGCGCAAGCGGCGCGCTTGCCCATTTTTTGAGGGCATCGGGGTCGCTGTGCTTAAAATCGAACAGAAAAAGATCGGTGAGCGGTATCAGTTCTTTTAAATGTGCGGCAGAGATCAAACCGTTTGTCTCCAGCGCGGTGTGGTACCCTTTTTCGCGGCAGGCTGTAAGCAGCTTTTTCAGGAGTTCAAAGTGCAAAGAAGCCTCGCCGCCCGAAAAGGTGACGCCGCCTTTTGACGAGCGGTAATATTTTGCGTCCTTGTCGATCTGCTTCATCACGGCTTCCACCGTCATTTCGCGCCCGGAAAGCTCCAGGACATCGTTCGGACATACTTCGGCACATTTGCCGCACGCCGCGCATTTTGCACGGTCAAAAACATGTGTGCCGTCTGCTTTTATTTCATGCGCTCCGTTCGGACATACCGCAGTGCATGCCCCGCAGGGCGTGCATTTTTCGTGGCGAAACAAGAGCTCGGCATCGGTTGAAAAGCTTTCCGGATTGTGGCACCACGCACAGTGCATGTTGCACCCTTTGAAAAACACGGTGGTGCGAATGCCCGGCCCGTCATACACGCAAAAACGTTGAATATCAAAAATAAGATCCCGCATATCGGCCTCCGCTTACGCGCCGTAGGTCGTACGCTCAATAATCTCGCGCTGCACAATAGGATTCAGTGTGACGAATCTCGCGGAGAAGCCGCCGATACGCACGAGGAGGTTCTGGTAGTTTTCCGGGTGCACCATGGCGTTTTCAAGGTCATCCTTGCCGATGACGCACAGGTTCGTCTGCACGCCGTCGTTGTCGTAAAACGCCTTCAAGACGGCTTCTACTTTATCCATAGAGCCCTTGAAGAGCTCCTTTGTGAAGCGCACATTGTTGATAACGCCCACGTGCTTTGTATTGTCAAACTTCGACATGGAGTTGAGCAGCGCCGTAATGCCGCACTTATCTGCGCCGATGGAAGCGCCGTTGGCGTTTGCCATGGGGCTGCCGGCCTTTCTGCCGCAGGCAGACGCCGCACAGAAGTTACCCCATTCTGCGCTCATGGAGTTGTTGACGCTGACAATATTGTAGTGGTCAAGCCCCGCAGCTTTACCTGCCGCCATGGTAAGGTCGGCAATATCGGTGAAAAGGCGCGTTGCGATGTCGTCAGCCGTGTCGTCGTCGTTGCCGTATTTCGGTGCGGAAAGGCACATGCGGCGAATATCGTCGTGCCCCTCAAAATCGTGATCCAGCACATCGATGAGCTCCGGCAAAGTGAGCTTCTTCTCGTCGTAAACGAGCGTTTTGATGGCCGTCAGGCTGTCTGCACAGCTGATGATGCCGAACATTTCGCTGGAAGCATTCAGGTAACGCACGCCGCCTTCAAACGTCGCCTTGCCGCGCGCGATGCAGTCGTTCAAAAGCAGGCTGAGGTGCAAATACGGCGCGTTTTCGCCTGCAATTTTATAGTTGAGGTATTTGTGTACAGCAAAGCGGTCAATGGTCGGCTTGAGCTGTGCAAGCACGGCGTCATACAGCTTTTCAAAGGTATCAAACTGCGCCGGGTCGCCGGTCTTTTCGCCGCAGGAAACGTTCTGGTAGAAATCAAGGCCGTTGTGCAGCGCAATTTCCAGCGCTTTCAGCACGTTGATGCCGTTGTTCGGTGTGCCTACGCTGTAACCGACCATGACGTATTCGCCGCAGCCGAACGGCACATATTGCTCGGCTTCCTCATGCGAAACGCCAAAGACCTTTTCCACAGCCGGTACATTCGTCTCATCGGAGTAAATAATCGGGAACGTAGTGCCCTCCGCATTCACTTCCATCGCCTTGCGGAAAACGGTCTCGTCCATGTCGCTGTAATAGCGCAGGGTGAGCTGCGGCACAGTCTCGCGGAAGCGGCGGGAAGCGTCCATGATGACGATGGCGAGGCGGTCGGCTTCCTTCTGGTGCTTTCTGCCTACGCCGCCGATGATTACGCGGCAGTCATGGATCTTGTTAATCTCTTTAAAGTGCTTATAGAGATACAGCACGGTCTGCACGGCTTCTTCTTCCGTGATGCGCCCCGCGTCGATATCCGCGGCGTAGAGCGGCCCAAGGTAATCGTCCATGCGGCTGTAATTCATAATGTCGCTGCTGACAGCGTAGATCCACATCAGCTGCACGCCCTCAAGGAACGTCTTCGGTGTGCTGTGCTGAATGTTTAAAAGTGCTTCGGCAAGCTTTGTAAAGCGCGTTTTGGCTTCTTCGGTCTCTGCTTTTTCGGCAAGCACCAATGCCTGTTCGCGGTAACGCTCGCATGCGCCGCGCAGGCTTTCAATCCACAGCTTTAAAGCCGTGTAGAACGAAGACGCGCCGTTCACTTCCGCCGCGCGGTCGATTTCCTGATCGAGCCCGTCAAAGCCGAGACGGATGAGCTTTTCAAAATCGAGGTTTGTACCTGCCACGCGGCAGTCGCAGTTGCCCACGCCCGCACCGGGAAAAGCTTTCGGCGGCACATAGCCGTAGCACTTCGAAAATTCCAATTCAACCTTGCGCGCGGTGTTTTCCTCGTGCCAATAGGCCTGCACAGCCTGCAAAGCGTAGTCCTCCGCAGCGGTGATCTCACCGTTTTGCTTACAAGCCATGTATGCGTTCAAAAATTCATGCTCGTTAAAGTAATACGTGTAAATGCCGCCGACCTGCGAGGAAAAGCCCACAAAGTCGTGCTCATAGCGGCCCGCGATGCCGTCGTTTTCATCCATTGGCACTAAGATATGACGGAGCTGAAAATCCATGCAGGCGGCTTCACGCAGGTAAATGTCGTTTGCATTCTCTTTGTAAACGCGCGTGAATTCCAACGCATTGCGCAGTTTTTGAACATCGGTCTTGAACATACCGTTATCCTCCCAAAGTTAGAATTGAAATTTCTTGATTCCGTTTTTTTGACGCGTTATAATAGCAGAAGAAAGGGGGCGCCGAAATGAGCGACGTTGAGCTTCTGCATTTTTCCGAAGAAAATCTGCACACCGGTGAGGGTGCGCGCGTTCTGCACCAGTGCGGTGTGCCGGCGACGTATAAAATTCACACGCATGATTTTTACGAGCTGTTTCTCGTCTCGCACGGCGGGGCCATCCACGCCGTAAATGGACGCTCGCAGTTGCTTTCCGAGGGCTCGTTCGTTTTGATGCGCCCAAGGGACGTGCACCGCTATGATTTTTTCAACAATGCGGATTTCGAGCTGCTTGATATCGGTATTCCGCGCACGGTGTTTGAGCGCTTGTGCGATTATTTGCAGCTTGACCGCGCCATATTTGATACGCCGGAGCTGCCGTTACATTGTGTGCTTTCCGGCCACACCTTAACGGATGTGCAGGAAAAGCTTTTGAACACGAACCGCTTTGCCGATAACGAAACGGCGTGCCGCTACATTTTAAGCCTGTTTCCGTATTTGGTGCAGCTGTTTCTTACAGCACCCGCGCCGGAAGCGATTTTGCCTGCGTGGTTTTCGGAGCTGCTTGAAAAAATGGAGCGGCGCGAAAATTACACCACAGGTCTTCCGTGTCTTTTAGCGCTTGCAAATATGTCGCAGGAGCACCTTACGCGGTCGTTTCGCCGCTACATTGGCATGACGCCGACGGAGTACATCAACGGCAAGCGATTGTCTTTGGCGGCGCAGCTGCTTTTGCAGGGGGATATGCCCGTCATTGAAATCTGCGGTGCATGCGGCTTTAACAGCTTAAGCCGGTTTTACCGCTTATTTACAGAGCGCTACGGCTGTGCACCGAAGGCGTTCCGCACGCAGTTTGCGCATGCGCAGTCCGGGCAAGGTTCGCCTATATCTTTATCATAATCGTTTTGCCGTTTGATTTCCTCAAACGCATTGACTAAAACTTCCACTATATTGATATTCAAAAAATACCGCACAAAGTGCAAAACGCAGCTTTGTGCGGTATGGCAGAAAATGAAAAATGCAGCTCTCTCGAATAGAGAAGGCTGCATTTTTGTGCGTTAACCCACCGGCTGTTCCTCATCCGTAAACTGGCTGCGGTACAGCTCGGCGTAGAAGCCGTTTTTTGCAAGCAGAGATTCGTGGTCGCCCTGCTCTACGATGTTGCCGTCGCGCATGACGAGGATAACATCAGATTCCTTGATGGTCGATAAGCGGTGTGCGACGACGAACGAGGTGCGTCCGCGCATCAGCTTGGCAAACGCGCGCTGAATGCGCAGCTCGGTACGTGTATCGATGGAAGACGTCGCTTCGTCCAGAATCAGCATAGGAGGCAGCGTCAGCATGATGCGCGAGATGCACAAAAGCTGTTTCTGTCCGGCGGAAAGGCTGCCGCCGTCTTCGCCAATCTGTGTATAGTAGCCGTTCGGCAGCTGCTCAATAAAACTATGTGCGTGCGCGGCCTTTGCGGCGGCGATAACGTCTTCTTCGGAAGCGTCCGGGCGGCCCATGCGGATGTTATCGAGCACAGTACCGGTTTTCAGCCATGTTTCCTGCAGGACCATGCCGAAGTTACGGCGCAGTGCGCGGCGCGGGATAGTCTGCGTATTCGTGCCGTCCACGCTGATGCTGCCGTTGTCCGGGTCGTAGAAGCGCATGAGAAGATTGATCATCGTCGTTTTGCCGCAGCCCGTCGGGCCTACAATGGCGACGCGGCAACCTGCCGGTACATCCAAGCTGAAATTGCGGATGAGCGGGCGGTCTTTTGTATAGGAGAAGCAAACGTTATCGAACGTGACCTGTCCTTTTGCGGTCTCGCTGTGCTCCGGCAGCAGTTCGGGGTCGGCAGACATTTCTTCGCTGTCGAGGAATTCAAGCAGGCGGTCTGCGCAGGCGAGCGCGTTCTGAAGCTCGGTGATAACGCCGGAAATCTCATTAAACGGCTTCGTGTACTGGTTTGCGTAGCTCAAAAAGCAGGAGAGCATACCAATGGTGAAGCCCTGTCCGGTCACGGCCAGAAAAGCGCCGATGAGCGCGACCGCCGCGTACACAACGGAGTTTACAAAGCGCGTGGCGGGGTTTGTGATGGAGGAGAAGAATGTCGCCTTTAATGTGTGGCGGCGCAGCTCTTCGTTGATGGTGTCGAATTTCTCCATGTTCTCGTCTTCGTGTCCGTATGCGCGCACGACCTTCTGGTTCGTGATCATCTCATTGATGAATGCCGTCTGGCGGCCGCGTGTTTCGGACTGTAAGCGGAACATGGCGAACGTTTTCTTTGCGATGAAGCGCGCCACCAAAATGGAAAGCGGCGTGACAAGCACCACGACAAGCGTTGTCCAAACGTTGACAGAAAGCATGAAGCCGATAGTGCCGATGATCGTCACAACGCCGGTAAACAGCTGTGAGAAGCCCATCAAAAGGCCGTCTGCAAACTGGTCAACATCGGCAATGATGCGGGAAACGATGTCGCCGGTTTCGTGTGCGTCGAGGTAAGAAAACGGCAGACGGTGAATTTTTTTAAAGGCTGCCTCGCGCATATCGCGGATGGTGTTGTACGTGACCTTGTTGCCGCAGACATTCATCAGCCACTGGGCGAGCGCCGCGCAGCCGATGAGCACCGCGCAGGTGAAGAGCTTAGGCAGGATAACGGCAAAGTTGACCTGTTCCTTGCCGATGATGGCGTCGATGGCCTCGCCGACGAGCACCGGGATGTACAGCGAGCACAGCACGCTGACTACGGCAAGTGCAAGCAACAAAATGATGGTCGGCAGATACGGACGGATTTGCAAAAGAACACGTTTAATGGTACTGTTTTTGTTATTTATCTTGCTCATTTCGCAGCTGCCTCCTTTCCGCCAAACTGAGAGTCATAGATCTCGCGGTACACGGAGCAGTTCTCAAGGAGCGCATCGTGTGTGCCGCATCCGACAAGCGCGCCGTTGTCTAAGACGAGAATCTTATCCGCGTGCCGCAGCGAAGATGTGCGCTGCGAGACGATGAACACCGTCGGCTTATTCGGCAGTGCGGAAAGCGCGCCGCGCAGTGCCTTTTCGGTCACATAGTCGAGCGCGGAAGCGGAGTCGTCCAGAATGAGGATCTCGGGATTACCCACAAGTGCGCGGGCAATGGAAAGGCGCTGGCGCTGTCCGCCCGAAAGGTTGCGGCCTTCGGCGGTAATCTTCATATCGAGCCCGCCCTTACTCTGTACGAAGTCTGCGGCCTGCGCAGCCTTTACGGCTGCCTGCATCTCTTCGTCGTTGGCATTTTTATTGCCCCAAAGCAGGTTTTCGCGCAGCGTGCCGCGAAACAAGACCGCGCGCTGCAATACGACGTGCACCTTTTCGCGCAGTTCTTCAAGCGAATAGGAATTCACGTTGCGGCCGTCCACGCGGATGGTGCCGGAGGACGCATCGTAGAAGCGGGGAATAAGCCCCACAAGCGTCGTTTTGCCGCTGCCTGTGCCGCCGATAACGCCGATGATCTCGCCCGGCTCGGCGGTGAAGCTGATGTTTTCGAGCGCGTCCTTCGCGCCTTCGTTATAGTGCATGGAAACGCGGTCGAACTCGACGGCGTGGGTATTGTAGATTTTCTTGTCGTCGGAATAAACGGTGTTTGTGTCGAGCTCGAGCACGTCGCGGATACGTGCGGCGCTTGCAAAGGACTTTGTTACGGTGATGATGAGGTTTGCAAGTTTGATGAGCTCAACTAAAATCTGGCTCATGTAGTTATACAGCGCCACGACCTGACCCTGCGTCAAAATGCCGGTGTTGACTTGAACAGCGCCGTAATGGATGAGCAGAATGATGCCGACGTTAATCAGGATAAACGTAACCGGGTTCAAAAGTGCGGAGATACGGCCCGTGGATTTCTGGAGCTTAGAGAGCAGCGAATTTTGGCCGATAAATTTTTCTGTTTCGGTGTCTTCACCGCAGAACGCGCGTATGACACGTGCGCCGTTCAGATTTTCACGCGTGGTGTTCAAAACGGAATCCAGCTGGTTTTGAATAGCCTTGTAGCGCTTGATGGTCAGCAGCATGATGCCGAATACCACAACGGAGAGCAGAGCGACCACAATGAGGAACAGCAGCGCGCTGCCGGGATCAATGGTGAACGCCATAACGCATGCGCCGAACACAATGAACGGCGAGCGCATAAACAGGCGCAGTACAAGGTTCACACCGTTCTGCACCTGATTTACGTCATTTGTGATGCGTGTCAGCAGCGTGGAAGTGCCCACACGGTCCAAAAGAGAGAAGGAGAGTCCGTTGATTTTTTGGAACAAGCTGTGACGCAGCCCGGTGGCAAAGCCCACGGCAGCCTTTGCGGCAAAATACTGCGCCGTGATGGCACTGACCATGCCGACCACACCGAACCCAACCAGAAGCAGACAGCGGGAGATGATGAAGCCGGTGTCACCGGTCTGAATGCCCACGTCGATGATCTGCGCGATTACGAGTGGGACAATCAGCTCAAAGGTGGCTTCGAGCAGCTTGAAAAGAGGCGCTAAAAACGACTCTTTCTTGTAGTCTTTCATGTAAACGAGGAGCTTTCGCATGGCGTTCGTCCTTTCCGAACAGTTTAAACGGCATAGTTTTCCATACAATTCCGTTTTTGTCAGTAATTTTCATTATACCGCCTATTATAGTGTAAGTCAAATCGAAACATACCCTGCTACGGAGCGCAGCAGGGTATGTTCTATAGAATTATTTATTCACAGGAAAGCTCTACCGGGTCTGTAAAGTGTTCGTTGTTGTAGATGTCGCGCAGGGTGTATTGGATCACCGTGCGGTATTCGCCGATTTCCTCATAGTTGACGACGGGTTCACTTGTGTATGTTACCGGGTCGCCGAGCGTGTAGTCCCGGTCGTAGTTGAAATCGTAATCATAATACGAACAGGTGTACTGAATCTGATCCGTCTCCGTAAAGCTGTGCAGACCCTTTGCCGCTACCGTAGGCTCTTCGGTCTTTAAGCGGTAGCCCGCAACAAAGCCGCTGTCATGGTCGCTGTCCCAGCGCAGAACGATCTCAATATCGGTGCTGCCGTTCAGTTCGGCCGGCACATAACCCGTTGTGTACCAATAATCGTCCGTCTGTTCCTCGGTTTCGGCGTAGAACGGCACAATCACGCCGTCGATCGAGATCCATGTATAGTCAAAATCGACTTTCAGGTCGCCGTCGTCGTCAAACTCGTACACGTTGTCATTGCCAAGGTCAATATATCCCTCGCCGTCGTCGAGGTAAACGGTCATATCAATGTACGTGATGAGGTTCCATGCTTCATCGGAAAGAGAGAGTGCATAATAGTCGCCCTTGTCGATGAGTTCAAAATCGTTGCCGTTTATTGTGGTGACGTTTTCGCCGCCAACCTCGGAGGAATCGAACCAATCGTAGTAGGAGTAAAAATCGATATCACTCTGCGAAAGCGACTGCCCGGAGAGCATCGTGTTCATGAATTTATCGTAGAATTCAAAATACGATTCCGGGAAGCCGACGCAGGTCATTTCAAAGCGTGTATCACCGTAATAATCCGGCCACAGGCACGGAAAATAGACTGCAATGCCCGCGGCGGACTTTTCATAGGTGACGTTATACACTACCATATTCTGAACGGCGGCCTGCACATCGTCCTCGGTGCCGAGGGAAAGGCTCTGCTTTGTCAGCGTGGCGAGGTCGGAAAGATCGACCTGGTCGTATTCGTTGTCGCCGAATTCCCGCACGTTGTTGCGCACCTGCGAAAACGCACCGTAGCTGCCGCTTTGCAGTGCGGTGTAGGCGCTTCCCCAGTAGCTTTCCAACGCGGCGTATAATTCCGGCACATAGCGCAGGTCTAAAACGGAAAGCGTCGGCATGTCGGCAAAAATATAGGCCTCAAGGAAATCGTCCGCCAGCTTTTTGCCGAGCTCCGCCGTGGGTACGGCGGGGTCTTCCGCCAGCATCGTAAGCCAGTTTTTGTACGCCCAGCCCTCGCCGGGTTCGGATTCTTCGGAGGCGATGAGGTAATCCGCATACGGATCCAAGGCGTAGGCCACCTCTGCCGTCGCCATCAGGCAGGCGTCAAAGCCGATGAAATCAAACTGCACGCCGCCGTTATACAGTGCTGTGGAGAGCGACGAGAGCGTCAAAGAGGTGTCTTCGTACAGCTCGTCGTAGCCGAAGCCTGTCATGGTGCCGCCGCCGTGATCCCACAAAATGAGCTCGTAGCGGTCTGCGGGGTAGCTTTCGGCGGAGAAGCGAATGAAATCGGAGAGCGTGTCGGCGTCCGTCATATTCATGCTGCCAAGGCTTTGGAGCAGCGTCATATCGCCGTTTTCGATCACAAAGCGCTCACTTTCATCGTCTGTGCAGACATCGTTCCACCAGGTTTCGGTGCCGCCGGTCTGGAGTACAAGGTGAACGTTTTCGGAAAGCGCGGCATCTGCCATTTCCAAAAGGTCGTCGGTCGCGGAGCCGTCCTCACTCTCTAAGTCGGAGCCGATCATGTACACCATTACCGTGACACTTTCAGCGTTTGCAACATCCGTGTAAAACGCACGCAGGTCGCCGTCTTCGGTCGGCACAGGGGTGGAGATGACGCCGGAGGACGCGGAGCTTTCCGAAATCACGGAGGACGAAGCTTCGCTGTTTTCACGAGCTTTACCGGCTAAGACCAAAACCGTGCTGCATCCTGTGCAGTTTAAAATCAAGCCGAAGCTGAGCAAAAGGGGCAAAACGCGGGATAAAAACCGTTTCATACAAAACTCCTTTTATGGCTGTGGACGGAAAACGACCGTACCGGTTGCGTCGTCCATGCTTTCCACAATGGCGAGCGATTCGAGCGGGTAGCCCATCTCACGAATTTTCGCGCCGCCGGGCTGGAACCCCTTTTCAATCGCGATACCGATGCCTTCCACCGTGCCGCCCGCCTGATCTACAATAGAGATGAGCCCCTGCAGCGCGCAGCCGTTTGCAAGAAAATCATCGATGATAAGAATGTGATCCTCGGGGCCGAGAAATTTTTTCGAAACGATCACGCGATTCACACGCTTATGCGTGAAGGATTCCACTTCGGAAACGTATACGTCGCCATCAATATTCACACTCTGGCTCTTTTTCGCGAAGACGACCGGCACGTCAAAGCATTCCGCCGCCACACATGAAATACCGATGCCGGAGGCTTCAATCGTCAGAATTTTGTTGATGGACTTATCTGCAAAACGTCGCTTGAACTCTTCGCCCATTTGGCAAAACAGGCGTACATCCATTTGGTGGTTTAAAAAGCTGTCTACTTTCAATATATTGCCGGCTTTTACAACGCCGTCCTTTACGATACGTTCTTCCAGAAAATTCATACTGTTTTGTCCCCCGAGGTTCTTGTTGGTTCTATTGTACCGAAGCGGAAAGGGAATGTCAATTCCGAATGCGCATAGGAAAGCGCGTTTGCCCCGCGAAGCTGCTTTCCAAAGAGAAATCAAAAAGCCCTCCCGTGTCGGTCATGGATATGCTTCCTATATAGGGTACATATCCATCACTTCGGGAGGGTGTTTTTGCTTTTATTCAGAAATTCTTATTGTTTTCCGGCGGCGTCCAGGTGAAATCCTCGGCGGAAAGAAGCGTTTTGCCGCAGTGAAAGCGGTCAAGCTCCGCGGTGCACAGCCGCACGGCGTCTTCAATGTACGTGTCCGCCATGGCAGCCGTGAAAAAGTAGGGGGCATCCGCCGGCGCGGGCACAAAGTTTTGATGAATCGAACGCAGAAGACCTTCGGCGTCAAACGGCTCAAAAGCGAAAATCGGTTCCTGCGTGAAATTTTCTGGGACGGCAAGGTCATCCCGAATATTATATTTTTGAATGAAATGACGGTTTAAAAGCGTGTAATCGTGGTGCATGCGCGCGGTGCTTTCCGGCGTGTAGGGATTCCAGCCGAAGGTATCGTACAGCGTTTTGCGGTACAAAGCATCCTCGATAAGGTGCAGATAGTAGCCGAGATAAAGGTCATCTTTTTGCATACGCTCGCCGAACTGCGCGCGGTACGATTCAAGATCATAAAGCCGAATGCCGAGCTTTTCATTGTAAATGCGAAAATGTGTTTTCCGCTTGTTTACGGAAGCGTCCGGCAGTACCGCGCCAAAGCGCAGCCGCGCACCGTCGTGCATAGGAAACAGTTGCAAAATTTTATCCGTGATTGCGTAGTGCATGAGACTGGAAGCCATATTTTTTTACCTTTCTTCCGTAATTTTCGGGAGCGGCATTTGAAAATATCCGCAGGCGGGAATATCCTTTTCGGTAACGGGGCGAATCATGGGAAAGCCTTCTTTTGTTTTAATTCATCTTATCCAACCGTACGACGCATTCTACATGGTCGGTGTGGGGGAACATGTCTACGGGCTGAATTTTTTCGGCGCGATAGCCGCGCTTTGTAAGAAAATTAAGGTCGCGCGCGAGCGTTTCAGGGTTACAAGAGACGTATACGATGCGTCTCGGTGCAAGTGTGAGCGCGCAGGAGAGAAACGCGGTGTCGCTGCCGGTGCGCGGCGGATCCATGAAAAGTACGTCGCAGTGTTCACCGGCGTTTGCCATATCTACCATGAAGTTGCCTGCATCGGCACAGACGAAGCGGATATTTTTCACACGGTTTAATTTTGCGTTTTCACGGGCATCGCGCACGGCGTCGCGGTTCACTTCTACGCCGAGGACCTGTCCGGCTTTTTTGGCGGCGACCATGCCGATGGTGCCGATGCCGCAGTACGCGTCAATGACGGTTTCTTTGCCCGTGAGCTCCGCAAATTCCATCGCTTTGCCGTACAGCACCTCGGTCTGCACGGGGTTGATCTGGTAGAATGATTTTGCCGAAATGCGGAAGCGCAGCCCGCAGAGAATATCCGTGATATAGCCGGGGCCGTAGAGTGTTTTCTCGTTCTGCCCGAGCAGCATGGAGGTGTAGCGGTCGTTGACATTTTGAATGATCGTGGTAATCTCCGGGTGAAGCTTTAACAGCGCACGGGTGAAATTGTTGCGCGCGGGGAAGATCGGCGTACCGGTGACGAGCACAACCATGACTTCGCCGGTCTGAAAGCCGCGCTTGACGAGCACATGGCGCAGAAAGCCGCGCCCGGTGACTTCGTTATACGTTGTCATTTTGAAATTGCGCAGCAGGCGGCGGATATCGACGATGATGCGGTCGGCAATTTCGTCTTCCGTCATGCAGCTGTCCACGGCGACGATGTTGTGCGTGCTGCTCTGGTAAATGCCGGAGATGATGCGTCCGGCACGCGTGGTACCGAATGCGGCCTGTACCTTATTGCGGTAGTGGTAGGGGTTCTCCATGCCGATGATGGGCTCTACGCGGCAGAATTTGCCGAGCAGACGGATGCACGTGCGCTCCTTGTGCGCGAGCTGTTCCTTATAATCGAGGTTCTGCAGTTGGCAGCCGCCGCATTTTTTGCTGTGCGGACAGCGCGTTTTGTTCTGTGTGCTTTCCATTTTTATATGTCCTTCCGTAGTTTAAATCGGTTTTAGCGTTTTATTTTATGAATTTGCCTTGCAAATTCATGGGGAGACCCCCTAATTGTGGTTCCCATCCTACTTTTTGTTAGGCAAAAGGTGTTTCGTCGTCTGCGGACGACGACTTAGGGCGCTGCCCTAATGAACCTAAGCGAACGCACACGTTCGCTTTAAGCTTCTTGAAAAAGCTTAAGCAAAACTTTTAACCACCGTTGTCGTTGGCTTATGTTTCTTTTATACTATCATTTTGTTTCTCTAAAATCAAGAAAAGCCTTGTTTTCTGCCCGAAAACACAAATTTTGGTTGAAAAGCGAAAAGTTCCGTGCTATACTGAATGTAAAAAAAGGGTGCTGACGTATAAAGTCGGCTGAGAGCGGCGTGAACGCCGAAACCTGTTACCTGATTCGGATAATGCCGACGTAGGAAAATACGCTTATTCTAAGTGCTTTTTATGCCGCGTGCCGAATGGGTGCGCGGTTTTTGTTTTCTCCGCTTTATCCTCTAAATCTCGGTAGAAAACCGGAGGAATGAACTATGAAGAACAACAATACAAAAAAGCTTGCGGCCTGCGCGGTTATGGTCGCACTGGGCGCTGTGCTCAGCCTGATCAAGGTGCTTCAGATGCCGTTTGGCGGTTCTATCACGCTGCTTTCCATGCTGCCCTGCGCCATGATTTCCATCATGTACGGCCTTAAGTGGGGCTTTGCGGCTTCCTTTGTGGAATCCGTCATTCAGCTTGCGTTCGGCATCACGATGGACGGCATCCTTGGCTGGGGCATGACGCCTTCTGCTCTCATCGGCACGATTTTGCTCGATTACATCGTGGCCTACACGGTTATCGGCATTGCGGGTATTTTCCGCAAGAAGGGTTATGTGGGCATTTGCTGCGGCACGGCGCTGGCTGTTGCGCTGCGCTTTGTGTGCCACTTCATTTCCGGCGCCATTATCTTTGCAAACTTTGATGAGTTTGTGGCGTTCGGCGCTTCCTGGGTGGGCCACCCGTGGCTTTACTCCTTCTGCTATAACGGCACTTACATGCTGCCGGAGCTCATCTTCACAGTTATCGCGGCGGTTATTCTGTTCCGTTTGCCGCAGATGAAAAAGCTCATCGCGGACGAGGGCGAATAAATCTAAACAAGCGGAAATTTCGGGCGGTACTCTGCGGAGTGCCGCTTTTTCGTATAAAATCCCGCCGCGGTAGTTGTGTATCTTTGAAAAACGTGGTATGATTGATAAATCACAAGCGCAGCATCCAGCTGCACGAAGCCGTGCAGCAGCCAGCGGCGCGAAAGGAGTTTAACAAATGAAGAAAGTTCTGAAGCCCGAAGAAAAGACCATGGAAAAAATCGTGGCGCTCTGCAAAAACAGAGGTTACGTGTACCCCGGCTCCGAAATTTACGGCGGTCTGTCCAACTCTTGGGACTACGGCCCGCTGGGCTGCCTTTTCAAGGACAACGTGAAAAACGCGTGGAAACGCAAGTTCGTGCAGGAGAGCCGCTACAACGTGGCGCTGGATTCCGCAATCCTCATGAACCCGGAAGTCTGGGTGGCAACCGGCCACGTGGGCGGCTTCTCCGACCCGCTGATGGACTGCAAGGACTGCAAGACCCGTCACCGTGCCGATAAGCTCATTGAAGACTTCACCGGCGAATCCGCAGACGGCTGGACGAACGAGCAGATGCAGCAGTTCATCGCCGACAACAACATTGCCTGCCCGGAATGCGGTGGCCACAACTTTACGGATATCCGCCAGTTCAACCTGATGTTCAAGACGTTCCAGGGTGTTACGGAAGACGCAAAGAGCCAGCTGTACCTCCGCCCGGAGACTGCACAGGGCATTTTTGTCAACTTCCCGAGCATTCAGCGCACCACGCGCAAGAAGGTGCCGTTCGGCGTTTGTCAGGTGGGCAAGAGCTTCAGAAATGAGATTACCCCGGGCAACTTCATTTTCCGCATTCGCGAGTTTGAGCAGATGGAATGCGAATTCTTCTGCAAGCCGGGCACGGACCTCGACTGGTTCTACTACTGGAAGGATTTCTGCAAAAACTGGCTTTTGAACCTCGGTCTGGACGAAGCGAACATCCGCCTGCGCGACCACAGCCAGAAGGAGCTCTCCTTCTACTCCAAGGCGACGACGGATATTGAGTATCTGTTCCCGTTCGGCTGGGGCGAGCTTTGGGGCATTGCAGACCGCACGGACTATGACCTCACCCGCCATCAGGAGCATTCCGGCAAGGACCTCTCCTATTTCGACCCGGAGACGAACACCCGCTACGTGCCGTATGTCGTCGAGCCGTCTCTCGGCGCGGACCGCGTAGCGCTGGCGTTCCTGTGCGACGCTTACGACGAAGAAAACCTCGGCACCGAAGAAAAACCGGACGTGCGCGTTGTACTGCGTCTGCACCCGGCACTGGCACCGTTTAAGGCAGCGATTCTGCCGCTCTCCAAGAAGCTGAGCGAAAAGGCCGGCGAGGTTTACGATGCGCTCGCAAAGAAGTTTTCTGTTGACTTTGACGATACGGGTTCCATCGGCAAGCGCTATCGCCGCCAGGATGAGATCGGCACGCCGTTCTGCATCACGTATGACTTTGACAGTGAAAATGACGGCTGCGTTACCGTCCGCGACCGTGACAGCATGGAGCAGGAGCGTGTGAAGATTGACGAGCTTGAAGCGTACATTGCAGAGAAGATCGATTTCTAAAGAAGTATAAATAGACACAGCACCCGCCGTTTCGACTGCATGAACCGTGCAGAGAAGCGGCGGGTTTGTTTATTTTGCCGTTGAAACACCATGCAAAATATGCTAAACTAAATAAAAATGAATTCAAAATCGTGACACATAAAAGTTATCACGAAAGAGGAAATGGATTATGAGAAATACTTTTTCTAAACGTATATTTGCTGTTTTAGCGGCGGTTTTACTCGGCGCTGCGCTGTGTGCGCCGCTTACCTTTGCGGATGAAGCCGATACGGCCGATACCACAGACAGCACCGAAACGGTGGACACCACGGAAGGCACGACCGACACCGCAGGCGAAGACAGCAGCGGAGCGGAATCGTTCTTTAATGAGCTGAAGGCCGATAACGGCGTCGGCCGCACGCTGTTCATTGCGGGTGCGGTGTGCATCGTGCTCGGCGTCGGCGGAATTGTCAGCATCATTTTGTGGCAGCGTGCAAGCCGTAACCGCGACAGCGGCGAAGCGGACCGCGCCGAGGTGCTGGATGAGATTGAGCAGGAGGAACGACGCAACCGCAGAAGACGCGAAGAAGAGCGCATGCGCCGCGAGCAGATGCAGGCGCGCCGTGAGGCAGAGCCCCGCATGCCCACGTCCTTTGACCCGGATAAAGACACCGGCGAGCTGCCGGCGATGCCGGTGTCGGCGGAGTACACCGCAGAACGCCCCATCATGCCAGAAACGCCGGTCTCCATGCAGCCACAGAACGTGCGCCGCGCTGCGGTGCAGACCTCAGTGAATCGCGCGCCACGGCAAAGCGCCGCACCGAGAGCTGCAAAGCCCGCCGCACCTGCGCCGAAGCCCGTGCAGCAGCGCCCGGCAAATACCCCGAAGCCGGCTGCACAGACAGTGCAGGCAAAGCCTGCTGCGCCGAAAGCGCCCGAAAAATATGACCTTGAGGACATTTTAAGAGAAGTCCGCGAGATGAACGCGAATAAATAATCGTACATAAAAAGGCCTTTGCATCTCCGTTTTGGACGGTGCAAAGGCCTTTTGTCGTCTTAATTTTGCGTCAGGTTCTTTTCTTTCTCGAAAAATGCTTTGCGCAATATCTCGAAATCCTCGGGTGTGCAGACTTTTTTACAGGTGGAGATGAACGAGCCTGTCACCGTGAAGCACGCTTTCATGACGTCGCACGGGTAGTTTTCACACTGGCCGCAATGTGCGATATGCTTTTCGTTCACGCATTTTACAAGGCGATAACGGCACCAGTTTTCTTCCTTGCAGCCGGTACAGGCAATCTCCTCGTTTGTCACCACGTGGTCGCGGTAGCCGATTTTATACCACAGCTCAGCGGTGTGGTGCAGTTCTTCTGCGGTTTTGGTGTACGGCGGCACGTTGTAGCGCGGACATACCGCGCAGTCGTTTCCACACGCCGCAATGATTTTTTCACACATAGAGAACTCCCCCAAAAAAACTATATCTATTGCAGCTCGTCGCGGTAGTAGGCGAGAAGCAGATCGACCATTCTGCCGTAGGAACGCAGACCGTTTTCCTGCCCGTTGGCTTTTAAATACGCGTCGTTCACGCGGTCGGAGACCTCGGAAACGGGCGTTTCGTACTGCTTCCAGTACGCATTATTTGACCGAATGTCGCGGCGCAGTGCGTCGCTTTTTAAAGCGTCCGCCTGGTTCCACAGGTCGCTGTCCACAGTGAGCAAAGCATTCATCGCGTGGACGGATGCCAAATACACACCGCTGTAACGGAATTCCGGGTCGTCACTTTGCAGGCACGCCAAAAATGCGATGAAATTCGCTTCGTCCTCGCGCATGTAGCCGGAAAGGTGTGAAAGCTCGTGGCACATCGTCACGGGGATCAATACGTCGTTCATGTGGACGTTGACGTTCGCTTCAAACGTGAACGGACAGTAAATGCCGCTGATGTCAAGGTACGACATCACTTCCGAGAACAGCACGGGCTTCGGTTTTCCGTTTGTGTAGAGCGTGGAATACGTATCATGAAGGCTGTTGAATGATGATTTTGCTTCGTCTGCATCGAGAAAAACATCGTTTGAAAGCTGAAATACACCGTTTTCGTCTTCGGGCAGGTTTTCGCGCAATGTGTTCGCTTCGTTGATTAAATACGCGCACACATTGTAAAGCTCTTCGGCGGAGGACTCCCGCACGGTAAGTCCGCTGACGGCGGCAAAGCTGTACCGGCGGTGGTTCGTGCCGTAGTTCGTTACGCACAAAAACGCGATGCACGTGGCGATGAGAACAGGAACCGACAAAAACCGCACAAAGTACGCAAAACGGCCCTCTTTATGACGAATGAGTTTATAAACGCCGTGAATGAGATACGCTAAAATGAAAAGGACAAGCGCGATCAGACAAAATTCGCCGACAGAAAACGGGAAGACTCCCGTAATGGCGGAAAAGAACTGCGCGTACACGGGGTAGATCGTCACGGCATACCACTCGGCAAAATCTGCGCTCTGCCGTGCGGCGAAGTCCAAAAGGAACGCCGCAGGCAGCAAAAGCAGCAGCCAAAAGCGCTTTAAACGAAACGCTTTAAGATAAGTTTTCATAGTTTGAATTCCTCGGCGCTGTACTGCCCGAGCTTTTGTTCGCTTTTCGGCTCGCGGCGCAGTGGGTCATATTGAAATTTTGCGCAGTGCTCTCCGCCGAGCTGCCCCGCAAGACATTTTTTCTGTACGCCGTCCGCATGAAACGCGCAGTAAGCGCAGTCCGGCTCAATGCGGCTGCCAAACAGAGCGGGTGTTTGTTTTTTCTTTTTGCGTCCGAACACTTTCGTCGCCTCCGATTTTCAGGTTGCTCTTAGAGTTGTTCTCATTGTAGCATTTTCCCGGTGGAATTTCCACCACAAATTTTCGACGGTGTTTTTCCGCTGCGGAGAATACACGTGAGAAGAAAGAACATAGACAGCGCGATGAGCGCCAAGGATGATGCCGCGCTGCCCGCCATGGGCGCGGTGTTGAGGGGCGAGGTTTCCACGGCAACCGAGGTGCTTGCCGGGAGAAAATAGGAAAGCAGCAAATAAAATGCAGCGGAAAGCAGACCGTTTAAAAAGCGTGCGAGAACATATCTCGTTTTCGACAGCGGCAGCCCCGCTTTGTGGAAAAAGGAGAAGATCTGCAAGTGGATGCAAACGCCGGAAAAGCCGAGCCCGAACGCTAAAAAATAAACCGGCAGGTGCCAATATATGCACTGTGTGACTCCGGCGGTGATCTCCAGACCCATCGTCAGCAATGCGCCGGAAAGCGGCACGGTGAGCCCAAAGCGGGAGAGAAAACCGCATAAATACTGAAAAATGCCGGCATCGTGCAAAACGGCCAAAAGCATGGAAAACACAATGACGAACCCGCAAAGGGAAACGGTGGCCTTAATGCCGTCCTGCACAGCGGAGACGATGCCGCCGGGAGCAGATTCTGGCGATTTTAGGCTTTTTTCGGGTTTTTCGGCAAAGCGCGACAGGGTGAGTCCCAGAAGTAACGGCGCAAGTGCGCAGGCAAAAAATAAATTCAGCCCGATGCGCTCGCTTCTTAATAATAAACTGCCCGTATAGGCTGCCGCAAACGCATAGCCCGGCGCGGTACAGAAGCATAACAGCCGCGCCGCCTGTTCCCTTGTGAGCTTTCCGGTCGCGTATAAATTTGCGGTGATCTTCGCGCCGGTAGGGTAGCCTGCGGTGAGCCCCAACAAAACGGCGGGAGCGGCGCAGGCGGGTAGGCGGAACACATGACGCATTACGGGGGAAAGCGGGCGAAACAGCACCTGCGCCGCGCGGCTGTTCGTGCATAGGCACGCGAGTAAAATAAACGGGAACAGCGAGGGAATCAGCGTGCCGAGGCATGTGTGGATGCCGCTGACAACGCCTGCGGCGGCAGCGGTGCGGTGCCTGAGCAGGAGCAAGGCGAGCAGTAAAAGCGCGGCGGTGCGGATATAAAGCGCCGGAAGCTGCAATTTTTGGCGAATGAAAAAAGCGATAAATTCTGTATGCTTCGACACGGCGAACCCTCCTTTTGAAAAAGTATATGCGTGTTTTTCCGCACATACGTATAGAGGAGTAAAAAGAAAGAGGGTGGGCGCATGGGTGAGCTTGCAGATAAGCTGCGCTATGCCATGCAGGACGGCACGATACGCACGGAGATTCTCGGCACGGCGAAGCTTATTTTAGAGGGTTGTGACGGCGTAATCGAATACGAAACGGAAAAGATCGGCCTGCGCTGTGGGCGGCGCGCCGTGTGGGTGGAGGGGCAAAGCCTACGGCTTTTGTGTCTTGAAGAGGATGGCGCGGTGATCACGGGACATATTGAGGCGGTGAGGTTCGCATGAAGAAAATCACGCATTGGGTGCTCGGCACGGCAACGGCGCGTGTTTCGGGCGATACGGCACGGTTTATGAACATTGCGGTGAAAACGGGTCTGCGCCCCATTCGACTTCAAAAGGATGGGAAAGACGTGCTTTTCACCTTGTATTCGAAGGACTACAAAAAGCTGCATAAGATCAAACAACGCACGCACGCGCGGGTGAAGCTTGCGGAGAAAAGCGGCTTCCCGTTTCGGTTCCGCCGCATGCTGCGCCGGCCGGGACTTTTGCTTGGCACGGCGCTCGGCGTGGCGCTGATGCTGTTCCTTTCCGGCTTTTACTGGGAGATGACGATCTCCGGTGAAGATATTCCGTATGCCGAAAGCGAAATTTTGGCGGCAGCAAAGCGCGTTGGCGTGTATATCGGCGCGCCGCGAAGCACCGATACCGCTTTGGCCTCTGTCGCGCTTTTGGAGGAGTTGCCGGAGCTTTCGTGGGCATCGTTCAACACGGAGGGTTGTACCGTACAGCTTGAGCTGCGCACGTCCGTCACAAAGGCGGAGGGCGCGGAGCACGACGGCACGGGGGACATCGTCGCGTCACGCGCGGGGCTCATCCATTCTATCACGGCGCAAAACGGCACGGTGCTCGTGAAAGTCGGTTCTGCCTGCGCCGCGGGGCAGGTGCTCGTTTCCGGCATCACACAGGTGGGCGACCCGTATGACCCGGAATATAACCCCGTGCGCTGTTTTTACACCCGCGCCCGTGCGGAGATTCTGGCGGAGACACAGCGCACATTCACGGCATCCTGTCCGCTTAGTACCGAAACGGTGCGTGAAACGGACCTCGGTACACAGCGCGCGCTGTATATTTTGGGCGTGCGCGTGCCGCTCTCGCTTTCCGGCGCGCCGAAAGGCCAGACGGCATACACCCGCACGCCGTTCGTTTTGCAGGGGCACACATTGCCGCTATGGGTGGAAACGGTGCGCGTATATGAGGAGGAGACCGTGCCCGTTACGTTCACGGAGGAAGAAGCGCAGCGCCGCGCACTTGAAAATCTGCATCAGCTGCAAAAGCTTGCGCTTGGAGAAGACGGGCGTGTGCTTACGGAAAACATCACATATCAGACAAAAGACGGCGCGGTTTACGTCACGTCCCGGTGTGTATGTCTTGAAAACATTGCGCAGGAGGCGCCGCTCACCCTGCCTGAAGAGCCTGAAAATTCGGAGAATATAGGGGTATTTGTCGGAAATGTACAGGGAAACGGCTAAATTTCGTTGAAAATTTCATAACCACATTGGGAACACTTATGCTATAATAAAACAGGAAATTCGGTTTTTTAGACTGCACGGTTTTTCAAAGCTGTGCGGCAAAAGGAGAACGATTTGGAAAGAAGCATTCATGTAAACAAAGCAGAATACGCGGCAGAGCTTTTCGGCAGCTTTGACGTGAACGCAAAGCGACTGGAAAAGGCATTCGGTGTAACGTTTTCCTGCCGCGATTCGCAGATCCACGTCATCGGAGAAGAACCCGGTGTTTCGCGTGCGGTGCGTGCGGCAGAAAGCCTTTTGCGGCTTGTCGAAAAGGGCGAAGTTCTAAACGACCAGAACGTCGGCTACTGCATCGACATGGTCATGGAGGACAGCGAAGCACAGATGGCGCCGCTTACGGACGGCTGCATCTGCATCACGGCGAAAGGCAAGCCCGTAAAGCCCAAAACGGTGGGACAGAAGAATTATTGCGACAATATTCGCAATAACACCATCACCATCGGCGTCGGCCCTGCGGGCACCGGTAAAACGTACCTTGCGGTCGCCATGGCTGTGACGGCGTTCCGTGCGCAGCAGGTGAACCGCATCATCTTGACGCGCCCTGCCGTGGAAGCCGGCGAGAAGCTGGGTTTTCTGCCCGGTGATTTGCAACAGAAGGTAGACCCCTACCTGCGCCCGCTTTACGATGCGCTGTTCGACATGCTCGGCGCGGAATCGTACGCCCGCCTTGTGGAGCGCGGCAGCATTGAGGTGGCGCCGCTTGCGTACATGCGCGGCAGAACGCTCGACGACAGCTTTATCATTCTGGATGAGGCGCAGAACACCACCTGCGAGCAGATGAAAATGTTCCTGACGCGTCTCGGCTTCAACTCCAAAATGGTCATCACAGGCGACATCACGCAGATTGATCTGCCGGACGGCAGACGCTCGGGCCTGAAGGATGCGATGCGTGTGCTGCGCAATGTGGATGACATTTCCGTTTTCCGCTTTACCGAAAAAGACGTTGTGCGCCATCGCTTGGTGCAGGATATCATTCGGGCGTATGAAAAAGCGTCCGCAGCAAAATAACCCCTATCGAAAGGATTTTAGCATATGGAAAAAATCAGAGTCATCATCACAAACAACCAGAAAGCGGTCAAAGTGCCGACCGGCGTGCGCATGCTCATCCGTCGCTGTTGCCACGCGGTTCTGCGGATGGAGAAGTTTGAGGATTCCGCTGAAATCAGCGTGACATTCGTGGACAACGAGCAGATCCGCGAGCTAAACGCGCAGTACCGCAACAAAGATGCCGCAACAGACGTGCTCTCTTTCCCCATGGGTGAGAACGGCGTGTATGACATCAACCACGATACCGGCGCGAAGATTCTCGGCGACATTGTACTCTCTGTGGAAATGGCAATGGCGCAGGCAAAGCGCTACGGCCACAGCTTAGAGCGCGAAATCGGCTACCTGACGGCGCATTCTATGCTGCACCTGCTCGGCTATGACCACGAAAACGGCGGCATGGAGCGCGTGCGCATGCGTGAAAAAGAAGAATACGTTATGTCGCAGCTCGGCCTGCCGGGCACTTCCAGCTACACCGTTTAACATGGTGCCGGATTGGAAAACAAACGGTAAGACCCGCACGCAGGCGGACAGCTTTCGCGATGCCGCGCGCGGATTTTTCCATACCGTGAAAACGGAGCGAAACATGCGTATACACCTTACAGCGGCGGTATACGTTTTGTTTTTTTCGCCCTTTCTGGGCGTAACGCGCAGCGAATACGGCGTTCTGCTTTTGACCATCGCGATGGTTATCGCGGCGGAAGCGTTCAACACCGCCATTGAGATGCTGTGTGATTACGCGCAGAAAAGCTATAATCCGCTCATCGGCAAAACAAAAGATATCGCGGCGGGAGCGGTGCTTGTGTGCGCCGTTTTTGCCGCTTTTGTCGGTATAGCCGTTTTGTGGCGGCCGGAAGCGATCTTAGCGCTTTTGATAACAATCGTCACAAATCCGCTTTACCTTGTGCTTTCCATTCTGTCGCTCATTTTGGCCTTTTTCTTCATTTTCAAAGGGCCATGCGGCGTGCGGGAAAAGCTTCATAAAAAGTGATATAGATATAAATTATCAGAAAGGAAACCGTGGCTGCGTGCCCCGGGAAAACTATGGATACAGAAAACTACATGAACGAAAAATCGGCGTTTATCGCCATTGTGGGCAGACCGAACGTGGGCAAATCCTCTATTTTGAACCGCCTGCTCGGTACGAAGCTTGCCATCGTTTCCAATAAGCCGCAGACCACCCGCACGCGCATTATGGGCGTGTGGACAGAGGGCGAAACGCAGCTGGTGTTCATCGATACGCCGGGCCTCATCAAGCCGAAGAACTCCCTCGGCGATTACATGGTGAAAAGCGTTACCTCGTCCGTCGCAGATGTGGACGCCTGCCTGCTCGTCGTGGAGGCAAATACGAAAATCTCCAAAGCAGATGAAGAGCTTGTGCACCGCTTTAAAGATTTGGGTGTGCCGGCGCTGCTCGCCATCAATAAGATTGACCTTTTGCAGGACAAAAGCGTTTTGATGGAGCAGATTGCGAAGCTCTCCGCGCTCTACGACTTTGAAGCTGTGGTGCCGGTCTCCGCGCAGGACGGCAACGGCATGGACGCGCTGCGTGAGGAGCTCATCGCACTGGCGGAGCCGGGCGGACACTTCTTCTCGGAAGATACACTCACAGACCAGCCGGAGCGCGTCATTGCGTCCGAAATCGTGCGCGAGAAAATTCTGCGCTTTACGGATAAAGAGATTCCGCACGGCGTCGCAGTCGTGACGGAAAGCATGCGCGACCTCGGCAACCTGACGGAGATCGATGCGACAATCTATTGCGAACGCGCCACGCACAAGGGCATCATTATCGGCAAGGGCGGCGCAATGCTGAAAAAAATCGGCTCGAAGGCGAGAGAAGACATGGAGCGCTTTTTCGGCTGCAAGATCAACCTGCGCCTTTGGGTAAAGGTGAAGGAGGACTGGCGCCAGCGCCCGCAGATCCTCACAAAGCTCGGCTTTAACGAACACGATTTTGACCAGTACCAATAAACCGCGATTTTCGGGAAAACGGTCACATTTTGAGAAATTGACAGACGTTTCCACGGATAAAACCCGCAAAAACCGCAGAAGCTAAAAACAGCCATACGGTTTAGGAGGCGTTTGTATGCGAAATTCCCCGATGCAGAATGCGGCGTATGCCGCGTGGAACAGCTTTTATAAAAGCGGCAAGGCGGAGGATTACATCCGCTACGTGCAGCTTACACGCCGGGAGCTTGCCGACGTGGATTTTACGGCAGGAGACTTTGATGCAGGTAAAGACCCAGGGACTCATCATTCGGGAGCAGACGGTGGGCGAGAGCGACCGCCTTGTCACGGTGCTGACGCGTGACGCGGGCGTGGTGCGTGCGTTTGCCCGCCGCGCCAAAAACTTAAAGGACAGCAAAAGCGCCGCAACGCAGCTTTTGTGCTATTCCCGCCTTTCTATTTTTAAGGGGCGGGAAAAATACATGATTGACGATGCCGAGCCGATCGAGGTCTTTTTCGGGATTCGGCGGGACATCGCCGCGCTTTCGCTGGCGCAGTATTTCTGTGAGCTGGCGTACTTAATGGTGCCGGAGGATACGGATTCCGAGGAATACCTGCGGCTCATCTTAAATTCCCTGCATTTTTTATCAAAGGGCACGCGGCCGATACGGCTGTTGCAGTCCGTGACAGAGCTGCGTATGCTCTCGTCGGCTGGCTATATGCCAAATTTAGTTGCGTGCGAAAACTGCGCCGCGTATGAGGCGGAAACGATGTTCTTTCTGCCGCAAAGGGGCATTATTCTGTGCGACAAGTGCTTTCACGGCGCGAATGAACCGTATGTTGCGCTGCCGCCGGGCGTGCTGACCGCCATGCGACACATTGCGTATGTGGATTTTGAAAAGCTCTATAACTTCTCGCTGCCGGAGGATGCGCTGAAAATTCTGAACGCCGCAACGGAAAGCTACGTTGTCCATACATTACATACCGTACCGAAGACCTTGGAGTTTTATAAAACGTTTTTGGATTAACAGAGGAGATTGACCCGGCAAAACCGGGTACGAAAAGAAAGCAGGAACAAAATGCTGAAAGATCATAAAGCGCTGGAGCTGGATAAAATTCTGCTTCAGCTTGCAAATGAAACCACTTGTCCGGATGCGGCGGAGCTGGCGCAGAAAATTGAGCCGGATACCGACATCCGCCACGTGGAGCGCCTTTTGCAGGAAACGGACGACGCGTTTGTTTTAATGGCAAAGTACGGCGCACCGTCGTTTTACGGCATGACGAATGTCACGAATGCGCTGCGTCGCGCAGAAGCGGGCGGCGTGCTGAATCTGGCGGAATTATTGTCTGTTGCCGCGACATTGCGTGCCATCCGCAGTGTTTCGGATTGGCGTAAAAAAAGCGAAAGCGTCAAAACGGCGCTCGATTACCGCTTCGAGACCTTGCAGCCGAACAAGTTTATCGAAGATCGCATCTCGATGACCGTCGTCAGCGAGGAAGAAGTTGCCGATACCGCAAGCGTCGCCTTGGCGGCTATCCGTCGCAAGATCCGCGCGGCATCGCTGCGCGTGCGCGAGCAGCTTGATAAAATGATCCGCTCGCAGACCTACCAAAAGTATTTGCAGGAGGCCATTGTCACCCAACGCGGCGGCCGCTACGTTGTGCCGGTTAAGGCGGAGTTCCGCAATGAAGTCAAGGGCCTCATTCACGATTCCTCCGGCAGCGGTGCCACCGTGTTTATTGAGCCGATCGGCGTTGTGGAGGCGAACAACGAAATCCGCGTGTTGCGCTCGGACGAAAAGGACGAGATCGACCGCATCTTGACGGAGCTTTCCCGTGAGATCGGCGAGTTTGCGGACGGCATCATCCAGAGCTACCGCGCGGCGGTGGAGCTGAATCTCATTTTCGCAAAAGGGCAGCTCGCCTACAAAATGAAGGCGACCGTGCCGAAGCTCAATCAGGAGGGGCGCATCGCCATCAAATCGGCGCGTCACCCGCTCATCGATAAAAATAAGGTCGTGCCGACCGATCTGTACCTCGGCAGTGATTTTGATGCGCTCATCGTCACCGGTCCGAACACCGGCGGCAAGACTGTCTCGCTGAAAACGGCGGGCCTTTTGACGCTGATGACCATGTGCGGCCTGATGATCCCCGCGGCGGATGGCAGCGAAGTTTCGATTTTCGACCACGTTTTGGCGGACATCGGCGATGAGCAGAGCATTGAGCAGTCTCTCTCCACGTTCTCGGCGCACATGACGAATATCATCCGCATTCTCAACATTGCGGACGACAAGAGTCTTATCCTAATCGATGAGCTCGGTGCGGGCACCGACCCGGTCGAGGGCGCCGCGCTTGCTATTTCCATCATCGAAGCCATGCGCACCAAAGGCACGCGCGTGATGGCGACAACGCATTACGCAGAGCTGAAGGCATATGCCATTCAGACCGTTGGCGTTGAAAACGCCTGCTGCGAATTTGACGTGGCGACGCTGCGCCCGACGTATCGCCTGCTCATCGGCGTACCGGGTCGTTCCAACGCATTTGCCATTTCCGCACGTCTCGGTATGCCGGCGAACATCGTAGAGCACGCAAAGGAACTCGTTTCCGATGAAAGCACTATGTTTGAGGAGGTCGTCTCCCGCTTGGAGGAGAGCCGCCGCAAAATGGAAGATGAGCGTGAAAGTGCCGAGCAGCTGCGTTTGAAAGCGCAGAACATGGAAAAAGAGGCTGAAGCGCTGCGCGACCGCGCCGAAAAGGACGCGAAGCACGAAATTGAGCGCGCCAGAATGGAAGCGGCGGAGCTTGTGCAGAAAACGCGCCGCGAAGCCCAGAGCCTGTTAGACGAGCTCGAAGACCTGCGCCGCAATAAGCAGAAATTATTGACCGCAGAGCAGAAAGCGCGCCTGAAGGCAGGCATCCGCGATATGGAAAAGGTCAGCGACCCGGTGCACGAGCGCCGTATAGACGAAGATTATGTGTTGCCGCGTCCCTTACAGGTCGGCGATACGGTACTGATTTACGACATCGATAAGATTGCGACCGTTTTGGATGTGCCGAAAAACGGCGACCAGATTTTGGTGCAGGCAGGCATCATCAAAACGCGCGTGCCGCTGAAAAACCTGCGCCTGACCGACCAGAAGCCGAAGGAAAAGAAGAAAGCCGCAGGCGGTCATCGCACCGTGACGAAGAAGATGGATTCCGCTCCGGCGCGCAATGAAGTGGATGTGCGCGGCATGAATTTGGAAGAAGCGCTCATGGAAGTGGATGCGTTTATCGATCACGCTTTGATGCACAATCTCAACATGCTGACGATTATCCACGGCAAAGGTACAGGTATATTGAGAAACGGCATTCAGCAGCATTTGCGCCGCCACAAGGCCGTGAAATCCTTTCGCCTCGGCGTATATGGTGAGGGCGAAAGCGGCGTGACGATTGTAGAGCTGAAATAACCTTAAGAGGATCGTAAGATGCAAAGTCTTGGCTTTACTTGACAGCAGCGAAAAATTCTCTTAAAATAGGTACAACAGAACCGATACCGCATAAAACTACGAAACAGGTTTTGTGCGGTATTATTTTACGCGGCCGGGCACAGCCGGGCTGCCGAAAGGCAGGGATTGGATGAAAAATCTATATAAAGCGGGTATGGGACGCTTTGCGGCGATATGCCTTGTGGTTTTGATGGTGTTTTCCACCGGCAACCTGTATGCGTTTGCGGATGAAGCCGGAAACGGCGACACGAGCACCTCGTCTTCCGAAGACGGAGGCGACACGGGCAGCACCGTAAGCGCGACGGCAGCGGACGCCGAAGTGCCGGAGCAGCCCGCGGATCTTTATGTCTATGACGAAGCGAGTGTGATTTCCGCCAGTACGAAAACGGTAATCAACGATAAAAACGCTGACCTCAATGCGACGTATGGTGTGCAGATTGCGGTGTTCACCATGAACACTTTGCCCGGCGAAAAATCCGATTATGATGGCCGCGTGTCCTACCTTAAAAAGGTCATGGACACGTGGAAGCTTGGCGGCGACAGCAAAAACGGGCTTATCATAGGCCTTTCTGTTTCGGACGGCGACTATATGGCGGTGGCCGGTGACGGCCTGCACGGCGCGTTCTCCGGCACGGAGCTGAGCGCTTTGCTGCACGATAATCTGGAAGCGGATTTTCAGACCGGCGCATATGATGCCGGTGTTTTAAAGCTCTTTAACGCCGTGGCAGCGGCAGCGGAAACGTATAAATCCGGCAACCCCACAGACTCGGCGGCTGTGGGCACTGCAAGCAGCGCAGAGTCCACCGCCGGCGGTACGGAATCTTCCGCGGCCGAAAGCAGTGCATCCTCCGAAGCGAGCGGCCCTAAGGGTGGCTCGGTGATTTTCAGCATTTTGAAATTTGTTTTGGTGCTTGTCATTGTCTTTGCGGTGTTGCTGCTTATCGTGTACATCCACGGGCAGCGCGTGCGCAAAAAGCGCCGCGAAGCGCGCCGCAGACGTGCGGAACAGCGCCGCCGTGCCGCCGAGCAGGAAACGGCTGACCCGTACACCGCTCCGCGTAAGGAAGAACCGAAGCGCACGCTGGAGGACGATTACCTCGACTTCATGAACCGTTATAAATAACCGTAAATATAAAAATGCCGCAGGCACGGGAAAACCCGGTTGTCTGCGGCATTTTCTTTTGCGGTAAGATCAGCCCTTTGCGCGTGCTGCGATGATGGAAGCCATTTCGCCGACGTTCTTCATGGAGGAGATTTCGCCCATCTTGAACTTCATGCGGAACTCGCGCTCTACAGCGGAGATCAGCGTGATGTGCTCCAGACTGTCCCAATCCTCGATGTCGTCTGCGGTCGTTTTCGGCGTGACGTGAATGGTGTCATCGTCAAAAACATCCTGAAATACGCGGTCCAGTCTTTCAAAAATTTCTCTTGTGTCCATGGTAAAATTCCTTTCTGTGATTTGATTTAATACTTAATTTAGCGAGGATCACGCTTCTGCGTGGTCGTTGCCGAACACTTCGATCACGTGGTTCTGCGGCTTGTAGTCCGCGACGCGCAACTGCCACACGGTGCTGCCGTCCTCGTGCTCCTCAGTCTTCGTGAAGCCGAAGCGACCGAAAAGGTCGCTGACCATCTTGTTTTTTGCGGTGGGGTAGTAGTAGCCGTTAATCGTCTCTACGCCCACTTCGCGGCAGCGCTCCACAAGGCGGTCCAACATGGCAAATTCCATATCGCGCTTTAACACGCGGCAGCTCATCAGCCATAGGTCAATGTCGAGTGCCGTGCCGTTTTTTCTGCCGATGACGACGGAAACGACGCCGTTGTCGCCGAATTTATCGATGAGCTTGCCGTACAGACGGATATAGCCGTCGTCCTCAAATACGCTTTCCATTTCGGCGGGCGTATAGCGGCGGGTGGTCACGTTGAACTGGTTGCTCTTGTTTGTAAGCTGTGTGATACGCGCAAGGTACACCGGGATGAAATCATCGATGACGGCGTGCATCTCAAGGCTCTTTAAATAGTCGTTATAATCGCCGAACGACGCCATTTCCGCGGCGCGCAGGGCGTTTTTCTTGTACATTTCGTTGCGCTTCAAGTCATCTTCGCTGAAGGTTGTCACTTCAAAGAAGCCGCTGCGGTCAATCGTCGTGATGTAGTTTTCCACGCCGTCCATGTCCGGAACGGCCGCGCCCTTGATCTGCGTGCGCACGATCTCGCGCTCGGCGGGGTTATCGTCCGCAAAAACGATGGAATCCGGCAGAATGTTCAGCTCTGCGGCGGTCTCGGCAATGTTGCGGTCTTTGTTTTCCCAGTTTGCCTTAATGATGACGAAATCGTCCGGGCGCAGTGCACCTTCGGGGTGGTTTAGCCCCGCAATGGCGTTTTCATGGTCATTTTTAGAGCAGACCGTCAACACGATGCCGAGACTTTTAAGCTGCTTTACGTAGGTCTGAAACTCGTAGTAGGATTGCGAAACGCCGGTCTCCTGGCCGATCTCGATGCCGTCTACGCCGTCGTCGCCCACAACGCCGCCCCACAGGGTGTTATCGAGGTCAAGGGCAAGCGCCTTTTTATTCTTGCCGAAAATCGACTTGATAATGTGCGAAACACTGAACGCAAAGGACGGGATCGCCTCAAAGCACATGGCGTATTTGTACATGTTCCAGAACAGCGGGTTCGACCATTCTTTCAGGCCGTAATCGGCAGAAACAAAGTTGAGGTCGTGAATATAAAAGCTCTCATTTTCGCGTGCGTAGGCGTAAAAAGCTTCGTTTAAGCGCGTGAGGAAATTCGTGCGGCCGTGGATGTCCCACGCGTCGCGGCTGCCGAGCAGGCGGTAAAGCGGCATTTCAAAGTTATTTTGAATGATGGGGCAGTGGAACTTTTCCGCAATGCTTTTCCACATCGCCGTGAAACGGTTTAGTTCCGTGTGCAGCTTTTCGTCTATTTGCTCCGTGGTGTCGATCATCTCGGGCCAGTTCGTCACGTTGCGATTCGTGGTGTGGATGAACACAATGTCCGGCTTGAAGCTTAAAAGCGTTTCATCCGGGAACATGGCGTCCTGAAAATACTGCGCGTATTCGGATTCATAAAATTCCGGCTCAATACCGGCGTCTAAGAGGAAAAGCTCCAGCGTTTTTACAATGTCGCTTGTGGTGGAGCCGCCGAACACAGCAATCTTCTTTCTGATGCGCGAGGTGCCGTCTGTGAGCAGTGCTTTCTTTAAAGATTTGCGCTTTTTGATGATGTAAGCGGCGTCAAAGGGATATTCCAGTTCTTTCATAGGCTCTCCTTTGTTATTCTTTTGCGGAAGAGGTATCCTCTGTACCGGTCGAGGTGGTGTTAGCGGCCGTATCCGTGCCGGAAGTCGTCGTTGGTGCACTTGTCGCGGTCGGCATGACCGTTTTCGGCGTAACAGACGGGACAATGTGCGAGTCGGTGATGGTCTCACCGGCGTTCTGCGCGATGAGGTTCTGAATGTTGTCGGCGTTATCGCCCACAACGGAGTATGCGGACATCGTAAAGAGCACATCCGTGATGCCCATATCTTTGATGAAGCTGACGAGGTTGCACTCCAAATAGCGCACGTCGGCAACGTAGATCTGCTCAAAGGAATTCGTATAGAACGGAATCTCCGCGTTACCGAAGCTGTCCTTAATGACGAGCAGCTTGCGGCCGTTTTTCATCTGCGTATCGACTTTTACGATGCAGGAGTCGCCGCCGAGGAACTTGAGGTACGCGTTTGCGGTGTCCACATCGGCAAAGAGGTCGTCTTCGTACTGGTAGTTAAAAGAAGTATCGTAGTAGGAAGCCACGTAGTTCGAGGCCGGCACGAAGTAGTGGAAATTGTCCGGGTCGTTCAAAATACGCGTATCCTGCGAGAAACCGTACATAGTGCCTACATAGCCCGGAATGGATTCTTCCGTGTAGGTGGAAAGGTCTGCGAACGGCACGCCTGCGGCCTCGGCAAACGTGCGGGCGGCATAGTAGGCGCCGCGTGCCTGCCAGTGGTGGTCGGTGCGCAGGTAAATATCTTCCTCCGCATGCTTTTTCATTACGTCCACAACGTTTACGGACTGAATGCCGGCATTCAGCTTTTCGGCAACGCCGTTAAAGCATTCCTTCTGGTCGCCAACATAATCAATGCCGTTTTTCGGGGTGTAGATGGCGGAAGCGGTGGGTGCGGGCATAGACCAAATGGTCACACCGCTGCCGACCTTGCTTTGCAGGTCGTTGAGTGCATTGGCGTAAGCGGTGCCGCCACCGCCGCCGAAGGCCTCCATGCAGCGCCAGTGATTATCCCAGTTTATAACAAGCAGGTTGTTCACCCATTCCAGTGTGCTGTTATCCTCGGTGCTGAAATCGCGGCCCATTTTTTCATCCGCAGCGCTCACGGCCGGAAACACACGCCCTGCGGCGTATTGCAGCAGGTTCGTGTTGTTTGACACGGTGCCGTTTGCGGGTGTGGTTGTCTGGGTGTCACCGTTTGCGGCAGAAGTATCGGTGTTATCTGTGCTGTCCGTCTCGGGCTTTGCGGTGCTGACCGTTGAAGCGAACATCTTCATACCAAACAGGTTCTTAATGGAGTTGCTCATATTCTTAAAGCCGTCGTGGTTCGGCACGGTATCGTCAAACCATGTGGCGACGTCCGCCGTAAACGAGCCGGAAAAATACGATGCAAAAGAGAATTTCGGGAATTCCGCAAGGTTTCGGTTTTCAATCTGTGAGACGGTGGAGCGCGGGAAAAGGAACAGATACAGCGTCATCAGGGCGAAAAGAATGACCATAACGCCGACGGATAAAACGGAAAGCCGCATGTTCAAAAGCTCGCGGCGGCTCGGCTTCGGCTTGCGGCGGCGCTCTGCGGGTTCGGCGCTTTCATCCGCAGTCGGCGCATCTACGGCTTCGGTTTTCTCCGGCTTCGCTTCCGGTTCGGCGGGCTTGCGGGGAGCAAAATAATCAAGATCAAGGTCTTTAAAATCGTTCATGTCAATGAGCACCTCCCCTTAGAATCTGAAATACAGGAACACGTTGTTCGTGGTATCGACGAGCAGAACACTCACGACGGCGAGTAACACCATACAGACCGCAACGGAGCCGACGCGGCCGATGGCATAAACGGTATCGTTTTTGCTCTCGAGAAAATAACTCTTGATCTTCGGCAATACCGGCAGGCTGACGAGAATCGCGAACAAAATGAGAAAGATGTTGTTGCGCAGGGAGGAGAACGTCATGGGGTCCGTAAACGGCGCGCTGTTCGCAATCATGCTGATGCCCGTGATATTGAGGAAAAACTGACCAAGCTGGCCGAGATTTTCAAAATAGAAGATGCCGAAGCCGAGGATGATGACAAGCTTCGTATACACATGCTTCCACACGATCGGCCACTTTTTCATGCGCTTTTTGCCCATTTTCTGCTCGAACAGCATGAAGCAGCCGTAGTAAAGGCCCCATAAAATGAAGTTCCATGCGGCACCGTGCCAAAGACCGGTGCAGAACCAAACAAGGAACAGGCCGAAATACTTGCGCGGCTTGCCGAAGAACGGCACGTACAAAAGGTAGTCACGGAAGAAGGAGCCGAGGGAGATGTGCCAGCGCTGCCAGAACTCCGCAATGGTGGTGCAGGCAAACGGATGCCGGAAGTTTTCGTCAAAGTGGAAGCCAAACATGCGACCGAGGCCGATGGCAATATCGGAATAACCGCTGAAGTCAAAGTAAACATACAGCGAATACACGATGATGGTATACCATGTGCCGAGCACGGAAAGTCCCGTGATGTCCTTGCCAAAGAACGTGTTGACGATGGACCACAAATTGTTCGCGATGATGACCTTTTTCGCAAGGCCGAGAATCACGCGCAGCGCACCTTCGCATAGGTCGGTCGCGTTGACGGAGCGGTTGTCGATCTCCTGCTCCACAACGCTGTACCGCACGATCGGGCCGGCGATGAGCTGCGGGAAGAGGGACAGGTACAAAAGAAATTTGTGGTATTTCGGCTGCACGTCTACCGTTTCCCAGTAGCAGTCCAAAATGTAGGAGATAGCCTGAAACGTGTAGAAGCTGATACCGATGGGCAGCGTGATCTGCGGCACGGGAATGGCCGCGCCCGAAACAGCGTTCAGGTTTTCTACAATGAACGCGCTGTACTTAAAGATGAGCAAAAGCAGAATATCTACCAAAATACCGCCGCCAACGGCTAACTTTGCGCGCGGGGTATCCCGAAATTTGCCGATCAATATGCCGATGAACCAGTTAAAGAATGAACTGAACAGCAAAAGCAAAATCCAAAGCGGCTCGCCCCAAGCGTAAAAGATGAGTGAAAAGACAATCAGCACGATGTTTTTGGTGCTGAGCTTTTTGGCGAGGCCGTAACAGATGAGGCACAGTGGCAAAAAGACATAGATAAAGAACAAATCGGCAAAAACCATGTATCGGGCTCCTTAATCCTTTGTTTTTTCCGTGCAGGCACATTTCCCGATGCCCGCGGTGTTTGGTTTCCATAAGTTTTCATACATATATCAGTATAGACGAAAAAGCGAAAAGCGTCAAGGCAAAAGCCACCCAGAGCCTTACCTTTTGCGGAAAATTTGCATGGGGTTTCAAAGCTTTTTCTGTGTATATTTCAGTGCGCGAAAATCCAATATGATTGACAAATGCGCCGCCGTGCGGTACAATAACACAGTACACTTTATGACCCCAATTTAACACGTCTCAGCAACTCAGTTGGATAGAGGTCACGCTCCTAAGAGAACCTAAAAGTGTTCCCCAATAGATGGGTAATTGCCTCATAAATTAAATATGCGCTTGTACCTCAGCAGGATAGAGGGTCCGCCTCCTAAGCGGCAGATGGTTCGATTCCTTCGAGCAGTAAAAATTGCATAAATCTTAAAAATGTCTCAGTAGCTCAGCTGGATAGAGCACACGCCTCCTAAGCGGCAGATGGTTCGATTCCTTCGAGCAGTAAAAATTGCATAAATCTTAAAAATGTCTCAGTAGCTCAGCTGGATAGAGCACACGCCTCCTAAGCGGCAGATGGTTCGATTCCTTCGAGCAGTAAAAATTGCATAAATCTTAAAAATGTCTCAGTAGCTCAGCTGGATAGAGCACACGCCTCCTAAGCGGCAGATGGTTCGATTCCTTTGAGCCTTGAAAATTGCATAAAACTTATAAATGTCTCAGTAGCTCAGCTGGATAGAGCACACGCCTCCTAAGCGTGGGGTCGGAGGTTCAAATCCTCTCTGGGACGCCAGAAAGCACCGCTGCAAGCCTTTTTCGGGGTTTGCAGCGTTTTTTTTGTTCCTCCTTCTCCCGGTAATTTCACTTCCGTTATCGGGAGATTTTTATGCGCCGCATGATGTATATTTGCTAATTGGACTCGAACGCTTTTCAGAAATTTGCTAAGAAAATTCTGCGTTTTGCTAATTCGATTTTTCGGATCACTTTGCCGGGGCTTGCGCCGCTATCAGGGCTGCGAGCGCACTTGCCAGCTCCGGCGACTTCTGAAGCTGCTCCACAAGACTTTCAAGGTCCAGGGTCGCAGGCTCCGATTTTACCGGTTCTTCCGGTGGACGGACATTGCGAAGATCAGGTTTGGCATAGAAGGCTGTCTCGAATTTCTGAGCATTGACCTTTCTGTCCTCGTCCAGAATGTGAGCATAGATACTGGTTATCATGTCGATCTCGGCATGGCCTGTATCGCCCTGGGTAGCTTTCAGATCGCCGTGGTTCAGTTTCAGTTTGTAGGTGGTACTGGAATGACGGAGAGAATGAAAGACCACCTTCGGCAGCCCTGCGTCCTCACGGAGCTTTGCAAACTCTTTGAGGATGATACGATCCTCGCAGGGGCGGCCATTGGGAAGTGCCACAACCAGATCGAAGTCCTGATACTCGTCGCCCAGGAAACCTTTCAACTCGTCCTGGGACTTCTTCCATTCCCGCAGAATGTAGGCCAGCGTTTTCGGTAGCCACACCTTACGGATGCTGGAATCGGTTTTCGGCTTTTTCAGAATAATTCTTGTGCTGGTGTTCGGCATGAGCGGAGTGAAGATGTAATAGATATCCTTCTCACCCAGCGTTTCGATTGCCCGTTTGGATGCCCGTGTCAGCTCCTTGTCGATGTAGACATAGGCGTTATCCGCCGCAATATCTTCATCGGAGATATGGACGTTTTCCCAGGTCAGCCCCAGGATTTCACCCATACGCAGAGAGCAGGCAAAGGAAAGGTTCATTGCTACATAGAGTTTGCTGTCTGTGCATTTGTCCAGAGCAAGACGGATCATATCCGCCGTCCAGATATCCCGTTTCGCATACTCCGTTTTCGGGAGGATCACATTGTCAAAGGGATTTCTTGCAATGATTTCCCATCGTACCGCCTGCTTAAACGCACACCGCAGGAGCTTGATGATCTTTTCAATGGTCTTGTCGCTGACATAGGTGGTAACGGCCTTTCGGGTTTTGGTAGACACCGACTTGGTTTTCTGCAAGGTCTGGATATAACCGTCAACCGCACGGGGAGTAACCGCCTGTACCTCCATATCACCGATGATCGGATTGATATAGTTCGCAATCAGCGCCGTTTGGCTGTCATACATAGACACGCCCCATTTCTTTTCTCCGTAAAGAGATACGAAGTCATAAAGGAACTCGGTGATCGTCTGATTGCTTGGAGGGAGGAAAGTTCCCGTGTGCTGCTGATTTTCGATTTCTGCCTTGCGCTTCAAGGCCTCTTTGTGGGTATGCCAGGTTTCCCACTTCTGTTTGGTTTCTCCGTTTTCGTCCACATAGTTGTAAACAACGGAATAGTTTTTCTTTCGCTTGATTATAGATGCCATATCGTTCTTCCTTTCTTGGATCACAGGTCGAGGGAGTCAAGCCACTCGTCAAATGACCGCTTGGAAATGCGTATGGCGTTACCAATTCGCACGATTTTGAAGTGCCCTTCTTTTACAAGGATATATGCAGAAGTTCTTCCGATGCCCAGAATTTGAGCAATATCGTCAACCGTATACGTCCTTCTTTCAGGGGTTTCTTTCTTCGTGCCGTTCCATGTTTGAGACATGAGAACCCCCTTTCAGTTATGAAAAGGAACAGCACGAATATGTGTGGGTAATATAACTTCCACCATTATTTTACCGTGCTGCTCCGTGTTTGTCTGCTGCTAATTGAAAAGTTTACGATCTATCCATAAACTTTCAAAAAAGAAAAGTAGGCTTACGGACGGCTGCTGGCACAGCTCCACGGGAGTCTAACCCCGGCCCATGCTGATGGGTGCGGCGCACAATGCTTTGTGGGCGTTCAATGCGCGAGTATCTTTAACCCTGCCCGTGTGTCATCGCCTGCAAGCCGCCACGCTTGCTTTGCAACCTGGTGCTGTTCGCTCGCCCGTTACAGTGGTCCCGTCCTGCGGACTTGAAACGAGGTCATGGCGCACCGGCCGTATGGCTCGGCACAAACAGGAATGTATCCGTTTGCCTTATACTGCGGCGTTGGCCTCCCAACGGGCTTTCTTTGTCAAGGTGCTATATAGGGGCGCCGCGTGGAAAGGGGGAAAACACGCAGCGCCCGGCCCTGGGTCAGTTCAGATCAAAGCCCAGGATGGAGATAATCAGCTTCGTTTCCAGCCGCCGGCGCAAATCTTCATCTACCTGGGGACGAGGAAAACCGTCAAGGTCATAGCTTGTCCTCGTAGACAGCGCGGCGATATAGCCGGAATAGTGCCGGACTACCCGGTTCACCGCTTCGGGGTTGCCCCCGACAGCGGCGGCGATCACCGGATAAGGGATCAGCGACGCCCGCGTGCACGCAGATTTAATCATCCGCTTCACCTCCCATCAGCTCCTTCAGCAGCCGATAGGCTTTCTGCCTGCGGGTGTTGACCGTCCGGCGGGCCATGTTCATGTACTCGGCGATCTCGCGGTCTGCCATGTCCAGGAACCAGTACATCAGGAAGATGTCCCGGTTATTCTGGGGCAGGGCGTTCAGCGCCTCGGCCAGCCGGTCATCCTCAATCAGGATCACAGCGCCTCCCACGGGGAAGGCCGTGTATTCCCAGGAGTAGCGGTCATAAACCGCAAGCTGGGCCAATTTCTCCTCCGACAGTTCGCTGAACAATGCCTCACACTTCTGGCGGCGGCTGATCTCACGATAGCCATTGTACGCCTCGTATTTCAGCACCTTCTTGTAGTAGCTGTCAAAGGCGTGCTGCTTGTGCTCGTAGTGGCGGTCAGGTTTCAAGTTCTCACCTCCCTTCGTGCCGGGAGGCAGTTCTTTTCTTCCCCTTTCGCTCACTACTCGTTCAGCGATAGGCCGTTTTGGCTTCGTTGCGGGGGGATTATATGTAATTTTCTTGCCGCTCATAGATAAGCTCCTTTCGTTTCGTTCAGGCCAGTGGGTCAGAGCGAAACGGGGCGGGGAGCGGCAGCCCACGCCCAGGCGCTCAAAGAAACGGGTTTTGTGAGATACGAGCCACAGTATATAAAAAGCGAGCCATAACTCACTTTCATGAGCATGGCTCGCTGCTGCGTTATTGGAATATTTTTCGTAGTGGCATGGGCGTCCGCCGTACAAACGGTAAACCCCGCCTTATTTTGACCTCCTTTGTGTTGGCGCTCTCATCCATATCCCCCTTTACTCCGAAATATGAGTTATAATTCACTTTGCATGAGCTGTATGGTTATTTATATGAGCGGAAGCACACCCTACAATGATGTAGAGGTGATGTGTAGTGAACAATCCGCTGGATCTATTTGCATGGAAG
This sequence comes from Hominenteromicrobium mulieris, assembly GCA_021029595.1. Taxonomy (GTDB): domain Bacteria; phylum Bacillota; class Clostridia; order Oscillospirales; family Acutalibacteraceae; genus Hominenteromicrobium; species Hominenteromicrobium mulieris. Next base: position 435,706 of record JAJJOY010000003.1, on the reverse strand, counting down.
GTGCGGTCAGAACGGAAGCGCCAGCATCTGACGCAGAAGCAGTTAGCTGAACGCCTCGGTATGAACCCCCGCACAATCATAGATTTGGAGACCTGCCAGAGTAATCCGAAATTTGAAACGGTGGTCCTTGTCGCCAAAGAACTGAATATCAGCGTGGACGCCGCCATCTTCCCGGAAATGGTAAATCAGACAGTCTCGAAAACAGTTGTGGACTTTTTTGCCGGGAAAAGCGAAGCAGAGATCGAAAAATTTATCGCGCTCTGCAAACAGGCGGAAGCCTTTCAGAAAGACGAGTAACGCGGTCGGGTTCGATGTGCCCGGCCGCGTTACTGTTTCACCCGTTTGCTATGCGGGCAGTTTATTATTCTTTTGTTTTGTAAGCATTTTTCAGATGCTCGAAGGACTCCTGGCTGATGACATGCTCCATCCGGCAGGCGTCCCGTTCCGCCGTTTCCGGGTCTGCGCCGGCCTCAATCAGCCGGTCGGTAAAGAAGCGGTGCTTTTCGTAGATCTGCTCCGCCACTTCCCGCCCCACGTCGGTTAGGTGCAGAAAATAGTCGCTGTCCATCGTCAGGAAGCCCCCGTCCCGCAGGGTCGCCACCGCATGGCACACGCTGGGCTTTGTGACCTCCAGGTGCCGGGCGACATCCACGGAGCGCACCATGCCCATCTTCTTATGGAGAACAAGTATGGCCTCCAGGTAGTCCTCCCCGGACGCATGAAGTTTCATCAGTACCTCCTTTTATGATTAAACGCTTAACTTCCAATTTGCAGAAGCTGTCTGCAAATCGACCAGCCTATGATAGAGGCCATTTTCTTTCATAAGTTCTTCGTGAGTTCCGTTTTCGGCTACAATACCATCTGACAATACAACGATGTTATCGGCAGCTTCCACCGTCCTCATTCTGTGAGCGATTATAAGAACTGTCTTGCCTTTTACCAGCCTGGATATTGCGTTTTGAATTTCAGTTTCGTTATCTACATCAAGAGAAGCAGTAGCTTCATCCAGAAGAATAACAGGAGCGTCTTTCAAAAGAGCACGTGCGATAGAAAGGCGCTGGCACTCACCGCCAGATAGTGTTGAACCATTTTCTCCGATCACCGTCTGATAGCCGTCCGACAATTTTGAAATAAATTCATCACACTGCGCTGCTTTAGCTGCGGCAATCACTTCTTCATCCGTTGCGTCCTTTTTACCGACACGAATATTTTCCATGATGGTGTTATTAAACAGCACAACATCTTGAAAAACGATAGAGAAGTTTTTCATCAACATGGTTGAATTTAGCGGAGCAATATCGGTTCCGCCCAACAGTATTCTTCCTCCGTCCAGAGGATAAAATTTGGCTGCCAGTTTTGCGACTGTACTTTTGCCGCCGCCGGACGGGCCAACCAATGCAGTGACCTGTCCCTGTTTTGCAGTAAACGAAACATCCCTCAGTACCGGTTTGCCCTTTTCGTAAGAAAACTGGACATGATCGAATGTAATATCGTACCCGTTTGTATGGATATTCTTCTCACCGGTTTCTTCCGGGTATTCCTCTATTTCTTTCAAGCGGTTCACCTGAAGCTGTACAGAAAACAGCTCTGCCATATTTGACATCGCCCCGGAAAGCGGATCGTACAGGCGGGAGGCAGCAATCAAAAACAGAATATAGGTAAACAGAGAGGTATCTCCACTTACCACAAGACTATTACCTACTACAATCACCGTTGCCAAACCGAGCCGTAAAAACATCTGGCCGGTTGTCAGCAGACTTGCCGTTGTCATTTCGGATGAAATCTGTGCTTTTTCCGCAGCATCCATCTTTGCGTCCAATTTGCGAAGATAATCTTCTTCCTGATTGCAAGCCTTTATATCCTGTACGGTTTCCAAACATTCCTGAATGCCTTCTGCAAGCTCCAGTCTTGCGTTCATGTGCTTTTTGCTGAGTTTTTCCTGCCATTTCCGTGACAGAATAACGATTGCAAATGAAATCGGAGCTACCCAAAGAAGAGCCAAACCCATTTGCCAGTTGAAAATCAGCAGGCCGATACAAACAATCCCCGTAGAGATAACTGCTCCAAAGAATTGTGGAACCGTATGAGAAAATGCGTGTTCAAAGTTTGCACAGTCGCCCATAATTGTGCTTGTCAGGTCAGCAAGATCACGCTGGTGGAAGAAGGTCAGCGGAAGGGTACGCAATTTTTCCGCAAGCCCGATACGCCGCCTTGCGCTTTCATCATACGTCCCGAGATATGTCGCGGTGTACTGGCAATAATGAAAAATAAAAACAACAGCTAAAATCACAATTCCAATCACAGTGTAAACGGCGGCACTGATCTCTGGCGCACTCGCTCCCAAAACAGGCGCAAGAAGCTGATTGAGGACGATAGCCAGAAGAATAACAGGAAACATAAGGCTGATATTGGCCAGCACCGAATAAACGATCCCTTTTAACAGGTCTTTTGCACCCTGATCGCTTAACGCATACTTCTTTTTTAACGCCTTAATCATGCTGCTCATCCTCCTTTCCGACCTTCCAGGCAATCGAGGTCTGGTAATCCTTCCACATAGAAGAATAAATACCATTTAAGGCTACCAATTCTTCATGCGTACCTCTTTCTGCAATCTGCCCCTCCTTGAACACCAGGATAAGGTCTGCGTCTTGTATCGTAGAGAGCCGGTGGGCAATCATCATAACCGTTTTGTTTTGGGTCAGCCGCTCAAAAGCGAGCTGTATCTGATGTTCATTTTCGGCATCTGCAAATGCTGTGGCTTCATCCAGTACAATAATAGGGGCGTCTTTTAAAATTGCCCTTGCAAGAGCAATCCTTTGATTTTCACCTCCTGAGAGATATGTGCCTCCTGTTCCAACGAGCGTATCAAGCCCATCCGGGAGGCGGTCAATAATATCTTTGCATTGTGCTTCATCAGCCGCTCTCAAGACTTCTTCCCTGGTAGCGTCCGGGCGGGCCGCCTTAATATTATTCATCAAGGTGTCCTTGAACAGACAGGTATTCTGAAACACGAAAGCAACTCTTTTCATCAGTTCCTGCTTCTCAATATTGCGTACATTCACGCCGCCAATCGTAACGGAACCTGACTGAACATCATAAAATCGGGGAATGAGGCTTGCCGCTGTACTTTTACCGCTGCCGGAGGCACCAACAAGCGCCACTGTTTTTCCTGTCGGAACCTCAAAGCTGATATGGTCTAAGGCCTTCTCTTTGGCCCCTGGATAGGCGAAGGAAACATCCGAAAACACAATCGAAGCATCTGCCGGGATCAGGGGATGTTCCGGCTCCTTCAAGGGCTTTTCCTGCAAAATTTCATCCACCCGGCTGACTGCACTTTTAGCCGCCATAAGCTGCTCGCTGGCAAACATGATACGGTTCATCATAGTTGCACAGACCGGAGTAAACAAACTGTAAAACAGAAAATCCAGCACAACATTTTCATAAGCCGCCTGGCCGCTGACCCCGGACAAAATAAACATGGCGACTGGAATAAGAAAAACAAATGTGCCGTTCAGTGTTACTGTAAATCCCGTAAGAGGAATACGGCATTTTAAGGCATACCCGGAAGCAAATTTTTCGTATTCTTCTATTGCAGCGTGAAAGTTTTTGAAGGAATAAATAGTTTGCTGAAATACTTTTACAACAGGAATACCGCGAATATATTCCACAGCTTCTTTATTCATTGTTTCCAGTGCAGTCATATACTTGCCCATAAACTGCGCATTATCTCCACCCATCATCTGTTTGAGAAAGATGACACTGATTCCCATAGGTATCAGGCAGCAAATTCCCAGCCGCCAGTCAAAAAGGAAAATCAAAATAATAACGGCAACCGGCATAACTGCGGCTCCGGTCAGATCGGGAAGCTGATGGGCCAGAAATCCTTCTGTAAGCCCTGCATTATCATCAATGATGTTTCTGAGCCGTCCGCTTGCATTTTGGCTGAAATACCCCAACGGCAGCGTCACGATATGATGAATTGCAGATTTTCTCATATTGGTGGCTGTACGAAACGCCGCCAGATGAGTACAGTTCAGGGCGATAAAATAAATTAAAATGCTTGCCGCTGCAAACACAACCGCCATCCACGCATAATGGGCGCTCCCCGTTGCAAGAGATATATCCCCGGCAGCAAAAGCCTGGATTAAATCGCGGATGACGAGCCAAATGCAAACAAAAGGCAGCATAGATAAAATGGTACTGATTCCGGAGAGAACACATCCCAAAACAGTCAAAACATGGAATTTCCCTGCATATCCGAACATTCTGGACAGTTCTCCATTTTTTTGCTTCTCCATAAGCAAGTCTCCTTTCGCAATAATAGACGGGTTAGCATTTTATAACCCGTCTATTATCATAAAATCATTCGGTTGTTTCTGCCACTCCATACAGAGCGTATCTATCCAATCGGACACATAATTCATTGACACATAAGGCAGGAGTATAAGCGGGACAAATTTTCCTGTAACGGAAATGTTTCTACATGACCTTCATCAACGAAATGCAGAACCCGATTGCAAGTCATAGCGGCAAATTCATAATCGTGGGTAATGATTAAAATGGTCTTTCCTTTTTGCGCCAGAGCTTTCAAATGCTCCGATATTCTCATCATATTTTTGAAATCAAGACCGCTGGTAGGCTCATCCAAAATCAAAACGGGGGTATCTATCCAATCCGATACTGCGAGAGTGAGTCGTTGTTTCTGCCCGCCGGAAAGAGTAGCGGGATGCCGTTCTTTCCATTCAAACAAGCCATATAGTTTTAGCAGATCATCGCGTTGCTCCTGGGGACTGCCTTTTCCGTTTAATAGCAGTTCTTCTTCTACGCTGTCCCCAAACAACTGGCAATCTGTATTTTGCATAACAAAGTAGGCAAAATTCTTCCGTTTGCCTTTAGATACCTTTGTCCCGTTATATATGACCTGACCCTCTTTTTCCTTTTGCATACCACAAAGAATATTCGACAAAGTAGTTTTTCCTATTCCGTTATGGCCTACAATCGCAATCAGATCACCAGCATACGCCTGAAAAGATACATCATGGAAAACCGGATGTTTGCGATAGGAAAACGCCAAATCCTTTACCTCCATCGTCATATCTTTTTCTTTTACAGGGGAAATATCTACTTCAATATGGTGCAAATCTGCCGCTCGTATTCCTATGGCTCGTCTTTTTTCTTCTGGAATAGAGCGCAGTTCTCCCGCCGTCCATTCTTCTTTTATGCTCCCGTTTTCCATATAGAGAAAACGGTCTGCAAGGTCAGTAAGATAATAAAGCCGGTGTTCAGCAACAATGATTGTGTGGCCTTCCGCTTTAAGTCCACCCATCAAATTTTTAAGCGCCTCAACGGAATACATATCCAAATTGGCCGAAGGTTCATCAAACACATAAATATCCGGATCAACAGCATTGACGGATGCCACCGCTATTTTCTGTTTTTCCCCGCTGGACATCGGATAAATTTCTTTCCCTCGCAGCATATCTCCGTTAATACGCTTGATTGCACTTGAAACCCGCCTATCCAATTCTTCATACGGAACGCCATAATTTTCACACCCAAACGAAATCTCATCCTCTGTAATACTGGCAAAAAACTGGCTCTTTGGATCTTGAAAGATTGAACCTACTTTTTTCCCGATTTCATACAGAGGATATTCCGATATGTTGCGTCCCAACAGTGTGATGCGCCCTTTCAGTGTCCCTTCGTAAAATTGTTCGCCTAACCCGTTTACCAATCGTGTTAAAGTTGTCTTTCCGCAGCCGCTCCCTCCAGTCAGAACAAGAAACTCGCCCTCTTTTACATCGAGGCTGATATGATGGATACTATCTGTTTCGGCTCCCGGATATTCAAAAGATACATCTTTAAACTGGATAACGGATCGCCTTGCTTTATCATTTACCATTATGCTACCGTCCTTTCCAGCACAAAATAGAATGCAGTTACACAAACAGCAATCACGCACATAATCCAATCTCTTTTTTGAAATTCTATTTTTCTGCGGCAGGTATGTTTCCCAGGATTGGAAATCCCCCTGCTTTCAGCAGAAGCGGCAAGTTCTTCGGCTATTCTGGATGAACGGAAAATAACAGGCGTAACAATATACTCCATTGCGTCCAGAGGGTGTTTCCATGACAACAGCTTTCGCAGTCGAAGGGAGGAAAACACATCAGAAAATTCACTGCGCACAGTAGGGAAGAAACGCAGCATGAAGGTTACGGGCAGGGCAATTCCATTAGGCGCGTGGATTTTCTTAAAAACTGCTACAACTTCTCCCGGCGGCATACCAATCACGGGCTGCGCAGCCATAACCATCATCAAAATACGCAGCACCATGAACAGGAACATTTCCGGCATAAGAATGGTAATGCCCTGTCCTCCTGAAAGCAACCTCAACACGATAAAAATACCGCAGACGATCAAATATTTTATTGTCTGCCTGCCAAAGCCCTGAATAATCAGATACACGCTCAAAACGCCAAAAAGTGTGTATATCAAAATGTCGCTTGTGAGCACCGCCACAAGCGACATAGTGAGAACTATGACAAGCAATTTGGTTCGAAAATCAAATTTCATGCTCATAGTTTATTTAATCGCACCACTCTTTCTGAAGTGCTTCACAATCAGTTTGTTACTAATCATGCAGCCAAGGACGGCCAGGATAGCGGTGACAGCCAGGCTCAAAAGGACGTACTTCGGATCGGTGTAATACTGGGTCTGAACCTGAACCTGCTGCTCGCTGACGCCGGTGGCAAGAAATGCGTCTTTGAAAAACCAAATTTCTGACATACCATGTGCAGCGCGAACCAGTGCCGTGATTACCCACGAAATAGACACACGCTTAATGTCATGGTAGGCATCCTTTCCGCACATGGAAAGCTCTGCGATGATACCGCCGCCCAAAAACCACGGAATCATAAATGGCCCCATCATCAATCCGGCGATAATCGCCCACATGATATTGTAGACAAGAGCGGGGCCATGCTTGCCGACTTTCATGCACATATAAACATAGAACGGTGCGAGGATAAGTGCCGCACCAGCGGCGTTAAAAATCATGGAATAGAACAGTGAAGCGCCGGTCAGGATCGAATAGACCATAAATACAACGAACATGACCGCACAGAAGATACCGATGATTGCCGCGTCTTTGACAGTGTACTTGTTACCTGTCGATTTTTCATTTTCCATTTGGAAATCCTCCTTTGTCTTGCAGAAAGTTAGCAACGTCTAACCCGCTATTCAAAAAACAGGCCAGCTTCAAGCGGTCTTTCTGCTTTTATCTGACAAAGGATATTCTAATACAGCTCAGATTTCTTCGCCACTCCATACGGACCCGCTTCTATCCAAACGGACACTCTTTCTGAATTCCGTTGGAGAGCTGCCATACGTTTCTTTGAAGGCAGAAGTGAATTTATTCGGATTTTCATATCCGATTTTACTTGCAATCTCCGTTACTGACGACTCGGTTTCCAGCAACAATTTTTTGGCGACTTGAAGCCGATAGGTACGAAGATAAGAATAGACAGAGGTTCCATAGACGCCTCGAAAGCACTTTTTCAATGCTGTTGTAGAAATCTCGAATTTCTGGGAAAGCTGTTCAATCGTATGATGTGCTGTCAAGTCCTCCGTAATATAGGACGCTACTGCTTTAATCAATGCGACCTGATTTTGATTGAAATAATCCGTCTGTAAAACTTCTTCTGCCGTATTGAGATCACTTAAGAACAGAAGCAGTTCCAGCATTTTGACTTTCATGTATCCTGGTTTTCTTTTTTCCCGGACATGATAGAGTTCCGAAAAAATATGTTCAATAGACGGATTGGCCCGCATGATGCAGCAACGGTTTCCTTCGCAAATATATTTTTGTATGTAGTGCAAATCAATATTCAATAGCTCCATGATTTGCCGTATTTCCGGCAGCAATTCATCCAGATTGATGACGATAGAAATACCGTGATAGTGGTTCAGTGGAAAACACGAATTTGACTTTTTCTTCATCATGGAGCTGATCGACAAATCGCCTTCCGCCATATAGCAGCAACTATTTTCACCAAAGCTACACTCAAAACGTCCTATCAGACAATGGTTAATCTCTATCATGTTTTTAGCTGTGGCTTGATTTTGATTGCAATATCCCATGTGCATATCGTTATAGTAAAGCTCAATACCAGAAAAAACCTGATAGACTGTAATGCGTCCATGCCCTGTTTCATTTGACAGCCGAAAAATTTTACAGTCCTGCCGTAGTTCATCTTCTTCGAGAGAGCCGTATAACTTTGTCCCTTCAAATTCGTCTGGCAATTCAGACCGCAATAATACTTCAATCGTACCAGAGAGTGCTTGTTTTTCATAGGTCAGCACCACCAATGCCTCCTTTTGGCTCATTATAACTAATTACCATTAAGTATATGTGATAATTTCTCCTGTGTCAAATTTTGATGAACGCCCATGCTATTAAAGATTTTTAGATGAAAATAGCCAAAATCTCCGTTTCAAATTGTAGTATTAGTAGAGGGAGAATGAGGGTAGGGTTACAGTAGCAAGCACAGCAAGCGAGTACCCGCTTGCGAATTTTGAGATTTTCAGGTCCCTTACCCGAAAATTCAAAATTGCTTGTTGGGATAATCCCAAACCCTTATGAAGAACGGAGGCGGCGCATGGCAAACCGAAAGCGGAATATCCAAATGAAATTCTATGTTACGGAGGACGAAAAACGGCTCATAGACGAGAAAATGAGCCAGCTACCCACACGCAGATATGGTGCCTACCTCCGCAAGATGGCGATTGACGGATATATCATCTATACGGACACCGCAGATATCAAGGCGTTCACCAAAGAGCTTGCTGCCATTGGCCGGAACATCAATCAGATTGCCAAGCGGATCAATGCCGGAGGCCCTGCGTATCAGGCCGATATGGACGAGATACGAGAAAGGCTGGACGAGATATGGCAGTTACAAAGACACATCCTATCAAGTCAACGCTGAAAGCAGCCATTGACTATATCTGCAACCCGGAAAAGACGGACGGAAAGCTGCTTGTATCCTCCTATGGCTGCACTGCCGAAACTGCGGATATCGAATTTTCCTGGACCCGTCGCCATGCCATCGACAAGGGAACGAACCTGGGCCGCCATCTGATCCAAGCCTTTCAGCCTGGGGAAGTCACGCCGGAGCAGGCCCATGAAATCGGCATGGAGCTTGCAAAAGAAATCCTGGGCGGCAAGTATGAGTTTGTCCTTACCACCCACATAGACAAAGATCATGTTCATAACCACCTGATTTTTAATGCGGTCAGCTTTGTGGATTACAAGCACTATCATTCCAACAAGCGAAGCTATCACGATATCCGCCGCACCTCCGACCGGCTTTGCAAGGAACACGGCTTGTCCGTCATCATTCCCGGACAGGACAAGGGCAAGAGCTATATTGAACATCAGGCCACACAGAACGGCATCAGCTATAAGGCGAAGCTAAAAGCGGCCATCGACCGGCTCCTACCAGCCTGTTCCGATTTAGAAGAACTGCTTCGCCGCCTGCAGAGAGAAGGTTATGAGATTAAGCGCGGCAAGTATATCTCCGCCAAAGCACCGGATCAGGAACGGTTCACCCGTCTGAAAACCCTTGGTGTGGATTACACCGAAGAAGCCCTTGCCGCCCGGATTGCTGGACGCTCCAGACCTTCCCGCCAGCTGAAACAGCAGAACGGGAAGATCAGCCTGCTCATTGATATCCAGAATAACATTAAGGCACAGCAGAGCGCAGGCTTCACCCATTGGGCGAAGTTGAACAATCTGAAACAAGCCGCCAAGACCATGAATTTCCTGACCGAACACGGGATAAGCAGCTATGGAGAACTGGAAAGCAAGTTGGCCGCCGTGTCTGAGCGCAGGGATACCACTCATACGGAGATCAAGCGAATAGAAAGCAGAAGTGCCGAACTTACCCTTGTGATGAAGCACGCTACCACCTATCGCCAGTTGAAACCGATCTACGACCGTTACCGTAAATCCGGCGATAAGGAAAAGTTTCTGCGGGGGCATGAGAGCGAAATCATCCTTTTTGAAGCGGCCGCCAGAGAATTGAAACGGCTGGGGGCTGTGCCGCTGCCGACAACTGAAAGCATGAAAACGGAGCTTGCTAATCTCAACGCAGAAAAGGAACGGCTCCTTACGGAGTTCAAAACCGCAAGAACCGAAACACAGGAATACGATACCGTCAAGCAGAATGTGGATGCGCTGCTGGCCGTTCCAAAGGACCAGGAACAACAGCGGCGGCATGAACTGGAATAAATTTCTTTGAAAGACGCTGGGCGCAGCTCCCGGCATCCTGTATAATGGAACTGCGGAAGGAGGTTTTACCGATGACAAGAAGCGAAGCAATCAAAGCATTTTTCTTCAAAAGCGTATTGCCCGTGACCATGGCACTGATCCTGTATTGTATCTTCAAATCTGCCTGCGTGAAGAACGGAGAGCTTGACTATGTATGGCTCTGGATACTCTGTGGGCTGCCGTTTGGACTCCATCGGATGTGCCTCTGGATCGTGCCGGGCGGCGGCTCCCTGGGTGGAGGGATCGCCCTGTTTGCACTGAACTTTATTATCGGCGGTGTGATCGGTGGTTTCGTTCTGACATGGCGGCTGATCGTGGCAGTGTGGTATGTGCCGCTGACGGTGTACTGGCTGATCGTTGGATGATTTTCTTGCGTCATGGAAATATGGAAAACTGCCGCTCGTGCCGATGGAAAAGCCATTCACAGCCTGATGGAAAAAGACAAGCCTTTTCCCACAGGTCTGCAAACAGCTTTCCCACAGCCTCACAATCCTGGCAGTTTACGCACATTCCCACAACGCCTACTACGGCGAAATTTGCTTCTCTTATAGAAATAGAAACCCTTTCATGTTAAAATTAAAATACATACTCTAAGGAGGTTGAAGCGCATGGACGAAAATAATTCCATCCAGCTTTTTGAAGATAGAAAAATACGCACCGCATGGGACGAAGAACAGGAAGAATGGTATTTCTCCGTTGTGGATGTTATCGCTGTCCTGACAGATAGTTCCAATCCAACAGACTATCTCAAAAAAATGCGTAAGCGTGACGAACAGCTTGCAAGCTACCTGGGGACAAATTGTCCCCAGGTAGCAATGATGGGCGCAACAGGCAAAAAGCGTAAGGTGCTAGCGGCAACGGCTGAACAGCTTTTACGCATTATTCAGTCAATTCCGTCACCTAAAGCTGAACCGTTCAAACTCTGGCTTGCCCAGGTTGGTCGTGAACGCATTGAAGAAACGATCGACCCGGAACAGGCAATCGACCGTGCATTGGAAACCTATCAGAAAAAAGGCTATGATACAGACTGGATTCATCAGCGGCTCCTTTCCATCCGTGTCCGTAACGAGCTTACCGCTGAATGGCAGGAGCGTGGCGTGCAGCAAGGAAAAGAGTATGCCATTCTCACCGATGAGATTACGAAAGCATGGTCCGGCATGACTACTCGGCAATATAAGAAATTAAAAGGTCTGAAAAAGGAAAACCTCCGTGATAATATGAGTACGATGGAAATTGTTCTGAATATGCTTGCAGAGGCAACAACCACAGAACTGTCAAAAGCACATCAGCCGGAAGGATTTTCTGAAAGTCAGAAGATTGCCCGTCGTGGCGGCAGCTATGCCGGTCAGGTTCGACAGGATATTGAAAAGGATACCGGGCGACCAGTCATTACATCGCAGAACGCCGCACAGCTTAATGCCGTAGTCGTTGACATGATAGAAAGTGTAGCGGAAACGGAAAAACCTGATAATGACGAAAACAAATAAAAAAGCGGGAGTACAGTCAATCGGACAAACCGAAAAGCTGTACTCCCGTTTTATGTATCAGAAAGTGTTTGAAATCAAGCCTTTTTCTCCATGTTCCAGCAAGCAGACCGACACATGAAAAATCATAAAGGCTCCCTTTGAAAATACGAATACAGGGAATTATTCTGCGTTTTTCGCCCCCTTATCCTCACAGATTTTAGACCGTTTGGAACTGTAATGCGGGCAAGCGACCAGACACGCCCGGAAACTCTGCTTGCAGCCGTGAACACATTTTTTACAGATATGGTTATACTGCCGCCTGCCGTTGTCACCCAGGAAGAACGCCCATTCCAGCCGCCATTTCTTGCTTCGGCTCATAGGCAGTCATGCTCCGGCACATCACGGCCGGGCTTCTTGCCCTCCGGTGGCTTATGCTCGGCACACTCCCGTTTGGCGTCCTCTAACCGCTCACGGATGGAAGGCTTCTCCGGCTTCGTCTGCTCCGCGTGTTCCTGCGCCTTCTCCAGTTCCTCGCCGCGTCTGCCGTTGTTGATAACGCCGTCGATCATGCCGTAGTCATCCTCCAGCGTCATTTCTGCCGTGCGGAGAGGATTGTCCTTTTCCGGCTGCTCCGCTGCCACGGCAAAGGCCCGTGTGCCGTTTCCCATGATAAGATACTTTCCATCATCGGAAATATGGTGGACACCGTAACCGGCCGCCTCCATCTGCTCCCGGCTCATGGCCGTCACCTGAAAGCTGCCCCTCGGTGTCTGCACACGCTCGCCGGTCTCAAAACGGTCTGGCAGAAAAGTGAGGTCTTGCTTCTCTGCTGGGACAGGAAGAACAACGATATTGCCATTGATCTGCATAAATCGTTCTGGCGTTTTGAACTGTTCCGTGTATTTCTGAATCAGTTCAGGGGACAGGGAGGCAAAATCTTCCTCACCAAGCCCAACCACCAAAAAAGTCCCTGCTACGATATCATAAATTTCTCCATTTTCATCCCGCAGCCCACGGTTCAGATCAAGCCCGATGAGCTTTCCTTCATCATTGCAGACCAGCGCCACCGGGTCAGAATAGGGATAGGTTGCCCCAATATCACCGCCAACCTCTGCCTGCAGGGAATGAAGGTCGGGGTCGATCTCCTTCACATAGGGTTCCTTCATAGGTTCCACTACAAGCACAGTCATCTTTTCCGAGGCAACCTTCTCCGCAGCGGACAGCATTTCATCCGCATGGGACTTCTCCGGGTCCTCCAAAGCGGCCTTGACCTCCGCCGGATCAAAATCAAGAAATTCCTCATAGCCCGTGGCATCCTTGAATTTTTCGATCTCCGAAGGAAGATAGTCCTCCTGCGTCTGCCCCAGCGCCGCCAGCTTTTCATCCAGAGCGGAAATGCGCCCTGCCATCAGGTTTTCGTAAAGTTCCTCCTTGGCAGCCTGTGCCTCCGGGTGCTCCGCCGCATACTGCGGATCGTTCTGACGGAAAAACTCGTCCATGTCAAAGGCAATATCCATAGCCCATTCAGATTTTTCTTCTTCGGGAAGATCGTCCTGAAAAGTCATTACCCGGTACTCGTCGGGGATACTGCCACGCTCACCGTCGTAATACTCATGGAAACTGTCACCCGTATCACGCACATAGCCCTGATCCGTGAAGGTGCCGTTTTCCTCCAACGCAACGTCCCGACCGTAGGCCTCATAGTCGATGTAATTCTGCAAATGCTCTGGCACCTGCATAACGTCCAGTTCTTCGATGTAATAGCGGCCCAGATCGTCATAGTCATGGATATCGGGGTAAACCTCATAGCAATCCAGATTCTCGGTGAGGTTGATGATCTCCTGCAGGCTGCCGCAATGGTCGCCCATTTCCATACCGGCCTGAAACTGTGCGTATTCGCTTTCGCTCATTTCATCCAGCTTCGACGCCAGATAATTCAGCTCGTCCAGATTCTCATATTCACCCAGCTTGCTGTAAAGACCGTCCACATAGCAGTCATAGTCCGTGATGAACCATTCCTCATAGGGCTGGCCGAAGTCATCCTTCTGGCCGATCCCGATACGCTTAAATACTTCCTTCAATTCCTCGGCGGTGGTGGGAAACTTCACCCACTCGCCCACAAGCTCGCCCTCATTGTACTTCCCAAGATTGGTGATAAAGGCGGCAAAGGGATAATCCTTGTCGTGATCGTAATACGGCATATCAGCACCTCCTTACAGTTCCGGCGCAGCCTTTTCCTTGTGTGGCTGTGCCTTGTTTTTCTCCGCACATTCCTTCTTGCCCTGTTCCAGCCGTTCCCGGATGGAGGGCTTTTTCTCCGGCTCCGCAGGGCGCTCATGGTTCCACTCGTCGCCGGAGAGAGAAATATATCCGTGTTCCGTAAAATGGCCCTGTTCCTCCTGCATGGCGTACTTGCCAAAAGGAACAGGGTCGATTGCTTTCAGAAGTTCCGGGGGTAACGGCGTATCCATGTGCTGTGCCAGATACCGCCAGCCCAGATCGTTCAGGTCGTGGATGTTTGGCTCAAATACGAAATAGTCGATGTTGTCAGCAAACTCCTTGAACTGTTCCGGTGCTGTCAGCTTGAAGGGCGAGACCTGCACCGCCGCCAACAGTTCCCGATCCTCCGGGGAGAGGGCAGCCACCGCCGCCCTCACTTCGGGTAAATGTTCCAAAGTCTTATTTTCTGCCATCAGCACCAACCTTTCTTTTCGGAAATTCCAGCTTAAAATTGATGTACTTGCCGCCCGTGTCATCCAGAATCACCGCAGCGTCATAAGCAGCCTGTTTCTTTTCAGACCACATTTCCTTGACATTGGTACGTCCCTTTTTTAAAAGGTCCGCTGCCATCTTCTTTGTCAGTTCCTTCTTGCGGCTCGTCCAGAAGCGGTCGTTTTTCCAGAGGACGAAACCGCAGGACCGATCCGAACACGCAAAGTTCTTCTTGCCCTCATAGACCGGCTGGCCGCAGCGGGGGCAGGTGCCGATCACTTCCTTCTCCGGGGCAAACAGCTTTTTGCCATCCTCGGAAATGCAGGAATAGGTGGACACGATCTCCTGGACCATCGTGCGGATACCGTCCATGAAGGTATCCGGGTCAGCGCCGCCCTTTGCGATCTCCGTCAATTTTTGTTCCCATTCCGCCGTCAGCATGGGAGAGGTCAGCGGCTCCGGCAGGACCGTGACAAGGTTGATACCGGCTTTTGTGGGGATCAGGCTCTTGCCCTTGCGTTCCACAAATCCGGCTGCCACCAGCTTTTCGATGATTGCCGCCCTGGTTGCAGGCGTGCCAAGTCCCTTTCGCTCCGCCTCGTCGGGGATATCGTCCTTACCCGCATTTTCCATAGCGGACAGGAGGGTATCTTCGGTGTAGGGCTTCGGCGGCTGGGTGAAATGCTCGGTAACGGAAACCTTCGCGCCGTCAAAAGTCTGCCCTTCGGTGAAGTCCGGGAGCGTGCCGCCGTCCCCATCCGCAGGCTTTTCTTTCAGAAAGGCACGGAAAATGCGGTCGATCTCTCGCCAGCCTTCGGCAAGGATGCGCTTGCCCTTTGCGGTGAAGGAATGGCCGCCGCAGTCAAAGGTGGCGGTGACTGCCTCATACTCATACGGACTTGCCGACGCACACAGCAGCTTGCAGCAGACCAACAGAAACAAGTTGCGCTCGCCCAGAGGCAAAGCCTTGATATCCGATTTTTCAATCTCCATGGTCGGGATAATGGCGTGATGGTCAGATACCTCCTTGTCGGAGATCATGGCCTCCACCAGCGGGAAGAAGTTTGTGCAACCATCAAAGGGCGGCAGCTTTGCCGCCAGGTGGATCACACAGGATGCCGTTTCCGCCATGTCGGAAGTCAGATACCGGCTGTCCGTGCGGGGATAGGTCAGCAGCTTCTTTTCGTAGAGGCTCTGTGCGTAGTCGAGAGTCTGCTTCGCCGTGTATCCGAACAGGCGGTTCGCCTCACGCTGCAAGGTGGTAAGGTCATAGAGTTTCGGCGGTTGCTCTTTCTTCTGCTCACGGGTAACAGAGGTACAGGTGACGGTCGCACCCTTGCACATGACCGCTGCCTGTTCCGCCGCTGCCGAATCGGTGAATTTCTCCGACACCGCCTCGGCTCCATCCAGCGTCAGGCGCAGCAGATGATATTTTTCCTTGTGAAACAGCGTGATCTTTGCGTCACGCTCCGCCAGCATTGCCAGCGTGGGTGTTTGCACACGGCCCACATTCAAGGTGCGGTGATAGAGAACGGAGAAAAGGCGCGTGGCATTGATCCCCACCAGCCAATCCGCTTTCTGGCGGCAGAGGGCTGATTGATACAGGGCTTCATAATCGGCACCGGGACGCAGATCAGAAAAGCCCTCCCGGATAGCGCTGTCCTCCATCGAGGAAATCCAGAGCCGAAGAACCGGCTTGCGGCAGCCGGCCATTTCATACACCAGACGGAAGATCAGCTCCCCTTCCCGCCCGGCGTCACAGGCATTGACGATAGTATCCACGTCGGGTCGGTCCATCAGGGCGCGTAGATTTTCAAATGCGTCCTCCTTGCCCGGTGCCAGCACATAGCGGAACGGCTCCGGCAGAATGGGAAGATCATCATAACGCCATTTCTTGAAACGCTCGTCATAGCCGCCCGCATCCATTGGGGATACCAGGTGCCCCACGCACCAGGATACGAGAAGGCCACTGCCCTCATAAAAGCCATCGGCCCTGGATGAAGCACCCAAGGCCGACGCGATAGATTTTGCCACACTCGGTTTTTCCGCAATAATCAGTTTACTCATTCTTTTCCTCCGTTTCCTCGTCCTCGGTCAGGTATTCTTCTTCATCCTCCAGGTCGAAATCATCCAGAACAGCGGGAACCTTCTTTCCCTGCTTCGGTTTCAGTACCAGGAAATAGACCGCCGCACCACCTCCGGCTGCAAGGATCAGCAGCACCGCCAGGATTGCCCCGGCATTGCCTTTCTTTTCAGGCTCCGGATTGTCTGGCTCGGCGGGCTCCACAGCTTTCTGCTCTGTGCCAATACATTCACTAAGGTTTTTTACGCAGACCGGGCAAGCGGTATTGACTGCTCCGGCCTGGCACTTCTCCGTACAGGTGCAGACAATAGGTGTTTCCGCCTTTTCTCCGTCCTCCGTGAGCGCCAGGAGGTCGGCTTCATCCACCTGGTTCAGAAAATGCACGGTTTCCTCGCCCTCGTCGTCACGGTCGATAATGAGATAGAACACATTGCCGTTCTTCGTTTCCGCTGTAATAAACTGCTTGCCGCTGGCGGTCGGGCTGCCAATATCGTCAATCAGTGACAGGTTCCCATCCGGCGTTAGGGCGGCACCACCATTCAGACCGCCGCCCAGCATCCCCAGCAGATTTTCCAGTGTTTCCGCATCCAGAGAGAAAGAACCTTCCCCGGAGCCAGCCTCGCCGTCACTTACCGTCATGTATCCGGAATAGACATAGCCGACTTTCTCCGGCAGGATGACCTTCAGCCAGTCGCCGTCCGTGCCAATCACCTTCACGGTCGTTCCATTGGGAAGCTGGGTGAAGGCGGTGTAGTCCATTCCCGCGCCCGTGCGGACATTCAAATTGCCGCCACCCGTGGTGACAGTACCGATCTGCCCGGAGTCATTTTCACTGGAACTGAACTGGATACCATCCTCGGTGACGAATACCGTAACTTGGCTGCCCGCCAAAGCGGAAAGCAGATCAGAAACATCCCCGGCCGTTTCCTGTTCAGCCACGGGCTCCGTGGTTTCCTCGCCGCCGCTGGCAAAGGCAGTGACAGAAAAAGCGGCAGTGCTGAGCACCACCGCCAAAAGAGCCGATACCATTTTTGTCATAAAGTTATGCTTCATCCTCGTATCCCTCCGTTTCCTCATTCTCGGTGTTGCCCTCCTGCAGCATACCTTCCGGCAGGGAGATCATACCGCTGGCATAGGCTTTCAGGAAGGCGGTCAGTTCCTTGTTATCCATCTTCACGGCTTTCACCATGCGGACGATTTCCAGATTTTCTTCCTCCGCAAGCTGCGCCTCCAGCGCGCGAAGGCGTTTCTGCTGTTCCGCGATCTTTTCTTTGGTTTTCGCAATGTCATTGCGGATCTTCTGTGTCGTTGCCATAAATCAAATTACCTCCATATCGTTTTTTAGTTGTAGGGCGGTCGCCCGAAAGCGTAAAAGTGGGATTGCCAGTAGCTTGTGTTGATATCTGCATATTGGATGGGGTCACCGCAGTGCAGCATTTTTCCACCGCCCACATAGATACCCACATGGGAAACGCCCGGTGTATCGTAAGTACCGACGAAAAAGATCAGGTCGCCGGGTCTTGCGTTGGCAGAGGATACCGGGGTGGAAATATTGTAGAGTCCTTGGGCTCCCAGCCTGCCCGTATTGCAGACGCCGCTTTGCGTCAGCACCCAGGACACGAAGCCGGAGCAATCAAAAGAAGTGTTGGGATTGCTGCCGCCCCAGACATAAGGATATCCGATGTACTTCTCTGCCTCGGTAATGAGCGCCGCAAAGGTTTCATCTTCCAGTGCGGAAGGCGGGATATCATAGGTGGTTGGCGGTTTGGTGTACTTGTCTACATAGCCGGAGCCTGGGAACAAATCTTCCCGGTTCCCCAGCGTCGCCATATAGACCGCATACAGGGAAAGCGTTTCTTCGTCCATGATGTAGACCGGCACATGGGAAAGGTCGAAGTTTTCCAGCTTCACATTGCAAATATAGTAGTTGTATGGTACTTCCACGTCATAGTCGTTTCCTTCGCTGTCTGTCCGTGTCTCCGTCCGATAGCGTACCTCCACCTCCACGGTCTGCGTCAGGATGTACTGCTTTTCAAAGAGCATTTGCAGTTCCTCCTGAACCTCGTCGATGGTAAACACCCCTTCATGGAACGCCGTGAGAATGGAGATCAGCACATAAGGGTCATGCTCGATCTCGTCCAGATCAAAACGGTATTCGTCATATCCGGGGTGCAGAGTCTCATAGTGGTCCAGCTCATATTGAAGTTCCTGCTCCAACTCGCAGTAGGCCGCCTCCGCAGCCAGCATATCCGCATCCTCGGAGAGATAAGAGGAAGTAAATACACCACCCACGCCAGAGCCCGCCATCATGGAACAGGAAGAAACTCCGCCAAACAGCAGAGCAACACAGGCGCCAATGCCGATCACCAGCAGCACCGTCCGGCTATGGTGCTTGATGTAGAGGAATGTTTCCTTGAAGGCGTCCTTTGCTTTCTGCGCCGCACTTTTCGCCGTGGCCGCTGTGTTCTTTGCGGTTTTCTCTGCCTGCCGCAGCTCTTTTGCATAGTTCCGCTTGATCCGCTGTTTCTGCAGAAAACGAGATACCGGGTTAGAAGCTGCCAATGCAGGATCATCATGCAGTGCCTTTTGATAAAGGTATTCGGCGTTTGCCTTAAAAGAAGCCTGCTCTGCCTTCGCCGCGTCACGCCAGGGCTTTGTGCGGTGATGGTGGACGGCGGCACGGACTTTGCCTTTTCCGTAGGCAAGCCCGCGTTCCGTCAGCACCTCGCCCTTGTGTCCGGCCTCAACACCCACATTTTCCTGTTCCACCTCATGCACCTTCGCATGGGCGGCGTGGACGATCTCATGGACCGGCCGGGAAAGCGGATTGTGCCGCAGGCGTCCGTTGGGGCGTTTCTCCATTTCTTCAAAGTGAAGCTGCGTTTTGCCTTTTCCGGCTGTCTCGTCAAAAATACGCTCGGTGCGAAGGACTTTCTTTGTGGGGATGGCTGCTTTTGCCGCATCCAATTTGTCCGCCGCACGGTCGGAACGGTCGATGTACTTTCCAAGTATGGGATCGGCACGTTCTTCCTCGGTAAATTGCAGGCGGGAGGACGGGCGCTGCCTTGCGGCAGAACCATCCCGCACTGCCTGGGTGTCAGCCTTTTCCGCCTTTCGTGCGGTTTTCTTCTCATGGTGCTCCGCCGCACGCAGGGCAAGGTCAGCAGCCGTGCCAGCAGATTCTTCCGAAGAAGCGGACAACTCCGTTTCCGGTTCCCGGCTGCTGATATGTTCCACCTCTCCCGTGGCAAGGTTTTCCGATACCGCACCGTCACGGGTCATTTTCTGCGTGATCTTATCGGTCGCTTTCAGTTCCCTCATAGGCAGTCACCTTCCTTTCCATAGGGGCAAAAGTCGCCGCAGGTGCCATTCTCAATCATGGCGATATAGCGGAAAATGGGATAGGCCTGGGGCGGGCAGACCGCATTGCCCAAAGTTTTCAGCCGCAGTGCACGGTCATCCATGCGCTCGGTCATGCGGGGGATTCCTTCCGGTTCGGCGGTCCAGAGGATACGTCCGTCCATCCTTTCGGGAAGCCCATGAGCCATTCCACCCAATCCGGGTTCAGCGCCGATGTTTCGGACACCGGCCGTTCCTGGGAGATGATCTGCGCTGAAAGGTTCCCGTCCTTCTTCGCCGGATCGAAGGCCGACGGCTTCAAGGTCGAGCGGAAACCGTCCGACGCCACCGGGGTCAGATAGAATACCGCCGCCGACAGGCTGAGGCTCCAGATCGCCCCGTTTCGGTTCCTCTTGCGGAATATCCCATTGTCCGCCAGGAACACATCCAGGCTTGCCGCGTCCCTGGCGGTGTTGTTGTCGGAGGCAAGGGGTGTGGGAAACATCAGCCGCGACGATAAAAGTTCGCTGGCGCTCATGCCATGCGCCGACGCCGCAAGCCGGAAATACGAATGGGAGAACAGCGTATCCCGCTTTTGCCAGGTCAAAGATCGTTTTGTCGAGCCCCATATTGATGAAGCCAGCAACATTTTCCCCAAGCACCCAACGGGGCCGCAGCTCGGTAATAATGCGGCACATTTCCGGCCACAGGTAGCGTTCATCCGCAAAGCCCTTCCGTTTTCCGGCGGTGGAGAAGGGCTGACAGGGAAAGCCGCCTGAGATGACGGTAACTGTTTCAAGTCCTGTTTTTTCAAAAAACGCCTCCTTCGTGAAAGTAGTGATATCCCGGAACCTGGGAACATCCGGCCATCGTGCGGAGAGGACGGAGTGCGGAAAATCCGCCCACTCACACTGGCAGACGGTTTCAAACCCAGCAGCCTCCGCCGCCAGGTCCAGACCGCCAATGCCGGAAAACAGGCTCACATGGGTCAGTTTATTCATGACCCTTCGGTGCACGGAACGGTTCGATCTCACTTTCCAGCTCCGTAAGAACCGCCTCCATATCCGCCGTGACCGTCTTGCTTCTGGCAATCAGCCGGTTCATCACATCAAAGAAGGTTTCGCCCTCCTGTTTTTCTTCCGTATGCAAATAGCGGGGATCACTCATGTTCGTTTTCTCCTTTCCCGGTTTCACCAAGTTTTGTTGTCATAATGCTGTAAAGTTCATTGTCCTTCGGGAAGTCATCCACAAAAGGCAGGATCACATTGCCGAAGAAGATCAGCCCCTCGCCGGGGCCTGCGTTGCTGATATGTGCCGCCTGCTGGTTGGAGATATTCAGGCGCTCGCAAAGGATTTTCCTGTCTCCGCTGGCCTGGTTCAGAAGGTACACAAAATCGCTGTTTTCAAAGATGTTCTCGATCTCTGGGGAGGAAAGCAGGTCCTTGATGTTCTGCGTAATTCCCGTGGGGATACCGCCCCATTTGCGAAAGCGTTTCCAAATCTCCACGCTCCAGGAACCAACCTCGCCCCGCAGCAGAAGGTGGAACTCGTCCACGAAGTACCAGGTGGATTTACCCTGATCCCGGTTTTGGGAAACACGGTTCCATACCTGGTCCTGGATCACCAGCATACCCAGGCTTTTGAGCTGCTTTCCCAGCTCCTTGATATCGAAGCAGACAATGCGGTTGTTGATATCCACGTTGGTACGGTGGTTAAAAACATTCAGGCTGCCATGCACATACAGTTCCAGTGCCGCCGCGATCCGCTGTGCCTCCGGCTCCGGCTGCCGCTTGATCTCGTCATACAAATCTTCCAACAGCGGCATATTCTCCGGGCGGGGGTCTGCGATATAGGGGCGATATACGATCCGCACGGCACGGTCAATGACCGTCTTTTCCACCGGGTCCAGACCGTTCCGGCCACCTGCCGCCAGTTCGCAGAACGACAAGATAAAGTCAGATTTCAGCGCCAGCGGGTTATCATCCTCGCTGTAATTGAGGTTGATATCCATAGGGTTCACATACTGCGTGCTGGTAGGTGAGATTTTGATGACCTGTCCTTCCAGACGGTTCACCAGCGGAAAATATTCCGCCTCCGGGTCGCAGATCAGGATATCGTCCTTTGTGTTCAGGAACACACCCACGATGGAACGCTTTGCGGAAAAGCTCTTACCGCTGCCGGGTGTGCCTAAGATCATGCCGTTGGGTGTTTTCAGCTTTTTGCGGTCAGCAAGGATCATGTTGCCGGAAGTGGCATTGAGCCCGTAGTAGAGAGCTTCGCCGCCGTGGAAAATCTCCTGTGTGGTGAAGGGAACGAACACCGCCACCGCCGAAGTGGTAAGCCCACGCTGTATCTTAATGCGGTTGACACCCAGGGGCAGAGCCGACACGAAGCCGTCCTCCTGCTGAAAGTCCAGCCGTACCAGGGAACAGTTATATTTCTGCGCCACGCTTGCCGCACGGAGAAGATCATTCTCCAGCTTTTGCTTGCTGTCTGCAAAATTTACCACCAGGAAGGTCATCAGGAACATTCGCTCATTTCTGCTTTGCAGGTCACGGAGGATATTCTTTGCCTCGCCTGCGTAGGTGGCAAGGTCAGTGGGGATGATATCCATATCGAAACCTTCCCGCACCGCCTTTTTCTGTGCGTCGATCTTCATACTGTCAATGTCGGTGATCTTCCGCTTGACCGTTTTGATCGCCTCGTTCTGATCCATGCTGCGGATATGGAGGCTGACAAGCAGCCCGCTGTCCGTATCCAGCAGTTCAGTGAGCATACGGTCATCCATTTCCGGTGCGTTGATCTGCAGAAAGGACACAGCACAGAATTTATCCGCCATCGTGAACTTCCTTGCTTCACCGAAGCGGAAAGAAGAAGGTGCGATAAAATCCTGGACCGACAGGCCGGAAGGGGCAAGCCAGCTCCATTCAAAGGCAAACCGTTCCCCGTCCGGGTGCAGGATGCCGTGGAGCATTTCCAGCCACTCCTTGCCGCCAAGCTCTTTTGCCAGAGCGCCCATGACCTTGAAATGGTTGAGGGCGTCCATGACGATCCGGGAAAATCGTGCCCGTGCGGTTTTGCTGTCCCGTGCCTCGATGGTGAGGGTCAGATACTTTGTTTTGATAAGACCGTTGTTGCCCCGTTCAAGCTGCTTGCGGAGCATTTGTGTGTAAAGCTCACGGATATGGTCGAAGTGATCTCCCTGCGCCGCGATCTCGATACGCTTCACAAAATCCTCCCGGTTCATGCGGCGGCTCACAAGGGAGAGCTGCATCCCGATAGAAGCGTCATGGGCGTTATACATATCGCAGAGGGCTTCAAAGATCGCCGTCTGGTCGTCAGGCTTTGCAAGCTGATAATTCACATCCTCGAACTCGATACACTTCGACCAGGTGTGATCGTCCAGCTTGCACAGACCGTCCGGGTACATCTGGCGGAACGGTAAGGTGTCCTGTGCGGAATGTACCTTGCCGTCGCCTCTGGCGGTTTCCAGGATACGGCTGATCTCACGCTTTTCTGCGGCGGTCAGCTTTACCGCTGGTTTTGCCGTCTGCCGTGCCTGCGGCTCTGGCTTTCGCTTTCTGAACAATGGCTTTCACCTCCTTTTCCGCCTGGGCCTGCCGCTCCAGGGCTGCGTAGAAATTGTTTGTCTGGTAAGGTCGTTCTTTCGTCCGCAGGAACATACAGCGGATGACCTGTCCGGCTACTACCTCCAGGGGTTGGCCGTGCCGCTCATACATGGCGAGTAGAAAGAACGGGAGCATGACGATAATCATGCAGAACGCGGCGGCGCTGTTGCTGGCCGTGCGTCTGAGCAAAAAGAAAAGCGGTACTCCGATGAGTGCCGCCGCTCCGAAACATATAAGCTGCCGTTTGGTAAGCCCAAACAGCACTTTGGATTTTACTTTCGTCAAATCCTTTGGAATGGTTACATACGCCAATTTATCAAGCCTCCTTAATGCGCTCCGAACAGGCTCTTAGAGAGGCTGCCGGTCTTGAACAGGGCGAAGCACAGCAGGACCGTGTAGCCCATGCAGGCCCATATCGCGCCTGAGATATTTCCGTCCGTGGCGATACTCTGTACCAAAACAGAGTATCGCCACGCACACCATGATTAGAAATGCCTGGAACGCCAATGCAAACAGGGATTTCAAGTAGTTCTGTCCTGTATGGCTCCAATCCCGGTTTGTCATAGTGGCAAGCGGGATCGGTCCAATGGAAGTTGTCAAATACACCTCGATCATGCGGTCGTAAATGACAAGCATGATACAGATGGAAAGGGCGTTCATGGTAAGCCCCACGAAAAGGGACTGGAACCACAGCCCGAACAGTTCTCCCGTGCCCAGGGCTTCAAGCTGCGCCTCCATATCCGTGATAACGCTGCTGATATCAATGGAGGTATTCCCGATGATGACACCTGCGCTGCTGTTCACAACGCTTTGCCCCACATCAAAGATACCCATGACAATATTCCATGTGTTCGTCACAATGAGAACTGCGCAGAAGGTCTTGAAAATCCACTTGAAGAACATCCAGGTATCTACATCGTGCAGATTGTTTTTCTCTGTCACAAGCTGGATCAGCTCATAACACATTACGAATGTCAGGATAACCCCGGCGATTGGAACGATCACCGTTTCAGAGAGGTTGCGGATCATAGAAAAGACGCCGCTGTTCCATGCCAGCGGCGTCTGTCCCACTTCACCGGCGATCTCGCCTACTTTGGTATTGACCGTATCGAACATGCCCGACAGGTTTCCCGTGATTCCCTCGATGAGCAGCCCTCGGAGCCATTCATCGAGTTTGTCGAGTATGCCGCCCATAAGCGATCACCGCCAGACGATCAACCGAACAGGCCGGAGAGCAGAGGTACAAGGGTGATGCCGATGAGGGCGACACCGCCGCCAGCCATCAACTGTTTCATACCCTGGCTTTTTACTAATGTGTGATAAAGAAGTAATAGAAGTGTAAAAAATTTTGCCGTTCCTATCCGGCACTTGCGCATTGTGTCGGATAGGTCAGGCGGTTATTCGGGCAAGTCCACCTTGCCAACAAAAGAATAATAAATCTCAATGTCCTGTCTGCGGGTCTTGTTCTCGTCATAGCTGCACTCATGCACAACGATTTTCTCTACAAACTCCCGCAGCAGAGTAGGGGTAAGTTCTTCAAAGCTGGTATGCCGCCGGACAACATTCATAAACTTTTCTGCGTTCACGGTGGCTTCCTGTGCTTTGGAAAGCTCCGCTTGGATAGCGGCGGCTCTTTCTTTCAGTTCCCGTTGCTCTGCTTCATAGTCTGCCGACAGCTCTGTGAAACGCTCGTCTGATATGCGCCCGGTCACGCTGTCCTCATACAGCCGCTTGAAGATAGCGGATAACTCGGCTATGCGTTTCTCGGCGGCTTCCAGTTCCTTTTTCTTGGCGGCGTTCCTGCGCTTGCCCCCGTCCTCGTTCTGCTCAATCAAGAGCTTCATAAACCGGGCTTCATGCTTTGCCGCATANCGCTTGAAGATAGCGGATAACTCGGCTATGCGTTTCTCGGCGGCTTCCAGTTCCTTTTTCTTGGCGGCGTTCCTGCGCTTGCCCCCGTCCTCGTTCTGCTCAATCAAGAGCTTCATAAACCGGGCTTCATGCTTTGCCGCATAGCTGGTCACTTTCCGCAGATTGGAGAGTACGCCAGCGGTCAAGAGGTCGGTGCGGATAAAGTGCGCCGTACAGTCATGGGTGCGTTTCTTGTAGTTGCCGCAGATATAACAGTCCTGCTTGCGCTTGTCCGTCTGGTATCGCTGCTGATACATGACACTGCCGCAGTCCGCACAGAACAGTATGCCGGAGAACAAGCCCACTTCATCATAGCGGTTGGGGCGTTTGCGCTGCTTGCGAAGTTCCTGCACCCGTTCCCATGTCTGGGTGTCTATGATAGGCTCGTGGTGGTTCTCGAAAATCACTTGCTTCTCCGGGGGATTTTCTACGCTGTGCTTGACTTTGTAAGAGGGCTTTTCTGTCTTGAAATTTACCAGACAGCCTGTGTATTCCCGGTTTTCAAGGATATGCACAACGGTATTGGTCGCCCACTTGCATTCATAGCCGGGGTGGTAGCGGCGGGTGCTGCCCGTCCTGCGGTATTCCAGCGTCCCCGGCGTGGGGATCTGCTGCTCTGTGAGCATACGGGCTATCTTGGTCGGACCATTCCCGGCAAGGCAGAGGTTGTATATCTGCTTGACTACGGGTGCAGCTTCCTCGTCAATAATGAAATTTTCGTCCTCGTCCATGAGGTAACCATACACAGGCTTGCTTGTGATGGGCTTGCCACTCATGCCTTTTGAGCGTTTTACTGCTTTGATTTTCTTGCTCGTATCTCTCACCAGCCATTCGTTAAAGATATTCCGCAGCGGGGCAAAATCATTGTCGCCCTGTGCGCTGTCCACTCCGTCATTGATAGCGATGAAGCGGACACCTTTCTGTGGGAAAATCATTTCCGTATACATTCCCACTTGCAGGTAGTTTCGCCCTAACCTCGACATATCCTTTACGATAACTGTCCCGACTTTTCCGGCTTCAATGTCCGCAAGCATGGCTTGGAAACCGGGTCTTTGAAAGTTCGCACCAGAATAACCGTCGTCCGTGTACCAGCGCAGATTGGAAAAGCCGTTCTGCTTTGCATAGGTTTCAAGAATACGCTTCTGGTTGGAAATGGAATTGCTCTCGCCTTGCAGCTCGTCCTCATGGGATAGTCTTGGATAAAGGGCAGTGATTTTCTGGGTGGTCTGTCTTAACATAAAATCCTCCGTTTCCGACAGCCAGCCCCACTATTCCGTANAGAATACGCTTCTGGTTGGAAATGGAATTGCTCTCGCCTTGCAGCTCGTCCTCATGGGATAGTCTTGGATAAAGGGCAGTGATTTTCTGGGTGGTCTGTCTTAACATAAAATCCTCCGTTTCCGACAGCCAGCCCCACTATTCCGTACCTTGATTGTACCACATGGGGCGGCTGTCTGTATAGCGGCAAAAGCGTCAAATCTGCTTCTTTATGGTCGGTCAAATCGCCGTTTTTTGTGTAGCAGATGATTGGGATTGCATAGTAGAAAAACTCTTGTTCTTATGGTAAAATGGAGCTAATCAATACAAGGGGGTGTGACAATGAAAGGGTTTGTCCGTAACAATCAGTACCTTTCTCTTTGTGGTCTAAATTGTAAATTATGTCCTATGAATTTGGCAGGGCATTGTTCCGGTTGCGGCGTTGATAATCAAAGTTGTAAAATCGCAAAGTGCAGTATTGAACATGGGAAAATCGAATATTGCTTTCAGTGTACCAGCTTCCCTTGTGACAAATACGCTCATATAGATGATTTTGATTCTTTTATAACTCATCATAATCAAATGAATGACATGGAAAAAGCCAGCCAGATAGGGATTCCCGCCTATAATGCTGAACAGGAAGAAAAGCGCAAATTATTGGATTTCCTCTTGTCACACTATAATGACGGGCGCAGAAAAAATCTATTCTGTGTTGCAGTCAATCTCTTAACGATTAAAGAAATTGAAAATATCTTGCAAACAGTTAAATCCGATAAGGATTTTCAAAGTATGGGGAAGAAAGAACAGGCTTCTGTTATCGCAAAACTGTTGCAGGATATAGCTGCTCCAAAAGGCATTGAGTTGAAACTTCGGAAAAAATAAAGTTGTTACTGATATTCCAGCGGTCATGCTCCCCGGCGTGACCGCTTTTCCATGTCATCACTTATGCGCTGAACGGTGGCGTATGTCCGGCAGCAGCCTCCGCTTCCAGCACTTTCATCATCTTGTCGGCTGCGGTATCGGTTGCGCCCTGCTTGAAGAAGCCGGAAACGGTAAGGACGGAATTGCCCATGCGGATTTCCGTTACACAGTCCGGGCGGCGGTCTGTTTTGGTGGTGCTTGTCTGTTTCGTTTCTGTCATAGGCTCTCCTTTCGCTGCTTCATCAGTTGCTTTAAGCGTTCCAGTTTTTCCTGTGCGGTTTCCTTTCGGAAGTTGCTGCCCGTGAAGCGGACGGGGGCGCACATGGAAGTCAGCCTGTCATAGATACGGGCGTGGGGCGTGTCCTGCGGGTGCTGCAATTCCTCCAGCGTGAGGTTGGTCGTGGCGATCAGCGGCTTGTCGCTTCGGTAACGGCTGTCAATCACGCTGTAAACCTGTTCCAGCCCGTATTCTGTTCCTCGCTCCATACCAAAATCATCAAGTATCAGCAGGGGGTAGCTGCAAAGGCGGGAAATATATTCGTTCCTGCCATCAAAGCTGGCAGCAAGGTCATTGAGTATGGTTGCAAAGTTTGTCATACAGACGGCAACCTCTTTCTCCATAAGGGCGTTGGCGATACAGGCGGCAAGGTAGCTTTTTCCTGTCCCCACGCCGCCCCAAAACAGGTAGCCGATATTTTCAGCCTGCATGGTTTCCCAGCTCTCCACATAAAAGCGGGCGGTTTCGGTCTGTGGGTTTCTGCCGTTGTCATGCTCAAATGTCCAGTTCCGCATAGCAGGGTCGGTAAAGCCCCGGCGTTTCAAGTCCTCCACTTTTTCAAGGTGCTTCTGTCGGCTTTCGGCGGCTTGCTGCTTTTCACGGGCTGCTCGCTGGCAGTCGCAGTCTGTTGGGTGGCGGTCACGCCCGAAACAGGTCTTTCCCTCTGCAAAGTAGGCTTCTTTGGGCGTATGGCACTTGCCGCAGTATAAAAGCCCGTCCTCGCCTGTGTAGTCCTCCGCTTCGGCGGTAGTGGCTGTAATGTCCGTAATCATAGCTTCAATCTCGTTTTTCATAAGCTCTCGCCCTCCTTGCATGAATAATCGGGTATGCCCTGTTTCGGGGCAGCCTTGCCTTTGGCAGCGTCTTCCTGCGCCCACTTGTAAATGGTGGCTGCATGGCTGTGGTACTGCTTCCCAGTGGAAGCGATATGGCAGGAAAGCCGGTCAAGGTAATACTCCCACTTGCCGGGGAAGTCCTGTTCCAGTTCCAAAAGTTCTGCGTCAGAAAGGAATACATTTTTATATCTGCCATAAGCGGCAGGGGGCTGCCCCTCACTCGCTCTTTTTGTTTGGCTCTCTATTAGGTTGTTTATATTAGTTTGGTTAGGGGACGGTTTTCCGACCGTCATAAGGTCAGTTTTCCGGCTGTCAGTTGGTCGGTTTCCCGCCCTTATGAGGGTCGGTTTTCCGTCCGTCAGTTGGTCGGAAAACTGTACCACTGGAATAGGCGGCACTTTCACATACAGACGGTTGGCGGCAGAAAAGCCCGTCCGTCTGCGTTCCAGCAGCCCGGCAGCGTCCAGTTCGTTCAGTGCGCCCTTTATGGTGGTGCAGCCTTTATCCAGCATTTCCGCTATCTCTGCTATGGGGTAGACAATGTATATCCGTCCCTCGCTGTCCTGCCAGCCGTTCTTCTGCGAAAGGGTGGAACGGTCTAACAGCAGCACATACAGCAGCTTGGCGGTGTGGGATATGTCCATTTTCAGCAGGAAACGGGGGTAAGGCAGGTAAGCGGGCAGCTCCGTTTCTGCGGTCATATAATCAGCGATAGGGTTCACCTCCTTGTGGTGTCTGTCTATGGGTTCTGTTACGCTTTTAGGGGGCGTTTTCGGGGGAAAAGGATAAATGTATCACGCACCCTTTGACACCCTCCAAAAAAGCCTTGATTTATGCGGGTTTGAAATGCCCTAAAGCGTGACATTTCTCCCTTTGTTTCCGCTTCCGTTTGGCGGCGTTTATCCGCTTCATGCGTCCGGCGCAGTCCGGGCAGTATTTCCCCCGGTTGGATTTGGGGACAAAGAACGCCCCGCAGACAGCGCAGCGTTTCCGGCTTTCCCGGCGCATGAGGGCGGCCTCCAGTGCTTCATCAAGGGGCAGGACAGCGGCAGTAAACCAGCGGCAGAGCAGCGAATAGCTGATACTCTGCACACACACGCAAGGCTCGCCGTCCTCCAACAGCAGACAATTCCCGCTGTCATAGTTGCAGCACTCATGCACAAGGCGGCGGGCTGCCCGGTACTGGCGGTAGTCCATGCGGGGGATATTACCGTTCATGGCTCTGCTCCTTTCTGCGTTGCGGCTCGCTCCGGCGTAAAATCTGGTCGATATTGCCCTTGACAGTCTGCAAGCGGCGGTATTCCTCCCGTTTTGCCCGGTAATCGTTGTAGCCGCTGTTTTTCTCTTTGATAAGGGCTTCAATCTCTGCTTGCAGGGCTTTATAGCTCGGCAGCTTGGAAATGCCGTTCTCCCTGAAATAGCGGGCGGCTGCGTCTGCTATGATAAAGTCGCTTTCGTACTTCTGACGGTAGGCTGATTTTGCTTTGGCGTTTTTCTGCTGTTTCAGCCCGTCCCGGACAGGGCGGGTCTTGGAATAGGCAAGCACCTGTCGTTGCAGCTCCTTTTTCCCGTTCAGCGTCTTTTCCACCTGCTTCAGCTCTGCAAGGCTTTCCTGCATGGCGGCATAGGCGGCAGAACAGGCTTCGTCCAATTCCTCCGGGGAAGAAAAGCCGTACTGCTGGTAGGCTGTAACGGTAGCCGCCATTTGCTTTAGGTTGTGCTTTGCCGCCCAGCGGTCATAGCCTACGCCCTTGCCCTCGGCTCGCTTTGCTTCCCGGTCAACCATGCGCTGCAAGGTGGTGTCTGCCGGGGTAGTTTTTGTGGTTTTTTCCTCCCGCAAGCGTCCCTTTTGTGTGTGGGGGTATTCGGGTATGGCTGTGGTCTGTTCGGCGGCTCTGTGGGCGTTCTGTGTGAGCAGGGCAAGGACAGCAGCCTTGTCAAAATCGTCCCCCAGCTTCCGGGCTGTGATAGGCTTTGTCCTGTCCGGCGTGAGGTAGGAAAGCCGCCCCCGGCTCTCCTTGACGGTCACGCCCTCCCACAGCAAAAGGGAAGAAAACTCGTCAAAGCTGGTAGCTTGGGAAAGTGCCTGCCGTATCGTCCGGCGCAGCTTCGCCTTGTCCGTTTCAAACTTGGTGGGCTTGGTCGGCTGTCCGGTGGCTTCTCTGGCGGCGTTCTCTTTATCAAGGGCAAGCTGCCCTTTCTTCTGCGCCCAGTATTCACGCTCGGTCACTCGGTTCTTGCTGCCATGCAAAAGGTCAATCTGATACAGATTTTCCCGGTGGCACATCTCCATGACTTCGGACTTGAAATATTCCATAGCGGCATTGGTGCAGCGGTGCTTGCAGCCCTCCCGTGTGTCGGCTGGTCTGTCCATGTAGGGCAGAAGCGTGACTTCATAAATTCGCAGGGAGTTGATGACGATATGCACATGGATATTGCCGCTGTGGTTATGCCCGTCCGGGTGGGTGCATACAAGGGCTTGGTGTCCGGGGAAATGCTCTTTACAGAACTTCTCGCCCAGCTCCTGCGCCTGGTCTACGGTCAAGCCGTTGTCTGTCCCGTCCCGTGGGTCAAAGCTGATGATATAGTGGTGGCTTTTCACATCTTCCCGTTTTTGATTTTTCTCATAGCGGAGATTCGCCCGCATACAGGCAACAGCGAAATCCTCGCCCCCGCAGTTGAGGGAAGAAATGCGGTAGTCCTCCCTCGGTATCAGCCGCCCGTTTTCATCAAGGGTGGGCTTCATGGTAAACTCGTCATGCTCAAATGTGAGGTAGGCTTCCGCTGCGCCATAGTCGGCATTTTTAGAGCTGATATGTTTGAATGTTGCCAACAGCGTCACCCACTTTCTGCAAGACTTCAAACTTTAGGGCAGCAAGGTCGGAAACCGCTGCCTGTACCTCCCCTGCAAGCTGCGGGTAGGGGCTGCGCCACTCATTTAGCGTCCGGGCTATCTGGTTTAAGTTGCCGCCGATCCTGCCGTATTCGGCGGTCAGCTTCCCGACAGCGGCAAGCAGCTCGTCATTGGCGGGGGAAACGGTTATGATGGGGCGTATGGCTGCCCCGGTTATGGCTTGCCGGATAAACTCGGCTTGGCTCATGTTGTAGGCAGAAAGCCTTTCCGCAAACTCGGCGTATTCTTCCTCGGTCATGCGTGTCTTGACTACCCGGCTGCGGTGCGGCGTGTTGTATCGTTTCATAGGTGGTTGACCTCCTTTCTGTGCGTGGTGTCCTCTCACTAATAGGAGAAAAACAGGGTGTGAAGCGGAACTGTTTTTGAAAAATCCGAAAAAATATTTTGAGGGATTTTTAAGCGGCGTAAGCCACATGGCAGGGTTTGGGGAAGGCACTCTCCAACAAGATTCCCGCAGGGGCAAAATGAGCGATAAGCGAATTTTGGTACTGCGGTAGAATCTTGCTCTAAGAAACTGCCAGACTGCCACTCACTTCCTACTGCCACTTTTTCAGGAAATCGCAACCAGCTTTTTTATAAAAGGCTGCGGGCTGGCGTTCTTCCCTTACTCCCTACAACACCGCAAAAAGCAAAAATGACGGACTTTCCGGCAAGAACTTTTCCGGCGGCTCGGTCTTTCCCGACAATAAGGCGTTTCGGAAGCTGCGTTTTGCCCGCTGTCTAAAAAAAACGGCATTTTTTGGTTTCACTATCTAATACGGAACTTTTGGAAATTTGCCAAAAATGAGCGCAAAAAAAGCAGCAAATCTTTTTCGGATTTACTGCTTCATGTGCCGCTGCGGGGCGGCGGGATATTCAGTTTCTATGTTATCGGTCAAGCCGGAACTTGAACAGGCTTTCAATCAGCTTTGTTCTGATGTAGTCCTCCATATCAGAGTTGTAATAGCCGTTCATCTTAGAGAAGTAGCGGATATATCCAGCGTATCGGTCAAGGACGGCTTGTATCGCTATGGGGTCGCCCTCATGTGCCTTTATGATAGTGTCATAGGGGAGAAGTCGGTTACTCATGGGACAGCACCTCCATTTCCTCTTTCAGCCGCTTCAAGGCAAGCCGTATATGCCGCCCGATTGTGCTGCGTGTCCAGCCGCTTTGTTCTCCGATTTCTTTCTGCGTCAAGTGCTGAAAGTAGTACAAAAAGATTTCTTCCTGCGTCTGTTCCGGCAATCGGGCAAGAGCAGCCGCAAGAGAACAGCTATCTAAAAGTATCGTCTGCCCCCGGACAGAGAACGGATAAGTTTCGCCATAGTCCGGCACTTGAAAATACTCGTCTGTGGTGCTTAGTTGGACAAACTTTTCTTCGGTCAGATATTCAAGGGAGATTTCCCGTTTCCATCTCGCCGCCAGCATACGGGCAGCGTCAAAGGACGCATGGCGAATAACAATCCGGCAATAGGTATCATGGGTATAGCGGATATGTTCTTGATAGGCTTCGTATTCAGTCATGGAAAATCCCCCTTTCTTCGATTATGGGAAAGGGCGGCAGCACTCCTTGCTGTCGCCCCTTGATTGCCTATCTGCAAAGGCGGGCGGGGCTGTCAACGGCAGCGCAGTATGCGCTGTTTATCTTGACCGTTGACTGGCTCGGCTGGCTTTGCTACTCGCTGATAATCGGTTTTCCGTCTTTGTCAATCAAGGGACAAATACCCCCGCCAGTTCCAAACTTTGCCACAAGGTAATTGACCCCGGTTTCTCTGTCCACTACCACATAAAAGCCTTTCACACTTCCTGCGGTTTCAGTAATTTCAAATCTTCTGCTTCCCATATAGATACCTCCCAATAGAAATCAAAGCTCTTGCTTTACAAAAATGCGATAACTGATTTGATACATCACATAGCACCATGCCAACGCCAGAAGCGGTGAGCAGCAGAGAAGAATAAATACAATCTGGTCTGTCAATGCAACTCCCAGCATAGTAAGAAGCTGATATATTCCAAAGCAAATCCCTGCCGGAATGAGGAATGATACTAATAGCAGAACACGGCCTTTTTCTGCGCCAAACTTGAACACAAGAGGAATTGACATACTTCCAAAAATAAGGGAGATTACCCATGCAACGAGTGTCAAAAACAGAAGCTCTCCAATCCCTACTATGTCGAGTACGATTTTATCTGTGATTAGGCCACCGATAAAACCAATAATCAGCCCAAAGAGGCTGCCAATGGCGCAGAAGATAGCCAGCACCATAAATTTTCCAGCAACCAATTCTTTCTTGGAAACTGGCATTATCATAGCATACCGTGTCCATTTAGAACTGTCATCAAAAGAAAAGGTTGTTACAATCATCATGCTGCACAAAATCGCACATACAAAAATATAGCCTTCTACGCCGGAAAACGGAATAAGCGCAACGGCAAAAACCACAAGGATGAATAGCATAGATTTCGCATTGTGGCCGATATTAAATAAATCTTTCAAAACAAGACTTTTCATTTTGCTTGCTCTCCTTTCACATACAGCAGCAGAATATCGTCGATTGTTGCGTCGTCCACTACGGCATTTTTATATTTCCTCCGGGCTTTTTCCTTGTCAGCTACCAGCACATTCCATTGATAATCATCTTTGCGGTAAGCCAGAATTTCCGCTTTATCGAGCTGGTCGAACAGTGCTGCGCCACAGCGGATAATACCATAGTTATAACGAAGTTCATCTTTCGTTTTACAAAAAAGAACCTTGCCCTGATGGATAAATGTAATGTAATCTGCGACTTTTTCTAAATCTGTTGTGATATGCGAGGACATCAAAATGGAATGATTTTCGTCCTGAACAAATTCAAGAAATACATCAAGAATATCATCACGCATTACAGGGTCGAGGCCGCTTGTCGCTTCGTCCAAAATCAGTAGCTTGGGGTTATGGGAAAGGGCGACGGCAATACACAACTTCATCTTCATTCCCTTGGACAGAGATTTAATTTCCTTATCCGCTGGAAGTTGAAACCGCTTTAGATAGTCTTGAAACAGATGGCCGTCCCACTGTTTGTAGGCAGCACCAGCAATTTTCCCGACTTTGGCCGGAGTGAGCGTTTCATAGAAGTTAATTCCGTCAAACACTACGCCAACATCCTCTTTGATTTGTTTTGTGGACGATAATTCCTGCCCCCAAAAAGTAACTGTTCCATCATCTTTATGAATTAAATCAAGAATAGCATTGATAGTTGTGCTTTTTCCGGCTCCATTTTCGCCAATAAGCCCCATGATTGTTCCTTTCGGAACCGAAAACGAAACATGGTCTAACTTGAAATCGGCGTATTGCTTTGTCAAGTTCTCAACCTGCAAAATAGCGTTCATAGTTAATCCTCCTCTTGATAAAATATCGTCAGTAATTCAATCAGTTTTTCCAACGATATTCCACTTATCCGCCCAATATCGGCGGCCTCTTGCAAATGTTCTTCGGCCAATCTCTGCTGTTCTTCCTGATAAAAGTCTTTGTTCTGTGCCGACACAAAACTTCCTCGGCCTACCGTTGTTTCAATAAAACCGTCCCTTTGCAAATCTTCATACGCTTTTTGAACGGTAATAACACTCACATGAATGGACTTTGCCAGCGCCCGCATAGAGGGAATAGGATCGCCGGTTTTTAACTCGCCACTCATAATCATGGCTTTTATCTGTGAAGTTATCTGCTCATAAATTGGCTTGCTCGTATTACTGCTTATGATAATTTCCACAACGCCCCTCCTTTGTTCTATAATGTACTTATCGTACAAGTACATTATATTCAAGGCAAACGCTTTTGTCAATAGGGTATTAGAAAATTTATCTTTGCTTATTAAGCAAAAGAAGCCACACAATTTGTATGGCTTCCATGAAATTCTACTTTGAAATTTTTACGGAATAACGGGCTGTTGTCTATCAACTTCTTGTGTGTTACTTTATGGCACATGAGCATTGGAAGCAGGGTTGTCCTGGCCGTAACCTTCCAGAAGGTTGATAACGCCCCAGATACCAAGACCTGCGCCCAGGGCCACTACGAGAGTCTGCAAAACACCAACTGCACTGTTGAAAAATTCCATAAAATAATCCTCCTAAAAAATGTTTTTGATTTTGGGTTAAGTTGTTGCGTCAATCTCGTACACATCGAAGGTGTCCGTGGGTTTTACCACGGCACGCTGCTTCTTCATGTACCGTTCCATGTCAAAGACATTTTTAGGGTCGGCGTCGGCCGTGTATCTGTAATTCGGGTGCCGGGTGAGGTCGTACTTGTCCGAAAGGAACGGACGCACGCCCCGCAGCATGAAGATACACTTGCCGCCGTCCATCACTGCCAATTCGTCCTGGGTCATCAACTCCTTTCCTAATTTCTGATAACTGAGGCCGTGGGAAACCTGGCTGCCCCGGTTTTCGGACTGGTTATAGAGATCAATGGTCTCTTTCCCCAGCAGTTCCGAAATTTCCTTGAGCGTGGATTTTTCCTTGCCTCCCAAAAACAAAGTGCTGTCACAGTTACCGACAATGGTATCTGCCGCATCCTTGTAGATGGTCTTTAACTGGCTCTGCGACTGCAAAATAATAGAAGCCGATATCTCACGGCTTCGGATGGTGGCAATCAGCTTATCGAAGTTCGGTATCTGGCCGATGTTGGCAAACTCGTCCAGGATCAAACGGACATGGACAGGCAGCCGCCCGCCGTAGAAGTCATCCGCCTTGTCGCAGAGCAGATTGAAAAGCTGACTATACATGAGGGCGGCCACGAAATTGAAAGTGCTGTCCGTATCTGACAGGATCACAAACAGCGCCGTCTTTTGGTCGCCCAGGGTATCCAGTTCCAGTTCGTCATACTCCATCAGGTCCCGCAGCTCCTTGATATCAAAGGGAGCAAGCCGGGCACCGCAGGAAATGAGGATGGATTTTAAGGTTTTGCCAGAGACGAAAAGTCAAGGACTTTTTCATCAAATTCAAAAAGAAGTCACATTTTGCGGACTTCTTCACGGAGCATACGCTTGATTTTGTCCTCCATCGTCTCCTTGGCGGTCTCGCTGAAATGGACACGGACGATATAGGTGGTCTTGCCAATCTGCTTTCTGACAGTCGGGCAAGGGGTACTGTTGGTTGCGGTATTGTTCATTCAAAATCCTCCTGTAAATAAAAAATGCCCGGTGACTTTTCATCATCGGGCGGTGATCGGTATGAGGGAAGAAGGCAAGGCGGCAACATTAAGGTATCTATAAAAACCTTGCCGTCTTTGCCACGCTTGCCGTGTTCCTGTTGTCAGTCTCGGAGATAGCAGACCCATGCTGTGCCGTCTTTCTCGGTCACAAGTCTGTCCCCGATACGGCTCTTTGCCGTTCTCATGGTGCGTGAGGAAATCCCACGCTCATTGACTGCCTTTTCCAACTCTGCACTCGGCATACGCTTTCCGTCCGCAAGCAGTTCCAGAATAAGCATTTGCGCCTGTGCGGTCTTGCTCTCGGTCTTGGCGGTGTCTGTTCCGGCAAGAAGCTCGTCAGCGGTAATGTCATAAGCTCCTATCCATTCAAAGCCTTTCTCGTCTCCCAGAGAAAAGGCAAGGGACTGTCCGGGCGGCGCAAGGGAGCTTTTCTCATGGATAAGCACCCTCGTTGTGGGGCTGTCCTTCAGCTTGCCGATAAAGAGCAGACTGCGGACTGCCGCCGTAATGTCGATAGACCCTAAGCCCCTGTAAGTGCTTTGTGTTCCTGCGGCTTTGTTCAGGTGCCCTATCAGCACGATAGCGCACCCAGTAGCCTGTGCAATATCTCCCAGACTGCGGAAAATGGGACGGACTTCATTTGCCCGGTTCATGTCCACATCTGCGCCCAGAAACGCCTGCACCGGGTCAATGATAACCAGCCTTGCGTTGTTTTCCCTGATTGCCCTTGCTATGCGCTCATCGGCAAGGGTCAGCGGTGTGTCCCTATCGTCAATGACAAGCACTCTTTCAAGGTCTGCTTCCGCTTCCATCAGTCGGGGCTTGACGGTATCGCCCAGACCGTCCTCTGCGGTCTGGTAGATGATGTTGAAAGGCTCAAGGGTCTCCATACCGGGTAAAGGCTTTCGATTGGTGCAAGCCGCCGCAAGGCGCATGGCAAAGTAGGTCTTGCCCTCGCCGGGGTTGCCCTGTATGATCGTCAGCTTTCCAAAGGGGATATACGGAAACCATAGCCACTCCACGCTCGTCAGCTCCACATCTGCCATGCGGAGCATGGGAACAGGCTGGGCGGTGGGCAGCTCTCGCAGCGTGATTGTCTCGGCTATGAATTTGCGGCTGGGAATGTCCCCTTGCTGACGGAGAACATCGTTCCAGTCTTTCCTTGCCGGGACAAGGCGAATGACGGCGATCTCGCCGGGAATGGACTGTGCCAGTCGGGTACAGGCATCGCTTCCTGCGGTGTCGCTGTCAAGGCAGAGGAACACTTTTCGGGTGTCCTTGCGTTCAGAAAGAAAACGGTCAAGGGCTTTGCCTGAAACGCCGCCCAGGGCAAGGTAGCTCCTTGTCTGCCAGTCCTGCGGATAAAGGCAGATAAAGGACAAAAGGTCAATCGGTGCTTCAAAGACAAAGAGCTGATTGCCGTTTCCCTCATAGCGGAACGGATAGGACTTGTCAGACCCGGCAATGTCCTGTCTGAATGGGTCTGCCGTTCCTCGCACATGGGCGTATCTCGGCGTACCGCTTCGGTCTCTGCCGACAAACACAACATTGTGCCGCTTTGCGTCCTCGTAAATATCCCCGGAAAGAAGAAAAGCCTCAACAAGCGTTTTGTTGAGACCTCGGCTTTCGCAAAGATATTGAATTGCTCTGTCGGCTGTTCTGTTGTGCAAGGGCAAGTGAAACGCTGTGGGCGGTGCTGTGCTGGCTTCGCTCTGTCCCTCGGCGCTTTCGCCGGTTAAGAGCTGGACTGCTTCGGGAAAGGACTTGCCGTAAAACTCCATGACAAAATCAATGGGATAGCCGCCCTTGCTCTGGCTGTGGCGAAACCATTTGTTTCCCCGGACGGTCAGGCTGTCATGTTCTTTCCAGCGGTATTCCCGTCCGCTTTTGATAAGCGTCTCTCCCTGTGTGCGGAGAAAATCTTCCAGACTGACGGCGTTCGCCCGGTCAATCTGTGCTTGGGTGTAATTCATCGGGATATATCCTCCTTTTTGTGTCGTGTTTGGGGTCGATTTTGGTGCAGTTGTTCCTCTGTACGCTCGTTAAATCGGGCGGCAGTATCTACACATGACTTGACCTTCCAAAGACGGTGTAAATCGTCTCTGACGGTCTTAAACTCGCCATAGGTGGTGTTGTGCGCCTGTTCCAGCTCGTCATACTCTTCGGTCAGCTTTTTCATATCCACCTTGCCGTCCGGG
The DNA here is from genome assembly GCA_021029595.1 of Hominenteromicrobium mulieris. Lineage (GTDB taxonomy): Bacteria > Bacillota > Clostridia > Oscillospirales > Acutalibacteraceae > Hominenteromicrobium > Hominenteromicrobium mulieris. Next base: position 396,665 of record JAJJOY010000003.1, on the reverse strand, counting down.
AACTCTCCGGTCAGCTTACGTCTGGCGGCGTAGAACTGTTTCAGTTCCGCTTCATGCTCTGCCTTGTACTTGGCTCTGGGCTTCTCAAACTTGATTTTCTGCAAGCCGTCATAGACAGGCTTCAAGCTCTGGAAAGCAGCGGAGCTGTCATAGAGCTGCTTAATTGCTTTCATTCGGGCAGTCTGTTCGTCCAGCGTTTTCTTCAAGCTCTCTGTGGCAGCACTGTGTTCGCTGACACGGCTTTCCAAATCTTCAAGGGAGTAAATGCCGTTTGCCCGGAGATAATTGAAAGTCTCGTTCATCTCCTTTAGGTTGCTGACCTTACCTTTCTGCGAATATGCCCCGGCTCTGCGGCTGGTGTAATAGGCGTTCAGCAGAGAAACAAGGTTGGGTGCCTGCGGCTTGGCAAGCTCCGCTTTTGCTTCGGCAATCCAATCGAACAGGAGAGCGATTTTCTTCTTGATGTCCCGGATAACGGCATTGGTTGCCTTGATCCAGCGGTTGAACTCGCCTTTCTCGGTGCGTATGCCTTTCTTCTCCATTGCCCGGACGGTTGCGCCCTCGTGGACGGTGGGAAGAAGCTCCACGCCCTGACGCTCATAGCTTCGGTGGTCGATACGAATGTCAAGCCCCTTTTCCGCAAACTTGGCGTTGCATAGCTCCGCCCATGTCTGCCGCCAGTATTCCAGCGTTTCGGGACTGCCCCAGTCGGTAGTGGGAACGGCGTTGAACACAAACTTTCCGTCTGCGTCCCGGATACGGTTGCCGTCCTCGTCCAGCTCATACACCCGGCGTTGCTTTAGTCCCCATTTGCCGTTCTGCTCGATGGGGCGGATGGGGCAAAGCACATGAAAATGCGGGTTTGGTATGCCGCCGTCCTCCCGGTCTGGCTGGTGTACGGCGAAGTCAACCACCATGCCCCGGCTCACAAAGTTCTCCAACAAAAATTGCCTTGCAAGAGCGATGTTTTCCTCAAGGGAAAATTCATTCTGCAAGGCAATGTCAAAGCTGTATGCAAGCTGGGCGTTCTTTCCACGCTCGGCTTTTTCCACGGCATTCCATAGGGTCGGCGGTCTGCATATTCGGGCGGTGCATGGGACGGCAGGAGAATGTCAGAGCAGATCACGCCGCCCTTGCGGGTGTAGTCGCTGTATTCGCCGTAATACTCGCTATACAATCGCTCCCCGGCACGGTAGGCGGCAGAAGCAATAGTGGACTGTCCTGCGCTTCGCTTAGTCTGCGTGACGCTCAGATGAAATAGTGCCATCGGCTTTCAACTCCTTTTCTCTGTTCGCTTGGTTGGTGTGAGTAATCGCCATGTGCCAGACGGCTCGCTGGACTTCGGACAGGGAAAAGATGTGTTCCATCAGCTCTGTCATTTCGGTGCGTGTGAGATCTTTGACCTCCGGGGCAAGGCTCTCAATCGTGCCACCCAGATTGCAAAGGCGGTGGGTGCGCTTTTGTCTCTCGCCTTTCTCCAGATATTTCTTTCTGTTCTCCAGACGCTCCAGCTTGTGCTGTTCCTGTGCAAGCTGTGTCTCGACCTGTTCCTTTTCGGCTCGGAGCTGTTCAAGGTTTTTCGGTTTTGCCATTTTTCGTGACCTCCTTTTTTGAAAATGGGGAAAAAAAAAGACCGTCAACTTTTCGCAGATTGCGACCAGTCAACGGTCAGTTTTTCGGTATTCAGTTGTTGTGTTCAGTTCGGTAAATTGAAGTTGGTCAAAGTTGTTGGCGAAGATATTCCACAACATTTCCATTCGTATCATAGAAACAGATGTTTCCTACATTGAGGGGCAGGACAATGGCGAAAGGCTTGCCACTATCAATATCAATCACCTGAATGCCGTTGCCATCATCCACTTCAAGTCGAACAATATTTTGGGTATTCATTGAGATAAATGCCCTTTCGTTATTTCCCTCAACAACAAACTCTGCAATGTAATCATCAACCTCAACTATATCTCCACCACCACGGAAGAAATATCCAAAAGACAAGCCAGGGCGATTTACATAGACAGAAAAAGTGTGGTCTGTCTTGTCCTGTGGGTAAGAAATAAATGCAGCCATTGTGTCGGAAATGCTTCCATCAACAATCCAATCATCCAAAATTTTTTGAGATTGGCGAATGTCTGCTTCTAAACTGTTTGCGGTTTTACCAATGTCATTGTTTGCATAAAGGAAACCGAAAACCAACACACAAGCCAAAATAACACCCAAGAGGATTATGGGTAATTTCTTTTTCATAGAATCACACTCCTTTATCAAATTAAGATTCTTGATTTTCAAACTTGCTGGCGGCGAACGGTTTGTCAAAACCGTTTGCGGACGGCAAGTCCACAGGGGATAGCCGCTTTAGCGGCGCAAGGGGGTGTAGCCACCTTGACGGAACGAAGTGACGCAACATTCTCGGTCATGCAGTTTTCTTCTGCTGACGGAGAATGAAGCTCCGCAGGACGCACTACTCTCGACAGAGAGTATAGAAGTGCGCCCTTAGAGTTCTAAGGGTATTTTTAGATAATTGGGAATGTTTCTTTGTCAAACTGCGTAACATTGAACACGATACGCCACTCGACATCATCACCAACCGGTTCAAAGTGCAGAGCAGAACAAGCAGCATGAAGTTTTTCTTGTGAATTTGTTCCATATATAACTGCTGTCGGACCATCTGCACCACCAATAACACCAACAACAAAACAGGAACTACTGCCAACTGGACGGAACGAATGATCGTCTGGTGTAACTTCTATCGGTCTATCGCCTTCATCACAGTCAAAAACCGAAATGTTCTCCATCGGTTCAGGGGTAAGTGTATAACTCATGGCAATATAATGTGTCGGATAAATCCAGCGATCAGAACCAAAACTATTTTGAGGAACTGTCTGCTGTTCTATTTCCTGCACGGTCAGTGTATGGGTTATTCCGCTAACAGGATGGGAAAACATAAATGAATCTCCGGGTGCGTGAACTTTGAAATGTGAGCCTGGAACTTGTCCTGGTTGCTGCTCCATTGTAAGAAAAAGTTTATTGATTTCAGGGTGATGCTTGGTTCCCCAAGGAAATACGTCTCTGCATATGACCCAGCCATAAGTACTATCCAGCCCATAATGGTCGATTGCCCATTTTGCTTCCAACTCATTGATAACGCCATCTGGCAGACAAGGATTAAAGCTCACAGCGCAGCCATGGGTTGTCTGTAATATTTTCTCGTTTAACTTCAAGCAAGGTTTGAAGTTAAAACAAAGTGGGTTTTCCCATTCCATCTGCATCTGTTGCTCACGGGTAAAATTTTCACATGAGTCATTTTCCCAGTCCAGATTCCATTTTTTCATGAAGTCACGGATGCTTTCTGAATCAACTCGCATACAAAAATCAACGACAAGTCCTTTGCTACATGAATAAGCTGCCGGAATTACCCAATGATATCCAGCCCAATCGAATTGTTTATCCAGCTTGATCTCTTTTCCGGCACGGTCTTTACCTCGATGTCCCCAGAAATCTCCATCAAAGTAGACCTTCCATTCAGGGGCAACCAATTCTGCCTCTGAAGTCATATCATTATCGTAATAATCTTCTGTGTATTTAATCTGACTGTAATCAAAGGAAGATTGCAGGTTTTTGATATATGTCCACGGTTGTTCCATAGGCAACAAATTCATCTTCTCTGAAATTTCCGATAAAGTTTGCTGTTGTTCCTGGGTTGTAGGGTTTTCATTGAGAAAGGCTTCAAACTGTGCTTCGTTCCACATCCACGCTTGTTCCACTGCCGCCACATCACCACAAGCCAGTATAAGCCGCAGAAAGTCGGTAAAATTTTCAGCTACTGGATGAACATAATCAGGAGAAGTATTCATGGGGCTGACAGAGAAAACCATCTCTCCAAATCCACGAATGAAACAGAAGTGGATACCATCTATCCCTGCCCATCCAAAAACCGATGCCCCTTTTGGGGTACAAAAATAATTTGTATTATCCTCACGGAGTTCAACTCCCACAGGACTTAAATCGACACCCCGCTGTAAAAATTTTTTCAAAATTCTATTCATTAAGCATCCCCCCATAAAATTAGTGCTATCACGCTCTTTATTGTAGTAAATTTTATCACAAGAGTGTGAATAAATCTACTGGCGAATGCTGAAACCGCCCGAACAGTTTCTTTCTGCTCAGGCGGCTTTCTTCATCTATTTTTCTTTCTTCTGCTGCACTTGTTCATGGGCTTCCTGCTGAACATCAGCCCAGCGGAAAAGCCATCATACTTGAAGTGACTTTCACTTTCTTCACATTGGGCGATTGCTGTCTGCGCCCGGAGTTCCTGCACCAGCTCATAGTCCTCTTTGCTGAGCCGCTGGGACAACTGCTCCATGAGCTTTTCACAGGCTATGACTGCCTTTCGGTATTCCGGTGATGTAGGTACAACTGTCTCGCAGGGATAAAACTCCCCATTATACATGGCTTCCAAAATCATAGCTTTACCTCTCTCAACAGTAGATTAGTTCCGTCTTGATGATTTCCTCTGCCCGGCAGCGGATGGAGTTCATTGACTGCACCCATAACATCTGATTTTCCGCTTTCATGGCTTCGGTCACGCCCTCGGCTTTCATCATCTGCCGGATAATCAAGTCCAGCCTGTCTGCCGCCTGCTCGTTCAGATCGGCAACGACGGTGTGGAGCCTGCCGGACAAAATTAGCTCGTTGTAAAGCATGGGACGGTGCAATTTCAGATAGGACTGGCGCAAGCGTCCCCAATGCCCAATAGGTCGGCGTTCCTCCGGCAGCTTCAAGTCCGGCACATAGTAGTCGCCCACCAACACATAGTCCATACCGTTCTCATGGATTCTCGGTTTCAACTCTTTCATAAAATCACGCTCCCTTTCTCGGTCCCAGCTGTGGCAAACTGCTCACCGGGATAAATACCCCTCTGGCAATATCCTCGGTGCGGATTGCCTGTTTTCTGGCTTCAATCTTCGCTTTTTTCTTGGCTTTCGTGCGCTCCTCATACTCTTTCTGTTTACCATTGGCTTTCCGCTTCAAGTAGTTCTGGTGGAGCCTGTCCTTGCGTTCCTCACGCTTGCGGATTTCCTCTAATTCCTCCGGGGTAAGCTCCACTTCGCCAAACGCAGGGGGAACGAAACGACCCACGAAATTGAAGTAAATCTCGACCTCCTGTGTGGTCTGAATACTGCCCTTGCGGTCACGCTCATGCACAAGGATTTTCTCAATAAACTCATTGAGCATGGCAATCGTCAGCTTGTCGAAGTTCTCATACTTGTCAATCAGAGCGATAAAACGGTCAGCGTCCTTTTCGTGCTTCTCGTAGCTCTTGATAGCCTTTTCCAGATCGGAGATTTCAACGGTAAGCTCGGACTGTTCCTTTTCGTATTGAGCGTCCAGAGTGGCGTATCTGCTGTCGGACAGCTTTCCTAAAATGTTGTCCTCATAGATTTTGCAGAGCAGGACTTCCAGCTCGGAAACTCTCTGCTTTGCGGTGGCAAGGCGTGTCCGCTGTTTCTTGACCTCTGCCGTCTGCTGGCTGGACTGCGCTTCCTGCACCACACGGACAAACTCGGCTCGGTCATGCTTCGCATACTCGGCAATGGCTTTCAGCATTTCAGAGACAAGGGACAGTACCACATCTTCATTGATACGGTGCTGTGTCGTGCAGAGCTTTCCAACTGGGACTTTGCTGTATTGGGAACAGGTATATTGAGAAATACGCTTGCCGTTGTTGGTGCGGTGGACATACATCTTGCCACCGCAATCGGCGCAATAGAGCAAGCCCGTGAGGGGAGCTGCTTCGCCCCAGCCGTCTGGGTAGCGTCTGACATTCCCACGGATTTTCTGCACAAGGTCAAAGGTCTGCTGGTCAATGATAGGCTCATGGGTATTCTCGAAAATTGTCCATTCGTCCTCCGGGACATAATGGCTTTTTTTGTCCTTGAAGTGCTTTCGGGTCTTGAAATTGATGGTGTGTCCCAGATACTCACGCTTTTCAAGAAGGTTGCAGATGGTGGAAGAACCCCAGCCGTACACATCTTTGAAAGTCTTGTTTTTGTTCACGCCCTCGCCGTGTTGGGCAAGGTAAGCAGACGGAATGAGGATTTTTTCTTCTTTCAGCTTGCTGGCGATCTGATACGGACCGTAGCCCTCAATCGTCATGGCAAAGATACGCTTGACCACCTCGGCGGCTTCGGGGTCAACCAACCATTGGTCTCTGGCTTCGTTCCAGAGATAGCCGTAAATGACTGTGCCTGTGAGGTGCTTGCCGGACTTGCCTTTGGACTGGAAAGTGGAACGGATTTTACGGCTGGTGTCTCTGGCGTAATACTCGTTCATAATATTGCGGAAAGGGGTAAAATCATCGTCCCCTCTGGCACTGTCCACGCCGTCATTGATGGCGATAAGGCGAACGCCACGCTGACGCAGGATTTCCATAATCTGACCGACTTTCAGATAGTCACGACCCATGCGGCTCATGTCCTTGATACAGAGGCATTCCACATTCCCGGCTTCAACCTCTTTCATCATGGCTAAAAATCCGGGGCGGTCAAAACAAGTGCCGCTGATACCATCGTCCGTGAAATGGACAATGTTTGTAAAGCCCTGCCGTGCGGCGAACTCCTCCAACATAGCTTTTTGATTGGAAATGGAATTGCTCTCACGCTGTTGGTCATCATCTTTGCCAAAGTCATCACGGCTCAATCGTTCGTACAGAGCTGTGATTTTCTCGTTTTTTCTCATAACTTGCGCTCCTTTCTTCGGTTTTAGGTTGTGTGTTCTAAGAGACTTCCCAACCGCTTGATTAAGAAGTCTTTTAGAGCATACAACACCCGCCGCCATTTTGAATTTGCGGTACTGCTTCACGGCGAAGTGGTCCGGCTCCCGTTCTTCCAACTGAGAAAAGAGCAGGTCCACCGGGCTTTGATAGGTTTCGTCATCCTCTCTGGCTTCACTGGCATTGATAAGGTCCAGAAGCGTGATGAAGTTCTTTTCTTCCTCCGTGGCCTCGTACCAGATGTAGCCGATCAGCGCGGAATAATAGAGGCGCTCCGCTTTGACCCAGAAATCTTCCGAAGACTTTTCGCCTTCGCCCTTCGTGTTCATAATCAGGGCGTTCACCAGCTTTAAGATATCCTTCTCTGATCGAATGTAGGCCAGTGGGTTGTATCTCATGGATTTTCGGAAGTTTATCAGGTTGAGGCATTTGATACGGTATTTCTTCCGTTCCAGGAAAGTGCCGATCTCCGGCAGCAAGGTTCCTTTCGGATCGGTGCAGACATAGGACGAATGGGCTTGCAGCAGCGACGGCTTACAGAAGAACCGCGTCTTGCCACTGCCGGAACCGCCGATCACCAGAATGTTTTTATTTCTGGCATACTTCGGCTGCTTTGGACGGCTCGCCATCGTGATCCGTTCCGTCTGCGTCATGGGGATGTTTTGGAAAAAGTCCTTGTCCATGTAGGGGGCGATATCCGCCGCCGTACCCCAGCGGGCAGAACCATACTCGATCCCGTGGCGATACTTCTTAGCGTTCTTGCCTTTCAGGTAGACCGCCATACGAAGGACAACCGCACCGGCTATGCCGATCAGCAGGTCCGTGGGATGGAAACTGAGCCACGGGGAGGAAAGTGCTGCCGTGAAGCCGCCCCCGATAGAAAGCAGCTTGCCGGAGAGGTCAGCGCCGGGCGCAAGCCGGAAAGCCTGTGCCAGCTTATCGAAGGGATACACGAACAGAAGATACGGAAGGTTCAGCAAAAACATTTTTTTCATATTCATCTCTGCACGCTCCGATCTTTGACCTTTACTTTCTCCCGGTCAATGGTACGGTGTTTCGTTTTCTCTGCCGCCTGTTCCTTCGCCTGGGTCAGCCGCTCCCGGATGGAGGGCTTTTCCTCACGGCTCATTTTCCGGCTGGCAAACTCCTGAAACGCCGCTGTGATGGCATCCGCGTCCCGGCTTTTGAAAAAGACCAGGTAACGGGGCTGCTCTGCGGAGGTGTCTTTCTTCAAGGCAAAATCCACATGGTATTTCTTCGCCACACGGGAGAAAGCCTTGATATTCTTGTCGCTGATCTCGATATTGGCAAGACCTGCGTTCTGGCTGGCAAGCTGTTTAAGGCTCTGCCTGCCGCGGTAGATTTTGGGCTTCTGGCTTTTCTGGATTTCCTCCAGGAACTTTTTGACGGCCTTTTCAAAGACCTGCTCACTTAGCTTGGCTCCGTCAACAATGAGCGTTACGGCGCCCCGCGTTACTTCCTCCTGCATTTAGCCTCGCCCCCTTTGCCCGTCCCCGTACATATCGTGCTGTACCAAGGAAGAATAGTAGCTGTTGATGGTGGTCGGGGCGTTATACAGCGCCGCCAGAAGGTATTTCTTGATATTGCGGACATAGGTGGTGTTGTCCTTCATGCAGTCCATGACATACTGAACATGGGAACTGTCCAGCTTCATAAACCGGGACTTTACCACCTCCGCCGGATAATCGTCTCCGGCGATGCGGATGACTTTGCGGGCAGAACACACGGTATCCACGATCAGGTCAACAATCTCGTCAAGCTGCTCACAGTCGATATGATTGTCCTGCACCAGATAGCTGTACTCGATGTTATCCAAAATCACTTCACGATAACATTCTCTGGCTCCCATCTGATCCGTTCCCATCCTTGCCCCTGTGGGGGTAGGGGGATTTGATGGGATAGGATTTGATATCTCCGTACTTGATAAATCAGTCTTTGTTTGATTAGTATTTAATTGTGCGGGGTTTTCCGTACACGGTTCCGCCGTATCCGGGATACCCATATCCGGGTTTTCCGTATATGGCTTTGCCGTACCCGGTAAAGGCGTACCTGGGCTTGACGGCGGCTCGCACTGAGGCATTTCGTAAATGACATACTCGGTATCCGTGATCTTGCCTTTTTCATCCCGAAGCTGGGTGCGCCGGATATACCCGTGGGTTTCCAACTCCTTCAACGCCGCACCGATGCTGTCCACACCTTCCCGACAGATCGCCGCAAGACCTCTGGTGGTGTAATTCCACTCGTCAGGGAGCGACAACATCATGGACAGCAGCCCTTTGGATTTCAGGGTCAGCGTTCGATCTTTCAAGTGATGGTTCGACATGACCGTATAATCACGGGTCTTTTCAATACGAAAAACAGCCATCTTCACACCTCCTTCCTGTGAAAATAAAAAGTGTTGATTTTAAGCGGTTTATCCGTCTGTACGCCTCCATAGCCTCCCACATGGGAAAACATCCACGCCCTGTTCAGAACGCAAGCTACAGAGGAAGAAACAGAAGATATCCCACTGATTTTGATACATTTTTAGGGCGGCTACCTCTCACGGTCTTTATGGTCATAGTGGAGATCGCCGGAAAGCACCTTCGCATGGTTGCGGATTTTGATATGCCCCTTTTCCTGATTTTCCAAAGCCTTACTGTATCCGGCGTCAGTCAGGAACAGGCGCATTTTCTCACCCTTCCAGCCAACAGGCGAGTCATGGGTAAGAACATCAAAGACGATCATGTGTCTGGTTGCCGGGTCGAAACGCTCCAAAGCCATAATGTCATGACCAGATAACTTCTGCGCCCCGGATTGCTGTCTGGCCTCTGCCAGCATTTCCCCGATGGTGCGGGCTTTCTCCGGCAGACGGTATTCGGCCTGCACCTTGCGGATCAAATCCATGCACTCCTGATCCGACAGGGGACGGAGCTTGTCCAGAAGGCCTTCCGCCGTTTCTTTCGTTGCCGGGTTCGGCGCGTAGCGCCATGTCATGTAAATCTCATTCAGGGCAGCGTTCTGATTGGTACTTTCAATCTGAAACACCATCCTCATTTCTGCTTCTGTCAATTTCATTGCCAGCCTCCTTCAAAATGGGTATAAAAAAACGCCATAGGTTTTTTGAGCCTACGGCGTTTCTTGCGATATTCACAATTCCAAACTTTCCAGCCACTCGTCAAAAGATTTCTTGGAGACGCGGATCGCATTTCCTATGCGGACGATCCTGAACTCCTCCTGCTTGACGAGCTGATATGCGGTTGTGCGGCCAATGTTGAGCATAGCCGCAATCTGTTCCACGGTATATGTGCGCGGTTCCGGCAGTGACTTTTTCTCTTTCTTGTCCATAGTAATCTCCATGTATTTGCCTTGTCATTTTGACTAAGGGAGTGAAGAATGGCAGTAGCAATCGGCTTTGGCTGGGTGTCCTCTTGCTAAGAATTTGCTAATAGGACCACCCAACGGACACATAAAACTGCGTCAGAATAGGTGTTTTGCATCATAAAGTTCGTTTACTACAAGTCATTCTGCGTAAGGGATGATATTGGAAGTTACATCCGAACCGTGTATCACATGGTAAGCCATACTCCTAAGGGTTAGTTGTGAGTTCGATTCTCGCAGGGGGTGCCAAAAGCACAGCCGAAAAGCCTAGTAAAATCGGGCTTTTCGGCTTTTTTTATTTTAGTTCAAAGACAATGAAACTGAAAAATGCAGAAAACCTCATTAGCAAATCCTCCGTCAGCTAATGGAAATTGGGACTAATGTCGTCCGCCTTTCAGGTGGACTGCTTGCTAATAAAAATCGGCAGGGTTTTCGCAATTTTGCTAATGAAAATACCCTCTCTGCTCCGATGAAGAATACAGGAGAGTGTTGCAATCACTTATCCGTTTGAAGAACAGCCTGATAGCACAAGGCAGATACACGGACGCAGTAGATGATATTCTTTGCAAGGTGCTTTCAGCCAAGAAAAGAAAGCTCAAAATCAAATATATCTAAACACGAAAAAAGACCGCCTACACTTTTGTAAGCGGTCTTTGCTAATTTAGAGTAAGTTCGACAAACTGGAATTTAGATCATGATTCATATGGATAGTAGTGTTCTGCCTTCGACTAAAATTCACATAATTTTAATATTTTCATATCCTTATCAAAATCTGCTATTGTAACACCATCAAAGCCATCTATCTTACCATCATAATTACATCTGAAGTACCATTCAACAATTAACGTTTGGTTTTGCTCAAATATTCGTTTGATTGTCCATTCCAATACTTGTCCCTTATTATTCCAATTTTCAAACCATGTTACAATTTGTGATAAGCCATGATATTCAGGTCCATAGCATTCACTATACAAAGCATTTTCAGAAAAAGTCTGTTTTACAATCTCAACATCGTTATCTAACCAAGACTGAAAATATTTCTTAATGACATCTACTTTCATATTATCCTCCACAAATTCAAATTTATCTTTCTCTTAATTTCCTATTATACACCAAAATTATGAATATTTCTACCCGCCGTCTATTGACCTCGATTACGAGGGAAATAGGCGGCTTTTTGTTTACAAAAAATTTTTTCAAGAAATTTTGAAAAAACACCCCCAAAAACGCCCTCCCGGTTCAAACAAGTGAAGGAGTTAATTCCGAACCACGAAAATGGAAGCCTTTCATTTGTATTTTGTGTATTTTGAAAACTGAATACAGATATCTCTATGACTTATTTAAGTTAAATTTTATTTATACTAATATAAAAAGAACAAAAAATTCAACTGTGAATTAGCACTCGTAACGAGTATCCTATTAACTTAATGATGTTCCCCAAAAATCTTTGCGTTTGCTAATACCTTGCTAAAACGAATGGAAAAACGGCATAATATTAGCAGATTTCAAAAAAAGAAATGATTAACACTATAATTTCGGAAAAGCCTAGTAAAATCGGGCTTTTCGGCTTTTATTTTCTGTTGTGGTTGGCTGCTTGCTAATTGCTAATCACAGGTTTGGCATTTTGTGGTCAAGACCAATCACTTTTTCTGTATTTCCACAGTTAGCATTTTGCTAATACGCACTGCATTATCGACGTATTTTCATTCGGTTTTCAGTCCGTTTGCTAATTTGCGCTTCGCTAATAAACTCAGGTGTTATTGCAAGCAGGACAGACTCCAAAGCCTTTTTGAGTAGTTCGGGATTGCTGGCAAGCAGGCTCGCAAGTGCTTTTGCGTCAAGCGCGGGTGCGGTGCCGAAAGCCCTTTGCGTGCGCCGTTTCGTGCTCTACCGTTTCGCTTGTGGGGATCCCGTTCTCATCTACAATATCTACATATTCCGCCATACTATGTCTCCGGTTTTTCCGCTTTGATTTGTCTTCATTTTCAGTATAGCACGCTGCATGGCTTTTTTCGCTTGTATAAAAAAGAAACAGCAAGACAGATTCGGTTCCGTATGCTATAATAGGGTACATAAAAAATTCTCAAAGGAGGAAGCACGGCTGCGCAATTTTTTTCGTCGGCAGCCGTGCAGAAAAGACATGAACAATATCGAATGGTTTCGCGAAGCGAAATACGGCATGATGGTCCACTTCGGACTCTATTCCATGCTCGCCGGTGAGTACAGAGGGCGCCGCACGCCTTATGATTACGGTGAATGGATCCAGTCCGCCTTTGCCATCCCGAACCGCGAAATGGAACAGCTTGCGGGTGCGTTCAACCCTGTTTATTTTAATGCGGAGGAGTGGGTAAAGCTTGCAAAAGAATGCGGCATGACCTACTTTGTGGTTACCTCTAAGCACCACGAGGGCTTTGCGCTGTTTGATTCCGACTGCGATGCATACAACATCAAAAAAGCAACGCCATTTGGAAGAGACCTCATCGCAGAGCTGGCGGAAGCCTGCTACAAGCACGGTTTAAAGCTGGGGCTTTACTATTCGCAGGAGCTTGACTGGCACCACCCGCACGGCGGCGGCTACGACAAAACCACCGGCTGCGCAGGCACGGCGTGGTATAACAACTGGGATTTCCCCGGTGCAGACAACAAAGACTACTCCATCTGCTTTAACGAGAAGATCAAGCCGCAGGTGAAGGAGATCATGACAAAATACGGCGACATCTGCCTGATCTGGTTCGATACCCCGGGCGTGATGACAAAGGCGCAGAGTCAGGAGCTTTACGACCTTGTGAAGCAGTATCAGCCGGACTGCCTTGTGAACTCTCGCCTCGGCAACGGCGTGTATGATTACGTTTCTCTCGGCGATAACGAGATTCCCGCAGAGCGTCCGGCAGAGATCTCGAAAGAACGCGCAGGGGACATGCAGTCCATGAACGATCTGTTCGGCTTCAAGTATTCGCCGTATAACCTCTATGAGACCGCGGCCACGCTGAACGACACATGGGGCTTCAAATACTACGACCACAACTGGAAAACACCCGAGCAGATCCTTGCAAACAAGCAGAAGCTCAACGGCATGGGTGTAAACTACCTTTTGAACGTCGGTCCCGATGCGCTCGGCCGTATTCCGTCCTATTCCGTCGATATTCTTCGCCGCGTTCGCGAGCTGGAAACCCAACTGTTACGGTGAGTATCTGACGTATAAGCCTCCTGCGAAAACGGCACGGAGCTGCTAATCGGCGCAGGTGAGAGCGGCATTTGTCTGCCGTTCATGTCGCAAAGCACAACGGCATGTGTGCTGACACAGGCCGCAGGATAGAAAGCCTGCAGGAAGCAAACTGCTTTGAGGTTTGCATTCACAAATTCTGTTTGGTAGCAATCTGGCAAAAGTGCAACAATTTATCCCTTGCAAATTCAAATGCAAGAGATTTGCATTGCACTTTTTCTCTATCTGTTGCCTGAAAACTATTCTTCGCTCAAGTCCGCTTTGGGGCTTGGCTTTTTATTCGCAGCCTTATGAAACCGTGTGAGCAACAGAACGCCGATTAAAATAAATGCCGGAAAAACCGAGGAAAACAGCATACCGCTCTTTAAACCGAGTTGGTCCGCAGTGAGATTCGGGAAAGATGCGGCGATTTTTGCATTGCCGGAAACCGCGCCGCTCACTGCGCCCATCAATGCCGGGCCCACAGAGCAGCCCACATCGCCCAACACCGCCAAAATGCCGAACATCGCCGTGCCGCCCTTCGGGTATGCAGCGGAAGTCAGCGAAAACGTGCCCGGCCACATGAGGCTCACGGAAAAGCCGCACAGCGCGCATGAAAGCAGAGAAAGCCACGGGTTTTCAAATAAAGCCGTACCGAGATAGCACAAAATACACAGTGCGGCGCAGAATACCATCGCGCCCGTTAAATGGATTTTCTCGCCCCACACGCCATAGATTGTTCTGCCGATGCCCATAAACACCGCAAACAGGCACGGCCCTAAAAGGTCGCCGATGACCTTCGTCACGCCGAGCGCACGCTCCGCAAACAGCGAGCTCCACTGGCTCATGGCAAGCTCGCTCGCGCCCGCGCAAAGCATCAAAAGCAGTGCCACGAGGAAAATTTTCGAGGTAAACAGCGTTTTGAGCGGTGTTTTCTCTTCCTCCGGCACGGTGGGCATCAGCGGCACCTTGAGGAAACGGAATAAATTATAAAGCGGCAGCAAAGACCACAAAATCGGGATGATAAACCACAGATCCTCGCCGATCAAGCGCAGCAAAAGCGTCGTGATGAGCACCACACCTACCTGTCCCCAGCAGTAAAACGAATGTAAAAGGCTCATCGCGGAGGCCTTCGCGTCTCCCGGGCAGGAATCGACAATCGGGCTGATGATAACTTCAATCAGGCCGCCGCCCACGCCGTTCACAATCGTCGCAAGGACAAGACCCACATACGGCGCAGGCAGCACATTCGGCAGCGTGCCCTGCATCACAAGACCTAAAAACGCCAGCGCGTGTGCGATGACCGCCGATTTTCGGTAGCCGATGCGGTCTACGTATTTAACGGAAAGCACATCCGTGATGACCTGCGTCACAAAGTTGCACAGAATAAGTGCCGAAATCAGCGAATACGAAATGCCGAATTTGTTTTGGAACAGCACGAAAAACAGGGGAGAGAGATTGTTCACAATGCCCTGCGTGATATACCCGCGGTAGCAGGCAAACACGGTGCTTTTAAAGTTTTGGGTCTTCTCCATTTAATTATACCGCCTTTAATAAAATGCTAACTTTCATTATAGCGGAAGGCCCGGCGAAATTCTACCGTGAATTTGACGGAAAACCACAAAAATTTCATACATCTGCCGAAAGACATTCCAAAAAAAATGCGGCGTAAAAGCCAAATCCATGTTGATTTTACCAAGGAAATATAGTACAATAGAATCAAACAGGGTTTTCTCTTTCAGAAAAAGCCCCAATTCAATCTGTTATTCTTTTGATTTATTCAATTAGAAGGAGTGTTTTAACATGAAGTTAGGCGTACTTACCAATGTTGTAGGCAACATGCCTCTTGAGGACGCACTGAAGTATTTCAAGTCCATGGGCATCCAGATGGTCGAAATCGGCTGCGGCGGCTATCCGGGCAAAGATCACTGCGATCCGGAAGTTTTGCTCCACGATGAAGCAAAGTATCAGGAGTTCTGCGATACCATCAAGAAGTATGATATGGAAGTCAGCGCATTCTCCTGCCACGGCAACCCGATCCACCCGAATAAGGAGCTGGCTGCGGCTTATGATAAGGACATGCGCAACGCAGTTCTGATGGCTGAAAAATACGGCCTGCATCAGATCAACTGCTTCTCCGGCTGCCCGGGCGATTGCGAGACCTCTCAGTATCCGAACTGGGTTGTATGCGCATGGCCGGACGATTTCGGTAAGATTCTTGAGTATCAGTGGAAGATTCTTGTCGATTACTGGAAGGATTTTGTAGCATTCGCAAGAGAGCACGGCGTCAACAAGATCGCTCTTGAAATGCACCAGGGCTTCTGTGTTTACAACACCGAGACGCTCCTCAAGCTCCGTGAGGCTGTGGGCCCGGAGATCGGCGCAAACTTTGACCCGTCCCACCTCATTTGGCAGGGCATGGATCCGGTTGCTGTTATCCGCGAGCTCGGCGGCGACGCAATCTTCCACGTACACGCAAAGGATACCCGTCTCGATAAGTACAACATGGCAAAGAACGGCGCGCTCGACACGAAGAGCTATGCAGACGAAGCACACCGCTCCTGGATCTTCCGCAGCGTCGGCTACGGCAACGATCTGCTCTATTGGAAGGACATCATCAGCGCTCTGCGCCTTGTCGGCTATGACTATGCCATCAGCATTGAACATGAGGATAGCCTCATGAGCCAGAACGAGGGCCTTATGAAGGCTGTTGAGACCCTGAAGTCCGCTATCATCTTCGAGCCGAAGATGACCGAGACCCGTTGGATCTGATTCCTTTCTGACAACACGTAAATAAAACCACGGCGCTTCGGCAGGGCAACCTGTCGGAGCGCCGCTTTTATGTTTTAACGGTTTGCTTTTTGTCCGTATGATACGCGCACAGCTTTAAAAACGGGAACAGCAAAGCGGCATAAAACCCTGCACAAACCGCCGTTTGCAGCAAAACAAGGGGAATACCCGAAAGCAAAATGCTTTTCAATAAAAACTGTGTTGCATTCGCGGCAAGCAGTGCAAAAAACGCCGGCATCACTGCACTTTTCAATAGCCCGATATGCACATCGGCGACTTTTAATAATCTTCGTACACTCAGCATCGCGTTGAAGATGGACGAGAAAAACAAAATTGCAATGTACGCCTGCATACCGGCAAACCGCATAAAAAGCAAAATCAAAAGCACACGCAGAAACGAATCCGAAAAGTTGTATTTCATGGAGTTCAGCTGCTCGTCAAGCCCCTTTAAAAGACTGTCCACCACGACATCCAGATATAAAAGCGGTACGAGCGGCGCCAAAATTTTGAGGTATGCCCCGGCTTCCCGGCTCTTATAAAACGCCTCGCCCCAGTCACTGCCGAAAACGAAGAAGATCCCCGCGCAGAAAATGCCGAACTGCAGGGCTGCGTGCACCGCGCGCTGCGTGATGTGCCGCACGGCCCTGCGGTGCGAAAGCTCAAATTCCCGTGCCGTTTTCGGGATGAGCAAAGACGCGAACGACGTCAAAAACGAAGACGGAAAGTACAGCATCGGCATTGCCATGCCCTGCAATAAACCGTAGGCGGACATGGAAGCCGCACGACTGAGCCCGTAACGCCCGAGCTCGCGCGGGATGAGCAGATTTTCCGCCGTTGAAAGCAAGCTGCGCGCCGCGCTCGAAAGCGTGCACGGCACCGCAATGTGAAACATCCCGTGCAGAACGCCCGTCGCCTGCTCTTTTTCTTTCGGCGTGTTGCGCTTTAAGCTGCGGCGGTAAATGAGGAACCCCGCCAAAAACGAAACGGCTTCTCCGAATGTTGAAGCAATCATCGCCGCAAAGCACGCGGCTTCTATGCTCTGCGGCGCAAAATACCAGAACAGCATAACGGCGGAGAAAATCGTCAGCACCTGTTCCACCGCATCACTCCATGAGGTGGAAAGCGATTCGTCCACTGCTAAAAAATATCCCTTCATGCACGTGCACTGCGACATAAACGGCAGCCCCAGCGCCAAAATGCGCAGAGACGGCGCCGCGCCGGCGTTGCCCAAAATATGCGCGGCGGCAAAATCCGAAAAGCACAGCAGCAAAACCGCAATGGTACAGCTCACCGTCAGGCAGAACAAAAAGCACTGCGTCACCACGCTGCGCACCGTGCAGCGGTGGTTCGCCGCAATGGCTGCCGTCACCATGCGCGTCACGGCCAAGCTGATGCCGGAAGTGGAAAGCGTGATGGCGAGCAGGAACACGGAGAAGATGAGCTGGTAAAGCCCCATGCCCTCCGCGCCGATTTTGCCCGATAAATACGCACGGTAGCCGATATTCGTAATGCGGAAAAACAGTGAAAATGCCGTTAAAGCGATGCCTTGCAGCAGAAATTTGCGTTTTGTCATGATTGTCGCAGGGCCTCCTATTGCAAGTTTTCCGGACGCGTTGTATAATCAGCTTATATGAGAAATGTATAGATAATTTTCTGCATTTTATAAAAAGAGAACAGGAGTTAAAAAGTATGACAGATCAGGTAAACGCAGACTGGACCGAATTACAGGTCACCATTCCCGCGGCGGATACGGACCGCGCGGGCGACATTGCGCAGATGGTCGTGCCCTACGGCATTTATATTGAAGACTATTCGCATTTAGAAGAGGAAGCGATGGAGATCGCGCATATCGACCTCATCGACGAAGACCTTCTCAAAAAAGACCGCACCAAAAGCATCATCCATGTGTATATCAGCCCGGAGGAAAACCCGGCGGAAGCCATTTCTTTCCTCAAAGAGCGTTTTGAAGCCGTCGGCATTGAGAACACCATCACCGCCGCCAACTGCGCGGAGGAGGATTGGATCAACAACTGGAAAAAGTATTTTAAGCCCATCCCCGTCGGCAACCGCTTGCTTGTGCGTCCCATGTGGGAGGACGAGTACGAAGCAGGTGACCGCGTCGTGCTGCATCTGGAGCCGGGCCTCGCGTTCGGTACCGGCACGCATGAAACGACCCGCCTTTGCATGGAACTGCTCGAAAAGTATGTAAAGCCGGGCGATACCATGCTTGATATGGGCTGCGGCAGCGGTATTTTGTCCGTCGCCGGTCTGCTGCTCGGCGCAGGCAGCGCCGTTGGCGTCGATATTGATGCTCTCGCCGTCAAGACCGCCGTCGCAAACGCAGAGATCAACCACGTCGGCGATAAGTTCACCGGCATCTGCGGCAATCTGGCGGATAAGGTTACCGGCACATTCGATGTCGTTGTCGCGAATATCGTCGCAGACGTCGTGATTTTGCTCACAAAAGACGCTCCGCGCTTCATGAAACCCGATACCGTCTATATCATGAGCGGTATCATCGATACAAGGGAAGACGACGTTTTGGCGTGCCTCGCGGATAAATTCGAGATCATCGACCGCAAAGAGGAAAGAGGCTGGGTCGCCTTGGCTGCAAAGCTGAAGTAAGCTAACGTTTTCCACAGCGGAGCGGCGAATAAAGTTTTTGATCCAACTTTTTTCAAAAAGTTGGTGGGGACTTGGGGCAACGCCCCAAGTCGAGCTCCGCAGAGCTCGAAACTCTTTTGCCTACCTAAAGATCAGGAAGATAGTCAAATCGTCCGGTGGACGATTTGATGTAAGAAACCCTATCAAGGGGTTTCTTAAAAGGCTTGCTCAGCAAGCCTTTAGAAATAGATAAAAGCAAAGAAGATTCGGAGGGATTATCATGACAGCAGAATTCCACAAGGCAAACCGTCAGCGCCTGTACGCCGAAATGAAAGACGGCAGCGCAGTCGTGTTCTTTTCCGGCAGCGCACCGCGTCAGAGCGCCGATGCGTACTATACATTCTTCACGAACCGCAATTTCCTGTATTTAACGGGCATTAAATTCGCGGGGCTCGTGTTGGTCGCCACAAAAATCGGCGGCAATGTGCAGGAATCCATCTATATCCTCCCGCCGGATCTCATGAAAGAGCGCTGGACAGGCCGCAGACCGAAAGCCGATGAAGTTATAGCGCAGTCCGGTATCACGGATATCCGCTTCGTTGAGAACTTTGAAAACGATATCCACCGTGTTTTGAACAGCGGCAACGTGCAGCGCGTCTACCTCGATCTCTACCGCCATACGCCGGACGAGGGCTTAGATGAAGCCCACCGCTTCGCGCAGACCATTAAGACCGGCTACCCGTTCCTCACGGTTGAAAATATCCTGCCCATCTTAAAGCGCCTGCGTACCCTGAAGGCTCCGTGCGAGATTGACGCCATGCGCCGCGCCATGACCGTTACGCGCGAAGGCATTCTGCGCATGATGCGCGCTTCGCACCCCGGCATGTATGAGTACGAGTATAAAGCCGAGTTCGACTATGCCCTCACCGGCGCCGGCGTGCTTGAGCCCGCGTTCCACTCCATCATTTCCGCCGGCGAAAACAACTTCTGCATCCATTACGACAGCTACATGGGACAAGCCAAAGACGGCGATATGATCTTGAATGACGTTGGCGCGCAGTGGGACGGCGAGTGCAACGATGTCTCCCGCGGCTGGCCGTGCAACGGCAAATACTCGAAAGAGCAGCGCATGCTGTATGAGTGTGCCCTCAATACGTCGAACTACATGTTCTCCATCATCAAGCCCGGTATGCTCATGGACGATGTGGATAAGACCGCCCGCCGCTATTGCTGTGAGCAGCTGAAAAAGATCGGTCTGCTGTCCTCTTACGATGAGATTGGCAAATACATGTGGCACGGCGGTGCGCACCATGTCGGCTACGACGTGCACGATGTTGTCGATGCACTCGGCAAGCCTATCGCGCCGAACATGGTCTTCTGCGTTGATATCGGCATTTACGCCGAAGATCTCGGCATCGGCTTCCGTGTGGAGGATAACTGCCTTGTCACGCCGACCGGCGCAGAGAACCTCTCTGCGTCCGTGCCGCGCACCATCGAAGACATCGAGGCCGTCATGGCAAAATAGCAGGAGAAATTTCAATGAAACTGATTTTGCCGGAACAAATTACAGCGACGCAGTATGCGGCATATCTTAAAGACTGGGGCGCGGAGCGCATCGTACCCATCGCGTCCGCAAATCCGAAAAATCTGCCGTTTGAGGAATGGCGGCGTGAAAGCATCCAAAAGCGCACTCGTGTCCCCGAGGGCTTTGTGAATGAAACGCTTTATTTTCTCACCGATGACAACGAAACAAAACTCTTCGGCGCCGTGGACATCCGCCACGAGCTGAACGACTACCTCAGGCTGTTCGGCGGTCACATCGGCTACGGCATTGTGCCGAGTGAGCGCCGCCACGGGTATGCCAAAATCCAGCTTGCGCTCGCGCTGCCCATTGCGCGTTCAATCGGCATCAAAAAGGTACTCATCACCTGCAATGATACAAACACCGGATCGGCGAAAACGATTGAAAGCGCCGGCGGCGTACTCGAAAACAAAGTGCTGGAAGAAGGCATCCTCACGCGCCGGTACTGGGTGCCCTGCGCAGACGATTTTGAAAGAAAGAAGTGAAAAACATGACAAATTTTAGCAAGCTCGTTTTGAAAATGACAGAGTACGAGGGCGGCTGTGTCGAGCGCGTCAACCACTTTTTGAAGGTGTTCGCGTTCGCAAAGACCATCGCGGAGGGCGAAGACGTGGACGATGCGACAAAAGAAATTTTGGAAGCCGCTGCCATTACGCACGACATCGGCATCCGTGTGTGCTTTGAAAAATACGGCAACTGCAACGGCCCTCACCAGGAGGTGGAAGGCCCGCCCATCGCACTCGAAATGCTGCCCGCGTGCGGCTATACCCATGAGCAGACAGAGCGCATCTGCTACCTCATCGGCCACCACCACACGTACACGAACATCAACGGCATCGATTATCAAATTCTCGTTGAAGCCGATTTCCTCGTAAACATTTTCGAGAGCGGCATGACCCATGAAGCCGCCGAAAAGGTGTACGAGAACATCTTCCGCACAAAGACCGGCAAGCAGCTTTTAAAAGACCTGTTCTTGTAAATTGCACATAAAATCAAAAATTAGAATATTGACATTTATAAGAAATAACCTTACAATTAACATTGCAAGGTTATTTTTTACTTGTCAAATTTTTAAGGAGTTGTGATATATGGCAAGAAATTTCATGTGCACCAAAACAGACCCGGTCGTCGAGACCAAAGCCGGTAAGCTGCGTGGTTTTCAGCTTGACGGCACATATGTGTTCCACGGCGTAAAATACGCCGATGCAAAGCGTTTCCACCAGCCGACCCCGGTAGAGCCGTGGGAGGGCATCAAAAACGCGCTGGCTTACGGCTACGTGTGCCCCATGCTGCAGCAGGATCAGCCCAGCAACGAGCTGATGGTGCCGCACCGCTATTGGCCGCTCGATGAGAACTGCCAGTACCTCAATATCTGGACGCAGCATCTTGACCCGAACGCCAAAAAGCCCGTGCTCGTTTGGCTGCACGGCGGCGGATTCGCGGCGGGCTCCTCCATTGAGCACATCGCCTACGAGGGCGAAAACATGAGCAAATACGGCGATGTCGTCGTCATTTCACTCAACCACCGCCTCAATATCCTCGGCTATCTCGACCTTTCCCCGTTCGGCGAGGAATATAAGAATTCCGGCAACGCCGGCAACGCCGATATGGTCGCAGCTTTGCAGTGGATTCACGAAAATATCGCAAACTTCGGCGGCGACCCGGAAAACGTCACGCTGTTCGGCCAGTCCGGCGGCGGTATGAAGGTCTGGACGCTGATGCAGACCCCTGCGGCGGACGGCCTGTTCCATAAGGGCGTCGTGCAGAGCGGCTGCATCGATCACTTCGTCTCCGGCAATTCCACGGAGCAGAACGGCAAAGCCATCGTCACGGCGCTTCTGGCAGAATTGAAGCTCGATGATGTCAAAGCACTGGAGACCATCCCGTACGCACAGCTCGCGGCGGCGTACAACAAGGTCGCGCCGGAGGTCGCAAAGACAGGCGCATACGTCGGCGGCAACCCGCTCGCAAACGATTGGTACCTCGGCGATCCGCTCGAGGTCGGTTTCACGGAGCACGCAAAGACCATCCCGGTCATGGTTGGCACCGTGCTCGGCGAGTTCTCGTTCATGCCGGCATTAAGCGAAGAGGAAAAGTCCGATGCTGCACTCATCGATTCTATGATCGAAAAACGCTACGGCGCAGAGGGCAAAAAGCTCAAGGAGATGTTCGCCGAGGTTTACCCGGATAAGGACATCAGCGACGTGCTGTTCATGGATTCTATTTTCCGCGCGCCGTCTACCGATTTCATCTTGAAAAAAGCACAGCACCCGGAAAGCGGCACGTATTCGTATATGATGACCTACACCTTCCCGTATGACGGTGGGCATATCGCATGGCATTGCAGCGAGATCCCGTTTGTGTTCCATAACACGAGCCTCGTCGCCGCGTATAACGAGCCCGGCGTGACCGACTTGCTCGAAAAGCAGATGTGCGACGCGTGGCTCAACTTCGCGCGTGACGGCAAACCGTCCAGCGAAGACCTGCCGGAGTGGCCGGCTTGCACCGCAGACGACGAAGCGACCATGATTTTCGACAAAAAGTGTGAGGTCAGACATAACTACGACCACGAGCTTGTTGCGCTGCATAAAAAATTGGCCCCCTCGCCGTGGAGCCATAACGATGACGAGGAAGAGCAGCAGATCCAGCACTAAGCGCTTCGCATTTGCCTGTGAAAGCGAACGAATAAAAGCTTTGATTTAAACTTTCTTCGAGAAAACTTGAGGGGACTTGGGGCACTGCCCCAAGTCCCCTCTGCCTTTGAAAAGGCGGGCGAAATTTTTAGTGTCGCTACGCTATGTTCCCCGCAAGCTTCTTTTTTTGCGCAACAAAAAAGCCGAACACAACTTCTGTGCTCGGCTCATTTTGCATTAAATTAAATTACAGGTTAGCCTTCAGCCATGCAATGTCTTCAGCAAGGCAAGCTACGCGATCCTGCGGGTCGTTGTAGCTGGCTTCACGCTCAACAACGTAAATGACGTTGTCGCACTGTGCGTCGGCAGCTGCCTTAACAGCCTTCCAGTCCACAATGCCCTGGCCCTGCGGCACGTTCAGCTTGTCGTGCTCTTCCTTCATCTTGAGGAACTCCGGCGGGAAGATCGGCTTGCCGTCAGCGTCTTTCTCAAACTTGAAGCGCGGGGTGGTGTCGTGGCGGGACTGCGGCTTGTTTGCGCCGATAACGCCGCCGTTTTCCTTAATGTGGATGCTTGCAATGCGGCCTGCGTGGCTGTTGATGAAGTCTACCGGGTTTACGCCTGCTGCGCTGCACCAGCCGCAGTCAAGCTGGAAAGCCGTAACTTCCGGGTCACATGCATCGATGAGCCAGTCATAAAGATACTTGCCCTCGTCCACATAGAACTCGTCGGTGTGGTTGTGGTAGCCGATCTTGATGCCGTACTGCTTCGCAATGTTGCCGAGGCGGTTGAGTTCTGCTGCAACTTCTTCAGCTTCTGCCTTGTTGCAGAAATTTGTCATCGGGCAGATGACAAGCTTTGCGCCCAGCTCTGCAAAGTAGGGGAGAACGCCTTCAATCTGATCCAGACCGACGTGAGCGGAATCGACCTTCAAATTGTTCTCTGCGAGAACCTTCTTCATTTCTTCAACCGGCACTTCCGTGAAGTCCGCAGTGAACTCTGCGCCTGCAAAACCAAGCTTTGCAATGGTCTTCAGCTTCTCAATCGGGCTAATCGGCTCGGAAACCAGGGAATAAACCTGGACATTGATATTTTCCATGGGAAAAAACACCTTTCTGAAAATTATAACGTTTGCGGAAACTCCGCCTTAAAAAATGTGCGGCGACACGAAATGCCGCCGCACACAAAATGTACTGATTAAAATTAGTCGAAGTAAACAGGCTTGCCGGTTCTGTTGGACTCATAGATCGCATCGAGGATTCTCGTGACGACATAAGCCTGATCAGCCGTAACAAACAGCTCGCCTTCGCCCTTCAGAGCCTTGACCCAGATCTCAGCTTCCTTGGACTTCGGTGCCGGACCCTGAGAGAAGCCCGGGATGAAACCTCTGACCTTGTTGCCAACCCAAGAAATGGTCGGGTACTCAGCAACAACATGGTTCAGACGGACACGGCCTTCCTTCGTATCGAGGCCGCCCTCGGTACCAGCCAGCATCGTGTAAGCTTCGCCGTTTGCAGCGTAGTCTTCAGCCATGTTGATAGCCCAAGCAGCGCGCAGAACAATCGTAGCGCCGTTCTTCATCTTGATGAAGCCAACAGCGGAGTCTTCAACGTCGTAGGTCTCGTTGTTCCAGGTATCGAACTCACCGCGGTAGTTGACCTGACCCTGATGCTTAGCATCGAGCGTGTGGCCGAGCTTCTCGAAGGAAGTGCCGCAAACATAGTCAACATCGTAGTTGTTCATGAGGAACAGCGTGAGGTCAAGAGCATGCGTACCGATGTCGATCAGCGGACCGCCGCCCTGCTTTGCCTTATCCGTGAACACGCCCCAGGTCGGAACGCCACGGCGGCGGAGGTATGTAGCCTCTGCATAGTAAACATCGCCAAGAGCGCCGGAATCGACAACCTTCTTAGCAACCTGGTTCTCCGGGAAGTGACGATACTGATAGCCGATCGTCAGCATCTTGCCGGTTCTGTCTCTTGCTTCAAGCATCTTCTTAGCGTCAGCCGGGGTAGCAGCCATCGGCTTCTCGCACAGAACGTGCTTGCCAGCCTCAAGAGCAGCAACGGTGATCTCGCAGTGTGCAACGTTCGGGGTCAGAACGTGAACAGCGTCGATCGTCGGGTCTGCCAGAAGCTCATGATAATCGGTGTAAACCTTAGCGTCCGGGGTGCCGTACTCTTTAGCGGCCTTTTCTGCTCTCTCAAGAATGAGGTCGCAGAATGCGCACATATCTACGCCTTCCTGCTGGGCCATGCCCGGGAAGTGCTTGCCGTTTGCAATACCGCCGCAGCCGATAAAGCCAACTCTTACATTTGCCATTGGAATTCTCCTCCTAAATTTACGCCGAAGTCCATACGGACTCCTAACGATTTATTTCTGCTTGTATTTTAGACCATTCCAAAGCAAATGTAAAGCCCTTTTTGTGAAAAAAGCGGATTTGCACAAGCTTTTTCTATTTTGCTTGTATCATTTGCATAAAAACTTTTGCTTTGTTGCCTGCGCGTCCAAAAATCAGCCGTGCATTTCATAAAAAAGAGCAAAAAAAGAGGCACACCGCAAAAAATACGGTGTGCCCTAAAGTATTCTTACAACATTCTGCTTATAAAAACACAGTTAAAACCGTGTAAAACACGTATGCCGATTTGATATAGCGCTACGCAAAGCAGAAAAATCAGTACTGTCTGCCCCAGTAGACCATGTGCTTTGCCGGCTTGCCGCAGCAAACGCAAACATCAGAGAGGTGCTCTTCCTTAAACGGAATGCAACGGGACTTCACGCCACCGGTCGCGTCCTTCAGCTTGTCCTCGCACGCGCTGTCGCCGCACCACATGGCCTTGATGAAGCCGGGCTTGTTTTCCGCAATGTCGAGGAACTCCTCATACGTCGTCGCCGTGAAGGTCTTCTCTTCAAGGTTCTTCAGCGCACGCTCGTAAAGACCGTCATGCACAGCCTGCAGTGCCTTTTCAATCTCGCCCTCAAGGTTATCGAGCGAAACGAAAATCTTCTCTCTCGTGTCGCGGCGGACGAGCACGCACTGGTTCTGCTCAATATCCTTCGGACCGATCTCCAAACGCAGCGGCACACCCTGCATCTCATACTGGCTGAACTTCCAGCCGGGGGAGTTGTCGGTGTCGTCCAGCTTCACGCGGAACTTCGTCTTCAGGGATTCATACAGCGCGTTTGCCTTGTCGAGCACGCCGGGCTTATGCTGTGCAATCGGGATGATTGCCAGCTGGATCGGCGCGACCTTCGGCGGCAGTACAAGACCGTTGTCGTCGCCGTGTACCATGATGATGGCGCCGATCATGCGGGTGGAAACGCCCCAGGAGGTCTGGTGCGGGTGCTGCAGGGTATTGTCGCGTCCCGTGAACGTAATGCCGAAGTTCTTTGCCCAGCCGTCGCCGAAGTAGTGGCTCGTGCCGCCCTGCAAAGCAACGCCGTTGTGCATCATCGGCTCAATGGTGTAGGTCGCCACAGCGCCCGCAAACTTTTCTTTCTCGGTCTTCTGGCCGGTCACAGCCGGAATGGCGAGCACGTTCTTGTAGAACTCCTCGTAGGTGTGCAGCATGCGCATGGTCTCTTCCATGGCCTCTTCTGCGGTTTCGTGCATGGTGTGGCCTTCCTGCCACAGGAACTCGGAGGAGCGCAGGAACGGACGCGTCGTTTTCTCCCAGCGCACAACGGAGCACCACTGGTTGTAGAGCTTCGGCAGGTCGCGGTAAGAGTTGATGATCTTCTGGTAATGCTCGCAGAAGAGAATCTCACTCGTCGGGCGTACGCACAGGCGCTCACTCAGCTTCTCGTTGCCGCCTTCCGTTACCCAAGCCACTTCAGGCGCAAAGCCCTTTACATGGTCTTTTTCCTTCTGCAGGAGGGATTCCGGGATGAACAGCGGCATGTAAACGTTCTGGTGACCCGTCGCCTTAAAGCGATCGTCCAGTTCATGCTGAATGTTTTCCCAGATCGCGTAGCCGTACGGCTCGATGATCATGCAGCCTTTTACGCTGGAGTAATCCATCAGCTCGGCTTTTTTAACAATATCGGTGTACCATTTGGAAAAGTCAACGTCCATGGAAGTGATGTCGTTGACCATCTTCTTCTGATTCGCCAAGAAATTCAGTCCTTTCACGATTCGTGCGGCAAACGCTGTGCCGCCGGGCCCAAAGCGGGCATATCTTTTCTTATTATACAGGGAATTTTTCTGAAAAGCAAGAGCGGTAGCCATCTTTGTGCGGGCCGCCTAAGATTTTATTTAAAAAAACAGAAAAGAAGGTTCGTTTCTTCTTTCCTTGTACTATTCGGTGCAATTTGTACCAAAGATACTTATACATAAATAATTAAAAGTTAGTTTAAACTAATTTGCAGAAACAGAGTACCAACAAAACAGCTGTCCATCGGAACAAATTAAATCAGCGAAAAAAAACACCGGGAACAGCCAGAAAGCCGCTCCCGGTGTTTTCATATCGTTTTGCACAAGGCGTAAAATTTACTGACCCTGATGTTCTTCGATGAACTGAACGATTTCGCCAACCGTCTTGAGGTTTTCAACTTCCGTATCCGGAATTTCTACGTTGAAAGCATCTTCGATGGACATGACAAGATCAACAACAGCAAGGGAATCTGCGTCCAGATCCTCAACCAGGTTGGAATCCTCGGTGATCTCGGAGGGATCTACGCTGAGCTCCTCAGCAATAATATCGATAACTTTCTCCAGAACCATTTAATTTTCCTCCTATCGTGTAGTATTTGTCAAGTACTGCACCGTCTGCCGTATGGACAAAACGCCGCAGGCATGATACAATCGGGGTGTACTTCACATACATTGTATGGATGCACGGCTTATTTGTCAATAGCAATTCCGCATTCCGTGCTAAATTTTTCTGTTTTTAAAGGAGAGCCTTAAAATGCAGCTTCGCCGTTTTGCCGTCATCGGGCACCCCATCGGGCACACGATGTCGCCGTTTATCCATGACCGCCTCTTCTCCCTCACAGGCTATAAGCCGGAATATTCCGTGCTGGATGTACCGTCCCTTACACAGGCGCTGCCCGCATTGCGCACGCTCGACGGCTTCAATATCACCATCCCCCACAAAAGCGACATCATTCCCCTGCTCGACGGTATCGACGAAAAAGCGAAGCTTTTCGGATCCGTCAACACCGTGCGTGTCGAAGACGGCAAAATGACCGGCTACACAACGGACGGTGTCGGCTGCAAAAAGGCCCTTGCGCGCTATGGGCTCGATTTTAATGGCGAGCTTCTTCTGCTCGGCCGCGGCGGTGCGGCGCGTGCCATCGCATTTGAAGCCGTGCTCACGGCCGATGCACCGCATCTTGATATCGTCTGCCGCGAAAGCTCGCTCGAAAAAGCACAGGTGCTCAGCGATGAACTCGCGGAGCTCTGCCGCACGCGCAGCAAAACCGGCGTGTTCCGCGTGCTGTCTTATGACGAGCTCGCAAAGGAAACCGAGCACTACGATCTCGTGCTCAACACCACAAGCCTCGGTATGTACCCCAAAACCGGTGTCAGTGCCGTCGGGGAAGACGTGCTCTCCCGCTGCAAAGCCGCGTTCGACGCCGTCTATAACCCCGGCAAAACGAAATTTTTAACGCTTGCCGCAAACTGCGGACTCAAAACTGTCGGCGGCATGGGCATGCTCGTCTGTCAGGCGGTCGCCGCGCACGAGCTCTGGTACGGCGCATCGTTTAAGGACAGCGATATCGAACAGCTCATCTGCGATGCGGAAGCGGAAACGGCACGGCTTTTCCGCGCATAACGAACCGAAAGAAACGGGGAACGGGAAATGGACAAAAAAGTAAAAGGTGAAATCATAAAATCGGGCAATATTGTTTTAAGCGGCTTCATGGGCAGCGGTAAGACCACGGTCGGCCGTCGCTTGGCCGCCGCGCTCGATATGCAGTTTGTCGATATGGACTTGTACATAGAAAAGAAGACCGGCATGACGGTCAAGGAGATTTTCGCAGAATACGGCGAACTGCATTTTCGCGCGCTCGAGACCGAGACCGTAAAGGAGCTTGCGCAAAGTAATCATTTCGTCATCGCCACAGGCGGCGGCACGCTGATGCAGCCGCAGAACGTAGAGGGCTTCCATCAAGGCGGCGGTACCATCTATTATCTCGACGTACCGCTGGCCGCCTTGCAGGAGCGCCTCAAAAACGATAAACGCCGCCCGCTTCTGCAGACGCCGGACCGCCGCGCGGTGATTGAGCGCCTTTTAAACGAGCGCCGCCCGAAATACCTCGCAAGCGCGGACGTCATCGTCGACGCCGGCGCGCCCACGGTTGTCGTTGTAGAGCGCATTTGCGCCCTGCGCGGCGAGCCCATTGAAAAAGCGAAGCGCAAAAAGCCGGGAAATACCTCCGAAAAGGAGCAGTCTCAAAAGAAGCGCTTCCGCAGAAGAAGACGCAAAAAAGGAACTTCTCCCGGAACACCGCAAGAAAACTCTTGACAAAGCGCCCGCGCGGCGGTATGATTTTAACACGGCGATGCAGGATGGATAAAGTAAACCTGCAAATCGCAAAGCAAGAGTCACATATAGGATGGTTCAAACTATGCAGTCCGTTTTATTCACAAGACGATTTACAAAGTATTTTAGCGCACGATTTTATACCGTGTGCTTTTCGTCGTATGTGAATATACCGGGCAACGCTTGAAAACGCGCGGAAAATTTCTGCGCGGAGGAATTTGAAGTATTCTGAGCAGTATAAAACCAAGCGGAGCCAATGGGCTTCGCTTTTTTTGTGCCGAGAGCGGCAGCGGGGCACGGCTCCTATAAAAGAAAGGTAAGGGAAAAAACATGATCATCGTACTCAAAGCCAACCGCAGTGAAGAACAGGTCAAAAATTTCATTTCGAATCTCACCGACCGTTATGACGTCAGTGTTAACACATGGGTCGGCACACATTCCACCGTGCTCGGCCTTATCGGCGATACCGCTGCGGTAGACAGCGAGTACATCGCCGCACAGGATATTGTAGAAAGCGTTAAGCGCGTTCAGGAGCCGTATAAAAAGGCAAACCGTAAGTTCCATCCGGAAGATACGGTCATCAAGCTTCCTACCGGTCAGGTGATCGGCGACGGTTCCCTTGCGCTCATCGCGGGTCCGTGCTCCGTCGAAAGCGAAGCGCAGATCTGCTGTGTCGCAGAGCGCGTCAAGGCCGCAGGCGCTACGTTCCTGCGCGGCGGCGCATTCAAGCCCCGCACCTCGCCGTATGCGTTCCAGGGTCTTAAGGCAGAGGGCCTCGAGCTTCTCAAAAAAGCCAAGGAAAGAACCGGCCTGCCCATCGTCACCGAGATTATGAGCATCGGCCACCTCGACCTGTTCGAAGATGTCGATGTCATTCAGGTCGGCGCAAGAAACATGCAGAACTTCGAGCTTTTAAAGGAGCTGGGTCACGTGCATAAGCCGATTCTTTTAAAGCGCGGCCTTGCCAACACCATCGAAGAACTTCTCATGAGTGCCGAGTATATCATGGCGGGCGGCAACGAGCAAGTCATCCTGTGCGAGCGCGGCATCCGCACGTATGAGACATTCACCCGCAATACGCTCGATATTTCCGCCGTGCCGATCTTAAAGCGCCTTTCCCACCTGCCCGTCATCGTAGACCCCAGCCACGCCAGCGGCATCAACTGGCTTGTCGAGCCGCTTGCCATGGCGGCGGCAGCCGTCGGCGCAGACGGCCTCATCATCGAGGTGCATAATGACCCCAGCCGCGCCCTGTGCGACGGCGCACAGTCCCTCACGCCGGATCAGTTCGACGTGCTCGCAAAGAAAGTGCAGAAGGTCACCGAAACGGTGAAGAGCCTGTAAAAATTTACCCGAAAGGGAGAACGATATGCAAATCGCAATCATTGGTCTGGGTCTCATCGGCGGTTCGCTCGCAAAGGCCCTCAAAGAAAATACAGAGCACACCGTCATCGGCTTTGATCGTGACGAAAATACCCTGCTCGATGCACTTTCCCTAGGCGCCATCGATTCCGTCGGCAGCACGTCTTTGCTCGAAAACGCGGACGTCGTGTACGTCTGTCTGTATCCCGCAGATGTCGTGCGCTTCGTCGAGGAAAACGCACCGCATTTTAAAGAAGGCTGCATTGTCACGGATGTGTGCGGCATCAAAAATCAGGTCTGCGGCAAATTAACGGAGATCGCCAAAAACTATCCGTTCGTTTACGTCGGCGGCCACCCCATGGCGGGCAAGGAGCGCAGCGGGTTCGATGCCAGTGAGGCAAGCCTCTTTTATAACGCTTCCTATATTCTCGTGCCCGGCGAAGCTCCGCAAAGCGCCACAGACACCCTCGTGTCGCTCGCAAAAAGCATGGGCTTTGGCACCATCAAATACTGCACGCAGCAAAAGCACGATCGTATGATCGCCTATACGTCCCAGATTCCGCACGTTTTGGCGTGCGCTTATGTCATGAGCCCGCGCTGCGATGAGCACAGCGGCTTTTCCGCCGGCAGCTACCGCGACGTTTCGCGCGTGGCGCGCATCAATGCGGAGCTGTGGGCAGACCTTTTCCTTGCAAACCGTGAGGAATTAGCGGACGAGACGGAAGAACTCGTGCGCAATATAGAACGTATACGCGATGCGGTGGCGAAAAACGATCGGGCAGAGCTCGTGGCGCTGCTTTCCTCCGCACGTGAAAAAAAGGAGAAATTCGGATAATGGTGATCGAAATTAAAACAGATAAACCGTATGAAGTTATTGTGGAAGACGGCATTTTGGACTGCGCGGGCGAAAAAATCGCCCCGCTCGTCCGCCCCGGCAGCCGCGCCATGATTGTCAGTGAGACGAACGTCTTCCCGATATACGGCGAGCGTCTAAAAGCTTCGCTTGAAAAAGCGGGTATCCACACGGCGGAGTTCGTCTTTGAAGCCGGCGAGCCGCAAAAGCAGCTTTCCACCGTCATGCAGATTTACGAAGCGCTTGCGGAAAACGATTTCACGCGCAGCGACATCATTGTCACGCTCGGCGGCGGCGTAGCGGGCGATATGGGTGGCTTCGCGGCGGCAACGTTCCTGCGCGGCATTGATTTCGTGCAGGTGCCCACGTCCCTTTTGGCGCAGGTAGATGCCAGTGTCGGCGGCAAAACGGGTGTCGATTTGCCGTTCGGTAAAAACCTCGTCGGCGCGTTCCATCAGCCGCGCCTCGTCCTCGCCGATCCCAAAACGCTCTCCACGCTGCCCGATGCCTATTTCACGGACGGCATGGGCGAGGTCATCAAATACGGCTGCATCGCAGACGCCGCGCTGTTCGATAAATTGGAGCAGGGACAAGTCATCGACCATTTGGAGGAAACCATCTGCCGCTGCGTGCTGTGCAAAAAGCACTTTGTCGAGGAAGACACGAACGACAAAGGCCGGCGTATGATTTTAAACTTCGGCCACACATTCGGCCACGCGCTCGAAAAGCTTACGGGCTTCTCGTCGCTTTCGCACGGCCTTGCCGTCGGCATCGGTATGGTCATGGCGGGCGAAGTGGGTGAAAGTCTCGGCGTCACGGAAAAAGGCACCGCTGCGCGTATCCGCCGCGTGCTGGAAAGCTATGGCATGCCCACCGAGTCCGCATTTGATTTCGCCAAAGTTGTGGAAGCAACCGCGCTCGATAAAAAAAGCTTTGGCAAAACGCTCAACCTGATCCTCTTAAAGCAGATCGGCGAAA
This sequence comes from Hominenteromicrobium mulieris, assembly GCA_021029595.1. Classification (GTDB taxonomy): domain Bacteria; phylum Bacillota; class Clostridia; order Oscillospirales; family Acutalibacteraceae; genus Hominenteromicrobium; species Hominenteromicrobium mulieris. The sequence continues at coordinate 364,023 of JAJJOY010000003.1, read as the reverse complement.
GCGTTATTCACCCGGTGGACAGAAACTACCTCGTGCTGCGCTATAAACTCGCCGCCGAGCAGAACCGCCGCAGAAAATTGAATTGATTTTTAGGAAGGCAGCATCATTCTCATCGTGCTGCCTTATGTCAAATATAGAGAGATAAATTTATGCAGAAACAAGGTGATACTATGGCAGAGGTGACCTACCGCCCCGCCCACGTTAAGGGCGAAGTGCGCATTCCCCCAAGCAAAAGTGCCGCGCACCGCGCATTGCTTTCGGCGGCGCTGTGCAAAACGCCGTGCCGTGTCGGGCCCATTGACCACAGCGCGGATATGGAAGCTACATTAAACGGCGTGTGCGCCATGGGCGGCACGGTGAAAGCGGAAGAAAACGGCGTGCTGTGCATCGCGCCGGGCACGGCACCCCAAAGCGTCACGGTCGATTGCGGTGAATCCGGTTCCACGCTGCGCTTTCTCATCCCCGTTTTCGCCGCCCTCGGCATCGAAGCGACGTTTGTCGGTCACGGCAGACTTCCCGAGCGCCCTATCGGCGTTTACACAGACCTTCTGCCGCAGCACGGCGTAACGGTCGAGACTGCCGGCGGTCTGCCGTTTCACATCACGGGCAAGCTTCAAAGCGGCGATTTCCGCGTGCCGGGCAACATCAGCTCGCAGTTTATAACCGGTTTATTATTCGCTTTGCCACTGCTCAAAAAGGATTCCACCGTTACGCTGACCACCCCGCTCGAATCCAAAGGCTATATCGATTTGACGATAGAGGTGCTCGCGGGCTTCGGTGTTAAAATTGAGGAGACCGAGACCGGCTGGCACATCTGCGGCGGGCAGACGTACCGCGCAGAGCACTATACCGTCGAGGGTGATTGGTCGCAGGCCGCGTTTTTTCTCTCGGAAGCCGCTGTCTCAGGCGGCCCTATCCGCCTGCTCGGCCTTTCCGAAACCTCTCTGCAAGGCGATAAAGCCTGCGTCCATCTCTGGCGGCAGTTCGGGCTTTCTGTCACCGAAGAAAACGGCGTTTATGTTGCCGAAAACAAAAATACAGATAAGCCCTACCGCGGCCTGCACGGCATCGCGATTAACGCCGCGCAAATTCCCGATATGGTGCCTGCGCTCGCCGTCACGGCTGCGTTCGCGGAGGGCGAGACCGTCATTTCCCATGCGGAGCGATTGCACTTAAAGGAGTGTGACCGTCTGCTTGCCATGGAAGCGGCGCTCAAAAACCTCGGTGCAGACATTAAAGCCGTGCCGGACGGCCTTATCATTCACGGCAAGCCCGCGCTTACGGGCGGCAAAGCTGAGGGCATGAACGACCACCGCGTCGTCATGGCGCTCGCTGCCGCCGGTTGTGCGTGCACAGTCACCGTCACGGACGCGGAAAGCATCAAAAAATCCTACCCCGGATTTTTCCGGGATCATAAACATTTAGGAGGGATCGCCGATGGCATCGACCTGGGGTGAAAACATCAAGCTGTCCATTTTCGGCGGCAGCCATACGGAAGCAATCGGCGTGGTGCTCGATAATCTCCCGCCGAACGAAAAAATAGACATGGAAAAAATTCGCGTGCAAATGGCACGCCGTGCGCCGGGCAAGGACAAGACCGCCACCACGCGCCTTGAGGCCGATGAGCCGCAGGTGCTCTCGGGCCTCTTCAACGGCGTCACAACAGGCGCGCCGCTCGCGGCTATCATCGCGAACACCAATACGCGTTCGAAGGATTATTCCGATTTAAAAATTCACCCGCGTCCCGGCCATGCCGATTACACCGCGTCTGTCCGCTACGACGGCGCAAATGACATTCGCGGCGGCGGGCATTTTTCGGGTCGTCTCACCGCGTGCCTCGTGTTCGCAGGCGCCGTCTGCCGCCAGATATTAGAGCGCCGCGGCATCACGATCGGTGCGCACGCTTATGCGGTCGGCAGCGCAAAAGATACCCCGTTCGATCCCGTAAACGTCTCAAAAGACGACTTAAATGCCTTAAATACCCGCTTTTTTGCGGTCAATTCCCCCAAGGCCGAAGAAAAAATGCGCGCCGAGATCGAAGCCGCGCGATTGGACGCAGACAGCATCGGCGGCATCATCGAGTGCGCCGCAGTCGGTGTCCCGGCAGGCATCGGCAGTCCTATGTTCGGCGGCATCGAAAACGTCTTTGCATCGATTTTATACGGCATCCCCGCCGTCAAAGGCGTGGAGTTCGGCGCGGGCTTTGATGTTGCTTGTATGCGTGGCAGCGAAAATAACGACGCGTTTTACTACGACGAAAATGGTCTCGTCCGCACGAAAACGAACAACGCGGGCGGCATTTTGGGCGGCATCACAACGGGCATGCCGATTCTATTCCGCATCGCCGTCAAGCCCACGCCGTCCATCGGCCGTGAACAGCACACGGTCGATCTCACCACGAAAACAAACGCCGATTTAACCATCCACGGCCGCCACGACCCGTGTATCGTCCCGCGCGCCATCCCTGTGGCGGAAGCTGCGGCAGCCTTGGCGCTGATGGACTTGCTGCGTTAAAGAGAATAGAAAGGAGCGAGCAAAATGAGTGAAAATAAGTCCTTTGATGAACTGCTTTTGCCGGTTCGCAACGATATAGACCGCATTGATAAAGAGCTTTTAAAGCTTTTTACGGAACGCATGCAGTGCGCGGAGCGCGTCGCGGAGATCAAGCGCAAGGCGGGCATTCCCGTCTTAAATGCCGCCCGCGAGCAGGTCATTTTAGACCGCGTTAAAAAAGAAGCCGGTGAGTACGGCGACAGCGCCGTCGCGCTTTACAGCGCCATCATGAGCATCAGTCGCGCCCGCCAGCACAATATGCTGAAAAGCGGCGGGGTATTGCGCGACCTCGAGCAAAATTCCCCAAAGACATTAAAAGCCGACCCGCGTGTCATTTGTCAGGGCGCGGCGGGCGCGTTTTCCCACAGCGCCGCCCTGCGCCTGTTTCCGGGGCAGAAGCCGATCTTTTTACCCGGCTTCCGCGATGTTTTTGAAGCTGTCCATAACGGCGCGGGCGATTACGGCGTGGTGCCGGTCGAAAATTCCGATGCCGGCAGTGTCTCTGAGGTCTATGACCTCATCATGAAGCACCGCATGTTCATCGTCGGTGCGGCGGATATTCCCGTGCGCCACTGCCTGTGCCGCGCAAAGGGGACGGGTGCGGTCAAAAAGGTGCTCTCGAAGCATGAGGCCCTCGTGCAGTGCAGTGCGTATCTCGCGGCACACGACATCGAAACCGAAGCCTATTCCAACACGGCGGCTGCCGCAAAATTCATCGCCGAAACCCGTCTCGAGGGCGTCGGCGCAGTCTGCTCCGCGCAGGCGGCGGAGGAATACGGCCTTGAAGTCATCGCCGCCGATATTCAGAATACCGATAACAACTGCACGCGCTTCATCGTCATTTCGCGTGAAGCCGTTTTGCCCGAAGACGCGGAAAAGATCAGCCTGTGCTTCTCTCTGCCGCACACCCCGGGCTCGCTGTGCCATACGCTGGAGCGTTTCGCTCTGCTCGGCCTGAACCTCACAAAAATCGAATCCCGCCCCATCCCGGAGCGCAATTTCGAGTATGACTTCTACCTCGATTTCACCGGGAATGTTCACGACGTGCAGACACTTGCGCTCATCTGCGCCCTCTCCGACGAGATGCCCCGCTTCTCGTTCCTCGGAAACTACAAAGAAAGCTGAGTTAAAAATGGCAGTTACCTTTATCAAAGTCACGGAAGAAGAACAGATTGAAAAAATAGCCGAGATCGCCGCACCCATCTGGCACGAGACCTACGACTGCATCAACGGCGTTGCGTCCACAGATTACATGATCGAAAAATTCCAGTCCGTCCCGGCCATCCACCGCCAGATGGAAAGCGAGGGCTACGTCTATTATATGATGCTCGACGACGGCGTGCCCGCGGGCTTCATCGGCCTTGTGCCGCACAAAGAGGGCAAAATGTTCCTGAGCAAGCTCTACGTTTCCGCCGCTCATCGCAGCCGCGGCCTGCCGCGCGCCGCGTTCGATTTCATCGAAACGCTCTGTCAGGCGGAAAAACTCCCCGCAATCTATCTCACCGTCAACAAAAAGAATTTTCACGCCATCGAAGTCTACAAATACTTCGGTTTTCATCAAACGGACGCCGTCGTCACCGACATCGGCAGCGGCTTCGTGATGAACGACTACATCATGCAGAAAGACCTGTGATCCGAAACAAAATGCAAACCGAGTCCGACTGAAAAAGCACGGCTCGGTTTGCATTTTTACGCTTTCGTGTTTTTGCGGCTGCTGCGGTACGCTTTCGGCGTGCAGCCATAGATTTTTTTGAAGCACCCGGTAAAATAGCTCGCGCCCGAGAATCCGCAGTCCAACGCGATCTGCGCCACGGGCGTTTCCGTTTTGCACAGGCGCTCCGCCGCCTTTTGCAGGCGAAACCGCTGAAGATATTCGACCGGCGTGCAGTGCAGATACGTGTGAAACAGCTTTTCGCACGCGCTTTTGCATACATGCCCCGCGCCCGCAATCTCTTCCAGCGTCAGCTTTTCCGCATAGCCGCTGTGTATGGCGTGCATCATGTTTTTTACGGCCGAAAGCCGGCTGCTTTCGGAAACCGTGTTTTCGGGCTTCGGTGCCAGCCGGCAGATCTCGTCCCACACCGCGTAGGAAAGGCTTTGCAGGCGCAGCAGATTGTGTTTGTCCGCTTCGTCGAAAAGCGCCTCGATCAGCGCCAAAGCACCGCCGCTTTTTTCTTTTTCCGGCTTTAAGATGCAGCAGGGGAAAGCGGCGTTTTTTGTCACGGGCGTAATGTACGTCTCCTCCAAATACGTGTTGGCGCATAGCATCATGGGGTGCAGCAGCACGCATCGGTAGGTGCAACGGCTTTCTTCAAAAAAATGCAGCTGCCGCGTGTTGATAAAAATCCCCTCGCCCTCGTGCACCGTGCAGCGTGTGCCGTTCACATTGTACACCATGCTGCCTTCCGTTACATATAATAATTCGATTTCGTCGTGCCAGTGGCCGATGGCGTCGCCCTCGCGCGCTGCGTCGAAGCACAAAGTGCGTCCGCCCGCAAAAAAGAAAAGCTCCGGCACCGTATACGGCACAAGCTCTGCGCCGTCGCCGTGTATTCTGAATTTCGGAATCATGCTGTCCTCCGCATTTTGTCAAGATATACGATATATTTGTATTTTTTAAACCGATTTTGCTATGAAACATCGTTAAAATACGTTATATTAGTATTCAGTATAGCAAAGCCGATGTGCTTTTGCAATTCTTATCCGAAGATTTAAAGACAAAAAATTAAGGGGAATCGATATGTTTTCTTTGTTGCTTGCGGTCATCTACGCCGCATTTATCAGTCTCGGTCTGCCGGATGCCCTGCTCGGCTCGGCGTGGCCGACGATGTACCGGGTCATGAATGTTCCGGTGTCCTATGCGGGCATTGTCAGCATGATTATTTCCTGCGGCACGGTCATCTCCAGCCTGATGAGCGACCGCGCCGTGCGCAGGCTCGGCACGCATCTCGTCACGGTCATCAGCGTCGGCCTGACGGCGCTGGGACTATTCGGCTTTTCTTCGGCCGGCGCGTTCTGGCAGCTTTGTGTTTGGGCGGTGCCGTACGGGCTCGGCGCGGGCAGTGTAGATGCCGCTCTGAATAATTACATCGCCCTGTATTACCGCTCCGGCCACATGAATTGGCTGCATTGCTTCTGGGGTCTCGGCGCCATGGCCGGGCCGTATATCATGGGTGCGTGCCTCACGGGCGGCTATTCCTTCGGCGCCGGCTACCGCGTGGTGTTCTTCATTCAGCTCGCGCTGACGATCGTGCTTGTTCTCTCGCGCCCGCTGTGAAAGAAAACGCCCGCAGGCGAGGCGGAGGAAACAGGCGGGAAATCCTTCCTGCGCCGTGTGCTGAAAATGACCGGCGCACCCGTCACCATGCTCGCGTTCTTCTTATATTGCGCTTTGGAGGGCACCACAGGGCTTTGGGCCAGCAGCTTCCTCGTCCTGCGGCACAATATTGCGGCGGAAAGCGCCGCCTCCATGGCTTCGCTGTTTTACATCGGCATCACGGCGGGGCGTTTCCTCAGCGGCTTTATCTCCGATAAGCTTGGCGACCGCCGCATGGTATCGATCGGCATCGTCTGCGTGCTGTTTGGCACGGTTTTATTGTTCGTGCCGGTCGAGTTCTCGGCGGTGGCGGGCCTTGTTTTCATCGGGCTCGGCTGTGCGCCCGTTTACCCTGGGCTTCTGCATCAAACGCCCGTGCGTTTCGGCGCCGAAAACGCGCAGGCGGTCATGGGTATGCAGATGGCGTGCGCCTATGTCGGCAGCATGACGATGCCCGCGTTCTTCGGCAAGCTCAGCGACTTGCTCGGTATGCAGATTTATCCCGTTATCCTCATGGCGTTTGCCGCGCTGCTCGCCTTTGCCGTGTGGAACGCAAACCGTCTGACGCTCGACCGCAAATAACACGGCGCCTTGACAAAAATCAAAAATCGACAATCTTGCGAACGGTGTGCAAAAATTTCCCTCGGCCGTTCGCTTTTTCTTTCTTTTTCGGAAAATCTGTGCTATACTAAAAACAACATTTTACCTTGAGTGGGGTATACGCATGAGCGAGAGAAAAGAAGTCTATGTTTTAGGCCACCGCAATCCCGACACCGATTCCATTTGTTCGGCGATCGCCTACGCGGACGTTAAAAATAAAGAAAATGACGGAAATCACTATGTCGCCGCCCGCGCTGGGCAGATCAGCTCCGAGACAAGCTACGTCCTCCAGCGCTTCGGCATGCGCCAGCCGACCTACGTCAACAATATCGGCACCCGCGTGCGCGATATGGAGATCCGCAAAATTCCCGGCATCAACGAGGGCATTTCCATGAAAAAAGCGTGGAGCATGATGGCAGAGATGAACGCCGTCACGCTGCCCATCGTCGATGCAAACAACGTGTTAGACGGCATCATCACCATCAACGACATTGCCACGTCCTACATGGAAAATCAGGACAGCACCATGATTGCAAAAGCCAAAACGCCGTACTGCAACATTTTGGAAACGCTGGAAGCCAAAATGCTCGTCGGCGACCCCGATGCCGTTTTCGAGCACGGCAACGTCGTCATTGCCGTCGCAAACCCGGACGTCATGGAAAACTACATCGAAAAGGACGACATGGTCATCACCGGCAACCGTTACGAATCGCAGCTTTCCGCCATTGAGTCCGGCGCGGGCTGTATCCTCGTCTGCCTCGGCGCAGAGGTCTCCCGCAGCATCCAGAAGCTCGCGCGCGACAATAACTGCGCCGTGCTCACTACGCCGCTTGATACGTACACCGTTGCGCACCGCATCAGCCAGTGCATGCCGGTTAAGGCGTTCATGCGTACGAAAGATCTCGTCACGTTCACCCCGAGCGATTACACCGATGCCATTAAAGATACCATGCAGAACACCCGCATTCGCGATTTCCCGGTTATCGATAAAAACGGCAAGTACGTCGGCATGATCTCTCGCCGTAACTTGCTTGGCATCCGCAAGCGCTCCGTCATCTTAGTCGATCACAATGAGCGCAGTCAGGCGGTCGAAAACATCGAAAACGCAGAAATTTTGGAAATCATCGATCACCACCGCATCGGCTCCCTCGAGACGATGGCACCTGTGTATTTCCGCAACGAGCCCGTCGGCTGCACGGCGACCATCATCTATTCCATTTATAAAGAAAAGGGCTTTAAGGTTCCGCCGCAGATCGCGGGTCTTCTGTGCAGCGCCATTTTGTCCGATACGCTCATGTTCCGTTCGCCTACCTGTACCCTGCTGGACCGCGCCGCAGCGGAAGCGCTCAGTGCCATTGCGGGCATCGATTGTCAGAGCTTCGGTATCGAAATGTTTACCGCAGGCAGCAACCTCAAGGATAAGACTCCGGAAGAAATTTTCTATCAGGATTACAAGAAGTTCGAGTTCGGCGACGTCACGTTCGGTGTCGGCCAGATCAACAGCATGAGCGGCTCCGAGCTCGATGAGCTGGAGCGCCGCCTGCGCCCGTACCTCGAAAAGTCCTGCCGCGAGCATGGCCTCTCCATGATGTTCTTCATGCTGACGAATATCATCGAGGAGTCCACGCGCCTCATGTGTTACGGCGAGTCCGCCGATACGCTCGTTGAAGATGCCTTCGGCCGTGCGCCGAAAGCGGGCACCATCTGGCTTAAAGGTGTTGTCTCCCGCAAAAAGCAGCTCATCCCTGCCTTCATCGATGCCATCAGCAAAGAAGCCGGCGGCGGTGTGTGATTTTCCTCGCGTGCCCTCTCCGATTTCGGCTATATGGCCGATTGGACCATCCCGCGGCACGATCGACTGCGTTTCGATATCATGAGCGGCAAAATAAACGAATAATTCATGAGGAAAGGGTCGGCCCAAAGCGGTCGGCCCTTTTTGCATACAGAAAATTGTGAAAAATAAAAAATAGGACTGGATTTTTTTGAAAGACTGTGTTATAATGTTTGCTGTTGAACAGAATATGGGCCCGTAGCTCAGCTGGGAGAGCGCTGCGTTCGCAACGCAGAGGTCAAGGGTTCGAATCCCTCCGGGTCCACCATAAGTCCACCGTAATTTTAATAGAATTACGGTGGACTTTTTCTATGCCCGAAAACCGCTTGAAATTAGGCTTTTCGGTTGTTTCAGAACATAAGTGAACCCCGCTGCAGGCAATTCTGCGGCGGGGTTTGTGCGTTTTATGTGGATTGAGACTTCATGTACCGTCATAATCGTTAAACGGCTGAGGTAATCGCTAAATCGCAGAGGCATTCGTTAAATTACAGGAATAATCGTTGAATTAGAAGGGAATTAAAAAATCAAAACACGCACAATCTCTGTTCGCATAGTTTCATTTTTGGGGGAAAAACAGCATAACAGGTTGTGTTCGCATGGATTTTTAACCCGTGATTGTCATGCTGCACCTCCGTTATACGCGGAAAATCACCGATTCATACGGGCGCAGATTGGGGCCGGTGTAGCCGCCCTCGCGGTCGTAGGAGGAGAGCAGCACTTCGCCGTTCTGCGGAACGAGCGCGGCGGGGATTTTCGACGGTTCGGCGGAGAAATTGTGGAAAGAAAGCAGAGTTTCGCCGTTATAGCTGCGCTTTAGGGCGAACAGCGTATCGGAGCCGGTTTCCGGAATTTCGAGGTCGCCGCGTGAGAGCGCGGAACTGCTTTTGCGCAGTGCGATGAGCGCTTTGTAGCAGCTGAAAATGGAGTGCGGGTCGTTTTTCTGGTTTTCCGCGTTAATCTTTGTGTAGTTCGGGTTGATGCCGAGCCACGGCTTGCCTGTCGTGAAGCCGGCGTTTTCGGTTGCGTCCCACTGCATCGGCGTGCGGGCGTTGTCGCGGGAGATCATCTGCGCCTCTTTTAAGGCCGCGTCCGGCGTGTCGCCCGCCAAAATGTGCTGGTGGTAGGTGTTTTTTGCATCGGGGTCGTTATAATCTTCAATGTGCGGGAAGCGCATGTTCGTCATGCCAATCTCTTCACCCTGATACACGAACGGCGTGCCGGGCAGGGAGTGCAGCAGCATCGCGAGCATTTTGGCGGAAACCTCCCAGTATTCCTTGTCGTTGCCGTAGAGTGAGACCTGACGGGGCTTATCGTGGTTGCTGAAAAACCGCGCCCACCAGCCGTTTTCCTTTAAGGCGTCGTAGTCGTTTTGAATATCCTGCTTCATTTTTTTCGGCGACCACGTGTTGATCTCGACGATCGGCGCGACGAACGGGATGGCCATATCGAACTCCTCGCGGTCGGTGTTGACGTAGCGGGCGAGCTCCTTGGCGTCTTTCGACGCCACTTCGCCCACGGTCATGACGTTATATGGCGAGAACACGCGGCGGTTCATGTCGCGGATATAGGCGTGCGTGCCGGGGCGACCGTTGATGAGACTCGAACTGAACGAATAGCCGTCCGGCTGCGGCGGCTCTGCGGAATCCGGGAAATCCTGCGGCTTATCAAGGTAGCTGATGGCGTCCACTCTAAAGCCGTCCACGCCTTTTTTCACCCACCATTCCATCATGGAGAAGATTTCTTCACGCAGCGCGGGGTTTGCCCAGTTAAGGTCGGGCTGCTTTTTGGAGAACAGATGGTAGTAATACTGCCCGCGCTCCGGTACAAATTCCCACGCGCTGCCGCCGAAAACGGAGGCCCAGTTGTTCGGCTCCTTGCCGTTTTTCGGGTCGCGCCAAATGTAGTAGTCGCTTTTTGGGTTATCGCGCGAGGTTTTGGATTCGAGGAACCACGGATGCTCGTCGGAGGAGTGGTTCACGACGAGGTCCATAATGACCTTGATGCCGCGCTTGTGGCACTCTGCACACAGCGCGTCCCAATCTTCCATGGTGCCGAACTCGTCCATGATCTCCCGGTACCCGGAGATGTCGTAGCCGTTGTCGTCATTCGGCGAGCGGAATACGGGCGAGAGCCACAGCGCGTTGATGCCGAGCGCCGAAAGGTGGTCAAGGCGGCTTAAAATGCCGGGAATATCGCCGATACCGTCTCCGTTAGAATCCTGAAAGCTGCGCGGGTAGACCTGATACACGATAAGATCCTTCACCCAATCTTTTTTCTGTTCCATACAACTTTACCTCCTGTGCAATATCCATGTATATTGCGCAAAGCGGCCTTTCGGCCAAGTATTTTTACCATTATAACACAGTTTACAAGAATTTGAAAAGTGTTTGAGAAAAATAGTGAAAATTGTGCTTTGGAGTATAAAGGGGAAAGCTGGGCGCTTAGCTTCCAAACATGCGTTAAGTTTTCTATACTGCGGTGCTCGTTTGCCGGGGTGAATTCAGAGAAGTCGGTGGTAAAAATGCCGAAACGGTTTCAGTCGCCGAAATGTACACTTATAAGAATATAGGTGTATAGAATGGAGACCTATAAAACAGAGTATAAGCCACAGGACAAAGGATATAGGGTGAAAAGAACGGTGTGCCGGGTGCGGCAGCCGTTTTTTAACCCTTTTTTCGGGTGCTGTAGGACAGTATAGACAATGTTGGTTTAAAATAAATAGAAATAGTAAACATAATATTGATGAAATTAGAACGAGTAGCGGATGAAAACGAAATGTTTGTAATTGAAACTATTGAAAATGACTATAAAGCGCAGGCTTGTGCGCCTTAAAATATCAAAATGTACAAAAGCATATAAGCACATTAAAATTACATAATTTTAAAATGGGAAACCGATTTCACATTGCTCCCCAAAATGCACTTTTTGTTGTATATGGCATTATAAAAGTAACATTATTAAAAAATATTTGGAAAAAATACTGAAAAGTTTTTGAAAACTTATTGACAAATCGTGAACACGGTGCTATTCTATGTACATAAAAAAGCGAGAACGGAATTAAAATTTGGTTGTTTTTCACTTAGCTCTACAGTTTAAAGCTATTTATTAGCGTTGGTCTTCGGCTATGGAGCAATAGACCGATGCTATCGCAGCGTTTGAATGTTCTAAATACCGCCGCTTTCAGCGGAATGCACACATCGTCGTACCGGATGCTAAAAAGGCGAGCGTGTGGGGAAAGGTACATCAGTGAACGGACAAGCGCTGTAAGATAAATAGGGGGTCATGAATTTTGCAAAGCAAAGTTCATGGCGGGATTCCTACAAATTTTGCGATTTGCAGGAATTCAAAACACCGGGGATCACAAAGTGGGGTATGCTTTGTGACCTCAACACATTATGAACCGCAGGTTCACAAAACAAGAGAGGTATTGTATTATGAAGAAAAAGACCTTAGCTGTTCTTCTGTCGGCGGCCATGCTCGTCACCGGCATCCTGAGCGGCTGCGGTGGCGGCGGCAGCACAAGCAGTGCAGCATCCTCCGGCTCCACCGACAGCACCAGCAGCGCCGCGGGTGAGTCTTCTGCTTCCGAATCTACCGGCTCCGGCACGAATGCCGCCGCAGGTCAGGTTACGGCGGTTGGCACGAACCGTGACGAAACTCTGATCGTTGAGACTGCGTCTCCGACCGACACTCCGGGCCAGTTCAACAGCTACATGTCCGGTACGAACATGAACTTCGGTATTCATCAGCTGATGAGCGCACACCTTTGGGAAATGGACACCGTTTCCGGTGAGCAGTTCCCTGAAATTGCAGCCGATATGGGCACCCCGAACGAAGACTTTACCGAATGGACCGTTAAGATCCGCGAAGGCATCAAGTGGTCCGACGGTGAAGACCTGAACGCTGACGACGTTGTCTTCACGTTCAACATGATCAAAGAAAACGACAAGATCGGTGCTTCCGCAGCGACCAACCTCTACATCGATAAGGTTGAGAAGGTTGACGATTACACCGTTAAGTTCACGATGAAGGAATCCTTCCCGCGCTTTACACAGCGTTACGGCATCACCGTATGGGGCACCGATTACCGCATCGTTCCTGAGCACATTTACTCCCAGCAGGCTGATGTTACGACCTTTAAGGACGAGCAGCCGGTTGTAGCAGGCCCGTACACCGTAGAAGACTATGACTCCAACGGCGACTGGATCCTCTACAAGCTCCGTGACGACTGGAAAGAAAGTACGCTTGGCGTTGTAGGCACAGAGCACTACAACTACAGCGAAGATCAGGTTCCGGCAGAATATGTTTGGTTCCGTTATCTTGGCGACTCCTCCTCCAGACAGATGCAGATGGTCAGCAACGAAGTTGATATCCTCTGCGAAGTTACGATGGAAGAGCTGCAGGCAATGCAGAGCTCTAACGACAAGATCAACGCATGGTACAACGAGTTCCCGTATGCAACCATGGACGACCCGGGCGCAAAGGGCCTGGTGTTCTCTCAGGGTCAGGGCGCTCCGTACGACAACCCTGACTTCCGCTGGGCTATCGTTCTGGCACTGGATATCGACCAGATCTCCATGAACATCTTCTCCGGCGCAGGCCGTGCGGCTCCGATTCCGCTGCTCAACAACACCCAGTATCTCCAGGATACATACACCATCCCGATGCAGGAATGGCTTGAGAACTTTGAGCTTGACCTTGGCGATGGCACCACCATTAAGCCGTACGACACCGGCTATGCAAAGCGCATGGCTGAGAAGACCGGCGTAACCGGCACCGACGAAGAGCTCATCGATATGTTCGGCGCAGGCTGGTGGAAGCACGATCCGGAAGCAGCTGAAAAGCTCCTCATCAAAGCCGGCTTTGAGAAGAAGGACGACGGCTGGTACTTCAATGGTTCCAAGTTCACAACTGAAATCAGCTACCTTGCTGATACAGAAGCTCAGTCCGCTCGCGGCGCTCAGGCTGCTTACAACCAGCTGCAGGCGTTCGGCCTCGATTGCACCATTACTTCCAAGAGTACTGCTACTTGGGACGTTGACGGTGGTCAGGGCAACTACCAGATCGGCACTTACTGGCCGTCCGCTGGTATTCTGAAGGACTTCTACTCCGCTATCAGCGGTTGGGACAGCCGTCTGATGAAGCCGCTCGGCGAGACCGGTTCCGGTCAGGGCGCACGTTGGAAGAATGAGAAGGTTGACGAGATCCTTACCGAACTCGCAGGCGTTGATCCGACCAGCGACAAATCCTATGAGCTGCATCAGGAATTCCTGAAGGAAGCTGTTAAGGAAATGCCGGCAATCAACTTCCTCAGCGGTACAAAGTTCGTTCCGACCAACAGCACATATTGGGAAGGCTACCCGAACGCCGAGAACGCATATGACGGTCCGTGGTGGTGGTGGAGCCGCTTCAAGTATGACCTGCCGTTCATTCAGCCGGTTCAGGGCTAATTTGATAGCTTGAATACTTGGAGAGAATCCAATAGCACTAATCTGAAATGATCTGAAGAGGATGAGGGCGTGTGCCGAATACCCATGACCACGTCCGTCATCCTCTTTCTCATTTCCCAGAATATCCTGTTGTAATTTGTCTATAAGATAAGGAAGTGTGGCTGTGAAATTCAAAACATTCTTTTTACAGCGTATCCTTGCGTGGGCGTTGACGATCTTGATCGGCGTTACGTTCATCTTCTTCATCCCGCGTATGTTCCCTTCCGATCCTGTTGAGAACATGATCGCCCAGATGCAATCCCGTTCCGGCAACATGGATCCGGCAGAAATGGAAGCGCTACGTCAACAACTTAGAATTCAATTCGGTCTCGATGGCACTCTTCTTGAGCAGTATGGCTACTTCCTGCTGCATGGCCTTTTACAGTTTGACTTTGGCCCGTCTTTGATGAGCTATCCGGAGCCGGTTACCTCTATTATCGGTCGTAACCTGCCGTACACCCTCGGTTTGTCCCTGACCACCACGCTGCTTGCATGGATCATCGGCAACTTCATCGGTTTGCTTGCAGGTTTCCGTAAGAACAAGACATCCTCTAAAATCCTCGAAGGCATCGCGATCTGCATTTACCCGATCCCGTACTTCCTGGTCGCTCTTGTTCTGCAGATTGTCTTCGCGTTCGTCCTCGGCTGGTTCCCAATCCAGACAACGCTGCTTACCCGCGGCACGTTCGCACAGTGGCTCGGTTCGCTTCTGAAAGCGTCTGTTCTGCCGGGCATCTCCATGCTTCTGCTCGGCACAGGCTGGTGGATTATCTCTATGAAGTCCCTTGCCGGCACGACTGCAGAAGAAGACTTCGTTTTATATGCACGTTACCGCGGCATTTCCGAAGCGAAGATCGGTGCGAGCTACGTTTTCCGTAACTCCATCCTGACCCAGATTACGGCTTTGGCCATGAGCCTTGGCGGCGTCTTCGGCGGTTCCATCATGACAGAAATCATCTTCGGTTACCCGGGTGTCGGTACGCTGATCCAAAATGCGATTTTGCAGTCCGATTACAACATGATCCTCGGATGTATCACGATTTCCATCGTGGCGATTTCCACGGCGACGTTGGTTGTTGACCTTATATATCCGTTCATCGACCCGAGAATTCGTTACGGTTGATAAGGAGGGAAGTTGTAATGAAAAAATTTGCAAAATTTTGGAAAGCAGCCAACTTCCGCCTGAAGTTCGGTCTTATCGTGACCCTGATATTCTTTATCATCGGTTTCGTTGTTTACTATGTACCGCACGTGAACCCGTTCACGTTCAATACCTACCCGAATAAGCTGGGTGCTTCCGCAGAACACTGGCTGGGCACTACCAGTATGGGTCAGGATGTTGTGTGGCTGCTGATTGAAGCTATCCACAACTCGCTCGTCATCGGTCTCATCGTGGCATTCCTCGGCACGGTTGTCGGTGTTTTTGTCGGTCTGCTTTCCGGTTTTGCCGGTGGCCTTTTAGACCGCGTGCTGATGATTGTTACGGATACGTTCGTTGTTATTCCGTCTCTGCCGATCCTCATCATGATGACCTCCCTGATGAAGGGCAGCTCCACCACGATCGTGATGGCTCTTGTGCTTGCCATGTTCGCATGGGCTTGGCCGAGCCGCCAGATTCGTTCCATGGCGCTGAGCATTAAAGAGCGCGACTTTATCCACACGGCGAAGTTCTCCGGTGAAAGCACGGTGCAGATCGTCGTGACCGAGATTCTGCCGTATGCGCTGACCTGGTCGCTCTCCAACTTTATGAACGCTACGCTTTCCGCTATCGGTTCCGAGTCGAGCCTTGCTGTTCTGGGTCTTTCCCCCGGCAACCTTGTCTCCCTCGGCAACATGATTCAGTGGGCAAGAAGCTACAACGCAATTTTCAACAAGCAGTATCTCTGGATCGGCGCACCGATCGTTGCAACGGTTATTCTGTTTGTCGGCCTGTTCTTACTCATTACGGGCTATAACGATTACTTATCCATGAAGAGAGGCAGGTAACGAATATGTTAAAAGTCGAAAATCTGTCCACTTCTTACAAGCTCATCGACGGTGACGTTCACGTCCTTAACGACCTGAACTTTGAGATCCACGATAACGAGATATTCGGCATCGCCGGTGAATCCGGCTGCGGCAAGACCACACTGCTGAAGACCCTCTACGATATTATCGAGTTCCCGCTGGAGATCGACAAAGGTAAGGTTATCCTCAGCGGCGAAAAGAATGGACAATCCTTTTCTTATGAATCCGGAAACATTCAGAAGACCTGGTGGAACAACATTTCTTACGTTCCGCAGGCCGCGCAGAGCGTTCTGAACCCGATCGTTCGCCTGAAAAAGCAGTTTTTGGATTCTATCCCGCAGGAAGACCGCAAGAACGAAACGAAAGAGCAGACCCTCGCACGTGTTGCAAAATACCTCGAGGAGCTGAATCTTTCCCCGGATATTTTGGAATCTTATCCGTTCCAGCTTTCCGGCGGTATGCGCCAGCGTGTTATCATCGCGCTTGCGACCTTTATGTCCCCGAATGTCGTGCTTGCCGACGAACCGACCACCGCTCTGGACGTTGTTGTGCAGAAGGGTATTTTGAAGATGCTGATGCGCTTGCAGAAGCAACTCAAGAACACCATGGTTATCGTCAGCCACGATATGGGCGTGCATTATCAGATTACGGACCGCATGGCGATCATGTATTCCGGCAGCATCATCGAGCTTGGCCCGACCGATGCGATCTTTAATGATCCGATCCATCCGTACACGAAGATGCTGGTTGACTCCCTGCCGCGCGTTGGAGATAAGAGCCAGAAGGTCGGCATTCCGGGTCGTCCGCCGGCACTGAAGAACCCGCCTCCGGGATGCCGTTTCGCAGCACGCTGCCCGCATGCTACGGATCGTTGCCGTCAGGAGATTCCGGAGTTCATTGAAGTTAAGCCGGGCCGCTTTGCAGCCTGCCATTTGCTGAAGAAGGAGGGAGAGAAGAATGGCTGATAAATTGCTCGAAATCAAGGGCGTCAGCAAAATCTTCCGCGTAGGCGGTATGATTCGTGGCAAAAAGCTTGTTGCGGTTGACGACGTTACGCTTTCCATCGACAACGATAAGCCGGTCATCCTCTCCGTCGTTGGCGAATCCGGTTGCGGCAAGTCCACACTGTGTAAGATGGTTCTGCGTCTGCACAACCCGGATATGGGCGACATCGTGCTGGACGGCCAATCTTACCGCGATAAGAAAAGCTACAACGCAAAGCAGTTCAAGCTGGAAGTGCAGCCGATTTTCCAGAACCCGTATGAGTCTTTCTCCGCACGTAAGCCGGTAGACTCTTACCTGTTCAACACGGCGCTGCGCCTTGGCATTGCGAAAAACAAAGCAGAAGCTACAAACCTTGTAGATGACGCCCTGAAGAGCGTCGGTCTCTCTCTGGCGGTCGTAAAGGGCAAATACCCCACCCAGTTCTCCGGCGGCGAGCTGCAGCGTGTTTCCATTGCACGTGCGCTTATCACCCGTCCGAAGCTGATCATTGCCGACGAACCGGTTGCGGCTATCGATGCTTCCATGAAAATGAACATCGTCAACCTGTTCAAGGAGCTGAAGGATAAGTACAAGGTCTCCTTTATCTACATCACCCATGACCTTTCCACGGCGTACTATGTATCCGATTACATTGCAACGCTGTACCGCGGCTGTCTCATTGAGTACGGCCCGGCCAAGGAGATCATGGACGAGCCTGCACACCCGTACACGGAGCTTTTGATGAGCGCTGTGCCGCGTATCGGCGACAAGTGGGCGGATGACGACATGGCGTTGCCGGATATGGAGTCTAAGGAATATTCCATCACCTACTGCAAGTTCGCACCGCGCTGCCCCTATGCGACGGACGAATGCAGAAAATCGCGCCCGGGCGAAACCTATCTGAACGATGTCAGAAAGGTCATGTGCTTCCACCCGCTGATTCAGCCGAAGAAGTAAAGCCTCTGCGCACAACAAAATAAACAAGCTACACTTGCCGACCCCCTGAAGGCCCATGAAGCCGACATTTCCTCCGTCATTGCTTTATGGGTATCAGGGGGTCAATTTTTGCTTTGTGGGCGTGCTTTAAAACGGTTGAAAACATGTCGGGATTGTTATAAAAAGCAGGGAAATTCGGCGGAATAAGGATTGAAGTTTGTCGCGAAATACGGTATACTGATTCACAAGCGGCACTGAGGGGTTCGCGGGCCGAATTTTAGAGTTTTGGGGAGAAAATACAATGAAAACGAAGACACGCTTTGCGTGGAAACAATTTCTGAAAAACCTTGCGATCATTGCGATCCCGGTGGCTTTGCAGAACATGCTGACGACGACCGGCAGCATGATCGACACCATGATGATCGCGCCGCTGGGCGAAACGACCGTGGGCGCGGTGGGCCTTTGCGCACAGTTTTCCTCGCTGATGTTTGCGGGCTACTGGGGCTTTTTCGGCGGCGGCATGCTGTTTTTCTCGCAGTATTGGGGCGCGCAGGATGACGACGGCATCGACCATTCCTACGGCCTGACGCTGACCTGCATGATGATCGTGGGGCTTACATTCGGCGCGTTTGCGATTTTTGCGCCGGAAACCGTCATGAAGCTCTATACGGATAAGGAGAACATTCAGGTGATTGGCGCGGAATATCTGCGCATCATCGGATTCGGTTACCCTGTGCAGGTGTTTTCCATGGCGATGAGCGCTTTGCTGCGTTCTACGGAGCGCGTGCGCATCCCGCTGTTCGCGTCAATCGCCTCGGTGGCATCGAATATTTTCCTCAACTGGGTGTTCATTTACGGAAAGTTCGGCTTGCCGGAGATGGGCGTGCGCGGCGCGGCGCTGGCAACATCTTTGGCGGCGGTTATCAACGTTTTGGTCATTTTGATTTTGGCGCGTGCACAGAAGTACCCGTATCTGTTCCACTTTAAAAAGCATTTCCGCTGGAATAAGAAGCAGGTGAAAATCTACTTCGTCAAGTGCTTCCCCATCATCTGCAACGAAGTGCTCATCGGCGTGGGCAACATGGTTATCAACGTTGTTTTGGGCAGACAATCCGAACAGGCCATTGCGGCCATCGCGGTGTTCCGCACGCTGGAGGGCATGGTTATCAGCTTCTTTGCTGGTTTCTCAAATGCGGCTTCCGTTTTGGTCGGCACATGCGTGGGCTCCGGCGAGTTGGACGCAGCCTACGAGCGCGCAAAACGCCTTGTGTTCCTGTGCGGCAGCACGATTTTGTGCGTATGTCTGGTGCTGCTCGGTATCCACAAGCCGCTGCTTTCCGCGATGAGTCTTTCCGGCGAATCGATGGAGATCGGTTCACACATGCTGATGATCTACTGCGTGGCGGCGGTTATTCGCATGTGCAACTGGGTGCAGAACGATACGTATAGAGCCGCGGGAGACGCGGCGTTCGGCACAATCCGCGAAATTGCGTTTATGTACGCGATGGTGCTGCCGCTGGTGTGCCTGACGGGCCTTGTGTGGAAAGCGCCGTTTCTTATCGTGTTTGCGTGCTGCTATATCGACGAGCCGATCCGTCTCATTTTGATGCAGCGGCACATGTACTCCGGCAAATGGGTGCGCCCCGTTACGCCGCAGGGCATGGAAGCGTTGCCGGCGTTTATGGAAAAGCATGGACGTCATAAGAAAGCGGCGTAAACAACTTAAAGACAGCAAAAAGGACTTCCGAAAAGAAGTCCTTTTTTCGTGCGTATGAACGAAGGGGGGGAGCCGCCGCCGTTCTGTGCCCAGCCGCAGTCGAGCTGCGAGTAGCACTTTGTGCTGTTGTCAAGCGGGTGCTCAAGCAACGTTTTGCCCTCGTCCGTGAAGCTGCGAGATGCGATGAAAAATTTGCGGGCTATTTTATGGCGAAATTGTCGGGAACAACGCAATTTTTCGGAAATTTCGGCGTGTCGGCGGTTTCATACCACGCTTTGTAGACCGGGATGAGCTCTGTTAAGGTGATTTTTTCCGGGCGGTCGAGGAAACCAAGTAAATTTGCCATGCGGCCGAGGAGTTGTTCGGGCGTGAAACGCGTGCGCAGAACGCCGATGTCGAGGTCGCGCTCGCGCTTACTTAAACGGCGGCCGTCGCGATTGACGAGCAGCGGAATGTGTCCGTAGTGCGGCGGTGTGTGGCCGAGTGCGTGAAAGAGCTGAATTTGGCAGCCGGTGGAAGGGAGCAAGTCACGCCCGCGGACGACTTCCGTCACGCCCATTAAAGCATCGTCTACGGTGACGGCGAGCTGGTACGCGTGCACGCCGTCGCTGCGGCGCACAATGAAATCGCCGAACGTGGACTGAACATTTATATTTTGCGGGCCGCAGTATAGATCTTCAAATGTAACGGATTTATCCGGTGCGCGAAAACGCAAGCTTGGGCGGCGCGTGCGGCTTTTTTCTTCGGCTTCGGCGGGCGTCAAATTTCGGCATAAACCGGGGTAGCGGAACGTGCCATCGCCCGCATGAGGCGCGGAGACCGCGTGCAGCTCCGCACGGGTGCAAAAGCATGGGTAAACATCGTTTTTGGCGCGGAGTTCACTTAACGCTGATTCGTATAGCTCGCGGCGTGCGCTTTGGCAGTAGGGGGCGTGGGTGCGCTCATGGCCGGGGCCTTCGTCCCAAGTGAGGCCGAGCCATGTTAGATCGTCCATTAAAAGCTCGGCTTTTTCGCGTGTGCAGCGGTCGGGGTCGAGGTCTTCGATGCGCAGGAGCATCTCGCCGTTTTGGCTGCGTACGGAAAGCCACGCAAGAAGCGCGCAGCAGAGGTTGCCAAGGTGCATGCGCCCCGAGGGGCTGGGCGCGAACCGCCCGCGGACAGGGGTAGGTTGTGAGGTGGACATACTAAGAATCCTTTCGGAGAAAATTCAAAATTATAAAATCATTTTACCGCAGATTTTGGGCGCGCGCAACGGTTTTGGGACGGAGAAGTGAATTGACAGGTGTGCACCAAACGGGTAAAATGATATAGCAAAGTTTTGCACAGCCCGCGGCAACGGCGGTTAAAAGTTTCGCCCGCCTTTTCAAAGGCGGCGGAATCCAAGGGCAGCGCCCTTGGTCGAGCTCTGCAGAGCTCGAAACTCTTTAGACTTTAGAATAAGAGGATATCAAAATGAACGAAAAAGAAATCTCGGAAATTCGCCGCCGATTCAGGGCGGATAAAAGCAATATCACCCATGTGCGCGGGTGCTACGTCAACGAAAAGCAGGAAATCGTCTCGCAATTCGACCAGCCGCTCTCCCTGCTGCCGCAGGAGGAATGCGAAAATATGCTTTCCGTGCTGCGCCGTACGCTTTCCGGCACGCTCGGCAAAAATCTCATCGAAATGCCGTTTACGACTGCGCAGGTCATTGACAGCGATGAGCACCGGCTGCTGATGGCGCTGCGCGACTCAAAGCTTACCGATGAAGAAGCCGTACGGATGTTTTTTGAGAAGGTCATCGCATCATACAGACCCGAGGGTACGTATCTCATTTTGCTCGCGAACGATACATACGACGTGCCGTACCGCGCAAAGGACGGCGAAACGCTGGAGGACGCCTCGGAGAATATCTATAATTACGTTCTGTGTACCGTCTGCCCCGTGAAGCAGACAAAGCCCGTTTTGGGGTACGACGTGCCGGAAAATACGTTCCACAACCGCGACATCGATTGGATTGTTTCCGCGCCGCAGCTGGGCTTTTTGTTCCCGTCGTTCACCGACCGCAGCGCCGATATTTACAGCGCCATGTACTACTGCCGCAGCGCTTCGGAAAGCTACGATGAATTTATAGATGCGGTGTTCAACCGCGAAGCGCCCATGCCCGCAGAGGAGCAGAAAACGACGTTTGGCACGATTTTGGGCGATGCCTTAAATGACGCGTGCAGTTTAGACGTCGTACAGACCGTGCACAGCCGCCTTTGCGGGATGATTGAGGAGCACAAGGCGAGCAAGGACCCGGAGCCGCTGACCATTACGGGACGTACGATGAAAACGATGCTGACCGCTTGCGGCGTGCCGGGCGAGAAAGCCGAAAAGTTTGAGGAAGCCTGCGCGGAGCAGTTCGGCGCGGACGCGGCACTCAGCCCGCGCAACCTTGTGGAGACGAAGAAATTCGAGATCAAAACGCCGGAGGTGCAAATTCGCGTCGACCCCGAGTACAGCGAGTGGATCGAGACGCGCTACATTGACGGTGCACCGTACATCCTCATTCCCGCCGGCGCGGGCGTGCAGGTGAACGGCGTGCCGATCGCCATCACTCGCCCGGACGTGGAGTATGAGGAGGAAGAATGATGGAATTCAAAGAACTGAATACGGAGGTTTTAAAATCGAGTTTGAACGCATCCGTATGAGGTGTGAGGTGATTTTTTGTGACCGCACGCGACGACGAGGGTAAGGTCATCGGCTACTTCGAGCGCCACGAAATGCACTGGGATTTCAGCGACCCCGGTAAGCCTGTTGCGGTGCCGAAGCTGGAAGCAGGATATTAAGACAAAACAATCGGCGCACAGGGTGTGAAAACTCTGTGCGCCGCTGATTTTATGTGCTTTTAAATTTACTCGAAATCAGCGTTCATGAAGAGCTCGAGCATTTTGACCGTCGCTTCGATGTCCTTTTGGCTCACGATGGCGTTCGGGCCGTGGGTGTAGCGGGTGACGACCGAGAAGCCAATCGTTTTGATGCCGCCGCCGACGAGCGTCATGGCGCCTGCGTCCGTGCCGCCGACATAGATGACGTCTTTCTGGTACGGGACGTTGTGTTCTTTGCACAGCGCGATGGATTTATTCACAAGGCCTTCGTCGCTGATGGAACCGGTGTCGGAGATTTTGATGGCGACGCCGTGGTCGAGCGCGTTGCTGCCCTCCAAATCGCCCGGGCGGTCGTGGCACGGGGTGACGTCCACCGCGACGCCGATGTCCGGCTGAATACGCTGCGCCGTGACCTGTCCGCCGCGCGTGCCGACCTCCTCCTGCACGGTGAACGCGAGGTAGATGTCGTTCTTCGGCTTTTTCACGTTCATCATCGCCGCCAGCAGCATATAGCAGCCGACGCGGTCGTCGATGGCCTTTGCGGTGATGTAGCCCGGCGCAAGCTCCGTGTACGGGCCCTCATAGCATGCAACGTCGCCGACATCAACGTATTTTAAAACTTCTTCCTTGCTGTGCAGACCGATGTCGATGTAGCAATCGGTATAACGCTTATAGCCGCCGGCGCTCAGCTTTTCCGGCGGGATGCGGCTTGCGACCACGCCAACCACGCCGTTGCGGAAGCGGACGCGGCTCTGGTACGTTGTAAACGTCCAGCAGCAGCCGAGCTCCTTAAACATAATGCGGCCGTCTTCCTCAATTTTAATGACCTGAAAGCCGATCTCATCGGTGTGGGCGGCAAGCTCTATGCGCTTTTTGTGCTCGCCCGTGCCCTTAAAATAGGCGATGACGCTGCCGTTTGGGTCGGTGGTAATGTCGTCAGCAAGCGGGACTAACTTTTCTTTAATATAGTCTGCAACGGCGGTCTCGTAGCCGCTGACGCCGTGCAGCTGGGTGAGTTCTTCAAATAACTTCATACGGGTTTTTCTCCTCTAAACGGGGCAGAAAGCCGCAGTCCGGCGTTATTCTGCCATGACGGACGCAATGTCTTTGCAGAGTGCGTCCACGTTTTCGTCCGTCGTCGCCCAGCTTGTACAAAGGCGGACGGCGCTGTGTGTTTCGTCCACGCGCGCCCAATAGGAATACTTGTACTTTTCCGCGAGCTTTTCGAGCGCAGTATCCGGGAAAATGGGAAACTGCTGGTTCGTCGGCGAGGGGGCAAAGAACGCGCAGCCCGCATCTTCGCACGCTTTTGCAATGCGCTTTGCCTGCCGCACGGCTTTTTCGCTGATCTTGAAATAAAGATCGTCCGTGAAAAGCTCGTCGAACTGAATACCGAGCAGACGGCCCTTAGCCAGCATGCCGCCGCGCTGCTTGATGTGGTAGCGGAAATCCGTTTTGAGCGCCGGGTTCGTGATTACGACCGCTTCGCCGAACAAAGCACCGACCTTCGTGCCACCGATGTAGAAGACATCGGAAAGCGCGCAGAGATCCGCGAGCGTCACGTCATTTTCGGGAGCCGTCAGGCCGTAGCCGAGACGTGCGCCGTCAATAAAGAGGTACAGCCCGCAGCGCGTGCAGACATCGTGCAGGGCGGTCAGCTCCGCTTTGGAATATAACCCGCCGTTTTCCGTGGGCAGGGAGATGTAAACGAGCTTCGGCTGCACCATGTGCTCAAACGAGGCATCGTTCACGTGCGCCAGATAGGCGTTTTCCACCTGTTCTGCGGTGATCTTGCCGTCCGGGGTGGAGGGCAGAGGCAGCACTTTGTGACCCGTCGCTTCCACCGCGCCGGTCTCGTGCACGTTGATGTGTCCGGTGTCTGCACTCAGCGCACCCTGGTGCGGGCGAAGAATCGCTGCAATAACGGTGGCATTCGTCTGCGTGCCGCCGACGAGAAAATGCACGTCCACGTCCTCGCGACCGCATGCTTTGCGGATCTTCGCGCGCGCCAAATCGCAAATTTCGTCCTCGCCGTAGCCGACAGTCTGCATCATATTCGTTTCACAAAGGCGCTTTAAAATGTTCGGGTGGCAGCCTTCGGTGTAATCACAGTTAAAGTAAATCAAAATTTCGCTTCCTTCCGTATCCCGCCGCACAGAGACAATCTCCGCCGAACGGAACTGAATGCAAGCACAGACGAGTGAGCTTGCAAAAATGCACCCGTTTGCGCTATACGAATAAATATACCATGCAAAACTGGGTTTGTAAAGCATACGTTATGCAAAAATCAGGGCCTTTTTGCTTTCTGAGGGTACGGCTCCGGCACGTTTGTCAGCTCTAAGATGTAATCGGTGGAAACGGTGTAGTACCGCGACAGGCGAATGAGCAGGTCAATGGGCAGTTGCCGCACGCCGTTTTCGTACTGCGAATACGTGTTTTGCTTGATGGAGAGGAAATCCGCCACCTGCTTTTGCGTTAAGTCGCGATCCTCCCGCAGGTCTCGAAGACGCATAAGGATACCTCCAAAATTCCGTTGATTTAACTTAATTTTAGAGTTCTCATTTTGAGATATTGACATTTATCTCAAAATGAGATATTATATAAATACCAAAAATAGCTTATGGGGTGGTGCTGTTATGGCATTGATTAAGTGTCCTGAATGCGGAAGAGAAATTTCAAGCTTCGCAAAATCGTGCCCGAGTTGTGGTTGCCCGATTGGAGAAATTAAAGCAAGTAAGGTTGTTAAAATTAGATTGCCTAATATTGAGTTGGGTTATTTTGGAGTGTTTTCATCACGCAAAGCAACAGTAAAAACTGCGGATGAAAGAATATTGTGGCAAGGACAACATGGTCAGACAGCAGTATTTGAGATTAACAGCCCAACAGAGATCGTAATTGACTTGGGCAATTGGGTGCAGTATTTTGGTGGAATGGTTGAGCCTGGCAAAAAATATAATTGCATTCAGGATTTGGGCATTCACTTGCGCGAAACATATCGATTAACAGAAGTAGATGTAATTGATTCTGATTAATTACAAAAAGATTTTGATGAGAAATCATTAGTTCTCAAGTTCTCAATCTGAATTCTGGCACGTGTGGACAACAATATTAGAAAATTAAAACTCAATACAGCAAAGAAGGCAGAGAAAATACCACTCTGCCTTCTTTTTATATTGCGGCGCAAAGTGCCGAAAACGGGCGCATTTTTACGGTGAAAATGCTTGACAAAGCGGGGCAGCTATTGTATAATACAAAGGCTGTAAAGAAAAAAACTTTACAGCAGGGCGCTTGAAATTGGAAACGCCCGGAAACGGAGCGAACTATGGCAAAGGATCTGCGCATCACGTTCCTGCTGGATTTTTACGGCGACATGCTCACCGAAAAGCAGCGCGAGGTCGTGGAATGCTATTATAACGAAGACCTTTCTTTAGCGGAGATTGCAGAGGAGAAGGGCATCACGCGGCAGGGCGTGCGCGACGGCATTAAGCGCGCCGAACAGCAGCTTCTTGAAATGGAAGAACGGCTGGGTCTTGCAAAGCGCTTCCGCAGCGTGCAGGAAGAACTGACGCAGATCTGCGACCACGCGTTACAGATCGAAGCGGAAAACGAAAAGAACGGCGGCGATCCGGTCATTCGGCAGAACGTGGAGAGCATTTTGCGCTCCGCAAAGAAGCTGACGGACTGAGCGGCGCGGCTCTGAAAGGATTTTTACATGGCGTTTGAAGGTCTTGCCGATAAGCTCGGCAACGCGTTTAAAAAGTTAAAAAGCAAAGGCAAGCTGACGGAAAGCGACGTTAAGGAGGCCATGCGCGAGGTGCGTTTGGCGCTTCTCGAAGCCGACGTCAACTACAAGGTCGCAAAGGACTTTACCGCGCGTATTACGGAACGCGCCGTGGGCGAGGACGTTATGGAAAGCCTCACCCCCGCGCAGATGGTCATCAAGATCGTCAACGAAGAGCTGACGGCTTTGATGGGCGGCAGCGAAGAGCGGCTGAAAATGCCCGCACACCCGCCGGCTGTCATCATGATGTGCGGCTTGCAGGGTGCCGGTAAAACGACGCACAGCGCAAAGCTTGCGAAAATGCTGAAAAGCCGCGGCAGCCGTCCGTTGCTCGTTGCAGGCGATATTTACCGCCCGGCGGCAATCAAGCAGTTACAGGTCGTGGGCGCACAGGCTGGCGTACCCGTCTTTGAGATGGGCACCGAAGACCCGGTGAAGATCGCGCAGGCGGCTGTTCGCCACGCGCGCGACTACGGCAACGATTACGTCATCATCGATACCGCAGGCCGTCTGCAGATCGATGAAGCGCTCATGAATGAGCTGAAAAATATAAAAGAAGCGGTGAACCCCACGGACATTCTGCTCGTGGTGGACGCCATGACCGGCCAGGAGGCCGTGAACGTCGCAAAGTCGTTTGATGACCTGCTCGACATCACGGGCGTGATTTTAACAAAGCTCGACGGCGATACCCGCGGCGGTGCGGCACTTTCCGTTAAGGCCATCACCGGCAAGCCCATCAAGTTCGCCGGCACGGGCGAAAAGATTGACGACCTCGAGGTTTTCCACCCCGACCGTATGGCGAGCCGTATCCTCGGCATGGGCGACGTGCTGTCCCTCATCGAAGACGCACAGGCGAAAATGGATGAAAAGTCCGCGGCGCGTACCGCAGAGCGCATGATGCAGAACAAGATGGACTTCAACGACCTCTTGGAGCAGTTCCAGCAGGTGAAGAAGATGGGTCCGTTAAAGGGCATCCTCTCGAAATTGCCCGGCATCAACAGCTCGAAGCTTGATGAAATGGACATTGACGACCGCATTATGGACCGCAACGCGGCGATCATCCTTTCCATGACCCCCGAAGAACGCGCAAAGCCGGAGCTTTTGCAGGCTTCCCGCAAGCGCCGCATCGCGGCAGGCTGCGGCATGAAGGTGGAAGACGTCAACCGTCTTTGCAACCAGCTCAAGCAGATGCAGAAGCTGATGAAGCAGTTCGGCGGCAAAAAGGGCAAGAAAATGATGGCGCGTATGGGCGGCATGAGCGGTTTTGGCGGCCCGGATATGGGCGGCATGGGCGGCTTCCCAATGTAAATGCGATAAAGAAACGAACTTCATTTGTTTCCGACGCAAGACGTATATTTAAATTGTAAATATTGCCGACGAATCGTTGGTTAATAGATAAAACTTATTTTTTATAATATGGAGGAAATTACCATGGTTAAGATCAGACTTCGCAGAATGGGTGCTAAGAAGGCTCCTTTCTACCGCATCGTTGTTGCAGATTCCCGTTACCCGAGAGACGGCCGTTTCATTGAGGAAATCGGCTACTACAACCCGATGGAAGAGCCGAGCGTTGTAAAGGTTGATCCGGAAAAGGCAAAGGCTTGGATGGAAAAGGGCGCACAGCCGACCGATACCGTTAAGGCACTGTTCAAGAAGCACGGTGTTATCTGATTGCCCGTCTTCTCGTTTGAGAAAGGAACAATCTTATGCAGGAATTACTGAAAATCATCGCGCAGGGTCTTGTTGAAAAGCCGGAAGAGGTTTCCGTTACACTCGATGAGCCCAAGGAAGACGGTTCCGTCGTCTATCATCTTCACGTTGCGGAAGAGGACATGGGCAGAGTAATCGGCAAGCAGGGCCGCATTGCGAAAGCGATTCGCGTTGTTATGCGTGCCGCAGCAACACGCAGCAGCGAAAAGGTCGTTGTTGAGATCGATTGATCGAAAGAGGGACGCACGGGCTTCGTGCGTCCTTTTTATATTAAAAGAGAGGAAGGCTTTCGCTGCGGCAGAGCCGAGGAAAACACATGAAAAAACAATTTCTGGAAGCGGGAAGGATCGTGGGTACGCACGGTGTACGCGGCGAAATGCGCGTGGAACCGTGGTGCGATTCCGCCGATTTTCTGAAAAAAGTGAAGACCCTGTATTTTGACGGCGGCAAAACGGATGCCGGGCTCCTATCTTCCCGCGTACACAAAAGCCTTTTGCTGGTGCGCTTAAAGGGCGTGGAAAGCGCCACACAGGCCGACCTGTACAGGGGCAAAATTCTATATCTTGACCGAAACGACGTGCGCCTGCCGAAAAACCGCTACTTCGTGGAAGATCTCATCGGCCTTCATGTCATCGATGACGCAACGGGCGCGGAATACGGCACGGTGCAGGACGTTTTCGAGACCGGTGCGAACAACGTGTACCGCATTGTAAACGGCGCGGGCGAGGAATTTCTGTTCCCCGCCGTGGACGCCATGATCGCGAAGACGGACATTGAAAGCGGAAAGCTGTTTGTAAAGCCCATTCCGGGTATTTTCGGCGACGGCGCGGAGACCGTGCCCGTAAACGCCGGGGAGGCAGCGGATGCGGATTGATATTGTGACGCTTTTCCCCGAAATGTGCGAGAATATTTTGAACGAGAGCATCATCGGCCGTGCGCGCGCACGCGGGTATTTGCAGGTGTGCTGTCACCAGCTGCGCGACCATGGTGAGGGCGTGCACAAGCGCGTGGACGACTGCACGTTCGGCGGCGGAAAGGGCATGCTTTTGATGGCGCAGCCCATAGCGAAGGCGTTTGACGAGATCATCGAACAAACCGCCGTGCGCCCGCATATTGTGTATATGTCCCCCCGCGGACGGGTCTTAGACCAGGAAAAAGTGAAGGAGCTCGCCAAAAACGAGAATATCATCGTGCTTTGCGGGCATTATGAGGGTGTGGATGAGCGCGTTTTGGAGGAATACGACGTGGAAGAAATCTCCATCGGCGATTTTGTCCTGACGGGCGGCGAGCTGCCCGCCGTAATCCTCACCGATGCCGTGGCGCGCATGCTGCCCGGCGTGCTTTCCGAAGACGTGTGCTTTGAGGAAGAAAGCCATTATGACGGGCTTTTGGAATATCCGCAGTATACCCGTCCCTCTGCTTGGCGCGGCAGAGAGGTGCCGCAGGTGCTTTTAAACGGCCACCACGAAAAAATCAAAAAATGGCGGCGCGAACAATCTTTGAAGGTCACGCAGAAAGCCCGCCCGGACCTCTTTGAAAAAGCTGAGCTGACTGCGGAAGAAAAGCGCGCTTTCGGCAGAAAATAAGCGGATTTTGGGAATGTTTAACCCTCTGTGGCGAACTGATTTTACGAAATGTTTTCAACAAGCAGAGCAAAATGCACAAACACGGATCGTTTCATAGCGATATGCCACGGGCATATATCCAAAAATGGGGTACCCCGCTTGACGGGGGGACAAATTATGCTATAATAACTTATATTGAAGCATTTTGAGCTTTAGAATCATGTTTGACATTCAGAGTATGTAATGTATTACTTACAGGAGAGTGAATCGCAATGTGTGTTAAGAAGGACGTTTTGGTTCAGAATCAGGTTGGTCTCCATGCAAGACCGGCAACTTTCTTCATCCAGAAGGCAAACGAGTTTAAGTCTTCCATCTGGGTTGAGAAGGATGAGCGCCGCGTAAACGCAAAGAGCCTGCTGGGCGTTCTGTCTCTGGGCATCGTCGGCGGTACGTCGATCGACATCATCGCTGATGGTTCCGACGAGCAGGAAGCTGTTGACAGCCTCGTGGCTCTTGTTGAATCCGGCTTTGCCGAATAATTTCAGCTTGTCAAAACGGCGCCTATCGGAGCATTTCCGGTAGGCGTTTCTTCTTTCTCAGTCGCTTAGTGACTGAGCTGCATGGAGGTGCGCATGGTACAGCTTACGGAAGAAAAAATGGCGCATATCAAAGAGCTGCGCAAAAAGGCGATGAAGCTGCCGCTTCACCCGGGCGTGTACATCATGCACAGCCGCGATGATACCATCATCTACATCGGCAAGGCGAAGGCGCTTAAAAACCGTGTCAGCCAGTATTTCGGCTCGGATAAAAACCATAATGAAAAGGTGCGCCGCATGGTCTCGAATGTCGAGTATTTCGAGTATATTCTGACGGACAGCGAGTTTGAAGCGCTCATTTTGGAAAGCAGTTTAATCAAGCAGCACCAGCCGAAGTACAACATCCTCTTAAAGGACGATAAGGGGTACAGTTATATTAAGGTGACAGCGGGCGACTGGCCGCGCATTTCGGAGACGAAGCAGGTCCTGAATGACGGCGCAAAGTATATCGGCCCGTACCTTTCCGCGTGGACAATCAAGGACACCGTGGAGGAGGCGCGGAAGATTTTCCGTCTGCCGTCCTGCACGCGCAAATTCCCGCAGGAGATCGGCCGCGGCCGTCCGTGCCTCAACTACTACATCAAGCAGTGCTGTGCTCCGTGCCGCGGGCACGTGAGCCAAAAGGAATACAACGAGGCCGTGCAGGAGGCGCTCGATTTCATCCGCGGCGGCACAAGCGATTCCGTGCGCACGCTGACGGAGAAAATGAACGAGGCGGCTGAAAATCTCGATTTTGAGCTTGCCGCGCGCATCCGTGACCGCATTACGGCCATCAACAAGCTGAAAGAGCGCCAAAAGGTTGTCGCAAGCCGCGTGCCGGAACAGGACGTCATCGCGCTCGTGCTCGGCGGCGAAAAGGTGAGTATTCAGGTGTTCCGCTTTGCGGGCGGCAGACTGTATGACCGCGAATCGTTTTTATTAAACGCCGACGATGAGCCGGAGCAGATCCGCAGCGAATTTGTCATGCAATATTATTCGATGCGCGATAAGATCCCGCCCGTCATCACGATAGACGGCCCCGTCAACGACGACGGCGTCCTTGAAGAATGGCTGACGAAAAAGGCGGAGCGCCGCGTGAAGTTCCACATTCCGCAAAAGGGCGAACAGAAGCAGCTTGTGGAAATGTGCCGCACGAACGCCGCGGAAGCGCTTGCGCAGGCTATGGGCCGCGCCACGGGCCGTGAGACCTCCGCGCTCGATGAACTGCGCCAGCTCTTAAACCTGCCCAAAGCGCCGGAATATATTGAATCCTACGATATTTCAAACCTTGCGGGCGGCGAGAACGTTGCGGGTATGATCGTGTTTGAAAACGGCCGCCCGCTGAAAAGCGCGTATCGCAAGTTTAAAATCAAGACTGTCGTCGGACAGGACGACTACGGCAGCATGCGCGAGGTCATCCGCCGCCGTTTTGAAGAATACCGCGCCGCCGATAAGCCCGAGGGCTTCGGCAGACTGCCTGATCTCATTCTGCTCGACGGCGGCAAAGGGCACGTGGGCGCCATACGTCCGCTTCTGCGCGAAATGGGCATCGACGTGCCGGTATACGGCATGGTAAAGGACGATAAGCACCGCACGCGCGCCATCACGGAGGACGGCGGCGAAATCGCCATTCAGTCTACGCGCGCGGTGTTCACGCTGGTGTCGAGCATTCAGGACGAGGTGCACCGCTTTGCCATCGGCTACCACCGCCAGCAGCGCAAAAAGGCGACCATCTCCACCACGCTCACGTCCATTCCGGGCATCGGCGAAACGCGCGCCAAAGCGCTGATGAAGCATTTTACAACCATACGCGCCGTCAGCGAGGCGACGGAGGAAATGCTGGAGGAAACGCCCGGCATGAACGCCCCTGCCGCCCGCGCCGTCTACCGTTATTTCCACAGCGAAGAAAACGACGGGGAATAACGTTGTTCCTGCGTATTTTTCGACGTTTCTCTGCAAAAACTGCGCAAAAACGGTTGACATATTTCTATTCAAATGAGATAATAACTTGAAGTGTGTCCGTACATGTTTTTTAGATTTCGGACACGGACTTCCAAAAGAGAAAGGAGTGTTCGGCTGTGCGTATCATAACCGGTTCCCGCCGAGGCAGAAAATTGAAAACGCTCCCGGGCGATGCTGTGCGTCCCACGCCGGACCGCGTAAAAGAGGCGCTTTTCAACATTTTGCAGTTTGATCTGGAGGGCCGCGTGTTTCTCGACCTGTTTGCGGGCTCCGGCCAGATCGGTCTCGAGGCGCTCAGCCGCGGCGCAAAGCGCGCTGTGTTCGTAGACAGCGCCAAGGCATCCTGCGGCGTCGTGCTGGAGAACATCCACACCACAGGGTTTGAAAACGAAGCGCAGGTGATGAACGCGGAGTATGCTTCGTATCTGCTGCGCTGCACCGAGACCTTCGACATCGCGTTTCTCGACCCGCCGTACCGCACGGGCACGCTCACAAAGGCGCTCCTTGCGGTCACGCCGCACATGAACCGCGGCGGCATCGTGATCTGCGAGCACCCCACGGACGAAGAGCTGCCGGAGACGGCAGGGGAATTCGTGCGCGTGCGCGACTACCGTTACGGAAAAATCTTGCTGACCGCGTATCGCCATCAAAGCATGGTGTAAGCGCAAAAAAGGCGGTATATCAATGAGAATAGGGATCTGTCCGGGCAGCTTTGACCCGGTCACGCTGGGACACATGGACATCATCTCCCGTGCGTGCAAAATTTTCGACAAAGTCATCGTCGCGGTGCCGGTAAACCCGGATAAGCGCGCGAGCTTTACGGTGGAGGAGCGTATGGAAATGCTGCGCACCGTCACGGCCGATATGGAAAATGTAGAGATAG
This sequence comes from Hominenteromicrobium mulieris, assembly GCA_021029595.1. Taxonomy (GTDB): domain Bacteria; phylum Bacillota; class Clostridia; order Oscillospirales; family Acutalibacteraceae; genus Hominenteromicrobium; species Hominenteromicrobium mulieris. The sequence continues at coordinate 331,265 of JAJJOY010000003.1, read as the reverse complement.
ACTGCGTGCGCGGTCTTTTGGCGGATTACGCAAGCGAAAAGCATGCGGCTGCCATTGTGAAGGGTCTGCGCGCAATCTCCGACTTTGAATATGAATTTCAGATGGCGCTCACCAATAAAAAGCTGAACCCGGAGTTTGAAACGCTGTTCCTGCCGACCAGCATTGAGCACATGTTCCTCAGCTCCAGCATGGTCAAGCAGATTGCGGGCTTCGGCGGCGATATTTCCCATTTTGTGCCCGAGTGCCTTTTAGAGAAAATAAATCAGAGACTTTGCCGCACGGCAGACTGAATGCGGCTAAAAATACGAAAGGAATGGATTTTTTATGAGCAACACGCAGGCAACCGTAGAAGATTTGATCGATGAATTGACCGACGTACTGGAGAAAGGCTGGCACCTTCCTTTTGCAGGCGGCAAATCGTTTATAGATAGCGAAGACGCAAAGCAGATCCTTGATGAGATTCGCGAGGCGATCCCGTCCGAAGTGCGCAAGGCGAAGGCCATCGTCGCAGACCGTGCCCAGATCATCAGCGAGGCACAGCGCGAGGCGGAGACCATCGTGCGCGTCGCAGAGGAGAAGGCAAAAGCACTCGTCAACCAGGAAGAGATTGTGCGCCAGGCACAGGCAAAGGCAAACGACATCATGGCGCAGACGCAGGAGAAGTTCCGCAGCATGCAGAAGGCCTCCAACGACTATGTGGAAGATCTGCTCCGCCGCACAGACGACGCGATGAGCGCCAACCTTGCAGAGCTGAGAAAGACCCGCCAGTCCATCCACGGCACGAGCGCACAGCAGTAATTTAAGAGCTTTAAACGGCAGTTCGCGGCAGTTGGGCGAGCTGCCGTTTTTGTTAAAATGAGCGAATGGCAACGGAGTTAAAAGTTTTGCTCAAGCTTTTTCAAAAGCTTGTCAGATTCCAAAGGTGAAACCTTTGGTCGAGCTCCGCAGAGCTCGAAATCTTTTTGCCTACCCAAAAATCAGGACGGGAGCATTAACAGTCCACTGGACTGTTAATGCTCGGGAGACCCAATTAGGGGGTCTCCCAAAGGGCGGCATTGCCGTCCTTTATATATATGGGAGCTCTTTGCATCTCTCCGTTAGTCAGATGAATCCTGTGTTTTTCCACAAAAAGCGTGTAAATGGAGCCGCTTCCGAAAACCGGGAATGTGAACAAACTGCAAAAGTTTTTTTGCATGAGAATGCACAGAATTTTCAACATACCGCTATTTTGCCAAAAATCGGAAAATATACGAATAAAATCCAAGAAAAATATCGGAAATCCGCGCTTTTTCATCGAACGTGGTAAACATAAATTTTTTTGCCGCGGGTTGATTTTCTATGTGGGATAAGGTATAATGGACGTGCAAGCAGCGAAAACCCTGCGGAAAACTGCATGGGCTTTGGGTTTTTATTGCCTTTTCGCCCCGCTTGGCGCTCATCAGCCCGGCTTTTTTCGGGTAAAGTTCAATGAGGAGTGTCTGCCGGAACGCATCCGTTCCGCCGGACAAATATATCATGAGTGAAATTCATTTTGAGCATAAACCGGTGCTGTTCAAAGAGACCATCGAGTCCTTGAACATCGACCCGGAAGGCACCTATATAGACGGCACCGCGGGCGGCGGCGGCCACTCCGGCGCGATTTTACAGCGCCTGACAACGGGCACGTTGCTTTCCATCGACCGCGACCCGGACGCCATTGCCGTTGTGAAAGAGCGGCTCGGTAAATATCCCGGCTCCGTCGTTGCCATGGGCAACTTCTGCGATATGGACAAGATCGCGTTAGAGCACGGTATCGTTAATGTCGACGGCGTGCTGCTCGATATCGGCGTTTCGTCCTATCAGCTCGATACCGCAGAGCGCGGTTTTTCCTACCACGCCGACGCCCCGCTCGATATGCGCATGAGCCAAAGCGGCACCTCGGCCGCAGACCTTGTAAACACACTCTCTTGGCAGGAATTGGCCGAGATCATCAGCCGTTACGGCGAAGATAAAAGCGCGGTGCGCATTGCAAAGGGCATTGTGAAAGCGCGCGAAGAAAAACCGATTGAAACTACATTAGAGCTTGCGGAGATCATCCGCGAAAGCGTGCCGGCAGCGGTGCGCCGCGCGGAGGGTCATCCGGCCAGAAGAACGTTTCAGGCGCTGCGCATTGCGGTAAACGGCGAGCTGGACGCGCTCAAGAAGGGGCTTACGGCGGCGTTCGGGCTGTTAAAGTCCGGCGGCAGGCTTTCTGTCATCACGTTCCATTCGCTTGAAGACCGCATCGTCAAGCAGCAGATGAACAAGTGGTGCGAGGGCTGCACCTGCCCGAAGGATTTCCCCGTGTGCGTGTGCGGCAACAAGCCGAAGGGCAAGCTCATCTACAAAAAGGGTCTTGCGCCGAGTGAGGAAGAGCTTCGCGAAAACCCGCGCGCCCGCAGCGCAAGGCTGCGCGTTATTGAAAAACTGTGAGATTTTAAACTGTGAGATTTTGAAAGATTAGGGTATCCCTGAGAGAATACAGCTGAATTTGTTGGGATAAGTTTCCGAAAGGAGGAAACAACATGGCATCTACATCAAACGCATACGATTTTGATCTTTTCGACAGCAGAGATCACGGCAGCGCGGTACCGAAGCTTCCGGAGCCGAAAGCGCCCCAAAAACAAAAACAGAAAAACAATGTGGTGAAGCTGGATGAAAAACAGCTGCGCCGCAGTCACAGACACAGTGCAAATACGGTCAAAATGCTCATGAATCTTGCGGTAGTGCTGGTCATCGTCGGCGCCATCGGTGCGGTGGTGTTCAGTCAGGTGCAGCTCACGGAGCTCACCGATGAGATCAACACGGCGAACGAGAGCCTTTCGCAGGAGAAAAGCATTGCCATTCAGCTCGAAATGCAGGCGGCCTCCAAGCTCAATACGGAGGAGATCGAGCAGATCGCGCGCGAAAAGCTCGGCATGGAAAAGGTAGCGGACGGGCAGACCTCCTACATCAGCCTCACGCAGGATGATGAGGGCACCGTAGTGCAGGCCGAAAAGACACCGAACCTGTTGGACCGTATCTGGCAGGTCTTGCAGTCGCTCTTTTCCTGATTTAGCCTTTATACATACGAATTTTTTGCGGATACGCTGCTATTTTGCGGCATGAAAGAATACAAATGGGTTATGCGGCCCCCGGCAGAGGGGAATTTGAGAGGAGAGTTGAGAGTTTATTCTTAACTCTCATTTTTCGGTATACGGCAACTTTTGGCTGCGAATGAAGGGCGCAGCAGAAAGGACGGCATTTTTTACATGGCAAAATCAAATCGTTCCGGCGTCTGGCAGCGCACAATGGTCATCGTGGGCTTTGTGCTGGTGCTCGGGTTTGGCGCCGTTATCACAAACCTTGTCCGCCTGCAGCTTGTCAACGGCGAAACCTTAAAGACCGATGCGGTTGACCAGAGTTTGCAATCCACGCAGCTTACGCCCTCGCGCGGCACCATTTACGACGCCACGGGCACAAAGGTCTTGGCGCAGAGCGCCAGCGTGTGGACGGTCGCCTTGGAGCCGAACTACATCGACGAAGGCGACGACGTGAAGATTGCAAAGGGCCTTTCCGAAATTTTAGGGCTCGATTACGACGATGTCTTAAAAAAAGCGCAGCAGAACAGCTACTTTGTCTATGTCAAGCGCAAGGTGGAGACCGAGGTGCGCGATGAGATCGTGCAGTATATCAAGGACGAAAAGATCGGCCGCGGCATCACGCTGATGGAAGACTACAAGCGCTATTATCCCTACGGCACCACGGCTTCTACGGTGCTCGGCTTCACGGGCACGGATAACCAGGGTCTTGCGGGCGTTGAAACGGAATACGACAGCGAGCTTTCCGGCACGGCGGGTCGCCTTGTCAGCGCGAAGAACGCACAGGGCGATGACATGCCGTTCCAGTATGACCAATACGTGCAGGCACAGGACGGCTACGACCTTGTGCTCACGATCGACGAGACCGCACAGAGCATCGTAGAAAAGCATCTGCAGGCGGGCCTTGAGGCCTGCGGCGCGCTGGAGGGCGGCACGGCCGTTTTGATGAACGTCAAGACCGGCGCCATTTTGGCGCTTTCCACAAAGGGCGACTACGACCCGAACGACCCATTCACCATTTCGCAGGAGGCCGAGGACGCCATCCCGGAAAAGGTGGAAGACGCGCTGCAAAAGGCGCAGGAAAAGGAGCAGCAGGAATTAAACACCTTACAGCTTGCCATCGATAACGCCGAGACCGACGAGGCGCGCGCGGAAGCGAAAAAAGCCCTTGCGGATTACGAGCGCATCGATGTCACCGCACTGCGCGACGAGCTCACCGATCAAATGTGGGCCGAAGCACAGAATAAGCAGTGGCGAAACAAAGCCGTCAGCGATACGTACTACCCCGGCTCCGTTTTCAAAATGGTCACGGGCTCCATGGCAATGGAATCCGGCGTGGCCTCCGAAGACTCCACGTACACCTGCACCGGTCAGTGGGTGTTTGATGATCCCACCATCGACCCCATCAGCTGTTGGTACCACGCCGGTCACGGCACGGAAACGCTGGTGGACGGCATTTGCAATTCCTGCAACCCGTACATGATCTGGCTGGGTCAGAAAATGGGCCGCCACACGTTCTTCAATTTCTTTGAAGCCTTCGGCTTTACGCAGCGCACGGGCATCGACCTGCCCGGCGAAGCAGACAGCCTTTATTTTAGCGAAGACGAGCTCAATATCGTCGAGCTTGCAACGTCTTCGTTTGGACAGAACTTCTCCATCACACCGATTCAGATGATCACGGCCATTGCTGCCGTGGCAAACGGCGGTTACCTTGTGCAGCCGCACGTCGTAGACCGCATGCTGGACAGCGACGGCAACATTGTCAAAACGACCGATACCAGCTACAAGCGTCAGGTCATCTCCGAAGATGTCTCCAAGCGCATGACGGCTATTCTCCAGAAAAACGCCACAAGCGAAAGCGGCAAAAACGGTTATGTCGCCGGTTACCGCGTGGCGGGCAAGACCGGTACGTCCGAAAAAGTCGCGCTGTATTATCAGGATCTGGCAGAGGGCAGCGACCGCGGCATGCAGTACGTCGTTTCCTACGGCGGCTATGCCCCGGCGGATGACCCGCAGTACGCCTTGCTCGTCTTCTACGACGAGCCGCAGATCGGCGGCGCGTCCGGCGGCACGCAGGCCGGCCCGATCTTCGCCGCCATCATGGAAGAGGTGCTCCCGTACCTCGGCGTAGACCCGCAGTATACGGAATCGGAATATGAAAATCTCTCCGCCACCGCGCCGAACGTCATTGGCATGACCATGGCAGAAGCGAAAAGCCATCTGGAAGAGCAGGGCTTCAGCGGCACGGTTGTCGGCGACGCCGAAGACGACGCGCTCGTCACGGTGCAGGTGCCGTCTCCGGGTGCATCTATCCCGAAGGAAGGCATGGTCGCGCTTTACACCGAAGAGCCGGATCCCGAAACGTATGTGGAGGTACCGAGCTTCATCGGCTATGATATCGATACTTGCCGCTACTTGGCGGGCCTTGCCGATGTGCAGGTGCTCGTTGTGGGCGACGGCGATTCCGGCTACGCACAAAGTCAGGATATCGCAGAGGGCACCAAGGTCAAGCGCGGCTCCGTCATCCGCATTTCGTTTGTCAGCTCCGGCGGCGTCGAAGCGGCGGGCAACACCTCAACGAACAGCGAAGAGTAAAAACATACATTGAGAGGGTAGGAAAGGAAGTTCATAACGTATGGATATTGTACTGTATTGCCTTGCAATCGTCATTGCGGCGGTCATCACAGGGCTGCTCGGCTACTTCATGGTGCCGTTTCTGCACAAGATCAAATTTGGCCAGACTATTCGAGAGGTCGGCCCCAGCTGGCATAAAAATAAACAGGGCACGCCCACCATGGGCGGCATCATGTTCATCATCGGCAGCTCCGTCGCGGCGGTCATCTGCATCGCATTTTTGTGGCTGAACGGCGGCGCGGAAACGCAGCTCATGTTCGTCAAGGTCGTGGCGGGTGCGCTCATGGCGGTGGGCTTTGGTATCGTCGGTTTTTTAGATGATTACATCAGCATCAAAAAGCATCGCAACCTCGGTCTCACCGAGATTCAAAAGCTCATTTTGCAGTTCATCATCGTCGGCGCCTACCTGCTTTCCGTCGCACTTGCGGGCGGCACCACCGAAACGGTTATCCCGTTCCTTGGCTCCGTTGACCTCGGCTTCTTCTACTACATTCTGGCGGCTGTCTTCATCGTCGGCATGGTCAACGCCGTGAACTTCACAGACGGCATCGACGGCCTCAATACGTCCGTCACGCTCGTCGTCGCACTCGTCTTCTCTGTTATCGCGATGCTTTTAAACCGCGTGGGGCTTTCACTTTACGCGGCGGCCATCGTCGGTGCGATGATCGGCTTCCTGTTCTGGAACGCCAACCCGGCTAAGGTCTTCATGGGCGATACAGGCTCGCTGTTCCTCGGCGGCGCAGTATGCGCGCTGGCGTTCGGCGTGGATATGCCGATTCTGCTCATCCTCATCGGTATTATTTATATTGTAGAGATTCTCTCTGTTGTCTTACAGGTTACATACTTTAAAATTTCGCACGGCAAACGCATTTTCAAAATGGCGCCGATCCACCACCACTTTGAAATGTGCGGCTGGAACGAGAATAAGATTTGCTTCGTGTTCAGCGGCGTTACACTTTTTGCCGGTATCATCGGCGTACTTTTGGCGGTGTTCGGCTGCTAAACGCCTGAAAATGGGATAAAATAGAAATCAACTGAAAAAAGGAGGTTTGCAGCAATGGCGCAGACAAGACGTTCCACGGCGCGCGGGCTTGAACAGGTCCCAAGTCGCCGGTTATCCGCCGTGCCCGCAGAAGAGGCGGCATCCGAAGCCGCAAGGCGCGGCAAACGGCGCGGGCGCATCAAATATAGAATTTTCACTTTGGGTCTCGGCCTTGATATGACCATGCTGTTTTTGATCCTTGTGCTGCTTGCCGTGGGACTTGTCATGATGTTCTCCGCAAGCTATGCCTACGCGTATTACTACTACGGAAACAGCTATTACTTCATTCTCCGTCAGGGTATGTTCGCCTTGGTCGGTGTTGTGCTGATGCTTGCCATCTCCACGTTCGATTATCACCAGCTGCATAAACTGAACCTGCCCGTTTTCGCCGTCTCCATTCTTTTGCTTTTGATGGTGCTCGTCTTTAAGGGCACAAAATTAGCGCCGAACAAAGGCGGCGCGGTGCGCTGGCTGAACCTCGGCTTCGTCGAATTCCAGCCGTCCGAGATTGCAAAGTTCGCGCTCATCTTGATGTTTGCGCACCTCATCGCGCTGTACGGCGAAAGGATGAAAACCTTCCGCTACGGCTTTTTGCCGTTTTTCGGTATTTTGGGCCTCATCTGCGTGCTCGTCATCGCGGAAAAACACGTTTCCGCCACCATCATCATCTGCCTCATCGCGTTTATCATGATGTTCGTCGGCGGTACAAAGTTCCGCTATTTCGCCGTCATCGGCGGCGCGGCGGCAGCCGCCATCGGCGCGCTCGTGCTGTTTTCCTCAAAATTTGCCTACGCCATGGACCGTGTCCACGGCTGGCTTGACCCGTTCAACCCGCCGGAGGGCGTCGATACATGGCAGACGGTGCAGTCACTCTACGCCATCGGCTCCGGGCAGTTGCTCGGCGTCGGCATCGGACAGTCGAGACAAAAGTATCTCTACATCCCGGAGCCGCAAAACGACTTCGTTTTTGCCGTAGTGTGCGAGGAGCTCGGCTTCATCGGCGCGCTTATTGTCATTATCCTGTTTGCGCTTTTCATCTGGCGCGGCGTATATATCGCGCTGCATGCGCGTGACCGCTTCGGCACCATGCTGGCGCTTGGCATCACGTTCCAGTTCGGCATTCAGGCTATCCTCAACATCTGCGTTGTCACAAACACCATCCCGAACACCGGCATCAGCCTGCCGTTCTTCAGCTTCGGCGGCACGGCGCTCATCATGCTTCTTGCGGAAATGGGCGTGCTGCTGTCGGTCTCGCGGCATTCCAATACAGAAAAAATGTAAAAGGGGTATTCAATTATGCGTGTGTTATTTGCAGGCGGCGGCACCGCCGGCCACATCAATCCGGCGCTTGCGGCGGCCGGTTATCTGCGCTCCAAGCAGCCGGATGCCGAAATCCTGTACGTCGGCAACAAGGGCGGCATGGAAGAGCGTCTTGTGCCCGCAGCGGGCTTCGATTTCAAAACCATCCGCATCTCGGGTTTTCAACGTAAATTAACGGCGAAGAACATCCGCCGCAACATCAAAACCGTGTTCCGCCTGTTCTCCTCGTCTATCGAGTCCGAGCGCATCATCAAGGCGTTTAAGCCGGATATTTGCGTCGGCACCGGCGGTTACGTCAGCGGCCCCGTCATTCGCGCCGCACAGAAGCTCGGCATTCCCACCGTCATCCACGAGCAGAACGCCTATCCCGGCATGACGACTAAAGCGCTTGCAAAGCACGCGGAGTGCGTCATGCTCGCCGTGGAGGACGCGAAAAAGTACCTCGACCGCAAAGATAACTGCGTCTTCACTGGCAACCCGGTGCGCGTTTCCGTTTTGCAGGCCGAGCGCGAAGCCGCCCGCAAGGCGCTGAATCTCGACGATCGCCCGCTTGTGCTGTCGTTCGGCGGCAGCCTCGGCGCAGCGGCGCTCAATAAAGCCGCGGCATACATGCTCGGTGAAAGCGCCAAAGAGAAGAAATACCAGCACATCCACGGCTACGGCCAGCACGATGAAAAATTCCTCGACGAAGTGCACGCAGCGGGTGTAAAGGAAGAAGAAAATCCGCAGATTCGCATGCTCGAGTACATAGACAACATGCCGGAGTGCCTCGCCGCCGCTGACCTCGTCATCGGCCGCGCCGGCGCCATCACCTTAACGGAGATCGAAGCCACGGGTAAGTGCTCCATTCTGATTCCGTCCCCGAACGTTGCCGAAAATCACCAGTTCCATAACGCCATGGCGCTCGTGAACCGCGATGCCGCCGTGATGATCGAAGAAAAAGACCTCACCGGTGAAAAGCTGTGGGAAACGGTGAACACCGTCCTTTCCGAGCCGGGCCGCGCCGAAGAGATCGGCAAAAACGCGAAAGCTATGGCCGTGCTGGATGCAAATGATCGCATTTACAACATCATTTGCGAAAAAGCAAAAAAGTAAACCGTAAAACGCATTTCAGGCGGACATACCCCAAAATTTTTCCGCTGCATACTATGACCGTATCCAAAGGCGCGCTTTCTGCCGCCTTACAGAATACGGGGTGTGTATATGGAAGAATATGAACTGGAACATACGGGCTGTGCCCGGCAGGAAGCGGTTTTGGTGCGCGGCGGCAATCGCCTTTGCGGCGAGCTCACCGTGCAGGGCGCGAAAAACAGCACGCTGCCGCTGCTTGCGGCGGCACTCCTCTGTGAGGGCGAAACGGTGCTGCACAACTGCCCCGCACTGTCTGACGTGCACACGGCAGTCACCATTTTGCGGCGGCTCGGATGCCGCTGTACCCACACGGGCGATACCTTAACGGTCTGCGCGGACGGCATGACCCGCTGCGATATTCCCCACAGCCTCATGCGGGAGATGCGCTCGTCCATCGTGTTTTTGGGCGCGATTCTGTCCCGCTGCGGCGAAGCAAGATTGTCGTTTCCCGGCGGGTGCGAGCTCGGCCCAAGGCCCATCGATCTGCATTTGGAGGCGCTGCGCAAGCTCGGCGCAGAAATTCGCGAAGAGCACGGTTGCCTGCTGTGCACTGCGCCCGGCGGGCTGCGCGGCGGGTTCGTCTCGCTTGCGTTCCCAAGCGTCGGCGCAACGGAAAACCTGCTGCTCGCCGCCGCCCGCGCCAAGGGCACAACGGTGCTCACAAACGCCGCGCGTGAGCCGGAGATTGAAGATCTCGCCGGGTACTTAAACCGCTGCGGCGCACACATTCACGGCGCGGGCGAAAGCTGCATCGTCATCGAAGGCGTGCCGCACCTTTACGGCAGCACATACACCGTCATGCCGGACCGCATCGCCGCCGCAACATACATGGCCGCGGCCGCCGTCACGGGCGGTACGGTGCTTCTGCGTGATGTCAACAGCGAGCACCTTTTGCCGGTTTTGTCGGCGTTTGAAAGCACCGGCTGCGCCGTAATGCAGTCCGGCAGCGAATTATTATTGCGCGCACCGCAGAGATTAAAACCCGTGCGCCACGTGCGCACCATGCCGTACCCCGGTTTCCCTACGGATGCGCAGGCGCCCGTCATGACCATGGCGGCGGTGGGGGACGGCACCAGTATTTTTGTAGAGAACATTTTTGAAAGCCGCTATAAGCATGCCGGTGAGCTCAACCGGCTCGGCGCGAAGATCAAGTTAGAGGGCAAGGTGGCTGTCATAGAGGGCGTGCCGCAGCTTTCCGGTGCGCCGGTCTCGGCAGAGGATTTGCGCGGCGGCGCGGCGCTTGTCATCGCAGGCCTTGCGGCGCAGGGCGAAACACAGGTGATGCACCCGCAGTACATCGACCGCGGCTATGCGCACTTTGAAGAGAATTTAAGGGCGCTCGGCGCAGACGTATACCGAATATAGAGCGAAAAGTAAGAGATAAAACGTGAAAAACGGAGGCTGAACATGGCGCGTACTCCACGCAGCGCAGCGGAAAAGCTCGCAATGAGAAAGAAAAAAAGCAGGGCGCTGCTCCTGTTCAATATAATCGCATTCAGCGTCGTCGTCATCGGCGCGGTCCTTTTGTGCATTTTCGTGTTTTTCAAGGTGGGCAACGTCACATTTACGTCAGATGCCGGCTACGATGAAGCCGATATCCGCCGCGTGTGCGGCATCAACGAGGGCGATAACCTCGTGCTGCTGGAAACGGAAAGCCGCGAAAAAGCGCTTGAGCACCGTTTCCCGTACATTGAAAGCGCAAAGATCGTAAAGCATATCCCTTCCACCATTGAAATTGAAATTACCCCCGCCGAAACGGCGTTTTCCGTCGCGTGCGACGCGGGTTATCTCTATGTAAGTGCTTCCGGCAAGGTGCTGGAGATCGCTTCACAGCCGTGCGAGGGCACGACTGTGGTGCTCGGGGCAAATCCCACGAACACAAAGCCCAGCGAAACGATCACGTTCGGCGATGATTCCGTCAAAGAAGTCTATAACGCCATCGCGGAGCAGATGACGAAAAACGAGACGCAGAACGTCACGGAGATCAACATGACGAACCCCTACGACCTTACGCTGACGTATGATAACCGCATCACGTTCCGTTTCGGCAACATGAACGGCATGTCCTACAAAATGGCGTTTGGCCTCGAGATGCTGCGTCAAATGGAAACGAGCGGCGAGATCACCGAGGAGACCGTCGGCTCCATCGATCTTTCCGTTGTGCCGGAGAAAAATAAGGCGTTTTACGAGGAAGACCGCACCGCAGCCTCCGCCACGCCCGCACCCGGTGATGCCGCAGGCCGCACGGACGGCTCAGACAGCACCGCAAACGGCGACGGGGAGAACGGCGATACTGCCAATCCAACGGGTGATACCGACGGCATCACGGACCCCGCAGCAGACGACAGCGGTGACAACACAGGCGACGCCGAAAACGTGTAAAATTTGGAAGCGTTCCCCTGTTTTTCACAAGTTTTTCGGGTAATTTGAACAGCCCCGGTACCATAGATTTCCCGAAAACCGCTGTAAAGTAAAAATATTTGCAAAGGCCCACTTTTTTGCCGCTTTCATCTTGAATTTTGGCGGGAAAAGTGATAAATTATAGTGTATGAAGCTATGTAAAGCTGAAAGACTGTAAAGAACTGTAAAGGTATGGCCCTTTATGGGACGCTATCCGGCGGATTTGATCGAAGCTCGAGAGAAAACCGTTTTGAATCCGGAGGCGGCGTGATGAATGAAAATCCCGGATCCGTGCGGATCGTTAACGGTTAAAGACCAAATCAAGGAGGAACATAAAATGCCGTTTGAAATTGATAACATGCTTGAAGAGACCCCCCAGACCATTAAGGTCGTTGGTGTAGGCGGCGGCGGCGGAAACGCCGTAAACCGCATGGCAGATGCCGGCGTGCAGCACGTCGAGCTCGTCTGCATGAATACAGACCGTCAGGCACTGTCCCGCTCGCAGGCCAAGACCCGCGTGCAGATCGGTGAAAAGAATACACAGGGCAGAGGCGCAGGCTCCAAGCCGGAGGTTGGCGCAAAGGCTGCCGAGGAGAGCCGCGAGCTGATCGCAGCTACCCTCAAGGGCGCAGACATGGTCTTCGTCACCGCCGGTATGGGCGGCGGCACCGGCACAGGTGCAGCACCGGTCGTTGCAGAGATTGCAAAGGATATGGGTGCCCTCACTGTCGGCATCGTCACAAAGCCGTTCGCTTTTGAAGGCAAGCGCCGTATGGATCAGGCAGAAAAGGGCATTGCAGAGCTGCGCAAGCACGTCGATTCCCTCGTTGTCATCCCGAACGAAAGACTGAAGCTCGTCAGCGAGCAGCGCATTACGCTTGCAAACGCATTCAGCATCGCCGATGACGTTCTCCGTCAGGGCGTACAGAGCATTTCCGACCTCATCCAGATCCCGGGCATCGTCAACCTCGACTTCGAGGATGTCAAGTCCATCATGCAGGATGCAGGCTACGCACACATGGGCGTCGGTCGTGCGGCAGGCAAGGACAAGGCAGAGCAGGCAGCTGTTGCGGCTATCTCCAGTCCGCTGCTTGAGACCGCTATCGCAGGCGCCAAGGGCGTCATCATCAACATCAAATCCTCTCCGGACATCGCTCTCGACGAGATCGATGTCGCGTCTCAGCTCATCACCGAGCGCGCAAGCGAGGATGCAAACATCATTTGGGGTGCTGCATTCGACGAGACGATGGAAGACGAGATGATGGTCACCGTTATTGCGACCGGCTTCGACGGCATGAACGGCGAAAAGACCCAGAAGCCCGCAGCTCCGGCTATCAGCGACGCAGACCTCTTTGGCAACCCGTCTGCGCCGAGCACCGGCAGCACAACTTCCGCGAAGAGCGACGATGATACCTTCTCCGACATCATGTCCATCTTCAACAGAAAGTAATTTAGAATTACAAATCAAGCAGGGTATCGGTCTCGATACCCTGTCTTTATAAAATGTACTTTTGGGAGGAAAATAAAATGAGCTTGATCAAAGGCATTCACCACGTGGCACTGCGTCCGACGTATGCGCAGTTTGAAAAAGCAAAAACGTTCTATCTTGACCTGCTCGGCCTCAAGGTCGTGCGCCAGTGGGGCGACGAAAAATACCCCTGCATGATGATCTCCACCGGGGACAACAGCTGCATCGAAGTGCTGCCCGTCCCGGAAGAGAACGATGTGCCGCTGGAAGGCAAGTTTGCCCATCTCGCGCTCGCAACAGATGATACCGACGGTTGTGTCGCCCGTGTCCGTGAAGCCGGCTACGAGATCACCATCGAACCGAAAGATGTAGAGCTTTCCGACATCACCGCGCGCATTGCGTTCTGCACCGGCCCCTGCGGCGAAATCGTCGAGTTCTTTGACCAGAAGTAAGCCGATTTACAAAATTAAATCACCCAAAAGCAGAGTTTGAGAAGCTTTCCTCAAGCTCTGCTTGCATATTTGGCGGGTTTTCAGCCGCTAACCAAAAGGAGATTTTCGTTATGACCGATCTCATTTTGCGGATCTTTGTCCGCGATCATAAAAATACCGAGGATCCTGCCGTGCGCGACAAATGCGGCCGCGTGGCGGGTGCCGTCGGTATCGTCACAAATTTTCTGCTTTTTTTAATGAAGATTATCGTCGGCACGGTTTTTCACAGTGTTTCCGTCACGGCCGATGCCGTCAACAACCTCACAGATTCCGGCTCGTCCGTTGTCACGCTCATCGGCTTTAAAATGGCAAGTAAACCGGCGGATGAAAAGCACCCGTTCGGCCACGCGCGCATCGAGTATCTTTCGGGCGTCATCGTCTCGTTCATCGTCATTTTCCTCGGGCTTCAGCTCGGCATGTCGTCCATTGAGAAAATCCTCACGCCGGAGGAAAACGCCCTCACGCCCGTCGCCCTCGTTGTGCTCGTCATTTCCATTCTGGCAAAGCTCTGGCAGTGCCTCTTTTACCGCAAGGTCGGCCGCATGATCAAATCCGAGTCCGTCGAAGCCACGTCCAAGGACAGCCGCAACGATGTCATCGCCACAAGCGTCGTGCTGCTCGGCGCCGTCATCACCATGCTCACCGGCGTGAATTTGGACGGCTACATGGGCGCGGCGGTTGCGCTGTTCATCGTGTTCTCCGGCGTGCAGCTTACAATCAGCACCGCAGATCCTCTCCTCGGCCAAGCGCCGGAGGGCGAACTCGTACAGACCATTACCGAGAAAATGCTCTCGTACCCCGGCATCATCGGCATGCATGACCTTGCTGTGCACAACTACGGCGTGGGCCGCTGTTTTGCCTCTGCCCATTGTGAGGTTGATGCCAAAAACGACATTCTCGTCAGCCACGATCTCATCGATAACATCGAGCGCGATTTCAGCCGTGACCTCGGTATCCACATGGTCATTCACCTTGACCCCGTTATCGTCGGCGATGCCCGCACCGATGCGCTGCACCGCAAAGTGCAGTCGCTCGTCACCGCGCTGTATCCCACCGTCACCATTCACGATTTCCGCGTCATCTGGGGCGTTACGCACAGTAATATCGTGTTCGACGCTGCCGTGCCGTTCGCGGTGAAGGACAGCGACGCCGTCATCACCCAAAAGTTGGAGGCCGAAATTCAAAAGCTCGATCCCGATTATCGCACCGTTGTCACCATAGATCGCAGATAAGTAAAGCACGCCGTTTCCCGAAATTCATCGGAAAGGGGCGTGCTTTTTAATATTTATATCAAATTATAAATATTTATTTCAACCTGCCAAGCAGCGTTTTGAGGAAATCATACACGCGGTCAAACGATTTTAGATTCATATATTCGTCTGTCGTGTGGCAGTTTTCGCCGATGGGCGCGAACATCACAACGTCCAGCCCCTCCATGCGCGGCAGTAAAGAGCAGCATTCAAGTCCGCCCGGGCACGCCGTCTCCATCATCTCGTGGCCGTACACTTCTTTCATCAGGTCGGCCGTCATGCGGCGCATGTAGGAGTTCGGCTGGTATTCCCAGGAGTCATAGCGCAGGCTCGTTTCAAGCGTGAAGCCGCAGAGTTTAGCCAAGCGCTTCACGCGGCCGAGCACACCGTTTTTAAAGCTGCGGCTCGCCGCACGGTCGGACATCACCAGTTCAAATGCGCCGCCGTTTAACGATACCGTGCCCACGTTGTTCGTCGCCGTCATCTCCTCGCCCGCGGTCCGGATTGCCACCGTGTTCGAGGGCATCAGGTAGATCAAATCGACAATCGCCTGCGTATCGGCATCCGAAAGCATCTCGTTCGCCGCCGCATCGCGGATTTCAAGCGTCAAATTCTGCTTGCCGTCCTGCAATTCGCGGTCGATCTTCTCAAGCTCGCCGTTTAAAATCGCCTTCACTGCGTCCGGTTCGTCGCAGAGGATCACCGTTTTCGTCTCCACCGGCGCATAGTTTTCCGCTTCGCCGCCCTCCATGGTGGAAAGTCGGTACGCCGCGCCGTTTTCGAAAAGCGCATTAAGCAAACGCGCCGTGATCTTAATCGCATTGAACTGCTCCGGGTGCACCATTGCGCCGGAGTGCACCGGCTGCACGCCGGAAACCGTCAGCATGAGAGCCGCGCCCTTTGCAGGCTCCGTCTCGCACGTTTTCGTAAGCTTCATCCGGTCGCTCGTAAAGCAGGAAACGCAGCTTGTGTATTCCACCGTCTCGCCCATCACGTCAAGGCCGATCATTCTTCTGGATTTCAGCTTGCTCGCGTCCAGCGCGTCCACGCCGTTGCAGCCGTTTTCCTCCTGCACCGTAAAGACGAGCTCCAGCGGCGGGTGGGGGAAATCCTCCTCCATCACAGCCAGCATGTACGCCACGCCGTAACCGTCGTCCGCGCCGAGCGTCGTGTCTTTCGCGCGGATGTCGCCCTTGTCGTCCACATAAATCTCAATGGGGTCATGCGAAAAATCATGCGTGCTCTCGGGTGTTTTCACGCACACCATATCCATGTGCCCCTCCAGCATCACGACAGGCGCGTCTTCGTACCCTTTAGAAGCCGGCTTGCGCACGATGACATTCCCAAATTTGTCCTGCTCGTAGTTTAAACCGAGCTTTTCCGCAACGGAGCACACGTAGTCGCTTACGGCTTTTTCTTCGGTTGAGGGGTGCGGAATGCCGCAGATTGCCTCAAAATATTTCTGGTTCGGCTTTAATTGGTCGAGTACGAATGCCATGTTAAACGTCCTTTCCGCGCTCACGCCTCCGAAGAGGAGATGAGGTATTTGAAAATCTGCAGCTTGTTTTCTTCGTACAGCCCAAGCTGCTCGTATAATTCCTTGTAGTAGCTGAAAAGCGCCGTGCGCGCCGTAATCGCCGTGCGCACCTTCGTCAGATGCACCGCGCTGCCGGGGTTGTCGTAGTAGTTGTAGATTGGCGCGGTCAGCGCAAAAAACCGTTCTGCATAGCGTATGTACGTCAAATTAAAATACAGGTCTTCGCTCCACGTCATTTCCTCGCTGCACCGCACGTCCGTGTGTGCGCGCACCAAATCGGCGCGGTAAAGCTTGTTCCACATCACGCCGTAGTAAAAGCTCGCCGGCTCCTGCATCAGCCCGCAGGCGAATTCTTCCTTTGTCATAAAGCCCATCGGCAGAAAGCCGAATGTCTGGAATTTCGCCAGCCGCTCCGTCAGCTGCTTCTTTTTATTCGGCAAAAGCGGGTCAAGCTTCGCTTCCTTTTTCGGCTTGTACGGCACAATGCGGTTATACGCCGCAATGACGAGATCGGCGTTGTTATCCTCCGCACGCTGAACGAGGAGTTCTGTCGCAAACGGCTCCAGTGTGTCGTCCGCGTCCACAAACTGCAAATATTTGCCCCGCGCCATGCGCATGCCGAGGTTCCGCGTCGCCGAAACG
This sequence comes from Hominenteromicrobium mulieris, assembly GCA_021029595.1. Lineage (GTDB taxonomy): Bacteria > Bacillota > Clostridia > Oscillospirales > Acutalibacteraceae > Hominenteromicrobium > Hominenteromicrobium mulieris. The sequence continues at coordinate 314,252 of JAJJOY010000003.1, read as the reverse complement.
CCGGAGTTTTCCTTATCAATCAAAACGATGCGCGCGTCTGCCTTCGAGAGCATCTCGCACACCGGGTAGCTCACGTCCTTAGAGCCGTCGTTCAAAAGCAATATTTCAAGATTTTCATACGTCTGCCGCCGAATGCTCTCCACGCAGCGCACAATGTTGTTCTGCGCGTTGTAGATCGGCACGATAACGCTGACAAGCGGTTTCTGCATCAAAATACTTCCTTTCCTGCATCATGCTCCGTTTTTCCCTATTTTACCGCAGAAAGTTCCGGAAGAAAAGACTTTTTGAACATTCTGCTTGCAAATCCGGTGAACACACCAAATTGACCGGTGCAAAATTAGCCAAAACGCATATTGACTTAAAGTAAACTTTTAATGTTATAGAAATGTATGCGGAGTCACACCCGTACATAACGAATTCTTAGGAGGAATTTTCGTGAAACCCAAGGTTTATTTCACAAAAACGGTCATCCCTGAAAAGGTCATTGAAATGTATAAGCAGCTCGATTGCAAGCTGCCCGGCAACGTCGCCATTAAGGTACATTCCGGCGAGTTCGGCAACAAAAACTTCCTGCGCCACCCGATTGACGAACCAACCTGAATATAGTAGAATACAGGTAAAGAACAACATTTGGAGGATTGGAATATGAACAAAAGTCAAATGGCAAAGCTTGCGGCAGCGGCCGGTGTGAACGGCCTTATGTATGACCCGAATGCAGAGGGCGTTTTCGGCAATGTGCAGGGGTATACTGTCACCATTATGCCGAACGCCAACAACCGCGTCTACTATATGCTTTCGCTTTCGGTCTCGCGCATGGGCATGGCGCCGAACCCCGCGGATTTCAAACCGCTCGAGAAAATGAATAAGGTTTTGAGCGGCTGTACCGTGCAGCGTTTCCGCGTCAATTTCCTTGTGAAGCTCTCCGGCAATAAAGATAAAATGGCAGAGGCCCTGCACAGTGCGCTTGATACGCTCATCACGTTCCTCAGAACAAACGGGTATACAAATTGCTGCGAGCATTGCGGTCGCCCGGAGGGCGTAGACGCCTACACCGTCTCCGGCAACGCGTACCTTTTGTGTGAACCGTGCTTCGGGCAGGTCAGCGAAGCCGCCGCGCAGCAGAACCAGACAAAAATGCAGAAGCAGGAGCAGGTTTTGCCCGGTATCGTAGGTGCGCTCATCGGTTCGCTTATCGGCGCCGTCGTCATCGTCATTGTCGGTCAGCTCGGCTACGTCGCCGCCGTTTCCGGCCTTGTCATGGCCATCTGCACGTTAAAGGGCTACGAAATGCTCGGCAAAAAGCTCGGCACACCGGGCATCATCATTTCCTGCGTTTTGATGCTCCTGATGATCTTCCTTGCGTATCAGGCCGATTGGTCAATCACCGCGGCGCAGTTCTATGAGACCGATTTCTTCACCGCGTTCCGCGCCATGATGGATCTTATCAAAGAAGGCTATGTCGATTCCGGCGATTACTTCGGCGGCCTTGCGCAGGTCTATCTCTTCGCCGTCATCGGTGCCGTGCCTACCATCATCGCCATGGCAAAGGGCGCAAAGCACATGGTCACCACCGCCAAAATGCGCAGCGCCTACGCACCCGTTTCGGCACCCGCAGCGGCTTCCGTGCAGATGCCCGTGCAGCCCGCTTCTTCGCCCACTGCTCCGCAGAACGTCGAAAAAGACATCGAAAAGTAAAATTCAAAAACCATCGCCCGCAGGCAACCGTTTTCCGTGCCTGCGGGCGATTTTTTACGTCTTTTTGTTCTGATTTTTGAGCTTTTCGGCCTCTGCCTGCGCCTTTTTTAACTGCTCCTGCGCAAGCTTGGCGCGCTTCATTGCGTCTTCCATTTTCTGTGCGGCACGCTCCGCCCGGCGCTGCGCTTCCTCCACGCGCTGCCGCGCTTCTTCCGCGAGATGTCTTTCTTCGTCTGCATCGGGATTTTGCACGGTGTCCTGTACGGGTTCAGGTGCAGGTTTAATATTCAAGCTCAAAAATTCTGGCGCAGATGGGGGCGGGCAGGTCCACGGTCAGCGTGCCCTTTTCCGGATTCCATGCGCATTTCGTGTTGTGGTTTGCGGGGTATGCGCAGCGCACATTTACGTGCTCGTTGCCGCGCAGGAAATCCACGGGCAGCGTGCAGCGGCCGTCCGGCGCGCCACGTCTCCACACGGTGATGTACGCCTTGTGCGCGGTTTTAAGGCCCAGCGAGACCCATGTGTCTGCAAAGTGCGACGTACCGAGCGGCCAGAACGGCAGCGCGCGCTTGATGTCGCCGCGGATCGTCTTGTAATAATCGAGCGCTTCCTTGACGAGCGTGAAGTCTTCCTCGGGAATTTCCGCAAGGTGACCGCTCTGGTGAATGCGCTGCATCAGCGCATTGCACATATTAAATACGGCTTCCTCGCGTCCGCCGCCCTTCATCGGGTAGCTCCAAATGGCGCTTTGCTCCGGCGTCAGACCCGAGGGCGCGTTCGCCGCAATGGACGCATAGCGCAGGTAGTCCTCCTGGTCGCTCGTAGACTGAATGCTGTGGCGCGAGAGCATCGCGTAGTCGATGCGCATGCCGCCCGAGGAACAGTTTTCAATCACAAGGTCGGGGTAGCGGGCAAAGACGGAATCAAGCCAAGCAAGATATGCGCGCTCGTGCCCGAGTAAACCGTCGCCCACACTGTCGGCGTTTAATTCCGTGCCGATGCCCGGCTCAATGTTGTAATCCATCTTGATGTAGCCCACGTGGTAGTCGCGTACAAGGCGGTCAACGACCTCATTTGCGTGCTCCACGACCTCCGGGTTGCGGAAATCGAGCTGCCAGCGGCTGCGGTCGTGCACCTTTTTGCCGTGGCGTGTGAAGAACCAGTCCGGGTGCACGCGCGCGGCCTTCGGGCAGCAAATGCCCATTACTTCAATTTCGAGCCACACGCCCGGGATCATGCCCTTCGAGCGGATGTAGTCCATCACTTCCTCAAGGCCGTTCGGGAAACGTTCCTTACTCGGCAGCCATTCGCCCACGTTGTCCCACCAGAAGCCGTCCGCGTACCAGCCTGCGTCCACGCAGAAGTATTCGCAGCCCGCCTTGTGCGCCGCGTCGATGAGCGGCAGCTCTTTCGCCGTCGTCGGGTTGCCCCACAGGCAGTTCATGTAGTCGTTGAAAATGACGCACAGTTTCTCGTTGTCCGCATTTTTGCGGCGAATCATGCGGCGGTACTTCGTCAGCTCGCCCATGGCGTCATCAAATTTGCCGAGCGTGGAGCCTACGCACACCGGCACTGTCGTGAATGTTTCGCCCGGCTGCAAATTCTTCCACCAGTGCGATTCCGTTTCCGTCGGGCCGCTCAACTGAATGTAGAAGTTGCCCATCTGGTCGCTGATCTCCCAGTGCCACGAGCCGTTGTGCTCGATCTGCCAGAATAAATTGGAGCCCGTTTCCGTGTTTTCAAGCAGTCCCATCGGCAGGTATTCCTTTGTAGACCAGTTGCCGATGTTCGTCGCACCAATCACCTTAGAGGAGCGCTGAATTTCCTCGGGCTGGCAGCGGGCGAGACCGAGCTGCGGGAAGGTGTAGCTTTCCCACTGCATTTCGCGCTGCCAGCCGTTGTGCGGGTACCAGACGCGCATTTTGTCGTCGGTCGAAAGCATACCCTCTTTTTCGATGCCGGTGAGGGCAAAGGAGGAAACGTATTCCAGCCCCTGCGGCTCTGTTCCGACATTTTTCACGTCCGTCCAGCAGCGTACAGCCTGAACGCCGTTATAAAACTGCATATGCGAAATCGTTTCAATACCGCAGGTCTTATCTTCCATGTGGATTTCCAGCTTGCGGCCGAACTCGTTGTGCTTGTCTGCAAAATAGACGAGCTTCATGCGGTCGCCGGGGCTTGTGGAAATGTATTTGTTGCCGTGGCGCTCGCCCGGTCGGTTCTGCCCGGAAATCATAATTTCCAAGAGATTGTATCGCTCGGTGTTCAGGCGCAAGCCGCCCGTCTCGCGGTCGTGCACTTGCAGCAGACTGCGCTCGTCAAAGGGGAGCGCAGAGAAGTGCAGCAGCTTGCAGCCGAAATCTTCCGTCTTTTCAAAAACGAGATGCAGCCCGTTTTCGTCAATTTGAATCAAATCCATAGTATAAGCCTTTCCGCAGATAAATCTGCTGTGATCTATGCTGAGTTGTCTGTACAAATAGTAGCACAATCGGAGAGGCTTTTCAAGGGGGTTATCGGTCGCGGCTTTGCTCCGCACGCATGCCGAGCGCGGAATACTGCAAAGCGTGCGAAAGTCGTGCCGAAGCCTTTTGCAGGTGCTTGCACACCGTGCCGCGCGTCAGGTGAAGCTCGTCCGCAATCTCCTGCATTGTCAGCCGCTCGCCGTAGTAAAGCTGCACGCAGTCGCGCTGGCGGTCAGTCAGCTCATTGCCGATGGCGCGCCGCAGCAAAACCTGCGCTTCTAAAAGCTCATTTTTGTTTGTCTCTGCGCCGATGCGGCTGAGTAGCTTCGCCTGCCGTGCACCGGCGGAAAGGGACTTATATCCGCTCACGAAACCGCCCTCCTTCCGCGCTTTTGCAGCGCATGGCCTGTTACAAGACACTCCAAATACATGGTGTAAAGCATTTGCACACGCTGGGCCTGCTCGCCTGCAATGTCATAGTCGCGTTCGGCGCGGATGACGAGCAGCCGCCGTTTGATGCGCTCCGCCTCATCCAAATACTCCTGCCCCCAGGAAATGTAATCGTTCACTTGCAGTCACGATCCTTTCGTTTCAAAATAGAACATGTGTTCGTCAACTCTCATCATAAACAAAAAATTCCGAAATGTCAATCGAACACGGAACAAATGTTCAAAAGATGTCCTACGATGTCCTGCGATGTCCGCTTTTCTGCATATTTATATGGAATTATTTGCATTTTGGGGCTGTTATTTTGCGCTTTTTTGATATATAATAAAGGTGTATTTAAACTTGAAATGACTGAACGCCTTGGCGTTTTGACCGAAAGGAGTTTTACCATGAACTTTTTGAAGAATATCTCGGCCGTATTTAAGACCGCCGGCGGCGCCGTACAGGGCGCTGTGAAAGTGGTAGAGGAAAAGAACCGCCGCACTGCGCTCATGAATCGCCTGCGCACCGTTATCCGCTGTGAGGAAAAGGCAGAGGAGCGCGCCTATCTCGCTCTCGGCCGCTACTACTACCACAACCTGCGCGATGCAGAGAACACCGTTACGGAGCCGTACTGCATCGACATTGAAGCCGCCCAGAAGCGCATCGATGCCGCTGTGGAGAAGCTGGAAGCCCTGACCCATGAGGATGACAGCGAAGCGGAAGAAGAGGAGATCACCCTTGACGACGTGCAGGAGTACACTCCCACGCCGGAAGAGGAAAAGGAAGCCGAAGAAGCCGCATTCGTGCCGGACGGTACCGTAGACGAAGCCGTGGAAGCGGCAGAGCCTGCCGCCGAGCAGCCGGAAACGACTGAGCCCGAAAAAGACGAAAGCGAAGAAGTTCCCTACGAATAATGCGCTTTAAAATGAACGTTAAAAGGCGGACTTATGGTCCGCTTGATTCCTTGCGCGGAAAAACGCCCACCTTTTGCGCCGGGGCAGGTTCCGTTTGCAGAAAGTGAGTGAATTTGATGTCTACGAAGATACAGAAAGATATTGTCTGCCCCGCCTGTGGCCAGACGCAGAAATTAGAGATGTACACAAGCGTCAATGCGGAAGAAAACCCCGAGTTGCGCCGCGACATTCTGCGCGAATCCATGTTTGACTGGGAATGCCGCCACTGCGGCTACACTGCGCAGATGGCGTACCCCATGATCTACCATGACCCGATGAACGCGTTTATGATCTGCCTGCGCCCCTCCGGCGCTGTTTCCGGCGCGGAGCCTATCCCCGCCGTGCGCGCGCTGAAAAAGCGCAGCGTGAAAAACCCGCAGGAGTTAAAGGAGAAAATCCTCATTTTCGAGGCCGGCCTCGATGATGCCGCCGTGGAGCTTGTGAAAAACGCCATCGTCACCGTGGTGCGCAAAAATCTGGACGGCAATGTGCATGCCTATTTCTGTGCCGCAACGGAGGAGGAGCTGCGTTTCGCACTGTTCGTCAAGGGTCGTCAGGAGCCCGTATACCAGACCACCAAAATGGCTGTGTACCGCCAGTCGCAGGAGGTTTTGCGCACGCTCGATTACAAATCCCCGGACGATTTCGCCGTCGTCAACTCCAAGCTCGCCCAAAGTCTTTTGGACGAATATAAGTCGATCTAACCCAATAAAAGCAAACGGCACCGCGTTTTGTAACGGTGCCGTTTTTCTATGCGCGCATATGCACAGGCTTTGCGTTTTGTGGGTTTACGGGTAAATCACTTCGGCGCCGCAATGGGACAAGCGCGCGAAAAGACGCAGACCGGCGGCGTTGTGATGAGCTATCGCTACGAAGACGGCAGCTTGCAGAAGCTTTTGGAGGAAAGGCCGGAGCTGCTGGGGTGAAAGTTTTGTAAAAAAGACTCCCTCTGACAGAGGGAGTCTTTTAGGTTATGCCTGAAAATCGATGCGATGCTCAATTAAACATTGCGCGGATTGAATTCTGGTGCTGCTCGGTATTGACGGCCATTTCGTTGACGGCGAAAAGCACGTCTGTGATGCCGTGCTCCGTGCAGTAGGTCGGCAGGTCGCCTTCAAAGTAGCGGAAGTCCACCACGTGTACCTCGTCAAAGCTTGCGCCGAGGAACGGACCCATGGCGTTGCCGTAGGAGTCCTTCACCACAAGCAGCTTGCGGCCCGTGGAAAGGTCGTGATTCGTGATGCGCACGCAGCCCATATCGCCATGCAGGTACATGGCGTAGCCGAGGCTCTCGTCGTGGCTATTGAGGCTGTCGGTTTCCTCAAAATACTGCCCGTCATACGAAATTTCGCATGTGTAGTTGTACTTCGGGTCGTAGAGATCGAGTGTATCGGGGTTGTTGTTCAGCACGTCTTCGCTCGTAACGTAGGCAAGGTAGCCCGTGAAGTCAGAGGACGTTTTCGTGAAGCTGTCGAGCGTCGTGGGCGTTACACCTGCCGCTTCGCAGAATTTTTCATACGCGTAAAACGCGCCGAGCGGTGCCCAGTGGGTATCGGTATCAAAATAAATGTCTTCGTTGTTGTGCAGGTTCAGCGCATCGTAAATATCCACCGCGGTGATGCTTGCGGAAAGCGTATTGTTGACCGCCATGGTGTTCTCACGCTGGGAAGCTTCCTCATAGTAATTGCGCACGCGCTCCGGCACGCCGAATTCCGAGTGATTCGGGATGACCATGCTGTACACCTTTGTGCCGGAAAGCTGGCTTGCACAGTCATTCAGCGTTTCGGCGTAGGCGGTCGCCATGCTGTCGCTGCCGTAGAACATTTCAAAGCCCTTGTTATTGTAGATGAGAATGCCCGAGGACATGTAGCCCTCCGTGCCGTCGTCATAGATCGGCGGCGGTGTCGGCTCCGGCGTGGCGGTCGGCTCTGCAGTGGGAGTAGGTGTCGGCTCTGCCGTTGCGGCGGCTTTCGGTATGGGCTCCGGCGTAGGTGTGGCGGCAGCGGGTAAGAACTTGCCGAACGCACCGAGGCTGTACGCAATGTACCCCAAAATGCCGATGGCCAAAACGATCATCACGATGACGATGGGCACGACGGGCGAGCGCTTTCGGCGCGGCTTATCGTCGTAGCCTTCCTCATATTCTTCGTACTCTTCGTAGTCGTCTTCGTCCTCATACGGCTCCGGCCGTGGAGCGGGTGCAGGCGCAGGGCGCGCCGAGCGGGGCGCTTCCTGTTGCGGCGCTGCCGGTGCGGGATATTCGCGTGTTTCTTCAAAGCCCTCGGGACCGTTTTTCGGCGACTTCGGGGTAAAATGCAGATTTTCTATGGAGGAGGGGACGCGCTTTTCGCTTTGTGACGATTGCTTTGCGTACAGCGTTTCCGGCGTCAGCTCGGAAGCCGTGCTGCGCGGGTCAGCCTTTGCGGCGCGGCGCGCTCTGCCTTCGGCAGAATACGGGCGCTGATTTTTGCCGGCCATGTGCTTTGCCATTGGATCCATCCTTTCTGTAAAAAGGGTCGTTTATTTTCTCAAGAAAAAAGCCGCGCGGAAACAGACCGCTGCGGCTTTTCGATTTCCATGTCCATTATACTGGCTTAGAGAGAAATTGTCAATTCCCGTATGCTCAGTGTGCGACCGGCAAATACCCCACTTTCTTCATGACCTTTTGCAAAGTACGGCGCGCAATGGCCTCTGCACGCGGCGCGGCCTCGCTGTAGCACTTTTCAAGGTATGCCTTATCCTTGATGAGCTCGTTATAGCGCGCCTGAATGGGCTCAAGCTCCTTGACGACGGCTTCGCCCACGGCGGTCTTGAAATCACCGTAGCCGCGGCCCTCGAATTCCTTTTCGATTTCGTCATAGCTTTTGCCTGTAATGCAGCTGTAAATGCCCATCAGGTTATTGATGCCGGCTTTGTTTTCGCCGTAGTAGACGCGGGCTTCACTGTCCGTGACAGCGCGTTTGAACTTTTTCATGATCTCCGCCGGGGTATCCAGCATAGTGATAAAGCCCGCCGTGTTTTCATCGGATTTGCTCATCTTCTTCGTCGGGTCCTGCAAAGACATGATGCGCGCGCCGGTCTTCGGGATAAGACCATCCGGCACGACGAATGTCGGGGAGTAAAGCCCGTTAAAGCGCTCCGCAATGTTGCGGCAAAGCTCAAGGTGCTGCTTCTGGTCGGCACCGACCGGCACGTAATCGGCGTTATACAGCAGAATGTCCGCCGCCATCAGGCTTGGGTAAGTGAACAGCCCCGCGTTTACGTTATCGGCGTGCTTTGCGGATTTATCCTTAAACTGCGTCATGCGGGAGAGCTCGCCGAACTGGGTGTAGCAACTCAATACCCATGCAAGCTGTGCGTGCTCCGGAACCTGACTCTGGATGAAGAAAATGCTCTTTTCCGGGTCGATGCCGAGCGCGAGCATCATCGCGTAGGCGGAAAGCGTGTTTTTGCGGAATTCCGCCGGGTTCTGGCGCACGGTGATGGCGTGCAGGTCGGCAAGCGCGTACACGCATTCATAGTCGTTCTGCAGCGCGACGAAGTTCTTCAGCGCGCCGAGGTAGTTGCCGAGCGTGAACATGCCCGTCGGCTGAATCATGCTCAAAACGCGCTTCTTTTTTGTTTCGGGTGTGGTGTTTACGGTATTTTCCATGGTGATTTTCCTCTCTGATATCCTTTATTTTTCCACCATCTCGCGGATGGTCTCGCCAAGCAGCGTGATGCCCTTTGTGAGCTGCTCATCGGTCGGGGTGGAGAAATTGATGCGGAACGCGTCGCACGGCTCGTTTTCATCCGTCAAAAATGCGGTGCCCGGCACAACGCAAACCTTCTTTTCGAGCGCTTTCTGTACGAATTCCATCATGTCAACGCCTTTCGGCAGGTGGCACCACGCGAACAGACCGCCGTTGAACGGGTCCCACGTGATGTACGGCGCAAGGTGCTTTTCCATGAGGTCAAGGAGCAAAGCGCGCTTTTTCGTGTAGATTTTTCTAAGCCCCGCAAGGTGCGCGTCAAAGTCATATTCCGTCATGAAGCGGTAGCACAGAACCTGCGACCAGATATTCGTGTGCACATCCTGCCCCTGCTTGCAGACGGTCATTTTGGCGAGAACCGGCTTTGGGCCGATGGCGTAGCCCACGCGCATACCGGGGGAGATGACCTTAGAGAACGAACCGGCGTAGATGACGATGCCGTCCGTATCAAACGACTTGATGCTCGGCAGCGGCTCGCCTTCATAGTAAAGGTCGCCGTAGGGGTTGTCTTCGAGAATCATTACATCGTGCGCTTTGGCAAGCTCATACAGGCGGTGACGCTTTTCAAGGCTCATCGTGATGCCGGAGGGGTTTTGGAAGTTTGGAATCGTATAGATGAACTTCACGTTCTTTTCGGTCTCGAGCGCCTTTTCCAGCGCTTCCATGTTCATGCCGTCCGTGTCCATCGGGATGCCGACGAGCTTGGCTTTGTAGGAACGGAAGTCGTTTAAAGAGCCGATGAAGCTCGGCGCTTCACAAATAACGGTTTCGCCTTCGTTTAAGATGGATTTTGTGAACAGATCCATGATCTGCTGTGCGCCGCTTGTGACGAGCACGCCGTCGTCCTCGGTGCCGATGTTGCGGGAGGACTTCATGTACGCCTTAAGATGCTGTAAAAGCGGCGGGTAGCCCTCCGTTGTGCTGTACTGGAGCGCCAAAATCGGCTCTTCTTCCATCAGTTTTGCGGAAATGGCGGCAAGCTGTTTAGACGGGAACGCTTCCGGCGCAGGGTTGCCGGCGGAAAGCGAAACATAGCTCGGGTCAGCGGCGTATTTAAAGATTTCACGGATTGCCGAGGGCTTTAACGTGAGCACGCGGTCTGAAAATTTGTATTCCATCGTAACGTCACCTTTCTATATGATTCATTTGATTTTGCACTTTCAGGCTTTTACGGGTGTATCTGAAAACAAAGGAAACGCAGGATATTTCGCAAAGACAAGGCGGGGTCAAGGCGAAAACCGCAGGAAGCCTTCCGGCTGCCGAGAATTTTCAACGCAGAAACCGTCCGTATTTGTGGAATAGACAAGTTTTTGACTTTTCAGATACACCCCAAAAAGTAAAACCTCTTGCACCCTTAAAACAAGGGACAAGAGGTCAAATTCCTGCGGTACCACCCAAATTGGCGCATAAACGCCCGCTTTACAGCCGTAGTTACGGCTTGGCTTCTAACGCGGCCAAACGTCGGGCGATTTTCCCGCCCGCCCTCATGGAGCCATTCGCCGCGCAGCTCGCACCCCGTCTCACCGAAAGGGGCTCTCTTTGCCGTTTTGCATCGGGTACTATTTCCAATCATCGGTTTTGATATTACCGCTATTCTAAGCCCTTTTTTGCGGTTTGTCAAGTCGGCACAGCCGGAAAACTGTAAATTTCCACGTGGGAAGCAAGAGAAACCGACAAAGAAAATGCGCATGAAAGGCGCGGCGACAGAAACCTTGTGCTTTTCACAAAACAATCCTAAAACCCGCCTGCCTGTTTCGTGTTTTCCTGCGGGCAAGGCTTCGTATAATGGTAGCACAGAAAAGACAAAGTGCAGGAAAGGGCGGAAAAGACAATGGAGGAAAAAGCAGTTTTAAGAGTGCGGGACCGCATAAGCGCGGCCCTTACCGTACCGTATGTGCGCAGGGCGGTGTGGCTGATGGCGGGCGGCCTTGCGGGCTTTTTAACGGCGCGTGGGCTCGTCTTCGGCAAATACGCGCCGTTTGCGGCGGCAGGCGCGGCGGCAGCGCCGTTTTCGACCATGTGGGCGGTCATCCTCGGCGGTGCGGTGGGCTACCTGTTCCCGTCGCCCGTGGATATCCCCGCGCGCTACATCGCGGCTTTGCTCGCCGTGGGGGCCATCCGCTGGTCGCTGTCGGAGTTAAAATCCATCCGCGACCATCCGGTCTTCGCACCGGTCACAGCGTTTTTGCCGCTGCTTTCGACGGGCATCGCCATGGTGTTTTTAAACGGCTCGCTTTCAAATGTGCTCGCCATGTACATTGCGGAGTCGTTTTTGGCGGCGGGCACGGCGTATTTTCTGCGCCGCACCGTGCAGCTTTTGGAGACCCACCGCGAGACCGCCGTGTTTGACAGCGGCGACGTGGCGGCTGTTATCGTCTCGCTCGGCGTTTTGCTGCTCTCGTTTTCAAACGTGACCGTCTCGCATATTTCCGTCGGGCGCGTGCTCATCGTGCTGACGGTGCTCGTCTGCGCGCGCATCGGCGGGCTTGCGGGTGGCGCGGTGGCGGGTATTGCGGCGGGCACGGTGCAGGGGCTCTCCACGGCGGGACTTTCGTATCTCTCCGGCGCGTACGGTCTCGGCGGGCTGATGGCCGGCGTGTTCTCGCCGCTCGGTAAATTCGCCGTGGCGGTGGCGTTCGTCATTTCAAACGGCATCGCATCCTTACAGGTGAACAGCACTTCGCAGGTGTTTTACGGCGCGGTGGAGGTGGCCGCGGCCTCCGTTTTATACATGCTTTTGCCGCAGAGCCGACGGCTTTCCAATTTATTCACCGCGCACGGGGACAGGCTGCCGGGCGATTCTCTTAGAAAAAACGTTATTTTGCGCCTGCGGTATACGGCGGAAGCCATGCGCAGCGCATCGGATTCCGTAGATCGCATCTCGGAAAAGCTGGAGACGACCGCGGCGGCTGACCTGCCGCATGTGTACGGCCGCGCGGCGGAGAAGGTTTGCACCGGGTGCAGCCAATGCGCAGTGTGCTGGCGCAAAAATCGCGACGAGACGCAAAAAACGTTCTCGCGGCTTTCGTATCCGCTGCGGGAGCGCGGCAAAATCGAACGCAGCGACTTTGATGTGCCGTTTTTGACGCGCTGCAACCGTGCCATGGAGCTGAGAGATGCCGTAAACGGCGAATACCGCGAGCTTTTGGCAAAAGAAAGCGCCCGTATGCGCGCCGAACAGGTGCGCGCCATCGTCGAAGAACATTTCCGCTCCACGGCGCAGATGCTCGGCGACATGGCGGAGGAATTCGAGCAGTACCAGCGCTTTGATGAGGACAGTGCGGAGCAGGTGCGCGAGGTCTTGCGCCACCGCGAGCTCACGCCGATTGAAGTCTGCTGCCGCATTGATAAATTCGGCCGCATGACGATTGAAGCAAACATTTGCCGCACACACGGGGTGCACATCAACAAAGGGCAGCTGACACGCGAGATCTCCGGCGCGTGCGGGCGCACGTTCACTCAGCCGAGCGTGACGGCGGCGGGCGATACCTTAAAGCTGCAAATGTGTCAGAAGCCCGTTTATGCCGTGCAGCGCGGCTTTGCGCAGCACGCAGCAAACGGCGCGTCTCTCTGCGGCGATTGCGCCGAGGCGTTCACGGACGGCAGCGGGCGTTATATCTCGGTTTTAAGCGACGGCATGGGCACGGGCGGCCGGGCAGCTGTGGACGGCACAATGACCGCGGGTATGGCGCAGTCGCTCTTAAAAGCCGGTATCGGATTTGAGAGCACACTGAAGATGATCAACTCCGCCATGCTCGCAAAGGGTGGGGAGGAGTCGCTTGCAACGCTGGATGTTGCGTGCATCGACCTCTTTACGGGGCACGTCTCCCTGCGCAAGGCGGGTGCTGCGGGCACGGTGCTGCGCAGGCGCAAGAAGACGGAGTATCTGGAAGCCAAAAGCGTGCCCGTGGGCATTCTGCCGGAAATCGCCTTTGCCCGCAGCGAAAAAGACCTCGATGCGGGCGATATGCTCGTCATGGTCTCGGACGGCGTGACGGCTTCCGGTACGGAGTGGCTGTGCGACCTAATCGCAAACTATGAGGACGACGACCCGCAGGCGCTTTCCGAGCGCATTGTGGAGCGCGCCGTAAAAGACCGCACAGACGGGCACGAGGACGACGTAAGCGCCGTGGTGCTCCTTATCGAATGACGTACAATCCAAAAGTTCTCCCTGAAATCTGTGTAAGATTACCATTGAATAGCCCAGTAGAGTATAGTGCACTTGTACAAGTTTATGAGATATAACCTCTCGATATTTGAGCAATTTATGCAAAAGAAGGGAGGAACCCATGAATGAACGAGCAAGCGGTGTACGGATGCACGTTTCCTCCCTGCCCGGCGTGCCGAACGGCAACTGGGCGTTCCGCGTCACGCAGGAGCAGCTCGACGGCATCGACAAAAAGTGGCTCAAAGAATTAAACGACGTCTATTACAGAAGCAAATAACAGCAAAAGGCCGGCGGGTTTCCGTCGGCTTTTGTCTTGCAAATTTCCGGTGTGCTGATATAATGGGGAAGAGAAAAATCTCTTAGAGAAAAGTTCCTTTTGGGAGGAAAATAGTATGGTCGATATGAAAAAAGCATTGCAGAACATTGACGACGTGATCGAAAAGGGGCCGTACAAAGACACGTGGGCGTCCCTTTCAAGCTGGCGGACGCCGAAGTGGTATCAAAAGGCGAAGTTCGGCATTTTCATCCACTGGGGCGTGTACAGCGTGCCGGCGTTTGACAGCGAATGGTATCCGCGTAACATGTACATAGAGGGCTCCAAGGTTTACGAGCACCATATCAAAGCCTACGGTGCACACAAGGATTTCGGCTACAAAGATTTCATTCCGATGTTTAAGGCGGAAAAGTTTGATCCGAACGCATGGGCTGCGCTTTTTAAAAAGGCGGGCGCAAAATACGTTGTGCCGGTGGCGGAGCACCATGACGGGTTCCAGATGTACCGCTCAAATATTTCGCACTGGAACGCTTACGAGATGGGACCGAAGCGCGATATAGTCGGCGAGCTGAAAGCGGCCGTGGAAGCGCAGGGCATGACGCTCGGCGTATCCTCGCACCGCATTGAGCACTGGTTCTTCATGAGCAATGGCAAAAAGTTTGAGAGCGATATGCCGCAAAACCCGGACCGTGACGACCTCTATTGGCCCTCCATGCCCGACCCGGAGAATTTCGATGCCATCGACGGCAAGCCCTCTGAAGAATTTATGGAAGACTGGCTTGTGCGCACGTGCGAACTCATCGACAATTATCACCCGAAAATTCTCTATTTTGACTGGTGGATTCAGCAGGAGGCGGCAAAGCCGTACCTGAAAAAAGCAGCGGCGTACTATTATAATCGCGCCGCGGAATGGAATGAGGAGGTTGCCATCGATTATAAATTCGATGCGTACATGTTCGGCACGGCGGTGCCGGATATTGAGCGCGGGCAAATGGCGGACATCAAGCCGTATTTCTGGCAGACCGATACCGCCATTGCGCTGAACTCCTGGTGCTACACGGAAAATAACGACTTCCGCCCGGCGGGGGACATCATCTGCGACCTTGTGGACATCGTCAGCAAAAACGGTGCGCTGCTTTTAAACGTAGGCCCGAAAGCGGACGGAACCATCTCCGATGAGGACACCGCGGTGCTGACTGCCATCGGCGACTGGATGCAGGTGAACGGCGAAGCAATTTATGACACACACGTGTGGAGGACGTTCGGCGAAGGACCCACAAAGGTGCAGGACGGCGGCTTTTCCGACGGCGTGAAAAAGAACTTTACGGGCGAGGATTTCCGCTTTACGGCAAAGGACGATACGCTCTTTGCCATTGCGCTGAAGGTGAACGACAACGGCGAATACCACATTCGCTCTCTGCGTATGCAGGAGCACACCGCCGGTACGGTGTACCACGGTTTAGTCGAGAGCGTTTCGGTGCTCGGCACAGACGATGCACCCGTGTGGACGCGCGACGAAAACGGGCTGCATATCAAGACGAATTATACGTCCGATAAGCCAATCACATTCAAGATTAAATTAAACTAAAATCACAAAACAAAAAGCAGAGTGTTCGGCTTGAGCACTCTGCTTTCGTTATTTTATGCAGTTATTCGGAGATATACTCGCGTACACGGAACTTGGCACCGGCGTTTTCGCACAGCTTGCGGCAGGCTTCAATGTCCTCTGCGGGCATGGTGCTGACGACCGTCATCACCACATGCGGCACGTTTTTTACGGCCTCTGCCGTAAAGTGCAGCATGGCATCAAATGCCTCCGGGCCGTATTTCGAGTGACATACCGCGTCGTACTTTTCGGCGGTCGGCGCGTTTAAGCTGACGGACACAATGTCCAAAAGCCCGTGCATTTCCGGCGCGGCGTTGCGCCCGGTGATGCAGTCTGCAAGGCCGTTCGTGTTGACGCGCAGGGTGTAATTGCCCATTTCTTTTAAGCGCGCGGCAAGCCAAAGCATGTCGTCCCAGCGGCAGGCAGGCTCGCCGTAGCCGCAGAAGACAATCTCCGCGTATGAATTGAGATCGCGTTTTTTAAGGTCGGCTAAGATTTCCTCTTTTGTCGGCTCCGCGCCCTCGTACCAGAGGTTATCCGCGTACAGGCTGCCCGTGCTGTTGTTGCGCAGGCAGAAGTCGCATGCGTTCGGGCACTGGTTCGTGACGTTGATGTAGAGGTTATCGCCGTATTCATACGTGATGGTCAAGATGATCGCTCCTTTTATTTTGCGGGCTCGGCAGCGTGATACCGAAAAGGCGGCAGGCGTTTTCGCAGGCGGTTTCCAAAACCTCCTGCGCCGTGATGCCGCGCACTTCGGCGATCTTCGCCGCGTCGTAGGGGATCATGGAGCTGTCGCAGCGCTTGCCGCGGAATGGCACGGGCGCCATGTAGGGCGCGTCCGTTTCGGTCAAAAGGCGGTCGAGCGGGATGGTCTTTGCCACCTCCACGCTGTGGCGCGCGTTTTTAAACGTCACAACACCGCCAAGGCCGATGTACATGCCGAGCTTTACGGTCTCCTGTGCTAATTCCGCACTGCCGGAAAAGCAGTGCACGACGCCCTTCGGCTTGTATTTCCGCAGAATGTCCATCATATCGCCGTGGGCCTCGCGGTCGTGGATGACAACGGGCAGGTCGTGCTTTTTCGCGAGCTCCAGCTGGGCGATAAGCACCTCTTTCTGCTTTTCGCGCGGGCACTCGTCCTCCCAGTGGTAGTCGAGACCGATCTCGCCGACGGCGACGATCTTCGGGTGGGAAAGCAGCGCTTCCACGTCCGAAAGCCAGTTATCGGGCAGGTCGTTTGCGCACTCCGGGTGGATGCCGACTGCACCGTAGATATAATCGTATTTTTCACAGAGCGCCACGGTTTTTTTGAGGCTTTCATAATCGGCTGCCATATTGATGACCGCAACGACGCCCTTTTGCGGCAGTACGGAGCCGAGCAGCTCGTCACGGTCGATGTCGAACTGCTCGCTGTCGTAATGTGCGTGGGAATCAAATATCATAGAGATTTTCCTTAGCGAATTTTGGAGCCTGCCGGGGTGCCGTCCACAAATACGACGCGCACATCGTCCTCGCCTGCGTCTGCCGCAAGGATCATGCCCTGGCTTTCCACGCCGCAGAGCACGGCGGGCTTCAGGTTCGCGACGACGATGACGGTGTGACCGATGAGGTCTTCCGGCTTATACCACTTCGCGATGCCGGACGCGACCGTGCGGGGTGTGGAGGTGCCGTCGTCGAGCGTGAGCTTCAAGAGCTTCTTTGCACGCTTGATCGGCTCGCAGGCAACGACCTTTGCGGCGCGCAGTTCAACCTTTGCAAAGTCTTCAATATTGATCTGGGCAAGACCCTCAATTTCCTTCTTCGGCTCTTCCTTCGGAGCGTACTTCGCTTCCACAGCGGCAATCTTCTCGCCCATCTCCTTCGGATCAATACGGGCGAAGAGAATCTCCGGCTTATCTGTTACTTTACCCCCATTCGGGTAAACGCCGAACGTATCGAGCGTATCGTATGCGCGCAAGGTCGTGCCGAG
Source organism: Hominenteromicrobium mulieris (assembly GCA_021029595.1). Lineage (GTDB taxonomy): Bacteria > Bacillota > Clostridia > Oscillospirales > Acutalibacteraceae > Hominenteromicrobium > Hominenteromicrobium mulieris. The sequence goes on along the minus strand of JAJJOY010000003.1, from coordinate 296,941 downwards.
CTGTGCGACGATCTTCTCTGCGGTGTCCGGCATAAACGGTGTGAGGAGCGCCGCGCCGATCGTGATGCTTTCCACAAGATTATAGAGAACGGTGGAAAGTCTGTCGGCTTTCGCTTCGTCCTTTGCAAGCGCCCACGGCATCGTTTCGTCAATGTACTTATTGCAGCGCTTGAAGAGCGTGAAGATTTCGGAAATGGCATCTGCCACGCGCAGTTGATCCATCTTCGTCTGCACGCTGTTCTTTGTGGCGAGCACAACGCTCTTTAAGTCGTTATCGACATCTTCTACGACGTTTTTGTTCTCTACAACGCCGCCGAAGTACTTGTTTGTCATGGAAATGGTGCGGTTTACAAGGTTGCCGAGCGTGTTTGCAAGGTCGGAGTTCGTGCGTTCGATCATCAGATCCCACGTGATGGTGCCGTCGGATTCAAACGGCATCTCATGCAGGACAAAATAGCGCACCGCGTCTACGCCGAAGAGGTCTACAAGATCTTCTGCGTAAATGACGTTGCCCTTCGATTTGCTCATTTTGCCGCCGTTCATCAGAAGCCACGGGTGACCGAACACCTGCTTCGGCAGCGGCAGGTCGAGCGCCATGAGGAAAATCGGCCAGTAGATGGTGTGGAAACGGATGATGTCCTTGCCGATGAGGTGCAGGTCTGCCGGCCAATCACGCTTGAACTGCTCGGTGGAGTTGCCGTCGCAGTCGTAACCGATGCCGGTGATGTAGTTTGTGAGCGCATCGAGCCAAACATACACGACGTGCTTGTCATCAAAATCGACCGGAATGCCCCACTTGAAGGAGGTTCTGGAAACGCAGAGATCCTGCAGGCCGGGCAGGAGGAAGTTGTTCATCATTTCCGTTTTGCGCTGCGGCGGCTGAATGAACTCCGGGTGCTTATTGATATAGTCGATGAGGCGGTCTGCATACTTGCTCATCTTGAAGAAGTATGCCTCTTCCTTCGCGGGCTTGACCTCGCCGCCGCAGTCCGGGCACTTGCCGTCGACAAGCTGGGACTCGGTGAAGAAGGACTCACACGGCGTGCAGTACATGCCCTCGTAGTGGCCCTTATAAATATCGCCCTGCTCGTAGAGCTTTTTAAAGATCTTTTGTACCTGCTTTTCGTGGTAATCGTCCGTGGTGCGGATGAATTTATCGTAGGAGGTGTTCATCACGTCCCAGTTCGCCTTGACAATCTTCGCGACGTTGTCAACATATTCCTTCGGGGTGATGCCGGCGGCATTGGCCTTTTCTTCAATCTTCTGGCCGTGCTCGTCCGTGCCGGTCTGGAAGTAGACATCGTAGCCCTCCATACGCTTATAGCGCGCAATGCTGTCGGCGAGCACGATCTCATACGTGTTGCCGATGTGCGGGCGGCTGGAGGTGTAGGCGATAGCCGTCGAAATATAATACTTCGGTTTACTCATGGGTGGATCATTCCTTTACAATGTATTTTCAAGGGGTTAATTTTTTCTACGGTTGAATGTATTCAACTGAATAGTACGGCGGAAAGTGCCGAGAGGATCATCAGCCCGGCCAAAATCGCCGCGCCGATGCGAACGATGAGCTTGCGTTGCTTTTCGGTTTTCATAGAAAGCTCCTTTCGCGGGTGCAGGGCATGCCTGTACGTGTACCCTTTATTTTACCATTCTTTTTTTCACCTGTAAACCGCTAATTGACTTTATTTTCCGCCGCGGTTACAATAAAAGCGGAAATACTTTTGAAATGAGGGAAAAACCCGATGCAGTTTTTAAATACAGAAGAAAAACCGCGCCGCGCGGCGGTCATCAACGATCTTTCCGGTGCGGGGAAATGCTCGCTTACGGTGATGCTGCCGGTGCTGTCCGCCTTGGGGTGCGAGACATCCGTGCTGCCGACGGCGGTGCTTTCCACACACGGCGGCTTTAAAGATCCCGTGTACCGCGATTTAACGGACGATATGCTGAAAACGGCACAGCACTGGAAGCGCGAGGGGGCCGCGTTTGAGGGCATCTGCTCCGGGTACCTCAGCAGCCGCGAGCAGATTGACACTGTGCGGGAAATCTTCGAGCTGTTTACGGACGAACACAGCCGTCCGCTGCGCCTTGTAGACCCCGTGATGGGCGACAACGGCACGCTGTACGGCATTTTTAATAAAGAAACGGCGCAGAGCATGACGAGGCTTTGCGAAAAAGCGGACATTTTAACGCCGAACATGACAGAGGCGTATTGCCTTTTACACGAGCCGTTTAAGGACGGGCCGTATGACGAAAAGGAGCTTAAAAGAGTAATGAAAGCCCTTTCCGACTTTGGGCCGAAGATCGTCATTCTGACGGGTGCGTATACGGACGGGGAGAAAATCGGCGCGGCGTGTTACGATAGGGAAAAAGACGAGACGGCGCTGGTGCTTTCCGACCGCGTGCCGGGCAAATACCACGGCACGGGGGATATTTTCGCGGCCGTGATGCTGGGGGCGATGTTAAACGGCAAAACGGTAAAGGAGGCCTGTGCCGCCGCCGTGCGGTACACCGCAAAGTGCATAGAAGAAACGAGAAAAGCATGCGGTGACAACACCATTTGGGGCGTGAAATTCGAGAAATGTCTGCCGTTTTTGATGCACGATGTGCTCACGGAGAACGACAAGTAAAGTCTTTGGTCAAGTTTTCTTCAGAAAACTTGCGGGTTCTTAGGGCAGCGCCCTAAGTCGCTTTCCTCAGAAAGCAAAATCTTATTGCCTAACAAAAAACCAGGAATGGTAGAAAGCAATGCTTTGCATTGCTTGAACAGTCCGGGGGACTGTTTAGTCTAGGAAACCCGGTTGCATAGGTTCCCTGAAAGGGCGGCTCCATGCCGCCCTTTTTATATAGCTGTGAGCATGCGTTGATGCGCGTTATCTCTTCTTTTTCCTCAATCAGAGGGAGCCTGAAATTAAATAAAAACCGCCGGACATCGCAGGACATCAGAGGACATTGTAGGACATCGGAGGACATGAATTTGAAAAGTTTCCCTTTTGAGGGAAACTTTTCTGCGTTTTGGGGATATGGGTGAAGAGACAAACAGGCGAGCGAAAAAACGAACGCCGTTTGGCGCTTCAAAACTTTCAGAGAGGATGTGGAACATGGTGAACGAAACGGCGAAGGAGGGCTTTCACAGATTGGCGTTCGGCGGCATTCATGATGCCGTAAGGCTGCTCTTTTGCGAGGAAGTGAACCCGCGCACGCTGAAAAACATGGATCTGTTCGCCGTCTCCGAAATTCGCAGACCGAAAAACGGCGGCATGGAAATTCGGTTTTTCGACCGGATCGAAGCGCTGCGGCTCCTCAGTGAGCTCGAGACGAGCGGGACGGGTGCACAGGCGCTGCTCTCCGCCATTGAAAGCGGCGCGGCGGCGCTGAAAGACGGGGATAAGCCGTGACGCCGTTTTCCGAAAAGCAGATGCAGGTCTTGTGCTGGTGGGGCGAAAAAAGCCCGCACCGGAATAAGCTTGCCGTCATCTGCGACGGCGCGGTGCGCAGCGGCAAAACCACTTGTATGGGGATATCCTTTTTTCTGTGGGCGATGGCACGCTTTCAAAATACGAGCTTTGCGGTGTGCGGCAAAACGATCCGTTCTGTGCGGAGAAATGTGGTCGCGGAGCTTATACCAAAGCTAAAGTCTATGGGCTTTTCCATGCGCGTGCGGCAGGCAGAGAACGAGATCATCCTATCGTATCAGGGCAGAGAAAACCGCTTTTACCTTTTCGGAGGACGAGATGAATCGAGCGCGGCGCTCATTCAGGGTATGACGCTCGGCGGCGTTTTGTTTGACGAGGTTGCGCTGATGCCGCGCTCTTTTGTGGAGCAGGGCATTGCGCGCTGTTCGCTGAAAAACGCGAAGCTGTGGTTCAACTGCAACCCGGAGCACCCGCAGCATTGGTTTTACCGCGAGTGGATTTTGAAAGCCGAGAGCCGAAACGCGCTTTACCTGCACTTTACGATGGAGGACAACCCGTCGCTCAGTGAAGATGTGCGAAAGCGCTACCGAACGATGTTTTCGGGTGCGTTTTACAGCCGGTTTATTGAGGGCAAGTGGACGGCGGCGACGGGACTGATTTACCCGTTTGCGCTTGACCTCCTGTGCGAAGTGCCGAAAGCGGACTTTGAGCGGTACGCGGTGTCCATCGATTACGGCACGGTAAATCCGACCTCCATGGGCCTTTGGGGGCTTTTGTGCGGCGTGTGGTACCGCGCAGACGAGTATTACTTTGACGCGCGGCTTGAAAACACGCGGCGCACGGACGAGGAGCACTTTAAGGGGTTTTTGGAGCTCATTCGCGGCAGAACGCCCGATGTGATTGTATGCGACCCCTCGGCGGCGAGCTTTATCACACTTTTGCAGAGCCGTGGTTTTGCAGTGACGGCGGCGAAAAATGACGTTTTAAACGGCATCCGCATGACGGCAACGGCGCTGCGCACGGGGCAGATCAAGGTGACAAAGGGCTGCGTGGACGCGGTGCGGGAGTTTTCCCTCTACCGCTGGGCAGACGACGGCGCGCGGGATGTGCCTGTGAAGGAGAATGACCATGCCATGGACGACATCCGCTATTTTGTCTCCACGGTGCTCGGCGCGGGCGAAAGCTTTGCCTGCGCGGTGCAAAGGGAGACGGGGAAAGGAGTTAGCATTTGGGATTTTTGAAAAAGGAGAAGCGCACGGCCGTTTCGGTGCAGACGCAGGGCGGGTACCCGCCGGTGCTGCCGGTGACGGCAGGCGAGCGAGCTCTGTACCGTGCCTTGCGCGAGCAGGTGCCGATCATCGACGCGGCAATTTACAAGCTGGTGCGTCTTATCGGCGGGTTTGAGGTGTATTGCCCCGAAAAGCACACAGAAAACGCGCTGCGCGGGTTTTTAAAAACCGTGCCCGTAAACGGCTGCAACATGGGCATCGATAACTTTTTGTCGGCCTATTTTGAGCAGCTTTTAACGTATGGCAATGCAATTGGGGAGATCGTACTCGCAAACGGGGAAATTCGGGCGCTGTATAATGCGTCGCTCGAAGACCTCGAGATTCGGCTCATCTCGCCGCTTGAAACGGGCGTGTTCGTCGTAAGGGACGGGCGTGCGGAGCCGTGCCGCTACCCGGAGCTCATTTTGACTTCGGCGTTAAACCCGATGCCGGGCAGCGCGGTGGGAAGCTCCATTTTAAAGGGCCTGCCGTTTGTGAGCGAGGTGCTTTTGAAAATTTACCGCACCGTCGGCATCAACTGGGAGCGTATGGGCAATGTGCGCTTTGCGGTGACGTGCAAAAACGAGGGCTACATGAACGCGGGTGACCGCGCGGGGCAGCTTGCAAAGGAGTGGAGCCGTGCGATGCACGGCCCCGGCGTGAGCGACTTTGTGGCGGTGGGCGACGTGCAGATTAAAGCCATCGGCGCGGACGGGCAGCAGATGGACAGCGAAGTGCCCGTGCGGCAGATGCTGGAGCAGATTGTGGCGAAAATGGGCATTCCGCCGTTTTTGCTGGGGCTTTCGTGGTCCTCGACGGAGCGCATGTCGAGCCAGCAGGCGGACATGCTGACGAGCGAGCTGACGGCGTACCGCAGAATTTTGGAGCCGGCGGTCTTGAAGATCTGCAAGACGTGGCTGCGCTTAAACGGCTTTGACGACACGGTGGAGATCGACTGGGACGAGATCACGATGCAGGACGAGGTCGACCACGCGAACGCGGCGTATCTCATGGCGAAGACGAACCAGCTTTTAAAGGAGGGAGAAGCTTGAGCGAAACGGTGACGGCTGTGCAGCCGGATAAAACGGCGATGGAGAAGATCAACCTTTACACGCGCCGCGCCTATAAGCCGGAGGAGGTGTACACGTTTTCGGTCGTTTTGTGCGACAACGAGGTGGATAGAGACGGTGAGTGCTTTACGAAAGAGACACTCGAGGAGCTTGCGAAGCTGTTTGTCGGCAAGACGGGCATTTTAGACCACGAGCCGACGAGCAAAAATCAGACGGCGCGCGTGTTTGACGCTGCGGTGAAGGAAATTCCCGGAAAGGTAACATCTTTAAACGAGCCATATGCGCAGCTCACAGCACGGGCGTATGTGCCGCGAAACGACGGGACGAAGGCGTTTATTGAATCCATTGAAAGCGGCATACGCAAGGAAGTCAGCGTGGGGTGCGCAGTGAAAAAGCGCGTGTGCTCCGTGTGCGGCGCGGAAAGCTGTGTACACGTGCCGGGGAAAACGTACAACGGCAAGCGCTGTGTGCGTATTTTAAGCGGCGCGGCGGACGCGTATGAATTCTCATTCGTGGCAGTGCCTGCACAGCGCGCGGCGGGCGTGGTAAAGAAATTTTCACCGCGCTTTGAAGAATCGGAGAAGAAAAAGGAGGTCAAAACGGTGTACGACATTGTTAAAAAGCTCGCGGACGGCGAAGACAGCGTGACGGTGGCGAAGGAGGAACTCAACATGCTCAAAACGGAGCTGAAAGCGCTTTTCGACCGCGCAGAGTGCGGCGACCGCTACCGTGCGGCGCTGTGCGAACGCATCTATAAGCTGAGCGCCGTGGCGCAGCCGGAGTTTAAACGCGGACTGACGGAGGCAATCACAAAGTCGCTCGGCATTGCAGAACTGGAAGAAATGGCGGCGGCGCTCGCAAAGGCGGCGGAGCGGAAAATGCCCATAATGCCGCAGCTGGCAGCGGAAAAGACGGAAGACACGAACGCGGCAGACGACGGCGCGTTCCGCATTTAAGAAAGGAGACTATACAATGGCATTTGAAAACATTACACTCGAAAAAGGCATGTACGGCGTGCCGGGCAAGAATTTTACACAGGTTTTGGAGGAGCTGGACGGCTCCCAGAACTACGCGGGCACACCGTTTGCGGGGCTTGACGCATACCAGAGACAGCTTAAACGCTTCGGTATTCGTGTGAGCGGTGCGAACTGCGACACCGTGGAGAAGTTTTTCACCTCCTCCCAGAGCGCGGCACTGTTCCCGGAATACGTCGCCCGCGCAGTGCGCCAGGGCATGGAGATGGCGTCTTCCCTGCCGGACATCGCGGCGACCGTGACGAAGATCGACACGCTCGATTACCGCACCGTGCAGACGGCGACGGCTTCTGACCAGAAGATCGAAGACCCCGTAGCGGAGGGCGCGGCCATTCCGGAGACAGTCATCAAGACGGCGGGCTCGCTTGTGACGCTGCATAAGCGCGGCAGACTGATTGTCAGCTCCTACGAAGCGCTGCGCCACCACAGACTGGACCTCTTTACGGTCATTCTGCGCCAGATCGGTGCGTACATTGCGCGCAGACAGATGAAGGACGCAGTGGACGTGCTGTTAAACGGCGACGGCACGAATACGGGCATCACCGTGACGGCGCTTACCGCTGCGCCGACCTACAACGACCTTGTGACGCTGTGGGGCAAGCTTTCCGACTATAACTTCAATACGATCCTGGCCGGAACGACTGCTTTGCAGGCGCTCCTTAAGATCACGGAGTTTAAGGACGCGCAGGCGAGCCTCAACATTAAGGGCGTGGGCAAGCTCATCACGCCGCTTGGCGCGACGCTCATCCATGTGCCGTCCATGGACGCGAAGAAGATCATTGCGCTCGACAAGAACTGTGCGCTTGAGATGGTGCAGGCGGGCGATGTGCTGACCGACTACGACAAGCTCATCGACCGCCAGATGGAACGCGCGGCCGTGAGCGCCGTGGCGGGCTTTGCACAGATCTACGGCGGCGCCGCACAGGGCCTTAGCTACTGATTTTATTCGATTCTGGCAAGCCGTACCGCTTTGGTACGGCTTTGCCGAATAAAAAAAAGGAGGGGCAAATGGAGATACGAAACGTGCTGGAACGGCTGAAGCTTTTGACAAATGACGACCGCGAAGACCTGCTTTTGATGCTGAGCGGCGATGCGGTGCAGCGGCTTAAAGCGCGCCTTTGCTGCACTGTGGAGGAAGAAAACGCGCATGAGGAGGCGCTGTGCGCAGCGGCTGCGGCGCAGGCGGCGTATCAGTTTTGGCTTTTGGAGGAAGCAGCATCGCCGAAAAGCCTGACGGCGGGCGAGGTGCGCGCGGAATTTGACAAAGGCAGCGAAAGGGCGCTCGCCTATGCAAAGCAGTGCGAGCGGGCGGTGTCCGGGGTTTTGCGTGACGAGGATTTTTACTTCGGCGTGACGGAGGACACGGTGTGAGAAATGTATTTTTGAGGGCGCAGCAGATGATGGCGGAGATAAGCGGCGTGAAGGTCGTTTGCCGCGGCGTTGTGCATTGCCTGAAGGAAGACAAAACGGCCTTGCAGGCGGAAACGGAGACGTTCGGCGGGGCGATGAAGCCGCTGTATGTCTACTTCGGCGACGGCAAAGTGCTTTGCGGCGCGGAGAACGCGAGGCTGACTGCGGGCGGCGAGACGTTCCGCGTTTTATATGCCGAGGAAAAAAGCGGGATTTGCGGGGCGCTTTACGTGCGCGCGGTGCTGGAAAAGGAGGAAAAAGATGACGGGAACGGAGCTTAGTGCGGCGCTTGCGGAAAAGCTGAAAGCGCTTTTGCCGGACTGCGCGGTGCGCCCGGCGTTTACGGGCACGCTGCAAAGGCTTCCGCAGCGTGCCGCGGTGACGGTGGGCGTGATGCAGGAGGAAAACGCGGACGGTGTGTTTGAAACGGTGCTCGGCGTGCAGCTGTATGCGCGCGAAAGGGACGACCACGCGCGGCTGTTTGACGCGGTGTGTGCGGCGGTATCGTCTTTGCCGTGTGCGCTGCGCAGTGTGAAGCGGAGCGAGACGACGTACTCGGCGGCGCTCAGTTGCCTTGTGACGCTTTGCACGGTGCAGGCGGCGACGGGTGCGGCGGATAACGCACGCGCGGCGGTGGTAATCGGCGACAAGGTATTTACGGCGGACGCGGTGAAAATTTCGCACGAAGCGAAGGTCAAGCGCTATTACGCCATCGGCGAGGAAAATCCGTATGCGGCGGTGGCGGGCAAAGCGGTGTACACGGTCGTACTGCACGGGTTTTCGGGCGGCGAGGAGGCGCTCCCCGGCGAATTCACACTGCAAACAGGCGGCGCGCGGTACACGCACTGCGTTTTGAAAGCGGCGAGCGAAAACAAGCTTGTGATAGAAGCGGGTGCGTGTGAAAAAATCACACAGCGAACACAAAGCGGAACGGAGGCATAAGGTGGAAGAAGAAAACAAAAACGCACAGGCGCTCTCCGGCATTTTGGAGCGCGAGGAGCGGCGATATCCCGCGCTGCTTCGTGCGGATAGGAGGTTTGCATGAACCTGATGACGATGCAGTTTGGCAGCTTTGTGTTTCCGGTGAACCCGACGGAATTAAAACTCGAGCGGGCGTGTCTGCTGCGTGAGACGGTGGGTGTTGACGGCGAAGAACGTGTGGAGGCGGTCGGCAAGCGCAAGGCGCGCGTAGCGGGCAAGGGGCACTTTACCGGGGAGAATGCGATGGCGGTTTACTGTGAATTGGAAGCGCTTTTCGGTGAAACAGATACGCTGTACTTGCCGGGGCACAGGCCGTTTGAGGCGGTTTTGAGCGAGCTTGCGCTCATCGGCGTGCCGGAGAAAAACACGGTGCCGTACACGTTCGCCTTTGTGGAGACGGCGGGGAAAAGCGAAGCGTTCTCCGGCCGGACATACCGCGCGAAGGCGGGCGAGAGCCTGTGGGATTACGCGTATTTTACGGGCGTTTCGATTGACCGCTTGGCGGAGAATAACCGGCATATCGCGTGCATTGCGGCGCTGAAGGACGGCGAGGAGGTGCATGTTCCGTGACGGATTTTTCGCTTGAGTTTGTGTTTGCAAGCGGTGAAAAACACTCACCTAAAGCGGAGCCGAACGAATGGCTTTTAAGAAGCGACGCGGATACGGTGGCGGACAGTTTGACGGTGCGGTTTAGTGTGGGAAAGCGGCTTTTTACGGAAGAGCCCGTGGGGGCGGTGCTTAAAAAGGACGGCGCGGTGCTCTTTGACGGTATCGTGGACGAACACCGCGTGAAATGCCAGAACGGCGCGCGCACGGAGGTCTTCTCCCTGCGCAGCCGCGCGGCGCTTTTGCTCGACAACGAGGCGGCACCGATGGAGCTTAGATTGCCCTCGCTGCGGCTTTTGGAGCGGATGTATCTGATGCCGCTGGGGCTGCACGCCGTGGGCGGCGACAGGCGGCCGGTGGAGGGCGTTTTGACCGTAGAAAAGGGCGTGAGCTGTTTTGAAGCGTTGCAAACGTTCTCTGAGAGATATCTAAACTGTACGCCGTATACGGACAAAAGCGGCGGCGTGCACTTTGAAAGCTACGTGCCGAAAACGGTGAAGCCCGACTGGGTGACGGCGCGGGAGGTGATTTTTTGCCCGTACAAAATGCTGAGCGGCGTTACGGTGCAAAACGCGCAGACGGGCGCATACAGCGCGGAATATCACGATCCTTTGGCCCCACAGGTGCGCGTGCGGTATCTTTCCGCCTATGCGAAAACAGCACCGACGGCGCTTTTAAATGAAAGCCGCAGGGCGGCAAAGCGATTAAAGCTGACGTGTGCTTCTTATATAGACGGGAACATGGGGGACACGATGCGGACGGAGGAGCTTGGCGAGGTGCGGCTCATCTCCAAAAACGTTTTGCTGCGCGGGAAAGACGTGAAGACCGAGCTGCATTTTGAACCGGTTTAAAGGAGGCATGAACATGTGGCTGACGAAAAAGGAGACGGCGGAAAAGGCCGAAAGCGTGAAAACGGGCGTTGTGACGACGGGCGGCGGGGAGATTTCCGTCTGCACGGAGCTGGAGCGCCGTGCACCGACTGTAACGGTGCCGTACGGCATGGCGGTGAGCGTGCCGCAGGGTACGGAGGCTGTGATGACCGGCGGTGTGTGCCTTGGCGTTGTGAACGACGCGGGAACGCTTTTGCCCGGCGAGGTGCGGCTGTTCTCAGCGGGCGGTGCGGAGATCGTTTTGAAGCTCGACGGCACGGTCGTCATCAATGGGCAGGTGTTTGAGAAAAAGGAGGAATAGCGTGGAGGTCGTGATTTTAAACGGCATAACGCAGACGGCGGCGACAGGGCTGCCGAAGACGGCCGAGGGGCTTAACGCGCTTATACAGCGCGCGTATAACCGCATTTGCTTAAAACGCGGCGCGTTTTGCTATGACCGCGTGCTCGGCAGCCGGTTTTATATGCTGGATGCAGCGGACGAGCACGCCGAGGAGCGGGCGCTGCGGTATGCGCAGGCGGCGCTGTTGCCCTTAGCCGGTGTTGAGGCGGTCTCCGTGCGGCGCGAGGGGGAGCGGTTTATCTTCGGACTCCAGACGATGCTCGGCACGGGGGAGATTGCGGTGAAAGGGGCGAAAGTGTGAAATTTGAGGAAATTTATGCGCGCATGGCGGCGGAATACAAAACGCAGGCGGGCGTGGAGCTCGAGGACGCGGCGGACGTTTCGATCCGTCTGAAGGTACTGGCGGGCGAGCTGTATACGGTGCTGTGCGCGGCGGAATCGCTGAAGCTGAATTGCTTTCCGCAGACGGCGGCGGGCGAGGCGCTTGACCTGCACGCCGAAGAGCGCGGGCTTGTGCGCAAGGACGCGGTGAAATCTGTGGGCACGCTGACGTTTTCGCGCCGAACGGCGCTGAGCTACGCGGCGGAGATCCCCGCGGGCACGGTGTGTGCGGCAAGCGGCGAAAACGCGGTGGAATATGAGACGACGGAGGCGGCTGTGCTGCCCGCAGGCGCACTGACGGTGACAGCGGCGGCGCAGGCGGTTTTGGGCGGCAGGCGCGGCAACGCGGCAAAGGGTGCGGTGAACACGCTCATCACGCCGCCGGCGGGCATTGAAAGCGTGACGAACGATGTGTCGTTTACGGGCGGCGCGGATAAAGAGGACGACGAAGCGCTGCGCACGCGCCTTTTGCGGTGCTTTTACGCACTGCCGAACGGCTCGAACACGGAGACGTACCGCCGTGCGGCGCTGATGACACCGGGCGTGAAAAGCGTTCAGGTGGTGCCGCGCGCAAACGGTGTGAACACGGTGGCGGTGTACCTGTACGGCGACAACGGCGCGGTGACGGACGAGGTGCTCGGAAAAGTCGGAGAGACGCTCGAAAAGCTCAAGGAGATCAGTGTGGACGTGACGGTGGCTGCAGCGGTGGCTGTGAAAAAGCCGGTGACAGTTTACGTGAAGCCGAAGGACGGGTGCGCGTTTGAAGATGCGAAAGCATCGTGCACGGCGGCAATCACGGCGTACCTGAATGCGTTTGAGGTGGGCGAGCCGTTTGTGACGGCGGGGCTAATCCATGCGGTGATGGAGACGGGCGTAGCACAAAACTGCACGGTGCCGGCGAGCGTGGCGGACTTTACGCCGAACGCCGGGGAGATCGTCACGGCGGGCGCTGTAAATGTGCTGGAGACGCAGTAAGGAGGGCAAATGACGGAACTGGAAACCCGCATGCGCGCGATGCTCGAAAAAACGGGGCTGTATTTTGGCGAAGACAAGTGGCTTTCGGCAGAGCTTGCGGCGTATGCAAAGGGGCTTGAACTCGTGTATGATACGCTTTCTCATGTGCGGCGCGACGCGTTTGTGCAGACGGCGGAGGAGGACGGGCTGAAAGCGTTTGAATCGCTGTTCCGCGTGGTGCCATCCGTGGACAGCACGAAAAACCGGCGCGCGATGCTGCTGACCCGCGGCGCGGTAACCCCCGCAGACCACACAGTGGAAGCGATGCAAAAGCAGCTTTTGGCGGCAGGTATCAACGGGAAGCTCGTCCCGCAAAAGGGCGGCGTGCTGAACATAAATGTGCTCTCTACCATGGGCATTTCCGAAGCGGCGGCGGAAAGCGAAGCGCGCGTGTTTTTGCCTGCGCACCTCAGTTTGGTGTTCGATTTCGGCAAAAACACGTGGGACGCACAGGACGCGGCGGGGAGCTCGTGGAATGTGCTCGACCTTCGAAACAAGACTTGGAACGCGCTCGACGTTTTATGAGCGGAAAGGAGAAACATGGCAGCAAGTAAAAAATCAACGGTTCTCGGCCTTTGCCTTTGGGAGGGGACGGACAAGCCGCGCCGTGTGGATTTTGTGGCGGACAACGAAGCCATAGAGTCGCAGCTTGGCGGGCACATTCAAAACGATAACCTGCATTTAAATGACACGCGCAGAAAGCGTTTAGATACGCCGACGGAGGTGCGCACGTACACGGGCACGGGTGCGGCCTCGCGCACGATCTTATTCGGCTTCAGTCCGAGTGCGGTGATCGTTTTTGCGGTGGGCAAGCCGTTTTCGCAGGCGACGACGGGCTGCACAAAGCAATACGCCGGCATAGCGGCAGGCGGCCAGAACAGCCTTGGCGTGACGCTTTCCACGGCGCAGGTGAAGGTGCACCAGACCCAAACCGCCCCGACGGACGGCAGCGGTATGGCATCGCTGAACGAAAGCGGCGTAACGTACGCGGTGTTGGCGTTCAGATAAGGCGTTATATCATTTTCCGCGAGGAAAATATCATATCGAACAAAGAGAGATATATCATTAAAAAAGAAGCGCGCAGCTTTTGGAGGAGCTGCGCGCTTCTTGGCGTATTGTGTGCAATTTTCAGGGATTTCTAAAGGCGGTTTTTATGAATTTGCCGCGCAAATTCATTGGGAGACCCCCTAATTGGGTCTCCCACGAACAAACAGTCCACCGGACTGTTTGTTCTCCCGTCCTGATTTTTGGGAGGCAAAAGGTGTTTCGTCGTCTGCGGACGACGACCAAAGGCGCTGCCTTTGGAATTCGCAAGTTTTCTCGAAGAAAACTTGACTAAAGACTTTATTCATTCGCTTGCCGCAGGCAGGTGCTAGCCTTGCGTTTCGCCTTTATCTTCGAGCAGGGTGACGGTGACGGTGAATTCTTCGCCGCCTACGCCGCTCTCGTTCGGGCGGAACAGGTGGATCTCGGCGGTATCGCCGGGCTTATAATTTAAAAGTGCGTTTGCGAGCTCTTCAAGCGATTTCGTTTCGGTATCATCGATGGCGGTGATGATGTCATACGCCTGCACGTCTGTGCCGTTAAAGCAGCTGTCTTCGTCGATCTCGCTGATCATGAAGCCCTGCGGGACGTCATACATGGCGGCCTGCATCTGGGTGATGGCGGTGCCTTTGATGCCGAAGCGGACGCGGCCCTGCACATAGCCGCCTGCAAGCAGGTCGTCTATGATGCTCTTTGCACCGGTGATCGGGATGGCGAAGCCCATGCCCTCGTACTGCTCGGAGACGATTTTAGCGGAACTGATGCCGATGACCTGACCGTGTAAGTTGACGAGCGGGCCGCCGGAATTGCCGGGATTGATGGCGGCGTCGGTTTGGATATACGTCATGCCGTTCGAGCTGTACGAGCCGACGGAACGGTTAAGACCCGAGATGACGCCGCGCGTGATGGAGCCGGAGAACTGCTCGCCGCCCGGGTTGCCGATGGCGACGACCCACTGGCCCATGCGCAGGTCATCGCTGTCACCGAACTCGGCGGGCATGTAGCCTGTGCCGTCGATTTTGAGCACGGCGAGGTCGGTGGTTTTATCGAACCCGACGACGACGGCGTCATGAAGTTCACCGTCATACGTTTTGACCTGTACGGAAACGGATTTGGAATTTAAAATGACATGGCTGTTCGTGATGATGTAGCCATCTTCCGTTGCAAAAATGCCGGTGCCTGTGCCCTGCGTTTCGCCGCTCTGCGTGATGACAAGCACGGTGGACGGGATGACCTTATCGTACACGGCATCGATATCGAGCTCGGCGGTATTCGGCTCTTTATCTAAGGTGATGCCCTCCGTATTCGGGGTGACGGCGATGTCCGGCGGGGTGAAGTTATCGTCCGTATCGGGCGTTTCGTCTTCGCCGGGCGTTTCGCTGTCGCTGCCGTCGTTTTCATGCGGGAAGTTCGGGATGAGTGGATCGCCCGGCAGCGTTGTGACGCCGTAACCGCGGTTCACGGCGGCGTAGATGCCGTAGGAAGCAAAGCCGATGACGGAGCCTGCGACGAGGACGGACATGACGATGATGAGGATGCGCAACCCGAGCGGCATTTTCCTTTTTTGCGGCGCGGGATGCGGATACGGATTTTGCATATTCTGCGGGTACGGCGGGGGATAAGCACCCTGTCCGTAGGGCGGCGGGTACTGCCCCGGCTGCGGCTGGGTGTTGTAGTTTGCATAGCCATACGGCGGGTTACCGTACTGCGGGGCGTTTGGCTGCGTGTTGTACGGATAGGGCTGATACGGCGGCTGCGGGGGATAATAGCCGGTATGCTGAACGGACTGCGGCTGCGGCGGAATGTTCACGTTCGGGATGGGCTGGGCTTCCGGCGCCTGCTCGGCATTCGGGAGCGGCTCTGCCGTGGGGGCATCGGAAACGGTCGGCTCTGGGGTGACAGTCGGTTCTGCGGGAGCGGCCGGTTCATCAGAAACGGTGGGCTCTGCGGGAATGGTCTCCGCGGTTTCCGGTGTTTCGGGGATATTGTCTTCGGAAGAAGCAGGCTCCTGCATTTCCGGGGTTTTGTTTTCAAAATCGTCCATGGTGTGATACCTCACTTTTGGATTTATTTCTGATCGGGCTCTTTATTATCCTTGTGGCCGTGGTGCTCCTTTTTGGGGCGCTCCGAGATGACGGCATCTTCGACCGGCACGGTGACCGGGATGGAGCCGGTATTGTACTTCAGCTTCGGGGGTTCCTGTGGCTTCGGAATATAGAACGAGAAGCGGGTGTACTCGTTCACGACGGAGGAGACGGAAATGTCGCCGCCGTGGAGCTTGATGATGGTGCGGACAAGGTACAGGCCGAGACCCATGCCGTTTTTATCCTGACTTCTCGATTTATCGGTCTTATAAAATTTCTCGAACACGAGGGGGAGCTCATCGGACTGGATGCCGGAGCCGCTGTTTTCGATGGTGACGACGATGCGGTCGATGCTGTCCGAGACGTTGAAGGAGATGTAGCCCTCGGTGTTTGTGAACTTGACGGCGTTTTCGACAAGGTTATAGACGACCTGATGCAAGAGGTCTTCATCGCCGTGCACCTGCATGGGCTGCAAGGTATCGAGCCCGCGGATGTCGATCTTTTTCTCGTCGATGCTCTTTTCAAACGTGAGCACGGTGGAGAGGACGGTCTCGGAAATATCGAAATCGTTTGGGCGGAGCTTCAGCTCGCCGTTATCGATGCGGGAGAGATTTAACATAGTGCGGACAAGACGCGAGAGGCGCTTGACCTCGTCGGAGACGATGTGCAGGTAATGCGACTGGCGCTCCGGCGGAATGGTGCCGTCCAGAATGCCGTCGATGAAGCCCGCGATGGTTGTCATCGGGGTCTTTAACTCGTGCGAGACGTTCGCGACGAAGCTGCGGTTCATGCTTTCGCTGCCGGAGAGCGAATCTGCCATGTTGTTGAACGCGGTGGCAAGCTGGCCAATCTCATCGTTGCTTGTGACGGGCACGCGGATGGAGAAATCACCGTCGCCGAAGCTTTTGGCTGCGGCGGACATCTGCCGCAGGGGCTTGACGAGCCGGTAGGAGAAGAGGCCGACGACAACGAACGCCAGAATGAACGCGGCGGCTGCGGCGATGAGGAACATTTGCAGTGCGGCGAACTGATACTCCGTGAGGGAGGCAGCGTTCATGGCGGCAAAAACGGCACCGACGGGCACTCTGGTGCTGTTTTCGCCTCCTGCCTCGGAAGATGATGTTTCGGCGACGGAATAAAGCGGCACGCCGACGACGTAGTACGGGGTATCGTAAATGCCGTTTTTGCGTCCGTCACCGGTATAGGAGCCCTCGGACGCGCACTTTACGATGTCTGCCGAAATCTTCGTCTGCGGGATGAAATTTGCGCCGATATTTGAGGTGCTGTTGGCATAGGCGCCGAACAGGACGTTGCCCTCGAGATCGGTGACGAAAATATCGGCATCGATATTGAGAGAGAACGTGCGCACAAAGACTTTCAGAAGCTCCGGTGCACCGTTATTCGTGATGTCTACGACGGAAGTAATGGACGCCATGGACGAGGCGTTTTGCATAAGCAGTTTGCGCTTATCGCTTTTGGTGTACTGCGAGAACACAAACATCATGACGCTGCCGAGCACGATGAAGCTGGCGAGCACGATGACCATGGTGACGCGCAGGTATTTTCCGAACAGGGATTTTTGCAAGGGGAATCCTTCCTTTCGCCGGCTTATTCTTTCACTTCAAACTTATAGCCGACGCCCCAGACGGTTTTAAGCGACCATTTATCGGAAACGCCTTCGAGTTTTTCACGCAGGCGCTTAACGTGCACGTCTACGGTGCGGGAATCGCCGTAATAATCAAAGCCCCACACTTCGTCGAGGAGCTGGTCACGCGTGAAGACGCGGTTCGGGTTTGAGGCGAGATGATAGATGAGCTCCATTTCCTTCGGCGGAGTGTCAATCTGGACGCCCTTGACCTTGAGTTCGTAATTTGTGAGATTGATGGAGAGATTCTCGTAGTGAACTTCTTTCACCTGAGAGGATTCTTTTTTGCCAATGCGGCGGAGGACGGCGTTGATGCGCGCGATGACCTCTTTTGTCTCGAAGGGCTTTACGACATAATCGTCCGCGCCGAGCTCTAAGCCGAGGACTTTATCGAACACTTCGCCCTTAGCCGTCAGCATAATGATGGGGCACTGGGACTTTTTGCGGATCTCGCGGCAGACCTGCCAGCCGTCGAGCTCCGGGAGCATGATATCGAGCAGCATGAGGTCCGGGTTGACGGAATCAAACATTTGCACGGCCGCCTTGCCGTCGTTTGCAATGGCTGTTTCAAAGCCTTCCTTTTCAATATACAATCTTAAAAGCTCACAGATATTTCTATCGTCGTCTACGATCATGATTTTGCCGGATGCCATAAATTTCTACCTTCCTTATTTCAATATTGCGGGGCGAAAAGCGACCCCGTTTCCTCCCGGAAATCCCCTGTTTGTGCAGAGTATGACCAGTTTGTATTTATTGTACCGATTTATTGCGTCGAATGCAAGAACAAAAGGTGAATATTCTGTGACGATAGGGCTTGTTTTGGAGCGCGGAATTGGTGAAAATGCGCGTTTTTATGCGAAGTGTTGCGGTGAAAAATAAAGTGTGTTATACTGTATCAGTTCGATTTTAGACTGTTGAACAGGATAACGGTCGGACAGAATGAAAACTAAAGGCTTTAAACAGCGTACTTCGCCGTGCTTGCGGCGAAGTCTTTTCATGCGAAAAAACCGCGTTTGGAGCGTAGAGATTTGCAAAAGAATTTACAAAAAAGAAAGGAAGTTTGATTTTATGGCGGAAAAAACGGTAAAGCTTGAGGACCCGGCAAACAACCGCATGGGCTCTGCGAAGATGCTGCCGCTGATTTTGACGATGGCACTGCCGGCAATGTTCTCGATGCTGATTCAGGCGCTTTACAACATTGTGGACAGCTACTTTGTGGCGCAGGTGAGCCAGAATGCACTGACGGCGGTCTCGCTGGCATTCCCGATTCAGAACCTGTTGGTGGCATTCGGCGTGGGCACCGGCGTGGGCGTGAGCTCACTCATTTCCCGCAGACTCGGCGAGCGCGACCAGGAGGCGGCGGACAACGCGGCGACGCACGGCATTATTCTTTCCGCGATCACGTATGTGGTCTTTGCGGTTTTCGGTGCGATTGTGGCGCGTCCGTTTACGGCGCTTTACACGCAGGACGCGGAAGTGCTCAGCATGGGCACGACATACATCACGATTGTGACGGTAGCATCGTTCGGCTTCTTCTTTGCGGCGGTCATTGAAAAAATGTTACAGGCGACGGGCAACATGGTGATGCCGATGATCATTCAGCTTGTGGGCGCGGTGGCAAACATCATCTTTGACCCGATTCTCATTTTCAACTTCAACATGGGCGTGGCCGGTGCGGCGTATGCGACGGTTGGCGGCCAGATCCTTTCGATGATTGTGGGCCTTTGCATTTTGTTTTTCGGCAACCACGCGATTGCGCTGGAATTTAAGGGCTTCCGTTTCCACGGCAAGACGATGAAGGACATTTACGTTGTGGGTCTGCCGAGCATCGTGATGAACGCCATCGGCACGCTGATGACCATGGCAATGAACGGCATTTTGGCAGGATTTTCCGCAGTGGCCGTGAATGTGTTCGGTGTTTACTTTAAATTGCAGTCCTTTGTGTTTATGCCGGTGTTCGGCTTGACGCAGGGGCTCATGCCGATTATGGGCTACAACTACGGTGCGCGCGACAAGAAGCGTGTGACGGGTGCGGTGAAGATCGGCTGCGTGATTGCGCTTATTATTGAGATTGCGGGTCTTATCGTGTTTGAAATCTGCCCGGGCACGCTGATTTCCATCTTCAACGCGACGCCGGAGCTGCACGAGATCGGCGACTCGGCGCTTAGAATCATCGCGATCCACTTCCCGATGGCGGCGATCGGCATTGCGCTTTCGACGCTGTTTCAGGCGACGGGCCACGGCATGTACAGCCTTGTGCAGTCTGTGATGCGTCAGCTGGTTGTGCTGGTGCCGGCGGCGTGGCTGCTCTCGAAAATCAGCCTCGGCGCTGTGTGGTTCTGCTTCCCAATCTCCGAATTTATTTCGCTCATTGTGACGGTTGTATTCTTTGTAATTCTCTACAACAAGGAGATTAAGAACCTCGATAAGCCGGTGAACAGTGCGGCGGCGACGGAGTCGGTGAAGGGGTAAGTGAGCTGAAATAGAGCGGGCAAATAAAGTTTTCGACGACCTTTTTCAAAAGGTCGTGGATTCCAAAGGCAAGGCCTTTGGTCGAGCTCCGCAGAGCTCGAAATACTTTTGCCAAACGCAAGATCAGGAAAATAGAAGAACCGTCCGGGGGACGGTTCTTCGTAAGAAACCCTATCAAGGGGGTTCTTGAAGGGCGGCTTTGTGCCGCCCTTTTTATATATACTGTGGTTTACGTTAGATAAAAAACCAGCTGGGGAGCCATTCTAAAGCGTTGGCGTAGTTCTGCGTGGTGAGGGTACCGGTGAGCACGGGGTAGAACGCGATGAACATAAGAATGTGCACGAGGACGCAGGCAAGCAGGAGAATTCTGCCGACTGTGAGCGTGACGGCGCCTTTTGTGAAGACGACGCGGCGCAGGGAAGCTGTTTCTTCAAGGCGCTGATACGCGATGAGGAGCGCGATGAGAATAAACGGCACGGCAGTGAAATAGTGGTAAATGAACGTGCAGCGCGGCACGAGTACCCACGGCAGATACGCGGACAAGAAGCCGATGACACAGATGAGCGCGGTACGGGAGTGCCGTTTTACGGCCCTTACGAACGCGTACACGGTGGCGGGCACGCACGCCCAGAAGAACAGCGGGTTGCCGAGCACCGAAATGGTGCGGATGTGGCCCTCGCTGTCGGCGCTGTAATTGCCGTAGTACCATACGTTGCGGATGTCGAACGGCCATTGATACCACGGGGACTCAAACGGATGGGTCGCCTGCAGCGTGGAGTGGTAATTATACATATGCGTTTGGTACGCGATGAACCGGCCGAAAACATCGTAGCGGTTATGCGGCAATGTGGTGAGCGGCAGGAACGCCGTAAAGTAGATGCCGAACGGAATGGCGATGAACAGCAGGCAGCACCAGAGGCAGAGCTTTATGGATTTATTAAGGAGCGCTTTCTGCACGGCGGCGTGGCCTTTCTCTTCGCGGTAAGAGACGATGAGCTTGCCGAAGAACAGCACGGCGAGACCGACTGCGCCATAGGCGACCGTCCACTTGCTTGCGATGCCGAGCCCCATGAAGATGCCGCTTAAAAGCAGCGGGGGCAGGAGCTTTTTGAAGCTGTCGGTTTTTAAATCGTGCTGAATAAACACGAGCATGGCGTCGTACATTAAAATGATGAAGAACACGGCGTAGGTATCGATGGTCGCGATGCGTGTTTGGACGTAGTGCATGAAATCGAACGCAAAGAGGACGGTACCGGCGGTGCAGAGGAACGTGGAGCCAAAGAGGCGCTTTAAGAAATGGTAGAGCGCAGGGAGCATCAGAACACCGAACAGCGTGCCCATGAAGCGCCAGCCGAACGGGTTCATGCCGAAGATGCGAATGCCGACCGAGATGATGAGCTTGCCGAGCGTGGGGTGCGTGTTTTCGTATGGCTCGAGTCCCAAAATGTGCTCGTAGGCGGTGCGGGCGTGGTAGATTTCGTCGAAATAGGTGGAGTTCATGTAGCTTGGATAAAGCGGGACGGTGTTTTGCTCATCCGTGAGCTGCCACGCGTTGCCGGAGACGGCGGTGAGCGTTGCAAAGCCGGTGCCGTCTGTCTTTTTGAGCGCGAACTCGTTGATGGCGAGGTCGTCGCACATCGATGTGATGCGGATATATTTGCCGACGGCGGCGACGGAGACGTTTTTCCACGCATAGACGCTGCCGTCCGTGTTTTCGGCGGCGGTCGTCCAGTTGGTTTGATTGTTTGAAACCTCAATCTTCATATTGGTGCCGACGCGCTGGCCGATGCCGTTATCCGCAGGGGCGATGCCGGGCAGGTAGAAAATTTCGCTGTACGCGTCGTCGGTCTCAAAGACGGCGGATTTGCCGTTTTGAGGCGTCCATGTGGTATTGGCGGTCTCGTGATCACCGAGATTCGTGAACGCGACGATGCCGTAAAGGAGGGTAACGACGGCGATGCAGAGAAGATCGACACGCGTCAGGCGGACGTTATGATTCTTGTCGGTGATGAGGGAGAATTCGGGCGCTGCGGCGGGCTTTGTGTGCTGCTCGGCCGAGGCGGCTTTCTGCGTTTTAAACGCAGGGAGCGGGCGCAGGGCTTTTTCGGAAATAAAGCAGCGGTACGTGATATAGAGCATATAAATGTACAGGAGCACATGCAGCGCGGAGAGGAACAGGATTTGAATGGACGTGGGGGAAATGTAGGCGTTATTGAGGTACAACACATAGGCAACGTTCAAAAAATGCACCGTGGATGTGCCCGCGAACAGGAGCAGGAAGCGCTTTTCCTTTGTGAAAACGTAGGTGAGCAGCAGGCACAGGAGCACGGGGAACAGATAACGCTCGTGCATTTTGACGCAGAAAATGTAGACCGTGAACATCAAAACGGTGGGGCAGGCGAAAACGGCGTCGTCGCGCTTCGATTTCAGCAGTAAGAGGCCTGCGAGGACGGTTGCGAGCGGCACGCCGAATTGCAGCCAAGTGCTGTGTTCCGGCAGGGCAGCCCAGTTGAGCCCGAAGAGTGCCCAGACGTTATAGGCGTTGATGGTGTAGTAATTATAATAATCGATGGTGCCGGTGTAGATTTCGATGAGCTTCAGGTAATCGAAATTCTTTATAAACGGTGTGGAGAACAGGAGAATCGTCACAAGGGCGATGATGGGCCCGAGGACGAGGTTTTTCCAGTCCTTTTTGCGGATGACCCAGAAAATGAGCACCGGTGCGAAAATGAGCATCTGCGGCTTACTTAAGATGCCGAAGCCGTAGACGAACGCGGCGAGCGGCGTGTGGTTGTACCAGAGAAGCAGCAGTGTGCAGAGGAGCAGAAGCGCGCAGAAGCTATCGGCCTGACCCCAGACGGAGGAATTGACGATGACGGCGGGGCAGAAAAGATAGGCAAACGCAATAAGGAGTGCGCTTTTTTCACCGAGCTTTTTGCGGGCAAGTACCCAAAGTGCCGCGGCGCAGGCGATGTCCGACAAAATGGGCGCGAGCTTTATCATGAGCGTATAGCTCTGCGCGTATTGATCGACACCGAACAGGCGGCGGAACGCCTCGATGATGTAGAGCACGTAGAGATAGCCGGGGGGATAATCGAGGAAGAAGTCCCGGTAATACATGTTATTAAAGCCGTAATCGTGCGTATAGGCGGCCCACGCTTTAAAGCAGGAGATGTCGGCCTCGAACCCGTTGATGTTGTAGCCCAGAATAAAGCGCAGGATAAGCCCTAAAGCGAGCACGGCGCAGAAGACGGGTACGGGGGGCAGGCCGAAGACCGTAGCTTCCTTTATACGGGCGCGGCGGACGGGGGCGCCCTCCGTTTCCGGCGCGGCACGAAAGCCGAGCCACAGCACTGCCGCAAGGAACAGGGCGGCGAGCAGAATTTGTATCGTCATGGTTTTTGTTCCTTTCTCAAAATTTATTTGGTTACGGGCTTGACCCGCACCTTTTTTTCATGTAATCTTGTAGCAGAGGGGATGCGGAAAATCCCCATCTGTGTACGCTCATTATAGCATAGGTTCTAAATCGCTTCAACTGAATTTTGGAGTGTTTCAACACACGCGTGGAAAACGTTTTCACGCAGGAAAGGAACGGTATTGATAATGGAATTTCAGAAAATGCACGAAAATCCGGACGTGCTGCACGTGGGTACCTGCCAAAACCGCAGCTACTTCTTGCCAAAGGCACCGGAGGACGGGGAAGAATCCACAAGAGTGTGCCTTTTGAACGGCACATGGTCGTTTCGGTATTTTGACTCGTTTTTAGACGTGTTCCCGGAGGGCTCCGAGGGTGAGATCTGCTTTGACGAGGAGGATATGGACGAGATTGAGGTGCCGTCCTGCTGGCAAAATGCGGGCTATGACCGCCACCAGTACACGAACGTGCGCTATCCGTTCCCGTATGACCCGCCGTATGTGCCGGACGAGAACCCCTGCGGTCTTTATCTGCGCCGCTTCTACATGAACGCGGAAGACCTGACGCAGAAAATTTATTTGAACTTTGAGGGCGTGGACTCCTGCTTCTATCTGTGGATCAACGAGCAGTTTGCAGGGTACAGCCAGGTTTCGCACTCGACGAGCGAGTTTGACATCACCGATTTACTGAACGAGGGTGAAAACTCCGTGGCGGTGCTGGTTGTAAAGTGGTGTGACGGCTCGTACCTGGAGGACCAGGATAAGCTGCGCATGAGCGGTATTTTCCGTGACGTGTACCTCATTCGCAGACCTTTGGCGCACATCCGCGATTACTTTGTAAAGACGACGGTGAGCGATGACCTTTCCCATGCGGATATCCGCGTGGAGATGGACTTTATCGGGCTGCCGGACGTGACGGCGGAGCTGTATGACGCCGAGGGC
Source organism: Hominenteromicrobium mulieris (assembly GCA_021029595.1). Classification (GTDB taxonomy): domain Bacteria; phylum Bacillota; class Clostridia; order Oscillospirales; family Acutalibacteraceae; genus Hominenteromicrobium; species Hominenteromicrobium mulieris. Next base: position 272,933 of record JAJJOY010000003.1, on the reverse strand, counting down.
GCTCTGCTCGAAAGCACGGCGGGCGCGGAGCCGAACTTTGCGCTCGAAAACCCGCATCTTTGGAATGCCGAGGACCCGTACCAGTACACGATCGTGTTCCGCACGGCGGATGAAGTGATCGAGCAGAAGGTGGGCATCTCCAAAATTGAGATCCGCGACAGCGTTCTGTATTTCAACAATGTGAAAATCAAATTGCGCGGCGTGAACCGCCATGACAGCGACCCGGTGACGGGCTACACCATCAGCCGCGAGCAGGCGAAGCGCGACCTGTTCCTGATGAAGCAGCATAACATCAACGCAGTGCGCACAAGCCACTACCCGAACGCGCCGTGGTTCTTACAGCTTTGCAGCGAATACGGCTTCTATGTTATTGCCGAGGCGGACATTGAGGGCCACGGTGCGGCGGCGCAGACCGGCGGCTACGGCATGGACGAATACGCGGACAATGCACTGAACCCGATTTTCGACAAGGCGATTATGGACAGAATTCAGCGCAGCGTCATCCGCGACAAGAATAACGCGTGCGTGCTGATGTGGTCTTACGGCAATGAGACCGGCTGGGGCCCGAGCTTTGAGAAGGCCGGCGCATGGGTGCGCGAATATGACCCGTCCCGCTTGACGCACTACGAGAACACGTATTACGATGCGCGCGGCCACAAGAACGACCTGTCTTCCCTGACGACGGAGAGCCGCATGTACTCGGCGCCGGAGTGGATTGATGAATATATGGTCGACCCGAAGTACACGAAGCCCTTGGTGCTTTGCGAGTACATCCACGCGATGGGTAACGGCCCCGGAGATGCGGAGCAGTACCAGCAGCTTATCATGAAGTATGACCGCTTTATGGGCGGCTTTGTTTGGGAATGGTGCGACCACGCCGTTTACGGCGGTACGACGCCCGACAACCGCGATATTTTCCGCTACGGCGGCGATTTTGGCGAATATCCGCACGACGGCAACTTCTGCATGGACGGCCTTGTGTACCCCGACCGTACACCGCATACGGGTTTACTCGAATATAAAAACGTCATTCGCCCGGTGCGCGCGGCGCTTGTGAACCGCGAAACGGGGGAAATTCAGCTGACGAATTACCGCGATTTTACGAACACGGAAGAATTTTTGACGCTTTCCTGGGAAATTCAGCAGGACGGCGATACGGTGGCCTGCGGCGTGATGGACGACATCAAGATTGCCCCGCACGAAAGCGGTGTCATTACGCTGCCGGATGCAATTCCGACGGAGGGCGACGTGGCGGTGCTTCTGCAGTACAGCGCGAAGAAGAACGACAGCGTGTTCTTTGAGAAGGGACACCCGCTCGGCTTTGACCAGCTGATCGTTTCCCGCGGGGCACGCAAGGAAGAAGCGCTTAGAAAGGGCTTTGTTGTTGCGGAGGAGGACAGCCGCGCCGTGACGGTGACGGGCGACAGCTTCCGTTATGTGTTCTCGAAGACCGAGGGCGTGTTTACGTCTATGGTGAAGAACAATGTGAACATCATGACCCGCCCGATGACGTGGAATGTGTGGCGTGCACCGACGGACAACGACCAGTTTGTGCGCAAGGAATGGGAGCAGGCCGGCTACAACGAACCCGCGATAAAAGTCTATGCCTGCAACGCGAAAGAGGAAGACGGCGTTGTTGTGATCGATTGCAAGCTGAGCCTTGCGGCGGTGTACCGCAGACCGTTCCTGCACCTTGACTGCCGCTTTACGGTGGACGCCGAGGGCAAGGTAAGAGCGGAGATCAACGGTAAGCGCGACATGGAGCGTCCGTTCCTGCCGAGATTCGGCCTTAGAATGTTCCTGCCGAAGTCGTTTGACACGGCGGAATATTACGGCTACGGCCCGTATGAATCGTACTGCGACAAGCACCATGCGTCTTCGCTGGGTCACTTTGCGCAGACGGCGGACGACCTTTTTGAGGACTACGTGAAGCCGCAGGAGAACGGCAGCCACTTCGGCTGTGCGCGGGTGACGATCACGGACGGCGCGGGCGCTGTGACCGTGACGAGTCCGGAGGACTTCTCGTTCAACCTTTCGCACTATACGCAGGAGGAAATGACGGAGAAGATGCACAATTACGAGCTTACGGAAAGCCCCGACAATGTGTTCTGCTTCGACTGCAAGATGAGCGGCGTAGGCTCCAACAGCTGCGGTCCGCGCCTTGCGAAGGCGATGCAGTTTGACGACGAGACGTTCACGTTTAAGTTTGACCTGACCGTGGAATAAGACGGGCAAAATTTTGATAAATCAGAGCCGCCGTGTGGGAGCTTTTCCGCACGGCGGTTTTTCTGTGTAGTTGCGTGCAAACAGCCCAGTGGACTGTTTGCACGTGGGAGACCCAATTAGGGGGTCTCCCGAAAGGCGGCAATGCCGCCTTTTTATGCTGAACAGAGGGAAAAAGTACGAATGAGAGGCAAAGACTAAAAGTACAAAAATGCAGGGATTATACGAATGAATCTGTGTAAAATTATTGACAAAAAGACTTGAATACAGTATACTTTAGTTAAATAAAGGAGTTGAGTCCGATGGTTTTAATATAAGCGATTCCGGTACAATGAGGAAGGGAGAATTTGCTATGAAAAGAACCGTTGTAATTTTACTTGTTTTACTGATGGGATTGCTGACCGCGTGTGCTGTGCCGCCGAAAACGGAGGCGAACGTGACCGACCCGGATGCCATGAATGCTACCGCAGTGCGTCAGACAGAAGCGGACACCAAGACGGATTGGGCGCAGGGCTTGACGGAACAGCAGGAAGTCGAGACGGAGATCGAAAACGCTGTGAGCGCAGATACGCTTGACCGCTTGCAGCAGGATGCTGCGGAGCTGCTTGAAGAGTACGAAACGGCGAAGCTGGACGGCACGGAAGAGGAAGCCGCAAAGCTGAACGAAGCGTATGAGCGTGTGCTTGCGGAAATCAATGCGATGCTCGGCTGAAAGTGAAGAAATGGAATGTTTGCCGCTGCATGGCTTTTTGGGCTGTGCGGCGGCGTTTTTCCTCAAAATTTTCGTACTTTCCGGTGCTTTTGCAAAATATCTTGAAAATAAGTCCGTACAAATTTTGCGAAAGGTATTGCAAAAAGTTGTACGGCTTTTTATAATAAGGTTGTATTGAACCTGTGCAAACAGGTATCCTTTTTGAAAGGAACGATGACATGGCAGACACAGAAAAGAAAACTGCGAAATATCGCTTTCTGGTGGATACCATCAAGGAGAAGATCAAAAACGGCGAATATGAGCCCGGCGAACGCATGGAATCTGAAAACACGCTTTCCGATCAGTTCGGGTACAGCCGCCAGACCGTGCGGCAGGCGCTTTCCGTCCTCGAGCAGGAGGGGCTCATTGAACGCAGACGCGGCAGCGGCACGTATATCAGCTCCGAGAGCCGACGCACGCCGCGCGGCAACAGCATCGCCATTGTGACGACGTATATTTCCGACTATATTTTTCCGACGATCATCCGCGGCATTGAGGAGACGCTGACGAACGCGGGCTATGATTTGACCCTGAATGTGACGAACAACCACGTGGAGGAGGAAGCGCGCATTTTGCAGTCGCTCATCTCCCGCCGCGTGGACGGAGTGATTGTGGAGGGCACGAAGACGGCGTTCCCGAACCCGAACGTGGAGCTTTACCGCAGGCTTGAAAAAATGGGTGTGCCGGTGGTGTTTTTCAACAGCTATTACCGCGATTTACCCGATTCCGTTTACGTGGTGACGGACGACCGCAAGGCCGGCTTGCAGGCGGTCGACCTCTTGATTGAAAAGGGATGCAGACGTATCGGCGGCGTGTTTAAATCTGACGACATGCAGGGCCACGGGCGCTACGCGGGCTTTTCCGAGGGGCTTATCCACAACGGATGCGTCCTTGGCGACGACAATGTGGTTTGGTACACGACGGCCGAGCGCAGCAGGCTTTTTCGCCCCGACAACAGCGACTACATGTTTGAGCGCCTGCGCGGGTGTGACGGCATTGTGTGCTACAACGACCAGATTGCGTATGGGGTGATTGACCTCTTACAGAAGCACAATGTGCGCGTGCCCGAGGATGTTCTCGTCATCGGGTTTGACGATTCGAGCATTTCGGAATACTCGCCGGTGAAGATTACCTCTTTTGTGCACCCGAAGGTGGAGATGGGCAGAGCCGCGGCGAATAAGCTCATCCACATGCTGCGCAGCAGCGACCCGGAGCAGCCGCTTGTGCTCGATATGCCGCTGCACGAGAAAGAATCGACAAGACGATAAATTTTGATATAAAACAGTTTGAAAGGAACGAATGAATATGAAGATTGAGAAATTATCCCCGGCATTTAAGGACTATCTGTGGGGCGGCACAAAGCTGCGCGACGTTTACGGCAAAAAGTGCGACTATGAAAAGGTTGCGGAGAGCTGGGAGCTTTCTACGCACCCGGCGGGCCAGAGCGTGATAGACGGCGGTGAATACGACGGGCTGAAATTCGGCGAGTATTTGGAAAAAGTCGGTGCGAAGGCGCTCGGTGTGAACGGTGCGAAATTTAAGGAGTTCCCGGTGCTTATCAAGTTCATCGATGCGAAGCAGCCGCTTTCTGTGCAGGTGCACCCGAGCGACGAATATGCGCTGCGCGTGGAGGGCGAATACGGCAAGACCGAGATGTGGTACGTTGTGGACTGCGAGCCGGGTGCTTCGCTGTACTTCGGCGTGAACCGTGCGCTGACAAAAGAGGAATTCAAAAAGCGCATTGAAGACAACACGCTGACGGATGTGCTCTACAAGGCCGACGTGAAGAAGGGCGACGTGTTCTTCATTCAGTCCGGTACGATCCACGCAATCGGCGCGGGAATTCTCATTTGCGAAATTCAGCAGAATTCCAACACGACATACCGCGTGTACGACTACGGCCGCCGCGGTGCGGACGGCAAGCTGCGTGAACTGCATATTGATAAGGCCATTGACGTTTCCAAGCTGACCCCGAGCGACACGTCCGACAAGCAGGGCAAGCCGGAGGAGATTCCCGGAGGCACAAAGTGCGCGCTGGCTTCCTGCCCGTACTTTACGACGGAGAAATATGTTGTGGACGGCGAAGTCGAAATTGATGTGACGGGCGATTCGTTTGCGTCGCTTGTTGTGACGGAGGGCAGCGGCAAGGTTGTCGGCAGCGAGAACGAAGTGGAGTTCAAGCCGGCGGACAGCCTGTTTGTACCGGCCGGCAGCGGCAAAATTAAGATTAATGGCCACTGCACGGTGGTGAAGACGACGGTTTAAAAGGGGAAACGCTATGAAGATGGAGTTTGTAGACGAAGCTGAACTGCAGAAAGCTGCGGACGAGCCGGAGGACGAGGTGCGCGGGCGCATTGTGCTGGTCGGCGAGCCGATGGGGCTTTTCATCGCGGAGGAGCTCGGCGAGCTGGAGAATGTGACACACTTTTCGGCGGCTGTGGCCGGTGCGGAATATAACGTGGCGGTGGGACTTTCCCGCCTTGACCATGAAGCGCTGTACTGCACGCGCCTCGGCGACGACCCGGTGGGCAAACGCATTTTAAAGAGCATGAAAGGCAACCACGTTTCCGACGCGCTTGTGACCGTGACGGACACGGCTTCGACCGGGTTTATGATGAAAGGCAGAACCGAGGCGGGCGACCCGAAGATCGCGTATTTCAGACGGAACAGCGCGGCTTCGCAGATCTCGACGCATGACATCGATAAGCTCGACTTATACGGATGTGATTTTCTGCACGTGACGGGTATTTTTCCGGCGGTGTCGAAGTCGGCATTGGACGCGGTGAAACGATTGATGAGCCGCGCGAAGGCGCTGGATATGTTTATTTCGTTTGACCCGAACCTGCGCCCGCAGCTTTGGAAGGACGAAAAAGAGATGGTGCGCACGCTGAACAGCCTCGCACAGGAAGCAGACCTCGTTTTGCCGGGCCTTAGTGAGGGCAAAATTCTCACAAAGCGTGACACGCCGGAGGGCATTGCGGAGTTTTACCACGAGCGCGGCGTAGACAGCGTGATTGTGAAGCTGGGCGACAAGGGCGCGTACTGGTCCACGGGCGGCGAGCACGGCACGGTGCCGGCATTCCCGGTGAAAAGAATCGTGGACACGGTTGGCGCGGGCGACGGCTTTGCGGCGGGCGTCATCTCCGCTGTGGCGGAGGGCATGTCCTTGCAGGAGGCTGCGACGCGCGGCACGGTAATCGGCTCGATACAGATTACGCACCGGGGTGACAATGAGGGTCTGCCGACGCGTGCGGAGCTTGAGACCATCACAAAAGCGGGCATTGTGTAAATTCTAATAATAGCGGTGCCGCGCAGGAAATGAGGGTTTGTTCTGCGCGGCATTGTGCTATTTGGGGAGTGAGAAAAATGGGCAGAAAAGAAACGGTGGAGCTGACAAACATGTGCATGGTGGAGGACGGCAAGGGCAACGTACTCGTGCAGAACCGTCTTGACCCGAACTGGTCGGGTATCGTTTACCCGGGCGGGCACGTGGAAGCGGGGGAATCCATCGCGGCATCGGTCATTCGCGAAATCCGTGAAGAGACCGGGCTGACGATTGAAAATCCGACGCTGTGCGGTGTGAAGCAGTTCTGGCTTGATAACGGCGTGCGGTACATTGTGTTTTTGTTCCGCGCGGATAAATTTACGGGCGAGCTGCACGGCTCCGAAGAAGGCGATGCGTTCTGGCTGCCGCGGGAAGAGCTTTTCGAGCACCGGACGGTGGAAAGCTTTGAGGGTTTGGTGCACGTTTTTGAGACGCCGGAATGCAGTGAAGTTTATTATAAAGACGGCGAAACGCATTTTGCATGATTTGAAATTTGAATTCGGGAGGAAAATTTGGTGACACCGCATAACGAAGCAAAAAAGGGCGATATTGCAAAGGTGGTTTTGATGCCGGGCGACCCGCTCAGGGCGAAATTTATTGCGGAGACGTTTTTGGAAAATGCCGTGTGCTTTAATACGGTGCGCGGAATGCTGGGCTATACGGGCTTGTATAACGGCAAGCGTGTTTCCGTAATGGGCAGCGGCATGGGTATGCCTTCTATGGGCATATACAGCTACGAGCTGTATCATTGCTACGATGTGGAAGCGATCATTCGTATCGGTACGGCGGGCGGCATTGCGGACGGCGTGGAGCTGCGCGATTTAGTATTGGCGATGGGCGCGTGCACGGACTCGAACTTTGCGCACCAGTACCGTTTGCCGGGCACATTTGCGCCGACGGCAAGCTTTGAACTGCTTGAAAAAGCGGTGCAGACGGCGCGGGAGAAGAATTTACGTTATCGCGTCGGCAACGTGGTGACGAGCGATATTTTCTACGGCGACTGTGAAAATGAGACCGCCGAATGGAAAAAAATGGGCGTTCTGGCCGTGGAAATGGAGACGGCGGCGCTGTATATGACGGCGGCGCGCGCGGGCAAGCAGGCGCTTTCCATCACGACGGTATCCGACTTGCCGCTGAAGGGGGAATCGACCTCGAGCGAAGAGAGACAGAAGACGTTCACGCAGATGATGGAGGTAGCGCTGGCGGTTGCCTCTGAGGCGGTGGACGGACATGACAAGTGAGGTCATAAAAAAGCTTTCGGAAGCGGCGCTTGATGTGCGGAAAAAGGCGTACTGCCCGTACTCCGGCTTTGCGGTGGGCGCGGCGCTGCTTGCGAAAAGCGGTGAAATATACACGGGCGTGAACATTGAAAACGCTGCGTTTACGCCGACGAACTGTGCGGAGCGCACGGCGTTTTTCACGGCGATTGCAAAGGGCGAGCGAGATTTCGTCGCTGTTGCAATCGCGGGCGGCAAGGCGGGCGAGGAGCCCGAAGACTTCTGCGCGCCGTGCGGCGTGTGCAGGCAGGTGATGCGGGAGTTTTGCGGGGACGCGTTTGTGCTCATTCTTGCAAAGCCCGGTGAAGAAAAGGTTTATACATTAAAGGATTTGCTGCCGCAGAGCTTTTCGCCGAGAGACGTTCTGGGCGAAAAAGCGAAGCGGTAAAAAAGGCGGTGATTTTTGTGCTGCATATTTTGGACATTATCCGCAAAAAGCGGGACGGCGGGACGCTGACAAAGGACGAGATTGAATATTTTGTGCGCGGGTGCACAGACGGGAGTATCCCGGACTATCAGCTTTCGGCGCTTTTGATGGCGATTTATTTAAACGGCATGACGCACGAGGAGACGGCGGAGCTGACCTTGGCGATGGCGCATTCCGGCGACATGGCCGACCTTTCCGCGATACACGGCGTGACGGTAGATAAGCATTCCACGGGCGGCGTGGGTGACAAGACGAGCATGGTTATTGTGCCTGTTTGCGCGGCGTGCGGGGTGAAGATTGCCAAGATGAGCGGCCGCGGGCTTGGACACACGGGCGGCACGACGGATAAGCTTGAGAGCATTCCCGGTATGCGGATCGATCTTTCTCCGGAAGAATTTACAGCGCAGATCAATAAGATCGGGTGCGCGATGATCGGACAGACGGGCGAGCTGTGCCCGGCGGACAAGAAGCTTTACGCGCTGCGCGACGTGACCGGGACGGTGGAGAGCGTGCCGCTCATCGCTTCGAGCATCATGAGCAAGAAGATCGCCTCCGGCGCAGAGCGTATTTTGCTGGACGTGAAGACGGGCAGCGGCGCCTTTATGAAGACAACGGAGGACGCGATTACGCTCGCCGAGGAAATGGTGGAGATCGCGAAGCTTTCCGGCAGGCGCGCAGCGGCGCTCATCACCGATATGGACAGGCCGCTTGGGCACGCCGTGGGCAACACCTTGGAGGTGCTGGAAGTTTTGGAGACGCTGCACGGACGCGGGCCGGAAGACCTTACGGAAGAGTGTTTGGAGCTTGCGGCAAACATGATCTGGCTCGGCGAGCAGGCGGAGAGCCTTGAACACGCGCGGAAGAAAGCGAAAACGGCACTGGAGACGGGCAAAGCGTTTGAGAAATTCTGCGAAATGGCCGAGGCGCAGGGCGCGGATGTGCGGTACTTGAGAGAACCCGAGCGGTTTGCGCTTTCGCCGGTGAAAAAAGACGTGTGCGCGCCGCGCAGCGGGTATGTGGTGCATATCAACGCGGAGCAGGTGGGCATGGCAAGCGTGCGGCTCGGCGCCGGACGCGAGAAGGCCGACGATGTGCTCGACTACGGCGCGGGCATCGTGCTGAAAAAGACGGTGGGCGACGCAGTACAAAAAGGCGAGGTGATCGCCGAGCTGTACGGTGCGAGCGCAGAAAAGTGCCGCGACGCGGAAAGCGTGCTGCACGGGGCGTTCCGCTACGGCGACGAGAAAACAGAAGAATGCTCGCTTGTACTGGCAAGGGTAGAGTAAAACAAAAAACCGCACCTGAAAAGGTACGGTTTCTGTGTGTTCGGTTTTAACGTTTGCGGTTAAAATCAGCCGCGCTCGGGGCCGGTGACGGGCTCGTCGTAATCAACGCCGAAGGTCTCGACGGTGACTTTCGTCATGACCTGATCTTCGCGCGGTCGGTCGGACCAATCGCGCGGGGAGGAAACGATGGCCTGTGCGACATCGATGCCCTCGGTGACCTTGCCGAATGCGGCATACTGGCCGTCGAGATGGGGGGCGTCATTGACCATGATGAAGAACTGGCTGCCTGCGCTGTTCGGGCGCTGGCTTCTTGCCATGGAGAGAACGCCGGTGGTGTGCTTCAGATCGTTCTTGAAGCCGTTCATAGCGAACTCACCCTTGATGCCGTAGCCGGGGCCGCCCATGCCGGTGCCTTCCGGGTCGCCGCCCTGGATCATGAAGCCAGGGATGACGCGGTGGAAGATGGTGCCGTCATAAAAGCCCTTCTGAATGAGGGAAATAAAGTTGTTGACCGTGTTCGGCGCAATCTCGGGGTAAAGCTCCGCCTTGATGGTGCCGCGGGTGGTCTCGAAAGTAACAATAGGATTCTGCATACCGAATAACTCCTTTCATAGAGGTCTTTCGGGAAGAAAGACCGTTCGTAAAATTCAGTATACCATATTTAATTTGAAATTGGAAGTGATTTTGCTTTGAAGTTGATTTCTTGGAACGTAAACGGGTTGCGCGCCTGCATGACAAAGGGCTTTAATGACTTTTTAGCGGCGGAAGACCCGGATGTTATCTGCTTGCAGGAAACGAAAATGCAGCGCGAGCAGGCGGATTTTGATTTTGCGGGGTACACGGAATTTTGGAACTCTGCCGAGAAAAAAGGGTACGCCGGCACGGCAATCTTTACAAAAACGGAGCCGCTTAATGTGACGTATGGCATCGGCGACGAACAGTTTGACTGCGAGGGGCGCGTGATCTGCGCGGAATTCCCGGAGTTTTACCTTGTGACCGTGTACACGCCGAACGCTCAAAAAGAGCTTGTGCGCATTGATTTTCGCATGGCGTTTGAGGATAAGTTCCGCGCGTATCTCGAAAGGCTGCACGAAACGAAGCCGGTTATTGTGTGCGGTGACATGAATGTGGCACACAGGCGCATCGACATCAAAAACGCAAAGCCGAACATCGGCAGCGCGGGATTTTCGTACGAAGAAAGAGGGAAGTTTTCCGAACTGCTCGCGGCGGGTTTTGTGGATTCGTTCCGCGAATTGTACCCCGATGCAAAGGACGCGTATTCCTGGTGGTCGTATATGGGCAAGGCAAGAGAAAAGAACGTCGGCTGGCGCATTGACTATTTCCTCATCACGGAGGAGCTGAAAAAGAATTTGGCGGACAGCAAGATCCTCTCCGACGTGATGGGCAGCGACCATTGCCCGGTGGAGCTCATCTTGAATTTTAGCGAGGAAAACGCATGATTTTTAAGGAGAAAAAGACACCGACGCTTTTGATGATGCCTTTGGCGAACGGCTGGCGCGCGGTACACAAGAAATATAAAAACGAATACGGCACGGTGATCTGCACCGAAAAGGGTGATACGGCGGAAGTTGTGACGGACTTCGGTGAATTTTCCACCGAGCGTGCGGAAGCGGTGGAAAGCGCTGCGGTGATGTTTTTTGAAAACAACGGCGTGAAAGAGATTACGGTGGACGGAGAGAAGCTTACCCGCGAAGCGTGGCGGGAAAAAGAAGATGCGCGCCTAAATGCGCTGCACAGGACGCGGGAGGATTACAAAAATGTGCTCGGAAAGCCCGTACACTGCGTGACGGACAGGCCGCTTGGCTCTGCGCACCCGCGCTACCCGGAGATGATCTACCCCGTGAACTACGGCTATGTGCCGGGCGTGATGGCGGGGGATAACGCCGAGCAGGACGTGTACATTTTGGGTCCGACGGAGCCGTTTAAAACCTTTGACGGCGTGGTGATCGCAGTGGTGCATCGCTTTAACGACGTGGAAGACAAGTGGGTGGCGGCGGAAAAGACCGGCGTTTACACGGCGGAGGAAATCCTGAAAATTCTCGATTTTCAGGAAAAATACTACGAAAGCGAGCTGATCCTCTAAATGACCGAGGAACTCATGCGCAGGCTACGGGTCATCACGCCGGAGGAACAGCGCATTTTGGACGGCGGCGCGGTGGACAAGGCGGCGTACACGGCGCGGGCGGTGTTTACGGTGGACAGCGAGAAGCTTTTGGAGCGCGGGCGGCTCATCTCCGTGCGCGCGCACACGCGGTTTGCACCGTTCCCCAGACACGCGCACAGCTATATTGAAATCATGTACATGTGCTCCGGCAAGACGGTGCACCGCATCAACGGCGGCGAGCCCATCACCGTACATGCGGGCGAGCTGCTGTTTTTGGGGCGCGGCGCTTCGCATGAGATAGAACGTGCGGAATATGAGGACATTGCGGTGAATTTTATTGTGCTGCCGCAGTTCTTTGATACGGCGCTGGAGCGCATCGGCGCGGACAACGCGCTTGGGCGGTTCATCGCGAACAGCATCAGCCGCGCGGGGGGCTCGGATTTTTTACTGTTTAGAGTTGCGGATGTGCTGCCGGTGCAGAATCTCGTTGAAAACCTCGTTTGGACGCTTGTGAACGACACGAAAAACCGCAGACGCATTACGCAGAACACGATGGCGCTGCTGTTTTTGGAGCTTTTGAACTGCACGGATAAGCTGGCGGCGAGCGAAAACGAGGGCGATCACAGCGCACTTGTGATGACGGCGCTGCGGGAGATTGAAGAAAATTACCGCACGGCGAGCTTGACGGACATTGCGGAAAAGTACGGTGTGACGATTTCGTACCTCAGCGCGGCGGTACACAGCACGACGGGGTTCACGTTTAAATCGCTTTTGCGGCGCAAGCGAATGGAGAAAGCGGCGGCGCTGCTTTCCGGCACGAAGCTTTCCGTGAGCGATATTATCATGGCGGTGGGGTATGAGAACACGAGCTATTTTTACAGGGCGTTTTCGGAAATGTACGGCGTGACACCAAGGGAGTATCGGTTGAGGCAGAGAGGTTAGTACGCATAAAATAACGCCGCACGCTCGATGAGGAAAACGAGGGTGCGGCGCTGCTTTATTTCTGAGAACTCGCCGTCTTTGAAAAGGCGGGCGAAACTTTTAACTACACTTTTCGGAAGCTCGGTTTACTTCACGAATCTCAAAACATTCCACGAGGTTTTCGTAAGGTTCGCTTTATAGAGATTGCCGTCTTTTTCGGTTCTGTCCGTATGGAGCTTCGGGGTGACGGCGCTGTGCTCGGCGGTGTTGACGGCCTTCATATCCGGGTTTTCAAGGACGATGTGCTCTGCGAGGCGGTAATCGCCGAAGGAGCGCAGGTCAAGGTCGAGGACGATGTCATCCGTCAGGCTGCGGTTGACGGCGAAGACGGTAACTTCGTCCTTTTCGTCGTTCCACACGGCGATGGACTCGACGTCGGTGACATCGGTGAAATCGATGGTATCGTGCTTTGTGGAGGTGAGCACCGGCTGGAGCGCAATGCCGCGGCCGTATTTGGAGGCGTGGAGCAGCGGATAATAAATCGTCTGGCACCATGCGGGGCCGTTTTCTTCGGTCATAATGGGTGCGATAACGTTGACGAGCTGTGCCATGCACGCCATTTTTACGCGGTCGGAGTGCTTCATCAGCGTGATGAGCATGAGGCCGACGAGCAGGGCGTCTTCAAAATCGTAGTGGTCTTCGAGCAGGTGCGGCGCGATCTGCCACGGGCGGTTCTTCATGGTGTCGGCATCGGAGGCATCGGCGTGGAACCAGACGTTCCATTCGTCGAAGCTGAGGTTGATGTTTTTCTTTGCGCGCTTCTTCGCCTTGACGAAATCGCACGTGGCGATGACGGTACGGATGAAGTGATCCATGTCGTCGCTCTGGGCGAGGAAGTTTGCGGTATCGTTGAAGCGGTTTCCGTAGTACTGGTGCAGAGAGATGTAATCGACACTGTCATACGCCCAGGAAAGCGCGGTGTTTTCCCACTCCGGGAATGTGGGCATGCCCGTATTGGAGCTGCCGCAGAGCACGAGCTCGATGGATGGATCGATCTGCTTCATGGCTTTGGCGGTCTCATCGGCAAGGTGGCCGTATTCGTCGGCGGTCTTGTGGCCGGTTTGCCACGGGCCGTCCATTTCGTTGCCGAGGCACCAGACCTTGATGTTGTGCGGGTCTTTGACACCGTGCTTGACGCGCAGGTCGCTGTATTTGGTGCCGGACGGGTGGTTGCAGTATTCGAGCAGGTTGCACGCTGCTTCAATGCCGCGTGTGCCGAGGTTGACGGCCTGCATGATCTGCGTGTCGGCTTTTTTCGCCCACTTTGCGAACTCGTTGATACCGATATAGTTCGGCTCTGTGCTGCGCCATGCAAGCTCAAGACGCTTCGGGCGGTCTTCTACGGGACCCACGCTGTCTTCCCAGTAGAAATTGGAGACGAAGTTGCCGCCGGGGTAACGGACGATCGGCACTTGCAGCTCGCGCACGAGGTCGAGTACGTCGCGGCGGAAGCCGTCTTCATCGGCAGTGGGGTGGCCCGGCTGCCAGATGCCGCCGTATACTGCACGGCCGAGGTGCTCGATGAACGAGCCGTAGATGCGCTTATCGATTTTAGAAATTTGGAAATCCTTTTCAATGGTGAGTTTTGCCTGTTTTGCCATAGACCTGATCTCTCCTCAGAAGTTGTATGTACAATTTATGTGTTCATTTTAGCTTGAAAGCCTTGGATTGTCAACCTATTTCGGCGGAATTCTTTTGCTGTGTGCCGAAAAGTGAAGCGCAGATTTGTGTAGTTTGGCGGGAGAAAATTTTGTGCGGCAGAAGAAAAGTTAAAATAAAGATAGTTTTAAGTGAAAACAACGTCCTTATTTTTGGACACGGTTTTTGTTATACTATTGCTGTAAACGAAAAAACGGAGGGCTTATATGAAAACGTATTTGGCGGTGGACATTGGGGCTTCAAGCGGGCGGCACATTTTGGGGTGGCTCGAGGACGGAAAACTGAAGCTGAAAGAAATCTACCGTTTTAAAAACGGTGCGGAAGACCAAAACGGCCATTTGTGCTGGGACATTGACCGCCTTGAAAGCGAAGTGATAGACGGCATTGCGGCGTGTGAGATTGCGCCCGAGAGCGTGGCGGTGGACACGTGGGCAGTGGATTATGTTTTGCTCGGTAAAAACGGAGAACGCATCTGCCCGGCGGTGGCGTACCGCGACAGCCGCACGGAGACGGTGCCGGACGAGCTGGAAAAAACGGTGCCGTTTGCGTGGCTGTACGGAAGAACGGGCATTCAGATGCAGAAGTTCAACACGGTGTATCAGCTGGCGGCGCAGAAAAAAGAAATGCCGGATGTATTTGAAAAGGCCGAAAAGCTTTTGATGATCCCGGATTATCTGACATACAGGCTTTCGGGCGTGGCCGTGAACGAATACACAAATGCGAGCACGACGGCGATGGTCTCGGCAGAACATAAGACATGGGACAAGGAGATCATAGCGCGGGTGGGTTTGCCGGAGAAAATCTTCGGCGAGCTGCACAAGCCGGGTGAAGCGCTCGGCGGGCTGACGGAGCGCGTGAAGGAGAAGGTCGGCTTTGATTTGACGGTGCGGCTTGCGGCTTCGCACGACACGGCTTCCGCATTTTTGGCAGTGCCGGCGAAGGATGAGAACGCGGTGTTCCTTTCGAGCGGCACGTGGAGCCTCATTGGCGTGGAGCTGAAAGCGCCGGTGACGAACGACGAGAGCCGTGCACAGAATTTTACGAACGAGGGTGGGTATGAGTACCGCTATCGGTATTTGAAAAACATCATGGGCCTTTGGATGCTGCAGAATATGCGGCAGGAGCTTGGAGACGAGAACAGCTTTGATAAGTTGACGGAGCTTGCGCAAAGCGCGGCGGATTATAAGGGCCGCATAGACGTAAATGCGGAATGCTTTTTGGCGCCGAAAAACATGTGTGCGGCGGTGAAAAACGAGCTTATGAAGCAGGGCTTCAAAGAACCGACGGTGCCGGAGATGCTCTCCTGTGTATACCACAGTCTGGCGGAAAGCTACGCCGAGACGATAAAGGCACTTGAAAAGCTGACGGGCAAAGCATATACGAGTTTAAATATCGTCGGCGGCGGCAGTCGGGACGAATATTTGAATAAACTCACGGCGAAGGCCTGCGGGCTGCCCGTGTATGCGGGCCCGACAGAGGGCACGGCCATCGGTAATCTCATCGTGCAGATGATCGCGGACGGCGAGCTTGCGAGCGTACAGCAGGCGCGCGACGTGATACGGGACAGCTTTGAAATTAAAATTTACGAACCCTGAAAAGTGTATTATAATAGAGTAAAAACAAAACGGAAAGGACGATAAAATGCTGAAAGGTAAAACGGTTTTACTGGGCGTGACGGGCAGCATTGCGGCGTACAAAATTGCGGGGCTTGCGAGTATGCTGAAAAAGCAGCACGCGGATATTACGGTGCTGATGACGCAGAACGCCACGAATTTTATCAACCCCATTACATTTGAGACTTTGACGGGCAACAAGTGTCTCATCGATACGTTCGACCGCAATTTCCAGTACAGCGTGGAGCACGTTGCGCTGGCAAAGCGCGCGGACATTGTGCTCATCGCCCCCGCGAGCGCGAATGTCATCGGCAAAATTGCGAACGGCATTGCGGACGACATGCTGACGACGACCGTGATGGCGTGCCGCTGCCCGATTTTGATTTCGCCTGCGATGAACACGAATATGTTCTTGAACCCCATTGTGCAGGATAATCTTGCAAAACTGAGACGATTCGGGTACACGGTGATCGAGCCGGACAGCGGGTATTTGGCTTGCGGTGATATAGGCGCGGGGAAAATGCCTTCCGAAAAGACGCTGTTTGACTGGATCATGCAGACGATCGGTGCGGAGAAAGATCTTGCAGGGCAGAAAATCCTCGTGACGGCGGGCGCAACGGCGGAGAAGATCGACCCCGTGCGGTTCATCACGAACCATTCGACGGGTAAAATGGGCTGCGCGCTTGCACGCCGTGCGGCGATGCGCGGTGCGGATGTGACGCTCGTCTGCGCGAACATGACCGTGGAACCGCCCCCGTTTGTGACGGTGGTGAAAGCGGAATCTGCGGAAGACATGTTCAACGCGGTGACGAGCCGTGCGCCGAAGATGGACGTCATCATCAAAGCGGCGGCGGTGGCGGATTACCGCCCGAAAACGGTCGCCGAGGAGAAAATCAAAAAGCACGACGGCGGCATGAGCATTGAGCTTGAGCGCACGCAGGACATTCTGGCGTACCTCGGCGCGCACAAGCCCGCGGGGCAGTTCCTCTGCGGCTTTGCGATGGAGACCGAGAATCTCATTGAAAACGCGCGTGGAAAGCTCGAGCGCAAGAACCTCGATATGATCGCGGCGAACAGCCTGCGCACGAAGGGTGCGGGCTTTGCGGGCGATACGAACGTGGTGACGCTGCTGACAAAAGACGAAACAGAGGAGTTGCCGATGCTCTCAAAAGACGAGACGGCAGACCGCATTTTAACAAAAATCAACACGCTTAGGAAAGGATGAACGATATGACACAGTATGAGGCGGCGAAAAAGCGCTATGCCGAGCGCGGTGTGGACACCGACGCTGCCATCAACACGCTGAAAAGCGTGCCGGTCTCTCTGCACTGCTGGCAAGGCGACGACGTGCGCGGCTTTGACGGCGACCCGAATGCCCCGCTGACGGGCGGCATTCAGACGACGGGCAACTACCTCGGCCGTGCGCGCACGCCGGAGGAGCTGATGGCGGACATCGACGAGGTGCTGCGCCTTTGCCCCGGCACGAAGAAGCTGAATTTACACGCGAGCTACGCGATCTTCACCGAAGAAAACGGCGGCTGGGTGGACAGAGATAAGCTGGAGCCGAAGCACTTTGCGCCGTGGGTGAAGTTCTGTAAGGAGCGCGGGCTGGGATGTGACTTTAACCCGACGTATTTTTCGCACCCGAAGTGCGACCCGCTGACGCTCTCGAGCCCGAACCCGGAGACGCGCAAATTCTGGGTGGAGCACGGCAAGGCGTGTATCCGCATTTCGCAGTATCTGGCGGAGGAGCTCGGTCAGCCGTGCATCATGAACATCTGGACGGGCGACGGACTGAAAGATATTCCCGCCGACCGCATGACGCCGCGCATGCTGTATAAAGAGTCTCTCGATGAGATTCTCTCTGAGCCGTACGATTTTAACCTTGTAAAGCCGTGTGTGGAATCGAAGGTGTTCGGTATCGGGGTGGAGGCGTACACGGTGGGCAGTGCGGAATTTGCGCTGAGCTATGCGGCGATGAATAAAGATAAGTGCATCCCGCTGCTCGATAACGGCCACTACCACCCGACGGAGGTCGTATCCGATAAAATTCCGGCGATGCTGACGTTCTTCCCGGAGATTGCGCTGCACATCACGCGCGGTGTGCGCTGGGACAGCGACCACGTGGTGCTGTTTGACGACGAGACAAAGGAAATTGCGAAAGAGATTGTGCGCTGCGGCGGGCTTTCGGGTCGTGTTAAGATTGCGCTCGATTACTTTGACGCGTCCATCAACCGTATCGGCGCGTGGGTGACGGGCTTCCGCAATGTACAGAAGGCGCTGTTGTTCGCGCTGTTGCAGCCGACGGAGGAGCTGACGAAGCTGCAGAACGAGCAGGATTTCACGTCTTTGATGATCCGCGCGGAGGAGTTGAAAACGATGCCGTTCGGCGATGTTTGGGCGGAATACTGCAAGGAGCAGAATGTTCCCGCAGACGACATGGCGTGGCTTTCTGAAATTAAAAAATACGAAAACGAAGTGCTTTTAAAGCGCTGAGGAGGTATATAAAAATGATGACGGAAATTCCCGCAGTACGCGGTTTTATCCGCATGTGCACGGATGGCTGGGAGCAGGGCTGGCACGAGAGAAACGGCGGCAACCTGACCTACCGCATGAAGCCGGAGGAAGTGGAGCAGTGCCGCCCGTTTTTCACCGCGCCGCGCGAGTGGAACAGCATGGGCGTGCAGGCAGATAACTTAAAGGGCGAATATTTCATCACGACGGGCAGCGGCAAGTTTTTGCGCAATGTGCAGGATGACCCGGAGCACAACATCGGTATTGTAGAGATCAACGATGCGGGCGACAGCTGGCGCATTGTGTGGGGCCTTGAGAACGGCGCGCGCCCGACGAGCGAATTCCCAAGCCACTTTATGAACCACAGTGTGCGCAAGGCGGCGACGAACGGCGCTTACCGTGTCATTTACCACGCGCACACGCCGAATCTCATTGCGATGACGTACATCATGCCGCTGACGGCGCGCGACTTTACGCGTGCTTTATGGCAGAGCGCCACAGAGTGCCCGGTGGTGTTCCCCGACGGCGTGGGCGTGGTGCCGTGGATGGTGCCGGGCGGCGCGGACATTGCGATGGCGACGAGCGAGCTGATGAAAAAATATGACGCGGCCGTTTGGGCGCACCACGGCTTGTTCGTTTCCGGACCGGATTACGACATTACGTTTGGCCTCATGCACACGATCGAGAAGGCGGCGCAAATTTATATGCTTGCTATTACGGCGGGCGGCGGTAAAATTCGCCAGACCATTACAGACGACAATTTGAGAGCCATCGCGAAGGAATTCGGCGTGGAACTGAACGAAGAATTTTTGAACTGATATTTACAGTTTTGTTACAAACAATCTGTGCGGACAGGTGTATAATTAACTTAGTTAAAAAATTCCCATATTTGGGATTAGGAGATGTTTTTTATGGTCAGCAGAATCGTATTGAACACAATTTCTTATCACGGCAAGGGTGCGATTGAAAAGATTCCGGAGGAGCTTCAGGCGCGCGGCTACAAAAAAGCTTTTGTTTGCTCGGACCCGGACCTTTTGAAGTTCGGCGTTACGCAGAAGGTGACGGATCTTCTGGACAAGGCCGGCTTCCCGTATTCCGTTTACAGCGAGATCAAGCCGAACCCGACGATTGAGAACGTACAGCACGGCGTTGAGGCCTTCAAGGTTTCCGGCGCAGACTGCATCGTGACCATTGGCGGCGGCTCCTCCATGGATACCGCAAAGGCCATCGGCATCATCATTGAGAACCCGGAGTTCGCAGACGTTCGCTCTCTGGAGGGCGTTGCGCCGACGAAGAAGCACGCGGTGTTCACCATTGCTGTGCCGACCACTGCCGGTACCGCTGCGGAAGTGACAATCAACTACGTTATCACCGACGTGGAAAAGAAGAGAAAGTTCGTCTGCGTAGACACGAACGACATCCCGGAGATCGCGGTTGTTGACCCGGATATGATGTCCTCCATGCCGAAGGGGCTGACCGCTGCGACCGGTATGGACGCTTTGACCCACGCCATTGAGGGTTACATCACGAAGGGCGCCTGCACCATTTCCGATATGTTCCACCTTGAAGCCATTCGCCTGATTTCCGAGAACCTGCGCGGCGCGGTGCAGAACACCGAAGCCGGCAGAGAGGGCATGGCACTCGGTCAGTATATTGCAGGCATGGGCTTCTCGAATGTCGGCCTCGGCATCGTACACTCCATGGCGCACGGCCTCTCCGCTCTGTATGACACCCCGCACGGCGTGGCTTGCGCCATCATTCTGCCGACCGGCCTTGAGTACAACAAGTCCGTTGCAGGCGAGCGTTATCGCGCAGTAGGCAAGGCCATGGGCGTTGAGGGCATTGACGCGATGACCGCCGAAGAGGCTGCCGATGCAACGATTGCGGCTGTGAAGAAGCTGAGCGAAGATGTGGGTATTCCGGAAAACCTGAAGGGCATCCTGAAGGAAGAGGACGTACAGTTCCTCGCAGAAAGCGCATTTGCAGATGCTTGCTGCCCGGGCAACCCGCGCGACACCTCCGTTGAGGAGATTGCCGAGCTGTACAGAAGCTTGATGTAATCGTTTTTGCCTAAGGTAACCGAATAAACATAGAGACCCCCGCTTTCGGAGTTTTCCGGGAGCGGGGGTCTTGTGCGTTATGGGGTTATACGGATTTTTTTTGCGGGAAGACGCGCAGAGAGCTTTTCAGTGATGCGGCAGAACAGGCGGCGGATATTTTCGATGCCGACGGCTGCAAGCACGCAGAAAAGCGGAACGTTGGTGTACAAATAACGGGCGCGTACTTCAAACAGGAGCTCAAAGACGGTGAGGCCGATCCATGTGAGCCACAGGATATTTAAGGTTTTTGCGTGCTTATGATTGAAGCTGCTGAACAGACCGGCGGCGCCAAGCAGCAAGATTATGAGCCAAATGAATTGCTCGAAGGTTGTGAAATACAAGTAGCGGCTGCCGTCGGGGTAGTAGATGCTGCGGAGGAAGGGAGCGGATTTTGTATTGGGCGGATCAAAAACGGTTTGAAGGAAATTTCCCTCCTTTCCCCATGCGAATGTGCCGTCATTATAGAGCGTGAGCATTTTTTGCGCGAGCTGTTTGAGCGTGCCGAAAAAGCCCATTTCCTGTAAACGCTGTTTGCCGACGGCGATATTTGCCTGCGTGCGCTCGGAAGCGGTGACAAAAGAACGGGAATAGCGAACGTCTTCGGCGGAATAGACACCTTTTTTTTCCGGGTTAAGACCCATCATCCAGAAATGTGCAATGCCGAAGCTTTGCTCGTTATCAAGCTGAATGTGATAGTGGGAACACAGAAAACCTGTACCGGCTTTAACGGCGAAAAAGGTGATGGCGACTGTCAAAAGTGAGAGCAGAAGCGGTTTTAACAGGTGCTTTTCGGACAGTGCGTAAATACCTTCAATCAAAAAAACGGCGATAAGCAAAATAAAACACTGTGGCTTGATAAAATACCCGAGTGTGCCGATGATGGCGGAAAGCACATAGGAGAGCCATTTGTGTTTTGCCGGACGGATGAATACATAAAGTGTAAGGATAGGGAAAATCAGCCCTAAAGCGTCTGTGTAGCAGATGACGTTCCACGGGGAAAGCCCAAAGCTGAGTACCGCGAGAAAAAAGCCGAAAAAAGCGTATAGCTTTAGTGTGAGCTGCGCGGCGGTTTTATAAACGAGCAGACAGGAAAGCGTATTGAGTGCGCAGTTGACGGTGATGACGCACAAAGCCTGCTGTGTATCGGAGAAAATGCTGAAATATTTATTCAGCTTGAAGACGAACAGCTCGAAGAAAAAGTACAGCAGATTATTGGGGTAGTTGGAAAAATAGCGGATATCGACCGACTGCTTGTGCATCAGATTGCGGGCGTTTTCTGTAAGGAGGCCCGCGTCCCAACCGGTTTCGAAATAAATGTTATAGGAAATATAGAGCTGTGCGGAAAATAAAAGCAGACACAGACCGTATATGAGCACATCGGACGATACGGTCGGCCGACGCCACGAAAGCTTGACCTGTTGCAGGCGGTCGAGGGACAGAAACAGCACAAGAAGTGCGATGCCGAACAGAAGCAGAGCAATATTTGAGAGCAGAAATGTCTGCTTTTTGGCGTATGTACATTGCGTAAAAAACAGGAGCAATACAAAAACGCAGCCGAAAACGGAGCCGAGGAAAAATTTGGAAGCTCCGAAAGCGAATTTTTTCATAAAATGTACCTCTTAAACTCAACATGCCGTGAGCAGCGGGAAAAGAAATCCCGAACTGCCGAGACAATTCGGGATCCGGTTTGGTTAGCGTATCAGTGTTCGTCCAAGACTTTTTCTTCCGGTTCGGCTTTGAGGTGGGTTTCGATGAGAAAGCGGGGGCGCTGCTTGACTTCGCTGTAAATTTTGCCGATGTAGCCGCCGACGACGCCGAGGCAGAGCATTTGCAGACCGCCGAGCAGCCAGATGGACGCGACGATGGCTGTCCAGCCCGCGACGGTGACGCCGCACAGGTGCGAGATGAGCGCGTACAGGAGGCCGAAGATGCTGAGAACGGAGATGAGAATGCCGAGGTTGGAGATGAGCTTTAAGGGCTTTACACTGAACGACGTGATGCCGTCGAGCGCGAAGGAGATCATCTTTTTTAAGGGGTATTTGGATTCGCCCGCGAAACGCTCGGCGCGGTCATAATAGACATAGTCGCTTTTAAAGCCGATGAGCGGCACGATACCGCGCAGAAACAGGTTGACTTCCTTATACTCGGAAAGGCCCTCGAGCGCGCGACGGCTCATCAGACGGTAATCGGCATGATTGAAGACGACGTCTACGCCGAGAATCTTCATGAATTTATAAAAGCCTTCTGCGGTGGTGCGCTTGAAGAACGTATCGGTCTCGCGCTTGTTGCGCACGCCGTAGACGACGTCGCAGCCCTCCATATATTTTTCGACGAAGCGGTCGATGACGTTGATGTCATCCTGCAGATCGGCATCCATGCTGATGGCGCAGTCGCACAGCGGCATGGCGGTCATGAGGCCGGCGAGCAGAGCGTTTTGGTGGCCGCGGTTGTGCGCGAGCTTTACGCCGTCCACATAGGGAATAGCTTCGGCGTATTCGGAGATAATCGCCCAGGTTTTATCCTTGCTGCCGTCATCGACATAGAGAATGCGGCTTTCGGGATCGACCTGCTCGGCGCGGATCATGGTGTGCATTTTTTCGGTCAGACGCTTGGTGGTCTCCGGCAGTACGGCTTCCTCGTTGTAGCAAGGAATGACGAGATACAAGACCGGAATATTACGTTCAGTCGTCATTATCAAAACCTTCTTTCTTTTCCAAAGCGCGGTCGGTTTGACTGCGCGGTTTTACGTGAATAAGTCCGCTGTTTTCAAAATGCGCGCCGTGCTTTTTTGCATAGTGGGAGAGCGGGCGCAGCACCATATTGTGGCGGGTGAGCGGCACGGGGACTTCTTTGAAGATCGTGCGCATGAGTACCATATAAAGTGCGAACAGAAGCACGCACACGACGGTGATTGCCATGCCGAGAAACAGGCCGGGCGTGCGGTATTTGAACTCGATCTTGACATTGGTGCCGGCGTTGACGCGGATGGCCATGAAGCCGACGTTCACCTTTTCGATATCGACCTTTTCGCCGTTGACGTAGGCCGACCAGCCGTTTTCATACGGGATGCTGAAGAACACGGGCACGTCGCGGCTTGCTGTGATGGTGGCGTTAAAGCCGGTATTTGTATATTCAAAGGTATCGCAGGTGAGCTTTGCGCGGTTTTCGCAATCTGTTTTGTAGGTTTCCTTGGTGTAGGAGAGTTCGCTTGTATCGAGCGGAGAAAGCATATCGCCCCATTTTGAAACCTGCTTATCGGTGAGGACGATGCCCTTGAGCATCAAAAGCTCGCGGTAGCTTTCGCTTGTGTTTTCGTAATCTTTTTCGGTGACGTAGCTGTCGTAGGTGAAGCCCATGGGAATGTAATGTTCGTTTTCCCAAATGTCAAAGCCGTTTGTGTTTCCGTAGTACATCCAGCCCGGCATGGCGGGGTCGGCGTAGTCTTCGCCGGCGAAATACTCGGTATCGTGATCGTCGTCAAAAAGATACTTGACGCTTGTCAGTCCGCGCAGGCCGTAGTGAGTGGTATCCGGGCGGGAAGCGACATCGCGCTGCACGCCGATGGAATCGTAGAACTCCATGAGCGAGCCGGGGACGATGCTGTGGAACGCCTGAATGGACTGTACCTCCCAGAACATGGCGGAGTTATCGAGGCTTTCGTAGAAATCCGTACGGACGTTGTCGTCGCGCAGGTCGTCTATGGCGACATCCGCGCCGCCGTTTAAGGCGTAGGGGATGATGTGGTCATAGGTGTAATCCGACTGTGTTTTGCCGAGCGCGATGAAGAAAACAGAATACAGCACGATGGTGATGCTGAGGCAGACGGACGCAGCGCGGTAGAACGGGCGGGAGCCGCGCTTATAAAATGCAAGAACAAAGCCGACGAGTGCAAGTGAGAGGAGCGCAATGGCGGCGTATGTCCAGAAGCGCGTGGGGTATTTTTCGAGGCCGAATGTGACATCGGTAATCTCGCCGTCCGTTTTGGTGAGCGTGGGCATGAGGCCGATGACGAGCGTCATGGCGAGCGTGATAAGCGTTGTCCACTTTAAGGAGCGGCGCCAATCAACACGCGGGTTTTCGAGCGCCATCATGGTGGCGGCGGCCATCATGAGCGTGAGCATATAGAACCAGCGTGCGTAATACGACGCGTTCATGAGCTGGAACAAAGCGTTGAGGCCGGGAATAAACGCCATGAAGAGCAGAACGCAGAGCATCTTTTTCAGCCAGTGGCGGCGTTTTAGCTGCATCCAGCCGATGACGCCGGCCATGCTGAACATGGGCAGCCATGCGCCGAGGGACGCCCATTTGGATTCGGAATCCGGGGTGAAGTTCGGGCGTGCGGGAAGATCCGGCGGGAAGAAGAGACACTGCAAAATGTGAATGTAGCGCTGGTTGCGGTCATAAAGCAGGGCGCTCCAGCCGCTGATGGGATTGGAAACGCGGTAGTTTTGAATGATGCACAGAACGCTTGGCACAAGCAGAATGCACGCGATGCCGAGGCCGAGCACGGCTTCGAGCGCGAGCAGGAGGAAATCTTTGACCGTGATGTGCCAGCTGCCGGAGAGCAGACGCACAAAGAAGTAGATGACCGTGAATGTCACCATGCCGACGAAGAAATAATAATTCACGATGCACGCGGCGGCGACCATGAGCGCAAAAATGCCGCGGCGCTTTGTGTACATGTATTCATCGAGCGCGGCTAAGAGCAAAGGGAACACGATGATGGCTTCGTGAAAATGATTGAAGAAAATGTTGTAGATGGAGTATCCCGAGAACGCGTATAAGAGAGACGCTAAGAGCGCCGTGTTGGGGTTCTTTGCATAGCGGTGCAGATAGATATAGCCAGAGAGGGAGGCGCAGCCGAACTTTAAGATGAACAGCGGGCCCATGAGGTATTGCAGCCACTCGCCCGGGAACGGAATGGTGAGCCAGAAGAACGGGCTGCCGAGCAGGTAGAACGAATAGGAACCGATGAAATTGACGCCGAGGTCTGTTAAATGATTCCAGCCGATGTTGCCGGAACGAATAGCATCGTGCGCGATGCGGTAGAACGGCACCTGCTGCACATTGAAATCGCCGTAGAACAGAAAGCGGCCGCCGTCTACGATCATGAACGGCACAAAGATGACAAAGGCCAGAGCGAGGCCGAAAAGGAAGGAGAAGAGGAAATAATTGCCGCGCGGCTTTTGCTGGATGCGACCATCGCGCACATAAGATTTTGAGGTATCCAAGTGAATGTCCTCCTGTATGTGAATTTAGAATGAGGTTTCTTGTAAGCGTGGTTAAAAGTTTTTGATCGACCTTTTTTCAAATGAAGGTCAAACCGAACCTGCGGTTCGGTCGTGGGGTCTCGGGGTGAAGCCCAGAGTCGTCGTCCGCAGACGACGAAAACTTTTTGCCTCCCAAAAATCAGGACTGGGAGAAACCAATGCTTCGCATTGCTATCAAACAGTCCGGTGGACTGTTTTTGCGCGGGAGACCCAATTAGGGGGTCTCCCGAAAGGCGTGTAATGCCTTTTTAAAAGAGAGATTCCCGCATCTATATTTAAGCCCAGTATAACACAAATAAAGGGTAGATTAAAGGCAAATTCTAATTTTTAAGGAATTTTTATTGAAATGTGCGGGGCAGTTCGGTATTATAATATAAGTAAAATTAAAAATACAGAAAAATCAGAAGGATATAAAAATGAAAATCGGAAATCTGACTTTGAACGGTGTGGCGGCGCTGGCTCCGATGGCGGGCGCGACCGACCGGCCGTTCCGCGAGCTTTGCTGCTCGTTCGGCGCAGCGTACTGCGTGACGGAAATGGTCTCGACGAGAGCGCTGCAGTATAACTATAAAAAAACGCAGGAGCTTATCACGCTCGGCGAAAAGGAACACCCCGTCGCGATCCAGATGTTCGGCGACGACCCGCTCATCTTTGCATCTGCCGCAAAGCGCGCCGCAGCGGCCGGGCCGGATGTTATTGATATCAATATGGGTTGCCCTGTGCCGAAAATTGCGGGCAATAACTGCGGCAGCGCCCTAATGAAAAAGCCGCCGCTGTGCGGGGACATTGTCCGTGCCGTGAAAAATGCGGTCGACCTGCCCGTGACGGTGAAAATTCGTAAGGGCTGGGACGAAAACAGCGTGAACGCGGTGGAGGTCGCAAAATATTGCGAAGATGCGGGCGTGGACGCCATTTGCGTGCACGGCAGAACGCGCACACAGATGTATGAGCCGCCGGCAGACTGGGATATTATCCGTCAGGTGAAGGAAGCCGTAAAGGTGCCCGTCATCGGCAACGGCGACGTAAAATGTGTGCAGGATGCCGTGCGCATGATGAACGAGACCGGGTGCGACATGGTGATGATCGGGCGCGGGGCGCTCGGCAATCCATGGATCTTCAGGGAGATCAACGGCTATTTCAGCAGCGGTCTGCGTATTATGCCGCCACCGACGCTTGCGGAGCGCATTGTGGTCATTAAAAAGCATATAGATGCGCTGTGCGCCGCAAAGGGAGAAGGGCGCGGCATGCGCGAAGCGAGAAAGCATGTGGCGTGGTACATGCACGGTCTGCGCGGTGCGGCGGAATTCCGGCGCATGGCGGGCGAGCTGGAAACGCTCAGCGACCTCGATAAATTGCTTGAGAAAGTGTATATAGAAAACAAAGACGTGTCTTTTGACCCGTAACGGAAAGGAAGATCAGCGTGAAGCTTTTGGTACTGGACGGCAACAGCATTTTAAACCGCGCGTTTTACGGCATTAAGCTGCTGACAACGAAAAGCGGCGAGTTTACAAACGGTATTGTCGGTTTTTTGAACATTCTGGAAAAAGTGAAGGACGAAACGGAGCCGGACGCGGTGGCCATCGCGTTCGATATGAAAGCGCCGACATTCCGCCACAAGGCCTATGCGGGTTATAAGGCGCAGCGCAAGGGCATGCCGCCGGAGCTTGCGGCGCAGATGCCGGTCTTAAAGGAACTGCTCGGCGACCTCGGCTATAAAATCGTGACGTGCGAGGGCTGGGAAGCAGACGATATTCTCGGCACGTTTGCGGAAACGTGCGAAAACACGGACAATACGTGCATGATTGCGACCGGCGACCGGGACAGCCTGCAGCTTGTCTCGCCGAAAACGACGGTGCGCCTTGCAACGACGAAATTCGGTCAGTCTGCCGTGACGCTGTGTGATGAGGCGTATATCAAAGAGACGTACGGCGTGGAACCGAAGCAGCTCATCGACATCAAGGCCATTCAGGGCGATACCTCGGATAATATTCCGGGCGTTGCGGGCATCGGCGAAAAGGGTGCGGGCGAGCTGATCCGCAAGTTCGGCTCTTTGCAGTATATTTACGACAATTTAGATGAGCTGGACATCAAGTCCGGCATGAGAACGAAGCTGATCAATTCCAAAGACAACGCGTTTTTGAGCTACGACCTCGGTACCATCCGCCGTAATGCGCCGATTGATACGGAGCTTGCGCATTATATTCCCGGCGAGGGCGACCCCGCAGCTGCGGCGCAGCTCATGACGCGGCTGGAGCTCTTTAAGCTGATGGAACGCCTGCACCTGACCCCCGGCGCGGCGCCGACGGCGAACAGCGCACAGGCCGAAGAAACGGCTTTGCTGCCCGTGAAGAATTATAAAGACGGCGCAGCGGTGCTCGGCCGGTGTGAGGACGAGGGGGCGGCGTACTTTGTGCCGGTGTTTGAAAACGACGAATTAAAGCAGCTTGTGTTTAACGGTAAGTTCGACGCGGGCAAGCCGGCGATTGCGGTCGTGGATGCGGACGACGCGTTTTTGAAGGCGTTCCTCGGCAGTAAGGTGACGAAAAAGTACACGTTTGCGTTGAAAAAGCTGCACCGCACGGCGCTGCATTTGAGGACTTCCCTTGAAAACGCTGTGATGGACACGGAGCTTGCGGCGTATCTTTTGAACCCCTCGGGCTCCGATTACGGTGTGCTGCGTTTGGCGGCGGAATACGGCATTGCCGTGCCCGCATATGAGGACGCGAACGTGCAGGCGGCGGCTGTGCTGCCCGCTGTTTGTGCGGCGCTGCAAAAGGGCATCGACGAAAACGGCCAGCACGAATTATTGGAGAACATTGAAATTCCGCTTGCTTTGGTTTTGGGC
Organism: Hominenteromicrobium mulieris; assembly: GCA_021029595.1. Classification (GTDB taxonomy): domain Bacteria; phylum Bacillota; class Clostridia; order Oscillospirales; family Acutalibacteraceae; genus Hominenteromicrobium; species Hominenteromicrobium mulieris. The sequence goes on along the minus strand of JAJJOY010000003.1, from coordinate 244,538 downwards.
GAGATGGAGGAAAGCGGCTTCCTTGTTGACCGCGAGGCCATAAAAACCTACGGCGAGGTGCTTTCTGAGCAGGTGGACGCATTGCAGAAAGAAATTTATGAAGACGTGGGGTACGAATTCAACATCAACTCCCCGGTGCAGCTGGGCGAAGCGCTGTTCGTAAAGCTCGGACTGCCGCACGGCAAAAAGACGAAAAAGGGATACTCCACAAACGCAGATGTGCTGGAGGGTCTGCGCGGTGTGCACCCGGCGGTCGATAAGGTTTTGCGCTACCGCACGCTGACGAAGCTGCGTTCCACGTACTGCGAGGGCTTGCTGAAAGCCATCACGGCGGACGGGCGCATTCACTCGAGCTTCAACCAGACTGAAACGCGCACGGGGCGTATTTCCTCGACTGAGCCGAATTTGCAGAACATCCCGGTGCGCACGCCGCTTGGGCGTGAATTCCGCCGGTTCTTCATCGCAAAAGAGGGAAATGTGCTTGTGGACGCCGACTATTCGCAGATTGAACTGCGCGTATTGGCGCACGTGGCAAACGACACGCAGATGCAGGAGGACTTCCGCCTTGGGCGCGACATCCACACCATGACGGCGGCGCGTGTGTTCGATATGCCCGAAGACCTTGTGACCCCGCAGATGCGCAGCCGCGCGAAAGCGGTCAATTTCGGCATTGTGTACGGCATCGGTGCGTTCTCGCTTTCAAAGGACATCGGTGTTTCCCGCCGTGAGGCCGAGGACTACATTCACGATTACCTGCGCAATTATAAGGGCGTTGCAGACTATATGGAACGCGTGGTGGAGGAAGCGAAGAAAAACGGCTATGTGGAGACGCTGTTCGGCCGCAGACGCTATCTGCCGGAGCTTGCAAGCTCCAATTTCAACATGCGTGCGTTCGGTGAACGTGTGGCACGCAACATGCCGATTCAGGGCACGGCGGCGGACATCATCAAGATTGCGATGGTGCACGTGCGCAACCGTTTGAAAGCCGAAAAGCTCGATGCAAAACTGATTTTGCAGGTGCATGACGAACTCATTGTGGAGTGCCCGGAAGCGGAAAGCGACACGGTGAAGAAAATTCTGGAAGAAGAAATGGCAAACGCGGTGCAGCTGAGCGTGCCGATGCTGGCAGAGGCCGGAAGCGGTAAGAGCTGGTATCAGGCGAAGGGCTAAGGGTTTATGATGATATTTTGCTGTCCCGCATGCGGCAGCGCGTTGGAAAGAGAAGACCGCGCGCTGCGCTGCGCAAACGGACATTCTTATGATATTGCGCGCCAGGGGTATGTGCATCTTCTGCCCGTAAAGCAGATGCACGCGAAGATTCCCGGCGACACAAAGCAGATGGTGGACGCGCGCCGCGTGTTTTTGAGCGGCGGCTACTACGATGCGTTCCGTGACAAACTGGCGGAGCTGACGGACAAATATCTGCCCGAGAACGGCGTTGTTTTGGACGCAGGCTGCGGCGAGGGCTTTTACACTTCGGCTTTATATGAAAAAGCCAAAGCGAAAAACGGTTCGGTTTCCGGCGTGGACATCTCGAAATTCGCGGTGAAAGCGGCTGCGGGCAAATATAAGGGCATCGATTTCGCGGTGGCGAGTTTATTTCACTTGCCGTGTGCGGAAAACAGTGCAGATGTGCTGACGGACGTTTTTGCGCCTATTGTGCCGGAGGAGTTTTTTAGGGTACTGAAGCCGGGCGGCGTGATGATCCTTGCGGTGCCGGGTGCGCGACATCTGTACGGCATGAAAGAGGTTTTATACAAAGAGCCGTATGAGAACGAAGAGCACGACACGGCCTACGACGGGTTTGAATACCTCGGCCGTGCGTGTGTGCAAAAGTTTATCACGGTGAACGGGCAGGAGAGCATTGAAGCGCTGTTCTCCATGACGCCGTACTACTGGAAGACGGACGTAGAGGGCGGAGAGCGTCTGCGCGCGCTCGATGTGCTCGAGACCGAGATTAAATTTGACTTTCTGGTTTACAGGAAGAAGTAGGCGGGTGCGCCTTTCAGCAGCTTTGTGCGGCACAATGTTGTTTATTATTGTTGTTTTGTTGTCATTCATTGAAAATTAAAGAATACTTAGTAGAATTCTCTCCCGAACTGTGCTATGATAGGTAGCGGTCGTTCGGGAGCGTTTTCATTTTGGAAGACGAAATACGACCGATTATAGAAGTATTCGAGGTTTATAATAAAGATGAAAATTTTGTTTGTCTGCACCGGAAACACGTGCAGAAGCCCAATGGCGGAGGGCATTTTCCGCCACGAAATGGAGCAGCGCGGCTTTGAGAATATCATGTGCCAAAGCGCCGGCCTTTCCGCGCTGGACGGGCAGCACCCCAGTGAAAATGCGGTGCTGGTCTGCAAAGAGATCGGCGTGGACATTAGCGGTCACATTGCGCGCCGCTTTACGCCGGAAGAAATCGATGTGTGGGACGTTTATTTCACGATGTCGAAAACCCATGCGTACATTTTGATGCAGGCGGGTGTGCCGGCGGAGAAGATTTACGTGCCGCATTACATTGACGATCCCTACGGCGGGGACCTAAATACCTACCGCAAGTGCCGCGACAAGATCTGCGAGGAATTGCAGACGTTTGAGCAGCATCTCGGTTTTTAAGGAGCGTTTATGCAGATTGTTTCGATGACGGCGGAGCACGTTTCGCGCCTTGCGGAGCTTGAAAAGCTTTGCTTTTCGGAACCGTGGAGCGAAAAAAGCCTGACGGAGGAGATTGATAATCCTGCCGCGTGCTTTTTGGTGGCGATGCAGCAAGATGAGGTGCTCGGCTACGGCGGCATGCACACGGTGCTCGGCGAAAGCTATGTGGATAATATTGCGGTGTTCCCGGAGTTTCGCGGCCACGATGTGGGCAGAACGCTCATGGCGGCGCTGATCGAAAAAGCGCGGGAAAACGGCGGCGTTTTCATCACGCTGGAGGTGCGGACATCAAACCTGCCGGCCATTGCGATGTACCGTTCGCTCGGCTTTACGGAAGCGGGTGTGCGCCGCAATTTTTATACAGAACCAAGAGAGGATGCGCTGATTTTTACGCTCTCCTTCTGAATTTTTAGCTATACGGGGGTAAAAAGTATGCTTTTCGGAAAAATCAAGGCGCTTGTCGAATACGGCGTGCGCACGGGGCTCATCGAAGCGGAAGACACGATTTACACGCGCAACCGTTTATTGGAGGCGCTTTGTGAAGAGGATTACGCGGATGAGGAAGCGGAGCAGAGCGAAAACCTGGCACTTTTGCTGGACGGTCTTTGCGACGAAGCCGTAAAGCGCGGCATCATCGAGGACGGTGCGACGTCCCGCGATTTATTTGACACGAAACTGATGGGCCTTTTGACACCGCGCCCGTCCGATGTGAACCGCACGTTTCGTGCACTTTACAAGGAATCCCCGGAAAAGGCGACGGACTGGTTCTATAAGCTTTGCGGCGACTGCAATTATATCCGCCGCGACCGTGTGGCGCGCGATTTAAAGTGGGTGTATAACGACCCGCGTTTCGGTGCGATTGATATTACCATCAACCTTTCAAAGCCGGAAAAAGATCCGAAGGCCATTGCTGCGGCAAAGAAAATGAAGGCTTCCGGTTATCCTGCCTGTATGCTGTGCAAGGAGAATATCGGTTATGCGGGCCGCATGAACCACCCGGCAAGACAGAACCACCGCGCAATCCCGATCACGGTGAACCATGCGGATTGGTTTTTGCAGTATTCTCCGTATGTGTACTACAATGAGCACTGCATTGTGTTCTGCGGCGAGCATGTGCCGATGCAGATTGACAAGAGCACGTTCCGCAAGCTGTTTGATTTTGTGGAGCAGTTTCCGCACTATTTCCTCGGCTCTAATGCCGATTTGCCCATCGTTGGCGGTTCTATTTTGACACACGACCACTATCAGGGCGGCCACTATACGTTCGCGATGGCGCGTGCGAACATGGAGGAGCACTGCACGCTGCACGGCTTTGAAGATGTGGAAGCGGGCATATTGAACTGGCCGGTCTCCGTTCTGCGTTTGCGCCATAAAAACCCGGATCGCCTGATCGACGCGGCCGACCACGTATTGAAAGCGTGGAGAAGCTACACGGACGAGGACGCGTTCATTTTTGCGGAGACGGACGGCGAGCCGCACAACACCATCACGCCGATTGCGCGCTGTGTGGACGGCGTATACGAGCTCGACCTTGCGTTGCGCAACAACATCACGACGGAAAAGTATCCGCTCGGCGTATACCACCCGCACGACGAATATCATCACATCAAGAAAGAGAACATCGGCCTCATTGAAGTTATGGGTCTCGCGGTTTTGCCGTCCAGACTGAAAGACGAGCTGAAGACCCTGAAAGATGTGATGCTGAAAAACGGCGATGTTTCAAGCATGGAGAGCATCGCAAAGCATGCGGAGTGGGCAGCGCAGGTGAAGCGCGACCACCCGGAAATGAACGAAGCGAATGCCGAGCACATCTTGCAGCAGGAAGTGGGAAAGGTGTTTGTAAAGGTGCTGGAGAACGCAGGCGTTTACAAATGCACGGCAGAGGGCAGAAAAGCGTTCAGAACGTTTGTAGAAAGCGTACGCTGAATCGAAAATAATACGATAAAATAAGGAATCCACCGTATGTGTGAAAGCGATACGGTGGGTTCCTTTTAATTCGTGATGAAACAGCTTCAAATTTCTTTGCCGCAGTATGGACGGATTGCGTTTACGTGTTCTTTACCGTGTCTTTCAGCGGTTCGCTTTTCGTGCCGTCTTCGTTGACCTTCTGCATGTTCGGGTAGACGAGCGCGAGGTAGTTGTCGTCCAAGTGCTTATCGAGGAACATTTGGAACGAGCTTGTGGCGGGGATGCCCTCGGCGCGCTCGTTGGCGCGGGTCAGCGCGGCGCAGGAGATGAACCCGTCAAACAGCATGAACGCAACGAGCAAAATGGTGAGAATAGCGCCCGGGCGCTTCGGGATTTTTTCGATCATGCGCGACATGGCGGGGTAAATTTCTTTGATCCAGATAAGGCCGAGCGTGCCCCAGATGAGCGCGAACATCAAGTTTGTGCGGCCGTCAATGTTGAACGGCGTGCCGCTGTAATCCCACGAAACGGTGCCGAACAGCATCTCCTGTCCCCAACTGCACAGATACTCGAATGCCGCACCGATGATGCCGCTGGCAACAAAAATGATGATGTCGTCCTGCTTGTAGAGCTTATACAGGCACAGCGTGATGATGGCTGCGCCGCCGCCGTAAATGGGCTGGAATGGGCCGTACACAAGGCCGACGCGCAACTCAATCTGGTGCGCGATGAAGAACGCCCAGCATTCTTCAAGCACAAAACCGGCAAGGCAGCCGATGAAGAAGATCCAGAAGAGTTTTGTGAAGTTCATGCCGAACGCAAACGGGCGGTCTTCCGGGTTTTCGAATGTAGCTTCATATTCATAGCGATTGCGCTTCCAGCGTTCGGCGGAGCGCTTTTTGCGATCTTCCGTCGTGATGCGGTACGCTTTTAATTCCTTTTCGTACTGCTCGTTCGTCATATCCGGCGAGGCGCTCATGAAGCGGCGCTTTAAGAAGTTCGATTTGTTGAGGAGTGCCGTGTAGTTTTCGTCGGCGGTCTTCTGTGCTTCCTGAAGCTTCTTTTGCAGGTCGAGGTCATCGATGGCCTCCGCTGCGCCGATGGCGCCGCCGGTGACGGCATTGCCGAGGGCGTTTCTCGCCTCGCGCACGCGGTCTCCGAGTTCGGATAAGCGTTTAAACTGGTGATTCAAGCGCTGCACGGTGATGGACGTGATGATGATGTCGAGCAGCATGATGCCGAGGACGGCATAGAGGATGACCCAGCCGACGGTGCGGTTGACGTAGTGCAGAAGTGACGTGAGTACCGGCACGATGAACACCACAATGAACGAGAAGCACACGCCGCGCACGGTGGCAACGGGTACGGAAACGTAGCCCTTGATATTCCACTTGAATTTGGAGTAATCACGCAGGCGGATGTGCGTTGTTTTGCGCAGCAGCCACGCGAACGTGAATTCCACAAGGAAGCTTGAAATCAGGCAGAAAAACAGCGTGGCAACAAACGACGTCTGCCAATGCAGCGCCGTCAATGCCGCCCACGGCAGCGCAATCATCAGGCCGTACTGCGGGCAGTACGGGCCGTTCAGCATGCCGGGGTTTTTGAATTTTCGGTATACCATGCCGATGTACCCCACCTCTGCGACCCAGCCGCAGAAGGAAGCAAGCACAAAGTACCACAGAAAAAGCCAGATCTTATATGCCATGCGTGCATCTCCTTAAACCATCGAGCGTCCTATGTATATCTCGGAAAAGTATAAAACAGTATAGCATATTTCACGGTTTTCAACAATACTTCTGCAAGAAAAAACTGTCGGAAACCGCAGCAATATCGGAAATTTTGAGGGGAAAACAAACGGCTCCTACCACGAAAACCTGCCCGTACTGCCTGATGGATGACGTGAAGATCGGCGCGACGAAATGCCCGCACTGCGCATCCGTGCTTCCGCCGGAAGACGAAGAGGAAAAGAAGGACGCATAATATCTCGCTTATACATACGCGGCTCCACGGTGCTTTCATGCGCCGGGAGCCGTTTTTCTTTTTATTGTCCGAAGGACTATAGCATTCGCCGACAGGCGAATATAATGAAGGCGCACTTTCGGAGAGAAAGTACGCCTTGAAAATATGTATTCTTATGTCTTGCTTAAAGCAAAATTACCAGCCGAGGCCCTTGAGGTAATCGCGGCTCATCTTCACGGCTTCGAGAGCGGGGGTGTCATAAGACTGATCCTGCTCGACAACGACCCACTTGGAGCCGGCTTCCAGTGCTGCATCGAGCACCGGCGGAATGTTCTGCATGCCGTGGCCGACCGGACGGAACTCAAACTTGCCGGTTTCTTCCTTCTTCTCGGTCTCAATGCCGATAAGCTCGTACATGTTGGCCGGCTTACCTTCCTTGTAGAAGTCCTTGAGGTGGACGACCGGTGCGCGGCCGGCGTACTTCTTGATGTAATCGACCGGCTCTTCGCCGGCGACCTTGACCCAGCAGATATCAAGCTCGGTCTGGAGCAGGTCAGCGGGAATCTCGGTATAGATATAATCGAGTGCATACTGACCGTTCGGCATCTTTACAAACTCGAAATCGTGGTTGTGGTAAAGCAGCGTGATGCCGACTTTCTTGCAGGCTTCGCCGATCTTCTTGAAGGTCTCAATGTTCTTGAGGAACTTCTCGGTGCCCGGACGATCTTCTTCCATCAGATACGGGATGGCAATGTACTGCATGCCGATCTCTTTGTACTGTGCGACCGTGCCTTCGATATCGGCTTCGAGCTCCTGGAACGGAACGTGTGCGGAAAGCGGAACGAGGCCCACTTCTTCCAAAATCGCCTTGACTTCCGCCGGCTTCATGCCATAAAGGCCTGCAAGCTCAACGCCGTCATAGCCCATGTCCTTGATTTTCTGCATGGTGCCCTTAAAATCGCGCTCAGCGTCATCGCGGACAGAATAAACCTGTACCGCTACGGGTAAAGTTTTCATGGTGAACTCCTCCTAAATTAATGGATTGCTTTTCTTTATCATACAGTCTTTTTTGTGAAAAATCAATCCGTGATTATGAAAAATTCCTAAATATTCGCAATTTCAGAGCCGAAACAATTCAAAACGGCGTTATCTTGCAGTTCATCTTGCAGTTCACGTCTAAAAGTAGTATAATCATGCGTATCGATAAACGGAAAATTCAAATTTAAGGAATGAAGAAAATGAAACGAAATTTACGCTTTTATTTTGCGCTGATGTTCGCCCGCGGTACGGCGCTGGTTTTAAAGCTCATCGGGCGAAAGGGCACGTCCATGCCGGGTTCTTGGGCTATTATTCTGTGCCCGGATTTTATCGGGCGCATGCCGAAACCGAAGAAGATCATCGGCATTACGGGCACGAACGGCAAAACGACTGTCTCGAACATGATCGAGGATGTTTTGGAGGATAACGGCATCGAGTTCATGTGCAACCGCTCCGGCACGAATGTTGCGACCGGCGTGGCATCTACGCTCATTGCGAACAGTCACTTTTTCGGCAAGCCGAAGTGTGACCTTGCGGTGTTTGAGCTCGATGAGCGCTCTGCGCCGAACATTTACCCCTACATGCAGCCGGACATTGTGCTGTGCACGAACATTTTCCGTGATTCTTATAAGCGCAACGCGCACGCGGAGTTTATCCTCGACATTCTGAATAAGGAAATTCCAAAGGGCACAAAGCTTGTTTTGAACGGCGACGACCCGCTTTGCAGCTCCATTAAGCCCGAAAACGACCGCGTATATTTCGGCATCGACCACCTTGACACGGACAAAAAGGAATGCGACAATATCGTAAATGATGTGCCTGCCTGCCCCAAATGCCACGGCCCGCTTGTGCACGACATTGTGCGTTACCATCATATCGGCCGTGTGCACTGCGAAGCCTGCGGCTACCGCTCGCCGGACATCGACTACCTTGCAACGGACATCGATACGAAAGACATGAAAATGAACGTGACGGTGGGCGGAAAAAAATCGGAATACCCGCTTTTGAACAGTACGAACATCAATATTTATAACGCCCTTGCCGCCATTGCGACGCTGCGTGAATTCGGCCTTTCCGAAGAAAAAATCCGCAATTCTATGGAGAAAATGGGCATCAGCGAGACGCGTTACTCTGAAAAAGAAGTGAACGGCAGAAAGTACATTCTGCACCTTGCAAAGGGGCAGAACCCCATTGCGTGCTCCCGTGCGTTTGAAAATATCCGTAACGCGCCGGGCAAAAAGTCCGTTGTGATGTTTCTCGACGACTACTTCGATGCGCGCCACACCGTGGAGAACACCGCGTGGTTCTACGACACCGATTTTGAGTTTTTAAATGACCCGAGCATCGTGCAGGTCGTCATTGCCGGTGCGCGCCACCACGATACGTATGTGCGCACGCTTCTGGCCGGTGTGCCGGCGGAGAAGATCGTGCACATGCGCGATGAAAGCGATACGCCTGCGGCGGTCTCGAAAGAAGCGGATACAGTCTTTATTCTGTACGACGTATACACCATTCGTTTGGCAAATGACATTCGCGATAAGATGATCGAACGTGAGAAGGAGGGCGAGACGAAATGAAAATAGAAGTCCTTTTCCCGGAATTCTGCAACCTGTTCGGCGACGCGTACAACATGGTCTACCTTGAAAAAACGCTGCCGGAAGCGGAGTTTATCCGCACGAAATTCAGCGACGATGTGCGCTTTACCGAAGAAAAAATGAACCTTGTGTATATGGGTCCCATGACGGAGCGTATGCAGGAGCAGGTCATCCGCAAGTTGATGCCGCTGAAGGAGAAAATCCAAAAAGCCATTGACGACGGCACGGTGTTCCTTTTCACGGGCAATGCGCTCGAAATCTTCGGCGATTACATTGAAAACGAGGACGGCAGCCGCGTAGAGTGCCTTGGGCTTTATCGTTTGTACGCAAAGCGCGATATGATGCACCGCCACAACAGCGACTTTGAGGGCGAATTTGACGGCAATGTCATCATGGGCTTTAAGACGCAGTTCACGATGGCCTACACGCCGGATGAATCGCACGGCTTGTTCGTGAAAAACAAAGGTGTGGGGCTCAATATAAAGGCGAAATACGAGGGTATCCGCGTAAACAACTTCTTCGGCACATACCTTGTGGGGCCGATCTTGGTTTTGAATCCGCCGTTTACAAAGTACATTTTGAACCTGATGGGCGCGGGCGATGTGAAGCTTGCGTTTGAAGCGGAAAACATGGAGGCCTACGAGCAGCGCAAGAAGGATTTTGCCGAGAAGGTACACTGATGGTGCAGCACGAAATTCCGCCGGTGTTCGACGAAAACGGCCGCGTGCTCGTTTTGGGCTCGTTTCCGTCTGTGCAGTCGAGAAAAGCGGCGTTTTTCTACGGGCACCCGCAAAACCGCTTTTGGCGCGTCTTGAGCGCGGTTTTCGGTGAACCGGTGCCGGGGGATGTCCCCGAAAAGAAGGCGCTTTTGCTAAAGCATAAAGTTGCCTTGTGGGACGTCATTGCCTCGTGCGACGTGACGGGCTCGTCTGACGCGAGCATCAAAAACGTTGTGCCGAATGATCTTTCCGTGATTTTATCGACAGCGAACATCACGCATGTGTGTACAAACGGTCAAATGGCGCACAAGCTGTATCAAAACTATCTGGCGAAAGAGATCGACTTGCCGGAAACGGTTCTGCCGAGCACTAGCCCCGCGAACGCCGCGTGGAGCTTGGAGCGGCTGACGGAAGCGTGGAAGATTATCCGATCAATTTAATGCGGCAAGCACGCGGTTTTAAAAACCGCGTGCTTTTTTCACTCATTTTTTCTCTCTCAATATAATAAAATTAGGAGGGCTGAAAATGAATGATATTGTATTTTATGCGTTGTTGGCGACGCTGGGGACATGGCTCGTCACGGCGCTTGGTGCTGCTACGGTGGTGCTGTTTAAATCGCCGAACCCCAAAATTCTCAATTTGATGCTCGGCTTCGCCGCCGGGGTGATGGTTGCGGCGAGCTTTTGGTCACTTTTGCAGCCGGCCATCGAGCGCGCGGAGGCGGCGGGAAGCATGCCTGCGTTTTTGGTGGCGACACTCGGGTTTCTCTGCGGTGCGTTGTTCATGTGGGGTTCCGATAAATGCGTGACCTACGCGCAGCGGCGCTCCGCTTTGGCGCAGGGCGAGAAAAACGCACGGCTGAACCGCATCATTTTGTTGGTACTTTCCATCACGCTGCACAACATCCCGGAAGGGCTCGCTGTGGGCGTGGCGTTCGGTGCGCTGAAAAACGGCGGCTATACGCCGGAAGCGCTGATGGGTGCCGTGACGGTGGCCGTGGGCATCGGCTTGCAGAATTTCCCCGAAGGCGCGGCGGTCTCGCTGCCTTTGCGCCGTGAGGGGTGCTCCAGAAGGAAGAGCTTTTTCATCGGGCAGGCTTCCGGCTTTGTGGAGCCGATTGCGGGCGTTTTGGGCGCTTTGCTTGCCGTGTACATTGAAGCCGTTTTGCCGTTTGCGCTGTCCTTTGCGGCGGGCGCGATGATTTTAGTCGCGGTGCACGAGCTCATCCCCGAGTGTCAGCGCAACCAGAAAGCGCAGCCGTATGCGGCGACAATGGGCATTGTGACGGGCTTTGCGCTAATGATGCTTTTGGACGTGATGCTGGGGTGAAATTTTAAGATAGAATAAAAAGTCCGAAACACGGTTTAGGTGCTTCGGACTTTTGCCGTTTTGTTGTATTTTACGCCTTTGCGGGTTCTGCGGCGGGGACGGTGAGCAGCTTTTTCCAGCGGCCGCTGTAATAGTAGATGAGCAGCGGGATGATGCCCAGAATGTAGCCGATCGGCGCGGCAAACCAAATACCTGTGGTGCCGATCCAGATGGGCAGAAGCAACGAGAGACCGATCTTGCTGCACAGCTCCACAACGGAGGAGACCATGGAAATGTTGATTTTGCCCATGCCCTTGACGGTGCTGTTATAAAGCCAGATCCATCCGAGGAACGGGAAGAACCACGCCTGAATGCGGATGAATTCGAGCGAATACGCGATGACTTCGGTCTCGTTCGGCTTGACGTACAACGAGACGAGCGGCTCAGCAAAAATGAGTGTCAGCACGCCTGCAAAAAAGCTCAGACCGCCGACAAGAAGGAAGATTTGCCGCACGCCAAGCTTGATGCGCTCCGCGTTTTTCGCGCCGAAGTTCTGCCCGACATAGACGGAAAAGCCGAACGAGAAATTGCTGAACAGCATCACGGCGAGGTTCTGCACGTTGCTGCCGACGGTGAACGCCGCGACGACGTTAGAGCCGTAGCTGTTGATGACGCGCGTAATGACCATCATGCCGACGGAAAGAAACAGGCTTTGCAGAGCCATTTGCGCACCCATGCCGAATATTTTAAGGCTAACGGGCATATCCGGGCGCAGGGTGTGGCGCTTCGGCATCAGATCGGGGTATTTGCGGAACATGACGAGGATACAGATGGCGGCGGAGATGGCCTGCGAGCCGATCGTTGCAACGGCGACACCCGCAACGCCCATGTTGAGACCAATGACGCTGATGAGGTCGAGGATAACATTCAAAATGGAGCACAGAATGAGGAAATACAGCGGTGTTTTGCTGTCGCCGAGTGCGCGCAGGATAGATGCCGCGGCGTTATACGCAAACTGTGCGATGCCGCAGCCGCAGACAATCTGAATGTATAAAACGGACATGTCGATGACGTCTTCCGGCGTTTTTAAAAGCTGCATGAGCGGCCGCGCGGCGAAAACGCTGATGAGACCCAGAACAACGCCGAGCAAAAGGGTGATCCACCCGGAGGCGACGATGCCCTTGCGCACGCGGTCGGTGTCGTTTGCGCCGACGTATTGCGAAAGCACGATGGAAATGGCACTCGTCACGCCGGTTGCAAGCAGCAGGATGAGGCCCGTTGTGGACGTGGTGGCACCGATGGCGGCCAGCGCGTGCGAGCCGACGAAGCGGCCGAGCACGGCGGAGTCCACCATGGAATAAAGCGACTGGAAAATACTGCCGATCATCATGGGCAGCGCAAAACGAAGCATCAGGTTGATCGGTTTGCCCTGCGTCATGTCGATGGCACCGGACGGTTTGGACATGATACAACAACTCCTAAAAAAAGATTAAGGTAAACCGTTCCGTAGAAAATAAGGGTAAACCGCGTTTGTAGAACCTCTTCGCTGCGTGTTAGTTTACAAGTATCATTGTACCAAGAAAGCAACGCGAGTTCAATGAACGGTTTACCCAAATCAACGGGAAAAATATTTGGCTATTTTTGCCAATAATTAAATGTTAAACGATGGAATAAGTGAACATTTCGTAGTGCAGCGCGGTGCCAATGTCGATCTCCTCCGGCAAAAGCGCGCGAGCAACCAGAATTTCATCGTGCGTGTCATTGTCCGTTCGGCGCAAAACGGCGTAGTCGCCGTCGATGCTTGCCACTTCGTATTCGTAGGGGCCCATTATACCACCGTACCTTCTTTAACAAATGTGGCGGCGTGCTCACGCGCGGCCTCGTAGTCCTGCGCTAAGATGAGGTAGGCTTTCGTGAAGCGCTTTGCGTTCGGGTCTTCCGGTTCAATGGCGCGCTCCATTAAAAGAACACCGTCCGTTTCGGAGACCTCGTGAAAACCCATCTTTTTGTGGAATGCCACGGCGGCATCGTTCGGCAGATTGATGTGCGCTGTAACGCGGCGGTAATTTGCATGGTGCATGATGTCCAGCATCAGGCTGTATAAAGACGTGCCCACGCCGCTGTGCAGACATTTTTCGGAGACGTACAGCTGTGCGTCGGCAGAGAACAGGTCGTCTTTCGGAATATCGCGGTCGGTCAAAAAGCAGAATCCCGCCGTCTGGTTGTTGATCTCCGTCAGAATCCACATACGGCCGTATGTATAGGTGTCGATGCGCTGCACGTACTCGGCGAGCGTCGGCACTTCGGTGTCGGGCGTGTAGTGCGTCTTTTCGACGTAGGGTGTGTAAATTTTGAGCATGGACGGGCCGTCCCACTCGTTCGTTCTGCGTACTGCAACTCTGAAATCACTCATATTTTCAGTTCCTTTCGTTCGTAACTTCTGCATATAGGGGAATAGACGGTGCGGCACCGGGGCGCGAGACCGCAATGGCAGCGGCTTTTGCCGCGAGGGTCAGCGATTTTTTCGGCGAAAGCCCATCCAGCATACCGCGCATGAAATAGCCCGTGAACGTATCGCCGGCCGCGGTGGTATCGACCGCACGGACAAGCTCCGCCGGGGCAAACGCGCGCTTATCTTCTTTGGCGTACCACGCGCCTTTACTGCCGAGCGTTAAGACTGCGGCGGCGTGCGGGTATTTTTGAAGGAGCTTATCCAAAATAGCGGTGGGAATCTTTGTGCCGGTCAGCTGTTCGCCCTCCACTTCGTTCAAAACGAACACGGAAACGAGCGACAGATTGCACTTTAAAACGTTTTCGTTCATCGGGGACGGATTGAGCCAGATCTCCATGCCGCGCGCATGGGCTTTTTCAAGAATATACGGCAGCGCGCTGATCTCGTTTTGCAGCAGAAGAATGTCGCCTGCGCCGAATTGCGCAAGCACGCGGTCGGCATATGCTTCATCCACAGCCCCGTTGGAGCCGCCGAAAAGCAGAATGGCGTTCTGCGCCTCTCGGCTGACCTGAATGACGGTGTGCCCGCCCGGCATATCGCGCGTTTCGATGAGGGAGGTATCCACGCCGTTTTGGTTCAATAAATCGCGCAGGTGCTCGCCGTCCGTGCCGATGAGTCCCGCGTGGCAGACGGAAAGCCCCGCCCGCACAAGCGCAATGGACTGGTTTAACCCCTTGCCGCCCGGGAACACGGTGCGGCTTTCGCTTTGAATGGTCTCACCGCCCTGCAAAATGTGGTCGACCTTATAAACATAGTCTGTATTGAGTGAGCCGAAATTCAAGATCCTCTTCAAGGTTTTGCACTCCTCTGTTTCAAAATCAATACAAGAATAGCACGAACAAAGCCCGCCGTCAAGGAAAGCAGGACAAAAGAAAAAACGCAAAAACCCAATATTTCAGCGGTTTCGCCAAGGCGGAACATATTCACAAAACGCGCGAAAAGTGGTATAATATTTCGGTTAGCGAGCAAACCGAGTTTTTAATCCGTTTTTTGCCGTATCCCGCGCATGCAAAACGGCGCGGCCGGTTTTGAATTTTTTGAAGCAGTTTGAAGTTAAGAACGATAAAGAAAGGGATTGATAAAGATGGGAAAAAGAGAAAATTTGCGCAACGTAGCCATTATTGCACACGTTGATCACGGCAAGACCACCCTTGTGGACCAGCTTCTGCGCCAGAGCGGCGTTTTCCGCAGCAACGAAGCCGTAACCGAGCGCGTCATGGACTCCGGTGATTTGGAGCGTGAGCGCGGCATTACGATCCTCTCCAAAAACACAGCTGTCATGTACAATGACATCAAAATCAATATTGTTGATACCCCGGGCCATGCCGATTTCGGCGGTGAGGTGGAACGTATTCTGATGATGGTAGACGGCGTTCTGCTGCTTGTCGATGCGTTTGAGGGATGTATGCCGCAGACGCGCTTCGTTTTAAAGAAGGCGCTTGGTCTTGGCAAAAAGCCGGTCGTTGTCGTCAATAAGGTCGACCGTCCGGGCGCACGTCCGCTTGAAGTCGTGGACGAAGTGCTTGACCTCTTCATTGAGCTCGGTGCAGACGAAGACCAGCTCGATTTCCCGGTGGTCTACGCTTCCGCACGTGACGGCTACGCCATGAACCAGCCGGACGAAAAGGGCACGGACATGAAGCCGCTGTTTGAAGCCATTATAAACGATGTTCCGGCGCCGGAGGGTGACCTTGACGGCCCGACGCAGGTGCTGTTCTCCAACATTGACTATGATGAGTACGTCGGTCGTATCGGTATCGGCCGTGTGGAGCGCGGCTCCGTAAAGGTCGGCCAGACCGTTACCATCTGCAGCAGCACAAGCGACGAAAAGCGCAACGCGCGCATTACGAAGCTCTACCAGTTTGAGGGCCTCAAGCGCGTGGACGCAGAGAGCGCAGAGCTCGGCGACATCGTGGCCGTTTCCGGCATGGCAGACCTCAACATCGGTGAGACCGCCTGCGACCCGGAGCACGTGGAGCCGCTGCCGTTCGTCAAGATCGACGAGCCGACCGTTTCTATGATGTTCATGGTCAACAATTCCCCGTTTGCGGGCCGCGAGGGCAAGTATGTCACCTCCCGCAACCTGCGCGACCGCCTGTTTAAGGAGGTTGAAACGAACGTTGCTATGCGCGTGGAAGAGACCGATTCCGCCGATACGTTTAAGGTATCCGGCCGCGGCGAGCTGCACCTCTCCATTCTTATCGAGCAGATGCGCCGCCAGAACTACGAATTTCAGGTCTCCCGCCCGAGTGTTATTTTCAAGGAAGAAAACGGCAAGAAGCTGGAGCCGATGGAACTTTTGATGATTGAAGTTCCGGATAACTACGTCGGCGCGGTCATGGAAAAGCTTGGCACCAGAAAGGCAGAGCTGCTCAACATGGGTACCCGCGACAGCGGCACCACGCACCTCGAATTCAAGATCCCGTCCCGCGGCATCATGGGCTACCGCTCCGAGTTCCTTACGGACACGAACGGCAACGGCATCATGAACCACGTGTTCGATTGCTACGAGCCGTATAAGGGAGACATTCAGCAGCGCAGCACCGGTTCTCTCGTTGTACACGAGACCGGCGAGTCCACGGCTTACGGCCTGTTCTACGCACAGGACAGAGGCCGCCTGTTTATCGGGCCGGGCGTACCGGTTTACGAGGGCATGATTGTCGGCAGCAACCCGAAGGGCGACGACATCGTCATCAACGTCTGCAAGAAGAAGCACGCGACAAACACCCGTGCTTCCGGCTCCGACGACGCACTGAAGCTGACCCCGCACACCGTGCTCTCTCTGGAGCAGTCCCTCGAGTTTATCGCGGACGACGAGCTTGTGGAGATCACACCGAAGAGCATCCGCATGCGCAAAATGGTGCTGAGCAAAGAGCTGCGCATGAAGCAGGCTGCGAAAAAGAAGTAATTCATAAACTTGACCAACGGAAAAGACACACGGAGAGCCAATGAATATCGTTATTTTGGATCTGGAGTGGAACGGTGCGTACAGCCGCCGTCTCCACGGCTTTATCAATGAGATTATCGAGTTCGGCGCGGTCAAGCTCGATGCACAACTGAATATCACAGACCGGTTTTCCTGCTTTGTCAAACCGCAGGTGACAAAAAAGATCAGCGCGGTTATCTCGGACCTCACCAACATTACGGATGCGAATCTTTTGGACGCACGCCCGTACATGCAGGTGATGAGCCGCTTCAAAAAATGGGCGGGCGACTGCGTGATTGCCACGTGGGGCACGTCGGACATTCTGGCGCTGATTGAAAACTGCCGCTATTTCGGCGGCGGGGAGACCGTTCCGTTTTTGCAGCGCTATGTCGATTTACAGCAGTACGTGGAAAAGCGCCTTGACGAGGACGGCAAGGAGCAGCTTGGGCTTTCCAAAGCGGCAGAGCTGCTTTCCATTGATGACGGTGCGCTCGACCACCACCGCGCGCTCGACGACAGCGTGCTGTCCGCCATGGTGCTGGAGCGCATTTATACAAAGGATACGTTCCGCCCGTTCATTCAGGACTGCAAGGACCCGGAGTTTTACAGACGCATCACGTTTAAAACGACGTATATCTGCGACGTGAACAGCCCGTTGATCGAAAAAGAGCATCTGCATTTCACGTGCGAAAAATGCGGCGGCGAAGCAAAGCGCCGCGGCAAATGGACTGTGAAAAACAAGAGCCTGCGCAGCATATTTAAGTGCGAAAAGTGCGGCTATGAATTCTGCGGTCAGCTGCGCGTGAAGCAGAAGTATGAGGGTATTATCGTGAGTCGAAAATCCATTCCGCTGCCGAAAATCGAAAAACCGCGCCGCGCCGAAAACGCAAATATCGCCGATATGCGTCTGACAATCAAGGAAAACGGTGTGGGACTGCTGACGTTTAAGGCGTGGGAGAATATCCCGTACCTTACGCACTGCTTCTCCACGCGCATCGGCGGCGTGAGTGAAGAAGAGTTTGCTGCTATGAACCTCGGCTTCAACCGCGGCGACAGCGACGAAAATGTAAAAGAAAATTTCCGTCTCATCGCTCAAGCGGCGAATATTCCTGTAGAGAACATTACGGCGGGTGCGCAGGATCACCACACGAACGTGCGCCGTGTCACGATGAAAAACGCCGGCACGGGTATTTGGAAGCCGAAGGACATGGAAAGCGTGGACGGCCTTGTGACGGATGAGCCGAATCTGCCGCTGCTCATTTACGCGGCGGACTGTGTGCCGCTTTACTTCTACGACCCCATTCATCATGCTATCGGACTTTCGCACGCCGGTTGGCGCGGCACGGTGAACGGCATGGCAAAAGCTACCGTAGAGAAAATGCAGGAGGAATTTGATACCCGCCCCGAGGATTTGCTCGCGGCCATCGGTCCGTCCATTGCAAAAGAGTGCTTTGAGGTGGACGCCCCGTGTGCGGAGGAATTCCTCGCGCTGCCGGACAGCGACAAATTCGTCACGGACGACGGCAACGGCAAATTCCACGTTGATCTTTGGGCGTGCAACCGTGCGTTCTTATTAGGTGCAGGCGTGCTGCCCGAGCACATCACAACGGGCGGCGTGTGCACCATGTGCAACAGTGATCTGCTGTTTTCACACCGCGTGACGCGCGGCAAGCGCGGCTCTAACGCCGGGTTCCTGATGCTCAGGGAACAAAACGCATGAGCGTTTGCATACTGTGCCCGCGAAAATGCGGTGTTGACCGTGAAATCATGCGCGGCTACTGCCAAAGCGGCGGCAAAATGCACATTGCGCGCGCGAAGCTCCATTACTGGGAGGAGCCGCCCATCAGCGGTACGCGCGGCAGTGGCACGATCTTTTTTACCGGCTGCTCGCTGCGCTGCGCGTTTTGCCAGAACAGCGAGATCTCCGGTGAAAGCCTACACGGCAAGGATTTTACGGTTGAAGAATTTATCGAGACGATAAAAAAACTCGAAGCTATGGGTGCGCACAACATCAACCTTGTTACGCCGACGCACTTTGCATCGCAAATTGCCGAAGCGCTGCGCATTTATAAGCCGCGCGTGCCCGTTGTCTACAACTGCGGCGGGTATGAATCGGTCGAGACACTGCGCATGTTAGAGGGGCTCGTCGACATTTACCTGCCGGATTTCAAATATGCGGACGACGATCTCGCCGTGCGGCTTTCCAATGCGCCGCACTACTGTGAAACGGCGCTTGTTGCCATTCATGAGATGGTGCGACAGACGGGCGAAAATGTGTACGACGAAAACGGCATGCTGCAAAAGGGCATCATCATTCGGCAGCTCATTTTGCCCGGCCACACGCGCAATTCCATGCAGGCGCTGGAGCTCATCAAACAGCATTTCTCGGGCGTGCCCGTGAGCCTGATGAGCCAGTATACGCCGATGGGACGTGTTTTGCATGAGCCGGAATTTGCGGACATCAACCGCCGCATCACCCTGCGGGAGAGCCGCAAGGTACAAAATTATATGTTGGAACTGGGTTTGCCCGGCTTCTGCCAAAAGCGCAGTGCCGCCGGCGAACGTTATATACCGGATTTTACACAGTTTGACACGGTCAACTTAGGGGAGGAAAAATCCATGCAGACAACGATCCAGCTTCTTTCACCGATGAAAAAAGTCATGGCGCAGGAAGAAAAGACCTTTGCGCCGTACCCGAAGGCGAGCGCTCTGCGCGGAGAAGAGACCGCGTTTCAGGCCATCGTCACGGGCGAGGGCGAGCACTACATTGAGGTGCGCACCGATGCACCCGTTAAAGTGGCGGTGTACCGCGAGGGCTATGTGCCGTGCACGCTTTCCGCATACCCGGACAGGTTCGATGATGACTACATCACAATAGAGCCGAGCACGTTCCCGGATGTGCTGTATCCCGTCACGGACGGCGCGGTGAACGTCAACGGCCGCGAGGTGCTATGGGTGAGCCTCAAAGTGAACGACGATGCCGCGGGCGGCGATTACCCTGTGGAGATCAGCGCAAACGGCAAAAGCGAAATTTTCCGTTTGACGGTCGTGCCGGTCACTTTGCCGGAGCAGAAGCTCACGTTCACGCAGTGGTTCCATGGAGACTGCATCGCAGCGCGCTACGGCGTGGAGATTTACGCAAAAGAGCACTGGGCATTGTTAGAAAAATATATGCGCATGGCGGCGGAACACGGCATGAACATGATCCTGACGCCGGTGTTCACTCCCGCGCTCGATACCGAGATCGGCAAAGAACGCCCGTGCACGCAGCTTGTGGAGATCACAAAGAACGACGCGGGTTATCATTTTGATTTCGCAAGGCTTGCCCGCTGGGTGGAAACCGCAAAGGACTGCGGCATTTCTAAGTTTGAGATTTCCCACTTCTTCACACAGTGGGGTGCAAAATGTGCGCCGAATATCTACGTCACCGAAAACGGCGAACGCAAGCTGAAATTCGGTTGGCATACTGCGGCAACCGACCCGGAATACGCGGCATTATTGCATGCGCTGCTGCCGCAGCTGCTTACATTCTTTGAAGAAGTAGGCGTTGAAAAAAATGACCTTATGTTCCACATTTCGGACGAGCCGAGCGAGGAGCACAAGGCGGACTACTTAAAGGCGAAAGCTGTTGTGGAGCCGTATTTGCCCGGCTGCATTCTGCGCGACGCGCTCTCGTCGTATGATTACTACACGGAGGGGCTCGTCAAGCACCCCGTCGTCGCGACGAACCATATCACGCCGTTTATCGAAAACGATGTGCCGGATCTGTGGGCGTACACCTGCTGCAGCCAGTGCGTGGACGTGGGCAACCGTTTCCTCGCGATGCCCTCAAACCGCAATCGCATTTTGGGCGTGCAGATGTGGAAGTATCACATCACGGGCTTCCTGCACTGGGGCTATAACTTCTGGAACTCGCAGCTCTCCAAAGCGGTTATCGATCCGTTCCAGGTGACGGACGCAGGCGGCGCGTTCCCGGGCGGCGACGGATTTTCCGTCTATCCCGGCGAAAACGGCCCGCTGCCGTCGCTGCGGCAAAAGGTTTTCGCCATGGCGCTTTATGATATGCGCGCGTTGTCGCTCGCCGAAGAAAAGCTCGGGCGCGAAAGCGTCTTAAAACTGCTCGGAGACGGCGAAAGCATGACGTTTGCAAACTATCCGCGCACATCGTTCTATCTGCCTGATCTGCGCGAGCGCGTGAACGAAGCCATCGGAAATGCGTGCAAATGAATTCATTTTTTAAAGACTGTCGTACTGTTTCGGTGCGGCGGTCTTTTTTTCTGAAATTTGCTCTACCCATATTTGTCGTTTTGTGCTATGATGAATAGAAACAAGGAAAGGAATGACCGAAATGTTAAAGACTTCTGAAACCACCGAAAAGCTGCTGAAGTTTATCGACGCTTCTCCGTCGTGTTTTCATGCGGTGAAAAATATATGTGTAATGTTGGAAGATGCGGGCTGCATTCGCCTGCTTGAAAACGAAACCTGGACGCTCGAAAAGGGCAAGCGCTACTTTACGACGCGCAACGGCTCTTCTGTTTTGGCGTTCTCCGTGCCGGAAAACTATAACGGTATGCAGATTGTCTCCGCGCACAGCGATTCCCCGACGTTCCGTGTAAAGAGCGGCGCGGAGATCACCGTAGAGGGTCACTACAAAAAGCTCAACACCGAAGGCTACGGCGGCATGATCCTTTCCACGTGGTTTGATCGTCCGCTGTCGCTTGCCGGCCGCGCCGTGGTGCGTACCGAAAGCGGCGTAAAGAGCGTGCTTTTGAACATTGACCGCGACCTGTGCATCATCCCGAGCCTTGCCATTCACATGACGCGCGGCATGGCAGATCACAAGTTAAACCCGCAGGTCGATCTGCTGCCCTTGCTCGGCGGCGAAAACGCCGATTATAACGCGCTCATCGCGGAAGAGGCAGGCGTTAAAAAGGAAGACGTCATCTCGAGCGATATGTTCCTCTATCCGCGCCAGCACGGCGTTGTATTCGGCATGGAGAACGAATTTATTGCATCCCCGCGCCTCGACGACCTCCAGTGCGCGTTCTCCGCAACGGAAGCGTTTTTGAACGCGGAAAACAAAGAAAAGCTGCTCATCAGCGCCGTGTTCGATAACGAAGAAGTCGGCTCGCTGACAAAGCAGGGCGCAGATTCCACGTTCCTCACGGATACCGTGCGTCGCATCGCTGCCGCGCTCAATATCCCCGAAGCGGAGTGGCTGCGCAAAATGCCGGATAGCTTCATGCTTTCCGCCGATAATGCCCATGCCGTGCACCCGAACTACACGGAAAAGTGTGACCAGACGAACCGCTGCTACTTAAACGGCGGCATCGTCGTCAAGTACAGTGCAAACCAGAAGTATACGACGGATTCCGTTTCCGCCGCCGTGTTCGGCGAGATCTGCCGTAAGGCCGAGGTGCCGGTGATGATCTTCCACAACCGCTCCGATATGGCGGGCGGCTCTACGCTCGGCAACATCTCAAACGGTCATCTGTCGCTCAACACGGTCGATATCGGCATCCCGCAGCTCGCGATGCACTCCTGCGTGGAAACGGCGGGCGAAAAGGACACTGCGTACATGGTAAAGGCCATGACAGCGTTCTATAACGCGGATATCCGCCAGACGGCAGACGGCATGTACACGTTTTAAGTTGCAATCGGCATAACTCTTTTGAAAGGAACGGATATAACAATGTGGGCAGATGAAACGGTGTTTTATCAGATCTATCCCTTGGGCTTTACCGGTGCGCCCATGCCGAACGACGGCGTGTGCGTGAACCGCATTCAAAAGGTCAAAGGGTGGATTCCGCACCTGAAAAAGCTGCATATCGGCGCGGTGTATTTTTCCCCGGTGTTTGAATCGGACAACCACGGCTACGATACGCGTGATTTTACAAAAATAGACTGCCGCCTCGGCACGAATGAAGACTTCAAAGCCGTGTGCGATGCGCTGCACGAAAACGGCATTAAAGTTGTGCTCGACGGCGTGTTCAACCATGTGGGACGCGGCTTTTTTGCGTTCCGTGACGTGCAGGAGAAAAAGTGGGACTCTCCCTATAAAGACTGGTTTCACTTGAATTTCGACGGTAACAGCGCCTATAACGACGGCTTTTGGTACGAGGGCTGGGAGGGACATTACGAGCTTGTCAAGCTCAATCTCTATAATCCCACCGTTGTCGAGTACCTTTTAAACTGCGTCGGCAAATGGATCGACGAATTCGGCATCGACGGCCTGCGTCTTGACGTGGCGTACATGTTGAATGAAGATTTCATGCGCCGCCTGCGCGCGTACTGCGACGGCAAAAAACCGGAGTTTGTGCTCATCGGCGAGATGATTCACGGCGATTACAACCGCATCACCGCAGACGGCCTGCTGCACAGCGTGACGAACTACGAGTGCTACAAAGGGCTTTACTCTGCGTTCAATTCGATGAATCTCTTTGAGATTGCGCATTCGCTCGGACGGCAGTTCGGCCCGGAGCCGTGGACGCTGTACCGCGGCAAGCACCTGATGAACTTCGCCGATAACCACGACGTAACGCGCATCGCGAGCATTTTAAACGACGAAAAGCAAATTTACCCGCTGTACGGCGTGCTGTTCGCCATGCCGGGCATTCCGTGCCTGTATTACGGAAGCGAGTGGGGCGCAAAGGGCGAAAAGCATGAGGGCGACAGCGCCCTGCGCCCGTGCTTCGATGCACCCGTCGAAAACGAACTCACCGCGTTTATCGAAAAACTCGCGAAGGTGAAGACCGAAAGCCGCGCATTGAATTACGGAGATTATAAGAACATCACCATTCAGAATAAAAATCTGCTGTTTGAGCGTCATTGTGATCATGAGACAGTGTTTGTTGCCGTCAATGCGGAAAACGCGCCGTGTTCCATAGACGCCCGCGGCGAGTACAAAGCGGTCGATTTTTTAACCGGCGAAACAAGCGACATCCACGGCAGGGTGGAGCTGCCGCCGTATGGGGTCAAATATCTGAAGCTCGTATAAACCGAATACTTTAAAACCGGTGTATTTTTTAGAAAAAGCAGATGTGTCACCAAAATCGGTAGATACATCTGCTTTTTGTTGTGTTTATGGCGTGTTTATCCCGCCTTCTCCATTTCTGTCTTCAATCGGTGCAAAATGCGCTTTTCAAGCCTTGAGATGTACGACTGCGAAATGCCGAGTGCATCGGCAACTTCCTTTTGCGTGTGCTCCTTTTGCCGGTTCAGCCCAAACCGCAGCTCCATGATTTGCTTTTCGCGCGGGTCAAGCTTTTCAACGGCACGGAGCAGCGTTTGCTTTTCCGATTCCTGCTCGATGCCGCGATTCACAATGTCGGGGTCGCTGCCGAGTAGATCGGAGAGCAGGAGCTCGTTGCCGTCCCAATCCACATTCAGCGGGTCGTCGAGCGAGATCTCGTTTTTCAGCTGCGCCGTTTTGCGCAGGTACATCAGAATCTCGTTTTCAATGCACCGCGAAGCATACGTCGCAAGCTTGATGTTGCGCTCCACGCTGAACGTATTTACCGCTTTGATGAGCCCGATGGTGCCGATGGAAATGAGGTCTTCCACGTTCACGGCAGGCGATTCAAATTTTTTCGCAATGTACACGACAAGCCGCAGGTTATGCGTGATAAGAGGGTCGCGTGCGTTCGGTTTTCCGTCACGGATGTTCTGAAAAACCACCTGTTCTTCCGCTTTCGTCAGCGGTGGCGGAAGCGTTTCCGGGCCGTTTATGTAGTGGCAGGTGTCTTCGTTCAGCTTTGATAAAAAGTGAGCGAAAATTTCGCGCATGCGGGTGAGAAAATCGTGTTTCATGGGATGTCCTTTCCGGGTTTTAAACCCTGTATCTGTGCGGCGTCACACACGGCGGCGCCGACGAGCGCCTGAAAACTCCCTGCGGAAAGCGTGCGGTCGGTCACGGCCACCCAGCATTCGATTGATATGCCCGAAAGCGAAGCCGCATCCGGCCGAAACGCGGGCAAAACACCGTCCGCTCCGAGTGAAGAAAACGGGATGAGCCGCATAGAAACAGCATTTTCCGTGCTTTGCATTCCGAAATTCGGCGGCAATATGTCACCGAGCGCACGCCGATCCGCAACGATGGCAGGCGTGCCGGAAAAAGGCTCCGTCAGCGTCAGCCCCGTGTCAATTTTCGCCGGCAGCGTGACGGTTTTACCCTGCCGTGTGATGGTCAGTTTTGCGAAAAACACGTCCGGCTCCTTTTTGCGAAACAGGCGGTCGAAGCCGTACAGCACGCCGTAAGAGACGCACGTGAGCAAAATGAGCGTCAATGCGGAAATGTTAAAATACACCGCGCCGTTTGCGAGCAAAATGCCGTGTATCGGCAGAAAATACGCCGCAGCTGTCAAAAGCCCGGAAAGCGCCGCGCCAAACAAAAACAGCAAAAAAACGGCTTTTAAAAGCTGCGTCATCGGCTTTGGCGCAAACGCTGCCGCGCACAGCGCAAGCGATTCCAACAGCGCCAGCGGAAACAAAACAACCCCCGGCAGCGCGGGCAGCAGGGCAGAAAGCCCAAATACCCCGCCGAGCACGGAAGCGAGCAAAAGCCTTTTTCCCGTAAGCGGCAGCCGTAAAAAACGCCGTACCGCGCTGAGCAAAAGCGCGTCTATGTAGAGGTTCACGATGAAAAGCAGGTCGGCATAAACGGTCACGCTTTCACCTCCCGACACCAGTATACATGTGGGACAAATTTTGATTCTGTCACATTGTGCCGCCGGGAAAAATTTTCGGAAAAGGCAGCGGAACGCGTACTGCTTGCGGGTTTTACATTGACAAAATCCGCATTGCCTGCTATGCTGAAAATACTTTTGGAGGTGGCGTTTGTATGAACCGAATTTCTGTTTTTTACGAGCACATGGCAGAAGCCATGAAGCAGGAGAATATTACATTAGATGAAGTGTGCGCGGCGGTAAAACGCTTTGGCTTTGACGGTGTGGAGCTCGACGCGAACCGCATCAAAAACGAGGGTGATGTAATTTTGCCTGCGCTGCAAAAAGCCGGTCTTTGCGTGAACGGCATTTATAATTTTTTCGATTTCGGCAGCGAGACGGGTTCCCCGGAAAACGACCGTGCGGAATCTCTGCGCGTCATAGACTGCTGCGAAAAAGCAAACTGCAAGTTCCTGCTTGCCGTGGCGGGTTTTTTGACGGAGAACGAAATGGTGCGCGGCAGCGCAAAGTATGAAGCCCGCCGCCTGCGCATGGCGGCATCTTTAACGGAGCTTACAGCGGAAGCGGAAAAGTACGGCATCACGGTTGTCATGGAGGAGTTCGATAACCTAACGGCGCCGTACTCCCGCACCGATGAGCTCATGTGGTTTATGCAGCATGTGCCCGGTCTGCGCTGCGGCTTTGATACCGGCAATTTCCTTTATAATGAGGAGGACGCGGTGAAGAGCTTTTCCCTGTTCCGTCCGTACATTGCGTCCGTGCACTGCAAAGACCGCGCGTTTACGGAAAACACCGGCAGCCCGTGCGTCACGGTCGCAAACCGCAAGCTGTATCCCGTGGCGGTAGGCGACGGCGATCTGCCCATTGAAAAAATGATGCGTGTTTTGCTTGACTCCGGTTACACCGGCAGCTTTGCGGCAGAACATTTCGGCTCCATAGAGCAGCTGAAATGCATGGAGCGCTCGGCGGCGTTTTTGAAGCGGGTACTCGGGGAGAAGCGAGGCTAATGATTTGTAAATTGGAGATACTATGGAAAATCACAGAATTTTGATTGTTGAAGATGATGAGGCTATTGCGGGTGCGGTCAGCCGCATCATCGAATCTTGGGGGCTTACCCCGCGCTGTGTCCGCGATTTTCGCGATGTTCTGCGCGAATTTACGGATTTCGACCCGCATCTTGTCCTCATGGACATCACCCTGCCGTTTTTTAACGGCTACCACTGGTGCAGCGAGATTCGCAAAATATCCGCCGTGCCGATCATTTTCGTCTCCAGCGCGTCGGAAAATATGAATATTGTGATGGCGGTAGACATGGGCGGCGATGATTTTATCGCAAAGCCGTTCGACCCCTCCGTGCTTATGGCAAAAATTCGCGCCGTTTTGCGCCGTACCTACGACCTCGGCGACCGTGTGCCGGTCATTGAGCGTGGCGGCGCGGTCTTGAACCTGAACGATGAGACCGTGACGCACGACGGCCAAAAGGTGCAGCTCACACGCAATGAGTTCCGCATTTTGCAGACGCTTATGGAAAGCCGCGGCAAGGTCGTCAGCCGCGAAACGCTCATGACGCGCCTTTGGGAATACGACCTGTACATTGAAGAAAACACGCTGACCGTCAACATGACCCGCCTGCGTAAGAAGCTTTCCGGCATCGGCCTGACCGATTTCATCACGACGCGCGTCGGCAGCGGCTATGTCGTTTTGTGAGGTGACCCATGAAGAAAAAAGAAAGCGCGCTGTTTTTCTCATACCTGTGCGCACACATTTTGCAGATCGCGTTTTTGCTGCTGTGCTTTGCCATTTTTGCGGTGATCCTCTATTTATACGATTTGCCCGCCGATCCCGTTTTGTACGCGGCGCTGCTGTGCGCGGCGGTGGGGCTTTTAAGCTTTATTTTAAGCTATCTGCGGTTTCATAAGCAGTTTCGCCGGTTGGAATCGGCGCTTTTGAATCTGCCCGAATCGCGCGATGACCTCCCGGAGCCCTCGGGCAGCACGGCCGTGTGTTATGACGAAGCCGTGCGCATGCTGTGCACCAAGCTCGCCCAAAGTGAGACCGACCGCCGCCGTGGGCAGGAGGAGAACACCGATTATTTCACCATGTGGGTACACCAGATCAAAACGCCCATCTCCGCCATGCGGCTGATGCTCGGCGAAGAAGATACCCCGCGCAGCCGTGCACTTTCCGCAGAGCTGTTCCGCATAGACCGCTATGCCGAAATGGCCTTGAATTACGCCCGCCTAAACAGCACATCAAACGACCTTGTGTTTGCCAAAGTCGAGGTCGAACCCGTCATAAAGCGCGTCGTGCGGCAGTATGCCGGGCAGTTTGTCCGCAAGCACATCGCGTTAAAGTGCGATATTGCCCCGGTGCAGGTCTTAACGGACGAAAAGTGGTTGGCGTTCATTTTGGGTCAGCTGCTCGCAAACGCCGTAAAATATACGGAAAGCGGCACCGTGACCGTCACCGTCACAAAGAATAAGGTCTTAAAGGTCAGCGATACCGGCATCGGCATCGCACCGGAAGACCTGCCGCGCATTTTTGAAAAGGGCTTCACGGGCTATAACGGCAGGGCAGAAAAGAAATCGACGGGTCTCGGCATGTATCTGAGCCGCCGCGCCGCCGATATGCTCGGCCACACGCTTTCCGTGCAGTCCGCCCCCGGCGCAGGCAGCACCTTTTCGCTCGATATGAAGGAAAGCAATTTACAGGTGGAGTGACCTTACAAAAATGTAAGCTCCGCCTTTCATTTTGTAAGGTGAATCGATGTTTTGCGTCCGCTTTTTGCTGTATACTTTTGTCAACGAATTGAAAAAGGAGACTTATTTATGGCTGTTTTGGAAGTCAATGGATTGAAAAAGGTATACACCACGCGGTTCGGCGGCAGCCGCGTGCAGGCGCTCACGAATGTCACATTTGCCGTGGAGCGCGGCGAGTATGTCGCCATCATGGGCGAGTCCGGCTCCGGCAAAACGACGCTCTTAAATATCCTGGCGGCGCTTGACCGTCCCACGGAGGGTGAGGTGTTCTTAAACGGCCGTGCACTCTCGACCATCGGCGAAAAAGAGATTGCTTCGTTCCGCCGCCAGAACCTCGGGTTTGTTTTTCAGGATTTCAACCTGCTTGATACCTTCACCCTGCAGGATAATATTTTTCTGCCGCTCGTTTTGGCGGGCAAGCATTTCCCGGAGATGCAGGCGAAGCTTCTGCCGCTCGCGCAGCAGCTCGGCATTGCAGATCTGCTCCAGAAGTACCCGTACGAGGTCTCCGGCGGCCAGAAGCAGCGCGCCGCCGTGGCGCGTGCGCTCATCACCTCACCGCAGATTCTCCTTGCGGATGAACCCACCGGCGCACTCGATTCCCGCGCGTCCGACAGCCTTTTATCGCTCTTTGGCGAGATTAACCGCGCCGGTCAGACGATTTTGATGGTCACGCACTCCACTAAGGCCGCAAGCCATGCCGGCCGCGTACTGTTCATCAAAGACGGCGTTGTGTTCCACCAAATTTACCGCGGTGGTTCCACAAATGAAGAGATGTTCCACCGTATTTCGGATACCCTCACCGCCATGGCGGCAGGCGCGTAACGGGAGGGCACGAAAATGAATAACTTATATGTGCGCTTGGCGGCGCAGAACATCAAAAAGCACCGCCGCAGCTACGTGCCGTTTATGCTGGCGGGCGTTTTTGTGGCAGCGGTCAGCTACATTTTAAATTCGCTTTCCAATAATACGGAGCTCGGTCCCACGTCGCAAATGATGTTCACGCTCGGCAGCACCGTCGTCATGCTGTTTGCCGTTATATTTTTGTTTTACACGAACAGCTTTTTGATGAAGCAGCGTAAAAAAGAACTCGGTCTCTATAATGTGCTCGGCATGAACAAAGGCCACATTGCCCGCGTCATCGGGTTGGAAACGCTTTTCACGGCGCTTATCGTTATTGTAGGCGGCTGCGCCGTCGGCATTTTGCTTGATAAACTCACATTTCTCATCGTTGCCAAAATGATACGCATCACGCCGAATTACGGCTTTCACATCATCCCGAAAAGCCTGCAGTACGTTGCTGTTGTGTTCGGCGTAATCTACGTTTTGATTTATATCTCGAATGTGTTTCGTGTGCGCATTTCGCGCCCCATAGAGCTTCTGCACGGCACGAACGTCGGCGAGCGCGAGCCGAAGACGAAAGCGTTCATGGCCATTCTCGGCGTGCTGTGCCTCGGCTCCGGCTATGCGCTTTCCATTCTGTCTTCCCGTGAGCCTGTCCTCGCCATCTCTCTGTTTTTCGTTGCCGTCCTCCTCGTCATTATCGGCACGTATTTCCTGTTCACGGCGGGCAGCATCGCGCTTTTAAAGCTTTTGCGCCGCAACAAAAATTATTATTACAAAACAAGCCACTTCATCAGTGTTTCCGGCATGCTGTACCGCATGAAGCAAAACGCCGTCGGCCTTGCAAATATCTGCATTCTCTCCACCATGGTGCTCGTCATTTTGTCCTCCACCTGCTCGCTGTGGTTTGGCGCCGAGGATATGATCCACACACGCTACCCGGCAGATGTTCTGGTGAGTATGGAAGACCCGAACCACATGGTCGACATGGACACCTTTCTGACCGATGAGCTGAAAAGTGTTCCGGGCGGCAGCTATACGTCCTATGAATTCCTGACCGGCTACGATTCCGCAGAAGAAACCGAAGACCATTCCTCTGCAATCTTCATGAAAGACGGCACCGCGCAGGTCGACTCCATCACGCGTAACGTGCTGTTCTTTTCCGCAGAGACCTATAACCGCATCACAGGCGAAAACGTGACCGTGGAACCGGGCACGGCGCTTTATATGAGTGTAGACGGCGTACCTATGCCGGACACCATGACATTTGCGGGCACGACGTATACGCTTTTACCCACGCCGAAGTCCTTTAACCTGCGCGGCAGATATCACGCTTACGTCTCAAAGCCGTATGTCGTTGTTCTGCCGGATTATGCGGAAAAAAGTCAAGTCATCACGCCCACCGAGTACTACTGCATCTCGCTCGGCAAACTGAGAGATGAGGAACAACAGACGTTTTACGATGCGATCCGCGAAGACGTTACGACCATCATGCCGGACGAAGAAAGCGTATTCTGGGACGAAGACGGATACTTCAATTTTGAGTGCCGTGTCGAAAACACGAAGGAAATTCGCAGCATGTATGGCAGCTTCCTCTTTATGGGCATCTCGCTCGGCTTTGTGTTCACCATGGCGGCTGTGCTCATCATTTACTATAAGCAGATTTCCGAAGGTATGGAGGATAAGAACCGCTTTGCCATCATGCAGCAGGTCGGCCTCAGCCAAAAGGAAGTAAAGCACTCTATCCATACGCAGATTTTGACCGTTTTCTTCCTGCCGCTCATCACAGCCGGCATCCACGTGATGTTCGCGTACCCCATCATCCGCGCTATTCTGCGCGCTATGATGCTCAGCTCCGAAACGGTGTTTATTACCTGCACCGTCGCGTCGTTCCTCGTATTCTCCGTGCTCTATGCGGTCGTCTATGCCCTCACCGCAAAGGTGTATTACCGCATCATCAGCGAAGACAGCAAATAAAGATTACAAGATTTATTCCTGCAAAAAGCCCTCCGCATCCCGAAAAATCGGAAGCGGAGGGCTTTGCAATTTTTGTTTGAAGATTAAACGTTGAAGCGGAACAGAACGATGTCGCCGTCCTGCATTACATACTCCTTGCCTTCGCTGCGTACAAGGCCTTTTTCTTTCGCGGTCGCCATGGTGCCGCATGCCATCAGGTCGTCAAATGCAATGACCTCGGCACGGATGAAGCCGCGCTCGAAATCGCTGTGAATTTTGCCCGCAGCCTGCGGGGCCTTCGTGCCCTTCTTAATCGTCCAGGCGCGCACCTCGGGCTTGCCGGCGGTCAGGTAGGAGATGAGACCGAGCAGGGAGTAGCACGCGTTGATGAGGCGGTCAAGGCCGGATTCGGTCAGACCCATGTCGGCGAGGAAAAGCTCCTTTTCCTCCGGGTCCATGCCGGAAATTTCGGCTTCAATCTCCGCGCAGATCGGCAGCACAGCAGCGTGCTGCTCGTCGGCAATCTTCTTCACGGCGAGATAGCCGGGGTTGTTTTCAATGCCGTTTGCAAAGTCGGATTCGCTCATGTTGGCGGCGAAAATGATGGGCTTGTTCGTCAGCAGGTTGACGGAAGCGAGCAGCTCGGCTTCCTCCTCGTCACACGCTACGCTGCGGGCGGGCTTGCCGGCATCCAGCGCCTCGTGTACGCGCTCAAAGAACTCCAGCTCGCTCTGGTACTTCTTGTCCGCCTTGATCATCTTTTTCGTCTTGTCAATGCGGCGGTCAAGCACCTCAATGTCGGAGAGAATCAGCTCAAGGTCGATTGTCTCAATGTCGCGGGCCGGGTCGATGGAACCCTCGACGTGAATAATGTCGTCGTTTTCGAAGCAGCGCACCACATGAACCACTGCGTCCACCTCGCGGATGTTGGAGAGAAACTTGTTGCCGAGGCCCTCGCCCTTCGACGCGCCCTTCACAAGACCCGCAATGTCCACAAACTCGATCGTCGCCGGGGTGAACTTTTCCGGCTCGTACATTTCTGCCAGCTTATCGAGGCGCTTGTCCGGCACGGCAACAACGCCCACGTTCGGCTCAATGGTGCAGAACGGGTAGTTCGCAGACTGCGCCCCCGCATTCGTGATCGCATTAAAAAGTGTGCTCTTGCCGACGTTCGGCAGACCGACGATACCTAATTTCATATTTATCATTCTCCTTAGAAAAATTCCCGGATTTACTGGGCTTTTGCGATTTGGCTTTTGGATTTTACGCCATTTTTACGCCATTCTCGCATTAAAATATATCGGTTTTTATCAGAATCCCCCGTTTTCAGGGGGATTTTACTGCTGATAAATGTCCGAAATCAGCGCTTTTGGTATTGCACCGATTTTTTTACTAGTTTTTTTCTGCCTGCTGATTTACTGTCTACGCCATTTTTTACGCCATTTACGAATGGCTGATTAATAGACCGCATCTTGCTGGAACTGGATCATCGCCTGATTCATGGATTCATCGGTTACATGAACATATCTATCCATGGTTGTTTTTATGCTGGCGTGTCCCAGAAGGGTTTGCAGTATTTTAGGGGGCATACCGCTTTCGATTGCACGGGTTGCGTATGTGTGCCGCAGAGCATGCATACATACCCGCTTGATACCGGCTTTATCGCAAAGTTTGTAGAGGTGGGTATCATAAGAACTGTTTTTGTTCGGTTGCCCGGTGCGCCAGTTGATGAAGACAAGATCACGCATCACAAGTTTAGCCATCATGCCCGTGCGTCTGTCCACATATTCAAGAGTTTCAGATAAAGCAGGAGATTCATATCTCTCGTGCCTGTTATCCCATAATTTCTTGAATATGTCGTACGCCCTGTCTGTCAAGGGAATCGTCCGATAGCTTTGCTGGGTTTTCGGAGGACCCGCTCGCCAGAATTGCTGCGCATGGCGAAATTCGAGTGTCTTGTTTACTGTAAGCATCCGATGCTCAAAATCGATTGCATCCCATGTCAGTCCGATCAGCTCACCGGTACGAAGTTCGGTTTCAAGAATCAGCGCGTATTGCTCGTAATTGTGTGATTTTCGGGCTGCTTCAAGAAATTTGCTTTGTTCCTCACGGGTGAAGAATTTGATGTCATCTTTCGCACGCACAGGTTTTGAATATCGAACTCCGTCCATAGGGTGCTTAGCGATCACATCATTCATCTTGGCTGCTTTGAACATGGTTCCCATGGCGATATAAGTCTGCCGAATGGTAGAGCCTGCATAGTTTGCATCCATATCAAGAAGCACCTTCTTGCAGTGCATCGGTTTAACATTGGAGATAAGCATTTTACCCATAACGGGCTTGATATTATGTTCGTACCTTTCCCTGTAATTTCTGAGAGTATTGGGAGCAAGATCGCCCACAATGTTTTCTATCCAGAAGTTAAACCACTCATCGACTGTCATATCTGTAGGAACAAAAATATCGTCGTGTTTGTCAGCGTATTTGCTGTCTTCAATCCAGTTGCGCGCTTCGGGAAGTGTCTGAAAATACTTCTCGTGCCGTTTTCCGAATCGGTCAACAAATCTTGCGCTGTACAGACCGTCTTTTCTTTGATGAATACCTTTTCCACATTCCTTGCCTTTGAGGTTTTTGCCCATAGTTTTACTCCTTTCTGCCTGAGCGAAAAGAGCACACTACTAAATTCTAATCTTAGCATAAAGTGCTCTTTTTCTCAAGGCATAATTTGAAACTTTTCTTCTTTCGTTAGCGATTTATGTTAGATGATCAGACTCTGACTGATATATTCTTCGAACTCCTTGCGTTTTACCAGCTTTTTGGTGCCGACATACCGGCAGTATGCCGACGATGACGGCGAAGAAAGCTGTGAAGAGATTTGTGGAGATGACACATATGAACCGCTTCGCACACTGGTCCAAAAGGAGTTGACAGAAACGCTTTTCTCTGCTTACAACGCACTCTCCTACCAGGAACAGGAAGTGATTCGTATACGCACCGGGGTCTGCCCGGATTGCCATAGGGTGCAAAACCGGAAATATAAGTCTCCCACCTTCTATGAGACCGCCATAACCATTGGCCTTTCTTCTGCAGAAGCGGCTGAGAAGATCTATAGAGAAGGGAATAGGAAGATGAGGGGGACTCTTGCCAGTTCTTTTAGCGGTAGAAAGTAGCTGATTTTCTATGGCGATTACGTATGGAATTAACCTTACTCGTTGCGATAGTTCATTCCTTTCCACCAATATCCTCGCGTTTGGTTTTCAGAAGCTTCTGCTGGACACTTCGGGGTTAATAAGTTATAATTAATTCATATCACTAGAAAAGGAGATGCCATATGAGAATTGCAATGTGTGATGACGAACCCATAATTCTTGATGAACTGCAGAAGTTCTGTACTGCTTGCTATAAGCGTGCCGGTATCTCTCCAACGTGGCTGGTATCCAGTGATCCTAACTGCTTTATAGATGAGCTCGAAGCATTTGCGCCGGAACTCATATTACTGGACATTGATATGCCGCGTCTTACCGGATTTGATATTGCCGGAGAATTGCTGCAGCGGAACAATCGAGCTCTTTTGATCTTTATTACGAATCAGGAATCTCTTGTATACGAAACATTTCAGTACAAACCATTTGATTTTGTTCGTAAAAGCCGTTATCATGAGGATCTCGAACGTGTACTACTCCGTGCTGCACACGAAGTATCCGCAAGGATCGATGCCTTTACATTTCGTTCTGGCAGCGTTTCCGTCCGACTCCCGTTCTCTGACATCACACATCTCGAAGCTGATGGAAATTACGTAAAAATATATACTGCGGCAGATTGTTATTCCTGTCGTTCCACCATGCGTGAAATGCAGGAACAGTTTGATTCTCACGGATTCGTACGTATACACAAAGGCTTTCTGGTAAATTGCTCCGCTGTGCACCTGCTGCACACGGTCAGCATAACGCTGGAAAACGGAACAGAGCTCCCCATTGGGCGCGCTTGGGCAGAGAATGCCAAGCAGCAAATCATGCGGTCGTTCCGCTAAAGAGGTTATTCTATGCGAAAGAAAGTACTAGAACAGGAATTTATACGACTGAACGCAGATTATAAAGCTTTGCTGGACGAAACGATTCAGCTACGCGAGAAGGTAGCTACAGCCGATGAAGCTTTGGAAAAAATGCGTGCTACAGAAGAAAATGTGCGTTCTATCCATGAAAATACGCGTCGCTTAAAGCATGATATGCGCAACCATCTTATGGTCATCGCTATGTCTTTAGGAAATGAAAAGTATGATGAAGCTCGTACTTACACTGCACAGATTTTGGACAAGCTTAATCTGGAGTACTCTTATATTGACAGTGGAAATGCGCTATTGAATTACATTCTGAATTTAAAACTGCAGCAAGCCCAGCAGATGCAGGTACATATGCAGCTGCAGATAGAGAACCTTAAATTCCAAAAAATTGATAGTGTCGACTTCTCTTCTCTATTAACCAATCTACTCGACAATGCTATCCACGCCGCAGCAAACTCGGATAAGCGGCAAATTTCCGTATCCATCAGTAAAAAGCGCGGATATGAAGCTATTTCGGTACGAAACAGTATCAATTCCTCTGTTTTGGCAGTTAACCCGGATCTGCATTCTACACATGCGGAACCGGAAAAACATGGCATGGGAATAAAGCAGATTCGAGCCATTATAGAAAAATACAATGGTTTGCTGGATATTTATGAAGAAGACCTTGTTTTCTGTGTGAACGTTATGCTGCCGGCAGGCTGAGACAGCAGTCAAAAAAATGATTATTAATAAAAAAGACAAGAATGAACCGTATTTTTACAGTTCACTCTTGTCTTCTTGTTATGCTTCGTGTTTGTATATTGCTTTAACAATTTCCTCGATAGGTGTTTCAATAATACTGATATCCTGCATTTTGCAGTGACTTGCCAGAAAAGCAAGTGCCTCTCCGGGCTGAAAATCCGACTGAGAAACATGGTATATCGACTCTGCGTCTTTCTTTTCAATCAATTCAAATCTAGTATCCTGAATCGCTTCTTTTGGATCGGCAAAAGTTACGCGGATACTGTAGCCTTTGGAGTACTGTTCCTTGAAGGCGTTGAGACCGCCGTCATAAAGAACACTACCGCTATTGATCAGAACTAAACGGTCGCATACACTCTCGATATCTGTCATATCGTGTGTTGTCAACAGTACCGTCGTGTTTTTCTCTTTGTTGATTTCCCGCAGAAACGCGCGGATATTATCCTTTGCGAGGACATCAAGACCAATTGTAGGTTCATCCAAATAAACTACATCAGGATCATGTATTAATGCGAGTGCCAGATTTGCGCGCATTTTCTGTCCTAAACTCAGCTGACGCGCAGGTTGCATAAGGAATTGATCGAGTCC
This sequence comes from Hominenteromicrobium mulieris, assembly GCA_021029595.1. Taxonomy (GTDB): domain Bacteria; phylum Bacillota; class Clostridia; order Oscillospirales; family Acutalibacteraceae; genus Hominenteromicrobium; species Hominenteromicrobium mulieris. The sequence continues at coordinate 208,284 of JAJJOY010000003.1, read as the reverse complement.
AAGCAAATCGCAGAACATCTCTACATTTTTCTTGTAGGTCTTTTCTTCAATCCGGTACATCCCACGAAACAAGTCCAGTGCATCTTGTACCGGCAGATCCCACAGGAGCTGAGAGCGCTGTCCAAAGACTGCACCCATATGTAAGGCGTTCTGCTTTCGATTTTTGTACGGCTCAAGATTACCAACTTTTACATAGCCGCTGGTGGGCAACAGAATACCCGTGAGTATTTTGATTGTCGTAGATTTGCCCGCTCCATTCGGACCGATATATCCGACCATTTCACCTCGATTAATTTCCAGAGAGATATGGTCTACCGCGCGTTTCGTTAGATACTGCGGTGCAAAAAAGTTTTTCACATTTCCAAAAGCGCCATTGCGTCTATTTTTGATTTTGAAATCCTTAACAACATCATGTAATTCTATATAAGCCATAATAAACCCCTTTCTTATGTTCCGGTGCTTTCGTATTTATTAATGACTGTCCTCCAAGCGAGGAGTAGTAAGAGTACCATCACAATTGCAACGAGAGGAGACAAATATTGGATAAACACTGGAAAAATACCCATGTCCTGTTTTCCAAGTAAAGGCTGCAGTGGATAAAACGTCGTGAATCCAAGAGGTATGAAAACGGTCAGAATGATTTGCAAAGGTGTGCCGAAAATAGAAAGCGGATACTGAACAACATCCTTGAAAACATATGTAATGTTCTTAAGAGAAACATTGCCAATGGCTACAACACTTGGAAGCGAGGAAATCAAAAAGACGCATCCGGAGATAATGCCGCCCGATACCAATGTGATAACTAGCCAAAGTATGCCCCAAAGATTTAGTGTAACACCGAGAGAAATAAAGCTGAAAATCATTACAGTGGCAGATATTGTAAAGTGCGTAATATATCCAACATTGAAATTCGTGAATATTGCAAGGAAAAGTGAGTGTACCGGTCGAATCAGATAACTGTTCAGGTCACCAGTGCGGGCAAGATTCGGAAGCTGTCTGCAAAGGTCATGTGTAAATGTTGAACCGATTGCGTATGTGAATTGTGAGAAAGAATAGATCAGAAGTAATTCTCGAGAATTCCATCCGTTGAGAGATCCAAACCTTGAAACCAAAAGATACAAAGCCAGATACCGAAACACAAAGTTTGTACCTTGAGCCAAGATACCCATAATGAATGAAAAGCGATACTCGTTTTGAGACCGCCACTGTGTGCGAATAAATTGTTTTGCCAAGAATAGATAGAACATTACGGACCTCCTTTCTAGTCAACCGCCCTGAACTACGATTTTCTTTTGTGCCCGATACCACACAAAGCGTTCCAAAAGCAACAAACCGAGGAGCCACAGTACTTGTAAACAAAGATTGAAAATGATTTGATTCATAGACAGACGCCCTAAATACATTTCCATCGGTATAAACAGAACACAGCGGAACGGCATAAACCATGTAATGATATTCAACTTGTCCGGCAAAAACCAAAAAGGAACCATTTCTCCTCCAAAAACATACATTGCTGCTGTCAAAAACCATTGGATATACCAAACATTTCCAAGCCAGAAAGCCGTATAGCCCAATATTGTGTTGAGAAGTAAAAAGATCATATTTCCGAGAAGAGCACTCAATAGAAAAAATAAAACGTCCGCGAGTGTGGCGGGAAACAAGAGTGCATTGTATACAATTTTTGCAGCTACAATGCAGGGAAGAATGCATGTGAAGAAATTAAACATTTTCTCTCCTAATTCCATTGCCGCATGCTGTGCGAGCAGGTTCATGGGACGAACCATCTGCTGGCCAACCTCTCCAGAATAAACGGCATCACCAATGCGGACACCGGGCCAAAGCTGCATTCCCACCAAAAATGTTGAGGAGATCACACTGTATGTAATTGCCTCTGAAAGTGTTGCTGCAGGGTCGACGTTTTGCGCATAGAGCGCATTCCAAACGGATACATTGATAAGTACTGACATGAAACTGTAAATCAGATTGACTAATACATTGATGCGATAGACCGATTGTGATCGAAATGATCGTCGTGCCAAATCGAACCATAACACAATACTATTCATAACATATCCTCCTTTTTGCTTGAATATAATATGCGAAATAAATCTTCGACCTGCGGTTCGTGAATAAGTATTTCAGACGCGTTGCAGGTGTGCAGGACATGATCAATAATGTCCGCTGCCCGAACTGATTCAGGATCGAAAGTGATTTTCAAATCTCCATCATTCCAACTGAATCGTTGTATTGGAAGATCCTGAAAGTCGGGAACTCCATCGAGAATTTGGAAAACCAACCGATTCGACAGTAAATAGCGATGACGCAGATCAGATAAGTCTCCTGAATATATACATATTCCCTTATCTAACACGATAGCTCGAGTGCAAATTTTATCCATATCATTCAGATTTTGCACCGCTAATAGGATTGTAGTTGAATACTTCTGGTTCATTGTCAGTAAAATCCGAATCATCTGTTCCTTCATTGAGGCGTCCACACCGACAAATGGCTCGTACAGTAAAAGCAGTTCGGGCATAGAAGTGATTGCTTCATAAAAGCGAACGCGTGCGAGTTCGCCGCGAGACAGCTGATGTACCTTTGATGAAAGCAACGCAGAAAGCTTTAATGTTTCAAAACACTCCTTCAGAAAATCATCTGCATCGAAAATTGCGTTTTTCTTTGGAGATACGATTCCAGACACGCGTTCATCAGGTAAAGATTCGGGAAGAATGAACGTCATACGGTTCCGGTCGATACGGCTCATCTGCAGCGGTGTACGGCAAATAAGACTCGGATTCTTCCCCATGACCCACAGTCTCCCATGGTCCGGATTATAGATACCGAGAATTAACCGAATAAGCGAACGCTTCCCACTGCCATTTGGGCCGATCAAGCCAACACAATCTCCTTTTTCAATATGAAAGTTCAAATCCCGTAACTTGAGACCGTTACCCGAAAAGCTTCGGCTTAAATGTTCTGCTGTGATCATTCGCGCGCCTCCTTGTTTCGTGTTTATATTTTATCTAAATTTGGGATGAATTCAAGGTGGTTGTGATAAACAGCGTTCAGGGTGGGATATAAAACGCATAATGACACGTTTGCAGCAATTGTTTCTTATGCTCTTATGAATAGATTGAGGACTGGAATACTTAATAAAATGCGTGAAATTGTATCATCTGCAAATATCGAGAAAATACATCTCGTTCTATCGACCTCTAGTGACTTTACTTTTTTCTTATCTCAGGGATTCAGTAAGTATCATGATCCGGAAATTATTGTATATCAGTACGATCGCAGTGATTCTCAGAAATATCCTTGGGGAGTTTCCAATAAGGCGCTTCCGACATCCGCGATCATTCGACAGACCTCCCAAGAACATTAATATCCAATAAAGAAAACACCCGGAGATGAGGGGTTAGCTCCCATCTCCGGGTGTGATTGTTTTTTTGTAGTGTGTATTCTTTTCGCAGCTGTACCGTCAAAAATCTACTACGCCATTTTTACGCCATTTCTGCGTGGGATGGCATTGAGATATATACGTTTTTATGCTTTTGGGTATTCTGAAAAAGCGCATGAAATCTAGTTTTATCGGCATTTATAAGGGAAAATGGAAATATGAAAACTTAGGTAGGGGACTCCGATACCTAATTTCATCTATAAAACCATCTTTCTTTGAATGTAGTCATGATGTAAACTCATACATAATCAGTATAGCATATTCCCCCTGCGCCTGCAAGAAAATTCTTCTGCTTTTTCCCTAAGCCCAAAAAGAAAACGGGCTTCTGCCGAATTGCCGCGGCGGGGCCCGTTCCTTTATGTGTGAACTTGCGATGTGTGCAATCTTGTTCTCTTATGCGTTTTCCTGTTCTGCGAGTTTTCTGCCCATGAGCACGCCCATGCAAGAGGCCATCATCAGGCCGCGCGTCCATCCGCTGGCGTCGCCAAGGCAGTGCAGGTTGTGAATGCTTGTGTTGAGGTCCGTGTCCATCTTCACGCGGTTGCTGTAAAACTTCAGCTCCGGCGAATAGAGCAGCGTCTCCACGGCGGCGAAGCCCGGGACGACGTGATCGACTGCCTGAATGAAGTTGATGATGTTCACCATGGCGCGGTACGGCATGGCAGAGGTGATGTCGCCCGCCACCGCGTCCGGCAGAGAGGGGCGCAGGTTCGAGCGAGAAAGCTCTTTCTGCCACGTGCGCTTGCCGTCCAGAATATCGCCGTAGCGCTGCACCAAAATGTGTCCCGCGCCCAGCATGTTCGTCAGCTCGCCCACCTTCTGCGCGTATTCGATCGGCTGATTGAACGGCTCGTTGAAGTTGTGGGAGCACAAAATGGCGAGGTTTGTGTTATCGGATTTTTTATCTTTATAGGAATGGCCGTTCACGACGGCGAGGTTGTTATCGTAATTTTCCTGGCTGACAAAGCCGCCCGGGTTCTGGCAGAATGTGCGCACCTTGTTTTTAAACGGCTTCGGGTAGCCGATGAGCTTCGATTCATACAGAACGTTGTTTACGGTTTCCATGACCTCGTTGCGCACCTCTACGCGCACGCCGATGTCCACTGTGCCCGGCGCATGGGCGATGCCGTGGCGGGCGCAGAGCTTATCAAACCAATCCGCGCCGCGTCGGCCGGCTGCCACAACGGTCTGCTTCGCGTAAACGTCGTATTCGTTTTGACCCTCCGCAACGTGCACGCCGATGCAGGTGTCGTTCTTTAAAATGAGGTCGCTGCACGCGCAGCCGAAGCGAATCTCCACGCCGTTATTCAGAAGATATTGCTCAATCGCGTAATAAATCTCCTGCGCCTTCTCTGTGCCGAGGTGACGGATGGGGCAGTCGACGAGCTTCAGGCCGGTCTGGATGGCACGCTTGCGAATTTCTTTGACGGCTTCCTTTTCGCTCACGCCCTCCACGCGCGTGTCCGCGCCGAACTCCAGATAGATGGAATCCGTGTATTCAATAAGCGACTGTACGGTGTCTTCGCCGATCAGCTGGGGCAGGTCGCCGCCAACTTCCGGGCTGAGGGACAGCTTGCCGTCCGAAAACGCGCCCGCGCCGGAAAAGCCTGTTGTAATATGGCAGTACGGCTTGCAGTTCATGCAGTGGCCGGTCTGGGCCTTAGGACATTTGCGCGTTTCAATGGAACGGCCTTTTTCCAGCAGCAGAATTTTCTCCTTGCTGCCGCGGCGCAGAAGCTCCATCGCGGTAAAAATGCCGGCAGGACCGGCGCCGATGATGACGATATCCGTGTTCATGTTTGACCCCAACTTTCTAAAACTGACAGATGAATTTGCGTATGAATTTCAAAATACAACTCTATGCAAGACCCGGTTTCGGGTAAATCGGCACATAAAAAGGCCGCCCTGTGCCCGAACGTATACACGAAGCCCGTAAGCGGCTTCGGTATAGTCGGCACACAAGGCGGCCGGTAGAGACATTCACCCAAGTCGTGAATTTATATGACCGATCAGCAATTCAAAATTATATCAGCTAATTAAACTTCTGTCAAGCCTTTTTGCGCATAACAATGCAGGCTTTTGCAAAATATCCTGCAAATTTACTTATTTGATGAATTCCTTGCCGTCGTAAATAAAGATGCCCGCGCCCGCGCCGGTCTTTTTGCCGTCCAGAAGCCATTTTTTAAAACAGCGGCGCTGGGTGGTGTCCTCCGGCAGCTCGCTGTTCGGCTTCTCAAAGTCCTTTGCGAACACACGCCACTTGTCGTGGAACACATCGTATTCCTCGCTGTCGTAAATATAGAAGTCACCGATGAAATCGACCGTATTGAGCGTCTCGGGCAGAATTTCGCGGTTCTTCGGGAACAAAAGCCAGGAGTGGCAGCAGAATACCATCGGCTTGCCATCGAGGTCTTTTTTGTAAAATTCGTAGGCTTTTTTATAAGATTCGATGCGCGCCGCGCGGTTCAAAGAACCGCAGGACGGAATGTGCATGTTGTAAACCGTGTCACCGGGATTTACCGTGTAACCGCCGACCGTCACGAGCGTGTCGCCGGAGAAGTGTACGGCCTCATACTGCAAACGGCCCAGCTTAAAGCGGTGCATCGTGTAGAACCACGGGTACCAGCTTGCGACGAATGTGCCCCAAATGTCGTATACGTCGTGGCACTCGATGAGCTTGAATTTCAGGTCGGCGATGGTGTCCCAGAACAGCTCGTCCGTCAGGCCCGCCGCTCTGTAATTTTCGCGCAGACGTTCGCTTGCAAGCGCAAGGAACAGGAAATCCACCACGTGGCGGTGCAGCCCTGTCCGCTCCGAAAGCGCGTCCATGTGCGGCACAATGGGCTTCCATTCCGCGCCGTATGCGCCGTCAATGCCGTAATCTTTAAAGAGCAGCGTCTCGGCAGAGACCAGCTCGTCAATCGCGCCGGGTGTCGTCACGAGCGTCTCGCAGTTCTCGCGCAGAGAAGCGCGGCTCGCTTCCGGCAGATCAAGGTTTTCAATAAAGCAATTTAAATAATCGAGTGTGTACATACAGATCCTCCCAAAGTTGCGTTTTTCCATAGAAACGCGTTTATCTCATTCTATCATTTGTATATGTGCGGCGCAATGGACTTTTTGCACAGCAGAACACACCTGTTTTTGTAGGAACGGTGCACAGCACCTGCTTTTGCACGGTTTTCTCCGCTAACGCTCAAAATGTAATCACCTTTTCATCACATTTTGTAAGTAAAATTTAAGAAACAAAACAAAGAGGAGGGCGAAAGCCATGGCGGACTATACCGGCATATTTGAGCGCGTAGAGCAAAAATATCTGCTCGATTCCTTACAGTTTGAGGCGCTCTGGGCGGTTTTGGAGCCGTATATGCGCCCCGATGAATACGGGCGCTCCACCATATGCAACATTTACTTTGACACCCCGAATCATTTGCTGGCGCGACTTTCGGGCGAAAAGCCCGTCTATAAAGAAAAGCTGCGTTTGCGTACCTACGGCGTGCCGAAAGCGGAAAGCCCGTCGTTTGTGGAGCTGAAGAAAAAATATCAGGGCATTGTCTACAAGCGCCGCATCGTGATGCCCTACGGCGAAGCGTATGACTGGCTTGTAAACGGCAAAGCGCCGAAAGAGAACAGCCAGATTGCAAAAGAGATTGCGTGGTCACTGCACTATTACGGCGATTTAAAGTCCGCCATGGCGCTGTGCTATGACCGCGTGGCACTTTACAGCCGCGAAGACAGCGGCCTGCGCATCACATTCGATACCAACATACGCTTTAGAGAAGAAAATACCGACCTGCGTCAGGGGGACGATGGGCAACTGCTTTTAGAGCCCGGCGAAACGCTGATGGAAATCAAAGCCGGCGGCGGTCTCCCCACATGGCTCACCGATATGCTGAGCCGCTTTAGAATTTACCCCGCGTCGTTTTCTAAATATGCCAGTGCCTATAACACCCACGGCACGCACATCGTGCATGCATCCTAAATAATTCATTTGATTTCAGAAAGGATATTCCCATGGAAACCATGTTTGCAAGCCTCACCTCGTCCGGTATCACCGTATCTTCGTTTTTGATTTGCTCTCTCGTTGCGCTGCTTTGCGGCGCGCTCATCGCGTTTACGTATACGCGCCGCACGCGCTTTACGCAAAGCCTTGTGCTCGCCGTCATTTTACTGCCGTTTGCCGTGCAGACCGTCATTATGCTCGTCAACGGCAACGTCGGCACGGGCGTTGCGGTCGCCGGCGCGTTCGGCCTTGTCCGTTTCCGCTCCGCACCCGGTAACGCCAAAGACATCTCCGTCATCTTCGTTGCCATGGCCGTGGGTCTCGCCTGCGGCAGCGGCTATATTGCGCTCTCCGTGCTCTTCACGGTCATTGCGTGCGCCGTGCTGTATCTGCTCGTTTTCTTCCATATCGGTGCAGACCGCAGCGGCGAAAAAGAGCTTAGCATCACCATCCCTGAATCGCTCGATTACACCGAGGTGTTCGACGATATTTTCAAAGAATACACCACCCACGCAGAGCTTACGGAAGTCAAGACCGCAAGCCTCGGTAGCCTCTATAAGCTGCACTATCGCGTGCGCCTTGCGGACGACCGTAACGAAAAAGAATTTCTCGATGCGCTTCGCTGCCGCAACGGCAATCTCGAAGTACGCTGCGGCCAGCCGCATACTCCCGTGGAACAACTGTAAAGAAAGGAGCCTTCCTTTATGAAACCGAATCGTTTATCCACGAAAAAACACACCCTGCGCTTTGCTGTCATTCTCTCCGCACTGATCTTAGCGGGTTGTGCCTCCACACAGTCGACCACATCGTCTACGTCCGTATCTTCCGCTTCCTCTACCGTGAGCACGGCCAGCACCTCTGAGGAAAGCGGTGCAGACGAGACCGATTCTACCGGCGGCGCGATGAACGGTACCATCGGCTCCGTCATCGAAGCAAATCTTTCCTTCAAAAATAAGGATTTCTACATCGATTACAGTACGGAAGACACCGTGAAGATCGACCTTTCCGCGCCAAAGGAAGCAGACGGCGTTAAGGTTTCCGGCAGCACGGTCACCATTACGGAAGCGGGCATGTATGTTCTCAGCGGCACGCTCACGGACGGCCAGGTCATCATTGATGCCGGCGACGAGGATGATGTGCGCCTTGTGCTCGAAAACGCGAGCATCACCTGCACAACGACTGCGCCTATCTACGCGAAAAACGCCGATAAAGTCATTATCAGCCTGCCCGAAAACACCGAAAGCACCGTGACCGATACTATCACCGGTACGGACGGCGACGATGAGCTTACCGCCGCGGTTTTCGCCAAATGCGACCTTTCCGTTAACGGCACGGGCGTGCTGAACGTCAACTCCAATGCAAATGACGGCATCACGAGCGAAGATAAATTGAAAATCACCGGCGGCGTTTTGAATATCACTTCGGCGGACGACGGCCTCATCGGCAAAGACGCTGTGCTCATTAAGGACGGCACCGTCCATATCACGGCTTCCGGCAACGGCATCAAGTCCACCAAATCCGAGGCCGATAAAGGCTATGTCTATATCGGCGGGGGCACTGTGAACATCACCGCCGAGCAGGACGGCATTCAGGCGGAGACCGGTGTTCTCATTTCCGCGGGCGAAGTAAATGTCACCGCAGGCGGCGGCAGCGCGAATGGAGAGCAAAAAACGGGCAATGCTATGTTTGGCGGCGCACAGAATACAACGGCGGACGAAACCCTGTCTACAAAGGGCATCAAGGCCGAAGCCGCGCTCGACATCACCGGCGGCACCGTCACGGTCGATTCCGCAGACGACAGCCTGCACAGCAACGATTCGATGACCGTTTCAGGCGGCGGTATCACCGTAAAGTCCGGCGACGACGGCCTGCACGCAGATAACACCCTTACAATCGAGGACGGCACCATCGTGGTGGAAGAGTCCTGCGAGGGCCTTGAAGCCATCGACCTCACCATCAACGGCGGTACGATCGATGTCACCGCAAGCGACGACGGTCTGAATGCTGCAGGCAGCTCCGTTGACGGCGGCTTTGGCACCGCGGGTGCAGATACGATCACCGTCAACGGCGGCACGCTCACCGTAAACGCCTCCGGCGACGGGCTCGATTCCAACGGTGCGCTTACGATTAACGGCGGTACGGTGTACGTCAGCGGCCCCACCGGTGACGGTAACGGCACATTTGACTGCGACGGCGTGTTTACCATCAACGGCGGCGTTGTGCTCGGCACAGGCAGCTCCGGCATGCTGAAGACCCCCACAACGGATTCCAAACAGAACACGATCAGCGTCAGCTGCACCGGCAGCGCGGGTGACACCGTAGAAGTGAAGGGCGCGGACGGCAACACGCTCGTTTCCGCCGTGGCTCCGAAGAGCTTTACGAATGTCACGTTCAGCACGCCGGACATCACCGAGGGCGAAACGTATACAGTCTATGTAAACGGTACAGAAGCCGCGAGCGAGACCTGCTCCGGCGTTGTCAGCGGCGCTACGGGTATGGGCAACTTTGGCGGCGGCCCCGGTAATATGGGTGGTCAGGCTCCAAACGGCGGTATGGGCGGCCAAATGCCGAACGGCAACAGTGATGGCACCACCCCGCCGGAAATGCCGAGCGGCGATAGTGGCATAACCCCGCCGAACGGTAACGGCGGCACGCCTCCGCAGATGCCGGGCAACACCTCCGATACCTGATTTTCCCGATTTTCTCTCGCTTTACTGTGCGTCAAAATATGAACTTTTCGTAACAATTTCGGCTTTTTCGCAAAAAACCGCACACCTTTTGTCAGGGTGAAAAGGAACCTGTCAATTTCCGTCGAAAACGCGCGAACGATTCTATTTGAACTTTCAAGACCCCCTTGCTATAATGGCATTACTGACAGATTTACCACCCATCCGACAGCCTCCGCTCTAAAAGTACAGCGGGGCTGCCGGGCCGGATCAGGAAGGATGAGAGATTTTGAGTGAACAGGAATTGATGCTGCGCGTAGCAGCCAAACACGGCGTAGACGGTGAAACGGTCCGCGAGGAGATTGGCAAAGCCCTTCGCACGGCGAAAAATTCTTCAAATGCCGCAGCCCGCGCGTTTTGGAGTGCCATCCCCGAAGATGCCAGCGACAAAGAAATCGTGCAGTGTATCGCCGCCCTCTTGTTGGGCAGCGCCGTGCAGGAGCAAGACTGAACAGCATTATCCGTAAACTCAAAAAACACGGTGCAGCCGAAATGAAGCTGCACCGTGTTTTTGTTGTTTTGCAAAATCACAGAAATAAAGGTCGCGCTTTTGGCTCGGCTTAAAACGACCGGTTCGTGCCTTGTCACGATATCCTCTATCTTTTTTCGGTCTCCTGCCCGCGAATGGTGAAGTAAGAGCTTACTTTATTACTCTTGCCCTTACAACCGGCGAAAGTGCCGCCAGCTTTTCGCGCACGTCCTCCGTCACGTCGCCCGTAACGTCCAAAATGGTGTATGCCCAGTCGCCACGCGATTTCGAGAGCATGTTCTCAATGTTGATGCCCGCTTCACCGCACACCTGTGTGAACGAACCGATGGTATTTGGAATGTTTCTGTGCGCAAGGCAAATGCGTGTGTCCGCGCCGCGCGCCATGGAAATATACGGGAAGTTGACGGCATTTCGGATGTTGCCGTTTTCAATGTAATCCTTCAGCTCCTCTGCGGCCATCACAGCGCAGTTATCCTCGCTTTCCGGCGTGGAAGCGCCAAGGTGCGGGATCGCGATGACGTTTTCGACCCCGAACAGCGCGTCATCCGGGAAGTCCGTCGCATACGCGGCAACGGTGCCGTCTGCAAGCGCCGCCAACATCGCGTCGGTATCGACGAGCGCCCCGCGCGAGAAGTTTAAGACGCGCACACCTTTTTTCACTTTTTTCAAAGCGTCCGCGCCTATGAGTCCGCGCGTCGAGTCATTCAGCGGTACATGTATTGTAATGTAATCGCACTTTTCAAAAATCTCATCCACGGAAGCGGCCTTCACAATGTCGCTCGAAAGGTTCCATGCAGCGTCCACGGAAAGGAACGGGTCGAAGCCGTATACCTGCATGCCGAGCGTCTGTGCGGCGTTCGCAACGAGCACGCCGATCGCGCCAAGACCAATCACGCCCAGCTTTTTGCCGAGAATTTCCGGCCCTGCAAACGCGGATTTTCCTTTTTCCACCTGCTTCGAAATGTCTGCCGTGCCTTTTAGTGTCTGCGCCCATTCAATCGCCGGGACAATTTTTCTCGACGTCAACAGCAGTGCCGCCAGCACCAGCTCCTTCACGGCGTTGGCGTTTGCGCCGGGTGTGTTGAATACCACAATGCCGGCTTCCGCGCACTTTTCCACGGGAATGTTGTTCACGCCCGCGCCTGCCCTCGCGATTGCAAGCAGGCTATTGGGTAATTCCATGTCGTGCATGGCGGCGGAGCGCACTAAAATGCCCTCCGGGTTCTCAATTTCGGCAGCGTATGTATAGTTTTCGCCCAAACGGTCGGTGCCGAGCGGGCTGATCTTATTGAGGCAAAGTATGTTGTGCATCAGGCATTCTCCTTTTCAAAGTTCTCCATAAACTGAACAAGCTTCTCCACGCCCTCGCGCGGCATCGCGTTATAGATAGACGCGCGCATGCCGCCCACGCTGCGGTGGCCCTTCAGATTCACAAAGCCCGCAGCGGCAGCTTCCTGCACGAATTTTGCGTCTAAATCCTTGTCGCCCGTCACGAATGTCACGTTCATAATGGAACGGCTTTCTTTTTCGGCGCAGCCCTTAAAAAGTTTTGAGCGGTCGAGGAAATCATAGAGCAGCGCGGCCTTTTCCACGTTGCGCTTTTCCATCGCCTTCAGCCCGCCTACTTCGTTTTTCAGCCATTCCAAAACGAGCTTGCACATGTAAATGGAGTAACACGGCGGCGTGTTGTACATGCTGTCGCTTTCCGCGTGCGTCTTATACATGAACATCGTCGGCGTTTTTTCCTGCGGCTCGCCGATGAGATCCTCGCGGATGATGACAATGGTCAGGCCTGCCGGGGCTACATTTTTTTGCGCGCCCGCATACAAAACGCCGAATCTCGAAACATCGATCGGGCGGCTTAAAATGCAGGAGGAAATGTCTGCCACAAGCGGCACGTCACCCGTCTCCGGCAGCGCATGGAATACCGTGCCGTAGATCGTGTTGTTCATGCAGATATGGAAGTAATCCGCGTCCGGGCGGAACTCCTTCGGGTCAAGGTCGGGAATGCGGCTGAAATTCTGCTCTTTCGAGGATGCCACCACTTTGCAATCGCCAAATCGCGCGGCTTCCTTATACGCTTTTGTGGAGAACTGGCCGGAGAGTACATAGTCGGCCTTGCGGTTTTTCGTCATCAAATTCAGCGGCACCATCGCAAACTGCGAGGATGCGCCGCCCTGCAAAAAGAGCACCTTGTAGTTATCCGGGATTTCCATCACCTCGCGCAGAAGGCTTTCCGCGCCTTTGATGATCGCGTCATAGACCTTAGATCGGTGTGACATCTCCATCACGGACTGGCCTGATCCTTCATAGTCGAGCATTTCGGCAGCGGCTCTCAGAAGAACGCTTTCCGGCAGCATAGAGGGGCCGGCAGAGAAGTTGTACACACGGTTCATAGTAAGATCTTCCTTTCTTTGGCGCGTTAAATCGCACCGGATAATAAAATAGATTTGCCTTGCTTTACCGTGATTTCTTATAGCACTGCGGTAAAGTTTCCCCTATTATACATACAGCAAAACGCAAATGTCAAGTATAAATTTGTTTTCGGAATAAAAACAGGTGTATCTAATCGGTGGACAAATATCGAATGCTGCATTTCGTTCGTGCCCCATGCACAAATACAAATAAATTGTCCACCTTCTGTTGACAAATCTGCATTTTTCGACCGCAAGGCAAAAAACGCGGCAAAAAAACACTTTAAAAACTATCTAAAAGTACAGAACATTTTCCATAACGGATTGATTTTTTGGAAATCTTTTTGTATAATAACAGAATACAAGGACACTTTAGGCTCAAAAAGAGCAAACAGACCCGTGTCCGAACTCGGCGAAAGGGTGAAGCTTTCATGAAGGTACAGAATATTGTCAACATTTTAAAGGCGGAAATACTGGCGGAGGGCGACCTTCAGGAAGAGGTCAAAACCGCATGCGGCAGCGATATGATGAGCGATGTGCTGGCGTTTGTCAAGGATCAGTCCGTGCTGCTCACGGGCCTTGTCAATCCGCAGGTGGTACGCACGGCGGAAATGATGGATATGCACTGCATCATCTTTGTGCGCGGCAAGCGCCCGGATGAGACCGTGTTGTCGCTCGCACGGCAAAAGGACATCACCATTCTCGCAACGCCGTACAGAATGTTCACGGCGTGCGGCCTCCTATACGAAAAAGGATTAGAAGGCGGGTGTGACGTATCATGAGTATGCTGCAACTTCGGTATTCAGTCCCCGGCGATGATTTTACCCGCGCAGGCGAAGCTTCGGGCGATGTAAAGCATAAATTAAAGAAACTCGGCTATAACCCATCTGCCATTCGCCGCGTTTCCATCGCCATGTACGAGGGTGAAATCAACATGGTTATCCATGCGGGCGGCGGCGAAGCCAATGTGGACGTGGACCCGGATAAGGTTGTCATCGTGCTCACCGACCACGGTCCCGGCATCGCAGACGTGGAAAAGGCCATGCAGGAGGGCTGGTCCACCGCGCCGGATAACGTGCGGTCGCTTGGTTTTGGCGCCGGCATGGGCCTGCCGAACATGAAGAAGTATTCCGACGAAATGACGATTGATTCGGTCGTGGGGCAGGGCACCACGCTCAAAATGGTCGTTTACGCGCAGAGCGAAAAATCGTAAGCTCTGCATAGGATAATGGAGGAGGCGCGTTAGATTGGGTATTTTTTTCCACTCGGTCACGCTCGATGAAAGCAAGTGCGTAGGCTGCACAAACTGCATCAAGCGTTGCCCAACGGAAGCCATTCGCGTGCGCAGCGGCAAAGCGGTCATCATGAGCGAGCGCTGTATCGATTGCGGAGAGTGCATCCGCATCTGCCCGCACCACGCAAAGCGTGCAAAGCATGACCACCTTTCCATGCTGGAAAAGTTTACATATAAAATCGCGCTGCCCGCACCGTCTCTTTATGGGCAGTTTAATAATTTGGACGATCAGGATTATGTTTTATCCGGCCTTAAAAAGCTTGGGTTCGATGACGTCATGGAGGTTTCCGGCGCGGCAGAGCTTGTCAGCGAGGCTACCCGCCGCCTGATGGATGCCGGCACCTTGCAGCGCCCCGTCATCAGCTCGGCTTGCCCGGCTGTCGTGCGTTTAATCCGCGTCCGCTTCCCGGATCTCTGCGACCACGTTCTGCCGCTTTTGTCGCCCATGGAGACTGCGGCAAGGATTGCAAAGCAGCAGGCCATGCAGAAAACGGGCCTGCCGAAAGAGCAGATCGGCTGCTTTTTCATCACGCCGTGTCCCGCAAAGGTTACGGATATTCGCATGCCCATCGGCATCGAAAAGTCGGAGGTAGACGGCGCCATCGCCATCAGCGAAATTTTCCCGCAGCTTTCAAGCCGCATGGATAAGCTCACGCCAAAAGATCTCGAATCGCTCTCAAATTCCGGCATTATCGGTGTCAGCTGGGCGACCTCCGGCGGCGAATCCTCGGCGCTGTTAAAAGAAAAATATCTCGCGGCGGACGGCATCGAAAACGTCATCCGCGTTTTGGAGGAGATTGAAGACGAACGCATCGGTGAGCTGGATTTCATCGAGCTCAACGCCTGCTCCGGCGGCTGCGTCGGCGGCGTGCTGTGCGTCGAAAACCCGTATGTCGCCATTGCAAGATTGCAAAGATTGCGCAAATATCTGCCCGTCTCGCAGAATCACTTGGAGAAAAACAAAACCGTCCCGGAGGAAATGAACTGGGGCAGCGGGCTGGAGTTTTCCAATGTTTTAACGCTTTCGGAGGATATTTCCCGCGCCATGGAAATGATGATGGAGATCGACAAGGTGGAAGCGGAGCTGCCGGGGCTCGATTGCGGCGCGTGCGGTGCACCGAGCTGCCGTGCCTTTGCGGAGGACACCGTGCGCGGAAGCTGCCGCAAGGAAGACTGCGTGTTCATCCTGCGCAAGGAGATCCGCCGTTTTGCGGATTCGCTCTCAAATTTAGACCTTGACGGCGGCAAACGCACAAATGATGACGAATAGGGGGAAGTAAAATGCAGATAGAGGAAATGGCCGAAGCACTCGGCTGGAAGCTTTTGACCGAAAATACAGATACAACGCGCGAAGTGAAGGGCTGCTACTGCGGCGATCTTTTAAGCTGGGTCATGGGCAGAGCCAAAGCGGACGACGCGTGGCTTACTGTTATGGGCAACGTCAACGCCATCGCGGTCGCATCGCTTGCCGATACCGCAGGCATCATCCTTGTGGAAGATGCCGCTTTGGATGCAGATGCCAAAGCGCGTGCCGAGCAGCAGGAAATCGCCGTGTACGGTACATCCCTGCCTGCCTTTGAAACCGCGCTCAAAATCGCTTCATTACTGGGGTGAATGTATGAACAGCTATCGGTACGACCTGCACCTGCACTCGTGCCTTTCTCCGTGCGGCGATACGGACATGACGCCGAACAACCTCGTCAACATGGCGGCGCTGCTCGGCTGCGACATCATCGCGCTTACGGATCACAATACCTGTCGCAATACGCCCGCTGCCGTAAAGGTGGGGCAGGCCGCGGGCGTGCTCGTCATTCCCGGTATGGAACTCTGCACCGCCGAAGAAGCACACGTCGTCTGTCTGTTTGAAACGGTCGAGGA
This sequence comes from Hominenteromicrobium mulieris, assembly GCA_021029595.1. Taxonomy (GTDB): domain Bacteria; phylum Bacillota; class Clostridia; order Oscillospirales; family Acutalibacteraceae; genus Hominenteromicrobium; species Hominenteromicrobium mulieris. Next base: position 192,025 of record JAJJOY010000003.1, on the reverse strand, counting down.
CGCGCTCGCGTTCGATAAATACGTCTGTGCGCACGTTCCAAAGGTGCCGAACCGCCCGGAAATTTTCGGCGAGCAGTGGGTCTTAAACGAAAACGACGAGAAGATCGGAGAAATTTCCGAGCTTCTCATTACCGCAACAGACATCAGCATCAACGACGTGCAGGCGCTCGTGAAAGAGTTTAACGGCGTGGCGTTTCCCGCGCATGTCGATAAAGACGCGTACAGCGTCACTGCGTCGCTCGGTGCTATCCCGCCGGAAGCGCAGTTTTCCGCAGCAGAGCTGTCCCTTACTGCCGATGCCGCACAGCAGCGGCTTCTGCACCCGGAGCTCGAAAGCATGGTGCTTCTGCGCAGCTCTGACGCGCATTACCTGCATTTGATGCCCGAAGAACACCAAACGGTGGAGCTGCCGGAAAAAACCGCCAAAGCGCTTTTAGATGTGCTGCGTGGGTTCGGTGCAGGTAAATTTCAGGCTTTATAAGAAAAAAACGCCAAGCTGTGTGCTATGCGAATTTCGCATAACGCACAGCTTTCGTCATTTTTACCAACATGGCTAAATCGCCGGATTTTCGTTAAATTGCATAAAATTTCGTTAATCTCGCTCTTTTGAAAATTAGCTGTTTCTAACTTTTGCAAATCTGGTAAAAACGGAATAGATATACTTTTATCGATATAAAATATCGATAAAATGAGTGATATTTCAACCTTTTCACGGCAAATCTATACTGTTTTTGTATACTTTAACAAATGCCTGAAAACGAAATTTTTGTGCTGTACGCTAAAAGAACTGACAAAAATTTCGTCATGGGTTTGACAAACTTTCGTTTTTAATTCTTTTTTAGAATTATTATGTATGTCGATTTTGATATAATTCATAAAGATGTATGAAAGCTCTTCGCCCAATAGGGGCGCAGACCGAACCATACCTGAATTTAAACTTAATTTTATCAGGGAGGAAATAAAATGCAAAAGCGTATCAGTACCATTCCGTTTACCGATACTCCCGAGCAGCATGAGAAGCTCCTCGCAGTCATCGAGAGCCTCAAGAATGAAAAAGGCGCCGTCATGGCTGCACTGCACAAGGCGCAGGATATCTACGGCTACCTGCCGATCGAAGTGCAGAAGGAGATTGCACGCGGTCTCGATGTATCTCTCGAAGAGGTCTACGGCGTTTCCACGTTCTATTCTCAGTTCTCGCTCACTCCGAAGGGTAAGTACAACATTTCCATTTGCCTCGGCACCGCATGCTACGTTAAGGGCGCAGATAAGGTTCTCGACCGTCTCGTTGCAAAGCTCGGCATCCAGCCGGAGGAATGTACGCCGGATGGCGTGTTCTCACTCACCGCATGTCGCTGCATCGGCGCCTGCGGCCTTGCGCCGGTCCTCACCGTCAACGAAGACGTTTACGGCCGTCTCGTTCCCGAGGACGTGGATAAGATTCTTGCAAAATACACAGCGTAAGCCATGCGCGAGCTTTCGTTGAATGTGATGGACATTGTGCAGAACTCCGTTCGCGCGGGCGCATCGCTTATCACGGTGCAGGTCGCGGAATCGAAAAAGCACGACACCTTAACCATCACGATAACGGATAACGGCTGCGGCATGAGTGCGGAGCAGGTCAAAAGCGTCATCGACCCGTTTTTCACCACACGCACTACCCGCAAGGTTGGGCTTGGCGTGCCGCTTTTCAAAATGGAAGCGGAAATGACGGGCGGCTCGTTTCAGATTGATTCCGAAAAGGGCAAGGGCACCAAAGTCACGGCTGTGTTTCGTCCCTCGCATGTCGATATGATCCCCCTCGGGGACATCGCGTCCGTTATCCATCTTTTGATCACCTGCAATCCCGAACTCGATTTTCTCTTTACTCACAGCGTTGAAGAAAAAGAGATCACCCTCGATACCCGTACGCTGCGCGAGCAGCTGGAGGGCGTTCCGTTTACGGAGCCCGAGGTATCGGCGTGGATTCGGGAGTATCTTGCAGAGGCGGAGGAAGAGCTTAAGCAGCTCTCGTAGTATCAATGCGCAAGGCGCAGAAAGGAAAAGCCACATGAAATCATTAGCTGAACTTCAGGCAATTCGAGATAGAGCAAAAATGGCGGTCAACGTCCGCGAAAATTCCGAAGCGAAAACGCGTGTTCTGGTCGGCATGGCTACCTGCGGTATCGCAGCAGGCGCAAGACCGGTTCTCACCGCCATCTCGGATGAGGTCAACAAACGCGAGCTTCACGACGTCCTGGTCACGCAGACAGGCTGCATCGGCATCTGCCAGTTCGAGCCGATCGTCGAAGTTATCGATGAAAACGGCACCAAGACTACATACGTAAAAATGACACCGGAAAAGGCACTGCGCGTTGTCAACGATCACATCGTCAACGGCAATGTCGTCACGGAATACACCATCGGTGCAAATCAGAAATAAGGAGGTAAAACTATGTTTCGTTCCAATGTTCTGGTCTGCGGCGGTACGGGCTGCACGTCCTCGAACAGCGAAAAGATCATTGAAAAGCTGAAGGAGGAAATCAGCGCCAAAGGTCTGGATCAGGAAGTCAACGTTGTTCGTACCGGCTGCTTCGGTCTGTGCGCACTCGGCCCGATCATGATCGTATACCCGGAGGGCGCGTTCTATAGCCGCGTCACCCCGGAAGATGTCCCGGAAATTGTTGAAGAGCACCTGCTCAAGGGACGTATCGTTCGCCGCCTGCTCTACAAGGAGACGGTCGTTGACGAAAACACTACAAAATCCCTTAACGAGACCACGTTCTACGCAAAGCAGATGCGTGTCGCACTGCGCAACTGCGGCGTGATCAACCCGGAGCAGATCGATGAGTACATCGCGCTCGACGGCTATCAGGCAATCGGCAAGATTCTCACGGAGAAGATCCCGCCCCAGCAGGTCATTCAGACCATGCTCGATTCCGGCCTCCGCGGTCGTGGCGGTGCAGGCTTCCCCACCGGTCTTAAGTGGAAATTCGCAGCGGCAAACGATGCCGATCAGAAATATGTATGTTGTAACGCCGACGAGGGCGACCCGGGCGCATTCATGGACCGTTCCATTCTGGAAGGCGACCCGCACAGCGTCATCGAAGCCATGACTATCGCCGGTTACGCCATCGGCGCAACGCAGGGCTACATCTACATCCGTGCAGAGTACCCCATCGCGGTTCACCGTCTCCAGATTGCCATCAACCAGGCGAGAGAGTATGGCCTGCTTGGCAAAAATATCTTCGATTCCGGCTTTGATTTCGACCTTGAGATCCGCCTCGGCGCCGGCGCATTCGTGTGCGGCGAAGAGACCGCGCTCATGACCTCCATCGAAGGCAAGCGCGGCGAGCCGAGATGCCGCCCGCCGTTCCCGGCACTCAGAGGTCTGTTCCAGAAGCCGACCGTTCTGAATAACGTTGAGACGTATGCCAACATCCCGCAAATCTTCCTCAAGGGACCGCAGTGGTTCCGCAGCATTGGCACAGAGAAGAGCGCAGGTACCAAAGTGTTCGCACTCGGCGGTAAGATTAACAATACCGGCCTTGTTGAGGTTCCGATGGGTACCACCCTGCGTGAAGTTGTTGAAGAAATCGGCGGCGGCATCCCGGGCGGCCACAAGTTCAAAGCTGCACAGACCGGCGGCCCTTCCGGCGGCTGCATCCCGGCGTCCCTCATCGATACACCTATCGATTACGACAGCCTCATCGCCATCGGCTCCATGATGGGCTCCGGCGGCCTCATCGTTATGGATGAAACGACCTGCATGGTCGATATTGCAAAGTTCTTCCTTGAGTTCACGGTCGATGAATCCTGCGGCAAGTGCACCCCGTGCCGTGTCGGCACGAAGCGCCTGCTTGAGATCCTCAACAAGATTACAAGCGGCAAGGGAACGCTCGAAGACATCGATAAGCTCGAAGAGCTCTGCTACTACATTAAGGAAAACTCCCTCTGCGGTCTCGGCCAGACAGCGCCGAACCCGGTTCTTTCCACACTCAAGTATTACCGTGATGAGTACATTGCGCACGTCACCGAGCATCGTTGCCCGGCAGGCGCCTGCAAGGCCCTCACGAATTACGTCATCGATGCGGACAAGTGCAAGGGCTGCACGCTCTGCGCACGCAACTGCCCGGTCGGCGCTATCTCCGGCACCGTCCGCGAGCCGCATGTCATCGATACGCAGAAGTGCATCAAGTGCGGCGTCTGCCGTGAAAAGTGCAAGTTCGGCGCCATCGAAAAGAAGTAAGGAAGGAAGTTGAGAATAGCATGGATATGGTAAATATTAAGATCAACGGCATGTCCTACGAGGTCGCTGCCGGCAGCACGATCCTCGAAGCCGCAAGAGAAGCCGGAATCGACATTCCCACCCTTTGCTTCTTGAAGGACGTCAACCAGATCGGCGCATGCCGTATGTGCATGGTCGAAGTTAAGGGCGCAAAATCGCTTGTTGCCGCCTGCGTGTACCCGGTAAACGAGGGCATGGAGGTCTTCACCAATACGCCGAAGGTTCAGAAATCCAGAAAAATGACACTGGAGCTCTTGCTCTCCGTGCATGACCGCAAATGTCTCTCCTGCAAGAGAAGCGGCACCTGCGAGCTGCAGAAGCTCTGCAACGATATGGGTATCGACAGCGAGAACCGCTACGAAGGCGCCGTTCCCGCCGGCAAAAAGGATTACAGCACCCTGTACCTCGAAAGAGATAATGCAAAGTGCATCCTGTGCCGCCGCTGCGTGGCAGCCTGCCAGCAGCAGCACGTCGCCGTCATCGGCGCGAACAACCGCGGTTTCGATACCGAGATCGGCTGCGCATTTGAGATGCCGCTCAGCGAAGTGGCCTGCGTTTCCTGCGGCCAGTGTATCGTAGCCTGCCCGACAGGTGCCCTCACCGAAAAGGACAATACCCAGCAGGTCATCGATGCCATCAACGATCCGGAAAAGGTCGTTGTCGTGCAGACGGCTCCGGCTGTGCGCGCAGCGCTCGGCGAAGAGTTCGGTATGCCGATCGGCACGAACGTAGAAGGCAAGATGGTCGCAGCCCTGCGCCGCCTTGGCTTCGATAAGGTCTACGATACCGATTTCGGTGCCGATATGACCATCATGGAAGAAGCAAACGAGTTCATTGACCGCGTGAAGAACGGCGGCAAGCTGCCGATCATCACCTCCTGCTCTCCGGGCTGGGTCAAGTTCTGCGAGCACTACTTCCCGAGCCTCACAGAAAACCTCTCCACCTGCAAGTCCCCGCAGCAGATGACTGGTGCGCTCATCAAAACGTGGTTTGCGGAAAGAGAAGGCATCGATCCGAACAACATCGTTTCTGTTTCCGTCATGCCGTGCGTCGCGAAGAAATTCGAGATCAACCGTGACGACGAAGACGCAGCCGGTGTGCCGGACGTTGATATCTCCATTACCACCCGCGAGCTTGCCCGCATGATTAAGATGGCACAGCTCAACTTTGCAAGACTGCCGGAAGAGGATTTTGACCCGGTTATGGGCGTTTCCACCGGCGCAGCTACGATCTTCGGCGCGACGGGCGGCGTTCTGGAAGCAGCGCTCCGTACCGCAGCCGATGTGCTTGAGGGCGTCGACCACGATAACATCGAGTACAAAGAGATTCGCGGTACGAAGGGCTTCAAGGAAGCTGTTTACAAGGTTGCCGGTATGGATGTCAAGGTCGCTGTCGTCAGCGGTCTGAATAACGCAAACGAGCTGCTCAAGAAGATTGAAAGCGGCGAAGCCGACTACCACATCGTGGAAGTCATGTGCTGCCCGGGCGGTTGCGTAAACGGCGGCGGCCAGCCGATTCAGCCGTCTACGGTTCGCAGCTTCACGGACATTAAGGCCCTGCGTGCAAAAGCCCTCTACGATGAGGACGCGGCCAAGACGCTCAGAAAGAGCCACCTGAACCCCGTCGTCAAGGAGTGCTACGAATGGATGGGCGGCGAGCCCGGCTGCCATAAGGCACACGAGCTGCTGCATACGTCTTACGTCAAGCGCGATCGTTTCTAAATTTAAATTTAAGGTGTTTAAGAGCCACTGCGAGTAATCACAGTGGCTCTTTTTATGTCGGCTCCCTCTGACAGAGGGAAAGGAAGTGATACAGCGTGCTAATGAACTTCACGGTACCTTTCACTTAGAAAAAAACTGTGTATATAAAAAAAGCGGCGCAAAGCCGCTCTTTCAGGGAACCCATGCAACTGGGTTCCCTACAATTTGAACGTCCCCCGGACGTTCAAATCTACCTTCCTAGTTTTGAGTTAGGCAAAAGTATTCCGAACTCTGCGGAGTTCGGCTTAGGGCTCAGCCCTAAGAATCCGCGACCTTTTTTGAAAAAAGGTCGATCAAAAACTTTTAACCCACATTTTGCGTCATCACTGTGCTACCGTTTCCAACAGCTCGCAAATATCTATGGCTGCATTTTGATTGATAACTGCTCTCTGCCGTTTGCGCATTTCTTCTGCATTTCCCGGCTCCGAAAGCCTTTCCACCGCCGACAAAAGCTCTGTTTCTGTGTTTTCCACCTTTACGGCGATACCCTCCTTGGCAAAAAACTCCGCGTTGCGGCTTTCGCACCCGGGTATCGGCGAAATGTGCACAAGCGGCACGCCCGCCGCGGCGCTCTCCGTAGATGAAAGTCCGCCCGGCTTCGAGATAAATACGTTGCTTGCCTTTAAATACAGTGCCATTTTGTTCGTGCTGTGCATCGGCGTGATTTGCCCATTTTCTGCAAATTCAGTTTCCACGCTGTCAAACAGCGCCTCATTGCTGCCGCACAAAATGTTGAGGTCGCAGTTTGCATTTTGCTTCAAATACGGCAGCAGTGCCCGCACGGCATTAATAATTGCCCCCGCGCCCATGCTCCCGCCGGAAAGCAGCAACGTGCGCCTGTCTTTCGGCAAGTTAAGCGCTTCCCGCGCTCTGTCTTTCGTGATGGTATCATCGGAAAAATCCAGCCGCACCGGGATGCCCAGCGGCCGCAATTTTTCCGCAGGAATGCCTCGCCCGGTGAAATCGCTGCTCAAAAGCGGGGAGGGCGTCACGTACAAGTCGCAGTCCGATTCCTCCGTAAACGGAACGCAAGTGTAGTCCGTCGCAATAAACACAAACGGCGGCGTTTCCATGCCGTTTAGCCGCATGTGCGTCAAAATCTCCGCCGGGTACAAATGCGTGCAGACGATCACGTCCGTTAGGTGTTTCGCAAGGTATTTCTGCATGTACGGCGCCATTTTGCCGTTGATGTGGTACACCGGCGAGCGCCCCGGCAGCTTACGGTACGCGTTACCGAGGTCATAGACCGCGCCAAACAGCTTCGGGCTTTTCTGTACCAACTTTATATAGGTCTGCCCGACTTTATTTGCAAGCTCCTCGCTCACCAGCGTGTACGGGTCCATGCGCACGGCGTGGTGCCCGCGTTCCGTCAGCGCCTCAAAAACCGCTTGTGCCGCCGTGTTGTGCCCGCCGCCCGTGCTGCAGGATAAAATCAGTGCTTCCATGCAAGTTTCACCTCAAAGTGTTCTTTTTCCTCGGCACTCATAAAGAGCTTTGCGAGCACCGAAGCCGCAATCAGCAAAAAGCCGAAGACGATATAGCGGTTTGGCTCCAGCCAAACCGTGCAAATGGCCGCCAGGATATACGTCGCCACTGTGCGGTAATAGTTCGGGTTGATTTTAACAACGCACGAAAAGAAAATGAAGATGCTCGCCAAAACGCACAGAGGGATCCAGTGCGGCAGCAGCCCCAAAAAGCACCCAAACGTTGCCGCAATGCCTTTGCCGCCGTGTTTAATGTCATAAAACGGCAGAATATGGCCCAAGACCGGCGCCGCCATCACAAAAGAGAGCATCAGCGGGTTTTCGGGCAGTTCTCCGCTGCGGTACAAAAAAACCGGCAAAAAGCCCTTGAACAGGTCGCCGCACAGCGTAAACACGCCGCACCGGAACCCACCGTATGTAAACGCATTCATTGTGCCCGGGTTCTTGTCCGGGCTTTCCGCCATAATGTCTGTCTTTTTAAAGATCAGCCCACCGAGCCGCGCAAACAAAATACTGCCCAGGAGATACCCGAAAATAATATATAAAGCGTCGCGCACTTCCATGTTTTTCACACACTCCCCAAAAATTTCGCGCCACAAAAAATTCACAATTTTGCCGAGAGTCTCGTCTTGACAACCTCTTATAAAGTCATTATAATATGAACCATTGACACTTGTCAATTTGACATTTGTCCAAGTTGAGTGAAAATATTGACGAAACAGGAGGGAATGTCTATGTATCAGGGAAAAAATCCAACGGCGCTGCAATCGCAGAACCTCATCACAGAGGCACTTTTAGCACTTATGGAGGAAGAGCCGTTTCAAAAAATCACGATAAAAGCCGTTTGTGCCCACGCCGGCGTTTCACGCCAGACGTTTTACTCGCTGTTTGAAAATAAGGAAGAGGTCATTGGGCGTCGGCTCGACCGGCTTTTTGAAGAATACCGCAAACGATTCATTGCGGAAAAGCGCGCTTACACCATTCGCAGTCTATGTGATTCTATTATGGAGTGTTTTGTGGAGCAGAAAAAACTCCTCAGTCTTCTGGTCGAAAATCATCTGGATACATTGGCTCGCGAAAAATCGGAAGCGTATCTCCTGCATTTGGACAATATTTTCCACGCTTATGACCACGAAGACCGTGATTACGCCATTTCATTTCTTGCCGGCGCGATCATCAGCATGGTGGTTTACGCTATTCGCAAGGATGATTTTACGGATAGCCGCAAAATTTCGAATCTTGTGCAAAAGATCATTACCGGCCGCTATTTTACAATTTAAATCCGAAAATTCCTATAACAAAAACCGCTCGGGCTTTACGGCTTCGAGCGGTTTTATATTACAAGAAAGATTATTTGTGGTAGAGGTTATTGTCCTCATACGTTGCTTCGCACGTCACGTTGATGCCAAGGCGTTTGAATACGCTGTCGTCTACCGTGCCGAGGATTACGCTGGAGTGCAAATCACAGCCGCTCAGCTCGTCCAGCTTCTGCATGGCGCGCATCGCGTTTTCGTCGGTCGCCGCGCTGATGGCGAGCGCCACCAACATCTCATCGGTGTGCAAGCGCGGGTTTCGGCTCTGCATGTAGTCGGTTTTCAGCGTCTGAATAGGCGCAATGACCGTCGGCGAGATGAGCTTCACCTCGTGCGGAATGCCTGCAAGCATCTTCAAAGCGTTCAGTGTCAACGCAGAGGAAGCACCCAGCAATTCCGATGTGCGCCCCGTCACAATCGTGCCGTCCGGCAGCTCTAAAGCTGCCGCGGGCTGTCCTGTCGCTTCCGCGCGCTTCAATGCTGCGAGCACGACCGGGCGGTTCTCCGGCTCCAACTTCAGCTGGCGCATCAGGTTCTCGATTTTCTGTAATTCCGCTTCGGAAGCAAGACCTTGGCGCACAAGGCACGCCGTCTTAAAGTAGCGGCGAATAATCTCCTGCTTCGAGGCTTCACGGCACACTTCATCGTCGATGATGGACAGACCCGCCATGTTCACGCCCATGTCCGTCGGGCTCGCGTACGGGCACTCGCCGTAAATCTGCTCAAACATCGCACGCAGCACGGGGTAGATTTCAATGTCGCGGTTGTAGTTTACAGTCGTCTCACCGTACGCCTCAAGGTGGAACGGGTCGATCATGTTCATATCATTCAGGTCAGCCGTCGCCGCTTCATAGGCAAGGTTCACCGGGTGCTTTAAGGGGAGGTTCCAAATGGGGAAGGTCTCAAACTTCGCGTAGCCCGCCTTAATGCCGCGCTTGTGCTCATGGTAAAGCTGCGAAAGGCAGGTTGCCATTTTGCCGCTGCCCGGGCCCGGCGCCGTCACCACAACAAGGGAGCGCGTCGTCTCAATGTAGTCGTTGCGGCCGTAGCCCTCGTCGCTTACAATGAGCTTCACGTCAGAGGGGTACCCCGGAATGCGGTACTGGCGGTAGACCTTCAGCCCCAGTGTCTTCATGCGCTGCTCAAAAATCGCCGCGGAGGGCTGGTCTGCGTACTGCGTCAGCGTGATGCTGCCCACATATAAGCCGAAGCCGCGGAAAATATCAATCAAACGGATGACGTCCGTGTCATACGTAATGCCAAGGTCGCTGCGGCGCTTGTTTTTCTCAATGTCGTTCGCGTTGATCGCAATGACAATCTCCGCCTGGTCTTTCAGCGCCAAAAGCATCTTGATCTTGTTGTCCGGCTCAAAGCCCGGCAGCACGCGTGAAGCGTGGAAATCGTCAAACAGCTTGCCGCCGAATTCCAGATACAGCTTGCCGCCGAACTGGTCAATGCGCTCGCGAATACGTGCAGACTGCAGCTCGATATACTTCTGACTGTCAAAACCGATTTTCTTCATGGTCATTCCCCTTCCTTAATTCATACGTCTCATGCGTCCTAAAATAATCCCCTTTAGGGTGCATTTGAAAAGCCGTAAACTTGTTTTCCGATACACCCCGAATACAGTAAAAAAGCGGGCGTTCGGTATCTGCCCGCGAAAAATCTGTTTTTAGTATAGCAAAAAACGCGGTTTTTTTCAATAGCAAATCTTGGTTTGCGCCGCCTAATTTCGACTCTCTTCCGCGCGAGATATTGTCAGTATCTTCAAAAAGTGGTATACTGTTTATTAAATCGAAGTTTAATTTTAACGGCGGTACAGGGAGACACTTTTCATGAGCGAGCAGAAGCGAAACACAACGAAAAACCAAATATGCCTTGGGCTTTTGGCGCATGTCGATGCCGGCAAGACCACACTTTCGGAAGCGATGCTGTATGAAGGCGGGCAGCTCCGCCGTCTTGGGCGCGTCGATCATCAGGACGCGTTTCTCGATACCGACGTGCAGGAGCGCGAGCGCGGCATCACCATTTTCTCAAAGCAGGCCGTTTTACCGCTCGAACATACCGCGTTTACGCTGCTCGATACCCCCGGTCACGTCGATTTTTCCAGCGAAATGGAGCGTACGCTTCAGGTACTCGATTACGCTGTGCTCGTCATCAGCGGCACAGACGGTGTGCAGAGCCACACGCGTACGCTGTGGCGGCTTTTGGAGCGCTATAACGTCCCCACGTTCCTTTTCATCAACAAAATGGATCTCGACGGCGCAGACCACGATAAAGTCTTAGCCGAACTGCAAAAGCTCAGCACCGGTTGCGTCGATTTCACATCTCCCGAAGCGGAACGCGATGAAAACATCGCCGTTTGTGACGAAGACACGCTCGCCCATTACCTCGAAACGGGCGAAGTCGAATGTCCCGAGATTAAACGCCTCATCAAAAATCGCAAGCTTTTTCCGTGCTGGTTCGGCTCGGCTTTGAAGTTAGACGGCGTAAAAGAACTTTTAAACGGTCTTGAAATGTACACCGAAATGCCCGAATACCCTAAGGCTTTCGGCGCAAAGGTCTTCAAAATCGCACACGATAATCAGGGCGCACGGCTTACGTATTTGAAGATCACAGGCGGCGCTTTGCCCGTTAAAATGGTCCTTAAAGGCGGCGCGGGCGAAAACGTATGGGCAGAAAAAGCCGACCAGCTCCGCATCTATTCCGGTGGGAAATTTCGCCTTGCGGAGGAAGTCACCGCGGGTGGCGTGTGCACCGTAACGGGCCTCACGCACACGTATCCCGGGCAGGGACTCGGTGCGGAGGAAGACACCCCCGCGCCCGTGCTTGAAAGCTTTTTGACGTATCAGGTCTTCTTGCCGGACGGCATGGAGCCGCACACCGCCGTGCGCTGTTTGCGCGTTTTGGAGGAAGAAGACCCCCAGCTTCATGTCGTGTGGAACGAGCAATTACACGAAATTCACGTGCAGATTATGGGCGCGGTGCAGCTTGAAGTTTTGCAGCGCGTCTTAAAAGAGCGCTTTAAAATGGAGGTCACGTTCGGTACCGGCAGCATTGTCTACCGCGAGACGATCGAAGAACCCGTCGAAGGCATGGGGCATTTTGAGCCCCTGCGCCATTACGCCGAGGTGCACCTGCTCTTAGCGCCCGGCGAGCGCGGCAGCGGTATGCGTTTCGGCACCGTGTGCAGCATGGATGTGCTTGACCGCAACTGGCAGAATCTCATTTTAACGCACCTTGAGGAGCGCAGCTACCCCGGCGTGCTGACCGGCTCGCCCATCACGGATATGAAAATCACGCTTCTCATCGGCCGTGCGCATTTAAAGCACACCGAGGGCGGCGATTTTCGTCAGGCCACCTATCGCGCCGTGCGCCACGGCTTATTACAGGCGAAAAGCGTGCTTTTAGAGCCGTGGTACGATTTCCGATTAGAGGTTCCGCAGTCGCAGGTCGGCCGCGCCATTTCGGACATGCAGCGCCTTTGCGCGGAGTTCGAGCCGCCGCAGACCGAGGGTGAAAATGCCGTCATCACGGGCTTTGCGCCCGTCTCCGAAATGCAGGGTTACACCTTGGAGGTCGCATCGTACACGCGCGGGCTTGGCAGCCTTATTTGTATGCCGAAGGGCTACTTGCCGTGCCATAATGCCGAAGAGGTCATCGAGCATATCGGCTACGATGCCGAGCATGATTTGGAGAACACCGGCGATTCCGTCTTCTGTTCGCACGGCTCCGGCTTCGTTGTGCCGTGGCGCGAGGCGGCTTCCCACATGCACCTCGAAAGTGGATGGAAGCCCGAAAAGCCGGGAACAAAATCTGCCGAAACCGAAGCTCCCGTGCGCGCCGCCGCACAGCTGCCGCCTGTGTTCGACGATGAGCTGCGCGCCATTTTTGAGCGCACCTACGGCCCTATCCGACGCCGCGATATGCAGCCGCAAAACGCCGTCCGCGCCGCAGAAAGCAGCGGAAAAGGGGAATGGAAGGTGCCGGAAAAGGTCTTCGAGCCTGAGTATCTCCTCATCGACGGCTACAATATTCTCTTTGCGTGGGACGATTTAAATAAGGTCGCCGAAAAGGACATCGACACCGCTCGACAGATTTTAATGGATAAAATCTGCAATTATCAGAGCTTCAGCCGCAGCACGTGCATCCTCGTTTTCGATGCCTATCGCGTCCCGCGTGACGTGGAGGACGTTATCCGCTACCACAACATTTCCGTTGTGTTCACAAAGCAGGCGGAAACGGCAGATACCTACATTGAGCGCGCCACGTTTGAGATCAGCAAAAAGCACCGTGTGCGCGTCGCCACGTCCGACGGCGCAGAGCAGATGATCGTACTCGGTCACGGCGCGCGTCGTGTTACGGCCTCCGAATTCAAGGTGGAGGTCGATGAAGCGAACAAGCGCATGCGCGAGGTCATCGCCGATTGGAACGAAAAAGAAAGCGCCCGCCACGCGCATAAGCCTTTCAAAAATTTAACGGATCAAACGCAGAGTAATCTGCGTGCGTATACAGAAAACAACAAAACACAAAGAAAGGAAAATGGAAAATGAAAGTCTTACTCTTAAACGGAAGCCCGAAGGCGAACGGCAATACTGCTGTTGCCCTGCATGAAATGGTGGATATTTTCAACAAAGAAGGTATCGAAACGGAAGTTATTCATGTCGGCAACAAAGACATCCGAGGATGTGTGGCATGCGGGCAATGTTCTAAGCTGGGGCACTGCGTTTTTAACGATCTTGTCAACGAAGTTGCGACGAAATTTGCGGAAGCGGACGGTCTTGTCGTCGGCAGTCCGGTGTATTATGCCTCCGCAAACGCAACACTTGTCGCGCTTTTGACGCGCCTGTTTTACAGCACTCCGTTCGATAAAACGATGAAAGTCGGCGCCGCCGTTGTGGCTGCCCGCCGCGGCGGCCTTTCCGCCACGTTCGACGAACTCAACAAATTCTTTACGATCTCCGGCATGCCCGTCGCGTCCAGTCAGTATTGGAACAGCATTCACGGCCTCGCACTAGGCGAGGCGAAAGAGGATTTGGAGGGTCTACAAACCATGCGCACCTTGGCGAGAAATATGACTTTTTTGATGAAGAGCATTGCGCTCGGTAAGGAAAAATTTGGCCTGCCGGAAACGGAACAGCGCATCGCAACGAACTTTATTCGGTAAAAAATACGGCTAAAGCAGCAAAGAAGCACAGTTAAGCGACAAAGAGCATCTTTGCTGATTTTTCAATATCTTCTATTAAAGATATCAATTTATCCGCAAAATGGCAAAAATCTCCCATGGCAAAAAGCCAAGGGAGATTTTGTTTATAGATCAACTTCTAATATATTTAAGTTTATTTCCACTCGCCTGTTCCGGCTTCGACGTAGCGGGACTTCTCAAAGACGGAGATCATCAAGGTCGGATCGGTCGTGCCGAGATCGGAATATGTAAGCCCCAGCGCCGTGCCACTGCTTTTATCCTGCCACTCGAGATATTGAGTGCCGGTACCGTTGTCGTCTTGAACGGCAGGTGCGCCGAAGGTTTCGGTGAAGCGTTTGCTTGCGGCTTCAAAATGCTCTTCTGCCGTGCCGCGCGCAAGCTGTTCGTGGAACGTCACCGAAAACAGCTTGTCGTTTTCGTCAAACTGCGCATCAAATTTGCCGGAGCAGCCTGCGGACTGCACGATGTCCTCCGACAAATAATTCGTATATGCGAAAGGCGCTGTCGCGGGGCTTTCGCTGACCATTGTCAGCTTAGAGCCGATAGCGGATTCAAGCTCCGTCGTGTCGATGCCGAACGGCGCAGTGGAATACGCATAGCCGGTCTTGGAATCGAATCGGAAAGCGTCTGTCTCTTTCACGGTTGTCTTAGACGAACAGCCGACAAACGTGAGCATCAAAACAAGGGACAAAACCAATGCGAGCTTTTTCATAAAACGACCTCCTATGATGATGTTAGGATTTGTGGCTACGCTGACGGATACGGCGGTGCAAATGAATTTGTGTTATGAATTGAGCTTGAACTTTTTGCTGAAAAATATCACCTGTGCATATGTTTTTTTGGTAATATATTACACTTGCATGATATCATGTATAGGAGGGTTTGTCAATATATATTTAAAAATTGTTAGAAAAAAAATAGAACAAAAAATCTCCCTCTGTGCCGAAACACAAAGGGAGACTGTTTATAATGCTTTGATTTTAGAGCAAGATCGAATTAGAGAATGATGCTCTTGCCTGTCATTTCTTCCGGCTGCGGCAGATCCATGATCTTCAGCATGGTGGGTGCGATGTCCGCGAGAACGCCGCCCTCACGCAGCTTGCACGGATAACCGACAACGCAGAACGGAACCGGGTTTGTGGTGTGTGCGGTAAACGGTTCACCGTCATCATCAACCATCTTGTCTGCATTGCCGTGGTCGGCGGTGATGAGCAGCACGCCGCCCATCTCGTCGATGGCTGCTGCGACCTTGCCGACGCAGGTATCGACAGCCTCAACGGCAGCCTTTGCAGCCTCGAACACGCCGGTGTGGCCGACCATGTCGCAGTTTGCAAAGTTCAGAATGATCATATCGTACTTGCCGGACTTGACGGCCTCAACCATCTTATCCGTGACTTCGTAAGCGCTCATTTCCGGCTGGAGGTCATACGTTGCGACCTTCGGGGACTTGACGAGGATGCGGTCCTCACCCGGATACTGCTTCTCGACGCCGCCGTTGAAGAAGAATGTGACATGCGCATACTTCTCGGTTTCGGCAATGCGGAGCTGCTTGAGGCCCTTATCGGAGACGTACTCGCCGAGGGTGTTTTTAAGGCTCTGCGGCTTGAATGCGATCTCAACGTTCGGCATCGTGGCGTCATACTGCGTCATGCAGACGTAGGTGAGCGGGAAGAAGCCATTCTTGCGGGTGAAGCCGGAGAAATCCGGGTCTACGAATGTACGGGTGATCTCTCTTGCGCGGTCCGGGCGGAAGTTGAAGAACACGACGGAATCGCCGGATGCGACCGGAGCGCCGCCCTTGATGACGCACGGCACGACGAACTCGTCCGTGACTTCATTTTCATAGGATTTCGATACAGCGCAAACCGGGCACGCGAACTCTTCGCCTTCGCGGCAAACCATGGCGTTGTAAGCCTTTTCTACGCGCTCCCAGCGGTTGTCGCGGTCCATCGCATAGTAACGGCCCATGACCGTTGCGACCTTGCCGACACCGATTTCCTTCATCTTCTCCATGAGCTCCTTGACGAAGTCCTTGCCGGAGGAAGGCGGAACATCGCGGCCGTCGAGCAGGGCGTGAACATAGACGTTTTCAACGCCCATCTTTTTTGCCATTTCCAGCAGACCGTAGAGGTGCTGGTTGTGGCTGTGCACGCCGCCGTTGGAAAGCAGGCCGATGAGGTGCAGCGCGGTGCCGTTTTCTTTTGCGTTATTCATGGCGTGTACGAGCGCTTCGTTCTCAAAGAAAGAACCGTCCTGTACCGCCTTCGTGATGCGGGTAAGCTCCTGATAAACGATGCGGCCTGCGCCGATGTTGGTGTGGCCGACTTCGCTGTTGCCCATCTGGCCGTCCGGCAGACCGACGTCCATGCCGGAAGCGCCGATCTTTGTAATCGGGTTTTCAGAGAACAGCTTATCGAGGTTCGGTCTCTTAGCGGCGGCAATCGCGTTGCCCTCCGTTTTAGCAATTCCGAAACCGTCCAGAATCATGAGTACAACAGGTCTTTTCATAGTGGAGATGCCTTTCCTTTCAACTGGAAAAAATCTTTCGGTGGAAAAATCAGCCCTTGGTGGCTGCGTCTACGATGGCTGCGAAGTCGTTCGGCTTCAGGGAAGCGCCGCCGATGAGGCCGCCGTCAACGTCCGGCTGTGCAAGAAGCTCAGCTGCGTTGCCTGCGTTCATGGAGCCGCCGTACTGAACGGTGATGCCTTCTGCAGCCTTTTCGCCGTAGAGGGACTTGACGGTCGCACGAATGACAGCGCAAACTTCGTTTGCCTGCTCTGCCGTGGCGGTCTTGCCGGTGCCGATGGCCCAAACCGGCTCGTAAGCGATGATGATGCGCTTAAGCTCTTCTTCGGTTACGCCGCCGAGTGCGATCTTTGTCTGCATGGCAACGAGCTCATCGGTGATGCCCTGCTCGCGCTGCTCGAGGTACTCGCCTACGCAAACGATGACGGTGAGGCCTGCGTCAAGCGCAGCTCTTGTTCTCTTCTGAACCGTAACGTCGGTATCGCCGAAGTAGGTTCTTCTCTCGCTGTGGCCGGTGATGACGTACTCAACGCCGCAAGCCTTCAGCATTTCTGCGGAAATCTCGCCGGTGAAAGCGCCGCTGACCGCCCAGTGGCAGTTCTCTGCGCCGATCTTGATGTTGGTGCCCTTAGCCGCCTCAATAGCGGTTGCGATGTCTACATACGGCACGCAAGCGACAACGTCGCAGCCTGCGTCCTTAACGAGCGGAGCAATGGCGGTGATGAGTTCCTTTGCCTCCGCAGGGGTTTTGTTCATTTTCCAGTTGCCGGCGATAACAGCCTTTCTAACAGCCTTGTTCATGATTTTCTATTCCTTTCCGTCGGTTAAAAACCGTTTTTATTGAGACAACAATACGGGAGCAGAGGCAAGCTCCGCTCCCGTTCATGCTTTTAATTATTTCTCGTTGAGGCAAGCAATGCCGGGGAGCTCAAGACCCTCGAGGAATTCGAGAGAAGCGCCGCCGCCCGTGGAGATGTGCGTCATCTTATCCGCGAAGCCGAGCTTCTCAACAGCCGCAGCGGAGTCGCCGCCGCCGATAATGGAGATCGCGTTGCTGTCTGCAACTGCCTTTGCAACCGCGATGGTGCCGTTTGCGAAGTTTTCCCACTCGGAAACGCCCATCGGGCCGTTCCAAACAACGGTGCCTGCGTTCTTCACGGCGTTTGCGAACAGCTCGCGGCTCTTCGGGCCGATATCCAGACCCATCCAGCCTTCCGGAATGTCGTCGGAATCGACGATCTTCCACTCGGAGTCTGCACTGTACTCGGTTGCAACAACGTTATCGACCGGGATGAGGAAGTTGATGCCCTTAGCCTTCGCCTTGTCCATCATTTCCTTAGCGAGCTCAACCTTGTCGTCCTCGCAGATAGAGGTGCCGATCTCGTGACCGAGAGCCTTGAAGAAGGTGTAAGCCATGCCGCCGCCGATGATGAGCGTGTCGACCTTTTCAATCAGGTTGTTGATGACGCCGATCTTATCGGAAACCTTAGCGCCGCCGAGGATTGCAACGAACGGACGCTTCGGGTTCTCGAGCGCGCCGCCCATGATGGAAATTTCCTTCTGGATGAGGTAGCCGCAGACAGCCGGGAGGTAATCTGCAACGCCTGCTGTGGAAGCATGTGCACGGTGTGCGGTGCCGAATGCATCGTTGACATAGATCTCAGCCATGGAAGCGAGTGCCTTAGCGAAATCCGGGTCGTTCTTGGTCTCTTCTGCGTGGAAGCGAACATTCTCGAGCATGAGGACTTCGCCGTCCTTCAGAGCTGCAGCCTTAGCCTTAGCGTCCGGACCTACAACGTCTTTTGCCATGATGACTTCCTTGCCGAGGAGCTTGGAAAGCTCTGCTGCGACAGGCGCCAGGGAGAACTTCTTCACGTCGCCCTTAGCAGCTTCGAGTGCCTTAGCGGTCGCTTCGGCCTGCTCTGCCTCCGGCATAGCGTCGATCTTCTTCTTCTCCTTCTTGTCGAGCTTTACAACGTCGTTGAAGATGTTGTGCGGGCGACCCATGTGGGAGCAGAGGATGACCTTTGCGTTGTGGTCTACGAGATACTTAATGGTGGGCAGCGCACCGACGATGCGCTTTGTGTCCGTGATGACACCGTCCTTCATCGGGACGTTGAAATCGCAGCGGACAAGAACGTGCTTACCGGCAACGTCGATGTCTTCTACGGTTTTCTTGTTGAGGTAGTTCATTTTCGTACACTCCTTTAAGAAATATATTGAGTTACGGTTATACGTTTGGTTGGCGGACAACACCGCCTACAGAATTTATTTTATACCAAACGGAAGATGATTTCAAGAGATAACGCGCAAATTGCACACTTTTTAGCGCAAATTTTTCATTTTTGCGATTTTGTACGGGTTTTTATTTCGCACCGTTCGCGTCTGCCGCGTCCCAGTCGTAGCCGCGCAGGCGACCGGCTTCGGAGAGCGCGGGAAAATCCCACTGGCGCAGGACTTCGTAAACGCCGATGGCGATGCTGTTGGAGAGGTTTAGGCTGCGCGCTTCCGAAATCATGGGGATGCGCACGCAGCGGTCTTTGTTTTTGAAAAGCAGATCTTCCGGCAGTCCGGCTGTCTCTTTGCCGAAGAAGAGGTAGCAATTATCGGGATAGTGTATATCCGTGTGCTTATGGACGGATTTTGTGGAGAAAAAGAAAAATTCGCCGCTGTTTTTTGCAAAAAATTCGTCGAGCGAGTCATAATAGGTGATGTCGAGCAAATGCCAGTAATCGAGACCGGCGCGCTTTAGCTTTTTGTCGTCGATCTTAAAGCCCATGGGGCCCACAAGGTGCAGTCTTGCGCCCGTGGCGGCGCAGGTGCGCGCGACGTTGCCGGCGTTTTGGGGGATCTCCGGCTCGACCATAACGATATTCAAAATCATTGCTGTCAAAGTCCTTTCGGGAAGAATGATGTATGTTTTTGTAAAAAGGGGGAAACTAAACGTGACGGCTGTTTTGTATGTTTTAAAAGCCGCAATCTGGATCTGGAGGTTGGATGCCATGTATAAGCAGAGCATGAACGTTGTGAAGGGCGTGGGTCTCGGCATTGCCGCAGGCGCTGCCGTGGCTGCCGTTTCGTCCGCGATGATGAACGGCGGGAAGAAATCCGCCAAGGCGCGCACAAAAGAGATGCGCCGCAGCACCGCCAAGGCCGTGCACACGGTGGGGCAGCTCATTGACGGCGTAGAGAACATGTTGAAGTAACTACCCGCGGTCGCAGTGGCAGCCCAAAACGCCGCTGTGGCCGAATACATAGATATTGCATGACGTGCGGCGCTCGCCGGCGGCTGCGGCGCATTTGAGCGTCAGGGAGCCGGAAGCGGGCTGCTCGTAGCACCGTTGCAGCCGGTTGCAGCATCCGCCCGCGATGTCGCGCCAGCGGCATGCCCCGGCGTTTGTGCAGTGCTTGATGCACTCCATATCGATGTAGCGCTGGGAAATTTCGCCGCCCGCGTGGTAATCACCGTTGGAGATGAGCAGGTGCGCAACGGCGAGGTCGCCGATAACGTTTGAAAAGTGGCTTTCTGTGCCGTGGTGCGGCGCTTTGACGATATAGTAGCCGTCAAACAGCTTCCCGGAGATGCGGCGCAGCACTTCATCGGACACGTCGCCGGTCATTAGAATATCGAGGTTCGACGGGCCGCGGCTTCGGCGGTTGTGAAAGACGAGGGAGAGGTCGTTCTGCGTTTCGGTGTAGACGTTGCGCACGACGGATTGATTTAAAATGTCCTGAATATCCGGCGCGGCGGGGGAATGGGCGAGGTTGCTGCGCATATCCTCCATGCGGCCTAAGAGGTCGCGGAGAGAATCAAGCAGGATGCGCCGTCTGCCGGGCGTGGCGCGGTCGGACGGCGCGAAGGCCGTTTGACACTGCATGTAGAGCCTAACGAACGCATCCTTCGTCTCCAAAAACTCCGTTTCGCGCCCGGTGTGAAACGGGGAAGAGAGGCAGATGTTGAGGTTTTCGACGGCTTCCGTCAGGATGGCATCGAACGGGAAGGGCTCGTTACGCGCGGGGGAGAGCACCTCGTAAAACGCGCCGTCAAATGTGAAGATGTCGCCGCCGCCGAGCGTGAAAATGCGGTCTGCGCCGACAGAATCATTGAGCGCGTCGAAAATACGCAGGCAAGTGGTGTTCACCTGCGCGAAGTCACTTTGCGGAACGGCGAAAAAATGCGCGAACACGGCGAACTCCAAAACGGGATTTACGCCGCGCTTATCACACGGGAGGGCGGGGAGGTATACGCGGTCAAAGTAGCCGGGATCCTTTTTGACTTGCTTTAAAAAGCCGCTCATGTGGTCGCGGTGGTAGTGCGTGAGCAGAAACTGGCGCTGGGAGGCGGGCGCATAGCGGCTGAAAATTTCGTTAAAACGGCGGTCAATCTCCTCTTCACCGCGGCGGGCGTAGCGGCTGACGGAGCCGCAATCCACCATTAAAATCTGCCGGTTTTGCCCAACGAGGACGGTGCAGTCGCCGTATTCCACGTCGTGCAGTTCAACGCGGTCCATTACGCTTTGTCCTCGTTCTGCACGTGGCGGTACAAAATGCCGTTTTCATAGCGGTCATCTTTCCACTCGCCGGTGTAGACGACATTGCCGTTTTTGTCGAACGCCGTGCCGTGACCCTGCCGTTTACCGTTCTGCCAGCCACCGGAATAAATCAAGTTGCCGTCTGCATCGAACAGGGTAGCTTGACCCGCTTTTTTGTTGTTTTCATATTTTTCGACGAACACGCAGTGCGTTTCGGGGTCGACGGAGACACCTGCGCCCTGCTTTTGGCCGTCGATGATTTGGCCGTTGTAAATTAAATCGCCGTTTTTGTTGAAAATCGTTGCCATGCCTTGCGGCTTACCGTTTTGCCAGTGGGAAATGTGCAGCGCGTGGTCGCTTTCGCGGAACGAAACGCCGAAGCCTTCGCGCGTATCCTCTTTGAAGTCGCCGATGTAGGAGACAGCGCCGCTGCGGTAGTGGTGCACGCCGAACCCCTCGCGCAGGTCGTTTTTGTACTCGCCTTCATAGAGCGTGATGCCGTTGTTGTTCACGGTGCGGCCGAAGCCCTCGCGTTTGCCGTCTTCGGAAAGGTCGCCTGTGTAACGGAGCGGTGTGCCGCCTCTGATGAGCGTGATGCCGGCTTTGGGGTCGTCCTCTTTTTCAGCTTCCTTTACAGGCAGGAGCTTATCAAGCAGGGCACGTGCCTGCCGGAGCTCTTCCGGCGTGATGTCGGGGGCGGAGTCTGTTTTTGGCGTTTCTACGGGAGCAGGTTCTTCCGGGACTTCTTCGGGTTCTTCTGCGGGAGTGTCCTCAATGGGGGATTCTTCGACTTCTTTCGTCTCGGGTTCTGTTTCGGGCTGCGGCTCGGCTTCGGGTTCCTCGGGGGTAGCTTCTTCGAGAACGGGATTCTCTTCGGTAGGCTCTGCGGCTTTTTCGGCGGGGTCGCTCAGGAAATCGACAAGTGCGGGCTCGGTGAGGTTCACGAAAACGGGCAGTTCAGACTCCGGCTCGGTCGTTTCAGGCACGTCGCCGTCCTTGACCTCCCAACCCATGGAGAGCATGACGGAGGCGTTTTTATTCTGCTTCAGAAATTTGATGCGGCGCTGCTGCTCTTCACGCGGGCAGTAGGCGTATTCGCCGCGCTCATCGGCGACGAGCAGAAGGCGGTCGCCGAACTGGGCGTTTTGCAAACTCTGCTCGGCGGTTTGGAACGCATACGGCACGGGGAACAGCACGGTTTCTTTCGTTTTGCCGGTGGAATCGTTATAATCGAAGCGGATGACGGCGTCGCGGTGGTCGTCCGGCTTAAAGGTAATGCGCGCGCGGCGGTCGTCATCGGGAGAGAAATACTCCGTGCGCATCCACTGCATTTCACCGTCGTAGTACACGCGGGCGCGCAATGCGCCGTAGGCGTTATAAAACGCGATGCCGCGCTGACCGCCGTCTGTGAATGCGGCTTCGAGCGTATTTTTGCCTGCGCGTTTTTTCCATTTTATAGTGCGGCGGGAGAGCTTGCCGTGCACCTCGCCGGAAAGTCCGTCGAAAATGCCGCGGGCGCGGATATGTACGGTTTTGCCGGATCCGAAATAGCTGCGGCGCGCTTCATAAAGGGCATCGTGAAACGAAGACAGCGTATCGAGCCCGGTGTAGCACACGGTGTAGACCTTGCGGTTCACAAGGCTTGCGCTGAGAGAAGTGGCGTTATGTTCCGTCATCTGAACGACCTTTCTGCGGGAAACGTGCCTGTTTCCCGTCTTTTCCGTTGATATAGTTTCAGTATACCACGAAAGGACGTTTATTTCAATCACACGGTTCCTTCGGATTTTAACTTGCGAAATGCTTTAAAATCTGCTATGATATTGTATCATCGTTCTATACTATAATAGATGAAAGGATCGCGCGGCATGAAAAGTGTGAAGAAAGAAGTCTCGTTCAGGCGAAAACTGATGACGGCTGTATTGAGCGTCACGCTGCCGCTGATCGCGCTGCTTTTGTTCAGCAACCTGTATTCCACGCAGGCATTTAACAGGAAAATTGCGGATTCCAACATGCGCACGATGGATTACCGGGCGGGGCGCATGGAGGAGCAGCTCGACTCTGTGAACGATTTTCTCACCGGGTTGACGGTGAGCGACGATTACCGCACGCTGTCGGGCGGTGAGAAAACCCCCTTAAAGGCGTATCTTGCAAGCTATACGCTCATTACGCAGTTGAAAACGGCGCTGCCGGCATACGGTGATGTGGGCGCGTTTTTCATTTACAGTGCGCCGAGCGATGCCGAGCGCGATATTTTTGACGATTCTATCTCCTACGCGCAGAAGGAGCGGCTGCGCGCTTTTGTGCGCGACGCGGTGGAGAATAACACGTATTCGTACAATATGCAGTGGCGGCACGCGGAGATCGGCGGCAAGGCGTATTTATTCCGCTTTTACGGCGGGCGCGGCACGTATCTTGTGGCGATGGTGCCGTTGGCGGCGCTGGCGGACGCGCGCTACATGCAGATTGATACCGACGCGGTGATGTTGTTTTCCGACAAAAACAACGAGCCGCTGACCTCTGTCGATTTTGTGGAGGGAAACGGGATCAATCTGAACGGCGACTATGAGAACTACTTTATTTCGGGCGGGAAGCAGCGGTATATGATCGTGGGCCGCGATTTGGCGGGTACGGATTGCAGGGCAATCCTTGCCGTAAACAAAAGCGGGTATTTCGGCTCACTCGATGGCTTGCAGGCGGCGCTGCTGGTGCTCTCTTTACTGGCGCTGGTACTGATTCCGGTCATTCAGTGGCAGCTGACGAACTCCATCTCGAAGCCGGTGGAGGGGCTGCGCAGTGTTATGGAGCATATCCGCGCCGGTAATCTGGAGGCGAAGGCTGAGGGCAAGACGAACATACGCGAATTCAACGAGGTGAACGAGACGTTCAACACGATGATGACGCAGATTAAGGATTTGAAAATCGAATCTTACGAGCACGAGATTGAGACGCAGAAGGCGGAGCTGCGCTACATGCAGCTGCAGATCCGCCCGCATTTCTTCTTAAATTGCCTTAAAAGCTTATATGCGTTGGCGGAAGCGGGTAAATATGACCGCATTCAAAAAATGATTTTGGAGATCTCGAAGCACATACGGTATATTTTTACGGACAGCATGGAGCTTGTGCCGCTTTCGCGCGAATTAGACCACATTGAAAATTACATCGAGATGCAGCGGGGGTCTTCGCAGTACCCGCCGGTGTGCCAGTTTGACATTGACCCGCGTTTACGGGACTTGCCGATCCCGCCGCTTTCTTTGCAGAGCTTTGTGGAAAACTGCGTGAAGCATGTGTACTCGCCGGATTATGTTTTGAAAATTGAGGTGAAGGCAGCGGTGCTGTGCAGCGGCGCGGACACGTTTGCCGACCTGACGGTGACGGATAACGGCGGCGGCTTCCCCGAGGACGTGATTGCGGAGATCAACGAGCCGGACAGCCCGCTGTACGCGCAGAACCATGTGGGCATCAACAATGTGAAAAAGCGCTTGCAGCTGATTTACGGTGACCGCGCTTTATATGCGTTCTTTAATCGGGATATGGGCGAACGCATGGGCAGTGTATCTGAAATTTTGATTCCGATAGACCTCGCAATGCTGCATGCGGCGGAGGACGAGCCGGACGGAGAGGAGGCTTTCAACGGATGAACGTATTGATCGTAGATGACCAGCCGGAGGTTGTGGAGAGCATGGTGACCGGTGTAAACTGGAAAAAAATACCCGTGGAGCAGGTGTTTACGGCGTACAGCGTGAAGGAAGCGCAAAGCGTTTTTGAACGCGAGCGCATAGATGTGCTGCTGTGTGACATTGAAATGCCGCCGACGAACGGCTTTGCTTTGCTGCGTTGGGCGCAGGAGCGGTTTTCCGGCTTGGTGTGTATTTTCCTTTCTGCGCACGCGGAATTTGAATATGCGCAGGAGGCCGTGAAGCTTGGCAGCTTTGACTACATTTTGCAGCCTGCGCCGTATGCGGAGATTGAGGCGGCGGTGGAGCGTGCGGCCGGAAAAGTGCGCGAAGCGGAAAACCAAAGGCGGTACAATGCTTATGCGAAGTACCGTGGCGAGGACGAAAGTGCGGAGAAGGAACCGGACAAGACGGAGCAGACACCGATACAGCGCGCGATGACGTATATCCGGCGAAACATCGACAAGGATTTAAGCCGCGCGGAGATTGCGGACGCAATCTATTTGAACCCGGAATATCTTTCCCGCTTATTTAAAAAGGAAACGGGCGCCTCTTTAAATGATTATATTGTGACGGAGAAGATGTGCGCGGCACAGTCTTTGCTGAGTGACACAAACATCCCGGTGAGCCTCATTGCGACGAAGGTGGGGTACTCGAATTTCTCGTATTTTTCGCAGGTTTTTAAGAAATACACGGGCATGTCGCCGGTGGAATACCGTGCGGCAAAGCGGCGGTCTAAGCTGTAAAGCACGTTTTCTTTCGGTAAACTGTTGTAAAACTGTCACAAAATGTAAAATCCGTGTAAACGGGTGAAAGACAGAAAATACATCTTGCATTTGAGAGAGGGACACCCATATGGGTTTTCCTCTTTTTTTATCGATATAGAGTATCGATATGCAGGATTGTAAAGAACATCCTGCAAAGCCTTCACAAACATGTCACATTTTGAATAGGAGATGTCACGAAATTTGCAGAAAAGATGCGGATTTTCTGTTACTATATATGTGTAATTTGACCGCGAAGGCTAAAAATAAATTTATCGCAGGTCGAAAAGTATGAAAGGAAGTAAGAAAATGGCAAAGAGACTTGTAGCAATGCTCATGGCAGCAGCGCTGACCCTCTCCCTGGCTGCTTGCGGCAACGGCGGTTCTTCCAGCTCCACCGCAGACTCCAGCACATCTTCCGAATCTTCCGCTTCTGACAGTGCTGCAGCTGATAGCAGCGATGCCTCTTCCGAAGCAGAAGATCTGAAAGAATCCGAACTCGTAACGCTCAATATCGTGACGATGTCATCCGGTAAAGAAGAATCCGGTATCGCACAGGTTGAGGAAGCAATGGACAAGATCCTCGAAGAGAAGTTCAACGTGAACGTTAAGCTTTCCTTCCTCCCGTACAGCAGCTATGCTGACCAGATCTCCCTGATGCTTTCCTCCGGCGAAGGCGTTGACCTTCTCCCGGTTTACATGGTCAACTACACGGCTTGCGCTGATTCCGGTCAGCTCTATCCGATGGACGACCTCATCGAGGAGTATGGCCAGGGCATCATTGAGCAGCTCGGTTGGGACAACATCAACTGCGGTCGCGTAGGCGGCGAGCTGTTCGGCCTCACGGAGGGCCGTGACCTTGCAGCTTCCCAGGGCTTTGAGTACAGACTGGACCTTGCTGAGAAGTACAACCTCGACATGGATTCCGTTAAGACCCTCGAAGACCTCCACGATGTTCTCGTTACCATTAAGGAAAAAGAAGAGAACTGCTGGCCGGTAGCTGTTTCCGCCGGCGAAAACATCCGTAACTGGGGTTGGGACTCTCTGGGCGACGAGATGGTTAACCTTGGTGTTCTCTCCGACATGGCTACGGACACCACCGTTGTGAACCTCTACGAGACCGAGCAGTACAAGAACCTCGTTACCACGATGTACAACTGGATGCAGGAAGGCCTCATTCAGGCTGACGCTGTGAACACCACCGAGACTGCAACCACTCTGCAGGACGCAGGCACTGCATTCGGCAGCTTCGTTAACCTGAAGCCGTACTATGCAGAAGAGAACAACGCGAACCTCCAGAACCCGATCGGCACGGTTGAGCTGATTCCGGCACTGGCTTCCACCGACCGTGTTACCATGGCTCTGTGGTCCATCGCAGGCAGCTGCGAGCATCCGGAAGCTGCTATGAAGACTCTGAACGAGCTTTACAGCAACCCGGAGCTGAGCAACCTCTACATGTACGGTATTGAGGGCGTTCACTACGAAGTAATCGAAGAAGGCGCTGTTACGAACGGTCAGGACAGAATCAACTATCCGGACGGCGTTGATGCAACGACCACCACTTACAGAAAGTCCGGTACTTGGCTGATGCCGAACCAGTTCATCGGCGACATCTGGGGCACCGATCTCCCGGCTGATTACTGGGATGCAACGAAGACCTTCAACGAAGAGTCTCAGAAGTCCGCAGCATTCGGCTTCTCCTTCGACGCAACGCAGGTTGCGAACGAGATCACCGCTTGCACGAACGTTGTTAACAAGTACCACAAGGCACTCGTTTGCGGCGCTCTTGACCCGGAGACGACTCTCCCGCAGTTCAACTCTGAGCTGAAGGATGCCGGCATCGATGCGATCATCGAAGAGAAGCAGGCACAGCTCGACGCTTGGCTGGCTGAGCAGAAGTAATTTACTTCACAATTAGACTTAAAGAAGCTGGAGCGAGATTCGTTTCAGCTTCCTTGTGAAAATCCGTGTCTTTTTCCCGAAAGGGAAAAGGGCATGGGCGTGTACAGAGAGATGACCCTTCTGTACATGCCCATGTTCTTTTGGAAAATTTCAACGGAGCAGGACGAAAACAGATTGAAAGGGGTTTCTAATTATGCCGAATAAATCTGCCGCACTGGAAAAAGAAATGAAAGTGCGCTCGGCAAAACCGAATAAGTGGCTGCGCTTTTACCGCTGCATCCCGCTGTATCTGATGTTCCTTCCGGGCGCCCTGTATCTGCTCATGGATAAGTATATCCCGATGAGCGGTCTGATCATCGCCTTCAAGAAGGTCAACTGGCGTAAGGGCATCCTTGCAAGTGACTGGGTGGGTTTCAGCAACTTCACCTACCTTTTTAAAACGAAGGACGCTTTCAACATTACGCGCAACACACTGCTTTATAACCTGTGCTTTATCGTGCTGGGCACCGTGATTGCCATTACAATCGCGATTCTCTTAAACGAGATTACGAGCAAGCTCTTCAAGCAGGTGTACCAGACCATCATCCTGATGCCGTACCTGATCTCCATCGTTGTGGTCAGCTATCTGGTGTTCGCAATGCTGAGCTCTGAATCCGGCTTTATCAACAACACGATCTTTAAGGCACTTGGCATTAATCCGATTTCCTGGTATACAGAGCCGAAGTACTGGCCGTTCATTTTGGTCATCGTACATATCTGGAAGGTGTTCGGCTACGACTGCATTCTCTATTATGCAACGCTCGTCGGCATTGACCACGGTTACTATGAGGCGGCGGTCATCGACGGCGCAAACCGCTGGCAGCAGATCGTTCACGTTACGCTGCCGAGCCTTCTGCCCACCATCATCACGCTGACACTGATGTCTATCGGCAAGATTTTCTATTCCGATTTCGGTCTGTTCTATCAGGTGCCGATGGATTCCGGCCCGCTGCTCGACATTACGAGCACGATTGATACGTACGTTTACCGCGCACTCATCACGCTGAACGATTACGGCAGATCTTCCGCAGCAGGCGTTTACCAGAGCGTTGTCGGCTTTATACTGGTCCTGTGCGCGAACCTTGCCGTTAAGAAAATCGGCGGCGAAGAGAACGCACTGTTCTAAGGAAGGGAGAGAGAAACACCATGGTCGAAAAAAACAAAGGGTTTCAGGTCGGCGCACACATTGTGATGATCATCCTTTCCCTGTGCTGCATCTTCCCGTTCCTTCTGCTCATTATGTCCTCCATTACGGACGAGCAGGAATTGATCCGCAACGGCTACACGCTGTTCCCGAAGGCACTAAGTCTGAATGCTTACCAGTACATGTTTAAGAGCAGCAACAAGATTATCTCCGCGTACGGCATCACAATCCTCTCCACAGTTGTGGGTACGCTGTGCGGCCTTTCCATGACGATCCTCATGGCTTACCCGCTGTCCCGCCGCGACCTACCGGGCCGCAACGGTCTTGCGTTCTACGTGTTCTTCACGATGCTGTTCTCCGGCGGTCTTGTGCCGACGTACATCATGTACACCCGTTACATCAAGGTGAGCAACACGATTTGGGCGCTCATCATTCCGTCCCTTATGGTCAACGCGTTCTACGTGATCATGATGCGCACGTACTTCTCCACGAACATTCCGGAAGCTGTTATTGAAGCGGCGCGCATTGACGGTGCGGGCGAGTTCAGAATCCTGCTGACGATCGTTCTGCCGATGAGCATTCCGATGGTTGCAACGATGACACTGCTTATCGGTCTTTCCTACTGGAACGATTGGAAAAACGGTCTTTACTATCTCCAGCAGAACAAGAGCCTTTACAGTATACAGGTTCTTTTGAATGACATGCTGCGAGACGTGCAGGCGCTGAAGAGCGGTATGGACGCTGCGGCTGCAGCTGAGATTACGGCGAACATGCCGAGCACGGGCATCAAGATGGCAATCGCCGTTGTCGGTGTTCTGCCGGTGCTCGTTGTTTATCCGTTCTTCCAGAAGTACTTCGTCAAGGGCATCACGATCGGCGCTGTTAAGGGCTGATTTGATCAATCAGATATTCTCTTTGCCAACATAATAATAGAATGACAAAAATCACCTTCGCGGATTTCCTCCGGCGAGGGTGATTTTGTTATGTGCAGATATTTTGTTACGGTCGTTGTTTTATGTGTTTTCTTCGTTTAAGTCCTGTAATCTAAGGCCGGCAGTGCCGGTGACGGGCAGGGAAAAGACGATGGCTTTCGCTTTGGTCTCAAGCCCGGCTTCCTGCATAATGGCAGTCATGACGTTGTTTTTATCCGCGTGCTTTACGACGATGAGCACAAGCTCTTTTTCACTGGCGAGGGAAACGCCGAGGAACTTTTCCGCTCCCTCCATGCCGGTGCCCTTTGCGTGGATGACGGTGCCGCCGCCTGCGTTTTCGCGGCGCGCTGCGGCCATAATCTGCTCGGTATAGCCCTGGTTTGCGATGACGACCAGAAGCTCGTATTTGGTATCTTTCAAGACGCTTTCCTCTCCTTTCTGAAACGGCTGACCGTTCGTTAAAAACTCCAGCTGACGTTTGCCGCCGATACTGCTGAGCGGCATGGTGAACGCGATGCCGGTGCCGGGAATATCGATGAGCATGATGGTCTGCAGTCCCTTTTGCACGGCACTCCAGACCTTGCCGGTGACAACGGAAAGCAGCACGGCTTTTTGCGTGGCTTCAAGTCCGAAATCGTTTAGAATTTCGGACGCGGCGGTGCCTTTGCCGAGCGTGCTGAGCACGACCTCGATCCCATAGGTTTTATAAAATGACAGAAATTTCTGGCTTTGGTTGCGGTCTGTAATGGTAATCATCCAGTATAAATTGTCGCCCATAAACGCCCTCCTTTACAGTTCGATGATTGCGTTTTCGTCCATATCGGCGAATGCGGCGGGTGCGGCGGTCTCCGTTTTACGGCGCTGCATGAGCTTTGCCGCGAGGCCCATGACCTGAATGGTGATGAGCGGCGTCATGGCGACCATGGCAACGACACCGAAGGCATCTGTGACCATGTTGCCGCCGACGGCCGTGCACGCGCCCTGTGCGAGGGGGAGCAGAAATGCCGCAGTCATGGGGCCGGAAGCGACGCCGCCGGAGTCAAACGCGATGGCGGTGTAGATCTTCGGGACAAAAAACGAGATGATGAGCGCGAGCGCGTAGCCCGGGATGAGGAACCACAAAATCGAAATGCCGGTGAGGACGCGGATCATGGCGAGCCCAAGCGAGATGGACACGCCGACAGAAAGCCCGATGCCCATGGCCTTGGCGGAGATGGCGCCGTCTGTGATCTCCTCGACCTGACGATTGAGAACGTACACGGCGGGCTCTGCGCGAACAATGAAATAGCCCATGACCATAGCGACGGGAATGACGACAGCGGAATATTTATAGGAAGCTAACTGCTGCCCGAGGTAATGACCGGCGGGCATGAAGCCGACATTTGCACCGGTAAGAAACAGTACAAGGCCGATGTATGTATAAACGAGGCCCATGCCAATCTGGAATAATTTGCGCTTAGAAAGCCGCAGAACGAGAAACTGCGCCGCGAGGAAAAAGAGAATGATCGGCAGGAGAGAGACGGCAATCTCGATGAGGTAGGTCGGGATACCGGTGCGGAACAGCTCGAAAAGCTCCGAGGAATCCTGCATTTCGGGCAGGATGGGCGGCGTGTAGGTGCTTTCATTCGGATTGTAGATGATGCCGAGGATCATGACGGCCAAAATGGGGCCGATGGACGAGAGCGCAACGAGGCCGAAGCTGTCGTCTGCCGCGTGGCGGTCGCTGCGGATGGCCGAGATGCCGACGCCGAGCGCCATGATGAACGGCACGGTCATGGGGCCGGTCGTCACGCCGCCGGAATCGAACGCGACGGCGAGAAATTCCGGCGGGACAAAGAACGCCAGAAGAAACACGACGGCGTAGCATCCGACAAGCAGCGGCGGCAGCGCGATAGAAAACAGCATGCGCAGAAGCGACACGACAAGAAACACGCCGACACCGCATGCGACGGATAGAATGAGAATTAAATTCGGCACGGACGGCACCTGCGATGCGAGCACCTGTAAGTCCGGCTCCGAGACCGTGATGATAAAGCCGAGCAAAAACGAAAGCGTGATAACGACACCGAGCTTTTTCGTTTTTGTCATGGCGGTACCGATGCGCTCGCCCATGGGGGTCATGGCGGTCTCCGCGCCGGTGGTGAAGAACATCATGCCGACTAAAATGAGCACGGCGCCCATTAAAAAGCACAGCAGAACGCTTGGCGAGAGCGGCGCAATGGTGAACGAGAGCGCCAGCACGATGGTGATGATGGGAAGGACAGCCTGAAGCGCTTCCTTCCATTTTTCAGAGAGGATTTGTCTTAGCTTCAATCGATGCCTCACGACCTTTCTTATGTGTTGTGGGGTGGTTGAACGAAAATCACTTTTATTATAGCATAAAAACGCGTGGCTGTGACGATTGAAATTGTGAACTTTTCAAAAATTGTATAAATCTATATCAAAACGGAAATAGAGATGAAAACGAAAAGGCTGCCCGGCAAAGTGCGGGACAGCCTTTTTGGATGAAATTATAGCTTTGAAAGGAGCGCTTCGACGTGGCTTTGTGAGAACGAGGGTTTGTCGCCCATGGGGAACGGGATATGAAGCGCCTTGTATTTGGCGGCGCAGATGTTTTTAAACGGCAGCCACTCGATTTTCTCCAAATTGGAGAACGACTCCGCGAGAGCTTTGACGGCGCGGAGGCTCTCAACCGTATCGGAAAGACCGGGCGCGACGACGTGGCGCACCCAGAGGGGAATATGCATCGATTCCGTAAGGCGCATGAAATCGACCGTGTGCTGCAAGGAGCCGCCGCAGTGGGATTTGTACTGCGCTTCCGTGGGGAACTTGATGTCGCAAAGGACGAGGTCTGTGTGCTTGAGAACCTGCTTGGCACGGGAAAGGTCGCCGGCGCCGGCGGTATCGAGCGCGGTGTGAATGCTGTGTTCATGCAGGCGCTGGAATAATTCCGCGACGAACTCGGGCTGCAAAAGCGGTTCGCCGCCCGAGACGGTGACGCCTCCATTTTCGCCGAAATAGGGGCGGTAACGGAGGATTGTTTTGCAGAAATCCTCTGCTGTGTAGGGCGTGCCGCCGGTTAAGTCCCACGTTTCGGGGTTATGGCAGTAGGCACAGCGCAGCGGGCAGCCTTGCAGAAAGACGACGTAGCGCAGGCCGGGGCCGTCTACCGCGC
The DNA here is from genome assembly GCA_021029595.1 of Hominenteromicrobium mulieris. Taxonomy (GTDB): domain Bacteria; phylum Bacillota; class Clostridia; order Oscillospirales; family Acutalibacteraceae; genus Hominenteromicrobium; species Hominenteromicrobium mulieris. Next base: position 159,309 of record JAJJOY010000003.1, on the reverse strand, counting down.
CCATGGACTGTACGGAGCTGACGCGGCCTTCCATTAAATTGCCTCATGGAATGTGCGGGAGATGACTTCGCGCTGCTGCTCTTTGGAGAGACGGTGGAAGTTGACCGCGTAGCCGGAAACGCGGATGGTGAGGTTGGGGTATTTTTCCGGGTTATGGTAGGCATCGATGAGCGTTTCGCGGTTCATGACGTTGACGTTGAGGTGATGCGCACCCTGAATGAAGTAGCCCGAAAGGAGCTGGACGAGGTTTGTGATGCGGTCTTCCTCCGTTTTGCCGAGGGCTTCCGGAATGATGGAGAACGTGTTCGAGATGCCGTCGCGGCAATAATCATAAGAAAGCTTTGCGACGGAGTTGAGCTCTGCGAGCGCGCCGGATTTATCACGGCCGCTCATGGGGTTTGCGCCCGGGGCGAGCGGCTCGCCGAGTTTGCGGCCATCCGGCGTGTTGCCGGTCTTTTTGCCGTACATAACGTTGGAGGTGATGGTCAAAATGGACAGCGTGTGCTGTGCGCCGCGATAGAGCGGGTATTCGCGCAGGGCATCGTAGAAACGGCGCACCTGCTCGCAGGCGATGGAATCGACACGCGGGTCGTCATTGCCAAAGCACGGGAACTCACCCTCGGTCTCGAAGTCGGTGACGAGACCGGTCTCGGGGTCGCGGATGCAGCGCACCTTGGCATATTTAATGGCGGAAAGGGAGTCTGCCATGCAGCTCATGCCGGCGATGCCGAACGCCATCAAACGGCGGACATTCGTATCGTGCAGCGCCATCTGGCTCTTTTCGTAGGCGTATTTGTCGTGCATGTAGTGGATGGTGTTCATGGCATCGACGTAAGTTTTTGCGAGCCAATCGCGGTAGAAATCGAGGCGGTTGAGGAGGCCGTCGAAATCGACGTATTCGTCCGGCCAGACAGGCATTTCAGGCGCGACGCGGGTCTTTTTCACTTCGTCCATGCCGCCGTTGATGGCGAGCAGTACGAGCTTTGCAAGGTTTGCGCGCGCACCGAAGAACTGCATATCTTTGCCGACGCGCATGGCGGAGACGCAGCAGGCAATGGCGTAATCATCACCGAATGCGGGGCGCATAACGGTGTCGCTCTCGTACTGGATGGCATCGGTATCGCAGGAGACCTTCGCGACGAAGCGCTTCCAGTTTTCCGGCAGGTGCTTTGACCACAGCACGGTGAGGTTCGGCTCCGGGGACGGGTGGAGGTTATAGAGCGTATGGAGCATGCGGTAAGAGTTTTTGGTGACGAGCGTGCGGCCGTCCTCGCCGGTGCCGCCGAGGGACTCGGTGATCCACATGGGGTCGCCGCCGAAAAGCTCGTTGTATTCGGGTGTGCGCAGGTGGCGCGCCATGCGGAGCTTTAAGACGAAATCGTCCATGATCTCCTGTGCGCCGGATTCATCGAGTACGCCTTCTTTGAGGTCACGTTCAAAATAAATGTCAAGGAATGTGGAGGTGCGGCCGAGACTCATGGCAGCACCGTTCTGTTCTTTGATGGCGGCGAGATATGCGAAATAGAGCCACTGCACAGCCTCGCGGGCGTTTTCTGCCGGGCGGGTGATGTCGTAACCGTACATGGCGGCCATTTTCACCATGTCCTTGAGCGCGGTGATCTGGTCGGTGACTTCTTCGGAAAGGCGAATGGTATCGGCCGTGAGGGGATTTTTGCCGAGGTCGGCTTTATCTTTCTGCTTTTGGAGAATCAAACGGTTTACGCCGTAGAGCGGAACGCGGCGGTAATCGCCGATGATGCGGCCGCGGCCGTAGGCATCCGGCAGACCGGTGATGATGCCGGCGTGGCGTGCGGCGCGCACGTCATCCGTATAGGCAGAGAAAACGCCGTCGTTGTGGGTCTTGTGGTATTTAAACTCCTCTTCGATTTTATCAGAGACCTTGTAGCCGTAGGCTTCGCAGGCGGAGCGCACCATGCGCATGCCGCCGAACGGGTTGCAAGCGCGCTTTAACGGCTCATCGGTCTGGAGGCCGACGATGATCTCGTTTTCCTTATCAAGGTAGCCGGGACCGAAGGACGTGGCGGTGATGACAGTTTCGGTATCGATGTTCAAAACGCCGCCGTTTTGCTGCTCGGCGCGGCAGAGAGCCTCGTACTTTTCGAGCATTTTTTCGGTGCGTGCGGTCGGGGGCTGCAAAAAGCTTTCGTCGCCCGTGTAGGGGGTGTAGTTTTTCTGGATGAAGTCGCGGACATCGATGCGGTCCTGCCACTTACCGCCTTTAAAATCTCTCCAAGCGTTCATAGTTTCCCATTCCTTTCCGGCGTTTTGCCGTGCAAATTTCCTTGTTTTGGAAGCTGCTGACATAAAAACAGGGCAGTGCTTTCAAAACACTGCCCAGACGGTCGGCTCATTTTCATACTTTTGCTCCACGATGTCCCCATCTTGTATTCCGTCAGTCACAAAAGTACTTTAGCTTGTGGTCTTATTGTACACGCAAAAGTGCGAAATGTCAACTGTGAATTTTACGTTCGATGTACTCCACCTCTTTGTCGAGCATAACGGGGGTGAGGGAAACGCCGAACAGGTGCTCGATAAGGCCGGTTTTTAATAGCTCCTCCGGCGTGCCGCTTTGCATGATTTGACCGTTTTTCATGAGAAGCAGGCGGTCACAGAACTTGAACGCGAGGGGGAGCTCGTGCAGGACGATGCCGACGGCTTTGTTTTGCGCTTTGAGCGTAGAGAGGAGCGCCATGAGCTCGAATTTATGGCGTGCATCAAGGTAAGTAGTGGGCTCATCGAGCAGGACGACGTCGGTGTTTTGCGCTAAAAGCATGGCGAGGAACACGCGCTGGCGTTCGCCGCCCGAAAGCATGGGCAGGCGGCGGTCGGCAAAGGCCGACACACCGGCAGTTTTAAGCGCGTTTTGAATGACAGCGCGGTCTTCATTGGACAGCGTGCGCGAAAAGCCGAGGTAGGGATAGCGCCCATGGGAGACGAGCGTTTTGGCGGTGATGTCCGGCACGGCCCTTTGCTGAGGCAGGAACGAGACGCGCCGCGCGAGAGCTTTGGGGGCAAGGGCAGCAATGTCGGTTTCCGCGGTACCGCCGCACAGGGTGATGCTGCCGGAATCCGCTTTAATAAGGCGGCAGAGCGCGCGGAGCAGCGTCGTTTTGCCGCAGCCGTTTGGGCCGAGGATGCCGGTGACTTCGCCGCGGCGGAGTTCGCCCGAGACTCCGCGGAGAATTTCGGCGTGATTTAACGTGACGTAAAGGTCAGCGAATTTTAGGGCGGTGGAAAGGTTTTGGTTCATTCGAGTTTTCCTCCTTTTTTGCGCACGATGAGGAAAAGGAAGAACGGGCCGCCGAGCAGCGACAGTACGATGCCGACGGGAATCTCATACGGGGAAAACAGCGTGCGGCTGAGGGTATCGCACAATAAGACGAACGACGCGCCGAAGAGGGCCGAAAGCGGCGCTAAGATGCGGTGGCGCGCGCCGATGAAGTGGCGCAGGATGTGCGGTACAATGAGCCCCACGAAGCCGAGAAGCCCCGAAAAGCTGACTGCGCCGCCTGCAAGCAGACTGGCCGTCATGAGCAGGAGAAAGCGTGTTCCTTGCACACGCATGCCGAGCGACTGCGCGGTCTCATCGCCGAGGGAGAGAACGTCCATTTCGCCGGAAAACAGCACGGCAAGGAGCAGACCAAGCAGGATGGCAATCCACGCGGGGGTGAGATTTTTGTATGCGATGCCGGAAAATCCGCCGATGAAAAAGGAGCTGGAATTATAGATGGTATCCGGGAAAAAGGTCTTTATGGCGTTGCTGCCGGCGGTGAAAACACTGCTTAAGGCCACGCCCGCGAGGGTGATCGTTGTGCGGGAAGCACCGCTTTTTGCCGCGACGGCATAAATGAGCAGCGACGCGAAAAGAGCGCCAAGGAATGCTGCAAACGGCAAAAACGCGGTGGCTGTGGGAAAGACGGCGAGCAAAAACAGCACGGCAAAGCCCGCCCCGGCGTTGACACCGATGATGTTCGGTGCGGCAAGGGCGTTATTTAAGACATTCTGCAAGAGCACACCGGAGACCGCAAGTGCTGCGCCCGAGAGCACGGCGGCAAGGGCGCGCGGCAGGCGCACGTAGAACAGGATGCGGCTGTCGGGCGTTAAACTGCCGTTTTGCAGGGCAGAGACAGCTTCGCGAATAGAAATTTGTGCCGAGCCGACACAGAGGCTCAGCACAAAGGAGAAAACGAGCAGCAGGAGCGCTGCGGGAAATAAAATTTTCTTACGCATCTTCGTTCAAAAGGAGCTTTGCAATGTATGCGTAGCTCTCGTCCCAGCGGTTTAAGGGCTTATAGTGGAAAAGGTCTTTCGGCAGATAGATGTAGCGGCCGTTTTTCACGGCGGAGAGTTCGCTCCACGCGGGGTTATTTTCGATGTTCTCTGCCATGTAGGTCTTGGCGTTTTCTTCGCTGCCCATCGTCATGACGAGGATGTAGTCCGGGTCGGCTTCGATGACGGATTCCAAGCTGAGGTCTTCGAGCAGGCTTTCGTTATCGTCTGCGATGTTGTGCGCACCGAGCTCTTTCAAAATGGCGCCCGCAACGGTGTCTTCGCCTTTGGCCTTGACGCCGGTGGAATAAGCGCGCAAAAGCAGGACGGTGGGAGCTTTCTGTCCGGAGAGCTTTTCGGCTGTCTCCTGCTTTATAGATTCAATGCGCTTTAAAACCTGCGTGACGTTTTCGTCGTATTTTTCACCGTCCGGGTCGTTGACGGCGCAGAAATTCAGCATGATCTTTGCATAATCCATGACGTTATCCATGCGAAAACAGCCATGGGGAATCTGCATATCGGTGAGGGCGGAATCGAGCTCCGCGTGGGCGGGCAGGTCGGCGGATAAAATCACGTAATCCGGGGAGAGTGCCGCGACGCTCTCAAGATTCGGCTCCATGACGGTGCCGACGAGCGCGGTGTCGTCATCGATTTCGATGCCGTGCTCGTCTACGGCATCTTCGGTAATACCGGCGAGTTTACCGCCGGAGAGCAGCCAGCACTCGGCAAACGAGCCGTAAAGGGAGACGACGCACGGATCAGCGGGGAGCTCCGTTTTGGTGCCATAGGAATCCGTAATGACGCGCTCGGAGACGGCGGTCGTTTCGGAAGCGGTGGAAGAAATTTCAGGGGTGGTTTCGTTTTGCGCCGGGGCGGCGCAGCCGGAAAGGAGCAGTACGGCGGAAAGCGCGAGCGCTGCGAGGAACTTGAGTTTCATAGGGTATCCTTTCGGAATTATTTTGTGAGGATCTCCTCGCGGCGGTTCAGAAGATCAGCGGAGAAGACGTCGTGCTCGAATTTTTCGATGCCAAGACGGTCAATAGCTTTGCCGAGGCGTTCTTTGGGCATGGCGTTTTCCTTGAACCAGAGCATGGTCTTCTCGAGCAGAGGCTCAATCTCCGCGCGGGTGACGAAGCGGCTGAGCGGCGTGCCCATGCGCGTTTGCTTGCCCCACGTGCCGCCGACATAAATGCGGTAAACGACCGGGCTTTCGTGGCGGACAGCCTTAAACGGACATTTGCCGGTGCAGACGCCGCAGGCGAGGCACTTTTCATCGATATGTAATTTGCCGTTTTCGACGTGTGCAGCCTTGGAGGGACATGACTTTTCCACCATGCAGACCTTGCAGCCGCGGCAGGTGTCTTCGTCGAAGATCGGCACGCGGTGGCCCTCGATGCCGAAATCGTTTAAAGAAGGCTTCATGCAGCTATTCGGGCAGCCGCCGATGCCGATTTTGAACTTGTGCGGCAGTTTGACATTTGCCCAGCCAACGTAGTATTTTTCGTGCAGCTCTTTGGCGAGCGCCTGTGTATCGTAGTTGCCGTAGACGCACGTGGTGCCCTTACATGCGGTGACGGGGCGTATTTTAGCGCCGGTGCCGCCGAAGTAGAGGCCACGCTCGGCAGCGTAATCGCAGGCGGCGTCAATCTGCTCGAAGGGGATGCCGACGATCTCGGCGGACAGGCGGGAGGTGAACGTCACCTTGCCGCTGCCGAATTTTTCGGCAATCTCGGAGATGGTGCGCAGGTCAGCAGCGGTGAAGACCGCGCCGGCGCAGACGAGACGGCCGGAGAAGCACTCTGTGCCGCGATTGATGAGGAAGCCGCGGCCCTTGACGGACGCGATCTGTTCGGGTTTTAACATGATGAACACTCCAATATCCAAGCAAAATATTCCCTGTAATTATAGCCCTTTTTCGGGGTAATGGCAAGAAATGCGGGTGATTTTTGCAAAAGAAATGAAAAAACCGGGCGAAGTATTGGATTTTTCTTTGAACTGTGTTAAAATAGCTAATGACAAATCATCTTCTGTTCCGGCGGCGTTTTGAATGCGCGCCGAAAAAAGAAAGGCGAAGTGAGCTTTTATGAAACGAAGCATCCATTATAAAAACATTTTGAAAACGGCGGTCACGGCGGCACTGTGCGCTGTGATAATCCTTGGCACCGCGGCGTGCGGCAAGGGCAGCGCCAAGGCGGAGCCCTCCCCTTCTCCGAGCGTGGAGCCTACCGCAACGTCCATGCCGGTCGAAAAAGTGAAGGTGGCGACCATCAACGACATCGACGATTCGTTGAATGTGCGCAGCGAGGCTTCGACGGATTCCGAAATTCTCGGCACGGCAGAGGCCGGCGAGGCGTTCGAGGTTGTGGCACAGGACGATACCTCCGAGTGGGTGGAAATCTCTTACTTTGGGCAGAATGCGTATGTGTTCGCGGAATTTGTGACGATCAGTGAGAAAGAGAAGACCGCACTTGCGACCGCGACGCCCTCGCCGACCCCGAATGCGGAAGACGGCACGACCGATGACAACGGGGACAGTGGTGACGCGCAAAAGGGCAGCGAGGCATCGCCGACACCCGCTCCCACCGCAGAGCCGACGCCGAATGCGAATAATCCTATCATCGTAAACGGCGGTAACCGAGAGAATACGAGCTCCGGCAGCACATCAGACGGCATGACGGCAGAGACCATTCGCGATACGGAAGACCCGGAGCGACGCTGAGGTAAACTATGAATGTGTTAGTTATAGGCTGCGGCCTGCTTGGGCGAAAAATCGCCCGCACCATGGACGAAATGGGTTGGGACGTTTCTGTTTTAAGCAACATTGAAAGCGACTTGGAGCTTTTGGAAAACGATTTCGAGGGCGTGACATTCCGCGGGTTCCCGATGGATATTCGCAACCTGCGCGAAGCGGGCATTGAAAGCTGCGACGCGGTGGCGGTGACAACGGCGGACGATAACCTCAATATCACGGTGGCGCAGATTGCGCGCGATTACTTCGGTATCCAAAACGTGGTGGCGCGTGTTTCCGACCCCGCGCGTGAATTGATTTTTGAGCATATGGGATTGCATACCATTTGCCCCACAAACCACGCCGGCGACCGCATTGTGCGGATGCTGAGCGGAGAAAAAATGAACAAGAAACTCGAGTTCGGTCTGCATACGGTCGACTTTGACGTGCGGCCGGCGGAGCGGCATCAGATCGGCAAGAATGTGGACGAACTGCGCGGCAACCCGGGCGAAGTGGTGTTCGGCATCATCCGCAAAAGCGGCGCGTTCGTTTTAGCGGGGCTTGCACCCTTGAAGCTCGAGGCAGGCGACGAGATTGTGTACAGCCGCGTAATCGATTAAGGGGGAATGTGCCATGAACATTGTCATTATGGGCGGCGGCAAGGTGGGCGAAAGCCTTGCGCGCCGCATTTTGGAGGGCCGCCGCCACGAGGTGCGTATCATCGAGAGCGACCGCGCGCGCAGCTTACAGCTTGCGAACTCGCTGGACGTGGAGATTATCTGCGGCGACGGCACGAACATTGACATGCTGGAAAACGCCGGTGTACGGGACGCCGACTGCTTTATTGCGATATCCGGCAACGATGCGGACAACCTCGTTGCGTCGCAGCTTGCAAAGCAGTATTTCGGTGCGAAAAAAGTGATTGCCCGCGCGAACGACCCGCGCAATTTGGAGACGATGCGTGTGCTTGGCGTGGATTATGCGGTGAGCAGCACGGAGATCATTGCGCAGATGATCGAGCAGGAAGCGAACCTGATGGAGTTTCATCTTGTGGCATCGCTGAACAAGGGCCGCGGTCAGATTTGCTCCGTGACGCTTGGAGAGAATTCGGCTTTGCACGGCAAGTCGGTGCGTGAGGTGGTGTTCCCGAAGGGGGCGCTGCTGATTTCCATTGTGCGAAATAACAAGCTCATCATTCCGGGCGGCGACACGGTGCTGCAAGCGGGCGATGAGATTATTGCGGTATGCGAGGAACGCGCACAGAAGGCACTTATCCGCCTGATGAACAGCACGCATGCGGATGAGAAATAAGTCGATTTTTTTATGATTTATATAGCAGGAACCCCGTAGGCACGTTGTGTGTTTACGGGGTCCTGCTTTGTTCATTTAATTCTAATGATTTGCGGGGCAAATCATGCAGGGAATCCATGCAACTGGGTTTCCTACGGTTCTGGTTTTGTGGAGGCAAAAAGTGTTTCGCGCTCTGCGGAGCGCGACTTGGGGCGTTGCCCCGAGCCCCCATAAACTTTCTGAAGAAAGTTTAATCAAAGACTTTTAACGTTGCGGTATTGTGGATTTCGGCGGCTTTACTTTACAGCTTTAAAGTGCTTTGTGACGCTGGTGCCGTCTTCGTAGACGTCTCTTGTCAAATTAAGGCCTGCGTTCATCAGCATGGCGCCGGAATAGACGGTGCCGGTCTCCTCGTCCTGATAGTACGTTTTGGGGTCGAGGCCACGCAGGCGCTGCACGCAGTAACGGGTCTCGGGCTGACGCATGACGACGGCAGTCATCATGGCTTCCTGTTTATCCGGCGAAACGAACTCCCACGCGCAGTAGAAGTCGTTCTCGGTCGGGGAGACGAGGCGGTAGAAATCGCCCTCGCGGACAAGGCAGTGATATTTGCGGTAGTCGGCGATCTGCTGCTTTACTTCGGCTTTTTCGTCATCGGTGAGCTTTCTGGGGTCTAACTCGTAGCCGAATGTGCCGCACATGGCGACGTTGCCGCGGGTTTTAAGCGAGGTGCGCGGGCGGGCTGCGACGTGTGCGCCAAACGAGGAGATAGGGTAGCACATGGACGTGCCGAACTGAATGGTGAGGCGCTCGATGGCGTCGGTGTTGTCGCTGCACCAGATCTGCGGGGAATAATACAGCATTCCGGCATCGAAACGTCCGCCGCCGCCGGAGCAGTTTTCAAAGAGGATATTCGGAAACGCTTTGACAAAACGATCCATGAGGTCGTATGTACCGAGCACAAAGCGGTGCATGACCTCCTTCTGGCGCTCCGGCGGGAGCAGCGCAGAGCCGACCTCGGTCAGATTGCGGTTGAAGTCCCATTTGACGTAATCAATCTTATTTTCACTGAGGACTTTATACATCTGCGCGAAGATATTATCGCGCACGTCTTTTCTCGTCATATCGAGGACGTACTGCAAGCGTGCGGGGGAGTTTTCACGGTTCGGCACGTGCAGGCACCAATCCGGGTGGGCGCGGTAGAGGTCGCTGTCCGGAGAGATCATCTCCGGCTCATACCAGATGCCGAACTTTAAGCCCTCTGCGTTGACGCGCTCGATGAGGGAGCTGAGGCCGCCTTTGAGCTTCTTTTCGTTGACATACCAGTCGCCGAGGGAGGAGTCGTCGTTTTTGCGGTGGCCGAACCAACCGTCGTCCATGACAAGCATATCGACACCCATTTTGGCGGCTTCGTGTGCGAACGCGACAAGCTTATTATCATCGAAATCGAAGTATGCGGCCTCCCAGCTGTTGATGAGCACGGGGCGTTCTACATCGCGCCACGGACTCTTGATGAGGTGCTTCATGTAGGTGCGGTGGAAAATGCGGCTCATCTCTCCGAGGCCCCTATCGGTGTAGACCATGACGGCTTCCGGCGCGGTGAAGGATTCGTTCGGCTCCAGGCGCCAGGTGAAATCGGTGGGATTGATGCCTGCGAGAAGGCGCGTGGCGTTCAAGCAATCCACTTCGGCTTCAATGGAAAAGTTGCCGCTGTAAATGAGGTTGACGCCGTAGACTTCGCCGTTTTCTTCGGTGGCGCCGTGGGCTTTCAGTGCGACGAACGGGTTGTGGTTGTGTGAGGAGGAGCCGCGCTTGCTCTGGATGGATTGAATGCCGTGGCAGAGCGGGCGCTCTGTAACGGTGCGCTCCTTTGCCCACTTGCCGTAAAGGTGCACCATGTCGTAATCCATCGTGTTGAAGTCGAGGCAGGCGCTGAACACACGCTCAAGCTCCATGGTGCGGTCGGACGTATTCGTCACGACGGCGTGACGCGTCATGACGGGCAGATCGTTGTAAACGGTGTAGTAGAGCTTCACTTCGGCGTTCGTCGTTTGGTCGAGCGTGGTGATCTCGAGTGTTTCGCTGTCACCGTTTTCGTCGCGCAGAGACGGCATGCCGGGCAGCGCAGGCTTTTCGTTTAAAATGCGGTGCGAAACGTAGCGGATGTCGGTCGCGATATTGCCGTCTGCGTTGCGGATTTGGAGTGCGGAGATGCGGAAATCGCCGGTGCCGTTGCAGGAATATTCGCTCGGCTGTGTATCCGGGGAAAACTCCTTGCCGACGTAGCCTGCGGCGTCGGGCGTGAAGGAGCCGAAGTAGCCGCGGTCCAATAAATAGCGCATGTCGCAGTCCGGCAGGTATGCGCCGTAGTAGAGGTGCAGCAGGCGGCCGCTGTCATGCACGGCAAAAACGTAACTGGAGAAAGCGGTATCCAGCTTGAAAATTTTCTTTTCGGCATCAAATAAAATCGCCATAAAATCGTTCCTTTCGGGAAAACATAAAAATTCGGGCAGAGAAATATCCGTTTATAACAACAGTATATCGTTTATGCGGCTTTTGCGCAATAGGCATTTGTTGCATAAAGTTGGCGGTTTGTGATGCGGTGTACGGCGTGGGCTTCGGCATTTTGCTAAAGGCGGCGATGAAATTTGGTGGAATTGTGATAGAAACGGTTTTTTCGGAAAAAATAGCTTTACTTTTCTCTTGGTTTGTATTATAGTTAATGTGATATGGAAGCGGTTACACATTGTAAAGGACTGTATGTGTTCGCTTTCAAATGTCTTTTGAAAAAATATAAAATGGAGGAAACTACAATGGCTAAAATTATCGGCAATGCACTCCCGAACATCCCGTGGCAGGATAAGCCGCAGGGCTACGATAAGCCGGTTTGGCGTTATGACCACAACCCGATCATTCCGCGTGATCTCATCCCCACTTCCAACAGCATCTTCAACTCCGCAGTTGTCCCGTTTGAGGGCAAGTTCGCTGGCGTTTTCCGCTGCGACAACCGCTCTGTTGAGATGGACATCTTCGCAGGCTTCTCTGATGACGGCATCAACTGGAAGATCAACCACGAGCCGATCGAGTTCCAGCCGGCTCCCGGCTGCGACCCGTGCGTAACCCGCAAGGAATATCGCTATGACCCGCGCGTTTGCTGGATTGAGGACCGTTACTACATCACCTGGTGCAACGGCTTCCACGGCCCGACGATCGGCGTAGGCTATACCTATGACTTCAAGACCTTCTATCAGATGGAGAACGCTTACCTGCCGTATAACCGCAACGGCGTTATGTTCCCGAAGAAGATCAACGGCAACTTTGCAATGCTGAGCCGTCCGTCCGACACCGGTCACACCCCGTTCGGCGACATCTTCTACAGCGAGAGCCCGGACATGACGTATTGGGGCAAGCACCGCTATGTCTTCGGCACGAGCAGTCACTCCGGCTGGCAGTCCAAGAAGGTCGGCCCCGGCCCGATTCCGATCGAGACCGATGAAGGCTGGCTGATGATTTATCACGGCGTTCTGAACTCCTGCAACGGCTTCGTTTATCGCTTCGGCGTAGCGCTTCTTGACCACGAGAAGCCGTGGATCGTGAAGGAAAGAGGCAACTTCTATGTCTTCGGTCCGGAAGAGAGCTATGAGCTCACCGGTGACGTGCCGAACGTTACGTTCCCGTGCGCTACCCTGACCGATGCCGACACCGGCCGCATCACCATCTACTATGGTGCTGCCGACACCGTCACCGGCATGGCCTTCACCACCGTTGACGAGCTGCTTTCCTACATGAGAAAGTACCCGCACGAGGTCTAATTAGAATAGCTTTTTCGCAGGCGCTTCCGTTTTTCGGGAGCGCCTGTTTTTATGGAATGATTGTGTTTTGCGGCAAAATCTGGTATAATAAAGCCATGAAAAACCGCGATGGGCGGAAAACGGTTAGGAGCTGTATGAATATGAAAGAGTATGTCATTGAGAAAACGGTGGGTGCGCCGGACTGGACAAAGGTGTCGGAGCTGCAGGTGGACAATGTTTGTTGGTTGCCGGACGCGGGCGTGCGCATGGAGCAGCAGATCTGCTACGACGACAAGAAAATCTACGTGCATCAGGTGGCACACGAAAAGAACATCCGCGCGGAGCTGACCGATAAGCTCGGCAGCATCTGCACGGACAGCTGCATGGAGTTTTTCTTTTCCCCGGTGCCGGAGGACGGGCGGTATTTTAACATTGAGCTGAACTTGAACGGCGCGATTTTCCTTGGCTTCGGCCACGGCAGAGCAGACAGCATCCGTTTGATCCCGGAAGACCACAAGAAGCTTTTTAACATCCGCACGAACAAAACGGCGGACGGGTGGGAAATCTTTTATGAAATTCCGCTCGAATTTCTGCATGTATTTTACCCCGATTACGACTTTAAAAGCGGGCGTGTGATCCGCGCGAACTGCTTTAAATGCGGCGACCTCACCGTGCAGCCGCACTATATGATGTGGAATGAGACGACGAGCGAAACGCCGGATTTCCATCGTCCGCAGGATTTTGGTCGCATGATCTTCGCGTAAACCGCGGTATTCAGCGGGATATTCATGGATTAGTCCAATATCTTTTGCCGAAGCCCGCGCAGAATTGTCGTTTTTCCAAGTTGCAAGGTGAGCGAATTTCCAGTAAAATAGTAATAATGGGTAAATGAAAAATATCGCAAAAGTTTTGCATAGCTTATGCGCCTGACGCAAAACTATCGTTTAGAGTATTGCGTCGGCAGGAAAGGATTGGTGTGCATATGCCACTGGAAAGGATCGACAGTTATTTTAACGGCGCGGTGGAGTCTTATGACGAGCGCTTGAAACGCAGCGCAGAGGATGAAGACGGCTACATTCGCCGCACGGCGGAGTTTTTCCCGAAGAAGGAGCACCTGCACATTCTGGACATTGGCATCGGCACAGGCACGGGTCTTACGGCAATTTTAGAGCAGAACCCGACGATTTATGTGGACGGCATTGACTGCGCGGATAAGATGCTCTCGGAAATTCCGAAAAATCTGCCGGAGCACAAGGAGCGCATCCGCACGATTTGTGGTGATTTCTTTAAATATGAGTTGGAGCCGGAAAGCTATGACGGTGCGGTTTCCATGATGGCGCTGCATTATTACAGCCGCGAAGAGAATTTGGAGCTGTTTCACCGCGTGTGCCGCAGCATTAAAAAGGGCGGGTTCTTTCTGTTGAGCGACAAATTCGCGCCGACGCAGATGTATGAGGACTTCTGCCGTTCCGAGTTTGAGCAGAAGCGCAAGGAGCAGCATTTGTCGGCAGACGAGCATTACTATTGCTTTACACCGCAGTATGTGGCGGGCGAAGCGGCACTGCTTTTCAAAGCGGGCTTTGCAGAGGTACGCGTGTGCTGGGCGAAATCCAACACGGCAGTGCTTCTTGCCACAAAATAAACAAATAACAGTTGAAAAGCCGGTCGAACTGCGTACAAATAAACGGTACGCGTCTTGACCGGCTTCTTTTTTAATGCTATAATGTTTCAAAAGCAACTATTTTGGGAATGGGTGAATACTTTTGGAACTCTTTAACGCACAGCATGTTTTGCACGGCGAGCCTGTGACGGGCGAGCTGCCGTCTACGAACTCGCTTTTCAAAACGACCATCAACATGGCGTGGCCTTCGATGGTGGAATCGTTTTTGGTGGCGCTCGTCGGCTTTATCGATACCATCATGGTGAGCACGCTGGGCTCTTACGCCATTGCAGCGGTGGGCCTGACGCAGCAGCCGAAGTTCATCGGTTTGGCGCTGTTTATGTCGATGAGCACGGCCATCTCGGCGCTGGTTGCACGGCGTAGGGGCGAGCAGAACCGCGAAAGCGCGGTGCGCATTTTGAAAACATGCATTCTGGTCGCCGTGATTTTGACGGCGATCATCAGCGTTACGTTTACGGCGTTTGCAGACCCCATTATCCGCTTTGCGGGCTCGGCGGACGATACGCATGAAGCGGCGGTGGAGTATTTCCAAATCATCATGGGTGGCATCGGGTTTACGACCGTGATGATGATCGTGAACGCGGCACAGCGCGGCGCGGGCAACACAAAGATCGCGCTGCGCACGAACATGGTCTCTAACCTTGTGAACGTGGTGTTCAACTATCTTTTGATCGGCGGCAACTTCGGGTTTCCGGCGCTCGGCACGCGCGGCGCGGCGCTTGCGACCGTCATCGGCTCTGTGCTCGGCTGCGCGATGAGCTTGCATTCCATGTTCGCGAAGTCCTCGTTTGTATATATCCGCGGCGTGAAAGGCTTTTTTACCTCGAAGTTTGACGTGCGCTCCCTGCTTAACGTCGGTTCCAGCGCGTTTGTGGAGCAGATTTTCCTACGCATCGGCTTTTTGCTGTTCGCCATCACCGTTGCGAACCTCGGCACCACTGCGTATGCTGCGCACCAGATTGGCATGAATATGATGAGTTTGACGTTCTCACTCGGTGATGGGCTTTCGGTGGCGTCTGTGGCGCTGATCGGCAGGAGTCTCGGCGAAGAACGGCGCGATCTTGCAAAGCTGTACGCCTCCATGTGTCAGCGAATCGGACTTTTCTGCGCGTTTGTGATGTCGATGGTTTTCCTGTTCTTCGGCAGGAATCTCTATGGCCTGTTTTCGAGTGAGCAGGAAATTCTCGATATGGGTGTGATGATTATGCGCATGCTGTGCGTTATCATTTATCTCCAGATCACGCAGGTTATTTTCTTCGGTTGCCTGAGGGGCGCGGGCGATACGAAGTATACCGCGTTTGCGTCTATGATCAGCGTCGCCATTATCCGACCGGGCTTAAGCTGGCTGCTGTGCTACCCGCTGGGACTGGGACTGCTTGGCGTGTGGCTTGGGCTGTTCGGTGACCAATTTATGCGATTCTGCCTTGGGTATTTCAGAATGAAGCAGGGCAAATGGCTGAAAATTAAGATTTGACGCGTTTACGACAACGATAGCGGAGCGATGAATAAAGTCTTTGTCCAACTTTCTTCGAGAAAATTGGTGGGGTCTTGGGGCAACATCCTAAGTCGTCGTTCGCAAACGACGAAACACCTTTTGCTTAACCCAAAACGAGGAAGGTAGCTTGAAACATCCGGTGGACGCTTCAAGCGTAGGGAACACAGTTGCATGGGTTCCCTGAAAGGCGGTCTGCGACTGTCTTTAGAAATTCAAACAAGATAAAATAGAAGCAAAAAGTCTCCGTTTTCCCCTAATCAAAAAGGAAAACGGAGACTTTTATATTTTAAAATAGTGATTATTCCACAACGACCGTGCAGTGCTTGGTGCCGTAGTATTCCATCGCGGAGATGACCTCAGGGGTCAGGCGCTCACCGCATACAGCAAGCGGCACCGCGGGTGGGCAGCTCACGTTGGCATCTGCCAAAATGCGGTTTTTGCACTCGGAAAGCGGCAGCGTTTCACTCGGCGAGAAGAGCGCCTCGCGCGGGGAAAGTACACGCTCGGCATGCGGCGGCACAGGCGGCTTTGAAAGGATCGCCGGGGCGGGCAGAACGGAGAGCAGCGCGCGCTCGAGACGGGCGAAATCTGCGGGTGTGGTCTCCGGCGTGAACATCATCACAAGGTGGTCTGCGTCGGAAAACTCGCAGTAAATGTTGTGGTGCGTCAAAATTTCCGCCAGAGCTGTGCCCGTGTAGCCGAAGGACTTCGGCAGTAGGCAGAGCTTTGTGCGCTCCTCGCCGCAAAGAGCATAGCCGTGCGCACGGAGCTTTGCTTTCAGCGTGTCAAGACGCTCCGCACAGGCTTTGAGCTGTGCGGGAAAAGATGTTGCTAAAAGCGGATTCATTGCGTCGAGCGACTGCAAAATGAGGTAGGACGGGCTCGTGGACGCAAAGAGCGCCATGGCGCTTTCCGCACGCTGCGCGAACATGTCCGGCGTGCCGTGCGCGATGTGCAGATACGCGCCGCCCGTTAAGACCGGCAGTGTTTTGTGTGCGGAATCACAGCAGATGTCTGCGCCGAGCTGCATGGGGTGCATGGGCTCGGGCAGAAAATGCAGGTACGCGCCGTGGGCGTTATCGACGAGCAATAATACGCCGTGTTTTTTGCAGACGGTGGACAGGGACTTGATGTCCGCGATGTTGCCGAGATAATCCGGGCTTGTGATGTACACGGCGGCAGGGTTTTCCGATACGATCACGTCTTCGAGCTGCGCGGGGGTGATGGCGCAGGAAATGACGCTTTCCGTGCCGTAGATCCAGCGAATGTCAAGGTCGAGCAGCGCTGCGGCCGTCATGAAGACCTTGTGTGCGTTACGGCCTGCCGCAATGACGGGCTTTTTGTGATTTGCGCGGGCATGCAGCAGCGCAAGATACAGCATGGCGCGGATGCACAGGGACGAGCCCTCGGCGGAATAGACCGTCTTTTTGGTGCCGAATAACGCGGCGGCGTTCGCTTCGCTTTCGCGGATGATGCCCTCGGCGTGGTAGAGCACATCTGCGCCTTCAATCTCGGTGAGGTCGAGCGGCTCGGGGCCGAGCAGCGCGGTGCCCTTGTGGCCCGGCATGTGCATGCGCAAAGCGCCGCTATATCGGTAGCGGCGCACAAATTCGCAGATTGGCGCGGTTATCATGCGTTGTTATCCAATGCTTTGGAGGCTTCGAGCATGATGGCGCATTCCATGCGTTTTTTAAAGAGCTCGCAGCCCTCTTTGTAAACGCCGCGGACGGAGCCGGTGGCGTGGTAGGCGTTTGCGGCGCAGCCGCCGGAGCAGTACAGTCTTGCCCAGCAATCGCGGCACTCGGGGTGAGCGTACACGTTGCAGGAGGCGAAATCCGCCTGAATTTCCGTGTTCGTCACGCCGGTCCAAACATCGCCGAGGCGGAATTTTTCGTCGCCGACGAACTGGTGGCAGGGGTAGAGGTCGCCCCACGGGGTGACGGCCATGTACTCTGTGCCGGAGCCGCAGCCCGAAATGCGCTTGTAAATGCACGGGCCGCCGGTGAGATCAATCATGTAGTGGTAGAATGTGAACGGTTTGCCGGCGCGGCGGCGCTCCAGCATGAGCTCAGCAAGCTTTTCGTACTGCTCCATGACGATGACGCGGTCTTCGTCGGTCAGCGCGGAGGGGTCTCCCGGTGCGCAGACGACCGGTTCCATGCTCAGTTCCGTAAAGCCGAGGTCGAGCATCTGCTGAATGTCTTTGAGAAAATCCGGGTTTGCGTGCGTGAATGTGCCGCGCATGTAATACGCCTTGTTGCCGCGCGCCTTGACGAGCTTCTGGAATTTCGGAACGATGCGATCCCAACTGCCGTTGCCGGCGTAGTCTACGCGGTAGCGGTCGTGCACTTCCTTGCGGCCGTCGAGGCTTAAAACGACATTGCTCATCTCGCGGTTTGCAAAATCGATGACGTCGTCGTCGATCAAAACGCCGTTTGTCGTCAACGTGAAGCGGAAGTGCTTACCGCATTCCTTTTCGCGGGAACGGGCATACGCGACAAGCTGCTTTACGACGTCGAAATTCATCAGCGGTTCGCCGCCGAAGAAGTCGACTTCCAAATTGTGGCGCGTGCCGGAGTGTTCGAGCAGGAAATCAAGCGCCTGCTTGCCAACCTCAAAGGACATGAGAGCGCGGTCGCCGTGGTACTTGCCCTGGCTTGCAAAGCAGTAGGAGCAGTTTAAATTGCAGGTGTGCGCCACGTGCAGGCACAGCGCCTTGACGACGTTGGCGCTTTTCGCTTTCAGCGCACCTGCCATCGGCTCGAACGTATCGGGGGTGAAGAGCTTACCGGCGTCGCGCAACTCTTCAATCTGCTCGTAGCACTCGTTGACGTCGGCTTCGGTCACGTCCTCACGGTCGCCGTATTTTTCCAGCATAGCGGCGGTAATTGCCTCGCGGCTTTCGGCCTCGAACAGGCCAATCATGTCATAGGCAACTTCATCGACAAGGTGGACGGAGCCGGAACAGATATCGAGCACGATGTTCATGCCGCCGAGTTTATAACGGTGTATCATCTAAAAAATCCTTTCGCATCTATACATGAAAAAAGCCGCCAAAAAAGGCGGCGTTTTCTGAACCTTTGAATTACTTCGCGTTCTTCTCCGTGTTCTCGCACTGCTGGTTTGCAATGCCGCAGCTCGTCTTGCAAGCAGACTGGCAGGAAGTCTGGCACTCGCCGCAGCCGCCGTTCTTTGCGCTTTCGCACAGGTTGCGGGTCTCAAGCGTCTGAATGTGTTTCATATCATTTCGCCTCCGAATTGTTACTTTATAAGCTAACTTTATTAGCCTTAAAATTCTAACACAGATAGGGCGGGATGTCAAGATGCAAAGCCGCCGAATTTCGGGAAAAAGCATGTCCCCACGCCATTTCTGACGTGGGGACACGGAAAATAGGATATCGGAGAAATCAGTTTTAAGGAGTGTTTTGAATCAGTCACCGAAAGCCTGGGAAAGATCGGCGATGATGTCATCGATGTGCTCGGTGCCGATGGAGAGGCGAATGGTGTTCGGCTGGATGCCCTGCTCTGCGAGCTCTTCTTCGTTGAGCTGCGAGTGCGTGGTGGAAGCCGGGTGGATAACGAGGGACTTCACGTCTGCGACGTTTGCGAGCAGAGAGAAAATTTTGAGTCTGTCGATGAACGCCTGTGCTTCCTTAGCGCCGCCCTTGATGTTGAACGTGAAGATAGAAGCGCCGCCGTTCGGGAAATACTTCTTATAAAGCTCGTGATACGGGCTGTCCGGCAGAGACGGATGGTTGACGCTTTCGACTTTCGGGTGCTTGGAGAGGAAATCGACAACCTTCAGCGCGTTCTCTACATGGCGCTCAACGCGCAGAGAGAGCGTTTCAAGACCCTGCAGGAACAGGAATGCGTGCAGCGGAGCGAGCGTTGCGCCGGTATCACGCAGGAGGATTGCACGGATCTTCGTGACAAAGGCTGCCGCGCCGACGTCCTTTGTGAAGCTGATGCCGTGGTAGCTGGGGTTCGGCTCTACGAGGGACGGGAACTTGCCGCTGCCCTCCCAGTCAAACTTACCGCTGTCTACGATAACGCCGCCGATCGCCGTGCCGTGACCGCCGATGAACTTTGTAGCGGAATGGACAACGATGTCTGCACCGTACTCGAACGGACGGAGGAGGTAAGGCGTTGCGAATGTGGAGTCTACAACAAGCGGAATCTTATGTGCATGTGCAATGGCTGCGACCTTTTCAATGTCAATCAGCGTTGCGTTCGGGTTACCGATGGTCTCGATGAAGACGGCCTTTGTCTTATCGTTAATCGCGTTTTCAAAAGCGCCTTCTTCATCCGGATCTACGAACGTTGCAGTGATGCCGTACTGCGGGAGCGTGTGCTCGAGCAGATTGTAGGTGCCGCCGTAGATGGTCTTCGCGGAAACGATGTTGTCACCTGCGCTTGCGAGGTTGAGAAACGTATAGTTGATGGCTGCTGCACCGGAAGCGACGCCAAGCGCTGCCACGCCGCCCTCAAGGGCTGCAATGCGCTGCTCAAATGCGTCCACGGTGGAGTTCGTCAGACGGCCGTAGATGTTGCCTGCATCTGCGAGCGCGAAGCGGGCTGCTGCGTGTGCGGAGTTCTTGAAGACGAAGGAAGTCGTCTGATAAATCGGCACTGCGCGGGCATCGGTAGCGGGGTCCGGGTTCTCCTGACCTGCGTGCAGCTGGATGGTTTCAAAATGGTAGTTGTTATCATATGTATAGCTCATGGTAATACCTCTTTCATAATT
This sequence comes from Hominenteromicrobium mulieris, assembly GCA_021029595.1. GTDB lineage: Bacteria > Bacillota > Clostridia > Oscillospirales > Acutalibacteraceae > Hominenteromicrobium > Hominenteromicrobium mulieris. The sequence continues at coordinate 139,290 of JAJJOY010000003.1, read as the reverse complement.
TCAGAATTTAATTCTTGTTTTAACGGATTTTGAGAAGTTGACGAAAAGCTGAGCTTCACATTCGTCCGTTTCTGAAATTGTGGCGAAGCATTTGCCGGAAAAGGGATCGCATCATCGGGGTGCGCCTCCTTTGAGATTTACTTCAATTTTTATGTTTGAAGATTTCATAACACTCAAAACATATTGACTTGGTATGTTTTGTATGATACACGCTGGATTGCAATTTGTCAACCCCTAAAATGCAAAAATTGAAGAAAATTTTCGGAAACCCTACTATTATATGGGGGAAACTGCATTTTGCATTGCAAATCGGCGGATCGTTTCAACGAGTTTTAAAGGTAAAAGGAAAAGTGAAAAAAGATGTTGACAAATTTACCCTGTGGTGATAGGATATAAGCAAGTTAAATAACCTATAAAATAAGTAGGTTTAATAAGCTTAGCAAAACAAGGCAAAGGAGAGACGCGATATGAACCCGTTTCCGTACAGTCGGCGATGTTGCGCCGCAGCCTGAAACGATACAAGAATGCAAACTCATTTATATAAAGTATTTTAAGGAGACTTTACCATGCGTGTATATCGCAAAATCACAGACCTCATCGGCGGCACTCCGCTTCTTGAACTCACCAACTACGAAAAAGCAAATGAATTGAACGCGAAAATCTACGCGAAGCTTGAGTATTTCAACCCGGCAGGCAGCGTAAAGGACCGTATCGCGAAAGCGATGTTGGACGACGCCGAGGAAAAGGGCCTCTTGAAGCCCGGCGCAGTTATCATTGAACCGACAAGCGGCAACACGGGCATCGGCCTTGCTTCCGTTGCGGCTTCCCGCGGTTATAAGGTAATCCTTACCATGCCGGAGACGATGAGTGTGGAGCGCCGCAACCTTTTGAAGGCTTACGGTGCGGAGCTTGTCCTCACCGAAGGCGCAAAGGGTATGCCGGGCGCTATCGCAAAGGCGAAGGAGCTCGCCGAGCAGACCCCAAACAGCTACATTCCGAGCCAGTTCACGAACCCGGCAAACCCGGCGGTGCACCTGAAGACGACCGGCCCGGAAATCTGGGCAGACACGGACGGCAAGGTCGATATTTTCGTTACAGGCGTCGGCACGGGCGGCACGCTCTCCGGTGTAGGCGCGTACCTCAAGTCGCAGAACCCCAATGTTAAGGTTGTCGCGGTGGAACCGGCTACCTCCCCTGTCCTCTCCGGCGGCAAGGCGGGCCCACATAAAATTCAGGGCATCGGCGCGGGCTTTGTGCCGGATACGCTGAACACCGACATTTACGATGAGATTCTCCCCGTGCAGAATGAGGACGCGTTTGCGACCGGCCGCGCGCTGGCACGCAGCGAGGGCGTTTTGGTGGGCATTTCCTCCGGCGCGGCAGTCTTTGCGGCAGCACAGCTTGCAAAGCGCCCGGAAAACGCAGGCAAGGTCATCGTGGCGCTTCTGCCCGATACCGGCGAACGGTACCTCTCCACGCCGATGTTTGCAGACTGATACAGCATACAAGAATCCAAACACATATTTTTGGGATAGAAAAATGAATGAGGGAAAGGGGCAAGGTTTTCGGGCTTTGCCCTTTTTCGCGAGTTTAAAGGAGTTTATAGAGGGCGTTTTTACAGTAAATTACCGGCAAAAATAAAACTCTTGAAAACCTACTAAAAACATGTTATTATGGTATAAAGTTTGCGGCGGACAGTGAGCCCGCTTGTTTTATTCCGGAAACGCTATTTTACATAAAGGATGGATACCGCATGAAAATTTCCACCAAAGGGCGCTATGCGCTGCGCATGCTGCTGGATCTCGCACAGCACCAGAATGACGGCTACGTCGCGCTGAAGGACATTGCCCGCCGTCAGAATGTCTCCAAAAAATATCTGGAGCAGATCGTGCCGATGCTCAATAAATCCGATATTCTTCTTGCAAGCCGCGGTTTTCAGGGTGGATATCGTCTGGCGCAATCGCCGGATAAATACACTGTGGGCATGATTCTGCGCATCACGGAGGGCAGTCTCGCGCCCGTCGCGTGTCTCGATCACGACCCCGTTCTGTGCGACCGCAGTGCAGACTGCATCACGCTGCCTGTGTGGCAGGGGCTCAGCCGCGCCATCAACGAATATCTCGACAGCATCACCCTGCAGGATATATTGGATCAGCAGCAGGCGACTTTCGTCAACGATTACAGCATTTGATAAAAAGATACCGCATTCGGTTTGTAGGCTGAATGCGGTATCTTTCTATTTGATTTGAAATCACTCGCCGGAATTTAACAGTGCTTCGGCTTCATCTGCGTCCATTTTGTCTACGTTATGCAGTTTCCTTTGAATTGTCGTATTTCTCTTTTGCGCAGCCTCGATACTTGAACCGGCTTCATCGATTTTCTTCTTTGCTTTAGCAAGGAGAGATTCAAACAAATCATATTGTGAGCTTACGGCACTGAGCGTCTTTTGAATTTCTGTTGTCTTTTTGTTTAGTGCGATAGTGCGGAAACCGACATTCAACGTGTTGAGAAACGCGGTGATTGTGGTCGGACCGCAGATCATGATGCGATACTTGTTTTGGATTTCCTCGCACAAGCCGGGGCGGCGCAGCACCTCTGAGTAAAGCCCCTCGGTAGCAAGGAACATAATGGCAAAATCCGTCGTTTTTGGGACATTGATGTACAGCTCGGCAATCGTTTTTGCCTGATTTTTAATGTTCTGCTCCAGAGCCTTTTGCGCGGCTTCCAGAGCCTCTTTATCGGCTTTTTCGGCAGCCTCGCAAATGCGTATGTAGTCTTCCTGCGGGAACTTGGAGTCGATGGGGAGCCATACGGTCTCGCCGTCTTTTTCACGGGAGGGGATCTTAACGGCGAACTCGACGCGCTTTGTATCATTTTTCGTAGATACGTTGCAGTCGTACTGGTCTTTGGTGAGTGTTTGCTCCAGTATATTGCCGAGTTGCACCTCTGCCCATGTTCCGCGCGCTTTTACATTTGTCAGCACGCGCTGGAGCGCTGTCACATCGCCGGTGATCTTACGCATTTCGCCGAGTGACTCGTAAACACTTTTAAGCTGCTCGCCGACGACTTTAAAGCTGCTGTCCAGACGTTTGGAAAGCGTATCTGTCAACTTTTCATCGACGGTCATGCGCATCTGTTCAAGCTTCTTTTCGTTGTTTTCTTGTAGAGCAGTTAAGCTTTTTGTAAGCGTTTCATTGATATGTTCATTTTGCCGTGCGCTGACCTCGCGCATTTGCTCAAGTTTTTTCTCAGTGCTTTCCTGCAAAGCTTTTAGGTTTTGTGTTAAGGCGCTGCTTATTTTTTCATTCTGCTCCATATTGGCTTGACGCATTTGGTCGAGCTTCTTTTCATTGCTCTCGAGTAGTGAATCGATATTCTTCGTCAAGGTTGTGCTGAGCTTTTCGCTTTGCTGCGTGTTGATTTGCTGAATTTCGCGTATCAGGGCGTTCATTTCGCTCAAACGGCTGTTTAAGCTTTCGGATGTTTCTTTTCGACTACGTGAAAACTCATCGGCAATATAGGTTTCAATATGCTGAAAATTGCTTTCGTAATTCGTATTTGTTGCAGTATTTTCACTTTTTGGCTTCTTGAGAAGAAAGACAATCTGCAAAATAAGAACAATTGTAATGAGTCCAATCAAAATATATAGCTCCATTTTCATTCTCCTTTGTTTTTTCTCATGTTATCACAAGTGATTTGAAAAGTAAACAACCGATCTATAGTTATATGTAGAAAAGCTCTCCCGAAACGAATTCGGGAGAGCTTTTGTCATACAATGTTATTATATTTGCTTGCGGACGATGGTGTATTCGTCGCCGGGGCGGTAGTACGGGCAGTTTTGAAAGCGGCCGCCGATGAACTGGGCGGTCTCATCCTCGTCTAAGTCCATATCGCAGACATAGAAGCCGTACTCATCGTCGTACTCGTAATACAGGCAGTCTTCGCATTTTGAGGTATTTTCAAACATGCTATCGCCTTACAGAACGCTTTGCAGGAACTGGCGCGTGCGGTCGTGCTTCGGATTTGTGAAGATCTCCTTCGGGGAGCCTTCCTCCAAAATCGCGCCATCATACATGAACACCACGCGGTCTGCCACTTCGCGGGCAAAGCCCATTTCGTGCGTGACAACAAGCATCGTCATGCCTTCTTCCGCAAGCTCCTTCATGACGTTCAGAACGTCGCCGACAAGCTCCGGGTCAAGGGCGCTGGTGGGCTCATCGAACAGCATCATTTTCGGTTCCATGGCGAGCGCACGGGCGATGGCCACACGCTGCTGCTGGCCGCCGGAAAGCTTTGCGGGGTAGGAATCGAGCTTATCGCCGAGGCCGACCTGATTTAAAAGCTTCACGGCCTTTTCTTTGGCTTCCTTTTCCGGCACGCCCTTCACGTTCATCGGGGCGAGCATGACGTTTTGCAGTGCCGTTTTGTGCGGGAAGAGGTTGAAGCGCTGAAACACCATACCCATCTCAAGCAAAATAGCGGCGCGCTCTTTATGCGGCAGCTTTACCTGATTGTGGCCGTTCACGCGGTCTTCGATGAGCTTGTCGTCGATCCAGATCTTGCCGCTCGTAGGCTTTTCAAGGTGGTTTAAAGAGCGCAGATACGTCGACTTGCCGGCGCCGGACGGTCCGATGATGACGACCACTTCGCCCGGCTCTACGGTGAGGCTGACGTTTTTCAGCACATCTACGGAGCCGAAGGACTTACAGATATTTTCCGTTTTAATGATAGACATAGCCGTATTCCTCCTTATTCGTAGATGGACAGGCGCTTTTCAAGGCGATTGAAAATAACGGTGAACACGCCGGTGATGATGAGGTAGATGATCATAGCCGGGATATAAACGAGAGCGCTCGCCTTGTTGGAAGCGATAATCTTCGTCTGGTAGGTCAAATCGGTCAGCGCGATGATGGACACAAGAGAGGTATCCTTCAGCACCATGACGAACTCGTTGCAGATCGGCGGAATCATGCGGCGGTAGGCCTGCGGGATGATGACAAGGCGCATCGCCTGCGAGTGGGTGAGACCGAGCGCCGTGGAGGCTTCAAGCTGGCCTTTATCGATGGACTGAATAGCTGCGCGGATGATCTCCGCGAGGTAGGCCGCGACGTTCAGCGAGAACGCGATCCAAGCGGCCAAAAAGCGGCTCTGAATATTGAACGCCGGAACGAGCTGCGGCAGCGTGTAATAGAGGAAAAACAGCTGCATCAGAAGCGGCGTGCCGCGGAAGAAGAAGATGTACGCACCGCACACGGAGCGGAGTACGGTGTTTTTGGAGATCTTGCCGAGGGCAAGAAACACGGCGAGCACGAGTGCCGTCAGCACGGAGGTGACGGAAAGCGCAAGCGTTACGCCGGTGGCCTGGAGCAGCGCCGGCATCCAGCCGATGATTTGTTGAATGGCGTTCATGGTGATATCCTTTCCGATATAAATGGGGCAAGAGACCTCAAAACGGGGCCTCCTGCCGAATTTTCATTTTACGTTATTGCGCTTATGCGTCCTTCTTTGTGACGATGACGAGCTGGTTGGAGAGGTACGGCTCGGTCATTTCATACGCTTCCTGACGCTCCGGGGTGATGGAAACGCCGGCGATGATCATATCGTACTGGCCCTTATCGAGGCCTGCGAAAACGCCGTCGAAGGAGGTGTTGACAAACTCGACCTCAAGGCCGAACAGCTTACCAATCTCTTCTGCCATATCAACATCAAAGCCCTGATACACAAGGCCGCTGTCGTCGGTGTACTCAAGCGGCGGATAACCGGCCTCAAAGCCAATAGTCAAAACGCCGTCCTTAACGGTCTTGACCTTGCTCGGGTCAACGGTCGGTTCCTCGGTGACGTTGCGCACGCCCTCGGTGACATCGGTGCCGAAATGCTTCATGGCGAGCTCGGAGATTTTGCCGTTATAATAAAGCGTGTTGATGGCGTTTTCGGTCTGCTCCAAAAGGTCTGTGTTGCCTTTCTTGATGCAGACGCCCATCGGTTCGCCTTCGTCGCTTTTCCAAACGCTCTGGAATTTAGAGTCGTCGTCTGCGAGGTAATACGCCGCGACAACGCTGTCTACGTACACGGCATCTGCACGGCCGAGCGAAACGTCATCAAAGCACTGCGTAATCTTTTCATACGGGAGAATCTCGACGTCAACGCCCTCTTCCTGCATTTTCTGCAGAGCGTCGTGGGCGGTGGTGCCGGTCTGCACGCTGACTTTGGCGCCGGCGAAATCGTCCGGGCTTTCAATCTTCTTTGTACTGGAGCTGCTGCATGCGGTGGCGGAGAGTGCCATTACGCCGGCGAGCACGGCAGCAAGGATTTTCTTCATTTTCATGTGTTTTGTCCTTCTTTCTCAATTTTCCCCGATAAAGAGATACAGTCGTTTCACTGTACCAATCGATTAGAATACTTGTATTCTACCCCCAAAATCCGTTTGGGTCAATAGCGAAACTGCCAAATTAATGTATATTTATACATATATACATAGGTATTTTTCAAGATTTGTGGGTAAAATCGGCGTTTTTACTTCAACGTGACAATGACAAGCTGATTCGAGACATACGGTTCCGTAAGGTCATACGCGGCCTGACGTTCCGGCGTAATGGACACGGACGAGATGATGACGTCGTACTGCTCTTTATCAAGGCCCGCAAAAATGCCGTCCCACGCGGTGTTGACAAACTCGATGTCTACGCCCAGCACCTCGCCGAGCGCTTTTGCAAAGTCGATATCGAAGCCCTGATATTCAAGCCCTGCGTCATCGGTGTACTCCATCGGCGGGTAGCCGACTTCCACGCCGACGGTTAAGGTGCCGTCCTTAAGTGTTTTAAGCTTAGAAAGGTCAAGCACCGGCTTTTCCGTCACATTGCGCACACCGTCCACATCGGCGGCGGAGCCGAAGTGCTTTTCGGAAAGCTGCGCCATGGTGCCGTCATAATATAAGGTATCAATCGCACCTTCGATGAGCTCTTTCAAATCGTCGTTGCCCTTTTTAAGACATACGCCGATTGGCTCGCCGGTTTCGCTCGTCCATGTTTTCTGGTATTTCGTGTCGTCCTCCGCGAGGTAGTAACCCGCGACGACGCTGTCCACGTACACGGCATCCACGCGGCCGAGTGCGAGGTCGTCAAAGCACTGCGTCACCTTTTCGTACGGCAGCACGTTGATGTTCATGCCCTCGTCCTGCATATCCTGAATGCTTTCGTGCGCGGAGGTTGCCGTCTGCACGGAAATTTTCGCGCCCTCAAAGTCCGCCGGGCTTTCAATCTTCTTCGTACTGCCCGAACAGGCCGCAAGTGAGAGCATCATAGCGCCAATTAAAAATGAAGCGCAAACCTTTTGAATTTTCATTTTACATTCACCCTTCTGCAATATACCTTTAAGCTTTGGTTTGTATAATTTTGAAGATGAATGTATTTTACGCCGATTTCATTCAAAAATCAAGCGGAATAATGCACAAACTAATGTATATTTATACGTATATACATGGTGAATTTTGAAAAAGAAAAGCCTGCTTTGTGCAGGGGCTCAAAATGAGAGTTGCATAACGCAGGCTTTTAGGATTCGGTTTAGTCCATGTAACCGCCTTGCATGGGGGAGTGTGCCGTTTGCGTGAAGCGCTTTAAAACGCCGTGCGTGTAGCGGCTCTTAAACGGTGGCAGCGCTTTGCGGCGCTCGTTAAACACGCGCTGCACTTCTTCCTCGCTGCATTTTTCGCCGTTGATACCGATGACGCGCAGAATACGCTGCGGAATGTCGATCTCGATAAGGTCGTTTTCTTCGATTAAAGCGATGGGGCCGCCCTGTGCGGCTTCCGGCGAAATATGGCCGATGGCGGGACCCTTGCTTGCGCCGGAGAAGCGACCGTCCGTCAGCAGCGCAATGCTGGCAGAAAGCTCCGGGTCGCTCGAAATGGCTTCGGTGGTGTAGAACATTTCCGGCATACCGCTGCCGCTCGGGCCTTCATAGCGGATGATGACGGCGTCGCCCGGCTGAATTTGGTGTGTTAAAATGGCGTGGATGGCATCTTCCTCGCAGTTGAACGGGCGCGCCTTCAGAAGCGCCTTGTGCATCTCCTTCGGCACGGCACTGTGTTTTACGACCGCGCCGTCCGGGGCGATGTTGCCGCGCAGAATGGCAATGGCGCCGTTCGTGCCGATGGGATCATCGAACGAGCGGATGATATCCGTGCGCTTGAGACCGGTTTTCTTTAAATAGGTATCACACTTCTCGTAGAAGCCGTTTTTCTTTAAATCTTCCAGATTTTCGCCGAGCGTTTTACCCGTGACGGTCATTACATCGAGATGCAGGTGGTCTTTGATTTCCTCCATGATGCGCGGTACGCCGCCTGCATAATAGAAGTACTGCGCGGGCCACTCGCCTGCGGGACGGATATTCAAAAGATAATGCGCGCCGCGGTGCATGCGGTCGAACGTATCCGCGTCGAGCGGAATGCCGAACTCATGCGCGATGGCGGGCAGGTGCATCAGCGTGTTTGTGGAGCCGGAGATGGCCGCGTGTACCATGATGGCGTTTTCGAACGATTTCAGCGTGACGATATCGGACGCTTTCACGCCCTTTTTCGCGAGCGCCACGGCGGTTTTGCCGGCTTCCTCCGCCGCAACGGAAAGATCTTCGCAGGTGGCGGGCATCAGCGCCGTGCCGGGCAGCATGAGGCCGAGCGATTCCGCCATAATCTGCATGGTGGACGCGGTGCCCATGAACGAGCATGCACCGCAGGAGGGGCACGCGTGGTGCTTGTAATACGTGAACTGCTCCTCGGTGATCTCGCCGCGCTCAAACATGGCGCTGTATTTGCCGATCTGCTCCAGCGTTAAAAGGTCGGGACCCGCGTCCATCACACCGCCCGTCACGAACACGGCCGGAATGTTGATGCGGCCGATAGCCATGAGCAGCGCAGGCACGGATTTATCGCAGCTTGCGAGGAAAACGCCGCCGTCAAACGTTGTCGCGTTGGCGTGAATTTCCACAAGGTCGGCGATGATGTCGCGCGAGGGCAGGGAATAATTGATGCCATCGTGCCCCTGTGCCATGCCGTCGCAAATATCGGTCGCAAAGTAAAGCGCGCCCTTGCCGCCCGCTTCGTATGCGCCCCAGCTTGCTTTCTGCGCCAAATTTAAAAGGTGCGCGGAGCCGGGGTGGCTCTGCCCGTAGGTGCTTTCAATTAAAATCTGCGGCTTTGTGAGATCCTCCTCTTTCCAGCCCATGCCCATGCGCAGCGGGTCCATTTCCGGCGCAAGCTTGCGAACTTCCTGACTTTTCAACATGTTGATTCCCTCTTTGATGATAACTTTATGCGGCAGCAAATGCGCCGATCTCAAAATCGGCATAGGTGCCGTCTTTATTTTGCTTTGCAGTGCAGTCTAAAAAGTAAGAGGCACCGTCCCCGGCACGCCATTTTTCGGCGTCAAACGTCAGCACGCCGTTTTCATCGTTTTTCTCCGTGATCTTAAATAAGCAGCCGTCTTCCCATAAAAGCTCGTCCGTTTCTAAGTAGCCCTCGTCTTGCAGCTCCTTAAACGTGAACGTGAGCGGGCGGCGCTCGGTAAGCTCGCCGAACCGCCATGCGATCGCCTGTATCTCGCCTTTCGTCAACGGCGTCTCGGTCAGGTCAACGGAGACATATTCGGTGTCGCTTTGCAGCGCTTCGTCCGTGTTGAATAATTCCTGCAGCACGGATAAATACAGCGCGCATCGCCCGTCTGTTTCATTTTCGCGTACGGTGATTTTCTGCACGTTATCGGGCTCGCTCGGGTAAATGGCTTTGATATATCCGCCGTAGGTGACGTCCACCATCATGCCGGGGATGAGGCCGTCCGGCGCGTCCTCCGGCCTTGCGCAGCGGTACACGCCGTCGTCTTCTCCGGCGAGCAAAAGTAGATTGCCCGAAATATCGACAATGCGCGCAGTGAGCGTTGCGGTCTCGGCCGCGCTCGGCTCTGATGCGGTACTTTGCGGTTCATCTACGCCGCCTGAGGATGCCGGTGAGCTTTGGCACGCGGTGAAAAGCAGCAGAAAACACAAAAGAAAAGCGAATAAATGGGTTTGTAAACGGGTCATAAGGCCAACTCCTTTCACTTTATACGTAGGAAAAGGGATTTATTCGGTTACAAAATCATCATAGCAGATTTAGAAGTCTGTTACAAGATACAAATACTTTTTGTTTTGACTTTTGTGCTTAAATTGTCTATACTGTGTACAAGTTGACAAAAAGGGAGCGAAAGCTATGCGGCAGGTAGTTGTAAATGATTTGGTATTCGGCAGCGGCAGAATGAAAATTTGTGTGCCGGTGTGCGAGAAGACAACGGAAGCGGTTTTAGACGCCGTAAAAGAGATCAAGACCACCCCGGCGGATCTTATCGAATGGCGCATCGATTATTTTGACGAGGATATGTTTGCGGCCGCGCCGGAGATTTTTAAAGCGGCTGCGCCGCTGCCCGTGCTGTGCACATTCCGCACAAAAGCGGAGGGCGGCGAAAAAGCGATAGATCCTATGGACTATTTTGCGATGAACGCGCAGCTGAGCGCCTTGGGTGCGCCGCTTGTCGATTTAGAGCTTTTTCTTTGCGAGCAGTACGATGACGTTGCAAAGGCGACCGTTCAGGCTATGCACGATATGGGTACGAAGCTTATTATCTCGAACCACGATTTTGCCAAAACGCCTGCACGCGAGGAAATCGCCGACCGCTATAAGCGTATGATGGCGTTAAATGCCGACCTGCCGAAAATCGCCGTGATGCCGCAGAATGAGCGCGATGTGATGGTGATGCTGGCGGCGATGAATGAATCCACTGCGTTCTGCGGGCCGCTCATCGGCATTTCCATGGGCGAGCTCGGCAAGGTGACGCGCGTGCGCGGCGGGGCGTTCGGCTCTGTGATGACGTTTGCATCAAAAGGAAAAGCCTCCGCACCGGGACAAATCGATGCAGAGACTTTATCTAAAATGCTGAATGAAAATTAGATTTTAGAAGTGCTTTTCAAGCGTAAACACGGTCTTCACTTCGCCGACGGGCGTGTCGTTGTCGTTGACGGTGACGCCGTTGTTAAGCGAGACGAGCATCTTATCGGTATCGGCGTTATAGTAGCCGATCTGGCGGAAGATCTCGCGGATGATGAGCGGCCAGACCGCCTCGGTGCCGTCCTTAATCTTGAAGGAGATGCCGATGCGCTCCTTTTTAAGGCCGATGCCGTACACGCCGTTCGCGCCGCCCTTTGCGATGATGTTCGCGTCGTGGTTGATGAGGGAGCACAGGTAGCCCGTGCCGCGCATCATGTGCGGATATTCATGGATACGCGGGACAAAGCGGCGGGCAGCGTCCTGCAGAACGTCGTCCTGAATGGTATCGATGCACGCGAGGTTCTTATATGCCGTCGCGATGTTCTTCATCGGGTAAGCGAACACCGGCACGCCGCAGCCGTCGATGCCGATGACGACCTTTTCTTCCGGGTACTCGGAGAGCACGCTCATGGTGCGCAGCACTTCGTTCTGTCCGACGGAGCCGACCTTCCAGTAATCCTTCACGTCGCCGCCCATTTCACGCTGGGTGAGCATGAGCGCTGCGTGCTTGCCGCTGCAATTGTGGTAGAGCTTCGACTTCGGCAGACCCTGACGGATGCGCTCTTCGTTTGCTTCCGTAGAGCCCGGCACGGTCGGCTTCATGATGAGGTCTTCCGGATTTAAGTCGGCCTTTTTCATGATGGATTTCAAAGCGTTGACGTGGAAGCTTTCGCCGAGATGCGAGCCTGCGAACAGCACGGTTTCTTCATCGGTAAAACCGTATTTTTCGTCGAGGTGATGCGCGATAACGGGCAGTGCCTGCACGGGCTTCGAAGCGGAGCGGTAGAAAACCATGGCCTCCGGGTCGCCTGCGGAGTAGATGACCTTACCCTTTTCATCTACAATGCTGATGTAGCCGTAATGCGTCAGGTCCAAAAGCCCGCCACGGAATTCTTCTGTTAAACGAACGGTATCTGACATAATCTCGTCCCCTGTCTTTAGAATTTAACGATTTATCTTTCTTTTTACGTTCAAAGCTATTATAATCTTTTTTAGAGGATTGTAAAGGCATTTGTGTGAGAATAGTCGAAAGTGCAGAAAGCGGCGTGTTTTAAAGCGCCGCAGATAGGACAAATAAACGAAAGTTGGTATAAATATGAAAGATAAAGTATGGTTTGAGGTTTGCTGTGGCTGTTTTGAAGACGCCGTACAGGCCGAAAAAGGCGGCGCAGACCGCATTGAACTCAATTCCGCGCTGTTTTTGGGCGGCCTTACGCCGAGCATCGGCACGGTGCAGGCCGTGAAAAATACACTGAAAATTCCCGTGATGTGCATGGTGCGCCCGCGCGAGGGCGGCTTTTGCTACACGGATTTCGATTACGAGACCTGCTGCCGCGATATGGAGGCACTGTTAAATGCGGGCGCGGACGGCATCGTCTTCGGCTTTTTGAAGCCGGACGGCACGGTTGACACCGACCGTTGCGCCGATTTTATCGGGAAAATCAAGAAAATCAACCCGAACGCCGAGATTGTGTTCCACCGCGCCATTGACGTGGTGCCGGACGTATCTAAAGCGCTCGATGATCTTATTGCCCTCGGTGTAACGCGCGTTTTGACGAGCGGCCAGCGTGAAAGCGCGATAAAGGGCGCAAAGACTGTGAAAAAGATGATCGAATACGCAAGTGACCGCATCGATATTCTGCCCGGCGGCGGCATCAACACGCAGAATGTCGGGGAATTTATCAACGAGACCGGCACGCACAGTGTACACGCCTCGGCGCGCTCCCTGCGGCACGACACAAGCGTCTGTGGCAACCCGGAGATCTTTTTCGGCGGTAAATTGAACGGCGTGGGTATCCCGGAGAACGAATATAAAGTGACGGACAGCGCTTTGGTGCAAAACGTCGTTGCAGCAATCGAAGCGCGGTGAGCTTTACCCGGAGAAAGGGGATTTTAGGTGAAAAACGATATTGACAGCATTTTGGACGCACTGTTTTCCGGCGGCAAGCTGAATGTGGGCAGCGGCACGAAAAGCCGCGCCGCAAAAGACGCCGAGGATTTTTTGAACAGCATCGAAAAAACGAATGCCAACATGCAGAGCAGCCTGAATCGGCAGATCAGCGACCTCGATAAGCTGACGAGCGACGCGCAGCGCAGCATGGACGAAATGCGCCGTCTGCTGGACGCCGAGGGCCTGACCGGCACGCCCGAAATGGAAGCGCCGAAAGCGGAGACCGCAGAAAAAAAGCCGAAGGCAAAGGGCGCGGAGGAGCCGCCGCAGGACCCCGCGCAGTCGTTCCGCGAGGCGAGGGAAGCGACGGGCAGAACGGTCATTGGGCAGGACGCATTTTTGGACAGCCTGTTCACCGCATTTCGCCGCCCGAGCGTGACGGGGCGCGAAAACGGCAAGCCCGCAGCGGTCGTCGTGATCTCCGGCAAAGAGGGCACAGGCAGGCACAGTGCGCTTGCGGCTTCGGCTGCGGCGCTCTGCAAAGAGGGCGTTTTGAAAAACGGCGAGGTCACGAACATCGACCTTTCCCGCTACCCGAACGCCGAAGACGGTAAATTACTCACACAGGATCTTTTTTCCGCGCTGCACAGCGAAAACGATATTGTGCTGTTTGAAAATTTTGAGCAGTGCCACAAATCTTTGCTGCCCATGGTGGCGGCGCTGTGCGAGACGGGCGTTTTAAAATTAGCTTCGCGTTATGCTTTGCAGAAAGGCATGCTCATCGATGTCGGCACGGCGCTTGTGCCCGATGCCGTCAGCGAAATTTCCGTAAACGGGAAGTACCTCGTCTTTTTGACGAGCCAAAAGGACAGCGCGTTCACCGATGCGTTCGGCGCGGCATTTTTGTCCTCCGTCACGGATTTCTGCCGCACGGCGGAATTCACGCGCGAGAGCCTGCTCAGGATCGGCGAAGCGGCGCTCGGTGCATTAAACGACCGCACAAAGGCTAAGCTAAACTACGCGTTCACGTTCGGTGAGGATGCCTCGGCGTTTTTGGCGGATAAATTCAGTCGCCGCGACGGCGTGGAGAGCATGGCGCGGCTGACGGAACGTTGCTTCCGCCTTTTGAGCGAAGAAAAGCTGCGCCGCGCGGAAAAGGACGGTGAAAAGACCGTTTCCGGCACACTCGGCGTAAAAGACGGTGTGCTCGCGTTCACATTCCCGGATTTTGCCGTCACGGTGGAAGAAGAGAAAAAGCATGCGGCAGACCCGAAAGCCGCCGAGGAAGTGAAATCGGAGCTTAACGAGATCATCGGACTTAGTGAAGTGAAGGACTACGTGCTGTCGCTTGAGCAGAACTATATCATTCAGCGGCTGCGCGAAGCGCGCGGCATGAAGGCCGATGTGCCCACCATGCACATGATCTTTACCGGCAATCCCGGCACGGGCAAAACGACCATTGCAAGGCTCGTTTCACGCTATTTAAAAGCCATGGGCGTACTGAGCGGCGGGCAGCTGATTGAAGTCACGCGCGCCGACCTTGTAGGCAAATACGTCGGTCACACCGCACCGCTCACGCAGCAGGTCATTCGCTCTGCGCTCGGCGGCGTGCTGTTCATCGATGAGGCATATTCGCTGTACCGCGGCGCAGACGACAGTTTCGGACTGGAAGCCATCGATACCATCGTCAAGGGGATGGAGGACCACAGAGAAGACCTTATCGTTATTTTGGCGGGCTATACAAAAGAAATGGAGGAGTTTCTCACGGCGAACTCCGGCCTGCGCTCGAGATTCCCGAATATCATCGAGTTTCCGAATTATACGGCGGAGGAGCTGCTGGCCATTACAAAGCTGACCGCAAAGAAAAAGGGCTATACGATCGATGAAACATGCGAAACGCCGCTGCTTCAATATTACGAAAAGCGGCAGGCAACGGACGCCAGAACGGCGGGCAACGGACGCTTGGTGCGCAATTTGGTCGAGGACGCAATCTTAAACCAGTCTCGCAGATTGACGGGCGGAGACGTGACAAGGCTGACGGAAGCGGAGCTTGCGGCGCTTTTAAGCGAGGATTTTGACCTAAGCGAAGGATAGAAACGGCGCGAAAGCGCATGAAAATGATGAAAGTGTAAACATTTATCGATTTCTCTTGCAACTTTTAAAAGAAAGATTTACAATACAAGATTGGAGAGACCGAAAGTTTCAGTAAACTTCCATTCTGTGATAAGCGAAAGACAACCGAGCGAATAAAGTTTCGCCCGCCTTTTCAAAGGCGGCGGATCCCAAGGACAGCGCCTTTGGTCGCTTTCCGCAGAAAGCGAATTGCGCGGCCCCTCCAAGAGCGTTTATCCAAACCGTAAATTATTGCGAAAGGGCATGAGAATATGACGAAAATCGATATTTTTTCCGGCTTCCTCGGCGCAGGCAAAACCACGCTGATCCGCAAGCTGATCTCCGAAGCTTTTAAGGGCGAAAAGCTCGTCCTCATCGAAAACGAGTTCGGCAAGATTGCCATTGACGGCGGCTTTTTGCAGGACGCCGGCATTGAAATCACCGAAATGAGCCAGGGCTGCATCTGCTGCAGCCTTGTGGGCGACTTCGGCAAGGCACTGCGTCAGGTGCTGGAGACCTACCACCCGGACCGCATTTTGATCGAGCCGTCCGGCGTAGGCAAGCTGAGCGATGTGATCCGTGCCGTGCAGAACCTGCACATGGAAGACGTTACGCTGAATAGCTTCACCACCGTTGCCGATGCAAACAAGTGCAAAATGTACATGAAAAACTTCGGCGAGTTCTATAACGACCAGATCGAGCACGCAAACTCCATCATTCTGAGCCGCACGGACGGTATCAAGCCCGAAAAGCTTGAAGCCTGCGTTGCTCTGTTGCGCGAGCACAACCAGAACGCCACCATCATTACCACCCCGTGGGATCAGCTCACCGGCGCACAGATTCTCGAGACGATGGAGCACAAGAATACCCTTGAAGAGGAGCTGAAGCTCCTTGCCGAGGAGACCGAGCACGAGCACCACCATCACCACCATCACGACCATGAAGAGCATGACGAGCACTGCACCTGCGGTTGTCACGACCATCATGACGATGACGATGAGGACGAGCACGAGCATCACCATCACGACCACGATGAGCACGACCACGAGCATCATCACCACCATCATCATGCCGACGAGGTGTTCACAAGCTGGGGCACCGAGACGACCCGCAAGTTCACGAAGGACGAGATCGAGCACATTCTCGAGGAGCTCGACAACAGCGAAAAGTACGGTATGATCCTGCGTGCAAAGGGCATCGTTGCAGGTCGGGACGGCGAGTGGATCCACTTCGACTACGTGCCGGAGGAGACCTCTGTGCGCAACGGCAGCGCCGGTGTCATCGGCCGCCTGTGCGTCATCGGTTCTCACATCAACGAGGCCGCGATCGAAGCGCTGTTCGCGTAATGCGGGCTGAACCTTACAGAAAGGCGGAATATGGATGGATGATATGCCGGTTTACCTGTTTACGGGCTTTCTCGAATCAGGCAAGACCTCTTTTATAGACGAAACGCTTGCGGATAAGCGTTTCAATAACGGGCAGCGTACCTTGCTGCTCGTCTGCGAGGAAGGCGAGACGGAGTACGACGAGTCCCGCCCCTACATGAAGAACATCTATGTGGAAAACATTGAGGACGAAGACGAGCTGACGAGCGAAACGCTTGACATCCTCGCGAAAAAGCACCGCGCTTCCCGTGTGCTCATCGAGTACAACGGCATGTGGCAGTTGAAAACGCTGTACGACAACATGCCGGAAAACTGGGCGGTCTATCAGGAATTTATGTTCGCGGACGCGACGACGTTCCTCACTTACAACGCCAACATGCGCGGCCTTGTTGTGGATAAGCTCTCCGGCTGCGAGTTGGTCGTGTTCAACCGTTTCACGAAGGACATGGACAAAATGGCGTTCCACAAGATTGTGCGCGGCATCAGCCGCCGCCCGGACATCGCCTACGAGTACACGAACGGCGACGTTGAATACGACGAGATCGAAGATCCGCTGCCGTTTGACATCAACGCGCCGGTCGTAAAGATTGAAGACGGCGATTACGCGCTGTGGTACCGTGACCTTTCCGAAGATCCGAAAAAGTACGACGGCAAGGTCGTCGAGTATAAGGGCCTTGCAGCCGTGAACCCGCGCATGAAGCCGGGCATGTTCTTCTTCGGCCGCCAGCTGATGACCTGCTGCGTGGAGGATATCCAGTTTGCGGGTCTGCTCACGCTGTGCGACGCGGACAAAATGCCGGAAAACGGAAAGTGGTACACCATGCGCCTTTCCGTTGCGTATAAGTGGCACAAGCTCTACGGCCGCAAGGGTCCGGTTCTGACGCTTCAGAACATCGAGCCTGCCGAAGCGCCCGCGCAGCCCGTTGCGACGTTCTATTAAGCTTAAATTCATTGCCCGTTGGCTTTTCAAAAGTCGGCGGGTAATTTTTTTATTTATTTTTCTGTATACGGTGTCGAAAGTGCGCGATTTATGGTATACTAAAAAATACTTAAATATATGAAATGAAAATGGTGATAACTTTGCATACATATCAGCTTGTTTTGCCCTGCCTTTTGGGTGTTGAGGGTCTTGTAGCGGAGGAGCTCCGCGATATGGGCGCGGAAAATGTCGCGCCGGAAAACGGACGTGTGCTGTGCGCAGGCTCCCCGGAGATGATCGCCCGCGCGAATATCTGCTCCCGCTTTGCGGAGCGCGTGCTCGTTTTGCTCGGTACATTTGAAGCGAAAAGCTTTGAAAGCCTGTTTCGCGGCGTGAAGGCCCTGCCGTGGACGGAGTGGATCGGCCGCGACGACGCATTTCCGGTCAAGGGGCGGTGCTTATCAAGTCAGCTCATGAGCGTACCGGACTGTCAGGCCATTATCAAAAAAGCCGTGGTGGAAAGCCTCAAGGAGGCGTATAAGCTGGAGCATTTCCCGGAGACGGGCGCGAACTACCAGATTCAGTTTTTAATTATGAAAGACAAGGTCAGCATTATGCTGGATACGAGCGGCGCGGGGCTGCACAAACGCGGTTACCGCAAAAATTCCAATGAAGCGCCCATCAAAGAGACGCTTGCGGCGGTCATGGCAAAGCTTTCCCGTGTGCGCACGGACGGCACGCTCATCGACCCTTTCTGCGGTTCGGGTACGATTTTAATCGAGGGCGCCATGCTCGCCATGCACATTGCGCCCGGCCTGCGCCGCCACTTTGCGGCGGAAAAGTGGAAAGCTGTCCCCGGAAATATCTGGGACAACGAGCACATTGCCGCAAAGGCACTTGAACGCCGCGATGAGGGCTTTTTGGCGTTCGGCTATGACATTGACCCCGAAGCCGTGCGCCTGACGCTTGAAAACGCGAAGAAAGCGGGAGTTGCGCAGTATATCTCCGCAGAAGTGCGCGACATCAAGGATTTCAGCAACGACGGCCCGTTCGGCTGCGTCATCTGCAACCCGCCGTACGGCGAGCGGCTTTTAGACGTGAAAACGGCGGAGGACATCTACAAAACGATGGGGCACGTCTTCACGCCGAAGCGCGGCTGGAGCTATGCTGCCATCAGTCCGGACGAGCGGTTTGAGACATGCTTCGGCAAAAAAGCCGACCGCCGCCGCAAGCTCTACAACGGCATGATCCGCTGCCAGTATTACATGTATTTTAAGGCATAAAAGATGCTTTAGGGGAGGGTACATATGCGGAATGTTTATATCATCAACCCAAAAGCCGGCAAGCACGACCATACCGTGCAGTTTATGGAGCGCATCCGCGCCGTGCATGCCACGCACGGGGAAGAGCCGGAAATTTACCTCACACAGCGCGCGGGCCATGGCGAGGAGCTGGCAAGAGCGGCCGCCGAAAAGGGCGATGCGGTGCGCATTTGGGCCGTCGGTGGCGACGGCACGGTGCTGGAGGTCGTGCGCGGTGCGGAGTTTCACAAAAACGCCGCCGTGGGCGTATATCCGTGCGGCAGCGGCAACGACTTCGTGCGCTCATTCGGCAAGCGCGAAGTGTTTTTGAATCCGGAAAATCAGCTGGCGGGCAAGACTGTGTCCATCGATATGATCCGCACGCAGCACGGCGATGCCGTGAACATCTGCTCTGTGGGTTTTGACGCCAAGGTGGCGGCGGAGATGAATTATTATAAGCACCTGCCGTTCGTTTCGGGCGAGCTTGCGTATACCATTTCGCTTGCAAAGTGCTTTTTGGGGCACCTTGCGGACAAAATGACCGTAACGTTTTACTATGCGGACGGCACAAAAGAGACCGTTACGGGCGAATTTCTGTTCACGCTTGCGGGCAACGGTCGCTGGTATGGCGGCGGGTACTGCGGCGCGCCGAACTCGGTGATAGACGACGGTCTGCTCGATTTTGTGCTGATCCGAAAGCCCGCCTATTCCCGCATTCCGGGTCTTGTGCCGAAGTATAAACGCGGCGAGCATTTAAGCAACCCGGCGTTTTCCGACCTGCTCGTTTACCGCCGCGGCGTGAAGATCGAAATTCAAAGCGAAAATGAAGTCGTCAGCAATATGGACGGCTTGTGCATCAAGGTGAAAAGCGAGGAATACAACATTCTGCCGCACGCACTGAATTTCATTTTGCCGCGCGGCGCGGCATTGCCGAAGGAGCCGAACAATGCGCGGTGATACACTCGGAAAAGCGGAAATCTTAACGCCGCGCCTGCGCCTTAGACGCTTTTCCATGCAGGACATGAGCGGCTTTCTGCTGTTTGCCGCCGATGCGGATACCATGCTGCGGGCGGGCTCCAAACCGGTTTCTACACCGGCGGAGGCGGAGAGTGAATTGAGGCGCGCCGCAGACGACCCGTATGCCTTTGCCATCACCCTGCGCGAAACGGGCGAAGTGATGGGCAAGATCAAGTACCAGCGCGATTACTGCCGCTATAATACGGACAGTATTTCGATTGGCTACGAGCTTTCGCGCCGCTACCGCCATAACGGCTACATGACGGAAGCGCTGCGCGCCATGGTGCAGAACGCGTTTGAAGTGATGAACGTCGAGGTCGTCGCCATCAGCCACTTTGTGGGCAACGAGCCGTCAAGAAAGGTCATCGAGCGCGCGGGATTCATCTTTGAGGGCGTTATGCCGTGCGGCTTCAAGCGGTTTGACGGAGAAGTTTTCGACAATGTGTGTTACTCCATCCTGCGTTCGGAGTACGATACGGGGCTCATTTCGTCCGTGCGACGCATGCGGTAAAGCTTACAAATAAATGTGCATGCCCATATTCCGTCAGAAAATTGTGGAAATACCGCTTTTTTCTATTGCCAATGTACAAAAGCGGTGCTAAAATTGAATAAATCCAAAAACTGTGACTTTGTTGTGTCTTGCACCGGCAAAGTCTGTTTTTTAACACGAAAGAAAGGAAGGAATAAAGATGGAACAGTCTTTTCCGAAGCGCCCGTTCCGCACGCACGGCGGCGCGCATGTGCCGCACCATAAGAACACGGCGCACACCGAAACGCGCGTGATGCCGCCGCCCGATGAGATCACGCTGCCCATGACGCAGCACATCGGCGCACCGTGTGTGCCCTGTGTGAAAAAGGGCGACCGCGTGTATGTCGGCACCAAGGTTGCGGACAGCGCCGCATACGTTTCCGTGCCGATCCATTCCTCGGTTTCCGGCACCGTGAAAGAGATCAAAAAAGTCATTATGCCCGGCGGGCAGGCGGTGGACGCCGTCATCATCACGTCGGACGGGTTAATGGAGCACGACCCTGCGGTATGTCCCCCACCGGAGATCAAAACGAAGCAGCAGCTGACCGATGCGGCGCGCGCTTCGGGTCTCGTCGGTCTCGGCGGCGCAGGCTTTCCGGCGCACGTGAAATTAAACGTCCCCCCGGACAAAAAAATCGATACGCTCATCGTCAACGTTGCGGAGTGTGAGCCCTATATTACCTCCGACCACCGCGAGGCGCTCGAAAACGGCAAAAACGTGCTTGCCGGTATTTATAAGATTAAAGAGATTTTAGACGTGCACCGCGTCATCATCGCGATTGAAGACAATAAGCCCGACGCCATCGAAGCGCTGACGCGCATTGCGGATGACCCGAAAATGGACCCGAACGACGAAGTGCGCGTGTTAAAGCTGCATGCAAGCTACCCGCAGGGCGCGGAAAAGGTGCTGGTGCAGGCGGCAACGGGCAGAAAAGTCCCGGCGGGCGGTCTGCCGGCAGACGTGGGTTGCCTTGTCATGAACATCGGCTCCGTCTCGTTCCTTGCAAGCTACATGCGCACCGGCATGCCGCTGACGATGAAGCGCGTCACGGTGGACGGCAGCGCCGTGCAGAACCCGCAGAATGTCATTGTGCCCATCGGCACAAAAATTCGCGAGGTCATGGAATTCTGCGGCGGTTATAAGGAAGAACCGCAGAAGCTCATCATGGGCGGCCCGATGATGGGCGTCGCTGTGACAACCGACGAGCTGCCGGTCTTAAAGCAGAATAACGGGTTACTCGCATTCGGCGCGGAAGAAGCGCGCCTTTTGGAGCCGACCGATTGCATCCGCTGCGGCCGCTGCGTTGCGGCATGTCCCATGAACCTTGTGCCCGCAAAGCTTGAAAAATATGCGGAGCGCAAGGATGTAGAAATGCTGAAAAAACTCGACATCATGACGTGCATGGAATGCGGCTGCTGCGCATTCTCCTGCCCGGCGAAACGCCGCATCGTGCAGGCCATTCGCCTCGGCAAATACTATGTAAAGAAGGAGGCGGCTAAAAAGTGAACAAATTCATCGTTTCCTCCTCGCCGCACTTTCAGTCAAAAGACACCACCCAGACTTTGATGCTGGACGTCATTTTGGCGCTGACCCCGGCGATGATTGCGTCCGTCATCATTTTCGGCTTCCGCGCGGCGGTTATTATCCTGACGACGGTCGCGTCCTGCATTTTGAGCGAATACATATCCCGCCGCGTCATGAAGCGCCGCCAGACGGTCGGTGACCTTTCCTGCGTTGTGACGGGCGTTTTACTCGCGATGAACCTGCCCGTTTCCATCAGCCCCATCATTGCGGCGTTCGGCGGCGTCATCGCCATTGTTGTCGTAAAGCAGATGTTCGGCGGCATCGGCCAGAACTTCGTGAACCCCGCGCTGACGGCGCGTATCATTCTGATGAACTCGTTCCCGGCAAAAATGACCGCGTGGACGGCGCCGATGGACCACAGCTTCTCCGATGCCATGACGACCGCAACGCCGCTCGGCGTTCTCTCCGAGGGCACGGGTGCGGCGCTGCCGAGTTACCTCGATATGTTTCTCGGCAACACGGGCGGCTGCCTCGGCGAGACCTGTGCACTCGCACTCATTCTCGGCGGCATTTACCTTGTTGCACGCCGCGTTATCAGCCCGGTTATCCCGGTCACGTACCTTGCAACGGCAGCGGTGCTTTCCGCACTGCTCGGCCGCGATCCGCTGATGGATATTCTTTCCGGCGGCCTCTTGCTCGGCGCGATTTTCATGGCGACCGATTACACCACAAGCCCCATCAACTTCAGCGCACGCGTCATCTATGCCGTCGGCTGCGGCGTGCTGACGATTTTAATCCGCCAGTTCGCGTCTCTGCCGGAGGGCGTATCGTACTCCATCGTACTGATGAATATTTTAGTGCCGCTCATCGAGCGCGTTGCGAAGCCGCAGACGTTCGGCAAAATGAAGGCAAAGAAAGCGGGTGACGCAAAATGAAGATCACCGCGAAAGATATTTTAAAACCGGCGCTCATTCTGTTTGTCATTTGCCTTGTCGTCACGGCGCTTCTGGCGGGCACAAACCTGCTTACGAAAGATAAGATCGCCGAGCAGTCCGCGCTGGAAGCGGAGCAGTCGAGAAAAGTCGTTTTGAGCGACGCGGACAGCTTTGAAGAAGCGGACGGCTATTACATCGGCAAAGCGAATAACGAAACGGTCGGCTACGTTTTCCAGACGGAGGCGAAGGGCTACGGCGGTGCGGTGAAGGTTATGACCGGCATCAGCGCCGACGGGCAGATCACCGGCGTTGTCATTCTGGAGCACAGCGAAACACCGGGTCTTGGCGCGAATGCGGAAAAGGCTTCCTTTACGGATCAGTTTAAGCAGACTGCGCCGGAAAAGGGCATCACGCTTGTGAAGAATAAGGCGCCGTCGGACGGCGAGATCGAAGCCATGACCGGCGCGTCCATCACGAGCCGCGCAGTGACGAACGCCGTCAACGAAGCCATCACAAAGTACAACACGGTAAAGGAGGGCGCATAACATGGCAAAAAGCCTCAAAGAAGAATTTACAAAAGGCATTATCAAAGAGAACCCCGTGCTGCGCCTGATGCTCGGCACCTGCGCGACGCTCGCCGTCACCACGGCGGCCTCGAACGCCATCGGCATGGGCCTTGCGACGACATTCGTACTCGTATGTTCCAACGCCGTGATTTCTCTTCTCAAAAAAATCATCCCGGATAAAGTCCGCATCCCGGCGTATATCACCATTGTTGCGGGTTTTGTTACCATTGTGCAGCTGCTCATCAAGGCCTACGTGCCGGCGCTTAACAAGTCGCTCGGCGTGTTCCTGCCGCTCATCGTTGTCAACTGCATCATTTTGGGCCGTGCGGAAATGTTCGCCAGCAAAAATCCCGTGCTGCCGAGTATCGTAGACGGTCTTGGAATGGGCGTGGGCTTCACCGCCGCGTTGCTCGCCATGGGCATCATCCGTGAATTGCTCGGCGCGGGTACCGTGTTCGGCATTCCGCTCCTCTCGAATTTCATGGATCCCATCATCATTTTCCTGCTCCCGCCGGGCGGCTTCTTCGTGTTCGGTATTCTCATCGCCATTGCGGGCAAGCTTTCCACGGAGGGCAAAGCACCGGAGACCATGGGCTGCGCTGCATGCCCGTTGGCGGCTTCCTGCTCTAAGGTACAGGAAAAATGTGAAAAGGAGGGCGGCAAAGCATGAGTCTTAAATTTTTAGTCGGCATTTTCCTTGCCGCAATCCTCACGGAGAACTATATTCTCAATAAGTTTCTCGGCATCTGTCCGTTCCTCGGCGTTTCCAAAAAGCTCAATACGGCGTTCGGCATGAGCTGCGCCGTAACGGTTGTCATGGTTATCGCGACGGCGGTCACATGGCCGGTGTATACGTATGTACTTGTCCCGCTGAACCTCGATTATTTGCAGACCGTGGTGTTCATCCTCATCATCGCGGCGCTCGTGCAGCTTTTGGAGACTGTGATGCACAAGTATATGCCGCCGCTGTATAACGCGCTCGGCATTTATCTGCCGCTCATCACGACGAACTGCGCCGTGCTGGGCGTGACGATGCTCGTGCTCGAAAAAGGCGCGGAAAACCCGAGCTTCGGCTATTTGGCATCGCTTGTCAACGCGTTCGGCGCGGGCATCGGTTTCATGGTTGCAATGGTCATTTTCGCCGGTGTGCGTGAGCGCCTCGAGCTGTGCGACGTGCCGAATTTCCTCAAAGGTTTGCCGATCACGCTGATCGCCGCGTCGCTTGTGGCGGTTTCGTTCCTCGGCTTTAACGGCATTATAGACCGTCTGCTCGCCTGAGCAAAACGAAAGGGGTTTCTATATGGATAAAATTTTGATCCCGGTTCTGATCGTCGCGGGCATCGGTCTTCTGGCGGGTATTATTCTGGCGGTCGCCTCCGCCATCATGGCCGTGCCGAAGGACGAGAAAGCGGAAGCGATTTTAGAGGTGCTTCCGGGCGCGAACTGCGGCGCGTGCGGTTTTTCCGGCTGCTCCGGCTATGCGGCGGCGCTCTCTAAGGGCGAAGCGCAGCCCGGGCTGTGTTCTCCCGGCGGCGAAGCGTGCGCCAAAGCGTGCGCAGAGCTGCTTGGCACGGGCGACGTTGCCGTCGAGAAAAAGACGGCGCTTGTCCACTGCATGGGCAACTATGACTGCACCAGCGACAAAATGCGCTACGACGGCATCGATAGCTGCGCCGCATCTACCCTGCTTGCCGGCGGTATCTCCAGCTGCCGCTACGGCTGCATGGGCATGGGCGACTGCGCCGCCGTGTGCGAATACGGCGCAATCAACGTCTGCAACGGCATGGCGTCAATCGACCCCGCAAAGTGCCGCGGCTGCGCAAAATGCACCGCTGCATGTCCGAAGGGGCTCATCAGCTTTGTGCCGCTGAAAAAGCAGGCGGTCGTGCGCTGCTCCAACTGTGATAAGGGCGCAGAGACGATGAAGGTTTGCAAGGTAGGCTGTATCGGCTGCGGCAAGTGCATGAAGGCGTGCGAAGTGGGCGCCGTAAAGGTAACGAACTTCTGCGCGAAGGTCGATCCCGCAAAGTGCATCGGCTGCGGCAAATGTGCCGAGGTCTGCCCGAGGCACGTCATTACCATGCTGGACGCGTAATTTTTGAAACAAACAGAGCCTCGGCTGTACGCCGGGGCTTTTTCGTTGTCAAAATTTGCAATCCGCTCTTTACAAACTTCTGAAAATCCGTTATACTATACAAAACACGGTTCACCAAAGTTTTTTCTGCGGTGCGCCGCAAAACAGCTTTTTCGTTCTGAGCACAAGGCATCGCCGCGTGTAAGCCGAAAATGGATAGAGGTATATTCCGCAGATAGATTCTGCGCTTTTTGTGCTTCCTGCATTTTCGGCAGGGAGCATTTTTGTTTTGCTTGTTTTATAAAAACGGGAGGTGTTTTATGCAGACACGCGTAGCCGTGATGAGCATTATTTTAGAAGATAACGCCCACGCGGAAGAAATCAACGACATTCTGCACCTGTACGGTCGGTACATCATCGGACGCATGGGGCTGCCGTACAGACAGAAAAATATCAACATCATCTGTGTGGCGGTGGATGCCCCACAGGATGTCATCAGCGCCATGGCGGGAAAGCTCGGGCGCGTGCGCGGCGCCAACATCAAAACGGCGTATTCCAATTTCACGAGCACAGAGCCGGAAATCAAAACGGAGTGATCCGAAAAAATGACTAACGGGAAAGTGAACTGACCCGAAAGAAAGGAAATTATCAAACTATGTACGATCCGAAATCCTTAAAAGCAGAGGAATTTATCTGCCACGAAGAAATTGAAGACACTTTAAAATACGCGGACGAGAACAAAGACAACATGCCGCTCATCCGCGAAATTCTCGATAAAGCCCGTCTGTGTAAGGGGCTTTCACACCGCGAAGCATCCGTTCTGCTCGCCTGCGAAAACCCGGAGATTCTGGACGAAATCTATAAGCTCGCAAACGAGATCAAGCACAAGTTTTATGGCAACCGCATTGTCATGTTTGCGCCGCTGTACCTTTCCAACTACTGCGTGAACGGCTGCATCTACTGTCCGTATCACCGCCAGAACCATCACATCCCACGCCGCAAGCTGACGCAGGAGGAGGTCGCAAAGGAAGTCATTGCGCTGCAGGACATGGGTCATAAGCGCCTTGCCATTGAAGCCGGCGAAGACCCGGTGAATAACCCCATCGAGTACATTCTCGACTGCATCAAGACCATTTACAGCATTCAGCATAAGAACGGCGCTATCCGCCGCGTGAACGTCAACATCGCCGCGACGACCGTGGAAAACTACCGCAAATTAAAGGAAGCCGGCATCGGCACGTACATCCTGTTCCAGGAGACCTACCACAAGGAAAGCTACGAAAAGCTGCATCCCACGGGCCCGAAGCATAACTACGCCTACCACACCGAGGCGATGGACCGCGCCATGGAGGGCGGTATCGATGACGTGGGTCTCGGCGTTCTGTACGGCCTTGAAATGTACCGTTACGAGTTCTGTGGCCAGCTGATGCACGCGGAACACCTTGAAGCCGTGCACGGCGTAGGCCCGCATACCATCAGTGTGCCGCGCCTTAAAAAAGCCGACGACATTGACCCGACGAAGTTCGATAACGGCATCAGCGACGAAACATTCGCGAAAATCTGCGCACTTATTCGTATCGCCGTGCCGTACACCGGCATGATCATCTCCACGCGTGAGAGTCAGAAGGTGCGCGCGCAGGTTATCAATCTCGGCGTTTCGCAGATCAGCGGCGCATCCCGTACCTCCGTCGGCGGCTATGCCGAAGAGGAGCGCCCCACCGACACCGAGCAGTTCGACGTTTCCGATCAGCGCTCCCTTGACGAGGTCGTCCGCTGGCTGATGGAGACCGACCACATTCCGTCCTTCTGCACGGCATGCTACCGCGAGGGCCGCACCGGCGACCGCTTCATGAGCCTGTGTAAGAGCGGACAGATCCAGAACTGCTGCCACCCGAACGCACTCATCACCTTAAAAGAATTCCTCGAGGACTACGCTTCCCCGGAGACGAAGGCCATCGGCGAAAAGATGATCGCGCAGGAGCTTGAAAATATCCCGAACGAGAAGACCCGCAGCATCGCAAAGGGCTACGTTGAAAAGGTCGCCCACGGCGAGCGCGACTTCCGTTTCTAAAACTTTCGGTTATTCTTTAAAAGGCAGGCGATTTCTATGGCAGACCTCAACCAGACCCCCTCGGCAAACCGTGTGCACATCGCATTTTTCGGCAAGCGCAACGCCGGTAAATCCAGCGTGGTGAACGCCGTTACGGGGCAGAATATCTCCATTGTGTCCGATGTCAAGGGCACCACGACCGACCCTGTGCAGAAAGCCATGGAACTTTTGCCGCTTGGACCGGTCGTCATTATCGACACGCCCGGCATGGACGACGAGGGCACCGTGGGCGAGCTGCGTGTGCAGCGCGCCCGGCAGGTACTCAATAAAGCTGATATTGCAGTGCTCGTCATCGACGGCACGGTCGGCAAAAGTGCGGAAGACCTCGCACTGCAAAAGCTCATCGAGAAAAAAGGCGTGCCGTATATCATCGTATTGAATAAAGACGACCTCGGCGGGTTCAAGGCCGAAAACGACAACGAAATCGCGGTCAGCGCGAAGACGGGCGAGCATATTTTTGAGCTCAAGGAAAAGCTTGCCGCCATCGCTGCAAAGGGGCAGAACACCAAAGTTATTTTGGGTGACTTACTTGAGCGCGGCGACCACGTGGTGCTCGTCACGCCCATCGATTCCTCCGCGCCGAAAGGCCGCATGATTTTGCCGCAGGTGCAGGCCATCCGCGACATTCTGGACGCGGGTGCAACATGCTCTGTCACGCAGGTGGAAGAGCTTGCGGGCGTGCTAAACGGCCTCAAAACGCCGCCGAAGCTCGTTGTTACGGACAGCCAGGCATTCGGCAAAGTAAAGCAGATCGTGCCCGAGAGCATTAAGCTCACGTCATTCTCCATCTTATTTGCGCGCTACAAGGGCGTTTTAGAGACGGCCGTGCGCGGCGCTGCGGCTATTGAGAATCTGAAAGCGGGCGACCGCATTTTGATCTCCGAAGGCTGCACGCACCACCGCCAGTGCGGCGATATCGGCACCGTGAAGCTGCCCGCGTGGATCCGCAAACACACCGGCAAGGACTTTGAATTCGAGTTTACTTCCGGCGGCGGATTTCCCGAAGATCTTTCGCCGTATGCCCTTATTGTGCACTGCGGCGGCTGTATGCTGAATGAACGCGAAATGCAGTTCAGACAGTCTTCCGCCGAAGAAAAAGGTGTGCCGTACACGAACTACGGCATTCTCATTGCATATATCAATGGCATTTTAAAGCGGAGCTTAGCGCCGTTTGACGAATATGCCTCCATGATTTAAGCTGTCATTTGCAAAAGACAGTCCCGGCTTTCAAACGAGCGCGGGGCTGTTTTTTGTCGTTTTGTGGGTGGTTTTGTATGAAAAAAGCGGACATCAGAGGACATCGGAGGACAAAATTATTACGGAACTGTTAAAAGTCAAAAAAATCGCGTTTTCCCTATTGACTTTTCTTGACCAAGTGATTAGAATAGGTTTAGCACTCGGGGATAATGAGTGCTAAAGCGTAAGCGGCACAGCTCCCCGAGACCTAAACTTGTATTTCTTTACCGACCGGGCCGCACCCCGGCGGGTTTCGCGGCGCACCCCGCTGTACGCGAAAAATTTATTTATGAACTGCGGGGAGAAAGGATACGGCGCATTAGGCGCCGAGGTGGAAGTTATGACCATTAAGCCTTTGACAGACAGAGTACTCATTCAGGCCGAGAAAGCGGAGGAGACCACAAAGAGCGGCATCGTGCTGACAAGCGCGGCACAGGAGAAGCCGCAAATCTCCCGTGTTATCGCAGTAGGCCCCGGCGGCATGGTAGACGGCAAGGAAGTTGTTATGCAGCTTAAGGCCGGCGACCGCGTCATCACCGGCAAGTACACCGGCACGGAAGTGAAGATCGACGGCGAGGAATATACCATCGTTCGTCAGTCCGACGTTCTGGCAGTCGTTGAGTAATTTGAGTTTCAGTCTTTATTTTTGATATTTGGAATTGTGAGGTAATTTATTATGGCAAAGCAGATCATTTACGGCGAAGAAGCCAGAAAAGCATTGCTCGGCGGTATCAACAAGCTTGCAGATACCGTTAAGATCACCCTTGGCCCGAAGGGCAGAAACGTTGTGCTCGATAAGAAGTTCGGCGCACCGCTCATCACGAACGACGGCGTGACAATCGCTAAGGAAGTTGAGCTTGAAGATCCGTTTGAGAACATGGGCGCACAGCTCGTGAAGGAAGTTGCAACCAAGACGAACGACGTTGCAGGCGACGGCACCACGACCGCAACACTGCTTGCACAGGCACTCATCCGTGAGGGCATGAAGAACGTTACCGCAGGCGCAAACCCGATGGTTCTGAGAAAGGGCATTCAGAAGGCGACCGAGACAGCTGTTGAGGCGATTGAGAAGAACGCCAAGAAGGTTTCCGGCACGAAGGACATTGCACGTGTTGCGGCTGTTTCCTCTGCAAGTGAGCAGATCGGCAACCTCATCGCCGACGCGATGGAAAAGGTCACGTCCGACGGCGTTATCACCGTTGAAGAATCCAAGACGGCTGAGACGTACAGCGAGGTCGTAGAAGGCATGATGTTCGACCGCGGCTACATTACGCCGTACATGGTCACCGATACCGACAAGATGGTCGCTGTCATCGACGACGCGTACATCCTCATCACCGATAAGAAGATCTCCAACATTCAGGAGATTCTGCCGCTGCTCGAGCAGATCGTACAGTCCGGCAAGAAGCTCGTCATCATCGCGGAGGACATTGAGGGCGAGGCGCTGACCACCCTGATCCTCAACAAGCTCCGCGGCACGTTCACCTGCGTGGGCGTTAAGGCTCCGGGCTTCGGCGACAGAAGAAAAGAAATGCTCACCGATATTGCAACGCTCACCGGCGGTCAGGTCATCTCCAGCGAGCTTGGCCTTGAGCTGAAGGATACCACCGTTGATCAGCTCGGCCGTGCACGTCAGGTCAAGATCGACAAGGAAAACACCATCATTGTTGACGGTGCAGGCGACAGCGAGGCTATCAAGAGCCGTGTCAGCCAGATCAGAAGCCAGATCGAGACCACCACGTCCGATTTCGACCGTGAGAAGCTGCAGGAGCGTCTTGCAAAGCTCGCAGGCGGCGTAGCGGTTATCAAGGTCGGTGCGGCTACCGAGGTCGAAATGAAAGAGCAGAAGATGCGCATTGAGGACGCTCTGGCTGCAACGAAGGCTGCTGTTGAAGAGGGCATCGTCGCAGGCGGCGGCACCGCACTCATCGATGCGATTCCGGCTGTTAAGGCCTATGTCGATTCCGTTGACGGCGACGAGAAGACCGGCGCTGCCATCGTTCTGAAGGCTCTTGAGGAGCCGGTTCGCCAGATTGCTGCGAACGCAGGTCTGGAGGGCTCCATCATCATTGAGCACCTGAAGGCAAAGAACACCGTCGGCTACGGCTACAATGCTCTAACCGATACCTACGGCGACATGATCGACGAAGGCATCGTTGACCCGACGAAGGTCACCCGTTCCGCTCTGCAGAACGCTTCCTCCGTGGCTTCCACCGTTCTGACCACCGAGTCCCTCGTGGCAGACATCAAGGAGCCGGCTGCACCCGCAGCTCCGGCAGCACCGGACATGGGCGGCATGTACTAATGAAGAGCGCTTAAACCGCATGAAAACGTCATAAAACGTTGATCCCCCGCACAGGAAATTCCCTGTGCGGGGGATTTTTGTAGGAAAACACAAGTTTGTGCGATGAAATATGGGATTCCGCCGATTGACAATGCGGTGCGGTCTTGATACTATTATAGTAGATAAATATTTAACAATACCGAGGCGGGTACGATTTCGGTACGTTCAAAAAAGCCTTGGTACGGCGGCTTTTTAAGCCGAAAAAAGGAAAGGTGATCGTATGAAAAAGTATGTCAGCTTGGTGTTGTGTCTGCTGCTTGCGGCGCTGCTTTTTACGGGCTGCGCGGGCGGAAACGGCGGGTCTTCCGGCGGAGGAAAGACATCGGACGCGGCGGTGAATGAAGCGCTGCTCGGATGCTTCGGAAAGTCTGCGGATGAAGCCGTGAAGGCGCTGGGACTGAAGGACGACCAAAAGGCCTGCGACTACGGCTACACGCTGGACTACGCGTGGGGCGGGCAAACGATGGAAACGAATTTTGCCACAAACTACGGCGGTGCGGGTGTGTTCGGCTATGCGGAAGCGCAGAAGATGTTTGAAAACAGCGATGCGGGCACGGCAGAAATTAAAGCGTTTGTGGAGAAATTCACGGCGCAGTTTAACGACCCGTATGCCGTGACGCGCTACACGCAGGCGGAAAAGACGAAAGAAACGTATGACGCGGCGCAGCTTGAAACGTATTTGAAAGACGTGGCGGGCGGCGAAAGCGGCAGCGGCGTGCAGTTCCGGTTCAGCCTTGTGGGTAAAAACGACCGCATGAGCGACGACGGCGATTATATTGAAGTTTCCGTACAGAACACAGGCGACGGGCTGCGCGTGAAGCTCAGCATGGAGCATGTGAATCGATAAGGATATTGAAGCCGCGCTCGGCAGAATCGGGCGCGGTATTTTATAATCTGTGTAAAATATTTTTCCGGGGAAGAAAACCTCTTGCATATTTTATGAAAATCCGATATGATGAGGATAGGAAGCGCGGGCGCCTGAACGGGTCGGGCGCGTGTATGCGGCTTCCGCTTTGAGAAAGGGGGAATGATTTTGGAAACCATGATCTGGGTGGCGGTCATTGTGATTGCTGCAATACTGGAGGGCATGAGCGCGCAGCTTATTTCCATCTGGTTTGTGGGCGGCGGCATCGCCGGCATGATCGCGCAGCTGTGCGGCGCGCCGGTTTGGCTGCAAGTGCTGATTGCCGCTGTGGTGACGCTCGTTCTGCTTTTGGCAACGCGTCCGCTCGTGAAAAAGTTCCTGCAAAACAAGGAAACGCACACGAACGCCGACCGCGTGGTGGGGCAGACCGCCGTTGTGACGGAGGATATCGATAACCTTGCGGCGCATGGACGCGTGGAAGTGCTCGGCAACGACTGGGCAGCACGCAGCACAGAAAATGTCCGTATTCAAAAAGGCACAAAGGTGCAGGTGGTGCGCATTGAGGGCGTAAAGCTTATCGTGACACCGGTTGTATCTTAAATTGAAACTGGAGGTAAAAACATGGATTTTGAACTGTACATCAACTGGGGCGTTGTGGGCATTATCGTTCTCATCGCTCTTGTCATCGCACTGCTTGCGGCGAACATTAAGGTGGTGCCGCAGGCACACGCATTCGTCATTGAAAGACTCGGCGCGTACCACGCCACGTGGAGCACGGGCTTGCATTTGAAAATTCCGTTTATCGACCGCATTGCGAAGAAAGTCTCGCTGAAAGAGCAGGTCATCGATTTCCCGCCGCAGCCCGTTATCACGAAGGATAACGTCACGATGCAGATCGACACGGTGGTGTATTTCCAGATCACGGACTCGAAGCTGTATGCTTACGGCGTGGAGCGCCCGATCTCCGCGATTGAGAACCTTTCCGCAACGACGCTGAGAAACATCATCGGTGATATGGAGCTTGACCACACGTTGACCTCGCGCGATGTTATCAACTCGAAAATTCGCGTCATTCTGGATGAAGCGACCGATGCGTGGGGCATTAAGGTTAACCGCGTGGAGCTGAAAAACATCATTCCGCCGAAGGAAATTCAGGATTCGATGGAGAAGCAGATGAAGGCGGAGCGCGAGCGCCGTGCGAAGATTTTGGACGCAGAGGGCGAAAAACGCAGCGCCATCCTCATTGCGGAAGGCCAGAAGGAATCTGCCGTCCTGCGTGCGGAGGCTGTGCGCGAGACGAAAATCAGAGAAGCACAGGGTGAAGCGGAGGCAATCCTCTCCGTGCAACGTGCGTTGGCGGATTCCATTAAGCTTCTCAACGAAGCCGATCCGAATAAAGCTGTGCTGACCTTGAAGAGCTTTGAAGCGCTTGAGAAAGTAGCGGACGGCAAGGCGACGAAGATTATCATTCCGTCTGAGATTCAGGGTATGGCAGGTTTAGCCGCAAGCGCGAAGGAGATTTTTGCGACGGAAACGCCGAAGGAGTAAAATAGAGTTGGCGGCGAGCAATAGGTTAAACTGTCCGGTGAACAGCTTAGCTGCAAGGGTCCCAATTAGGAGTCCTTTGAAGGGCGGCTTTTCAGCCGTCCTTTTTTGTCGGACATGAGGAAAATAAAGTGCGGAGGCGCGCAGAAAACGCTTTTTGCATTTCAAGGTGTGTTGCTATGTATTTGATATATGGTGAGACGGAAGCGGAGAAAGGGGACATATCGAGGTATACAACGCATGTCCACGAGCAGGGGAGAATTTTGGATTTTTTTCTAAAAACGGCAAAAACTATTGAAAAAACGCGTTAAATCCCGTAAAATAATAAAGGCAACAACGTATAAAGTACGCCTACGGTTTGGCGCGCAATTGGCTTGCATTTTTCCGCCATGCCGACCGTAACTCCCTTGCCGGGCGTCAGCCTGCCTGCGGGTGTTCCGTGCAGCCTGACGAAAAATCTGACGGCGCAGCTTGTGCACCAACGTTATACATTGCTGCCTTAAAGGTCTGCTTAATGGATTAATTTATCAGTCGCTTGAGACAGACTAAGGACAGAAAATTCAAGGCTGCAAGTGCCGGAGGTGCGATATGGCTGAACTGATGTGCATTTTTACTGTATCTGCATGGGCGTTTTGCGGTCAATTTTAGAAGCATAGGTTGTGTTTTTGAGCACAGCCTATTTTCTTTTTTTCGCGGTGCTTTCTTTTACGCCGCAAAACTTGAAAGGATCGGTGATTTTCAATGAGCAAAAAAGTTGCAGTAATCATGGGTAGTGACAGTGATTTTCCGGTGGTTTCCCCGGCGATTCGCAGATTGAAGCAGTTCGGCATCCCGGTGGAGGCGCGCGTGATGAGCGCACACCGCACGCCGGAGGCCGCGGCGGAATTCTCTAAGAACGCGGAAAAGGACGGTTTTGGCGTTATCATTGCGGCGGCGGGCAAGGCTGCGCATCTTGCGGGCGTGCTGGCTGCGCACACGACGCTGCCGGTCATCGGCATTCCGGTGAAGTCTTCCACGCTCGACGGTCTTGACGCACTGCTTGCAACCGTGCAGATGCCCTCCGGCATTCCGGTGGCGACGGTGGCGATTGACGGCGCGGACAATGCTGCGATTTTGGCGGCGCAGATGCTGGCGCTTTCCGACGAGAGCATCGCAAAGCAGCTGCACCAGATGAAGGTGGATATGGAGCAGGGTGTTGCGAAAAAGAACGAAGCCTTGCAGCAGAAAGTTGCCGAGCTATAATTCGGGAGGGATAAACGATGACAAAATCGATTTTGAGAAAGTACGCAAAGCTCATCGTTCAGATGGGCGTGAACATCAAAAAGGGTCAGGGCGCTGTAATCTTGGCGGATACGGCGCAGTCTGAGATCGCACTGATGGTGGCGGAGGAAGCCTACCGCGCCGGTGCGAAGTGGGTGGACATCCGCTGGACGAACCAGGACCTTGACAAGATGCGCTATAAGAAAGAAAGCGTAAAGGTGCTTTCCGCTACGCAGGAGTGGGAAAAGGCGCGTATGCAGTATGAGCTTGACGAGCTGCCGGTGCGCATTTGGATCGACTCTGACGACCCGGACGGCCTGAAGGGCGTGAACGTTGAGAAAATGCAGAAGGCGAACCTTGCCCGTATGAAGGTGAGAAAGCCGTACCGCGACGCGATGGAAAACAAGTACCAGTGGACGATTGTCGCCGTGCCGAGTGCAAAGTGGGCGAAGAAGGTGTTCCCGAACGACCGCACGAGCGTGGCGGTGAAGAAGCTGTGGGACGCAATCCTTCAGACGGTGCGTGTTTCTAAGGATAACGACCCGGTTGAAGCGTGGAAAGCACACAACGCTTCCCTCAAAGCACGCTATGAGAAGCTGAACGCATGTCACTTTGAGAGCCTGCACTATTTTAGCGAGAACGGCACCGATTTCACCTGCGGCCTGATCCCGGACGCACAGTGGATGGGCGGCGGCGAAACGCTGCTGGACGGTACATTCTTCAACCCGAATATGCCGACCGAAGAGATTTTCACCTCCCCGATGAAGGGCAAGGCAGAGGGTACGGTCGTTTCTACGATGCCGCTGTCTTACCAAGGCAATTTGATTGAAAACTTCTCCATTACGTTTAAGGGCGGCCGCGCGGTCTCCTGCAAGGCGGAAAAGAACCAGGAGCTTTTGGAGCACATGATTGCGATGGACGAGGGCGCGGCGCAGATCGGCGAGCTGGCGCTTATCCCGAACGACTCTCCCATCTCGAACCTCGGCATTCTGTTCTACAACACGCTGTTTGACGAGAACGCTTCTTGCCACATTGCGCTTGGCTTGGGCTTCCCGAATGTCATCAAGGATTACGACAAGTATACGCTTGATGAGATTCACGACAAGGGCGTGAACGATTCCGTCATCCACGTGGACTTCATGGTGGGCGACGCGACGATGAACATTGACGGCATCACGCCGGACGGCGAAGTTATCCCGGTGTTCAGAAACGGCAACTGGACAGAGAAATTCATGTAATTCATTTTATAGATAATTTAAAGAAAGAGAGAAGTTAAAGAATGAAAAGTTACAGCGATAGCTACAAGGCAGCGGGCGTTGACGTTACCGCAGGCTACAAGTCCGTAGAGCTGATGAAAGAGCACGTAAAGCGTACAAATATTCCGGGCGTGGTTTCCGGCATCGGCGGTTTCGGCGGTCTTTTCCAGCCGGACATGACCGGTATGAAAGAACCTGTGCTCGTTTCCGGCACAGACGGCGTGGGCACGAAGCTCGTGGCGGCCATGCTGCTCGATAAGCATGACACCATCGGCATTGACTGCGTTGCCATGTGCGTGAACGATGTCGTATGCTGCGGCGCAAAACCGCTCTTTTTCCTCGATTACATCGCCTGCGGCAAGAACGTGCCGGAGAAGATTGCAGAGATCGTAAAGGGTGTTGCGGAGGGCTGTGTGCAGTCCGGCTGCGCGCTCATCGGCGGCGAGACCGCAGAGCACCCGGGTGTGATGCCGGAGGACGACTATGACCTCGCGGGCTTCACGGTGGGCATTGTAGATAAGGATAAGATCATTGACGGCTCCAAGATGCAGGCGGGCGACGTGCTGGTTGGCGTGGCATCCTCCGGCGTACATTCGAACGGCTTCTCGCTGGTGAGAAAGGTGTTCGGTCTGAATAAAGAAAAGCTCGAAACGTATTACGAAGAACTCGGCTGCACGTTGGGCGAGGCACTTCTGACCCCGACGCGCCTGTATGTAAAGCCTGCGCTGGCGGCCATTGAAGCGGCAGACGTGAAGGCAATCTCTCACATTACGGGAGGCGGCTTCTACGAGAACATTCCGCGTATGATGAAGAAGGGCCTCACCGCTAAGGTGGACCGTTCCGCAGTGCCGGTGCTGCCGATCTTCGACCTCATCGCGAAGACGGGCAACATTCCGGAGCGCGACATGTTCAACACGTTCAACATGGGTGTCGGCATGTGCATGGCGGTCTCCAAGGAGACGGCGGACGCGGCCATTAAGGCGCTGAATGATGCGGGCGAAAAGGCGTTTGTCATCGGTGAAGTAGTTGAGGGCGACGAGGGGGTTATCCTGTGCTGAACATCGCAGTCCTCGTTTCCGGCGGCGGAACGAATTTGCAGGCGCTGATCGACGCGGAGAAAGCCGGTAAAATCGAAAACGGCAAAATTTCCGTGGTTGTGGCGAGCAAGCCGGGCGTTTATGCCTTGGAGCGCGCGAAAAACGCGGGCATTGAGGGCATTGTGCTGGCGCGCAGCGACTATGAAAACGTGGACGCGTACAGCGAAGCGCTCGAAAACTTGCTGAAAAAAAAGCACACGGACTTAATTGTTCTGGCGGGCTTTATGACCATTACGAACGAGAAGTTCACGAAGGCGTTTGAAAATAAGATCATCAACGTGCACCCGGCGCTCATTCCGTCGTTCTGTGGCAAGGGCTATTACGGTCTGCACGTGCACGAGGCGGCTTTGGCACGCGGCGTGAAGGTCTCCGGCGCGACGGTACACTTTGTAAACGAGGTGTGCGACGGCGGCCCGATCATCTTACAGAAAGCGGTGCCGGTGGAGCAGGGCGATACGCCCGAGACGCTGCAGCGCCGCATTATGGAGCAGGCGGAGTGGAAGATTCTGCCGCAGGCAGTGTCTTTGTTCTGCGCGGGTAAGCTTTCCGTGAATGGCTCTATCGTTACGATTAAAGAATAATTTATCCCTTTACATAGAAAGGAAACGGATACATGGAAATTCTGGATATTAAAAAGGAACTTGCAGGCAACGCATACCCGGGCCGCGGCATCGTCATCGGCAAAAGCGCGGACGGCGTGCATGCGGTCATCGCGTATTTCATTATGGGCCGCAGCGTGAACTCCCGCAACCGCGTGTTTGTGGAGCAGGGCGACGGCATCCGCACGGAAGCGTTTGACCCCGCAAAGCTTTCTGACCCGTCCCTTGTCATTTATGCGCCGGTGCGCGTTTTGGCAAACAAGACCATTGTGACGAACGGAGACCAGACGGATACCGTGTTTACATACCTCAAGGCGGGCAAGAGCTTCAAAAAAGCGTTGAAGACCCGCAAGTTTGAGCCGGACGCCCCGAACTTTACGCCGAGAATTTCCGGCCTTGTAAAGCTGAAGGACGGCGACTTTACCTATAAGCTTTCCATTTTGAAGAGCTGCGAGGGCAACCCGGACGCGCCGCAGAGCTTTTTCTTCGACTATACGCCGGTGGACGGCCTCGGCCACTTCATCCACACGTATAAGTGTGACGGCGCACCGCGTATCCCGTCCTTTGAGGGCGAGCCGAAGCCGGTGAAGATTGAGGGCGACATCGACACGTTTACGAATGACCTGTGGACGAACCTGAACGAAGACAACAAGGTTTCCTTGTTCACGCGCTTCATCAATTTGAAGACGGGCAAGATTGAGACCCGCATCGTCAACAAAAATAAGTGATTTTTCGGAGGGGAAACTATGAAAGAACTGGAACTGAAATACGGCTGCAACCCGAACCAGAAGCCGGCGAAAATTTTTACGAACGACGGTCGCGACCTGCCGATTCGCGTTTTGAACGGCAGACCGGGCTATATCAACCTTTTGGATGCGTTCAACTCCTGGCAGCTTGTAAAAGAGCTGAAAGCGGCAACCGGCATGCCGGCGGCGGCTTCCTTTAAGCACGTGAGCCCGGCGGGCGCAGCTGTGGCAAAGCCGATGAGCGACACGCTGAAAAAGATTTATTTTGTGGACGATCTGGAGCTTTCGCCCATCGCGACGGCGTATGCAAGAGCCCGCGGTGCAGACAGAATGTCCTCCTACGGCGATTGGGCAGCGCTTTCCGACGTATGCGATAAGGAAACCGCAACGCTGTTGGCACGTGAAGTTTCCGACGGCATCATTGCACCGGGCTACACGGACGAAGCGCTTGCGATTTTAAAGACAAAACGTAAGGGCACGTACAATGTCGTCGAGATCGACCCGGATTACAAGCCGGAGCCGATTGAGCACAAGGATGTTTTCGGCATCACGTTTGAGCAGGGCAGAAACGAGCTGAAAATCGACGCGGACATGCTGACAAATCTTGTGACGGAAAACAAAGAGATTCCGGAGGACGCAAAGCTTGACTTAGTGCTCTCCCTCATCACGTTGAAATACACGCAGTCGAACTCCGTCTGCTATGCGAAGGACGGTCAGGCCATCGGCATCGGCGCCGGCCAGCAGAGCCGCATCCACTGCACGCGTCTTGCGGGCAACAAGGCGGACATCTGGTATCTGCGTCAGCACGAGAAGGTGCTGAATCTGCCGTTTAAGGAGGGCATCCGCCGTCCTGACCGCGACAACACCATTGACGTGTACATCAGTGAGGAGCATGACGACGTGCTGCGCGACGGTGTTTGGCAGCAGTTTTTCACCGAGAAGCCGGAGGTGTTCACCCGCGAGGAGAAAGTAGCTTGGCTTGCGACGTTTAAGGGCGTTTCCGTGGGCAGCGACGCGTTCTTCCCGTTCGGCGACAACATTGAGCGCGCACACAAGAGCGGTGTAGAATTTATTGCGCAGCCGGGCGGCTCTATCCGCGACGACAACGTCATCGATACGTGCAACAAGTATGGCATCGCCATGGCATTCACGGGCATCCGTCTGTTCCACCATTGATCCGAAAGGCGAGGTGCTTTTATTATGAATATTCTGGTTATCGGCAGCGGCGGACGTGAGCATGCGATCATCCGCAAGCTGAAAGAGAGCCCTAAAACGGAAAAGCTGTGGTGCGCACCGGGCAACGGCGGCATTGCGGCAGACGCCGAGTGCGTGGCCATTAACGCGATGGACATTGACGGCGTTGTGGATTTCGCGAAGAAAAACGCAGTTGACCTTGTGTTTGTTGCGCCGGATGACCCGCTTGCGGCCGGTATGGTAGATGCGCTCGAAAAAGAGGGCATCCGTGCATTTGGTCCGCGCGCGAATGCGGCCATCATCGAGAGCAGCAAGGTGTTCTCAAAAAATCTGATGAAGAAATACGGTATTCCGACGGCGGATTACGCGGTGTTCTCCGACCCGAAAGAGGTCGTAGAGTACGTGGAAAAGCGCGGCAAGTTCCCGGTTGTCATTAAGGCAGACGGCTTGGCGCTCGGCAAGGGTGTTATCATCGCGCAAAACTTTGACGAGGCGAAGGATGCCGTGCACACCATCATGGAAGACAAGGTGTTCGGCGCTTCCGGCAACAACGTTGTTGTGGAGGAATTCCTGACCGGCCCGGAGGTTTCCGTGTTGGCATTTACGGACGGCAAGACGCTGCGCCCGATGGTGTCCTCTAAAGACCACAAGCGTGCACTGGACGGCGACAAGGGCCTGAACACCGGCGGCATGGGTACCATCAGCCCGAACCCGTATTACACGAACGAAATTGCGGACGAGTGTATGAAAACCATTTTCCTGCCGACCGTCAAAGCGATGCAGGCAGAGGGCAGACCGTTTAAGGGCTGTTTGTACTTCGGTCTGATGCTGACCCCGGACGGCCCGAAGGTCATTGAGTACAACGCGCGCTTCGGCGACCCGGAGACGCAGGTCGTGCTGCCACGCCTCAAGACCGATTTTGTGGACGTCATCAACGCGGTCATCGACGAGAAGCTCGACGAGCTTGAGATTGAATGGATTCCGGAAGCGTGCGCGTGCGTCGTGATGGCGAGCGGCGGCTACCCGCAGTCTTACCCGAAGGGACTGGAAATTACCGGTCTTGACGAAAACGGTCAGGCGGAAGGCGTAACGGTGTACCATGCCGGCACGAAGCTTGAAAACGGTAAGCTGCTGACGAACGGCGGCCGCGTGCTTGGCGTGACCGCGACGGCTAAAACGCTGGACGAAGCGCTCGAAAGGGCGTATGCAGCTGTGGAGAAAATCCATTTTGACGGTGCGCATTACCGTCATGACATCGGCAAAACGAAATAACCGAATATACGAGTATAAAAGAATGAGCCTTGTTCCGAAAAGTGAACGAGGCTCGTCCTTTTATTTTGAGTTCTTATCAAAGAATATGCTTGAATTTATGGTTTATATACAGTGTAACGAATAGAGTTAGAAATTCTGCCGCCGGCATGGCGAGCCATACACCGTTGAGTTGCAGATAATTCGGAAGAAAATACAGAAAAAGGAGAAGCAATATGAATGATCTCAGCAGTGTAATAATGGCAGAATAATGACCTTTTCCATAAGAAGTTAACCGAATTGTGGCGTAGATGTTGAAACCGGAAAAAAGATAACCAATTCCGTAAAGTCGCATTCCGTTTAATGCGAGTGAAAAAACCGTTGTTTCCGGCTCAGTAAAGCAGGAAACAGTCAGAGGAGATGTGCAATAAGCGACAATATATAGAATTAGAGGTGCAACAATAAAGAAACAGCGGGCATAGTTTTCCAGCTTTTTGCATATGTGATCGGACTTATTTCCGTATGCATAACTCAAAAGCGGCGATACCCCGGAAGCGTAACCAAAATAAATGCCGATGAACAGAAATTGCAGGTACATAATTATAGATACAGAAGCAATTCCGTCTTCACCCGCAAAAGAAAGCGCGGCTCGATTAAAAATAACAGTGGTGATAGCGATGGCGATTTGGTCAATAAATTCTGAAAACCCGTTAACAGCACACCGAAACCCTGTTTTGAATTTCAAATGTTTGAAAGTTGGTATCAGGCTTGTGTTACGGCACGGAAAATAAAGTATGCCGAAGATAACAGATAAGAAAAGTCCGAATAAAGTTGCTAATCCGGCACCCAAAACTCCCATTTTCATTTGTGCGACAAAAATATAATCTAACAGAATATTGGATATGCCGCCGGATATTGAAAGAAAAAAGCTGTACCCGGGCGAACCCGACATGCGGATAAAGTAGGTGAGCAGTTCTTTGCCGATGACCGCAGGAACGCCAATGAGCCAGATCAATGCATATGTTTTGCAATCGTCCAAAATCAGCGGGGTGGCACCGAGAAAAGTCAGAACCCGAGATAAATTAAAAGCAATAGCAAGTGAAACTGTGGTTCCGATAGCAAGAGAGAAAATAATGCTGAGTGTGAATTCTTGATTTGCTTGCTCGTTGTTTTTAGCGCCCGCAGAAATGGCAGCTAAGCTGCTTCCGCCGGTGGCAAACATTAATGCAATACCGGTAAGGACGTTTACAATGGGATATACAATGTTAATGGCTGCCAATGCGTTTGTTCCGACATATTTGGAAACGAACATACCATCTACAATCGTATACAGCGTATTGAATAGCGTTGTCAAATAGGTTGGAAGAACAAACAGCAGAATTTTACGGAAACGAATATCGTTTTTAGCAAAAAAGACAGATGAACTATTCATATTGGTACCTCCATGCTTTACAGTATAAAGCTTAAAGATACTTGAATGTCAAGGATTTGTTTGTTATAATTATTGAAACTGTGTTCCGGAGGATTTTTAGGTGAAAGACGGATTTCAAATCAATGAAATATCAAAGTTCTTTAATGTTCCAGCTTCAACGCTGCGCTATTGGGAAGAGATGGGGGTGCTGGCTGCCAAAAAGAACCCGGAGAATGGATATCGTATATACACAGTGTCGGATTTGATGACGATTTCGGATATTCTTTTTTATAAAAACCTTGGTATCCCGCTTAAAAAAATTCGGGACATGGAGAAAATGGATTTGCAGGCACATCAGGATTTGTGTGTGCAACAAGCAAAAACAATCCGGCAGCAGCAATTGGCTTTAGAACAGAGAATGAAAAAGCTTCAGTTTCATATTGAAGCTTTAGAGATGATCTGCAAACTGCAAGAGCGTCCATATACGGAAGAAAAAGTCGATGCGGACTGTATTGTACCTTTTGAATTGATAGAAATCGAGAAACTGAAAAGATATATTCAAAACCCATACGTTTATTCGAGAGTTCAACATTCTTCTTGTATGGAACAGGAACAGAGAGGCCTGAGTGTTACGTGCAGCCGTAAAGAAGTTGAGAATTACAAAAATACACTTTGGAAAAACAATGGTGGCAAGTATGTCGTTTGTTTGATGAAAGAGGAAATTGCGGACGGATATCCGAATGATTTAGAGATACATCTTGCGGAAATTCAAAGGATATATAAAACAGGGTATGTTATCAGCCGCTTTTTAACGTGCGCGCAGGAAAACGGGAAAACGTATGACTTTTACAAAACGTATATTGAAATCTTATAAACGGAAAAGCTCCGGCTGCGAACGGTACATTCGGCAGCCGGAGCTTTTGCAAATTGGAGGTTATGAAGTTAAATTCGTCCTATTCGAGTTCAAAAGCGCCGGTATAGAGGCGGTAATATGTACCCTTTT
The DNA here is from genome assembly GCA_021029595.1 of Hominenteromicrobium mulieris. Taxonomy (GTDB): domain Bacteria; phylum Bacillota; class Clostridia; order Oscillospirales; family Acutalibacteraceae; genus Hominenteromicrobium; species Hominenteromicrobium mulieris. The sequence continues at coordinate 96,054 of JAJJOY010000003.1, read as the reverse complement.
GGGCGATGAGGTCGCGGTGGCTGCCACGTTCGATGATGTGGCCGTGGTCGAGCACCATGATGACGTCGGAGTTCTGGACCGTCGATAGGCGGTGCGCGATGACGAACACGGTGCGGCCTTTCATCAAGGCGTCCATGCCGGACTGCACGATGGCTTCCGTGCGGGTATCGATGGAGGACGTCGCTTCGTCAAGAATCATGACGGGCGGGTCTGCAACGGCGGCGCGGGCGATGGAAATGAGCTGGCGCTGGCCCTGTGAGAGGCCGCTGCCGTCGCCGGAAAGAACGGTGTCATAGCCCTGCGGCAGCATGCGAATGAAGCCGTCGGCGTTTGCGAGCTTTGCGGCGGCGATGCACTCTTCGTCTGTGGCATCGAGCTTACCGTAGCGGATATTCTCCATAACGGTGCCGGTGAACAGGTTGACGTCCTGCAAAACCACGCCGAGGGAACGGCGGAGATCCGGCTTCTTGATCTTCGTGATGTTGATGCCGTCGTAGCGGATCTTGCCGTCAGAAATGTCATAGAAGCGGTTGATGAGGTTTGTGATGGTCGTTTTGCCTGCGCCCGTTGCGCCGACGAACGCGACCTTCTGGCCGGGTTCTGCGTAAAGCGTGATGTCATGCAGGACGGTCTTCTCCGGGGTATAACCAAAATCGACGTCCTCAAGCTCTACGTGACCGGTGAGCTCCGTATAGGTGACCGTGCCGTCCTTATGCGGATGCTTCCATGCCCAAAGGCCGGTGTGCTTGTCGGTTTCGGTGAGCACGCCGTTTTTCTTTTCGGCGTTGACGAGCGTGACGTAGCCCTCGTCCTTTTCGCTCTCGGCATCGAGCAGAGAGAAGATGCGGGAAGCGCCTGCCATAGCCATGATGATGGACGAGATCTGCTGCGTGACCTGACTGATCGGCATAACGAAGCTGCGGGAGAGCTGTAAGAATGATGCGATGCCGCCGAGCGTCATGATACCCATGCCGGTGAGGGTCAGGTTCGGTACGCCTGCAAGTGCGAGACCGCCGCCAAGCACGGCGATGAGCACGTAAAGGAAGTAGCCGAGTGCGTTCATGATGGGGCCGAGGATATTGGCGAACTTATTGGCTTCGGAAGCGTTTGTGAAGAGGTCGTCGTTTCGTTTGTCGAACTCGACCTTTGTTTTGTCTTCGTGGCAGAAGACCTTGATGACCTTCTGGCCGTTGATCATTTCTTCGATGTAGCCGTTCACATTGCCGAGGGATTGCTGCTGGCGAACAAAATAGCTGCCGCTTTTTGCGGTGACCTTGCCGACGATTTTGAACATGACAAAGAGGAACGCGATCAGGAACAGGGTGAGCCAAATGCTGAGCGTTAACATAGAACAGAACACGGAAACGACCGTGAAGATGGAAGAAAGCGTCTGCGGAATGCTCTGGGAAATCATCTGGCGCAGGGTGTCCGTATCGTTTGTGTAGAAGCTCATGATGTCGCCGTGGGTGTGCGTATCAAAGAACTTGATGGGCAGCGTCTGCATGTGCTCGAACATCTCGTCACGAATTTTCTTTAACGTGCCCTGTGAAACAACTGCCATGGTGCGGTTGTAGAACAGCGTAGAGAACGCGCCGATGACGTAAATGACTGCCATTTGGAGCAGCGCATACAGAAGACCGCTAAAGTTCGGATTGGATTCGAGCAGGAGCGGGGAGATGTAATCATCAATGAGGGACTTTAAAAACAGGGAGGACATGACGCTTGCGAAAGCGCTCACCGCAATGCAGATGAACACGAACACAAGGTGCAGCCTGTACGGTTTCATATAGGAAAGCAGGCGGAATAAGGTCTTCTTATCGAGCTGCTTCATGCTTTCTTTCATGGAGAGTCTGGGACCATTAGGACGCGGTGGCATTGTCAGGATCTCCTTTCGTCTGGGATTCATAAACTTCGCGGTAGATCGGACTTGTTTGCATGAGCTCGTTATGCGTGCCGCAGCTGACGATCTTGCCATCATCTAAGACAAGGATCATATCGGCTCCCTGTACGGAGGCGATGCGCTGGGCGATGATGATCTTTGTCGTGTTCGGGATCTCCTTTGCGAACGCGCCGCGGATAAGCGCATCCGTGCGGGTATCGACCGCGCTGGTGGAGTCGTCCAGAATGAGAATCTTCGGTTTTTTTAGCAGCGCACGCGCGATGCAGAGGCGCTGCTTCTGGCCGCCGGAGACATTCGTGCCGCCCTGCTCAATGTAGGTATCGTAGCCTTTAGGGAAGGTTTGAATGAAGTCATCGGCCTGTGCGAGCTGACAGGCATGGCGGATCTCCTCGTCGGTGGCATTTTCATCGCCCCAGCGCAGGTTATCCTTGATGGTGCCGGAGAACAGGACGTTCTTTTGCAGCACCATGGCGACGTCGCCGCGGAGGGTATCCAGGTCGTATTTGCGGACGTCGATGCCGCCGACTTTGACCGCGCCGAGATCAACATCGTACAGGCGCGGGATGAGCTGCACGAAGCTCGATTTGGAGGAGCCGGTGCCGCCGATGACGCCGACCGTGGCGCCTGCCGGAATGTGCAGATTAATATCGGAAAGCACGGGCTTGCCCTCTGTGCCGTGACGATAGCTGAACTGGACGTGCTCGAAATCGATGCTGCCGTCCGGAACGCTCTTTACGGCATTTTCGGGGGTGGTGATGTCCGGGGTCTCGTTGAGCAGCTCAACGACACGCTCGCCGGAGGTACGGGACATGGTGAGCATAACGAAGATCATAGAGAGGCCCATGAGGCTCATGAGAATCTGCGTGGCGTAAGACAGCAGGCTCAGAAGCTCGCCGGTAGAAAGACCGGTCGCTGCGTCACCGCCGCAAGCAACAATGGTGCGTGCGCCGAACCAGGAGAGCAGGAGCACCGCCGCGTACATGCAAAGCTGCATCAGTGGAGCGTTCCATGCGAGCTGCTGCTCGGCTTTTTTGAAGTCCTTATAGATATTTTCGGAAATGGCGGTGAACTTCTTATTTTCGTAATCTTCACGGACAAAGGACTTTACCACGCGGATGCCGTGCAGGTTCTCCTGCACAACGCTGTTCAGCTTATCATAAGTTCTGAACACGCGCTCGAAGATCGGGTGCGTTCTCGTCATGATGAAGTACAGGCCGAGAACGAGCACCGGGATGATGGCAAGGAAGATAAGCGAGAGCTTGGTGTCGATGCCGAATGCCGCGACAAGCGAGAAGATCGCCATAAGCGGGCTGCGTACCGCCATGCGGATGATCATTTGGTAAGTGTTTTGCAGATTCGTAACGTCTGTTGTCAGACGTGTGACGATACTTGCGGTGGAAAACTTATCGATGTTTGAGAATGAATAATTCTGCACCTTGTAGAACATGTCGTGGCGCAGGTTGCGGGCAAAGCCACTGGAGGCAATGGCTGCGAATTTACCGGAAATGGCACCGCAGAAAAGCTGACCCAGTGCGGAGAGCAACAGGACAATGCCCATTTTGACAATGTACCCCATATCGCCCATGTCAATGCCGTAATCGATGAGATTCGCCATCAAAAGCGGGATGATGACCTCGAAGACGACCTCACCGCTGATGGTGACCATGGCCAATATGGAATTCTTTTTCTGTTCGCGGATGCTTTCCATCAGTTTTTTAACCATCTGCACCGCTCCTTTCTTTCTTCTGCTGCTTTTCGGCAAAGGCAGCATCTACATTTATTTTTGCGCGCCGTAAATAAGTGAGCATGGTTTCTTTTTCATTTTGCGTGAAGCCTTTCGTTAAAACGGCTTCCATTGCTTCGTGGTCGGCGCGGATATCGGCCAAAAGGTTTTCTGACTTTTCCGTCAGGGTCAGACGACGCAGGCGGGCGTCCGTTTCGCCGGTGTGGCGCTCCACAAAACCGTTTCGCACAAGCATATCCACCACTTTGGAGGCGGTGGAACGTGTAATGCCGAAGCGGCGCTCAATATCGCGCAAATACACGGGCCCGTCTTTGTGATCGGCGATGAACTGGATGACCCATGTGTTTGTGCCGGTGAGGTTTTCGTGTTCCTTTTTATGGGAATACGTATCAATATACCGGCGCATGGTGGTATCCAGCACATGCAATGCATGGCCGATGGGCTCTTTTTCGTGATCGTGCATTGTTACCATCCTTTCATCTGTTTTCGCGGGGAGAAGGCCCCGCCGTACAGCAAAATCGAATCTGCTCCTATGTAAACAATCATGCGCTTAATTGTTTACTCTGGCATATATTATAATCACTTGAAAGTTTGTTGTCAACAGGAAATTAAAAATCTTTTTTGCGGGGTGTTTTCATCTTAGGCGGAATGTGCTAAAATAAAACACAGTGAACCGATGTGCCGCAAATTCGGACGGCGAATGAATCGATGAAAGGAAAGCCCCGAGGGTGTGGGCGGTGTATGATATATGAATAAGAAAGTGAAATTGGCGTTTGTTTTGGCAGGAATCGGCATCTTTGCGGCGGCTGCGCTGCGCTGCGTGCAGATGCTCTGCTTTTTTGATTATGACACGGGCTTTGTGACGGACAGCGGACTGTTGACGTATATTTACTGCGGTGCGGCGATCGGCGTATCGCTTCTCTGCATGCTTTTGTGCCGTGTGGACAAAAAGCTTTGCGCGCGCATAGAGACGAAAAGAAATGTGGCGGCGGGTGCTTCTGCGCTTCTGATGTGTGTATTTTTGTTTTTGTGTGCGGCAGCGCTTCTGCGGGACTTTTACTTATACCGCAACAATCAGCCGACCTACTTTGTGCAGGCTTCGCATGTGACGACGCATTTGCCGTTTGCGGTCTTAACGTTGCTTTTCGCGATCGTTTCTCTCATTTTTGCCATTATATGGCTGACGGGCGAGGGCTTCCCGAGCGGCACGGGCGGGCTTTGGGCCATCGGTTCCGTTTGGGGCATTTCGTATATGATCGTGACGTTCATGACGTATTCCGCTGTGGCGACGACGGAGGAGAATATCTTTACCGTGGGTGGCGGTGCGATGATGCTGCTGTTCCTGCTTTCCGAAGGCAAGCTGCTCTCCGGCGCGGGCGGCAAAAAGGCGCTGCGCAGCACGTATGTGTTCGGCCTGCCGGCGGCGGTGCTTTGGATGACGTATGTGATCTCGAACACAGTGCTCATCATTGCGGGGCGCGGGTATGCGACGGAGATGCCGTATGTGATCCAGCTTGCGATGCTGTGCCTTTCTGTTCACAGCCTTTGCCTGCTGCTTACGGTGAGCGGGCAGCGCGTTTCTGCGAAAGCGGAGAGCAATTTAGAAGAAAATGCTTTAAAAGACACGGGAAACGCGTAAATTTTCTGAAAATTACGGAAAAAGTTTGCATTTTTAGCAGTTAGCCCTTGTAAAATCCTGCGAAATGCTATAAAATAGAATTGCAAATTATGCATCCACAATTATCAGGAGGTATACAATCATGGCAGTTAAAGTTGCAATCAATGGTTTCGGCCGTATCGGCCGTCTGGCGTTCAGACAGATGTTCGGCGCTGAGGGTTATGAGGTCGTTGCGATCAACGATCTGACGAAGCCCTCCATGCTGGCTCACCTGCTCAAGTATGACACCGCACAGGGCGGTTACTGCGGCAAGATCGGCGAAGCTCTCCACACGGTTTCCGCTGACGACGAGGCTAACACCATCACAGTTGACGGCAAGACCCTGAAGATCTACGCTGAGAAGGACGCTAAGGACCTTCCGTGGGGCGAGATCGGTGTTGACGTTGTTCTTGAGTGCACCGGCTTCTACACCTCTAAGGCTAAGAGCCAGGCTCACATCGACGCAGGCGCAAAGAAGGTCGTTATTTCCGCTCCGGCAGGCAACGATCTCCCGACGATCGTTTACAGCGTAAACGAGAAGACCCTGACGGCTGATGACACCATCATCTCCGCTGCTTCCTGCACCACGAACTGCCTCGCTCCGATGGCGAAGGCACTGAACGATTATGCTCCGATCCAGAGCGGCATCATGAGCACGATCCACGCTTACACCGGCGACCAGATGATCCTCGACGGCCCGCACAGAAAGGGTGACCTCCGCCGTGCACGTGCCGGCGCTGCTAACATCGTTCCGAACTCCACGGGCGCTGCAAAGGCTATCGGCCTTGTTATCCCGGAGCTGAACGGTAAGCTCATCGGTTCCGCACAGCGTGTTCCGGTTCCGACCGGTTCCACCACCATCCTCACCGCTGTTGTTAAGGGCGCTGACGTAACCGTCGACGGCATCAACGCAGCTATGAAGGCAGCTTCCTCTGAGAGCTTCGGCTACAACTGCGATCCGATCGTTTCTTCCGATGTTATCGGCATGAGATTCGGTTCCCTGTTCGATGCTACCCAGACGATGGTCTCCAAGATTGCTGACGACCTCTATGAGGTTCAGGTCGTTTCTTGGTACGACAACGAGAACTCCTACACCAGCCAGATGGTCAGAACCATCAAGTACTTCGCTGAGATCTAATTTCGGCTTAGGCGCTGGAAAAATCAGGTGTTTTGACGCTGCATCATGCAGCAAAAGACTGAATTGATTTTCGCACCCTTTCTTCCGTGGTTCATGGAGGAAAGGGTGTTTTTTATCCGAAATACGTACACACGGCAAAGAAAGGCAGGGAAAATATGAGAGAACTGCACACAGAAAGACTTTTACTGCGCACGCCGCGGGAGAGAGATGCGGCGGAGATCATGGCCATACACAACAGCGCTTTCGTAATGAAAAACAACGTAATGGAAGTGTTTGATAAAGAGCAGATGGTTCATTTGATTCATAGGGAAATCGATTATGAAGACACATGGTATATTGAGCGAAAAGAGGACGGCGCTTTGCTTGGTATGATTGTGGCGGAGGAGGACGGTGTTCGGTTCGATGTGCGCTCGAGATGTCTTTCGTATTATCTCGGGGAGCAATATACGCGGCAGGGCTATATGAAAGAAGCACTGCGGGCTGTGCTGCATGAACTATTCACCGAAGAAGATCTGGAAGTTGTAGCAGCGCGTGTTTTCACGGGGAATATTGCTTCGGAAAAGTTGCTGAGATCTTTGGGGTTTGTGTATGAAGGGTGTATCCGCCGCTGCGTGCGTACGTCAGAAAGCGAAATCCGCGACGACATGCAGTTTTCGCTACTGCGGGAGGAATATTTCGAGGCGGAAAAATAATTTTACAAAAAAGCTTGACTTAGAGTGCACTTTAAGTTGTAAGATATAAGAAGCAAAATGCTTGGAATTTTTTACATAAGGAGTATGAGTAAAATGTCTGGAAAGAAATTAGGCTTCGGCCTCATGCGTCTGCCGTCTCTGGACCCGAACGACCCGGGCAAGATCGACATTGAGCAGGTCAAGAAAATGGTGGATACGTTCATCGAGCGCGGCTTCACGTATTTTGACACGGCGTGGATGTACTGCGCATTCAAGAGCGAAAACGCCGTGAAGGAAGCACTTGTTTCCCGCCATCCGCGCGACAGCTTCACGCTGACGACAAAGCTGCATTCGTCATTCGTGAATTCGTTTGAAGACCGCGACCGCATTTTTAATGAGCAGATGGAAAAGACGGGCGTAACATATTTTGATTACTACCTCATCCACGACATCAACTGCCATAGCATTGAGACGTACAATAAGTTCGATTGCTTCGGCTGGATCCGCGACAAGAAAGAAAAGGGCCTTGTAAAGCACATCGGCTTCTCGTTCCACGACGGCCCGGAGCTGTTGGACGAAGTGCTGACCGCGCACCCCGAGTTTGAGTTTGTGCAGTTACAGCTCAACTACCTCGACTGGGAAAGCGCCGGTGTGCAGTCCAGAAAATGCTACGAAGTTGCTGAAAAGCACGGCGTGCCGGTATTCGTCATGGAGCCGGTGAAGGGCGGCACGCTCGCAAACGTGCCGGAAGAAGTGACGAAGCTGTTTAAGGACTATAATTCAGAAGCTTCCGTACCGTCTTGGGCAATTCGTTTCGCAGCGAGCCTGCCGAACGTGAAGATCGTGCTTTCCGGCATGAGCGATATGGACCAGCTTTTGGACAACACATCGTACATGCAGGATCTTAAGCCGCTGAACGATGAGGAAAAAGCGCTCATCAAAAAGGCGACGGACATCATCAACGCGAGCATCGATATTCCGTGTACGGGCTGTTCGTACTGCACGGACGGCTGCCCGATGCAGATTGCAATCCCGAAGTATTTCTCGCTGTACAACGCCGATATGCAGGAGCTGCGCGGCAGAGGAATCACTCCGGACGAGGGCTGGACGCCGCAGGGCGAGTATTACGAGAACGTCGCAAAGCACTTCGGCAAAGCGAGCGCGTGCATTCAGTGCGGCCAGTGCGAGGGTGTATGTCCGCAGCATTTGCCGATCATCGAGTACTTGCAGACGGTCGCAAAGCATTTTGAGAGAGAGTAAACACAAGGCTTTCTATAACGATAGTTAAAAGTTTCGCCCGCCTATTGAAAAAGGCGGGCGAAACTTTTACGTTGCAAACTGTGCTTTACAGCGGCAGATATGGCAATATGAGTTCACACACAAGCACGGTGGCGCTGGCGATAATGGCGACGGTGAGCAGGCTTTTACCGCGGAATGCTAAAATCAAAGCGGCGGCAAAGCCGAGCGCGGCGCTGATGGCGCTGCCGGTGGCAGTGAGAATTGCCGGGAAGGTCATGGCGGAAAGCGTGGCGTACGGCACATAATAGAGAAACGAGCGCAGTGTGCGGTTTGTGATCTTGCGGCGGATGAGCGTCAGCGGCAGCATGCGGATAAGATACGTAACGGCCGCCATAACGAGTATGTAAAGGAAAACCTCAACCCTCATGCGGCATCTCCTTTTCCGGTTCTGCGGGCTCATCCGGGATGGGGAACAGCAGTGCTGCACCGCCTGCGGTGATAAGCGTGATGACAATGATGCGGAAGCCCGAGGAAATGTTGCACAGCACCGGCAGATACGTGAACAGTGCGGAAAGCACCATGGAAAGGACGACCACACCGGCGACAACGCGGTTCTCTTTTGCAGGCGGCAGGATGATGGCAATGAACATACCGTAGATCGCGATGCCGAGCGCGTTCGTCAAAACGGTCGGCAGAATGTTGCCCGCCGCCGCGCCGAGTGCCGTGCCGAGCACCCAGCCCGGAATGGCGACGGCGATGAGCCCATAGCTGTAAAATGGTGAGAGAGGCTCCCTTTGGCTGACGCTGACGGCGAAGATCTCATCCGTCATGCCGTAGGCGATGCCGAGGCGGTGCCCAAGGGGCAGGCTTGGCGAGAGCTTTTGCGAGAGCGCACACGACATGAGAAAATACCGCAGGTTGATGATGAGTTGCGTGAATGCGAGCTCGATGAGCGACGCGCCCGATGCGATGATGGCGAGTGCTGCGAATTGCCCGGCGGAGGTGACGTTTAGGGCGGAGAGTACGGAGGCTTCAAACACCGAAAGTCCGATGCCCGCGGCCTGAATGCCAAACGCGAACGAAACGGCAAAGTACCCGAAGCAAATGGGCATGCCGTCTTTGAGTCCGCTTGAAAAATACTGTTTTCTGGTCATGATGACCTTCTCCTTCTTTGCTACCGCACCCAAATGCGGCAAAATTTGCAAAATACAACCGTTTCCAAAAGAAAAGCACAGAAAAAGGTGTGTAAAGTATGAAAAAAGGCGGTTTTCACCGCCTTGAAATGGGCATAAAAAACCCCGCCCGACCGTAACGTGCTCTCAATAACCTGCTACGTAATAAGCAGGTGGGTGCCCTCCCGCAGGTTTCGCGCTCCCTTCCTCCGGTATCCGGTCAAGCCGGGCCGGGAGGTCTGCAGTCCGCCTGCGGAGCCGAGCTCCCTAAAAGTTGAGTGTAGGGTTATTTTGCACGGTCCGCGCATCGGGCAGGTGTCTTTACATGATCTTGAACGGGGAAAGAAAATTACTCCTCTTCTTCCTCCATAGCCTGTGCATAGCGGGTCTCGAAAATTTCGGCGAGCTTATCCAGCAGGTCGTCGTCTTCGATCTCGCAAAGCTGCTCTTCGCCGTTCTCGTCTTCTACGACTTCAAAGATGTAGTACTCATCTGCGTCTGCAACTTCGCTTTGGGCGTCGCGCAGAGTGGGGACAAGTGCCATAAAGTAGCCGTCATCGTTCTCGAGTTCGTCGATGATCTCAAATTCGTGCTCCGTGCCTTCATCGTCGATGAGGGTGATGAGCTCTGCTTCGTATTCCTGATTGTTGTCTATACTCATGGGAAAAGCCTTCTTTCTCAGTATATTCGCCGTTCTGTAATTTATGCGGCGGAGCAGAAAAGCTGTGGAAAATAAGCCCATTGCTTTTGCCTGCAAGAATAATTGTATCGTGAATGCGGAAGAATGTCAAGCTTCATTTTGCGAAAACAGAATATACAAATAAAAAATAAAATCTTCAAAAAAACTGTTGACAAAGTAGACGGATGGTGCTAATATATAGGTGAAAAGAGAAAGAACTCCAGAACGCAAAGTAGATCGGGAAAACCGTAAGAGGTTTTCTTGGTGGAGGCTCAAAAAAGTCTCGGTAAAAGATCGAAGCGGTTCAGCGCGCGGAAAGTATTCCGAAGGGGAGAGAGAAAGGCGCGGAGGAAACTCTTGAGGCAGTATTTGCAAAGGCGGAGCTTCAAATGTTCTTCGGCTTCCGGGAAATGTGATGAAAGAGATAAGTAGGCTTTTAAGAATGTGCCGGTACAAAGGGACAAAAAGCCGAAGCGGAGAAACGGGAACATAAATAAAGAAGCAGCCGTACGTTTTGAACATGTGGAAACAGGCAAAACGTGAAAAGAGGCAAAGCTGCATGAGCCGCAAAGGCAAATCTATTGAAAGAAAGCGGGTGAGGCCAATGGCTACTGAACCTCAGCAGCAGAAGATCCGTGGTGCGTTGCGCCTCGGATCCCTGAAGTAGACTGAATATTTGCACACGAGTGTTTCAAGCTTTATGAAAGCGCGGGATCGCAAAAGCGAGTCCCAAAAAGGTTTTCGTGGTACAGCAAAGATAAGTAGGTCGAAATTAACATATAGAATTATACATGGGCTGTACAAAGTGTACGGACGTGTGTAAGGACAGGCGGAAAACGCCAAAGAAAAAATCAAATACAGTTTTGAGAATATACATGGAGTTGTGTCCAATGCACAAATGATAAACTCTGAAAGACCGACGACATTCTGAAAGTAATGCAGAGTGCAGGTATAAAAAGAGACCGATGGTTTCAAGCAGAGGAAAGTCCGATGTATTAGTATCAGTTTAAATTAACATGAGATGTGTGCGCTGAGCGTACACCGCACAAGATGTGCAATAAAAAGTAAAGAACGAGAGGCTTTTTCGGGATGCTGAAAGAGCCTCTTTTGTTTTGTGCGATAGGAGGGATGTCGTGTAAGGAGCGCGGTTTGCGTGTTTTTTGGTTTAAGTAGGAGAACGGGAGTATGTATTTGATTTTGATAAAGTTTTCGACTGCGTGTCGCTTTGCGGTAGAAAACTCTTTCGCGCCGCACGGAATTGTATTTTTCGGGAGAATGTGCTATACTAACGATGTTCGCAAGACGGTATGCAGAAAAGCTGCACTTCATCAGGAAAAGGAGCGGTGACTTATGAGCGAAAACATGGAAAAGGCCTATGACGTGATTGTAGTGGGTTCCGGCCCTGCGGGGCTTACGGCGGCACTGTACTGCGCCCGCGCGGGCTACGAGACGCTGGTGCTGGAAAAATACATCCCCGGCGGTCAAATGGTGACCTCGAATGAAATTGAAAATTACCCCGGCTTCCCGGAGGCGGTGGACGGGTTTACACTGACGATGAACATGAAAAAGCAGGCGGAGCGCTTTGGCGCGAAGCAGACCTACGGCAACGTTAAGGTACTGCGGTTAGACGGTGATGTGAAAATTCTGGAGACGGAAGACGGCACGGCTTACCGCGCGAAAAGCGTCGTTTTGGCACCCGGTGCGGCACCGAGGACGCTCGGCTTGCCGAACGAAGACGCTTTGCGCGGCAAGGGCGTTTCCTATTGCGCGACATGCGACGGCGCGTTTTATAAAGATAAGACGGTTGCGGTCATTGGCGGCGGTGACACGGCGGCGGGCGATGCGGCCTTTCTCTCCGCGATGTGCAAAAAGGTATATCTCATCCACAGAAGAGACCGCCTGCGCGCTTCAAAGAGCTATGAGAAGAAGCTCGATAAGCCAAATATCGAGATCGTTTTCGATACGGTGACGGATGAGATCCTCGAAAAAGACGGAAAAGTCGGCGGGCTGCGTCTGCGCAATGTAAAGACGGACGAGGTGTGCGAGATTGCGGTGAACGGCGTGTTTGTGGCGGTGGGCAATGTGCCGGCGACGGGCTTCGTACGTGATATTCTTGACCTTGACGAAAACGGGTATTTTATGGCGGGCGAGAGCACGAAGACGAACGTTCCGGGTGTGTTTGCTGCGGGCGACTGTCGTAAAAAGACGCTGCGGCAAATCGTGACGGCGGCTGCGGACGGCGCGGTGGCGGCGCACGGCGTGGAAGAATATTTATCATAAGAAAGAAGAGGGCGCTTTGCCCGAAACATAAAGGATAGAAAATATGGGAAAAATCAAAGAACTGCTTATAAAATACAAAGAGCCGGTTTTGTACGTGGTGTTCGGCGTGCTTACGACGGTCGTGAGCTACGCTTCTTACTGGATCTTTACGGATTTTCTGCACATCCCGTACATGGTATCGACAGCGCTTTCGTGGGTGCTTTCAGTTACCTTTGCGTATGTGACGAACCGCAAGTGGGTGTTTGAGAGCCGTGCGCACGGCTTTGTGCCGATTTTGACGGAGGCGGCGAAATTTTTTGCGAGCCGTATTGCGTCCGGTCTTATGGAAATGGGCATGATGTTCATCGGTGTGGATCTGCTGCACGTGAACGATAAGATTGTGAAGCTCGTTGCGAACGTTTTTGTGATCCTTGCAAATTATATTTTAAGCAAACTGGTCGTTTTTCGTAAGAAAAAGTAAATTGACGAAACGAGGTTATGGGAATATAATTTATAAGATAAAGACATCCGGCCTTTGGCCGAGACGGAGGCTTTTATGGCGAAAAGAAAACAACGCCGCGATGAGTTTCAGGATATTTCCAGTTACTCCTCAAAGCAGGCGTATAAGAAAAATCAAAAAAAGAAAAAACGGACGGGCCTTAAGGTCTTTTTGAGCTTCATCTGCGTTATTTTGGTGCTGGTGGGCGGCGTGATGATCTACGCTTCCACGGTGCTTTTGGGCGACCTGAAGACGACGACCATCACGAAAGACAAGACGGAACTCGGTATTTCCGAAGAAACAAAATCGGAAGCGGGCATTACGAATATTGCGCTGTTCGGCGTGGATGCCCGCGATTACGACGGCGGTACCTTTGCTGGGCGCAGCGACGCCATTATGGTGATGTCGATCGATAACGTGCACCACAAGGTTAAGCTGACGTCCATCATGCGCGATGTGCGCGTGTATATGGGCGACGGCAGTCCGTATGATTCCGGCTATGATAAGCTGAACCATGCCTATATGTACGGTGGCCCGGAGCAGGCCATCCGCACGATCAACCAGAACTTCGGCCTCGATATTCAGGGCTACGTGACCGTGAATTTTGCCTCCATGGCGAAGATTGTGGATGCGTTCGGCGGTGTGAATATTGATTTGACGGAAGATGAAATCAGTGAGATCAACAAAAATATGTATGCGTTGGCGGCGGAATCCCCTGAATCAATGGCAGGCGATGTTTCTACATATGCGCCGCTTTCGGCGGGCGATGGCGTGCTCTTGAACGGCGACGAGGCTGTGGCTTACGGGCGTATTCGTGCCATCGACAACGATAACGGCCGTGTGGAACGCCAGCAGGAAGTGCTTTCTGCGCTCTTGAGCAAGGCAAGTTCTATTTCCAAGCTTGAATACCCGAGCATCATTCAACAGCTTGCGCCGCTTTGCGAGACTTCTTTGACGTTTGATAAGATGATCGGCCTGGCGCAGATTGCGCTGACGGGTTTTGACATTGAGCGCCTTTCCATCCCGAGTGATGTGGAGGGCTATGCCTCCGATTACTGCGAGGGCGGCGGTTGGATGTGGACGTATGACACCGATGTTGCGGCACAGCATATCCACGAATTTATTTACGAGGATGAAAACTGACCCCTGACGATCGCGTGACCGAACCTGTACATATGGCGGTGTGATGCCGCAGACGAGAAAGGACAATTTAGCTATGAAAAAACCGATTTTAGTCGTTATGGCGGCCGGTATGGGCAGCCGTTACGGCGGCTTGAAGCAGATCGATCCCGTTGGCAAAAACGGCGAGATTATCATGGATTTTTCTGTTTTTGATGCCGCGCAGGCGGGCTTTTCCAAGGTAATCTTCATCATCAAGGAGCAGCTTTTTGAGGACTTTAAAGAGGTTATCGGCGACCGCGTATCGAAGTACGTGCAGGTCGAATATGTTTTCCAGAAGTTGGATGACCTGCCGGAGGGCTTTACGGTGCCGGAAGGCCGCGAGAAGCCGTGGGGCACGGGCCACGCCGTTTTGGCGGCACGCGACCACATTGATGCGCCGTTTGTCGTCATCAACGCAGACGATTTCTATGGCGGCGAGGCGTTTAAGAAGATCGGCGCGTTCCTCCGGAACGTGAAGGAAAACGGCGAAAAGGCACACTGGGCGATGGTGGGTTACCATCTGAAAAACACGCTGACCGAAAACGGCCATGTGGCACGCGGCGTATGCGTGGAGAAAGACGGTGTGTTGGATACCATCGTGGAGCGCACGCACATTGAAAAGCGCGAGGACGGCCCGGCTTACACCGAGGACGACGGCGCAACGTGGCACGCGCTCGATGAGGACACGACCGTTTCCATGAACCTGTGGGGCTTTACGCCGGACTTTGTAGACGCATTGAAAAAGGATTTCGTCTCGTTCCTTGAGAACGATGTACCGAAGAACCCACTGAAAGCGGAATACTTCCTGCCGTTTGTCGTCAACGACCAGATTCGCGACGGCAAGGCAGACGTGACGGTTTTAAAATCGGCGGACAAGTGGTTCGGCGTGACGTATAAGGCCGATAAGCCCGTCGTGATGGCGGCGCTTGCCGAGATGATGCAAAACGGCACATATCCCGACCCGCTTTGGAAGTAATTTCAAACCGAAATAAGATACAAAAGGGGCGCTGCGGCGCTCCTTTTTGCGTATATTGTGCGCTTTTTTCGCGAAATGTGTGTTTTGCCCCTTGCGAAACGCATGAAAAAAAGCTATAATGAAGAAAATCAGTAAAATGGCTTTTTGCGGGATGCGGGCGGCGCTTTTTCGCTGCGGCTCTCTTTTGCGCGAAGTCTGCCAAATAAAACTGGAACCGAAAGGAGTACCACTTATGAATTATTCCAAAGAAGTGGAAGAGATGTGTATTGTAGCCAAGGGCCCGAAGCACGGTCCGGCTCCCATCCCGGAAGAGGGCAAGTGGGTACAGGCAAAGGAAGTTAAGGACATTTCCGGTTACACCCACGGTGTAGGCTGGTGTGCACCGCAGCAGGGCGCTTGCAAGCTCTCCCTGAACGTTAAGGACGGCATCATTGAGGAAGCGCTCGTTGAGACCGTCGGCTGCTCCGGCATGACGCACTCCGCTGCAATGGCAGCAGAGATCCTCCCGGGCAAGACCGTTATGGAAGCTCTGAACACGGACCTTGTATGTGATGCGATTAACACCGCTATGCGCGAGCTGTTCCTCCAGATCGTTTATGGCCGTTCCCAGTCTGCTTTCTCCGAGGGCGGTCTTGTTATCGGCGCAGGCATGGAAGACCTTGGTAAGGGCGCACGCTCCATGGTCGGTACCATGTACGGCACAAAGGCAAAGGGCGTTCGTTATCTTGAGATGACCGAAGGCTACTGCACCAGAATGGCACTCGACGCTGACGACCAGGTTATCGGCTACGAGTTCGTTTCCCTCGGCAAGATGACCGACTTCATCAAGGCCGGCATGGAGCCGAACGAGGCGTACAAGAAGTCTATGGGTACATACGGCAGATTCAATGAGGCCGTTAAGTACATCGACCCGCGCAAGGAATAAGGAGGGCACGAGAAATGGCTACATTTGAAGGTTATGAGAGACGTGAGGCGAAAATCCTCTCCGTCCTGAAAGAATACGGCATCAATTCCATTGATGAGTGCAAGACCATCTGCGAAGAGAAGGGCATCGACCCGTACACCATCGTACAGGAAACACAGCCGATCTGCTTTGAGAACGCAAAGTGGGCTTACACCGTAGGCTGCGCGATTGCTATCAAGATGGGCTGCACGAAGGCTGCTGACGCTGCTGCCGCTATCGGCATCGGCCTGCAGGCATTCTGCATCCCGGGCTCTGTTGCTGAAAACCGTAAGGTCGGCCTCGGCCACGGCAATCTGGGCAAAATGCTCCTTTCCGAGGAGACCGAGTGCTTCGCATTCCTTGCCGGCCACGAGTCCTTCGCGGCTGCTGAGGGTGCTATCAAGATCGCTCTGAACGCGAACAAGGTCAGAACGAAGCCGCTGCGCGTTATCCTCAACGGTCTCGGCAAGGACGCTGCGTTCATCATCTCCAGAATCAACGGCTTTACGTATGTTGAGACCGAGTTCGATCCGTACGCAGAAGAAGTTAAGGTTGTCAGCGAAAAGGCTTATTCCAACGGCCCGCGTGCGGACGTTAAGTGCTACGGCGCAGATAACGTTCCGGAAGGCGTTGCAATCATGAAGCTCGAGAACGTCGGCGTTTCCATCACCGGTAACTCCACGAACCCGACCAGATTCCAGCACCCGGTTGCAGGTACCTACAAGAAGTGGTGCAATGAGAACGGCGTGAAGTACTTCTCCGTTGCTTCCGGCGGCGGCACAGGCCGTACGCTGCATCCGGATAACATGGCTGCCGGTCCTTCCTCTTACGGCATGACCGATACCATGGGCCGTATGCACTCCGATGCACAGTTCGCAGGTTCCTCCTCTGTTCCGGCACACGTTGAGATGATGGGTCTCATCGGCATGGGCAACAACCCGATGGTCGGTGCAACCGTTGCTTGCGCTGTTGCTGTTGAAGAGGCTTCCAAGTAAGAGTTGCTTCTGAAAATCGCATATTAAAGCATAAAAAGTGCTCCCGGTCGCATGATCGGGAGCATTTTTGCATAAAATAGGATCCCGGGATATATGGACTGTTCTTATGGCTCGGTATACCCGGGGTTTGCTTTATAAGATCTGGTCGTCATCGCTGGGAATGTAGAGGAGGATGTCTTCCACTTTGCAGCTTAAGATGCGGCAGAGGTCGTTGATTGTGGTGGTGTTGAGCGGCTTATTATGACGCAGCTTATCGATGATGGAGCTGGAGATGTGATGATTTTTGATGAGCGTATAGGTGGATTCTCCCGAGCTGTGCGGGCGGAGACGGAGCGGCTTTCCGCTTGCCTGAAAACAGCGTTTGACAACGACCCCGAACTTTGCTAAACTGAATTTATCCATTTGGTGAAGCGAGGGGCGCTTATGAACACATTTGAAAAGCTCGAAAGGTTGACGGAGCTTGCAAAAAAGGACGAGACTTTGCGCAAAGCTCTGCTTAAAACGCGCGAAAACAAGGAGCCGATTCTCTCGTTTTGTGCGCTGGCGCGGGAAGCGGGCGTGGAGCTTTACCCCGGCGAGCTTTTGGCTGTGGGCGAGGAATACTCCGACAACCAGTGCAAGAGCACAAACGGCGGCAACCCTACGCCGTATGACTCTTTTAACGATGCCTATGAGATTTTCTTGGCGTCTGTTGAGATATGAAGAAAAGGTTTGAAAACTGAAAAATAAGCCGTGCTGTTACCCCCCCCTATTAGGGCGACAGCACGGCTTTCTATATTCGCCGATCTGTGAAAAAGTCAGGTTATGGTCATCATGCGTTTATGTGGTGACAGGCTTTGCATGCGCCATACGGTACTTCGCGATGAAGTAGTTCACGAGCGCGGTTAGGCCCGCCGAAACGGTGCACACGGCGCAGGTGATGAGGAACACGAGCAGAAGGCCCGTTACGATGACCCACAGCACATTGCCGACATCGGGTGTCGTGTTGTTCAGGCTGAACGCGGAGATGAGCTGCGCCGCGAGCAGGATGAGAAATGCGCCGATGAAGCTGAACTGCATGGTGCCGCGGCAGAGGAACCAGCGCGGAATGGCGAGCACGAAAAACGCAAAGATGAACGCGACGAGCACGCCCCACAGCGTATACTGTGCATCGGGCGTGAGCGCGCCGTTTTCGGCCGGGTGCGCGAAGGTGCCGAGGGCGACCTGCACGTGTGCGGCAAAGGTCAAGAGCAGAATGATCGTGCCGACCACACCGCCAAAGATCATGACGCCGCTCCAAAAGCCGTCCACCGGGGCAAAAATACGCTCCTTTAAGTGCGGCTTGCCGTCTTTTTTGTCGAGTTTGTACGTGCCGTAGAATGCTTCGGAAAATGTCATAGGGACACTCCTTTCAAAAAACATCAGTCTTCATGTGTTTCTTCTTCGGGGGTTCTCCGGGGGTCATTTTTCACGATCAGCAGGCGGGAAAGACGCTGGTCTTCAATTTCAAGTACGGTGATGGTGAGCCCGCAGACCTGTACGCTGGGGTGCTCGTTTTCTTTTGGAATGCGGCCTAAAAGGTCGGTGACAAGGCCGGCGATGGTATCGTAATCGCCCTCCGGCAGCTCAGTGTCGGTAAGGTCGGAAATCTCGTCGATGGAGGTGGTGCCGTCCACAGTGAACTCGTTTTCGCTGACACGGAAGATCTCTTCCTGCTCGTTGTCGTATTCGTCCTGAATGTTGCCGAAAATGGACTCCATGAGGTCTTCGAGTGTGACGAGACCCGCCGTGCCGCCGTATTCATCGACGATGATGGCGATCTGCAGGCGGCGCTCCTTGAGCTCTTTAAAGAGCTGGCTGCACTTTTTCGTTTCCGGAATGAAATACGCCGGGCGAACCATGTCCTTTAAATGGATGAAATCCGGTACGGGCTGGTTGACGTAGGGCAGAAAATCCTTAACATAGCAGATGCCGACGATGGTATCGATGTCTTCGCGGTAGACAGGGAGGCGGGAGAAGCCGTTTTCCACCGCAAGTACGGCGGCTTGTGCAATGGTGCTCTCCTCATCGATGGCGCAGATGTCCGTACGGTGTGTCATGATCTCGGTGACGGTGGTGTCGTTGAAATCGAAAATGTTCGTGATCATGTCGCGCTCATTTTCTTCGATAACGCCTTTTTCCTCGCCTTCGCCGACCATGTGGAGGATTTCTTCTTCGGTGACGGTTTCATCAAGCGCTTTGGGGTCGTTGCCCAAAAGACGCATGAGACCGTCCGAAATGAAGTTGCACAAGAGGACAAACGGATGCATGACGGCGCTGAGGGCGCACAGCATGGGGCAGAGTTTGTATGTATGCTGCATGCCGTGTGCAGCCTTGTGCGCTACGAATTTTTTCGGAGCGAGGTCTGCTGCCGTTAGATAAAGACCTGCGCACAGCAATGTGCAAAGCAGTGCCGAAAGCACGGCAGCGGCAGCCGTAGGGAGCGCGGCGCGGATGAATACGTTGTAAAGGCGCGGCGCAAAGCCAGTGACCGCAACAGCGAGAGCAAAGGAGCCCATAAGCATCATGCCCGATTGCAGGGGCGAAATGATGCCTGCGCTGCGTTCGAGATACTCGAGCAGCTTTTTGGCGCGCGGTTCGCCGGACTCCGCATCTTTTTTGATGCGGGATTCGTTAGCCGTTTCCGCAGCGGATTCGCACATGGCGAAAAGCGCGCCAAGCACGAAAAAGAGCAGAAACAGCAACAGAGCGAGGGGGAGGGGTAAGACGGACGAGGACGGCAGTAAATTGCCGTAAGGGTCGTCGTTCATAGTGAAAAAAGCATCCTTTCTGAAAGTTTGGGAGCAGTGAAATGGTTTTGAATGTGCTTTCGTGAAGGCGGGAGAATAAAGTTCGCGAGTTCTTAGGGAAGCGCCCTAAGTCGCTTTCCGCAAAAGTCAAAGAAAAACGCAATATGAAAAAGCGAGTTTTCTTTTCAAAAGCGTCACGTGATGTTTAGCTAAAACTAACTGCCCACCGATATATAATTATTAAAATTTTACCGCAAAAAAACGCTGTTGTCAATATTTTATGCCGGAGGCGCGCCGAATCCCGGACAAAGCGGAGGGAGAACGACGAAAAGGGCGAAAGGCGAAGCGGAGAAAAATAAAAAATGCCGAAAATCTCTGTTAATTCAGAAGAAATTTCAAAAAATCCTCGTTTTTTCCTTTACATATAGGCGAAAAAATGATAAAATTTATTTTGAACGACGACAGGTGCTTACGGGAGAGTTCTGCAAACGGCAGGGCGGTGAACGGGGTACTGCGCCGTCAGGTAAATCCATTGATAATCCTTAAAGGAGGAATTAGTTAAATGGCAAGAAAAATGAAGACCATGGATGGCAACAACGCCGCCGCGCATGTTTCTTATGCGTTTACCGACGTTGCTGCGATCTATCCGATCACGCCGTCTTCCGTTATGGCTGATGAGACCGATAAGTATGCTGCTGCCGGCAGAAAGAATCTTTTCGGCCGTGAAGTACGCGTAACGGAGATGCAGTCTGAGGCCGGCGCTGCTGGTGCAGTTCACGGTTCTCTGGCGGCTGGTGCTCTTACCACCACCTACACCGCTTCTCAGGGCCTGCTCCTGATGATCCCGAACATGTACAAGATGGCCGGCGAGCTGCTGCCGAGCGTTATCCACGTTTCCGCTCGCTGCGTTGCTACCCACGCTCTGAACATCTTCGGTGACCATTCCGACGTCTATGCATGCCGCCAGACCGGTTATGCAATGCTGTGCTCCAACAGCCCGCAGGAAGTTATGGACCTCGGCGCTGTGGCTCACCTTTCCGCTATCCACGGCAAGGTTCCGTTCCTGCACTTCTTCGACGGTTTCCGTACCTCTCATGAGATTCAGAAGATCGAAGTATGGGACTACAAGGATCTCGGCGAGATGCTCGACTGGGATGCCGTAAACGAGTTCAGAAGACACGCTCTGAATCCTGAGCACCCGGTTCTCCGCGGCCAGGCACAAAACGGCGATATCTTCTTCCAGGCTCGTGAGGCCTGCAACAAGTACTACGATGCGATTCCGGAGACCGTTGTCGATTACATGAACAAGGTCAACGAGAAGATCGGTACCGATTACAAGCCCTTCAACTACTATGGCGCTCCGGATGCGGAGAAGGTCATCATCGCTATGGGCTCTGTCTGTGAGACCATCGAAGAAGTGATCGATTACCTCGTAGCAGCCGGCGAGAAGGTTGGCCTTGTTAAGGTTCACCTTTACAGACCGTTCGTTGCAAAGTATCTGCTTGACGTGCTTCCGGAAACCGTTAAGACGATCTCCGTGCTCGACAGAACGAAGGAGCCGGGCTCCATCGGCGAGCCGCTGTACCTTGACGTTCTGGCTGCTATCAACGGCACGCAGTTCGGCTGTGCTAAGGTTCTCACCGGTCGTTACGGCCTCGGCTCCAAGGATACGAAGCCGGCTGACATCATCGCTGTTTACCGCAACATGGAAAAGGGCGACGATGCGAAGAAGAAGTTCACCATCGGCATCGTGGACGATGTTACGCACCTGTCCCTCGAAGCAAACGAGCACCCGGATACCGCACCGGCAGGCACAAAGTCCTGCAAATTCTGGGGCCTCGGTTCTGACGGTACCGTCGGCGCAAACAAGAACTCCATCAAGATCATCGGTGACCACACCGATATGTACGCACAGGGTTACTTTGACTACGACTCCAAGAAGTCCGGCGGTCTGACGATGTCCCACCTGCGTTTCGGTCATACGCCGATTAAGTCCACCTACTACATCTCCCAGGCTGACTTTGTTGCATGTCACAACCCGGCTTACCTTGGCACCTATGACATGGTCGAAGACCTGAAGAAGGGCGGCAGCTTCCTGCTGAACTGCCAGTGGACGCCGGAAGAGCTTGACGAGAAGCTCCCGGGCAAGGTTAAGAAATACATTGCTGATAACGATATCAACTTCTACACGATCGACGGCTTCAAGATCGGTAAGGAGATCGGCCTTGGCACCAGAATCAACACGGTTCTCCAGTCCGCATTCTTCTCCATTGCGAAGATCATCCCGGAGGAAGACGCAATCCGCTACATGAAGGATGCGGCTACGAAGTCCTACTCCAAGAAGGGTGACGCCATCGTTAAGATGAACCATGACGCTATTGAACGCGGCGCTAACGGCTACGTGAAGATTGATGTTCCGGCTTCCTGGAAGGACGCTGTGGATGATTCCACGAAGCACGTTGCGACCGGCGACCGTCCGGAGCTCGTGGACTATGTAAACAACGTGGTTATCCCGGTTAACACCTTCCACGGTAAGGATCTGCCGGTTTCCACCTTTGAAAAGTATGCAGACGGCACCTCCCCGCAGGGCACCGCTGCTTACGAGAAGCGCGGCGTTGCAGTTGACGTTCCGACCTGGATTCCGGAAAACTGCATCCAGTGCAACTTCTGCTCTATGGTCTGCCCGCACGCGGTTATCCGTCCGGTGCCGATGACAGATGCAGAGCTCGCGGCGGCTCCGGCTGCTGTGAAGAGCAAGGCCATGACCGGTATGCCGGGCATGAACTTTGTCATGACGATTTCCACCCTGGACTGCACGGGCTGCGGCTCTTGCGTACAGGTTTGCCCGGGCATGAAGGGCAACAAGGCCCTCGCAATGTCCCCGATCGACAACGAGCGCCCGGGTCAGGAAGTATTCGATTACGGCGTTAAGCTGGATCCGAAGCCGGAAGTTCTTGCTAAGTTCAAGGACACCACGGTCAAGGGCAGCCAGTTCAAGCAGCCGCTCCTCGAGTTCTCCGGCGCATGCGGCGGCTGCGGTGAAACCCCGTACGCTAAGCTCGTTACCCAGCTGTTCGGCGACAAGATGTACATTGCAAATGCTACCGGCTGCTCCTCCATCTGGGGCGGTTCCGCACCGGCAACGCCGTACACCGTCAACAAGCAGGGTCACGGCCCGGCATGGCAGAACTCCCTGTTTGAAGACAACGCTGAGTTCGGCCTTGGCATGACGCTTGCACAGAACGCAATTCGCGGCCGTCTGGAGCAGCTCACGAATGAGCTCGTTGCAGAAGAAGGCGCAAGCGAAGAGCTGAAGGCAGCAGCTGAGAAGTGGGTTGAGACCATGGCTGACCGCGCTGAAAACGGTCCGGCGGCTGAGGCTTACATCACGGCTCTTGAGGCTTCCTCCTCCGAGAAGGCAGCCGAGATTCTGAAGGATAAGGATTATCTCGCTAAGAAGTCCATGTGGATCTTCGGCGGCGACGGCTGGGCATACGACATCGGCTTCGGTGGCGTTGACCACGCTCTGGCTTCCGGTGAAGATATCAACATTCTGGTCTTCGATACCGAGGTTTACTCCAACACAGGCGGACAGGCTTCCAAGTCTACTCCGGTCGGTTCTGTTGCACAGTTCGCGGCTGCAGGTAAGTCTGTGAAGAAGAAGGATCTGGCTTCCATCATGATGAGCTACGGCTATGTTTATGTTGCGCAGGTCGCTATGGGTGCCGACATGAACCAGTGCCTGAAGGCTATGCATGAGGCTGAGAGCTATCATGGCCCGTCCATCGTTATCGCTTACGCACCGTGCATCAACCACGGTATCAAGGGCGGCATGGGCGTTTCCATGAACGAAGAGAAGAAGGCAGTTGCAGCAGGCTACTGGCATACCTTCCGCTTCGACCCGCGCCGTGCTGACAACGGTGAGAATCCGTTCCAGCTCGACAGCAAGAAGCCGTCTGCTTCTTACCGTGACTTCATCATGGGCGAGGTTCGTTACAACAGCCTTACCCGTGCATTCCCGCAGAGAGCCGAGCAGCTCTTCGAGAAGGCTGAGAAGTACGCAGAAGAGAAGTACGAGAAGTTCGCACACATGGCTTCTGAGGAGGAATAATTCCGCAAGGAATTTTCCGCCTGTACCGAACCGTACAAAAGCGGCGTAAACCGCTGAAATAAAGAGACCCTCGATTTGCAGCAATGCAGATCGGGGGTCTTGCTATATTAAAAAACCGGCATAATTGTGTAAAAGCTCAACGTACAATGCAGCACCGGCATCACATCGGTGCCGATCTTGTAGGGACAATCGAAAATGAATATATCCGAAACGATACAAATACAAAGCTGTGTTCAGTGATGCAGATGGACCGTTTGCTATACTATAAAAGCTTTAATAGAGTATGGCAGGGAAGTAAAATTGGAAAATAGTATAAATTATACTCGACAAGTGTTTGAAAAATTGATATAATATGAATGAAATATCTGCGATGCGGAGGCAGTGGATTTTCTCGATTACCTCCTTATTGTAAGCGGCTCTTTATATCGGTAAAGCTGTACAGTTGACCCCGAGTTTGCGGCGCAAGATATTGTAGCCTAAACTTATGCTGAAGCTCCTCTATACCGACTGCCACATGATGCTTTTACAGCTTCCCATCGTGAATGATGTAATTCCGGCATAAATACAGGCTGATTCTTTATATTTTCACTAATAAAATTTAGTAAAAGCTTAATTTTGTAGGAATAAAAGAAAAAATTGTTTGTTTTCAATATTCTTCAGACATGATATTCTATAATCACTTCCATAAAGGAAAAACCATTATTTTAAGGAGGAGTAAAAGTGGCTGTGCGTTACAATCCCAATCCTGCAAGAATTACGGAGCCGTTGTATAAAGTTGAGGAACTGGAAAAATCTCCTTTGTACACTGTGCTTTGCGGCGGAAAGGAGCTGACGGTTTACCACACGGATAGTTTTGATTACGTAATTCCGGTTGTGGACGACGATTTTCCGCTAAGTTTTCAGGTAAAAGTATCCAAAGATTTCCAAAAGGCGGTTTTCCGTCCGGCCAAGACCAATGTTCAGGCTCAGATTTCCGGCCGAGAGTTGAGCTTCCGGCTGGAAAAGCCCAGTAAAGTCACCTTGGAGTTAGATGGCAATTTGAAGACACCGCTCTTTATCTTGTGCACAAAGCGTGTCCCGAAGCCTGAAAAAGTGGATCATCTTTTTGAGAGTGGGAAAGTCTACAATGTTGGCACGTTAGAGGTCAAAGCGGAAGAAACGGTTTTCTTGGAAGAGGGCAGTGTTGTCTGTGGTTGTGTGAATGCTTTTTTCGCCCACGGCATGAAAATTTTAGGAAACGGCATTCTGAATGGTTGTGTATGGCATCCGAAAGAAGAAAACGGTGGCGGCAGACCAATGATTCGAATGGTGTTTTGCGATGATGTGAAGATTCAAGGCATCACCATGGTGGACGGTGGTTCGTGGCACCTGGTTCCTGGCGCTTGCCGGAATGTAGAGATTGAGGATGTAAACATCATGTCTCGAGTTTGCACGGGTGACGGCATCGATATTGTAGGCTGCGAAGACGTAACCATGCGTAATTCCTTTATTCGCGCTTCGGATGACTGCGTGTGCATCAAAGCTGCAAGTTATCCCGACCCTGCTGCCAATAGGGATGTGAAGAATATTCTGGTAGAACACTGCGTTTTGTGGAATGCAGAACCCGGTAACGCCGTGGAAATCGGATATGAAGTGCGCTGCGATGAGATTAGCGACATCACATTCCGAGATCTGGACATCGTTCATTGCGAGTATGAGGGTAATCAGTCTGGCGGCGTGCTGACCATCCACAATGCAGATCGCGCTCACATTCATGACATTGTGTATGAAGATATCCGCGTTGAAGATGCTCAGGAAAAGTTTGTCGACATCAAGGTATTGGATTCCAAGTACTCATTGGATCGAAAACGCGGAAGTGTCGAAAATATATATTTCCGTAACGTGGAAATTCTGAATGGTAATTTCCCTGTTTCTATTATTCGCGGTTTTGAGATGCATACGGAAATGAGTCGCCCCCGAAATATCTATTTTGACAATGTAGTGGTTTTAGGCAAACAAGTCGAATCTCCCAGCGACTTGCATATGGTGGTGGAACTCTCTGATGATATTTTGTTTAATGGTACGGCACACGCAAAAAGAAATCCATTCTAATTGATATGCAGGAGTCCCGATAACTAGGAAAGAAAGACAGCGCCTTTTAGTCGCTGGCTTTCTTTTATAAAGAGATCTGCTTGGCTGGGCAAGTGGTTCTAGTTTCATAGGGGATTGCAAGGAAAAAGCGGCTCATGATTAACGAATATCGGAATGCACGGTAGAGCAGTAACAGTTGATTCCATGTGTTGATGAGCGTTTAAATTCTTTTTCAAAACAAAAAGAGGTATAATCAGAGAAAAGCTCAACATATAATGCAGCACAAGTATCACAGACAAGGGTGTGTTACGATGAAGCAGAATGTTGAGGACAGAGCCGCCATGCTGGGGGAGTATATCGTAGAGAACAAAGCTACTGTGCGCCGTGCCGCAAAGCAGTTTGGCGTGAGTAAATCCACCGTACATAAGGACGTTGCCGAGCGGCTGCGCAGCGTGGATATGGGGCTTTACAAAGAGGTGAGCAGCGTACTGGCGGTGAATAAAGCCCAGCGGCATATCCGCGGCGGTATGGCGACAAAGCGCAAATACGAGGCACAGAAGAAATGAGAAAAGCCCTCCGCAAACAAATACGGAGGGCTTAAATTCTATGCGGCTTTAAATAGCTGGGTTAGCTTTTTACAGGTACTTCCTGCGGGGCCTTTTTGTGGCGGCTTTCCGGTAGTGTATACTTGCTTGTGAAGCGGTTGTAATAGCCGGTGAAGCGCGGGTCGCCGGAGGTTTTGATCTCGTTTAAGTAACCGTGTGTGTCCATGGTGGAATCCTTGATCTGGATCAGGCATACCGCAATGTTAGAGCAGTGATCGGAAACGCGCTCGAAATTGTTGAGGATGTCTGAGAGCACGAAGCCGAGCTCAATGGTGCACTTGCCTTCCTGTAAGCGGCGGATGTGGCGGTTTTTCAGTTCAACTTTCAATGAATCGATGACCTGTTCGAGCGGCTCTACTTCGTAGGCAAGCTGTAAGTTGTTCTCGACGAACGCGTCTGTCGTGATGTTCAAAATCTCGATGATGGCACCTGTGAAGACCTCAAGCTCCTGCTGGGCCTTTTCGGAGAATTTCAGATCTTTATCGTGGATCTCGCGTGCAACGCGCAGGAGATTCACCGCATGGTCGCCGATACGCTCGAAATCGCCGATGGTATGCAACAGCTGCGAAACATCGTTGCTGTCGGACGTGGAGAGGTTTTTACTGGAAATTTTGACGAGGTAAGAACCGAGCTTATCTTCGTACTGGTCGATGGTTTCTTCGTTTTTCTCGATTTTTTCTGCTGTGGCGGAATCAAAATGCGAGAGCAGACCGATGGCATCCAAAATGGTGTCGCGCACAAGGTCTGCCATTTTTGTGGTGGCATTGCGGCACTCCGCAATCGCGAAGGACGGAGAGAGCAGCAGACGCTCATCGAGCAAAACCGCGTGCGGGTCCTGCTTGCCGGGCTTCAGGCGCTTATCACGCACGGTGATAACGGCGAGCTTTTCAAGCTGATTGCAGAAGGGCAGCAGAATGAACGTGGTGATGAGGTTGAATGCGGAATGCACGACCGCGATCATAAACGAGGAAATCGGCTGGTCGGTGAATGTGAAATGGAAAATGCTGTTTGCAATATAAAAGCCGGAAAGACAGATGACGGTGCCGAGCACGTTAAAGTAGATATGCACGGCGGTCACGCGCTTTGCGTTTTTTGTGGTGCCGATGGAGGAAAGCAGCGCCGTGATACATGTACCGATGTTCTGGCCCATAATGACCGGCAGCGCCATACTGAACGAAATGCTGCCCGTCATGGCGAGAGATTGCAGAATGCCGAGCGAAGCGGCGGAGCTCTGGATGAGTGCCGTGATGCCTGCGCCGACTAAAATGGCGATGATGGGGTTATCGAGAATCGTTAAGACCTCTTTAAACTGCGGCAAGTCCGCAAGCGGTTTTACCGCGCCGCTCATCATGGTCATGCCGGTCATCAAAATGGCGAAGCCGACACATACGGAGCCGATGTCTTTTTTCTTGCTGCTCTTGGTGAACATGATGAGAATGATGCCGATGAGCGCCACGATGGGCGAAAAGCTCTCCGGCTTTAAAAGCTGTACGAAAACGTTGTCGCTCGTGATGCCGGAAAGGCTTAAGATCCACGCAGTGACGGTGGTACCGATGTTTGAGCCCATGATGACGCCGATGGTTTGCCCAAGCTCCATGATGCCGGAGTTGACGAGGCCGACCAGCATGACCGTCATAGCAGAGGAGGACTGGATCGCAATGGTGATGCCCATGCCGAGCAAAAGGGCCTTGAAGCGGTTTGAGGTCATGGAACGCAAAATACGTTCGAGCTTGCCGCCGACCATTTTTTCAAGGCTGGAGGAAAGCAAATGCATGCCGTAGAGGAAGAACGCAAGTCCGCCAAAGAGTGTAATAACGGAGAAAATGTCCATTTGTGGTTGCAGCTCCTTTGTGTGCGCAAAACGCTCGCTTTTCAAATTTTTTTCTTTTTTCTTACTTAATCTTTACATACAAGCTTATTCTAACATAGGTGACGGCGGGAATTCAATGCTTTTTTGATAAAAAACGTCGAAAGAGAAAATTATCTTGCCTTGACCCGCGGTAAACATCGCGGTATACTGTATTTATATTTTAGGCGCATTTTAGGCAAACGCATTTGAATACTTGAAAAATAAGGTGGGAAACGTGATGAAAACGGCGGCAATTTTGGTGGCGGCAGGTAGCTCTGCGCGCATGAAAAGCGGCGGCGCATCGAAAACGATGATGGAGATCGGCGGCGAGCCGGTTCTGAGCCGTACACTGCGCGCATTTGAGAATGCCGCGTGCATCTCAAAGATCGTTATTGTGGCGCGTGCGTGCGATTTCGATGCAATCCAAAAAGCGTCGGCGTTCGTCACAAAGCCGCTCACGATTACCGAGGGCGGCAAGGAGCGGCAGGATTCCGTTTCAAACGGTGCAGCGCTTTGCGGTGACGCAGAGTATATCGCCGTGCACGATGCGG
This sequence comes from Hominenteromicrobium mulieris, assembly GCA_021029595.1. Taxonomy (GTDB): domain Bacteria; phylum Bacillota; class Clostridia; order Oscillospirales; family Acutalibacteraceae; genus Hominenteromicrobium; species Hominenteromicrobium mulieris. The sequence goes on along the minus strand of JAJJOY010000003.1, from coordinate 67,067 downwards.
CGCGACCGTTTATCACGCCGGAGGAAATCGAAACCGTGTGCGCGGACGCGGAAAAATACGGCGCGGCGACGCTGGCGGTGCCGGTGAAAGACACCATCAAGGTTGCTGCGGCGGACGGCACGGTGTGCGCTACGCCGGAGAGAAGCACTTTGCGCGCCATTCAGACGCCGCAGGTATTCCGCCTTTCTTTGTATAAAGAAGCGCTGTGCCTTGCGAAAAACGCCGGAAAGCAATATACGGACGATTGCCAGCTCATTGAAGCGGCGGGCGGCAAGGTATATTTGACCCCGGGCGACTACAAAAACATCAAGATCACAACGCCGGAGGATCTGCTTGTGGCAGAGGCTTTTGCGGTGGAAAAGTAAAGGAGTGTTACTATGCGGATCGGTCACGGTTATGACGTACACAAGCTTGTAGAAAACAGAAAGCTCATTTTGGGCGGCGTGCATATCCCGTATGAAAAGGGGCTTTTGGGGCATTCCGATGCGGACGTGCTCGCGCATGCCATAGCGGATGCTTTGCTCGGCGCGGCGACGCTCGGGGACATCGGCGTGCTTTTCCCGGACGATGACCCGCAGTACGCCGGTGCGGACAGCTTAAAGCTGCTCGCGGTGGCGGTGGCGGCGGTACGCCGCAAGGGCTTTGGGATTGAAAATATCGATGCGACGGTTTTGGCACAGCGTCCGAAGCTGCGCCCGTACATCGATGAGATGCGCCGCAACATTGCATCCGCCTGCAACCTCGACCTCGATTGCGTGAGCATCAAGGCGACGACGGAGGAGGGCCTCGGCTTTACCGGCCGCGGCGAGGGTATTGCAGCGCATGCGGTGTGCCTGCTGAAATAAATTTGCAGTATTTTTGAGAGCTTCGCTTCGGCGGAGCTCTTTTTTGCACCAATTCCCGGCTTGTCTCATATTCTGTTTTGATGAGACTGTTTTGAAGGCTTGGAGGTGCTTGCAATGGAAAACAAAAGAGACACGGGCGGGAAGCGGCTTATTGTTGTCAGCAGCGTGACCTATGCGCTGAAAAGCCGTGATCTGCTTTTTCAAAGAGGGATAAAAGCCTACATTGAGCGGCTGCCGCGCACCCGAGAAAGCGGCTGCGGCTATGGTGTATATGTTCCGCAGCGCACGGACGAAGCGGAGCGCATTTTGCGGGATGCAGGCGTGAAAGTGTTCTACCGTGCGGAACGGGGCGAAAAGAAATGATCTATCTCGATAACAGCGCGACGACGTACCCAAAGCCGCTTTCGGTGCGCCGCAAAATGGCGCAGGCGCTGGAGCAGTTCGGCGCGAACCCCGGCCGCGGCGGGTTTAAAATGAGCTTGCAGACGGCGCAGGCGGTCTACGATGTGCGGCAGAAGGCGGCGAGCTTTTTCGGTGCGGCGGGCCCGGAGTGCATCTCGTTTCAGCCGAGCTGCACGCAGTCGCTGAATATCGTTATCCACTCGTTAAAGCGTGGCGACCATGTGCTTGTGACCGATTTGGAGCACAATGCGGTTTTGCGGCCGCTGAAAGCCATGGAGGCGCACGGTGTTTCGTTTACCGTTGTGCCCGTGACGCCCGGCGACAACGACGCGACGCTCGACGCGTTCCGTCATGCGATGCGCGAGAACACAAGGTTGTTTGTCTGCACGCAGGCCTCGAATGTATTCGGCATCCGCGTGCCTGTGGAGCGGCTGGCGGCGCTTGCGCATATATACGGCGCGGAGATCTGCGTGGACGCGGCGCAGTCCGGCGGGGTGATTCCCATTCATGCGGAGCGCGACGGCATCGATTACCTTTGCTGCGCGGGACACAAGGGGTTATACGGTCCGATGGGCACGGGTATGCTCATTACGAAAAACGGCGAAAAGCTGGAAAGCCTGAAACAGGGCGGCACGGGTACGCGCGCGTTGGAGCTAGACCAGCCGCGGGAAATGCCGGAGTACCTTGAAAGCGGCACGCAGAATGTGCCGGGCATCCTCGCACTCGGCGCGGGCATGGATTTTGTGCGCACGAACGGTGAAGATATGCTGCGGGAGAGGGAAATGCGCCATATTCGCCGCGTATACGAGGCATTCAAAAACATGCCGCATGTTATTTTATACACCGCAATGCCGGACACGATGTACTTTGTGCCGGTGCTCGGCTTTAACGTGCGCGGCATGCAGAGTGAAGAAGTGGGCGAGGTACTTGCAAAGCGGAACATTGCCGTGCGCTGTGGGTTCCACTGTGCACCGCTCGTACACCGCAAAATGGGAACGGACGGTGAAACGCCCGGCGGCGCGGTGCGCGTTTCGCCGGGTGCGTTCACGACCGACAAGGACATTACGGAGCTGATTCGCACGGTCTATTCGCTCCGGGCTGAAAGTGCGGCGCGAAAAGTCGAATAAAAATGAACAAAGTGTAAATAAAAATCGAAAAATATAGAAAAGAACAGGAAAAAACATACAATTCCCCCTTTTCATCCCCACCTCTTTGTGTTAAACTATATACAGTACGCATTTAGGTTTTGTAGAAAGTAAATCGTATGGAGCGGATGTGCACCGTGTGCATGTACCGCCGAATCCTGTGCAAAGAGGTGAATGCTTTGAATAAGGTTTTTGAAGCCATTGCTTCCTGGTGGGAGTGGATGGTGAGCATTGCCATGAATTTTCAATTTAAAGATGCCGTTGATATTATCATCGTTGCATTTTTGATCTACGGTGTGGTCAAGCTTGTGCGCGAAACGCGCGCGGGGCAGCTTGTAAAGGGACTTTTTCTGCTTGTCGTTCTGTTTATTATTTCTTCGTATTTTAATCTGGTGATGGTCAGCCGCGTGCTGGCGTATTTCTTCCAGTTCGCTTTCGTCGCGATCCTCATCGTGTTTCAGCCGGAAATCCGCAAGGCGCTCGAGCAAGTGGGCCGCAACAACGTCGGACAATCTATTGCGGCTGTGGTAACAGGCCGTGACCGCAGCTATGACCGCGCGCAGATCCGCAAGGCAATCAACGCCGTGGTAGACGGCGTGGGTATTTTACAGCAGCTCAAAATGGGCGCGCTTATCGTATTCGAGCGCAAAACGAAGCTTGGCGACATCATTGAGACCGGCACGCAGATTAACTGCGAGCCTTCCGGCCAGATTGTGGGCAATATTTTCTTCAATAAGGCGCCTTTGCACGACGGCGCCATGATCATTCGCGACGGCATGATTCATGCGGCGGGCTGTATTCTGCCGCTGACGAAAAACACTTCGGTCTCTGCAGAGCTCGGCACGCGTCACCGCGCGGCGCTCGGTGTCAGTGAGGAATCGGATGCCGTGGTCGTGGTGGTTTCGGAAGAAACGGGGCAGATCTCCGTGGCTGTAAACGGCGTTTTGGCGTGCCGCTTTACGCGCGATACGCTGCGTGATGTTTTGGAGGGGTACCTCATTCCGCAGGAAGAAGCTTCCACCGTGCGCCGTAAGTTCGACGTGCTGAAAAGCAAAAGGACGGTGAAGAAGTGATGGCAAAAATGTCTAAGAAACCCAGAAACGAAGTAAAACAACGCTTACGCGTGTTTGAAAACAACACAATTTTGCTTATCTTTTCATTCCTTGCCGCGGCGGCCGTCTGGTTTGCCATGATGGCGAGCAACTCCGAAAGCCGTGCGACCGTGATCCGCAATGTGCCGATTAACGTTGAAATTTCCGATACGGCGCAGGAAGCCGGTGTGCGCGTGTTCAGTATGAGCAGCAGCGCGACGGATGTGAGTATTACGGGCAACTCACTTATCACAAGTAAGGTGACGAGTGAGGACATCGGCGTTACGGGGACGCTGGATCCTTCCGTCAGCATGCTGACGGGCAGCAGCTTGCAACAGACGACGCTTTCTCTGCGCGCAGCAAAAAAGGGCAACACCCTCGCCGAATACGAGGTGGAAAGCGTTTCGCCGTCCGAGATTACAGTGGTGTATGATAAATATAAAGAAACGCAGCTCACTTTGGAAACAAATTTTCAGTACACTACGGCGGAAAATTACTATGCGCCTTCTACGCCCACACTTTCTACGGAGCTTATCACGGTCTCCGGCCCGGAAAGCAGCGTGAACAAGGTGGCGCGTGCCGTGTTGGAATATAAGTTCAGCGAAGAGCTCACGCAGTCGAAGTCGCTTTCCTGCAAAGTGACGTTGTACGACGCGAACGGCAATGTACTTGACCCAACGGAGCTCTATTTGAAGCTGAGCGACGACACGGTGGAGGTCTCCATTCCGGTGACGAGCCGACAGACGGTCAAGTTGGAAGCGGACGTGCGCAATATTCCGGACAGCTTTGCCTCGAACCGCATCACGATCGACCCGGCAGAAATTGAAATTGCCGGCGACGGTGAAACGGTCTCAAAGTACACGACCCTGACGCTCTCCACGCCAATCAACTTCCTGGACGTTACGCCGGAAAACAACACGTTCACGGTGGCTATCCCGGTGCCGAGCGGTGTGACAAATGTGACGCGAGTGGAAAACGCGACCGTTACATTCAACCTGAACGGTTACAAGGAAACGTCTGTGCTGACGAGCAACATCAGCGTCACCAACGTGCCGGAGGGTATGGAAGCAGAGCTTTCTACAAAGACGCTCACGCTGAAGATCATCGGCACGGCGGCGCAGATCTCGAAGCTGACGGGAGATTCCGTTTTCTGTACGGTGGATCTTTCCACGGTGACAGACCCGAGCGGCAGCATGGAAGCGCCGGTGACGGTGACGATTAACAATGCGGATTCCTGCTGGGCGACCGGCAGCTACACGGCGCATGTGACGCTTTCGCCGAAAACCGAATCTTCCACCAGCAATGCTTCGGAATAAATAAGCAAAATGAAAACCCGCCGAGCTGAAAAGTTTCGGCGGGTTTGTGTTTTATGGGGAGAGTACATTCAGCGTAGCGCGATCATGTCGCCGGTGACGTGCGAAAGCCAGTCTTTTACGGCGAACGGTACGCCGGTGGCTTTTAAAATAACGATCACCAAAATGATGGCGATGAGAATAAGCAGCACCTTAAGCGCAAATTGCGGGTTGCCGTGTTGGTGCTCGTCTTCGTGTTCCGGCACATGGTGTTCTTTAGCGGTCTGCTTGGCGGTTTCGGGTTTCCGTGTTTTTTCTTCCATAACGGCACCTCTTTTCTGCAAAGATACAGAATCTTTCATTTCCATTTTACCACATGCCTTTCCTGTTTTCTATAATTTATCGACTTTTTTCTTCGGGAAAAATCAACAAAAATTCGGGAAATAATTTTGCGCTGAGCGCGTATAAAACAAGACACTTTGGTGTCTTGTTCAGAAAACCCATACAGCCGGGCTTCCTACGGCTTGAACATCCGCCGGAAATTCAAGTCTACCTGTCCTGACGATTACGAACGCAAAAGTGTTTCGCCGTTTGCGGACGACGACTCAAGGCACTGTCTTGAGAATCCGTAAACTTTCTTGAAGAAAGTTTAATCAAAGACTTTGTTCGTCGCTTTGCCGACAGATGGAGAATGTGTTTTTCTTTTTCTACAAACAGTTTCGCAGATAATTGTGAAATTCTGTTGAATAACCGGCAAAAAAATGCTAAAATATTCTTTTAGAAATGAAACGAATTTACATAGGACACGGTTGCCGCGCAGTAGTTGGGGTTGCGCGGAAAATCGGGCTTTTGATTTAAAGGGTGAAGCAAAATGATCTTGCGAAAATGGGAGGTGCGTCCTCTCGATAAGGAACGCGCGGCGGCGTTTGCACAGACGTATGGCGTGCCGTTCTTCCTCGCGATGCTGATGAATATTCGCGGCCTTGACGATGCCGCGCATCTGCGGGAATTTCTTGGCGAGGGCGAGCCGCTCTCCGACCCGTTTCTTTTAAAAGATATGGACAAAGCCGCGGCGCGTATTACCCGCGCGGTGGACAACATGGAAAAAATCGCGGTTTACGGGGATTACGATGCCGACGGCGTGACTTCGACCGCCATGCTGTATTCGTACCTTGAAACGCGTGGTGCGGACGTAATCTTCTACATACCGCAGCGCGAGGGCGAAGGTTACGGCATGAACATCGGCGCCGTGGAATACTTAAAAGAGCAAGGTGTGTCGCTCATTGTCACGGTCGACAACGGCATTTCCTCCGTGCAGGAGGTAGCGCGCGCGAACGAGCTTGGCATTGATGTGGTCGTCACCGATCATCACCGCCCGCAGGAGATATTGCCCGATGCCGTGGCGGTCGTGGACGCATACCGACCGGATGACACAAGCCCCTATAAGCATTTTTCCGGTGTAGGCATCGCGTTTAAATTGCTTATGGCGCTGGAGGACGGCGCGGGCGACGTGGAAGATCTGTTAGAAGCATACAGCGATCTCGCGGCCATCGGCACCATCGGCGATATTGTGCCGTTGACGGGCGAAAACCGCACGCTGATCCGCGCGGGTCTTGAGCGTCTTTCACAGAGCGACCGCCCGGGTGTGCAGGCACTTTTGGAAAACGCAGGCATTGCAGGCAAGACACTGACGAGCACGAATGTGGCGTTTACGCTGGTGCCGCGCATCAACGCGACGGGCCGTATGGGCGCGCCGGAACGCGCCGTGCGCTTGCTCATCAGCGGCTATGAAGAGGAAGCCGAGGTACTGAGTGAGGAAATCTGCGCCGATAACGAGGAACGCCGCCGTGTGGAAGCAGAGATTGCCGAAGCGGCGTTTGCGGATATCGAAGCGAAAGGATACATGAAAGACCGCGTGGTCGTGGTGGACGGTGAAAACTGGCACCATGGTGTTATCGGCATTGTGGCGTCCCGTGTGACGGAGCGCTGCGGCAAGCCGTGCATGATCATTTCGCGCGGCGAAACAGAGGCGAAGGGCAGCGGCAGAAGCATTGAGGGTTTCTCGCTGTTTGAAGCCATCTGCGCGTGCGGCGACTTGCTCATCAAATTCGGCGGACATCCCATGGCAGCGGGCATCACGTTGAAGCCCGAAAACATCGAAGCGTTCCGCAAGCGCATCAATCAGTATGCGGCGGAGCACTTCCCGCAGATGCCCACGCAGACGGTCACACTGGACTGCAAGCTGAACCCGGCGGCGCTTTCGGTTTCCATGGCGCAAAGCCTGACGCAGTTGGAGCCGTTTGGAAACGGCAACCCGCAGCCGGTGTTCGGTTTATTCAACATGGAGCTTTCCAATGTCACACCGGTCGGCGGCGGGGGGCATCTGCGCCTGACCTTAGAAAAGAACGGCGCGGTCATCACGGCGATGCGTTTTAATACAAAGCCCGAGGAGCTGCCGTACCACATCGGCGATAAGATCGACCTTGCGGTACAGCTGGAGGCGCGCGAATTTCGCGGCCAGCCGTCGCTGACTGTCATCGTGCGCGATATGAAGTTTGCAGCGTTCAATACGGAAAAGAATATAGCGTCGCTTGCGAGCTTTGAAAAGTGGCAGCGCGGCGAGGTGCTTTCCGCAGAGGATAAAAACAGATTATACCCCGACCGCGCGTGCTTAGCGGCCATTTACCGCGCACTGCGCACGGTAAACGGTAAAGAGACGGACCAGGTTCGGTTTGTTTCGCAGTTTGGAAAAGATATGACACTGGGACTCTTTAAAACGGCGCTTCTTGTATTTGAGGAGCGCGGCTTGGTACACAGCGAAATTGCAGACGATACATTTACGGCAACGCTCATCGAAACGAGCGGCAAAACAGATATTACACGTTCCCCGGTGCTTTTGGCACTGCAATAAGGGAACGGAAGGAGTGAAAAACGATGGCAGAAGCAGCAAAAACGTATGCGGACCTTGTGTCACTGATCGAAAAAAGCGAAAAAGAATATGACCTCGCGTTGATCGAAAAAGCGTATAAGTTCGCGGAGGCAGCGCATCAGGGACAGGTGCGGCGCTCCGGCGAGCCGTACATCATCCACCCCATTGCGGTGGCGTATAAGCTTGTGGAATTCGGCATGGATACCCCGTCCGTCGTGGCAGGTCTGCTGCATGACGTCATTGAGGACACGCCGGTTACGTATGACGACATTGTGAAAGCGTTCGGTAAGGAGATTGCAAACCTGACGGACGGCGTGACAAAGCTCGGCAAGATCCCGTTCTCCTCCCGTGAAGAGCAGCAGGCGGAAAACCTGCGCAAAATGCTTATTGCGATGAGCGAGGACATCCGCGTGATCATTATTAAATTTGCGGACCGCATGCACAATTTAGCGACGCTCGAATACGTGGCGCCGCAGAAGCAGCGCGACAAGGCGCTGGAATGTCTTGAGGTGTACGCACCCATTGCGCACCGTCTCGGTATGCGCAAGGTTAAGGAATACATGGAGGACGTTTCTTTAAAGTACCTTGACCCTGTGGCGTATAAGGAGATTGAAGATAACCTTGAGGCGCGCAGCACAAAGCGCAAGCAGTTTATTGAGACAACGAAAGAAATGATCCGCAGTCGTGTGGAGCCGCTTATCCCGGGCGTATATATTGAAGGGCGCGTAAAAAGCGTCAACGGCATTTATCGCAAGATGTTCATTCAGGGTAAGAGCTTTGACGAAATTTACGACGTGTTCGCCCTGCGCGTAATCGTCGATACCATCAACGATTGCTATAATGTGCTCGGTATCATCCATGATATGTTCACTCCGCTGCCGAACCGCTTTAAGGACTACATTTCCACGCCGAAGCAGAACATGTACCAGTCCTTGCACACGACGGTCATCAGCAAAGAGGGCATCCCGTTCGAGGTGCAGATTCGCACGTGGGAAATGCACCACACGGCAGAATACGGCATCGCGGCGCACTGGAAGTATAAGCTCGGCATGACGAGCGGCAACGAAAAGCCCGACTCGCTGGAGGGCCGCTTGCAGTGGATCCGCAACATGCTCGATAACCAGTCCGAAAGTGAAGATATCACTGACCTTGTGCGCTCTATCAAGACCGATCTTGCGCCGGAAGAGGTGTTCGTCTTCACCCCGAAAGGCGACGTTATCAACCTGCCGATGGGCTCTACGGTTATCGATTTTGCGTATGCCATTCATTCCGCCGTCGGCAACCGCATGATCGGTGCAAAGGTTGACCAGAAGATCGTGCCGCTCGATTACAAGGTAAAAACGGGCGAGATCATTGAGATTTTGACGACGAAGGAGGTCGGTCGCGGCCCGAACCGCGACTGGCTTTCCATCGTGCGTACAAGCGAAGCACGCAATAAGATCCGCGCATGGTTCAAGAAAGAAAAGCGCGATGAGAACATCGTAGAGGGCAAGGCAGAGCTGGAGCGCGAATTTAAGCGCAACGGCATCGTGATGAGCGACGAGCTGATGCAGTTTATGCTGGAAAGCGCCGGCCGCCGCCACAGCTGCGTCACGCCCGATGATTTTTACGCGGCCGTCGGCTACGGCGGCATTCAGCTTTGGAAGCTCCTGCCGCGCGTAAAAGAGGAATACCAGAAGACTCACAAGCCTGCACCCGAACCGCAGCAGGAGATTGCGCAGCAGACCCCGCCACCGAACCTCAACAAGAAAGCGGCAGGCGGCGTGCTCGTAGAGGGTATGGACAACTGTCTCATCAAGTTCTCCCGCTGCTGCAACCCGCTGCCGGGCGATGAGATCGTCGGCTTCATCACGCGCGGTTTCGGCGTTTCCATCCACAAACGCAGCTGCTCGAACGTGCCGAAGGATTTCTCGCAGGCGCCGGAGCCGGAGCGCTGGGTGCGTGCGTACTGGGCGGGTGAAGTCAAGGAAGAGTTCAAGTCTACGCTGCATATTGTGGCAACCGACCGTTCCGGCCTGCTCGCAGACGTGACCCAGCAGCTTTTCAACATGCACATTTTCATTCACTCGCTCAACTCCCGCGAGATCAAAAACTCGGAGAATGCCGTCATTTCGGCAACGATTACCATCAACGGCCTTTCGCATCTGCAGACCGTTATCGACCGCTTGCAGAAGATTAAGGGCGTAATCTCTATTGACCGCAGCTAAAGGTAAACAAAGATATGAAATATAAATGTATAACGGGCGGGTCTATTTCGGAAAATTGCTACCTGCTCATCGACGAAAAAACGAATCAGGCGGCGGTCGTTGACCCCGGCTTTTTGAACGACGCTCTGTTAAATGAAATTAAAAAATATACGGTGCAAAGAATTTTGCTGACACACGGCCATTTTGACCACATTTGGGAGGCTGACCGCCTGCACGAGATGCTCGGTGTGCCGGTGTGCGCCTATGAGACGGAAGCGGCGTTTGCAGCGGACGATAAGCAAAACGGCTCGCTTCTCATGATGTACGAGTCCATCACCTGCAAGGTGCACGAGGCTTTCAAAGACGGTGAAACATTTCAGATCGGCGAAGTGCCGGTCACGGTGCTGCACACGCCCGGCCACACCGCGGGCGGCGTGAGCTACATTACGCCGGACGCCGTGTTTACGGGCGATACGCTGATGGGCTACTCCGTCGGGCGGTGCGACCTGCCAACCGGCAACAGTGCCGAGCTGCGTGAGTCTCTGAAAAAGCTTGCGGCGCTGCCCGGAAATCCCGATATCTGCGGCGGCCACGGCCCCGTGACGACGCTGGAAGACGAAAAGCGCCGAAATCCGTATTTATAAAGGAAAATGTATGGTTTTATATATTATCGATCACCCTTATCACTATGAGGCGGAAAACCTCTGCCGCGTGTTTTATCCGTTTGATAAAGTCACGGTACAGCACGAATTTATGCCGAGCGATGAAAACCGCACGGTGTACACCGCCGAAGAAAACGGCGAATATATCGTGCGCATTGAAGACGCAGACGGCAAAACGGAGCGCAAAGCAAAAGTAGGCGCAGAGACCGAATACGGCATGGTGTCTTTGTTATTTGATGCATTTTGCGCCCACACGGGCAAAATGCCGCGCTGGGGCATGCTGACGGGCATTCACCCCATTAAGCTCCTGCGCCAGTTGACCGAACAGCACGGCGAAGCGGAAGCGGCAAGGCTGTTCCGCGAAAAGTATTTCGTCTCAAACGAAAAAACGGCACTTGCGGTGCGCACCCTGCGCGCACAAAAGCCCATTACGGATAAAGTGCGTGAAAACGACTACTCTTTGTACATTTCCGTGCCGTTTTGCCCCACGCGCTGCGCGTACTGCTCATTCGTTTCGCAGAGCGTGGAAAAGGCCAAGAAACAGATCCCGGAATATCACCGCCTGCTTTTGGAAGAGCTGAAAGAGACGGCGAAAGTCGCCGATGCTTTGGGCTTAAACCTGCGCGCTGTGTATGTCGGGGGCGGCACACCCACGACGTTCTCCGCAGAGCAGCTTTCCGAGATGATCCGCGTTGTGAAAGAGTCGTTCGACATGTCGCAGTGCGAGGAACTTACGGTGGAGGCCGGCCGCCCGGATACCATTGACCGTGCAAAGCTGGATGCGCTGCTTAAAAGCGGCGTTTCGCGTATCAGCATCAACCCGCAAACCTTGCAGGACAACGTGCTCGAAAACATCGGCCGCCGCCACACTGCGCAGCAGACTGTGGATGCGTTTCACCTCGCGCGGGAAGCGGGCTTTACGAATATCAATATGGACCTCATTGTCGGCTTGCCGGGTGACACGTATGAGACGTTCTGTGACACAATCGAAAAGGTCATTGCGCTTGACCCTGAGAACGTGACGGTGCACGCGCTCGCATTGAAGCGCTCCTCGTTCATCACGCAGAGCGGCGAAATCAACAAGGCCCACGCCGATGCCGCGCTTGCCGACCGCATGATGGCTTATGCCGAAAAGCGGCTGACAGAGCAGGGGCTTGAGCCGTATTATCTCTATCGCCAAAGCCGTATGGCAGGCAATTTGGAAAATACGGGCTGGGCAAAGCCGGGCACCGAGTGTGCATATAATATTTTCACGATGGATGAGACCGAAACGGTGCTGGCGTGCGGCGCAGGCGGCGTGACGAAGCTTAAGAACCCGTATTCCGAAGATCTTTCACGAATTTTTAACTTCAAATATTCGTATGAATATATCAGCCGTTACCCGGAGATTCTCGAACGAAAGGAGGGCATCGCGAAGCAATATGAGCAATTTCGCAAGCGGTTACATTAAATATATCAATCACTTAGAGCAGATTAACGACGCGGCGCTTTTGAACCCGCAGGTCATGATCGATGAGGTGGAGGATTCCTATCACGAGCATATCGAGAACATTGCGCGCAACATTGTGACGCATTACAAAACCGCGAAGGTGTGCATGCTGGCGGGGCCGTCCTCCAGCGGCAAGACGACCACGGCGCATTTATTGCAGCGCGAGCTCGGCAAGTTCGGTGTGCACGCCGAGATTGTCTCGCTTGACGATTTTTACCTTGGCCCGGACGAAACGCCCGTGCTGCCGAACGGCGAAAAGGACTATGAGACCGTGGACGCGCTCGACATTGCGCTTATTCAGGATTGTTTGAATTCTGTCATTCACAGCGGCTCCTGCCTTTTGCCGGAGTACGATTTTACAACGAAGACCCGAACGCTTGCGGCAAGAAAGCTCGATGTCAGCGACCGCGGGTTCGTTATCATGGAGGGTCTGCACGCGCTGAACCCCATTTTTACGCGTGATCTGCCGGAGGGCAGCACCATAAAGCTGTATGTCAGCGTGAAGCAGCAGATCAAGGATATCAACGGCGAGGTCATTTCGCCGATGGATATTCGCCTTGTGCGCCGCATCTCGCGTGATATCCGTTCCCGCGATACCATGCCGGAGCGCACCATCGCCATGTGGGATAATGTGGTGGCGGGCGAAGATAAATACATCCGCCCGTACCGCCTTTCCGCGGACTACACGGTGAACTCCATTCATATCTATGAACCGTGTGTGCTGCGCAGGCTTGTCATTCCGCTTCTGCGCGAAATCCCGGAGGATAACCCGTGTTACCGTAAGGCGCGCGATTTAGATGCCCGTCTGATGCGCTTTGAGCCCATTGATGCCGAGCTGGTGCCTGCAAACTCCATGCTGCGTGAATTTTTGGGCCCGAAAGTAGAAAACGGTACGAATTAAGGTTATTGTCAGGGAAAATTTAACCTTTGTTTACAAAATTGCCGGTTTGTCATTTGCTTTTTGACACAAATTGCGCTATAATGGGACTAAAGAAAGGTACATGAAACGGTGTGCTTCTTAAGGTTCCGTTTCCAAACCACAAAAGGAGAATTTGTTATGGGAATTTTTGATGATGTTGTTGTCAACGCAAAATCCGCTGCACAGACCGTAGGCAAAATGGCAGGCCAGTTTGTGGATATGTCCAAGCTGCGCATCAATATGGCCGAGCTGAACGGCGAGATTACGAAGCGCTATCAGGAGCTTGGCCGCTTCATTTACGAGGCCAAGAAGGCCGGTTCCGCAGACGAAGCCGAGCTTGCAGACCAGATCGCCGGTATCGATGATCTGTATGCACAGCTTTCCGCGGTTTCCGCACAGTACGCTTCCATGCAGGATAAAGTGACTTGCCCGGCATGTGGCAAGAAGATGCCGACGGATTCCATGTTCTGCAGCCACTGCGGCGCAAAGCTGGAGAACGCACAGGCAGAGCCGGAAGAAGCTGCCGAAGCAGTCGAGAAGGCCGAAGTCCCCGCAGAGCCGGAGACGACGGAAGTCACAATCGAGACAGAGAAGACAGCTGAGCCGACCGAGGAAGTCAAGACCGAGGAATAATTGAAAACGCGGGCCCGGCCTGCAAGGACGTAAAACCAGAAGGAAAGAGGTGCCTCCTCTTTCCTTTTCTTTCGCCGAGAAACTTTTTTGAAACGGAAGGGTTTTATGGAGCAAAAACGGCCCGCGGCGCGCGTACAGCAGGGATTTCTGCACGGCGCGTTCATTTTAATGTTCGGCGTTCTTTTGGTGAAGGCCATTGGGGCGTTGTTTAAAATCCCGTTATCGAGTATCATCACGGAAGACGGTATGGGATACTTCAGCACGGCGTACAGTTTTTTTAACGTGCTGTTCAGCCTTTCCACCGTCGGTTTTCCCGTGGCAGTGGCGCGGCTGACTGCGGCGGAGGACGCCTTAGGACATTTTCGTGACGTGCGGCAAATCAAAGCGGCGGCGCTGTCGGTGTTTTCGGTCATCGGCGTTCTCTGTGCTCTGCTGATGGCAAGTTTTGCACCGCTTTATACGCACTTGGTGCAAAGCCCCGGCGCACTTTTCTCCATGTTGGCGCTTGCGCCGTGTGCCGCGCTGTGTAGTATTTCCTCCGTGTACCGCGGTTATTTTGAGGGCCTGCGCAATATGCTGCCTACGGCGCGTTCGCAGGTTGCGGAATCGCTCGGCAAGCTTATTTTCGGGCTTTCCGGCGCGATTTTTGTGATGCATATGGGCACACGGGAGCTGCAAGCGAGCGGCACGGTATTCGGCTGTACCGTGAAAAGTGAAGCAGATGGCTGTCAGCTTGTCTGCGCTTTAGGTGCTGCTGCCGCAATCCTCGGCGTGACGCTCGGCGCGGTGCTGGGGCTTTTGACGCTTGTCTTCCAAAGTCGCAGGGACGGCGTCACAAAAGCGATGCTGCAACGCGCGCCGAAGCCGAAAAGCAAGCGTATTTGGGCCGGAAAATTGCTGCGCACTGCACTGCCCATTTCGCTTGGGGCAGTCGCCATGAGCTTTTCCGGACTCATTGATGCGTCATTTTTGCAGACGCGTGTCGTCTATGCCGTGCAGACAGACCCCGCAGCGTTGCTTTCCATGTACGCCGGCGCGATCCCCAAAGGGAATCTCGACGCGCCGGAAACCGTGCCGAACTACCTTTTCGGCTGCTACAATATGGCGCTGACCCTCTTTTTGCTCGTGCCAAGCGTAACGCAGTCGTTCGGGGTCAGCGCGCTGCCGAGCGTGACACGGGCATTCCAGACCGGGGATTCGCAGAAACTGAAGCGCACCGTGGAAGCGGTGCTGCGTGTTACGTTTTTGACGGCACTGCCGATGGGGGTGGGACTTTCCGTTTTGGCGCAGCCCGCCGCACTACTGATCTACGGTGCACGGCCGGGCACGGTCATCGTGGGGCGCGTGCTGACGACTTTGGGCGCGGCATCCGTTTTTGCGGCGCTGTGCGGGCCGCTGAACAGCATCTTGCAGGCGATGGGCCATGTGGAGCTGCCCGTGGTGCTGACGCTCATTGGGCTATTCGTAAAAGCCGTGCTCGATTACACGCTCGCCGCTGTGCCGCGTGTGAACGTGCTTGGCGGCGCTGTCGGCACGCTCGTGTGCTATGCGCTCGCAAGTGTGTTGGCGTGCATTGCGATACGGCGTATTGCAGGCGTGAAAATAGATTTCTTTTCCACTTTTAAAAAGCCGTTTCTGGCCTCCGTTTGCTGTGGCGTGGCGGCTCTCTTAACACACAAAGCGTGGTGTGCGGTGCTGCCAGAATCGCGTTTTTCCGCGCTGCCTGCGGTGTTTTTGGGGGCGCTTATCTATGTTGTTTTCCTGCTGATTGCACGCGGGATCTGTGAAGAAGACATCAAAGCACTGCCAAACGGAGAAAAAATTACAAAAAGACTTGAAAAATACTTGCAAAAAACAGGGGGATAGGGTAAAATATGAAAGCTGCGTTGAAATATGTAGGAAAATCCCGTTATACATTGGAAGATCTCAAGGAAATCATCACGATTCTGCGTGCGCCGGACGGCTGCCCATGGGACCGCGAGCAGGATCACAAGAGCATCCGCCGCGATTTTCTTGAGGAGTGCTACGAAGCGATAGAAGCCATTGATACGGAAGACCCCGTGCTGCTGCGCGAGGAGCTTGGGGATGTGCTTTTTCAGGTGGCGTTCCACAGTGAGCTCGAGCGTGAAGCCGGTCGGTTTGACCTTGACGATGTGATCAGCGACGTTGCTGCCAAAATGGTGCAGCGTCACCCGCATGTGTTTGCCGATGTGACGGCGGACACGACCGAGCAGGTGCTGACAAACTGGGATCAGATTAAGCGCGAGACGAAAAAACAGAAGTCCGACCGCGAGGTGCTTGAAAGCGTAACGCCCGCCATGCCCGCTTTGATGCGTACCCAGAAGGTACTGAAAAAGGCGGCGAAAATGGGCGCGGATAACGGCACGAACGATGACCTGCGCGAGAGCGTTTGCAAAGCTGTAAGCGGTGCAACCGAAGAAAACGGCGCGGAATCGATTGGTAAAGCGCTTTTCAATTTAACGGAGCTCGCACGCCGTCTCGGCGTAGATGCAGAGCAGGCGCTGTCTGAAGCCTGCCGCGCCTATATTGAGCAGTTCGGCGCAGAAGAATAAAGCAATTCACGCTCCGGCGATGGTTCGCGCCGTGGGTGATGAAGATAAATCTAAAAATTTGGAGGTTATTCATAATGAATAAAACAGAACTCATTGCTGCTGTTGCAGAAAAGGCTACCATTTCCAAGAAAGACGCGGAAAACGCTGTTTCCGCTGTTATCGCTTCCATCACAGAGTCCCTCGCAGGCGGCGAGAAGGTTCAGATCGCAGGTTTCGGCACCTTTGAAGTTCGCGAGAGAGGCGAGCGCGTTGGCCGTGACCCGAGAACGAGCGCTGAGATCGTGATCCCGGCTTCCAAGGCTCCGGCATTCAAGGCTGGCAAGGCCCTGAAGGAATCTGTCAATAAGTAATTTTGGCAAATAATTTGTGATGGAACGGATCCCGAAGTGGGTCCGTTCTTCTGTTATAGGCAGTTTTGTGCCTCCATGTATTAAAGAAAAGGAGTTTGAACATGAGACTGGATAAATACTTGAAGGTTTCCCGCATTATCAAGCGCCGCACCGTGGCAAACGAAGCCTGCGACGCCGGTCGAGTCGTCGTCAACGGCAAGATTGCCCGCGCTTCCTACGATGTGAAGGTGAACGATGTCATCGAGCTCACGCTCGGCGCACGCACCGTGAAGGCCCGCGTCGTTTCCGTGAATGAATATGCAAAAAAAGACGAAGCGGCTATGATGTACGAAATCATCGAAGAGAAGTAAGGTTTTTTGACTGTGCTTTTAACATGCTGAGCTGCTCTTGTGCATAAATATTCGCTGTTTGTTCGGTCTTTTTCCGAAAATCGCTGCATATAAATAGGCGATACAGCATAAAAGAGGATCGGTGATACAGTGGCACAGACGGCAAGCGCAAAAGCACATTCTTTGCACATTGAAAACCGCTCGCGTCTTACGGCAAGCGGCGTTACGCGCGTGGATTTTTTCAGCGAGACACTCATCACGGTGCAGACGGCAGATGGAAGGTTGCACATTAAGGGCGAAGGGCTGTACATTGAAAACATGAGCGCCGAAACAGGCGAGCTGCTCGTAAAGGGCCGCGTGCTGGCGCTTTCGTACACAGACGGCGTGCGCCCGACGGGCGTTTTGAAAAGGCTTTTAAAATGAGCGGCATTCCGGCAGAAACGCTGTTGCTGTGCCTTGTGTGCGGCGTTCTTCTGGGGTTTGTGTTTGCCGTGCTGGAGTTTTTGCGCCTGCTGTTCTCTCTCGGCAAAATCGCGGCAGCGGTTACGGATGTGCTGTTTTGTTTTTTTGCCGCCGTCGTCACGTTTTTGCTGTCCCTTGCGGTCAGCGTCGGGCACGCGCGCTTTTTTCAGATCGCCTGCGAAGTCATCGGCTTTTTATGCGTGCAGGTCACGGTGACGCACGGCATTTGCCGCTTTTTGCCGTATGCAGAGCGCCGCTTGCACGGCTTTAGAAACCGAATTTTTGCAAAATACGCGCAAGGACGGCGGAAAAAGGTGGAAGCATTGCTAAAAAGCGGGAAAAAACACAAATCATTTCTGAACAAATCGAAAAAAAGCGAAAAAAGGACTTGAATAATGACGGCGCATCATTATATAATGGAACAAGAAAAGCAGCCGAACGCTCGGCATAAGGAAAGGGGAGGAATCCCATGGAAGAAGTCAAGATTAAACGCTATAAGGGCAGCCTCCTTTTAAAGGTCGCCGTGTTCTGTTTTGCGTGCTTCATGGTCACTATGCTCGTCGGGCAGCAGATCTCCATCAGCCAGAAAAAGGACGAACTGCAGCAGTTGAAAAACGAGCTTAAGGAACAGCAGGTCGTCAATGACGAGCTGCGCTATGACCTGAATGAAGAGAACGCAGACAACACAGACTATGCGGAGAAGGTGGCACGCCGCGAACTGGACTATGTAAAGCCCGGCGAGCGTGTGTTCTACAATGTAGGCGGCAACAACTAACAAATTTGAAATCCCGGAGGAAAATTAGAGGGTATGCAAGAAACAAAGCTTGAGGTCGGAGCAATTTTTGAGGGCAAGGTAACGGGCATCACAAAGTTCGGCGCATTCGTCGATCTCGGTAACGGCAAGACCGGTATGGTGCACATTTCAGAGGTTGCCCCGGTCTTCGTAAAGGAGATTCGCGATTTCGTCACGGAAGGCCAGACCGTGAAGGTCAAGATCATCGGCATCAATGAAGACGGCAAGATCAGCCTTTCCATGAAAAAGGCAGACGAAAACGCGCAGCAGCAGCGCCCCCCGCGCCGCCGCGATGAGAACGGCAGACCCCCGCGCCAGAACAACTATCACCGCCGCGAAGCTTCTGCCCCGGTGCAGAGCCCCGCAAGACCGGGCGATTATGAGTGGCGCGCGCGCGAAAACTCCGGCTCTTTTGAAGATATGATGTCCCGCTTTAAGCAGATGAGCGATGAGAAGATCTCGGACCTCAAGCGTGCGGAAAATAAGCGCGGCGGCGGTTATTCCCGCAAGGGCCCGCGCAACAACTAAAGTAAAGCAGAAACGGCGCTGTTCTTCGGAACGGCGCTTTTTGTTTTATGAGAAATTTAAATCGCAAACAAATTGTTTATAAATCTTGAAAATTTTATTTTTCTATTGCAATTTTTGTTCAAATGATTTATACTGTAGGTACAGAGAACGGCAGAAGCCGTAAGCTGAATAATGAAAGCCGAGTCTTTCAGAAAGGATGTGTTTTTTCCGTAGATGAAAAAAGCACATCCCTTTGTGCTTTTTGCGGAAAAAACCGGTAGACGTATGAACATCAAGATCGTTGGCAGAAAAGTGAACCTGAGAGAGAATTTTAAGGAACTGGTGCAGCGCAAGCTCTCTAAGTTTGACCGCATCTTTGATGAAGACGCGGATGCTACCGTAACCGTAACGCTGGAAAAGAATCGCCAGACCGTGGAGATTATGATTAAGCAGCGCGGCATGCTGTACCGTGCAGAAGCCACTGCGTCGGAAATGAACGAAGCGTTGGATGATGTTGTGGCGGCACTGGGCAACCAGATCCGTAGAAATAAAAAACGCCTTGAGCGCGCACAGAAGATGCAGCCCGTGGAGCTGCCGGATACGTACTACGATATGCCGGATGAGGAAGACGAACCGGAAATCGCAAAGCGTAAGACGTTCTATGTGAAGGTCATGACGGTGGAAGAAGCCATTTTGCAGATGGAAATGCTGGGCCACACGTTCTTCATGTACCGTGACGGCGACACCGGCGAGATTGATGTGGTGTATAAGCGCCGCGACGGCAAGTACGGCGTGCTGGAGCCGGAAGGCTGATTGAAACTAAAATAGAAATTTAATTTGTCGATTATTGGCGGCGCCTCACTTGAGGCGTCGCTTTTTTTCATTTTTTAACGGAATTTGCGATATTTGTATATATACAATATCCCGAAAATGCTTGAGAAATCGGGTACAAAATGCTATAATGCCCGTGAAATTTGCAGACAGGCATTTAAAACGTTACGGTATATGAAAAATAAAGTGTTTCGGAGGTCTATATGGAGGAGACGCAAAAGGAAAAGCAAGCGGTGCCGGAGCCCATCGACATCATCACGCTTTTGCACGATGTGCTGCGCGGTGTGAAAAAGCTGTGGTGGGCGTGCCTTTTGCTCACGGTGCTGTGCGCCGCGGGCTCGTGGTACACGGCAAAGCGCGCGTATCGCCCGCTGTACCGCGCGGCGGCTTCGTTCACGGTCGCCACCGGCAGCGGGGAAAGCGGCGGGTTCAGCTACGGGTTTTATTACAATACCGCCACGGCTTCGCAACTCGCGCGCACGTTTCCGTACATACTCGAAAGCGAGCTCTTAACGGATGGCATCAAGCAGGCGCTCGGCACGGATTCTATTACAGCTTCGCTTTCGGCGAGCGCAGTGGAGGATTCCAACCTGTTCACGCTGACCGCGACGGGCGCGAATGCCGAAAGCACGTTGAATGTCCTGAACGCCGCTATTGATTGTTACCCGGAGGCCGCACGCTACGTGCTGGGCGACATTAAGCTCCATATGCTGAGCGCCCCAAGCCTGCCGACCGCGCCGTATAATATATTCGACGGCAAACGTGCGGCGTTGACGGGCGCGGCGTACGGCCTGCTTTTTGGCGCAGGACTGATCCTGCTGTACGGCTGCACACGGCGCACCGTGCGGCGCGAGGAGGAGATTGCATCTAAGCTGCATCTTTTGTGTCTCGGCACGCTGCCGAAGGTCGTTTTTAAAAAGCGAAGCAAGAGTAGGCGCGAAACGATCACCCTTACGAACCCGCATGTGCCGGAGCATTACCGCGAGGCTGCGCGCGGGCTTGCCATGCGCCTTGAACGTCGCATGGCGGCATCGGGCGACAAGGTGCTGCTGTTTTGCGGTACGTTGCCCGGGGAAGGCGTGCGCACCACGGCGATGACTGCCGCGCATGTGCTGGGCGAAATGGGCAAAAGCGTGGTACTGATCGATTTAGATTTAAAGCGCGGCATGGATAAACTTTTGCCGGGGCTGGAAGCGTGTCTTTTTGGGCACTGCCCGGCACAGGAGGTGCTGCATCGGCGCGGTGCAGAGCCGTATCGCTACGCCGCGTGCAGCCGCGGGCTTTCACCGCGCGAGGTGCTCGCTGTTGGCGAAAATCTGCGCGGCGCGATTGCTTCTCTGCGCGAAGACGCGGACTGCGTTTTGCTCATTGCCCCGGAAAGCGCGCGCTTTGCGGAGATTCTGCCCGCGGCGGAAAGCTGCGATGCGGCGGTGTACGTCATCGAGCAGGATCGCGCATCGCGGACGAAGATCAAAGCGGGCATCGAAAAGCTCCTAAGCTGCGATGTGACCGTTGCGGGCTGCGTGCTGAACGGCGTACAGGCGGGGCTTTCCGGCTACGGTTACGGCAAGTACGGTTATGGCTACGGATACGGAAAATACGGTCGCTACGGGCATTACGGCTACGGCCATTACAGCGCGCACCGCACACGGGAGGAGACGGTATGAGCTATATCGACCTGCACGCGCATGTGCTGCCCGGCGTGGATGACGGCGCGGAAACGCTTGAAGCGTCTCTTATGATGCTGCGTATGGCATCAGAGCATGGCACGAAAGCTTTAGCCGTCACGCCGCACGGGGCGTGGGTGACGAAGACGCGGTATTTGGGAAAATTTGAGCGTCTAAAAGCGGCGGCTGCGCGGGAAAGTCTGCCCGTAAAGCTCTTTTTCGGCATGGAAATGATGGCGGACGGCACGCTGTTTGACCGCCTGCAAAGCGGCGATGTGCAGCCGCTCGGCGAAAGTCGGTTCCTTTTGGTGGAGTTTGACCCGCTCGACTCGTCGGAATGGTGCGCGGCGGCGACTGAGCATATACGAAAATACGGGTATGTGCCGCTCATCGCACACCCGGAGCGGTACGTCATTTTGCAAAACGAACCTTGGCGCGCGGAGCTGTGGACAGAGCGGGGGGCCGTGCTGCAGGTGACGCGCAGCGGTATTTTCGGCGCTTTCGGGCGCAGGGCGGCAGAGACCGCGCGGGTGCTGCTGGAGCGCGATCTGGCTTTTTGCGTGGCGAGCGACGGGCACGGGACCGTGTACCGCAGACCGATTTTGGAGGACGTGAACGCGTGGCTTGCGGAGCACTTCGGTGCTGCGTATGCCGAGCGGATGCTGCATGAAAACCCACGCAGAATTCTGAGCGGCGAAGCCGGAAAGGAGAGAATCGCATGAGGGTATTTCAAATGGTAATGGCAGTGCTGTTCTGCGCCGCACTGACGTTTTACCTGTGGGTTGCCGTGCCGCGCGTACAGGCGCAGGATACATCCATGCCCGTTTTGACGGACGAAACGGACGGCGAACTTGCGCTCAGCGTTACCGCGCCGGAAAGCGCGTATTGCGCGGGGCTGCATGCCGAAGACGCGCATGACGGAGACCTGACGGATGAGATCTGCATTGCGGGTATGTCCGCGTTGTTGGACGGCGACCGTCGGCGCATAAAATACGTGGTGTTCGATGCGGACTGCCACGCGGCGACGCTCACGCGCACGGTGCGGTATACGGATTACAACCCGCCGCGCTTTGCGCTGAATGTACCATCGACCTACCGCACGGGCGAGATGCCCGCACTTTTGGCGCAGATCACAGCGGAGGACGTAATGGACGGCGACGTTTCCGACCGTATTCGATTGTTCACCGAAGATATTACTTTTGTGGAAAACGACATGTACACGCTGCCGGTATCCGTGACGAATTCCTACGGCGGACAGAGCGAGATGCAGCTTTATATGCAGCTGAGCGACAGCAGTCTTGAAATTCGCCTGAAGCAGGGAATCGTGTATGTGAAGGCAGGCGAAAAGTTTGAGCCGAAGGACTATTTGGAGGGCGTGTTTGACCATGCAGGCACGGTGGTAAAGGTGAAAAAGCAGACAGTGACGCAAATAGATACCGCAAAGCCCGGCTGTTACCCGGTGCAGTATGCGGCAGAGACGGAAACAGAGACCGTGCGCGCCTGCCTGACGGTGATCGTGGAGGAGGGGAAAACGTGAAGGACGAACGCTTTTTTTGGGGTGACCTGCACCCCGTGTGCGTGCTGCGCGGGCTGCTCTATAACCTGTGGGTGCTGATTTTGGCGGTGCTCACGGCATGGCTGTGCGTGGAGGGATATCATCTTTTTACGTATCACCCTGTGTATACCGCTTCGGCAACCGTGGCGGTAAATGTAAAGGGCGGCACGAGCGCGTATACCTCTTTAGATCTCACGGCCCGCATGGCGCAGGTGTTTGCGAGTGTGTTTCAAAGCGATACGTTCCGCGAGGCTGCGCAGTGCGACGTTGTGGCTTCCGTTTTGCCGGAGACGAACCTCATCAATGTGCAGGTGACGGCGGAGAACCCGCGCGAATCGTTTTTATCGCTGAAAAATGTGCTGGAAAACCACGCAGACCTGACGGACAAGCTGTTCTCAAACGCCGAGCTGCGCGTCATCCGCGACCCCCAGGTGCCGCTTGCCCCTTCAAACCCGGTGGACTTAAAGCCGTACCGCATGCGGGCCTGTGTGGGTGCGATGCTGGCTGCATCGCTGATTGTATCGGTTTTGTTTCTGCGGCGCGATACGGTGCAAACTCCGCAGGCCGCGCGGCATAAGCTGGATGGGCGCGTGCTGGGCACCATCGGGCACGAGCGCAAGGAAAAGCGGCTGTTCGTAAAAAAGAGCCGCGGTGCGGGACGCAAGGCTGCGGCGCTGCTGACAGACCCTTTTGTGCGGTACACCTACACGGAAGCGTATCAGGATCTCTGCGCGGCGTTGGAGCACCGCATGCGGCGGGACGGCAAAAAAGTGCTGCTGCTCACGGGCGCGGGAGAAAACGAAGGAAAATCAAGCGTAGCGGTGAATTTGGCGCTGGCGCTTTCCATGCGCGGGCGGCATGTGCTGCTGTTGGATCTCGATTTAAGAAAGCCGGCATTGCACAAAATTTTCGGCCTGCGGGCGGCGGCTAAAAACGGGATCGGGCAGTATTTGCAGGCAGAGAAAGCCGCGGAGCCGCCGCTTATTTTTTCGGAAAAATACGGCATTTCGCTCGGCCTTACCGCGCCCGCCGCGCACCCGGAGCGCCTTTTGCACAGTGAAAAACTGAAAAAGCTGCTTTTGGCGGCGCGGGCGGACGAACGCTTTGACTACGTTTTGCTCGACTCCCCACCGATGCTGCTTTCCGCCGATGCCGAGGCGCTCAGTGCGCTTTCGGATCTTTCGGTGCTCGTTGTGCGACAGGACTACACTCCGGCCGGTATAGTAAACGACTGCGCCGACGCGCTCACGCAGAGCGGGACGGATTTTGCCGGATTTATCCTGAATGATTTTTACGCGGCTGTGCACCCGCAGCAGCTTTTTGCAGTGCGGACGGCTTCGTCAAAATAGTGCCTTGTAGCTAAAAATGCAGATGTTTTGTCGGCGTTTTACTGATTTTGACGGCTTTTTGTTCAAATCCGTTGACGCACAACGGGTAAAAGCGATATAATAACTCGGATAAGGCACTGCCGCGGAATGCGCGGCGCGCCGAATTTTCCCGAAACGTCAAAATCAAAGGAGTACACGATATGAGCAAATGGAAGGAACGGATCCCGGGCATTGTGATCTCTGTCCTTTTGGTGGCAGTGTTTGCCGTGTTTATGGTGATCCTTCTGCAAAGCAAGATGGTGCCGACGAAGCTGCTGATCCTTGGCGGTATTGCACTTGTCCTTTTGGTGGCTTCTGCTGTTTTGTTGGTGCGCAGCATCCGAAATAAAGGTCAGTTCATCTGCGGCGCGTCGCTTTCTCTGGTACTGGCGCTGGTGCTTGGTCTTGCGAGCAACTACATTTCGGTCGCGACCGGCACGCTGACGGAGATTGGCACGGTGCGCACGGAATATACGCCCGTAGCGGTCTATGTGCGCACGGATGACCCGGCTTCCGCGTTGGAAGACACAAAGGGCTATACGTTCGGCATTTTGGAATCGCTTGACCGCGAAAGCACCGATTCCGCCGTCAGCCAGATCACGGAGCGCTTTGGCAGTGCAGTGACGACGAAGACGTATGCCGGCATCACACAGCTCATCGACGGCCTGCTCAACAAAGAATGCGGTGCGATCATCCTAAATACTGCATACCTCGACGTTGTGACGGAGCTCGATAAATACGCCGATGTAGAAAGCAAAATTCGCGAGCTTGAAGTGCTGCACGTGGAAACGGCGGTACAGAGCGAAGCGGAAAAGACGCAGAGCACCGGCAACAGCGATGCGGAAAATCGTATTTACACCCTGTATATCAGCGGCAGCGATACGCGCCAGGGCCTTAACACGGTCGGCCGCAGCGATGTAAACATTTTGGCGACAATCAATACGGAAACGCGCCAGATTCTGCTTGTGACGACCCCACGCGACTACTATGTGCCGCTGCCTGTTTCGGGCGGTATCCCGGATAAGCTGACACATGCGGGTATTTACGGCGTGAACGTTTCCATAGGCACGCTCGAAATGCTGTATGATACGGATATCGATTACTACTTCCGCCTCAATTTCTCCGGCTTTACCGGCATTGTGGATGCGCTCGGCGGCATTACGGTCGATAACGATGTTGCGTTTACAAAGGGCAACTACACGTACCCGGTGGGCAAGGTGCAGATGGACGGCAAAATGGCGCTGACTTTTGCCCGCGAGCGCTATTCGTTTGTGGATGGCGATATTCAGCGCGGTAAAAACCAGCTGAAGGTTATTTCCGCCATCATCGATAAGGCACTTTCCCCGGATATTCTGGTGCGCTACAACTCCATTATGGACAGCATCAAGGACTGCTTCGAGATGGATGTGCCGTATGACGACATCGCGGCGCTCGTGCGCCGTCAGCTTTCCGATAACGGCTCTTGGAACGTTGTCCAATGCAGCGTGACCGGCACGGGCGATTCGCAGATCCCGTATTCCATGAGCGATTACGCCTACGTCATGCGTCCGGATTATAACACCGTAAATAAGGCAAAAGAGCTGATGCAGGCTGTTAAGGACGGCAAAACGCTCTCGAAGACCGATACGAACATTACGGATGCGGACCGCACAAGATATGCTTCTATGCCGGGCGACCCCGCAGCCTCGTACACGAGCAGCGGAAGCGGTACCCAGAGCAGCTCCAGCAACAACTACAGCTACTCCGACAGCAACGATTACAGCTATTCGGGCGGCTCCGATAATTCCGGCTACGAAGAGCCTTCTGTGCCCTCCGAACCCTCCGGCGGCGAAACGTCGTCTGAACCTGCGGGCGGTGACGAGACACCGTCTGAGCCTTCCGGCGGCGAAGAAGTTCCCTCCGAACCCTCCGGCGGCGACGAGACCCCCGCAGAGCCGGATCCCGGCACAAACGGCGGCGAAACAATCGCAGAGCCTGCGGCCTAAATGAGATTTCATACCATGTAAACTTTTTCCCCCGAAGCCCTTGCGGTTTTCGGGGGAATTCTTTATAATTATTATGAGGTGTTTTGGCTATTCAGTATGCGACAAGGAGAAACTATGCACCGAAGAAGAAAATTGCCCGAAAACGGCGTTGTCATTGTGCTTGGCGCACGGGTGGTGGGGGCATCGAAAACCTGCCCCGCGCACCTTAGTCGCGCGTTTCAATATCGTGTGGATACTGCAGCATCGTATCTAAAAGCCTATCCGAAAGCCGTTTGCATCACGACCGGCGGGCAGGGCAAGGACGAGCCGCAAAGCGAGGGCGAAGCCGCAAAGGAAGCGCTGATTAAGTTCGGGGTTGCGCCGAAGCGCATCTTTGCGGAAGTAAACTCCAAAACGACACTTGAAAACCTGCGTTTTGCGCGGGATATTCTGCGCGAAAATGGCTTTTCCGATACCGTTTTGCTTGCAACGCAAAGTTACCACCAGTGGCGCGCCTGCCGCATGGCAAAAATGTTGGGACTTACGCCGTATCCGCTGCATGCGAATACCAATTTGAAAAGTCTGCCGAAAAACCTGTGCCGAGAATTTCTGGCTATCCTGAAATTCCTGCTGTTTACCCGAAAGGAATGAGACGAATGGAACAAGAGCAAAAGCGCTTGCTGATCCGCGGTGCGCGCATTTTGAACCCCGCGCGCGGCGAGGATTATATCGGCAATATTTTGATCTCCGGGGACCGCATCAGCGCGGTTTCCGAAAACCTGTACGATGCGGATGCCGAAGTCATTGAAGCAAAAGGTTTAACGGCGGTGCCGGGCTTTGTGGATATGCATGTGCATCTGCGTGACCCTGGCTTTACCGATAAGGAAGATATTTACACGGGCTGCCGTGCGGCTGCGGCGGGCGGCGTGACGAGCCTTTTGTGTATGCCGAACACGAAGCCGGCGGTTGATACGCCCGAGACTGTGCGCTATATTTTGGACAAAGCAAAGACCGCCGATGCGCATGTTTATGTTGCGGCGGCGATTACAAAGGGACTGAAAGGCGAAGAGCTGTGCGACTTAGAAGCGCTGCACGATGCCGGCGCCATTGCTTTGAGCGACGACGGTCGCCCGGTTATCGATACCGCCTGCCTTGTAAAGGCATTGTGCGAAGCGCCGAAGCTCCATATGCGTGTGACGGCGCACTGCGAAGATTTGTTCCTCGCGAAAAAGTGGGTCATGCATGAGGGAGAAGTTTCCGAAAAGCTCAATCTGCCCGGCGTACCTGCGGCGGCGGAGGACTGCGGCACGGCGCGCGAAATTGCGGCGGCTGCGGCGTATGACGTGCCGGTGCACATCTGCCATGTCAGCACGGCAACCTCTGCGGCGCTCATCCGTGATGCCAAAGCCCGCGGCGTAAAGGTGACGGCGGAGACCGCACCGCACTACTTGCTTTTGATTGACGAAGCGCTCGAAAAGCACGACGCGGATTACCGCATGAACCCGCCGCTGCGCAGCGAGAAGGACCGCCTTGCGATGATCGAGGCCGTAAAGGACGGCACGATCGACGTCATCGCGACCGACCACGCGCCGCACACGCGTGCAGAAAAAACCGATTTTCTGCACGCGCCGAACGGCTCCATCGGTATGGAAACGTCGTTTGCGGCGGCATATACCGCGCTTGTAAAGACTGGCGTTTTGACGTTTACAGAGCTCATCGAAAAGATGAGCGTGCGCCCGGCGGAGCTGCTCGGCATTGAAGCCGGCGCCATCGGTGCGGGCGAAGTGGCCGATATTGCGCTGATTGACGAGCACGAAGCGTGGGTTGTGGACCCCGAAAAGCTGCACGGCAAAAGCCGCAACACGCCGTTTAAGGGCATGACGCTCACGGGCCGCGTAAAGGCGACCGTCTGCGGCGGCAGAGTTGTATTTAATGAACTGTAAAAGTTTGAGAAATTTGAAATTATAGATTTGAAATGAGAGAGGGATTACTATGTCTTTTGACCGTATGATTGAAAAAATCGTGGAAACCCAGAATCCGACCGTTGCAGGTCTTGACCCGAAGCTCGCGTACATTCCGTCCTATATTCTGGACGGTGCCGTCGCAAAGTATGGCAAAACGCTGGAGGCTGCGGCCGCCGCACTGCTCGAATACAACAAGGGCCTCATCGACGCGCTGTGCGATATTGTCCCGGCCGTAAAGCCGCAGGCGGCGTACTATGAAATGTACGGCTGGCAGGGCGTGAGAACCCTTGCGGAGACCGTCGCTTACGCGCGCGCAAAGGGCATGTTCGTCATCACGGACGGCAAGCGCAACGACATCGGTACCACGATGGAAGCCTACGCCACGGCGCACCTCGGCAAAACGGATGTGTTCGGCGAGAAAACGGAAGCCTTCGGTGCGGACGCGCTGACCGTGAATGGGTACCTCGGCACGGACGGCATCAAGCCGCTGCTCGGCGTTTGCGAAGCGGAAGATAAGGGTATTTTCGTGCTCGTGAAGACCTCCAACCCGTCCTCCGGCGAATTGCAGGATCAGAAAATGGAAAGCGGCAAGACCGTTTACGAAACCATGGGCGAATTCTGCGAGCACTGGGGGGAAAGCGTTATGGGTAAATACGGCTACTCCGGCGTCGGCGCGGTCGTCGGCGCAACGTACCCGGCACAGCTCGGCGAAATGCGCGAGAAAGCGCCGCACACGTTCTTCCTCGTGCCCGGTTACGGCGCACAGGGCGGCGGCGCGGACGACGTTGCCCCGGCGTTTGACAAGAACGGTCTCGGCGCCATCATCAATTCCTCTCGCGGCATTATGTGCGCATGGCAGAAGGAAAAGTGCGACGAGCATGATTATGCACAGGCGGCAAGACGCGAAGCCATTCGCATGCGCGACGAGATCTGCGCACGCATCGGCAAAATTCGCGCGAACGGATGAGTAACGCTCGGAAAGGACAAGCTATGAAATATGACGTTCAGCTCTGCGAGGTGCTGTGCCGCGCGCAGACCGCAGAGAACACCTTTGATTATACGGTCTTAGCGCCGAAACTGGCAGAAGCGGCGCAGCCCGGACAGTTTGCACACATTTACGTGCCCGGTAAAACGCTGCGCCGCCCGATTTCCATTTGTGACATCGATAAGAAAAACGGCACGCTGCGCTTTGTGTTCCAGATTCGCGGCGCGGGTACAGAGCAGCTCTCGAAGTTTGAGGTCGGCGACAAGATGGATATTTTGGCGCCCCTCGGCCACGGCTTTACGTTCGACCCGAACGCGCACAATTTGTTCATCGGCGGCGGTATCGGTGTGCCTCCGCTTTTCGGCGCAGCAAGGCAATGCGGCAAAAACGCCACGGTGGCGGTCGGTTTCCGCAATAAGGATTTCGTGATTTTGGAAGGCGACTTCCGTGCGGCAGGCTGCGACCTGCGCATTGCGACGGATGACGGCAGCTACGGCCACCACGGCCTTGTCATCGATTTAATTCAGGATGTGCACCCCGATAAAATTTTTGCCTGCGGTCCGAAGGTCATGCTGCGCGCCGTGACGGAGTTTGCAAAAGCGCACAACATTCCGTGCGAAATTTCCCTTGAGGAGCGCATGGCGTGCGGCATCGGTGCGTGCCTCGGTTGCGCGGTGGAGCTTTACGACGAAAACGGTGAAACGTATATGGGCCATGTCTGTAAGGACGGCCCGGTGTTCCCGGCGGAAAGGGTGGTATTCTGATGGCTGATTTAAAGGTTTCGGTTGCGGGTGTGGAGTTCCATAACCCGCTCATTGCGGCGTCCGGCACGTTCGGTTTCGGTCGCGAATATGCAGAGTTTTACCCGCTCTCCGCACTCGGCGGTATTTCTTCTAAGGGCATCACGTTAAAGGCGCGACCGGGCAATCCTGCGCCGCGCATTGCGGAAGCCCCCGGCGGTATGCTGAATGCCGTGGGTCTGCAAAATCCGGGTGTCGATCACTTCATCGAAAAAGATCTCCCGTGGCTGCGCGAGCAAGGCGTGACCATCATTGCGAACATTGCCGGCAACACGCCGGAGGATTACTGCGCCATGGCGGAAAAACTGAATGACACCGACATCGACATGATCGAAATGAACATTTCCTGCCCGAACGTGAAGCAGGGCGGCGTACAGTTCGGCACGAGCTGCGCAGGCGTTGAAGACATCACGAAAGCGGTGCGCGCGCATTGCAAAAAGCCGCTGATGGTGAAGCTTTCCCCGAATGTGACGGATATTTCCGAGATCGCGCTCGCGGCGGAAAGCGCCGGTGCGGATGCCGTCTCCATGATCAACACGCTGACCGGCATGCGTATCGACATCAACACGAAGCGTCCGATCATTCACAACAACACAGGCGGCTTCTCCGGCCCGGCGCTTTTGCCCATTGCGGTGCGCATGGTGTGGCAGACGTATCAGAAGGTGAAAATTCCGATCGTCGGTCTCGGCGGCATCAGCACATGGCAGGACGCCGTGGAAATGCTGCTTGCAGGTGCGACGGCGCTGCAGATCGGCACCGTGCTGTTTACAGACCCGTATGCGCCTGTGAAGATTACCGAAGGGCTTACGAATTACATGGATAAAAACGGCGTGAAGACCCTTTCCGAATTGACCGGTGCGATGCGTCCGTGGTAAATGATATGGAAAAATTACACTTATATCTTGTGCGCCACTGCGAAAGCCTCGGCAACCACGAGAATATTTTTCAGGGTCAGCTTGACCTCGATATCAGCGCTACAGGAGAAAAGCAGTTGGCGCTTTTGGCGCTGCGGTTTCGGAACATCCCGATCGATGCTGTGTATTCGAGCCCGTTAAAGCGCGCGTATAAAACGGCGGAAGCGGTGAATTTGTACCACAGTTTGCCCATCATAAAACTGCCGGAGCTGATGGAAGTGGATGTTGGCGCGCTGTCCGGCATGAAGCTTGACAAAGCGTTCGCGGATTATCCGGTATTTGCCGAAAAATGGCAGAATTCCCCGCAAAACTGCATTTTTCCGGAGGGAGAGACGACAGCGGAAGTTTATGACCGCGCAAAAAAAGCGCTTGCACGCGTGAAAGCGGATTGCATGGGCAAAACAGCGGTCATCACGTCGCACGGTTTTTTGTTGCGCTGCATGGCGTGTGAGATTTTGGAGCACGATATTGAACGTTTGAGTGATATTCGTATCGGCGGCAACACCTCGGTTTCGGAATTTTATATCGGCAAAGACGGCAGCGTGGAAACGGTGCGCCTCAGCGATAAAAGCCACTTGCCGAAGGAACTGCTTGGCGACCCGAACCAGTATGTTGTCCACAAATAATATATAGCAAAAGACATAAGAAAAGCCCCTGAAGCATACCATTCTCTAAAGGGGGAGTGGGTATGCTTTGGGGGCTTTTGGAGTATTTATCGTCGATTTTGTTTTTCTTTCTGCACATCACAAGCGCCGGGTCGTTTCCAAAGGCGCTGACTGCGGCGGAGGAGAAAAAATATCTGGAGCAAATGGCGGCGGGCGACCACCACGCGCGGCAAAAACTCATCGAACACAATTTACGGCTTGTGGCGCACATTGCGAAGAAATACTATGCCGATGAAAATGACCGCGATGACCTCGTTTCCATTGGCACGGTGGGGCTCATCAAGGCTGTGGACAGCTTCGACCCGACAAAGGGCATTCGGCTTTCGAGCTACGCTTCGCGGTGCATTGAAAATGAGATTCTGATGTTCTTCCGCAGCGCGAAAAAGACAGCGCAGGACGTATCGCTGAATGACCCCATCGATACCGACAAGGACGGCAACACGCTGACGCTGCTCGACACCATCGCGACGGACGACCACATTTTGGAGGACATTGACTTGCGCATGAAGGTGCGGCAGTTGTACGACGCGGTGAAGACCCGTCTTTCGCCGCGCGAGCGCGAGATCGTTTTGCTGCGTTACGGGCTTACGGGCCAACGACCGCTCGTGCAGAGAGAAGTCGCAAAAAAGCTGAACATTTCCCGCAGCTATGTTTCGCGCCTTGAGAAAAAAGCGCTGCAAAAGCTGCGAAAAGCATTCGACGAATAAAAAAGGCGCGTGCATCACACGGAGTTGTGGGTACACGCGCTTGGTTTAAATAAATTTTCCGGTCACGCTGCCCGCGGCGTTTTTGATCTGTTCCGGAGTGCCGCAGGCGACAAGCCGACCGCCCGCTTCACCGCCGCCGGGGCCCATGTCGAGAATGTAATCAGCGCTGCGGATGACGTCGAGGTCGTGCTCAATAACGATGACGGTCGCGCCGCTTTCGATGAGCGTTTGGAACACGGTGAGCAGTGTCTGCACATCGAGCGGGTGCAGGCCGATGGTCGGCTCGTCGAACACGAACACGGAGCCGCTCTGTGCCTTGCCCATTTCACTCGCAAGCTTTAAGCGCTGCGCTTCGCCGCCCGAAAGTCCGGGCGTTTCCTCACCGAGCGTGAGGTAGCCGAGGCCGAGGCTGTTTAAGACATTTAATCTCTGCGAGACGAGCTTCCAGTCCTTGCAGGCTGAAAGCGCCGTGCGCACGTCCATGTCCATGATTTCGGGCAGGGTGTACGCTTCGCCGCTTTTCGTCACGCAGCGGATCTTCGATGCGTCTTTGCCGTAACGGCTGCCGCGGCAGTCCGGGCAGGGGATATTCACATCGGGCAAAAACTGCACGTCCAGGCTGATACTGCCGGTACCGTCGCAGGTGGGGCAGCGCAGCTTGCCGGTGTTGTAGGAGAAGTCGCCGGCTTTGTATTTGCTTTTTTTGGCGTCCGGCGTGCGGGCGAAAATTTTACGCAGCTCATCGTGCACATTGGCGTATGTCGCAACGGTGGAGCGCACGTTGATACCGATAGGCGTAGCGTCGATGAGCTTCACTTGGTCGATGCCCTCGGCGCTGACCGACTTCACGTGCGCCGGCAGCTTTTCACCACGAATATGCGCCGAAAGCGCCGGGATAAGGCTTTCCAGAATGAGCGTCGTTTTGCCGGAGCCGGAAACGCCCGTAACAACGGTCAGGCGGCTTTTCGGAATATCTACTTCGAGCGGCTTCACCGTATGGATGCGGTCGGTGGAAAGGTGGATAGCGCCGTTTTGGAAAAGCTCGCTTTCGGGTGCTTTCTGTCGCGAGATGCCCTGCTTTCCCGCCAAAAACGGGCCAATCTGCGAGTTTTCGTTTATCTTAATGTCGTCTGTTGTGCCCTCCGCGATGACATGGCCGCCTTTTGCACCGGCTTCCGGGCCCATTTCAATGAGCCAATCGGCCTCGCTCAAAATCTGCGTGTCGTGGTCGACGAGCAGAACGGAGTTGCCGTCGTCGATGAGATCGTGCATCACACCGGTGAGGCCGACGATGTTCGCCGGGTGCAAGCCGATGGAAGGCTCATCGAGCACATATAAAACGCCGGTGGTGCGGTTGCGTACGGCACGGGCAAGCTGCATGCGCTGCCGCTCGCCTGTGGAAAGCGTGGAGGCGGCGCGGTCCAGCGTCAGGTAGCCGAGCCCTAACTCCAAAAGGCGCTTGGCATTCAATGTAAACGAATCGCAGATGCTCTGCGCCATGGGACGCATTTCTTCGGGCAGCGAACCCGGCACGTCCGCGACCCAATCGGTGAGGCCGGCGAGCGTCATACGGCAGACTTCATCTAAAGAAATGCCGCGAAGTTTCGGAGCGCGAGCTTTCTCCGATAGCCGTGAGCCGCCGCAGTCCGGGCACGGTTCGGTCTTGAGAAACTTTTCCACGCGCTTCATGCCGTTTTCATCTTTGACTTTGGAGAGCGCGTTTTCCACGGTATACACGGCGTTGAAGTAGGTGAAATCCATTTCGCCTGCTGCGCCACTCGTTTTATTCTGGTAGATCATGTGCTTTTTAATGGCAGGGCCGTGAAACACGATGTCCTTTTCTTTTTCCGTCAGCTCGCGGAACGGCACATCGGTGCGCACGCCGAGGTCGCGGGCGATGTCCTTCATCAAAGACCACATCAGCGTCTGCCACGGGCGCACGGCGCCTTCGTCAATCGTGAGGGTGTCGTCCGGTACAAGGGTGCTTTCGTCCACAATGCGCACGATGCCGGTGCCGTCACATTTGCGGCACGCGCCTTGGCTGTTGAACGCGAGTTCCTCCGCGGACGGCGCGAAAAATTCCGCACCGCAAACGGGGCACACGCACGGCTGACCCGCCGCGACGGCCAATGTCGGCTGAATGTAGTGTCCGTTCGGGCAGCGGTGGCTTGCGAGGCGCGAGTACATCAGGCGCAGGCTGTTGAGTAACTCCGTGCCCGTGCCGAATGTGCTGCGGATGCCCGGGACATTGGGGCGCTGGTGCAGTGCGAGCGCGGCCGGGACATATAGAACTTCGTCCACCTGCGCCTGTGCCGCCTGCGTCATACGGCGGCGCGTGTAGGTGGAAAGCGACTCCAAATACCGCCGCGAGCCCTCTGCATACAAAACACCGAGCGCGAGCGACGATTTGCCGGAGCCCGAAACACCCGCTACGCCAACGATTTTATGCAGCGGCACATGGATGTCAATGTTTTTGAGGTTGTGCACGCGCGCACCGCGCACCTCGATGTGGTCGACAAGATTGAATTTGTGCTTTGCTTGTTCCATTTATTCTTCCTCCGCTTTGCGGTTGATCTCTTCCAAAAAGGCCTTGCCGTAGCGATGCGCCTTGCGCTCGCCCACGCCGGAGACCTGCAAAAGCTCCTGCTCGTCCGTCGGCATTTTGGCGCACATATCGCGCAAAGTGGCGTCGGTGAAAACGACGTAGGCCGGCACACTTGCTTTTGCGGCAAGCGCGGCACGCAGCTTTTTCAGCCGTGCGAAAAGCTCCGGGTCGGCATCGCCTGCGGCCTTGTCCGGCTTCTTCGCTTTTTCCTGCGGCACGGGAATACGCATTTCAAAGCTTTTTTCCCCAAGCAAAACCGGCCGCGCGTTCTGCGTCAGCTTTAAAACCGGATATTGCCCGTCGGTCTGGATGAGCAATTCCTGCATCAAAAGTGCGTCGATGATACGCTTAATTTCAAAAATCGGCTTTTCGCGCATGAGCCCGTAGGTGGACTGTGTTTGCAGATTCATTTGCAAAACACGCTCATTTTCGCTGCCGCGCAGAATGTCGCAGATCATGCTGATGCCGAGCCGCTGCCCGGTGCGCGCCACGCAGGAGAGCACCTGCTGTGCTTCCACGGTGGCCTCTACCAAAATGGAGCCGCCCGCGCAGCTGGAGCAATTGCCGCAGTATTCCTCGGCGGGCTCGCCGAAGTATTTTAAGATGAATGCGCGCAGGCAATCAGCCGTCGTGCAGTAATATGTCATTTTTCGCAGACGGTCGTATTCGCGCTGGATGAGCTTTTCCTGCGTTTCAAAGTCGAGGTCGGGGTTCGGGTCGCTGTTTTCGATTAAATAGCGGTTCGTGCGCACGTCCTGCGGGCTGTAAAGCAAAATACACTCGGCGGGACTGCCGTCGCGTCCGGCACGCCCGGCTTCCTGATAATAGCTCTCGAGGTTTTTCGGCATGTTGTAGTGGATGACGAACGACACGTTGGATTTATCGATGCCCATGCCGAACGCGTTCGTCGCGACCATAATGGGCTTGCGGTCATAGACGAAATCGTCCTGATTCCGCCTGCGTTCTTCCTCCGGCAGACCGGCGTGGTAGCGCGTGGAAGGGATGCCCTTGTCGTTTAAAAGCGCGTCCACTTCTTCCACGGTGCGGCGCGTGGAGCAGTACACAATGCCGCATTTGCCCGGGCGTTCCTCAATGAGCTTCAAAAGCGCCAGCGCCTTACTGTGCGGCATCTGCACGCCGAAATATAAGTTCGGGCGGTCAAAGCCCGTCGTGATACGCACGGGGTCAATGAGGTGCAGGTGCTCCGCAATGTCCTTGCGCACGGCTTTTGTTGCCGTGGCGGTGAATGCGCCGATCGTCGGGCGATTTTTCAAACTTTCGGCAAATTCCGCAATCTTTAAATAGTCCGGGCGGAAGTCCTGCCCCCACTGAGAGACGCAGTGCGCTTCATCCACGGCGATGAGAGAAATATTGAGGTTCTCTACGGCCGTGCGGAAGTTCTCGGTCGAAAGGCGCTCCGGCGCGACGTAGACGAGCTTATACAATCCCTCGGATAAATTGTGTAGTGCGCGGCTGTACTGTGCCGGGGTGAGCGAGCTGTTGAGGTATGCCGCGTGCACGCCCGCCTGCGTCAGCGATTCTACCTGATCTTTCATCAGCGAAATGAGCGGGGAGATGACAAGCGTGATGCCCGGCAGCAGGAGTGCCGGCACCTGATAGCACACGGATTTGCCTGCGCCCGTCGGCATGACGCACAGCGCATCGCGGCCCGTGAGCAGTGCATCTACAATTTCCTCCTGACCGAGGCGAAAGGACGTGTAACCGAAATAGCGCCGCAGAATATCGAGTTTCGTTTCCATAGATCTGTTCCTTTACGGTCAAAAATACCCGCGCGTGCAAAAGCACGGCGGGCATTTAACGTTTTAAATTAAGAGAGCTTCTTCATTTCGATGGTCTTCCAGTCGCACTCCTTGTCCATCCAGCGGATGCCGACGTCTGCGTATTCGGCTTCGCCGCGCTGGTTGTCGAACGGGTCGATGCGCAGCTGTGTCTTTGGCGGGTCAAAATCCGCCTGAAGCTCGCTGTTTGCCGCCATGCGGAACGGGTCGAGATTGCCGAAGTAGAAGTCGTTGCGCTCGCTGTCGCCCATGCGGTGCGCACTGCCGCCGAAGGACGGGTCTGCAAACAGCCAGCCGTAGGGAGCAATGTAGAACTGCGCCCAGTCGTGGCAGCCGGTGTCGTCCGGCGTGACGAACAGGCCGCTCTGCCAACGGGCAGGAATACCTGCGCAGCGGCACAGCGTGATGAACAGCAGCGCCTGCACGCCGCAGTCCCCGTGCAGCCCCGCGCCGTAATAATCCGGAATGCTGCCCGGCAGCGCGAAGTATTCGCGCACATACGAATATGTACCGACCTTCGTGCAGTAGTCGTAAAATCTGCGTGCGAGCAGAAGCGGGTTCTTCTCATCGCCGGAAAGCTCTTTGCAAAGCGCACGGATGAGCGGCGTGAAGCGAATGTGCGGGTAAAGCTCCTCGGTGTCGAACGTCGGCTGCTCTGCACTGACCTGTGCGGATTCGAGGTTGTTGTATTTCACATAGGAAAGATATTTGTATTCGACCCAGAAGGTTTCGTTTTTCTCGAATTTGCCGCGGAACGAGACCGTGCGCGCGGGTGCATTTTCATCTGCAAGCTTATAAATGGGGTGGGAGGTCGCAAGGATCTCAATGTCGCGCATGTTCATCGCGTTCTTCGGTACGGGAAGATGCACGGTCAGTTCTTCGCCGGGACGGAAAACATCGTCATGCAGACGGAACTGGGCGCGCAGCTGAATGCTCCACAGCGCGTCACCGTCTTTTTTCATGTCGCGTACATTTTGGCGCAGAAATTCCACACGATCACTTTTGTCCTTCGGCGGCTTGCCTGCACGCGTGGCGATATCCGGGTAAACGCCCAAAAGCGTATCGTAGAACGTGCGGGAATACGTCGTTTTGCCGTTGATGTAGATCCAGTCGATAGCACCGCGGTCACGCAATGCGTCAAGCTCTGCCTTCGTGAAATCCGGAATTTCCTTCTGCACGAACGCCAAAGCGTCTTCTTCGCTGTATGTGTAGCCCGTCGGCAGTGCTTTCAAGACCTCACGCTCCAGTGCAAGGCGTGTTTTCATAAATGCCGGGACTTTCTCGTTTGCAAGGTATAGGTCGATCAGGTGGAACGCGCGGTCAAAATCGCCGCACCATTTTGCTTTTAAAATGTCTTCCGGCAGTGCGATTGCAAGTGTTTCAATATCTTTTTGGTTCATAACAGCAGCCTCCTCTGATGGATAAAGTTAACCGATATGCAGCACCGCGCACGCAATGCGGAAGTAGATCAGCAAGGAAAGCGCGTCTACAATGGTCGTGATGAAAGGACTGGCCATGACGGCCGGGTCAAAACCGATGCGCTTTGCAAGCACCGGCAGCGAGCAGCCGACGAGTTTTGCGGCGAGCACCGTTACAACAAGCGTGCTGCACACAACGATGGCGACCGGAATGGTCACACGATCGATGAGCAGCAATTTGACAAAGTTTGCGGCGGCAAGCGAAACACCGCACAAAAAAGCCACGCGCGCCTCCTTCCAGAGGATACGCCCAACGTCTTTATATTCGATCTCGCCGAGGGAAAGACCGCGGATGATGGAGACCGAAGCCTGACTGCCCGCGTTGCCGCCCGTGTCCATCAGCATGGGGATAAAACCCGTCAGCACAATGGAAGCGGAAAGCGCATCTTCAAACGAGGTGATGATGCTGCCCGTAAATGTAGCGGAGATCATGAGGAGCAAAAGCCACGGGATACGTTTTTTCCATGTGGCAAAAACGCCCGTCTTCATGTACGGCTTATCGGTCGGCGTGATAGCCGCCATCATTTCGATATCTTCCGTTGCCTCATCCTGAATAACATCGATCGCGTCGTCAACGGTGACAATGCCCACAAGGCGCTCTTCGTTATCGACGACCGGCACGGCAAGAAAATCGTACTTGCCGAACAGGGAGGCCACTTCTTCTTTATCGGTATGGGTGGAAACGTAAATAATGTTCGTTTCCATGATATTGCGGATCAGCTCGTTTTTCGGGGCAAGCAGCAGGTCTTTCACGGTCACAATGCCTTTCAGCTTGCGGCGGCTGTCCGTGACATAGCAGGTGTACACCGTCTCTTTTTCCACGCCGATGGCACGGATGCGGTCAAACGCCTCCTCCACCGTCATGCCACGCTTCAAATCGACGTATTCCATCGTCATGATGGAGCCCGCGCTGTCTTTGGGGTAATTTAAAATCTGGTTAATGAGTACGCGCGTTTCGGCGTCCGTGTGTCGCAGAATGCGCTTGACGAGGTTTGCGGGCATTTCTTCAATCATGTCTGCAGCGTCGTCCACATACAGCTCGTTCACGACGTCGTGCAGCTCTTTATCACTGAATGCTTCAACAAGCACCGTCTGTTCGTCCGGGTTCATATAAGCGAACGCGTCCGCTGCAAGCTCTTTTGGGAGCAGGCGAAACACAAGCGCCATCTTTTCACGCGGCAGGTCTTCAAAAAGTTCTGCCACGTCTGCCGGGTTCATGTCTTTCAGAAGATTGCCCAACTGGGGGAAATCTTTATTCTCCAGCAGCTCTAAAATTTTGTCCAATATATCCAACATAGTTCGTCCGTCCTTTCTCTGCAATCGTGCAAAAATCGGCAATCGGACGATACGGTTTGAACTCAGCCGTTTACAAATGTAAGGTTACGCAAAAAACAAGCGGAGAAAATCGCCTGTTTTTCTGCGGGCGGCTGCATCCGTTCTCGAGGAACCGCACCGCCAC
Organism: Hominenteromicrobium mulieris; assembly: GCA_021029595.1. Taxonomy (GTDB): domain Bacteria; phylum Bacillota; class Clostridia; order Oscillospirales; family Acutalibacteraceae; genus Hominenteromicrobium; species Hominenteromicrobium mulieris. The sequence goes on along the minus strand of JAJJOY010000003.1, from coordinate 27,700 downwards.
TACTGCCAGCGTCCATTTTCTCCACTCCTTTGTTTTAGTATTTTTGTCAGTGTATTTGCAAATAATCGCAAAGTGCTTTTGCGTTTTTGCGTACGGAAACAAAACGCCGCATTTTTGTCGGCGTTCTTATCTATAAAGTTACCCTTTTTTTGAATAATTGTCAAGCCTAACAAACGACTTTTCGGGAATTTTACGTCAGAGATTTCGTTTGGGGTTTGCCGTCTGCCGCAAGAGATAATCAATGCTCACGTTATAGAAGTTTGCGAGTTTAATTAGAATGTCGTCCGTAAGCTGCTGCTGGCCTGTTTCGATATAACTGTATTTGCGCTGTGTAATGCCGATTGCATCTGCGACTTGCTGCTGCGTTAAATCAGAGTCCTCCCGCAGATCGCGTATTCTGTTTTCCGTCAATTTTTTCACCTGCTTTGAGTGGTATCCACTCAAAGTATATGTAGACGGATTTTATCTATTGACTTTTAGATATATTTCATCTAAAATTGGGAAAAGAGGATAGACAGGAGAGAAAAGCAATGCTTAAACGCTGGGGACGAGTAATTTTTGCTATGCTGTTGGTATGCTTTCTTCTTACGACCTGCACCTGTGCGCATAAATGGAAGGAAGCCACCTGCACCGAGCCGAAAACCTGTGTATATTGCGGTATGACGGAAGGCGAGCCGCTTGGGCATGATTGGAAAGCGGCTACGATCAACTACCCCAAGACCTGTGTTCGCTGCGGTAAAACAGAAGGTGAAGCTTACGGTATCTATTAAAAAACCGATGCAGAGTTTCGACTGCATCGGTTTTTTTGTTGGCTTTAATTTATCGCTCCATATTGGAGTTGCGCTTTGTAATGGCTTCCCACAGGCCATTTAAGTACGCGGCGCCGAGGGCACGGTCGTAAAGGCCATAGCCGGCGCGGCCGGTCTCGCCCCAGATCATTCTGCCGTGGTCCGGGCGGATGTAACCGTTGAAACCGTTTTTGTAGAGCGCGTTCAAAATGGCATACATATCGAGCGAGCCGCATGCGGAGTAGTGTGCGCGCTCCTCAAAACCGTTTTCCAGCACGGCGACGTTGCGGGCATGAACGAAATGGATGCGGCCCATCGCGGCGTATTTTGCCGCCATGTGCACCACATCGTTTTCGGCGCTGCATCCGAGCGAGCCGGTACACAGCGTGATGCCGTTGTGCGGGTCATCGACGATTTTCAGGAAGCGGTCGAGATTCTTTTCGCACGTGATAATGCGTGGCAGTCCGAAAATGCTCCAGCACGGGTCGTCCTCGTGGATGGCCATGTTCACGTCACATTCCGCAGCGACGGGAATGATGCGCTCAAGAAAATAAGTGAGGTTTGCCCAAAGGTCTTTCTCGGTCATTTTGTTGTATTCCGCCACGACGGCCCTCAGCTCCTCGCGCGTGTAGCTTGCGTCCCAGCCGGGCAGCGTGAGGTCGCTGTCGCTTTTCAGCGGGTCCACGGCATCCACTTGCTCCTTATAGTAGACAAGGCTTGTAGAGCCGTCCGGCAGGCGGTGGTCAAGCTGCGTGCGCGTCCAGTCAAACACCGGCATGAAATTGTAGCAGATGCAGCGAATGCCGGCCTCGGCAAGGCGGCGGATGTTCTCGCAGTAATTTTCGATATAGCGGTCGCGCGTGGGTTTGCCGAGTTTGATGTCCTCGTGCACCGGCACACTTTCAATGACCTCAAATTGCAGGCCGTTATCCTCCACTTGTTTTTTCAGCGCGGCAATGCTCTTGCGGCTCCAAACTTCACCGACGGGCACGTCGTATACAGCGGTGACGATGGCCTGCATGTTCGGAATCTGACGAATATTTTGGAGGGTCACGGGGTCGTCCGGGCCATACCAGCGAAATGACATTTTCATAGATATAATCAACCTTTCCGGTGTATTCACGCATTATTCAGGTTCATCGTAGCACATCGGGTGAAAAAACTCAAGGGGCTAAATTCCTTTTGCGCCGATTTCCAATCAAACGTGGGATTTATACACAGTTTTGCACAGGCGGTCTTTGTATCTTTCGCCGAAATCGCGGACAAGATGCAAAAATCTATAAAAACACCTTGAAACTTGCGCGTCTTTTAGTATAATAAGGTGTATAGCGCGTAGTTTAGAGAGCGCAGACAGGTTATTTATTTTAAATCGAGAGGAGTCCAATTTATTATGTCTAAAGTAGTAAGAGTAGCCGTCGTGGGCTATGGCGGCATGGGCGGCTGGCACACGAAGAGATTACAGGAAATCCCGGGTGTTGTAGAGCTTGCAGGCGTATACGATATTAAGCCGGAGCGCAACAAGGTTGCTGAGGAAAACGGTATTCACGCATACAGCTCTTTTGAGGAGCTGCTTGCCGACAAGACCGTTGATGTTGTAACGGTCGCAATCCCGAACGATCAGCACAAGAAGGTTTGCATTCAGGTTATGGAAGCGGGCAAGGTTGCCATCAGCGAGAAGCCGGTCACGCTTTGCACCGCTGATCTCGAAGAGATGATCGCAGCCTCCAAGCGCACGGGCTCCGTCTTCACGGTTCATCAGAACCGCCGTTGGGACGAGGATTTCCGCGTTGCGGAGAAGATTGCAAAGTCCGGTCAGCTCGGTCGTGTTTTCGCCATTCAGTCCCGTGTTCACGGTTCCCGCGGTATCCCGGGCGACTGGAGAAACACGAAGGCACAGGGCGGCGGCATGGTTCTTGACTGGGGCGTGCACCTCCTTGACCAGATGAACATGATGATGGGCAAAATGCCGGTTTCCGTTTACGCAACGCTGTCCAACGTAACGAACGAAGAAGTGGACGACGGCTTCACCGCTACGTTCAAGTTCGATAACGATCTCGTGTTCACCGTAGAAGTCGGCACGAGCAACTTCATCAACCTGCCGCGTTGGTATGTCGAAGGTCTGAACGGCACGGCTGTCATCGATGACTTCCAGGTCAACGGCAAGATCGTCATCGCAACGGCGGACGAAGAGCACGATGCAGTGCCGATCGTCACCGCAGCAGGCCTCACGAAGACCATGGCGCCGAGAACGCCGGAAACGATCAGCGAGCTTCCGCTGCCGAGAATCGACTGCGACATTCACGATTATTATCGCAATATTGCAGCAGTTGTCAACGGCGAAGCAGAGCAGATCGTCACGCACGACCAGCAGCGCCAGCTGATGAAGCTGATGGAAGCGATCTTTGAGAGCGCAGAGAAGAATCAGGTCGTTTACTTCTAATTTGAATTAAGATGAATTGAGAACAGCTCCGGGCGAAAAGCTCGGAGCTGTTTTTGCGTATTATAAGCTCAGTTTATTCGTCAAGCACGAATTCTTCCTCGCCGAAGCGTTCCGGATGATATTTCATGCTGTCTGCTTCCGTAATGGTGCGCTGTACACGGCAGGGGTTGCCGACGGCCACGCTGTTTGACGGAATGTCCTTCGTTACCACGCTGCCTGCACCGATGACACAGTTATCGCCGATGGTCACGCCCGGGCATACGACGACGTTTGCGCCGAACCAGCAATCGTTGCCGATGGTGACGGGTTTTGCGTAGCAAACGCGAATTTCACGGCCGTCCTTTGTTTTCAGCACGCGGCGTTCCTCTGCGATGATCGGGTGCATCGGCGTGACGATAGTCACGTTCGGGCCGAAGTTGCAGCGGTCACCGATGGTCACGGGCGCGTCATCCTGAATGGTCAGGTTGAAGTTGCCGAAAAAGCTCTTGCCGATGTGCGTGTGCGTGCCATAGTGGATCTGGATCGGCCCCTGCACAAACGAGCCCTCGCCGAAATCGCCGAAGATCTGGTGCACGATTGCATTACGCTTTTCGGTTTCGTCTTCGAGCGTTGCATTATAGGCGCTGCAAAGGTTGTGGCAGCGCAGCTTGATGGCTTTCAAGTCCGGGTGACCGGGGCAGAAAAACTGCCCGGCAAAGATTTTTTCTTCCTCTTTCATATGAATTCCTCCCAAAATGTTTATCGTAACGGCCTTTGTCGTTTATTGTGGTTTATCGAGCACAAGCACGCCGTAAGGCTCCATGGTATACGTGCCGTCGAGCGTTTCGCGTGTAAGCAACTCCTTCGTCGGCTTTTGCACGGTGACGGTTTGCGGCTGTGCGGTGTAGTTCAGCAAAAACGCGTAGCTGCGGCCGTTTTTCTCGTTTGTACGCACCGTGAGCTCGATCTCTTCGGGCAGCTCCAGCCAGCCCGTCACAGGGCAAAGCTCTGCTTTCGGCAGCAGCTCCAAGAGCGCCGCAGCGGTCTCCTCCGCAAAAACGGAGCCACAGGCGTAGACCGTGCCTTTGCCGACGGTGTTTTTGGTCAGCGCGGGCTTGCCGTTGTAATAGTTGCCGTCATACGTCGCCAGCACCTCGCAGCTTTCAAAATCCGGGCGCAGAATATCGTTGAACGTCGGCGCGGGGATTTTCTTTTCGCCGAGCGTCATGTATTCCTTTTCGTCCGCCGGGCCGATGAACGTGAAATCCTCCACGGTGCAGCCGGTCAGCGGCGCTAAGAGCCCCGGCATCGGCATCATGGGGCACTGCCCGTCAATATCTTTATAGCCGGAGCGGCAGCCGAAGAAAAGAGTGCCGCCGTTTTCGGCGTAAGCGCGTAATATTTCCGCGCGGGCGGGCGTCATGATGGTTGGGTGCGGGTACACAGCAGCCGTGAAGTTCCCGAGCGGCTGGGACGTGCCCTCGTCGTTGATGTTGACGAACTCGAACGGGATGTGCGCGCGCTGCAAGGCTTTGAACCACCCGTCGGTGCTCTCCCGGTTTAAGGGTCCGTGCCATTTGTCCTCCATGCCGTCCCACGCATTGTCGTAGTCGCAGAGGATTGCGAACTTTGCCGTATGCTTCGTGCCTGCGATGCGCTGAATCTTCTGAATATCCTCGCTTACGCGCAAAAGCTCTTCCGTGCGGCGATTCGGGAAATTATCATAGTTCAATAATCCGTGCCAGTACATTTCTGTGCCGAATGTGCAGGTACGCCAGCGGAAGTAGCTGACAAAATCTGCACCGTGCGCGATAGACTGGAAAGTCCACAGCCTTAACTGACCCGGCTTCGGCGCGGGCTGCAGAAGGCGGGTGTTCCAACCGCCGGGGCCGGATTGCTGCTCCATGATGCCGAAGCGGTTTGAGACGCTTCGCGTTTTTGCAAGGTTAAATGATGTTTCGCGGTCGCGCAAGGAGCGCGGAGAGAGCTTGCTGCCCTCCATCGCAAACGCGAAGTTCGGGTAGCTGTCATACGTCATGAAGTCGAGCTTTTCCTTGACGAGCTTGTGGTTATCGAGCACGCCGAAAAGCCCGTTTGTCGTGATGAACTGTTCCGGACGGCGATATTTCCGGATAATATCCGCCTGTATGCCGATGTAGTTTATGGCCGCTTCGGAAATGAAACGCTTTTCCTCCAGCATCATGTGCGGATTGTTGGAGTTTGCGAGCGTGTAGCGCGAAAGGTGAACCTGCTCCCAGTCCGTGTAGGTCTGGTTCCAGAATGTCGTGCCCATGGCGCGGTTCAGGTTTTCGAGCGTGCCGTATTTCTCTTTAAGGTACTTTCTGAACGCCTCGTGGTCGCTCGGCGCGTGGTAGCTGTTTGTTTCGCAGTTGACTTCATTGTCGATCTGCCAGCCGATGATCGCAGGATGTGCGCTGTAATGCGCCGCAATGTGCTCAACGATCTTCTTTACAAAATCGAGGTACACGGGAGATGTCATGTTGTGGTGCTTGCGCATACCGTGGTAGACCGGGTGGCCGTAAATATCACAGTTTAATACTTCCGGGTATTTTTCCGTCAGCCAGGCGGGCGGGGTCGCGGTGGGCGTGCAGAAGATGACCTGCATCCCGCAGTCCTTTGCCACATTTAAAAAGCGGTCCCAAAAGCTGTCGTCAAAGCGCCCTTCCTCCGGCTCAAAGAGGTTCCACGCGAATTCCGCCACGCGGATGACACCGATGCCGTAGGATTTCATGCGCAGCATATCCTCTTTCCAGAACGAAGCATCCCAGTGCTCCGGGTAATAGCATACGCCGAGCTCTATCGTGTTGCCGTTTAACATAGTGTTGCTCCTTTATCTATGCTCGCCGATGAAGAACAGTGCTACGGTGCCGGGGCCGGAATGTGCGCCGATGACAGGGCCGACGAAGTTGATATAAATGTTCTTCACACCGAACTTTTCACGCACGCGTTTTGCGACGTATTCGGCGTCTGCCAGGCAATCGCCGTGGCTGATGAACACGGTCTGGTCTGCGGGCTGAATGGCGGTCTCTTCCATTTTCTGCACAAGCGCATCAAGGGACTGCCGTCTGCCGCGCACCTTGCTGACCGGGATGAGGTGGCCCTCATCATCCACATGCAAAACGGGTTTTACGCCGAGCAAAGTGCCGACGAGCGCTGCTGTGGCGGAAACGCGGCCGCCGCGCTTTAAGTGGTTGAGGTCGTCCACCGTGAACCAGTGGCAGAGCTTCAAAACGTTTTCACCGAGCCACTTATACAGCGAATCAATGTCCGTGCCGGCGCGCTTCAGCATGGCTGCGTGGTATACGAGCAAACCCTCGCCGAGGGACGCGCAGAGCGAATCGAACACATAAATTTTGCGTTCGGGATATTTTTCTTTCAATTCATCGCGCGCGATGAAGGCGCTTTGGCAGGTGCCGGATAAACCGCTGGAAAACGCAATGTACAGAACGTCTTCGCCGCCTTGCAGAACAGGCTCAAAGACCCGTGTGAATTCGTCGGCGTTGATCTGCGATGTGGTGGACATTTTGCCCTCGCGGAGCTTTGCGTAGAAAGTTTCCGTCGGCATATCCGAAAGATCTGCCTTGTCTTTATATGTTTTGCCGTCGATTGTAAAGCGGAGCGGTACCACTGTGAGGCCCAACTCTTCGATCATTTTATGATCCATATCGATGGTGGAATCGGTGATGATTTTGTAACCCATAGTTATCTTTCCTTTCCGTGCCTTAAAAACGCATTTCTGCGCGGCACGCCGTTATTATAGCACAGACGAAGCGGATTTGTCTATGCGTTTTTTGTGTAAATTACCCTTTGCGGTTTCGTCGATAATCAAGATAATCCTGCAAAATGATCGTCGCCGCCACGGCGTCCACGGTTGCTTTGCGGCGCTTACCGCGCGTATTTGTTTCGTTTAAAAAGCCGTGTGCCGTGATAGTCGTGCCGCGTTCGTCGGAGAAATCAACGGGCAGCCCGGTCTTTTCTGCAAGCTCCGCACCGAAAGCGCGCGCGTTCTGCGCGCTTTCGCCCTCGCTGCCATCCATGTTGCGCGGCAGACCGACAACGATCTGCTCGGCGCGGCGCGCTTTGGCAAGCTGCGCTACACGCTCCAAAAGGCGCTCGCGGTTGTGCTCGTTCACGACCTCTACGGGACTTGCGAGCAGCTCGCTTTTATCGCATACGGCAACGCCCGTACGCGCTTTGCCGAGGTCTACACCTAATATAACCATGTTCTGTTTCCTTTCAATGTTTTGCTTTTCTTCAGTATAACACGGTTTTCAAAAATAGAAAAGCACCTGCTTTTGCGATTTCAAAAAGCAGGTGCAAAATCTGTATGTTTTTATTATCGCACATTTGTCACGGTGCCGACGGCGACGTAGTTGTCGCACACTGCGCCAAGGTCGGTGCCTTCGCTGCCGTGCCAGTTTCTGCCGGGCACGACCGTGTATTCCACCGTGCCGTCCCCGAGTGTTTTGCTGGTGAAGCTGTCCGTGTAAAAATCATCCTGCGAAACGGCGCAGCCGCGCTTTACGCCCTTGCAGTCTTCCGGTGCGCAGCCGGGAAAGTTGATGTTCCAAACCGTGTTTTGCGGCAGAGGTTTATCCATATATTCACCGATGAGCGCACGCAAGTAGCGGTCGGTCACGGGATGATAATCGAGGTTGGCCTGGGAAAGCGCGATGGCGTGGATTCCCCAGAAAGCGGCCTCCAGCGCAGCGCCCGCCGTGCCGGAATACTGAATATCGCCGGAAATATTGTAGCCGCTATTGATGCCGGAAAGCACAACGTCAGGCTTGCGACCGAGCAGATGGATGCCCACGCGCACACAGTCCACCGGCACGCCGCTGCATTCGTATGCCTTTACGCCGTCCATGTAACCCGGACGCTCGCGCACGTAAAGCGGCTCTAAATACGTTACGCTGTGCGATTTGCCGCTGCGCTGGCTCTCCGGCGCGACGACCCACACTTCGCCGAATGCTTTTGCTGTCTCTGCCAGCTGGCGAATGCCGCCTGCGTCAATGCCGTCGTCATTCGTAATTAAGATCAGTCTGCCCATGTTTGCTCCTCCGTCATGCAAAAACTTTTCGCTTGAAGTATACCATATCTATTTCGACAAGTCCAGACGGAGATTCAAAATTCTGCTATGTCATATCTGCTTATAATTATTAAAATTTTGAAAATTATATAGAAATATAGCACGATTTTCTTGCAAAAGAAGCAAATTGCGGTATAATGTTCTTAATAGAACAAAAAGGCTGCGGTTCGGTTGCAGCCGAGGAGAAGTTGTAAAAGGACAAGCGTGTTATTCGTTTGCCCGAAGAAAGGAATCTTGCTTATGTTGAATCTTATTCCCGCGCCGCGCGGATCGGTGCACATGCAGGAGGGCAGTGTGAAGCTGCCGGAGACCGTCACCGTTTCGCTCGGTGATTTTGCACCGTGGTGCCTTGAGGCATTTGCTGCAAGACTGGACGGCCACGTGGAGACCGCCGAAAACGGGTTTATCACGCTGAAAAAGGCCGATATCGCAAAAGAGGGCTACAAGCTGACCGTCACAAAGGACGGCATCACCGTGGAAGCGGCGGACGAAAGCGGCGCCGTATGGGCGCTGACGACTGTCACGGAGCTTACAGCAGAGGGCGAAGCGCTGCCAATCGTCACCATTGAAGACGCACCGCACTACGGTCATCGCGGCCTGTCGCTTGACTGCTCCCGTCATTTCTTTACGGCGGACGAAGTGAAAAAGGTCATCGACCAGATGACGCGTGTGAAGCTGAATGTTCTGCACTGGCATCTTGTAGATGACCAGGGCTGGCGCATCGAGTGCAAAACGCTGCCGCTGCTGCACGAAACGACCGGCACGTATTACACGCAGGAGGAGATCAGGAGCGTTATCGAATATGCCCGCGTGCGCGGCATGGAGATCATCCCGGAAATCGATATGCCGGGCCACACCAGATCGATGATTGCGGCATACCCGCATTTGAGCTGCTTTGGCGAAAAAACGGAGCTGTGCCAGTTTGGCGGCATTTTTGAGAAAATTCTCTGCCCCGGTAAGGACGAAACATTCGAGTTTATCGAAAAGCTTCTGACAGAAGTCTGCGCACTGTTCCCGGACGACCGCTTCCACATCGGCGGTGACGAAGCGCCGAAGACCGAATGGAAAAAATGCCCGCACTGCAAGGCGCGCATGGAAGCGCTTGGCCTTACCGATTATGAAGATTTGCAGGGCTACTTCACAAAGCGTGTCGTCGCTATCCTCAAAAAGCACGGCAAGCGCGCCGTCTGCTGGAACGATGTTCTGGAATCCAAAGATGTCGATACCGAAAACATCATACAGTATTGGACGGCGCAGCATGAAGCGCCGGTGCCGGCATTTATCGAGCGTGGCGGCAAGGTGATCTTCTCCAATATGTCCGCTTTGTATTTCGATTACCCGCATGGCATCAATTCGTTGAATAAGGTCTACCATTATCAGCCGGTCGTCATGGGCAAGAGCTACGCAGACAGTCCGAATATGCTCGGTTACGAAGCGGCATTGTGGTCGGAGCAGGTGGAAACGCCGGAACACCTCGAAGAATTGCTGTTCCCGCGCCTGTATGCCGTATCCGAAATCGCGTGGAACGAAGCGGGGGATTACGCAGATTTTGAACACCGCGCGGAAAAGAAAATTGAAATTGCCGCAAAGCAAGGCGTGAACTGTATGACAAAAGACGGGTGGAACCCCGAGGGTGAAGCGCGCGTGCAGAGTGCCGCGACATTCATTGCACACATGATGAACCCGGGCGGCGTCGGCACACCGCATACGGATGCGGAAAGAGAAATGGTGCGTCCCGTCATAGAGAAGTTTGCGCAGATCTGGTTCCGGCCGCAGGATGTTCCCGAAATGATGAAAAACGACGACCTCGTCGGCGCAGCACTTAACTTCATGAAAATGTTTCCACCGGAAAACGATGAGACCAAAGGAGAATAAATAGAAACTAAGAAAACGGCTTTGCGGGTAAAATGCAGAGCCGTTTTGCATCTTGTTTTCGGAAAGCAAGCAAACGGGGTTTTGGCAGCTTTTCAATAGGCTTGTTCACAATTTGTTTACAAAATAATAATAAAAATGATAATTATTACTATTTACAAATCGAAAAAGGCGTGCTATAATAGTGCCAACAAGTGAGAGAGAAAGAAATCCCACAAACCTAAAGGAGGTGAAGCCGATGCCGGAAAAGTTCAGCCGAAAGCGTGAGGCGCTCTACGACGCACTGCGTGCCACAACGGTGCACCCAACTGCGGAGTGGCTCTACGCTGCGCTGCGACCCGAATATCCCGATTTAAGTCTCGGCACAGTTTACCGCAATCTTAAAAAATTCTGTGCAGAGGGCAAAGCGAGAAGCGTCGGCGTCATCAACGGGCAGGAGCATTTCGACGGCGATACTTCGGCACACAGCCATTTCGTCTGCGACTGCTGCGGGCGCGTGCTCGATATCTTTGAACCGCTTGTGGACACAGAAACACTCGAGCGCATGGAAGCGGAACACGGGTTTACAATCACAAAAGAAGACCTGCTGTTCGGCGGTGTGTGCGCCGAATGCAAAGAAAAAAGCAAAAATAAAACGGCTTAAAAGCCGCAAACAAAAATCAATTTAAATTTTTAGGAGGATCTTATTATGGCAAAGTTTGTATGCACCGTATGTGGTTACGTTTTTGAAGGCGAAGCAGCTCCGGAGTTCTGCCCCGTATGTAAGGCACCGGCTTCCAAGTTCACGAAGCAGGAAGAGAACATGACTTGGGCGGCTGAGCACGTTGTCGGCGTCGCACAGGGCGTCAGCGAGGATATCCTTGCTGATCTCCGTGCAAACTTCCAGGGCGAGTGCAGCGAAGTCGGCATGTACCTCGCAATGGCAAGAGTTGCACACCGCGAGGGCTACCCGGAAATCGGCCTTTACTGGGAGAAGGCCGCTTACGAAGAAGCAGAGCACGCTGCAAAGTTCGCAGAGTTGCTCGGCGAAGTTGTAACGGACAGCACGAAGAAGAACCTTGAGATGCGCGTTGAAGCCGAGAACGGTGCAACCGCCGGTAAGTTCGACCTTGCAAAGCGCGCAAAGGCCGCAAATCTCGATGCCATCCACGACACCGTCCACGAAATGGCCCGCGACGAAGCCCGCCACGGCAAGGCGTTCGCAGGTCTCCTTAAGAGATATTTCGGTGACAAATAATAGGAGTGTATCTTATGAAATATGAGTGTCCCTGCGGTTATGTCTATGACCCCGCACTCGGCGATCCGGAAAACGGCGTTGCACCCGGCACGGCATGGGAAGATGTCCCCGAAGATTGGGTTTGCCCCACATGCGGTCTCGGAAAAGATGCTTTTTACCCCGCTGAATAACTAAAAAAGAAGAGGAGAGGGATTTGATCCTTCTCCTCTTTTCGATTTAGTTTTAACAGAATGAAAAAATGTTGAATAGATGAATCAATGTCGTCCTTCGATTGTACATTTATATACCGATTTAGTTATAAGAGAATATTCAATTTCAAAAGTATGAGAATAAGATCCAGAACCCCCGAAGGAAGACCGGATAAATCTTCCTTCGGGGGTTCTGCTGGGAAAGTCCACGAAAATTTCAGCGCCGAAAACGGAAGTTTCACGGCGCTGCTGCGGGAATATTCGTATTTTCGTGCGTGCTTTACCGCATGTGCACGTCCATCTGCGGGAACGGAATCTCCATGCCGGCTTCATCCAGCGCCTTTTTCACATTTTCGTTGAGGTCAAAATAGAGGTCCCAGTAATTTTCCGGGGCGCACCAAACGCGCAGGACGAAATCGAGCGAGCTCGCGCTCTGGGTTTTCAGGCGCGCCAGCGGGGTGGGGTCTTTCAGCGATTTCGGGTCGCTTTCGGCAACGGAAAGCAAAATTTGCTTCACCTTGTCAATGTCACAATCGTAGGAGACGGAGAATGTCAGCTCCACACGGCGCTGTCCCTCCGCGCTGTAATTCGTGATGGCGGCGTTCGTCAGCGAGCCGTTCGGCACGGTCACGCGCTTGTTGTCCGGTGTCAGCACCACGGTGTATAAAACGCTGATGGCATTCACCGTGCCGGCAATTTCCGTCGTTTCAATGTAATCGCCCACGCGGAACGGGTGAAAAAGCAAAATCATCACGCCGCCCGCAAGGTTCGTCACGGCGCCCTGAAACGCAAGGCCGATGGCAACGCCGCCCGAGGTGAACAGTGCGAGGAATGAGGCGGTCTCGATGCCAAGAACGCCGAAGCACATCAAAATAAGGATGATATACAGCACGATACGGCTGCCGCTCGCCATGAACGAAGCGAGCCCCGGGTCCATTTTTTGATATAGTTTCGAGTGCTTGAAGCGGTTCATCAAAAATTTGATGAGCTTGCTGCCGATAAACAAAAGCAGCCCGGCGGCGGCTAAGCGAATGAGAAAGTAAAACGCCTGTTCGCCGACGTTTTTCAGCCATTTTTCAAGCTCGTTCACGGTGGGGATGTCCTCAAGCGGGTCGGTGACAACCGTGTCAAACAGCGTTAAAAATCGCGTCATAGGCACACCGTCACTTTCCGATGCGTTCCGTGTCGATGATGATGTTCACGGGGCCGTCGTTTTCCACACTTACGTGCATGTGCGCGCCGAATTCACCCGTGCATACTTTGCCGATAGGCTGGTTTTTCACCTGTTCCACAAAGTAGTTATATAATCTCAAAGCTTCACTCGGGGAAGCGGAACGGCTGAAATCCGGGCGGCGGCCGTGCTTCATATCGGCGCTCAGCGTGATGTTCGAGACAATGAGCATATCGCCCTTGATGTCTTCGAGTGAGCGGTTCATCTTGTCGTTTTCGTCCTTAAATACACGCAGGCCGCACACCTTCTGCACGAGAAAATCCGCCTGCGCGTCCGTGTCACCCTCCATGGCGCAGATGAAGACAACGAGGCCCTCGCCGACTTTGCGGGTCTCGCCGCCGTTTATGGTGATCTCTGCACCGTTTATACGCTGAATAACTGCTCTCATATTGTAAATTCCTTTCCGGTTGGTGGATTTTGACCGATAAAACGGGAGATTTCTTCGGTGTTTTCTCAATTATAGCAGGCTTTCGCTCTTGCTTCAAGCGGTTTTGTTTGTTATAATACTGTTGATTGAAAATCAGGTTATGTGCATGCAAAAAGACAGGGCGCAAAAGCGCCGCGATTTGAAAGGACGAATTATGCTGATCCACATAAAAAACGAAAACGAATCTGCTGCCATTGATACGCTCGGCGCCGAGCTCGTCTCCTTTATGGGCGATGACGGCTTTGAGCACATTTGGCAGGGTGATAAAACATATTGGGGCGGCCACGCGCCGGTTTTGTTTCCTATCGTCGGCGCGCTGCGCGATAACCGCACATGTATCAACGGCGAGTGGTACGAGATGAAGCGCCACGGCGTCGCGCGCCACGAGAAATTCACTGTCACAGAGCAGGGAGAGGACTACGTCACCCTGCAGCTTACGGCGAACGAGGAGACGAAAAAGCAGTACCCGTTCGATTTTGTGCTGACGGTCTCCTATTACCTCACCGGCAGCAGCATCACGACGAAATTTACCGTTAAAAATGCCGATACGAAGCCCATGCCGTTCTGCATCGGCGGTCACCCGGGCTTTAATATCCCGATTCAGTCCGATGAAATTTTTGAAGATTACGACATCGTGTTCGAGGAAAAGGAAGAGCAGAAATGCCCGACGCTCGATATGGAAAGCTGCCTGATCGATTTTGAGAAGACGAACTTCGAGCTTGACGATACGGATACCATCCCGCTGCAGCACAGCCTGTTCTATAAGGACGCGCTCGTGTTCGAGAACCTCAACTCCACCTGCGTTTCACTCAAAAGCCGCCAGTCCGGCCGCGGTGTGATGATGGAGTTTTCCGGCTTCCCGATGCTTGGTATCTGGTCTGCCGCAAACGACGGCCCGTATGTTGCGCTGGAGCCGTGGACCGGCTGCGCCACCGCCGTACAGGAGGACGACGTGTTTGAAAAGAAGCACGGCATGCGCACTTTGCAGCCCGGCGAAGAAGCCGAGTACGCCTACACGGTCTTTGAAATCTAAATTACAAAAGTACGTATACTATATATAATAAAAGCATATAGAGCATGCCCCGCAAACGGATGAAAAATCCGATTTGCGGGGTTGTTTTATTGCCTAAAAATCTCAACCAAAGTTTGTTTGTTCTCACGGAGAGAAAATCGCGAAAAAGGGTTCCATTTTAACAGAATACAGTTATAATAGTTTAAACAAGCGTATGAAGTGTTTCTGCGTAAATATTCCATGCGCCTGAGGAGGAAACCGCACGTACGGTGCGGACTGTACCAAAGGTACAACTGTACCAAGGGTACAGAGAAAGCAGGATATGCATTGAAAGGAAAGGGAACGCTATGTTTCAGCTGAAATGGGTTTGGAAAAACCTGGAAGGCTGCCGAAAGCGATATGTTTTCGCGCTGTGCTCTACCGCGGTTCTTTCTATGATGGCGCTGGTCAACTCGGTTTTGACCGCGCAGATCATGGACACCGTATTTACGCCGGTAAAAGAGGGGCAGGGCACTACGCCGGAGCTTTGGCATCGGCTCGTTGTGCTCGTCTCCATTCTGATCGGTTTCACGATGTTCAGAATGTGCTTTAACTATCTTTCGGTCATGACGTACGAGACGTGCTCGCAAAAGCTGCTCTTTAAACTGCGCCGCGATCTGTACGCAAACATGCAGGCGCAGGATAGCTCATTCTTCTCAAAGAACCGCACCGGCGATCTGATGACCCGCCTGACCGGCGACCTTGACATGGTGCGCCACACTACGTGCTATGTCATCCGCATGATCATCGACTGCGTGGTGCTGTTTCTCACCACATCCATCACATTCCTTTGTGTGGACTGGCTGTTCGCGCTTGCCATGCTGGCCGTAACGCCGATTATTTTCATCCTGACGAAGGTTTTCGCAAAGCAGGTGCACCCGCTGTATGTCGACCTGCGCGAGCGCCTTTCGCGCATGAACACCGCCGCGCAGGAGAACATCGCCGGCAACCGTGTCGTTAAAGCCTTTGCTCGCGAAGACTACGAGATCGAGCAGTTTGATAAGAAAAACGAGGATTACCGCAAAGCGAACCTCAAAGCGTCGCTGCTGTGGTTCAAATTCTCGCCGTATATCGATGGTTTTTCGCAGTCGCTTTCCATCGCCGTTCTGCTCGTCGGCGGCTCGTTCCTCATCATGGGCCGCATTTCAATCGGCACGTTTGCACTCTTTAACTCGCTGTGCTGGACGCTGACGAACCCGATGAGCACGCTCGGTATGCTCATCAACGACCTGCAGCGTTTCTTTGCCTCTGCGTCGAAGATTGTCGAGCTCTACTACGCGCGCTCCACCATCGTCACACGTCAGGATGCCGTGAAGAAGGAAGGCCGCGTGCAGGGCGCCGTGAAGTTTGACCACGTAACCTTAAAGCGCAACGGCACAGAGGTTCTGCACGACATCAATCTTGACATCAAACCCGGCGAGACCATCGCCATCATGGGACCAACCGGCTGCGGCAAAACGTCGCTTATCAGCCTTATCCCGCGCTTTTCGGATGTATCCGGCGGTACCGTCTCCGTGGACGGCACGCCTGTCGGTATGTATGATCTCAAAAAGCTGCGCGGCTCCGTCGGCATCGCCACGCAGGACGTGTTCCTGTTCTCCGATACCGTAGACGGCAACATTGCCTACGGCGACCCCGAAATGTCCGAGGACGATGTGAAGCGCTTCGCAAAGATCGCCTGCGTCGATTTCGTTGATAAGCTGCCCGAAGGCTTTGATACGGTCATCGGCGAGCGCGGCACCGGCCTTTCCGGCGGTCAGAAGCAGCGTATCGCGCTGGCGCGCGCCCTCGCCATTAAGCCGTCTATTCTCATTCTGGACGACACCACCTCCGCCGTGGATATGGAGACCGAAAAATATATTCAAGACCAGCTTGCGCACCTTGATTTCGACTGCACGAAGATCATTGTCGCGCAGCGTATTTCCACCACGAAGCGCGCAGACCGCATCGTGATCCTTGATAAGGGCCGCGTTGTGGATGTCGGCACGCACGAAGAGCTCATTTCCCGCCCGGGCTATTACCGCGAGGTTTATGAACTGCAAAACGGCATTGCCGGTGAAAAGAAAGGGGGTGCTGCGTAATGGCAAGAAACCGTTTTGACGTTGACGAAACGCTGGAAACCCCATTTAATATCAAACACTTGCTGCGTGCAGGCGTGTATATCAAGCGGCACAAACAGAAAATGATCTTATCGCTCGTTTTCTCCGCCATTTCCGCCGCGTGTGCGCTTGTAGGTCCTAAGCTCATCGAGACCGCCCTGAACGTCGCCGTGCCGAACCGCGATTATAAAATGCTGTTCATTCTGGCAGGCATCATGCTCTTATCCATTCTGCTTTCCATTTTCTTTTCCGTCAAGCGCTCACGCTACATGACGGTGGTGGGGCAGGCCATCATCTACGACATCCGCAAGGATCTCTTTGAGCATTTGCAGCGGCTTTCGTTCCAGTTCTACGACGACCGCCCGCACGGCAAAATTCTGACGCGTGTCATCAACTACGTGAACTCTGTTTCCGATGCGCTTTCCAACGGCATCATCAATTTCATTCTCGAAATTTTCAACCTCATTCTCATCGCCGTGTTCATGTTCATGTGCGATGTCAGGCTCTCGCTCGTCGTCATGGCGGGCATTCCGCTGTTCCTCATCATTGTGCTCGTCATCAAGCCTGCACAGCGCCGCGCTTGGCAGGATGTTTCCAATAAGAGCTCCAACCTCAACGCCTACCTGCACGAGAGCCTTGACGGTATGAAGATCACGCAGGCGTTCACGCGTGAAGAGGAAAATGCGAAGATCTACAACAATCTTAACACCAAAATGTACAAAAGCTGGATGAAGGCGCAGTACACCTCGAACCTCGTGTGGTTTTCCGTCAACAACATCTCCACATGGGTCGTTGGCGCTATGTACCTTGTGGGCTTCTCGCTTTTGGGTCCCGCCGTGCAAATCGGTACGCTCATCGCCATTTCCGCGTATGCGTGGCGCTTCTGGCAGCCGATTTTGCAGCTTTCCAACCTCTACAACACGTTCATCAACGCCGTGGCGTATCTGGAGCGTATCTTCGAGATGATCGATGAGCCCGTGCTTGTCGATGACGCGCCGGACGCAACGGAGCTGCCGCCGATTAAGGGCGACGTGACGTTCGACGACGTGACATTCTCTTACGACGGCTCCATCAACGTTCTGGAGCACTTCAATCTCGATGTGAAAGCGGGCGAGTCCATCGCGCTTGTCGGCCCCACGGGTGCCGGCAAAACGACGGTTGTCAACCTCATCTCGCGTTTCTACAACATCAATTCCGGCCGGGTGCTCGTCGATGGGCACGACATCTCCAAGGTGACGCTGCACTCGCTGCGCGCGCAAATGGGCATCATGCTGCAGGACAGCTTCATTTTCTCCGGCACCATCATGGATAACATCCGCTACGGCCGCTTGGACGCCACGGATGAGGAGATCATCGCCGCTGCAAAGACCGTGCGTGCGCATGAGTTCATCAGCGAAATGCCGGATGGCTACTATACGCAGGTAAACGAGCGCGGCTCGCGCCTCTCGCAGGGCCAAAAGCAGCTTATTGCGTTTGCAAGAACGCTGCTGTCCGACCCGAAGATTCTCGTGCTGGACGAAGCCACGTCCTCCATTGATGCGAAGACCGAGCGCCTTTTGCAGGAAGGCCTGCAGGCGCTTTTAAAGGGCAGAACAAGCTTCATCATCGCGCACCGCCTGTCCACCATCAAAAATTGTGACCGCATCCTGTACATCTCGAATAAGGGCATTGCCGAAAGCGGCAGCCACGACGAGCTCATGGAACAAAAGGGCCACTACTACCAGCTTTATACCGCACAGCTGGAAGAGTAAAACAAGCGAATATAAAGCTAAAAAGTAACCAGCCTCATCGCGCCGAATCCGACCGATGAGGCTGACTTTTTATAACTGAATATCTTCCGGCTTATCGTCGTACACGCCAAGCTCAAAGTTCCGCTTGCCGGGGAGCTTTTTGGGGATCTCCATGCTGTGCAGGTCTTGGTACGACGTAAACTCCGCGTCGTTTTGCGGCGGCGTAGGCATGAGGCCGGTGCACTCCGTGGCGCTTGCGACGCTCTCCGGCGCATCAGGGTAAATCGTCACATGCTCGCCGTGGGTGAACTTCTTTTCGTTTTTCTTTTGCATTTGGCATCCCTTCCTTCCCACAGTATTGTGCGCCGAAAAGCGAAGCTTATGCAAAAGAAAAAAGCACCGGTGAAATCAATCACAGGTGCCTTTTATCTCGCTGTTCTAATTTACAATTAGAGCTTTACGACATTTGCTGCGCGGAGCTTGCCGTTCTTCGGGTCGGTCTCGGTCTCAAAGGTGACCTTCTGGCCTTCGTTCAACGTCTTGAAGCCGTCGCCCTGAATTGCGGAGAAATGTACGAATACGTCCTCGCCGCCCTCATCGTTGGAAATGAAGCCGTAGCCCTTTTCTGCGTTAAACCATTTGACTGTACCGTTGTTCATTGTGGTACCTCCATATAAAAATAAAGATTGTGTTCGTAAACGCCATACAAAAAAACACAGGTCCTGTAAACCACCCAAAGAATGACTTACAAAGAAAACCTGTGAGACATTGACATTGTTTATTACACTATCCAAAGTATAACAGCTTTTCCGCCGAAAGTCAATCAAAATTTGTGGAGTATGCGGCCTTTTTTGTTCACATGTTTTTCAAAAAAACTTCCTCCTTTTTTCACGAAATATCAATTTCGTTTTCATATTCTTCCTCTATACTACGTAATGTACTCAGGAGGAACAAGAGAGAGCCGAATGAGTTACAAACTTCTTCATTTTTTACTTCCTTCATTTCTTTAAAACGTTCCGCACCGGGTCGATAGCCGGGCGCTGCTTCCCCACAGCGTTTGCGCGGAGCCGAAAATCGGAAACAGTTCGTTTCTTCCGATATTACCCCTATTTTTTACCCCACTGTCCTCTGCCGGGTGCTGCGAGCCCGGCAGTGCGGCAGACCAAAAACGATCGCCTTTGCGTAACGATTTCCTTCGTTGTGCAAAGGTGTTTTTAATTGCCGCAAATACTTTTCTCTCCGCGTGGAAAAGTAAAAACAGAAGGCTCGTTTGAGCTTTCTGAATTTTTCTGCAAGGAGATGAGAAGACTTGAATTTTGAAAATGAACCGCAACCGCACGCCCCAAAACGACGCGACATCTCGCTTTTTGAGGGCATCCGCACATTTGCGGCAAGCGTGGGCACGGCGGCTTTACTGATGCTTTCCGTGTGCGGGCTCATCGGCCTGCCGCTGCCGGAAAACGCAGCGGCGCACGCCGTTTCTGCTTCCCATATCACGGCAAAGACAGAAACGGTGCGCACCGTGCAGCTTGGCGGCGATGTTTTCGGCATAAAACTTTTTTCGGACGGCGTTATTGTTGCCGCACTTTCGGAAATTTATGCAGACGGTGGCTTAAAATGCCCTGCAAGCGAAGCCGGCATTCAGCCCGGCGATTATATCCTTTCCGTAAACGGCAATAACGTAGAGACGAACGCTGCGCTTTCCGCTGTGCTTTCCGAAAATGAAACGAACACGCTCACGCTGCGGCGCGGCACGGAAACGTTCACGGCGCAGGTTACTTCCGTTTTGTGCGAGGGCTCGTACAAAGCGGGCATGTGGGTGCGGGACAGCGCTGCGGGCATCGGCACCGTGACGTTTTACACCGAAGACGGCAAAGCGTTCGGCGCGCTCGGCCACGGCATTTGCGATGCCGACACGCGCAATGTTTTGGAGATCCGCAGCGGCGAGCCGGCTGCCGTTTCCGTCTGCGGCATCGAGCGCGGCAGCAGCGGTCGGCCGGGCCGCCTGCGCGGGTATTTTACGGGCGGCAAGAGCCTTGGCACGCTGACGCAGAACACGCAGTTTGGGCTTTACGGCAAACTCTCCGCACCGCACGAGGGCGAGACCGTAGAGGTGCTGCCGCGCGGAAATGTGCATACAGGTGCCGTACAGATCGCCGCCACGATCGACGATGAGGGTATGCGGCTGTTTGATGCGGAGCTTGAGCGCGTCAGCACAGACGGCAAGCAGGAAACACGCACCCTTGTGCTGCACGTGACCGATCCGGAGCTACTTGCCCGTACCGGCGGCATTGTGCAGGGCATGAGCGGTTGCCCCATTTTGCAGGACGGTAAGCTGGTCGGTGCGGTGACGCATGTTTTCGTAGATGATGCTACACGCGGCTATGGCATTTTTGCCGAAACGATGCTCGAAAACCTGAACGAAAATTAAGACGAGGGGGACGGTGGGCTGCGGCGCACGCGTCCCTTTTTCGCGCCGCATTGTCATATTTCTCACAGAAGGTATGACACAATCTTACAGAATCGGTTTTCGTTCTGTTTTATACATCTTTTTGGTAAGAAACTCGCCGGGATATTGGCTGTAATAAAAATATTTGATTATCTGCTGATTTTTGTCGAAATTAGAAGTGTATCAACCGAAACCGTGATGAAAGCTAACAAAATCAAGATCCATATTTTTGTTAGAAAACAAATAAATTAAAGAAATTTCATTTACCCTCTTGAAATAGCGTGTATGATATGGTAAAATTTGTTCACAATTTAAATCACGCAGGAGGTAAGCCATGGAAAAGCAAATAAAGGTCATCATTTGTGCGGATGACGGCGAATGGAGCCGTGAAAACACCGACGCATTGGCTTCGCGGGGTGCACAGGTTGTGACCGTAAACAGGAACGGAACAGCGCTACTGACCAAAATACGGGATGAAAAACCGGATGTGGTCGTAATGGATCTCTTTATGGCGGGCGTAGATGCACTGGGCGTTATGCACGCTGTGAAGGCCGAGGGACTGCCAAAGCCGGTGTTCATCATCACGGCAGCGCATTCCTCAAACGCTTTGGAGCGGCAGATCATGGAGGCCGGCGCAGATTATTACGCCATCCAGCCGTTCAGTAAAACAGAGATCATCGACCGTATCTTTACGTTGGCCGGTGCGGCACAGCATCCGTCAAACGGCACCAGCCGCAGCGACCTGCGCATTCAGGTCACGGAGATTCTGCATCAGATTGGCGTGCCGGCCCACATTAAGGGATACCACTATCTTCGGGATTCCATCATCATGGCCATCGAAGACCCGGAGATTATCAATGCGGTGACAAAACAGCTTTATCCGAGTGTGGCAAAGCAGTACGAGACCACGAGCTCCCGTGTGGAACGCGCCATTCGCCATGCGATCGAAGTCGCTTGGGATCGCGGTGATGTGGATGTGTTGAATTCGTATTTCGGTTACACCATTCACAATACGCGGGGCAAGCCCACGAACAGCGAGTTCATCGCCATGATTTCCGATAAACTGTGTTTGCAGATGGATAATGCGTCTTAATCGACAAAATGTGAATTTTTTACACATATTTTGTGTGATCCGTTTGTCAAAGCTAACACAAATTTCAGCACATAATTAAAATTGTATTTTGCAAAGCAACGCCTTTTGACCGTAGCACCGAAAATCCGAGCATTTATGTTTGATCTTGTCGGCAGGGTAAGAGGTGTTGCTTTTTTTACAGTAAAATCGTGTGCCGAGGCGGGGGAGAACCTACCGACGCGCGGTTTTACATAACAAAAGCCCTCCGAGATTCCTCCCGGAGGGCTTTGCTTGTGATTCGGTTGAGCGTTGTGACGAACTATGTTATTTCGCGAAATCGACCGCTCTGCTTTCACGGATCATGTTGACCTTAATCTGACCCGGATATTCGAGGTCTTCCTCAATCTTCTTGCAGATGTCGCGGGCGAGCAGCGTCATTTTCTCATCGTTGATCACTTCGGGCTTTACCATGACGCGGATCTCGCGGCCGGCCTGAATGGCGTAGCAGCGATCCACACCGTCAAACGATGCAGCCACGGCCTCGAGCTTTTCGAGACGTTTGATATAGTTTTCGATGTTCTCGCGGCGCGCGCCGGGGCGTGCTGCCGAGATGGCGTCGGCTGCCTGCACCAGGCAGGCAATGACCGTTTTCGCTTCAATGTCGCCGTGGTGTGCGGCAATTGCGTGGATAACGGCTTCGCTTTCCTTGTACTTTCTTGCAACATCCACGCCGATCTCCACATGGGAGCCTTCAATCTCGTGGTCGAGCGCTTTGCCGATATCATGCAGCAAACCTGCTCTTCTTGCAATGGTGGGGTCAAGGCCCAGTTCGGAAGCCATCATACCGGCAAGGTAAGAAACTTCCAGAGAGTGGTTGAGGACATTCTGTCCATAGCTGGTGCGGTAACGCAGCCGACCAAGCAGCTTAACAAGCTCATGGTGAATGCCGTTTACGCCGGCAGCAAGCACGGCGCGTTCGCCCTCGGCTTTAATGGTTGCATCCACTTCGCGGCGGGCTTTCTCAATCGTCTCCTCAATTCTGGTCGGGTGGATTCTGCCATCCGAGATCAGCTTTTCAAGGGCGATTCTTGCCACTTCACGTCTTACGGGCTCAAAGCTCGAAAGCGTAATGGCTTCAGGTGTGTCATCGATGATGAGATCCACGCCGGTAAGCTGTTCAATGGCGCGGATGTTACGGCCTTCGCGGCCGATGATTCTGCCCTTCATTTCATCGTTGGGCAGCGGAACGACGCTGATGGCGGCTTCGGATACGTGATCCGCCGCGCAGCGCTGAATGGCGACCGAAATGATCTCTCTTGCCAGCTTGTCGCATTCTTCCTTCGTCTGCTGTTCATACTCCATTACTTTAATGGCCTTTTCATGCACAAGATCATCCTCAAGTAACTTGAGCAAATACTCTTTTGCCTGGTCCACGGTAAAGGAAGAGATCCTCTCCAACATGTCGATCTGACTTTTCTTAACGGATTCTGCCTCTTTCAGGCGTTCCTCCGCCTTGCGCATCTTATTTTCGACCGCGTTTTCTTTGGATTCCAGATTTTCCATCTTTTTATCCAAAGATTCTTCCTTCTGGGAAACGCGGCGCTCCTGGCGCTGAATTTCTTTTCTGCGGTCATTCATCTCGCGTTCGGACTCGTTGCGCAGACGATGAATTTCGTCCTTGCCCTCGAGCACGGCTTCCTTTTTCTTTGCGGCAGCCGTTTTGATCGCGTTGCTGATGATCCGCTTGGCTTCGTCTTCTGCCGAACCGATGGCAGCTTCCGCTTCTCTTTTTCGATGATTCACACCCGCAAAGAAAGCGAGAGCGCCGCACAAAGCGGCGACTGCCAGTACGATCAGAACACAACCCCAAATTGGTACTTGTGGCATTGGGCACCTCCTTCGCTAAGGTTTTCGATATTCAATTACTAAATTAGGTTATGCAGGGTGCGTTATTCCCTGTGAAGGTTCCACACAAAAAGCAGCCGCATAAACTGCTCGGAACACGGCTGACTTAAAAAGTGTAAAACACTCCATGTACAATTTTATCTCTTTTCCTTGCATATGTCAACCAAAGAATTTAAGAAATAATTACGGTTTCTTTCTGTTTTATACAAGAGCCCAGTATATAAGCCGATTTTTTTGCTTTTTAGAAGAAAAATTTTTTCTGCGGGTCTATTTATCCCGCTTTTCTTCCGCTTCTTCCATTTTGCGGACAAGCTCGCTGGGGCGCATGTCAAACGCTTCCGCAATCTTGCATATCGTCGAGAAATTCGCCTGCTTTGTTCCGCACTCGATCATCGTCAAATGCGTGCGCGCGATGCCCGCAAAGCCGCTTAAAACCTCTTGCGACATGCCTTTTGCTTTGCGCACAGACCGTATTGTTTGCCCCACAATATTATTTTCCCAAAGCAAGTGTATCACCTCTACACAAATTGTATGCGTAAATAGACATTTTACTGTCTACGATAATAGACGATGAAGAATTTATGTGAAAAACTCTTTTCTTGGGTGTTGACATTTCAGAAAAACGGTGATAGTATGGGGACAAGAAAAGGGCTTTGATAAGGAAGTTCGGGTTCAGGTCTTTTCGAAAGAGAGCGGTTGCCACCGGCTGAAAGCACCGCGGAAAGCGAAACCGAAATACCGCCTTTGAGCCGCCGCCGAACGGTTTACCGAAAAGGCGGACGTTGCCGCCGCGTTAAGGCGGAAGAACGAGCTGTGTGTTAACACAAGTGTGTTTTAACACGCAGGAACTCGGGTGGAACCGCGCAGTGTCGCCCCGAGATCCCGGTGAGGGATCCCGGGGCTTTTTATTTTATCAGAGAATTAGGAAAGGATTGAGAATCATGATCAAGGTTGACCTGAAGGGCAGCGAAAAGGAATTTGAAAGCGGCGTTTCCGTAGCGGAAGTCGCAAAAAGCATCGGCATGGGTCTTTATAAGTCCGCATGTGCCGCAAAAGTGAACGGCGAGGTGTGCGACCTGCGCACCGTGCTCAACGAAGATTGCAAAGTAGAGATTTTGACGTTTGACGATAAAGAGGGAAAAAAGGCATATTGGCACACCGCGTCCCACATCATGGCGCAGGCGGTAAACCGCCTGTACCCGGGCACAAAGTTCGCCATCGGCCCGGCTGTGGATAACGGCTTCTATTATGATATGGAGCTGCCGCAGGCCATCACCAACGACGACCTCGCAAAGATCGAAGCCGAGATGAAGAAGATCATCAAGGAAGACATCGAGATTGAACGCTTCGAGCTGCCGGTCGCGGAAGCACTGGAGCTCATGAAGGGTCAGGACTATAAAGAGGAGCTCATCCGTGAGCACGCTGCCGAGGGCGAGCACATCTCCTTCTATAAGCAGGGCGATTTCACGGACCTCTGCGCAGGCCCGCACCTCATGCGCACCGGCAATGTCAAGGCTGTAAAGCTCACCTCCATCACAGGTGCATACTGGCGCGGCGATGCAAGCAACAAGATGCTGCAGCGTCTCTACGGCATCGCGTTCCCGAAGCAGAGCTTGCTGGAAGAGCACCTCACCATGATGGAGGAAGCCAAGAAGCGCGATCACAACAAGCTCGGCCGTGAGCTGGAGCTTTTCACCACAAGCGACGTTATCGGTCAGGGCTTGCCGATCCTGCTGCCGAAGGGCGCACGCATCGTTCAGCTTCTGCAGCGCTTCGTCGAGGACGAGGAGCAGCGCCGCGGCTGGCTGCTGACAAAGACCCCGTTTATGGCAAAGAGCGACCTGTACAAGATCTCCGGTCACTGGGATCATTATAAGGATGGCATGTTCGTGCTCGGCGACGAGGAGAAGGACAAGGAAGTCTTCGCTCTGCGCCCGATGACCTGCCCGTTCCAGTATCAGGCTTATTTAAACCGCAAGCGTTCCTACCGCGACCTGCCGCTGCGCTACAACGAGACCTCCACACTGTTCCGTAATGAAGCAAGCGGCGAGATGCACGGCCTGATCCGTGTGCGCCAGTTCACCATTTCCGAAGGCCACCTCATGTGCACACCGGAGCAGCTGGAAGATGAGTTCAGAAAGTGCCTGGAGCTTGCAATCTTCATGCTGAAGACACTCGGTCTGTATGAGGACGTTTCCTACCGCTTCTCGCAATGGGACCCGAATGACCGTGCAAAGTATATCGGTACGGAAGAGCAGTGGAACGAGGCACAGGGCCTCATGGAGCGCATCCTTAATCACCTCGAGATTCCGTACGAGATCGGCATCGGCGAAGCTGCGTTCTACGGCCCGAAGCTCGATATCCAGATTAAGAACGTGTACGGCAAGGAAGATACGCTTATCACCATTCAGATTGACCAGATGCTTGCCGAGCAGTTCGGCATGGTCTACACCGATAAGGACGGCAAGCAGAAGACCCCGTGCATCATTCACCGTACCTCCATCGGCTGCTACGAGCGTACCCTCGCGTTGCTCATCGAAAAGTACGCAGGCGCGTTCCCGCTGTGGCTCGCCCCGGTACAGGTGAAGCTGCTGCCCATCGCAGACCGCCACCTCGACTATCTCTATGAAGTCAAGAAGCAGCTTGAAGACAAGGGCTTCCGCTGCGAGGTCGACGACCGCAGCGAGAAGATTGGCTACAAGATTCGCGAAGCACAGCTCGAAAAGGTGCCGTACATGGTCGTTGTCGGCGATAAGGACATCGAAAACAACACCATCTCTATCCGTAAGCGCAAAGAGGGCGACCTCGGCGCCATGACCGTAGAGCAGTTCCTTGAAAAAATTGTTCCGGATCGCGACAACAAGGTCATTGACTGATCGAATACAATATAATATAAGATAAAGAACACCGTCCGCTCGGAGCTTTTCCGAACGGGCGGTGTTTTGTTATCTATGGATCGCGTGAAAGATATACGGTTAATCCTTCAGCTCGTCCCGCGAGACGATTTTCAGCTGCGATTTCTCTGCCAGCTGCCGGTATTCCGTCGGCGTGATGCCGAAGTACTTCTTAAATAACCGGCAGAACGCAGAAGATTCCGAAAAGTGGTACATTTCGGTCACTTCTTTCACGGATAACCCGCGGTGGATGTGCTCTGCGGCGGCGTTCATGCGTATACGATTAATGTAATTGCTCGGGGTGGAACCGAAGTTATCTTGAAAATAATAGAACAGTGCGCGTTCGGAAATCGAAAGCTTTTTCGCAAGTTCCGGCACGCTGATCTTCTCCGTTGCGTGGTCGAGCAGGTATTGGGTGATTTTGTCCTTGTTGGAGAGGCCGTCGTAATTTTGCTTAAGGGTAAAAATGCAGTCCAGTATAAATCCGGAAAGAACTTGGTTCAGGCAGCACTTGGTATAGTTGCAAACGCGCTTTCTGAGAAAGTCGCTGTAATCAATCAGCTGTGTATTATAACCGACAGGGCTCAGCTTTCCACACAAAAAGTCATTTAAAACATCGGCGTCTTCGCAGGAACAGTCGGAAACGCATTTCATTGTAAAGGGAAGCCAAAGAATCTGCATGTTCTCGCAGCAGCAGTGATTCCAAAGGATTTTATCGCTGCGGCGCACACAAATTACCCCTCCGGTAATTACATTAAAAATGTCGTTATTCAAATATAAATCACTTTTTTCAGACGAAGCTTTGACGCAGAGCATCAAAACAAACTGCTGATTTTCGAACAATTCATCCAAGTTTTCGAAATCCGGGAAGCCCCAATGCACCTTTCCGAAGGCAATAGTAAAATTGTTCAAAATGGATGCGGTTTCATGCTCGCATTTTTGTGTGTCTAAGATAGTACTTTGTAACATATGCCCACCAACTTCACCACAAAATTTACTTTTTGTACCTATATTGTACACGGTTTGCACAATTTGTCAATATGCTTTGCATAATTTGTCCTTGAATTGTTTGTAGGACTACAATACATCTTGGACAATTGAATAAAAAGGGTATGAGGAATAGGGCCTCATGTGTTAAAGTTAAGCTACCACACCAAACTTTCCGAAAGGAGACCATATTCCTCATGAGTAAGAGTATAACACAGGACATGGCCTACAGACAATCCCT
>JAJJOY010000002.1 GCA_021029595.1 Hominenteromicrobium mulieris | reverse complement strand
TAGATATCCCATAGCGTAAGCTAGTAAGACCCCTTGTAGACTACAAGGTTGATAGGCTGCATGTGTAAGCACGGTAACGTGTTCAGCTTGGCAGTACTAATAGGTCGAGGGCTTGACCATAATCCTTCTTGGTTCAAGATTGCGCTTTCTTCTCCCATTCTACTCTTGCTTCTCCCTTTATTCAGTTTTCAGGGTATATGCACCATTAGCTCAGTTGGTAGAGCACCTGACTCTTAATCAGGGTGTCCCGGGTTCGAGTCCCTGATGGTGCACCAGAAGCTGACCAAGAGCCACAACTCTTGGTTTTTGTGGCCCGTTGGTCAAGCGGTTAAGACAGCGGCCTCTCACGCCGTTAACGTGGGTTCGATTCCCGCACGGGTCACCAAAATATTCCTCCTTAGCTCAGTTGGTAGAGCATGCGGCTGTTAACCGCAGGGTCGTTGGTTCGAGTCCAACAGGGGGAGCCAGATAAAAGCACTTAGCGTATTGCTGAGTGCTTTTTATTTTTTATATGGTTCAAAATCATTTGTTTTTTTCAAAAAATGAGTTATACTTAAGAATGTAAGGTCGCCTTAGGGCGAAATTGATTTTAATGGACATAGGAGGTATTTCTATGGCAAACAAGTATACAGGCACCAAAACCGAGAAAAATCTGCAAGAGGCCTTCTCCGGCGAGTCGCAGGCGAGAAATAAGTACACTTTTTTCGCATCTGTCGCGAAAAAAGAGGGCTACGAGCAGATAGCTGCACTCTTCCTGAAGACAGCCGATAACGAAAAAGAACACGCAAAAATGTGGTTCAAGGAGCTCATGGGCATCGGCGATACAAAAGCAAATCTCGGGGCCGCTGCGGACGGCGAAAACTACGAGTGGACCGATATGTATGAGGGTTTTGCAAAAACCGCCGAAGAGGAAGGTTTCCCGGAGCTTGCCGCAAAATTCAGAATGGTCGGCGAGATCGAAAAGCACCACGAAGAGCGCTACCGTGCGCTGCTAAAAAATTTAGAAACTGCACATGTTTTTGAAAAGAGCGAGGTAAAAGTGTGGGAGTGCCGCAACTGCGGTCATATCTGCGTCGGCGTCAAAGCGCCGGAGGTGTGTCCGGTCTGCAACCATCCGCAGAGCTATTTTGAGGTCCACGCGGAAAATTATTAAGCAAACTCTATGAACGGCTGCTCGGTTCTAAATTGGGCGGTCGTTTTTGTGTCGCTTTGTACAGTGCTTTCGGCTTTTTCCACAAACCAAACGCCGAAAGACTGGCTTGACAAGCCCCTTTTTCGGCTCTATAATGTCGATAAAAGGGAGGAGTTTTCATGAGAACATCCACACAGATCGAAACTGCGTCCGTTCTGGTCGGCGAAGAAAAAGCCGTGGAATACGTCGCAAAAGCCGGGTTTGACGCCTGGGATTTTTCCATGTTTGCCATGTGCGATTACGATTGGCGACTCGGCGCAGTCCGCCCCACAACACATCCGCTTGCCGGGGAAAATTATCTCGCGTTTGCGCGCAAGCTGAAGCAGATCGGTCTTGATAACGGCATCACCTGCAACCAGTCGCACGCGCCGTTCCCGACCTCCTGCCCGGAGATTCGCTCGTATTTCAAGCGCGCGATTGAATGCACGGCAGAAGCCGGCGGCAAGATCTGCATCATTCACCCGGATAACGACAGATCCGCCGCAGAAAATGCCGAAATGTACCTTGAACTGTTGCCGTTTGCGAAGGACTGCGGCGTGAAGATCGCCACGGAAAACATGTGGAACTGGGATGATGCGAAAGACGAGTCCTGCTTTGCAGCATGCGCCACTTCAGAGAGCTTCATCGAGCATATCGACGCCGTAAATGACCCGTATCTCGTCGCATGCCTCGACATCGGCCACGCGGAAATGCGCGGCTCCGGTTCAGGCGCGGCGAACATGATCCGTGCGCTGGGCCACCGCCTGCAGGCGCTTCACATTCACGATAACGACCGTTGGCACGATTCCCACCAGATCCCGTTCTCCATGTCCATTGATTTCGCGCCCATCGCCGCCGCGCTCAAAGAGATCGGTTACAAAGGCTGGTTCACGCTGGAGGCCGATTATTACCTCAAAGAAAAGTTCAACGCGGAAAACGTGTTTGCGGGCATGAAAGACCTGCACACCGCCGCCGTTCGCTTTGAAAAATTATTTGACGAAGCCTGAAATTAAAATTTCCCGTATCTTGAAGTCAAAAACCGAGGTACGGGAAAATTTTTCATTCCCAAAAACCATGTTTATTTCCTGCGGCATTTTGGCGCTCGCGTTTCTTCTGTTGTTTTTAACGCCCACCGTTGCGAACGATACGCACGAATAGCTTAACTGTGCAGTTCCATAGCTTGTCAAAATCTTGACAAAAGCGGAAGAACAGGGTAGAATAAAAGGACCGAAATATCCTGTTTGATGCGGCGGAATAGCTTACCGCACAAACGAAAAAAGACATTATTTTTGAGAGGAAGTATCAGCAATGAGCGAAAATTGTACGCACGACTGCTCCAGCTGCGGCGAGGAATGTCCTTCCCGCCAGAATCCGGAAAGCTTTCTTGCGCCCATGAATAAGATGAGCAATGTCAAAAAGGTCATCGGCGTTGTCAGCGGCAAAGGCGGCGTAGGTAAAAGCCTTGTCACCTCTATGCTGGCTGTTACCATGCAGCGCCGCGGCTTTAAAACCGCCATTCTCGACGCCGACATCACCGGCCCGTCTATCCCGAAGTGCTTCGGCATCCACGAAAAGGCCATGGGCAGCGATGACGGCCTGTTCCCGGTCAACACAAAGACCGGCATCGAGACCATGAGCATCAACGAGCTTCTGCCGGATGAGACCTCCCCGGTCGTCTGGCGCGGCCCGGTCATCGCCGGTGTCATCAAGCAGTTCTGGAGCGACGTCATCTGGAATGAAGTCGATTACATGTTTGTTGACCTGCCCCCCGGAACCGGCGATGCACCGCTCACGGTGTTCCAGTCCATCCCGCTCGACGGCATCATCATCGTTACCTCCCCGCAGGAGCTCGTCTCCATGATCGTCTCCAAAGCGGTCGAAATGGCAAAAATGATGAACGTGCCCGTGCTCGGTCTCATCGAAAATTACAGCTATGTCAAGTGCCCGTGCTGCGGCGAGCCGTTCAAGGTCTACGGCGAAAGCCACATCGACGAGGTCGCGGCAAAGTACGACCTCAAGGTGCTCGATAAGCTCCCGCTTGACCCGCAGATTGCCTCCCTGTGCGATCGCGGTGCCATCGAGCTCATGGGTGACGGCCTTCTCGATAACGCCGCTGACGCCGTAGAAGCCGCACATCGCGCGTAAAGTGTCATTGATATTTTCATTTTATCCAAATAAGGTAGTTCAAAGATAAACCGTTAAATGTTTATCGGAGGGCGACCCGTTCACACGAAACAGAAAGCCGGATAAAATGCGGGCTGCAATGCCTGTATTTATCCGGTTTTTATTATTTATTTCACGTTTTGAGGGAGTACGTTATGCGCGAAATGCGTGAGACCGCAAAAGTGTGAAGCTTTTTGAAATTTTTGAAAAAACAATTGACATTGAAATGAAAACCAGATAAGATAAGAATATATCTAAAAACAAGTTTTGTCTTTTCAGATATACCTCATATAATACAGAGAAAATATAAAAGCGATGACGAAGACAGTGCGGGCTTTCCCGTTTCAGAGAGTCGGCGGCGGGTGTAAGCCGATACGAAAAGCCCTGTCACAATCCCTTCCGAGCTGAAAGCCCCAAAGTGAACCCGAGTAGGGCTTTCCGCGCCATGCTGCGTCAGTGCATAGGGCTTCATGGGAGCCCGTGAGTGGCCTTTTCAGGCAATTTGAGTGGTACCGCGGATCAACTCCGTCTCAAAGCGATTTGAGACGGAGTTTTTTGCATGAAAAACACCAAAACTATCGATATAGCCATACCAAAACGAAAGGAATGAAGAAATTGGCAAACGAAGCACAAACCCCCGTAACGGAAAAAACAGACCTGAAAGCACAGCTCGCAGAGGTGGCGGAGCGCATTCGCACCATGCGCGAGATCATCGGCCTTTCCGAAGAAGAAATGGCGCAGCGCACCGGCGTCACGCTGGAGGAATACCGCAGCTTTGAAAGCGGCGAGCATGATTTCAGCTTCACGTTTATTTTTAAATGTGCAGAACGCTTCGGTATCGACCCCACAGACCTCATCAAGGGCACAAGCCCGCGTCTTTCCACATATACCGTCACCCGCCGCGGCGAGGGCCTGCCCATTACGCGCCGTCAGGGTTTTAAGTATTTAAATCTTGCCCCGCTCTTTAAGGGCAAAACGGCAGAGCCCTTTTTTGTCACCATGCCGTATAACGAGGCGGAGCAGAAGGTTGCGATCAAGCTTTCCACCCATCAGGGGCAGGAAATGGACATCGTCATCAAGGGCAAAATGCGCGTGCAGATCGGCTCGCACATCGAAGAACTCGGCGAGGGTGATTCCATTTACTACAACAGCGGCACGCCCCACGGTATGATCGCCGTCGGTGGCGAGGAATGTACCTTATACGCCGTTGTCATGCGCCCGCAGAAGGAGAAAAAGCCCGAAAAGGACACGTTCGAGGCGCTCATAAAGGCCAAGCGGGACCGTGCCGACCGCGAAACGGTCGCAAGCCCGTTTGTGCACACCGAGCTTGACGAAAACGGCATCTTAAAATCCATTGATTTCATGAACGAAGAAAAGTTCAACTTCGCGTTCGACATCGTCGATAAAATGGCGGAAAAAGAGCCGGATAAGCTTGCGATGCTCTGGGTCTCCAAGCACCACGAGGAAAAGCGCTTCACGTTTAATGATATGAAGCGCATGTCGAATAAGACGGCAAACTACTTCAAGTCCCTCGGCATTAAGCGCGGCGATAGAGTCATGCTCATCTTAAAGCGCCACTACCAGTTCTGGTTCGCCATTTTGGCGCTGCATAAGCTCGGCGCCGTCGTCATCCCGGCAACGAACCTTTTAATGGAGCACGACCTCGATTACCGCTTCAAGGCCGCAGGCGTGCGCGCGCTCGTCTGCACGCCGGACGGTCAGGTCGCAGATGAAGCTTTGCGCGCCGCCGAAAGCTGCGGCACCGTTGAATTTTTGATGATGGCAAACGGCGCACGCGAGGGTTGGCTCGATTTCGACGCCGAGGTTGAAAAGCAGAGCGACGTGTTTGAGCGTACAGAGGACACCGCCTGCGGCAGTGATCCCATGCTCATGTTCTTCACCTCCGGCACCACGGGCTACCCGAAGATCGCAGAACACAACTATAAATACGCACTCGGACACTACATCACCGCCAAGTACTGGCACAACGTCAACCCGGAGGGCCTGCACTTCACCATTTCGGATACCGGCTGGGGCAAGGCGCTGTGGGGCAAGCTCTATGGCCAGTGGATGTGCGAAGCGCCCATTTTCACTTATGATTTTGATAAGTTCAATGCACACGACATCCTGCCCATGTTCAAGCAGTACAACATTACCACGTTCTGCGCGCCGCCCACCATGTACCGTTTCTTCATCAAGGAAGACCTCTCCAAATATGACCTTTCCTCCATCGAGTACAGCACCACGGCAGGCGAAGCCCTGAACCCCGAAGTCTACGAGCAATGGAAGCGCGCCACCGGCTTTTCCATTTATGAGGGCTTCGGCCAGACGGAGACCACGCTTTCCATTTACAACCCGGTCGGCTCCGTGCCGAAAAGCGGCTCCATGGGCATCCCGAGCCCGCTTTACGATGTCGACCTCATCCTGCCGGACGGCACGCCTGCGCCGGTCGGCGAAACGGGCGAAATTGTCATCCGTACCGATAAGCACACGCCCTGCGGCCTCTTCATGGGCTATTACCGCGACGAAGAGAAGACCCGCGAAGCGTGGAGCGGCGGCGTATATCACACCGGCGACACCGCATGGCGCGATGAAGACGGCTACTTCTTCTATGTCGGCAGAACAGACGATGTCATCAAGTCGTCCGGTTACCGCATCGGGCCGTTCGAGATCGAATCCGTCATCATGGAACTGCCGTATGTGCTCGAATGTGCCGTCACCAGCGCTCCGGACCCCATTCGCGGGCAGGTCGTCAAGGCGTCCATCGTGCTCACAAAGGGCACGCAGGGCACAGAAGCGCTGAAAAAAGAGATTCAGACCTACGTCAAGACGAACACCGCACCGTACAAATACCCGCGTATCGTTGAGTTCCGCGATGAGCTGCCGAAGACCATCAGCGGTAAAATCCGCCGCGTAGAGCTCAAGGGCTGATTTTAAACCGAATAGACACATAAGCGCCGCTGTATGGCTTTTTCCCGTATGGCGGCGTTTTTTCTATGTTTGTGTGTTCTAAATTCAAATTTTGTTCACCGTTTTTCTCCCGTATTTGCGTATAATGTTTATGAATAAATTTGTGCGTAAAGGGTGAGAGAAATGGATAAAAATTTGGAATACGAGCCGGTACGCGGCGCGCACATTTTAATGATCGTCAACCCCGTTTCCGGCCGCATCGGCGGCGAGCATACCGCCGATAAGCTTGAAGCATGGCTGAAGGAAAACGGCGCCGCCGTTGACCGCTTTGAAACGACCGAAACGGAAAACGGAAGCGGCTACACCGCAAAGCTCGCAGAAAACGACTATGCCCGCGTCGTCGTGCTCGGCGGCGACGGCACATTAAACGCCGTCTTAAACGGCATGCTGCACCGCGCACTGCGCACGCCCATCACATATCTGCCCGCCGGTACCACAAACGATTTTGCCCAGACGCTCGGCATTCAAAAACATCTTTTAGATCCTTATAAGAGCTTTACGGAAACAGAAGACCGCCTCATTGATGCCGGCAAATTCGGCGACGGCTATTTTTCCTATGTCGCGTCGTTCGGCTTATTTACAAAGTGCTCCTACGCCACGCCGCGCACCATGAAGCGCCTTTTGGGCCACTTCGCGTATGTCTTAGAGGGCATGAAGGACCTCCACGCGCTCGACGCCACGCCCCTCACCGTCACGGCAGACGGCAAATTTTTCGAGGGCACGTACATTTTCGGCGCGTTCAGCAACTCGCTTTCCATCGGCGGCATGTTGAAATACGATGAAAACAGCGTCGATATGAACGACGGCAAGCTTGAGATGCTTCTCATTCGCAAGCCGGAAACGCTCCCTGATCTGCACCGCCTCATTCTGGCGCTCAAAAACAACGATTTTTCGGACAAGCACATCGATTTCGCTTCCGCGAGTACGTTCCGCCTGCATGCCGCAGTGGGCTTTGATTGGTCAATCGACGGCGAATACGCCGCAGGCGGCATCGATACCGTCATCCGCTGTGTCAAGGATGCCGTGTGCATCGCCGCGCCGCGTGTCGAAAACGGTTGATTTTTCCTGCAAAACGTGTATAATAGCAAAAGCGATACTGCCTGCGGACTGGAAGAAGGCCGGGCAGTAAGCCTATCCTATCCACCATATTTTCGGAATGCCTTTTTAGGTACGCGCGCTGCGCGGGAAAGGAGGTGCGGCCTGTATGGCCTCATCTTTTGAAATCAAATCCACCAGACCTTCGGTGGGTGAAACCATCGTCACCATCGTTCGGGATCACATCGATTACCGAAAACAGATCTTTAAGCTTGCGGGCTCCGACCTGCGCCGCACATACCGTGCGTCCGCACTCGGTTGGTCTTGGGCCATCATCAAGCCGCTTGTCACGATTTTCGTTTACTGGTTCGCATTTGCCGTCGGCCTGCGCCGCGGCGGCGATATCGAGGGCTACCCGTTCGTGCTGTGGCTCATCAGCGGCATCGTGCCGTGGTTTTATATGAGCGAAATGCTCACGCTTGGCACCGAGTGTATTTTGCGAAACCGCTATCTTGTTACCAAGATGAAATACCCGGTCTCCACCATTCCGACGTTTACCAGCATCTCCAAATTTTCTGTGCACCTCATCTTGATGATGATCACCATCCTCATCTTCGTTATCACCGGCAACGAATTGACCATCTACCTTGTGCAACTGCCGTTTTACATGCTGTGCAATTTCCTGTTCTTCACCGGCTGGGCTATGTTTGCCGCGCCCATCGCCGCCATCAGCACCGATTTCTCAAACCTCGTCAAATCGTTCGTCACAGCGGTGTTCTGGCTTTCCGGCGTGCTTTTCCAGGTCGATACCATGCACAAGGGCCTCGCGCATAAGCTTTTGATGCTGAATCCCGTCACGTTCCTGTGCAACGGCTACCGCAACTGCTTCATTTACCACACGTGGTTCTTTGACCAGCCGAAGCGCCTTTTGTATTTCGCCGTCTGGCTCGTCGTCATTTACGCACTCGGCATCTGGAGCTACCGCCGCACCCGCAGCGAAATGGCGGATGTACTGTAAGGAGGGCAAAAGCATGAGCGAACAAAATAGCATTGCCATCCGTTTTAAAAATGTCTGCAAAACGTACAGACTGTATACAAGCAGCCGCCGTCGCCTTTTGGGGCTGTTTTTCAAAAGCGTGCCGCACAAAACAAAGCACGCCGTCGTCGATATGAACCTCACCGTCGAGCGCGGCGAAGCCGTCGCCATTTTAGGACGCAACGGCGCGGGCAAATCCACCATGCTTAAAATGATCACCGGCGTCACGTTCCCCACAAGCGGCGAAATTTACGTCAACGGCATCGTCAGCGCGCTTCTGGAGCTCACAAGCGGCTTTGACCAGGAATTTACCGGCCGCGAAAACATTTACCTCAAGGGCCGCATTTTGGGCCTTAACGATGAAGACATCGCAAAGCTCGAGCCTGCCATCATTGATTTTGCAGAGCTCGAAGAATACATTGACCAGCCTGTGCGCACGTATTCCAGCGGTATGAAAGCGCGCCTCGGTTTTTCCATCTGCGTCAACATCAACCCGGAAATCCTCATCGTCGATGAGGCGCTGTCCGTCGGCGACCGCGCGTTCCGCGATAAGTGCACCAAAAAGGTGAAGGAGATCATGCAGGGCGACATCACGCTTCTGTTCGTCACCCATTCGCCGGAGATTGCCAAAGCGTTCTGCACCCGCGGTATCGTGATGAAAAACGGAAAGATCGTGTTTGACGGCACCATCGATGAAGCCATCGACTACTACGCCACAAAATACTAAACTACCCCTTCGATTTTGAAACCGGAAAGGAAATTTACCATGAGAAAACCCAAAAAGCTTACGGCGCTCTTGCTCGCGCTCACACTGCTTTTCGCCTGCGCCGCCTGCGGCAGCGGAAACAGCACAACAGACAGCGGCAAAACCATCTCGGGCACGCTGCCGGAGATTATAGACCGCCTGTATGACACCGTAGATGTCGATGACGAGCAGCGCGATTTTCTCAAAAACAGCGTCGGCACGGTCGAGATTCCGAAAGACCAGTCTGCGTATTACTTCGGCGTCGAAAACCTCGATTTTGAAGAAGCCGTCGCGAGCGAGCCGCTCATCAACGCCATCGCGTTTTCCGTTTGCCTCATGCGTGTCAAGGACGGTACCGACATCGACGAGCTGAAAGCGGAGATCCGCCGCAGCGCGAACCCCGCCAAGTGGATCTGCGTGGATGTCAACCCGAACGACGTGCGCGTGGAAAGCGTCGGCGACCTTGTCCTGCTCATCATGGCGGACGATTCCGAAAAATACAGCGAAGCATTCTACGCCCTCGCCGAGTAAAAAGCAAAACTTGACGAAAACGCCAAAAATCGCTATGATGAATATAAACGCGGCGTGATGCCGTGTGACGAAAGGAAGTTATATCATGCTGAAGAAAATCGATACAAAGAAAGCCCCCGCAGCCATCGGCCCGTATTCGCAGGCCATCGTTTGCGGCAATATGCTCTTCACCTCCGGTCAGATTCCGATCGACCCCGCAACGGGCGACATCCACGGTGCAGACATCACCGAGCAGGCAGAGCAGGTCATGAAGAACCTCGCCGCCGTCCTCGAAGAAGCCGGTACCACGTTTGAAAACGCCGTGAAGACCACCTGCTTCCTCGCCGATATGGGCGATTTCGCCGCGTTCAACGCCGTCTACGGCAAGTATTTCACCGAAAAGCCGGCACGCTCCTGCGTTGCCGTCAAGACCCTGCCGAAGAACGTCCTCGTCGAAGTGGAAGTCATCGCAGCGCTTTAATTTCCGCAAAACAAAAGGCATACGGTAAGCGAAAAACGCTTTGCCGTATGCCTTTTGGCATATAAAAAGCGCCGTACGGGTTCCCGTACGGCGCCGAAAAATCACTTTTTCTTGCTCGTTTTAAACTTCGGGAACAGCGGCTTTTTACCCTGTTCCTTTTTCTTTGCCGCGCGTTCCAAAACGGGGGCGCACAGCGGGCGGCCCTTAGAATACCCCGCCGCGTAGTGAGAGCTTTCCAGATATGGGTATTTGCCCGGTTCTAAATCAGCGTTTGAAAGCCCGCGCGCCGCAAGGCGGTTCGTTG
This sequence comes from Hominenteromicrobium mulieris, assembly GCA_021029595.1. Classification (GTDB taxonomy): domain Bacteria; phylum Bacillota; class Clostridia; order Oscillospirales; family Acutalibacteraceae; genus Hominenteromicrobium; species Hominenteromicrobium mulieris. The sequence continues at coordinate 444,494 of JAJJOY010000002.1, read as the reverse complement.
TCACGCGGCGCATCACCGTGTATAGAACCGCTGCAATCGGTGTGCCGAGAATAATGCCCAAAATGCCGAACAAATTGCTGAAGATCGTCACGGCGGTCATCACCCACACGCCCGGCAGACCAATGGTCGAGCCCACGACCTTCGGGTAAATGAGGTTGCCCTCAAACTGCTGAAGGCAGATGAAGAAGATGACGAACCATACAGCATCCATGGGGTTTACGATCAGCAGCAAAAACGCGCCGATGCCGCAGCCGATGTACGCGCCGAGAATCGGTATTAACGCAGTGATCGTCACAATGCACGAGATGAGCAGCGCGTAGTCAAACCCGATAAGCGACATGCAGATGAAGCACAGGCAGCCTAAAATGACACACTCCGTCAGCTGGCCGCGCACAAAGGAAGAAAACACGTTGTTCGAGGTTACCGCAATGTCTGCCAGCGTTGCCACCACCTTTTTCGGCAGCAGGGAATAGGAGACACGCTTTAAGGAAAGCAGCAGGCTCTCCTTGCTCGTCAGGAAGTACGCGGAGAAGATAACGGAGAGCACAAACGTGAAAATGCCGCTCGCCACATTCACGGTCACGTTTACAAGCGAGCTGAAAAAGTTCGTCGTAAACTCCGTTGCGCCCGATAAAATCGAAGACCAGTTGAAGTTATTCAACGAATCCACCATCGTGGAAAAATCGAGGTCAAACTGCTTGGAAAGCTCGTCTGCCCATTTGGCAATCTGGTCTGCATACACCGGAATATTCACGCGTGCCGTCTCGCCGATGAGTTCTAAAGACTTGAAAATCTCCGGCACGACATACAGCGTGATGGCGAGGAGGATGAGCACGATCACCGCATAGGAAAGCGCCACGCATACCGGGCGCTTCAGCTTTTTCCACACCTTGTTGTCACTGCGTGTGAGCCTTCCGAACACCGTGTTCTCAAACAGATTCAAAAACACATTTAAAATGTACGCGATAAAAAGGCCCAGAATAAACGAGCTCACCGCGTTAAAGAGCACGCCGCCCACCTTCGAGACCGCATCGAACTTGAACAGTACGAAAATCAGCCCCACCGCAAAGGCGGCAATGGCAATGCCGGGCTTTACATAGTCCCACGGGGTGTATTCCCGCATCGGTTTCTTTTCTGCAGAATGGTTTTCTTTTTCCACAATGACCCTCCGGTTTCCAATACACGTTAAGGCGATACCGCAGGCTTCGCCCTAAAAATGACCCGCCGCACACGGAAATGCGCGCGGCGGGTGCTCAGAGTTTTTTATTTAAGAATTAAAATAAGAATTAAAATCAGAACGTCGCCTTTGCGCCAGTCTCAAATGCCTTGTAAGCACCGTCCATCAAACGGGTCAGCATCACAGCCTCGTCAATCGTGAACGGAGACGGCTTGCCGTTTACAACAGCATCGATCCACTGGTCGATCGGCAGCGGCTCCTTTTCCGGCAGCTCAAGGTCTACCCACTTGCCTTCGGTCGCCTTGCCACCCCACTGTACGCTGTCGCCGTGTACCATCACAGCGCCGTCCGTGCCGCTCACTTCCAGCGTGTACGGGTTGCACTCGGAGACAAAGCCGGTCTCGGAAACGCCGATCTTGCCGTCTGCAAACTCGATGACGGAAACCGCATTATCCTCAACGCCGCGGTTCGTCACCTGCGTGAACGTGGAGGTAATGGATTTCGGCTCTCCCAGCAGCCAGTAAAGCGTGTACATCGGGTGTGAGCCAAGGTCTATCATTGCGCCGCCGCCGCACTGTGCTTTATCGTAGAAATGCGGGGGAAGCCAGTTTGCGGAGCTGCCGTTGTGTACGTTGCGCACGCGTGCGTAGGTCACACGGCCCAACTTGCCGCTGTCCATCAAAGCTTTTACCGCGCGCAGCGTCGGGAACGTGCGGTGCGGGTAAGAGATCGTAAATACCTTGCCGGAAGCCTTCACAGCCTCGGCGACCTTCTCTGCGTCCTTGGGGTCGATGGTGAGCACCTTCTCGGTGAAGATGTTCTTCTTCGCCGCCGTCACCTTCATCATGATCTCCGGGTGGTCGCAGGTCGCAGTGCAGATGACCACGCTGTCAATGCTCTCGTCGCCGAGTACAGCGTCAAGGTTTGCGTTGAACGGCAGGTTCATTTCATCGGCGAACTTCTTGCCGCGCTCTGCGTCGTTGTCCCAAACTACAGCGACTTCCGCGTTCGGGTTGTTCAGTACACCCGTGGTGTACTCTTTGGTGTGGACGTGCCAGGTGCCTAAAATTGCAACTTTCATAGTTTTCAAACTCCTTGCCCTAATCAGGTCTTTTGTTTAAACTGCTTATGGCAGCGCTGGCAGGTGACAAGAATTTTACCGCGTCCGCGCGGTGCGCGCAGCTGCTGGCGACAGCCCGGACAGCGGAAGTACTTGTATTGCTTGCGCTCGCGAAAAGCCGTTTTCTTAATTCTAAACCATTTTTGCACCGGTGTCCATACCTTTAAGAAAGAATAATATTCTTTTTGCCGCGCGGGGATGTTGCGCGAGAACATACGGAACAGCGCATAGATATAAAGCGCGTAAGAAATAATTGCGAGCGGCCAGAACCAGAAAATGCGCGAAAGGAACATCACGATAATACCGAGGATCATCAAAACAAGGTTCAGTTCGTCCGTGCCGTACCGGCCGTACATAAATCTTCTTAATTTTTCAAGAAACAAATAAAAACACTTCCTTAGAAATGAGGGTATAGAGATAAAGTTAAAAATAAGATTTCACAGTTAAAAGTATAATGCGCGGAAAACTTTTTTTCAAGAAAACCGAGACTTCTTTCACACTAAGTTTACACTTTGTTCTTAGGGTAACACTAAGGTAACAAATTGTGCATAAATCTCTGCGGTTTCAGAAGCAGAACATCACAGGACACAAGCGGACATCTTTTTCAAAACGCGCTTTTTCCGGTATTTACCGCTTGACAAATCAGAACGCATGTTCTATAATAAGGACATAGAGAACGCATGTTCGCAACGCGTCAAAAGGAGGCAAAAGCCGTGGATCGGGTCATTCTGCACATCGATATGAATAACTTTTATGCCTCTGTGGAGACGCTTTATGACCCGTCGCTGAAAGATATTCCCATGGCGGTCGGCGGCGATAAAGAGCGTCGCCACGGCATCGTCCTCGCGAAAAATATGCTCGCGAAGGCCAAAGGCGTCAAAACGGCGGAAGCCCTGTGGGAAGCGGAGCGCAAATGCCCCGGCATCAAGTTTGTCCCGCCGCATTTTGAGCGCTACGCAAAGTATTCGCGCCTTGCAAAGGAGATCTACATGCAGTACACCGACATGGTGGAAAGCTTCGGCTTAGACGAGTGCTGGCTCGACGTGACCGGCAGCCGCCGCTTGTTCGGCAGCGGCCGCGAGATTGCGGAGGAAATTCGCGCGCGCGTCAAAGATGAGCTCGGGCTCACGGTGTCAATCGGCGTGTCGTTCAACAAAATTTTCGCAAAGCTCGGCAGCGACTATAAAAAGCCGGATGCCGTAACGGAGTTCACGCGCGAGAATTTTAAAGAGCTCGTGTGGCCGCTTCCGGCGGCAGACCTGCTGTTCGTCGGCAAATCGACGCAGGAAGCGCTCAAAAAATACGGCATCTACACCATCGGCGACGCCGCAAAGGCCGACCGGAAGCTGTTAAAAAGGCTATTCGGCAAGGCGGGCGAGCAATTAAGTATATACGCAAACGGCGAAGACAGGTCGCCCGTGCGCCGTGTGAACGAGCACGAGGAGGTCAAAAGCATCGGTAACAGCACCACCGCCGTGCACGACCTAAAAGACGACGGCGAAATTCGCGCAGAGCTCTACATGCTCTCCGAAAGCGTTGCACAAAGATTGCGCGAAAAGGGCCTTTGCGGCTACAACGTGCAGCTTTCCGTGCGCAAATATAACCTCGAGACTTATCAGCGCCAGAAGATGCTGGACACCGCCGTGGCGGATTCCAAAAGCATTTTCGACGCAGCCTACGGCCTTTTCCGCGCCCACCACACGGGTGAATCCATCCGCAGCATCGGCGTGCGCGTGTCGTCGCTCGTGCCGCTCGGCATGTCGCAGTGCTCGCTGTTTGAAGATGCCGCGCGCGGACAAAAGGCCCAAAAGCTCGAAACGACGGTCGATTTTCTGCGCTGCAAATACGGTGGCGACATCATTGATCGCGGCATCAAGGTGATGCACAAAGACCTCTTTCAGTCCGCCGCGGAAAACCGCCGCACACACGTCGAAAACCCGTTCAAGGGCGTCGCACTTTAAGATAGGGAGAACAGCATGAACACACAAATGGACACCATGGAAAAGCTGCGCATTTTATCGGATGCCGCAAAATATGACGCGGCGTGCACCTCAAGCGACGTAAACCGCGCAGGCGTAAAGGGGCAGCTCGGCTCTGCCGCCGCGTGCGGCATCTGCCACAGCTTTGCAAGTGACGGTCGGTGCATCTCCCTTTTAAAGGTGCTAATGACGAACATATGTGCTTATGATTGCACGTATTGCCTCAACCGCCGCTCAAACGACACGCCCCGCGCGACGTTTCGCCCGCAGGAGTTGGCGGATCTGACCGTCAGCTTTTACCGTCGCAATTATATTGAAGGGCTGTTTTTAAGCTCCGCCGTGTTCGGCTCGCCGGACATCACCTGCGAAAGAATGCTCGAAACATTGCATATTCTGCGTAACGAGTATCACTTCAACGGTTACATTCACGTCAAAGCCATTCCCGGCGCGGACGAGACACTTTTGCAGCAGCTCGGCCTGCTTGCCGACCGTATGAGCGTCAATATCGAGCTGCCGTCAAACGACAGTCTAAAGCGCCTTGCGCCACAGAAATCGAAGGAAAACATCCTGCTGCCTATGTCGCGCATTCGCGACGGCATCAAGGAAAACGCGCACGATCTCATACGGTATAAAAATGCGCCGCGCTTCGTACCGGGTGGGCAGTCAACGCAAATGATCATCGGCGCAACGCCGGAAAACGACCGACGTATTTTGCAGCTGAGCGAAGGACTTTACCACAAGTATTCTTTAAAACGCGTGTTTTACTCTGCGTATATACCGGTCGTGCAGGACAGAAATCTGCCCGCGCTCGACACCGCGCCGCCGCTTCTGCGCGAGCATAGATTATATCAGGCTGATTGGCTTTTGCGGTTTTACGGCTTCACGGCGGACGAATTATTGAGCGAAAAAACGCCCGACCTCGACCCTATGTTAGACCCGAAGTGCAGTTGGGCGGTGCGCCACCCGGAGGAATTCCCCGTGGAGGTGAACCGCGCGCCGTATGAGAAATTATTGCGCGTGCCGGGCATCGGCGTGGTGAGTGCAAAGCGTATCATCCGCGCCAGACGGCAAGCAAAGCTCGACCACGAGGGGCTGAAAAAGCTTGGTGTCGTCTTAAAGCGTGCTTCGTATTTTATCACCTGCAACGGCAAAATGCAGTGCCGTTTGCGCACAGACGAACCGGCGGTTTTGGCGGGCATTCTGCGCGACCGCGGGCTGCCGCAAGGCGGCATACAGCCCGAAATTCCCGAGCAGCTTTCATTATTCAACCCCACAAAGGAGGACGCGGTAAAATGTCTGACCGGACAATTGTAATGTATTACTACGACGGCACATATAACGGCTTTCTTTCCTGTGTGTTCGAGAGCTTTGCGGAAAAAGAAACGCCTGCCGCGATTTTGCCCGTTGATGAAGCCGACCAGACGTGTTTATTCGGCGCGAAGTATATCGAGACCGACCTGCGCCGTGCCGAGCGTGTGCGCGTGTCGATTCCGAAGAAAATGGGCATGGAGGCGCAGGATCTTTTGGAGCGTGCGTTTTTTACCTGTATGCCCGAAAAGGAACTGCGTATGCTGGAATTCATGCGGTTGGGGTACAAGGTCGGGCGCGGCGTGTGCGGGCGACTGACCGAACCTGCCGTCGATAAGATCACGAAAGCGGTGCAGTTCCTTGAGCGGGAAGCGCACTTGTACCTCGGTTTTCTGCGCTTTGCGGAGTACGGCGACGTTCTTATCGCGCAGATTGAGCCGAAAAACAGCGTTTTACCCGTTATCGCGCCGCATTTTATCAACCGTTTTTCCGGTGAAGATTTCATGATCTTCGACCGCACGCATAAGCTTGCTTTATTATATAAAGACGGCGCGACGGAATTTTTGCAGGCGGAGCACATCGAGCTGCCGCCGGAATCGCCGGAGGAGGAGAAATTCCGCGCCATGTGGCGCACGTTCTACGACACCGTGGGCATTGAGGGCAGACGGAACGACCTGTGCCGCCGCACCCACATGCCAAAGCGCTACTGGAACCGTATGACGGAGATGCGGGATAAGGTTTGAGATAAAATGAGAATGAAAAAAGGACGGCTTCCGGGGAAGCTGTCCTTTTGAGGTTTTACTAAAATTACGTTCGCGGGGTTTGGCAGACGATGTCCACAAAAAGGCGGCCGTCGGGGAGAAAGCTGACGCCGAGTGACGCGTCGCAATTTTCGGACACCGACCAGTATTCGTTGTAGACCTCGCCGGAGCCGACGGCGTCGGTGCTCAGGCGGTCGAGGTGCGTGGAGATGCGGTTTTCAAGGCCGGGGTAGGTGGTCGGCTCGCCGTACTGCGCGGTGAGGGTGTCAAAGAGCTTTTCGGGCAGCTTGCAGTCCGCATCGGTCGGGTTTTCGACGACTAGGACCCTGCGGTAGCCGTAAAGCGTATCGGTGTTGAGATCGAAAAGCAGGTAGACCGAAAAATCATGGTTTTCGAGCGTTTCGGTCCGGTCTAAAACGTAGGCGTTGGCATAAAGGTCGTCTTCCTTGTAGGTGAGTTTTTCCGCATCGAGTGCTGCGAGCACTTCATCCTTCGTTTCGCCGAACATGGCGGGATAATCGAGCGCTTTGGCGCCTTTTTCCGCCGAGCAGGCGGTGAATCCGAGCAGAAGCAGGAGCAACAGAAAAACGGGGAATGCGCGGTTTGCGGCATAGTACGCAAAATGAGAAAGCGAGCGCTTTTTCATGGTATGACCTCCTGTTCAGGACGATGTTTTTTATCTTGATTATAGAAAAGTGCGGAGAAAAAATCAATAGTCAAAGAAGATAAAAACGAGGGGCGTTTGTTGGGCGAAATGACGGGCTGCGGTGAACGTGCGTCAATCCCCAATCGTAATAAACTGCGTATGCTCCGGCAGGTTTTGAACTTCGGTTTTCAAAAATGCCGGCCTTAAATCGATATACGGCAGCTCTTCAAACGGGAACCACGCGAAGTGGACGCTCGGTTCATTCGGACTGTCGAAACGGTCGCCGCGGGTGATGAGATCGGTGCCGGAAGCGTCTACGGTGAAGTAGGTACAAAGCTCGTGGTAACGCTGCTTTTTGCCTGTAGGGGTGAAGAAGCTTTGGGCAATCCACACGGCGCGCTCCGGCGCGACGGTGACACCCAGCTCTTCTTTTAACTCGCGCGTGAGGGCGTCCTCGGCCTTTTCACGCATGGTGACGCGGCCGCCGGGGAGGTAGTAGTGCTCTGCGCTGTCGTCTTTTGTGACGAGCAGCTTGCCGTTCTGCACGATGATGGCGGCGGTGCGGAAGTTGAACACGCCTTTATCCGTGGAGAATGAGATGTTCGGGTTATACGAGGCAAATTCCTTTGCGAGCCTTACGGCGAGCGCGACGATGTTCTCGTTCGCGTGGGATTTATCGAATGTGCGACAGCTTTCGCGCATGCGGCGCAGACGCTCTTTATGCTCGATGAGTGAGGACACGACAGCGGAGAAATTCTCCTTTGTGACGCGCACGCCCATATCGTGTGTTTGCAGGAAGTTGGCGTTATCTTCCTCCTGGCCGGGAATGGCGTCGAACACGGCGAGCGGCAGGTTGCATGCGAGCGCTTCCGAAACGGTGAGGCCGCCCGGCTTTGTGATGATGAGGTCGGACGCGTGCATAAAGCGCTCTACTTCCGTTGTGAACTGGATAAGCTTTGTCTTTTTCGACGAGTTCGGAATTTCGCTTTCAAAGAGCTTATAGAGCTTTTTGTTATTGCCCGTGATGATGATGATCTGTAAATCGAGCGGGGAGGAGCACAGGCCGCGGTAGAGGTCTACAATGTTGGAGACGCCCATGCTGCCGGCCATGAAGAGCACGGTGGGCACTTCCGGCTCGAGATCCATTTCGGTGAGGAGCTTCGCCTGATCTTCCTTGTCGAAGAAGACGTCGTGTACCGGGATGCCGTAGGGGTAGATATGCTCTTTCGGAATGCCGAGACGGCGCAGGTCGTTCACCATGTCGTCACAGGCGACGACATAGGCGTCGACATTCGGGGCAATCCACGCCTTGTGCACGCCGTAGTCTGTCATGAGGCAGATGAGCGGGCAGGTGATGCGGCGGCGCTCCTTTAAACCGGAGATCATCTCTGTTGCGAACGGGTGCACGCTGATGATGACGTCCGGCGCGACCTCCGCTAAACGCGGATAGAGCTGGAGCGCCAGAAGCTCCGTTGTGCGGGGGACGAAATCCGCAAGGGGATTATCTTTATTTGTCGTTTTGTAGAGGCGGCCGAAGAGAGACGGGGTCTTCTTTGCCATAAAGAGGTAGCTGTCGCAAATGGTTTTGTCGAGCAGCTTGCCGATGCTTTTTAAGAAGTCCATTTGAATGACTTCGTGGGTGGTGGTTTCGCGTATGTATTTTTCAAGTGCCGCAGCCGCGCGCAGGTGGCCGCCGCCGGTGGCACAGGTGAGAATCAAAATGCGCATGATACCGCTCCTTTTCAATAGCCTTTTCATCGGGTGTGTCTGAAAAATCAAAACTTATTTTCAGATACTCCCTGTCCTTTGCTCCAGTTTATCACATTTTTTTGTGAATTTCCATATATTGCGCGGAAATTAAGAAATCAAATCCGAAAAAAGAGTGAAATTTGCGGAAAATTTGCATTTTTCTGGAGACTTTTTTGCGGCTTTGCGGTATACTTAAAGTAAGCGGAGAACCTATATGCGTTCAAAAACTTTTAAGACATATTTAAACGTATGTCTTTACAAGAAAAGATGCGGCAGGTATAATATTCTCAGCCGGTATTTTGTCGGCGAAAAGGAGAGAATATCTGCAAAACGTAAGTCGGTACGATACAGAAAAGCGGCTGTGAGAAGCTGCCGGGATTTTCAGAAAGGCGATCTAGAAAGGCGATCTCATGTATAGACATAAAACGAAAAAATATCGCGCGGCGGCGGTCGGCGCAGTTTTGGCGGCTGTCTTGATGTTGGGCTTTGCGGGCTGCGATAAGCTGCCGACGTCTTCCGACTCTGCGGCGACGGCGGCGCCGACGCCTACCCCGGAGCCGGAAGACCTGACCGTGTTTGCGGAAGGTACCACGATGGACGGCATCGACATTTCCGGCATGAAGCTCGCGGAAGCCGAAAAGGTGTGCAGAGCAGCGGCGTTAAAGCCGTATGCGAATATCAACGTCACGGTGAAAAGCGGCGACACCGAAATGACCGCAAAGGGCAGCGATCTGACCGTTGTGGATACGCTGGATATTACGCTGACGCGGCTTTTGAAATCGAGAAAAGCGGGCGACTACGAAATGACGTACTGCCTGACGCTCAAGAATTTTGAAAATGAATTAAAGCAAAGACTCGGCGATTTCGTCGTGCAGGCTAAGGACGCGACCGTGGGCTCTTATGACTTTGACGCGGGCGACTTTGTGTTTGAGGACGCCGTGAACGGCAAAAAGCTGGACGTTTACGGAACGCTTGCCGCCGTGAAAGCGCAGTTCCTTAAGAAAACGAGCGGCGAAGTGGAGGCTGCTTTGCAGGAGACCGCGGCGAAAGTGACCGTGGACGACCTGAGAAAAGATTTCGGCATGATCTCCTCGTTTGAGACGGTCTCGACGAATACGGAAAACGGCAACCACAACATGGGCCTGGCGCTTTCCCGCGTGAACGGCACGGTTTTGAACCCGGGCGACACATTCTCTTATGAAAACATTGTGGGCGATTCCACAAACGCTTCCACGGGCTTTTTGCCGGCGGGCGGCCTTTCCGGCGGCGCGCTGGTGCAGATGTACGGCGGCGGCATTTGTCAGGCTTCTTCAACGATCTACGGCGCTGCGCTGCGTGCGGGCATGACGATCACGCTGCGCGACTGCCATTCTTCACCGTCTACGTACGTGCCGATCGGTCTGGACGCGACGGTGAGTTACGGCGAGATCGACTTCCAGTTCCGCAATGATCTTGACACCCCGGTGTACATTATGAGTTGGATGGACGGTGTGACGCTGCATGTGCAGTTCTACGGCAAGCACCCGAAAGAGTGGGACACGATCAATGTGTATTCCCAGACGACGAGCGAGATCCCGCCGCTGGACACTGTGAAATACGTGGTGGACCAGAACCTTAAAAAGGGCGAAAAGGTGCTTTCCACAAGCGGCAACTGGGGCTATGAGGCGAGCGCTTGGCGCGATTTTGTGAAGGACGGAGAGGTCATCCGCACCGAGACGCTGCCTTCCTCCTACTACGGCCCAAGCGGCACCATTTACCGCATCGGCCCGGGCACGGAGACGTCTTCCCCGAGCCCGACACCTGCGGCAACCCCAACGGCAGTGCCTACTGCGACCCCTGCGCCGACGGCTGCCCCGACTGCGGCGCCTACGCCGGAGCCGACCCCTGCGCCGACCGCAGAACCGACGGCGGCCCCCACAGAGGAGCCCACACCGGAGCCTGTGACGGCGGCCGAAACCGGCGAATGAGAATAAAAACAGTTTCCCCCTGCTCTTTTTTCGGCAGGGGGAATTTGTGCAAGTGAATATAATTGTGTCACCTCCGGTGACACTTGAGAGGAGCTTATTTGTGAGCATAAAAATAGACGGAATGGTGCGCGTGGCGGCGGCTACACCGCACGTGAAAGTGGCGGACTGCCCGTACAACAAAAACGAGATGGCGAAGATGATCCGCGAGGCGGCCGCAAACGGCGCTTCGGTCATCGCGTTCCCGGAGCTTGCGATGACGGGATACACCTGCGGCGACCTGTTTAAGGACAGAAAGCTGATGGAAAGCGCGAAGGCGTGCCTGTTTGACCTCATCGAAGAGACGGAAGACCTCGATATTCTGTGCGCGGTGGGTATGCCGATCCCGTCCGGCGGGGCGCTGTATAACTGCGCGGCGGTGTTCAGCCGCGGCGTTTTGCTGGGCCTGCCGGCAAAGCAGCATATTCCGAATTACTCCGAATTTTACGAGCTGCGCCATTTTTCCCCCGCGCCGGAAAGCGGCATGCTGCGCTATGCGGGCGACTGGTACGGCTGCCGTGACGTGGTGTTTGAGCTTGCGCCGGACGTGACCGTGGGCGTGGAGATCTGCGAGGATGTTTGGGTGGCAGATCCGCCGAGTGTGACGCTTGCAAAGGGCGGCGCGACCGTTTTATTAAATCTTTCGTGCAGCGATGAAATTATCGGTAAGGCGCAGTACCGCCGCGACATGCTGCGCATGCACTCCGGTCGTCTGCTTGCAGCGTATGTGTACGCGGACAGCGGCTTTGGCGAAAGCACGACGGACATGATCTTTGCGGGACACAATTTGATTTGCGAAAACGGCTCGTTACTGAACGAGAGCGATTTGTTTACGAACGGCATCACCTACGGCGACATCGACGTGGAGCGCCTTGTGCAGGAGCGCCGCCGCATGAATACGTGGCAGGACGAGCCTGTGTGCGACATCATCGACGCTTCGATGGACCTGCCCGAGTTTGAGACGACGCGCACGGCGTACCCGTACCCGTTTGTGCCGAAGGACGACGCCGACCTTTCCGCACGCTGCGAGACGATCCTCAAAATGCAGGCGACGGGTCTCGCGACGAGACTGAAGCACATCGGCTGTAAAACGGCGGTCATTGGGCTTTCGGGCGGTCTCGATTCCACGTTGGCGTTGCTTGTGACGGCGAACGCGTTTGATATGCTCGGCCTGCCGCGCACGGGCATCCGCACGGTATCGATGCCATGCTTCGGCACGACGGCGCGCACGAAGAGCAACGCGCAGTGCCTTGCGGAAGAGCTCAAGGTGCATTTTGACGAAATTCCGATTGCGAAGGCGGTGGAGCAGCACTTTAAGGACATTCAGCACGATCCCGAGGTGCTGGACGTGACGTATGAAAATTCGCAGGCGCGCGAGCGCACGCAGCTTTTGATGGACATTGCGAATCAGTACGGCGGTATTGTCATCGGCACGGGCGACCTTTCCGAGCTTGCGCTCGGCTGGGCGACGTACAACGGCGACCACATGTCGATGTATGCGGTGAACGCGTCTATCCCGAAGACACTGGTGCGCCACCTCGTGCGTTATGAGGCGATGCACGGCAACGACGAGCTGCGCCGTGTTTTACTTGATATTTTGGACACGCCGGTCAGCCCGGAATTATTGCCGCCGAAGGACGGCGAAATTTCACAGAAGACGGAAGACCTTGTGGGGCCGTATGAACTGCATGATTACTATTTGTATTACATGCTGCGTTTTGGGTTTACGCCACGTAAAATTTATGCGATGGCGCTGCGCTCATTTGCGGGGCAGTATGACGCCGAGACCATTAAAAAGTGGCTGAAAACGTTCTACCGCCGCTTCTTCCAGCAGCAGTTTAAGCGCTCCTGCCTGCCGGACGGCCCGAAGGTGGGCTCTGTGACGCTTTCGCCGCGCGGCGATTTCCGCATGCCGAGCGACGCGTGCAATACGGTGTGGAGAGAGGAGATCGAGACACTGTGAACATTTTAGTTGCGATGGAGACAAAGCCCTATCAGCGCGTGTGGCTCGAAGAAGCCGCGCCGGGGGAGACGTTTATTTATAAAGAGGGCAAGGCGGAGCGCGAGGACGTGCAGAACGCGGATATAATCCTCGGCAACGTGAGCCCGAAGCTCATCTCGACCGGCGATAAGCTCAAATGGTTGCAGACGAACAGTGCGGGCGTGGACGGGTATATCCACGGCTGTCTGCCGAAGGAGACCGTTTTGACGAATGCAACGGGCGCGTATGGCCTTGCGATTTCGGAATACATGGTCGCGGTGTGGCTTGAACTTTTAAAAAAGCTGCATTTGTACCGCGATGTGCAGCGCACAGGCAAGTGGTGCGACCTCGGGCAGGTGCGCTCGGCGTGGAACTCGACGGTGCTGGTGCTCGGCCTCGGCGACATCGGTGGGGAATTTGCGAAGCGTGCGAAAGCGCTGGGCGCAAGGGTGATCGGCGTGCGCCGCACGGGTACGGATAAGCCCGATTTTGTGGACGAGCTCATCCACACCGATAAGCTTGACGAATATTTGCCACAGGCGGACTGCGTGGCCATCACGCTGCCGGGCACGACGGCAACGAAGGGCATGTTTGACGCAGAGCGCATGGCGAAGATGAAGGACGGCGCGATTTTATTAAATGTCGGCCGCGGGATGATCGTCGACACAGATGCGCTGTGCGCGGCGCTGGAAAACGGAAAGCTTGCGGGCGCGGGCGTGGACGTGACCGACCCGGAGCCGCTGCCCGCAGATCACCCGCTGTGGAAGATGGAAAACGCGGTCATCACACCGCATATCTCCGGCGGATACCATTTGCAGGAGACGCACGACCGCATTGTGCGTATTATGGCGGAGAATTTAAAGCGTTTCCTGGCGGGTGAGCCGCTTAGAAATGTGGTCGATTTTTCGACCGGCTACCGAAAACTGTAAGGGATAATGATGGATACGACACAGGAAATTTATTTGGACAACAGCGCGACGACGCGCGTTTCAAAAGAGGCGGCGGAAAAGGCGCTTTACATGATGACGGAATGCTACGGCAACCCCTCTTCGCTGCACAGCAAGGGCTTTGCGGCGGAAAAGGAGATGACTGCGGCGCGGGAGATCATCGCCGAGAGACTTTCGGCACAGCCGGGGGAGATTTATTTCACGTCCGGCGGCACAGAGAGCGACAACATTGCGATTTTGGGTGCGGCGCACGCGAAAAAGCGCGCGGGCAACAAGATTGTGACGACGGCGATCGAGCATCCGGCGGTGCTCAATACGATGGCACAGCTTGAAAAAGAGGGCTTTGAGGTCGTGTATGTGCAGCCGGAGGCGGACGGAAATATTCCGAAAGAGAAATTTGATGCAGCCATTGATGCGAAGACGATTTTGGTCAGCGTGATGGCGGTGAATAACGAAACAGGCGTTTTGCTGCCGCTGAAAGACATTGCAGGCATGATCAAGAGGAAAAAGGCCCCGGCGCTGTTTCACACGGACGCGGTGCAGGGCTTCTGCAAAATTCCGCTCCAGCCGAAAAAGCTCGGTGTTGACCTCATCAGTGTTTCGGGCCACAAGGTGCATGCGCCGAAGGGCGTGGGTGCGCTGTACGTGAAAAGCGGCATACGCATTTTGCCGCACAGTTTCGGCGGCGGGCAAGAGAAAAATCTGCGCCCCGGCACCGAGGGCGTGCCGCAAATTTGTGCGTTCGGCGAAGCGGTGAAGCACATGATGACGGAAAAAGAGGCGCTCACACACGTAAAAGCGGTGCAGGTGCATTTGATTGAACGGCTGAAAGCGATGCCGGAGGTTGTTTTGAACTCGCCCGAAAACGCGCTGCCGTATATTGTGAATCTTTCGGCAGGGCGCGTGCGCGCGGAGACGATGCTGCACTTTTTGGCGGAGCGAAACATTTTTGTTTCAAGCGGTTCCGCGTGCGGCAAGGCAAAACCGAGCCACGTTCTGAGCGCGATGCAGCTGCCGAAGGAGCGCGTTGAAACATCGCTGCGCGTAAGCCTTTCGGCGGAAAACACAGCAGAAGAAATGGACGCGTTTGCGGACGCCTTGAAAGAGGGCCTCCAAACGCTTTCGCACGCGTAAGCGTGAGTTTATAGACGGAAAGGAATTTTGTCATGCAGGAAGTGATTCTGGTCAAGCTCGGCGAGATCGTCTTAAAGGGATTGAATCGCCGCACGTTTGAAGACCGACTGTTAAAGAACATTCGCCGCCGCATTGCGCGCGCGGGCAACTTTGAGGTGTACTCCATGCAGTCCACCATTTACATTGAACCGAAGGACGAGGACGCGGACATTGACGAGGCCGAGGAGCGCATCTCGAAGATTTTCGGCGTCATCGGCTATGCGCGCGCTTGCGTGTGTGAAAAGGACATGGACGCCATTACAAAAATGGCGCCGGAATACCTCAATGACACACTTGCGGGCTTTAAGACGTTCAAGGTGGAATCGAAGCGTGCGGACAAGAAGTTCCCGCTCGGCTCCATGGAAATCTCCCGCGAGGTGGGCGCGGCGCTGCTGTGCGCGAACCCGCACATTTCCGTAGACGTGCATAACCCGGAGATCACGGTGCGCGTGGAAATCCGCGAGAAAGCGGCGTATATCCACGGCGAGACGAAGCCCGGCGCGGGCGGCATTCCGGTGGGCACGGGCGGCAAGGCGGCTATTCTCATCAGCGGCGGCCTCGACAGCCCGGTGGCGGCGTGGATGATGGCAAAGCGCGGCGTGGAGCTGACGGCCATTCACTTTGCGAGCCCGCCGTACACGAGCGAGCGCGCACATGAAAAGGTGGTGGCGCTGCTGAAGAAGGTCGGCGAATACGCGGGCAGAATGGACATGATTACCGTGCCGTTCACCGAAATTCAGGAGCAAATTCGAGACAACTGCCCGGAGGAGCTTGCGACCGTGATTATGCGCCGCTTTATGATGCGTGCCGCCGAGCGCATTGCACGCGAGCGCGAATGCAGTGCACTCATCACGGGTGAGAGCCTTGGGCAGGTGGCAAGCCAGACGATACAGGCCATCGCCTGCACGGACGCCGCGGCGAATATGCCGGTTTTCCGTCCGCTTATCGGCAGCGACAAGTCGGAAATCGTGACGCTTGCGCACCGCATTGACACGTATGATATTTCCATTGAGCCGTATGAGGACTGCTGCACGGTGTTTACGCCGAAGCACCCGCGCACCCGCCCCACTTTGAACGTGGTGGAGGCTGCGGAACAGAAACTTGATGTGGAACAGCTTTTGAAAAATTGCCTTGAAAAGACGGAGATCCGTCATCTGTAAGAAAGGGGAATTTTACCATGCAGGCAGAAGTATTATCGGTAGGTACAGAGCTTTTGCTCGGCCAGACCGTGAACACGGACACAACAATCGTTGCAAAGGCGCTTTCGGCGCTCGGCATTGATCTGCTCTACGCCGCCGTAGTTGGCGACAACGTGGGCAGACTGGAAAAGGCTGTTTACGACGCGCTCGACAGAAGCGATATTCTCATCACGACGGGCGGCCTTGGGCCGACGGGCGACGACCTGACGAAAGAGACCGTGGCGGCGGCTGCGGGCAAGAAGCTCGTTTTGCACGAGCAGAGCTACCAGCATTTGCTCGATTACTTTGCAAACGGCGGCATGACCGAAAACCAGATGAAGCAGGCGATGCTGCCGGAGGGCTGCACCGCGCTGAAAAACGACAACGGCACTGCGCCCGGCTGCGCGTTCCGGACGGACAAGGGCAAGATCGTCATCATGCTGCCCGGCCCGCCTTCGGAATTGACCCCGATGCTGCACAACTATGCCGTGCCGTACCTTGAGAAATTCCAGAGCGCGGTCATTGCTTCGCACAGCGTGCATGTGTACGGCAGAGGCGAAGCGCCGGTGGCACAGATGATCGAAGACCTGATGGAGCAGAGCAACCCGACCGTGGCGCCGTATGCCAAGGAAGGCGAGATGTTCGTGCGCGTGACGGCGAAGGCCGCAACGAAAGAAGAAGCGGACGCGATGTGCGTGCCGGTGGTGGAAGAATTGAAGAAGCGCATCGGCAACTTCGTGTACGGTGTGGACGTGGAGACGCTGGAGGAGCTTGTGGTCAGTGAGCTTAAAAAGGCGGGCAAGAAGCTTGCGACGGCGGAATCCTGCACGGGCGGTATGCTTGCAAAGCGCATTACAGATATTCCGGGTTCCTCCGCCGTGTTTGAGACGGGCTGTGTGACGTATGCAAACTGCGTGAAGGAGCGTTTGCTCGGCGTACCGCACGAGACGCTTGTGACATACGGCGCAGTGAGCGAACAGACGGCGCGCGCGATGGCGGAAGGCATTGTGCGTGAGAGCGGTGCAGACATCGGCGTGGGTATCACGGGCATTGCGGGCCCGGACGGCGGCACAGAAGAAAAGCCGGTGGGCCTTGTGTACATTGCGTTGAGTGACGGCAAGAACACGTGGGTGGCAAAGCGCCAGCCGATGGGCAGACTGAAATCCCGCGAATGGCACCGCCACTGCGCGGCCTCCAAAGCACTCGATATGGTGCGCCGCTACCTTGCCGGTTTGCCGGTGGACGAGGCGTAACGCGTGCGGCGCAAATACCGCGAGCCGGAGCCTATGCGGCGCGTGGCGGTCTATGAAGACGAAGAAAGTATGCAGCCGAGAAAGCGGAGAATTCTGTTCCCGGTGCTCATCACGCTGTTTTCGGTGATTTTTGTCGTTTCGGCGGCGGTGCTTGTAATTGAGCTCATTGTGAACCCGTATGTGACGGATAAAAACGTAGGTGAGATTCAGAAAATCTACTCCGAAGCGGGCGACACGGAAAGCGTGGTCCCGGCGACTTCTGAAGACGACACGGCGGACAGCGAACGCATGGCAGAGCTGGAGCGCCGTTGCGAAGCTGTTTTGAAGCTGCAAAGTGTGAACAGCGACATTACGGGCTGGGTGCAGCTGGACGGCACGGACATCAATTTTCCGGTGCTGACACCGCCTGCAGGCGACCCGCAGTATTACCTTTACCGCAACTACAAAAAGGAAAGCACGAAGTACGGCAGCATCTTTTTGGACGGTATGTGCACGGTGGACTCCGATAATCAGGTTTTGCACGGGCACAGCATGCAGGACGGCAGAATGTTCTGGCAGGTGATCGGTTTTGGCAGTGCCAAGACCGTGAAAAGCTGTCCGGTATTCCGCTATGACACCGAAAAGGAAGCGGCGGAATGGAAGATTGTTTCGGTATTCAAGACGAATACATACGATAACCAAGGGGAACTGTTCAACTATCTGCGCGGCGATTTTGACTCTGCGGAAGACAAGATGCAGTTTTACTACGATGTGATGAAACGCAGCATGGTGAACACCGGCGTTGACCTGAACGAAAACGACAAAACGGTGATGCTTTCAACATGCTCGTATGAATATGAGGGCTTCCGCACGGTGATCGTGGCGCGCAAGGTGCGTGACGGCGAAGATGCGACCGTGGACACCTCAAAAATCACGGAGAACGAAAACGTGTTGTACCCGGACATTTGGTATCCCTCCGGCAAAGCGCCGGACTACTGGCCCGACTACTTTGAGGACGCTGTCCAAAACGGCATGGTGGATTGGTACACGGGCAATCTGTACAAAGATTAAAAGCTGAAACAGAAAACGAAAAACGCCCTCCCGCTTACGGAAAAACCGCAGCGGAAGGGCGTTTTGGTATGTTATCTTTTATTTTTTGTACTTCAAAGCGCGGATGGCGTTGAGAACCGCGATAATCATGACACCGACATCCGCAAAGATGGCTGCCCACATGTTCGCAAGACCGAACGCGGTGAGCGCGAGACAGCCGAACTTGACGATGAGCGAGAACACGATGTTCTGCTTGACGATGCCGATGCACTTACGGGAAATTTTGATGGCCTTTGCAATCTGCATCGGATCATCGTCCATGAGGACAACGTCTGCGGCTTCGATGGCGGCATCGCTGCCCATGGCGCCCATGGCGATGCCGATATCGGCACGGGTGAGCACCGGCGCATCGTTGATGCCGTCGCCGACGAACGCGAGGTTTGCTTTCTTCGGCTTATTCTGAATGAGCTTTTCGACTTCGTTGACCTTATCGCCCGGGAGCAGCTCGCTGCGAACTTCGTCAATGCCAAGCTCTTTGGCGACCTGATCAGCCACACGCTTGGCATCGCCTGTGAGCATGACGGTTTTTTCAACACCGGCGTGCTTCAGCTTCTGAATGGCTTCCTTGGAATGAGGCTTGATGACATCGGAGATAACGATGTGACCGGCATATTCGCCGTCGATTGACATGTGAATGATGGTGCCGACGCTGTGGCAGTCGTTATATGGAATATTGTGCAGTGCCATGAGCTTTGCGTTGCCGGCGAGGACCTCGTGCCCGTCGACCTTGGCGGTGATGCCCTTGCCGCTGACTTCTTCAATGTCCGTTACGCGGCTGCGGTCGATCTCTTTGCCGTAGGCTTTCTGCAAACTTTTGCTGATGGGGTGGGAGGAGGCGCACTCGGCGAGCGCGGCGTACTCGAGCAGCTTTGCTTCGTCCATCGTGTTGTGGTGGACGGCAGTGACCTCAAACACGCCCTGCGTGAGCGTGCCGGTTTTATCGAACACGACGATTTTTGCATCGGAGAGGGCTTCAAGATAGTTGGAGCCCTTGATGAGCACGCCCTCATGGCTTGCGCCGCCGATGCCCGCAAAGAAGCTGAGCGGGATGGAAATGACAAGTGCGCACGGGCAGCTGACAACGAGGAAGGTCAGCGCGCGGTAGATCCAATCGACCCAAGCGGCATCCATGCCGAACGCCATGCGCAGGAGCGGCACGGCAATGCCGAGCAGTACAGCGGAAATGCAGACCGCCGGGGTGTAAATTTTAGCGAAGCGGGAGATGAACGCTTCCGAACGGGACTTGCGGGAACTGGCGTTTTCAACGAGGTCGAGGATTTTGGAAACGGTGGACTCGCCGAATTCCTTTGTGGTGCGGATTTTCAGAACACCGTTTAAATTGATGCAGCCGCTGATGATCTCATCGCCCTCTTTGACATCGCGCGGGAGGCTTTCGCCGGTGAGCGCGCTGGTATTAAGGCTTGCGTTGCCGCTTTCGACTACGCCGTCGAGCGGGACTTTTTCGCCCGGCTGCACGACGATGATGCTGCCGACCGCGACTTCGTCGGGATCGACCTGTTCTAACTTGCCGTCTTTTTCAATGTTGGCGTAGTCCGGGCGGATGTCCATCAGCGCGGAGATGTTTTTGCGGCTTTTGCCGACGGCGTAGCTTTGGAACAGCTCGCCGATCTGATAGAACAGCATCACGGCGATGCCCTCAAGATAATCGCCGCTCTTTGTCCAAATGGCGAGGAAGAACGCACCGAGGGTGGCGAGCGCCATCAAAAAGTTTTCGTCGAACGCGCGGCCGTTTAGGATGCCCTTGCCGGCTTTTCTCAAAATATCGTAGCCGATGACGAGATAGGCGGCGAGGTACGCGATAAGGCGCGGAATGCCCGTGATAGGTAAGAACTGTAACACGACCAGCATCACGGCGGTGATGATGATGCGGTACAGCGTAATCTTTTGTTTCTTTTTCATGAGGATACCTCTTGTGGTTTTATATAGCAGTTAGATGATACATTACCGTGTGAAAAAGACCGACTGTACCGAGAAAGCGGAGCCGGTCATTTTTTCTGACTATACGGGTAGACCGAAGTAAATTAAAGCTCGATTTCGCAGTCCGGCTCAACCTTCTTGCAGGCCTTGAGGACATTCTTCATGACAGCTTTAGCGTCCTGACCGTCTTCAAACTCAACGATCATCTTCTGGGTCATGAAGTTTACGGTCGCATTTGCAACGCCTGCAGTTTTCTTGGTTGCCTCTTCCATCAGGTTGGCACAATTTGCGCAGTCAACTTCAATGCTGTACGTTTTTTTCATGGGGAAAACCTCCGTAAAAAATCATTTTGTTTTGAAATGTGGTGCTAACGATTAAATACTTGCTTAATCGTTACAGTTGTAGTATACTGGGGCCGGAATAAAAAATCAAGGGGTTTTCGGGTGCTGCTTCCAAACGGGCGAACGGGATTTCCGAAACGGATAAACGGAGGGCTTTTTATGGCGGATTTTGCATTGCCGCACGACCACGGCAGGCACAAGCACGACGAAGCGCTGCATAGAGAATTGATGAATACGGAGCGTTTTTCGGCCGTGGCGGATGTGTTTAAGCAGCTGAGCGACCCGGTGCGCGTGCGCATTTTCTGGCTTTTGAGTCACCGGGAAGAATGTGTTATCAACATTGCAGCGATGATGGATATGTCGAGTCCGGCAGTTTCGCACCATTTGAAGTCGCTTTTAGACAGTGGGCTTATCATGAGCCGCCGCGATGGCAAGGAAGTCTACTATAAGGCGTCGGACACCGAGCAGATCGGGCTTTTGCACGAGATTGTGGAGCAGGTGATGGAGATCACGTGCCCGGAAAAGGAAGTGGACTTTCAGGCTTCGCAGGAGGAGATCATTCGGAACGTGCACAATTACCTGATTGAACACATCAGCGAGCGCATCACGATAGAAACGCTGTCAAGAGAGTTCCTTATGAACACCACGACGTTGAAAACGGTGTTCAAAAAAGTGTACGGCACGACGATTGCGGCGCACATGAAGCAGCACCGCATGGAGCTTGCGGCGGGGCTGCTGCTGAAAACGCAGAACGACATTGCGTCCGTGGCGCAGGCCGTGGGGTATGAGAGCCAGAGCCGATTTACGGCGGCGTTTAAGGAGGCCTACGGCGAGCTGCCAACGGAATACAGACGGCGGCACGTGTGCGGGGCAAAGAAGCAGGCGTGCGGGACGTGTACGTGCTCGACGTGTATGAGACGGTGAGGAGCTTGTTTTGAGAGCTTTTAGAAATTAACAGAGCGCGCAGCTTTTGGGTGGCTGCGCGCTCTCCTTTTGTATGCGATGCTTTTTCTAAAGGCGGCTTTAGCCGCCTTTCAGGAAACTCATGCAACGAGGTTCCCTACACTTAAAACGTCCACGGGACGTTTTAAGTTACTCTCCTAGTTTTTGGGGCGCTGCCCCAAGACCCCGCCGCCTTTAAAAAGGCGGGCGAAACTTTTAATCGCCATTGCCGTTAGCTTAGAGGATAAGGTTTTCCAGCTCCTCTGCGTTATGGACGAGGGTATCGGCGCCGTTTTCTTCGAGCTCTTTTTCGTCCCTGAAGCCCCAGGTGACGCCGGCGGTGAAGAGGCCGGCGTTCTGCCCGGTCTGCATATCAACGCCGCTGTCGCCGACGTACAGGCATTCGGCGGGGGTGACGCCTAATTCTTCGCACAATAAAAGTGCGGCACTGGGGTTCGGCTTTTTCGGTACGCCTTCCCTTTGTCCGTGGACGACATCAAAAAGCCCGGTGAACAGCTTTTCGGCGATATAGCACGTCATGTTATCGGGTTTGTTGGAGAGCACGGCGGCTTTGACGTTGTTTTCACGCATTTTTTGGAGCAGCTCTACGATGCCGGGGTAGGGCTTTACGTCTTTTGTGGGATCACTTTCATATAAAGCGTCATACGTTTTGCGCAGAGCTTTTACATCTTCTTCGGTGTATGTGCCCTTAGCGGCAGTGAGCATGCGGCGCATGAGAATATCTGCGCCGTTACCGACGAACGTGCGGTAGCGATCTACGGGGAACGTTTTTAAGCGGTGCGCTTCAAGCGCGGCGTTGCCGAATCCGGCGATGGAAGTGAGCGTATTGGCCACGGTTCCGTCCATATCAAAAATAACGGCTTTTACTTTTGCCATGAATATCCCTTCTTCATATTATAGATAATCGAAAAGCGAACGACACTTTTCGCACCGCCAGTATACCGCTTTTTTGACGAAAATGCAACCGGGGCGGGCTTTTTGGGGTGTGAAAAAACTATCTGACCTTAAAAATTATATTAAATCTGGCCATTGCGATAATACCAGCGCGGTGCTATACTGGGTGCAATCTTCAAGGCACGGCGCACGAACGGTGCAGTCGCGCCCCAAAGCAAAGGGGTAATCAAAATGAAAAACAAGAATTCCATCTACAAGATTGTCACCGTGGGCCTTTTGGGCGCGCTGGTGTTCGTTTCCAACTACCTGAGCTTCCCGATTCCGGTGCCGGTGGGCGATATTTCCCGTATCCACCTCGGCAACGCGTTTTGCCTGCTTGCGGGCTTTGTGATGGGCCCGATCGGAGGCGGTCTGGCTTCCGGCATCGGCGCGATGCTCTACGACCTGACGAACCCGGCGTACATCGCTTCGGCTCCGTTTACATTTGTATTTAAGTTCCTGCTGGCTGCGGTTTGCGGCCTCATCGCGCACAAGGGTAAAATCACCGGCAACATGCTGGAGGAAGACTTTACCATTACCGTACCGCGCAGCATTGTGGCGGGCATCTGCGGCAGCCTGACATACATTGTGCTGTATCTCGCAAAGTCCTACATTACGACGGTGCTTGCGGGCAGTGCGCCGGAGGCTGCGGCGATTGCGCTTGCGACGAAAGCGGCTTCGAGCACGGTGAACGCGATTCTCGCCATCATCATTTCCGTGCCGCTCTCCGCTTTGATTCGCAAGGCGCTGAAAAGTGCGCATCTGACGACAAAATAAAATCAGCGTATAAGGAAAGCCGCCGGAACACGCACCGGTGGCTTTCGTTGTTTTTGTGTGACAGAGATTTCTTGCTTTTTTCATGAAACTGTTCACTGCACTTCACATGAACTTCACAGAACTCCGAAATAATATAGATAATCCGAACGGAAAGAAAAAAAGGTTGAAAAACCGTTTGGAATATGGTATCATGTGAAAGGAGTAAGGAACCATGAGTGACAATCATGAGAAATTCCAAAATGGTTTTGACCCGAACAATGGGTCTGAACCGGTGAACACCAATACTTCCGCTAATAACGCTGTAAACAGCACAAACGCCTACGGCACCTATCATAACGCACAGTATCCGACGAACAACACCCCCGCATATACGTGGAACGCACAGAGCGCTCCGCAACAGAACGCGCCGGTGCAGCCAAACGGACAACCTGTGTATTACGGTGTGCCTGTGCATCAGCCGCAAAAACAGCCGAAGCCCAAAAAGCACGGCTCGAAATTCGGCTTGAAGCTTTTAGCCGTTGTGCTTTGCTGTGCGATCACCTCGGCGGCGTCGCTTGGCGTATTCGTCGTGATGATTCAAAACGGCGTCATCAATGTGCAGTCTTCCGAAGCGAGCAGCAATGCTGCGTTCACAATCTCGCGCGTGGTGAACGGCGACACGAACTCGGATACGAGCGCGAGCAGCGACGGCACGGTTTCCGCGATGAGCGACCAGGACATTGCCGCAAAGCTTACACCGTCTGTCGTGTGCATCCAGAATTATCAGGTGACACAGAATTACGGCTTTATGCAGACCGACACGTCGGACAGCAGCGTTTCCCCGGCGAGTGAAGGCTCCGGCATCATCATGAGTGAAGATGGCTACATCATCACGAATGCGCATGTTGTGGAGGGTGCGACTTCCCTGAAGGTTATGACCTCCGACGGTGAGACGTATGAAGCGCAGCTGATCGGCAGCGATACCGTGACGGACCTTGCGGTCGTAAAGATCGATGCGACGGGCTTGACGGCTGCGGAATTTGGTTCTTCCGAAGATTTGCGCGTTGCGGATAAGGTCATGGCCATCGGTAACCCGGGCGGTCACGAGCTGAGCTCCAGCGTAACGATCGGTTACGTTTCCGCTTTGAACCGCGCGATTTCCAATAATACGACCGGCTACACGATGGAATACATCCAGACCGATGCGGCGATTAACCCCGGTAACTCCGGCGGCGCACTCATCAACGAGTATGGTCAGGTCGTTGGCATCAACTCCGCGAAAATTTCCGCTACGGGCTATGAGGGCCTTGGATTTGCGATTCCGATCGATACGGCACAGCCGATTATCTCCGACCTCATCCAGTACGGTTATGTGAAGGACAGAGCTGTTCTCGGTATTTCCGGTCAGTTCATTGACAGCATGACGGGCCGCTTCTACGGCTTGCCGCAGGGCGAGTATGTGGCACAGCTCAATTCGAGCGAGGCACAGGCTTCCGGCTTGCAGGTGGGCGATGTGATTACCGCTATTGACGGCCAGCAGCTGGACAGTGAATCCACATTGCGTTCCGCAATCCTCAGCAAGAAGCCGGGCGATACGGTAACACTTCAGGTGTACCGCTCTTCGACGCAGCAGTCCGCAACCGTGGAACTGAAGCTTTCCGAATACAGCGCGGGTTGATTTAATTTAGAGTACGAGTCTTTTTCATAAATCTCCTTTTTCAAGCAACGAACCCCGAGGTAACCCCTCGGGGTTCGTTGCGTTTTGTCGGCTTTTGATTTTGCTGCCGTGGGTATTCCCGGCTGTGATTGAGGGTGCGCAGTATCTCACTCTTTTTCTCGGTCAGAGGGAGCTTGAATTTTATACGAAGGCATAAAGTAACGCCGCACTCTCAATGAAAAATCGAGGGTGCGGCGTTGCTTTATTTCTAAGAATTCGCTGTGGCGAGTTCTTCAAGGAACCCCTTAATAGGGTTCCTTGCGGCAGAACAGTCCACCGGACTATTCTGCCTATCTTCCTGATTTTTGGTAGGTAAAAAGGTCTCGCCGTTTGCGAACGACGACCAAAGGCGTTGCCTTTGGAAACCACCACCTTTGAAAAGGCGGACGAAACTTTATTCGTCGCTTCGCTGTGGTTTACGGAAGATCAATTCCCTGTAATGGCGTTTAAGGCGGCGGAGACGACTTCACCGGCGGTATAGAGTCCGGAGGTGCCCTCCTGCACGCACACGGCGAACGCATACGGGGTGCTTTCGTCCTCCGAGAAACCGACGATCCAGCAGTTCGGGTTTTTATCGTCGAGCTCGGCGGTGCCGGTTTTGGCACACAGCGAATAACCGTCGAAAAGATACTCGCCGTAGTAATTGACGACGTTGTTGCGCATCATGCTGTGGAGAGAAGCGGCAGTGGAGCTGTCCGTTAAGGTGTAGCTCGTGCGGCTTTTGCCGCCCGTGAGGTATGGCTCCGGTGTAGAGCCGCCGTTTGCGATGGCGCCCATCAAAAGCGCCATGTGGTACGGGTTTGCCATGACATCCGCCTGACCGACGGAGCTCCATGCGAGGTCTATGGCGCTGGTGGAGCTGCTTAAATTGGTACTGCTTTTGGTGGTGGTGAAGGAATCAAACGAGAAGTTTTTACCGAAGCCCATTTCTTCGGCTTTCTTTTTGAGGTTTTCCGCGCCGATGTCCTCCGCAAGCTGCGCAAAGTAGAGGTTGCAGGAATAGCCGAGCGCTTGCTCGAGGTTCAGCTCGCCGTGGTAATTGAGACACGTCACCTTGCCGGAGCCGATGTCCATTTCTTCTTCGCAGGTATAGGTGCGGGTGTCCCAATCGGGCAGGTACTCCATGGCGGCAGCCGCTGTGACGAGCTTAAAGATGGAGCCCGGCGTGTAGGTGGAGGAAAGCGTGTGGTCGAGGAAAACGCCGTTGTATTCTTCGTTATCGTTGAGGTCCTCCGGGACGTTCATGGGGTCGTATGTGGGAGCGCTGACCTTGACGAGTACCTCGCCGGTCTTATAGTTATAGACAAACGCGGAGCCGTTGCGGCCGTTGAAGGCGTTGTACGCGGCGGCGCTGGCGTTGGCATCTACCGTTAAAACGAGGTTGTTGCCGAGGTCCGAAAGCACGGTGCGCGCAAGGCCCGTGATGGGGTTATAGCCCACGAGCTGTGAGCGGTGCACGGCCTGCACGGCGGTGCCGATGTAGCCGCTGGAATCGCCCACGGTGTGGAGCAGTGCGCGGCGAATGTCTTCACTTTCGGCGTAAACGCGGGAGCCGTCCTCCGTTTTGGCGAGCACCATGCCGCTGCGGTCTGTGATGGTACCGGCGGAAACGGCGGTGTCATCGCCGTAAATGTGACCGTTATACGGCTGCGTGGCCCATGTGGAGCCGTTTAACGCGAGGTTGATGAGGAACCAGACGAAGCCGCCGCAGAAGGCGAACAGCAAAATGTAAAGGACAAAAGAGCGAAAGCCGGTCGTTTTCATCGGCGGTCACCATCCTTTCTGCGTGTGCAGGACTGACCCGGCGAGAGGTTTTCTTCGGAAATATGGACGCGGTATGCGCCGCGGGAACGCGGGGCCGTGTTTTCGGCGCGGGTATTCACGCGGGGCCGCGGCGTGGGCGGGTCATTCGGGGAGTAGCGCGGCGGGGTGAAGGAAATCGTGTCTTCGTCGGCCTCGCCTTTCGGGTGTCTTCCCGCACGGCGGGCAGCGTAGGTGCGTTCATCGGACGCTTTGAGGAATGCCAGAAGCCCCCAGACAGAGATCATACTGGAGCCGCCTGCGCTGATGAACGGCAGCGTGACGCCGGTGAGCGGCAGAACATCCGTGGGGCCGAAGACATTGAGCGCGGCCTGAAAGAGCAGCATGCCCGAGACGGCGCACGCCGCGATGGCGTAGAACGTGGAGCGACTGCGTGTGACATCGCTGCGGGCGTAGAGGATAAAGAGGACGAGCGCGAACAGCACTGCCATGCCCATTAAAAGGCCCTGTTCCTCGCACAGCATACCGAACACGAGGTCGCTGTCGCCGGCGGCGACATATTTTAAGATGCCGTTGCCGAGGCCGAGACCGAAGAGGCCGCCGCTTGCGATATACGTCATGGTGCGCACCTGCTGGTAGCCGAGGCTGTCCTGTGTGTGCTCCCACACGTGCAGCCAGCCCGAGAAGCGCTGGGCAACGTAGGGTTTAAACTGCAAAATGAGGAACACGCCGAAGCACGCTGCCGCGAGGATGAGGAAAATGGTGCGGAAGCTGCCGGAGCGCATGAACGCGATGATGAGGAAGCAGGCGAAGAAGATGAGCGCCGTGCCGAAATCACGCATGAGGAACAGGAATGCGAGGCAAATGGCGGCGAACACGATGAACTCCGTGATGTTCTTTTTCGTCTGCAAATGGTCGAGCGTAGACGCGCCGACGAACACGAATGCGATTTTGATGAACTCCGAGGGCTGGAAGCTGAACGGCCCGATGAAGATCCAGTTGCGGGAGCCGTTGACGTCTTTGCCGAGCACAAGGTTTGCAACAAACAGCAAAATGGCGCCGATGGCGATGTAGAGCCGCAGCTTCATGACGCGCTCGAGGTCGCTCATGAACCAAACAAGGAAGCAGAAAAGCACAATGCCGATGCCGAACGCGGCAATCTGCATTTTAACGGTGTCGAGCCCCTCACCGCTGAGGAGCAGGATGCCGATGCTGCTGAGGAGCAGCCCAACGGTTTCAATCTCAAAGCTGACGCGCTTTAAGATGCGGCGGGAGAAAAAGTACAGCACCCAGCTTGCCGTGAACAGAATCACGAACGGTGCGGCGGGGTAGAGGCGGAATTCGCCTGTGCCGATCATCAGCTGCAAGGTGAGCGACATCTGAATGAGCGTGACGACGAGCATCAGCTTAAAGGGGGACGCCGCCTCTTTGGAAAATCCGGTGAACATGCTGCGCTTTTTCTGCGGCACGTCGGACGCGTTACGCAGCGTGAGCGTGGTGGAGCCCATGCGGATTTTGTCGCCGATCTGCACGAGCGTGGGCTCTGTAATCTGTTTATTGCGCACGCGTGTGCCGGCGTGGGAGCCGGTATCGCACACGAACCAGCCCTCTTCGCGGCGCATTAAAACGGCATGGTCGCGCGAAACGGAATTATCGGGTATTTGAATATCGCAGCTGCGGCTGCGCCCAATGGAATTCTCCCAGTACAAAACGGGGAAATGCGCGCCGGTGGCGGCATCCTCCAGCATGACGACCGGGTCTTTGCGGCGCTGTCCCTTTTTAAACGAGGTATAGCAGCGCCAGATAACGTACAAAACCATCAGGACGGTGACGGCACGCACGAGCACAAGGGCGGTGGAAAGCAGCCCGGAGCCGAGTATGCGCGTGATGAGTTGCTTTAAAAGCTCCATAAAGACCTCTTTTCTTTACGGCGAAGATCAGTCGTGGATTTCGGCGACCTCACCGGCCTTTTTATAGATGTGGTTCGCGGGCACGAAGCCGCGCACCATGGAAAGCGGATAGACGCGTGCGTTTTTGCCGACGACCGTGCCGGGATTCAAAACGCTGCCGCAGCCGATTTCGGCGTGGTCGCCCAGCATGGCGCCGAATTTGCGCATGCCGGTCTCTACGCGTTCGCCGTCCTTTAAGACGGTGACGTTCGAGTGATCCTGCTTTAAGTTCGACGTGACGGCACCCGCGCCGGTGTGGGCCTTATGACCCATGACGGAATCGCCGATGTAGTTATAGTGCGGGGCCTGCGCGCCGTCGAACAGGATGGCGTTTTTCACCTCGGTGGAATTGCCGACGACGCAGCCTGCGCCGATGAGCGCGTTGCCGCGGATAAATGCGCCGGGGCGCACCTCGGTCTCCGGCCCGATGATAGTGGGGCCTGCAATGTAGACGTTTGGGTAAAGCTTGGCGCTTTTCGCGACCCACACGTCTTCACCGCGCTGCTCGTATTCTTCGGGCGGAAGTGTTTTGCCGAGCGCTTTAATGAACTCGCCGATCTTCGGCAGCGCCTCCCACGGGTAGGTGCAGGCTTCAAGCAGCGGGCGCGCTGCGGTGTAGCTGAGATCGTATAAGGCGCGGACGGTCAATTCTTCATGTTTTACGTTCATATTCATGTTCCTTTCTTGACTCAATCGTACTGAAATTCCGACTCTGCGGAACGGACTTGCGACTTTCCCATAAAACCCATTTTATATAGTATAATACAACTCCCCGCACATTTCCAGTCTGTGCGGGGAGAATTCAGGTTTTCTTAACTTTTTTGTATGTTTACAGGTGCTCTAAGGTGCGGATGGCGGCTTCCATGTAGATCTCGCCGGCATCCGTGCCGAGCTTATTTAAGTTGCGGGCGTCCCATTTTTCGCCGGAAAGGGAATCTGCCGCCCACATGAACTGGGCGAATTTGACGTTTCGGAACGCCGCGACGGTCGCCATGGCGGCACATTCCATCTCGACGACGGAGCAGCCTTGCTTTAAACGCTTTTCAACCTTGCCGCGCGTCTCACGAAAGAATGCGTCGGTCGTCCACGTTTTCACGCGGGCATAGGGGGCGTCCATGTCTTCGAGCGTTTGGCAGACGGCATCTACACAGGCAGGCTCGAGTACGGCTTCCTCGGCGGGCGGGGCGTAGTGGTAGCTGGTGCCCTCATCGCGCACGGCGGCGTAGGGTACCAGAATGTGCCCGGCGGTGATGGCGTGATCGAGTGCACCGCAGGAGCCGAGCATCAAAAACTTTTTCACGCCGTGGGGGATCATCTCTTCCATGATGCCGCAGGCAGACGGCGCGCCGACGCGCATGCACATCAGCGCAAACGCGGTGCTGTTCGGCGCAGTGCAGCGATAGACCGGTTCTCCACCGTTGCAGTCCTGATATTGCATGATGACTTCGCCGTGAAATTCCGCCGCGTATTTCTCCGTAAGCGGGCGGGAGAACACGCCGATGAGTGCCTCCGGCATATTTTCCATCGGGTGATAGAATTCGCTCGGCTCAATGACGGCTGTTTTCTCAGGGTCAAAATCTGTGTGGATCATGGAATTCCCTCCTTCGTTTTCGCAAACGGTAAATTTTATCTATTATACCACGGGGAGGCTTTTTGTCAAGCAAAGGCTTAAATTTACCAAAATATTTTATAATTATATTGAAAAGTTGTGCGGGATACGCTATAATAGTTGCAAATACAACTATTGAGAGCTTCTTAGGGGAAAGAGGGCATGTAATTTGAAAAGACTGGCGGTGTATTTAAAACCGTTTTTGCCGCGCATGGGCGTGGGCATCAGCTTTAAGGCGGTCGGTACGCTTGTGGAGCTCGCGATTCCGTGGATTTTGTCGTATATCATTGACGATCTGATCCCGCTGAAAGAAATTCGCCCGGTATGTCTGTGGGGTGGATTGATGATCGTGTGCTCGCTTATTGCGTGGGGCGGCAACATCACGGCGAACCGTATGGCGTCCGCTGTGGCGCGCGACTGCACGCGGCAGATCCGGCACGACCTGTTTCAAAAGATCTCGTATCTTTCGGAAAGCAGGGTGGATGCGTTCACAATTCCGTCGCTTATTTCGCGTATGACGAGCGATACATACGTTTTGCACCAGACGGTCGGCATGATCCAGCGCATCGGCATCCGTGCGCCGCTGCTGCTTTTCGGCGGCATCATCGTATCCTTGACGATGGATCCGATGCTGACGCTCATTATGGTGGCGTCCTTGCCCATTGTGGGCGTAATTGTATTTTACGTCTCGCGAAAAGGTGCGAAGCTTTTTAAGATTGTGCAGAAGGCTTCCGATTCCATGCTGCGCGTGGTGCGTGAAAACGCCGTGGGCGTGCGCGTCATCAAGGCGCTTTCCAAATCGGACTATGAGCGTGCGCGGTTTAAAAAGGTGAACGACGACCTCACCGAAAAGGAGCGCACAGCAGAGAGCACCATGGCGCTCATCAATCCGGTGATGAGCCTTTTGCTGAACCTCGGCATTGTGGCGGTCATCACGGTGGGCGCGGTGCGCGTGAACAACGGCACCTCCGAGATCGGCAAGATCATCGCGTTTATGAATTTATACACCATCGTTTTGAACGCTTTAATGGCGATTAACCGCATTTTCATGATGCTTTCACGCGCATCGGCTTCCTCTGCGCGTGTATTGGAGGTGCTGGACACGCCGGTGGAGCTTTTCGAGACTGAGCCGCACTTCAGCTTTTTGCCGAAGGACGCGCCGCATGTGGAGTTTGACCACGTGACGTTCCGCTATGCGCGCGGCAGCTTTGCGGTGCGGAACATCGATTTTGCGTTGAAGCGCGGCGAGACGCTCGGCATCATCGGCGCGACAGGCGCGGGTAAATCGACGATTATTCGTTTACTCATGCGTTACTACGACGTTTCGGAGGGCTCCGTGAAAATAGACGGCGTGGATATCCGCGACTACGCGACGTCCGATTTACGCGCGAAGTTCGGCGTGGTATTCCAAAACGACACGCTATTTAAGGACACGATACGCGAGAATATCCGCTTAGGGCGAAACCTGACGGACGAGCAGCTTTTGGAAGCGGCACGCCGTGCACAGGCGCTGGAATTTATGGAAGAACAGGGCGGCCTGGACGCGCCGGTCGCCATTAAGGGCGCGAACCTTTCGGGTGGGCAGAAACAGAGACTGTTGCTTGCGCGCGCGTTGGCGGGCGACCCGGACATTTTGCTGTTGGACGACTCCTCGAGCGCGCTCGATTACAAGACGGACTCGAAGCTGCGTGAAGAAATTCGCCTGCATTGTGCGGACGCGACAAAGATCATCATTGCGCAGCGCATCAGCTCCATCATGCATGCGGAAAAAATCATGGTGCTCGAAAACGGCAATGTCATCGGCATGGGTACACACGAAGAATTGATGGAGACCTGCCCGCTTTACCGCGAGATCGGGGAGTCGCAGATCGGCGAGGGACTCGCAAAGGAGGTGCACGCATGAAAAGGCCGGAAACCGTGCAAACGGAAAAACACGAAAAGCCCAAAATGAAAAAAACGGCGGTGCTGTCGCGCCTTTTGCCGTATTTGATGCGCTACAAATTTTTGATGCTCGGGGCGATTTTACTGACGGTCGGCGGCAATTTGCTGTCACTGGCGGGACCGTACATTTCGGGTCTTGCGGTGGATGCGATGGAACTCGGCCGCGGCAAAGTCAATTTTGAAAAGGTGGGCCGCTACGGCGTTCTGATGGTTGTGATGTACGCGATATCCGCAGCACTTTCATATGCGCTGACGCGCCTTATGATTGTCATCAGCCGCCGCGTAGTGAACACGATGCGGCACGATGTGTTCCAAAAGCTGAGCGAGCTGCCCGTGGGGTACTTCGATACACACCAGACGGGCGACATTTTGAGCCGTATTTCGTATGACATCGACACCATCAACACCTCGCTTACGAATGATATGGTGCAGGTGTTCGCGAGCGCCGTCACGGTCATCGGCGCGCTCATCATGATGCTTTCCATTTCGCCGACGCTTGTGTTGGTGTTTGTTTTCACTGTGCCGCTTTCGATGTTCATGACGAAGAAGATCACGGGCTTTACGCGGCCACTGTTCCGCAAGCGCTCTGCAAAGCTGGGCGAGCTGAACGGCTTTGTGGAGGAAATGATCAGCGGGCAGAAAACGCTGCGCGCGTATAGCCAAGAAGAAAACACCATTAAGAAGCTCGATAAACAGAACGACGAGACCGTGGACGCGTACTACCGCGCCGATTATTACGGCAGCATGGTGGGACCCTCCGTCAACTTCGTCAACAACCTTTCGCTTTCACTCGTCAGCTTTTTCGGCGCACTGCTGTTTTTGGGCGGGTCAATCTCTATCGGCAACATTTCGAGCTTTGTACTGTACTCCCGCAAGTTCAGCGGGCCGATCAACGAAATCGCGAACATCATCGGCGAATTGCAGTCGGCGTTTTCGGCGGCGGAGCGCGTGTTCCGCTTACTGGATGAAGAGCCCGAGGTCGCGGACAGTCCGAATGCCGAAGGCCTTACCGAAGCTGAGGGTGACGTAGACCTTTCGCACGTGAACTTCGGCTACACAAAGGACAGACAGATCATCAAAGATCTCTCGCTGCATGTGCCGAAGGGCGCGCTTGTGGCCATTGTGGGCCCGACGGGCGCGGGCAAAACGACCATCATCAATTTGCTGATGCGCTTTTACGATGTGGACAGCGGAGAGATTACGCTTGACCATAAGCCGATCAAAGACCTGACGCGCCGCAGTTTGCGCCTCAATTACTCCATGGTCTTGCAGGACACATGGCTTTTTACGGGCACGGTGTATGAAAACATCGCCTACGGCAGCGAAAAGGCGACGCGCGAAGACGTGGAGCGCGTGTGCAAGGCGTGCGGCATCCATGACTACATCAGGACGCTGCCGGCCGGTTACGAAACGGTGCTCGAGGACGACGGCGCGAATATCTCAAAGGGACAAAAGCAGCTGATGACCATTGCACGCGCGATGCTGCTGGAGTCGTCCCTGCTCATTCTGGACGAGGCGACCTCAAACGTCGATACGCGCACGGAGCTGCGCATACAAAAGGCCATGCGTACGCTGATGGCGGACAAGACCTGCTTTGTCATTGCGCACCGCTTATCGACCATTCGCAACGCGGATATGATCTTAGTCGTGCGCGACGGCGAGATTGTGGAGCGCGGCACGCATGAAAGCTTGATGCAGGGCGACACATTCTACCGACATTTGTATAACGCACAGTTCGCGTAAAAACGCAGAAACGGGGACTGTTATGAGACGTATACGGAGAACATTGCCCCACGCGGCGTGGATGTGAAAGAAATTCAGGCTGCAAAGGCGCGTGAAACGTGAAATGCGGACCCAAAAATTTTAAGAAAATACTAAGTTGAAACCGCTTGAAAAAATTCATTTTCGGTCTTATAATCATGCTGAATACGCAGTTCTGAGAAACTGCGAGCAGGAGACCGGGGGTGGAGGACATCAGGCGGTTTTTACATACGCTGTGCGGATTGTTTGAAAAGGGAACGCGCATTCGGGGTATTTTGGGGTGCTTTCTCGGCGGATTATTTTTGAATATCGTCATAGAACTGATGGACAGGCAGAGTCTTTCCGCTGTTTTGGTGCTGCTCGAATCGCATCCGCTGGCATTTTTGGAAAACGTGCTGATTTTGACGTTTTCCCTTTCGCTGTGCCTGTTTTCCAAGCGACGGTGGTTTTTCGGCATTTTGATCGGCACGGTGTGGCTTGGACTTGGCATTGCGAATTTATATGTGCTCAGCTACCGCGTTTCGCCGCTTTCCGCCATTGATTTTGCGATTTTGCAGCTCGATTGGTCGTTTATCGGCATTTACATGAGCGTACCGGCATTTATTTTGCTTGTTATTGCGGTGATTTTGCTGCTTGCGGGGCTTGTGATGCTTTTTAAAAAGTGCCCGAAAAGCCCGGTGCACCGGCTCTTTAACACGGCGGTGAGCGTGATACTCCTTTGCGCGTGCATTGTCATTCCGTATCTGCCGACGTCCTTAGGCTTCGGTGAGAATACATATACGGATGTTATCCGTTTGACAGAGAATTACGGCTTTACGTACACGTTTACGCGCAGTCTCGTTGACACGGGTATCGACCGGCCGGAGGATTACTCCGCCCGCCGCGTGCGCGCCATTGCAGCGGAGGTGCTGCGCACAAAGGACAAAGCGCCCGAGGACGTGCCGAACATCATCTTTTTGCAGCTGGAGTCGTTTTTCGACGTGAACCGCTTAAAAGACGTGACGTTCTCCGAAAACCCAGTGCCGTATTTTGAAGAGCTGAAGGAGACATGCCCCAGCGGGTATTTCACCGCGCCGTCCGTCGGCGCGGGCACGGCGAACACGGAATTTGAGGTCATCACGCAGATGAATGTGCAGGACTTCGGCACGGGCGAATATCCGTACAAGACGATTTTGCAGGAAACGCCGTGCGAGTCCATCGCGTATGACTTAAAAAAACTTGGGCTCGCGTCGCACGTCATTCACAATAACACGGCGACGTTCTATGACCGCAACATCGTGTTCCCGAAGCTCGGGTTCGATTCATTCACGACGCTTGAATACATGAACCACGTGGAGACAAACGAAATCGGCTGGGCGAAGGATAAGATTCTGACAAAAGAGATTGTGCGGGCGCTTTCCGAAACGAAGGAACGCGACCTTATTTACACCATTTCGGTGCAGCCGCACGGCGCGTATCCGGAGGAGAGCGAGACGGCGGATATCAAAGTGCTTTCCGGCATAGAAGACCCCGCTTTGCGCGGACAAATGGAATATTACGCGACGCAGATTCACGAGGTGGATGAATTTCTGCGCACGTTGACCGATGTGCTGACGACGTGGGAGGAGCCGACCGTTTTGGTGCTGTACGGCGACCACATGCCGTCGCTGGAGATCAGCAAGGATATGCTGGACCTTTCTGCGGGCGGCCTGTTTGAAACGGAGTACGTCATTTGGAGCAACTGCGGCGTGGGGGGCGCGGATAGAAACGTGAAGGCGTATCAGCTTTCGTCCCGTGTTTTGGAGCTTTTAGACATCAACGTAGGCACACTGACGAAATTCCACCAGTTAAACCCGTGGCGCGGTGCATACGAAACGGAGCTGCGCACGCTGCAATACGACATGCTGTACGGCGACCGTGTGGTGTACCACGGCGAGCAGCCGTTTGAGGAGACCGACATGCGCTTCGGCACGCGGGACATCACCGTGAACACGGCGTATGTGCAGAACGATATGCTGATGGTGCGCGGCAAAAATTTCACGCCGTACAGCGTGATTTACGTGGACGGCAACGCGAAGGAGACGACGTTCCTGTCCGAATACGCCGTGACCTGTGCGGCGGACGACATAGAAAAAGGCGACCGTGTGACGGTGCGGCAGGTGGCGGAGGACGGCACGGAGCTTTCGGAAGCCATTGCCGACCCGTACGGGGATTAAATCGGAGGGAAACGTGACAGCGTACTATCATTTGCCCGGCTTATTTGAATTTTTCGAGCTGTACAGTGTGTTTTTGCCGCTGTACGGAGCGCACAGAGAATATTTTTACGAGTGGTGCGAGATCGCGTCTGTTTACGGCGCGCCGGCGGACTGCCTTTGGGGCGGCGGACGCCTCGGCGACGGCGAGCACGACCCGCGCGCGGTACTCTCGCTCATGCAGGAATATAACATCTCCGCGCGGCTGACGTTCAGCAATTCTTTGTTGGAGGAAAAGCATTTATCTGACCCGAAGTGTAACACGCTGTGTAAGCTGTTTGCGGAGAGCGAAAGCCCGCAAAACGGCGTGATCGTGCATTCCGATTTACTGTTAGACTATTTAAAAAAGACGTACCCGGGGTTGTATTTTGTTTCGTCTACGACGAAGGTGCTGACGGACTTTGAAGACTTTAA
Organism: Hominenteromicrobium mulieris; assembly: GCA_021029595.1. GTDB lineage: Bacteria > Bacillota > Clostridia > Oscillospirales > Acutalibacteraceae > Hominenteromicrobium > Hominenteromicrobium mulieris. The sequence goes on along the minus strand of JAJJOY010000002.1, from coordinate 407,816 downwards.
ACGGGAGCTCGAACGCGAAGATTTTCGGTTTGTCGTGCCGGATTTTCGGCTGAATAAACAAGTTGAAAAGCTGAACGCGCTGCCGCAGGCGCTGAAGGACAAGGCGGAGTTTCTCTGCAACGAGTGCTGCTCTTTCGGCTGCAAAGACCGCAAAGCGTGTTATGAAGCGGTGAGCCGCAAAAACCTCGGTATAGACGGCCCGGAGCACGTCTGCACCGTGCCGAATGCAAAGGAGGGCTACCGCTTTTCAAAGGCGATGGAGAACCCGGGTTTTATCGGTGTTGCAGATATACAGAACGTATATCTGCCGATGGGCTTCACGAACTTTAAAATTGAGGGTAGGGGACTCGGCAGTGCGCTCATTTTGGAATTTCTGCTTTACTACATGACAAAGCCGGAATACCGGCTGCGCGTGCGGGAAGAAATATATTTAGACAACATGCTCGATCTGTTTTGAAGAAAGCACGGTTTGCGGCAAATTTCGCTGCGGGCCGTTTCTTTTTCTCAGCTTCTGTGCTATAATGACGGAAACGAGAAACATGAGGGAAAGGGTGTTCATTTATGGATCTGGAACGAATCGAAAAAGCGGTGCGGGAAATTCTGCTGGCTGTTGGAGAAGACCCGGAGCGCGAGGGCCTGCAGGAAACGCCGAACCGTGTGGCACGCATGTATGCGGAGATTTTCTCGGGGTTAAAATCCGACCCGAAGCAGCATCTCAAAATTTTCCACGAAGAGGGCGAGCACGACGAGCTCGTTTTTGTGCGGGACATTCCGCTTTACTCCGTATGTGAGCACCATTTGCTGCCGTTCATCGGCAAGTGCCATATTGCGTATATCCCGCGCGACGGCAAGATCATCGGGCTTTCCAAATTTGCCCGTATTGTCGATTGCTTTGCGCGGCGTCCGCAGGTGCAGGAGCGTCTGACGGCGCAGATTGCGGACTTTATCGAAGAAAACCTGAATCCGCGCGGCGTGGCGGTGTTCATTGAAGCGGAGCACCTGTGCATGACGATGCGCGGCGCGCGTGCGGCGGGCGCTTTGACGCAGACCTCTGCCTTGCGCGGCTGCATGCGTACGGAAGCGAAGACCCGCAACGAGGTCATGCTGCTGCTCGCAAAGTAAGGAGACCGATATGACGGAATTTTACGCGGCGGGAAAACACTTTCCGCTGAACAGAACCTATGTGATGGGCATTTTGAACGTGACGCCGGATTCGTTTTCCGACGGCGGCAAGTATTTTGACCCCGAAAAAGCGGTGCGCCACGCGGTAGAGATGGAAGCGCAGGGCGTGGACATTGTGGACATCGGCGGGCAGTCCACCCGCCCGGGCAGCGTGCGCATCTCACCCGAAGAAGAATGGGCGCGCATTGAAAACGTGGTGAAGGCAGTTGCGGAGAAGACGAATCTTGCTGTTTCCATCGACACGTTTTACCCCGAGGTGGCAGAAAAAGCCCTCAAAGCCGGCGCACATATCATCAACGACGTGACGGGTTTTGCACCGGAAATGTGGCGCGCGGTGGAAAACACCGACTGCGGCTGCATCGTGATGCACCCCGGCGATCCGGATGACCTGAACGGCGCGGGCGGCGACATTTTGGAACGCGTTCGGGCATTTTTCGAGAAGAAAACGACGGAAGCGGAACAGCGTGGCGTCAATAAAAATCGCCTTTGCTTCGACCCGGGCATCGGCTTTGGCAAGACAAATGAGGAAAATTTCGCGCTTATCGCAAATCCGGAGAAAATCCGCGTGCCGGGTACGGCACTTTTGATGGCGACGTCGAGAAAACGCGTTATCGGTGCTGTTTGCGGCAACCCGCCGTTTGAAGACCGCATGGCGGGCACGGTGGCGGCACATACGGCATCGGTGCTGTTCGGCGCAGACATGGTGCGCGCGCACGATACGTTTGAAGCGGTGCAGGCGGCGCGCGTAGCGGACGCGATAAAGCAATTCAGAAAGTGAGTATAAAATGGAAACAATACGCATTAAGGGCCTTGAGATATTTGCCTACCACGGCGTGAACCCGGAGGAAAAGGAAAACGGCCAGAAGTTTATTTTAGACATTGCAATGCAGGCGGACATTTCCCGCGCGGCGCAGACAGATGACCTCAACGAGACTGTGAACTACGCCGCCGTGCGCAAAACGGTGAACGCGGTGTTCACGGCGCAGAAATATGATCTCATTGAGCGCGCGGCGCAGGTGGTATGCGATGCGATTTTGGAGAACTACCCGAAGGTGCAGAGCGTGACGGTGGAGCTGAAAAAGCCGGAAGCGCCCATCAACGCGGTGTTCGATTACGTCTCGGTCGAAATGACAAGGAGCCGTGCATGAAGCGCGTCGTCTTGGGGCTCGGCACAAATTTAGGCGACCGCCGGGAAAATCTGCGCGCAGCGCTCGCGGCGCTTTCGCATTTGCCGAAAACGGAGGTCGAAAATGTTTCCTCCGTTTGGCAGACCGCGCCGTTTGATGTGCCGGACGAGCAACAGGACTATTGGAATATCTGCGTTTTGCTGAAAACGGAGCTTTCGCCAAGCGCGGTGCTCGGCGCGTGCCTCGGTATAGAGGCAGCGATGGGGCGCGTGCGGGAAATTTACCACGGTGCACGGTGCATGGACTTAGATGTTTTGCTGTACGAGGGCTTCACACAGCGCGAAAAGGAGCTCAATGTGCCGCACCCCGGCATTTTGGAGCGCGCGTTCGTGCTGTTCCCGCTTTTGGAACTGTTTCCGGAAAAGAATGCGTTCGGCTTCGATTTTGCGGACGCACCGGGCTTTAAAGACGGGGACGACGTGCAGCGCGTCGGCGCGGCGAAAGAAATCTTGGATTGATATTTCTAATGCAGAAAATTGAGGAAGCTAAGTGCTTCCCTTTTTTCTTTTGAAATGTAAACTTTCCGTGTCTGATTACAGAAAGATTTCAAAAAGCCTTGAAAAAGTTACCGAATTGTAATATATTATAAGGGTAGAGTTTTTTTAGGACTCTTGATTTTTGTGAAAACACGGAGTTAATCGATATGAAGATGAAGAAAAAAAGCTTGCGTTTTGTGGCCGGTGTGCTGGCGGTGACGATGCTCATTTCCTCCAACTCGGTCTTTGCGACCACGACGGCAGAATACGATGAGCAGATTGAATCCATTAAATCACAGCAGGCGGAAAATGAAGCCGAGGCCGAGCGCCTTAACGAAAAACTTGATTCGCTGCGCGACCAGACGAGTGAAGCCGAAGCATATCAGGCAACGCTCGAAGAGCAGATCACGACGTACCAGACGAGCATCGACCTTGCGGTGCAGAACATTACGCAGCTCAATACGAACATCACGAACCTCGAAGCCGAGATTAAAAAGGCGGACGAGGAATATGCCGATACATTTGCGGAATTGAAAGTCCGTTTGCGCTCGCTGTATGCTTCCGGCGGCAACCTGACGACGCTGCAGATCTTATTTGATTCCACGAGCCTTTACGATTTTTCCATGCGCTCCGAGGCAATGAAGACCATCACGAAGCACGACCGCGAGCTGATGGAGAAAATCCGCCTTTACCGCATTCAGACGCAGGATCAGCGCGATGAGCTCAACAAAGAAAAAGAAGAGCTTGCCGACCAGAAGAAAGACCTTGAAAAGAAGCAGGAAGAATTGCAGGCGCTCGAGGAAGAAAACCAGAAGCTCATCGACGAGCTGAATGTCCAGAGCAGCGAGACGGAAAGCGATTTGGCGGCGGCCGAGGCGGCGAAGGAAGATTACGTTTCGCAGCTTGACCAGCTTATTGCAGACCGAAACGCGCAGGCCGAAAAGGAAGAGGAAGCACGCCGTCAGGCAGAAGCGAACCAGAATGCCGCGAACAACAACTCCGGCAGCGGCAACACGTCTTCCGGCTCGGGTAACACGAGCGATGTTTTGAACACCGGCGACCTTTCATTCAGTTGGCCGCTTGCGGGCTACGGCTACGGCAGCATCACACAGTATTTCGGCGGCATGTTCAGTGGCTCGCCGCACGGCGGTGTGGACATCGGCGTTCCGTACGGTACCCCCATTTACGCGGCGGAATCCGGCCAGGTCATCTCTGCGGAGTACCACTGGTCCTGGGGCAATAACGTGCTCATCTGGCACAACGGTACATATTCCACGCGCTACGCGCATTGCAGCTCGCTTGCGGTTTCCGCAGGCGAATATGTGGAAAAGGGCCAGATCGTCGGCTATGTCGGCTCCACAGGTCAGTCCACGGGCAACCACCTCCACTTTGAGGTCTACCAGAACGGCACGCGCGTTGACCCGCTGAATTTCGTGTAAGATAGCTTATAAAATGATAAACACTCCAAAAAGTTGGTTTTAACCGCTTTTTGGAGTGTTTTTTTATGTGGCGCAGGGTTTTAGAGAGTTACAAAGAAGTGCCTGTTTGTGCGGGTAAAAACGGTCGGTTATAATAAATCCGAAGAAAGGCGGAAAGCCGAAACGGAAGGGGATTTTCCACATGAACGAAGTCATAGGCTCACAATTTTACCGCTCAAGTTTTTATAGAAGAGGAAATGTCTCGGGTGCAAACGGCGTTTCATGGAAGACGATGCGCCACGTGATCTTCTTCGGAGGCGCAAAATGCAGCGCCGAGCAGGCGGTCAGCACGGTTTTGTCTTCGCTTTTTGCCGTGACAAACAGCGCCGTGGGTCCGTCTGCGCCACCGATGATGCCGATAACGGCAGCGTTTTGCGCTTCGGGCATGAACGGGTAGTCCTTGGGCGCTTCGCGCTCAACAGGCGGATCGTTCTGCGCGCAGTCCTCAACGGAGATGAGGTTTTTCGGCGGGGCAGGCGAGACCGTATAGGTCATTGCGGTAAATCGATTTGGAAAATCGAAACGCGCGTCGGAAAAAGCGTTTTTCGGCAGCGTCTGCGGCTCCAAATTCTGAGCCGTCAGCGTGTACGGTATGCCGTTATGGGAAAACGCAAATATGTCGCCGGGCTTTTGAACTTCAAACTCCGCGCCGGGCACGCACACGGGCTGCGGGGTCAGCGTCAACGCGAACGACGAAATGCTTTTCGGGCGGCGCTTCGTCTTCCACGGGAACGAATAGCGGTGGATCGCCCAGCCGTCTTCAGGGGTTAGCCCGTAGTGGTCGATGATCGCGCGCTCGGTGGGCGTGTCAAAATCGCTTTCGCCGTGTTCGTCGAGTGCAGGTTCACAAGCCGCAGCGTTTTGAAACAGCGGGTGGTACGAAAGCCCGTGACCCTGCGAAAACGGGAGCGTCTGTCCGTTCAGCTCAATTTGCGGCGAAAACTCAAAAGCCAGCGGATTTTCGCGCTCCGCCTGTTCGAATACATCGTTCGGCACGTCTTCATCTTCAAGGTGCTCCCATTTTTTACAGAAATCTTCGAGCACCGCTTTATCAGCGCGCATGAGAATGTCGAGCACAAGTCCTTTTGCGGTAAGGTACGCCGCGGGCACGTACCAATCGCGTCCCGCAAAGCGGAACTTTTGATTTAGCTTGAGCACCTGCCCGGGGTGGCTGCCGTCCGGGCTTTTGCCGCCGAAGCTGCCGTTAAAGTAGACTTTCCACACGTCTTTCATGGTTATTCCTCCATTTCCTTTTTCGCCCAGTCGGCATCCTTGAAAATCGCGCGGCCTACGCCGATGAGGTCGGCGGCGCCTTCCTCAAGCAGTGCTTCGGCTTCGTTCGCCTTTGTCACGCCGCCCGTCAGAATGACCGGCACATGCACGGCTTCGCGAATCGCGGAGGAAGCGTCCGAAAAGAAACCGGGGTCCTTTCGGTTTTTCACCGTAAAGCCGTTGAAGCCGCCGGAAATATCGAGCAGGTCAACACCGGCTTTCTCAAACTTTTTGCAGGCATACACCGCGTCGTCAATGGTCGCGCCGCCCTCGGTGTAGTCGCTCGCGCCGAGACGCAGGGCAACGAGGTAATCCGCACCCACGGCTTCGCGCACCGCGCGGATGACGTCCAAAAGCAGGTGAATGCGCCCGTCGAGGTCGCCGCCGTAAGCATCCGTGCGCTTGTTGCCGAGCGGGGAGTAGAACTGGTCAAGGAGATACCCGTGTGCCGCATGAATTTCTACGCCGTCAAACCCGGCTTCTTTTACGCGCAGCGCGGCTTCGGCAAACTTTTTTGCAACGGTGTGCATGTCGTCCGCGGTCATTTCGCGCACGGGCTTTTCGCTTTTGCGTGCATACTCCGGCTGTGCCGTGACGCTCGCACTGATTGCCGGATAGCCGGTGATTTCCTCCATTGCCGCGCTGCCCGCGTGGTTGATCTGCGCGATGACGTGGGTGTTGTTTTTATGGATGGTCTCCACAAGCTTTGTAAGGCCCGGAATATCGGTGTCGCGTGAAACGGAGAGCTGGCCCTCGTGTGCCTTGCCCTCGGGGCTGATGTAAGCGTGTTCGGTGACGATGAGTCCGATGCAGCCGCCCTTGGAGCGCGCGTCGTAGTATGCGAGCAGGTCGTCCTGCACGGTACCGTCCGGTGTTTTGCCGGTCGCCATCGGCGGCATGACAAGGCGGTTTGCGAGCTTCACATTATGGACGGTGAGCGGGGTGTGCAGCAGTTTGTTCATGGTGAAAATTCCTTTCCGTTTGGTTTTTAAAGCGATGCTGTTTTATTTGATATCATGCAGAAATTACTTTTGGTGCAGTGTACTGAGGATGAGCACAGTATATCACAGTGGTTTTCAACTTTCCAGATATAAAGCATGAAAAAACGGCTTTTGGACATACTGAAAGCGTATTGCAAAACAGAAAGGATGAAAACGATGAAAATACAAAAGGTTCTGGCGACGGAAATTCTCGATTCCCGCGGCACGCCGACCGTCGGCGCAACGGTCATCTTGAGCGACGGCTCCGTCGGCACGGCGAACGCGCCCTCCGGCGCATCGACGGGTAAATTTGAAGCGCACGAAAAGCGCGATAATGACCGCAAGCGCTATCTCGGGCGCGGCGTAAAAAAAGCCGTGGAGGGCATTGAGGAAACCGTTGCCCCGGTGCTCGAAAATATGCAGCGCGTGACGGTGCAAAACGTCGACAGAATGCTCATCGAGCTTGACAACACCAAAAACAAAGAAAAGCTCGGCGCAAACGCCACATTGGCGGTGTCGCTCGCTGCTGCAAAGGCGCTCGCCGCGCACTATAAACAACCGTTTTTCCGCTACCTCGGCGGCACGAACGCACAGAAGCTTCCCGTGCCGATGATGAACATTTTAAACGGCGGCGCGCACGCGGCGAATAACGTGGATATTCAGGAGTTCATGATTGTGCCCGTGGGCGCAAAATCGTTTTCGGAGGCCGTGCGCATGGGCAGTGAGATCTACCACACGCTCGGCGGCATTTTGAAGCAGCGCGGTCTTGCGGTCTCCGTGGGCGATGAGGGCGGCTTCGCGCCGAACCTCGCAAGCGACGAAGAAGCGATAGAGGTCATTTTGGAGGCCGTTTCGAGCGCGGGCTACACGACGGACGAGGTGAAGATTGCGCTTGACGCGGCTGCAAGCGAATGGACGGCGAACGACGGCTATCTTTTACCGAAGCGCGGCACAAAATACACCTCCGCGCAGCTCATTGCGTATTGGGAAAAGCTGTGCGAAAAGTACCCCGTCTGCTCTATTGAAGACCCGCTCGGCGAAGAGGATTGGCCCGCGTGGACAACCGTTACCGAAAAGCTCGGCAAAAAAATCATGCTTGTCGGCGATGACCTGTTCGTTACGAATTCGACACGAATTCGCGAGGGCATCGGGCGCAAGGCCGCAAACGCACTGCTTGTAAAGCCGAACCAGATCGGCACGCTGACGGAAACGCTCGCCGCCGTGGAGCTTGCAAAGGAGAACGGCATGAAGATCGTCATGTCGCATCGCTCGGGCGAAACGGAGGACACAAGCATCGCGGATATTGCCGTTGCCGTAAACGCAGGGTTCATCAAATCCGGCGCGCCGTGCCGTAGCGACCGCACAGCAAAATACAACCGCCTGCTGCGCATTGCAAAGGAAAATGAAATGGACGAAATGTACGGTACAGGCAAATAAAAAAGGGTATCTCGGTTTTCGCCGAGATACCCTTTTAAGTTCAGAAAAGGTTTACCAATCCAGACCGGAGAACTTGTGGAAGCTGTCCATGCTGATGCGGACGCTTTCCATCTGGGTCAGCTGGGTGTGATCCTGCTCAAGCACAATGTACTCTGCGCCAAGCTCGTTGCCCTTGTTGATGATGGACTGGATGTCCATGATGCCGGTGCCGATTTCGCAGAAATCCTTGTGGTCGGAACCCTTGCCGAAGCTGTCCCACGTGACGAGCACGTTCGGGTCGTTGACGGTCCACAGGTTGATCGGGGAATCGGAGGTCTTGGAGAAATCCTTCTGGTGAATGAGCTTCAGGCGGTCGCCGAGGCGGTCCATAACAGCCAGCGGATCCATGCCGCCACGCATTGCCCAGAACGTATCAAGCTCAAAGCTGACGTAGTTCGGGTCGGTATTGTCCATGATGTGGAACAGAATTTCCTTACCGTTCAGCTTCTGGAACTCGTGGTAGTGGTTGTGGATGAGAAACTTGATGCCGTGCTCGGAGAGCTTTTTGCCCGCCCAGTTGTAATATTCGCAGCGCTCCATCAGCTGGTCGTAGCCGGTGTAGAAATCTGCGGACTGGCCGAGGTACTTCGTGCCCACCTGCGTGTGGTACGCGATCATCGGGTCGATGGTCTCCTCATTGATGGGGCGGATGTGGCCGCTGATGAGGTTTGCGCCGGTTTCTTTTAAAAGCTTCTGCATGTCCTCAACGCTGACGCCGAAGCCTACGCCCGGGTCTGTATCTGCGTTGGAGCTTGCAAACTCAAGGTTCTTATAACCAATCTCTGCGACCTGGCGGATCGCGTTGATCGGGTCTTTTTTCATTTCGTCGCGCACGGAGTAAAGCTGAATGCCGACTTTAAGTGCCATAATAGGTTCAATCCTTTCTTGTCCGTTTGCCTGCTGTGCAGGTCATTTCACTATAATTGTACTGCGTTTTTACTCTGCCGTCAAGCGTCCGAAACGGGAGATATGCGTGCAAAATGTGAATTAGGAAAGTTACAAGACGGTATCCTGCGTATTTTCGGGTCAGAGGGGGAAGAAGCAAATGTGAATGAAGTTTTTCGCCTTTTTGAAGACAATTTTAAAAAATTACAAAATTGTAATTTGGTACGCCGTTACAGTGTACAACTCGAAAATTATTTGATTAAAAGATAAACATGATTTAACAATTAAAACAAAAGTACGTTTATATTATTTCAACTTGCACATGAAAATGAAATTGCCCTAAATCTATAGAAATGACTGAACAAAAAGTATTCCTGCAAAATTTCCGAAATTTTTGAAAAAACCAGTGAAATACAGTTGAATAACTGCAAGAGTTGTGAAAGCGGTTTCATAAATTTTGCGAATTTAGCAATTTGTTGTCTTTTGAAAACGCATGAAGAATATGGAACCGCTTACACAAACTTGTATGGAGTGGAAATCGAGATCAAAAAAAATTAGGCAAGATGCACAAACCGAAAATCAATGACAAATTTGGGTAAAAAACTGAGTATAGGCTATTTTTGTTGTTGACATTCACAAAAGAGGGTGATAAAATCACAAATGCAAACAAAATGATATACCGTGTTTTTGTAAGATGCACCAAATACAAAGCAAATCGTTTAACTTGTTTTGTTCGTGTCTCTTTTTCTATGGCAGCGGTTCCACAGAAAAGGGGACAAGTTTCGGTATGTTTCAGCGTCACGGGGGAAACCTGTTATTCGGATGTTGCCTCGGGCAAAAACAGCCTTGTGTTTTCTTATTGAAAGCGCGGTCATCACAATATTTTTAGGAGGTTATACCGTATGGCAGCAGCAGCTAAACCGGCAAAGCCGGCGTATGAGCTGAGCGGCTGGGAGCGCTTTAAAAAAGATGTTGTCCGCGACAAGTGGCTGTATCTTCTGATTCTTCCCGGCATGCTTTTCATGCTCATCTTCCGCTATATCCCGATCTTCGGCAATGTGATTGCTTTTATGGACTTCAACCCCTACAACATGTGGAACAGCACATGGGTAGGCTTTGACCAGTTCATCAAGCTTTTCAATAAGCCGGCGTTCATGCAGACTTTCTACAACACCCTCTACATCTCCATTTTGAAGATGGTATGTGGCTTCCCGATTCCGATCATCCTCGCTTTGATGATGAACGAGATGCGCAACATGAAGTTCAAGAAAGTGGCGCAGACGCTCCTTTATCTGCCGCACTTCATTTCTTGGGTTGTTATGGCCGGCCTCATCATGAATTTCCTCGATCCGTCCACGGGCCTCGTCACCGCGCTCCTCAAGAGCATCACGGGCAAGGACCTGCAGGTGCTTACCGACAAGACGCTCTTCGTCCCGATGCTGATTATCACCGACATCTATAAGACGATGGGCTGGGGCACGATTATTTACTTCGCGGCGCTGTCCGGTGTTGACCCGCAGCTTTACGAAGCAGCCGAGATTGACGGTGCACGCAAGTGGAAGCAGATGATTAACATCACGCTGCCGGCGATTACCCCGACGATTGTTATCATGCTGATCCTCAACTGCAACAACATCGTAAACGCAGGCTTCGACCAGATCTTCATGCTGTATTCCGCACTGGTTTATGACGTAGCCGATATCATCGATACGTATGTGTACCGTATCGGTATCCAGAAGGCAGACTACTCCTTCTCTACCGCAGCGGGCATGTTCAAATCCATCATCGCTCTCGTCATGATCCTCATCGTCAACTTTGTTGCCAAGAAGACCGGCAACGAGGGTATTTGGTAAGGAGGTTATGAACATGGAAAAGAACAAAATCAAAACCTCCACAGGCGAAAAGATCTTTACCGTATTCAACTACGCGTTCTTTACGCTGCTCTGCCTCGTCATGCTGTATCCGTTCTGGCATGAGATCATGCTTTCCTTCAGCTCCCTTGAAGCATCCATGAAGGGCGGCATCTTCCTCTGGCCGAAGGGCTTTAACCTGGATACTTATAAATCCGTATTTAAAAACCCGAACATCTACACGGGCTTCCGTACCACGATCATCGTCACGATTGCCGGTACGGCACTGGGCACGCTGCTCACCGCTATGACCGCTTATCCGCTTTCTAAGTCCAGACTGCGCGGCGGCAAAGTGTTGATGACGCTTGTCCTCTTCACCATGATTTTCTCCGCCGGTATGATTCCGAGCTTCCTGCTCATTCAGACAATCGGCTTTATGGATAACATCCTCGCGCTGATCCTGCCGGGTCTCGTAAGCGCATACAACTGCATCATCATGAAGAGCTTCTTCCTTTCCATTCCGGAAAGCCTTGAAGAATCTGCCCGCATCGACGGTGCAACCGACCTGCGCATCTTCTTCTCCATCATCCTGCCGCTTTCCAAGGCGACCATCGCCACCATCGCGCTGTTCACAGCGGTTGGCTACTGGAACGACTATTTCTCCACGGTCCTTTATATCCGCTCCGTTGATAAGTGGGCTCTGCAGGCGGTTCTGCGCAACATGCTGACGAATACACAGCAGGCAATGCAGCAGGCAGGCGTCAACGTCATGGCGCAGACGAATACCAACGCACAGACGATCAAGGCCGGTACCATCGTGGTTTCCACGGTGCCGATCCTCATCGTGTATCCGTTCGTGCAGAAGTACTTCGTTAAGGGTGTTATGATCGGCGGCGTTAAGGGCTAAGCCCGCACTCTTTTGGGTTGTCCCGAAGCATGGCTTCGGAAAACTATATTATCATTATTTCCAAAGAAAGGATTTTAGTCATGAACATGAAGAAAATCGCATCCGTTGTTCTGGCACTTGCACTGAGCGTAAGCGTATTTGCAGCGTGCGGCAGCAACGGCAATTCTTCCGCAAGCTCTACGGCTTCCACCGAGAGCAGCACTGCTTCTACCGACAGCAGCACTGCTTCTACCGACAGCAGCGCAGCTGCGACCGGCGACAAGATCGACGTTCTGAACCAGAGCGAAACGATGGACGTTTCCGTTGCAGTTATGACCGGCTTCACCGCAGCTGACAGCCGCGTTCAGAAGGAGCTTGAGGAAAAGTACAACGTTAAGTTCAATCTCGTTGTTCTCCCGGGTTGGGCTGACGGCCAGTCCCAGATCTCCCTGCTGATGGCATCCAACGACATGCCGAACATCATGTGGTGGTGGACCATGGATACCGAGTACAACAAGTGGGTGAAGGCAGGTCTGTTGGACGATGTCTCCGCTTACATGGATAAGTACACCGTTATCCGCGACTACTACAACAAGATGGACCCGAAGACCCTCTTCTATGCATCTGAGGCCGACGGCTCCATTTACAGAATCCCGGGCGACGTTGCTGAACCGTCCTGCGAGAACCTCTGGATCCGCCAGGATTGGCTCGATAACCTGAATCTTAAGGCTCCGACCACGATCGAAGAGCTCAACGAAGTGCTCCGTGCTTTCACGGAGGACGATCCGGACGGCAACGGTCAGAACGACACCTACGGCCTCGGCGGCGACGGTTACGACTTCCGTTCCTTCTGGCCGTGGATCCAGTCCTATGACCAGACCCATTACAGCCGTTTCTGCGTAGATGACAACGGCGTTGTCACCTACGGCCCGGCTAACGAGGGCACCAAGAACTGGGTTAGCGACGTTGCTGATCTGTATGCAAAGGGCTACATCACCCCGAACATCACGCAGGATACCGACCGTGACGAGCAGATGGCAAACGGCGGCTTCGGCGTAACGTACAGCTGGTGCGCATGGAACAACCCGGACGCAGCTCCGATGATGTCCTTCTATGCTTCCAACCCGGATGCTAAGTGGGTACCGATCGACATGGTCAAGGGCTCCAACGGCAACCCGCAGGAAGACCCGGCTACAAGCGCTGCTTGGGCATATTTCGCAATCACCAACACAGCTTCCGATCCGGAAAGACTGTATGCAACTTGGGACGACATGTGCGATTCCGATAACTACATCGCACGCCGCTTCGGTATCGAAGGCACCGATTACAAGTACGACGAGAACGGCCAGTATGTCGCTATCGTTGGCCCGGACTCCGAGGAGAACACCTCTAAGAATATCGGCCTCAAGCTGTTCGATAACCTCATGAACCGTAAGGACGAGTGCAACATCTCCAATACTCCGGAGACTACCGCTCTGTTCAAAAAGTCCGGCGAAAACAGCCGCTATGCTGCTGCTCACCTCGTTGAGTGGAAGGATCCGGCTTCCTTCGAGTCCTGGACCGAGTGCAGCGCTGACATCGAGGCTGAGAAGGATCAGTACCTCTGGGGTGTCATCGCCGGTCAGGAATCCATCGACGATTGGGACAACTATGTTGCAACGCTGAACAGCCTCGGCCTCGAGGACGTTCTTGCTGAAGCAAACGAGGACTATGCAACGCTCAGCGCTCAGATGGAAGAGTACCTCGCTGCTCACGGCGAAGCGTAATCGATTGATCCGATCTCGATTAAAATGTATACAGATGGGGGAAGCTTTCGGGCTTCTCCCATTTTGTTTCTTATGCAAAAATAGACCGCGAAAAAACTGTGTATGTTTGCAAGAAAATGTGCGTTTTTTTCTCTATATGAAATTTGCAAAAAGCTATTGAATTCTCGCTTTGCATCGGCTACAATGCAAAGAAAGGCAAATATACGCCTGTGCAAATACCCCGAAGGAGTTGTAAAAAATGAGCAAACTGTCTCTTGCCGGCGCGTGGAAGCTGCGCGGCGAATTTATGGACGTTACGGCAGAGCGCTACAACGAAGTGCTGCGTAAAATGGACGCAGCCCCCGTGCGCGCAACGCTGCCGGCGTTCTTAAAGCTTGAAGACCTTTCCGAAGAAGAACAGGCAGAGTTCTTAAAAGACCCGAACCCGCATTTTCACGTGATGACGGATAAAGCGAATCATGCGTTCCCTTCTAAATACGGCTTTATCCCCATGACCGTGCCGGGCGACGTCACCACCTCCCTCATCGAAAACGGCATCGTAGGAGAACCTTTTTTGAAGGAAAACACAAAGAAAAACCAGTGGATCAAGGATCTTTCCTGGTGGCTCGTCCGCGATTTTGACGTCACAGAGGAGATGCTGAACGAAGACATCGTGCGCCTCAACATTGAAATGCTCGATTTCAATGCGGATATCATCGTAAACGGCATGCCCGCCGCGCACCACGAAAACGCGTTCTGCGCGTTCAGCGAAGACATCAAGCGCTTTTTGCACGTCGGCAAAAACCAGCTCGTCATTCGCCTCACCTCCGGCATGGAGCTGCACTATCCGCGCGACGCCGTTTCGTTCTACTGCGCAAGTGAAAACGCCATCTGTGACCAGCGTGTCTACACCCGCAAGCCGCAGTTTACCTACGGCTGGGACTGGTGCCAGCCCGTGCCCACCTGCGGCATCGGCCGCTCCATCGAGATTGAAGCGTTCAGCGGTGCGCAGGTCATCGCGTCCCGCGTCGATACGTTAAAGCTCGACGGCGATGACGCCGAAGTGGAGTTCCACTTCGAAATCGAAAAATCCGACATGGTCTCAAGCGCCGAGTGCGAGCTTACCTATACGCTCGAATTTGAAGGCAAAACCGTTTACACCGGCAAAAAGACGCTCATGCTCGTCGGCGGCGTGAACTTCGCCGAGGAACGCGTCACAATCAAAAACGCGAAGCTCTGGTGGCCGAACGGCTACGGTGCGCAGAACCTCTATACCTTTAAAGCCTGCTGCGTCACAAAGGGCATCCTGCACGAGATGCAGCCGAAGAAGATCGGCATCCGTACCTTGGAGCTCGATACCTCTAAGCTCGAAGACGGCAGCCGCAACTTCTTCTTTAAGGTGAACGGCGTGCGCATCTTCTGCAAGGGCGGCAACTGGGTGCCGACGGATTCCCTTTATCTGCGCACCCCGAAGGAAAGCTACGAAACCCTCGTGCGCGAGGGCGCTGCGGCGCACTTCACCATGTTCCGCATGTGGGGCGGCGGCACGTATGAGCCGGACTGCTTCTATGAATATTGCTCGGAGTACGGCATTTTGCTGATGCACGACTTTATGTACGCTTGCGCGTTCTACCCCGACCACAAAAACGATTTCCTCTTTGAGGCGGAGCGCGAAGCCGAGTACCAGACAAAGCGCCTTGCACATTATCCCTGCATGGCCATCTGGACGGGCAACAACGAGATTGCGGAATCCTACACCGATTGGTTCCCGGCGCCCATCAAGCCGGAGCGCTTCTACGGCGAGAAAATATTCAACTATATTCAGCCGCGTGCCGTGCACCGCAACAGCCCGCTCGTTCCGTATATGCCGTCCTCGCCGTACTTCGGCGACCGCGCCAACGAGAGCGAACAGGGCGACGTGCACGCATGGTCGTTCTTCGGCCGTCACCCGAAAACGAAGTTCAAGTTTGTCTATGAGCTTGAGGCATTCGACCGCATCCCGGCGCGTTTCTCCAGTGAATACGGCTTCTTCGGTGCACAGATGGAAAGCACTGTTCGCCGTTACCTCGACGGCACCGAAATGCGCTTCGATAACCCCATCTGGAAGCACCACGGCGAGTTTGACCGCAAGCGCAGCAACATCGACGGCGCGATTGACCGTCATTTGACGGAGTTCAAAACCCTCGATGAACACGGCTATCTGCTGTACAGCGGCATCATGCAGGGCCTTCTGTACGCCGAGCTTGCCGAAGCCATGCGCCGCAAGCCGTACGGCGCAGGCGACCTCATCTGGATGTACAACGATTGCTGGCCGGAGACAGGTTGGACGATCATCGATTATTACCTGACGAGAAAGATCTCGTTCTATTTCTTAAAGCGCGCGTTTGCAACGAAAAAGCTCATCATCCGCGCGTGTGAGGGCGGCGCAGAAGTGACCGTCATCAACGAAACGCCCGAAGCGTTCACGGCGGATATTCACTGCGGCTATATGACCTTCACCGGCGAGACCGACAGTCTCTGCACAAAGACGCTCAAGGTCGCTCCGCACTCCATGCAGCAGTTCCACATTTCCGTCTGCAATGATTTGAAGCACGGCTTCTTCTTTGCAAGCGCCGAGGGCTTCGACACCGCCGACAGCCTGCGTGCGTATTACCGCGATTACGTCTTCCCGGAAAGCGACGCAAAGATTGAAAAGGTGGAGCAGGACGGCAACGATCTGCTCGTGACGATCCGCGCGAGCGTGTACACGCCGTTTGCGTACCTCATGACGAGTGACGACCGCGTGCATTACGATGATAACTACGTTACGCTCTACCCGAACGAGCCGAAGACGCTCCGTGTGGAAAACTGCACGGAAACGCCTGTGCTGCACGTTGCCGCACCCGCCCCGAGCGAAGAAACGAAAAAAGCCAGCTATACGGATTCCTGGTTCTGATACGTACTGATACGTACTGAAATGCTGCCGCATAGAGCCCGCTTTGTGCGGTATGCTTTCTATAAAATGACGAGTTTTGAAAGGAGTTTCGCATGAAATACCGTTTTCAAGATAACACCCTGCCGTTTGAAGAGCGCGCAAAAGACCTGCTCTCCCGCTTAACGCGCGAAGAAAAGGTCGGCATGATTACGTCGCAGCTCGATGATATTCCGCGCCTCGGCATTAAAAAGACGCACATCGGCACCGAGATCGCGCGCGGCGTCGTAAACCGCGACCAGAAGCGCGAGACCACCATTCTGCCGCAGCCGTGGGGCATGGCGGCCATGTTCGACGATGCCCTCATGGAGCAGCTTGGAGACATGGCAGGCGATGAAACGCGCATTACGCACGATATGGAAGAAAGACCGTCCTCTCTGGAGCTTTTCGGACCCACCATCGATATGGAGCGCGACCCGCGCTGGGGCAGAAACGAAGAAGCCTATGGCGAAGACCCGTGCCTTACGGGTAAAATGAGCGCCGCCTACTGCCGCGGCCTTACGGGCAAGGACGAGAAATATTTGAAGACCGCGCCTTTGCTCAAGCATTTCTACGCCAACAACTACGAAAACGAGCGCCAGACGACGAACGCGAACATCACCCCGCGCTTAAAGCACGAGTATTACTTAAAAGCGTTTGAGCCCGCCGTGCGCGAAGGCCGCGCGCCGGGCCTTATGACGGCGTACAACTGCATCAACGGCGTAGAGGGCGTCAACAACCCGGACGTTTCGGAAATCTGTAAAAAAGAGTGGGGCATGACGTTCGCTGTCAGTGACGGCGGCGATTTCGGCCAGAACGTCGCCGCGCACCGTACGTATGAAAACCACGCGCAGTCTATGGGCGACATCCTCGGTGTCGGCGCGGATATGATGCTCGACAGCCGCTCCATGGTTGACCCTGCCGTGCGCGAAGCGCTCGAAAAAGGCTACCTCACCGAGGAAAACCTCGATAAAGCCGTGTATTCCACGTTATTGATGCGCTTTAAGCTCGGCGATTTCGATGAAGACCACCCCTATGCGCACATTGACCCCGCAAAGCTCGCAAGCCCCGCGCACAAGGCGCTCGCCGTAAAAGCGGCAAAGGAGTCCGTCATCCTGCTTGAAAGTCGCGGCATGCTGCCGTTAAAGGATGACGGCAAGTGCACCGTCGCGGTCGTGGGCCCGCTCGCAAATGAAAACTACACCTGCTGGTACTGCGGCTATGCACCGAACCAAACGCCGGTCGTCAAGGGCTTCAGAGAAAAGCTCGGCGAAGACCGCGTACTGTTCGATGAAGGCTTTGACCGCGTGCGTATCCGCTCCGAAAAAACCGGCAAGTACCTGCGCATCGCCGAAAACGGCGCGGTATATGCCGATGCCGACGAGAACACCGCCGACCTCTTTGAGCGCGCGGATTGGGACTTCGGCGCATGGACGCTGCGCAGCGTGCGCACCGGCAAGTACCTCACCGAGGACAAAAATTTCTTCGACGAGACCCCGCAGGACAAAAACGCCGTCACCATCGACCCCGGCATGAACTGTACGGCAGACGTGGTATTCGGCTGGTTCGTGAAAGAACTGCTGTATGCCAAGGAAGAAGACGGCGTTTTGTACCTCGATACCTGGCAGCACCGCGCTGTGGCCGTAAACGACGAAAATAAGCTCCTTGCAAAGGTCGTCTCCGGCGATTGCCCCTGCAAGCAGTTTACACTGGAAGTCGTCTCCTCCGGCGTAGAGCGTGTGGCAGAGCTCGCGCAACGCGCCGACCACGTCATCGTCTGCGCAGGTAACCAGCCGCTCATCAACGCGCGTGAGGAGTATGACCGTCCGGATATCCGCCTGCCGAAAGCCCAGACCGCGCTCCTGAACGCCGCAGCAGCCGCAAACGAGAGTACCTTACTGTACCTCGTCACGGGCTATCCGTTCGCCATCAACAAGGAGAAGGACACCGCCAAAGCCGTGCTGTGCTCCACGCACCTCGGCCCGTGCCTCGGCCATGTTGCTGCCGCGACCGTCTTCGGCGAAAACAATCCCGCCGGCCGCACCCCGACCACGTGGTATCGTTCTGTTCGTGATCTCCCCGCGCTTGACGATTACGACATCGCGAAAAACCATGTGACGTACCTCTATTTTAGGGGCAAGCCGCTCTACGCGTTCGGCTACGGCCTCAGCTATACGACTTTTGCATACAGCAATCTGACCGTTAAGCAGGAAAACGGCGAAGTCATCGCGACTGTAAACGTGCAGAACACCGGCGCTCTTGACGGCGACGAAGTGGTGCAGCTTTACATGAGCCTGCCGGGCTCCCTGCGTGTGCGTCCCATCCATGCACTCAAAGCCTTCAAGCGCGTGCACATCAAGGCGGGCGAGACCGTCACCGTTACGCTGAATTTCAAGATCGACGACCTTGCCATTTGGTGCAACGGCAGAAAGATCTACACGGTCGAAAGCGGCGTGTACAAAATGGAAGTCGGCGCGGCGAGCGACGATATTCGCCTTACCGCCGACGTGGAGATTGCAGGCGAAGCGTTCCCGGGTCGACCGGGCTTCTTCAAGCAGGAAGCCATCGATGCCGATGATTACAGCGGCGTCACGTTCCTCACGGATAAGCGCGACGGCGAAACGTATGTGGAAGCGAAGGATTTCCGCAGCTTCCTCGTGTATAAGAACATGGATCTCACCGGCTGCAATGCGTTCGAGTGCGCCATGAGCGCGCCCTCCGGCGACGTGGAGATCCTCCTTGCGGATAACAAGACCGGAAAAGTTCTCGGCAAAGCGGGCGGCACAGGTACCGGAAGCCTCACAAAGTTCACATCGTTTACGTGCGATGTCACCGCCGAAGCCGGCCTCACCGAGCTGCGCATTGTCTTCACGAAACAGACGTCCTTAAAATGGTTCCGCTTTTACACGGTGTGAGTTTTGAACCGATTTAAATTCAAAAGTTGAATACTCGAAAAGGGATAGCGCTGTGCTGTCCCTTTTTGCATGTGTGTCTTTCTAACGGTCGCTTTGCTTGCCGTTTGGGAGACCCGGTTTTTTCAGTTGCATTTGAAACCATACGAAAAAGGTATACTATGCCCGAAAAGCATGTGGTTCAATCCATTATAGGTATTTGACATTTTACCCCATCACGGGTATACTAAACTTCAAGTAAAGTACAGGGCGTATATTTATATTGAAATTCGTTTTCAGAAAGAGGGAAGAACAAAAGCTATGTTCAGCGGACGTTTATGGGAGCTTTTTATAGACTCCTTTCCGAAAATTCTCATCCCCGGCCTGACGGTCACCATTCCGCTCACTGTCATTTCGTTCACCTTTGCACTCATTATCGCGGTCATTATGGCGCTGGTGCAGTTCGCAAATGTGAAGGTCTTAAAGCAGATCGCGCGTTTTTACATTTGGATCTTCCGCGGTACGCCGCTGCTCGTGCAGCTGTTCGTTGTGTTCTTCGGCCTTTCCCGCGTCGGCATTTTGCTTGATCCGTTTCCGGCGGCAGTTATCGTGTTTTCCCTGAATGAGGGCGCGTATTGTGCCGAGACCATCCGCGCTGCGCTTGAATCCGTGCCGAAGGGTCAGCTTGAAGCCGGTCAGTGCGTGGGGCTTACCTATCTCCAGACCATTTTCCGCATTGTGCTGCCGCAGGCCATGCGCACGGCGTTCCCGCCGCTTTCCAACTCGCTCATCTCCATGGTCAAGGACACCTCCCTTGCGGCGAACATCACCGTAACGGAAATGTTCATGGTCACACAGCGTATCGTGGCGCGCACGTATGAGCCGCTACTTTTATACCTTGAGGTCGGCCTTATATACCTCATTTTCTCTACGGTGCTCACTTGGGTGCAGCGCTTTGGCGAAAAGAAGCTCGCGTCTTACGGACACAAGGAGGGCTGAGTTATGCTGCAAATTCTGGACATTAAAAAATCCTTCGGCGATCTGCATGTGCTGCGCGGCGTCGATCTCGACGTGGAGCAGGGCGATGTGGTTGCCATCATCGGCCCGTCCGGCTCCGGTAAAACAACCCTCCTGCGCTGCATAAACTTCCTCGAAAAAGCCGACAGCGGCACGCTGATCTTCGACAACGAAAAATTCGAATTCGATAAGATCACCAAAAAAGAGATTGCGCGCCTGCGCCGCAAAACGGCGTTCGTGTTCCAAAACTACAATCTGTTTTTAAATAAAACAGCGCTGCAGAACGTCACAGAGGGTCTCATCGTCGCCCGCAAAATGCACAAGGCGGAAGCCATTGAGATCGGCAAAAAAGCGCTCGACAAGGTCGGTCTTTCCGACCGTTACGATTATTACCCCTCGCAGCTTTCCGGCGGCCAGCAGCAGCGCGTTGCCATTGCCCGCGCCATTGCGACAAACCCGGAGATTATCTTCTTCGATGAGCCGACGAGTGCGCTTGACCCGGAGCTCACCGGCGAAGTGCTTTCCGTCATGCGCGACCTCGCAAATGAGGGCATGACGATGCTCGTCGTCACACATGAAATGGGCTTTGCCCGCACGGTCTCAAACAAGGTCATCTTCATGGAAGACGGCGTTATCGTCGAGCAAGGCTCCTCGAAAGAATTTTTCGAGAACCCGAAGGAGGAACGCACAAAAGCGTTCCTGCGCACCATTCAGGGAGACATGGATTGATTTTTGTCAGTCCGTTATCCATATTTATCCTACTTAAGCAAAGGAGTAAGAGAACATGAAAAGAACACTTTCTTTACTTATGGCTGTGCTGATGCTCACGGCAGTCGTGCTTACGGGTTGCTCCTCGGGCGGCACAACGTCCGGTGCGGCAAGCAGCAGCGATGCTTCCTCTGCATCGAGCGAAGCAGAAAGCGAGTCTTCCGCAGCGGAAGAAAACGACCTGCTCGCGCAGATCAAGGAAAAGGGCACCATCACGGTCGCGATGGAAGGCACTTGGGCGCCGTGGACATACCACGATGCCGATGATAACCTTGTCGGCTATGACGTAGAAGTTGCGCAGAACATCGCAAAAAAGCTCGGCGTAGAGGTCAACTTTGTCGAGGGCGAGTGGGACGGCCTGCTTGCCGGTCTTGATGACGGCCGTTATGACATCATGGTCAACGGCGTAGGCGTCACCGAAGAGCGCGCGGAAAAGTACAACTTCTCTACCCCGTATGCATATAACCGCACCGCTGTTATCGTGCGCGGCGATTACGATGAGATCAACTCCATGGAAGATCTCGAGGGCAAAACGACCGCCAATACCATTTCCAGCACCTACGCAACGCAGGCAGAAGCCCACGGCGCAACGGTCACGGGCGTGGACGACCTCAACCAGACCATCGAGCTCCTGCTCTCCGGCCGTATCGATGCGACCCTGAACGCAGAAGTCGTATTCGCAGACTACGTAAAGGAGCACCCGGAAGCGAACATCAAGATTGCTACGTTCTCCGATGAAGTCGAAAAGGTCGCCATTCCGATCCGTAAGGGCGACGACACCGCAACGCTGCTCGCAGCCGTCAACGACGCGCTGAAGGAAATGAGTGAGGACGGCACCCTTACCGCTCTCTCCGAAAAATACTTCGGCACCGACATCTCCAAAGAGTAATTTAAAGTAAATTCAGCAAAACAAAGCTCCTATCCGTGTTTCACTGCGGGCAGGGGCTTTTTGCATATAGAAACCGTCCCGCTTCTGTAATAACCCACAAAAGTGTATATTTTCGTTGTAATCCCCCGTGATATGGTATAAATGAAGCAAGCCGCGGCGTAAAAGAGGGGGCGAGCATAAAACACACAGCGGAATCCGAAAGTCCCGCTTTTAAAGCGTCACATGGTAAGCGGCTTCCTGTTCACGATTGCTGCGGTCAACTTCGTTTATGTAATCAACAATGTCCATGAAAACCGCCTGTCCATGTTCAAAAACGAACAAATTTCGATTACAAATCCGACATTTTTCAATAATCGGTAGAATATCCCCGAAACGCTTGACTTTTCGTCCTAAATTGCTTATGCTATATCCTGTTGCTGTACGCCCATTTGTGCAGCACGGTCAGTCGTGACATCCTGACCTTAAACAAAACTAGCGCGGCCGGGGCGGCTCCCGGACCGCGGAAAGGAATGCTGAAATGAATAAGAAAACCTCAAAAGTCCGCTTTCTGGCGCTCAGCGCCGTGATTGCGGCGCTGTATGCTGTCCTCACTTACGCCGCTGCCGCCATGAATCTGGCGTTTGGCGCGGTGCAGTTCCGCTTTTCGGAAGCCTTAACGGTGCTCCCGGCCTTTACGCCGGCCGCCATCCCCGGGCTTGCCGTCGGCTGCCTCATCTCGAACCTTGCAAGTCCGCTCGGCGTCGTAGACTGGGTGTTCGGCACGCTTGCAACGCTGCTTGCGGGCATTTTTTCTTACCTTGTACGCAACATTCGCTGGAAGGAGATCCCGGTTTTGGCGCCGCTGCCGCCGGTCATTTTCAACGCCCTCATTGTTGGCTTTGAAGTGGCTTGCCTTGCGGATAACGGCACGTTTGCTTTCGGCAATCTCTCCCTTGCAGGCTTCATCGCGGGTGCCGTTTCGGTCGGCATCGGCGAGCTCATCGTCTGCTATGTGCTCGGCGTGCCGCTGATGATGGCGCTGCGCCGCACGAAGATCAGCGAACTCATGTTGGCATAAATCTGTTCCGGGCGCGCCCGGAGAAAGTCGGTCGGAGTTTATGAAAACGAGCAGATTACAAAAAATAGTAAAGCGTACGTCACCCACGCGCATGTTCGTCGTCAGCTTTGTGATACTTATTTTTATCGGCACCGTGTTGCTCACGCTGCCAATCTCGGCGAAAAGCGGGCGGTTCACAAACCCTGTGGACGCGCTTTTCACGGCGACCTCCGCCACGTGTGTCACGGGCCTTTCCGTGTATGACACGTTTATACACTGGTCGTATTTCGGGCAGGGCGTTCTGCTTGTGCTCATTCAGTGCGGCGGCCTCGGCCTTGCCGCGTTTGCAACGGGTCTCACGCTGCTCGTCCGCCGCCGCATCGGCATTCGCCACCTTGTACTCGCCCGCGAAAGCGCCGGCGGCAGCAATTTGGATGTCATCTCGCTGCTGCGCATCGTGGTTGCGTTTACGTTTGCGGTGGAATCTCTCGGCGCGCTTCTGCTCATGGCTCGCTTCGTGCCGCTCTATGGCGGGCTCGGCGCATGGGCCTCGGTGTTCGTCTCCGTCTCGGCGTTCTGCAACGCCGGCTTCGATATTTTAAGCTTCATCCCCGGCAATTCAAGTTTATCGGCCTTTAACGGCGACCCGCTCGTCACACTGACGATTGCAATGCTTATCATCATCGGCTCCACGGGCTTTGTGGTGTTTCAGGATATTTACCGCAAGAAAATCTCGACGCGCCTGCACCGGCAGCACGTGGAAAAGCTGAGCTTTCACGCGCAGGTCTGCCTGCGTGCATCTTTGACGCTTCTGGTTTTCGGTACGGTGATGCTGTTTATCCTTGAGTACAACAATACATACCGTGATTTAAACTTCTTTGAAAAGCTGAACGCGGCGTTTTTTCAGTCGGTCAACACGCGCACGGCGGGCTTTGCTTCCGTCAGCATTAAGCAGGAAACGGATGGTGCAAAGCTCCTCACGTCGTTCTTGATGTTCATCGGCGGCTGCCCGGGCTCCACGGCGGGCGGCATTAAGGTGACGACGCTTGTGGTGCTGTTTGCGGCGGTGAAATCCACTCTTTGCGGCGAAGACACCACTACGTTCCTACGCCACCGTTTTGACCCCGGTATGGTGTACAAGTCCCTTACGGTCGTGGCGTTCGCCCTTGTGGTCTCCGTTTTGAACGTGAGTCTCATTTTAGCGCTGCACCACGGTGTTTCCATATTGGATGCGATAATCGAAGCTGTTTCCGCCTTTGCGACGGTCGGCCTCAGCGCAAGCCTGACCCCGACGCTGCATCCGCTTGCAAAGCTTGCCCTGACGCTGACGATGTTCATCGGCCGCGTAGGCCCTGTCTCATTCGGCGTGGCGATTTTAATGCGCAAAAAGAAAAGCGGTTCCGTTCTGCCGGAGGGCAGAATGCTGATCGGGTGATTTTGGATCCTCTGTGCGTTTTGCACAGGGGATCTTTGCTTTCATCGCGCACATTTTAAGCCCGTTTCCTTGCGAAACAGGGGGAAAGTATGGTATACTATTTTGTACGTATTTTGCGTGCTGTTCAGGCTTCCTAAATGCGTTTCAATGCGGCAATTTACGATTTTGATATGGGAGTGATTTCAATTTGTCTCAGAAGACGGAACAGAAAGGCCAGAGCTTTTTAAAGGGTACCGCAATTTTGACGGCAGCGACGTTTATCGTCAAATTCATCAATATATTTTTCTCCATTCCACTTGCGAATTTCCTCGATGATGAGGGCATGGGGCATTTCAACACGGCGTATGACATTTTTGTGTTTTTCAGTGTTTTGGCATCTTCCGGCACACCGGTCGCCATTTCGCGCCTTGTCAGCGTGGCGTATGCACAGAACCGCAAGCGCGAAGCGGATAAAATTTTCCGTGTGGCATTCACACTGTTCTCCGGCATCGGTCTTGTCGGTTGCATCGTCATGGCGGTGTTTTCCCGTCAGTTCGCGATGCTCATGAACCAAAATGACCGCTCCATGTACGCCATTGCAGCCTTGGCACCGATGTGCTTTTTCATGTCCGTTTCGTCGTGTTTGCGCGGCTATTTCCAAGGGCGTTCCAACATGACGCCGACGGCGGTCTCGCAGGTTTTGGAGTCGCTCATTAAACTGTTCGTCGGTATTGCGCTGGCACTGTATTTCCTGAAGACCACCGGCTTGCCGGAGCTTGGCGCGGCAGGCGCGATCCTCGGTGTTTCCATCGGCTCGTTCTTCGCGGTTTTGTACATTCTTCTGTACTACTTCCGCAAATCGCGCGATACGCGCTATTCACCTTTTGAGCCGAAGGTTTCGAGTGTTGGTGAAATTTTGAAATCTATCCTGACCTTTGCGGTGCCGGTCATCATCGGCTCTGCGTTTTTGAGTGCGCTCGACATTGTGGATTCCTCCGTGATGATGTATCGTTTGCAGGGCGCTGCCGGTGTGGACGCGAACTCCGCCATCGCCATGAAGGGCTGGCTCGGCACGGCGCGCAAGTATTTCGACCTGCCGAACGCCGTCATCGTGCCCATCTCTACCATCGTGCTGCCGATGCTTTCCGGTGCGATCGCAAAAAAAGAAAAGCGCGAAATCAACCGTATTTCCATGCTCTCCCTGCGCATGACGCTCATGGTAGCCATCCCGTCTGCCGCGGGTTTGTGCATTTTTGCAAAACCCATTTGCTTCCTGTTGCTTTACAGCCGCCCGGAGTTTGCGGCAAATACCGCGCCGCTGCTCGCCGTTATGGCACCGGCGGTCATCACGGCGAGCTTA
The DNA here is from genome assembly GCA_021029595.1 of Hominenteromicrobium mulieris. GTDB lineage: Bacteria > Bacillota > Clostridia > Oscillospirales > Acutalibacteraceae > Hominenteromicrobium > Hominenteromicrobium mulieris. The sequence continues at coordinate 382,074 of JAJJOY010000002.1, read as the reverse complement.
CTTTACACTACGAATGCGATGATTCAGGCGGTCGGCAAGGTATACGTGCCGGTCATCAACATGATTGTCGGTACGGTGGTACGCATCGGCGTTGTGTATGTGCTGTGCGGTATCCCGGAGATCAACGCCATGGGCTCTGCTGTCGGTACGTTCGTTTCGTATCTTGTTATGATTATTCTGAACCTTATCGCGCTGCACCGTATGCTGCCGGAAATTCCGAGCGTGGTGCGCATGGGCATTCGTCCGCTCCTTGCTTCTGTCATTATGGGCGCGGTCTCGTACCCCGTATATCTGCTGCTCACGCGCTTTATGAGTGAGAAGTTCGCGGTCATTCCGGTTATTCTGCTTGCAATCCTCGTTTACCTTGTGGCGGCAGTGTTTACCAAAGCCATCACGCGCGAGGAGATCGTGCAGCTGCCGAAGGGTGAAAAACTGGCGGATAAACTGCATTTGAAGTAACTTCCTGTCTTGTAAAGGCCATGTGCCTGTGATAAAATAAAATTATAAGTTTTTGGGGAATTTCGCGGTGCGGAAAACGATTTTGCGCCGACGAAAGAAAGGATGGGTATTGTGGAAGCAACTGTGACAAATAAGGGCAAAAAGGGCCTTATACGCCGTTTTGCGCCGTACTTTAAAAAGTATCTGTGGATCCTCATTTTCGACCTGTTCTGCGCGGCGCTGACGACCGTATGCGAGCTGGCGTTGCCAATCATCGTGCAGCAGATCACGGACCGCGGCATCAATGACCTGGCGTCTTTGACGCTCAGTTATATTCTGCGCATCGGAGGGCTGTACATTTTCTTAAAGCTCGTCGACGTGGGCGCGACGTTCTTCATGGCGTCTATCGGCCACATCATGGGCACAAAGATCGAGACCGACATGCGCCGCGACATGTTCGCACACCTGCAGAAGCTTTCGTTCTCGTATTTTGACAACACGAAGATCGGTCAGCTCATGTCCCGCATCACGACTGACCTGTTTGACATCACGGAGTTTGCGCATCACTGTCCGGAGGAATTTTTCATTGCGGGCATTAAGATCATCGGCGCATTTGTGATTTTGTGCACGATGAGTGTGCCGCTGACGCTGATTATCTTTGCGGTGCTGCCGTTTATGCTGGCGGCCGCCATGTTCTTCAATAAGAGAATGCAGGCGCAGTTCCGCAGCCAGCGCCAACAGCTCGGCGAGATCAACGCGCAGGTGGAAGACAGCCTGCTTGGCGTGCGCGTGGTGAAATCCTTCGCGAACGAGCCGCTTGAAGAAAAGAAGTTTGAAGAGGGCAACCAGCGCTTTTACAACATCAAGCGTCTGCGCTACATGTATATGGGCGGCTTTGAAGCCTCCAATAAATTCTTTGACGGTCTCATGTATATCGTGGTCGTCATTGCGGGCGCCATCTTCATGATGAACGGAGCCATCGACCCCTCGCAGCTTGTGGCGTACCTTTTGTATATCACAACGCTCATCAATTCCATTCACCGCATCGTGCAGTTTACGGAGCAGTTCCAAAGCGGCATGAGCGGCGTGGAGCGCTTCTTTCAGGTTATGGACGCGCCCATCGAGATCAGCGACGCGCCGGACGCCAAAGATATCGGCATTGTCAAGGGCGACGTGACGTTCGACCACGTAAGCTTCAAGTATAACGACGACGGCACCGAGGTGCTTTCTGACATTGACCTCGACGTAAAGGCGGGCGAGAACATCGCGCTTGTCGGCCCTTCGGGCGGCGGTAAAACGACGCTGTGCAACCTCATTCCGCGTTTTTACGATACGACTGCCGGCACCATCCGCATCGACGGCAAGGATATCCGTGCGGTGACGCTGAAATCCCTGCGCGACCGCATCGGCTTTGTGCAGCAGGACGTGTACCTGTTCTCCGGCTCGGTGTTTGAGAACATTCAGTACGGCAAGCCGGGCGCGTCGAAAGAAGAAGTCATTGCGGCCTCCAAAATGGCGGGCGCGCATGAATTTATCGAGGGGCTTTCAAACGGCTACGATACATACGTCGGCGAGCGCGGCGTGAAGCTTTCCGGCGGCCAGAAGCAACGCATTTCCATTGCGCGTGCGTTTTTAAAGAACCCGCCAATTTTGATTTTAGACGAAGCGACGAGTGCGCTCGATAACGAAAGCGAGCGTATCGTGCAGGCGTCGCTCGAAAAGCTCGCGAAGGGCAGAACGACGTTCACGATTGCGCACCGTTTGACGACCATCAAGAACGCGACGAAAATTCTGGTGCTGACGGATAAGGGCATTGAAGAAGCCGGTACGCATCAGGAGCTTATGAAGAAAAAGGGCATTTACTTTGACTTATATAAAAGCTATCAGGAAATGACGGCGGACACGGAATAAAGCCCAAAGGAAATTTTCGGGTATGTATATTTTGAAAGGACGGGAAAACTATGAAAACAGTGACACTCGGCAATACCGGCATCACGGTCAATCGCAACGGCTTCGGTGCGCTGCCCATTCAGCGCATTTCCGTTGAAGAAGCGGGCAAGCTGCTGCGCAAAGCATACGATAACGGCATCCGCTTTTTCGACACCGCACGCGCGTATTCGGATAGCGAATATAAGATCGGTCAGGCACTTGCCGATGTGCGCGACGACATCATCATCGCGACGAAAACGGCCTCGACAACCGTTGAAGGCTTTTGGAAAGACCTCGAGACGAGCCTTTCTATGCTGAAGACCGACCACGTGGATATTTACCAGTTCCACACGCCGTCCTTCTGCCCGAAGCCCGGCGACGGTACAGGTCTTTATGAGGCGATGCTGGAAGCGAAAGCGCAGGGCAAGATCCGTCACATCGGCATCACGAATCATCGCCTGCATGTGGCGCGCGAAGCCGTGGAATCCGGCTTGTATGAAACGCTGCAGTTCCCGTTTTGCTACCTTGCGAGCGAAAAGGACATTGAGCTCGTGAACCTATGTAAGGAGAAGAACGTCGGCTTCATCTGCATGAAGGCGCTTTCCGGCGGTCTCATCACGCGCAGCGATGCAGCGTATGCGTACCTTGCGCAGTATGAGAACACGTTGCCCATTTGGGGTGTACAGCGCGAGAAAGAGCTTGACGAGTTTCTTTCCTACAATGATAACCCGCCGGTGATGACGGACGAGCTTGCGGCGTTCATCGAAAAAGAGCACGAGTCCCTCGCGGGCGATTTCTGCCGCGGCTGCGGCTACTGCATGCCATGTCCCGCTGGTATTGAGATCAATCAGTGCGCGCGCATGTCGCTTATGCTGCGCCGCGCTCCGTCCGCCGCATGGCTGACGCCCGAGTGGCAGGCGAAAATGGAGCTGATTGAAAACTGCAAGCACTGCGGCCAGTGCATGAAGAAATGTCCGTATACCTTAAACACCCCCGAATTGCTCCGCAAGAATCTGGAGGATTACCGCACCTTTTTAAAATAAAGGAGAAAGTTCCGAATTATGACAGCAAACGAATTTTACGCGTCTCTTTCCGGCAAGCGCATCACGTTTGTCGGCGTTGGACGCTCCAACCTGCCGCTCATTGAGCAGTTTAAAGCCCACGGTGCAGCCGTTTCGGTGCGCGATAAGCGCAGCGAAGCGGCGCTGGGCGAAGACGGCGAAGCGCTGAAAAAGCTCGGCGCAAAGCTCATCTGCGGCGAAGACTACCTTGAAAGTATCGACGAAGACATGCTGTTCCGCGCGCCCGGCGTGCCGTATCTGCTGCCCGAGCTGCAAAAGGCCCGTGCAAACGGTGTTGCCGTGACGAGCGAAATGGAAGTCTTTTTCGACCTGTGTCCGTGCAAAATTTACGCCGTGACGGGCAGCGACGGCAAGACGACCACAACGTCCGTCATTGCCGAAATGCTGAAAGCGGCGGGCAAGACCGTGCACCTCGGCGGCAACATCGGCCGCCCGCTTCTGCCGGAGATCCGTGATGTAAAGCCTGAGGATGTGGCGGTGGTGGAGCTTTCGAGCTTCCAGCTTATCTCCATGCGCCGCAGCCCGAATGTCGCGGTCATTACGAATCTGTCGCCGAACCACCTCGACGTGCACAAGGATATGGACGAGTACGTGAACGCGAAGAAGAACGTACTTTTGCACCAGAATGCGTTCGGCCGCACGGTTTTGAACGCGGATAACGCCCTGACGGCGGCCTGTGCCGCTGACACGCGCGGCATGACGTACATGTTCTCCCGCAGAGAGAAGACGAACGGCGCGTGGTGCAGCGCGGACGGCAAAATCTACTTCGGCGACGAATATATTATGGAGGAAAGCGACATTCGCATTCCCGGCAAGCACAACGTCGAAAACTACCTTGCGGCGATTTCTGCCGTGTGGGGCGATGTCTCGAAAGAGGTTATCAGGACTGTCGCGAAAGAATTCAACGGCGTTGAGCACCGCATGGAGTTCGTGCGCGAGCTGGACGGCGTGAGATGGTATAACGACTCCATCGCAACGAGTCCGTCCCGCGCAATGATCGGCACGCTTTCGCTGTATGATTTCAAGATCGTTATGATTGCGGGCGGTGCGGATAAAAAGGTGCCGTTTGACGAGCTGGGTAAGGTCATTTGTGACAAGGTGAAGACACTCGTGCTGCTCGCGCCCGAAAAACCGCTTGAGGGCTTTAAAACGCCGGCTGCGGGGAAGATCGAAGCTGCGGTGCGCGGTGCCGAAAACTACAAGGACGGCGCGCCGGTGATTCTGCACGCAAACAACATGAAGGATGCCGTGCGCCTTGCAAGAGAAAGCGCAGAGCCGGGCGACGTGGTGTCTCTGTGCCCCGCCGCAACGGGCTTTGATATGTACAAGAGCTTTGCCGTGCGCGGTGATATTTACAGAGAAGAAGTGAAAGCACTGAAGTAAGCACAAGCTGACGTGAAAGCGGACGCAAAAGTCTTTGATTAAACTTTCTTCAGAAAGTTTAATCAGATTCCAAAGGTGAAACCTTTGGTCGAGCTCCGAGGAAATCGACTTAGGGCGCTGACCTAATAAACCCAACCGAACGCAAGCGTTCGCTTTCAAGTTTTCTCGAAGAAAACTTGACTAAAGACTTTATTCGTTTTAAGACGAAAGAACAGGGAAACAACAAAACAAGAAATTTGCGCACTCGGCGCCGCTTCGCCGTAGACCGGGCGGGGCGTGATTGTGGAAGATTGGATAGGTATAATGAAACAGTATAACAAGGGAAATGACAGAAACAAGGGCTTTCAGGGCAGAAACGGTCGTTCCGACCGCCGCCGTGACATTCGCGACACGCCCCTGAACCGCATGGAAGAGACGATTTTGGCGACCATGCGCAGCGAGGAAATTCACGACTGGAGCGCACGCCAGCTTTTGAAAAAGGCAGGTGTGCTCGACAAGCTTGCTTTTTACGATGCACTGCGTTCTTTAAAAGACCGCCGCATGATTTTACTTGACCGCGAGCACAATGCGAAGCTTATTCCGGTCGGCGAAGACGTGGAAGCGACGCTCGTTTCGCTCTCGAAGAACTTCGGCTTTGCGCGCCCCGATGGCGGCGGCGACGACATTTTTATTCACGGCAGCGCTTTGCAGGGTGCGCTCGTCGGCGACAAGATCATCGTCGGCGACATTCGCAAGGACGACCGCGGCCCCTCCGGCCGTGTGCGCCGCATCGTAGAGCACAAGCCTGCGCAGACGACCGGCACGGTGAGTATCACCGATGAGGGCATTGAGCTCATCCCGGACAATGCCATTCGCTATAATTTACGTATGCGCGAGCGCGATTTAAACGGCGCGAAAAACGGCGACAAGGTCATGGCATCTTTGGAGCAGGATTACCGCGGTGACTGGGCATATGCCAGCGTGAAGAAGGTCTTCGGCAGTGGCCGCACGGCGCGTGTCTGCGCCGATGCCATTGTAGAGCAGTACGGCATTCCGCATGTTTTCCCGCAGGAAGTGCTCGACGAAGCCGAGCGCGTCGGCAACGAGCCCATCAGCGACGAAGAATACGCAAAGCGCCTTGACCTGCGCGGCGAGCCGATCTTCACCATCGACAGTAAGGACGCAAAGGACCTCGACGACGCCATCTCCGTGAAGCGCACGGACTTCGGTTACACGCTGGGCGTGCATATTGCGGACGTTTCCCACTATGTGAAAGAGGGCTCTGCCATCGATGAAGAGGCTATCAACCGCGGCACGTCTGTGTATTTTGCCGACCGCGTGATTCCGATGCTGCCGGAGGTGCTTTCAAACGGCGCGTGCTCCCTGAACGCGGGCACGGACAAGCTGGCCTTCTCCGCGCTTATCGAGCTCGACAAAGAGGGCCACATCACAAAGTACGATTTTAAAAAGTCGATCATCAATTCCAAGGTGCGCGGTGTGTACAGCGAGGTCAACGAAATTCTGGACGGCACGGCATCGGAGGAGATTTTGAACAAATACGCGCCCGTCATGGAGTCCTTGATGTCGGCGAAGGAGCTTGCCGATATTTTGAAGGCGAACTCCGCAGCCCGCGGCACCATGGAGCTGGACAGCGGCGAATCGAAATTCATTCTTGATGAAAACGGCATTTGTATCGACATCATGCCGCGCGTTTCCGGCGAAGCGGAGCAGCTCATCGAGCAGATGATGGTGACGGCGAACATTGCGGCGGCGAAATTCTCGCTCGACCATAAATTGCCGTTCCTCTACCGTGTGCACGGCACCCCGGACCCGAAGCGCGTAGAGGAGCTTGTGACGCTGTTGCAGCTCGTGGGCGTTCCGTGCAAGGAGATCGTAAAGCCGAACCCCGAAACGCAGGATTTCGCCGCGATCCTCGACCGCGTGCGCGGCCTGCCGTGCGAGACGCTTGTTTCTCAGCGTTTGCTACGCACGATGGAAAAAGCGAGATATTCGACGGAGGAGACCGGCCACTTCGGCCTGGCGCTTTCCGATTACAGCCACTACACTTCGCCGATCCGCCGTTACCCGGATACGTCCATTCACCGCGTGCTTTCCGCGTTTGTGGAAGGCATGCCGGCAGAAGAGGTGCGCCGCCGCTACGCGCAGTTCTGCGAGACCTCTGCGACGGAATCCTCCCGCAATGAAATTCGCGCGCTCATCGCCGAGCGTGACGCCGAGGACTGCTACATGGCAGAGTACATGAGTCAGCACATCGGCGAGCACTTTGAAGGCACCGTGAGCGGTGTGACGATGCGCGGCGTGTTTGTGCGCCTCGAAAACAGCGTAGAGGGATTTGTTTCGCTCGATGCGTTCGAGGGCGAAGATTTTGTGTACGACGGCCTTATCACACAGCGCAGTCCGAAGCGCGAATTGACCATCGGCACGCCGCTGCCGATTATCGTGGCTTCCGCCTACGTTGCGACCGGCAAGGTAGACTTCGTGCCGGATAAAGAGAAGCTCGACATTTAAGGTATGAAAAATTCCCCTGCATCATAAGCTTTTCCGACAGGATAAAAATGGGGGAGAGCGTATGCGGGGAATCAAAAGGCTCATCGGCTCGGCAATGCTGGGCGTTCTGGCACTGGCGGTTTTGTATTTTACGGCGCCGTACACCGGCGTGTATATTCCCGTCAGCCGGCTCAGCGTGGCGGTATCCGCTGTGCTTGGCGTGCCGGGCGTGACGCTGCTCGTTTTGCTGAGCTTGCTGTAAACGTATAGATGTATTGAAAAGAAAACTGCGGTTTTGCCGCAGCGGAGAGGAGTTTTTAATATGTTTCTGATCAACGCAAATGTACTGGACGACAAATTCTGCCTGCGCAAGGCGGATATCGAGATCGAAGACGGCAAGATCGTGCGCCTTGAGGATTCTTTGCCGTACAAAGAGGAAGACCTCGTTGTGGACTGCGCGGGCTACACCATTGTGCCGGGCTTTGTGGACGTTCACGTGCACGGCGGCGCGGGTGCAGATTCCAGCGACGGCGACGCAGAGGGTCTGCGCAATATGGCGAAGTTTCTGCTGACGAAGGGTGTCACGTCCTTCTGCCCGACCACGATGACCGTTTCCGATGCGGAGATCTTGAAAGCGCTCGAGACGATTCGCTCCTGCATGGACGACAAGGAAGGCGCGAAGATTGTCGGCGTGAACCTTGAGGGACCGTTCATCTCGCCGAAGAAAAAGGGCGCGCAAGGCGACGAGTTCATTCAGGCGCCGGATTACGACGTGTTTAAGAAGTATTACGATTCCTGCGGCGGCATCATCAAGCTTGTGGACATTGCGCCCGAGTGCGACGTGCGCGGCGATTTTGTAGAGAAAGCCTCGAAGCTCTGCACCGTTTCCATTGCGCACACCGCAACGGATTACGACGGCGCGGTGGACGCGTTCAAAAAGGGCGTAACCCATGCGACGCACCTGTATAACGCGATGTCCGGCCTTGCACACCGTGCACCGGGTGTCGTGGGCGCGGTGTTCGACAACGAAAACGTCTGCGGTGAGCTCATCTGTGACGGCATCCACATTCACCCGGCTGTGGTGCGCACGACGTTTAAGCTCATGCCGGAGCGCGTGTGCGTCATCAGCGACGCGATGCGTTTGAGCGGCGTGGAAGACGGCGGCCAAGGCATGCTGGGTGTGAATATGGTCACCGTAAAGGACGGCAAGGCGACATTGCCGGACGGCACCATTGCAGGCTCTGTTACAAACCTGCACGCGGAACTCAAGAACCTTGTTTCCTGGGGCATTCCGCTGGAGACCGCCGTGCGCGCCATGACGCTGACCCCGGCGAAGGAGATCGGCATGGAAAACGAGATCGGCAGCCTTGCACCCGGCAAGCGCGCAGACCTTGTTGTGCTCGATGAGAACCTCGAGATTGTCGCGGTCTACCACTGATGCTTTTGCCTTTGCCGTGCGGCCTTGACGGCGGGGCATGAGGATAGAATTAGGGAAGAACAGAAAGGAAAGAAAATATGTATTGCACAAATTGCGGAAGAAAGCTCCCCGAAGACGGCTCGCCGTGCGTTTGCCGGCAGCAGCCTGCACAGCCCGAGCAGCAGACGTACACACAGCCGGTGCAGCCGCAGCAAAACTACGGCGCACCCACGCAGAATTTTCAGATGCCGCCGCAGTATTACGCGCAGCCGCCGGTGCAATACCCGGTGCAGCGACCGATTACACCCGTGCACGGTGTGCTGAAAAGCTTTTTCGCGTCTCCGCTGTTCCTTATTACGGCGATCCTCTTTTCGGTGAATTTGCTGTTTCAGATCATCGCAAGCCTGTTCCCGCAGGATCCGGCGTATATCGTAAATCAGATTTACAGCAACCTGCCGTATGAAATGCAGTTTATCGTTTCGCCGGGCGACCTGTACAGTGCGCTTTCGGATGCGCAGAGCGGCACCACGGTCGGTACGGTCATCGGTATGCTTATTACAGGCGGCTTAATGGCTGCCGCGTACTGGATCACGTACATATCTGCGAAAAACCCGAGTATTCCGGCGGCAAAAACGGCCGGCCTCACCATCATGAAGGTGTTCAGCATCATCAGTCTTGTTGTGATGAGCCTTGCGGAGGTGCTGTGCGTTGTTCTTGCCGTAATCTTCGGTGTTGCCCTTGCCGGCAATGACTACGGCTACATGGATGAGATGATGAGCGTTATCTTTGTCTTTCTCATTGCGGCCTGCATCTTCGGCTTTGTTGTACTCATTTTTGAGATCATTTACGAAGCAAAGGTCATAAAGATGCTGAACAGCGCGAAGAACGCGATGCTGACGGGCATGGTTCCGAATAAGGCTTCCGTGTTTGTGGCGGTCATCTGCTTCATTTCGGCGGCGGTGTCGTTCTTCTCCGTTTTCGGCGATGCGGTGCTGTACGGATGGATCCGTGTTCCGCTCGGCCTGACGAGCGTTGCGCTCAACGTGCTTTATGGTCTGCTTGTTCTGCAGTTTAATAAGATGCTGAAAAACGCAGGCATGGCTCGATAAAACAAAATAAGTGAACGCGACCTGCTCCCGGCCGCGGCAGGACGGTGTAGTTCCGCTGCGCGGGGGTGGGTTCTTTCTAAAAGGCTTCGATTTTCGGGCGTTTTTGTGCTACCGTTTAGCTTTTATGAACTTGCGCTGCAAGTTCATTGGGAGACCCCCTAATTGGGTCTCCCACACTTTAACAGTCCACCGGACTGTTAAAGTTCCCGTCCTGATTTTTTGAATGCAAAAAGATTTCGCCATTTGCGAATGGCGACTTAGGACGCAGCCCTAAGAACCCGCCGCCTTTGAAAAGGCGGGCGAAACTTTTAACCATGGTTACCGCAGGCTGCGAAAAATCTTTACAAATCTTTTTCCGTGCGCTACAATAGGGGAAAGATTGTTTTGAAATGGGGTTTTATAGATGGTGAAGATTCCCGAAAATTACACGCCGAGCCTTGGTCTTTACGAGACGCAGAAGGCAATCGGTCTGATAAAGAACGTATTTCTCGTCAAAATTTGTGCGGCGCTGCATCTAAAGCGCGTCACCGCGCCGCTGTTCGTCGACCCTTCCACGGGTCTGAATGACGACTTAAACGGTGTGGAGCGCCCGGTCGAGTTTGACATTCCGGCAGTCGGCGGCAACGCGCAGGTGGTGCATTCCCTTGCAAAGTGGAAGCGCCTTGCGTTGCATGATTACGGCTTTTACGTGGGCAACGGCCTTGTGGCGGACATGAACGCCATTCGCCGCGACGAGGAGCTCGACAACCTTCACTCCATCTATGTGGACCAGTGGGACTGGGAGAAGGTCATTGACCGTGACACGCGCAACATGGCGTACCTGGAAGACACGGTGCGCCGCATCGTCAGCGCCATCTGCGGCACGCTGGACGAATTAAAGTGGCAGTTCTCCGGCCTTTCCACCGAGCTTTGCCGCGACGTGTATTTCATCACGGCGCAGGAGCTTGAGGACCGCTACCCTGACCTCACCCCGAAGCAGCGCGAGAACGTCATCGTACGCGAGCACCGCACGGTATTCATCGAGCAGATCGGCGGCGTGCTCAAAAGCGGCAAGCCGCACGACGGCCGCGCGCCGGACTACGATGACTGGAGCATGAACGGCGACCTGCTGTTCTGGCACGAGCCGCTTGGCATGGCGCTGGAAATCAGCAGTATGGGCATCCGCGTGGATGAAAATTCGCTTGCGGCGCAGCTTAAAATTGCGGGCTGCGAAGCGCGCGCGGAGCTGCCGTTCCACAAAATGCTTTTAAACGGCGAGTTGCCGCTCACCATCGGCGGCGGTATCGGGCAGTCGCGCCTTTGTATGCTTCTGCTCGGCAAAGTACATATCGGCGAGGTGCAAGCTTCCCTCTGGGACGAGGAGACCCGCCGCGTCTGTGCCGAAAAGGGCGTTATCCTGCTGTAATTGTGCTTGAAGTTGAATAAAACGGAAGCCCTCTGCTGCGATTCTTACTTTGCAGCAGAGGGCTTTTTTATGCCGAAAAAATTTATAAAGACGGAAAGTGTTTTAGCGTTCGCGGAGTTCAGCTGAATTTTAACCGACAAAGAGGTATGCTCAGCACTTCGTCCACTTCATCAAAAGCGATTTTGGCAGGATATGCGCTAAGAAGCGGTAGAACTTATAAAATCCGCCCATGGTGCAGGCGCTTTTGCCTTTTAATCCGGCTTTCAGGGCGCAGGTCGCCATTTTTGCGGGCGACTGGTGCGGCAGCATGTCGAGCGTGCGGCTTTTATGCGTGGGGCGGTCGGCAACCTGCCAGAACTCCGTGATCATCGGGCCGGGGCACACGGCAAGGACGTTGATCTTTTTAGGCTTTAATTCCTCGCGCAGCGCGCGGGAGAAGCTTTGCACGTACGCCTTTGTGGAGCAATACACTGCCATGCGCGGTGTGGGCGCAAACGACGCGATGGACGAGATGTTCAGGATAAGCCCGCCCGTTTTCATATACGGCAGGCTGTACCGCGTGACGGCGGTCAGTGCGCGGCAGTTCAAATCGATCATCGCGGTCTGGCTTTCGACGTCGCTTGTCGCAAAATCGCACAGCTTGCCAAAGCCCGCATTATTGATGAGCAGTGAAATTTCTGGCTTTTCGCGTTCAAGCAAAGCGTTAAATTGTTTTAATGCGGCGGAGTCGGTGAGGTCGAGCGCGATGGGGCGCAGATTTTTTTCCGGGAACTGCGGCTTTAATGCTTCCAAGCGGTCTTCGCGGCGAGCGATGAGCCAATAGGTGTCGATCTCCGGGCAAAGGGTGACAGCGGCGCGTAAAAACTCGATGCCAAGTCCTGAGGAAGCGCCTGTGATCACGGCGATTTTCATAGTGACTGTCCTTTCGAAATTTTCCGATGGTTGTGTCTCCATTCTACCTCCGCTTCAGCTGCCTGTCAAACGCCTTTTTGGACAATTTGTAAATTCGCGCGAAAAAATGCAAAAAACGGTATAAATTTTCGTGAAAGTGTGGTACAATGACAATAATTACTGTGATGCGTACGCACCGTGTACGCAGAAAGGACGCATACATGACAAATCAAAGAAAAAGCATGCGCTTTATAGGCTGTCTGCTGGCAGTTTTCATGCTGGCAGTTGTTTTTTGTCTGCCGGCTTTGGCGGACAGCGCATCATCGAACACATACACGATCCCGGACACGAACATGACCGTCACAATCCCCGAGGGCGCGACGGTGCTTTCCATCGATACCCCGGCGGGCGATGCCGCGTGGAGCAAGGCAGGCATTTTGGACGCGAGCGAGAAGATCAAGGAAATGCAGAAAAACGGGACCACGGCGGAGATTATTGCGGCAAACGGCGATACCATAGCCGTAGCGGAGAAATCTTCCGATTACGCGAACTCCGTTTTTAACCTCAATAATCTGGATGAAAAGGGCAAGAAGGATTTTTTGAAATACATGGAGCCGTCTTCCATGGACGGCAGCACGACCGGTACCATCACGTGGTACGACCACGCACAGATTCCGTTCTTTATGATCGACATCTGTGCGGAGAATATCAAGGAGGAGGGACCCGTGTACGAGCGCCTCTATGGTACGCTGTACGACGGCAAGATTGTTTCGTTTGACCTCTTCGGCGATACGAAACAAATCTCGGAGGAGACGGACGCATTCATGCGCGCCGTGGTCGATTCCGCCGTTATCTCTGCCTTTGCGGAAGTACCTACGATTGAAAACGGTTTGAGCAGACAGAGCGCTGTGACGCTCGGCGCAGTGGGTGTGCTCATTGTGCTGCTCATCGTTTACTTTGTGACGACGCACAGCCGCAACAAGCGTGAAAAGCAGCTTAGAAAAGAGACGGCGGACCGCCTTGCGGAATACCGCCGCTCGAAGCAGGACGACGAATCCGTCGGTACGGGCGCGTTGCGTTTTGTAAACGAGACCGACCACGACGACGCGGCAATCAAGACGTTCGCGAACTATCAGGCGTATCACTTGCAAATTTTCATGCCGGTGTTCACCGTGATTTTAAGCATCATCGCGCTGTATGTCGTGTGGCAGCTCGGCAATTTCGACAGCAACTGGTGGGTCATGCTACTGCTTATCGGCTTTGCGATTTACAGCCTTTATAAGCTTGCGACGGCTTCCACCAACACGGCAAAGGTGCTTATGCGCTCCTACGGTAAGCTGCGCAGCCGCCGCGCCGCGTACTATTTCTACGATGGCGACTTCCGCATCACGGGTTTACAGGCTTCTAACCTGCACCCGTATTTCCAGATCAGCCGCATGTATGAGACGAATGAATATTTCTATATGTATTTCGGCGAGGGCAATACGTACTTTATCCGCAAGGACGGCTTTAAGCAGGGAGACGCCGATGCGTTCCGCAACTTTATGAAGGAAAAGCTCGGCAAGCGCTTTAAGTAAAAGCAACAAATAAACAACAAAATAATAGGAACGCGCAACAAATGAAAATCGACCGCGCGGGCTTTATGCGGTATAATGGGGGCGCTTTGAAAGCAGCCCCGAAAGAGAGGATTTCTTACATGATCGGTATTATCGGAGCGATGGAGATTGAGGTCGCGGGCATCACCGCGGCGCTGACAGACCATAAAACGGAAACGCTGTGCGGCGTTACGTTCCACACGGGCAAGCTGAACGGCACGGACGTTGTCGCCGCAAAATGTGGCGTGGGCAAAGTGAACGCGGCCATGTGCACGGCGGCGATGATCCTCAACTACGCACCGTCCGTCGTCATCAACACGGGCGTTGCGGGCGGCATCGGCGAGGGCGTGAAGATTGGTAATATGGTCGTTGCGTCCCACACCGTGCAGTACGATTACGACACCACCGCCATCGGCGAGCCGAAAGGCTTCGTAATGATCGGCAGTGAGGGCGTTGTGCAGCTGCCGACGAGCGCGAAGCACAATGCGGTGCTCGAAAAGTACGCCGAGAAGATCTACAACGGCGTGCATACGGGCGTCATTGCGACCGGCGACCGTTTTGTGGCGGATCCCGCCTTCTGTTTGCAGCTGAAAGCCGAGTTCGGCGCAATCTCCTGCGAGATGGAGACCGGCGCTGTGGCACAGGTGTGCGCGGTGAATAAAACGCCGTTCTGCGGTCTGCGTGCCATCTCCGATAACGCGAACGACGAGGGCAGCGTCGATTTTGAGACGTTTGCAAAATCCTCTGCGGAAAAGTGCATCGAGCTTTTGAAAGATGCTGTGGGTGAGCTGAACGAAGTGCAGTAAGACAGTTTGGTTTAGAGCGAAAGGAAAGAATGTATGCAGAACAAATATCTTGCCATGACCCCGCCAATGGGTTGGAATTCATGGAACACCTTTACATGGAACATCAACGAAGACCTCGTGTGCGGCGCAGCAGACGCTCTGTGCGCAAGCGGCCTTAAAGATAAAGGCTATGAGTACGTCGTCATCGACGATTGCTGGAGTCTCAAACAGCGCGACGAAAACGGCCGCCTTGTGCCGGATCCGGAGAAGTTCCCGCACGGCATGAAGGCTGTGGCGGACTATGTGCACTCGAAGGGCCTCAAGTTCGGCATGTACTCCTGCTGCGGCACGCACACCTGCGCGGGCTACCCGGGCAGCTTTGAGCATGAGTTCGTAGATGCCGAGACGTTTGCTTCCTGGGGCGTCGATTACCTTAAGTACGACAACTGCTATAAACCGAAGCACATGGACGGCGAAGTGCTCTATAAGCGTATGTCTCTTGCGCTGCGCAACTGCGGCAGAGACATTGTGCTTTCCGCCTGCAACTGGGGCAACGAAGACGTGCACAGCTGGATCAGAAGCTCCGGCGCACAGCTGTTCCGCTCCACGGGCGATATTCAGGATAACTGGGAATCCGTAAAGAACCTGTTCCTCTCTCAGCTCGATAAGACGGCGTTCAGCGGCCCGTACTGCCACAACGACATTGACATGCTCATCGTCGGTATGCACGGCTCCAGCAACAACGAGTTCATCGGCAACATCGGCTCCTGCTCCGACCTCGAATACCGCTCGCACTTCGCACTGTGGGCCGTCATGGGCTCCCCGCTGATGATTGGCTGCGACGTGCGCAATATGACCGATGTGACGCTTGAAACGCTCGGCAACGAAGACCTCATCCGCATCAACCAGGATATCGAGTGCCGCGCGCCGTACTGCATCCGCCAGTGGAACAACCCGGAGAACGTCATGGCGCTCGTAAAGCCCCTTTCCGACGGTTCTCTTGCCATCTGCTTCGTAAACTTCGGCGATAAAAAGAGCGAAATGTCCCTGCAGTTCTGGGATATGGGCATCTCTTATGCGGAGAACATCGGCCTCTCCTTCTACAACTGCTATACAAAGCAGGATGAGGGCAAGTTCGCCGAGCGCTACGTGGCGCAGGTGGAGCCGCATGACACCATGGTGTTCATTGCAAAGCCCGTGAAGCTGAAATAATGGCAAACTATAAAACCTGCCGCACCTGCGGCGCACCGCTCCACGATGACGACATCGCCATTTACCGCAAGCTCGTCTACCGCGGCGCGGAGGACTTTTTGTGCATACAGTGCCTTGCGGATTATTTCAAGTGCCCGAAAGAGGAAATCGAAAAGCGCATCCGCTATTACCGCGAAAGCGGCGTGTGCACGCTGTTCCGCTGATTCTATCCCGTAAATTAACACCGCCGGAGGATTTTTTTGCCTTCCGGCGGTTCGGCGTTTTCATTTATAAGAAATCCATTTCGCAAAAAGGAGATACCACTATGGCCGATACCATATCTGTCAGTATCATTATCACGTTTGCAGCAGAGCTGCTGTTTTCGCTTGCGCTGCCCATCCTTGCCCTTGTCATCTGGAAAAAGAAGGAGGGCACAGAGCTTCGCCCGGCGTGGATCGGCGCGGCGGCCTACTTTGTGTTCGGTATGGTGCTGGAGCAGCTCATCAATGCCGCTGTGCTCGGCACGGGCAGCTCCGCCGTTTCCGCGTTCCTGCTCGGCCACCCGTGGCTTTACGCCGTGTATGGCGGTCTTTCGGCTGGCATTCTGGAGGAGACCGCACGCTTTCTCGTATATAGAACGATGCTGAAGGACAGCGTGGGCCGCGAAAACGCTGTTACGTTCGGCGTCGGCTTCGGCGGGCTCGAGTGCATCATGGTGCTGGGTCTTACGGTGCTCTCTACGCTCATGATGTCCATCTCGTTCAATAACATGGGAGCAGAGGCGTTTGCCGCGCAGTATGCGAACTCGGAGTACCAGATCGTCCTTGAGACCATCGCGGAGATCAATGCCATCAGCCCTCTTGCCGGCGTGATGAACTGCGTGGAGCGCACTGCGGTGTTCGCACTGCAAATTGAGCTTTCCGTTTTGATGTTCGGCGTGGTGCGTTCGCAGAAATTCTGGCTGTACCCCGTCAGCATCCTGCTGCACGCGGTTGTTGGCTTCCTCGCAGCGCTGTATCAGACGAACGTGCTTACCTCCGTCTATCTTTTGGAGGTGCTGCTCGTTGTGTACGCCGTGGCGGTCTTCTTCCTCGCACGCAAGGTCTACGGTGAGCTGCCCATGGAAAAATCGCGCGAGCTTGACCATTTCGGCAGAGTGATTAAGCGCAAATGAGTTTAGAGGTTAAAGCCTGTGCCGCACTTACAGAGCCGGAGCGTGCAGAAATTCTCGCGCTGCAAAATGAAGTATACAGCGGCGAAAATCTAAAGAATACGGTCTGGCTGCAAACGGAAAGCCACTTTGACCGCACCGTACCGTGCTTTTATCTCGGTCGTGAAAACGATGCGCTCACTGCATTTTTGTCGCTGTTTCTGCCGACGCAGGAGGAGGCCGAGGTAACGGCGTTCACGAAGCAATCCGCGCGAAATTGCGGGCAATTCACGGCACTTTTGCACGCCGCCGCAAAGGAAATGCAGGTGCACGGCGTGCCTGATTTTTTGTTTGACCTCGAGCCGCAAAGCGAAACGGGAAAGGCGTACCTTAAAAAGCACTTTCCGAACGCCGTCCACAGCCACACGGAATATCGCATGACGTGCGAGCCGGCGGTTTTCCCACTGCCGGAAAACATAACCGTAAAGTGTGTGACGGGGGAGACGCTCGCGGACTATCTGTCCGTTTCCCTGCGCAAATATAAAAATTTTGAAGCCGCAAAAGAGATGCTCCTCGCCGAAAATCGCACGGCGTATGTGCTGTATGTAAACGGTGAGCCCATCGGCGTGTTTGACCTCGCGGGGGAAAAAACGGACGAAACGTTGTCCCTCTGCGGCGTGGCGGTAAAAGCCGGTGAGCGCGGCAGGGGCTACGGCAAACTCCTTATGCGCGCGGCGCTGACCGAAGCCAAAAACGCGGGCAAAGGCATCGAGCTCGACGTCGATTCCGAAAACCCGACCGCCTTAAATTTATACCGCTCTTTCGGCTTTGCGCCGACCTTTGAAGTGGAATACTGGCGTGTGCCCGTGCACGACTGCCTGTAAAAAATGACCCCCGCACTCTCGTGTGTTAACGAGAATGCGGGGGCGTTTAAATTTAACTTATTGCACAAAAAGCCGCACTTTTCCCGTGATGCCGCTCGCGGGCAGTGTCATATACGTCGAAAAGAAATCCTGCATACGCTGTGCAAGCGTGTTGCAGACGAACACTTCTACGTCGTTTTCGCCCGCTTTTACGGCTTCCGTAATATCCCAGCGGTACGGGCGGCAGATGCGCTGCCCCATGTCCTTGCCGTTTACGAACAGCCGTGCCGTTACGCCGACATTTTCAAATTCAAGCTCTACGTGTGCCGTATCGTTTATGTTGAGTTTTGTCTTATACCGCATTTCGCCGGAAAACTCCGTTTCACCGTTTTTGCCCGTGATGTTAAAAAGCTTCGAGTTTTTACGGAACGGCTTGAATTCCGTCTCCTTGCCCGTCTCACGCAGGTCAATGTCCCACAGCGTCTCAATCTCCGCCATATGCAGACCCTCGGATTTCTCCGGAAAGCCTGCCCATTCATCTTCCGTAGCGCTGCCGAAAATGAGGATCACCGATTGCCCCGCTTCAAGTGCGAGCTCGACTGTGCCGTCTGCCGTCTCGCCACGCGCATAGACACCGTTTAACAGATCCGCCGCGATGTATTTGCCGCTGACGGGCAGCGAAAGCGTCTCCTGTACCGCGTTCGGCGCTTCGTTGAAGACAAAGAAGCTTGTCGCTTCGCCGCGCGTGAACTTTGCAATGCGCAGCAGGTGCTCCTTTGCGTTATATTCGTGCGCGAGGCCGCTTTCTTTGATGTGCGCTGCAAGCTTTTGAAGCGGCACGATCTCGTTTTCACTGATATTCACGCAGTCCGGTGCGTAATCGACAAAGAATACCGGCACGCCTGCGTTTTTGAGCGCTTCGCAGATTTTTGCAAAGCGCTCCGGCAGCTTTCTGCACGCCGGCACGACGAGGTATTTGTACCCGCGCCCAAAGCGTCCGTTGTTCTTTTCCGCCGTCTCCAGATAATCGAGCGGCACGATGTCGTAGAAAATTTGCGCGTCATAGCACGCTTTTGCAGGCTTTTGCGTCAACATGGCGCTTGATTTGTCCATCCACTCGGCTTCCGCGTGGTATAAAATTGCGCCGGAGGCTTCCATTTCCGCGCCGTACAGATAGTGCGCCGCACGGTTCACGTAGTGCATCAGCTGCGTGAAGCCCGCAAACTGCGGGTCGTTGCCGTCTGCGCCAAAGTGCGGCGGACAGTCGCGGTCGGGGAAGAAATCGTCAAATGCGTGCGGCACAAAGTGGTTTACTCCGCGCACAAGCAGGAAGTCCATCAACCATTTCATGACGTTCGCGCCTTCTGCCCAACCGTATGCGCCGAACACCTCGCACATGGCGCGACCATTCATGTTCGGATTTTGCCGCGCGTGCGAAGCCGCAAGCTGCCCCAAAACGTAGTGGAAGAATTCGCCGTCCACCATGCCGCCCGAGACGAGCGCCGCCGTTTTGTAGTCGGCCATGCCGGGCATTACCTGGTGCAGCACAATGTCTATGCCACTCATGTCCTGCCCGTCGAGCCCGCGGAAGTAATGTCCCGCACTGCACCCAAGACGCGCGTGCGCGTTCATGTCTTCAATCAAATGCCCAATGTATTGCACACCGTGCGCACGGCACCAATCGCCGAGCGGATAGGAGAAATTCTTTTTCCAAAGCAACGTCACGGCGTCCATGTACGCAAGGCGAATTTCCGCGGTCAGCTCGTCATGTGCATACCACAAAATCGGCAGATAGAGCGTCGGCTCGTCGATGCCGTCTTTTGCCATGCGCACGGCGACCGCGTCGCGCCATGGCAGCATCACGCCGGGTTGGCCAACCGAACGGTTATAGATACCGGTGTCGTATCCTGTCATGCCGAAATGCGGCGCGTCAAAGCCCGGCTCATCGGAGAAAAATCCCGCGAGCGTGTTGCCGAAATACTTTGCATAGTGGTCGTAATGCGGCTCGTACACGGCTTCAATGAGCTTGTGCACCGATTCTTTTGAGAGCATGTCGATATAGTACTTTTTGTTTTCTTCGCCGCTGAACGTCTCAAACACGAAAAATACGCGGTAAAGCCCCTCGGGTACACTGAAATATACGAATTTATCCTCCGGCTGCACGTCAAGCTCAATCGGTTCGCCGGTCAGCTCTTCATCTTTGCCTGTGCGGCGAAACAGCACGGCGGAAACGAGCTTTTCCTCCGGCATGTGCATTGGCACCAAGACGGACGCTTCCGCCATGGGCCCCATCACGTCCACATGCGATTCCCGCAGGAATTTTCGGCGCAGGTTCAGGTCTTCGTGCTCTAAAATACCGTTTGCGTAGCCCGTCGGGAAATGCTTATCGTCGAGAATCCACACGCGCATGCCGCGCTTTTCGGCTTCCGCCAAAATAATGTCCATCGTCTTCCACCACGCGTCCTCGCAGAAGTGTTCATACGGGCGCGATTCCACACAAAATGCGCGGCAACCGCTCTCATAGATCTTCTGTACGCGTGCGGGAATCTCCGCGTCGTGCCCGTCGTGCTGCCAGAAAAACGGCAGCAGGTAGTTTTCCGTTTTATTTTCCAGTATACTTTTCAAAATTGGTTCCATTTGAATTCCCCCAAAAGAGTTTTATAAATAAACCTGTATCGACGCCATCGCGTACACGGCGAGGTAATATAGGATCAGTGCACCGTTTTTCTGTGTGCCCGTAATGCCGCAGATGAAATCCCGCGCAACGAACAAGTCCGAAATGCAGAACGCCGCTGCACCCAACGCGAACAGTATCCACTGCGGCGAGACAGCAAACGGCAACGTGCCCGCCATAGCTGTCATGAACGAAAGCACGAGCGGGTACAGCACCATCGGGAGCAGCATAGAGCCGAGCGAATGCAGATATTGCCGAAAAATCAGTGCAATGATGCCGTAAATAATCAAAGCTGCAACGACCGTGCCCCACCGAAACCCGCCGAGCTGTGCAATATACCCGATAAGCACAAGGTGCGCGAGTCCGAACGAGATTACGCCGAAGCGAAAATCGCGCTCAATGACAAAATCCGCGATGCAGCAGAATAAAAGCGCCAAAGCGAGCAGCCACGCGTTCGCCGGGCGATTAAACAACACGATGCCGAGCACCGCCGTGATGACCGCTACGAACGTTGCGCCGCACTTTGCGGCTGAGCGCCACATCGTGCTGCCGAACGAGCGCGTGGTATTATAGACGTAACAGAACGAGAGCATCATCGGCAATGAGATGAGTGGCCAAAGCACACGAAACACGCGCATAAAAATGCCTCCTTTTCCACAATTATAACAAATGTCCCCGTAAAATCAAGCAAAAGAAAAGCCACCGACAGAGGATCGGCAAAATCCACTGTCGGCGGCGTGTTGACTTGTTAAATATTACCCATGAAAGCCGTAGCTGATGCACCAGAAGACGCACACAACGGCAAGCACGATGCACTGCACGATGAGCAAAGCACGGGAAATGGTGCGCTTATTGATGCCGGAGTTCGGGGAGAAGCTCCAAACGGCAGCCATGATAAGTCCCAAAACCGGAACGAGCTGGATGAGGAACATCATCACGCACTCGGAAACGGAAAGCGCAATGGTGTTTTCCGGCAGATATTCCACGGCGCGGCCGGGTCTGGAGGAAGCCTGCACAGCGTTATCATACAAAACCGGTGTTACGCCCTGGTTATAAACCGTTGCGCAGGGGGTCTCGATATCGGAACGAATTCTTTCCGGGTCCCTCGGCTGTATATTTTTTGTATAGGTTTCATTGAGCATCATAAAAGGTCTCCTCCTTATAAAACGGACGGTTCAAGTAAAAAGTGTTTTTATCTCGCGGACATATTTCCGCGTCTCTTCCTGTATACAGAATAACATGAAAAGGGCATTTTATCAAGTATTATCTAAAAAAAGGTAAAGTTTATTGCGCTGCTTACGCTTTAAATGCTTAAATTGTTCACAGCATATACGCAATTTGTCCGCGATACAAATACACTTTGCAACTTGATAAACCCGGTAATTCATGCTATTTTAAAATTGACCTTATTATACGGCAATTTTTGAGAAAGAAGGAAAAAATATGCAGCTTTGCAGTGTAAAAGCTCCATGCGAAGTCTGACCCCGGGCGGGTCCGCATGGAGCGTTTAGCCATGCCGAAAAGTTATGTGAAAGCGGAAAGCTTAGGAAGACGATGTCGATTGATTTAACGCCGGTCAGCGGCAAGGGAGCTTTCGTTCGAGACCCGTTAAGATACGGTGCGGTAGCAGTTTGTGAACAGCTTCGTATTAAAACTGCATAATCCTTTACGGGATAATTTGACAGGGATTCCAAAGTTGAGATTAAATATTGACAAAATGGTATGATATTGTTAAGATTACAAGCAAGGAAAGCGTTTGCGTACTAATTGCGCAAATTGTGCAATCAGCATGAATATGGTTAATATGAAAGGGGCGGCTATGCGACAAATAACAATAACGGCAGACAAAAAATATCTGTTGATCCCGGTTGGGAATGTGAAAGGCTGGACGATACCGGCAGAGTCTATACAGTATTTGAGTATCTATCAAAACGGAAGCCTTGTGGAAGAATATGAAGTGTGCTTGGATGCTTCCCCGCGTTGCTGGTCCTGTCTGTATTTGGAACGGTATGCGGGCGAAACATTGGAATTGCGCCTTGAAGGCGGAGACGAATCACTTATCGAACTTTTAGAGGTTTCGGATACGCTGAAAGATGCGGATACGCTTTACAGGGAACCGATGCGTCCCCTTGCGCATATTACGCCGATGCATGGATTTATGAATGACCCGAACGGTCTGTTTTATTTGAACGGCAAGTATCATTGTTTTGCACAGCTGAATCCGTACGGTCTTGGCGTTGGCAATACGCATTGGATGCACATGGTAAGTTCGGATCTTATGCACTGGCAAGAGTTGCCGTATGCGCTGCTTCCGGATGAAACAGGGCGCATGTATTCCGGCTGCGGTGCGGTAGATCTGCAAAATACCTCCGGGCTGGGAAAAGACGGGATACCGCCGGTTTTTCTGTTCTATACACCTGCGGGCAGTAAATCGCGCTGGAGCAGAGGAAAATACTTTGAAATCGCCGCGGCAGTCAGCACAGATGGCGGGATGCACTTTGAAAAATACGCACAGAACCCGATCGTGCAGCATATCGCATATATGAACCGCGATCCGAAGGTTGTGTGGGACGATCAGAACCAAAACTGGGTCATGGTGATCTTTTTGGACAATGACCGCTATATGTTCCTCTATTCGGATAATCTGCTGCATTGGGAACAGGGAGAAACAATCAGGATACGGGGGAGCGCAGAATGCCCGGATCTGTTCAATTTGCCGATTGACAATGATATGACGCAGAGAAAATGGGTGCTTTGGGGCTCTACGGATAACTATATGATCGGTCATTTCGAGGGGCGTCATTTTGTTCCCGAAACGGACGTGATTGAAGGTCCCACGCATCGGATTGATTCAGCGTACAGCCTGGAGGCGCGCTCAACGGGCGGATATGCGGCGCAGACTTTCGCGAACTTGCCGAACGGACGCGTGATCCAGATTTCGTGGATCCGGACAGTCGTTTCTCAGGGACCGTTTTCAAGTTGTTTGAGTATACCGAATGAACTGCGGCTTGTTTCAACAGAGCAGGGACCGAGGCTCACGGTAAAGCCGGCTGCGGAGGTGAAAGACTTGAGAGAATGCAGCTATTCGTTTGTTGGACGCGGATTGGAGGAATTTGAACGTATCCCGCGAGAATACCTCGGTGAAGCGATGGATATGACATTCAAATTCAGTATGAAGCCGGATAAGCTGATTGCGTTTTCCGTGCGCGGCGTGCTGATTGTATATGATCCGAAGATCGAGCGCCTTTTGCTGCCGGTGGGAGCATATAAGCTTGCGTTGAAAGACGATACGTTCGAGCTGCGCGTTGTGACGGACCGCTGCTCCGTTGAACTTTACGCGGATGACGGAAAGTTCAACCTAACGTTGGCGACGGTACCGGACCCGACCGATATTTCGATACTTCCGGTCTTGTTGGATCCGGGTATTGGGATAGATTTTGAAGTTCACAAATTAAAAAGCATGTGGGAATAATAAGGGAGGTCTACAGTTTATGTTTGAAAAGGAAAGCTTTTATCCGTCAGCTGCATTGAATTGTGCAATCACAGATACCTCGGTCAGCTTTGATCCGCAGCTTCCGCTCGGCAATAAAGCAGGAACATCACTGAGTCCGGAAAGTGACAGATTGATTCCGCCGGGCATTATGATGTTAAAAGACGGGAAAATGCGCCTGAACTTTATGGCGCCGGGGGCACAAAGCGTTACGGCAGAAGTACACCGTAAGATCTATACATTGGAAAAAGGCGATGACGGCGTTTGGAGCACGGTTGCAGATGGCGGCTGCGGCGGATTCTGCCCGGTCGTATTCCGTGTAGACGGCGCGGAGGTGCTCAATCCTATGGCGCCTATCGGGTTTGGCGCTTCAAGACCCATAAACTATGCGGATATTCCGCAGCCGGAAGAAGACTTTTACCTGTGCAAAGATGTTCCGCATGGTTCGGTCGTGCAGGAATATTATTATTCGGCAGCGACGGGAACGATGAAGAGCTGCCTCGTTTATACGCCAGCCGGTTATATGAAAGAGACTTCCGGCGAATATCCGGTGCTGTATCTGCAGCATGGTCACGGTGAAAATGAACAGTGCTGGGTACATCAGGGGCGCGTGAACTTTATTATGGATAACCTGATTGCTGCCGGAAAAGCGGAGCCGTGTATCGTGGTTATGAATAACGGTATGGTGCAGAAGAATGAAAACGGCGTACGTGTATTGGATCAGACGAGGATTGAGCGACTTCTTTTGGAGGACTGTATCCCGTTCATCGAATCGCATTACCGTGTGCGAACGGATAAATGGAGCCGTGCCATGGCGGGTCTGTCGATGGGATCCATGCAGACCAGCATCGTGACCATGAAGCATCCGGATATGTTCGGGTATGCCGGCGTATTTAGCGGATTTGTCGGTCCATTTAATAAAACAAATGCAGAAAATTCTTATATTCAATTGTTAGATGACCGTGAAAAATTCACACAGTCCTTTAGAGTGTTTTTCCGTGCTTGCGGAGACGAAGATCTTGTTGCGCTCGAGCGATTTGAAGCGGATCGTGCGTTGTTTGAAGAAAAGGGGCTTGCGCCTGCAGAAAACTCGATACATGTAGAAAAAATGTATCCCGGTGAACACGAGTGGAATGTCTGGCGCATGTGCCTGCGTGATTTTGCTCAATATCTGTTTCATGAATGATACTTTTTTGTTTGAATACCGATAAAAATCGGGATACAGCTGCGCCGTTAATCGCAATTTTGTGCCGTGTAGGTATGGACTGAGCTGCAGCCCTTATGAAAGCGTATGAGGGAAAGTTGACATGACTCCGGGTATATGATAATATAGTGTTATTATATATTACATATTGCATTAGTCGGTCAAATTCTAATAGGCACGGCATGGAGTAGCTGGAGGTTTTGATATGGCAACACTCAAGGATGTGGCAGAGAAGGTCGGTGTATCCATTACAACGGTCTCTCGGGTTATGAATGGTCGGGGAGCGATCAGCCGGGAAACAAGAGATAAGGTTTTTGCGGCAATGAAAGAACTCAATTATTTTCCGAATGAGATGGCTCGTTCGCTTGGCAATAAGTCCAGTCACTTGATCGGTTTGATCGTACCCTATATTGATCACGCTTTTTTTGGCATCCTGACAGCTGCTATTGAGGAAGCCTGCTATAAATCCGGGTATAAGCTTTTTTTCTGCACATCCGGCGGAAACCCAAATCGAGAGCGCGAGCTTTTTAAGATGCTGTGTGCGAACAATGTTGCAGGCGTTTTGGTTTGCAGCCGTATTACGGATGAATCTCTGTATATGCAGACGGATGTACCGATCGTTACCATTGAACGCATGATCGAAGACGTACCCTCTGTTTCCTGCGATAATTATAAGGGCGGTGTACTTGCGGCACAAGAGCTGCTGCTCGCAAGCGGCTGTAAGTCACCGCTTCTATTCGGCAACAGGATTATATCGAATCAGCTTCCGGCATCTCTGCGATACAAGGGGTTTCAAGATGCTTGTGCAAGGAACGGTTCACCTTGTTCGGAGTATTATATCGATGCAGAGGACCTGTTTGGAAAAAACCTTGGTGAGGATGTTTACAAAGCCTTAAAGCAATTTCCTGAAACAGACGGTATTTTCGCGACCAGCGACGTTCTTGCTGCACGCATCATGAACACATTGAATGATGCGGACGAAGCCGACACTTTTGGCCGCATCCCGGTCATTGGGTTTGACGGTGTTGATATTTCTACTTATTGTGAGATCAGCACGATTGCGCAGCCTATACGCCAAATGGGTGCGCTTGCGGTGCAGATACTGATCCAACGCATAAACGGTCAAATTGTCCCGGAGCGTTCTATTCTTCCGGTTTCTCTTATTCGCCGTAAGACCTCCGGCCCGAATTTTGTAAAAGTATAGGCATTAAATACGCCATATACGTAAAACAAAAAATCGTATGATTTTAGACATCGACCTGAAGATCGATGTCTTTTTTTTGTGTCCGCTAAGAGATGAAACGGATTTCCCGGTCATGTAAGAAGAGATATAACCGGCCTTGCTCGCAGATCCGAGAATTTGCGGACGGAAAAGAGGCTTTATCGTTATCGGAAAAACGAGGGAAAGTCATATATCTGCTTTGATGATTATAAATAATGCATTTGTGAAACCGTTTGCACTCACAATAAAATGTTGCTTCTGCTAAAAAATCTTTGAAATTCCAAAGTCGAATGTGCTGCTATGGTGCAAAATCACAATATATACAAAAACACGATGAAAACTTTGGTACAAAATTTGTTGACAAACTATAAACAACGTGATAATATTACAACACAAAGCAAACGTTTGCGTGAGTATTGCGCGAGCGGGGAAAAACAAAATTTAACGGAGGTACAAAATGTCAACGAAAAAGATTTTGGCAGTTCTACTGGCGCTGTTCGTCCTTGCAACTGCAGTATCCGGCTGTGGGAACAGCGGGAGCAGTTCTGCAGACAGTCAATCTGGAAGCAGCGCGACATCTGAAAACAGCGCCTCTACTGAGGATACAGCCTCTACAGACGGCGAAGTTCCAACCATTTCCCTGATGGTTGTCTGTGGCACGACGCCGCCGGATGCAGATGCGGTTGCGGAAAAGCTCAGCGAGATTACACGCGAAAAGATCGGCTGCAACGTTGAGTTTATTACGATGGAGATCGGCAACGTTGCCCAGCAGCTCAATCTTCTCCTTTCCGGCGGTGATGATACACTCGATGTATTCATGGCAGGCATTTCCGTTCCGTACAGCACAATTGTCAACAATGGTCAGGCCCTTTCGCTTGATACACTTATGGAGCCTTATGCGGAAGAAGTGAAAACAGCTCTTGGTGAAAAAGTGTATGAATCCGGTCGTGTCAACGGCGAGCTTTACGGTATCGGCCGTCTGCTGGATCAGGCCTCCACAACTTGCTACAACCTTCGCCGCGACATTGCCGAGGAATTCGGCTACAAGAACGGCGATAAGGTTGACCTTGCGGAGCTTACCGAGCTTTTCGGCAAGGTCCGTGAGAAGTATCCGGATACACCGCTTATCGGTCCGATGAATGGCGTACCGAGCATTGGAGATTCCCGAATCGATTCTCTTGGCAACAAGCTTGGTGTTCTGGACAACTACGGCCAGGATACCACGGTTACGAATTATTATGAGAGCGCCGGCTATGAGGAGCTCGTAGGCTACTTCAAGCAGTGGAAAGAGATGGGCTGCTACATGGCGGATATTCTGAATGTCACAGATGCGCCGATCGATTACATCCCGTCCGGTAAGGCATTTGGCTGCTTTGCAAGTCACTTCAGTGCCGAGATGAACGGTATCTGGTCTTCTCAGAACTTCGGTACCGATATCGCTTCCCTCCAGATCTATGAGGATGCGGTCGCGATCACGCCGGGGGCCTATGAATGCATCAACCCGGCCACGAAGAATCCGGAAGCTGCAGCAGCTCTTATCTACTTGATGGCGACCGATCCCGACGTTGAAAATCTTCTGATCAACGGTATTGAGGGTCAGCACTATCAGGTGCTCGAGGATAACACGGCTACATACGTTGATGGCAAAGACATTTCTACCACAGGCTGGTGCCTTGGTTATTCTTGGACGGCATTAAACTCTACGATTTCCATTCCGTTTGAATATCCTGCAGATTATTACGATCGTATGCTTGCAGCCAACAAGAATGCACAGCAGTCCAAGGCTTTTGGTTGCCAGTTCGACCTTACAGGCGTTTCGGATGCGGTCTCCGCTTGCACGAATGTCGTGAACCAGTATGAGAATGCATTATCCGGCGGTGCCGTCGAAGATTTCGATGCAACGCTCGCACAGTTCCAGCAGGGACTTCGTGATGCCGGTATCGATGAGATTGTTGCGGCAAAACAGGAACAGCTCGATGCATTTCTGGCAGGCTGATTCTGAAATAAAATGATATAATTATAAGACTGGGCCTGCTGCATAAACTGGAAATATGTACGCAGACCCGGTTCTATTTCAGAATAAAAGCGTCGCCGTAAGGCTTATGTGCAGTTCGTTTCTCCCCGGTATCTATTTCATTTTCAGACATGTATCAAACGGAAAGACAAGAGGTAATAAAATGTCAAATTCTACAAGTCAGAATAGACAAGGGAAAATTAAGAAAAAAGGCAGCTTTACACGCAATCTCCCGCTGTATCTTTTGATGATTCCCGGTCTTCTTTATCTTATCATCAACAATTATCTGCCGATGTTCGGCTTGACCTTTGCATTTAAGAAAATCAACTATACAGTCGGTGTTTTTGAAAGCCCGTGGGTGGGTCTGGATAACTTCACCTATCTTTTTAAGACAAGTGACGCCTTTGTAATCTTCCGCAATACACTTTGCTATAATCTGGCATTTATCGTACTCGGTACGGTTTTGGCAATCGTTGTGGCGATTTTCCTTGAGCAGGTACGCACGAAAATGCTGCGTGTTTATCAGACGAGCATTCTGATTCCGTATCTTCTGTCCATTACGGTTGTCAGCTATCTGGCATTTGCATTTCTCAGCTCGGATAACGGTTTTATCAACAATTCAATCTTAAAGCTGCTTGGTATGGACGAGATCAGCTGGTATTCCTCGCCGAAATACTGGCCTTTTATCCTCACGTTCATTTATCTGTGGAAAAGCTTCGGCTATTCGTCTATCCTCTATTTTGCGACTCTGATCGGCATCGACGATTCTTATTATGAGGCGGCGGTTATTGATGGTGCTTCCACATGGCAGCAGATTCGTCACATCACGCTCCCGTGCCTCAAGACCACAATCATTACGTTGGTTATTATGCACATCGGCAGAATGTTCTATTCGGATTTTGGTCTGTTTTATCAGGTGCCGATGAACAACGGTCTTCTGTTCAGTGTAACAAACACAATTGATACGTATGTTTACCGCGGACTCCTGCAACTCAACGATGTTGGTCGTTCCTCGGCAGCCGGTTTCTTACAGTCTATTCTCGGTTTTGTTCTGGTTATGATTACGAATATGATTACGAGAAAGATCGATAAAGAAAGCGCGTTGTTCTGATTATACGGGAAAGGGATGATACTATGATTACCACAAGTAAGTCTGCTAAAATTATACCGCATATTGTTCTGATAATCTTAACGTTGGTGTGCTTGCTTCCGCTCTTGCTCCTGTTGATGGCATCCCTCACGGATGAACAAACACTTATGCTGAACGGTTATTCCTTCTTTCCGGAAAAATTCAGTGCGGATGCTTATACGTATATCTTTAAAACAGGAAAAACGGTTTTGCGCGCGTATGGCATTACCTTCTTTGTAACGGCAGTCGGTACAGTCTGCAATGTATGCATGACGGTATGCCTGTCTTATCCGCTTGCACGCCCGGGCCTCAAAGGTCGAAATGCGATCGCATTCTTTGTGTTTTTTACGATGCTCTTTAACGGCGGTCTCGTGCCGACGTACATTATGTATTCGCAGTTCTTTCATATTCGCGATACGATCTTTGCCCTTTTGATCCCGAGTTTTCTGATGAGTCCGTTTAACGTAATTCTAATGCGCAATTACTTTAAAACGAATATCCCGGATGCAATCATCGAAGCCGCAAAGCTGGACGGCGCAAGTGAACTGCGTACGCTCGTCAACGTCGTATTGCCTATGTCAACACCGATCATCGGAACGATTGGTCTGATGTCCGGTCTGGCTTACTGGAACGACTGGACGAACGGTCTGTACTACCTTGTAAAACGTACGGATCTGTACAGTATTCAGAACGTTCTGACGAATATGCTTAACAACATTCAGTTTCTCAAAACCGCAACGCAGCTGCAGGGCATCAATATTGAAATGGGTACACTTCCGAGCGTCAGCATCCGTATGGCAATCGCAGTTGTGGCTGTTATCCCGGTCATGATCGTGTATCCGTTTATTCAGAAATCTTTCGTCAAAGGCATCGTCATTGGCGGCGTCAAGGGCTGATAAAAGGGAGACAGAACATGTCTGATTGGAAAAAATACATGGAATAAAGTGATGCTTACGCAGCGTCGCTCTGTAAAAAATCGCATAAAGTCTACGATGTAGATCCTTATGTTATGGTTTTTGAAGATGAAGATGTGCCCGGTATTTTTCATATCTATTATGATGCACACAGCAAGGGCGCAAGTGCGTGGATGCACCTGATTGTCGGACATGCGACGATCGTTTATACAAATGATCGTATTTAACGCGTTTTAAAAAACTGCTTATTTTGGAGGTAAAAGTATGGCACAAATCCATTGCAATTTCTTTTCGTATTCACTTTGTCACGGCGTTGATATCGAAGTGACGCTTCCGTCTTTTACATCCTGCAATATGGATGATCCGCATACACACAGCTTGCCGGGGAAGTTCCCGGTTGTATATTTGCTGCATGGTAAGGGAAACGACTATATGTCTTGGCTCCGCTATACAAGCGTTGAGAGATATGCAGAAGAAAAAAGGATTGCTATCGTTACATTCTCTGTCGGAAACAAGGCGTATATGAATGATGATATGGGCGACAATTACTACGATTTCCTGAATCAGGAACTTCCTGAATTTGTTGAAGCCTATTTCCCGATTTCCGACAGTCCGAAGGATCGCTATATTGCGGGCCTTTCCATGGGTGGCTACGGCGCGTTGCTGCACGGCATTGAGAATCCGGACCGGTACAGCGCGATTGGTGCCCTTTCGCCGGCCGTATTCTCGAAAAAGGATATGGAAAGCAAAAAGACGAAGGGGCCGCAGTGGGTGGATCTTTACGCTGCGACAGAAAAAGCTGTGGCAGAGGGTAAGAAGCTGCCGGATCTCTTTCTGAGCATCGGCGACAGAGATTTCCTTTATAAGAATGTGCAGGAATACCATAAATTTGTTGAACCAATCTGGAAGAGCGGCCGGCTGCGCTATGATGACCTGCCCGGTTATGAGCACGAATTTGCCATTTGGGATCTTGAAATCAATAATTTCCTCGACTGGATCGACAGAGGGGATGTCTACAAGAAGATGGGTGCCAACAAAGTGTAAAGCAAAGGAAGACGGCAATGAAAATTTCAGAAATCATTGATAAATTAGAAGCATATCACGGACCGCTGGAGCCGGAGCGCAGAACGTGCGACATCGTGCAATACGGCGATCCGGATCAGGTCTGCACAGGAATCGTGTTGTCCTGTTGCCCAACGGCAGAGGTCATTCGTAAAGCTGCTGAGCTGGGGTGCAATTTAATCATCGGCCATGAGCCTCTTTTCTACGACGGATGGAACGAGACCGATTGGCTTCAGGATAACTGTGTGTATCAGGCAAAAAAACAACTTCTTGACCGTCTCGGTATCGTTGTATATCGCGATCACGATCATATCCACAATCATAGACCCGACGGTATCTTTTCCGGGTTGGCTAAAATGCTCGGCTGGGAACAGTATCAGGAGACGGAAAACTATTTTCCGGGAACTGCGTACCACTTGCCGCTCACTACGGTCCGCGCGGTGGCGGAGCATGTTGCGCATACCATGCAGATTGACGGAATTCGCATTATAGGAGACCCTGAAATGCCTGTGGAGCGCGTAGCTATCGTCGGACATTTTTTCGGAACGGACTGGGACAGGCAAAATATACAGCTCATTGAAAAAATGA
Organism: Hominenteromicrobium mulieris; assembly: GCA_021029595.1. GTDB lineage: Bacteria > Bacillota > Clostridia > Oscillospirales > Acutalibacteraceae > Hominenteromicrobium > Hominenteromicrobium mulieris. The sequence continues at coordinate 350,052 of JAJJOY010000002.1, read as the reverse complement.
ATTGCGATTTGATCATTCCCGGTGAGGTGATCGATTGGACAATCGGCGAGTATGTGCAGGATGCAAATACTTTGGGAATCCGACGTGCGCTGCTGAATGTCGGGCACTTCAATTTGGAAGAACCCGGAATGCGGTATATGGCACAGTGGTTGCCGAAAGTGCTTGCGTGTGATCTTCCGATCCATTTTGTACAATCCGGTAACAGTTTTAGCTGGCTTTCGTTCAAAAAGGCAGAAGAAGGCAAGAGATTATAAAAATATGGAGGTAAGTAAACTTGACTGCAGATTTGATGTTGACGCTTGAAAAAGCCATGCAGGCATGGCAGCCCCCGGAAATTCCGGAAGATATTCCGCAGGGAGATACTCCGGGAGACAAAATATGGATTGGACCGCAGCAGAAAGAAAAAGCCGCAAAGATTTTTCCGGTAGTTTTACCTATGCTGCGCGAAGTTCTGGAAAAATCACCGGCAAAACGAGCGGTTATTACGGTGTGCGGTGGATCCGGCGTGGGAAAAACGGGTATTTCGTCCCTTTTAACATACTATTTTAATCAACTCGGAATCGGGTGCTATACGCTGTCCGGCGACAATTACCCTCGTCGTATTCCTTCTTTGAATGACGCGGAGCGTATGCGAATTTTCCGTTTAGCAGGCATACGCGGTATGCTGGAACAGAATGTTTATACCCCGGATGCTGCACGTGAACTTAAAGTACTGCAGGAAGCGGAAACGGACTCTGCGTCAAAAGAAGCAGACAGATACCCGTGGCTGACCGTATATCAAAAATCCGGTCGAAAGGCGTTGGCGGAATATCTCGGTTCCGAACAGGAACAGGAGTTTGATGAACTGTCCAAAACGCTGACACAGTTTAAAAGCGGTGCGGATAAGATATGGCTGAAAAGAATGGGCCGCACGGAGACGGAGCTTTGGTATGAAGAAAAGAATTTTCGGAATATTTCGGTGATTATTCTCGAATGGACGCACGGCAATTGCGGAAAGTTTGACGGTGTGGATATTCCGATCCTGCTGAACAGTACACCGGCTGAAACGAGAGAATACCGTCTGCTTCGTGCTCGAGATGCAAATACAGATACGCCGTTTATTGCTATGGTTTTGGAGATAGAGCAGGGTATGTTAGAAAACCGAGCACAAGCTGCAAAAATTATCTTGTCAAAATCCGGCGACTTTTTAACTTACGAACAGTTTAAGCGGCAAATGGACGCCGGCCGATAGGAGATATTGTATGTGTGACGGTGATTTCTGCCTTGGCCCGATGCTGAATGCTTATCCTGACAGCTTGGGCGGCACATTAAAGGAATGTATATCGTTTTTGGAACAGCCGGAAATGAAGGACGTATTTTCTTCGTTCTATATTCTTCCAAGCCTGTTCAACACCGATCTGGATCGCGGATTTTCTGTTATAGACTATCGACTCAATGACTTGCTGGCAGAACAAACGGATCTCGATGCGCTGCGCTCAATGGGAATTGACTTGAAGTTGGATTTTGTACTAAATCATGCTTCGGTGCTTTCCGAGCAATTTCAGGATATACTGAAAAACGGGGAACAATCCCTCTATCGTGACTTCTTTATAGATTGGAACAGATTTTGGGCAGGTCATGGAACGATGACCGAGGAGGGATATATCCGGCCGGACCCCGAACTGCTGCAAAATATGTTTTTCCGTAAACCCGGCTTGCCGATTTTAATGGTGAAGTTTCCTGACGACAGCAATGTTCCGTATTGGAATACTTTCTATCAGGAAGTTGTCTATTCCCATGTAGATGCGCAGGACTTTATGGCAATCACACACGGAAAATATGCTCCGGCAGTTCGGTTGGCTTCTTTGGTCAATGCGGCTGTCGAGCAGGGCAAATGGCCCGAGCAGACGGAACTTGGTCAATTGGAGGTGTATCGCGGTGCGGTGGTTGACTTCATGGAAAGAAATCGTCGATATTTGGGTCAGATGGATCTGAATATCCGTTCACCGCTCGTTTGGGAATTCTACAAAAATACGCTGCAAACACTTGCCGGTTACGGCGCAAAAATCGTTCGTCTGGACGCCTTTGCCTATGCACCGAAAGAGCCGGGTGCACGGAATTTCTTGAATGATCCGGGAACATGGGAGTTGCTCGGCAAGGTGACAGATTTGGCAAAACCGCTGGGTATCACGCTTTTGCCGGAGATACATGCCAGCTATGCGGAGGGAACATACCGCACGATTGCAGAAAAAGGGTATATGGTGTATGACTTTTTCCTACCCGGATTATTGCTGGATGCACTTGAACGAAGGTCCGGAGAAGTTCTTGTACAGTGGATACGGGAAATCTGTGACCGCAAAATGCTGACTGTTAATATGTTGGGCTGTCATGATGGTATTCCGTTGTTGGATTTAAAAGGGTTGCTTTCGGAAGAAAGAATCCAAAGCCTCATTGATACAGTGGTGTCCCGTGGTGGATATGTGAAAGATCTGCACGGCGCAAAAAACGTATACTATCAAGTAAATGCCACGTATTACAGCGCGCTGGGAGAAGATGACAAAAAAATGCTTCTGGCACGGGCAATACAGCTTTTCATGCCGGGCAAACCGCAGGTTTGGTATCTGGATCTGTTTGCCGGTCGTAATGATCATGCTGCCGTTCAAAGGGCGGGTGCCGGTGGGCATAAAGAAATCAACCGCACGAACCTGACATGCTCTGATATAGCTGCCGGAATGAAAAAGCCGATTGTGCAAAAACAAATCGAGCTTTTGCGGATGAGAAACCGGTTTCCTGTTTTTTCTGCAAATGCAAAAATCGTGGCTGAAGTGAACGGAACAAAAATGGATATTCGTTGGCAATCCGGCTCCGAAGAAGCGGTTCTCCAAACAGATTTCGGCGATTATTCCTTCTCTGTCTCCATTCGAGATACGTCTTCCGATACAGAATATTTCAAGTACGATTCGTAATGTGTATGGCGATTTAGCCGGAATTGAAAATAAGATGCACTGAGAGGTACGATTTTATCAAAAAAGTCTTGGCGACTGTTTGCAGCTCCTGCTGTGTCGCCAAGACTTTCTTTATGCTTTTAAAGCTTAATAATACCGAATGACCGCGATAACCTTGCCGAGAATGGTGATTTCATCGGAGATGATGGGCTCGAAATCCGGGTTTTCGGGCTGGAGACGGAACGTGCCCTTCTCCTTATAGAAGCGCTTCACGGTGGCTTCATCGCCGATCATGCCGACCACGATCTCGCCGTTTTCCGCCACGGGCGTTTTCTCTGCGATGACATAGTCGCCGTCCAGAATGCCGGCGTTGATCATGCTCAGGCCGTCCACGTGCAGCGCGAAAAGCTCCTTGCCGCTTTTGTCCGGGTAGGGAATATAGCCCTCAATGTCTTCCACGGCCAGAATGGGCAGACCGGCCGTCACCTTGCCGAGAATCGGCACCTGCTTTGCGGCAGATGCGCCCACAATGTGAATGGAGCGATTCAGGCCCGCATCGCGTGTGATATAGCCAAGCGCCTCCAAAGATTTCAAGTGGGAATGCACCGTAGAGGTGGAGCGCAAACCGGTCGCCGCGCAGATCTCACGCACAGAGGGCGGCACGGCACGTTCCGCCATGGTGGAGCAAAGATAGTCATATACAAGCTGCTGGCTTTTCGTTAAACTCGCCATATGCGATTCCTCCGTTTTAATACAATATCAGTCCCGTAGAAATGGGCAGTTCTTTAATTAAAACCATTGTATCATATATTTTCGAAAAATGCAAACGATTGTTTGCTTTTTCTGCGGATTTTCTCGAAAAAAGCGTTCATAAATGCGTTCCAAAATCTTTAACGTTTATTCATGGCTATTTAACAACTCTTTTTGAAACCGCGGTATAATATAAGCGTATTCAGAAGAAAAGGAACCGCACCTTTCTTGGATACATGTTCTACCCTCCTCAATATACCCCTCAAGCTAAAAGGAAGAAGGACCGAGCCGCATCGGTCCTTCTTCCTTTTGTATAATGGTATTTTCAGCGCGGAGAAGTGCCGATTTTGCACAGCATTGAAACTGAAAGTTTCCGTCTGCCGAAAATCCGCGGACTGAAGTATAGTTGCATATTTTTCTCAAACCCGCCCATACTACGGGTAAAGAAACCCAATGACGCTAAAAACAGGAGAGAAAAATATGGCTATGCACTTTAAAAAGCAGGAAAAAACCGAAGCGGAGCGCAAAAAGAGTACGGAGCGGCGCGGGTTTTACCTTGCGCTTGCCGTGTGTCTGACGGCCATCGGCATTGCGGCGTGGAGCACATACGATACCGTTTCCGGGTTCTTGGAGCCCACAGGGAGCGAGAGCAGTGCGTCTTCCTCCGCGTCCACACCGCGCCCCACGCCTGAAGCATCCGCCCCCGTAGACGATGACCCGGAGAGCGCCGTTTCTGCGGGCCACGCGCAGGGCACTGTGCCGGAGGTCTCCGCAAGCACAGAAGCGGAGCCGCAGGAAGTGAACGCTCCTGCAGAAGAAACGCCCGTCGAAGAGACCGCTGCCGAGCCGACGTATACGGTCAGCGAAACGCTCACCCGACCGGTGCCGGGGGAGGTCATGACGGAGTTTTCCGATACGCCGGTATACTCCGAAACGATGCGCGACTACCGCGTACACGCGGGCACGGATTACACCGCGGCGCACGGCGAAACCGTGCACGCCTGCGCAAACGGAATCGTAAAAGAGACGCATACGGACATGCTGCGCGGGAATATGATTGTGATAGAGCACGGCGATTACGAAGTGCGCTATTGCGGACTCGGTGAAACGTTCCTCGTGCATGAGGGCGACGTTGTCACGGCCGGGCAGGACATCGGCAGCGTGACCGCCGCGCCGTTTGAGTCCGCGCTCGATTCCCACCTGCATATCGAAGTCACCAGAAACGGCGAGCCAGTAGACCCGGAATCTGTCTTCGGTTAAAATTGAGCCAAACTGCCCCCGGCATCGTTTTAGGGGCGCGTAGCCTCGGTGTAAAAATGCACCGGGGCTGCTTTTTGCTGCTCAAAAATATTTTGCTGTTTACAATTTGTTCCTTGATTTTTCTGGTTTCTCGTTCTATAATATAGTTCAAAATAGAACGAAAGTAAGTGAGTATATGATCTTTTGGGAGCGGCAAAAATCTCTTACGGCGTTTTACGAAGCGTGCACAAAGCCGGTGCGTGATGCATACGACCTGACGCAGATGCAATTCAATATTTTAATGTTCCTGCACAATAACCCGCAGTTTGATACGGCGGGCGATTTAGTCAAAACGCGCCACCTCACAAAATCGCACGTTTCAACGGCGTTAAAGGAACTTGAAGCGCGCGGGTGGATTGAAGCGCATTACGCTGCGGGCAACCGCAAAAGTCAACATTTACGCATCACGAAAAGCGCAGAAGCCGTCATCGCGGCGGGAAAAGCGGCGCAGGAGGTGTTCGGTAAGCAGCTTTTTAAGGGCTTCACACCGAGAGAAACCGAGCAGTACAAAGTGTTGTTTGACAAAATGTGCGAAAACGCCGCAGAAGGCTTAGCGGAAACGGAAAGGATGAACTGATATGGAGCTTTTAGCCAAAATCCTCGTCTGCTTTTTGGCGGGCGCGGGCGCAGGCATCGGCACAGGCTTTGCGGGCATGAGCGCCGCCGCGGTCATCGGGCCAATGCTTATGACGTTTCTCGGCGTCCCGGCGTATCAGGCGGTCGGCATCGGCCTTGCAAGCGATGTCTTGGCCAGCGCCACAAGCGCGTGGACATATAAGAAGCATAAAAATCTTGACGTCAAAAACAGCCTGCCGCTGCTCATCGGCGTGCTTGTTATGACATTAGTCGGCAGTTTTGTCGCAAGTCTCCTGCCGGAGCGCGCCATGAGCGGCACCATGCAGATCGCCATGATCTTCATCGGCTTGCGTTTCCTCCTAAAGCCGGTCAAAACGACCAAAGAGCAAATGGCTGCGGCCACGCCGAAGGAACGCCTCATCAAATCCATCGTCGGCGGTGTCCTCGTCGGGTTTATCTGTGGCTTCGTCGGCGCGGGCGGCGGCATGATGCTGCTGTTCGTTTTGACGTCGTTTCTCGGCTATGAGATGCACATGGCGGTTGGCACCAGTGTGTTCATCATGGCGTTCACTGCGCTGACCGGTGGCATCAGCCACTTCGCCATCGGCGGCATGCCGGATGTCACATGCCTCGTTCTCTGCGTCGTTTTCACGCTCCTTTGGGCGAAGATTGCCGCCGCCATCGCAAACCGCGCCAGCGCCGTCACTCTGAACCGCGTCGTCGGCATAGTCATGATCCTCACCGGCATCGTGATCTTGCTTGTGAATTATGTATTTTAATAAGTAATCTCCTCCATAAAAACGAGACCTCCGAAGCACGCTTTGGCACTTCGGGGGTCTCGTCTGTTTAAGCTTTAATACTCATAATGATGCGCTTCTTTCAGCATCATGTCTTTCACCTTCATCAGGCGGATCTGGGTGGAGCGCTCGTTTTCGTCAAGCTTCATCGTGATGTACTTGATGTTCGTCTGCAGCTCCGGGATCATGACGTGCTCCAGCGCGTTGACGCGACGGCGTGTCTTTTCAATCTCTGCCGCCATCAACTGGCAGGATTTTTCCACTTCCGCCAGCTTCAGCATTTTCGGGAAGACCTCGGAAAGCGAAAGGATCGCGTCGTCAAGGTCGCCGGTCGTAAAGGCGAAGCCGTAGGAGTACATGTCGTTCTGGTCCGGTGTACGCGTCTTAAAGTCAAAATCCGGAATCTCCACGCTCATCACGTTCTGCGTGCCGGCGGAAATCGTCAGTTCCTGCTTCGGCGCAAGCAGCGCGGTGTTCAGCATTTCGTCCGGCATACCGGCGCGCGCCAGCATGAAGTTCCGGTTAGCGGAGACGAGCGCCGTTTCCACTTCTTCGCGCAGCGCTTTGTTTTCGCGCACCTTATCGAGGAACTGGCGCATCAGCTCGTCGCGCTTATCCTTCAGAAGCTTGTGCCCGCGCACGGCGGTGACGAGCTTCTTTTTCAGCCGCGTCAGCTCCATTCTGGTGGGGTTTACCTGGGTGCCTGCCACCGCGCATCACACCTTTCCGTAATACTGGTCGAGGTACTTGTCGTCGATTCGCTTCAGTTCGCTTCTGGGCAGGATGGAAAGCAGCTTCCAACCGAGCTCCAGCGTGTCTTCAATGTCGCGGTTCGTGTTATAGCCCTGCGAAACATACTCGTTTTCAAAGGCGTCCGCAAACTTCGCGTACAGCTTATCGATGTCCGTCAGCGCGGCTTCGCCGAGGATGACCATGAGCTCCTTGGCTTCTTTGCCGCGTGCATAGGCGGCAAACAGCTGGTTCATGGTGCTCGCGTGGTCGGCACGAGTCTTGCCCTCGCCGATGCCCTTATCCTTCAAACGGGACAGCGACGGCAGAACGTCAATCGGCGGCGCGATATTCTTGCGGTACAGCTCACGGCTTAAGATAATCTGCCCCTCGGTGATGTAGCCCGTAAGGTCCGGGATCGGGTGGGTCTTGTCGTCTTCCGGCATTGTTAAAATCGGGATCAGTGTGATGGAACCCGTCTTGCCGTTCTGGCGGCCTGCGCGCTCGTACAGGGACGCTAAGTCCGTGTACATATAGCCCGGGTAGCCGCGACGGCCCGGCACTTCCTTACGTGCGGCAGAGACCTCACGCAGCGCGTCCGCGTAGTTCGTAATATCCGTCATGATGACGAGAACATGGTAGTTCTTTTCAAAAGCGAGGTATTCCGCAGCAGTCAGCGCCATGCGGGGTGTTGCGATACGCTCAATGGCCGGGTCGTTTGCAAGGTTTACAAACATGACCGTGCGGTCGATGGCGCCCGTCTCGCGGAAGCTTTCGATGAAGAAGTTCGATTCCTCAAACGTGATACCCATAGCCGCAAACACAACGACGAACGGGTCGTTCGTGCCGCGCACCTTAGCCTGACGTGCGATCTGTGCGGCAAGCTGGGCATGGGGCAGACCGGAAGCGGAGAAGATCGGCAGCTTCTGGCCGCGCACCAGCGTGTTCAGACCGTCGATGGCCGAAACACCGGTCTGGATGAATTCCTGCGGGTAGTTGCGGGCCGCCGGGTTCATCGGCAGACCGTTGATATCGTCGCGGCGGTCGGGCAAAATCTCCGGGCCGTCGTCAATGGGGCGGCCGAGGCCGTCGAAAATACGACCCAGCATGTCTTCGCTTACGCCTAATTCCATCGTTCTGCCGAGGAAGCGCACGCGACTGTTCGAAAGGTTGATGCCGGTGGAGCTTTCAAAAAGCTGCACCAACGCGTTGCCCTCGTTAATTTCCAGCACCTTGCAGCGGCGCTTTTCACCGTTTGCAAGTTCAATTTCCGCCAGCTCGTCATACGTTACGTTTTCAACGCCCTTTACGAGCATCAGAGGACCTGCGACCTCCTGTATGGTTCTGTATTCCTTTGGCATCAGAAGTCCTCCTTGTTTTCAATGGCTTTGTCAATCTGCTGAGAGAGCTCTGCGCAGATCGCATCGTATTCCGCGGAGACCCGGTCGTTCGCCGTGTATTTAAAGCGGCCTATTTTTTCGCGAACAGGCAGCGCGATGAGGTCGTCCACCTTCGCACCCTTGTCGAGCGCCGCAACGCACTGGTCGTAGAAGTGAACGACCAGCAGCATCATGTCGTGCTGCTTTTCAAGGCTTGTGTATGTGTCCGTCTCATGGAATGCGTTCTGGTGCAGGAAGTCTTCACGAATGGAGCGTGCAGCCTCCAGCTTCAAGCGGTCAGGCGCGGAAAGCGCGTCCATACCGACAAGCTTTACAATTTCCTCAAGCTCTGCTTCGTCCTGCAAAATGCGCATCAAACGCGCACGCAGATCCATCCAGTCCTCCGCCACGTTCGTGTTGAACCAGTTCGCCATCGTGTCCACATAAAGGGAGTAGGAAGTCAGCCAGTTCACGGCGGGGAAGTGGCGCTTATACGCAAGGTTTGCATCAAGACCCCAGAAGACCTTAACGATACGCAGCGTCGCCTGTGAAACCGGCTCCGAAATATCGCCGCCCGGAGGGGAAACGGCACCGATAACGGAAAGCGCACCCTCACGGCTGTCGCTGCCGAGCGTAATGACGCGGCCGGCACGCTCGTAGAACTGTGCCAGACGGCTGCCGAGGTACGCCGGGTAGCCTTCTTCGCCCGGCATCTCTTCCAGACGGCCGGACATTTCACGCAGTGCCTCCGCCCAGCGGGAGGTGGAGTCTGCCATGAGGGCTACGGAATAGCCCATGTCACGGAAATACTCCGCAATGGTGATGCCGGTGTAAATGGACGCCTCACGCGCCGCAACCGGCATATCGGACGTGTTTGCGATGAGCACGGTGCGCTTCATCAGCGAATACCCGGTTTTCGGGTCAACGAGCTCCGGGAACTCGTTTAAAACGTCGGTCATCTCGTTGCCGCGTTCGCCGCAGCCGATGTACACAACAATGTCGGCTTCCGCCCACTTTGCAAGCTGATGCTGCACAACGGTCTTGCCGCTGCCGAACGGACCCGGTACGGCCGCTACGCCGCCCTTTGCAATCGGGAACAGCGTATCGATAACGCGCTGGCCGGTGATGAGCGGCATATCCGGCGAAAGCTTTTTCTGGTACGGTCTGCCGCGGCGGACAGGCCACTTCTGCATCAGCGATACGTTCACACTGCTGCCGTTCGGCGTGTCAATGACTGCCACGGTGTCCGTTACGGTGTATTCACCGGCAGAAATGGAGCGGATTGTGCCGCGCACGCCTGCCGGTACCATAATCTTGTGCAGCACGATCTCAGTCTCCTGTACGGTGCCGAGAATGTCGCCGCCTTCTACTTCGTCGCCTACCTGTTTAAGGGGCGTGAAGCTCCATTTTACATCGCGCTTTAAGGAGGGAACCTCCACGCCGCGCTTTAAGTTGTTGCCCGTCATTTCCATAATGGCGGTCAGCGGGCGCTGAATACCGTCGTAAATGGAGCTGATAAGGCCCGGCCCGAGTTCAACGCTCATCGGCTCGCCGGTGGATTCCACAGGCGCACCCGGCCCGAGACCGGAGGTCTCCTCGTAAACCTGAATGGAGGCCTCGTCTCCGTGAATTTCTATGATCTCGCCGATCAGTCGCTGGTCGCTGACGCGCACAACGTCGAACATGTTCGCGTCGCGCATACCGCCTGCAACTACGAGCGGACCGGCTACTTTTTTGATTGTGCCTTGGCTCATGTGCTTAGTCACCCGTTTCGTTAATCGTTGTCGTTAAAGATAATGTCGGAGCCGACTGCCTGCTCCACGGATTTTTTAACCATTTTAATGCCCATGCCCGTGTTGCCCGTAACGCCGGGAATCGGGATGATGGCGGGCAGCGGCTGCAGGCGGAAGTGGTCCAGTTCGTGCTCCAACTCGGCGGCAAGCGCTTCCGTAATGTAGATTACGGCGTATTCGCCCTCCGCTAAGCGGCGCAGCGTTTTGGAGCCCATCTCCGAATCCGTCACGGGAAAGACCTCTAGACCGAGCGCGGCAAAGCCGTAAATGCTGTCGCGGTCTCCGATGACTGCTGCTCTGTACATTTCGTTTCCCTCTTTCTTTACAGGTCTCTCAAACGTGCACGGATGCGCTCATCCGGCAGGTTGTTCTGCTTGCCGGAGATAATAATGCGCACGGTAGAAATCTCGTTTTGGCGCGCCGTAACATACCCAAGCAGCGGCGCCACCGTAAAGTAATCCTGGCGGCTGATTTCTTTTACAAGCGCTGTCTGGCGGTCGTCGCACCATTTTTCAAACGCGGAGAAGCCGTCCTTCAGCGCCTTTACGCCGTCAGCATAGTCCGTACGGGAAAGGTACGCGTAAAACGTGTCCGTGTCTTTCGACGCCGCGTCAATGAGCTCTTCCAGATCCAGTGTGTCGCACGGGGCGAGGCTTTCTTCCAAAAACGCACGGCTTTTGCCGGTGTGCAAAGCGCGTGCCGCGATTTTAATGTCCGCCGCCGCCACCTTAAACTCGGAAAACGCCGTAATCAGCGCGTTTTTGCTCTCTTTACCGGTCTTGTGGATCGCCGTGAGGCATGCGCGGTCTAAAATGATGTCGCACCGCTGACCGTCGCGCGTGGTAAGCAGCGCGTCCGTCGCCTTTTTTGCGGCTTCCGCCATAAAGTCCGGCAGAAGGGAGAAGTCATTTTCTCTGACCGCCTGCTGCATTTTTTCCGGCTCCACGGTGCCGCCGGACATAAACACGTTGTGCGGCTCCGCGTTTGTGACGGTGCACTTCACCGCCGCTTTCATATTGTTGAAGTCTATGGGATACAGCAGTACGCTGAACGGCGTGAGGTCGGGCAGCAGCTCGTGCATGAGTGCCCACGTTTTCTCCTCCTCGGCGGCAAAAATTGCCTCGGCAGAGGTTTCGCCGCCAGCGCCCCAGCCCTTATCGGCCAGTGCACGGAAGCACTCTGCCGGCGTTTTGCACGCCATCAGCCTGTCCAGATCCTGCTGCGTCAAAAGCGAAAGCTCCCGCGCTTTAATGCGCGCCACAGCATAGATGTATTCCTGTTCCATTCGTTAAACCACCTTTTCTGCCGGCGGCTCAGCGAAAGAGCATGCCGCCCGCAAGGTCCTGCAATGTGTCTCCGGCGGCCTCAAACAGCGAAGCGAACGTACAGTTCACGTCGATGCCGCCGTAAACGAGCAGGAAACCGTCCGGGATATTGCACGGCGTGTTCGATACGGTGATGTTCGTCCCGGGCACAGCCATTTTCAGCTGCGCCGAAAAATCCTGCGGCATGCGCGCAAGGTCTTTTTCGTTTAACTGCATTTCAGCATCGCCCGGCAGCGCGTTTTTCTGCGCAAGCTTTAAAAGCACGCTGAAGTATTCGTCATCCGGCAGATCGTGCAACTCTTTCTGTGCCGCCGCGATTACATCGCGAATGGCGTTCTGCTTTGCGGCAAGCACGGTGCGGCGGCGTGTGAATTCCGCGGTCGAAGCCGCACGGGCTTTAATGTCCGCGCCGACTTTTTCACTGTCCGCAAGCAGGACATTTGCTTTCTGTTCTGCCTCGGCGGCAGCGTCCGCAAGCGTCTTTTTTGCTTCTTCTTCCGCAGCGGCAACCTGTTCCGCCGCTTTCGCTTCGGCATCCGCAAGGATCTGTTCTATAATTCTGTCCAGTCCTGTTGCCATGGGTCGATCCTCTTCCTTTCTTTTTTGGATTTTTGGGAGTGGATCATCAGATGGCGATGCCGCCGATGTTTGCAACAGCCAACAGGGAAACGAGCAGAGCCAGAACCGCGTAGGTCTCAACCATGGCTGGGAAGATCATGGCTTTACCGAACTGATCCGGGCGCTTTGCAACGAGTGCGATGGAAGAAACGGCTGCCTTTGCCTGCTGCTTTGCGGAGATGAGACCGATCACGGCCATCGGCATGCAGGCTGCAAGATAGAGAAGACCCTTTGCAAAGGAGATGTCTGCGCTGCCGCCCAGAACGCCGATGTTCGTCAGCGTGAGGAAGGCGATGAGCAGGCCGTAGATGCCCTGCGTACCCGGCAGAAGCTGAAGAATAAGGACTTTACCGAACAGCGGGGGATTTTCGGAAACGACGCCTGCGGCTGCCTGACCGGTCATGCCTACGCCGATGGCGGAACCGATGCCGCCGAGAAGTGCTGCCAGAACTGCGCCGACAAGCGCGAGAACGATGCCGAGAGAGTTGATATCGAACTTATCCATGTTATTTTTCCTCCGTAATTTTGAAATATTTGGTTTTGGTGGTGAACGGTGCGAATTTGCGTCCGCCGCCCTCAAAGAATTTGCCGAAGAACTCAACAAACTGTAAGCGGTTTGTGTGCACATACGCGCCGAGCACATTGATGCCGATATTCAGCGTGTGTCCCACTACAAAGGCGAAAATAAAGATAATCACGCCGAGCGGGTTGTTGCCGGGCATGGCGCCCATCTGGTTGAAGACCGAAGCGATAACGCCGGTTGCAAGGCCGAGAGCCAAAAGTCTCGAGTAAGAGAGAATGTCGCTTAAATAGCTCGAAACACCGTACAGCCCGTAAAGACCTTTTAAGAAGCGCTTGCCGATGCTCTTGGAGCTGCGGCCCGAAGTGAGCACAATGCCTACCGCGCCGATGCCTGCCGCAATAATGCCCGCGGTGCCCACCGATGCCGGCAGCGTAAAGGAAAGCGCCACCATGTCGGCGAACATCTGCATGGAAAGCAGATAAATAATCGCGCCGCCGACGAGCAGATACCAGAACACAACGTCATAGATCGCGTCCAGCCACTTGCCCTGTTTTGCAAGCTGGTAGAACTGTGCGCCGAGGCCGGCGAACAGGTGGATGATGCCGACGAGGAACGAGAACAGCAACAGCCGCATCGGTTCATCGACCGGCGTGAACCACAAGGGTGGTATCACGATATCGGTGTTGAAGAATGTCTTTGCGATAACGGTGATTGCGTCACCGAAGAAGCTGCCGAACAAAATGCCCCAGAATATCGTGGAAATACCGCAATAGAGGAACATTGTCAGCGTCTTGCGCAGACCTTCTTCCATGTTTTTGAACTTGTGTAAGATGATGCCGCAGCCAAGGACCATCACAAGTCCGTAGCCCGCATCGGAAAGCATCATGCCGAATAGAAAGTAATAGAAGACCGCCATGATGCCGCTTGGGTCGATTTCATGCTTGCCCGGCATGCTGTAGCTTTCCAGCACGCCCTCGACCGGGGCAGCGAACTTGTTGTTTTTGAGCTTTACGGGCACATCGTCCGCGTCACTCGGGTCGCACAGCTCCACGTAGGCTTCTTGCGTGGTCGTGAGCTCCGTCTTAAGTGCCTCGGCGTTCTCTGCCGGAATGTATCCCGTAATGAGAAACACGTGCGGGCTTTGCCATAAGCGGCCCAAAACGTCGTATTTCTCGGTGCGCATCGTAAAGTAATCGATGGTGTAAAGCAGGTCTTCGCGTCGGTTTTTATGTGTGCGAATTTCCGCTTCGTTTTTATCGATCTCTTTTTGCAGCGCCGCAATGCGTCCGTTCAGAATGTCTACGCGCTCTGCGGGCGGCACCTTGCTCGGCTCCGCCGGATACGTAAACCCGATGGAACGCAGGTAGGTTTCAAGCTTTAATCCCTGCGAGATGTGGCACATCAAAAACGCGCATGTCTGCTGCGGGGAAGCGCTCAAAATCTCCACGACCACACCGTCCACGTCCGGCGCGCCTTCGGCGATTTTCGCCCGCAGCGTTTCTTCCGTGTATTCTACCGGAAACGACCCCGTGAACACGGAAGTTGTCGGCGTGCTGATGGTGCGCATGGAAATATCCAGCTTCATCCACGGCTCCAGCGCACGGATTTGTGTTTGCAAGCGGAGAATTTCCGCGCGGTTGTCCGCACACTTTTTCCACAGCGTGTTGATGCGCGAGGCAATTTTTAAAAGCTCGCCTGCACCGTCAGCCGTTTCCTGATATTTGGAAAGCGGTATCGCGTCGCGTCCGTTCAGAGACGCGAAGAGGCTTTTTTCGGGCGGCTCCAGTTTATCGAGCGCGTCTAACGCCGATTGCAGCGCGGCTGCATTGTTTTCAAATCTTGATTTTGCCGGGACGGTATCCATCTTGGCAAAAACCGTTTCATCCGCTTTGCGGTCATCGATTTCCACGACGCCGCGCCGCTGGATCAGTTCCAGGATCTGTTTACGACGGTTCTTGAGCGCATAAATGCTGATGCGCTTCATAGGCATTACCGCCATAGGGGGATCCCCTCCTTTCGTGTTGGCGCCGCGTCAGCCGGTGATGGCCTCGCGGATAGCGCGGATTACGTTCGCGCTGTTTTGCTGCGCTTTTTTGCGGATATCCTCCGCCAGTGCGGCAGTTTCCTGCTGCGCTGTGCGTTGTTCGGCCGCAGCGGCCGTCTCTGCGCTTTGTTTTGCGGCTGCAAGGTCCGCTTTTGCTTTCTGCATGCGCTCCGTCTTCAGCTTGTCCGCCTTTTGTGCGGCGTCCTGCCGAATGGCGGCGCAGCGTGCAGCGGCCGTGTCCAGAATGCCGGCGGCCTTCTGCTCCGCATCCTTTACGGCGTCCAGAGCTTCTTTTGCCAAAAAATCACCTCCTGCTTCATTATTTTCAAAGAGCGGCGGCAAAAGGGGTAAAGACCCGCTTTTTGCACCGTAGGTCATAACATAATACGCTTCCATTATAATATTATTTGCGGAATTTTACAAGAGATTTTACGGGAGTTTTCTCGAAAAAGTGCTTTCATATCGATAATAAAATAGACGTTTTGACGAATTCGTCTGCCTTTTAACATTCCGTCCATAAATGGATCTTTTTCTTTGTGTAACCCACACGTTCTCTTACAAGTTTCTTACAAAAATTCACATTCTGTTTATGATTTTTTTTGAATCCGTGTTATAATAGAAATAATCACTTAATATGGATAACGGGTCGGTGTGGCCCGCGAACTTACAGGAGGCAGTCAAAATGAAAGCAAAGTCCCTTCACTTTTCCAAGAGCGGCAACGTACAGCCGATCGCATCCGAAATCGGCAGAGTTATGCAGTGCGTATGTGATCAGATCCCCCCGGCATACCCGTGCGAGGGCGAGAAGGTCGTTTTTATCGGCGTTGAAATGAACGGCAAGCTCCCGGGCGCAGTCGATCACTTCTGCAAGGATCTCAACCCCACCAGAGCAAAGGGTGTCGCATTCTATGTTCTGAACAGCAACGGTAACACGGACGGTCTTTCTTCCATCATCGATACGATGAAGAAGAACGGCGTCGAGACTTACGGTGAGCCTCTGGGCATCGCTGTCAAGGGCGGCCTCTTCAAGAAGGGCATGCCGACCGACGCAGACACCAAGAAGGTTCTCGAGTGGGCAGACAAGATTGCAAAGATGTAATTTCTTTGATAAAACAGCCTTTATAATTTTTCATAAAAAAGGATGGCGCATGCTGTCCTTTTTTTCTGTTTTTACGGGATATACAAACCCCGCTTGCGGTGGTAAACTGTATGAGAAATCTTTGAATGTTATTTTTCCCGTAAAGGTGTGAAATTTTCAGTATGACAAAAGAAATGACGAGCGGTTCGCCCATGAAGCTTATCCTCGGGTTCTCCATCCCGCTGCTTTTCGGCAATCTGTTCCAGCAGTTCTATTCCATGGTCGATACCATGATCGTCGGGCGCGTGCTTGGCACGGGGCCGCTTGCGGCCGTTGGCTCCACCGGCTCCATCACGTTCCTCATCATCGGCTTCTGCCTTGGCCTTTGCAGCGGCTTTGCCATCCCGGTGGCGCAGCGTTTCGGCAGCAGGGATTATAAAGAGCTTCGCCGCTTCATCGGCAACGCCGTATGGCTGTGCGTCGGCTTCGGCTTCGTCTTAACGGTGCTCACGGTCATTTTCTGCCGCAATATCTTAGAGCTCATGGGCACGCCGGCGGATATCATCGACGACGCTTACGCGTACCTTGTTGTCATTTTTGCCGGTATCCCCGCAACGTTCCTCTATAATATGCTTGCCGGCATCCAGCGCGCTATCGGCGACAGCCGCACGCCGGTTGTCATCCTCGTCATCGCGTCCATCATCAATATTGTGCTCGATATTGTCCTCGTTGTTTTCATCCCCATGGGCGTCGCAGGCGCGGCGGTCGCAACGGTCGCTTCACAACTTATCGGCGGCGTTGTATGTCTCCTCTATGTGAGCAAGCATTATGAAGTCCTCAAAATGACCCGCGAGGATTTCAAAATCAACGTGCCGTGCATCAAGCGCCTTTTAAGCATGGGTCTGCCCATGGCATTGCAGACATCCATCACGGCTATTGGCAGCGTTATTTTACAGGCATCCGTTAACTCCCTCGGCTCTACGGTCGTCGCCAGCATCACAGCGGGCAGCAGACTCTATATGTTCTTCGCCTGCGCTTATGATGCCATGGGCGTCACCATGTCTACATACAGCGGGCAGAACATCGGTGCGCGTAAAATTGACCGTATTGGGCAGGGCGTCAAAGCCTGCAACATCGTCGGCATCATCTATTCTGTTCTGGCACTGCTCATCATCGTGTTCCTCGGCAAATGGATGCTTCTTCTGTTTGTCGATGCCGGTGAGACCGCCATTATCAATTCTGCCTATTGGTACCTTGTGTGCAGTGGCCTTTTTATGATCCCGCTGACATTCGTCAATGTGCTGCGCCTTACCATTCAGGGCATGGGGTACAGCCGCCTCGCGCTCTTTGCCGGTGTGTTTGAGATGATCGCCCGCGGCGGCGTGGGTCTGTTCCTCGTGCCGCTGTTCGGCTTCAACGCCGCCTGCTTCTCCGGCCCGATCGCATGGATTTTAGCCGATAGCTTCCTCATTCCCATGTATTACCACGTCATCCACCGTGCAAAACGCGGCGAGGGTATTTACTAAACAAAACCAAAACCGTCCTGCACGAACAAAATATGCAGCACGAAGAGCTTTTAGTTTGCTACCCGGAGCATTGGTCCCGGCTCGTCAAAGCCATTATCGATTGAATTCCAAAGCCGCTGTTTTCGACAAGCTTAAAATCCCGTTCACGAAAGTGAACGGGATTTTAAGCTTTCTGTTATTACGCGTTCTCTTTAAGCCACTCCACCGCACAATGCGCCATGCACGCCGCGCCGATAGGGAGGACGTCCTCGTTGAAGACGACCTTCGGGTTGTGCGCGGTGTACTGTCCACGCTCGTCCATGTAGCCCGCGCCAAGGTACATCATTGCGCTCGGCACACGTTCGGCCACAAGGGCAAAGTCTTCGGAGCCTGTCGCCGAAATGCCGCCGTACGGCGTAAAGTTCGGAATGTTCAGCGCGCCCATGTAGCGCAGCATGTCGTCCGTCACCGATTTGTCGCACACGAGCGGGCACACTTCGGAAAGCGTCCGGATCTCCACTGTCGCGTTATACACGGCAGCCGTGCGCTCCGCCGTCTCGCGCATGCGGCGTACAAGCAGTGCGCGGGCCTTTTTGTCGTTCGTGCGGATGGTGCCGCGCAGCACAGCCGTGTCCGGGATGATGTTCGCGGCGGTTCCGGCCATAAACTGCCCGATTGTCAAAACGCATGTCTTTGTCGGGTCGCTTTCGCGCGCGATGAGCTCCTGCAAGGCGAGGTGAATGTGCACGCCTACGTTGATGGGGTCAATGGCAAGGTTCGGGTTCGCACCGTGCGAGCCGCGCCCGTGAACCGTAACCTCAAATCCGTCTACGGAAGCCATCATCACGCCCGAGTCGTTATACATCACAAAGCCCACGGGCGATTTACCTGCCGCCACGTGGTACGCGAGCGCCGCATCGACCGGCGGGTTTTCAAGCAATCCGTTTTCCAGCATATCGCGCGCGCCTTCGAATGTCTCCTCCGCGGGCTGGAACATCAATTTCACCGTGCCGCAAAGCGCGTCTTCGTTTTCTTTCAGCATTTTCGCCGCCGTCAGCAGCATCGCCGTGTGCATATCGTGTCCGCAGGCATGAGCCGTTTCGCCGGTGGGGCAGGCAAACGGCTCGCCGCTCTCCTCCGGCATCGGCAGCGCGTCCATGTCGGCGCGCAGCAAAAGCGTTTTGCCGGGCTTGCCGAGTGTCGCTGTCACGCCATGTCCGCATTCTGTCGGCTTTAGGCCGTATTCGCGCAGCTTTTCCGTCACAAACGCCTTTGTGTTCGGTAGGTTCAACCCCACCTCGGCATTCTGATGAATACGCCTGCGGTTTTGGGTGATCTCGTCTTTCAGTTCCTGTGCCCGTTTCCAAAAGTCCATAGTCTCGTCCCCTTTTAAAAAATTTTGTAAGCAAAAAGGCAGCATGAAGCAATACCCATGCTGCCTTTATTTTATGATTTACTCAGCGGAAGATTCAGAAGAAGTCTCACTCGTCTCGGAAGAAGTTTCGGAAGATTCCGCACTGCTCTCCTCGGAAGAAGCGCTTTCGTCGCTGCTTTCAGAAGCGACGGAAGACGTGCCGTTCTTCTTGGTATCCGCAAACATGGAGGGCTTGTAGCGGTTCAGTACCTTCTGGTTCCATTCCACGCCCTCAAAGCTCTGTGCAGCCGCACTGACAGCATCGGCGTATTCGGTATTCTTCAGCTCAAGCAAAAGCTGCGAGCGGTTGTCACTGCTCTCCAGCAGCGTGTCTTCGTCCTCCTTGATCGGCAGACGGTGCAGAACGATCATGTACTTTGTCGATTCCACGACCTCCACGTCGCCTTCGTTCATCTCCTTAATCGCAGAGATGAACGCGTCCGGCATGTAGCTTGACTGCATACCGTTTTCGTCCTTGATGCCGGTCTGGTAGGTGGAGTCCTGCTGTACTTTGAGCGCATAGTCCGTTGCAGCGTCGTTTACGGTCATTGCACCGGATTCGATCTTCGTCTTGTATTTTTCCAGTGTCTCCTTGAGGTCGGCCTTTTCCTCGTCGGTCAGGTCAACAGATTTATTGTCATCATCCGTCTTCGTCAGCGGCGCAGAGAAATACTCGTAGTCGTAGTAATCGTCCTCAATGTGCTGGCGCAGCTCGCTTTCCGGCACTTCGTTTTCGCCGCCCTCGCCGTACAGCGCGTTGAAGACCTTAAGGTACATTCTGTTATACTGGGAATACGCAATGTCAAAGGAGGTTTTTGCGATGCCGAACTTTTCAAAGCTCGTGCCGAAGTAGTTCCAGTAGCTCTCGGTGGTCTGGAGGCATGTGCTGTAATCCTCGTCGGTCATTTCAAGGCCCAGACGCTTCATTTCGTTCTGAATATAGAAATACTGGTTCACATACTCATCCGCGCGGTTTTTGATCCACGTCTCGGCCGGCGTGCCGTCGATTTCGCACTTCAAGACCTCGTCTTCGGTAGAGACCTTGGAAGCCGCTTCATTGTACGCAATGGAGAGGTAGTAAATGTATGCGCCGGCAGGCAGCTCGGTGTCGTCGTACTTTGCGGACCAGTTCAGATCCTCATCGTAGCAGCCCGCAAGGCTGAAGCACATGGCAACGGCCAAAAGCAGCGCCACGGTAATCTTTGCGATTCTTTTCATGGTGTTTGTTCCGTACCTTTCTTAAATATTGCGGACAAAATGCCCACAAAGGTTTGCTGTTGTTCATTATACCGCCGATACGGCAAAATGTCCAGTTATTTTGTAGCGGGTTTCGGCGCTTTCGCGTCCTCATCGCCGCAGAGAACTTTCAAAACGTCCTCCAAAACGGTGAGCGGCGCCTTGCCGCCCAGCGCCACGCTGATGTACGGGCGGCTGCCGGCGGAGAGCATCACCTTGTTCGGCATACCTTGAATCAGGCGCTTCACGCGCTCCATGTCAAACTTATCTTTGTAGAGCAGAAGCGCGTTTGCCTGCTGCTTGACTTCCGTAATGCCAAGCTGTGTCGCGCGGTTGCGCAGCAAAGCAATGTCGATAAGCCCATAAACGCTTTCGGGCGGCTCGCCGAAGCGGTCAATGAGCTCATCCACAACATCGCTCGAATCCTCATACGTTTTAATGTCTGCGATGCGGCGGTAAACGTCCAAACGCAGCGCGGTGGAATCGATGTAGCTTTCCGGGATATGCGCCTGCACCTGCATGTCCACGGTGCATTCCTCCACGGGGTTCTCGGGCGCTTCGCCTTTCATCATGGCCACAGCTTCGTTTAAGAGCTTCAAGTACATGTCATAGCCCACGCTTTCCATGTGCCCGTGCTGCTCACCGCCGAGGATATTGCCTGCGCCGCGAATCTCGAGGTCGCGCATCGCAATCTTAAAGCCGGAGCCGAACTCCGTAAATTCGCGTATCGCCGCCAAACGCTTCTGCGAAATCTCACTCAAAACCTTGCCGCGTGTAAACGTAAAGTACGCGTAAGCGCGGCGGGTGCTGCGGCCCACGCGTCCGCGCAGCTGGTGCAGCTGCGAAAGTCCCATGCGGTCGGCGTTGTCGATGATCAGGGTGTTCGCGTTTGGCACGTCCACGCCCGTCTCAATGATCGTCGTGCAGACGAGCACGTCAATTTCATGCTCCATCAAACGCCGCCAGACTTCGGAGAGCTCCTGCTCGCTCATTTTGCCGTGGCCGATGCCGATCCTCGCCTCCGGCACGCGCTCGCGAATACCCGCCGCCACGCGCTCAATCGATGCTACGTCGTTGTGCAGGTAATACACCTGCCCGCCGCGGCGCAGTTCTTTTTTGATGGCGTCGGAGATGACGCCCGGGTCATATTCCATCACGTATGTCTGCACCGGGTGACGGTCGTGCGGCGCTTCTTCAATGACGGACATATCGCGTATACCGGAAAGCGCCATGTTCAAGGTGCGCGGGATCGGCGTTGCGGAAAGCGTCAGAATATCGGCAGATTTACACACGTCTTTCAGCCGTTCTTTCTGCTGCACGCCGAAGCGCTGCTCCTCGTCGATGATGACAAGGCCGAGGTCTTTAAACTGCACGTCTTTCGAGACCAGTCGGTGTGTGCCGACGATGAGGTCAATGCTGCCGCGTCTCAGCTTTCTCAGAATTTCGTCCTGCTGACGCGGCGTGCGGAAGCGGGAGAGCAGCTCCACATCCACGGGGAAGCCCTCCATACGCTTTAAAACGGTCTGGTAGTGCTGCCACGCCAAAATCGTCGTCGGCACCAAGATGGCGCACTGCTTGCCGGCGGTGATGCACTTAAACGCCGCGCGCAAGGCAACTTCCGTCTTGCCGAAGCCCACATCGCCGCACAGCAGTCTGTCCATCGGCGCTTCACGCTCCATGTCGTTTTTAATCTCGTTGATGCAGCGCAGCTGGTCGTCCGTTTCGTTGTATTCAAAGTGCGCCTCAAAATCGTGCTGCCATTCGTTGTCTTCGGGGAACGCAAAGCCCTTCTGCTTCATGCGTTGAGCGTATAAAACAATAAGCTCCTTTGCGATGTCCTTTACGGCGGCGCGTACGCGCGCTTTCGATTTCTGCCATTCCGTGCCGCCAAGGCGGTGCAGCTTTACGCCGGAGTCCTCACGCGGACCGATATATTTCGCAACTAAATCGAGCTGTGTCACCGGCACATATAAGGTGTCGTTTTTTGCGTACCGCAGCTTGATGTAGTCCTTCGTGATGCCCTGCATGTCGATTTTGTGGATGCCCTCAAAAATGCCGATGCCGTGCGTTGCGTGCACTACATAATCGCCGGGGGTCAGCTCGGCAAGGCTGTAAACGGCCTTGCTGTTTTTGTCCTTTTTTTTCGCTTTCGGCTGGCTGCCCGCGCTCATGCGCCCGTGCGTGATGAGCGTAAATTTCGCGTTCGGGTATTCAAAGCCTGCGGAAAGCGTACCCGCCACAACGGCTACCGTGCCCGGCGTGATGGCGGAAAGGCTCTCAAAATAGCCCGCAGGCAGTCCGGCGGCCTTTAAATCTGCCGCCACGTTCATCGCGGCGCGCTCCGTGCCGGCTAAAACAGCACAGGCATGCCGGTTGTGCAGCGCAGCCGTCAGGTCTTCGGCCAAAAGCTGCGTGCTGCCGCCCCAAACGGAAAGCTGCCGCACCGTCATGTTCACAAGCGCCTTTGTCGGCGTGTCGTAAGAGCCGCGTGCAAACGCGTCCATATAAACGCTCGCCGTGTCCTCCGCACGCTTTAAGGCGTATTCATACGTCTCGGTATACATGTCAAGCCCGCGGCACAGCACGCCCTCCGCGAGCAGTCCGCGTACGTCCTCACCCCACTGCCACAGCGTCGTGCGCATGCGTTCCTTTAGTTTCGAGCCTTCGGAGAACACCAGCAGCGCATCCGTGTCAAAATAATCGAACAGCGTTGCGACTGTCTCGTAAACGAACGTGTAATATTTGTCCATGCACCCAATGTGCAGGTCGTTTTTCAGTTTATCCGCCTCGCGCAGCAGCACTTCCTTTGCGGCAGGCGCCGCCTTGCCGCGCAGCGTTTTTGCATGTGCCTCGAGTTTTTTTGCAAGGATACTCATGCTGTCCGGCACGACCTCCACGGCAGGGGAGATGGTCACCTCCGTGATCTGGTCGGTGCGGCGCTGCGTCTCCGCGTCAAAATACGAGATGGTGTCGATCTCGTCGCCCCAGAATTCCACACGCACCGGTGCTTTTCCGCCGGGGGAGTAGAAGTCCACAATGCCGCCGCGGCGCGCAAACTGACCCGTGCCGTCAATCTGATCGGCGCGCACATAGCCACAGCGCACCAGCGCCCGCACAATCTCATCCACCGAAATTTCTTGTCCGGCAGAGAGCTTCACCGTGCGCTCTTTCAGCTTTTTTGGCGGCAGAACATACTGCAATGCCGCGTCGATCGTCGTCACAATGCAGGTGCACTGCCCGGTTTGCAGCAGCGTCAGTGCTTCGATGCGCTGGCGCTCATATTCATGCGAGCTGCCCTCCGTGTCGCGCAGGCTGAAATCGCGCAGGGGGTAAAACGCAGAAGTCACGCCCATCGCGTTCAGGTCTTCCAGCATACGCGTCGCTTCCGCTTCGTCGCCCGCAATAAACAGCGCTTTTTTCGACATGGCAGAAAGCAGCGTGTGCAGAATATTTGCTTTGTGGATGGAAGCCAAACCCGTCACGGCCACCGGCGTCTTGCGCTGCCGCACAGCGTTTTCGATCGCGCGGTATTCCGGCACGCGCCCGAGCGCGTCATTCAAAAAATTCATACGCATAGTAGTGTTCCTTTCGGGGAGCCGCTCAGGAATTATAGCGGTTCATCGCCTTGTCCGGCGCGCCGGAGAGGAGCAGCTCCACGGCGCTCGTTACGTTTTCGGAAACGGTTTTTAGCGTTTTCATCTCGTCATTTGTAAAGCGGGAGAGTACCCAGTCCGCAAGGTCCCAACCTTCGGGCTTGCTGCCTACACCGATCTTCATGCGCGGGAACAGGTCGCTGCCGCTCAGATAAATGATATTCTTCATGCCGTTGTGCCCGCCTGCACTGCCCTTTAAGCGGATGCGCATGCGCCCAACGTCAAGCGAAATGTCGTCGAATACAATCAGCGTGCGCTCCGGCGGAATGTGGAAAAAGCTCATCGCTTCCGTTACGGACTGTCCGCTCAAATTCATAAAGGTGGAGGGCTTTAAAAGTACGGCGCTCTGTCCCGCAATGGTGCCCTTGCCGTAAAGGCCCTTGAATTTCACGCGGCGCACCTCAATGTTAAAGTGCTCCGCGATGGCGTCCAGCATTAAAAAGCCGGCGTTGTGGCGTGTCATCTCATATTTCGGGCCCGGGTTGCCGAGTCCCACGATCAGCCAGTCCGCGCCGCCCGAAGTTTGATCGTTTTTAGAAAAAAGCTTCATGGAATGTTCCTTTTTACATCAATGTTTTTGTCTTCTTTTTCGCACCGCCCGTTTTCGGGAATGCCGAAAGGCACGCAGAAGCCGCACAGCCGCCGAAAGGGGGAGACCCTTCGCCGCTGCGCTTTTCTCTGCGTGTGTGTTTTTGCGGGCATGCCCGCTTTTCAAATATATTATATTATGCCACCCGCAAAAGGGTTTTGCAAGCCTATTTTGTCCGAAAACGCGGGAAAACCCGCCTTAAAAAATCGTTTTGCGGCGCAAAAATCTGTCTAAAAGAAAAATTCTGCGAAAAATTTCCGAAAACAGACGATTTCTCGAAAAAAGGTATGGAAATTCGCAAATATATTTGGTATAATAGAGTGCGGCGAAACAGTGGATAAGTTTTTTACGCCTTTTTCGCTGAAAAAAATCAGTTAATACTCGGTTTAACCGTGTAAATTTTCAAGGAGGTAGTTTCCAATGAGCAAAAAGTATGTCTATTTGTTCACAGAAGGCAACGCGAGCATGCGCGAGCTTCTCGGCGGTAAGGGCGCAAACCTTGCTGAGATGACGAACCTCGGCCTGCCCGTTCCGCAGGGCTTCACCATTTCCACCGAAGCCTGCACCCAGTATTACGAAGACGGCCGCCGCATCAACGATGAGATCCAGGCTGAAATTATGGAGTACATTGAAAAGATGGAGCAGATCACCGGCAAGAAGTTCGGCGATCAGGAGAACCCGCTTCTCGTTTCCGTCCGTTCCGGTGCACGCGCATCCATGCCTGGCATGATGGATACCATCCTCAACCTCGGCCTCAACGAGGACGTTGTTGAAGTTATGGCTAAGAAGTCCGGCAACCCGCGCTGGGCTTATGACTGCTACAGAAGATTTATCCAGATGTATTCCGACGTCGTTATGGAAGTCGGCAAGAAGTACTTCGAGCAGCTCATCGACGCGATGAAGGTTAAGAAGGGCGTAACGCAGGACGTTGAGCTGACCGCTGACGACCTGAAGGAGCTCGCAAATCAGTTTAAGGCTGAGTATAAGGAAAAGATCGGCGAGGACTTCCCGTACGATCCGAAGGAACAGCTCATGGGCGCTATCAAGGCTGTTTTCCGTTCCTGGGACAACCCGCGTGCAAACGTCTACCGCCGCGACAACGATATCCCGTATTCCTGGGGTACCGCTGTTAACGTGCAGATGATGGCATTCGGCAACATGGGCGAGACCTCCGGCACCGGCGTTGCGTTTACCCGTAACCCGTCCACCGGCGAAAAGGTTCTCACCGGTGAGTTCCTCATGAACGCACAGGGCGAAGACGTTGTTGCAGGTGTCCGCACCCCGCAGCACATTGACCAGCTCAAGGAAGTCATGCCGGAAGTTTACGAGCAGTTCGTAGGCATCTGCAACACCCTTGAAAATCATTACAGAGACATGCAGGACATGGAGTTCACCATCGAGGACAAGCACCTCTACATGCTCCAGACCCGTAACGGCAAGAGAACGCCGGCTGCTGCTCTGAAGATCGCTTGCGACCTCATCGACGAAGGCATGATCGACGAGAAGCAGGCTGTTCTTATGATCGAGCCGAGAAACCTCGATGCTCTGCTGCACCCGCAGTTCGACGTTAAGGCTCTTAAGGCTGCTACCCCGGTCGCTAAGGCTCTGGCTGCATCTCCCGGTGCTGCTTGCGGCAAGATTGTCTTCACCGCTGAAGATGCAAAGGTTTGGAACGAGAAGGGCGAAAAGGTCGTCCTCGTTCGCCTTGAGACCTCCCCGGAGGACATCGAAGGCATGAAGGCTGCACAGGGCATCCTCACCGTTCGCGGCGGCATGACCTCCCACGCAGCTGTTGTTGCGCGTGGCATGGGCACCTGCTGTGTTTCCGGTTGCTCCGCTATCACCATGGATGAAGAGAACAAGAAGTTCGAGCTCGCCGGTAAGACCTACCACGAGGGCGACTGCATCTCCATCGATGGCTCCACCGGCAACATCTATGACGGCCTCATCCCGACCGTTCCGGCTTCCGTCAATTCCGGTGATTTCGGCCGTATTATGGGTCTCGCGGACAAGTTCCGTCAGATGAAGGTTCGTACGAATGCCGATACCCCGCAGAACGCTATCGATGCAAAGCGCCTCGGCGCAGAAGGCATCGGCCTCTGCCGTACCGAGCACATGTTCTTCGATCCGGACAGAATCGCAGCTATCCGCGAGATGATCTGCGCTGACACCGTCGAAGGCAGAAAAACTGCCCTTGCTAAGCTCGAGCCGATGCAGCAGGGCGACTTTGAGAAGCTCTACGAGACCATGGAAGGCGAGCCGGTTAACATCCGTTTCCTCGATCCGCCGCTGCATGAGTTCGTTCCGACCGAAGAAGCTGACATCGAGCTGCTGGCTAAGTCCACCGGCAAGACTGTCGAGCAGGTTAAGGCAATCATCTCCGGCCTCCACGAGTTCAACCCGATGATGGGTCACCGTGGCTGCCGTCTGGCTGTCACCTATCCGGAAATCGCAGAGATGCAGACCTCCGCAGTTATCAAGGCTGCGCTGAATGTCTCCGCTAAGCACCCGGATTGGAACATCGTTCCGGAAATCATGATCCCGCTCGTTGGCGAAGTCAAGGAGCTGGCATACGTTAAGGGCGTTGTCACTGCAACGGCTGATAAGCTCATCGCAGAGGCAGGCTCTTCCATGACCTACAAGGTCGGCACCATGATCGAGATCCCGAGAGCTGCTCTGACGGCTGACGAGATCGCGAAGGAAGCAGAGTACTTCTCCTTCGGTACGAACGACCTTACTCAGATGACCTTCGGCTTCAGCCGTGACGACGCAGGCAAGTTCCTCGGCGCTTACTATGATAAGAAGATCTACGAGAACGATCCGTTCGCAAAGCTCGACCAGGTCGGCGTAGGCAAGCTCGTTAAGATGGCTTGCGAGCTCGGTAAGTCCACCCGCCCGGACATCAAGCTTGGTATCTGCGGCGAGCACGGCGGCGACCCGACTTCCGTCGAGTTCTGCCATAACGTTGGCCTCACCTACGTTTCCTGCTCTCCGTTCCGTGTACCGATCGCTCGTCTTGCTGCGGCGCAGGCTGCCATCCGCAATCCGCGCCAGTAAAAAGTTGACGCAGTAGCGTAGGCAAAACAACCGATATAAATACGGTCACACAGTCCATTTGGATTGTGTGACCGTTATTTTTTTGCCCATTTTCAGTTAAATACACCGCAAATCAAGCCGCTGGTTTCACTACGAAATCAGCGGTTTTTTTCATTCCCAAAAAATTTTTTGAAATTTTTTCGTTTAGGGGGTCTATAAATGAGCCTTCTCGCTGCCTACCTATTGAGGGACAAAACGAATTCCCTCGTGAACCTTGAAAACCGAATACACATTCAACAGGTACATTCCTGATTGGGGGCGAAAGCCCCAGCCGGATGAAGGTGCGCCACGAACTTCCTGCCCATAAGGGTTATCACGGAAAGCGTGGATAAGCGTGAAAACGAAATCGTCGGCAATTCGCGAGCTTTTCGAGGAGCTTGGCGTGCACGCGAAAGCGGAAGACCTTGTGTACTGCGGCACGCGCCGCGTGGTGTATGACGGCGAGTTTTGCGGCAAGCCGTTTCACGACCGTCAGGTCTCGAAGGTGTTTTACCTTTGGTTCGACGCAGATGAAAGCGCTTTTAACATCGACCCCGCCGAGGCAGACCGTGTTTTATGGATGAATTTAGATGCGTGCATCGACGGTGTGCGGCATAACACGTTTCCGCACTGCATCGAAATGGACGAGCTCGAAATTTTATGCAGCGGTTTAAAGGTCGATTTTGCATAAGTTTTTTACCGCGTAATGACCTGCACCGTGGTATCGGCATAGTCGGAAAGCAGGGAAAAATCCTCTTTCAGTCCGTCCGTAATGTAGACCGTGCCGTCCGCTGCAATGAAAATCGCTTCAAAGTCGCTGCTTTCTGCCCAGAGAGCAGCGGCTTTTTCTAAGCCCATCACAAAAAGCGAGGTGGAAAGCCCGTCGCACACCGCGCCGTCCTCGCCGATGACCGTCACGGCAAGCAGGCCGCTGTCTGCCGGACGTCCGGTCTTCGGATCCATAATGTGCCAATAGGTCTTGCCGTCCTGTTCAAAATAACGTTCGTATCCGCCGGATGTGACAACGGCTTTGTCGCGCACGGAGACCACCATCATGGGCTCTTTGCTGTGAGGATTTTTCACGGCGATTTGCCATGCGCCGCCGTCCGGCTTGCTGCCGATGGTCTGCACGTTGCCGCCGAGATTCAAAAGTGCGGAGGTGACGCCCTTTTCGCGCAGAAGTTCCGCTGCCTGTTGACCGGCATAGCCCTTTGCAATGCTGCCGAGGTCGATTTCCATGCCTGCTGGCAAGATCACTTCGCCGGTGACTTCATCGTACTGCACATTCGTGTAATCGACCAGCGGCAAAAGGGAGGTGAGCTCCTCCTCGCTCGGCACCTTGTAGCTGCCGGTCGTAAAGCCCCATGCGCGCACAATGGGGTAAACGGAAATATCCAGTGTGCCGTTTGTGCGGCTGCACATCGCAAGTGCCTTTCCCATCAGGTCGGCGGTGCTGCCCGTAACGGTACCAGAGCCGTTTTGGTTGATCTGCGCGATCTCGCTTGTGTCTTTCGTCACAGAAAGCTCGTCTTCAAGACTGTTTATCAGCGCCTCCGCGTCGTCAACGAGCGAAGCGCTGCCGTATACGGTAAATTCCATGGTGGTGTTCATGGCGTAGAATGTCTTTTTTTCGACTTGTGGCGTGCGGGAACACCCCGTGCACAGTGCAAAAATCAGCACAAAACAGCCAAAAACGGATAAAACTTTCTGCATAGTGGTCTCCTTTTGAGAAAAAATCATAGAATATTAAAAATAGATGACAGATATTTAAAAAATGAATACCGTTTCCGGTTGACAACAAAGGAAATTTTTGGTAGCATACTGTGTGGAGGTTAGTGCTGTCTAACTTTATATACACCGTAAGAGCAGAGAACGTAATCCTTCGCGTGAGGGATTGAAAGCCTTTTGCGGCGCATAAAGCTTGGGGTGCTTACACTGTTTTTTTCAGTGTAAGTTAGACACATCTAACCCACGCGCAGCATTATACCACGGAAAAGCGCGCCTTTCAACCATTTTAAGAGATTTTGTTGAAAGCTGTCCGTGGAAATATCCGAAGCGGCGGAGAAACCGCAAAAAATGAAGGAGGCAGCATGAGAAACATTTACAAAAAAGCAGCGTCTTTGCTTTTGGTGACAATGATCCTCTTATCCATGGTCGTGACCGGCGCAGTGGCAGAGGCAGCAGCACCGACAGAAGTGAAAAGCTGCGAAAAAAGCGGATTTTATACAACCGTTTTGAATTTTGAATTCAGCGATACCACATGGCTGGATGCAGTGAACGGCGTTACCGTAAACGGTACAGCGTTCACAGGCCAGACGATCAGCAGCTTTTCAAACGATACCGGCATTTGGTGTGTCGGTAATGCAACGGGTGCATACGGCAGCTATAAAGCCTTACAGCTTGCCATTGAGAACGACGCTTCGTTCCCGCTGACCGTTGAAGTTACGGCTGCAGGCTACAACAAGCTGACGATGGAAGTCGCAAAGGCAACGGTCAGCTATAACGATGTCTACACCGCGACCGTAAAAATCTCGGAGACCGAGCCGACCACTCCCCCAACGGAGCCGACCAAGGAGCCGACGCCGGTAGAGGATACGGATCCGCCGACGAGCTTTACGGCAAGTTCTAATTTTGGAAGCGATTTCAATTTAACATTCAGCGGTGCGTATGATTGGTTGAATTCGATCACCGCCGTTCAAGTAAACGGCACTGCATGGGAAAAGGCATCGTCTTCCTTTGGTGTGAGCAGAAATAGCAATTATTATGTCAGACCCGGTAACGAATACGAAGACGGCTATCTTTACATCGGTGAAGGCTTTGATACAAATCCCGCGACCTGCATTATCACCGCAAAGGGATATAAGCCGTTAACGCTTACGTTGGATAAGTCAAACCACAAGGTCACCATCGGTGCAGTGGAAGAAACCACCTACAAGGCTTACGCAGCGAAGGCCGAAAACGGAAGCGTCTCTTTGAGCGCTTCCGAGGGCATCAAAAAGGGCGAGACAGTTACAGTTACCGTCACCCCGGATGTGGGCTATGAGCTTGATACACTAACCGTAAAGACGGAAAGCAAAGAAGTGGAGACCAAAAAAGTTTCCGAAACTTCCTACACCTTCGCGATGCCGGCTGCAAATGTAACCGTTACGGTAAAGTTCAAGGCATCCGCACTGAAAGTTGTAGATATCGACAAGGTCACGCTTACGGAAGATACTTTCGGAAACGATTGGCATATCAACTTCTCCGAGCCGAGCGACTATGTGGAAAACGTTACCGGTTTTAAGGTGAATGGCATTTCTTGGGAAGAAAAGTCGTATAACATTTCCTCCGGCGGCGCATACAGAAAGTATGCGGATGATAACTACATCCAGATTGCGCAAAAGAGCTACTCGGCTTCCGAAAATGAAGTACCTGTCAGAAGCGGCGATGTCATCACCATTTCCGCAAAAGGCTATGAAGACCTGAACCTCAAGTTCGTTGTAGATACAAGCGGTAAGGCTTCTCTCATTGCAGACGACGGCGAGGGCGATCCATATGAATTGCATGTAAAGATTGAGGGCTCGTTTGAAGCCGCTATCGTCGGCCAGAAAGATTATGACGGCGTTTCCGGCGCAAGCACGGGCGGTTCCACATCGAATAACAACAGCAACGTTACCGTTTACGGTGCACTGGTTGAAAAAGACAAAGAGCCGACCGATGACGATTGGCAAAAGCTCGATAATAACTCCGAAATCGATCTCAACGGCAGCAAGTGCAAGGTCAGCATCGTGCCGGATGTCGAAAGCGGCACCCCGGAAGACGCAGACAGTGGTATGAGCGGCGTTTACATGCCCATCAGCAGTGACCTTACGCTAAGCGGCACACCGAAGGACGCAGGTAAATACCTCGTCTCGGTTTCCATCGAAGACAAGCAGGGTAGAAAAGCGACCAGCAACACGCTGCCCTTTATGATCTACACCGGCGAAGAAACGCTCGCCGAGCAGATCAAGATCGAAAACCTCAAGCAGTATGCAAACGGCCTGTATGCTTGGGATATCATGGAGCCGTGGGCCATCAAGAACTTCGGCAGCAATGTGGACGGTGAAGAAGAAAGCGTCCGTGTACCGGCTGACCTCGAAGTCTGGTTCGGCTCGCATGAGAGCGGCACATACGGCTACCTCGGCTATGACCTTGCTTGGGACGAGGTAGAAGCGGGCAACATTCCGCAGACACTGTACATTCCGGCCGGCTGCAACTTGACGCTCACCAACATGGAAATTCTCAGCAGCGTGCGCATCGTCGTCGAAGACGGCGGCAAACTGACACTGGACGATTCCGTTGTGCAGGGCATCATCGACGTGCAGGGCGGCGGTACGTTCTCCATGAATTACAGTGCTTATTGCGGCGAATTCAAGACGGGCGCTTCCGTTTGCGGCCAGATCCGCCTTGCAGACGGCGCAATTTTGGAAAACGCAGCGATCTATTCCCATGCTAACTACCTTGCAAACGGCGATTTAACAGACCGCACTACGTCCGAGCCGGTCGTTGTCACAAACGGCAATGTGGCCGTCAAGGGGCAGGTCTTCATTGAAGGCGATGATGCCGGCAATGAGATTGGCCAGACCGCTCTGCAGGTCAACGGCACCCTGACGCTTGCAGACGGCGCAACGCTCGTTGCATACGGCGGCGGTGGTATGACCTATTTTGCAGGCGGCACTGCAATCGATTTGAACGGTACTATCACCGGCAATGGTAAGCTTGTTGCCATCGGCGGTGCACCGCTCTTCGGTGACGGTGGCACGGCAATTTCCGGCAGCGGCACCATCTCCACAAGCGAAACCTTCCTCCAGGGCGGCACGGCATTTACAAGCCGGGATGCAAAGCCCGGCAAGGCGCTGAACGGCGACATTACGCTCACAAGCCAGAGTCGCCATGTAAAAGACGGCACACTGGAAGAAACCGGTACGGACGATCCGCTCAAGGCGCTCTACTGGAATACCGGCATTGAGCTTATCCCGCCGCTCGATATGTTTACCACCGAGCAGCATACGGATGCCGTAACGGATACAACTGTGTGGAAGTTCGACGAGAACACCCACTGGAACCCGTGCGACGACGTGACCTGCAGCGTACATGTAAACGAAGCGGCACACACCTTCGTTTGGGTCAATGACGAAGCGGAAAGCGACATCAGCACTCGGAGCATAGAAGCCAGAACAAAGCACGAGGAGTGCACCGTTTGCGGCTATACGCGCAATGAAAACACACCCATCACGCCCGATCCGGTCGTGACTCCGGAGCCGTCTGCCAAACCTACGGCGGAACCGACCACGGCACCTACGACAGAGCCATCGGTTACCCCGGCACCCACAACGGAACCCACAGCAACACCGGCACCGACCACAGAGCCGACCACAACGCCTGCGCCTACGGCAGCGCCTACGGCAGCGCCGAGCGCAGCGGCTACCGTTACCCCGGTTCCAAACAATAACAACGGATCAAATACCCCGAAAACCGGCAGCGATTACATTGCCGTCATCTTCAGTATTTCCCTCCTCACCGTTTCCGGCGCAGCCATTGCCGCACTTGTGTTTTTGAGTAAAAAGCGAGGTAAGCACGTCGCAAAGTAAACTCGTTTTTTACGAAACAGAAAATATTTTCTCCCTGATAAACACGCCCCGGTGGACAATTTCCAGTCCGCATGGGCGTGTTGCTCATTCTTTTACAAAAGCAAGACCGAAGCAGCACCTGACGCTGCTGCGCCTGTACTTGATGCGGTCCAGTACTATAAGGATCACAAAGATCTCGGAGCACGTGGATGTGCAGAAAATCTCGGCATCGGATACGAAGCCATTCGTCACAGTAGAACGAAAAACGGTGCCGGGAGTTTGTGTCGGGAATTGGTTTACCATTGACCAGCGCCGCTTTGCACTTGTTCACTTTTTCCTTGGCCTCCCGATAAGTCTTGCCGTAGCAGAAGCCATACTCAATTTTTTCGGAAGCTCGTATCCTTTGATATAGCGCGCTTCCCATCTGCCGTTCTTGCGTTTGAAAATATTTTCACCTTTTGCCATCTTAAGAACCTCCTGATTTTAAAAAAATTGTGTTAACTTACATTCTACCAACAGCACCAAGCTGGTTCAGACTGCGCATTTGACTGCGATAAACCGTCAGCCAAACGTGTCAGCAGCAGGAATCGGGCACATAATTTCAGTTTCACACCCGCGCCCCGATGCGTTCTGAAATGACCCCAAAAAGTCTGGAAAGGGAGACACCGGAGAAATTCGGTGTTTTTCGCATTTTGTGGGAAAATTGTGTAAAGTTTTCTTTACTTCTCTGAGTTAAAGTAGTATACTAATACGTATATATTCGAAAAGTGCGGCAGTTTGGCTTTTTGGGTATAGCAGGTATTTTACGGAGGAGTGTATAGGACTATGGAGAAAAAAACAAGCAATTTTTCCGGGCAGCTCGGCTTTGTGCTGGCGGCGGCCGGCAGCGCGGTGGGCGTGGGCAATTTGTGGCGCTTTCCGTACCTTGCGGCAAAGGACGGCGGCGGACTGTTCCTCATCATTTATCTGGTGTTGGTGCTGACGTTCGGCTTTACGCTGCTGACTTCCGACATTGCGATTGGCAGAAAGACGCAGAAAAGTGCCATCGGCGCATATGAGGAGATGCACCCGAAGTGGAAGTTCCTTGGTGTGCTGACGTTTTTGGTTCCGGTGCTCATCATGACGTATTATGCGGTCATCGGCGGCTGGATCACGAAGTACGCGTGCGTGTATCTGACGGGGCAGGCTTCGAGCGCGGCGCAGGACGACTACTTTACGTCGTTTATCACGTCGCCGGTGTCGCCTGTGGTGTTCGGCCTGCTGTTTATGGCGGTAACAGCGTTCATTGTGTATAAGGGCGTTGAGGGCGGCATTGAGAAGGTATCGAAATTCATGATGCCGGTGCTGCTGGTTCTTGTTGTTATTATTGCGATTTACTCGCTGACGTTAAAGCACGAGGACGCGGACGGCAACGTGCGCACGGGTTTACAGGGCTTCCTCTACTACATCACCCCGCACTTTGAGGGGCTGACCGTGGAGCGCTTTTTGCAGATTTTGCTCGATGCAATGAGCCAGCTGTTCTTCTCGCTGAGCGTTTCGATGGGCATTATGATCACCTACGGCTCGTATGTGAAGCCGGAGGTTGACCTCAACAAATCCGTTTCGCAGGTCGAGTTTTTCGACACCGGCGTGGCGCTGCTTGCAGGCGTGATGATCATTCCGGCGGTATTCGTGTTCTCCGGCACGGACGGCATGGGCGTAGGCCCGAGCCTGATGTTTGTGTCTTTGCCTAAGGTGTTTGACGCGATGGGCCCGGCGGGCACGGTGGTCGGTGTGCTGTTCTTCATCTCCGCAATTTTTGCGACGCTGACTTCCTGCATTTCGGTTTTGGAGTCTATCGTTGCGAACTGTATGGAGATCTTCCACACGGACAGAAAGAAGACGACGCTTGTGCTGGCGCTGATTTACCTCGCAGCTTCCGCGGTGATCGCGCTCGGGTATAGCGTGTTCTACTTCAACGTGACGCTGCCGAACGGCTCGAGCGCGCAGCTTCTGGACATTATGGACTATGTCAGCAACAGCGTTATGATGCCGTTGATCGCGTTGCTTTCCACCATTTTGATCGGCTGGGTGAAATCGCCGAAATATGTGGCGGACGAGATGGAGCGCGGAGGGTATAAGTTCCGCCGCAAGCGTATGTATTACGTGATGATCCGCTACGTAGCGCCTGTGATGATGCTGGTGCTGTTCTTACAGTCTACGGGCTTGCTTTCGATGATATTTAAGTAAATTTATTGGTGAATTTCCGCGTGAGCGGTTTAAGGCAGTGCCGTGCGGAGTTTTGCGGCGCTGCTTTGCTATTTTAAAAATGAAAGGTGATACTTATGAAATTTCCCGAAATGCTGACCGGTGTGCAGCACATCGGCGTGCCGACGAACGATTTGGAAAAGACCGTTGCGTTTTACGAGACCATCGGTTTTCAGCCGGTTTTAGAGACCGTAAACGAGGCGGCGAACGAGCGCGTGACGTTTTTGCAGCTCAAAAATTTAGTCATTGAGACGTATGAGAACCACGCGGCGGTGGGGAAGCCCGGCGCCATCGACCACATTGCGCTCGACACGACAGATGTTGAAGCGGCGTTCGCAGCGGCGAAGGAAGCGGGGCTTACGATGCTCGACGACGAGATTCACGGGCTGCCGTTTTGGGCGAACGGCGTGAAGTTTTTCACCGTGGAAGGTCCGAACGGTGAAAAAGTGGAGTTCTGTCAGAAATTGTAAGCGATAATTAGAATATAGAATTTCGGCGGCTGAATTGCGTTTTCGGATGCAGTTCGGCCGCCTTTTTTGCTGCCCGAAGAGGGTTGCTTTTAAGCGGTATTCCCTTTGAAATATAAAAACGCCCCATTTCTTAAACAGTATACCATACTGTCCAACAAATGGGGTGCAGTTCATTTGAGGCGTGCTTCCTTTTTGATCATTCACTTTTCGGCGGCGAGGATCATTTTTTCGAGCTCTTTGGCGGCGACGCTCAGGGGTTGGCCTTTCCGTTTGATGACGACGACGTTTCTTTCCGGTATTTTCTCTTCCAAATCGATGCGACAGACATTTGACCATTTTTCCAAGAATTCTTCCGGCACGAACCCGATGCCGAGGTCGGCTTCGACCATGGGCAAAATTTGGTCGGCAGTGAACGCTTCGATATCCGGGTGGTACGGCAAACCGTGCGCGGCGAAGAACCCGGAATAGAACTCGAACGATTTGGTATCGGCGCCGAGCGAGATGAGCGGGAATTCTAAGAGCTCCTCAAGCTTTACTTGGCGGTTTGTGAGCGTTTTGAAAAACGGTGAACATACGGCATACTCGTGGATGGGTCGGACAGGGGTTTCGGCGAGCGAGGCGGACGGTGCGGTGGGGGTGGTGACGACGGCAATATCGGCTGTGCCCTCTTTTAACGCGGCGATAGCC
This sequence comes from Hominenteromicrobium mulieris, assembly GCA_021029595.1. Taxonomy (GTDB): domain Bacteria; phylum Bacillota; class Clostridia; order Oscillospirales; family Acutalibacteraceae; genus Hominenteromicrobium; species Hominenteromicrobium mulieris. The sequence continues at coordinate 313,753 of JAJJOY010000002.1, read as the reverse complement.
TGCGGCGTGGAGTGGTTGCTGATGCGGATATGGATGCCGGGGTGGAGAAGGCGGAATTTTTTGAGCACGGGCAGCAGCAGGCAGCGCAGCGCGACCTCGCTTGCGGCGACGTACACGGTGCCGGTTTGCAGCGTGCGGCTCTCGGTAATCTCCGCTTCGCCGGCTTCGATATGCTCGAACGCGATGCGCACGTGGGCGTACAAGCGCTCGCCCTCCGGCGTCAATTTCATGCCGCGGTTTGTGCGCAGAAACAGTGGGCACCCGAGTTCGGCTTCCAGGTTTTTGATGGCGCGCGTCATGTTCGGCTGGTTATTTAAAAGCTGCTTTGCAGCCTGCGAGAGGTTACCGTATTTTGCAACGTAATAAAAAATTCGATAGTAATCATAACTGATGTACATGTTGGCCCTGTTCCCCTTGCTATATCATAACGATATTTTAGATATATGGATTATAGATTTTACACATGAATATAAGAGTATTATAATGGTAATGCTGTGGGAAGTCAAGATGATTTCGCGCAGATTTTGTGCTGAAAAGCGTAGATAAAAAGCGGCGTTTCAAGGTTTTGTGCGCCAAACGAAGAAGGTATAAAATGGAAGCGGTAGTTTTTGAAATCATTATGGGTATTTTCTTTGACGCAGGTATGCTGGCAATGGTGGTGCATGCAGCGCAGCACATCGGCGAGGATACCGGTCGCGTTCGCTTTACGGCGGCTGTATTTGCGATTGGCTTTTTCCTTGGGATGATTGCAAAATGCGTTGTGGGCGGCAGCTACATTGCGCTCGCCCTGTATGCGCTAGGCTTTGTGCTCTCGTACACGGCGGTCGTTTTCACTGTGCCGGAAAAGGAGCACGCCTATGAAGGTCGCTGAGCCGTTTCATCTGCACGGACAGATGTCCGACAGCTTCCGCGCGGCAGTGTTCATCATTCTCTCCGGCGGATTTCAGGACGCATATACCTACTTTTGTCGCGGCGAGGTTTTTGCCAACGCGCAGACGGGCAACATTGTTTTTTTGAGCACGGCGCTGTTCCAGAAGGACTGGCCGAACGTGGTGAAGTACCTTATCCCGGTGGTATCGTTTTTGATCGGTACAGCGGCCGCGGAGCTGATACACATTCGTTTTAAGACGTATGAGAAAATCCACTGGCGGCAGATCATTTTGTTCTGCGAGATCGTGTTTTTGCTTGTCGTCGGCTTTTTGCCGGCATACTTTGAACCGCTTGCGAACGCGATGGTCTCGTTTGTATGTGCCATGCAGGTGCAGACGTTCCACAAGGTGCGCGGCCACGCGTATGCGAGCACGATGTGCATCGGCAACATGCGCTCCGGCACCGAGGCACTGTGCGCGTATTTCAGAACGCGGGATAAAGAGATTTTGCAGAAATCGCTGACGTATTTCGGTGTTATTTTTGTGTTCGGCATCGGCGCCGGCCTTGGCAGCCTGATGAGCGGCCTGCTTGGGACAAAAGCCATTTGGTGCTGCTGTGTGTCTTTGCTCGTTAGTTTTGTAATGATGTTTGTCCCCGAAAAAAACGGATAACCCATCTTCTGCGTTTTCCCCTTGCAGAGAAGTTATAACCCCACCGTGCTATACGGGCCCTGAAAGCTCCCGTGTGGTGCGGTGGGATTTTTATAAGTAAAAATCTTGTTAGGTCGTGTATGATTTGGTAGGATGCAGTGAATCGCGGAAACGGTTCGGGGATTTGTCAAGCGGTGGATTGGAATCGAGCATAGCAAAAGAGCTGTCTCTTTAGAGACAGCTCTTTTTTGGTGGAAACGCGCGGGCTCGAACCGCGGACCTCCTGCGTGTGAAGCAGGCGTGCTATATAGTGTAGACAAGGAGTGACCGAAAGGCTGCTCTTTTTCATATCTTAATTTCATATTTCTGACGGAAACCGGCAATGTTGCCGGTTTTTTATATTTCCCCGGTTTCGGGAGTTTTAGGAGGCTCGTTATGAAACAAATCAAGAAAATCGCAATTACAAACGAAAAGGGCGGCGTCGGCAAAACGATGACGGCCGTCAACCTCTCCGCATGCCTGGCACAGCGCGGCTACCGTGTACTGCTGATCGATGCAGACCCGCAAGGCTATGCTACGCTCAATTATGATGTGGACGTATCTCCGTCCTTACTTGAGGTGCTGCGTGGGCAGGTAGCTTGTACGAAAGCCGTACAAACAACGCGCTTTGGCGTGGATGTGCTGCCGTCTGACCGAACGCTGAGTGTGATTGAAGAAGATTTGATCCGTCAGAAAATGAATGGTGCGCCTTATCTGAACACGTTGGAAAAGGCACTGGAAGATCTTCCAGATTATGATTTCGTCATCATCGACTGCCCTCCGCAGGGTGGCAGGCTGATGGATATTGTACACTATTATGCGGATGCGATCATCATGCCGATGTTTGCCGAAGACTACGGTATCCATGCTCTGACGCTCAAAGCTGAGGCTATCGCAGATATTCGCCGCACGATAAATCCAAATTTGAAAATTCTTGGCGGGCTTATCACGATGGATGAGCGGCGCGGTTTGCGCAGTGTATTCCGCGAAGTCCTTTTGGGACAGGATTTGCTGCCGATGTTCAGCACGACGATCCGTCGCAATGTGGCGCTGATCCGTGCGGTAAATGCACGTGAGCCGATCTGCGTTTTTGATAAGCGGAGCAACGGAAATATAGATTATCAGGCTCTGGCAGACGAGTTTTTGAGAAAGGTTGGTGCGTAAGCATGAAAAAGCTGAATTTAGGTAATATCAACGCCGGGTTAAATAGTTTGAAAGCAGCAACAGATAACGCCGCACAGAACGGCAGATTTGAGCTGATCGATACGGCACTGATCGATTTTGCGGCGAAGAACTCTTACGCAGCCGATGACAATGAGGAATCCTACAAAGAGCTTGCGGCGAATATCGATGAAGTCGGTTTGCTCACACCGTTGGGCGTGATCGTAAACGGAAACCGTTACACACTGTTCTCCGGTGAACGTCGTTTTAGGGCAATCACTACGTATCTGCATTGGACGAAAGTGCCGTGCTATGTGTTTGAGACAAAATCTGTACGAAAGGCGCAACTGATGCTGCATCAAGCCAATGCAAGCCGCGAATACACACCGCAGCGCAAATTGCAGCTTTACGAAGAATATCGAGAGCTGCTTGAAGAAATGAAAGAAGCCGGTGAGATAAAAGGCGGTATGCAGGAGCATCTTGCAAAGCTGATGGGCGTTTCTGAACGCTCTGTGCGCTATTATAAGCAAATGTCTGAACAGCTTACAACGGAAGAAAAAGACGACGTGGCAGAGGGACGCTTAGACATTAAAGAAGCCCGTGAACGTGCTGTGGAGCGCGGACGGGAAACCGGCAATATTGCCGGTTCTGGCGAGAAAGAAGAAAAGAGTGAAAAGTCGGAAAAGCCGAAGCAGGACAAGCTTGAACAGGCAATTTTAAAAGTTCTCAAGCTTGCGGATAAGGAAGACCCTGAAAAAGTCACGGCTTTACTGAATCGGTATTTGAGAGGGTACATGGGATGAAATTCAGAAAGATCAATGTACACCCGCTGCGCGGTGCTGACCCAAGGCTCCGCGCAGTCGCAAATATCTTGACGGCAGACGGATATGCGATAAACGGCATCCGCGTCTATGAGGATAAAGGCAAAATGTATGTGCGCTTTCCGATTGTCCATTCAGAAGCACGTGCGTGGAAAGCCGGGCGTGCAGCAAATTTTGCATTTACGCCCTGTACACATGCTGCTCGCAGAGAAATTGAAGGAGCAATATTAGAAGCGTACAAAATGAAAACCGGCAATGTTGCCGGTTTTGAACAAAGGAGCGTGCAGTAATGATGTTAATTAGAACATCAACAGAATCATGGAACGCAGAATATACCGTGCAAGGTAACAGAGACGCACAAATTGTGCGTATTAAATCTCGTTCAAGTATTACAGTTGTTATTGCAAAAATCATGGAAAACCTACCCTTAGTCGGCAAAACGGTTACGTATTACATATCCGTGCCGAACTACGGCATAGCCCTCCCGGAAATCGAGAGCTTGAATGAGTCAGCATGGATCGTTGATAAACTTCTCGTGCGAAATATGCCGCGTGCGGATGCAGTTACGATTGCTCAGGTGCTGAGAGATGTTTTGAAAAACGAGGTGAAACAAAATGGCAACGAAATACAGAGTTTATAATGAGTTATCAGAGGATGAGAAGGCCCAAATCGCCACTGAGAAACAGTGGCATAAGCGAGGATATTGTCCCGTAGAGAACGAGGGCGAACTCATGTACTGCAATCGCTCTTGGTCTAAGGCGGTATATTTTCGAGCTGACCAAGTGCGGAGAATGTCCGAAACGGAACTCGCATTGATCCGCGCCGAGAGAAGTGCCAAAGACGCGGCAAAGCGTGCAAAGGAAAGGGCGGTTGCATTGGCTGAACAAGAAGCACAGCGTAAACGGGAAAATCTAAATATCTATCGGCAAAAATGCGCTGCTATTTGTGCGGCTGTGTCTAAGCGTCCGACAAACCTCAAACTCGTTTTTGATTTGGAAACGACCGGCTTGAATTTTGCTGAGGATGAAATCCTTGAAGCTGCGATTACGACGGTAGACGGTGAGGTGCTTTTTGAATCTCGATTTAAGCCTGCATATACCAAAGAGTGGTCGGGTGCGCAGCGCGTGAATGGTATTTCACCAGAGGACGTTGAGGATGCGCCGGGAATCATCGATAAAATCGGCGAAATGGCGGCGCTGCTGCAAAACGCCGAAACGGTTATTGCCTACAACGGCAAGCAGTTTGATATTCCATTTCTCGAGCGTTACGGTATTCGACTCCGACCAGATGCCGTGATTGATGATCCGATGCTTTACGGTGCGGTCGTATACGGAGAACTGCGTGGTGAAGGTGAGGACGTGAACTATAAATGGAAAAAGCTTGCGGTATTGGCGGACTATCTCGGGTACAAAGGTGCGAATTGGCACAGCGCGGCTGCCGACTGCATTGCCACGGCTTATGTGTGGCGACAGTTGCAGGAGTCGGACATGATCGAAAAGTACAATGAGAATTTGGCAAAGCTTAATGAGGTGTCGGAAGAAACCGACACCTCATTTTAGACCTATTGCAATTTTGCAGAGCACAAAATATAATGAGATACACAAGAGAATCAGAAACATGAAAAGGAGCGGTGCAGAATGAAGGCAATGTACGGAGTTGTGTTGTTGTGCACAGAAGGTATGGCGATTTGCGAGGACGACTGGGAAGATCTCTGGTGCGCCGAGATGCCGGAAGAGTTTGTGACAGAAGGAGACGGTATTGAAATCGACGGATTGACACCATTAGAAGATCTTCCGATAGAGCAGCAGACACGGATTAAAAATGAGCTGGACGCACTACCAGAAGAATATCTGGATGTTCTGCGTAATTACGGAGGAAAAGAAAAATTTAACTTGTCTTGAAATACAGGAACCGGCAATATTGCCGGTTTTCTTGCTTTTCAACTTAATAGGAATTATAATGAAACCAATGAGGAGTGAACGACTATGAAGAAAGAGATCACAGCAATATTGATGGCGGCGGCGCTTACGGTATCGCTTGCGGCGTGTGCGGGCAGCAATACCGAAAGCGCCGTAACGGAAAGCTCCGCATCCAGTGCGGTAAGCAGCACGGTATCGGAAAAGAACGATGAGAGCAGCGCATCGGCGGAAAGCAGCAAACCGTCAGCAAGCTCAAGCACCGCGAGTGCAAAGCCTACGGCGACGCCGGATGCAAAAACGGAAAGCAGTAGTAAGACCGAGAGCTCGAAAGAAAGCAGCTCATCCGTCTCATCTAAAACAGAGAGCAGCACGACGAGCAATCCGTCATCCTCGAGCTCTTCCAGCAGTACGGCATCAAAGCCGAGTGCAACTGCGAAGCCTTCTGCAACGACGAAGCCCAGCTCCGGAAACACCACGAGTAAACCATCTTCCGGCAGCAACGCGACTGCAAAGCCTTCTGCTACAGCAACCGTAAAACCGACAACTGCACCGACGGCAAAACCCACAGCGACGCCGACTGCCAAGCCTACCTCTAAGCCGTCTGCAACCGCGACGCCAAAGCCTACGGCAACGGCTAAACCGACGGCTGCACCTACCGCGAAACCCACAACAGCTCCGACGGCCAAGCCTACGGCAGTTCCTACATCCAAGCCGACTGCTGCGCCGACGGCAACTCCGAAGCCCAAAGAAAAAGTTTGGGTTGTAGATGTTCCGGCAAAAGAAGAGGTTGGTCATTGGGAAGAAGATGGGTATTGGTGGAGTGATGTAGTGTATAGATGTAATGAGTGTAAAGAGACTTTTCCGACAACAGATGCCTTCTATGAACATGTAATCCCTCTTGTCGAAGCAGGAAAGCATTCAATGGGAAGTTATACAGAAGTTCCGGGAGAATCTTATTGGGTAAAAACAGGTCAGCATTGGGTTGTTGATGAGCCTGCGCAAGAAGAACAAGGTCACTGGGAATACAAATAAAAAATTGAATATTGCAGCATGAAGCATCCGTTTTATCGGGTGCTTTTTTACTGCAAAAATTCAAGCCGTACTTTTTGAGTGCGGCTTTTTTCATATAAAAATCTAACGAAAGGAATGGCAAAAAATGAAGAAAGCAAAACGGATTTTGGCCGGAGCGCTTGCGGCGTTGATCCTTACGATGTCACTGCCGTTAAGTGCTCTGGCGGATGAAGCCGATGTGCCTGCGGAAAGCCCGAGCTTTGAAGTTTCGTTTGATGTAGATACCGGGCAGGAAGAAATTTCGGAAGATCTTCCGACCGAGGTTGAAGCGACACCGGAGCCTACCCCGGAATCTACCACAGAGCCAACGCAGGAGCCAACACCTACGCCGGAAAGCACCGCTACACCGACCCCGACGGCAGAACCTACCGCAGCGCCCACGGCTGCACCCGAAGTTACCGCAACGCCGACAAGCACACCGGAGCCGAGTGTCGCCGCATCTCCTACGCCCAGTGCTGCGCCGAGTGCGTCACCTGCTGCAAAGCCGACGCCTACGCCGTCACCGCAGCCGGTTACAAACCCAATAAAGCTTGAGCACGAGGTCTTAACGGACTATGAGACCGGCGGACTTTATCTGTTCCCAGTTCCCGACGGCGACGAAATTACGCAGGAATACAGTGAGCAACACAAAGCTTGGGATATAGCTGCTGTTACTGGTTCTGCTGTGGTGGCAGCCGAAGAAGGCACTGTAACTTATGTGCAGATTTGGGACGGATCGTATGACACCACCGGCATGATGAGCTACGGGCACATGATTCGGATTGAACATCCAGATGGAAATACCACACTGTATGCACATCTATCTGAAATTAACGTGCAGCAAGGCGAAAAAGTCGTGCGTGGGCAGCGCATCGGGCGCGTCGGCAGCACTGGCAATTCTACTGGCCCACATTTGCACTTTGAGGTCATGAGTGAGACTGGTAAAAAGGAAAACCCTGAACCGGTATTAGAATACGGAGTATCCACGCTACTGGATGATTACACATGGAGTTGGGTCAATCAGTATCTTAATCGACCTAATGGGACGAAAACAATATCTGATTACGGAGTAACAAGAGACAAAGTTGTAGCTGAACTTACTTCGCATCAAAGTGATAACTACTATTTGGGTACTACATATGTAGGCGGGGATAGCCAGTCTCCTAAAGGAGATACAAGCTACAATGGCAGCGTGGGTATGAACTGTGCTGGCTTTGTCAGCTATGTGCTTTGTAAATTGGGGTTAAATGCGGGTACGTCTGACTTGAATAATCATACTGCGTTGCCTGCGAACTCGGTTCAGGGGCTTATGACTAAGGCGGTCGGTGGTCGTTCTGCAGATTGGTACAGCTCGTATAAAAGCCGAAACCTTTTGGCAGGTGCATCAAACTATTGCTTCTGGATTGCAAACGGTGATCTTAAGTCATATGCATTCCAGTCAAAGAGCGATATGCTTTCGTCTGGTGTGCTTGAAAAAGGTGACATTATTTTAATGTTGCCGACAACAGCATCGGCCAGTGACCGAGATACGCATATTGGCTTTTTCTGGGGAAACTCCTCCAGCGAAGATAATATGTGGCATAGTTTTGGTTCCAATAACCATATTTCGACCATAACACCTAAGACCAGCCCTTCTTATTACGTGGTTATTAAGTACGCACCGTCTGAATATACACTGACGCTCAATAAGACAAGCTCTAATCCCTCGTTGACAAACAATAACAGCAATTACAGCTTGTCTGGTGCAGTGTACGAAGTTTACGGTAACAAAACCACTTATACAACCTCAACAGTCACGTATTACACCGTAAATGCAAGTGGTGGCCTTAATTTGCGTAGCTCTGCCAATACAAGCAGTTCTGTGTTGATAACCATGACCAATGGAGCAAGCGTAAAGTATCTTAGCACATCAGGATCGTGGTATAGGGTTGAATATACCCATTCAAACGGTACGACCTATACAGGATATGCTTCATCGACATATCTTACGAATAAAACTACGCAAACTATTTATACTCCAACAGTAACATCGAATGCATTACTTGGTACGCTTACAACTAACTCGTCAGGATCGGCGAGTCTTGTTGTGCCTGCGGGAACAGTGAGCGTAAAGGAGAAGACCGCACCGAAAGGATTCTCCGTTGATAATGAAACTCATACAGTAACGATGGACGGTAATAAGACACTCAATGTCTCCGATACACCGATTATCTATGAGTACAATATTAACCTCACGAAGACGAGTGCCAATGTCTCTATCACAAACGGCGACAGTGGATACAGCCTCGCCGGAGCCGTGTATAAAATCTATAACAGTTCAGGTACGGAAGTTGCATCCATCACCACCGATTCATCGGGCAAGGGCAGCTCGAGCGCGAAGCTCAAAAACGGCACATATACCGCCGTGGAATCCAAAGCGCCTCCGGGGTATGCCTTGGACACGACAAGGCATACCGTTAGGATCAACAATGCTGACGCAACTCTGAATGTCAGCGATGTGCCTTTGATTAAGACGGTGACACTAACCAAAACGAGCGCTAACACGTCGATCACGGCAGGCAACAGCAATTATAGTCTCGCCGGAGCTGTGTACGATGTGTATGAAGGTAATTCTGCTACGGGTACGCCGGTTGCATCATTCACAACTAACACATCGGGCGTTGCGACGTTAAGTCGCAAATTATATCCAAATCGAACATATACAATTTTGGAACGAACTCCGCCTCCCGGATATGTAAAAGATACGACGCCACATCTATTCTATCTTACTTACAACTCGGCAACAATGGATGTTGTGGATGACCCACAATATGTCAAGATCATGGTAAAAAAGAAAGATTCTGGAACTAAAACAAATGTAGCTGCTGGTAACGCATCACTTGCGGGTGCTGTGTACGCAATTACGTATAAAGAAAACGGTGTAGATAAAACCGTTCAAAAAACGACCAATAGTTCAGGAATTCTCTATTTTACCAACGTGCCTTTGGGCGAGATAAAAATTCAGGAAATCTCAGCTCCGGTCGGCTACAAGCTTGATTCAACGGTGCATACGTACAATGTTACGTCGGACAAAGTAACTTCTGCCGTTTACGAAATGGAACCCGAAGATTTTACCGAAGACGTATTCAAAGGCAAAATTTCGCTCACAAAGCAGATTGAAATGCTTGGCGCGGATGCACAGCTTGAGCAAGGCACTGAATATCAGGTGTATCTCAAATCTGCCGGTAGCTATGCCAACGCAAAAGACACAGAACGAGATTATCTTGTGACCGGGGCGGACGGCAAGGCGACCACCAAAGACCTGCCCTACGGCACGTATACGCTGCATCAGGTTAAGGGTGTGCCGGGGCGCGAATTTAAAGACTTGGATGTTGACGTCCACGAAAACGGTAAAACGTATGAGGTGACGCTCACAAACGAGCTCAAGTATGCGCCGCTCAAAATCGTGAAGACCTCCGAAGACGGCAATGTTGCCGGTTTTACATTCAAGGTCACACGGCTTGCGGATGGGTATAGTAAAACATATACCACCAATGCGGCCGGTGAGATCATTACAGATCAGATGCCTGTATACGTCGATGCAGATGCAACGCAGCTGTATGAGTACAAGGTCGAAGAAATCAACGTGCCGGATAAATATCGCACGCCGGATGCACAGACGATAACACTTACCTATGGACAGACGGCAGAGGTTCGCTTTTACAACCAAATTGCACGCGGCACGCTTGAAATCCTTAAAGTAGACCACGACGGTGTGACGCCGCTTGAAGGCGCGAAGTTTGAGATTACAGACGATAACGGTAATGTAATTGCAACCAAAACTTCCGGGCCGGACGGAAAAATCAAGGTAGACTCGATCCTTTACGGACAATACCACTGGTCAGAGGTGGAAGCGCCGAAGGGTTATGAACTTGATGATACCGTGCATGACTTTGCAATCGAGCACGATGAGCAGATCGTAGAAGTTACGCAGGAAAATACCCCGAGCGTGGGCTCTATTACAGCTAAAAAGGTTGATGCCGATGGCAATGCTATGCCGGGCGTAGAGTTTACGCTTGAGTACAGCACCGACGACGGCGCGACATGGACCCCGGTAGAAGCCAGAGCAGAAGACAGCAAGCCTTCTATCGGCGGTTGCACAAGTGCAGTCGTTGACGGCGCACTTGTGACCGATGAAAACGGCGTCACTACCTTTAATGGGCTTCAGGTCGATAACCAGACCGTGACGATTCTTTATCGCTTAACCGAAACCGGCACGAAGTCCGGCAACACATTGCTCGCAGCGCCTTTGTTTATCGGCAGCTTGCCGCAGGTGCTCGATGACGGTACAGAAACCGTTGATGTGGTTGTTACAGCGGTCAACAATCAAAGTTTTACATTGCCGTCTTCAGGCGGTAACGGCATGATGGGCGTGCCGGTAGGCATTGCTCTTGTACTGATTTCCGCGTCCTGCATTTTAATGCTGACGCGTAAAAAGAGGTTTTAAGGGGATTCTACAACCCTTGGAATAATAAACGAAGAAAGGAAATGAGTAGAAATGGCAAAATCCAAGTTAATCTCTCGCATTGGTGCTTTGGCTTTAGCAGCAGCTCTGGCCTGCACCTCTCTGATCTCGGCCTCGGCGGCTACTATCGATAAAGCTACCATCGATATGGACGCAAAGGCACAGCTGTCCATTTATAAGTATGACTTTACCAACGCCAAAAAAGATGGCGTGTGGAACGAACGCAGCTACGTTTCTACCGGCCAGTATGACGCAAAAGTAAATGAAGTGCTTGGTGGCACAACGCGTACCGGTGCGAACAGCGCATCTTCTGCACTTGGTAATGGACAGGCAAGCAACGGCTATGCAATTAAAGGTGTCGAGTATACTTACCTCAAAATTGCGGACATCACGCAGTTCACGGAGTCCGAAAAAGACGGCGGTCGTACCGACAGCCACATTGAGGTGCTGTATGCAATCGATAAAGTCAAAGGCGCAGATATGCTCGCTGCTATCGGCCTTGCAGACGGCAAAAACAGCTATGAAAACGCAAATGCACTTGATGCAAACAACTGGTATTACCAGTCCGACGTACTTAGTGCAGCACTTAAAGCTGCTCTTGAAGCCAATTCCACGACTGTTAAGAATTCGCTCGAAGCCTACGTAAAAAACAACGGCGGTACGGCAATGACCGAAACGAACGAGGACGGCTACAGCAACGTAACCGGCCTCCCCGTAGGTCTCTATCTGCTGGTTGAAACCCGCACACCGGAAATGGTGACAGGTACAACAAATCCGTGCTTTGTCAGTCTCCCGATGACCACTGTTGACGGTGGTATGGCAGACGGTTCCGGCAACCAGATTACGACCGGCGGTCATGACTGGAACTACAATGTTGTTCTTTACCCAAAAAATGAGACCGGCATTGTCACACTGGAAAAAACCGTGCGTGAAGCTGTAAAAGACACCGGTAAAAACAACGCGACCGATGTTATCACCGACGGCTTTACACACAACGCAACGGCATCCGCAGGCGACACCATAGAATATCAGATCATCTCCACACTGCCGACGATCACGTCTGCGGCCACCAATATCAGCGCGTATACGTTCCAAGATGTTCTGGCCCGCGGCCTCTCTTATGTAGGCGGCACGAACAGCGTTACACTCGAATTCTTTACCGATGCAAATTGCACCAACAAAGTTACCACGTGGAAGCAGTCCGACGGCAAATTCAAAGTTACGCGCGAAGAAAACAACGACGGTACGCATACGATGACGATCTCCATGACCGATGATGGCCTTGCCGAGATCAACACAGCCAATACGGCTTACGATAACGATAACGGCAAGCTCTATGCAGGTTACAGCAATTACACACTTCGTATCCGTTACGACGCAAAACTCAATTCTGATGAGTCTCTGGTTTACGGTGACAACGGAAACAAAAACGAAGTCGTCCTCACATGGAAGCGTACCAATGGCACCTACTACGACACCCTTATCGACGACGCGCATATTTACACGTATGCGACGAACATCACGAAAACCTTTAGCGACGGTAAAGAAGAACAGACGATGTTCGATAACGTCCTCTTTAAAGCGCAGAATGCGTCCGATGGCTACTATGTAATTGCACAGCTTAATGAGGACGAGGGCATCTGGTATGTTACCGGACACACGGACAAAGAAGCCTCTGCAACAGCAATGCACCCCGTCGAATGGAATGGCAAAAAGGGCCAGATCATCCTTAAAGGCGTTGAGGACGACCAGTACATCTGGACAGAGCTCGAGACTGCAAACGGCTACACGCTGCTCAAAAATAACATCGACGTAACGATCAAGTCCGTGGATGATGCAAACCGCCCGTGCGACATTTACGGCAAAGATACACTCGGTGTTATCCAGAACGACCCGCGCTACAACTTCCCGAACAATGAAGATTATAAGCTCGCCAACATCCCGCAGAAGCAGTTGGCTCATAACTATCAGACTGCATCTGCAACGGTTGACGGTAACGACGTCACGATGCTCGACGATGAGATGGATACTGATTCTACCAACGCAATTGCGCCATTGACAGTTGTGAACACAAGAGTTTTCATTACTCCGATGACCGGTGATAGAGGTACGCAGGCGCTTGCTATCGGCGGCGTTCTCGTCTTCTGCCTCGGCACTTCTGCATTTATTTTCTTCTTGGTTTTCAAGAGAAGAAAAGAGCAGGAAGATAAGTAAGAGTACACCAAAATTTTGAATAAGGAAAAATTGAAGAAGGTGAAAACATGCCCCAAAAGCGAACGTACAAAGGTGCGCAGGTCATAGCCATCATCATCGCGATTTTACTGCTGTGCGTCGCGGGATTTTGCGCGTATCTGCTCATCCATAACCAACAGCAAAAAGCTGAGCAAAAGGAGATGTTTGCAACCATAGCCGAAAAAGTAGACGCAGCGGAAAACGAATTGGGAGACTTAGAGCAAATTAGCACGGTGGAAGATAAACGGGTGGCGCAGCTGCTTGAAGTTTATGGGGAACTGCACAACTACAATTCCGATTTTGTAGGCTGGATACGCGTGCCGGGCACAGAGATCAATTACCCGGTGATGCAGTCGCCGGATAGCCCTAATTATTATTTGCGTCGAAATTTTGAGAAAGCGTACAGCAACCTCGGCACGCCGTATTTACAGGAAAACTGCGATATACGCACGTGCGATAACTTGATAATTTACGGCCACCACATGCTTGATGGCGGGATGTTCAGCGATCTTGAGCTCTATAAAAAGAGAAAATTCTTTCAGCAGCACAAATACGTGCGTTTTGACACATTAGACGAGCTGGGGCTATATGAGGTCATGGCGGTCGTCATCACAACGGCCTATCAAGCAGACAGTTTTCAATACTACAACTACATCGAGAACAACGAATTAACCTTTAATACATACGTACAGGAATGTAAGCAGCGTGCTCTATATGATACGGGCATTGATGCCGAATATGGAGATAAATTAGTTACTCTATCGACATGCGAATACAGCAACGATAACGGCAGGCTGATCGTCGTCGCAAAAAAGATTGGAGGGATCAAAAAATGAGCAAACGCAAAAACACCATCATCATTATCTGTTTTATCCTTGTGATCCTGCTTGGCGCAGGTGCAGCTACGTACCCGTTAATTGCATCGATTAACAACGAGCGCACGCAATCGCTCGTACAGACGGAATACGAAGAAAAGCTTCAGCAGCTCGACACTTCGGAAATTGATGAAGCCCTTAAAAAGGCACATGAATATAACAAAACGATTTCTACCGTACAGATCGAAGACATCGATAAGATAAAGGAAAATCTTCCTGATTACGAAGATCTTCTGAACCTTGCCAATAACGGCATCATGGGCTACATAGAGATACCGACCATTAACATAGACCTGCCTATATATCACGGCACGACCGGTGCAGCAATGGAAAAAGGTGCGGGTCACATGGAAGGCACGTCGCTGCCGGTAGGCGGCGTCGGCACACATGCCGTGATCTCCGCACACTCCGGCATGGCGGGAGCAAAGCTTTTTACCGACCTCGATAAGCTTAAGCTTGGAGATGTATTTTTCGTGACCGTCTGCAACGAAAAGCTTGCCTATGAAGTGGACAACATCGCAGTGGTGGAGCCCACAGACATAGACCTCATTCGTATTGATACACAGCAAGATTATGTCACATTGCTCACCTGCACACCATATGGCGTGAATACGCACAGATTGCTTGTGCGCGGCCACAGAGTGGAAATGGCCGAAGAAGCCATAGCGGAGGTTGAAGAAAAGGTAGTGCCGGAGGGCAGCACGTGGATAGAGAAATATGCGGAAGGGCTTGTGATCGGCTTCATAGCTTCCTTTGCGGCGATGCTGTTGCTGCTGATAGTTCTTCTGATCCGCCGCAGACAAAAAAAGAAAACCGGTAACATTGCCGGTTCTGAAAGGAAATGATAGAATGCCAAACGCTTATATAGAGCTGATTGATAGCCTGATTTTACAGCGGCAAGCACTTAAAATATCGCAGCGCGAATTAGCTTCTGCCGCCGGAGTTTCGTGGACGGAGGTTGCGCTCATGGAGCAGAAAAAGCACATGGTGCAGCTCCGGGCACTGCTGCGGATAGCAGCCGCGCTAAACTGCAAACTGGTGGCCGTGAGTGTCGAATAAAAATCTTGCCATATAATGCCAAATTTGGTAGAATAAAAACGAACTGCAATATGCGGTTCGGGTGCTGCCATAACGGTGGACGGTTCAGCCCTCAGATACACTTCGGTGTACCGTGTGAGGGAACATTTCTTGAATATGAAAATATCCCTCAATCCAACACGGAGAGAGGGATGACGCTTATGAAGCTCGAGCTGACCTTTAGTGATTTGTGCCAGTTGGCATTGGTCATCATTGCGCTGATCGAACTGTTTCGTGATCGTAAACATAAAAAGAAGTGAGCCGCCCTCGCCTAAGGATTCGGCTCAACTTCTTTGAGTAATACTGAGGGCTAACCGTTCATCGGCAGCACTCTTTCTATTTCTAATTATAGACGCTTTTGAAGTTTTGTCAAGCGCGAAAAGCGGCAATGTTGCCGGTTTTGCACTTGATTTATTTTTTCTCATTTATTATAATCAAACTAAACAGGGAGTGAAGACTATGAAAAGAAAAATCACAGCTATTTTAATGACAGCAGCATTGATGCTTACCATGGCGGCGTGTGCGGGCAACAGTACAGCGGATACCGGCGTTGAAAGCTCTGCATCCAGTGCAGTGAGCAGCAAGCCGGTTTCGAACACAAGCTCCACGGCCGCAAGCAGCGCCAAGCCGAGTGCATCGGCGAAGCCTACGGCTACTCCCTCTGCCGGTGCTGCGGCAACGGTCAAGCCTACCGCAACGCCGAAGCCAGAGAGTAAAACCGAAAGCAGCACGGCAGGTAAAGCGAGCGCGACGGCTACACCGAAACCGGCAGCAACCGCAAAACCGAGCAGCTCCAATACTTCCAACAGCAAGCCTTCCGGCAGTGCGGCCAGACCTACGCCCGCACCGACTGCGAAGCCGACAGCTGCACCCACCGCAGCTCCCACAGCCAAGCCTACGGCAGCTCCTACCGCAGCGCCAACGGCGGTTCCCACTGCGACGCCGAAGCCCAAAGAAAAGGTTTGGATCGTGGACGTACCTGCCCAAGAAGAAGTCGGGCATTGGGAAGATAACTACATTTGGGAATGCGATTGGGTTTATCAATGCAATGGATGTGGGCAGATATTTGACACTGAAAACGGAGCGGCAGATCACAATCTTACAGAATGCTTTGATGGAAATTACACCTGCGGCAGTTACACCATGATAAGCGGAGAACCGTATAAACACTATACAGGAGAGAAATATTGGGTTGTAGATACACCCGCCCAAGAAGAAGTCGGACACTGGGAATATAGATAGAAGAAACTAAAGTGAATATTGCAGATTGAAAGCACTTGATTCTATAATTGAGTGCTTTTTTAATGCTCAAATTCAAGCCGTATCCCTGCGATGCGGCTTTTTTCATATAGCAAAATCTTTGAAAGGAAGCAAAAACATGAAAAAGAAACTCAAAAAGTCACTTGCGTGTCTGCTTGCAACGCTGTTGATTTTCAGCACCGTGCCGATGAGCGCTCTTGCCGATGAAGCAGCTGCACCGGTTACAGTCGAAACAGTCGTTGAAGAAGCTGCACCGGACACGGAGCCGGATGCAGAACCGACCGCGACACCGGAGGCAAGCGCAAAGCCCTCTGCCGAACCGACAGCAGAACCCTCACCGGAAGCAACAGAGGAACCGACTGAATCGGAGGTCAGTGCAGAGCCGGAAGCAACGGCTGAACCCACTGCTTCCCCCACGCCAAACCCGGAGGATGAAATCAGTCTATTAGCGCTCGGCGATGAGGCAGTTACGCGTTACCGCACGGTAGGCATCAACGGTAATTTCAGTTCCAACTATTTGTATGATCTCGGTCAATACCCGCTCTACGATATCCTGCTCAATGGCACAAGCTATCCGGCCTACTGTTTGCAGCACGGTAAAGGTCGTGTGAACAATGGAGCATACGTGCAAAGAGACAATTATGGCATGACTGAAGCTATGCGCCGCATCGTGGCTTACGGCTTTAACAACATAAATTCTTTGCAGGACGGCAATAACGGTTGGTACAGCGCCGAAACCGCCAAAATGATGGTCACACAGCATCTTGTTTGGCTGGCGTCCGAAGGCTATATTACCGTAGACGGTACAAACTGGTCTTGGGGTTCCGGCATCGATAACGATGTTGAGCGCATGGCAAATCTGGCGTATAACAGTTCTGTTGTGCGCAGCTATTATGCGGAGTTAAAAGATCGTCTTTTACGCTCTGAAATCGTCCCGTCCTTTGCAGGCAAAAGCAGCGACGGCAGCGATGCTCAGGAAATCGATTTACAGCTTGTAACCGGTAAGTACACGGCTACTGTTACTGATACCAACGGCGTGCTGGATTTGTTCGATTTTCAGCAGGCAGGCTTTGATATTTCTCGTAACGGCAATACGCTGACGATTTCCACGAACACGCTGCCGGAGCAAGAGACAACGATTATCGGTGCAGGCTACACCGTCGGCGATAAAAACAGCATTGCCGTTTGGGAGGACAGAGACCAACAGGCCAACATTCAGCACCAAGCGACTTGTCCGGGCACAACGCAGACCATGGCGTACATCAAAATAAAAGGTGAAAAGCCTTCATATACAATCACGCTCAATAAAACAAGCGCTGATTTGACGATTACTAACGGCAACCCCAATTACAGCCTTGAAGGCGCAGTATATTATGTTTATAAAGAAGCTGCGGAACCCGATTATCCGTATTGGGATTATGAGCCGTATGCGACCTTTACCACGGACGCGAACGGACACGCCGAACTTAGTAAGAAATTACAGTCAAGCAATTATGTAACTTTTGAAGCCGTAGCGCCGAAGGGCTACTGTGCAGACAGCAAAACCCATAAATTCACCGTCACGGGAGAAACAACGCTAAATGTTGTGGATGACCCGGGCACAATCGTATTATCTGTTCATAAGAAAGACAGCGAGACGGATTCGGATCAGGCTTCAGGTAACGCTTCTTTGGCCGGAGCAGTATACCGTGTAAGCTATTTGGTCGATGGCCAAATGGTTTGTAAAGATATTACCACTAACAGCAAGGGCGTTACAGGATTAAATAAAATCCCCCTCGGCCAAATCACGGTTCAGGAAATTACTGCACCGATAGGCTACAAGCTCGATCCGACTGTGCATACGTACAACATCACAACGCTCGGTACCGGTGATGTTTATGAACTCGAACCGGAAGACTTTACGGAAGATGTCTTCAAGGGCAAAATTGCGCTGCACAAGCAGTATGAAACGCTCGACGACCGCGCAGAAGAACAAGGCGCAGAGTTTGATGTTTACCTCAAGTCTGCGGGCAGTTACGATGCAGCCAAAGAGACCGAGCGCGACCATATCACCACCGGCGCAGATGGCATGGCAACCACAAAGGACTTGCCTTACGGCACATACGTCGTGCATCAAACAAAGGGCGGCAACGGTCGTCAGCTTGTAGCCGATTTTGATGTTTCAATCTCCGAGGATGGCAAGGTTTACAGCTATGATCTTGTCAACGTACAGAAAAATGCACAGCTCAAGATCGTAAAGACTTCCGAAGACGGCGTAATCGAAGGCATTCACTTCCGCGTGACGCGCCTTGAGGATAGCTATTCCGCAGAGTATGTAACGAATGCCGCAGGCGAAATCCTTACGGAAACACTTCCGATTTACGCGGACAAAGACGGCGCGAATAAGTATCAGTACAAGGTCGAAGAACTTGATACAGAGGAAACTTTCGGATATCAGCTTCCCGACTCGCAGACCGTAGAACTCAGCGAAGGCGAAATTGCTTCTGTAAGCTTCCATAATGTGCCGATTGAAATCGGTACGAAGGCCACCGTTGAGGGAGAAAAAGAAGTTGATCCGCTCGATAAAGTTACGCTGACCGATACGGTATCATACACTGGCCTTGTTCCCGGTAAAGAGTACAAAGTAACCGGCGTACTGATGGATAAAAAAACCGGTGAAAAATTACTTGTGAATGGGAAAGAGATCACCGCTGAAACTACCTTTATCGCAGAAACAAAGAATGGCAGCGTAGACGTTACCTTTATCTTTGACGCAACCGGTCTGCATGGTAAAGGAATCGTTGTTTTCGAGGATTTGTACCGTGAAAACGCGCTGCTTGCTACCCATGCGGACATCAACGACGAAGGGCAGACCGTAAAGATTAAGAATCCTGAAATCGGAACAAAGGCAACAGCAGACGGCAAAAAAGAAATTACAGCGGATAAGATCACGATTACCGATGTTGTGAGCTATAAGGATTTGACCCCCGGTAAAGAATATAAGCTTACCGGTGTGCTGATGAACAAAGCCACGAACGATAAGCTGCTCATCGATGGTAAAGAAATCACGGCAGAAGCTACCTTTACGCCAAAAGCTACCACCGGCGAAGTTGAGATGACGTTTACTTTCGACGCGCGTGAGCTGACGGTCGAAACTGAGGTCGTAGCTTTTGAAACGCTTTATCGCGACGGTATTGAAATTGCAGTACATGCAGACATCGAAGATGAGGGTCAGACGGTGAAGATTCTGCCGCTGCATGGCTCCATCAGCACGATCAAGGTCGATGCAGGAGACTCGCAGCACCGTCTTTCCGGCGCTGTGTTCGGCATCTATCGCGATGTAAACGGCGATGGTCGTTACACAGAGGGCATAGATACGTTTGTCGGCAATATGCGCGAAAAAGAAACCGGTGTGTATGAACTTGATGGTTTGCTTTACGGCAAGTTTCTAATCCATGAGAAGCAGGCTCCGTCTGGCTTCTCACAGGATAAAAACTATTACAGCTTCGAAATCACAAGAGACGGGGAAAAGGTGCAGTTTGAGGTTAAGCCCGGTATGAATTTCCCGAACAGCGCATTCCCAAAGACCGGCAGCAGTAATCACGGTGTTTATGCAGCACTGCTCGCTCTTGTGGTTTCCGGCCTCGGTTTAGGTGCTGTGATTTTTCACAAAGTCAAAAAAGCAAGTAAATAAGTAAAACCGGCAATGTTGCCGATTCCTAAGCTACCCGTGCAGAGTGAGAAGGCCCATTACCGTTTGGTGATGGGCTTTTGTAATGCAGAGCGCCGGTCACAATCCCGGTGGGGCACTGCAAATTTAATGTAATAGAAAGGTAAATGTTGATATGCATATTTTTGAAGAAGCAAGCCCAACGATTATAGGGCAGATGGTTACGCCTAAAAACATAGGAGACTTTTTTCTTGAATCATCGTACTACTTTTACTGCTGGGATGATCTTATGGAGTTGGAATACGGTCAGTGTGTTAGAAACAAGAAAAAATATTATTTTATCTCTGAGTTTGCTGAGGCAATTATGAAAAGAGGCTTTTTCTGCGACAAGCCTCTTTATGCGGAATTCACAGAAGAGCAAATTCAGAAGTATTTCAGCGGCGAGTATTCAGTCGGACAAATCTTTGCTCTTGCAATATCTCAAGCCCTTAATTTCACACCAGAACAAGTTGAAGTTTTGGAAGATAAAAACCTGAAATGCTTGGCCGTATGGATTCTGTACGATATGGTATTGGGTACAGATGTGAGAGATATTAGAGAAATACTTAATAAACCGATTTTTATAGAAGAAAAGGAAAAGCAAATTCGGAACTTGCATGGTAAAAGGCATTACTTACTCATTTCCCAAGAAAACTGGAAAATGGTAACAGAGTGGAACGCATGGAACAAGTGCGCCGATGACGGTACACTCAATTGTATTAAAAATTTGCGTGGTAATTTCCTTTGTTCGGATGCAGTTATGGATGATGACTATAATCTCATTGATACAAATGAAAATAGATACTTGAGCATTTGATTATAGACTATATTAGAAGAATTTGTAAATTTGATGAATGACATAGTTTTGTGACCACATAGGGGCGACCACTTTTGGATTTTTGAAATTCTGAAAATAAGGCAACATAGCCTATTTGTTGTTTTAGGTATTTATACTCGACAGGGAGATATAAGAAAACTTTTTTAGAAATAAAGACGCGACATGCTAATGACGAAGAAGTATGTTCATTTGTTGCAATACGTCTGAGAAGTAGTGTGTGCCTATCGTCTTTGTTTTCCATTTCTATCGAGAATTTTCCATATCCTAATAGAGGAGTATTATAATCTTCATCTCGGAAACCCATTAAAAGATTCTTGGGCTGTAAGTGTTTTCCTTCTTGTGTAATTTGAGGTGGAGTTTTTTCAATATGAAAATTAGTAGCGTGGTTAGTATTTGTTTTACATATAGAAGTTTTTTGTGGTTTGACATGAGAAATTCGCGTAAGAAGGCTGTGTAACTGACGTGATACATAGTCTCTATCTTCAGAGTTAAAAGAGTTCATAATTGTTTTTGCTCTATTTGTGGACAGATAAAGTTGGGCTAAGGGGCAATCTTCAGCATGTGATTGTTTCTGTGCAGTTCGCAAATATGCAGGTTGATCGTTTACATATGTAAGTTTAGCCTCTTTGCAGATAGGGCAGACCATGTACGGTTCATACTCAGCGCGAAATAAAGGAATATTGCGATATATTAGCGCTATTTGAAAAACAGAAAGTTCCGATTTTTTGTTTTCTAAGTAAGCATAATCAAATTTCATCTTCAGTATCGCCTCTAATAGTCATATAACTGTTGGTAAATAACATAAATATTGTATCTAATTTGACTGTACAATGCAATATAAAGTTTGACGGTAAGGAAAAAGCAGTACGTGGATGTTCGTTGACGGGAAGACGCTGTACATAAGTAAAGCGTGACCGGCAATATTGCCGGTTTTATACGAAAAAGGAGCGTCCACAACTTTAGGGACGCTCCTCGCAGATGGATAATGTTGAATTTGAACTTTCAGAACAGATCACTATGTGATCCGGTTCTGGTTAAGCAGAGGATGAGCTCATCGTTTTGAATTTCATAAATTAGAAGCCAATCGGGGGTGATATGGCACTCCCTGCAACCGGCATAATTGCCAGACAAGTTGTGATCTCGATAATTTTCCGGCAAAGGCTTTTGTTCAGCCAGAATGGTGATAACCTCTTCCAGAAGCCGAATATCGTAACCCCTTTTGACGATTCGCTTGTAATCTTTTTTGAAGGTCGTCTGATACTTAATCGTCAGCATTCAGATCCTCCATCAGCTCTTTTACGGAGGAAAAACCTTTGCTCATTCCAATTCCGTTTTTTGCGTCTTCGATAGCTTTTCTTGTTACGGCGTTCGGTACTTCGGCGCCGATTTCAAAAGGAATGCGATATTCGCGTACTGCTTTTTTTGCGAAAACGGTAAAAGCGGTCGTCATCGTCATGCCCATATCAGTGCAGAAAGCCTCGAATTGTGTTTTTAAATCGCTGTCCATGCGAATATTGACGTTTGTTTGTGCCATTATACAACCTCCTTTGGTACTTATATTATAGCACTTTGTAATGATACTGTCAATAAATTTTCGCACGATTGATGTGCAAAATGTAGATGATAATCGTAACATAATACAGATAAGAAAGAAAAGAGGAGCGAGAATATGCAAAAAGTTGTTGGATTTTTCAGTAAACCGGAAAATCTGTTTGTGCTGACACTTTTGATAGGGCTTTTTACGGGGACGTATAAGGTGGTGTCAAAGGCCTCAAATCACAACAATAGCTTGTATCAAAGGGTCAGCTCACCTATATGTTTCTATCTTAGGCTTTTTGGGTATGTATATACCCTTCCTTGGATAGGTAGTTTGTTGATTTCGGGAGGAAATTATGAAGAATGGTTGCAGGCATCAAAGAACACAGAGCCATATAGATTTTTCATAATTGGTTTGGTGATGATCTTCGGGAGTTATGCGATGTATATTCCGGTGCTGCTTGAGCGCATTGCACGCGGGATTATGAATAAGGTTTCAATTAAAAATGATCTTGAACTCATCAATTCAAAATTTGGCACAAGCTATACGGCAAGCGACTATATGTATGGTAAAGGGCACATTAAGCAAATTGTAACTTATATAAGCATAGGAGAAGAAAGTATTGCGGAGCTGATTTCAAACCCAAAACTTTCAGATGCAAAGAGAACTGTAATTCTTGACCTTCTTAGTCGTGGACTTACAGTAGACCAGATTAAGCCCTACATACAGTCGGACGATCCGTATACAGCGGAACAGCTGCAATTTGAACTCTACAAATTGTTTTTTACCCAAATAGGGATCGTCAATAGCCGCAATATAACAAAATAACCTGCCTGTGCAGAGTGAGAAAGCTCATTACCGTTTGGTGATGGGCTTTTGTAATGCAGAGCGCTGGTCACAATCCCGGCGGGGCCTGTAAATAAAAGGAAAGGAGCAAGAAGCTACGCCGAGCATTCCGGCAAACAAAACTGTAAACTTATATTTTCGGCAAAGGAGAAAGGCAAAATGAAAGAAATGTATGGTGTTGTGCTGCTGTACACAGAAGGCATGGCAATTTGTGAAGATGACTGGGAGAACCTTTGGTGCGCTGAGATGCCAGAAGAATTTGTAACAGCAGGAGATGGCATTGAAATCGACGGATTGACGCCATTAGAAGATCTTCCGATGGAGCAGCAAGTGCGTATTAAAAATGAGCTGGCTGCACTGCCGGAAGAATATCTGGACGTGCTGCGTAATTATGGTGGAGGTGAGGAGTAATGCCCGGTTACGGAAAATATCGTTCACCAGAGGAAAAAGAAGAATTTGTAAAGCAACTGGGTGCAGACGCCAAGCAGCGCGTTATTGACCTTGCAGAAAACTGGGAAGCAGATGCAAAAGATGTTGCGGAATTTTTGATTTTTTCAAGCCGGTTCCCAGATTACAGCGTCCGCAACCAGATGCTGATCTACAAGCA
The DNA here is from genome assembly GCA_021029595.1 of Hominenteromicrobium mulieris. Taxonomy (GTDB): domain Bacteria; phylum Bacillota; class Clostridia; order Oscillospirales; family Acutalibacteraceae; genus Hominenteromicrobium; species Hominenteromicrobium mulieris. The sequence goes on along the minus strand of JAJJOY010000002.1, from coordinate 289,779 downwards.
AAATCCGTATGCTATGTTTACTGCGGGATATAATCAATTTGAAAAAATGGGCTATACCGTACAAAAGGGCGAAAAAGGTATGCGTATATGGGTACCCCATAATATTACCTATTATCGTGGCAAAGAAAGTGAACCATGGAAGAGGCTGACGAAAAGCACACCAAAAGCAGTACGGGACATGATAAAAGCCGGAATGCTTGAGACACGTGAAGAATTGCAGTTCTATCGTTATGGAGTGGTCTTTGATATTGCACAAACGAATTGCCCTGCGGAAGATTACCCTAAATTAGTCGGTCTCGGCTGCGCAGATGAGCTGCACGCAGCGGCGTTTGACATTATCAGCGAATACAGCAACCGCTGCGGAATGCCGGTGCGGACGATTGATTTAAAGAGCGTTGCGCTGCGCGGATATTACGAATCAGAGACATGCAACATTACGATTAACAGCCGCCTTGCTGATACACAGCGATTATCGACGCTGCTGCATGAGATGGCGCACGGCATGTTGCAACACGGTATGGATACCGGCAAAAGCCGTGCACAGCGTGAGTTTGAAGCAGACGCTTTATCCGTTATGCTTGAATCCGCCATGGGTCTGCCAATCACTGACACACGTAAGGAGCACATGAGCGTGGAGTATAAGAACTACATAACCGAGCTTAAAACGGGCAAAACGGATGAAGAAAAAGCGGAAATCAATGAGCAGATCGATAAGGTTTTTAAACCAATCGGTGATCTATATAAGCGCCATGCGCCGCAGATTTTGGCAGCACTGCGCTTATCAGGCATTCAGCCGCAGCCGATAAAAACAGCGCAGGCAGCACCTGAACAGGAAGAAAAGACGCCGGAGCACATTATGGACAAGCCGAAAAGAAAAATGAATCGTTCACTGTAAAGAGAAATGAACGTAGAAAGGAGTGAATTTTTTGGCAATATCGAGAGATCAGGTTGATGAGATCAAAAGCCGCGTGAGCATTATAGATGTTGCAGCAGAACGTGTGAATCTATCGCGGCACGGTTCAACCATGTCGTGCTGTTGTCCGTTCCATCAGGAAAAAACACCGTCATGCGTATTGTATGAGAAGACCAATTCCTTTTACTGCTTCGGCTGCGGCACGAGCGGCGACGTCATATCTTTTATTCGCGGTACGGATAATCTCAGTTACGTGGAGGCGGTGCAGCAGCTCGCCCAGCGTGCCGGAATAACGATTGATGCCAAAGGCGCACAGCTCAATCAGCGTGAGCAGGAGCTCAGAGATCGTATTCGTGCGTGCAACCGAGAGGCGGCACGTTACTTCTTCCGTTCGCTTACACAGGACGATGAAGGCAGTGTCGGGCGAACTTATTTGCTGAATGAACGCGGTTTGAGCATGGCCGCTGTACGACATTTTGGTTTAGGTTATGCGAAGCCGGAAAGCTTTGGGCTTGTGAATTATCTGCGCGATAAAGGCTTTACGGATGATGAGATGATAACCGCAAATCTTGCGTACCAAAGTAAAACCGGGCACGTTATGGATCGGTTCCGAGACCGAATCATGTACCCGATTTTTGATACAGTCGGCAATGTAATTGCGTTTGGTGGACGCGCCCTGAACAAAGAGGACAAGGCAAAATACATAAACACCAACACCACGCCGGTATTCAGAAAGTCCAATAATCTGTACGGATATAACTTCGCACGCAAGGCGCACAGCGACCATTTGATACTCGCAGAAGGGTACATGGACGTGATCGCGCTGCAAACAGCGGGCTTTGCTGGTGCGGTCGCTTCACTCGGTACATCGTTGACGGAGGAACAAGCAAAGCTGATTGGGCGGAGCTGCAAGGAGCTTACTATTTGTTATGACAGCGACAGTGCGGGCATCAGAGCAACGCAAAGAGCTATACAGGTTTTGCGTTCTGCGTGCCCAGAGTTGCGCGTCAGCGTGGCTTCCTTGGGCGAAGGTAAAGACCCGGATGAGTTCATAAAAATGCACTCGGAGGACGGAGCAGAACGTCTTGCTGAGGCTTTCAAAGCAGCGATAAGCGATACCGAATACCGGCTACAAATGTGCAAAAACGGGTTGGACATGAACGTGAATAAAGACCGTTTGACTTATGCCGTTGAAGCGGTGCGTGTGTTGGCGACGGTCGAAAACCCGGTGGAACAGGATTTATTTGCGGCACAAATTGCTGCGGAGGTCGGAGTTGGACGTGAGAGTATCTTAGCACAGGTGCAGGCAGCTGCGACAGACCCGGCAAATAAAACCGTGCCGGAAGAAATTAAAGACGAGGAAATTTTTGAGCCGGAAGAAGAACCTACACAGCGCTATCATGCGTTTATTCGCCCGGTTTCTGACGCAGAAAGTGAAGTGGTAGCCTTTGCGGATGTCATTATAAACGAAGACTACCGCATCAACGGCGTGCGTCTGGTGTTGGATGAACACAATCGATTTTCGGCCTTGATGCCCGCGTATCTTGCTAAAGATAGGCGTGAATGGGTTCCGTACGTCGAGCTGAAGCCGGAGATTGAAAGGGAAATGACGGCGTTCCTTGCACGTAATTTTGATTTCAACTCGGAGGTTGAAGTTATCGGCGGCGGTACGGCGATAGACGTCGGAGAGACAAAGCTCACGCTGCGGAAGGCTGCAAACCGCAATACGGTTAAAGCGTATGCCGAGCTGCAAAACGATGTGTTTGCGCTCAAATACGGCAAGATCATGGAGGGCAAACGCGGGTATTTCTATTCACCGCCGAGCATGGGAACGTACACAGATCAGGACGGCAATAAGCAATATCAGTATGCGTATGGGTTTGCTTCCGCACCGGAGCGCACAAGAATTTCGGGAGAAATTAAGAAACAATACGAGCTCATGTGCAAAAAAAACAAGCGGGTCTATGAAGCAAAAATCAAATAGTGAGGTGAGATTTTGCAGACGATTTATTTAGTTACCGGACTTCCTGGCGTCGGGAAGACGAGCTTTTTGCAGGTGCTTGAAGGCTTAAAGCTATTGCCGGAGTACAGCGTCACGCCGCAGAGAATCGCACGAATCTACAACAGTTCGGAAACGTATGCGATGCAAAAGCTTATTGACGACGGGCGCAGTTTTCTTTGTGAGCTACCGCTCGAGCAAGAAAAAATGGAACAGTTTTTCGGTTTACTTGAGGGCAAAACGTATGCGATAAACTGCTATTGTATGGGTCTGCCGGACGCAGCAGAAGCCATAGCGCGATTGGTGCGGCGAGATCGTACAGGTGTTCCGACTGCGAAAATTTTGGAAGATTTTGAACTGTTCCCGTCCAATATCCGGGAGCTTTCAAGGCGTGTAGAAAGCATCAAGTTCTTCGATAACACACATGGGTTTTGCTTGACCGGCTATTACAGTGCGGGAAAATTTATGCTTTCAGATGCCGGTCATTGCGTGCCGTGGATGCAAACCGTTAGAGCTGCACTGCTTCCGAATGAGCAGCAAATTACGCCGGAGAGTGTGTGGCAGACAGAAATTTTTGAAAGAAAGGTAAAAGAAAATGAAGAAAAATCAGATGGAAATCGTGGTGAAGCTCAACGTAAGCGCGGAAAAAAGAAGGGCGCTCGAGATGTACTGCACGGACTTCGCGGGCACAATGCAAAAGGATTTGCAGGCAGCGGCGGAACAGATTTTAACGCAAAAATATAACAAGTCCGTGCCGAAAGCCGTGCGCGAATACGTGGAGTTGTGCAGAGACGAGGAAAATTCTTCCGCTGCAACGAGCGAAAAGTAATCCACTTTTTCGCAAAACGCAGTGAAAAACTGCGGGAAACCTTCTCCTTAATCAGCAAATTTCTGTGTCTGCCGGACATGTTTTTGCGTGCGGCGGCGCAAAATTTTGGGCGAACTCCGTTCGTTTTTTTGCTATCAGCAAAAAAGATTTGCGGCGGAAGCCGCCCGGGCAAACAGAAAAAGCGCGAAACGCACTTTTTCTGTTTGCTTTCGCAAGCATACCATTCTTACGTAAGAATGGTAGATCGGTGAAAATCACCGATTTTTTAGGGACACCCTAAAACCCGTCATGCAGAAAGAAGTGAGACAAATAAGAAAAGGCGAATACAAATACCCTTACCGTTTAGAGTTGCGCTTAAATGAAACACAAATGGCACGTCTGCAATCCTTGGCGAGCAAATCCGGCTTATCGATGTCGGCGTATGTGCGGCAGCTTATCGACGGTGTGCTTCCGCAGGAACGCCCGCCGTTGGATTTTTATAAGATGCTGACAGAGCTGCGTTATATTGGCAACAACATGAACCAGCTTACACGCATAGCACATGCGACCGGCAGAATCGACAGAGAGAAATTTGAGCGGCTGACCGATGAGATCAAGCCGCTGGCATCTATGCTGTATCGCTACGTTACGGAGCCAATCAAACGCGACCCGATGACTTCGGAGCTTGGGACGTATATCCGTAAGTCCGACCAAAAGGCACTGAAAGAAAAACGGGAGGAAGAACGAAAGTGGCGGTAACAAAAATCTGGAAGATCAACGGCTGGATCGGCGACTGCCTGCTTTACATCGAAAATCCGAACAAGACGCAGAACCCGTTGGTGATCGGTGATCCGAAATTAAAAGAGGAAGAATACCAATCTCTGACGGATGTGATCGAGTATGCGGAAGACGGCAACAAAACCGTGCGGGATACTGAGCGTTTTGTGTCCGGCGTTAACTGCGATGCAGAAACGGCGCGGCAGGAAATGATTTTAGCAAAAAATGCGTTCGACAAAAACGACGGCATTTGTGCCTACCACGCCATACAGAGCTTTGCGCCGGGAGAGGTCACGCCGGAAACGGCGCACGAGATCGGTATTCGGCTCGCAAAAGAAATGTGGGGTGAACGGTATCAAGTGCTTGTTGCAACGCATTTAGATCATGAGCATATCCACAACCACTTCGTTAGTGCGCCCATAAGGGGCAGAGTAAATCCGCTTAGCAAGCGGCAGGTGTGAGGTTTCAGGCCTGTGGTCAACGGCTAACCTGGCGGGGAAACCCAAAGGGGACAGCAGCATGACCGTAAAGCTGCAAGTTGGCAAGTTGCCGTGCCACGACTGAGCAGCAAGACCAAAAGTTCATATAAGGATGAAACCTAAACTGGCTGAACGGCAGTCCGAGGGACATTTGTGGTGGTCGTAACGGAAGGCAGCTATACCCGTTACGCTGTGCATCTCACCTGTAGAAACATGAGCAGGATGAGCGAAACCGAATGCACAGTCCGTATGTATCAGCATAAAAGGACGAAAACCGCATCCGACAATGAACAATGCTTTTTTACTCTGCTGCTAAATGGGGATTGCCTAAGTTGGAACGCTCACAAGAGCTATGGGCGTAGGCCCTGAATATCCAATATGGCAACGGAGCCGCCGTAGTAGTCCGAGCGTATTAATGGCACGCACATGGCGAAGGGCGGCAGTTCATTCAATTCAATACAACAGAAAGGAAGGTGCGTGAGGCACTATGAGAGATCCAGAAAATGTATTGAACAGTCTGCAAGAACATTCAGCTCAATCCGGCTATGTCTATGACAGGTTGTACCGCAACCTGTTCAATCGGGAATTTTTCTTACGGGCATATCAGAATATTTATGCCAGTCAGGGAAACATGACCGCAGGCACAGACGGAAAAACCATCGACGCAATGAGCCTTGAAAGAATCGACAGGCTTATTGCAACCCTGAAAGACGAATCCTACCAGCCCAAACCGTCCAGACGGACATATATCCCTAAGAAGAATGGAAAACTCCGTCCTCTGGGTATTCCGTCCATTGACGACAAGCTGGTACAGGAAGTTGTCCGTATGCTGTTGGAATCCATCTATGAGAACAGCTTTGAGGACGCCTCCCATGGCTTTCGGCCTGACAGAAGTTGTCACACAGCTTTGAGGATGATTCAAAATCGCTTTACCAGATGCAAGTGGTTTGTTGAGGGTGACATTAAAGGATTCTTCGACAATATTGACCACAATGTCATGATTGGCATCCTTCGCAAGAGAATTAAAGATGAGCGTTTTCTGCGCCTTATCCGTAAATTTCTCAACGCAGGATATATGGAAGATAACCAACTGCATCAAAGCTACAGCGGCACTCCGCAGGGCGGCATCATTAGTCCCATTCTAGCCAATATCTATCTCGACCAGTTCGACAAATATATGGCTGAATACAAGAAACGGTTTGACCGTGGGAACAAGCGAGCCGTCAATGTGGAATACCATAAGCTGAGCGCAAAGAGAATCCGACTCAAAAGGAAGCTGGCAAAGGCACAGTCTGAGGAAGAAAAGCAATCCCTTTTGGAAAGCATCCGGGAACTGGATAAGGTACACAAATCCATCCCCTGCAAAAATCCAATGGATACAAATTTCCGCAGACTGCAATACGTCCGTTACGCTGACGATTTTCTTATCGGTATCATCGGAGCCAAAGAGGATGCACAGGCTGTTAAGCAGGAAATCGGCGTATATATCGCCGAACAGTTGAAACTGGAACTGTCGGAAGAAAAGACGCTGGTCACTAAAGCAACAGACCGTGCAAAATTCTTGGGATTTGACATCAGGGTCACACCGCAGAGCAATCACACCAAAAAGACAAAAAGCGGTTCCACAGCCCGAAACTACAGCGGCCATGTAATGCTGGAAGTTCCGACTTCTGTCATTCAAAAAAAGCTGCTGGAACTGGGAGCCATGAGAATTGATGTTCGCAATGGAACAGAGATTTGGCAACCCACGTATCGTGGAAAACTTGTCGGACGAACAGACCTGAGTATCCTAGACCAGTACAATGGTGAGGTGCGGGGATTCTGTAATTATTATGCGATTGCAAACAATCGCTCTAAGCTGCACAAGTTCCGCTATATCATGGAGTACAGTTTCTATAAAACCTTGGCCTGTAAATACCGTACAACCAAAGGCAAAATTATTGCTCAATATCGTATTGTCAAGGACATCGGGGTAAAATTCCAGGACAAGCATGGAAATGAGCGCATCCGACTACTGTGGAAGGACAGTCTTGCAAGAGACCCCTATCCGCTGGGAAAAGAAGCAGATATTATCCATAAGCCGAAAGGCATCCTGAAAAAGCCCAGTCTCGGCGCACGATTAAAAGCAAATCGGTGTGAATGGTGCGGAAAAGAAACTTCAGCGTTGGTAATGCACCAAGTTAGAACGCTGAAAGAGCTGGATGAAAGCCAACCGTGGGCAGTTTTCATGAAGAGGATTAACCGAAAAACTTTGGTGGTCTGTGAAAGTTGTCACACGAAAATTCACGGTGCAGGCTGTGAATGAATAGAGAGCCGGATACAGCGAGAGTTGTAAGTCCGGTTCGGGGGCGAGTGCCTGGAAACCTACCGCAGCAATGCGGCAAGGCGCTGGGTACTTAGCCTACTCAACTCGGTTTCGTTTCTGGACGGCAAACGCTTATGGAAAGAGAAAAACTATTGGCAAATGAGAACGGTTTCGGATGCACTTTGCAGAGAGTATGGTTTATCACTTATCAAGCCGGTGCGCCGAGGTATGCCGTATGCAGCTTGGCAGGCAGAAAAAGAAGGAAAGCCGAACCGGCGTAAAGCGCTACGCGAAGACATAGACCGCATACTCGCAAATGAAAATATAGAATCGTTCGAAGCTTTTTACGATACGCTGCGGGCGTACGGGTATGCCGTTATGACGGATCGAAAGTATGTTGCGATTTGTCCGCCGGGCGGTGAACGAAATATTCGTTTGCAGTCGCTTGGAGAAAACTACGAGCCGGAAGCGCTGCACTTGCGCATTCTCCGTATCAAAGCAGACCGACTGCTCGGTAAAACCAAAGTTATAGAACAGCCGATGACGCCCAAAAGGAAAATGCGCTTGCAAGGAACGGTACGTCGAAAATCTAAAGCGCATGGAATACGGGCGCTTTATTATAAATGGCTTTATTATCTCGGTGTTTTTAAGCGGCGTCCCAAAGTATACGGCAGCGCGTTTGCCACGGCGCGTTGGCAACTGAACGCATACATAAAGCAGTTCGATTATGTTGCGGCGCACAATATTAAAACGCGCGATGACGTAGAGCAACGGTTACGCGTAGTGCAGCACGAAATCTCCGGGCAGATTGATGAGCGGGAAGAAATAAGAGCAGTGCTGCGGCGTTTGGAGACAGGCGATGCTGAAATACAGGAGCAGCTTGAGAAAATCGAGAAGATCAACGCACAACTCAAAAAGCTGCGGACAGAAGCAAAGCTGTGTGTGCAAATCCTCGAGCAGCAGCCGCAGATCAAATCCAAGATCGACAAAGCACATGAAGTAAAAACATTTGAAACAGAAAGGGGAAAAGAAAATGGACGAACAAGCGATCATCACCTTGAGCATCGAAGGAACGAAGCTGCTCCTACGCGGGAGCAAAGAAGTTCTGGCAGCGCTCGTAGCAGCGATCCGATACAGCGCAGATAAAATGATCCCGGCGCGAAAATGCCGGGATTTTTTGACGAGTACATCGGAGGTGCGCTTTATCTCGATGAGCGATGAAGCCATCGAAACATTCAAAAAGGCTGCACGACCCTATGGCTTGCGGTACTTGCATTTGCACGACAGTAACGGAGATGGGTTATCGACCTTAATGGTGCGCGGCGAAGATGCAGCAGTTATCAACCGCCTGATCGAGCGCAATAAACTGGCTGTGCTGACGGATGTTACACAGGCGGAAATCGAACGTGATCCGTCTAAGGCTGCGGACATCAACGAACCGATTCCGGAGGTTGTGATTGGAAAAGATCAAGTTCGAGTGCAGGATGCGGTTAAAGAGGCACGCGGCAGCGCACAAGACCTTTTAAAGCCGGAGCCAAACCCTACGAAAGGGCAGACGGAACAGAAAAGCCGTCTGTCCTCCAAAGGCTTGAAGACATCCGAAATGGAACAAGAGGCTGAAGAACTTTGGGCAGATGTTACGGCGTCTATTGATAAGGACTTTGCAGAGCGAATCGAAGAAAAGCGTCAGCACAATTTTGAACTTTATAACCAAGACGACCCGCTGCTCGGCGAGAAGGTTGTGAAAACCAAACGTACCGTGCCGGTACAGGACAAGCCATCTGTTATGAAAAAGCTGGAGGCTGCAAAAAACGTCAACACGCAAAAAGAAGCGAGAATTGCGGAAGCTGTGCGCCAGATGCAGGCAGGTGGACGTACTTCAAATACCGATAAGGTCATTCAGAAGACGCCGAAGGTGAAGCCGCAAAAGCTGAGAAGGTAGGATGGTGTGTATGGCAATATCAAAAGAAGACATAAAACCTTTGGCTTGGTCGGCGGAGGATGAACCAATGTTCCTTAAGGACGACGAAAATAAAGACGGAAAAAGCGGCAATGTTGCCGGTTCTGCGGATACGATTTTACGCACACGTCGCATTTTCAAAATGAAGAAGAATTCCGGCGGCAGAAAAAAACAATCATGGAAAGCGCTGAATACACGTTGGCTAATGGCGCGGGATGAGATGTTCGTCAACGAGCGTTTCTTGGAGAAAGTGTTGCAGGTTATGGGACGTATGCGGTTTGGTGTCAAAAACTCAATGCTGATCGCATTGCAGAATGAGAAGGCAACACGTATTGCAACGGCTGCATCATGGCGCGGCTTAGGCGTGCAGCTTCTGCCGGGTGCAGAGGCAAAACCGATATGGTTGGATGCAGGAGCAGACACGCAGCGAAAAACCATAGTACCGAGCAAATGGTATGACATTACGCAGACAGATGCCGGAGAAAAACTGACGCTGAAAGGTACGATCTATAACACGCTTGCCATTTGCAGGATCACTCTAAATCAGATCGACGAGCTGAAAATCGTAGAACAACAAGGTGTGACGGGCATCCACTATGACCGTGAAGTACATGCGTATCTTGTGCAGCCGGGGCAGATGGAAAGAGCTATGCTTTGCTACGCCGCGCTTGAAGCATTGGCCGAAAAAGATTTTGCGCTGGTTTTTCAGGAGAATGAGAAAACAGCGCTGCCGGATACACCGGCAAATGAGATCATTGCAAAATGTGCAGCGTATATTGTATGCGTACATTTTGGCGTTTTGCCGCAGGAAGTGTGTGTGCGCGTCCCGACGGCGCTCGGCACAGATAAAATTGAAAATCTGCTGCGGGCGTTATCCACAGCGCAGAGCATCGCAGCACAAGAAATTATGGTGATCGAAAATCGACTTCGGTCAAAGAAATGGAGGACAATATGATGAAAAATGAAAAAGAATTAGCGGCAAGAGGTTGCTTGTGTGTGGAACCGAGTTCACCGGAATGCAGCGTACCTTATATCGTTACAGACCCCAAAGGCGAGTTGCGGCATTATGAGGAAAAAATAAAGGAAAACGGTTATAAAATAATTGTGAGCGAGTTCAAAAGATGAGAGGAAAAAATACATTAACGGCTTGGATCATGGCAGGCATCGGGGCGGTATTTGTGCTTTGGCTTGCGGTGCTGATCGCGCCGTATGCAGAGGGCGGCTTGCCCGGGATTTTGCTGAACATGAATGAGATCACTGCACATCCGTTTCGGTTGGAACTCTGTGCCGACACAGGAAAAGCCGTGGGCATATTTCTGGGCGGTTATGCGTTAGTGCTTTTATACATATTTAGCTCACAGAAGAATTTTCGCCACGGCGAGGAACACGGTTCGGCAAAATGGGAGAATGTGTATCTACTGAACCACCGGCTCCACGACAAAGAACACCCGGATGAAAACCGCATCTTATCCAGACATTTGAGCATCACAACGGATCAGCGCAAGTTAGATAAAAACCTATTTACGCTTGTTATCGGCGGCTCCGGCTCGCGCAAAACACGAGCGTACGTAAAACCCAATTTACTGCAATGTAACTCATCTTATATCATCATGGACCCGAAAGGGGAGCTGCTCCGCGATATTGGCAATGTATTTAAGGCAGAGGGTTACAAAATCCGTGTCTTTGACCTTATTGATATGCTCAGCAGTTTTCGGTATAACCCATTCGTCTATTTTAAACGGGAAAGCGACATACAAGGCTTTATCACGAACTTATTTGCAAATACCGAGGATAAAACGAAACATGGTGGTGATGCCTTTTGGGACAAGACGGCGAAAATGATGCTTTCGGCGCTCATGTATTACGTGTGGTATGAATGCCCGGAGACGGAAATGAATTTCGGAACAGTTATGGAGCTGATCCTTGCCGAGACCGTCGAAGAAGGCGATGAAGCCGGTATCTCTGCGACACAGGTGCTCATTGAGGAACTGCGTGCCAGAAGCCCGAGGCATATAGCGGTGCGCTACTTTGATGCTTACCGTAAGGGTGCAGGGGAGACGATCATGAGTATTCAGGAATCGCTTCTCAGCCGCTTGGAAAAGTTTTTGCTTGAAGACGTGGTAAACCTAACGACCGGTGATGAATTGGAACTCGAAAAGATTGGCGAAGAAAAAACGGCGCTGTTTATCCGTATGCCGGACGACAACAGTTTCCATTTTCTGGCATCGGCGCTCATCACACAGCTTTTTCAGCTTATGATGGCACAGGCAGATGCACGCAGCACCGGCAGCTTACCCGTGCCGGTGCATTTTGTGCTCGAGGAAGCGCGAAATATTACGTTGCCGGACAGCTTCCAAAACTGGGTTGCGACGATGCGTTCGCGCAACATCACATTATCGATTATTCTGCAAAATATATCGCAGATCAAGCGTATGTTCCCGGACGACTGGGAGTCCGTGTCCGGCATGTGCGATGAGATACTATATCTCGGCGGCAACGAGCAGAGCACACACGAATGGATTTCCAAAGCGATGGGACAGGAAACGATCGATAACCGTAGCTACGGTACAACGCATAGTTGGACGAGCGGCAGCAACAGCACCAATGAGCAAAACAGTGGCCGCGCTTTGATGGATGTAACAGAGGTACGTCTAAAAAACAAGCTGCTGAAAGGCAAAATTGGCAGCGTAATTATGATCTTAGCCGATGAGCGGCCGATAATCGACGAAAAATACGACCTGAACCGGCATCCGAGAATTAAGCTTTCGGCCGACGGCGGTGCGCCGCAGTATTCTTATGTTTCGTCAGCGCTTTTGCCGGAAACGAACACAATACAGATCAACGAAACAGACGTTGATGAAGACGAGGTGGACGGTATGTTTACCTTTGACCTTCAAAATGTCGAACTAAATTAAAGGAGCGATTCACATGAGAAAGTTTAATTTGAACCGAGTGGGAAAATACGCACGGTACGCATACTTTGCGATGGCAAGCGCAACGCTGCTTGCTATCCCCTGCTTTGCAAGCACCGGTGTGGCAGAGATTGACACACCGATTAACAATTTGCTGACGATGTTTTTCGGGTTGCTGAAAGTAGTAGGTATATTTGTAGGCTTATTTGGTCTTGTGCAAATCGTCATGGCAGGATTTAGCCACGATTCTACGAAGCGCATTATAGGTGTTACGTGTATTATCGGTGGATTTACCCTTTGCTTCGCACAGCAGATTCTGACGTTCCTCGGTATGACAACAGCATAAAAGGGAGTGAACTGCTTTGTATGAACTTGTGCTGCAATTTTTAACACAAATATTCGGCTTGATGTACTCGGTGCTGACGGAAGATCTCTCAGATTTTAGCCCGCACGCATACGAGTATATTTCAATTCTGAATACGATATTGAAAGGGTTTGCATCATCACTGATGCTTGTTGCATTTTGCGTAGGGTACATACAATCCGCCGTGTCGCTGATCGAGCAAAAAACGCCGATTGCAATATTCAAAACCTTGGTGCGGCTCGTGATCGTCAATGCTCTGGTGGTACGCGGTACGGATATAATCCTCATGCCGATGTTCTCTGTTGTCCGCAGCTTAACAAGCCGCCTGATTGAGGCGATGGGCGGACAAGCCGGACTTCTTCCCAATATAGACGAAAGCTCACCGGGCGGTGTTGCCGGTGCGATAGGCGAGCTGCTGTCCATTAACATCCTGACCGGTATTTTATATATTGCGGTCATTATCAGCGGTCTGGTTTTGCTGCTGACGGTGTTCGGGCGTTTTCTCAAAGTCTATGTCTATATGTCGATAGCGCCGGTTCCGTTGGCGTTTTTTGCCGGTGGAAATGTAACCGCCATGTATGGCCGCAACTATATAAAAAACGTGTTCGGCGTTTGCATGGAAGCCGTTACGATGGTAATCGCCATACAGCTGTTTTGCGCGATAGCGGATGATGCTGTGATGACACAGGTAGGCGGGATGTTGGGCTTTCTGGGTACGATGGCGAAACCGGTCATGCTGCTTCTGTACTTGTCGTCTCTCAGCGCCATTATAAAAGGTGCCGACAACATGACGCATAAGCTGTTGGGATTTGTGTAAGGAAGGAGCGAAAAGAGTTATGCAAATCAAAGTAAACCAAGAAATACGAGATATTAAAGATGAGTTCCTATCCGGTTTATCTGTGCGTCAGACTATTTGGAGTGCTGCAGCGCTATGTGCGGGCTTTATCACTTTTTGGAATGTATATACGCGTTTCGGCAGTACCGATATGGCATCGTTCCTTACGTTATGCGCAAGTGCACCGTTGGCCTTGATAGGCTTTTTTAAGTGGCATAAAATGCCCGCCGAACGTGTGGCGTTATGCTGGCTGCATGCGCTCTTGATGCCTCGCAGGCTTGTTTTTAAGGGCAGCAATATACACGCAAATGAGATTGAACAGCTTTGCACAGCCGCACGTGCGGTCGAGCTGAATGAAATGAAGAACAGAAGGGAGAAAGGCAAAGATGCTTTGGAAAAAGACCTTGAGGGGCGCGGAGCAGTATCAACAGGGAAGCATGAAAATTCCGCGCAGCACGCAGGAGATGATCCCGGTCAAGCACATTCTGAATGATGGTACATTCGTACTTGACAGCGGAGAATATTCCAAAATGTTTGCGTTTACGGACATCAACTACACGGAGCTGCGCGATGAAGAAAAGATGCGTCGGCTTGTGGATTATTCAGCACTGCTCAATTCTATCGATAAAGGCATTTACGCGAAGATCAGTATTTTCTTTCGACCGATACGGCAGGAGCAGTTCGAGCGCGATGTGTTGATCCCGATGAACCCGGAAGATGAGTTGGATGATTATCGGGAGAATATGAATACCGTACTGCGGGAACAGGTGCGCGGTACGCTCGGCATGACGAAGCAGGCGTATCTGACGATAACAGCAGGACGAAGAAATGATGAAGATGCCGCAGCGTTTTTTGCTCGCGTGGAGGGAAACTTAATCAGCAGTTTTCAGGCGCTCGGCGTGGAGCTGCGTGCTGTGCCTTTGTCTGAACGTCTGCGTTTGCTACACGATATTTACCGGCCGGGTTTAGAGGAAACTTTCCGATATGATGCTCACGCAGAAAAAAAGCTCGGCATGAACTGGAAAGACAGCATTGCACCGCTCAGTGCGGAAGCTCTCAATTCCTGTACGCATTTGAAGATCGGCGGCCGATACTGCAAAACGCTGTTCCTGAATGCCTATCCGATATATCTCAACGACCGCATTGTTTCGGATATTGCCTCTATCGGCAAGCCGATGATCTTTACAATCGATTTTCTGCCGATACCGAGCGCCGAAGCGATGGCGGAGGCGGAAAGCCGCAGTATGGCAATCGATACGAAAATCGTAAACTATACGCTGCACCAACAGCGCAACGGCAATTACAGCGGCAGCGTGCCGTATAAGCTGATGCAGCGTGCGGCAGGAGTACAGGAAGTCATGGAGGCTATACAGGAGCGCGACCAAAACTTATACCTTGTTACCGTCACCGTAGCACATTTTGCCGATACGCGGGAAGAACTGGAAAACGATGCTGAAAGCATCATGAGCAAAGGAAAATCCATTTCCTGCCAGTTTCTTCCGCTCCTTGCGCAGCAGTACGAGGGGCTGAATACGGCATTGCCTTTTGGGCGTCCGTTTATTCAGGCGGATCGGTTGCTAACAACGCAGGCGCTTGCCGGTATTTGCCCGTTTGCAGCGCAGGAAATCTATTATCCGGGCGGCTCGTGGTTCGGTATTAACGCAAAGACGAAACGCCTCATCACTATAAATCGCGATATGCTGATGAGCGGCAACAGCCTTGTGTTGGCGACGACCGGCGGTGGTAAGTCGTTCCACATCAAGGAGGACGCTTTGCAGGTCGCACTGAAAGGGGAGGCAGACATATTTTTCGTTGACCCGGAGTGTGAGTATGTTGTGGCGACACAAAGGCTTGGCGGAACGGTGATCTCCTTATCTCCGTCTACACAGCACAGGATCAATCCGCTTGAGATCAATGCCGACCCCGATGACCGCAGCAGCGAACCGTTGAAAGAAAAGCTTGAATTTGTCATGTCTTTTTGCCGTATCTTGCTTATGGAAGATGGCAACGTGCTTGACGGCAAAATGAAAAGCCTTTTGGATCGTTGTGTGCGAAAGCTGTATGCGCCGGTCGTGGCGTCCGGCTATACGAAGCCGTCGCCGCTGCTCGGTGATCTATACAGTATGCTAAAAGACCAGGATGCACCGGAAGCACAGGAACTGGCGCTGCGCATGGAAATTTATACCGCAGGCTCTTACGATATGTTTGCACAACCCACGAACGTCGATACACAAGCGCATATCATCGACTATGACCTTTCAAAGCTTGGCGAAGGGATGAATGCAGTCGGTATGCTCATCGTTCTTGAATCAATTTACAGCCGCTTAATGGATAACTGGCGGAAAAAGAGGCACACGTACATTTATATCGATGAGATCATGACGATTTTTCGCAACCCGTATGCGGCGCAGTATTTTGCATCGCTTTGGCAGCGCATCCGCAAGCGTGGCGGTTATATCATCGGCGCGACGCAGAACACGACAGAAATACTCAATAGCCCGGAGGCACGCAAGCTGCTCGAAAACAGCTACATCATCACGATGCTGTATCAGTCTGCACCGGACAGAGACGTGCTTGCGGAAATGTTTAGCTTGTCTGAGGCGCAGAAGCAGGCGCTTGCCAAGGAGCAGTACGGCACAGGGCTCATCAAGGTCGGCAGCACGATTGTGCCATTTGAAAACGATTTCCCGACCGATAATCCCTTGTATCAGCTGATGTCCACAAAGCCGTCTGACGGATGGGGGCAAGAAGTAAATGAACATTACGACGTATGAGAACACGGTAAAGAAAGGCACGATCAAGGCGCACGGGCGTAGTGACGGTTTACGGGAAATGTCGGAGCAGCTCTCCGAGATGCAAAAAATCGTCATTGCACCGATGAGCGTTGATACGCCGGAGCAAGATGGGGACAAAGCGCCGGAAACGGTTGCGGCAGATCAGGTTGTCGGCCGTGCAAAATCGACGGCAGGGGCGGTCAGAGATGCTGTGACGAGTGAGATCAAGCGCGCTGTGCGAAAGAGTAAAAATAAACCCGTTGAACGAGGCGTGCAACCGTTGGCGAAGAACTCTCCGTGGCGGCAGACATCGCGTGCAGGAAATACGGTGCAGGCATCGCATAAAGCTGCGTCTAAGACTGCGTATAGAAGCACTTCCGAAGCAGTGTCACATACGGTACGCGCCGGTGCGCAAGTTGCACAGCAGGTAGCTAAGACGGCCACTGTGGAGACTGTAAAAGCTACGGCAACCGTAAGTGCCGGTGCAGCGACGGCGGGAACCAGCGTGGCCGTACAGGCTGCGGCCGAAACGGCTAAAAAGGTAACGGTTGGCACGGTGCAAAAAATACAGGAAAGTGCGCAGACGGCTACGGCTGTACATGCGCACGATATGGCACGTGCGGCGCAGCAGCGCGTAGCAAATAAAACGAAAGATGTACCTGCGACGGACGCCAAGGGGTTGCCTAAAGTTCTCATGGCAATTTGGATCGGCGTTGTTGTGCTATTATTGGTCTTTTCAAACAGCTTTGGCAGCTTAGCGAGCAGTGCCGGACGTGCGATAAATCTCAATGACCGCGTGGAATCTTACCGTTCATCCATTACATATTGGGCACAGAAAGACGGTATTTCCGAATATGTTGAGGTTTTGTTGGCATTGTGTATGGCGGAGACCGGCATTTTGGATGACCCGGGAGATCCATTTGCGTGTTCTGAATCCGGATTGGCGGTAAAACAGCCAAACGGCATAACTGACCCTGAGTACAGCATTGAGATCGGTGTATATTGCTTTAGCCTCAAGGTGAAAAAGACCGGGTGCAAATCACCGGCAGACAAAAATAATTTGTTCAAGGCTTTGCAGGCATACAACATGGGCGACGGCTTTATCGATTTCTGCGATACATATTACGGCGGGGTATGGTCAGTCGAGTGCGCGAGAGCTTATTCGGAAAAAATGGGCGGCGGCAGCACCTACGGGAACCCGAATTATATCGAGCAATTTTTGCGCTGCTATACGTTCGGTACGATTTCGGGAACGTATCCGGGAAGTCTGAATTCACGCGGCCTATGCGCACCGCTTGAACCGGGTTGGAAACAGAATATCACGCAGCATTTCGGCGGTATGTACAGCGGTTCGCCGCACAAAGGCATGGACATCGGTATGCCGGAGGGCACGCCGGTATACGCGGCTGCAGACGGCAAAGTGACCGTTGCAAATGCGTCGGATTCATGGGGCTACTCATGGGGCTATTACGTCAAAATCAACCATGCAGAGGGCGTAGACACGCTGTATGCGCATCTATCCAGTGTGGCGGTATCTTATGGGCAGTATGTGCATCAGGGCGACGTGATAGGCTACGTGGGCAGCACCGGCAATTCATCCGGCAACCACTTACATTTTGAATTGTATTTAGAAAACAACAGAGTTGATCCGTATCCGTATATCGGGACGGATTTACTCAGCAAGTACCTTGAAAGGACGTTTTAATATGACAATCAAACAGGCTTTTATTGGAATCGTTACGGCTATCGCGCTTGTGATCGCGGTGCTGATCTCGCAGATCGTGCGCATCAACACGATGACCGGCGACCTGCAGGAGGCACAGACACGTATAGAAACATTGGAGACCAAAGCCGCAGCAACACCAAAGCCCACGGCCACGCCGGAACCGAGCACGGAACCGACTGCAACGCCGGAGCCGGTGGTCTACGTGGTGAGCCCGGTCAGCGAATTTAATGCGTATAACGTAGAAGCAGCGCCGTATTACTGGCTGCCTGTCCCGGATGCAGAGGCAGACGGGACACTTGAAGCCGGGACAAACATGGTCGTGTCTGGCGTTTGCGGAGAGTTTTACTACGCTATGCTGCCGGATGGCACATATTTCTATATTCCGCAGTCGGCCGTAGCGCAAGTGCCTGAGGCTACTCCGGAGCCGACACCGGAACCCACACCCGAGCCTGCACCAGAGAGTGTGGTGGAAGCAACTCCGAACCCTTAAAAAGTTCAATACCCTTTAATTTAAGGGATTGACAGAATAAAGAAAATTTGTTATACTACCCTTGAATTAAAGGGCTTTTTAGATTAGGTGATTTTAAATGTCTTTCTTGAATATCAAAAATACAATTATACCAAGTGTAACTTTTTCGGGGAGAAATTTACGTTTAGTGCGCGAATATGCAGATATAACGGGTGGCAAAGGCGTAAATGTACTCAATTTTATTGTTGACATGATGCTGGCAATGCCGGAAAAAGTACGAATGAATTTGCTTGAGTTTTGCCAAATCAATATACAGCAAATTGAGCAAAATATGGCTAAACGAGAGTATAGTAACGATCTCAGCGTGAAGCGTAGGGTCGCCTATCAAAGACTTGAGAGATTTTTATCGGACGAAAATTGCCAAATGGATATTCCAAAAAAAGAAAAAGGCGAAAAAATTAAAAGAACAATAGAATTTACAGCGACAAATTACGGGTTAGTAAAAGAAAAAGCAAAAAAAGAGAAAACAACATTTGGTCGATATGTAAACTATCTCATTGTTTTGACTTTAGATATACCGGAAGAGGTCAAAAGTGAGCTTTCTGTCTTTAGCTCTGCGTCGCTAAACGAAACAATTCAGCACAGTGAAAGCAAAAGCCGTTATATAAATGAACTGAGTCGTGAAATGCAGATGCACTACAAAAAAATGGAACTCTTCTGGTGTAATAATCAGCGTGCAGCTTTTGATGGGCATAAAAGCATGAAAAAAATAGACATGAAAGACGGGTATATTATATACCCGAGTGATTGGGTCGTGCTTGAAGATGTATTACGTGATCCCAAAGAGAGCTCACGTGCAAGTGTTGTAGAGGTCTATAACGGGCGACGTTATGGGATGCCACATTTTTTGCTTTTTTCCAATATAGCAAAAAATGAATCTTACACCGAAGACGAATTTAAAATAATTGAAGCAGCGTGTTTGAGAGCGAATTCACGGTTTGCTGATGTTTTAAAAGACGAACAGTCAATGGTAGATGAAGAAAAGCCAGTCGTGGGTGTTTTTAATATCATAGCGACTGATGACCCGTATTATGATGAATTTGATACGCCGCCTTTCGGCTGCAAAATCATCCGTGACATAAGTAAAAGCAAAGACTAAATCCATAAAAGCTAACAGACTAAACGCAAAGGAGGGGCAAGACCGATGAACGACTTTTACGCGACATTAGACCTTAATATCAGCAGCCTTACCCCTCGTAGCGTAAAGCTGTTAGCTTTTTTACAGGCGCATGCAGACAAAGAGGGTGTTTCCTTTTGGAGCAAACGAAAGACCTGCGAGGCGCTCGGAATCAGTGAATCGACCTATGCACGTGCTTTGCGCGAGCTGACGCGTGCGGGCTTAGTGGAAGTTAAGCCGCGCTTTGATGAGAACGGCCGTCAGCGCAGTAATACATACCGCGTTGTGAACACCAAGGGGCTCAAATATCGCGCAGACATGGATGATGTAGAGAAGCTGCACCACCGTGAAGTGAAGGTATACAGCCAGATCATGCTGCAAATCGGTGAGGATAGCTGGGCGATTTCCCGCCGCAGCCTTGCCGATGCGTGCGGATGCTCTATGCGCTCTGTTTCGCGCCTTGTAGCAGCCTTGCGCGATAAGGGGATCCTTTGTGTGCGTGCGGAAGATCGCAGTTTTATGGGCAATAAGGGGCAGAGCTTCAATCGTTTCCGTCGGTACAAACCGGCGGAACTTTTGCTTTTGCGCTGTATTTTACTCATGCTGCTTTCTTCTTTGAATACCCCCGTAGTCAAATGTGACACCCCTATGAACCCTTACCCCCAGCTACAGTTTTTATGCCTGATTAAGGAGAAGGGGTATACGGTATTTAGAGTTTACAGGAAGAATAGAGTAAACAGGAAGAATCAACTATACCGCAAGTATAAGCGTGCAAAAGTGGCGCTTTGCGGTGGGGAAAGGAATATCATGACAGAGATCATTTATGCAAAACCGCAGTACAAGCAGTCCCGTATGCCGGGAAAAGAGCTGTGTTGGCGTGTGCCGGAGGACATGCCGCTAAAAAATGAGAAGTGGGCATTGGTTCCGTGCAAGGAACATCTATATCTTGTGGAAATCTTGCGCAAGGAGTGGGTGGAGGACAATATAGCCGAGCAATACCGTCGTGTTTACGCGATAGGCAGCACACGAGAAGAGTTAAAGCCGCCGATAGGGCGGGTGCATCTCATCGATGCAGACAGGATCGATATGCCTGGCGAAGTAAGCTATCACGCCGTTGAAAACTCGAAGCTTTCTAAGCCGGACGTGATGGAGCTGCTGCAATATCCCATCGGTGTGACGCTTGAAACGGGCGGTCGATACCGTGTGTTTCTGGGGGCATATCGGTTTTGGTATCTGCGGGAGTGCCTGCACTGGACGAAAATCCCGTGCTATGTTTACAAAATCAAACGGCAGATACGTGATCCTCGTGAACGGCGCCGCCGGGAAATTCATCGCAGGCAGCAGGCGGCAGAAAGTCCGCGTATCCGGCTCCAACTCTATGAGAATTACTACAAGCTGCTGAAAGGCATGAAGGACGCCGGTGAGATCAAAGGCGGTTTACAGACGCGGCTGATGCAGCTTCTCGGCGTCTCCGAACGCACGGTGCGCATCTATAAGCAGCTCTCAGAACAACTTACCGGGCGAGAAAAGCAGCGCTTAATGCGCGGTAAGCTGCCGTTTGTGCAAGCACGTGCCATTGCCGCAGAGAGAAATCAAAAAGCGGCAATGTTGCCGGATTTTGAAAAAGCAGAGAAGACCAAAGACAAAAACCTACCCGCCGGTAGTGGTGAGTAGGCTTTTCCATTTTAAAAAGCGGCAATGTTGCCGGTTAGGATATTTATGTGCTCGTATAGTCTTGACATATTAGCTAATATATAGTAGTATAATATTAGCTAAAGGAGGTGCTGGAATGATCTCAGCAACAGCAACAGAAATGCAGAATAATTTTGGCAGGTATCTAAATCTTGTTATTTCGGGTCAAGAGGTGATCGTAACGAAAAACGGCCATGAGGTGGGCCGCTTCGTCCCTAAAGATATGGCAATTTCGTATCTTACGGATTCGCTGATCGGGATTTTAAAAAATGATGCTGACCTTGATGAAGTGCGAACAGAAAGGCTGAAGGAAAAATATGAAATTGCTGATTGATGCGAATATCCTGCTCGACGTTCTGCAAAATCGAGAGAATTTTGTTCGGGCTTCTTCTATGGTGTGGAAACTCTGTGAGACCGAACAAGCCAAAGGATATATTTCGGCGTTAACATTTGCAAATTTAGTTTACATTATGCGCAAAGAGATGGATGCACAGAGAATTGAAGAAGTTCTTCACATGCTTTCTTTAATTTTTGAATTTGCAGAATTGAATGATTCGGATTTATTTCGTGCGGCTGCTTTGCAATGGCCTGATTTTGAAGATGCCGTGCAAAGCGTTACAGCTGAACGTATTCATGCGGATTACATCATAACGCGTAATGTGCGTGATTTTTCAAGAAGTAAAGTCATTGCGTTCACACCAGATGAATTGCTTGCTCGTCTTTAATCAAAAAGCGGCAATGTTGCCGGATTTTGAAAAAGCAGAGAAGACCAAAGACAAAAAACTACCCGCCAATAGTGTGAGTAGGTTTTTGTCTTATAAAGAACAACTCTTATGCTGTAAAATTTAGTGCTAAATTAGATGTTGAATTTATCGTAAGATATGAGTATAATAAAAGTAGATTATGAAAGGAGTGGGACAATATGCCAAATATCAAACCTATTTCTGATCTGCGAAATTACAGCGATGTTCTGCGAGACGTAGCTATTGGTGCGCCGGTTTTTCTGACCAAAAACGGGCGTGGCCGATATGCAATTCTCGATATGCAGGATTTTGAGAAGACGCAGGCAACACTTCGGTTAATGAACGAGCTTGCAAAAGGTCGTAAGTCCGGCGAGGAGAAAGGCTGGCTGTCGTTAGAAGACGTAGAAAAAAAGCTTGGGGTTACGAATGAATAATTTGCATTTATCCGCAGAAGCACAAAATGACCTCATGGAGATCAAAGCTTATATCGAAGAAGATTTGCTGAATCCCTCCGCAGCTTTGACAACGGTAAGCCGGATCACAAAAAGTTTGCGAGTTTTGCAGAATTATGCGTACGCCGGAGCGTTGCTGTCTTCGATTGCGGATATAGAGAGCGACTACAGATTTATTGTAAGTGGGAATTATATCAGCTTTTATCGCGCTTGTGGCAATGATATTTATATCGACCGTATACTCTATGCTCGCCGCGACTATCTACGAATTCTGTTTCCAGAACTATAAAGTGCTTATATGGGCGAAAAGCGGCAATGTTGCCACTTTTGCTCTGGAAAATTTGTTGCAGAGACTTATTTGTATTTCGCGTTATTTTGAGCTCAATGAGTTTTTGCACTGGGCGATGGGAAGCAAACAGATAATGACTTTGTTCTGCACAGAACAATCTACAAATCATTCTACAAATCTTCAAACCTCTTTTTTGCCGGTCTCGAATATAGTATCAAATCAAGATTTACTAAATCTAAATTTGTTTTATTTGGAGATACCCTATATCTATTAAAAAAGGTTTCAACCCCAAATGCTGATTATGCGGCAGAAAACGAAACGCAGCTCTATACCCTTAATCAAATCGTTCATTACGCATAAAAAGCAGAGGATAGCAAAGGTAAAACCTACCCGCCGATAGTGGTGAGTAGGTTTTTCTATTTTAAAAAGCGGCAATGTTGCCGGTTTATTGCTGTACGCTTGAAAGACGGCACATTTGCTCGTAGAGGGATGTGTGATCCGGGTGGACGTACCGGCGGAGCGTAAAGGCCGGGTTGGAGTGGCCAATGATAAGAGCAAGGCTTTTTGCGTCCGAGCCGTTTTCAATCATTCGGGTCGCGAAGGTATGGCGCAGCATGTGCGGCGATACGCGGCGAATTCCGGCGCACTTTGAAGTGTACAGGCAAATGTGCCGTAAGTGACCGGCGCTTACCGGTTCTGCATCGCCGAATATGTATCGGTTAGAGCTGCAGCGCTTAGCCCAGCCTTGCAGATGTGTGAGCATAAGGGCGACTTCGGGAATCACCGGCACGCTGCGAATGCCGTTCTTTGTTTTGCTTTTTTCAACGCGCAGAACCTTGGCTTTTTTATCCCAGTCCTGCCAGCGCAGGTTTTGCAGCTCTCCGCGCCGCAGGCCGGTCAGAAGAAAGGTTTGCAGAATGAACTGATCTCGAATCGTGAGTTGCTTTGCAGCTTCTTCAAACGCTTGCTGTTCTTCGTGTGATAGCCCGTTGATGACTTTTTCCGAGGCTTTTTTGGGGACGGTGACACCATTGATCGGGTTTTCCGTACACTGGTGATTCTCAATCGCGGTTTGGTAGGCCAAGTTATAAAGCGACTTGATATGCCGTAAAGATGATTTTGCGTACTTCTTTGATAGGTCGTTCAAGGCTTTTTGAAATGTGACCGGCAGCAGTTCGGTGAGCAGCGTGCTTTCGATTTCCGGGAAACGCCGCGATAACCTCTTTCGGGCATCTCGGTAGATTTCGAGCGTTTTCGAGGCATATTCCGGCACGGCGTATACCTCATACCAAACATCCAGCCATTCTCCGATGGTACAGACTTTTCTTTCCATTGTAAACCTCTCCTGTTAGATAAAAATTCCCGTTAGGGTTAATTCAGTTTAACAGTGAAAGGAAAGAAAAACAAAAACCGGCAATGTTGCCGGTTTCAGCTTGTCGATATAGAAACAGCTCTGCCTATTTATAGTGCTATTGTAGGAGAAGTGAAATTTTATGACAAAATCAAAATTTGAAACCGAAAAAGAAAAGTGGATAAAACGCGGTGAGATAAAAACATACAATATGACTGAACTTTTGACCTATGACGAGAAGCAAACAGAAGACCATTTGGCCGGTGCAGAAGTGTGTGCATATGCAGCGTACACGTCTCGCCTACATGTGATGTTGTATACGGTACAGACGGTTTGGAGTATCTTACCAAACGGGGATACGGGTGATGTTATTCGAGAAAATTATAAATTGTTGCTTGCATTTTGAAGAATTGAACGGATGCGGAAAAACCGGCAATGTTGCCGTTTTTTTTCTGTGTGAATAAAGATCTTGCCAGAAAAGGATATTTCTGGTAGAATAAAAACGAACTGCAATACGCAGTTCGGGTGCTGCCATAACGGTGGACGGTTGGCCCTCAGATGCGGATTTTCCGCACCGTGTGAGGGAACATTTCTTGAATATGAAAAAATCCCTCAATCCAACACGGAGAGAGGGATGATAGACATGAGTGATTTTGAACTTTTATCTTTGGTCGTGATGACCGCGAACTTAATCGTACAAATCCTCATCTACATAAAGAAGAAATGAGCCGCCCTTTGCCCAAAAGTGTACGACTCATTTTTTCTGAGTATCATTGAGGGTTAACCGTTCATCGGCAGCACTCTTTCTATTTCTAATTATAAACGCTTTTGGTGTTTTGTCAAGCACAAAAACCGGCAATGTTGCCGGTTTTCGATGAGAGAAAAGGCGGAGACGGGTTACGCGGTGAGCAAAATCGCGACACCTTGTTGAAAAATGCAGAAAAATTTTATTTTGCGTTGACGAGCGGGGAAAGAAGTGCTATACTTTTAAATAGAAATAAAGAAAACGTCCGCTACGGACGCTTCTCGGTCGATAAACGATCTGGTAAATCGTTTATCGATTCCAGATGTTACACCATCTGAAAACTTCGCGAAAAGACGCCGATAGGACGTTTTTTACAAGAGGGGTGCTTCATGTCTAACACTTAGTTAGATTATAGCACAAGCCAAAAGATATTTCAAGGCTTTTCAGATGCTTGTCTGGAGAGCCTTTTTTATTTCTGAGTTTGAACCTTGACAATCGAACGAACCCGCAGACGAGAATACCCGGCGCAAATCAGTGTGCATTTGCACGCCTCTGCAATGGGAAATACTTGGTATACAGGATTGGACAAACCTAATCTGCCTCAGGAACAACGTTTGAAAACGGGTCACTAAAATCAGGATTATTAAAACGAATAATCTTTGTTTTAATCGATGTGCATAGCTACTATCCAGCTATGCACATACATTAGAACAAAGTTTGGTGGAAACGCGCGGGCTCGAACCGCGGACCTCCTGCGTGTGAAGCAGGCACTCTAACCAGCTGAGCTACGCTTCCATATCAACTGTATGATGTATTCTACCACAGAAAATGGGATTTGTCAAACGCTAATTTGGGGATGACGTGATTTTTGCGGAGGGATTTACAGAAAGTTTCAGTAAACTTTCCTTTTTCCGACACTGTATTTAACGCGGGGGCAGTATACTGAAAACACAGAATACACGGGGAACGCCGCAAGTGGGCTGAAATGCGGCGGAGAAGCTTGCCTTTATGTGGGTTTTATCGGTGGTTAGTTATTGAAACTATACAAACCGAAGTGAGTTTTCATGGATTATTGTTAGAAATTAGCTAAAAACCCTTGAACTTTTTTCTTGTTGTGGTATTATTAGTATAAACATTGGTGCAGAGCGTCTTTTATTAAAAATTGAACGGCACGGAAAATAGGAAAATAAGACGCTGTGCGGCAAAAAATTCGGACGGACTGCGGGTGCAAAAATGAGAATGGCATGCACCGCCGGCGTTTGCCGGGATGTTCCGAATGGAAAGGACAGGACGTATGAGTGAGATGATAAACAAAACGGCGCCGGAAGGCAATGTTCCGCTTTATTTGTTCCGCAGCGGCAAAAACAGCCATTCCTACGAATACATGGGTGTGCACAACACGGTGAAGGACGGGAAGGCATGCACCGTGTGCCGCGTATGGGCGCCGAACGCGCAGGCAGTTGCCATTACCGGTGATTTCTGTGAATGGGATCCGGAAAAGTATCCGCTTACAAAGATCGACAACGCGGTTTGGGAGGGCTATACGGACGAACCCTTAAAGGAATTTGACGCGTATAAGCTCGTCATTACGGCGGAGGACGGCACGGTGACGTACAAGGCCGACCCGTATGCGTTCCACGCGGAGACGCGTCCGGGCACGGCTTCCCGCTACTACGACATTTCGGGGTACAAGTGGAACGACGGCCGCTGGTTTGAGCACAAGAAAAAATACCCGCATTATAACCAGCCGGTGAACATCTACGAGATGCACGCAGGCTCCTGGCGCAAATATGCGGACGGCAGTGTGTTCTCTTACGACAAGCTCGGTGACGAGCTGATCCCGTATGTGCAGGAAATGGGCTTTACGCACATTGAGTTGATGCCGTTGACGGAGTACCCGTTCGACGCTTCCTGGGGCTATCAGGTGACGGGCTACTTTGCGCCGACCTCCCGCTACGGCACGCCGAAGGACTTTATGCGCTTTATCGACCGCTGCCACCAAGCGGGCATCGGCGTGATTATGGACTGGGTGCCGGGACACTTCCCGCGCGACGAGGCCGGCCTTGCGAAATTTGACGGCATGCCGTGCTATGAATATGCAGACCCGAGAAAGGGCGAGCACAAAGAGTGGGGCACGCTGGTATTTGACTACGGCCGCACGGAAGTCATCAGCTTTTTGATGAGCAGCGCGCTGTTCTGGGTGAAGGAATACCACATTGACGGCTTGCGCGTGGACGCTGTGGCCTCAATGCTGTACCTTGACTACAATCGCAAGGACGGCGAGTGGATCCCGAATAAGAACGGCGGCAAGGAAAACCTGGAGGCCATTGCGTTCTTACAAAGACTGAACGAGGCGATTTTCGCCGAGGTGCCGGAGGTCATGATGATTGCCGAAGAAAGCACCGCGTGGCCGATGGTGACGAAGCCGACTTACATGGGCGGTCTCGGATTCAATTATAAATGGAACATGGGCTGGATGAACGACATGTTGCGCTACATGTCTTTGGATCCGCTATTTAGAAAGGGCAACCACAACAGCCTGACGTTCTCGTTCTTCTATGCGTTCTCCGAGAATTTCATTTTGCCGATCTCGCACGATGAGGTCGTTTACGGCAAGGGTTCTCTCTATAATAAGATGCCGGGCACGCCGGAGGAAAAGGCTGCAGGCGTACGCTGCTTTGCGACCTACATGATGGCACACCCGGGCAAAAAATTGCAGTTTATGGGCACGGAGTTCTCGCAGCACGACGAGTGGAACTTTAACGAAGAACTCGAGTGGAATTTGCTGCAATACCCTGAGCACCAGATGGCGCAGACGTTCTTTAAAAAGCTCAACGCGTTCTACCTCGGTCGTTCCGAGCTGTGGGAGATCGATTTCTCGTGGGAGGGCTTCTCGTGGATCTCGAACGACGACGACAGCCAAAGCGTCATTGCGTTCCGCCGCTTTGACCGCGAGGGCAACGAGCTGATTGCCGTGTGCAATTTCCTGCCGGTCCGCCGCGAGAATTACTGCATCGGCGTGCCGTACGCGGGCGTTTACGAAGAGGTGTTTACTTCCGACGCTGCGGAGTTTGGCGGCACGGGCTTTACGAACGGCAGCAACATCCGCACCGTGGATGAAGCGATGCACGGCTTTGAGCAGAGCATTTCGCTGACGCTGCCGGAGAACACGGTATTCTTCCTGCGCTGCAAGCGTAAGGCGGCAAAGAAGCCCGCTGCGAAGACGACAAAGACGACGGCAAAGAAGCCCGCAGCCAAAAAGCCCGCGGCCAAAAAGGCGGCCGGCACAAAAGCCGCAAAGAAAAAAACCTGATTCATTTTACATGAAACAATATACGGGCGGCGGCAAAATGCCGGAACGCCCGAAATCTACCAGAGAGGGGATCATCAGTCATGTTACCTAAGCAAGAAGTAGTTGCAATGCTGCTGGCAGGCGGCCGTGGCAGCCGTCTCGGTGTTCTTACCAAGAACCTCGCAAAGCCGGCTGTTCCGTTTGGAGGCAAGTACCGTATTATCGACTTTCCGCTTTCCAACTGTGTGAACTCCGGCATTGAGACCGTGGGTGTTCTGACACAGTATCAGCCGCTCGAGCTGAACGAATACATCGGTTCCGGCCAGCCGTGGGATCTCGACAGTATGAATGCCGGCGTACATATTTTGCAGCCGTACGAGCAGAGCAGCGGCTCTGACTGGTACAAGGGCACGGCAAATGCCATTTACCAGAATATACCGTTTATTGAGCGCTACAACCCGGATTACGTGGTTGTGCTGAGCGGCGACCACATCTACAAGATGGATTACTCCAAGATGATTGCGTATCACAAGGAGCACGATGCGGCCTGCACCATCGCCGTTTACGAAGTGCCGATGGAGGAGGCTTCCCGCTTCGGTATTCTGAACACGAACCCGGACGGCTCTATTTACGAATTTGACGAGAAGCCGGCTGTGCCGAAGAGCAACAAGGCTTCCATGGGCATTTACGTCTTCTCCTGGAAGAAGCTGCGCGCGTATCTGGAAGCGGACGAGAAGGACCCGAACTCCTCGAATGACTTCGGTAAGGATGTGCTGCCCACCATGCTGAACGCAGGTGAGCGTATGTTTGCGTACCGCTTTGAGGGCTACTGGAAGGACGTCGGCACGATTGACAGCCTGTGGGAATCCAATATGGACCTTTTGAACCCGAAGGCCGGTCTTGACCTTTCCCGCGAAGACTGGAAAATTTATTCCAGAAACCCGGTCATGCCGCCGCATTACATTGCAAAGGGCGCAAAGGTGCAGAACTCACTCGTAGCAGAGGGCTGCAACGTATACGGCGATCTTGAGTTCTCCGTATTGTTCCACGGTGTTTATGTGGCGCCGACCGCGACTGTGACGGACTCCATCGTGATGCCGGGCGCTGTGATTGAAGAAGGTGCGAAGGTGCAGTATGCGATCGTGGCGGAGAACGCCGTCATCGGCAAGAACTGCGTCATCGGTAAACGCCCGGAGGACATGGAAAACAGAGACGATTGGGGCGTGGCGGTCGTAGGCCCGGACTGCAAGCTCTCTGATGGCACCGTTGTGGCGCCGAAGGAAATGATCGATAAGGAGGCGCAGGCATAATGTTTGGAAATAATGTTTTGGGCATCATCTTTGCCTATGCACACGAAGAAAGAGTACGCGACCTGACGGAGCTGCGCGTGATGGCTTCCGTGCCGTTCGGCGGCCGTTACCGTTTGGTTGACTTCACCCTCTCCAACATGGTGAACTCCGGCCTCAACAAGGTCGGCATCATCACGGAGGATAACTACCAGTCCTTGATGGACCACCTCGGTTCCGGCAAGGCATGGGACCTTTCGAGAAAGCGCGAGGGTCTGTACCTGCTGCCGCCGTTCGGCAAATCGACTTCGAGAACCGACGGCAAGATCGAATCGCTCGATTCCATTCGCCGCTTCCTGAAAAATTCCCTTGAGGAATATGTGATTCTCTCCGATTGCGATATGGTCTGCAATATCGATTACCGCGAGGCACTGGAGCAGCATATGCGCCAGAACGCGGACATTACGGTCATTTACCGCCATGGCACTTCGCCGGACGTAGACCGCAACAACATCTATATGGTAGACCCCGAGAACCGCATTCGCGAGCTGCTTCTGCACCGCGGAAGCGAGCACGGTGTAAATTACGGCATCGGCATGTATATCCTTAGCCGCGAGCTGCTGCTTCAGCTCGTTGAAGGATGCATGAGCCGCAACGAATATGACTTTGATAAAGATATGGTTCAGCGCGTAATTCCCGAACTGCGCGTGATGGGTTATGAATTTAAGGGCATTGCATATCAAATTTCCTCGTTTGAAGCGTACTTTAACGCTAACATGGGTTTGATGGATCCGCGCGTGCGCGCAGAACTGTTCAATCCGAACCGCCCAATCTACACGAAGGTGCGCGATGATATGCCGGCGAAATACGGTTTGAATTCGTATGCCACCAACTGTCTTGTTGCAGACGGCTGCGTGATAGACGGTGAAGTGGAAAATTGTGTGCTGTTCCGCGGCGTGAAGATCGGCAAAGGCGCGAAGGTTCGCAACTGCGTTATCATGCAGGACACGGTCATCGGCGCGAACAGTCGGCTCGATTATGTTGTGGCGGACAAGAACGTGGAGATTGAAGAGAACCGCACGCTGATGGGCTATCAGACCTACCCGGTGTACATTGCAAAGGAAAGCAAGGTCTAATCTGCCCCGAAAAACGAAGGAAAGGAAAGCGGTGTAATTGATATGAAAGTTTTGTTTTGTGCCAGTGAAGCGTTGCCTTTTGCCGCAACGGGCGGCCTTGCAGACGTAGCGGGTTCTTTGCCGCAGGCGCTGCGCGCACGTCTGATTGGCTGCCGCGTGGTGATGCCGCTGTATGAAAGCGTGCCGCAGGAATTGCGCGACAACATGAAGTTTTTAACAAGCATCAGTGTGCCGGTGGCTTGGCGTCGCCAGTATTGCGGTATTTTTGAGGCGAAGGTAGGCAATGTCATTTACTACCTTATCGATAACCAGTACTACTTTAAGCGCCAAGGACTTTACGGTCACTTTGACGACGCGGAGCGCTTTGCGTTCTTCTCCCGTGCCGTTTTGGAGATGCTGCCGTACATTGAATTTAAGCCTGATGTGATCCACGCGAACGACTGGCAGACGGCGCTGGTGCCGATCTACTACCGTTTGTTCTATGCAAACAACGACTGGTACAGCGGCATTAAGACGCTGTTCACCATTCACAATATCCAGTATCAGGGCCAGTACGGCTTTGAGATTCTGGAAGACGTTTTCGGTATTCCGAAGAGCGAGCAGAGCTTACTCGAATACAACGACTGCGTGAACCTGATGAAGGGCGCGATTGAGAGCGCGAACTGGGTCTCTACCGTGAGCCCGACGTACGCGAAGGAAATCCTCGACCCGTGGTTCGCCCACAAGCTGGACCCGATTTTGCGCGAGCGTGCCTGGAAGCTTTCCGGCATTTTGAACGGCATTGACGTGGTGGGCTATGACCCGGCGACGGACAAGAACCTGTATGAGACATATGACGCAAAGCACCTGGAGGGCAAAGCCGTCAACAAGGCAAAGCTGCAGGAGCGCCTCGGCCTTGCCGTTGACCCGGATGTGCCGCTCATCGGTATGGTAACGCGCCTTGTCTCTCACAAGGGCCTTGACCTTGTAAAGGGCGGCGTGGACAACATCATGACGTACTCGAATGCGCAGTTTGTGGTCCTTGGCAGCGGCGACTGGGAGTATGAGCAGTTCTTTAAAGAGATGCAGGCGAAGTATCCGGGCAGATTTGTGCTGTGCCAGGGCTTTGTGCCGGAGCTTGCGCGCAAGATCTACGGCGGCTCCGATATTTTCCTGATGCCGAGCAAGAGCGAGCCGTGCGGTCTTTCACAGATG
The DNA here is from genome assembly GCA_021029595.1 of Hominenteromicrobium mulieris. Lineage (GTDB taxonomy): Bacteria > Bacillota > Clostridia > Oscillospirales > Acutalibacteraceae > Hominenteromicrobium > Hominenteromicrobium mulieris. The sequence goes on along the minus strand of JAJJOY010000002.1, from coordinate 258,101 downwards.
GTGGCGCTGCGCTACGGTTCCATTCCGGTCGTACGCGAAACGGGCGGCCTGAAGGACTCCATTACGGACAGCGGCGACGGCAAGGGCAACGGCTTCACGTTCCAGACGTATGACACGCAGGATATGCTGAACTCCGTGCACCGCGCGATCTACGCGTATAACGAGAGCAAGGACGGCTGGAAGGTGCTTGTGGAGCGCGCAATGGCGTGCGACAACAGCTGGGGCCGCTCCGCAAACGATTACATTCGTTTGTATAAGCAGCTCATCAACAGCTGATCTTCTAAAACGTCTTTCGAGAAACAAGACGGCGTTTTGTACGACCGTTTGATTAGGTATTGTAGAAAATGAAAAATGCCCTGCTTGTGTTTTTAAGCACAGGCAGGGCATTTTTGCGTTTTTATGTTTTGGTTATTTCTCTTCCGGGTAACGGACGGGGACAAACTTTGCGCGGTTCATGAGAGGGTGCTCGAGGCGGATGGCACCGTCGTGCGGGCACGCCATGACGCATGCGCCGCAGTAGTAGCACTCGCCGGGGTAGAGCACGATGGGGTGCTTGCCTTTTTCGGGCGAGGGGATGAGGATATCCACCTGACAGATGTTGACGCAGGCGTTGCAGCCGACGCATTTTGTTTCATCGTAAAGAATCGGGTGTGTGCTGCACGGCACGGGTTCTGCCGTGAGAATTTTGTTTTGAAGCTCGCTCATTTCCGATACGCCCCCTTCTGCTCGGTTCTGATGTAATCCCCGTTGCGCTTTTCGTACTCGGTCTCGAGGTCGCCGAAATAGTAGAGCGGATGGCTGTCGTAGATGACTTCGCCGTTTTCTTGTCGGACGGTGATGAAGCGGCAGTCGCGCTCGGGGTCGGTCTCGGTGCTGTCCGTGCGCTTGAAAAACAGCGGCTCGGACGACGTTTTGCGGGAGAGGCAGGCGTGCAAAATTAACTTGGAGACGGTCAAAATATCAAAGACCTCGTGCGCGCGCATGAGCTCGTGCGGGTTTTTGCAGCTGATCTGCGGGACGATCTCGGTTTCAAAGCTTTCGAGCAGGTCGAGACCCTCATGCAAAAGCGCATCGCACTTTACGCCGCCGCAGTAGTTCTGCATGGCTTTGGAGATGGCCATGTTGAGTTCGCGCCAATCCATGCCGTCTTCGCGGCGGATGGGGGCGAGCAGGCGTTCACGCTCGGCTGCGGCTTCCGCTTCATTATAGTCGGGCAGGGTATTGAGTGCTTTGGCAGCTGCGGCGGCTTTGCGGCCGGCGTAGTAGCCCGTGGCGCAGGCGAAACCGGCGCAGTCCGAAGCGTAGAGCTGGTCGCCGGCGGCGTAGATGCCGTCGATGTTTGTTTTGAGGTCCCAATCGTGCCAAATGCCGCCCGGCGCGCCGAACAGCTGCCGTTCCTGCTCGAGAAAGTTTGCGGACTGCCAGCCCGTGCCATAGCTTTGCAGCATGTGCTTTTGGGGGTCAAAGCCGCGCTCTGTGTAATTTTTGAGGATCGGAATTTTTGTTTTGCCCTCTTCGCCGACCATCATGCCCCAGATGACGCGGCGCTCCGCGTCGGGCATACGGCTGAGGTCTGCGTAGAACGGCAGCTGGTAGCCGCGGCGCATGAGCTCTTCAAAATCGAGCGTTTCGGGGCCGCGGTACTCGTACTTCGGGTTATCGATGACGCCGCCCTTTAAGAAAAATTTCTGACCGGGAGCGGGGTAGTAGCGCTCGGAGACGGTTTTAAGCTCATTGCCGTCGCGGTCGACGTAGGGGATTTCCACGCCGCGGGCGTCGACCATCGTTGCGGCATACCACGTGTTGTGGTTATTGCCTGCGCCGTAGGGCGGAAAGCTGCGGCCGGCGGCGGAGAACTCGCCCTTGACGGATTTTTCCATCATGGTGAACTCGATGCCGGCCTTGTAGCCCATGGCGTGGCCACTGCCGATGCTCTGCATAGGGCGGAACTCGCACAGGCCGGTCATATCCGGGTTAAAAAGCCAGACGCGCGCCGGGCGGCTCATGGTGAGAATGGTCTCTTTGGCGCGGAGGATGTAGAACTTGCCGGTGCGCACGTCCATGGCGCAGGCGCCCGCGCCATGCTTTTTGCCGTTCCGGGCGGTGGTGAGCAATGCGGTGGCTTCGGTGCGGTCAAGCACTTTCACGCCGAGGCGCAGAAGCTCCTTGAAAAGAGCGGGCTTAAAGGTGCTGCCCCAGACGCGCAGAGTGAATTTGTTTTTATAATCGTAGGCGAACATCAGCTTCGTTTCGTCATCGCGGAACTCTGCGCCCTTGAATTCATCGTCGGTGTCGCGGACTTTGCCGCCGAACGACTCAAGGTCTAACAGACGGTCGTAGCCCTCGCGGCACTCGATGTAGTGCGCGATGCCGTTAGAGTAGCCGCACTGCTCATCGACGTACGCTTCGGCGATTTCCTTCGGCGTGACGGTGGAGCAGGGGTTCGTACAGGCGGATTCCCAATGGTCGAAACCGGTGCCTGCGCTGCCGCTGCGGGCGGTGGCACCTTTTTCCACTAAGATGACGGACTGTCCGCGCCGTGCCGCCGCGATGGCGGCATAGCAGCCGGCAAGGCCGCCGCCGAGCACCAAAACGTCGCAGGAAAGCATTTCGGTGATGTCTAATTCATTTTTATATGGCCAGTTATAGGTCTGCAAAGCAGATCCCTCCTTGTTTGAGTGTGAAAAGCGGAGCTTCAGCAAAGCTTTAGGCGGTGTGCGTCTTTTTATGCTTTGCGTGCCTGTATGCGAGCAGGCAGATGATGCTGCCCAGTACCACGAGCGCCAGGATCATCAAAGCGCAGTGCATGAAAAAGGTATCGGGCAAAATGGTGATGACGGGGTCTGTTGCGGCATCGAAGATCCAATAGTTGTTATGGAAGACAATCTTATGGAATAGGACGAACACCGTTTCCCAGTTTAAGGCGATGAGTACACCGAGCGCTGCGGGAATGGCGACCGTTAAAATGCCGGAAAGCAGCAGATACCCCGGGTTCTTTTTAAAATGGCGGTAGATGATGCCCGCAAGGCTCAAAATGCCGCTGACGATGAGCGTGATCTCGAAGACGCCGAACACGTTTTTGACTTCTTCAAAATGGATGCGGCCGCTCTCGCTCATGGCGAGCGTGGGGAAATTCAGAACTTTTGTGCCGAAAATGGAGTTGTAATCGATGAGCACGTTGTAGTTCTGCAAAATTTCCTCGCGCGGCAGGCCGGACATGGCGGTGATGTTTAAATGGTCAACGTCAAAATAATAGAGCGGACGGAAATTGAGCGTGAAGACGACAGCGGCGCTGATAATGAACAGCACGAGCGCGACGGCGAGCACGATATTGAAAACGACCGCCAACGGGGATTTTTGAAGTTTATCAGACACGGGAAATACCTCCGAATTTTTTATCTTGCAAAGGCAGACCCGCACGGTGCTTTCTGCGGGGACATGCCCTCCGGGATGGGCTTTTCTAATTTTTTTGTGGAGACAAACGTCATACGGTGTCCCTCCTTTTTTGAATTTATAGGAAACATGGTAGCACAATCCCTGCAAAATCGCAAGGAAAACGCGCAAAAAGACTATTTGATAACGCGATACTTGCCGAAGCGCTGTCCGTTTGGCGTAAAGCAGATGACGCGCATGACGGAGATTAAGGATTGCTTCGGTGAATGCGTTTAAAAACAGGATAGATATGAGAAAACCGCCGCATACCGAAATTTCTCCGGTATGCGGCGGTTTTGTGCTTTTTATGATTCTTTGACGAGCACATCGATGACTTCTGCGATGTACATTTCGTGGTAGTCCTTGTTCGGGTACCAGCGTCCGTCTACGGTTTCGTCGAGGAACTGCTCGGGTCTTAACGGCGTGCGGCTCATTTTGCGGCAGACGAGCACGAGCTCCGCTTCTTCAAAATACGCATTGCCGTTTGTGAACGCCGGGGTGAAGCCGACTTTTTTGACCTTGTCTTCATCACGGCCGGAAACTTTACCGAGGTAGGAGAGTGCGTCTTTTTTCTCTGCGGGGTAGAACGAGAGCGTGAAAGTATCGCGGGTATCGACAAACTCTTTCGTGTAGCGCTGCGGGCGGATATACACGGTGACGGACGGCTTGCCCCACATGAAGCCCATGGCGCCCCAGGAGACGGTCATGGTGTTGAATCCGTTTTCATCGCCGGCGGTGAGCAGGGCCCACTCTTTGCCGATTTTTGTGAACGGGTTTAAAGACAGGGAGTCATACGGTACGGAACGAAATGCCATTTAAAACAGTCCTTTCGGAAAAGATTTACAGAAGTCAGGCGATCTGCTTTTGCGGACCGCGGTTAATAACGCGTTTGATGGTGAGTGCGTAGACCAAAATGGAGACGAGCGGCGGTAAAATATCCGAGATGGGCTCGCAGAAGAAGATCTGCTCGATGGGCAGGAAGCGCGGCAGGATGAAAATGCACGCAAAGAAGATGACCTTGCGAAAGACCGAAAGCGGCAGCGCGATTTTGACGACGCCCATGCCCGTAAAGCCGTCCACAATCTCGTACTGCATGCCAAGCAACACGGTGCCGAGCGTGTAAATACGGATGAGCCGCGCCGTCATGGCAATGTATTCGGGTTCTTTGGTGAAAATGCCTGCAAAGAGATGCGGGATGGTCTGCGCGGCGAGCGTCATGAGGACGCAAAAGCTGACCGCGATGACGAAGATGTACCGCTGCGCGCGAAGGATTTTCTCCGGACGGCGTGCGCCTAAATTGTAGCCTAAAATGGTCTGTGTGCCCATGGTGAGGCCGCCGAGCGGCATGGTGATGAGCAGCTCGAAGCTTTGCACGATGGTGTTGCAGGTGAGGAGCATGTCGCTGTTGTCGCCGCCGTAGCGCTGAAGCATCATGTTGAGCGAGATGAGCATGACGTTATCGAAAAGAATAATGAGAAACGCGCTCATGCCGATGCTCGTCACACGGCCGATGACTTTTAAATCGTATCCGCCAAATGTGATGGGAACTTCGATATGTTTGCCGAACAGGACGCACAGCACAAACGCACAGCTTGCAACCTGCGAAATGACCGTGGCGATGGCCGCGCCCGCGACGCCCATATGGAGAGCGAAGATAAAAATGGGGTCGAGCACAATGTTGATGATGGCGCCGATTAAAACGGAGAACATGCCGCTGCGGCTGTGGCCCTGTGTGATGATAAACTGGTTCATGCCTGTGGCGGTGAGGGCGAAGACCGTGCCGATAAGATAGAGCGAAAAGTAGGTCTCGGCGTAGGGGTAAACGGCCTCGGTCGCGCCAAACGTGAGCAAAATGGGGCAGCGGAAGATATAGGCCAGCACCGTGACGGGCACAGCGAGGGTCAAAATGTACACGAAGCAGTTTGCGATGACTTTTTTAGCGGCGTCTATGTTCTTTTCGCCAAGGTTGATGCTGACAAGCGGCGCACCGCCGATGCCGACGAGAAACGCAAACGACGAGATGAGCGTGACGATGGGGCCGCACACGCCGACGCCCGCGAGCGCCTGCGTGCCGTTGCTCGGAATATTGCCGATGTACATACGGTCTACAATGCTGTACAGTACGCTGACGAGCTGCGAGAGCATGGAGGGAACGGCCAAGGTCCAGACGAGGCCTTTAATGTTATCCGACCCGAGGTCGTTTGTGAACTTCAAGGAAAAGCGCCTCCTCAGTGCTCGTGACAGACTTGAAAAATATAGAACTTGAGGTAATAGGATTCGTCGGCACTCCACAAAATGGGATGATCCGGCGACTGGGTGCGGAACTCCACCTGACGCAGGCGGCAGTGCGCGGCACGCGCGGCCTGCCCAATGGTCTGGGCGAAAAGCTCGGCGTTCATGTAGTGCGAGCAGGAGCAGGTGGCAAGGTAGCCGCCGTCCTTGACGAGCTTCATGCCGCGCAGGTTAATCTCGCGGTAGCCCTTGACGGCGTTTTTAATGGCGTTTTTGGATTTTGTGAACGCCGGGGGATCGAGAATGACGACGTCGAACTGCTTGCCTTCGTTTTCGAGCGCGGGGAGCAGGTCAAAAACGTCGGCGCACTTGAACTCGACCGTATCGGAAAGATGATTTAGAGCGGCGTTTTTCTGCGCCTGCGCGACGGCGAGCTCGGACGCGTCTACACCAAGGACGTGCTTTGCGCCCGCGATGCCGGCGTTCAGCGCGAAGGAGCCCGTGTGTGTGAAGCAATCGAGCACATCCATATCCTTGCAGATGCGCTGCATGGCGAGACGGTTATATTTTTGGTCGAGGAAAAAGCCGGTCTTCTGGCCGTCTTTAACGTCCACGATGTAGCGCACGCCGTTTTCGACGATCTCGACATCGGTGTCGAATTCGTCGCCGATGAAGCCCTTTTTGCGGTCCATGCCTTCTTTTAATCGCTCTTTGGCGTCGCTGCGCTCGTACACGCCGCGAATTTTGATGCCGTCTTCGAGCAGGACTTTCTTTAAGATGTCAACGATCTGCAGCTTCATTTTATCGATGCCGAGCGCGAGGGACTCGACGACGAGGACATCGGAGAATTTATCGATGACAAGGCCGGGTAGGAAATCCGCTTCGCCGAAAATGACGCGGCAGGCGGAGGTATCGACCGTGCGCTTGCGGTATGCCCAGGCGTTGCGCACGCGCATCTCGAGGAACGCGTCGTCAATCTCCTGTGACGCGTCGCGGGTGAGCATGCGGACGCGGATCTTGGAGTTCTGGTTGATGAAGCCGCGGCCGAGCGGGCAGCCGTTTTGCTCCTGCACGGTGACGACGGCGCCGTTTTTGAACGTGCCGTGGATGCTTTCGATCTCGTTGTCATAGATCCAAAGACCGCCCGCTTTGAAAGCGCGGCCTTCGCCTTTTTTGAGTGTTACAATCGTTTCATTCATAGATGGGTTCCTTTTATATAGTTGAGATGGGGAAGCTTTTTCTAAAGGCTTGCAGGGCAAGCCTTTCAAGGGATCCCTAATTGAGTCCCTCGCGGTTCAACTGTCCACCGGACAGTTGAACCTATTCTCCTGATTTTTGGGTAGGCAAAAGGGTTTCGTCGTCTGCGGACGACGACCAAAGGTTTCACCTTTGGAATCCGACCGACTTTTTGAAAAAAGTTGGATCAAAAACTTTTAACCAACGCTTTCGGAGAGATTGGCGTTCGCTTTTTCCGCTTCGATCTGCTTTGTGACTTTCTTAATGCAGTGCAGGCAGGTGGGGGTGATGTAGAGCACGGCGGCGATCCACGCGGTTTGATCCGAGAAACAGATAGCCGTATAGCCGAACGCGCCGACAAAGCCGAGGCTGACGATGGAGCGCGCGAACATTTCCGTTACGCCGGAGAATACCGCGCGGCCGGAGAAGCCGATGCCCTGTGTCGCCATACGGCAGATGTTGAGGATGCCGAGACTCCAGAAGAAGTAGCCCATGCAGCGCAGATATTTTGCGGAAGCGTCGAGCACGTCGCCTGCACTCGATTCAACAAAGAGCGTGGACATGCTGCGGCCGAAGAAGATCATGACAAGGCCGATGCAGAAGCCGTAGGCGACGCCGACGATGACGCCGAGCCGTACGCCCTGCCGAATGCGCTCCGGCTTTTTTGCACCGAGATTCTGACCGCAGAAGACGGAAACAGCAGAGCCGAGGGCATCAAACGGGCACATGCAGAACTGCTTCAGGCGCATGCCGGCCGTGAAGCCCGAAACGTACACGCTGCCGAGACCGTTGTTCGCTGCCTGCATGACCATGCTGCCGATGGCTGTGATGGAGGTTTGAAGCCCCATGGGGATGCCCATGACGACGAGGTCACGGATGGATTCCGCATCCGCTTTGCAGTCTGCGCGGGAAAGCGTGAGGAGCGGCACGCGGAAGCGGATATAGATGAGGCACAAAATGCCGCTGACCGCCTGCGCTGCGATGGTGGCGATAGCCGCGCCCGCAACGCCCCACTTGAAGACAATGATGCAGAGCAGGTCAAGACCGATATTCAGGACGGTCGAGATGGCGAGGAACAGGAACGGCGTGCGGCTGTCACCGACGGAGCGCAGGATGCTGGAGAGCAGATTGTATAATAAGGTAAAGGGGATGCCGAGGAAAATGACGATGAGATACGCGTAGGCGTCGTCAAAAACATCCTGCGGCACAGAGAGCATTTGCAAAATGAGCGTGCAGCACAGTGAACATACCGCCGTGATGAGCACCGCGAATAAGGCGGTAAGCAGCACGGAGTTGAAAATGTACGAACGCATTTTATCAAGACGCTCTGCGCCGAAGCTTTTGGCGATGGGGATACCGAAGCCGATGCAGATGCCGATGCAGAAACCGAGTACCAGAAACTGCACGCTGCTTGTAGCGCCGACGGCGGCGAGTGCGCCGGTGCCGAGCACACGGCCGACGATGGCGGCATCAACCAGATTATACATTTGCTGCAAGAGGTTGCCGAACAAAAGCGGAACCGCAAATTGCAGAATAAGCTTGAGGGGCTTACCCTCTGTCATACTTTTTGTCACGAAAATCACCCGATAATACATAGTCTCTTTTCAACCTTCTTATTTTATCATACCTTTTTTATTTTGGCTATGGCAGAACTGCGGATTTTGCACGTTGTTTTCCACACTTTTTGCGTGAATTGCGGAAAAAGCGCCCGATTTGCGAAAAAAGGAAAAAACGATGGGAGAAAAGGTGTTTCCTGCAAAACTTACAAAAGAAAAATTTTGACAAGGCGGTCGAAAAGCATTGACAACGGGGAAAGCGGGTGTTATAATCTATTCAATTTCATAACAAAAAGCGATGACGAAGACTGTCTGTGCAGAGCTGTTTCAGAGAGCCGGTGGAAGGTGTGAACCGGTGCAGAGATGCAGAGATTTCTCCCTTCCGAGCCGGATGCCTGAACAGCGAATTCAGTAGGGTATCCCGTGATTGCTACGTCAGTGCATAGAAGTTATTGGACTTCGAAGAGTGGCGGAGGTTCTCCGCAATTTGAGTGGTACCGCGAGTGCATAATTTAGTTATTACACCCGTCTCAAAGCATAAACGGCTTTGAGGCGGTTTTTTTACACTTCAAAGCGGAAGAACAAGGAAACAAGCTGCAAGTTTGAAAGCACAAACTTTCAAATTCATAAGGCTTTAAACCGAACACAGCAGGAAAGGCAGAAGAACATGTTATCATTAGACAAAGTATTTGATGCGCAAACCGTTCTAAAGAGCATCATCCGCGAAACAAACGTCGTGAAGACCTACGGCATCGCGCCGGATTGCGACCTGTACCTAAAGCCCGAGAATTTGCAGATCACCGGCTCTTTTAAGGTGCGCGGATCTGCGTATAAGATCTCCCAGCTTTCCGCAGAAGAGAAAGCGAAAGGCGTTATTGCCTGTTCCGCGGGCAACCACGCACAGGGCGTGGCGCTAGCGGCAACGAAAAACGGCATCAAATCGCTCATCTGTCTGCCGGACTCCGCACCGATCTCCAAGGTGGAGGCCACAAAGGGCTACGGCGCAGAGGTTTGCCTTGTGGAGGGCGTTTACGACGACGCGTATAACAAGGCGATTGAATTGAAAGAAAAAGAGGGCTATACGTTCGTGCACCCGTTTGACGACGAAGATGTTATCGCGGGCCAAGGCACCATCGCGCTGGAGGTTCTGAATGACCTTGACAACATCGATGCCATTGTGGTGCCGGTGGGCGGCGGCGGACTCATCTCCGGCATTGCGTACACCGCAAAGCACATCCGCCCGAGCGTGAAGGTGTACGGCGTACAGATGACCGGCGCACCGAGCATGTACAACTCCATTCACGACGGCAAGATCGAGACACTCGACACCGTGCAGACCGTGGCGGACGGCATCGCCGTAAAGCGCCCGGGTGACAACACGTTTGAGATCGTCAAAAAATATGTGGATGACATCGCGCTGGTGAGCGAGGACGAAGTTTCGAGCGCAATCTTGGCACTCATCGAAAAGCAGAAAATGATCGCGGAGGGCGCGGGCGCTGCTTCCGTTGCCGCCGTGATGTTCAATAAATTTGATTTAAAGGGCAAGCGCGTTGTGTGCATCGTCTCCGGCGGCAACATCGACGTGACGAGCCTTTCCCGCGTGATTGACCGCGGCCTGATGAACTCCGGCCGTTCCGCGAGCCTCCTCATTGAGCTTATCGACAAGCCCGGTCAGCTCAAGGAGATCTCTTCGATCATCGCGGACTGCGGCGGCAACGTGACCGGCGTGCACTATGAAAAGGGCAACACCGAAAGCATTAACGGCTGCTTCCTGCGCATCGAAATGGAGACGCGCGACAACAACCATGTGAAAACGATCAAAAACGCCCTGCGTGAAGCAGGCTTCAGAACCACCAAGGGTTGAGAGGAGAAAGCAAAATGATGGACGCAAGCAAATATAAGGTCGGGTACTTCCCGGTATCGAAAGAATATAACAAGTGGGTGGAAAAAGACCACATTGAAAAGGCGCCGATCTGGTGCAGCGTGGATATGCGCGACGGCAACCAGAGCCTTGTCATCCCGATGAGCCTTGAAGAAAAACTTGAATACTACAAAGTGCTTTTGCAGGTCGGCTTTAAGGAGATCGAGGTCGGCTTCCCGGCGGCGAGCGAGACGGAATATGAGTTCCTCCGCACGCTGATTGACAACAACATGATTCCCGAGGACGTTACCGTGCAGGTGCTCACCCAGTGCCGCGAGCACATCATCCGTAAGACATTCGACGCGTGCAAGGGCGCACCGAGCGCGATTATCCACTTCTATAACTCGGTCAGCGTTGCACAGCGCGAGCAGGTGTTTAAGAAGTCCAAGGAGGAGATCAAGAAGATCGCCGTAGACGGCGCGAAGCTCGTCAAAAAGCTTGCGGCCGAATACGAAGGCAACTTCCGCTTTGAGTATTCTCCGGAGTCCTTTACGGGCACCGAGCCGGAATACGCGCTGGAGGTCTGCAATGCGGTTCTCGACGTTCTGGAGCCGAGCGAGACGAACAACGTTATCATCAATCTGCCGGTCACGGTGGAAATGAGTATGCCGCACGTGTATGCTTCGCAGGTCGAGTACATGAGCGAGAACCTCAAGTACCGTGAATTCGTGACTTTGTCTTTGCACCCGCACAACGACCGCGGCACGGGTGTTGCGGACACCGAGTTGGCGCTCCTTGCCGGCGCAGACCGCGTAGAGGGTACGCTGTTCGGCAACGGTGAACGTACCGGCAACGTGGATATCATTACGCTTGCGATGAACATGTACTCCCACGGTGTTGACCCGAAGCTTGACTTCTCCGACATGCCGTACCTTGTGGACGAATATGAAAAATGCACGCGTATGCATGTGTACGAAAGAGCCCCGTATGCGGGCGCACTGGTGTTTGCGGCGTTTTCCGGCAGCCACCAGGATGCGATTGCAAAGGGCATGAAATACAGAGCGAAAAATAAGCTGCATCAGTGGAACGTACCGTACATTCCGATCGACCCGAAGGACATCGGCAGAACGTACGACGCAGACGTTATCCGTGTCAACTCCCAGTCCGGAAAGGGCGGCATCGGTTATCTGCTGGAGCAGACGTACGGCTATAACCTGCCGCCAAAAATGCGCGAGCACTTCAGCTATCTGTGCAAGGATATTTCCGACCACGAACACAAGGAACTGAAGCCGGATGAGGTTCTAAATATCTTTGAAGAAAACTACCTCAATCTGACGAACGGTGTTACCGTGACGGATTTTGAGTTTATGCGCGACAAGGACAACGTGAAGATCGGCATCACGTTCGCGAAGGACGGCGAAGAGACCGAGATGGAAGCGGAAGGCAACGGTTCCCTCAACGCAATCAACAACGCGCTGCGTGCGTACACCGGTGCAGAGTACACCCTGCAGGTCTTTACCCAGCACAGTATGCAGGGACAGGGCTCGCAGAGCGTGGCGGCTTCGTACATCGGCCTTGAAAAGGAAGACGGTTCGATGTTCTGGGGCGCAGGCACCGACACCGACGTTGTAAAGGCGAATACAAAGGCGCTGTTGAGCGCTTACAACAATATGATCAAAGGGGGAAACTAAAATGAAAATGACCATGACGCAGAAGATCCTTGCGGCGCACGCGGGTCTCCGTGAAGTTACCGCCGGTCAGCTCATCAATGCAAAGCTGGATATCGTGCTCGGCAACGACATCACGACGCCGGTCGCAATTCATGAGTTTAAGAAAGCGGGCTTTACAGACGTTTTCGATAAGGACAGAGTAACGATCGTACTCGACCACTTTGTGCCGAACAAGGATATTAAGGCGGCGGAGCAGAGCAAGACGTGCCGCGAGTTTGCGTGCAGCCACTGCGTGAGCCACTTCTATGACGTGGGCAAGATGGGCATTGAGCATGCGCTTTTGCCGGAGCAGGGCATTGTGACCGCCGGCGACTGCATCATCGGCGCGGACAGCCACACTTGTACCTACGGTGCGCTGGGCGCGTTCTCCACAGGCGTTGGCTCTACGGATATGGCAGCCGGCATGGCAACGGGCATGGCGTGGTTTAAGGTTCCGTCCGCGATCAAATTTAACCTGACCGGCAAGCTGCCGGAAAATTGCAGCGGCAAAGACGTTATCCTCACAATCATCGGCATGATCGGCGTGGACGGCGCGCTGTATAAGAGCATGGAGTTCACCGGCGAGGGCGTGAAGAACCTCTCCATGGACGACCGCCTGTGCATCTGCAATATGGCGATTGAGGCCGGTGCGAAAAACGGTATTTTCCCGGTGGACGATATTACGCTTGCCTATTTACAGGATAGAAGCGAACGCGAGCCGGTTGTATACGAAGCAGACCCCGACGCGGAATACGAAAAGGTTATCGATATCGATCTCGCAAAGATTGTGCCGACCGTCGCCTGTCCGCATCTGCCGGAGAACACGCACCCGGCAAGCGAGCTGCACGATATTAAGGTCGACCAGGTCGTCATCGGCAGCTGCACGAACGGCAGAATGGAAGACATGGAAGCGGCGTACAGCATTTTGAACGGCAAGAAGATTGCGGACGGCATCCGCTGCATTATCATTCCGGGCACGATGCAGATCTACCGCGAATGCGTGGAGCGCGGCTACGTGACGGCATTTATCGACGCGGGCGCTGTTGTTTCTACCCCGACGTGCGGTCCGTGCCTCGGCGGCTATATGGGCATTCTGGCAGCGGGCGAACGCTGCATCGCCACAACGAACCGCAACTTCGTCGGCCGCATGGGTCATGTGGACAGCGAAGTGTACCTGGCTTCTCCGCACACGGCGGCAGCCAGCGCGCTGACCGGCTACATCACCGAATATAAGGAGGCGTAAGCATGAACACACAGGGCAAGGTTTTCAAATATCCCGATAACGTCGATACGGATGTTATCATTCCCGCACGTTACCTCAACACCCCGAACGCACAGGAGCTTGCGCTCCACTGCATGGAGGATATTGACAAGGCGTTCGTAAAGAAGGTCGAAAAGGGCGACGTCATTGTGGCGGGCTGGAACTTCGGCTGCGGCTCTTCCCGTGAGCACGCACCGCTCGTCATTAAAACCTGCGGCACGGGTTGCGTCATTGCAAAGAGCTTTGCGCGTATTTTCTACCGCAATGCCATCAATATCGGCCTGCCGATTCTCGAGTGCGAGGAAGCGGCGGACGAGATCAACGCAAACGACGAAGTTTCGGTCGATTTTGATACCGGCATCATCACCGACATCACGACCGGCAAGACGTATAAGGCACAGCCGTTCCCGCCGTTCATTCAGAATATCATCAAAGCAGGCGGCTTGCTGAAGTCCCTCAAGGAGGCGGAAAACAAATGACGAAGAACATCGCGGTGATCCGCGGCGACGGCATCGGACCGGAGATCGTAAACGAAGCGCTCCGCGTGCTGGATAAAATTGCAGAGCTGTACGGACACACCTTTCATTATACAGACGTCGATATGGGCGGCTGTGCCATCGATAAGTGGGGCGACCCGCTGCCGCAGGAAATGCTCGATAAGTGCGTAGCTTCCGACAGTGTGCTGCTCGGCGCCGTAGGCGGCGACAAGTGGAACGACGTGCCGGGCCCGAAGCGCCCGGAAAAGGGTCTGCTGCGCCTGCGCGCGGGTATGGGAGTTTACAGCAACAACCGCCCGGCAAAGATCTGGCCGCAGCTCTCTGACGCTTCTCCGCTGAAAAAATCTATTGTCGAAAAGGGCATCGATTTCATCATCGTGCGCGAGCTCATCGGCGGCATCTATTTTGGCGAGCATAAGACCGATGATGCAGACGGCCAGCCGGTCGCGACGGACATTATGAAGTACAGTGAAGCGGAGATCGAGCGCATCGGCCGCATCGGATTCGAGACGGCAAGAAAGCGCAATCACCGTTTGTGCTCCGTAGAAAAGAGCAATGTGCTCGATACGAGCCGCCTTTGGAAGAAGGTCATGCACCGCTTGGCGGAAGAATACACCGACGTGGAGCTGACCGATATGCTCGTCGATAACTGCGCGATGCAGATCGTGAAGAACCCGGCACAGTTCGACGTCATCGTGACGGAGAACATGTTCGGTGACATTCTTTCCGACGAAGCTTCCATGATCACCGGCTCCATCGGCATGATCCCGTCCTCGAGCCTCGGTGCAACGAGCTGCGGCCTGTACGAGCCGATCCACGGCTCTGCACCGGACATTGCGGGTCAGGACCTTGCAAACCCGATCGGCACCATTCTTTCCGCCGCCATGATGCTGCGTTACAGCTTCGATATGGCGAAGGAAGCCGATGCGGTGGAGCATGCGGTTTCCAAGTACCTTGACGCGGGTTACCGTACTGCCGACATTATGGAAGACGGCATGACGAAGGTTGGCTGCAAAAAGTGCGGCGACCTCATCCTTGAATACTTAACGAAGGAGTAATTGAATGCAGCTTACAGGTGCAGATATCCTCATCAGAACTTTAATTGAACAGGGCTGCGACACCGTTTTCGGTTATCCGGGCGGGCAGATCCTGAACGTTTACGACAGTCTTTATAAATATCAGAATGAAATTCGCCACATGCTGACGGCGCACGAGCAGGGCGCTGCCCACGCGGCGGACGGCTACGCAAGAGCGACCGGCAAGGTGGGCGTGGTGATGTCCACCTCCGGCCCGGGCGCAACGAACCTTGTGACCGGTATTGCGACGGCGTACCTCGATTCCATCCCGCTTGTCGCGATTTGCGGCAACGTGCCGACAACACAGATCGGCACGGACAGCTTCCAGGAGATCGACATTACGGGCGTGACGCTGCCCATTACGAAGCACAACTACTTCGTCGGCTCCGTGGAGAATCTGGCGGACACCATCCGCGAGGCGTTTGCGCTTGCGCAGTCCGGCAGACCGGGCCCGGTGCTCATCGATGTGCCGAAGGACGTGCAGACAGCGGTCTGCGACTACGAGCCGCAGGCACCCGTACAGCCCGAAGAACGCCACGCGGCGAAGGACGTGCGCATCAAAGAAGCCGCGGCGCTCATCAATGTCTCGAAGCGCCCGTTCATTTACTTCGGCGGCGGTCTCATCACATCGGAAGCGCAGGAAGAAATGCTGGCGCTCGCCGAGAAGATTGACGCGCCGATCGGCTGCTCCTTGATGGGTCTTTCCGGCATTCCGACCGACCACCCGCGTTTCCTTGGTATGCAGGGCATGCACGGCCACTACGCTTCTTCCATGGCGATGCACGACGCCGACCTCATCATTTCGCTCGGCGTGCGCTTTAACGACCGCGTGACGGGCAACCGCGAGAAGTTTGCGAAGCTTGCGCAGATCATCCATATTGACGTGGACGGCTCCGAGCTCTCGAAAACCGTGAACTCCGCCTGCGGCCTGCGCGGCGACGTGAAGCTGACGCTGCAAAAGCTCATTCCGCTCGTCAACGCAGAGCAGAAGCCCGACTGGGAAAAGGCCGTGAAGGCCTTAAAAGAAACCGAAAACGATTATCTCGATATTCGCCCGGGCCTTACGCCCCGCAACGCGATCATGACGCTGAACAAGCACCTCGGCGAGAATACCGCCGTTGCAACGGACGTCGGCCAGCACCAGATGTGGGCGGCGCAGAACGTGAACTTTAAAAAGCCGCGCCGCTTCATTTCCAGCGGCGGCCTCGGCACCATGGGCTTCGGCCTCGGTGCGGCCATCGGTGCGGCGGTCGGCACAGGCGAGCGCAGCGTGCTCGTCACGGGCGACGGCAGCTTCGGTATGTGTCTCAACGAACTCACCACTGCCGTAACCTACAACGTGCCGGTTGTCATCCTTCTGATGAATAACGGCGTGCTCGGCATGGTGCGTCAGTGGCAGACGCTGTTCTTTAATAAGCACTATTCCAACACGATTCTCGACCGCAAGACTGACTTTGTGGCGCTTGCGCGCGCGTTCGGCGCGGACGGCGAGGCTGTTGATACCGTGGCGGCGCTCGACAAGGCGTTTGAGCACGCGTTCAGCTGCGACGGCCCGTATGTCATCGATTGCAGGATCGATAAGGACGAATTCGTCCTGCCCATGCTCCCGCCGGGCGGCAGCATGGATGATATTATCATGAAGGTGGGTGAATGAGATGAATCGATATACCGTAGCGGTTCTGGTCAATAACCAGTTCGGCGTGCTGAACCGTGTGACGAGCATGTTCAGAAGACGTCAGTTCAACATCATTTCTCTGACCGTCAGCGAAACGGAATCGAACGCGCTTTCCCGCATCACCGTCACGTTTGAGGGCGGCGAGACGCAGAAGCAGCAGCTCGTGAACCAGCTTTATAAGCTGCCGGACGTTTGCTCCATTAAAGAGTTTACCCCGGACACCTCCGTCAGCTGCGAGCTGATGCTCATTAAGCTGAAAAACGATTCCAAAACGCGCAGTGACATCCTTGCCGCGGCGGACGCGTTCGGCGCGAAGACCATGGATTACTCCAAGGATTCCCTGATGCTTTGCCTGACCTCCGAATCGCGAAAAATCGATGAATTCGTCGATTTGATGCGCGACTACGAGATCCTTGAGATCTGCCGCACCGGCAATGTTTCCCTTGAAAAGGGCAGCACGACGATCCGTCAGGCCATCAATTTCTAATTTAGTTTGTCCATTTAAATTAACATACCAATTCATGCACAGAAAGAGGTAATTTATCATGGCAAGAATTTTTTATCAGCAGGATTGCGATCTGCAGAAGCTCGCAGGCAAGACCGTTGCCATCATCGGCTACGGCTCGCAGGGTCACGCACATGCACTGAACCTGAAGGACAGCGGCGTTGACGTTATCGTCGGTCTGTATGAAGGCTCCAAGAGCTGGGCAAAGGCCGAGGCACAGGGCCTCAAGGTCATGACAAGCGCTGAGGCTGCAAAGGCTGCGGACATCATCATGATTCTCATCAACGATGAAAAGCAGGCTGCACTGTACAAAGAGAGCATTGAGCCGAACCTGACCGAGGGCAAGACCCTGGCATTTGCACACGGCTTTAACATTCACTTCGGCTGCATCAAGCCGCCGAAGAACGTCAACGTCATCATGATCGCGCCGAAGGGCCCGGGTCACACGGTCAGAAGCGAGTATCAGGCAGGCAAGGGCGTACCGTGCCTCATCGCGGTCGAGCAGGATGCAACGGGCGACGCTTGGGACATCGGCCTTGCTTATGCACTCGGTATCGGCGGCGCAAGAGCAGGCGTTTTGGAGACCACGTTCCGTACCGAGACCGAGACCGACCTCTTCGGCGAGCAGGCAGTTCTCTGCGGCGGCGTTTGCGCTCTGATGCAGGCCGGCTTCGAGACGCTGGTTGAGGCAGGCTACGACCCGAGAAACGCGTACTTTGAGTGCATCCACGAGATGAAGCTCATCGTTGACCTCATCTACCAGAGCGGCTTTGCCGGCATGAGATACTCCATCTCCAACACGGCAGAGTACGGCGATTACATCACCGGCCCGAAGATCATCACCGAGGAGACGAAGAAGACCATGAAGAAGATCCTGAAGGACATTCAGGACGGCACCTTCGCAAAGGACTTCCTGCTCGACATGTCTTCCGCAGGCGGCCAGGTACACTTCAACGCAATGCGCAAGCTGGCTTCCGAGCATCCGAGCGAGGCTGTGGGCGCGGATATCCGCAAGCTGTACAGCTGGAGCGACGAGGATAAGCTCATCAACAACTGATTTGAACGGAATCTGTTTTAAGGGGATAGCCATAGGGGAGTTTTCCTCTATGGCTTAAACCCTATTTACACACGGCGCGTTTTTCCATGCGGGACGCCGCGCCACAGCCAAAATTTCACGGATCGAGGAAATAAAATGAAAAGTGATTCTCTGAAAATCGGTACGCAGAACGCGCCGCACCGTGCGCTGTACCATGCTCTGGGCCTCACGGAGGAGGAGATCGAACGTCCGCTCGTCGGCATCGTCAGCTCCTATAACGAGATCGTCCCGGGCCACATGAATATCGACAAGATTGTAGACGCCGTAAAGATCGGCGTTGCGATGGCAGGCGGCACGCCGATTGTCTTCCCGGCGATCGCGGTATGTGACGGTATTGCAATGGGCCACACCGGTATGAAGTATTCGCTCGTTACGCGCGACCTCATTGCGGATTCCACCGAAGCCATGGCATTGGCACACGGCTTTGACGCGCTCGTCATGGTGCCGAACTGCGACAAGAACGTGCCGGGCCTTTTAATGGCGGCGGCGCGCCTTAACGTTCCGACAGTGTTCGTCAGCGGCGGCCCGATGCTTGCGGGCCACGTAGACGGCGCAAAAACGAGCTTCTCCTCCATTTCGGAGGCGGTGGGCGAATTCAACGCCGGTAAGATTACCGAAGAAAAGCTGCGCGAATATGAGTGCAAGACCTGCCCGACATGCGGCTCCTGCTCCGGCATGTACACCGCAAACTCCATGAACTGCCTGACGGAAGCCCTCGGCATGGGTCTACGCGGCAACGGCACCATCCCGGCGGTATATTCCGCACGTATCGAGCTTGCAAAGCACGCAGGCATGGCGGTCATGGATATGCTGAGAAAGAATATTCGCCCGCGTGACATCATGACGAAGGACGCCATTATGAACGCACTTACGGTCGATATGGCACTCGGCTGCTCCACGAACAGTATGCTGCATCTGCCGGCCATCGCGCACGAGTGCGGCATCGAGATCAACCTCGACATCGCAAACCGGATCAGCGAAAAGACCCCGAACCTGTGCCATCTGGCACCGGCGGGCAGAACGTACATTGAAGAGCTTGACGAAGCGGGCGGCGTGTACGCTGTGATGAACGAGCTGAGCAAAAAGGGTCTGCTGCACACGAACTGCATAACCGTGACCGGCAAGACCGTCGGCGAGAACATCAAGAATTGCGTGAACCTGAACCACGACGTTATCCGTCCCATCGAGAATCCGTACAGTCAGACCGGCGGCATCGCCGTGCTGCGCGGTAATCTTGCGCCGGAGGGCAGCGTTGTAAAGCGTTCTGCCGTTCTGCCGGAGATGCTTGTGCATGAAGGCCCGGCACGCGTGTTTGAGAGCGAGGAGGACGCGCAGGCGGCCATCAACGCGGGCAAGATCGTACCGGGCGACGTCGTTGTCATCCGCTATGAGGGTCCGAAGGGCGGCCCCGGTATGCGCGAGATGCTGAACCCGACCTCTGCTATCATGGGCATGGGGCTCGGCAACAGCGTGGCGCTCATCACGGACGGCCGTTTCAGCGGCGCAACGCGCGGCGCGTGCGTCGGCCATGTTTCCCCGGAAGCGGCTTCCGGCGGCCCCATCGGCGTTGTGGAGGAAGGTGACATCATCAGCATCAATATTCCGGAGAACAGAATTGAACTGAAGGTGGACGAGGCTGTCCTCAATGAACGCATGAAGAACTTTGTGCCGAAGAAGAAAGAACTTTCCGGCTACCTGAAGCGCTACGCGGCGCTGGTCTCCAGCGGTGCTTCGGGGGCGATTTTGAACTGATGGGTAGTTTACAGGAGTTGAGCATCCGCCTTTCCACGTTGGCGGTGTTCAGAGAATTACAGGAAGATGCGGTTATAAATAGTCTGCGTAAGTATCTCGCAGAGCCGTCCCCGGCGCTGTATGCGTTGTTCGTCTCTGCGCTGTACCGCGCAAACGGCGGCATACTCGGCGCATATGTGCGCGAAATCTGTGAAAACAGCGAGAACGTCTACGTGCAGGCTGTGGGCAAAAAGGAAGAGATCCCCGCTTACCTGCGCGAGGCCGTTTTGGAAGAGCTTAAAACGCTGCAGATGACGGCGGAGCTCACGCCGGAAACGCTGCGCAGCGCGATGGAGTATAGGGGCTTTTTACCCGGCTTTGTCAGCGAAGCGCCGGACATTAAAGCGTGCTACACAGAGCGCACTGCGAACATCGGCAAGTACGGCTACGGCATTTACGCCAAAAACCGTATGTTCTACCTTGGCGAGAATGCCGAGATCGTGCCGGTCAGTAACCCGGACAAGACGGAGCTTTCCGACCTTGTGGATTACGCCCGCGAGCGCCAGATCATCATCGATAACACAAAGGCGCTGCTTGAGGGTAAACCTGCGGCGAACATTTTGCTGACGGGCGACGCCGGTACGGGTAAATCGTCTACGGTGAAAGCCGTCGTCAATGCGCTGTGGCGCGAGGGTTTGCGTATCATCGAGGTGCGCAAGGATCAGTTACAGTCTATCCCGAAAATTCTCGATGAGCTTTCTGCGAACCCGCTGAAGTTTATTCTGTTCATCGACGACCTTTCGTTCCTCAAGGACGACGATAACTTCAATGCACTGAAAGCGGTGCTGGAGGGCTCCGTTACGGCGAAGTCGCAGAATGTGGCAATCTACGCGACGAGCAACCGTCGTCATATCATCAAGGAGAAGTTCTCCGACCGTGAGGGCGATGATATTCACCGCAACGATACGATGCAGGAGCTTGCATCGCTTTCCGAGCGCTTCGGCATCCACGTGACGTTCAGCAAGCCGAACAAGGACACGTTCCTGCACATCGTGCGCCACCTTGCGGAGGAAAACGGCATCGATATGCCGACGCAGGAACTGGAGCTGCTCGCCGAGCGCTTTGCGCTGGAGCGTGGCAACCGCTCCGCGAGACTTGCCCGTCAGTTCATCGACGGACTGCTTTCCAAGGCGGAATAAAAACCTTATACAGCAGACTGTTTTTGAAGCGGCACCTTTGCCGTTAAAACACGAAATGAAAAATGCTCCCGGTTTTTAGCTGGTTGCTCATAAAAAAGTGAATCCGACCTATGGCTGCAATCAAAGGTCGGATTCTTTTTTTATGTTAGGGCTAGAATATCCATGGCTCCCTCTGACGCGGGAGGCTTGGATGCGGTGCAAAATCGCACATTACCGCACTACACCGAATGGTGTATAGAAGTGCGCCCTTACTGTTTGACAAATTGGAATTGATTTTCCTTTTTATTTCTTAGTATCAATCCAAATGAAAACTCTCTCGTCAGTTCTTTCAGTAACAACACCTCCGTTTGCTATTGCCACAGCTTGAGATGCTATGTTATCTAAAAGAATGGTTACTAACACTTTATCTATTCCCATTCCTTTCGCTTCATTAAGCAATAATCTCAGCAGTTCTTTTCCATATCCTTTTCCACGAAACGCTGGTGCAATTCCGTACCCGATATTTCCTCCTGCTTTTCTCAATGCCTCAGTCAAAAAATGTCTGACAGAACCAAATCCAACCGGAATACCATCAGCATATAGCCAAAAAGTTGTAGAAGGCACTTTCCAACCATCTACAATCCCTTCTTGCTCAGAATCCCTCTGTTTTACAATCAACCATTCTTTATACTCATCAAATGTTAATCCGTTGGCTTTGTTAATTAATCCATTTTCTTCAGCAGGGATCTCTTGCAGCATTGTGTAAATATCTAAGCCATCATCAACTGACAATCTTTTTAATTCCAACATTATTTTCAATTCTCCTTAATCAAATAAACTCAAGTTTATCAGTCTGTTTAATCATATCATATGGCTTCAATGTACGGCAAGAACAATCCCGGCAGACATTACTGCCGGGATTGATGCTGTTTTATGGACATCTACATTTATGCCGGGAGCGTTTTTGTGTATACAGGTAAATTTGATTTTACAAATTGCTGTGGCGGCGGCTCGAACCCGTTTGCAGGGTACTGCCGAGACTGGTGATGCAAAGGAGTGTTGCGATGAGGAACACGCCGGGAATGACGATAATCCACCACGCGTTTGTGAGCAGAGCCTTTTCGCCGACAGAAACGCATTACGCTTCGTATTCGCCGCGGATGTCGTCTTTCGGGGCGGGAATGGGGTAGTTACCCGTAAAGCAGCCCGTGCAGATGCCGAGGCCGTTCACCATTTCCGGCAGACGCTCTAAACGTAAATAACCGAGCGTATCTGCGCCGATCTCCTTGCAGATCTCGTCGACCGTGTGATTATAGGCGATAAGCTGGTGGCGCTCCGGCACATCGATGCCGAAGTAACACGGCCACAGGAACGGGGGCGAGCTGATGCGCATGTGCACCTCTTTTGCGCCTGCGTCTTTCAGCATGTTCACAATCTGGTCGCTCGTCGTGCCGCGCACGATGGAGTCATCGATGAGGATGACGCGCTTATCCTTGACAACCTCGCGCAGGACATTTAATTTAACGCGCACGCTGGATTCACGGCTGCTCTGCTTCGGTTTGATGAATGTGCGGCCGACGTAGTTGTTTTTCACGAATGCCGTGCCGTAGGGGATGCCGGATTCCATGGCGTAGCCCTGTGCTGCCGCGTTGCCGGATTCCGGCACGCCGACGACGATGTCCGCATCCACGGGGGAATCTTTCGCGAGGAAACGGCCGGCAAGCAGACGTGCGGAATACACGTTGATGCCGTCAATGCGGCTGTCCGGGCGGGCGAAATAAATGTACTCAAAAATGCAGCGTCCCTGCTTTTCGGCGGGAAGGCAGTGCGATTTGTCGGAGAGAATGCCGTTCGGCGTGATGGTGACAATCTCGCCCGGCTCTACGTCGCGGACGAATTCCGCGCCCACGGCGTCAAGCGCACAGGTCTCGCTGGAGAGGAAATACGTGTTGTCGCGCTTGCCGATACATAGGGGCTTGAAGCCATAGGGATCGCGCGCGCCGATCAACTTGCGGGGGGACATGACCGCGAGGGCATAGGCACCCTCAATTTTGTCCATCGTGCGGCTGACGGCCTCCTGCACGTTTTTCGTCTGCACGCGCTCGCGTGCGATGTAGTAGGCGATCGTCTCGGAATCGATGGTCGTCTGGAAAATAGCGCCGCTGTACTTTAGCTTTTCGCGGAGGTCAACGGCATTTGTCAGGTTGCCGTTGTGCGCTACGGCCAGCGTGCCCTTGATATAGTGGATGATGAGCGGCTGCGCGTTTTCGCGGTTGCTCGCGCCGGCGGTGGAGTAGCGCACATGGCCCACGCCGATATTGCCGTGCAGGCGATTGAGACGCTCCTCGTCGAATACCTCGTTTACAAGGCCCATGTCCTTGTAGTAATCCACCTTGCCTTTGGGGCCCTCGGTGTCGCTGACGGCGATGCCGCAGCTTTCCTGTCCGCGGTGCTGCAAGGCGAATAATCCGTAATAAATGGAAGAAGAAATGTCGTGTCCGTCAAAATCGTATGCGCCGAAAACACCGCATTCCTCGCCGGGCTTGTCCGTTTCAAATGGTGTTCGATCGTAGTTCATAGAAGTCCCCCGTTCCTCCGCAAACCGCGGTATTCTGCTGTTTGTGTTCAGTTTATCTGCCGAAAATACACAGGCGGCAAACGCCGTGAAAACGTTTCCCGCTTAACAGAATTATTATAATCGGATTTTTGTGAAATTGCAATTCTAAGTTTTAAAAACTGCAAATATGTGTAGAGGATGACAAAATCCTTTGACAAACGGCGCGCAAAATCGTTGAAACAAAAAACAAAATGCGGTATAATAGCAAGCGAAAGAAACGACGAGCCCGAACAGTCCGGGGGACTGTTCAGCCGTAAGAAACCCTATCAAAGGTTTTTTAAACGGCGGTCAGAAACGGCCGTTAGAAAGAGCCATAACACATTTTTACATGTAGGATAAAAAATGAAAGACAGAAAGGACCTCGCTATGCATATCGTTATTTTGGACGGCGGCTCTACAAACCCCGGCGACGTCTCGTGGGCGCCGCTCAGGGCGCTCGGCAGCGTCACCGTGTATGACTCCACTAAGCCCGAAGAAATCGTGGAGCGCGCAAAGAACGCCGAAGCTGTTATCTTGAACCGCAATGTTATAAGCCGCGAAATCATGCAGAAATTACCGAAGCTGCGCTTTATCGGCCTTCTTGCAACGGGATATAATACTGTCGATGTCAAAGCCGCAGGAGAACTGGGCATCACCGTGTGCAATGTGCCGCTTTATTGCGTGGAGACCGTCGCGCAGCAGGCGTTTGCGCTGCTTTTGGAGCTGTGCAATCACACCGAAAAAATAAGCGCCGCCACCCGCGGCGGCGACTGGGATAAGGCCGAAACGATGAGCCACAGCACGCACCCGCTGTTTGAGCTGTACGGCAAAACGCTCGGCATCGTCGGCTTCGGACATATCGGGCAGACCGTCGCAAAGCTCGGCGCGGCGCTCGGCATGAAAATTCTCGTATACAGCCGCACGAAACGGGAGCTGCCCGAGCGTTATCAGTGGGCGGAGCTCGACGCGCTTTTCAAAAATGCCGATGTCGTCTCGCTGCATTGCCCGCTCACGGACGAGACCCGCGGGCTTGTGAATGCGGAGCGCCTTAACCTGATGAAGCCCACTGCGTTCCTTATCAATACGGCGCGCGGCGCAGTTGTGGACGAAGCTGCCCTTGCCGAGGCGCTGAATAGTGGCCGCATCGCCGGAGCGGGGCTTGACGTTCTTGTGCACGAGCCGCCGAAAAAGGATGACCCGCTGCTCACCGCCCAAAACTGTATCGTCACGCCGCACATCGCGTGGGCGTCTCGAGACGCGCGCGCCCGTCTCATTAAGACTGTCGCCGAGAACCTGAAAGCGTTCCGGAACGGCACGCCGCAGAACGTCGTTTCGTGATTTTACCGCTCTTTTCGCTTTTTGCGGAGACTTCAAAAGCCTTCTGTAAAAAGTAATGCAGAAAAGAGCAAAAGGCGAGAAATGAATCTCGCCTTTTGCTCTCTTTTGGGGAGGAGTTGTATTGAAAAGTCGCGGTAACGTTTACCGCAGAGCTCGTTGTCATTTGTTATGTCTCTATTATAGCGACTGAAATATCGATTGTCAACGGTTTCTGCAACAATCTCCCTTTTGCTATTGTCGCACAAATCAAAATAAAAATTTGTGTATACTTTGCACATATAAATTGAACGCGTTCTTCCACATAAGCCGTTTGAAATCGTATCTCACCCTTAAATTACCCGCATGTTCTCTGCTTTATACATGAAAAAGAGAATTTTGTGTTTGACGGAGGTTTTTCCATGATAAAGAAAAATGATTTGTTTGAAGCGGAGATCACCGCCATGACCGCCGAGGGCAGCGGTATCTGCCGCGCAGATGGCATGGCCGTGTTTGTGCCCGGTACCGCCGTGGGCGACCGCTGCGTCGTGCGCGTCGTAAAAGTCCTCAAAAAGTACGCATTCGGGCGGCTCGAGGAGCTGCTTACGACGTCGCCCGATCGCACCACACCGGATTGTCCCATTGCAGGCCCGTGCGGCGGCTGTGTTTACCGCCACATCACGTATGAAGCGGAGCTGAAGATCAAAACGCAGCGTGTCCGCGACGCCTTGGAGCGCATCGGCGGCTTTGAAAATATCCCCATGGAGCCGATCCTCGGCGCGCCGTCCCGCACGCGCTACCGCAACAAATGCCAGCTGCCCATCGGGCTTTCCAAAAACGGCGAAATGCAGATGGGCTTTTACGCCGTGAATTCCCACCGTATCATCGACACGCACACCTGCCTTTTGCAGCCCGAGGTATTTGATCGCGCGGCGGAAGCGTTCCGCGCGTGGCAAAAACTGAGCGGGGAGAGCATCTACGATGAAGCGGCGCACAGCGGCGTTTTGCGCCACCTTTACATGCGCTGCGGCGAAAAGAGCGGGGAGGTGCTCGTGTGCATCGTCGCGAACGGCGCAAAGCTGCACGGGGAAGACTTGCTCGTCAAAATGCTGCGCGAGGCTGTGCCGGAAATTACCGGCATTGTGTTAAACATCAACCGCGAGCGCACAAATGTCGTTTTGGGTCGCGAGCTGCGCACGCTGTGGGGCAAGCCCACGATCCGCGATACGCTCTGCAGGCTGGAGTTTGAAATTTCGCCCCACGCGTTTTATCAGGTGAACCGCACGCAGGCGGAGGCGCTTTACAACAAGGCCGCAGAGTACGCCGGGCTTACAGGTGCGGAAACGCTGCTTGACCTCTACTGCGGCACCGGCACCATCGGTCTTTCCATGGCGAGCCGCGCGAAGAAGCTCATCGGCTCGGAGATTATCCCCTCCGCTGTTGAAAATGCCCGCAAAAACGCCGCGCACAACCATGTCACGAACGCCGAGTTCCTTTGCGGTGACGCCAAAGACGCCGCGCGCATCCTCTACGAGCGCGGCGAGCGCCCCGATGTCATCGTCATTGATCCTCCGCGCAAGGGCTGCGATGCCGCCGTTATCACGACCATCGCCGCCATGCGCCCCATGCGCGTCGTCTACGTCTCCTGCGACCCCGCCACCCTCGCCCGCGATTTAAAGCAGTTTACCGCCGAGGACTATAATATTGAGGCCGTCACCCCCGTCGATATGTTCCCATGTACCGCGCATGTGGAGACGGTATGTCAGTTAGTTCTGAGAAAACCGGCAGTACATATCAACATTGATGTGGATGTTGAGGAACTGGTGCAGGATAAAAGAGGGACGGCAACCTATGGTCAGATCAAGGATTACGTTCTTGAACATAGTGGCTTGAAGGTCAGCAGTCTGTATATCGCACAGGTGAAGCAGAAGTACGGCATCATCGAGCGTGAGAATTACAACAAGACAAAGTCTGAAAACGTCAAGCAGCCCCAGTGCCCGCCAGAGAAGGAAAAGGCAATTACGGAGGCGTTGAAACATTTTGGAATGATTTGACTTCAACATAAGGAAAACCCGAAGCAGCACGGTAAAGGTACTGCTTCGGGTTTTTTACTGTTTGGCCTTATATGCTTCGCCCCAAGCCTGCATGGAATCCAGAATGGGCTTCAGGCTTTTACCGAGTTCCGTCAGCGAATACTCCACTCTCGGCGGTACTTCGGCGTAGACCTCACGGTGGACAAGCCCGTTTTCCTCCATCGCCCGGAGTTGGGCGGTCAAGACCTTCTGAGACACATTGCCTACGGACTTTTTCAGTTCCCCGAACCGCTTCGTTCCCGGCATCAGGTCACGCAGAATCAGCACCTTCCACTTATCCCCGATGAGGGTCAGCGTGGTCTCCACAGGACAGGCAGGAAGAGTGGCTTTTGCGGTCATTTCGCTCATATTTGAATCCCTCCCATAAAAATTTTTTCAAGCGCCAAATTGCCGGAAAACCCAGGAACGGCGCAATCGTTTCTTTCTGGTAACTACCCATTAGTTTCTATTTGGTAACTACGGCACAATATTGTGCTTACTTTACGAATTGGGGCTACGGCATTATTATAATGCCAGAGGCAAACGAAAGCAAGCCCAATTACCAAGGAGGTTACTCAAAATGAAAAAAATTCTTTCCCTCGCGCTGGCTCTTGCCATGATCGGCACAGCTCTCACCGGCTGCGGCTCCAAGGACGCTGCTACCAAAACACCCGCTGAAAACACCCAGCAGACTGCACCTGTCCAGCAGGAGCAGAGCCAGACCGAAAAGGCGCTGGCGCTCATCAACACCTTTGCCACCGGCGATACGGACACCGCCCGCAGCCTGTTGGCGGATGGCTACATCCAGCACAATCTGGCATACGGCACCGGTGCGGATGCCTTTATCGGTTCCGTGGAATATCTCGCATCCGCCGATGTGAAAACCACTGTGAACAACATCCGTGCTTTTGAGGACGGCGACAAGGTGTTCTTGCAGACGATTTACAATTTTGCCGGTGCCGGTGAGCAGGTCGCCTTTGACATCTTCCGCTTTGACGGAGACGGCAAGATTGCCGAGCATTGGGACAATCTGGCGGCGCTGGCCGAGCCGAATCCCTCCGGTCACACCCAGATGGACGGCACGATGGAGGTCACGGATCTGGATAAGACCGAGGAAAACCGGGAGCTGGTCAAGAATTTCCTCTACGATGTCATGCAGGGCAACAACCTCGATAAGACCCCGGATTACTTTGATGGTGATGCCTACATCCAGCACAACAGCGGCATTGCCGATGGTGTGTCCGGTCTGAATGCCGCACTGGGCGCTCTGGCGGAGCAGGGCATTTCCATGGTGTACGATGAAGTCCACATGGTTCTGGCGGAGGGTAACTTCGTCCTTGCCGTCAGCGAGGGTACCTTCGGCGGTACACCCACCAGCTACTATGACCTGTGGCGCGTGGAGAATGGCAAGATCGCCGAGCATTGGGATGTGATGGAGACCATCGCAGACCAGTCCACCTGGCAGAATCAGAACGGCAAGTTCTAATTGTTACCCGGAGGTAACCATACCACAATATTGTGCGTGCTTCACAAGTCGTACAAATCGCATTACAATCAAAGCATCAAGAGAAAAAACAAATTACGGAGGTACTTATCATGAATAAAGTCGTAGAATTTCTGAATGCCAACCCTGTGCAGTATCTTGCTACCGTCGGTCGTGACGGCAAGGCAAAGTGCCGTCCCTTCATGTTCGCGGGCGAGCTGGACGGCAAGCTGTGGTTCTGCACCAACAACACCAAGGACGTCTACAAGGATATGCGGGAAAATCCGGAGATCGAAATTTCGGTTTCCAGCCCGGAGTATGCGTGGATTCGTCTGCACGGCAAGGCTGTGTTCGAGAATAACATGGCCGCCAAGGAAATGTGCATCCAGAACCCCATCGTGAAGGGCCAGTACGGCGAGTCCACCAACCCCATCTTTGAGGTGTTCTATCTGGATAATGCCCACGGCGTTATCGCTGACTTCTCCGGCAACCCTCCCTACGAGTTCTAAGAAACTCTCTCAATTCAACATCTTCGGGGCAAGGTGAAATCCCTGACCGGCAGTAAAGTCTGCGAAGCGCAAAAGCGCCCGATACGGTGAGATTCCGTAACCGACGGTATAGTCCGGATGAAAGAAGATATGAGGAAGCAGCCCCGCAGGAAAACCCGTCCTGTGGGGCTGTTTCAAATCCCAGCATATCTTTTCCAAGGAGCAATCATGAATACCGTTTCCATCGAAAAAAGCAGAAAGACCGCTGTTCTTTCCGTCCGTACCATCTCCATGACCGCCATGCTGTCCGCAGTCGCTTATCTGCTGGCCTTTGTGGAGTTTCCCGTTCCTCTCTCGCCGTCCTTTGCGAGAATGGACTTATCTGACCTTCCTGCACTCATCGGCGCATTTGCCTTTGGACCGCTCTCCGGTCTGCTGATTGAACTTGTCAAAAACGCCTTGCAGCTTCTGACCACCTCCACCGGAGGCATTGGCGAGATCGCCAACTTCCTGATGGGCGCAGCCTATGTGGTCACTGCGGGTTTCATCTATAAACGCCATAAAACGAAGAAAACTGCGCTGGCCGCCTGCGTCCTTGCAAGCGTCGTTATGGGTATCGCCGCAGCACTGGCAAATTACTTCATCCTGCTGCCGCTGTTTGAGAACTTTATGCCACTGGATCAGCTCATTGCCTCCTTTGCCGAGTTCCTGCCTTTTATCCATACCAAGCTGGATGTGGTACTGTTCAATGCGTTCCCCTTTAATCTGCTGAAAGGGCTCGTCATCGGCGGCGTGACGATGCTGATCTATAAACGGCTCACGCCGATCCTGAAAGGACGTTGACGGTATGACGAAACAAGATTATCTGAAACTGCTGGTGGAGAGCATCCACTCCACCACCATTGCCACCATCGGTGCAGACAGCCACCCCCAGACCCGCGTGATCGACATGATGCTGTGGGATGAACAGGGTGTGTATTTTCTCACCGCCAAGGGCAAGGCGTTCTACGCCCAACTCATGGAGCAAGGCTTCATCGCCCTGTCCGCCACAAAGGACAAAATCTCGATCTCCCTGCGGGGCAAGATCAGGAATATCGGCAGCGAGAAGCTGGATGAGGTTTTCGAGAAAAACACTTATATGCAGTCCATCTATCCCGGCGATACCCGCAGTGCGTTAGAGGTGTTCTGCTTGTACGAAGCGGACGGGGAGTATTTTGACATCAGCGACCCGGCACACATCGTCCGGGACAGCTTCACCATCGGCAAAGCGGCACAGGAAGCACCGGGTTACTATGTGGGCGAAGGCTGCATCGGCTGCAAGCTGTGCTACTCCGTCTGCCCGCAGAAGTGCATCGACATTACCAAGAAGCCGGTGGTCATCGACCAGCACCGCTGCCTGCACTGCGGGCGGTGTGCGGAAACCTGCCCTAAACAGGTTATCGAAAAGAGGGTTTGACTATGAACCAGAGCGAAAAAAGACTGTTTCTCATACAATCTCTGCTGAACGAACGTCCCTCCTGTCAGAAGCAGATCATCCCGGCGGATTCCGAGCGGCAGAATATTTTACTGCGCGGGCTGATGAATGTCCGTAGACCGGTGCGCATTGGTGCGGATTTTCTGCAAGTGCAGGACGCCTATCTGCAAGACGAAACCGCCGCAAAGGGTATCACGGATATTGCCGACCTGACACCCATTCAGCCGGGGCTGTATCTCTGGCAGGGCGATATTACGACGCTCAAGTGCGATGCCATCGTCAACGCGGCAAACTCCGGCATGACCGGCTGCTATATTCCCAACCATCGCTGCATTGACAACGCCATTCACACCTTTGCGGGTGTAGAACTGCGCCTTACCTGTGAGCAACTGATGGAACAGCAGGGCTATCCCGAACCCACCGGACAGGCGAAAATCACCCCGGCGTTTAATCTGCCCTGCCGCTATGTGCTGCATACGGTCGGTCCGATCATCAGCGGTCGAGTAACCAAAGAGGACAAAGAACTGCTTGCCTCCTGCTATCGCTCGTGCTTGGAGCTGGCGGCAGAAAACGATCTGGAAAGCGTGGCGTTCTGCTGTATTTCCACAGGGGAGTTTCATTTTCCAAACGATCTGGCGGCAGAAATCGCGGTTCGGACGGTCAAAGAATATCTCAAAAAGCAAACCAGCGTCAAGAAGGTGATCTTCAATGTTTTCAAGGATTTGGACAAAGCCATCTACGAAAAGCTGCTCTGAGCCGATGGAACGGCTGAAAGCAGCATTACAGGACTGTGATGCCGTGGTGATCGGAGCCGGAGCCGGACTGTCCACGGCGGCGGGCTTCACCTACACCGGCGAACGGTTTGAAAAATACTTTTCCGACTTTGCGGCAAAGTACGGTATCCAAGATATGTATTCCGGCGGCTTTTTCCCGTTTGCCACGCCGGAGGAGCATTGGGCGTATTGGAGCCGATACATCTACATCAACCGCTATATGGATGCCCCCAAACCGGTCTATGATGCCATCTTAAAGCTGGTACAGGACAAGGATTATTTTGTCATCACCACGAACGTTGATCACTGCTTTCAGAAGGCTGGCTTTGACAAGAAGCGGCTGTTCTACACGCAGGGCGATTATGGCCTATTCCAGTGCAGTGAGCCGTGCTGTCAGGAAACCTTTGATAACGAAGCCGTGATCCTCGAAATGGTCAAACGGCAGGAGGACATGAAAATCCCGTCAGAGCTGCTCCCGGTCTGCCCCCACTGTGGGAAACCCATGACCATGAACCTCCGCAGCGATGATACCTTTGTGGAGGACGAGGGCTGGCACAGAGCAGCAGAACGGTATGAGGATTTTCTCCGTACCCGTACGGGTGGCAAAATTCTCTTCCTTGAATTAGGCGTAGGCTACAATACCCCAGTCATCATTAAGTACCCTTTCTGGCAGATGACAGCCAAGAATCCAGAAGCTACCTACGCCTGCATCAACCAAGGTCAGGCAGTTTGCCCTCAAGAAATTGAGCAACGATCAATCTGCATGAATGCAGATATTGGACAGGTTTTGCAGAGCCTGTCTGATGCTGCAATTCAATAAAAGAAAGCAGTTCTACCACGCACGTATTGTGTGATAGAACTGCTTCTTTTGCATTTTCTGAGCAGGTGTTCCAAACTGTATTTTTAAAGCTTGGGTACTCGCAGCGAAGAAAATATGGGGTGTTCAGAGGGGGGGAATCCCCTTTGACGCAGGGTTTCCAATAGGGGCGCGAGCATCCCTGTTGGCACACGATTTTGCTTGCAAAGTCTAGTGTGTTATACCTTTGCTTCCGGCTGACGCGGGAAAGGGGCTGGCTTCGCCATCTGCTGTACGGGCAGATAGCGGTTGACAGACACTTTTCTGCGGCAGTAGGACAGGCGGATTTTGTGACACCAAGGTGACACAAATGCAGGATTTTTGAGAAGCAAAATCCGACTGGCCGGAGAAGGAAGCAGAGGTATATACCGCCCTCGTCCCGCCGCAGCGACACACTAAAACCACCACGGCAGTTCCAGCCAGAGGTTGTCCATCGCAGTATCTTCTAACGTCTTTGCGCGGCTCTCCCGCAGATTGAAATGAATTGCTGAGCCGATCATCGTATGCTCCACATCGTCCGTAAAGCCATAGCGGTACAGCAGATAGGCTTGCTCACGCTCGGAAAGTCTGCCCAAACCTTCGTACAGCTCACGCATGGTTTCTTTGTCCACATAAATCTGTTCCGGAGATTTGACGGTCGGATCAGCAATGGCTTCAATGCGCATCAGCCGTTCCTCACCGGGAAGGATCTCATCCAACCGGATTTTCTGCAAGGCAAGTCCGTCTGTGGTGCTGGTCATTCTCTGCTCATATTGGGAGAAAACATCCCGTATCAGGTCGGTCATGGTGTTGCGGATGAACGGTGCGGCGTAAGTCAAAAACTTGATGCCCTTACTGCTGTCAAAGAGGGGAATGGCGGTCAGCAGACCGAGGCAGCCCTCCTGTTCCAGATCGCTGGTTTCTGTACTGAGGTCACTCTCTGCCAGATTGGACTTCATATAAATCTCATTGGCGGTTTTGCGGATGAAACCCATATTGTTTTTCAGAAGAAGGTCACGAGCCTCTGTGTCCCCTTTTTGAGCCAGCGCACAAAGCTGCTCATTGTCCTGCTTCTTCATCGCCCTTCTCCTGTAATGGGGCTTGCTCTAAGGTGGTCTGGAAAAAGCCAGTCAACGCCTGTCCAAGCGTATTCAACGCATCCCGATTGACACCATCCAAGCCAGCCACACTGCCGATAATCAGATCAGATACCTGCTCCGGTGTAATGGTTGGATTTGTCATATCCTGTCCCTTTGCAACCTCTGTAAACATTCTTTTAGCTTGCTCTGCGGTCATCGACTGCATGGCAGCAAAGTCATTGCCGATTTCCTTTTTCACTTCCTTGACCGCCAGCATAAACTGATTTTCAATGGTGACAAGGTCAGCTTGATAAACTGATGTTCTCAGATGTGCGATGTCCCGTGCAGCTTGTTCGCCAGCTTCCGTTTTTACCGTTTTCCGCGTCAGGCTACTGATAGTCGTATATAGCTGGTTCTGTGCAGCATACCCGGCGGCAACCGTATCGTTGAAATACTGCTCCAATATGTAGGTCAAATCAAGAAAACGAGGGCTTTCCAGCAGGTAATTGACTACCTGAGCGTTTGCTTTTCCGGCATAGAGGTTTCTTGCCGCCTGTGCAGATAAGCCAAGCTCGTCAATGGCATAATTCTTTTTGTCAGGGACATTGGTTATGCCTAAAAGAAAGTCGGTGGAGACATTAAAAGCTCTGGCAATACGGATGATATTCTCGTCTCCGAGCTTGTCCGTCTTTCCGGTCAGAAACCGGCTGAGTAAGCTGTCTCCGCAGCCGATTTTCAGCGCAAGGTCTGTCTGGGATACTTTATGGTATTTCATCAGATCGGCAATGCGCTCCCGGACAGTACCGGGTAAAAAGGTGTTTTCCATTGGTTATGTCCCCCTTTCCTCTGTCGGCTTTTTGATATATTTTCCGCTTCGGATTCTGGCATCGGCAGGCTTTTCTGCATCCGCCGGGATAATCCAGCGGCTTCCTGCCCGCTGTGCGCCGGTGATGCGCCCCTCATTACAGAGAACGTTCACGCGCCGATGGGAGATGCCCCATTTCTCTGCTGCTTCAAAGGTTGACAGGTATTTCATTCGCATTCGCCCTCCTTCCCCAAAACTAACTTTATTATATTCAATAAGTGGAATAATATCAAGGCATATCTTGTGAACATTCGCCGTCCTGTGATTTTTGCATTTTTGCAAAAATTCAGGGCGGCTTTTTCTTTTTTTTTGCGGAAATGCCGGATTTTCCGGCTCAACCCGTTTTTCTCCGTATATTCAGGTGACAAGAGGAAATTGTCAAAAAATTACGGAGGTATTTGTATGAATCTTTTTGAAAACGTCAAGGCGGTGGTCACAGTGAGACAAGCTGCCGAACACTACGGTTTGAAGGTCGGGCGCGGCAATATGGCCTGCTGCCCCTTCCACAATGACCACACGCCCAGCATGAAGCTGAATGAGGATTACTTCTACTGCTTCGGTTGCGGAGCAACTGGTGACGTGATCGGCCTTACGGCAAGGCTGTTCAATCTGAGCAACTATGAGGCGGCGCAGAAGCTGGCGTATGACTTTGGGATTGACCCGGACAAGCCCCCTGCTGCGGCAGCACTGCGGAAACCGAAATACCCGCTGGCAAAGGCGTTCCAGAGAGAGGAACTGCACTGTCGGCGGGTGTTATGCGATTATCTGCATCTTTTGGAGCATTGGAAGGTGCAGTACGCACCCGAAACACCGGAGGATACTCTTGATGACCGTTTCGTGGAAGCCTGCCAGATGCTCGATTATATCGAGGATTTGACAGATATTTTAACCTTTGCAGAGTTGGAGGCTCGTGTGAAAACTGTGGATATGCTTCAAAAAGATGGCATGATCGACCGGCTGGAAGAACGCCTGAAACGGACGGCAAAGGAGGTGGATGCCCGTGACGAAACGGAAATCGGCTAATTTAGACGCGCCCATCTGGTTTGATGGCACAAATATCAATGAGGCGCTGTTCTGTGATGAATTTCTGAGCAGCCGGAAAATCATCTTTGCCAACGGTGCTTTCTTTACGCCGGACGGCAGAGTGACCGATGATCTGCCGCTTCGTGGCGAGATCTACGAAGAACTGAAATGCTGCGCCGTGAACAACATCCCCCGCAAAATCACAAACATTCTGGAAGTGATGAAGCTGGCGGCTCATGTAGAGGATTTCGTGCCGGAGACAGACAAAATCCATCTGGCAAACGGCACGTTGGCGCTGGACGGCAGCTTTACTGAGGGCAAACCTGATATTGTACGCAGCAGACTTCCGGTGGCGTACCGTCCGGATGCCCCAGTACCTGCCCTCTGGCTATCCTTTTTGGATGGATTGCTGTATGCGGAGGACATCCCCACCTTGCAGGAGTTCATCGGTTATTGTCTGATTCCCAGCAACAAAGGGCAGCACATGATGGTGATTAAGGGAAACGGCGGCGAGGGCAAGTCGCAGATCGGCGCGGTGTTGGGGGCGCTGCTTGGCAGCAGCATGAAGGACGGCAGTATCGGCAAAATCTCCGAAAATCGATTTGCCCGTGCCGATCTGGAACACATTCTGCTGTGCGTGGATGACGATATGCGGATGGAGGCGCTGCGGCAGACCAACTACGTCAAGTCCATCGTGACCGCCCAAGGCAAGATGGATCTGGAACGCAAAGGCAAGCAGAGCTACCAGGGGTGGATGTTTGCCCGGCTGCTGGCGTTCTCCAACGGTGATCTGCAAGCACTCTATGACCGAAGCGACGGATTTTACCGCCGTCAGCTTGTGCTGACCACCAGGGAAAAGCCTGCGGGACGGGTAGATGATCCTGACCTTGCCGAAAAGATGAAAGCAGAGGTCGAGGGTATCTTTCTATGGGCGTTTGAGGGCTTGCAGCGGCTTGTTGCCAACAACTTCAAGTTCACAGAAAGTCAGCGTACACGGGATAATCGGGAGGCAGTCAGGCGGGATAACAACAACGTCTTTGATTTTCTCGAATCAGAGGGCTATATCCGGCTGAAAGCAGACTGCACCATCAGCTCCAAGGAATTGTACGAAATTTATCGGATGTGGTGTGAGGAAAACAATCTGACGCCGCTAAAGCGCCGCAGCTTCAGTGAGAGTGTGATTGCGAACCAGAACAAGTACAATCTGGAATACTGCAACAAGATCACCAACGCTGCCGGACGGCGCGTATGTGGCTTTTTCGGTATTGAGGCAGTTGCCAGACCCAATATCAACGGGTTTTCCGATGTTTCAGAGCGTACGTACGTACCGGATGACTGGTGATGATTTTTCTGCGACTGTGCTGTGTACGTATGTACGCAGCGTTTTGCCCCAAACGACGCTATATAGGAAGAATGCTGACCGGCAGAACCTATATTTGGAGGGCGTGAATCAAGACAAGTGAAATCCGCAAAGAATTTGACCGTTGACAGAAATGGCTTCACGAAACCGCGCTGCTCGGAACTGCGTACCGGCATTACGAAAAAAGTGTGCATCTGCACGGTTTTATGAAATGCCACACGGTTTCGTAAAGTCGATACCCCTCACCTATGAAAGGGCATCGACCGCCGCGTTTCCAGCGGATTTGAGCAGAACAGATTTTTACACCAGACAGCGAAGCGGATGCGCCGAATGGCGTGTTGGCATCGCTTTTTCATGATCTGAATTATGGGAGGATTTGAATATGAGTGTACGCAACGAAATCAAGGCGCAGATCGTCCGCGCCGGTTTTACCATGCAGGAGGTTGTTGATCTTCTTCATGACGAATATGGTTGGTCCGACAGCGTCTCCAACCTGTCTGCCAAGCTGCAAAGGGAGAGCATCCGCTACAAAGAAGTCATGGAGCTTGCTGATGTGCTGGGCTATGACCTTGTATGGAAACGGAGGGAGAGATAAATGAGTAAGCCGCAGTTTGCCATTCTCCGATTTGCCAAGTACAAAGGACCGGAAATTTCCAATATTGAAGCACACAATGAGCGAACCAAAGAGAATTACGCCAGCAATCCAGACATCGACAAGAGCCGCAGCCACTTGAATTTTCACCTGATTACGCCGGAACAAAAATACCGGGCAGAGGCAGAGCGACAGATCAAGGACGCTGGCTGCCGTACACGCTCGGACAGCGTGCGCGTGGTGGAAGCGCTGGTGACGGCCAGCCCGGAGTTCTTCAAGGGTAAGAAAAAGGGCGAGGTCAAAGCCTATTTTCAGGAGGCGCTGGACTTTATTCAGCAGCACCAAGACCCGAAAACCATCATATCCGCCGTGGTGCATATGGACGAGAAAACGCCCCATATGCACCTTTCTTTTGTCCCGCTGACGGAGGACGGGCGGCTCTGCGCCAAGGAGATTGTCGGCAACAAGAAGAAGCTGACGCAGTGGCAGGACAGGTTTTGGGAGCATATGGTCAAAAAATACCCCGATTTGGAGCGGGGCGAGAGTGCCAGCAAGACCGGGCGCGACCATATTCCGCCGAGGGTGTTCAAGGAAATGACCCGCCTGACCAAGCAGAAGGCCAAGCTGGAAGAATTGCTTTCAGGCGTCAATGCGTTCAATGCCAAGGGAAAAGCAGCAGAAATCGGCGCTTTTTTGGACAAGTATATCCCGGCTGTGGAGCAGATGCACACGACGCTGAAAAAGTACAATACGGCGTTTATCGCCACGACCGC
The DNA here is from genome assembly GCA_021029595.1 of Hominenteromicrobium mulieris. Classification (GTDB taxonomy): domain Bacteria; phylum Bacillota; class Clostridia; order Oscillospirales; family Acutalibacteraceae; genus Hominenteromicrobium; species Hominenteromicrobium mulieris. The sequence goes on along the minus strand of JAJJOY010000002.1, from coordinate 220,329 downwards.
CGAGAACAAAAAACTGAAAAAGAAAACGGAGCAGTTGGCGCGGTCGCTGGACAAGGCCACGCAGGAAAGTACCTTGAAAAAGCTGGCCGACGCCAAACTGCACCGGGATTATGAGGATGCTGTCGCCGTGCTGGATCGTATTCCGCAGGAAGTGCTGGCGGCATATACGCACAGAACGGAGAAAGAGAGGGAGACTGCCTATGGTAGATGAATGGAGCGGCTTCGCTGCTTTGCTGGCAAATTTGATTGAAAAGTATGCCGTGGTTCTGGATCTTGACGCGCTGCCCGATCTCGTCATAGAGGAATCCATGCCCGAAAAAGTCGAGGCAGATGATATGATTCACGAAAATAATATTGAATCAGCGAAAGCGGCATGATATAATTATCATGAAATAAGTGTCCAAACCGCCATTGCAGGAGCTTTTGCTCCTGCAATGGCAGAAAACGAGGTGAAGTGACCATGGAACGCTGGGAGAATGAGCAGAACAATTCTGAAATGATGATTTATACCACAGAGGATGGCTTGACAAAGATCGAAACGACCTTCGATGGAGATACCGTTTGGCTGTCCATTGACCAGATGGCGGAGCTGTTTCAGCGAGACAAATCTACCATTTCCAGACATATCAAGAACATTTTCACTGAGGGCGAATTGAAGCGAGAAGCAGTTGTTGCAAATTTTGCAACAACTGCCGCTGACTGCAAAACCTATCAGGTGGATTACTATAACCTCGATGTCATCATTTCCGTTGGCTATCGTGTGAAATCCCAGCGCGGTGTGCAGTTCCGCATCTGGGCAACGGGAATTTTGAAGGAGTATATGCGAAAGGGTTTTGCCCTGGATGACGAGCGCCTGAAAAATCTGGGCGGCGGCGGATACTTCAAGGAACTGTTGGAGCGCATCCGCGACATCCGCGCTTCCGAGAAGGTGTTTTATCGACAGGTGCTTGAAATCTACGCCACCAGTATTGACTATGACCCCAAGGCGGAAATCTCTATTCAGTTTTTCAAGAAAGTCCAGAACAAAATCCACTATGCCATTCACGGGCAGACAGCGGCGGAGGTCATTTACACACGTGCCGACGCGGAGAAGGAATTTATGGGCTTGACCACCTTTGCGGGCAATCAGCCCACGCTGAAAGAGGTGGTAGTTGCCAAGAACTATCTGAACGAGAAAGAGCTTCGTGCTATGGGGCAGCTTGTGTCCGGATATCTGGATTTTGCGGAACGACAGGCAGAACGGGAACAGGCCATGACCATGCAGGATTGGTCGGAACATCTGGATCGGATTCTGACCATGAGCGGAGAACAGTTACTGGTTGGCAATGGAAGCGTCAGCCACAAGCAGGCCATCGACAAGGCGACCGGCGAGTACAGAAAATACAAAGCCCGCACCCTCAGCGAAGTGGAGCAGGATTATCTGGATTCCATCAAGCTGTTGGAGCAGAAAACGGATAACAAGCAAGGCTGACTGAGGATATGCCCATGAAAAAAGAAAAGATAAAAGTTTATATCTACACGCGGGTGTCCACCGCTATGCAGATTGACGGATATTCTCTGGATGCCCAGAAGTCCCGAATGAAAGCCTTTGCTGACTTCAACGATTATGAAATCGTGGGCGAATACGAGGACGCCGGAAAATCCGGTAAGTCCATAGAGGGCAGAATCCAGTTCAATCAGATGATGGAGGACATCAAGTCCGGCAAGGACGGCGTATCCTATGTGCTGGTGTTCAAGCTGTCCCGCTTCGGCAGAAATGCGGCGGATGTGCTGTCCACCTTGCAGGTGATGCAGGATTTCGGTGTCAATCTGATTTGTGTCGAGGATGGTATTGATTCCTCCAAGGATGCCGGAAAGCTGATGATCTCCGTTTTGTCGGCGGTTGCGGAAATTGAGCGTGAAAACATCCGTGTGCAGACGATGGAGGGCAGAATCCAGAAAGCCCGTGAGGGGAAATGGAACGGCGGCTTTGCGCCTTATGGCTACAAGCTGGAAAAGGGGCAGCTTTTCATCAACGAGGAAGAGGCAGAAGCAATTCGTGTAATTTTTGACCAGTATGTGCATACGGATACCGGTGCAAACGGTCTTGCAAAATACCTTGCAACCCATGGGATTCACAAAATCCAAAGGCAAAACGGGAAAAATCCCCTGTTTGATTCTGCGTTGATCCGCAGGATTCTGAAAAATCCGGTTTACTGCGGGAAAATCGCCTATGGTAGACGCCGGACGGAGAAGGTGCATGGCACACGAAATGATTACCGTCTTGTGGAGCAGGATGACTATTTGCTGGTTGACGGACTGCATGAGGGAATTGTCTCCGAAGAACTATGGCATAAGGCGCAGGTCAAGCTGTTGGCACAAGCGGAAAAATACGAACGCGTCAACAGAGACAAGGATACAAAAATACATCTGTTGTCCGGCATTGTGAAATGCCCAGTTTGCAGCGTAAGAATGTATGGAAACAAAAGCATCAAGCATAAAGCAGATGGTACGAAATACAAGGACTTCTTTTATTACGGCTGCAAGCACCGCACGATGACCCATGGACATAAATGCGACTTCAAGAAGCAGATCAACGAAGAACTGCTGGACAGCGCCGTGGCGGAGGTTATCGTCAAGCTGGTAAGCAATCCGAAGTTCGCCGCCATGATGCAGGAAAAAGTCAGTATGAAGGTGGATACCTCTGCCATTGAGCAGGAAATCAGCAACTATGAAAAGCAGCTTCGTCAGGCTTATTCTACCAAATCCAAGCTAATTGAAGAAATCGACTCTCTTGACCCAGACGACCGTCATTACCGCAGACGGAAATCTGATCTTGATGATCGGCTCTATGGGATGTATGATAAGATTGAAGAATTGGAATCTCTGCTGATTGCAGCCAGAGCCAAGAAACAGGCCATTGAGGCAGAAAAGCTGACCGGCGATAATATCTACAAGGTTCTGATCTACTTCGATCAGCTCTATGGAAAGATGGATGACAGAGAGAAACGGCAGCTGATTGAGGAACTGATCTCTGAAATCCAGATTTACGAGGAACGCCAGCCCAACGGTCAGTGGCTCAAGTCCATCAAGTTCAAGCTCCCAATCATTGCGGAGGATATGAGTTTGAGTTTGGACAACGATGCACATATTGAGACGGTTGTACGCTTAAAACAGAACAAGTAGGTGAAAATTCATGCAGTACAAGGCCGAAAATAAGCTTGATATTTTTGAGTTTCATGATGCGGAGCTTTCGCTCGGTTGCTTCGATAAAAACACACTTGTGTTTAGCGCCACGCATTTGAATATTCACAAGCACACGAAGCAAAACCCGGGAGATTGTGACTTGGAGATCGAGCGGGCGGTACTTCGGTTTGAGCACATGGAAAGCGTAACGTTTGAGAACAGAAGACCGATTGAAAACGGTAATCCGGTCGGAGAACAGATCGTGCTTGAAGGTGCCGATGCGGTGAAGGAAATGCTTTCCGGCTTTGTAAAGGGAATCAGAGTATTTGCCCTCTTTGAGGAAAATCGGCGGATTATCATGGATTGCATTACGGACGGCATAGAAGTAGACTTTACATTTTTCACCATCGCCTTTACGCCGCAGACGACTTCTGTCGAGTGGGACGCGTATATCGGCCCGGCTTGGTATGAAACTTAAATCGTTACGGCTTTTCTGCAAGATAAATTGATAACGCTGCTAAAATGTTGACAACATAATACCAACCTATTATAATAAAATCCGGCTTTATTAGTATTTATGTTTTTCGTTGTGATAGGAGGATAAAATGTTAAAAACCGTCCTGCTCCAGAAAATAAAACCGTACCGTCGGGTAAATAAAAAAGGCTTCACGCTTATGGAAATGCTGATTGTCGTGGCTGTCATCGCGATACTCATTGCGGTCGCGATTCCGGTTTTCAGCGCACAGCTTCATAAGGCAAGGGTCGCAACGGACTGGGCGAACCTGCGGTCGTTTTACGCCGACATACAAACGGATTATATGACAACAGGGGAGCAAAACCCGAAAGTCCCCGTAGATTGGCACACAAACCCAGCTTACGACTGGCATTCGGTGACGTTTTTGAACGGGCAGAAAGTCAAAATGAAAGCAGGCTTCTGCGCGGTGAGTTTTACAAAAGATGTGGGTTATTCGATCGAATACGAGTGTAACGACGGACACCCAGCGTGCCATCTCAGCCTGCCTGCACAATAATATCTTGTTTAGAAGACTTTGTGCATTTTATGTGCAAAGTCTTTTTTATGTTCTCGATTCCCTCGGCATCGGTGCTATGCCGGATGCCGAGGCGTTTGGCGATGTCGGCGTTGATACATTCGGCCATATCGCCGATACCGTGAAAGCGATGGAGACCCCGAACCTCAAAAAGCTTGGCATGCTGAACCTCCACCCAACAAAAGATATGCTGCTTGCAGCTTTCGGAGCTGCTATAAAAGATGTCTTTTTCGTAGTATCCGTCAAGCAAAAAAGAGAGTTCTGCTGGCGGTTTTTTACTTTTTCCTCTACACTGGAGGAAAAGGGGGAGATGCTTTTGGAACGACCGGTATTCAGCTTTTTTTCAAAACTTATTATGCCGCTGTTTTACGATAAAAAGTTTTTGCGTGGCCGCTGGTTTGAGGAATCCAGTCTCGGCTGGACATGGTGCTGGCGAAACTTGTGGATGCAGAAGGTAAAGGGCATCAATCGCGATATTCCGTTCCCGGTTTTTTTCCGCAATGAAGTAAGCAGCGCGGAAAATCTGGTTTTCGACCCGGATGATATGAACGATTTTAACGCGTTCGGCTGCTATTTTCAGAATTTCGCCGCCAAAATCGTCATTGGCAAAGGCAGTTATATCGCGCCGAATGTCGGTCTCGTCACGGCGAACCATGTGCTGACCGATTTGGAGCAGCATCAGCCCGGCAAAGACATCGTGCTCGGCAAAAACTGCTGGATCGGTATGAATTCCACCGTTTTGCCCGGCGTGGTGTTGGGCGACCACACCGTTGTGGGTGCGGGTTCGGTTGTGACGAAAAGCGTATCCGTCAGGCCATGGAAATGCTCACGCAGACAAACGACCGTGTGCTGAACATCTGCTACGCCTGTGGCTTCAATAATATCAATCATTTTAACCGTATTTTCAAATCCATCGTGGGCGTTTCGCCCACCCAGTACCGTTCTGCAAACCGCGAGGAAGCGCAGAACTGATTTGATTTTTGTAAAACTGTTTTGGGTTGACACGGTGAAAAAAAGCGGTATATAATAATAGAAAAATACTGCGAAGCAGAAGGTTTTGTGAACCATCTGCTATCCCGCCAAACTCTGTCTCTCAAAATCAAAACACAGCTTACCCGCATCACGGAAAGCCGGAAAACGCATCCGGCAGAGAACCTCCCCGAAGACGACCTCAAAAAGCTCCGAAAATATCTCATCGCCGAAATTCGAAAGTGAGGGAAAACATGAAAGGCCCAAAAACGCTCTACGTCTCCGATTTAGACGGCACATTATTACGTCATGACCAAACCGTCTCGCCGTTCACGGCGGAAACAATCAACACGCTGACGGCGCGCGGCATGCTGTTTTCCTACGCCACGGCGCGCTCGCTCGTCACCGCGAAAACGGTCACTAAGGGGCTCAACACGCACTTTCCGCTCATCATTTATAACGGCGCGTTCGTCCGCGATAACGTCACGGAGGAAATTCTGCTCGCAAATTACTTTGACGCTTCCGTGTACGCGGTTTTAGATGAACTCTTCAAGGCGAATATCTACCCCATCGTGTACGCAAATGTGGACGGCAGAGAACATTTTTCCTTTATCTATGAAAAGTGCACGCTCGGCCTGAAGGGCTTTGCCGATACCCGCGTAAACGACCCCCGTACCCGCGAGGTGTATACGACAGAAGAGCTCACGCGCGGCGATCTTTTCTATATCACCTGCATCGGCGACCCGCAAAAACTCGCGCCATTTTACGAAAAATACCGCGAAACCTACCACGTCGTCTACTCCAAAGATATTTACTCCGGCGAGCAGTGGCTCGAGATCATGCCGAAAACCGCATCCAAAGCGAACGCCGTCCGCGAGTTGAAAGAGAAGCTCGGCTGCGAAAAGCTCGTCGTCTTCGGCGACGGCAAAAACGACCTTGATATGTTCCACGCTGCGGACGAAGCTTACGCCGTTCAAAATGCCGACAAAGAACTGAAAGCCGCCGCCACTGCCGTCATCGGCGGAAACAACGAAGACGGCGTAGCCAAATGGCTTTTGGAGCATGCTGATTTTTAAAATTCGGAGGGAAATATGTACATTTATTACCCAAGCTGTAACTTTAGCGCGGCAAGTCCCGCAACGGCAAAAAAAGTCAAAGCGTATTTTGAAAAACAAATGCCGGTTGCCGGCTGCTGCCGCGTCGATAAAAGAGAGATTTCCCCTGCGGATATCGCGCTTTACATCTGTCAGGCATGCCGCGAAACGCTCGAAGACAAAGTGAAAACGCAGTCGATGTGGGAATATCTCGATGCCTTAAAAGATTTCAACTTTCCGAATCTAAACGGTCAAAAATTCTATGTGCAGGATTGCTGGCGCGACCGCAATCACCCGGAGATCCACGAAGCCGTGCGCAGCCTTTTAAAGAAAATGCACGCGGAAGTGATAGAGATCGAGCATAACCGTGAAAAATCCATATTCTGCGGCAACCTGCATTACGAAACGGATGATCCGCGTCTCAAAAACTACCCGAACACTCCACTGTACAAGCTGTCCGAAGACCTGCAAACCTCTCTCATGCAGCATTATGCCGCGCAGTTTGACCCCAAAATCCCGGTGCTGTGCTACTGCAACCGCTGTTATGAATGCCTTCGCATGGGCGGTGCAACCGCCGTTCACCTGCTCGATATCGCTTTTTCTGAAATGTAAAGACAGATTTGTTTCCTTTCAGACAGGAAACGAACCGCAAAATCGCCTATACTGAATACAGCGACAGAGGAAAGGGGAGAGCGTAAATGGAGTGGCTGCCCGGCAACAAGGAGTACGACCTTGCCGGCAAGTACAACATCGAGTGGTATTCCGCAGACGGCGACCCGGACAGCACCGACTACGAGTCCGCTATCTGGATCCCCGTTATCCCGAAAAAGTAAAATCTTATCACGCCATAAGAAAACTGCCCTGCCGATGCGCAAAACGGCAGGGCATCTCCTATTTTATGTCGGTTCCCGGGTAAAACCGTGCCAAAATTTCGTCAACCGTCATGCCGCCTTCCGCAAGCGTTATGGCGGCCGCTTGACTCATGCCCACGCCGTGCCCATAGCCGAGCGTCGCAAATGTGAACGCGTCGTTTTCATACGTCACCGTAAAACTCGCGCTGCGTAAACCGAGCGCCTCCCGCACATGCACGCCTGTCATTTCCACCCCGCAGACCGTAAGCTTTTCCACATATCCCGTGTCAAAATATTGAATATCCGAAAACCATTTTCCCGGCGCATCGTCAAATGAAATTTCCGAGAAATCGGCTCGTATCTCGTCTTCCGTAAACGTTGCCGCGCTCTGAAACCCCTGCGCCAAAAGGTCGCTCGGGCACGCCACAGCGGTGAGGTACGGGTAGCTTTTTTCCGGCCACACGTTTTCAAACGGCTGCGTGCACCCGGCAGAAATCGCAAAATAACACGCGTTGATCGGCTCGTTTTCAAAATAAATTTCTTTGTCGAGCACCGATAAGCACAGCGCCCGCACGCGGTTTTGTTCTTCGTCCGTCAGCCCCGCGTCGGTCGTGTAGATGCTCTTTTCCGCGCTGTCACAGGTAAAATCAAAATCTTTCCCCGTGTTTTCCCGCCGCTTGCGGTCATAGAGCGTGTGTATCGCGATGATTTGTGCCTTTAACGCCTCGTCGGGGGCAGAAACAGCCATCTCACACGGCAGCGCCCCGCAGAGAAAATCCAGATCGTTCACTGTGCGGACCGTCTCTGTTGCCGTGTCGTAAATGCGAAAAACAGATTCGCTTTTTGCCGTGCCGTTCTCCGCAAACAGCAGCGGCGTTACCGCGCAAAACAGATACAGCGCACCCAAAAACGCGAAAAACCTGCGTACCGGCCATTTTGATTTCAGCTTCATTTTACACCTCAAGATGAAAAAACTTATTGTCACTCATGCAATATTTTGTGCTAAATTTATTTTTTGTAGAATAAATCAAGATAAAAATGAAAGATATTGAGTTTCATAATTCAAAAATGCTTGACGAAACCGCAACTCTGCGCTATTATATATCTACTACGCGAAAATGTGCGGAACGCAGTGCGAAGAGCCGCGCAGGAAAGGATGAGCAGTTTTGGAAAGATTGATAAACGAAAGTGCAAGCAGCACAACAGTCAGCGAGCTTTGCGCCGAGTATCGTGCCAATAACCAGATTACAAAGGATGAATACGAGCTTTACCACGTCAAACGCGGCCTGCGCAACCGCGACGGCACCGGTGTCATGGCCGGCCTTACGCACGTCTGTAACGTGCACGGCTACCTCATCAGCGACGGCGTGAAGATTCCGGATAGCGGCCGCCTCACATACCGCAGCATGAATGTTGTGGATATCATCAACGGCTGCCGCGCGGAAGGACGTTTCGGCTTTGAAGAAGTCGTGTGGCTTTTGATCTTCGGCAAGCTGCCCGATGAACGCCAGTATAACCGCATCTGTCAGCTCCTTTACGAAAACCGCGAGCTGCCGGAATACTTCCCCGAGGACGTCATTATGAAAAACCCGTCGCGCGACGTGATGAATAAGCTCGCGCGTGCCGTTTTGACGCTCTATTCCTACGATGACGACCCGGACGATCTCTCACTCGAAAATAACATGCGCCAAAGCATCTCGCTCATTGCGCGTATGCCGGCCATCATGACGTATGCCTATCAGGTCAAGCGCCGCCATTACGATAAACAGACCATGTTTTTCCACCCGTTCGAGCCGCAGCACAAAACGGCGGAGGCGATTTTGAATGCCCTGCGCGAGGATCGCCAATTCACGCACGAAGAAGCCCAGCTGCTCGACCTTTGCATGGTGCTCCACGCAGAGCACGGCGGCGGTAACAACTCCACATTTACCACGCGTGTGCTTTCCTCCGCGCAAACGGATATCTACTCCACCATCGCCGCAGCTATCGGCTCCCTGAAGGGCTTCCGTCACGGCGGCGCGAACCACAAGGTACGCCAGATGATGACGGACATCATGCAGAATGTGCAGCACTGGGACAGCGATGACGAAGTGGAAAACTACCTCGAGCGCATTTTGCGCCGCGAGGTGGGGGACAAGAGCGGCCTCATCTACGGCATCGGTCACGCCATTTACACATTGTCCGATCCGCGTGCCGTCGAGCTCAAAAAACAGGCGCGTTCCCTCGCCGCCAAAACCGGCTACGCCGACCAGTTCGCGCTGTATGAGCGCATCGAGCGCTTAGCTCCGGACGCGTTCCATAAAGTTACGGGGAACGAGAAAGTAGTATGCGCCAACGTCGATTTTTATTCCGGGCTCGTCTATGAGATGCTTGGCATTCCGGAAGATCTCTACACGCCCATGTTCGCCGTTTCGCGTATCTCCGGCTGGTGCGCCCACCGCATTGAGGAGCTCACAACGGGCGGCCGCATCATCCGCCCGGCGTACCGCGCGCTGCCCACCGGTCAGACCTACATCCCGCTCAAGGACCGCCATTACGATGCAAAGTCTGTTTTGTAAATTAAACGGCATAAAAGCCCAAAACGGCTTGCTTTTTGCCGTTATTGCCCGTATAATCAAATTCAGAAAGCAGCAAGGTGTGTGCGACGGCCCTGTCTTCGCCCGCACCTTTCCGTTTGTATAATTCCATTAAATCTCGTTTCTCTACGAAAGGAAGAGGGGGTAAAATCCATGAAAGCACCCATCACATTTGCCATCGCCGGCTTCGGCGACCGCGGCAGCACATACGCTTCCATGCAGAAGCTTTTCCCGGACCGCATGAAGGTCGTCGCCGTGGCGGATATCAACCCGGAAAAGGTACAGAAAGCGAAAGAGCTCTACGGCATCAAGGATGAGCTTTGCTTCACGAGCGCAGAGGAAATGCTCGCGCAGGATAAGCTTGCCGATGTCATGGTCGTTTCCACCATGGACCGCCAGCACGTCAACCACGCCATTCCGGCGCTTGAAAAGGGCTATAATATCCTGATGGAAAAGCCAATCTCCCCGGATCTTCAGGAGTGCAAGCGTATCATCGAGGTTGCAAAGCACTGCCCCGGCAAGATCATCGTATGTCATGTTCTGCGCTATACCACGTTCTATAATACATTAAAGTCCATTCTCGACAGCAAAAAAATCGGCGATGTCGTCTCCGTCTGTGCAAACGAGAACGTCGGCTACTGGCACCAGGCGCACTCCTTTGTGCGCGGCAACTGGCGCAACAGTGACCAGACAAGCCCCATGATCCTCCAGAAGTGCTGCCACGATATGGACATCTACACCTGGCTGCTCGGCAAAAAGTGTAAGGCCATTTCCTCCGTCGGCGATACGCACCTCTTCAAAAAGGAGTGCGCACCGGAGGGCGCAACGCCGTACTGCCTCGGCGGCTGCAAAGCGAAGGAAAACTGCAAGTTCGACGCCGAGAAGATCTACATCACGAACCCCGCAACGGGCATCCGCAACGGCAATACGTGGATGGCGGGCGTTGCCTGCGGCGTGAACCCCACCGAAGAGCGCACCTATGAAGCGCTGAAAAACGGTCAGTACGGCCGTTGCGTCTATATGTGCGACAACAACGTCGTCGACCACCAGCAGACGAACCTCCTCTTCGAGGACGGCACAACCATGAGCTTCACCATGTGCGCGTTCACCGAAAAGTGCTACCGTTATTTCAAGGCCATGGGCACGAACGGTGAGATCGAAGCCGATATGCTCTCGAATAAAATCCACGTCCGTGTCTTCGGCGAGCCGGAAGAAATCATTGATGTTAAGCTCCTTGCAAACGACCTCAAGGGTCACGGCGGCGGCGACAGCGGCATCGTGAACGACTTCCTCGATATGCTCATCAACGAGACCGAAGCCACCGAGCGCACCACAACGCTGGAGCACTCCCTCGAAAGCCACTTCATGGCGCTCGCAGCCGAAGAATCCCGCCTCCGCGGCGGCGAGCTCATCAACATGGATGCGTTCAAAAACGGCAAGTAATTTAACAATCTGAACATAAAAAATCCTGCACGCATGATAAGCTGTGCAGGATTTTTTTACTATATTCAATTTAATATTTCATCACAAATACGTGTCCACAATGGCCTGCGTCTCATCGCGCTTTGCTTCCATTTCCGCCACAAGGTGGAACTGGTTGCGTGCGCGGTCTAAGTTGTGCTGCGGGTACTTCGTCTTAAAGTACACATCGCCGTTCAGGTAGTCCGCAAGGAAGCGGATGCCCACCTCAAACGTCATCAGCTTCGCGCCGTCCGGCAGCGTGCGGATTTCCGTCTCGGTCAGCGCCTTGCCGGCTTCGCCGAGGAAGCCTTCCGTGTACGCCTTAAAGAGCGGCACGCTGAAGTGCACCTTCGTCAGATCGGTTTCGTCCTCCGCACCGGTGGAAGCGCCCGCGCGGATGGAATCACCGAAGTCAAACGCCGCAAGGCCCGGCATCACCGTGTCAAGATCGATGACGCACACCGCGTCACCCGTCGCGTTATCAATCAAAACGTTGCTCATTTTCGTGTCGTTGTGCGTCACCTTCAGCGGCAGCTTGCCCTCCTCAAGCAGGTTCATCAAAAGCCCGCAGTCCGTTTCGCGTGCCTTTGCAAATTCCAGCTCGGCCGCAACATTCTTTAAGCGCCCGGCTTTATCCTCACGTACCGCGTCCATCAGTTGCCGGAAGCGCGCCGGGGTGTCGTGAAAGTGCGGGATGACCTCGTGCAGCGTCTCTGCCGGGTAATCAGAGAGCATGTTCTGAAACGCACCGAACGCCGCGCCGGATTTTTCCAGCATCTCCGGAGATTCCGCAAAGTCATACGCCGTTGTGTTCTCCAAGTTGATCGTCGAGCGCCAGTAGTTGCCCTCACTGTCGATATAATAATCCTTGCCGTCGTTTGTCTTTAAAACCGTCAGCGTGCCACGCTTCGGGTCTTTGCCGGCCTTTTTAAGCTTCTCCGCCAAAAACTTCGTCACGTGCACCATGTTGTCCATGATCTCATCCGGGTGTGGGAACACATACCCGTTCACGCGCTGCAAAACAAAGTTGCCCTTTTCCGTGCGCGCCAGAAACGTGTCGTTGATGTGCCCGCCGCCGTACGGTTCAATGGAGCTTACACAGTCGCCGTAAAAATACGCCTTTGCGGCCTCGTTATAAAGAATTCCCTTTTTGTCCGCCATGTTTTATCCCCTTAGAGTAAATTTAAAACCGTCAATTATTGATGATGATGCGCAAGATTTCGGAACCGCCCGCCGCGAAAAGATCCATCGCGCCGCTGTACCGCTCCAAAATGCCGCGTACCACTTCCATGCCGAGCACCTGCGGCTTTTTCGGCTCAAACAGCTTATGTACAAGGTCGTTCACGGAGCTTTTCGTCGCCGGTGTGCGCTTTTTCTGTTTTTTCTGCGCCGAGTACACCGCCTCAAACGTGATGCGGTTTTCCACCGGCAGCGCCGTGATGCGCACACGCGGCTCCTCTGCGCCGGAGTGCTCCGCGCAGTCGATGGCGTGCGTCAGCATGTCGTTCAGAATCGCGCAGAATTCAATGGTTTTCAGCCGCACCGCGCCAAGCTCCACATTGCTTTCCAAAACGATGCCGCAGTGTGCCGCGTAGGCCGCCTTGCCCGCCAGCACTGCATTCACATACGGGTTTTCGCTGTATCGCTGTAAATACGGATCGTGCAGGACTGTTTCCTCTTTGATGATATTCAGTACGCCCTCGCAGCTGCCGTCCTGCGCCTCAGCCGCAATCTCATGCAAAACAAAATCATGGTGCTCCTGCGCGTTCTTTGCGTTTGTCACGTTGCCCACCATCGCGCGGAAATAATCCGCCTCCGCGCCGAGCAGCTGCTCGCGGTGCTCGGCCGTGCAGGCACTCTCCTGGTACTTTGCCGCGTTAAATGCCGCACGCACCGTAAACGCCAAAACAAGGTACAGCGCCGCTGTCAGAATAAGGCGCTGCGTTACGCTGTTCAGGCCGAAAAAAGTCGGCAAAATTCCATTTGCGCAGAATAAACAGACAACAAGCGCCGCACAAAGCCCCACAGACAGCACCGAAACGCCGCGCTGTGCAAAATAGCGAAACGGGTGTGCCAGCGTCATGAAAGAGAGGAATGTCAGCACAATGTACAGTAAGCTGCCGATGACCGCCGACCAGATGCCGTCGCCCGCAAACGGCAGCGCTTTCAAAAGCGTGGTCGTCACGGGCAGCAAAAACGCGTAGTTGCAGATCATCAAAAGAGAAAGGCTCAGCTTCTGCGCCAAATTGTTCGTGTAGAGGAATACCGCCGCAACCAGCAATAAGAGCACATTCATGCCGTTGCCGAATTGCCCCGTCGCGTCGTTAAAGGCAGGGGAGAGCAGCAGATTCAGCACAATAGAAAGCACAAACACGCCGCCCGAAACAATGGCCTCTGCCAGTAGCCGAAAGCGGCTGTTTAAAACCGTCAGAAATAAAAGTGCATTGCACAGAAAAACGACCGGTAAAAGCATTTTAAAACGCCTCACTTTTCCAAGTTTGTGTGCGCGAACCCCTAAATCGCACACAATTTTTTTCAGTATACCATATTTGGCCGCTTCTTTCAACAAATTCCACAAAGAAATGTTCCGCAGCACGAATTTTTCGACACTACGGAACACATTTATGCATTATACAATTCTATATCTCTTAAAAATCAGCCCATGCGGCGGTTCTGCTTGCCAGTGACAGATTCCATCTCAATGCACCACACACCCGTCGATTTCGGCCCCGTCTCCACGCAGCCGGTTTCCTCTTTCGTCAAACTCGGCACAAAACGGTCGCAAAGCAGACGCAGCGCACGGCGTTTTTCATCGAAATCAGTTACTTCTGTCACTTTGCCGCGCACCACAGTGGAGGTATAGAGCGTCGTCAGCCCCTTTTCGTAGATCGTCGGGTTTTCCACAAACAGCAGGCAAACCTGCGGATTTTCGCGCAGAGAGTTGACCTTCAGTCCCTCCGGCGCGCTGTGGAAGAACAGCTTCTCGCCGTCACGCACCACGTTCAGCGCCACCGCATACGGCGTGCCGTCCGTCGCAATAAGGGAAAGTATGCCGTAAGCGCAGCGGTCAATGACCGCAAGCGCATCCTCGCGGGAAATCGCGCGGTCGGCGCGGCGCATTTTGGTCATGTCTGATTTTTGGGACATATCCATAATAAATAAACAACTCCTTGTTCTTTGTTGGCTTTAGTATAGCATTGTATAGTGCCGAAAACAACCGTTTTCAAAAAACACGCGAATTTTCGACGAGAAATTGCAAAATTTCGCTGTGAAATTGCCAAATTTCGCATAAGCCCTTGTTTTATTCCGGGTTTTACAGTATATTTAATTGGTATGACTTTCGGAAAGGAGCGCAATGGACTGCACGGCAGTCCATATCTGTATATATGGAAAACACAGAAGCAAAAAGAAACATCAAGCTCATCGCGTTCGATCTGGACGGCACCACGCTGCACGGCTTCGCGGAACTTTCAGAGCGCAACCGCCGCGCCATGGAAAAGGCGAACGACGCAGGCATTCTGGTCGTCCCGGCCACAGGACGCGTGCGCAATTTTATTCCGCCGTGCCTCACCGAGCTGCCGTTTATTCGCTACGCCATCACCTCAAACGGCGGCGCCGTGTGGGATATTCTGGAAAACAAAGTGCTCTGCACCGATCTCATTCCAACCGAGACCGCGCTCGAAGTGCAGAAAATTTTTGACGATTACGAGCTTTATGTGGAATACTACGTGCACGGGCGCGGCGTTACAAAGCGCGGCAACCCGGATAAAGCCCGCACCGTTTTCGGCTTTCCTGAAGAAAAATATTACTTCCTCACAAAAGATTATACGTTCACGGACAACCTCTCCGCGTATTTAAAAGAAACGCACGCCGAGCCGGAAAAGATCAATATGATGTTCATCCCGGAAAGCGTCCGCCCGGAAATTTTGGCCCGCCTGCAAAAGTTAGGCGGCATCGAGCTTACATTCTCGAACGTCGATAACATCGAGATCAATAAAAAGGGCTGCGATAAGGGCACCGCACTGTATTCGCTCTGCAAGGTTCTCGGCATCGATCCCAAAAACGCCATGGCGGCGGGCGATAACGGCAACGACCTCGGCATGCTGAAAGCCGCAGGCTTCGCCGCCGTCGTCGGCAACGGCATAGAGGAAGCGAAAGCGATTGCCGATGCCGTCGTCGCACCGTGTATCGAAGACGGTTTCGCGGAAGCCGTGGAGCGGTTTGCACTGAGATAAAAAGAAAAATATAAAAGCACCATTTGAAAGGAACCAAACTATGCTGAATGTCAACGGGGTCGCCATCAATTTTGATGGTCAGAACCTCTTTTCAAACGTCAATCTCCAGTTTTTGCCGGGCAACTGCTACGGCATCATCGGCGCAAACGGCGCGGGTAAATCCACCTTCCTGCGTATTTTGTCCGGCGATTTAGAGCCCAGTAAGGGCGAGGTCACGTTTGACCCCAAATACAGAATGTCCGTTCTGAAACAGGACCACTTTGCTTACGAAGACCAAACCATTTTTGATACCATCATGCAGGGCAATGCAAGGCTGTATGAGATCGCACAGGAAAAAGACGCGCTGTACGCAAAGCCCGATTTTGATGAAGAAGACGGCAACCGTGCCGCCGAGCTTGAAGCCGAATTCTCCGAGCTTAACGGTTGGGACGCCGAGACCGAAGCCGCAAAGCTCATGCAGGGCCTCGGCCTCGACAGCAACGATATGTATAACACCATGAGCACTCTGAACCAGACCGAAAAGGTTAAAGTGCTCTTGGCCCGCGCGCTGTTCGGCCAGCCGGATATGATTCTCCTTGACGAACCGACGAACGGCCTCGACGCCAAAGCCATCACATGGTTAGAGGATTTTCTCATTGAGTACGAGGGCACCGTCATCGTTGTCTCCCATGACCGCCACTTTTTAAATAACGTCTGCACCCATATTGTCGATGTCGATTACGGCAAGATCAAAATGTACGTCGGCAACTACGACTTCTGGTATGAGTCGAGCCAGCTCATGCAGCGCATGATGCGCGACCAGAACCGCAAGGCGGAGGAAAAAATCAAGGAGCTCCAGAACTTCATCCAGCGCTTCTCCGCAAATAAATCGAAGTCCCGTCAGGCGACGTCCAGAAAGAAGCTGCTCGATAAGATCACCGTCGAAGAAATGCCCGCGTCCTCCCGCCGCTACCCGTATGTCGGCTTTACGATGGACAGAGAGCTCGGCAAAGATGTCCTCACCGTCTCGGGCCTTACAAAGACCGTAGACGGCGTAAAGGTGCTTGATAACGTCACGTTCACCGTCGGCCGCACGGATAAAATCGCGTTCACCGCATCAAACGAGTTCGCCGTGCCGACGCTTTTCAAAATCTTAATGGGCGAGCTGGAGCCGGATGCCGGCACATTCAAGTGGGGCGTTTCGACGAGTCAGTCCTATTTCCCGCAGGATAATTCCGCCTATTTCACCGATACGGAAGATTCTATCATCCGCTGGCTCGAGCAATATTCCAAAGACACCACCGAAACGTATCTGCGCGGTTTCCTCGGCAAAATGCTGTTCTCCGGCGAAGACGTCTATAAGCCCGTGCAGGTGCTTTCCGGCGGCGAAAAGGTGCGCTGCATGCTCTCGCGCATGATGATGTTCGGCAGCAATGTACTCCTGCTCGACCAGCCCACGAACCACCTCGACCTCGAGTCCATCACTGCCGTCAACAACGGCCTCATCGATTTCAAGGGTGTCGTGCTGTTCGCATCGCACGACCACGAGTTCACCCAGACCGTCGCGAACCGCATCATCGAAATTCTGCCCGAGGGCGGCACGTTCGACCGCGTTACCACCTACGACGAGTACCTCGAAATGCGCGGCTAAACCCGTATTGAATACGGCTAACCCGCAAAAGTTGCGGCTGATTCATTAGTCTCCGGACAAGCTTTTATCGAAAATTTCAAAATCCGTGTAACCTGCCGATATAAAACGCCTACTTATAAAGTGAAGGGGAAGGGAGGACAAAAGCATGAAGGAAGACCATGAGATCATCGAGCTCTACTGGGCGCGCAGCGAAAGCGCCGTGCACGAAACGGACGCAAAGTACGGGGCAAAGCTCCACACGCTCTCCGGGCGCATTCTGCCCGAAGCAGAGGATGCCGAGGAGTGCGTCAACGATACGTACCTCGGCGCATGGAATGCCATGCCGCCGCAGCGCCCGCTCGCGCTCTTTGCATTTCTGGCGCGCATCTGCCGCAACATCGCGTGCGATAAGTTAGACAAGCTCCGCGCGAAAAAGCGCAGCGCAGAGGTCTCCGCGCTCACGGAGGAGCTTTCGGCGTGCATCGCAGACCCAACAGCAGCAAGGGAAGCGGAAAGCCGCGAGATTGCCGAAGCCTTAAACAGCTTTCTCTCGACGCTCCCCGTCGATGCCCGGCTCTTTTTCATGCGCCGTTACTGGTATATGGATTCCGTAAAAGCCATCGCCGAAAAGTACGGCTGCGGCGAAAGCCGCGTCAAAACGTCCCTCCACCGCACGCGTGAAAAGCTGCGGAATTATCTCCAAAAGGCAGACATCTGGCTTTAAAGAAAGGCGGGAACAGTATGACAGGTATCGATTTGTTCAAGGCCCTCGGCGGTGTAAAGGAAGAATATATCGCGGAAGCGGACGGCAGCCGCAAGCTGCCGCACGTGAAAAATGTCACGCTGCAATGGTGTGCCGCGCTCGCCGCGTGCGTGTGTCTGCTGCTCGGCTGGGGCTTCATCGCGCAGCACCTCGGCGGCATAGCCGATTACACCGGCGACGAAACGAAAGTCACAGGCGCCGCCGAGACCGCGCAGGCAGACGGCGCAGATCAGGGCACCGCGCCCGCCATCGGCGGCAAGGTCGTTTTGCCTGTGCGCATCACGGCAGAAACACAGCCCGTAAGCGACGTGAAGGTCTTCACAGACGAGGAAAAAATCGGGCAGATCATGCCGCTGCTTCTCTTAAAGAACGCGGCGGAAACGAGCGACGACCCGAACGCATACGGCGGCTCGGCTAACATTTTCACGCTGGAATACGCAAACGGCGAAACGAGTACGATCACGGTTTACGGCAATCTGTTCTATAAAAAGGACGACGGCCCGTGGTGCGATATTCCGTACGAACAGGCCGAAAAGCTCGAAGAGCTCGTCCGCAGCCTTGGGTCCGACGAATAAAACCGTAAAATTTGACAAAAAAGGCAAATAAGACTGGATTTTCCCGCGGTTCCCCGCTATAATAGAAATAATGTCTTTCTCCGCATAATCTTGCGGAAGAAGAAAACGAAAACGCTCTGAAAGCGTAAAAAAGGGGAATTTGCAAATGGAAATTGCAATTACAGTCTTGCTGCTCATCGTGGGTCTCGTGCTCATCATCAAGGGCGGCGATTTCTTTGTGGATGCCGCATCGTGGATGGCGGAAGCCTCCGGCATTCCGAAGCTTATTGTCGGCGCAACGGTCGTCAGCTTCGCGACCACTTTGCCGGAGCTGCTTGTCTCCATCTTTGCGGCGCTTGACGCACGTGCCGCAGAGGCACTTTCGCCCGGCAGCGGCATCGGCATGGTGGATATGTCCATCGGCAACGCCATCGGCAGCGTCACGGCGAACCTCGGTCTCATCATGGGTATCGCGCTTGTCGCCATTCCTATGGCAATCCGCCGCAAAGATTACATGCTCAAAATGATTCTCATGCTCGTGGCTGCCGCTGTCACCGTATGTTTCTCACTGTTTGATAACGGCGTCGGCGTGGTTGCCAGCATTTTGCTCATCATCATTTTCGTCATTGCCATGTACGACAACATCCACGAGGCCGTCGTCGCCGTCAAGGGCGGGGCAAAGGGTCAGCAGCTCGATGAGCCCGTCACGAAAAAAGCCGTCATCACCAATGTTGTCAAGTTCCTCATCGGTGCGGTCGGCACGGTCGCCGGTGCACAGCTCCTTGTCGATAACGGCTCCGCGCTCGCTTCCATGTGCGGCGTTTCGGATCGCGTCATCTCCGTCACCATCATCGCCATCGGCACGTCTCTGCCGGAGCTTGTCACCACGCTCACCGCCATCGCGAAAAAGCAGGGCTCGCTCTCCGCAGGCAACATCATCGGCGCAAATATCATCGATCTGACCTTGATTCTGCCCGTATGTGCGCTCATCTACGGAAGCAAGCTCCCCGCGTCGCCTACCGTCGCCATGGTCGATATCCCGGCATGTCTCATCATCGGCATTCTGTCTGTCGTGCCCACACTCATCACGAAGAAGTTCTCGCGCTGGCAGGGCGTTTTAATGCTCGCCGCCTACGCCGTCTATATCGTGCTTAGCGTCATTGTTATGGCATAACTTGTAACTTTTGTAACGAAAGCTCCGTTTTCAAGAAAAACGGGGCTTTTTTATGCACTTTTCAAATCATTTCCTCTTGACTTTTCAGCGCTCTGTATGCTAAAATGTAACAGAAGTGTAACAAATGTTATTGCTTTGTAATTTTTGAATGTCAGGTGAGAAGTGCATGCAGGCGGCAGAAATGCAGATAAAAACCGAAAACAGTGTTGAGGCGGCAAGCGCCATTCTTCGCACACTGCGTCATGCCGTGCCGGTGCTCTTGGCCTTGCTTATCGCTTTGCTCGCCGCCGCACCCGTTTTGGCGGATGAGACCGATGAAGCGATAACGGATACCGAAACCGTCTCCGCCGAACCGACGGAAGACCTCCGGGACGATTACACCGCCGTCGCCGCGCAGCTGGAAGCCGTCGCGCGCGCAGAGGGCAGAGATATGGCAGATAAAATGCTCAGCACTGCCCTGCACAGCCTCACGGGGACTTCGGTCGATACTGATGACGTCGAAAGCGCCGCCTCTGCGGCTGCGCCCGAGGCCGCAGAACCGAAGGCCGTCGTCGTCAACGCTTCCGCGCAGGCGGGCACGAAGTGGTCTGCAAAGGGCATTCTGCCGTTTTTGGCCGTTGTGCTGCTGGCGCTTTTAGGTCTCTCGTTTGCCGTGCGCCCCATGCGCCGCCGTCGTGTGCATTCGGCCCGTGCTTATTGCCCCATGCGTGACCGCACTCTGAATGACACTGCGTTTCAAGGCCGCGCACATTCCACTTTATAAATCCGATCATAAGGAAAAACATACTTTTCCTCTCTTTTCGGCGCCGCTCGGTTCTCGGGCGGCGCTCTTTTTTTCGCAAACCCGCATAAATCTCTTTTTGACATTCCTGAAAATCCCATTTTTAAAAATGCACACAAATCCATCGTCAAACTTTATTCATATTTTACGCAAAAGCGGTTGACAAATCCTGACTTTTTCCGTAAACTGAACGTATTGCGTTTGCATCTAAAACCAAATAAAATCGGCTGTTCCGGAAAGGTCGCTAAAACGGGCAACACACAAAGCGTTGTGTTGCTTTTATCCTGTTCGGAAAAGTGTTTCTGCCGCGGCCGGATCGCGGGCGAAAGCCTGCGGCCGTGAAAAATCCTTTGCGGAAGCAGTACGCATCATGCAGCCGGGGTGTGTGATTCACTGAGACCGCGCAACTTTCGGGGGACAAGGGTCCCACCAAACCGCAAAGGGGATGCTTTCCATGTTAAAACCAATCATCACGCTCAAAGACATTGCAGTATCGTTTGACGGCGAGCAGGTCTTAAAGAACTTCAACCTCACCATCGGTGACGGCGAGTTCGTAACACTGCTCGGACCCTCCGGCTGCGGCAAAACCACGGTTTTGCGCACCATCGGCGGCTTCGTCACACCGGATAGCGGCGATGTCTTTTTTGGTGACGAGAAGATCAATAACGTGCCACCGCATAAGCGCGCCGTCAATACGATTTTCCAAAAGTACGCGCTTTTCCCGCACCTGAACGTCTATGAAAACATCGCGTTCGGCATGCGTCTCAAAGGCAAGAAAGAAGACGAAATTCAAAAGACCGTCACCGAAATGCTGCATATGGTGAACCTGAACGGCATGGCGCACCGCGGTGTCGGCCAGCTTTCCGGCGGTCAGCAGCAGCGTGTCGCCATTGCGCGCGCCCTCGCAAACGAGCCGAAGGTGCTCCTCCTCGATGAGCCGCTTTCCGCGCTCGATTTAAAGCTGCGCAAGGATATGCAGAACGAACTCAAAAAAATCCAGCAGGCCATCGGCATCACGTTCATTTTCGTCACGCACGACCAGGAGGAAGCGCTCTCCATGAGTGACACGGTCGTCGTCATGGATAAGGGCGAAATTCAGCAGATCGGCTCGCCGATTGACATCTACAACGAACCGAAAAACGCCTTCGTTGCGGACTTCATCGGCGAAAGCAATATTCTCGACGGCACCATGATCGAAGACTATCTCGTCGAGGTCGCCGGTCAGCGCTTCAAGTCGCTCGACAGAGGCTTCGGCAAAATGGCCCCGGTCGACGTCGTCATCCGCCCGGAGGATATCGACATCGTGCCCACCGGCTCCGCCGCCGCACACATCAACGGCGTCGTCACCAGCGTCACGTTTAAGGGCGTACACTATGAGATTATCGTCGATGTTGACGGCTTTAAGTGGATGATCCAGACGACCGACAGCGCCAACGTCGGCGATAAGATTGGCCTTGCGCTCACCCCGGACGACATTCACGTCATGGCGAAGTCCGTTTACTCCGGCACTATGGGCGATTACAGCACGTTCAGTGACGAAATGGAGGAAGCGCTCCAGGAGGAGGGCAGCGAACATGAGGACTAAGCTCATCTCTGCCCCATACACGATCTGGATGACGCTGTTCATCATCGTGCCCATGGGTCTTGTGGCATTCTTTGCCTTTACCGATAAAAGCGGCGCTTTTACGTTAGATAACATCGCGCGCGTCGGCCAGTATTCCAACGTCTTCCTGCGTTCCATCTGGCTCGGCGCACTCGCAACGTTTATTTCGCTTCTGCTCGGCTACCCGCTCGCGTATACCATCGCCAAAGCGGCGCCGAACCGCCAGAGCTTCCTCATTTTGCTCATCATGCTGCCCATGTGGATGAACTTCCTGCTGCGCACCTACGCATGGATGTCCCTCCTTGAGGATAACGGCCTCATCAACAATATGCTCGCCGCCGTCGGTCTGCCGCGCATCCACATGATCAACACCGCGGGCGCAGTCGTCCTCGGCATGGTGTATAACTACATCCCGTACATGATCCTGCCCATTTACTCTGTGCTCACCAAAATCGACAACAGCGTTATCGAAGCTGCGCAGGATCTCGGTGCAAACAACCGCAATGTCTTCCTTAAAGTTGTCCTGCCCATGAGCATGCCCGGTGTCATTTCCGGCGTTACCATGGTGTTCGTGCCCGCTGTTTCCACATTTATTATCTCTAAAATGCTCGGTGGCGGCGGAAACCTGCTCATCGGCGACCTCATCGATATGCAGTTCCTCGGCTCGGCGTATAACCCGAACCTCGGCTCTGCCATTTCACTTGTCCTCATGGTCATCATTCTCATCTGCATGGGCATCATGAACCAGTTCGACGACGGTGAAAATGTGGGAGGAGGTATGATTCTGTGAAAACGGCTTCCAAAGTCTATACGGCGCTCATTTTCATCTTTCTTTACGCGCCCATCATCGTGCTCATCATCTTCTCGTTCAACGATACGGATACCGCAAGCCGCACCCAGTTTTCCGGCTTTACACTGCGCTGGTATCAGCGCCTGTTTGAGGATCGCTATATTCTGGAGGCGCTGCTCAATACATTGATCATCGCCGTCGTTTCCGCGTTCGCTTCCACTGTACTCGGCACCATGGCGGCGGTCGGTATCAACCGCATGAAGCGTATGCCGAAAAAGGTCATGATGAACATCACCAATTTTCCCATGGTCAACCCGGAAATCGTCACCGGTGTTTCCATGATGCTTCTGTTCGTCGCGGCAGTCAGCCTGTTCGGCGGCAAAAGCCTCGGCATGGCGTCGCTCATCATCGCGCACATCACGTTCTGCCTGCCGTATGTCATCCTGTCCGTTCTGCCGAAGCTGCGCCAGATGAACCCGAACCTCTTCGAGGCCGCGCAGGATCTCGGCTGCCCGCCGGTACGCGCGTTCTTTAAAGTCGTGCTGCCGGAGATCATGCCCGGCATCGTCACCGGCATGATCATGGCGTTCACGCTCTCCATCGATGATTTCGTCATCAGCTACTTCACAAGCGGCACCACGCAGACGCTGCCCATCTACATTTATTCCATGACGAGAAAGCGCATCTCCCCGGAGATCAACGCGCTTTCCACCGTGCTCTTTGTGTGCATCATGCTCTTGCTCATCATCATCAATGTCCGCCAGGGACGTGAAGAGCGCCGTGCCAAAAAGGCAGAAAGGGAGCGTGCCTGATGAAAAAGAAATTTTTTGCCATCTTTTTTGCGCTTCTGGTGTTCTGCACCGCAGGCGTGCCCGCCTTTGCCGATGAAGCCGACGACTGGGATTTTTCCGAAGAATACCCCACCGCAGAGCCCACCGGTGTGACCATCAATGTCTACAACTGGGGCGAGTATATTTCAAACGGCACCGAGGGCTCGCTTGACGTCAATGCCGAGTTCACCCGTCGCACCGGCATCGAGGTCAACTACACCACGTTCGACAGCAACGAGTCGCTGTACTCCAAACTCGCAGGCGGCGGCGCAAGCTACGATGTCATTGTCCCGTCCGATTACATGATCTCAAAGCTCATGAACGAGAACATGCTCGCGGAGCTGGATTTCAGCAATATCCCGAATTTCGAGTACATCGACGAGCAGTTCCGAAACCCCGATTACGACCCCGAAAACAAATTCTCCGTGCCGTACACATGGGGCACCGTCGGCCTGTTCTATAATACCGATTATGTCACCGAGCCCGTCACCAGCTGGTCTATTTTGTGGGACGAGCAGTACAGCGGCAAGATTTTGATGTTCGATAACCCGCGCGACGCGTTCGCCATCGCACAGGAGCGCCTCGGCTTCTCCCTCAATTCCACCGACGAAAGCGAGTGGGAGCAGGCGGCTATGCTTTTAAAAGAGCAGAAGCCCCTCGTACAGGCGTACGTCATGGATCAGATTTTTGACAAAATGGAAAGCGGTGAAGCGTGGCTTGCACCGTACTATTCCGGCGATGCCGGCACGCTTGTCGAAAACAACGAAAACATCAAGTTCATCGTCCCGGAAGAGGGCACGAACTACTTTGTCGATGCCATGTGCATCCCGGCAACGGCCGAGCACAAAAAAGAAGCCGAACTGTACATCAACTTCATGTGTGACCCCGAAATTTCCGGTGCGAACATGGATTTCGTCGGCTACGCCACCCCGGAGACCGCCGCGAAAGACTATCTTGATCCCGACGCCGTCGCAAATCCCATCTACTACCCGGATCAGGACGTGCTCGACCGCACGGAGGTTTTCGTCAATCTCCCGAGCGAGACGAGCAATCTGCTCGATACACTCTGGGCAGAGGTCAAAATGGGCGGCCCCGGCCAATCCGCGGTTCTCATCGCCATCATCTTAGTCTTCCTCGCAGTCTACATCGCCATCATCATCTGGAAAAAACAAAAGCGCAAGCGCGAGATGATGTAACAACTGCGTCAATAGAAGTATATTGAAAGCTCTTCGAAAATCACTTTCGGAGAGCTTTTTCTCTGTCTGGGCTTTTTATCAAAAGGCTTCGCCTTTTTAGGAAACCCATGCAACTGGGTTTCCTAGTTTTGGTGTAGGTAAAAGGTGTTTTGTCGGCTGTGGACGACGGCTTAGGGCGCTGCCCTAAGAACCTGCAAGCTTTTGAAAAAGCTTGCGCAAAACTTTTTACGTTCTTAGCGTCTTGCAATTTCCTCTGCACCTCGGTATAATGTGGTTAGATTCAAAACAGAAAGCAAGGATGAAAAACCATGAAAATTCAGAATGTTTCGGATGCCGCTTTTAAGAAGTACGGCAAAGTCATCACGGGGCTCGATTGCTCCGACATTATCGCCGCCATGGCGGAAACGCCCTGCCCTGAGAACGTCGTCTATGTGCCCGGTGCAGAATCTCTCGAAAGCTGCGCGTCCGCCAAAGGCATCGCCTACACGCTCTACGGCGGCATGCCTGTGCAGATTGGCTACTGCAACGGCAACAACCATAAGTTAAACGGTCTCGAATATCACCGCGATAGTGAAGTAAACATCGCCGTCACCGACCTCATCCTGCTCATCGGCTCCGAGCAGGACATCGAAAACGGCAAGTACGATACGTCTAAGGTCGAAGCGTTCCTCGTGCCCGCCGGCACCGTTATCGAGGTTTACGCCACCACGCTGCACTATGCGCCGTGCAATGCAAACGACGGCGGCTTCAAGTGCGTCGTCGCGCTGCCGAAGGGCACGAACACCGACATCGAAAAGCGCGCGCCGAAGACCGAGGAAGACAAAATGCTTTTCGCCCGCAACAAGTGGCTGCTTATGCACCCGGAAGCGGCAGAAGAGGGTCAGTACGTCGGCCTTGTCGGCGAAAACATCTGCGTTTGATTTGCGTAGAACGCCGTAAAACCGAACAACCGGGGCATACCGCACGGCACGGTGCAGTATGCCCCTTTTCGCTCAAAATCTATCCATAATTAGGGGGAGACCCATGACATTTTATGATCTGCTCTGGTATTTTACCATTTATTCGTTTTTAGGCTGGTGCTCGGAGGTCATTTTTGCCACCGTCACCACCGGCAAGTTCGTCAACCGCGGCTTCTTAAATGGCCCCGTGTGCCCCATCTACGGCTTTGGCATGTCGCTCGTGTTGCTCGTTTTGCTGCCGTTTTCGGATAACATCCCCTTGCTGTTTATCGGCGGCGCGCTGCTCACCAGCGCCATCGAGCTTGTCGGCGGTTGGGCGCTCAAAAAATTCTTCTACACCACGTGGTGGGACTATTCCAACCAGCCCTTCAACCTCGGCGGCTATATTTGCTTAAAATTCAGCATCCTCTGGGGCCTGTGTGTCGTCGTCGTCATTCGCATTGTTCATACGGCTATCGCGTCTCTCGTGCACTGGATTCCCTTCACGCTCGGCGCAATTCTGGTCGGTATTTTCATCGCGCTGTTTATCACGGATACCATCGTCACCGTGCTTACCATCCGCAAGCTCAACGAAAAGCTCACCGTCATCAACGATATGTCCGCGCGTCTGCGCAAAGAGAGCGACGCTATCTCGAACGGCCTCGGTCGCCTGACGCTCCTTGCAGACGAGAAGATCACCGAGCAGAAGCAGGAGTTCAACGAAAAAGCCCGCCCTGTCCTCGAAGAGAAGCTTCAGGCACAGCGCGCTCAGCTTTCGGAGAAGTACGAAGAATACCGTGCGTCGCTGGAAGACCGCCGTGTGAAAGCACAGAAGTCTGCCGAAGACCTCCGTGCCCAGTGGAACAGCGTTACCTCCAAGCTCCAGCGTCATACCCAGCGCCGTTTGCTGCGCGCCTTCCCGACCATGAAAAACGACCGCACAGACGAAGCACTGCGCCGCTTGCGTGCGTGGATGGATGAAAAGAAGGAAAACTGATGCGTCGCTATGTGGAAAACGTTCCGCCCTCGCTCACGCAAAAGGAGCTGCATGACCGTGCCTACGCACTTTTGTATCGCGTCTTAAAGGACGAGTGGGGCATCGCATCGCCCGTTGTGGAAAAAACTCCGCTCGGCAAGCCGTATTTAAAAGGGGAGAACATGCCCCATATCAGCCTGAGCCACACGAAGGGCATCGTTTGCTGCGCCGTGTCGCGGAAAAATGTCGGCATCGATGCCGAATATCCCCGCCGCGTGCGGGGGAGTGCCGCAGAGCGCGTCTGTACGCCCGCAGAGCTTTGGGACATACAAAGCAGCCCCAATCCCGCCGCGCGCTTTCTGGCGTACTGGACGCTCAAAGAGAGCATCTCCAAGTGCCGCGGCACCGGCCTTTCGGAATCGTTCCAAAACTACGAGATCACCTTTCAGAACGGCATGCCGCATCTTAACGGCTACACGCTCTTTTTCGAGCAGTACGGCGTGCATTTTCTCGCCGCCGCCGAGGAAGCATAAAGCATAGCCGCCCCGCATACCTATGACCGAAAAGAAAGTCTTACCCGGTTTTCTGCGGTGAAAGGTGGCAGCAATATGATTGTATCGCTCGGCGCGAACAAAAAACGAATTTTGGCGGTGCTTGTGCTCATCGCCATAGCCGTCAGCGCGTTTTTCCTCATCCCGCGCGGCGAAAAGCGACAGACATTCCCCGGTATGACGGGGGAGGAGCGCCTCGCGTTTTTAACGTCCTTCGGCTGGGAGGCAGAAGCGGAGCCGCAGGATGTGCGCGAGGTCGTCATTCCCGCAAAATTTAACGATGTCTATGCGGCGTATAATACGATGCAGCAGGCGCAGGGTTTCGACCTTTTGCCCTATGCCGGCGAAAAGTGCACGCAGTACCGCTACCGCATCACAAACTACCCGAATACGCCCGATGGCGTCTTCGCAACGCTCCTCGTCTTTGAGGGCAATATCATCGGCGGCGATGTCGCGTCCGGCGCAGAGGATGGCTTCATGCACGGCTTTGCGGCAGACAGCGCCCGCTATGAGATGCCGAAGTCGGTCATCAAAGAGAGCGCGTCGCCCGCGCCGAACACCGGCGAATCCACACAAAATCCAACGGAAAGTGAAACAACATGAGACTTGATAAATTCCTTTCAAACGAAAATATCGGCAGCCGCAAGGCGGTCGGCACGCTGGTGCGCAGCGGTGCCGTCGCCGTCAACGGACAAGCCGTGCGCAAAAGCGATATCCAGATCGACCCCGAAAAGGATGAGATCACCGTCAACGGGAAGCCCGTGCGGTACAGCGCGTTTGTGTACATCATGCTCTATAAGCCCTCGGGCGTGCTCACCGCCACGCGTGACAGCCGCGCAGAGACCGTCTTAGACCTCCTGCCGCCGGAGCTTAAGCGCCGCGATCTGTTCCCTGCAGGCCGTCTCGATAAGGACACCACCGGCCTTCTCGTTTTAACGAACGACGGCGAGTACGCCCACCGCATGTTGGCGCCGAAAAGCCACGTCTGGAAGCGTTACCGCGCCACGCTCGACCTGCCCGCCGAAGAAAGCGACATCGCGCGCTTTGCCGCCGGCATCAAAAGCGGCGAAAACGAGTTTGCCCCTGCCGTGCTCGAAATCAGTAAGGACGATCCTCACATCGCGTGGACGGAAATTCGGGAGGGGAAGTTCCATCAGGTCAAGCGTATGTTTTCAGCGTGCGGCAAGACCGTCACGGCCCTTCACCGCGAATCCATCGGCGCTTTAACGCTCGATCCCACACTTACGCCCGGCGAAGCGAAAATTCTCGATCCGAGCGCCGCAGCGTTGGTTTTTGAAAAACCTGCACAAATAATCTGAACAAAAAGCATCAAGAATTTTTGCCGTTTATTTATTTTAACTAAACTCAAAGGAAAAAGTTTGGGCAAATAAGGACTGTTCAGGGACCCGATTTTCTGCTATACTTAGTGCATTGAAAAGAGACGTTGTTCGTCACATATGGCTGCCAGGCTCTGACGTATAACAACCTATCATCAGGAGGAAAAATCTTATGGCAAGTGTAACACTTAAAAATGTCTATAAAATCTATTCCGGCGGCGTTACCGCTGTTACAGATTTCTGCTTGGACATCGAAGACAAGGAGTTCATCATTCTCGTTGGTCCTTCCGGCTGCGGTAAGTCCACCACGCTTAGAATGATCGCAGGCCTCGAAGAGATCAGCAAGGGTGAGCTTTACATCGGCGACCAGCTCGCAAACGATGTTGCTCCTAAGGACAGAGATATCGCAATGGTGTTCCAGAACTACGCTCTGTACCCGCACATGACCGTTTATGACAACATGGCATTCGGTCTGAAGCTCAGAAAGACCCCGAAGGATGAGATTAAGCGCCGCGTTGAAGAGGCTGCTCGTATCCTCGATATCTCCCACCTGCTCGACAGAAAGCCGAAGGCTCTTTCCGGTGGTCAGAGACAGCGTGTTGCTCTCGGCCGTGCTATTGTCCGTGACCCGAAGGTCTTCCTGCTCGACGAGCCGCTTTCCAACTTGGACGCTAAGCTCCGTGCACAGATGAGAACCGAAATCGCTAAGCTTCATAAGAGACTCGGCACCACCTTTATTTACGTTACACATGACCAGACCGAGGCTATGACCATGGGTGATAGAATCGTTGTTATGAAGGACGGCTTCATCCAGCAGGTCGATACCCCGCAGAACCTGTATGATCTGCCGGTCAACGAATTCGTTGCAGGCTTCATGGGCTCCCCGCAGATGAACTTTATCGATGCTACCCTTGTTAAGGAAGGCGCAGATTACTACGTCACCTTCGGCGCAGCTAAGATTAAGGTTCCGGCTAACAAGGCTAACGATGAAATCGCTAACTATGTTGGCAAAGAGATCGTCTTCGGCATCCGTCCGGAAGACGTACACGATGAGCCGGAGTTCATCGAGAAGCATCCGGAGTCCAGAGCTACGGCTGACGTTGAAGTTACCGAGCTGATGGGCGCAGAGACCTATCTGTACCTCAACTGCGAAGGCAATGCTCTTACCGCTCGTGTTGAGCCGACTTCCACCGCTAAGACCGGTGACAAGATCACGATCGCTCTCGACATGAACAAGATGCACCTCTTCGACAAAGAAACCGAGAAGACCATCCTCAACTAATCGGTTTTATAAACAGCATACAGACGGCGTTCCCAATCGGGAGCGCCGTTTTTGCGTATCACACGTACTGTGGTATTCTTCCCCACAAGCTTTCGGCACAGGTCGCACAGCTTCACACTGAATCTGTCCGCGTTACGCTTGGCATTTCACTATCTTTAAAAAGCATTTGCATCGTGCGAAAACTGTGGTATACTGAAATCAGAACATTCAGAACATAAGGGAGTGCTTTTACATGTTTGTAACAGAAGATATTCGCTATATCGGCGTAAACGACCACGACGTAGACCTTTTTGAGGGACAGTACACCGTAGAAAACGGCATGTCCTATAATTCCTATGTCATCCTCGATGAAAAAGTTGCCGTCATGGATACGGTAGACGCCCACTTCGGCGTGGAATGGCTGCAAAACCTCGAAACGGAGCTTAACGGCCGTCGCCCGGATTACCTCGTTGTGCAGCACATGGAGCCGGACCATTCCGCCAATATCGCCGTCTTTATGGAGACATACCCGGAGGCGCAGATCGTCTCCTCTGCCAAGGCGTTCGTCATGATGCAGCAGTTCTTCGGCACGGATTTCCCGGAGCGCAAGGTTGTCGTCGGCGAGGGCAGTACGCTCAAGCTCGGTCGTCATACTTTGACGTTTGTCACCGCGCCCATGGTGCACTGGCCGGAGGTTATCGTCACATACGACAGTACAGATAAAGTCCTCTTCTCCGCAGACGGCTTCGGCAAGTTCGGTGCGCTTGACGTGGAGGAAGATTGGGCAGACGAAGCCCGCCGTTACTACATCGGCATCGTCGGCAAGTACGGCGCACAGGTGCAGGCGCTCCTTAAAAAAGCCGCCGCGCTCGACATCGCCATCATTTGCCCGCTGCACGGCCCGGTTTTAAACGAAAACCTCGGCTATTATCTTGATAAATACAACACATGGTCGTCCTACGCGGTCGAGGACGAGGGCGTTGTCATCGCCTACACCTCCGTCTACGGCCATACGAAAGAAGCTGTGGAGGAGCTTGCCGAAAAGCTGAATCAGCGCGGCTGCCCGAACGTCGTTGTCGCAGATCTCGCCCGCTGCGATATGGCGGAGGCCGTTGCCGATGCGTTCCGTTACAGCAAGCTCGTGCTCGCCACAACGACCTATAATGCGACGATTTTCCCGCATATGCAGAACTTTATCGACCATCTCACCGCTCGCAATTATCAGGGCCGTACCGTCGGCATGATCGAAAACGGCGCGTGGGCGCCCATGGCGGCAAAGGTCATGAAAAAGATGCTGGAAACGAGCAAGAACCTCACCTACACGGATACCACCGTCACCGTAAAGTGCGCCTTGAACGATGCTTCCCGCGCCCAGATTGACGCCCTCGCAGATGAGTTGTGCAAGTAAACTGAAATTGAAGCTTTAAGCAACATCCCGGTCGTAAAATTTCGGCCGGGATGTTTGTGCAAAAAGATGTCCTGTGATATCCTCTCACGTCCTTGCTTTTTGCGAAAAAATGTGTTATACTGGCTAAAAGAAACAATAGTTCGATTAAAACGGAGTGCGTGAACGTGCACAAAACCGCGTTTTGCGTGCAGTGAACGAACAGGCCTCCGTTTTTTAAGGGGGATACTATGCCCAAAAATCCGATTGTATTCATGCTCAATGGCCGTCGCTGCACCTGCCTTTTGCCGGAGGGAAAGCCCAAGCGGCTCTATGTGCTGTGCGGGTGGGAGATGGAAAAGCTGATGATGCTACTCGCCGAAGACGCGCCGGAGGTATTATTTTTTTCTACGGAAATCGACGGAGGCCGGGATTTCACCCCATGGGAAGCGGAGCCTATTTGGCCCGGTGAGCCGTTTTCGGGCGGCGGGGAAGACTACTTAAAATTCCTGACAGACACGGCGCTGCCGTATTTAGAGGAGCGTTTCGGCGCGCCGACGGAACCCGAAAACTGTGCGCTGCTGGGGTACTCGCTCGGCGGATTATTTGCGCTTTGGGCGCTGACGAAAACGGAAAAATTCGGTGCAGGTGCAAGCCTTTCCGGCTCTTTGTGGTACCCGCAGTTTTTGAAATATTTGGAGAACTGTCCGCCTAAAAGGGACACCGCAATATACTTATCCCTCGGCGACCGCGAACCGCTCGGCGGCCCGCCCGTCATGCGGACGGTGGGCGACTGCACGGAAAAGGCGAAGGAGATTTTAAGCAATCACGGCTGCAAGGTATTCTTCGAGTGGAATCAAGGCGGGCACGGCAAGGGCGTCACCAAACGCTGGCAGCGCGCCGTGCGCAGACTTTTGACCATGATGGCAAAAACGGTGGAAAAGTAAGACAGAATGCGGTTTTAATCGTTAATGATGGTGGAAAACGGAGAGGTGCGAAGCGCAATGCAAGAGCAGATCGAGCGGGAAGGCTGTTTTTGCGGAAGGCGGATGGAATGTAATTTGCGCAGGTTTGCGTGATAAAAAGTCAGGGCTTATGCAGGTTTTGCAGACGGAAGGAGACGCGAAATGGAACAGCAGAGCTTATTTGGAAACCGGGCGGGGCAGGACATGCCGCTTGCAACGCGGATGCGGCCGCGGACGCTGGAGGAATTTGCGGGGCAGCGCCATTTGCTCGGCAAGGGCAAGGTGCTGCGGCAGCTGATTGAAGAAGACCGCGTGTCTTCCATGATTTTCTGGGGGCCGCCGGGCGTGGGTAAAACGACGCTGGCGCAGATCATTGCGGCGCGGACGAAGGCGAATTTCATCAATTTCAGCGCCGTGACGAGCGGCATCAAGGAAATTCGCGGCGTGATGAGCGAGGCGGAGCAGAACCATCGTATGGGTGAGCGCACACTGCTGTTTATCGACGAAATCCACCGCTTTAATAAGGCGCAGCAGGACGCGTTTTTGCCGTTTGTGGAAAAGGGCAGCATCGTGCTTATCGGTGCGACGACAGAGAACCCCTCGTTTGAGGTGAACGCCGCACTTTTGTCGCGCTGCAAGGTGTTCGTTTTGCAGGCACTTTCCGAGGATGAGCTTGTGGAGCTGATGAAGCGCGCAATCAAAGACCCGCGCGGCTTCGGTAACCAGACGGTGGAAATCACCGATGAGATGTTGAAAATGCTTGCAGCGTTTGCAAACGGTGACGCGCGAACGGCGCTGGGAACGCTGGAGATGGTCGTTTTGAACGGGCACCGAGAGGGCGACAAGACGACCGTGACGATGGAGACGTTGGAGCAGTGCATCAGCCGCAAGTCGCTTTTGTACGATAAAACCGGCGAGGAGCACTACAACATCATCTCGGCGCTGCACAAATCGATGCGCAACAGCGACCCGGATGCGGCGGTCTACTGGCTTTCGCGTATGCTGGAGGCGGGCGAAGACCCGCTGTATGTGGCGCGGCGGCTCATTCGATTCGCGAGCGAGGACGTGGGCATGGCGGACAGCCGCGCACTGGAGATCGCCGTGGCGGCGTATCAGGCGAGCCATTTTATCGGTATGCCGGAGTGCTCGGTGAATTTGACGCACGCCGTGGTGTATTTGTCGATGGCGCCGAAATCAAACGCGCTGTATGTGGCGTATGAGAGCGCGAAAAAGGACGCACAGAAAATGCTCTCCGAGCCGGTGCCGCTCGTCATCCGCAATGCGCCAACAAAGCTTATGAAGGAGCTGCATTACGGCGAGGGGTACGAATATGCGCACGATACGGCGGAAAAGCTGACCGCGATGCAGTGCTTGCCGGATTCGCTTGCCGGAAAGAAGTATTACAGACCGACGGAACAGGGCAGCGAAGCAAGGGTGAAGGAGCGACTGCGGCGGATTGAAGCGTGGAAGGCGGATCGGAGGAAGAAGTGAGGTTGCGTTGAGCAAAACTTTTGACAACGATTGACGAGAGAGCGTGAAAATTCGGGGGTGTTTTATGTTGGCGGTTAAGTTTTACGAAGATGTGAAAGACGAGCTGCTGCGTTTTGCGGTTGTTATTGCGAAGCATGACGGAAAATGGGTGTTTTGTAAGCACAAGGAGCGCGAGACGCTGGAGTTTCCGGGCGGGCACAGAGAGATGGGCGAGGCGATTGCAGAGACGGCGAAGCGCGAGCTTATGGAAGAAACGGGTGCGGTGAAATTTGAGATTCGTCCGATCTGCGTGTACTCCGTGACGGGCAAAACGCGCGTGAACGAGACGGGTGAAGAATCGTTCGGCGGGCTGTTTTATGCGGAAATCGCATCGTTTGGGGAGATACACAGCGAGATGGAGAAAATTGTATTATGCGACGCTCTGCCGCAAAACCAGACGTACCCGGAAATTCAGCCGGCACTTTTAAAGGAGGCGGAAAGACGGGGGTTCGGCGTATAAACGGACATAAAAAAGCACGCAGAGCATAAAAATCTGCGTGCTTTTTGTGTGTATTGTATTGACTTGAAGCGCCGGGGCGTCTTCAGTTTTTCGGTTTGTTTTTTTCAAAGAGGATGGAGAGCCCTTTGAGGAGCAGGTCGTCATCTAAGATGATCTTGTTGCGGCAAAGGGGCGCGATGACGGAGGAGAGTCCGCCGGTTGCGACGACCGTGCAGGGGGTGTTTAATTCCGCGTTGATGCGGTCGATGAGGCCGTCCAGTGCGCCGGCGTTGCCGTAGAGCAGGCCGCTTTTGAGGCAATCTACGGAATTTGTGCCGATGGTATGCTTCGGCAGCTCGAACGCGACCTTCGGCAGCTGCGCGGTGCGGCTTGCGAGGGCATCGTGCGAGACGGCCACACCCGGCAGAATCATGCCGCCGCGGTATCCGCCCTCCGCATCCAGAACGGAGACGGTGGTGGCGGTACCCATATCGATAATGATCTGCGGGAGGGGATAGTGATGGATGCCCGCGACGGCGTCCACGACGAGGTCGCTGCCGAGCTGGGCGGGATTATCGATGTGGATGCGCAGGCCGGTTTTGATGCCGGGGCCGACGACGAGCGGCGTGAGGTGCAGGTATTTGTGCACCGCGTCGCGCATGGTGAGCGTGACGGCCGGGACGACGGACGAGAGAATCGCGCCGTCAACCGCAGTGATGTCTGCGCGGTTCATATCAAACGCCATTTTGAGCATGGCGGCATATTCGAGCACCGTTGCGGTGGGGTTTGTGGAGACGCGTTCGCGGAAAATGACCTGTCCATCGGCACAGCAGCCGATGACAATGTTGGTGTTGCCGATATCGATGGCTAAGATCATGGGAGGACCTCCTTTTAATCTGCTTTTTTAGCGGGTGTTTGAATAAACCCGGCTTTTAAGAGGACGCTGCCGACGGCGCCGGTGATGACGGTGGACGAGAGCATCTCGAACACGGCATTGACGCCGACGAACGCGCAGACGAACAGCAGAATGTTTTGGCCGTTGATCAAGCCCTGCATGTACTCGGTCTGCCCGAAAAGCAGGATGAGTGCGGACATGAAGAAAAGCGTATTTAAGAACGCAGCGGCGAAGCCCGTGACGAAGCACGCGGCGACGCGGTTCAGCTTACTGACGCTGCGGAAGATGTAGCCGAGCAAAAAGCCGTCCAGCATACGCGGGACAAAGCACAGCAAAATGGAGAAAAACGGGTTGATGCTAAAAAGCGTGGACCCGAGCATGCTCACGCCGCCGACGCCAATCGCCTGCAGAAAGCTTGTGAGGCCGAAGACGGATCCTGCGATGAGACCACCTACAGGTCCGAGGGCCAGTGCGGACACGGCGACCGGGATAACGTTGAACGTGATGGCGAGCGGCCCGATGTTCAGATAGCCGAGCGGCGTAAAGGACATCAGCAGCAAAAGCGCCGTCATCAGGCCGAGCAGAGTGAGCTGCTTTGCGTTAAATTTCTTGTTCATATTCAATTTTCCTTTCTTGTTATTATTCTCCGTAGGAGATACAATACAATACGAAAAAAGTATAGCACAGATTTTGAAAAATCGCAATGTTTTCTATTGACTTTGACGCGGCGTAAAGTGATAAACTGGGCTTAGCCCGAGAGGAGGACGAAAGATGAAAAGTGAGCTGTTCAGTATTTAGTGCAGCGCTTTTTTGGGACAGACCTTGGTGCATGCATAGCACAGGATGCACTCCGTGGCGTTTTTGCGCTTTCGGCTTTCTTTGTTGACCTCGACGTTCATCGGGCAGACCTTCAGGCATTTGCCGCATTGGACACATTTGCTTTCATCGCAATGTACGCGCAGGAGTGAAAAATAGCTCATCGGCTTTAAGAAGACGGTGATCGGGCAAAGATATTTGCAGAACGCGCGGTTATCCTTAAAAATAAACGCGAGCGCGATGCCGCCGGCATAGTAAAGAATGTTGCCGATGAGGAACAGCCAGAACATGATGCGCTCGAGGTTCGAGAACTTCATCAGGAACAGGGCGGAGACGAGCGCGAACGAGAGCGCGAACATCACATAGCGCAGCGTGCCCAGCTTTTCTTTGCGGGGCTTTTGCGGCACTTTGAACGGGAGCAAGTCTAAGACCATGGCTGTCCAGCAGGCATAACCGCACCAGCCGCGGCCGAAAAGCAGCGGGCCGAAAATTTTTGCGACGGCGTAGTGAATCGTCGCCGCCTCGAACACGCCGGAAAACAGATAGTACCAAAAGCCCTCAATCTGCATGTTCTCCTGCGACATCAGTCCCAGATACACGAGCATGTAAAGACCGACTGCAAGCTGCACAAACTGCCGCGCATAGCGTTTTCCCGCGGTGAAAAGCGCTAAGCCGACCGAAAGGCAAGAACCTATGTAGCTGAAATTGAATAAATAAAACAGGTTGCTTTTTGTGAGCCACAGCGTAACCGCTACGCCTTCAAAAAGCAGAAACATCAAAGCCGATGCCCGATACTTTTTCAAGATGAGCCTCCTTGTAACTGTGCTTTGTACATGTTGTGCGTTTGAAATTTAATTTTACGCTTTCATTCTACCATATCCCGTATAAAACACAAGGGAAATCTATCGCATAACGGAAAAGGCATTTTATGAAAGAAGCGGGGCTTTGTGCGGGGTAGGGCGGGAATGGGGGAAATGAGCAAAGATGGGGCGGAAAAACGGCTTATTCTGTACACTTTTCCGTCGTAAAAAACATTGACATTTGGTACCAAAATCGCTATAATAAAGAACATTAGTGTACGCATTTACCCGTTTTTCGGAATTACAAATAAAGGTGGTTTATTTACTATGGCAGAAAAGGCATATTATGTTACAGAGGAAGGCCTTGCGGCATTGCAGGCTGAACTGGAGGATTTGAAGGTCAACCGCAGAAAAGAAGTTGCGGAAAAAATTAAAGAAGCGCTTTCTTTCGGCGACCTTTCCGAGAACAGCGAATATGACGAAGCAAAGAACGATCAGGCTATCCTTGAGGCGCGCATCGCCGACCTTGAAGTGATGGTGAGCAACGCACGCGTCATCGAGAAGGAAAACCTTGCGGCAGATACTGTGCACATCGGTTCTTCCGTATTTGTAAAAACGAAACGTGCGGACGGCAGTGAAGCCGAGCGCAGCTTCAGCATTGTGGGCTCTAACGAAGCAAACCCGCGCCAGGGCAAGATCTCCGATGAATCCGCCGTGGGCAAAGCACTTGTCGGCGCGAAGGTCGGACAGACCGTTGAAGTGGAGACACCCGCAGGCATCGTGGAGTACACGATCATCTCCGTATCTTAATTGAGAATCAGGCGGTGCGGATGGAAAATCCGCCCGCTTTTTTTGTGACCGCCGTGCGGCGGGGAAAGGAAGGCAGAAAATGGCAGAAAAGAAGACCCCGGAAACGGAAGCGGAACTGACCGAAGTGCTGCGCGTACGCAGAGAGAAGCTCGCTCAGCTTGTAGAAGACGGCAAAGACCCGTTCCAGATCACGAAATTTGACGTGACGCACCACAGCGCGGAAATTAAAGACGATTTCGACGCACTTGAGGGCAAAGAAGTTGTGGTGGCCGGCCGTATGATGAGCAAGCGCGTCATGGGCAAGGCATCGTTCTGCAATGTGCAGGACTTAAAGGGCGGCATCCAGTGCTATGTGGCGCGTGACGCTGTGGGCGAAGACAGCTACAAGGATTTTAAGAAATTTGACATCGGCGACATCATCGGCGTGCGCGGCGAGGTGTTCAAGACAAAAACCGGCGAGATTTCTATTCACGCTTCGGCTGTGACGCTGCTCTCGAAGAGCCTGCAGGTGCTGCCGGAGAAGTTCCACGGCCTGACGAACACCGATATGCGCTACCGCCAGAGATACGTCGATCTCATCGTGAACCCGGAAGTGAAGGACACGTTTGTAAAGCGCTCGAAGATCATTAAGGAGATCCGCAATTTCCTCGACGGCAGAGGATTTATGGAAGTGGAGACCCCGATGCTGGTTTCGAATGCCGGCGGTGCGGCGGCGCGTCCGTTTGAGACGCATTATAACGCGCTGAACGAAGACGTGAAGCTGCGTATTTCTCTGGAGCTTTACCTGAAGCGCCTCATCGTAGGCGGCCTTGAAAAGGTTTACGAGATTGGCCGTGTGTTCCGCAACGAGGGCGTCGATACGCGCCACAACCCGGAGTTCACGCTGATGGAGCTTTACCAGGCCTACACGGATTATTACGGCATGATGGAGCTGACGGAGAACATGTTCCGTTACCTTGCCGAGAAGGTGTGCGGCAGCGCGGTCATCACGTATAACGGTGTGGAAATCGACCTCTCGAAGCCGTTTGCGCGCTTGACGATGAACGACGCCATCAAGAAGTATGCGGGCATCGACTTTGACGAAGTGAAGACCGACGAAGAAGCGAAGGCGCTTGCAAAAGAGCACCACATTGAATATGAGGAGCGTCACACGAAAGGCGACATCATCAACCTGTTCTTTGAGGAATACTGCGAGAAGGAGCTCATTCAGCCGACGTTCATCATGGACCACCCGCTGGCGATTTCTCCGCTGACGAAAAAGAAGCCGAGCGACCCGACGAAGGTGGAGCGCTTTGAGCTGTTCATCAACACGTGGGAAATGTGCAACGCGTACTCCGAGCTGAACGACCCGATCGACCAGAGAGAGCGTTTTGCGGCGCAGGACGCGGCGTTTGCTGCGGGCGACGAGGAAGCGAACCACACGGACGAGGACTTCCTGAATGCGCTTGAGTACGGCATGCCCCCGACGGGTGGCATCGGCTACGGCATCGATCGCCTTGTGATGCTGCTGACGGATTCCCCGGCCATCCGCGATGTTTTGCTGTTCCCGACGATGAAACCCTTAGATGGTGTAAAGAAAGAAATTGGTGTAAATTCTGAAGCTGCAAAAGCTCCTGATACACCAAAAGCAGAACCGGAGAAAATTGATTTTTCCAATGTGAAAATCGAGCCGCTGTTTGAGGAGTTTGTAGATTTTGAAACATTCTCAAAATCTGATTTCAGAGCTGTAAAGGTAAAAGAATGTGAAGCTGTGCCAAAGAGCAAAAAGCTCCTTAAATTCGTTTTAGATGACGGTACAGGCACAGATAGAGTGATTTTAAGCGGTATTCACGAGTATTACGAGCCGGAAGAACTGGTCGGAAAGACCTGTATCGCTATTACAAATCTGCCGCCTCGTCCAATGATGGGCATTGACTCCTGTGGTATGCTGATTTCGGCAGTACACGAAGAAAACGGCAGAGAAGGTCTTAACCTTTTGATGGTTGATGACCGTATTCCGGCAGGTGCAAAACTGTATTAAGATGTACCGTTTTGCCTGTGAAAACGGGATGTACTTCATTTTCTGAAAAGCTCAGATTTTACACAAATACACCAATTTTACACCAATCGATGTCAAAATCGGTGCAGAGGTAAAAAAATCGCATAATTAACGGAATAAATGGGCAGTCCCTTAATGGGATTGCCCATTTTTAGAAGAAATACGAAAAAAACTCTTGACCTGTACGCAGCGTACACGCTTATACTATCATCACAAGGAGGTGTATCCGATGTTATTGAATGAGATTATAAATGAAGTCGGAATGACTAAGCGTGCAGTGAAGTATTATGAAGAAAAAGGATTGTTGTCAGTAGATAAAGATAGCAATGGGTATCGTAACTACTCTGCACAAGATGTTGAAACTTTAAAAAAGATTTCAGTATATAGAAAACTCGGTATTGGTATTAAAGACATACAGAGCCTTTTGAAAACTGGCGATAAAAGCATTCTTCTTCGTATTTATCAAGAAAAATTGCAGGAAAAAGTTTTACAAGACTCAGAACTCAAAGCTTTGAAGCAATTTATAGATGATGGTAATGCGGACAAAGCAAATGAGTTACTTGATTATCAAACAGTTGAAAATGCGATTGAGTCTTTGTTACCGGGAAAAGAATGGGGAGAATATTTAAAAAATCATTTCAAACCATTTCTTAATGTAAGGTTAAAGACTCCGGAGCAGAAACAAGCCTTACGGAATATCTTAGAGTATTGTGATAATACAACATTGAAAATTCCTTTTATTATGGGATTAGGTGTGAAGATGGCGCACGGAATTGTTCAAGAAACAAGAACCGCAGAGGAAATGATTTCCTACTATCGTGATATGAGTGAAAGCGAATATGAAAGATTAAAAGAAGTGGTATTGAAAGGTGCTAAAATAAAAACTGGCATTATGAAATATCACCCGTCGTTTGTTGCACAAAGAAAAATGCAGAAAGAGTTCCAAGATAAAGGATATAACGATATATTCATTCCTAACTTGATGGCTCTATCTCCGCAGTATGCAGAATATAAGAAAGCATTAGATAAGGTGAATGATAGAATGTGTAGAGAACTTGGCCTGCATTATGATAGCAACTACAACTTAGTTATAAAAAAAGGATAATTCTAAGTAAAAGTTTAATTACCCTTTGAGAGAGGAACAACCTTTCTCAAAGGGATTTTTTTATTTACACGCTTATTCGCAAACTTGGGACAAGTACCTTTTCTTCATATAATAAAAGCAAAGGAAGGAGAGGATTTGATATGGGTAATCTTTTATCAGAGGTACACCCTGAGCTTATTGAACAATGGTCTGAAAGAAACTTACCGCTTACGCCTGATAAAATCACATACGGATCAAATAAAATAGTTTGGTGGAAAGGAGCTTGTGGTCACGAATGGCAGACCAGTATTAAGGCTCGCTCAAACGGTGAGAACTGTCCGATCTGCTCAGGTGCAAGAGTTGTAGAGGGTATCAATGATTTAGCAACGCTGAAGCCGGAACTTGCAGCCGAATGGTCGAGTAAAAACAAGACATTAAAACCGACAATGGTAAGTGTCGGTTCCCATAAAAAAGTGATTTGGAAAGGCAAATGCGGTCACGAATGGAGTGCAACAGTTAAGAGTAGGGCTACAAACGGCACAGGCTGTCCGTATTGCTCCCATAATAAAATCTTAGTAGGATTTAATGACCTTGCCTCACAGCGCCCTCAAATCGCTTCTGAGTGGTCTGAGAGAAATTACCCACTAAAGCCTGATATGGTTACGGTCTTTGCAAATCGGAAGGTATGGTGGCGGTGCAGCAAAGGTCACGAATGGAACACGCTCATTTCCACTCGTTCAGGCGGAAGCGGGTGTCCTTATTGCAGCGGTCAACTTCTGCTGAAAGGATTTAATGATTTCGCTACGACACATCCTCAGCTTGCACAGGAATGGTCAGACCGTAATCTGCCTCTTACTCCTGATATGATAAACGAAAAGTCCCGCAGAAATGTCTGGTGGAAGTGCAGAGAGTGCGGGTATGAATGGCAGTCCGTTGTCTATGCCCGTGTAAAAGGAACGGTATGCCCTGTCTGTGCGGATCGGGCGGTTATGGCAGGGTATAATGATTTAGCAACGACGGACGCACATCTTCTTCCGGAATGGGACTACGAAAAGAACAAAGATATTTCCCCAAACAAAATATCAAGGCACTCAATGCAGAGCGTGTGGTGGAAATGTTCACTCGGACACTCGTGGAAGGCAAAAATTTCAGAAAAAGCGATTGAAGGAAAAGGCTGTAAGGTGTGTGAAAAAGACTATCTGACGGTTTTTCCGAAGCTGGCAGTTATGTATTATGCAGCGAAGAAGCGCATAAAGGTACAGACGGATACGGATAAGATTATCGGCATACCGCTTGAAATCTATTTTCCTGAAGAAAAAGCAGCGATTGAAACGGTTAGTCAGACAGAGAAAGTAGAAACCTTGAAAGCATACCTTTGCAGGAAACGGGAGATCAAACTGATTAAAATCCCATTTACATTAGAAAGCAGCGAAATCGACTTCGCTATGAAAATCAAAAAAGCGTTTCGCAGCTTACATATTTTCATAACCTCGAACGAAGATGAGGATACAGCGTTTATCCGGCAGAGGTTTTTTGAATGGAGAAAAGGGCAGAAAAAATAAAGGAGGCGGTCTGATGAAAGACAGGAAATTTCATATCTACCTTGATGACGAGGAGTACAGACAGGTTTTGCAGGCGTTAATCGCCCTTAAAAATAATCTGATAGCGCAAGGCAGATATACGGACGCAGTAGATGATGTCCTTATCAAATTTACAAAAGCACGAAAGAAAAAGATTACCGTCCAGTACATCTAAATAAAACCGCAGCTATGCCGCTTGTTTCTCTACGGAGAAGCAGGCGGCTTTTTTGCGTTTTTAGGGCAATTTTCAAGGTCAAAAAAATTTTTTTCAAATTTTTTTTCGGAAAAGGGGCGATTTTGGGTGTGCATTTTGCCCCCCTTTGTCCAAATGAGTGAAGGGGTTATTTTCCCGCAAGGGATTTCCCCCTTCAAAGTACCTTGAAAATTGAATAGACAGGCGCTAAGGACATTAGTTCTGATGAATAGCCCGAAGGTGGGTACGCTGTGACTTTTCCTATTCTAATATACGGAGAACGAGCGAGAATC
This sequence comes from Hominenteromicrobium mulieris, assembly GCA_021029595.1. Classification (GTDB taxonomy): domain Bacteria; phylum Bacillota; class Clostridia; order Oscillospirales; family Acutalibacteraceae; genus Hominenteromicrobium; species Hominenteromicrobium mulieris. The sequence continues at coordinate 177,739 of JAJJOY010000002.1, read as the reverse complement.
CCCGACCTGAAATTCAGCTTGCTACTGAAATGGCAATGACAGTCAGAATGATAATGATACTTCTCTACGGAGCTGGCGGAGTACCCGGCAGAGGTGAGATTCCTATGATACGGTTTCGCAAACTGTAACCTTAGTGCTTCCCGTACAAAGCGACTTGCTTTCCGCAGGGGGTGTTGAGAACAAATACTGCGGTCTTTACATAGCCGCCTCTTATTGAGGCAGGCTGTGAAATCTATGAAAGGAGGTAAAGCCGGAGATGTCAAACTGCAAGACGATTGCGGTATGCAATCAAAAAGGCGGTGTGGGCAAGACCACGACTACGGTTAATTTAGGCGTCGGACTTGCTATGCAAGGAAAAAGGGTGCTCCTGATTGACGCTGATCCGCAGGGCGATTTAACGACCTGCCTCGGCTGGAGGGATAGCGACAGCCTTTCCGTAACGCTGACAGAGAAGTTACAGGCGATCATATCGGAGCAGGAGCAAAATCCCTTTGACGGTATCCTGCAACATAAAGAGAAGGTAGACCTTGTACCATCAAATCTCAGTTTATCTTCATTGGAAATGACGCTTGTAACAGCGATGAGCCGAGAGAGCGTCCTGAAGAATTATCTGAGCCTTGTAAAAGACAAATACGATTATGTCCTTATTGACTGTATGCCGAGCTTGGGTATGATTACCTTTAACGCTCTAACGGCGGCGGACAGCGTGATTATCCCTGTTCAGGCGCAGTATCTTCCCGCTAAGGGAATGACGCAGCTTTTGGGGACGATTGCGAAAGTAAGGAAACACACAAACGCCGATTTAAAAATCGACGGTATTCTTCTGACGCTTGTGGACGGAAGGACAAATCTTGCGAAAAGCACAGTGGAAGCACTCAGGGAGAATTTCGGCAACCATATCAGGATATATAGATCAATGATTCCGGCAGCCGTAAAAGCCGCAGAGGTATCTTCTAAAGGGACGAGTATCTACGCCTACGAGCCAAACAGTCCGGTGTCTAAGGCTTACGCCGGTTTCACAAAGGAGGTGTTAGCCGATGGCAGGCAGAAAGAGCGACTTCACGCTGCCCACGAACACGCTCGATGAGCTGTTTTCCTCTCAGGAGGAAAGGGACGAAGCGAAGCTGTCTAAAATCAGGGATATTCCGCTTGAGGAAATCGACGATTTCCCCGACCACCCGTTTAAGGTGCGGGAAGATGAGGATATGTTTCAGCTTGTGGAAAGTATCAAAGAGCGTGGCGTGATTACTCCCGCTACCGTAAGGCAGAAGGAGGACGGCAGATACGAGCTTATTTCAGGACACAGGCGAAAAAGGGCTTGCGAGCTTGCCGGATTTGAAACGCTCAGATGTGAGGTGGTAGACCTCGACCGTGATGAAGCGACGATTTTAATGGTCGAAAGCAACTTCCAACGGTCGCAGATACTTCCCTCGGAAAAAGCTTACGCATATAAAATGCGGCTGGACGCTATGAAAAGACAGGCAGGCAGACCGAGAAAAGAAAATTCATCCCCAGTGGGGATTGATTTACGGGGGAAGCAATCGCTTGATTTAATGAGCGAGGAATGTGGAGATAGCCGAAATCAGATACACAGATATATCCGCCTTACAAACCTTGTTCCCGAACTGCTTGAATTTGTGGACGAGGGCAGGATTAAAATGCGCCCCGCCGTTGAGCTGTCCTATCTGAACGAGGACTGCCAGAGGGATTTGGTGGACGAAATCGACTTGAACGATTGTACCCCGTCCCACGATCAGGCAATTCGTATGCGGAAGTTTTTTGAGGAAGGCAAGCTGACAACAGAAGCGATTTCTGCGATTATGAGCGAGGAAAAGCCGAATCAGCGTGAGAAGATTGTTTTGCGTGGGGACAGGGTGCGAAGCCTGATCCCGAAAAATATCCCCATCAACCAAACAGAGGAGTATGTCTGCAAGGCGCTGGAGCATTACAACAAGTTTTTGCGTAACCGTGCCGAGCGTGACAGCAGGTAAGGCGGAGTGTGTTTTTCTTCTTTCCCCTTCCTCACACTCCAACCCCTAAACTATCTCACTATCCGAAAGAATAAAACTATCTCTCTTGATTACAGCTATCTCACCTAACTCAATCTATCTCAGAAAAACGCACCATTCCAAAGCACAGGAGGTATGCCCTATGATGTAAGATTAACCTTCGTTTCACACCTTTGCCTGAAATGCTGTTTCGCATTACAATGGCGGCAGAAAAGGAGTGAAACGCAATGAAAACAAAAACGATTGTTTTTTTATTGGCTCTTTTGCTGATCGTGCTTGCAGGCTGCAACAATGCCCCGCCGAATGAAGATAAGCCACAGCCGTTTTCTTTTTCGGAGAGTGTTCAAAGCACCTCTGAATCCGAAACGCCTGCGGGAAAGGAAAGCAAGGAGGTTGAAACAACGCCTGAAGCCGTGCAGGAAGTAAAGCCGAAAAAGCAGGAAGAAACGACGGAAACGGATACGGTCAGCTCCGAACAGCCTCAGACTGTTTCTGAAAGCGGGCAGGCGGCACAGTCCGCCGAACAGCCCGATAAAGCGGATAAGACCGAACATTCCGTATCCACATCGCAGCCGGATATTCCAAAAGAAAGCGAAACGCTTGAGCCGCTTGAAACGGAAGAAACACCGAGCAAAACCGAAACCGACTTTGACATTGACTACTGGATTTCCTTTGCAAAAGGCTACGCTCAGAGTGTGGGACTTCTGTTAGACAGCGAGGCAATTTACTGTTGGGATAATCCGATCCGAGCCGGAGCGCACTGCAAATATCTTGAAAGGGATATTCACAGCCGCTTGGATCGGTACAAGGCTGACGAAGAAATCACAGCCGTATGGATTTGGGCGGAGGAAGTCTCTGACGGAATCTACGACATCTATATCGGCTATGCTTAAATTTAATATTCCATTTTGAGGACGCACCGAAAAAAACGGTGCGTTTTTCTTTTTCAAGGAGGATTTCAGATGAAAATTAAGAAACCAAAGCGCATTATGTCGCTGTTTCTTGCAGCGCTGATGTGCGTGACTTCCCTTGTAGGGATTGGTACGACTGCCTATGCCGCAGAGGAAACGGACGATGTGTACCTTATCTCATATCCCCGTGATGGAGACTCGAATTACAACGCCGAATGGGGACACGGCAGCCTCACCTTTATGAACGGCTGGAAAACAGGCACTTCCCGTTATACAACCGTCCGTGCGATGGGATCGTACAACGGAAATATCTGCTACTGTATTGAGATCGGCGTCCCGCAGCAGACCGGAGACAGCTTTACCAAAAAGGGCGAGGATTTTTGGGACAACTACCCTTCGTCCTATAACAGTACCATTTCTCCTGACGATATTAAGCTGTTCATTGGTCGTATCTTCCAGTACGGCTATACGGGAACAATCTCAACCTCGTGGCGTTCTCAGAACGAGGGCGGCGATAAGCTGGCTCACGCAGTCGCTACACAGCTTCTCATTTGGGAAACCGTGATCGGCGAGCGTGATGAAAACTTTAACAAGGTCAGCACAGGCGGCAAGGACGCTGTTCTGGATCAGATCAGCCCTAACCACCCTCTTTATGACAAAATTATGAGCTACTACAATTCAATGGCGGCAAGTGTGCAGAAGCATTCCAAGCTGCCGAGCTTCCTTTCCAAAACGCCGGGAAGCGCACAGGAGATCGAGCTTGAATGGGATGGCTCTAAGTACACGGTTACGCTGACGGACAGCAACAATGTCCTTTCGGGATATAAGTTTTCGTCCAATGATTCGGGCGTTCAGTTCTCCGTAAGCGGAAACAAGCTGACGATCACTACCGAGAAAGCGCCGAGCGACGGGCTGACGATTACCGCAGAGAAAACGGCGCAGAGAAAGGGCGTTATCACTTGGACGGACGGTATCTATGGACCGAACGGCGGTGTGCAGGATACCGTAACCTATGCTCAGACTGTCAATGATCCGCTCAAGGGCTTCCTCAAGCTGAAGGTATCTTACGGCTCGGCGAAGATTGTGAAAACCAGCGAGGACGGAAAGGTGGACGGTATCTCCTTCCGTATTCAGGGAAATGGTATTGATAAAACCGTTAAGACAGGAAACGGCGGTCAGATTCAGGTCGATAACCTAATGCCGGGAGTATATACCGTAACCGAGCAGGAATATGACAGATACGAGCCGCAGGAGTCCCGCAGAGTAACCGTAGTTGCGGGGCAGGTTGCGACCGTCAACTTCAATAACACGCTGAAGCGTGGAGACATTGAGGTTATCAAATCCTCGGAGGATAATTTCAATGAGGGCGTGACCTTCCACCTTTACGGCACATCGCTCTCCGGCATTGCCGTGGACGAGTATGCCGTTACGGATAAAAACGGTGTGGCGACCTTTGAAGATGTGCTGATCAGCGGCACTACGCCGTACACCATCGAGGAAGTGGATACCGCAATCCGTTATGTCGTTCCCGAAGATCAGACTGCACCCGTCAAGTGGAATGAGGTTACTACCCGCAATTTCACGAATATCCTGAAGAAGTTTACCGTTACCGTAACCAAGAGCGACGCTGAGATGGGAACGGCTCAGGGCAACGCCTCGCTTGCAGGCGCAAAATACGGGATTTTCAAGGGCGAACAGCTCATTGACGAATACTATACCGATGAAAACGGTCAGTTTACCACAAAAGAATATATCTGCGGTGCGGACTGGACAATCAGGGAGCTTGAACCGAGTGAAGGCTATTTGCTTGATCCGACCGTCCACAAGGTCGGCGCAGAGCCGGAGCTTTATACCATTGAGCATAACCAGACCGCAAATGATGTAAACGAACAGGTCATCAAGGGCAATATCGCCATTATCAAACATACGGACGATGGCGAAACACAGATTGAAACGCCCGAAGAAGGCGCAGTTTTTGAAGTGTATCTCAAGTCCGCAGGCTCTTTTGCGAACGCAAAGGAATCCGAGCGTGATACGCTCATCTGCGATGAGAACGGCTTTGCACAGACAAAGGATATGCCTTACGGCACATATACCGTCCATCAGGTATCCGGCTGGGAAGGCAGGGAGCTGATGGATGATTTTGATGTGTTCATCGCAAAGGACGCCCAGACTTACCGCTATTTGATTAACAACAGCAATTTTGAAAGCTATATCCAAGTAGTCAAGGTGGACGCAGAAACGGGCAAGACCATTCCCTATGCGGGTGCAGGATTCCAGATTTATGATCCGTCCGGCAATCTTATCACGATGGAGTTTACTTATCCTACCCCGACAACCGTTGACACTTTCTATACCGACGCTAACGGCTCGCTCGTAACGCCGGAGAAGCTGCCATACGGTCAGGGCTACTCTATCGTTGAGGTACAGAGTCCTTATGGATATGTTCTTGATTCCACACCCGTCTATTTTGATGTAGCGGAAGAAAATTCTTCTGAGGAAAGCGGGGTAACAGTGATAAAAGTCGAAAAGACCAATATGCCGCAAAAAGGCACGATTAGTATTGAAAAGACGGGCGAAGTGTTCTTCGGTGTCTCAGTAAGCGGCGGAACAGATGAAAACGGGCAGGAACTTCCCGTTATCTATCAACCGATCTATGAAACACAGGGACTTCCTGATACTGTCTATGAAATCCGTGCCGCCGAAGATGTGGTAACGCCTGACGGTACGCTGAGATACAGTAAGGGCGAGCTGGTCGATACGGTTACAACCGATGAAATGGGTTTTGCTGAGAGCAAGGAACTCTACCTCGGAAAATACGAGGTAAAAGAGGTTAAGGCAGGCTACGGAATGGTATTAAGCGATGAAGTCCATACCGTAGAACTTATTTACGCCGGACAAAATGTAGCCGTAACCGAAACGGCGACTTCCTTTGTCAATGAAAGACAGAAGGTTGAAGTAAGCCTTGAAAAAGCGCTGGAAACAAACGAGCTGTTTGGTATCGGCAATAATGGCGAAATCAAAAATATCAGCTTTGGCTTGTTTGCCGATGAGGAACTCGTATCCGCAAGTGGTACTTCCATCCCGAAAGACGGTCTGATCGAAATCATCACGCTTGATGAAAACGGCAAGGCGACCGTTAAAACTGATCTGCCTTTGGGCAGCTATTATGTAAAAGAGCTTGCGACAGACGAGCATTATCAGCTTAGCGGCGAAAAATATCCCGTTGTATTTGAATATGCGGGACAGGAAACTGCAACGGTAGCGATTGCAGTGAATAATGGTGAGCCGATGGAAAATAAGCTGATCTACGGCTCTGTATCAGGTAAGAAGGTTGACGAAAACGGCGATGGACTCGGCGGTGCGCTCATTGGTCTGTTTAAGAGCAATGATGTGGAATTTACCGAAGAAAACGCCCTGATGACCGCCGTATCCGGCGACGATGGCAGCTTCTCCTTTGAGAATGTGCCTTACGGAAGCTGGTATATCCGTGAAATCAAGCAGCCGACCGGATTCGTCCTTGATGAAACGGTTTACGATGTAAACATTTCAGAGAATGAGCAAGTTATTGAGATTGAAATCGTAAATAAGTTGGTGCGTGGCAATATCGCTCTTACGAAAGTGGACGCTGAATATACAGATACCAAACTGGCAGGCGCTGTTTTTGAAGTCTACAAGGATTCCAATGACAACGGCGAGCTTGACAGTGAGGACGAGCTGATTGGGACACTGACCGAAAAGGAAATCGGGCAGTATGAAATGAACGATTTGCTCTACGGACGCTATTTTGTGAAAGAAAGCAAAGCGCCGGAGGACTTCGTTCTTGACGAGGGTGTGTACGAGGTATTCATCGACACGGACGGTAAGACCTATCAGGTGGAAAACACGGAGGGCAAAGGCTTCGCAAATGCGCCTATGCGTGGAAACCTGAAAATCGTGAAAACATCGTCTGACGGAAAGGTGGAAGGTTTCGCTTTCCGCATTACCGGAGCAAACGGCTATGATGTTACCCTTGAAACGGACGAAAATGGCGAAATCTTCATTGAAGGACTGCGGATCGGCGAGTACAAGATTTCCGAAGTAAATAATTCTGTTTCCGCTATGTATATCCTGCCTTCCGACAAGGAGGCTGTGGTACAGGTAGGCTCTACCACGGTCGTTGAAATGCACAATGAGCTGAGAGATACACCGAAAACCGGAGATAACAGCAAACTCGGTCTTTGGCTTACTCTTGCGGGCGTATCGGTAGCAGGCATTGTGACTTGCGGAATCATCGGTTTTAAGAAAAAGAAGAAGGAGGATAACTGATGGAACTGAAAGCGATCATCGGAATTGCTTTGGTCGCCTTTATCGTAGGCGGCTTTATCTTTTTGCAGATCCGTAACAGAAAGAAAAAGTAAGAACTTCTGCGGGGCGGGGCTTAAAAACTCCGCCCCCTTTTTCTATTTTGGGAGGCTTAAATGAGAAACTTGAAAACGATTGAAAACCGAGTGCTTGCGGTGTTAAAGGAACACCCCGAAGCACGAAATGACGATATGAAGCTGTATTTGCTTGTCAGCAAGGCGTGTATCTATGATACCCACGGTATCAGCCATTTCAGCTTTGAAGATGTGATGAGCAATTACAAGGCTTACGGTATCCCTTGTTTTGAGAGTATCCGAAGGACACGACAAAAAATTCAGGCAAAATACCCTGAACTTGGCTGTTCCCCCGAAGTGCGCAGAGCAAGGCATAAAATGCAGCGTGTCTATTCCGACTACGCTAAGAGCTAAGACAGGAGGTAAAAGAAATGGCAGCTAAAAAAAGTACAAATACCGCTTTGCAGCAGAAAGTAAAGGTGCTTGCAAAACTTTACGATTCAGGCTGCAAAACTGAAAAGGACTTGAAGGCGCTGAGCCTGCAAAGTATTTTGAAAATCCCCGATATTTCCGTTTCCGATATGACGGTTATTACAGAGCTTCAGGAGCAGATCGCAAAAAACAGGCTCTTTTCCTATTTGGGAGGTGCTGATGATGAGCAGAAGTCAGAGGAAAACACGATTTAGATAAAGGAAAGGAGCAGACAGAAATGGCTTTTACAATTCGAGCGCTTCATTCTGACGAGCAAAAATACACTTACAGGCAAAGTACGCAGATCGAGGGACAGACCGGAAGTATCGGTTATCTTCGTGGCGACTTCGGCGCAGGCGGCAAAGAGTTCTTTTCCTCTTGGTTTGACCACAGGCGGGATTTGAAAACAGATGAGTTCAAAAGCGCTCTGGACGAGGTTATCAACGCCCTTCGTTCCGAAGAATATGGGCTGTTAAAGAGCCGCACGGCTATGGCGCAGTATGCGGCGAAATATCCCGCCAGCGCCTTTCAAGGCAACTATGCGACCGAGTACGGTTTCCGTGCCGATACCGAAAAACACAGCTTCCTGATACGGTGCAATCCTGCCCGTGGGGACTACAATTTTTACTGCTACTGCTATGTGCAGGAATGGCTTGACCGCCATATGGAAAAGGCGAGCCGTGGAATCTGCTTTATTACGCCGGATTACAAAGAAAAGTTCAAAATCCCCGATGGAGATAAAATTCGCATTATCCTGAGTGACGGAGAACAGCTTGACCGCACCTGCCGATATATTGACGACTATCATTTGGAAGTTGGCAGCAATCTCTATCACATCTGCGAGTTTGCCGAGCGGATGGAGCAAAACGGCAATACCGTGATCCCGCTCCGTTCTTCTCTGCCGGAGCAGTGTTATGTGTTCGTGCAGACGGAAAACTGCGTCGGCATTGTCAAAAAGGGCGAAAGCGGATTTTACCGCACGGATATTCAGGGCGGCAAGCCCAGTGAAACAAACGCCCTTGTGAATGAGATGAACGAAAAGCTCGGCTTGTCAAAAGGGCAGGCGGAAGCAATGAAGGCAGGTTCAATGTTCGGTTGGGATACCCCTGCCGCCGATCCGAAAAGCTATGATAAAAACGGTATTCCCGTAAAACCGAAACAGAAAGACTATGAAAGATAGGAGGTGCATAACCGATGGCACGAAAGTACGACCTGATTTCCGAGCTGTACCGCCGTACCGCACACGCTGTTGTTTCCGATATTCAGAACTGGCAAGCCTTTTTGCGCTGCGCCTGCCGGAACTATCGTCTGCGCTTTGACGAGCAGCTTCTCATCTACGCCCAAAGACCGGACGCAACGGCAGTGCTGGAGATCGAGCGCTGGAACGATAAATTTGGGCGTTGGGTAAACCGTGGCGCTAAGGGTATCGCTGTATTTGAGGACGCCGACCGGAGCAGGCAGCGCTTAACCCATTACTTCGATATTTCCGATACCCACGCAAGCCGCTATTCCCGCCCCGTCCCGATTTGGGAGATGAAACCGGAATATACGGACGATGTGATCGAATCCCTTGAAAACACCTTCGGCGAGCTGGAAAACAGGGAAAGCCTTGCGGACGCAGTGCTGAGCGCCGCTAAAAACGCCGTGGAAGATAATATTCCCGACTATTTGGGCGATCTGATGTATGCCGCAGATGACAGCTTCCTCTATGGTCTTTCGGAGGATATGATTACCGCTATGTATAAAAAGGCGGTAACAAACAGCGTAGCGTATATGATGATGACAAGGCTTGGGATAGATACCGAGCCGTTTTTTGAAGCAGAGGATTTTTCCGTTATCACAAATTTCAATACGCCGGAAACCTTAAACGCCCTCGGTATTGCGTCAAGTGATATTGCGGAGATGGGGCTTGGGGAAATCTCCCGTACCGTTCTTGCCCTTGAAAGGCAAAATCGCATCATTGCGGACAGAGAGAAACCGGAATACAATAAGGCTGAAAATAAAAGCGAAAGGAGCTTTGAAAATGAACGAGCTGACATACACAATGCAGGGCGATTACAATCTTCCCGACCTGATAATGCCCGAACAGCCGGAAGTGACTTTGGGCAGGTACGCTCAGATGAGGCGGAATTTTCTCAAAGAACATCACAAAATCCGATACTACAATCTTCTGACAAGCTGCACCCTGACACAGCATTTGGCGGAAACCGAGCAGACAGCGATGAAGCTGGAAGAAACCCTGATGAAGCAGATGGCAGCGCAGGAGGGCTTGACCGAGAGCCTGAAAGCGGCGGATATGATGAAGTGGGTGCAGGGAATGAACAATCTGCGGAACAGAGTGCAGGAGATCGTGAAAGCGGAGGTCATCTTCGCTTAGATTATTACGACCGAAGCAACGAGGACAAGAGCCTGCCGTTTTTCGGCGGGGACGATACCATTCGTGAAATCCTCGGCACAACGCCCCACCTGAAAGCCTCAAAGGATGAGATTCGTGCTTTCTATGAAAGCAATCCCGATAATGCCGCCCGTACCGAATATATCAAGGGTATTTTCAATAACGACTATACTGAACTGATTTTGAGTGACGGGCGGCAAGCCGGATACAAAACTTGGCAGAATGTGCTTCAGCTTTGGGAGGGCAGTTATCTGTCCCGTACAAAGCAGAGCTTCTATGATTGGGGCGTGATCGCACAGCACTTTGAAGCAATGCGGCTGCTCGGCGAATTGCAGGATACAAGAAAGCCGCTTCCGTCTATGGACGGGCAACTGAACTTTTTGGATATGCAGGCAGAGGAAAAAACCTCTGCTTTTTCTTTTTCTCAGGAGATTATCGACGCTGTTCTCACTTGTGGAAGCGGCGTATCGGAGGGAAAGTTTCGTATCTATGAACAGTTTGAAAAGAGCCTGTCTGCAAAGGAAAATGCCGATTTTCTGAAAAATGAATACGGTTGGGGCGGCGCTTATCCTGCTATTGTCGGCGCAGGCATTGATGAGCAGCATGACGGAAAAGGCATTTTGATCTCAAAAGGTATCGGCAATGACAAGCCGCATATCCGGCTGAATTGGACTCAGGTTGAGAAGCGGATAAAGGAATTGATACGCCTCGACCGTTATCTCAATCCAAAGGAAAAAGAGATTTACCCGCAGTGGCTTGAAAAGCAGGAGGAAAGCCGAGCGGAACTTGCCGAAAAACAGAGAAATCGTGAAATTCTCTCCTCTGCTCCACCCAAACAGGAAACGGTGCAGGCAGCTGAAAGCGAGCCGCAGAAGGAAGCGCAGTATGCCTATCATCTCGGCGATACGGTATATATGGGCGCTGACGAATATGAAATCCTTTCCTTTAACGATGAGCGTGTTGTGCTGCACGATATGCAGTATCCGCTATTCCAAAAGGAATTGGAACGGGCTGAGTTTGACCGCAGGGTGCGGGAAAATCCGATGAATGACCACCTGAAGGTCAAGGAGTTACCACCCGAAGAAAAGGCAGACGAAGCGCCAGCCTTTGACATTGGTATGGGGTATCTCGGAAACGGTCTTACCGTTTGGAACAGAGCCGTAGAAGAAAACGGCGATTATCAGACGATTGCCCATATCAGCAGTGAGGGCGAAATCCATTACTATGTGGACGGTCTGCCTGAAGATGTGGTCGCAAGGATTGAGCAGGCGGCGGCACGGGAGCAGCAAAAGGCTCTGTTTGCAGCCTCATATCAGGTGGGCGACAGAGTGTATTTGGACGGAAAGCCTTTTGAAATCACACGGGTAGATGACTGGAATGTCGAACTGATGGATCGCTCTGTGCAAAATCCGCAGCCCCGTTTGGAGCAAAAGGACAGCTTTATGCGCCTTGTTCAGCGAAACGAGCGCAGCAGCTTTACGGACGCTTACCGTGAGTACAGCGAAATCAAGGAAGATAATCCCGATAGCCTTGTGCTGTATCAGATGGGCGCTTTCTTTGAAGCCTACGGAGAGGACGCACAGACCGTCAGCGAAGCGCTGGAATTAAATCTGACTTCCCGTTCTGTCGGCGGCAATCAGCGAACACTGATGTGCGGCTTTCCGGCAAACCGCTTGGAAACCTATGTCAATATGCTGCTTGACCGTGGCTTTGATGTGGCGGTCTGCTCTTTGGAAAACGGAGAGCGCAGCACCCGAAACATCGTATCGACCAATAAGGAAGATCCGGTGCAGTCACAGCCGGTCGGCAGGATCGACTATCTGCATACGGACGGGACGGTGCGGGAAAGCGTTGAATACACAAGCCCCTATCAGTTTGAAAAGGATATAAAGGAAGAAAATTACTACGGCGTTCCTTTTACCGTCGTTTTCTATAAGGATAAAGACGGGAACACCATACCGCAGGATTTTATCGGCGAGCTTGATCCGCCGCCGCAGGGCATAGAAATCATTGATTCGCCCTATCTTGCAAAGGACAGGGCAGATGAAATGCTCAGGCAGGCGGAGCAGATTGCGGCAGAAAATACGCTTCCGCCCGACGAGAGATTTTTCGTCATTGAAACTGATGACGGCTATGCCATTTGGGACGATCTGACGGAAGCGATCTATATCGACGATGAAGGCGTCAGCGAGGAGTTTAAGAGCGAGTGGCAGGCAAACGACTACTTGGAACAGGTCAAAAAATCTGTTTCCGAAAAGGAAGCTGCCGAATGGCTTTATGTGGAACGGGCAAAGCAGGACACATCCGCTAAGCAGCCTGAGCAGAAAGAAGCCGAGCCATTCACGCCTGCTTTCAGCCAGCCGAAGCGCTCACGGGTACAGACCTTTGATCTACACCCTGAAATCCCATTGTCCGAACGGCACACCTTTGACCTTGCTTCCCACGAAGTGCCGGAGGCTGGCAAAAAAGAACGCTTCCGCAGGAATATGGAGGCAATCAGGGTGCTGAAAGAATGTGAGTTTGATAACCGCTTTGCAACGCCCGAAGAACAGGAGATACTCTCACAGTATGTCGGTTGGGGCGGTATCCCCGAAGCCTTCGATGAAAACAATCCCTCTTGGGCGGACGAGTTTATCGAGCTTTACACCGCCCTTTCTCCCGATGAGTATGAAAGCGCAAGGGCAAGCACCCTGACCGCTTTCTATACCCCGCCCGTTGTCATTTCCGCAATCTACAAGGCGATGGAGCAGATGGGCTTTCGGGAGGGCAATATCTTAGAGCCTTCCTGCGGGATCGGCAACTTTATCGGTATGCTGCCCAGCACAATGCAGGACAGCAAAATTTACGGCGTTGAGATTGATAAGATTTCGGCGGGAATCGCACAGCAGCTTTATCAGAAAACCTCGATAGCGGCACAGCCGTTTGAGGAAGCAAATATCCCCGACAGCTTTTTTGACGCTGTGATCGGCAATGTGCCGTTCGGCGATATTCGTGTCAATGACAGGAGGTATAACAAGCATAACTTTTTAATCCACGACTACTTTTTTGCGAAGTCCTTAGACAAGCTCAGACCGGGCGGCGTGATGGCGCTTATCACGAGCAAAGGCACAATGGATAAGGAAAATCCCGCCGTGCGGAAGTATATCGCTCAAAGAGCGGATCTGCTCGGAGCTGTTCGTTTACCCAATAACACCTTTAAGGGGAACGCCGGAACGGAGGTTGTTTCGGATATTCTAATCCTGCAAAAACGGGACAGGCTCATTGACCTTGAGCCGGAGTGGGTACACCTGAACACCGATGAAAACGGCGTGAAGATGAACGCCTACTTCGTTGATCATCCCGAAATGGTACTGGGCGTTTGGGCAACCGTGCCCGGCAGATTCGGCGACGAAGATACCGTTGTCCCTTATGAAAACGCCGACCTTGCCGAGCTTTTGGACGAAGCAATCTTCAATATCCACGCAGAGATTACGGATTACGAAGTGGACGAGGAACTGACCGAAGAAGATAACTCCATTCCCGCCGATCCCGAAGTCCGCAACTTCTCCTATACGGTTGCAGGCGATAAAATCTATTACCGTGAAAATTCCCGAATGACGCCGGTGGAGTGTTCGGCTACGGCGGAAAACCGGATCAAGGGTATGATTGCCATACGGGACAGCGTTCGCAGCCTGATTGAAATGCAGACTGCTGATTATCCCGATTATGAAATCGAAAAGGAACAGCAGAAGCTAAATACGCTTTATGATAACTTCTCCAAGAAGTACGGGCTGATCAATTCCCGTGCGAATGTGTCCGCTTTTTCGCAGGACAGCTCCTTTGCCCTGCTTTCCGCACTGGAGGTGCTGGACGAAAACGGAGAGCTGGAGCGCAAGGCAGATATGTTCACGAAGCGGACGATCAAGCCCCACACCCCCATTACCTCGGTGGATACCGCCAGCGAAGCGCTTGCCGTATCTATGGGTGAAAAAGCCTATGTGGATATGGAATATATGTGTTCCCTTACGGGCAAGACTGAGCAGGAAATCTATGAGGAATTAAAAGGCGTCATCTTCCTAAACCCGATGTACGGCTACGGAAACAGCACCGAGCAAAAGTACCTGATGGTGGACGAATATCTTTCCGGCAATGTGCGGGAAAAGCTCGCTTGGGCGAAAAAATCCGCAGAAGTCTACCCCGAAGATTACAAAATCAATGTGGAAGCACTGGAAAAGGTACAGCCGAAAGACCTGACCGCCAGCGAGATTTTCGTGCAGCTCGGCACGACTTGGCTGCCCGAAGAAATCGCACAGCAGTTTATGTATGAGTTTTTGGATACGCCCGTTTATGCGAGATGGAACATCAAAGTCCATTACTCAAAGCTGACGGGCGAATGGAATGTGGAGGGAAAATCCTACGACCGTGGAAACCTGAAAGCCTACAATACCTACGGCACAAAGCGTGTCAATGCCTACAAGATTATCGAAGATACGCTCAATATGAAAGATGTGCGTGTTTTCGACTATACCGAAAATGATGAGGGCAAAAAGAGAGCCATTCTCAATAAAAAGGAAACGGCTATCGCCCAGTCGAAGCAGGAGCTGATCAAGCAGGGCTTTCAGGATTGGGTATGGCGTGATCCCGCAAGACGGGAAAAGCTGGTGCGGCTGTATAACGACAAGTTCAACAGTATCCGTCCCCGTGAGTATGACGGAAGCCATATCATTTTCAGCGGTATGAATCCCGAAATTGAGCTTCGGGAACATCAGAAAAATGCGGTCGCCCATATCATTTACGGCGGCAACACCCTCTTGGCACACGCCGTGGGCGCAGGCAAGACCTTTGAAATGACTGCCGCCGCTATGGAATCCAAGCGGCTCGGACTGTGCAATAAGTCCCTCTTTGTCGTGCCGAATCACTTGACGGAACAGTGGGCGGCGGAGTTTTTGCAGCTCTATCCGGCGGCGAATATCTTGGTGGCTACGAAGAAAGACTTTGAGATGAAAAACCGTAAGCGCTTCTGCGGCAGGATTGCAACTGGCGATTATGACGCTGTGATTATCGGGCATTCGCAGTTTGAAAAAATCCCGATGAGCATTGAACGGCAGAGGGCTGTTTTACAGCAGCAGCTTGACGATATTATCGAAGGGATTGCGGATGTAAAGCGAAACCGTGGCGACCGTTTTTCGGTCAAACAGCTTGAAAAGACGAAAAAATCCCTGCAAACGAAGCTGGAAAAATTAAACGATCAATCGAGAAAGGATGATGTCGTAACCTTTGAAGAACTCGGTATAGACAGGCTTTTCATAGATGAAAGTCATTACTACAAGAATCTATATCTTTACACGAAAATGAGAAATGTGGGCGGTATCGCTCAGACAGAGGCGCAGAAATCTTCCGACCTTTTTATGAAATGCCGCTATCTTGATGAGATTACCGGAGGGCGTGGCGTTGTGTTTGCAACGGGTACGCCGATTTCAAACTCAATGGTAGAGCTTTATACCATACAGCGGTATTTGCAGTACAGAACGCTGCAAGAACACGATTTACAGCACTTTGACGCTTGGGCGTCGATGTTCGGAGAGACAGTCACGGCGGTCGAGCTTACACCCGAAGGATATAATTTAGTAGGACGATAAATAATGCGTTCCTAAATTGAAAATAGGCTATCAAAATCGGTTTTGGAACTTCAAAAAAATCTTTTAATTTTCTTGAAAAACAGTTCCGCTTTGCACCCCTATTTTCTCCTATTAGCAGAGGGAGTAATCCCTGTAATGCTAAATCAGATTACATAAAGAAAGGAGGATAAGAGAATGTCAAGGACTTCAAAGATTACAGCAATTTATGAGCGTTTATCAAGAGATGATGACCTCAATGGTGAGTCAAATTCAATCACCAACCAAAAGCAATACTTGGAAGATTACGCCCGAAGAAATGGCTTTACGAATATCCGTCATTTTACTGACGATGGTTTTTCGGGTGTGAATTTCAATCGTCCGAGTTTTCAGGAGTTGATTAAGGAAGTAGAAGCAGGAAATGTCGCAACGATTATTGTTAAGGATATGAGCCGATTAGGACGAAACTATCTGCAAGTCGGCTTTTATACGGAAGTTCTGTTCCCACAGAAAGATGTCCGTTTTCTTGCAATAAACAACAGCATTGACAGTAATAATGCTTCTGATAATGACTTTGCCCCATTTTTGAATATAATGAACGAATGGTACGCCAAAGACACAAGCAATAAAATTAAGGCTGTGTTTGATGCTCGTATGAAAGACGGAAAGCGTTGTAGCGGTTCAATTCCCTATGGATATAACCGATTAGCAACCGACAAACAAACGCTTGTCGTTGACCCTGTGGCTTCTGAGGTGGTAAAGCGTATCTTTCTGCTTGCCAACGAGGGCAAAAGTCCGAGAGCAATCGCTGAATTGCTTACCGAAGAAAAGGTTTTAATTCCGGCTGCACACGCAAAGGAATATCACCCCGAACAGTATAATGGAATAAAGTTTACAGACCCGTATCTTTGGGGAATGTCAACCATAAGAGCGATTTTAAGCAGACAGGAATATCTCGGTCATACTGTTTTGCGTAAATCGGTCAGCACCAATTTCAAACTGCACAAAAGAAAGAATACCGATGAAGATGAACAGTATGTATTTTATAATACGCACGAGCCTATCATCTCGCAGGAACTTTGGGACAGCGTTCAGAAGCGAAAGAAACGAGCGAACAGGACAGCAGCCAAAGGTACGCATAGCAACCGTTTAAGCGGTTATCTGTACTGTGCGGATTGTGGCAGAAGAATGACCCTGCAAACGCATTACAGTAAAAAAGACCGTTCGGTGCAGTATTCTTACCGTTGCGGTGGGTATGCAAGCAGAGTAAACTCCTGCTCTGCCCATTCAATTAGTGCTGATAATGTTGAAGCCTTGATATTATCGGCTGTCAAACGATTATCAAGATTTGTTCTGAATGACGAAGAAGCCTTTGCAAAGGAACTTCAAGCACTTTGGAATGAAAAGCAGACAGAAAAGCCAAAGCACAATAAATCGGAATTGCACCGTTTTCAGAAGCGATACGATGAATTGTCTAAACTTATTCGTGGCTTGTATGAAAATCTTGTTTCGGGATTACTGCCCGAAAGACAGTATAAGCAACTGATGAAGCAGTACGATGACGAACAGGCTGAACTGGAAACGAAGATTGAGGAAATGGAAAAGGAACTTACCGAAGAAAAAGTAAATGCTGTTGATATTAAGCATTTCATTTCTTTAATTCGCAAGTGCAAAGAGCCGACAGAAATTTCCGATTTGATGTTTGCTGAACTCATTGACAAGATTGTGGTTTATGAAGCAGAGGGTGTGGGAAAAGCAAGGACACAAAAGGTTGATATTTACTTCAACTATGTCGGGCAGGTCGATATTGCCTATACAGAAGAAGAACTTGCTGAAATAAAGGCACAGGAAGAACAGATTGAGATGGAACGCTTGGCAAAACAGCGTGAGCGTGAAAAAGCCTACCGAGAGAAGCGAAAGGCGAAAAAACTCGCTGAAAACGGTGGAGAAATCGTCAAGACAAAGATATGTCCTCACTGTCAAAAAGAGTTTGTGCCTACAAGTAACCGACAGATATTCTGTTCAAAGGATTGTTGCTATCAGGCAAGGCAGGATAAGACAAAAGCCGACAGAGAAGCAGAAAAAGGAAATCATTATTATCGTCAGCGTGTATGTGCTGTGTGTGGCAGTACCTACTGGCCTGCACACAGTCAGCAGAAATTCTGTTCCGAAGAATGTCAAAAGCAAAATCACAACGAGAAATCTTTGGAATTTTATCACAAGAAGCGAAAGGAGAAATCAGAATGCAAAGATTTATTACAGACGAAAGAACTGGTATCCAGTACGAACTCATCGGAGATTATTACTATCCCTGCTTGACGATAGAAAACGAAGAACCGCCTACGCTCACAAAATACGGAAGAATGAGGGAAAGATATTTGAGGGAGCATAGGAAAGTCTTATATTGCAATCTGCTTACAAGCGGAAAGTTATATGAACACCTTGCTGAAATTGATACTTCGGCGTGTAATATGGCGGAGTATCTGATAAAGGAAATGGCAAGAAAACAAGGTGTGACGGAACAACTGAAAGCGGAGGATATGATGAGATGGGTCGGATTGATGAATAATATCCGAGCCTGTGCAGATGAGATTGTATTGAACGATATTGTGTATTCCTAATAGCATACCAGCCGAAAAGGAACTGCTGTCTTTACTGATGGCAGTTTTCTTTTTCGGGAAGTATTCAAGAAGTCATTAAGTCGTGAGTGTAATGGAAGTGGTTAAATTGAAAGTTCATAAAGATGGTATGATGTGTTAAAATGAGAGTGATGAATTGTAATTTTCCGCATTGAATATTAAGAGACTTGTAGGTGTAAGCCTTTTGCTGTTTTATTATATTCTTTCAAAAAATGAAAGCTAATCTTTGAATAAATATTTTTTGAATTTAAGTGACGCTTGACACATTTTTCCCGTTTATTAGGGTGAAAGGCCTTAATACAAGGGAAAGGAGGAGAAGCCTATGGATGATAAGCAGATATTAGATTTATATTGGGAGCGCTCCGAAGCTGCTATATCCGAAACTTCAAAAAAATACGGAAAGTATTGCAGATACATAGCCTTTAATATTCTTCACAATGACGAAGATAGCGAGGAATGTGTAAATGATACTTATTTAAGAGCTTGGAACAGCATACCGCCTAACCGTCCATCTGTCCTAAAAACTTTTTTAGGGAAGATTACTCGCAACCTATCTTTGGACAGGTACGAACTGCTTAATGCAAAGAAACGTAATGGTGGGCAAATGCCATTGGTTTTTGATGAAATACAAGAGTGCATACCATCGTTGGATAGTACAGAAAACATTGTTGAAGAAATCGCTCTAACGGATATTCTCAACCGCTTTCTTTCTTCCCTGTCATTAGAACAGCGAAAAATCTTTATGAGAAGATATTGGTATTTATCGCCCATTAAAGAAATTGCAACGGAATATGGTATGAGCGAGAGCAAAATCAAGATGTCATTATTTCGTTCAAGGAACGAACTCAAAAAATTGTTAGAGAAAGAAGGTATCTCTGTATGAAAGAAAAGAAACTTTTAAGGGCATTGGGAAATGTCGATAATCAGTATATTAAGGAGGCTGAACCTATGAAAAAAACAAGTAAAATAACTAATCGGCAAAAATGGGTGTCTGTTGCAGCTTGCTTCGTACTCGTTGCTGTGATTGGAGTGGGAGTTTTTCAAAGCAATCTGTTTGGTACAAAAAACGATATTGCCACGCTGAATGATGGAGAAACAATTACTTTTGTTAAAAATGACTTATCACAATCTTCAATTAACTTAAATGTAACAACAAGACCTTTGAGCGATGCTGAAATTGAAATGCTTTTTGCAGACTTGCCTGTTACCGCAGATGCTTATTTTGATGCTGACAATCATAATATTCTGGGTTTTGAGGGAAAAATTGATGATACAAGAATGGTAGTTTCTAAACAGGGTGTAAATCTATTAGATACTATCATTGATGGAAATACAATCACTTCAAGTGTAGACGGCGTTGATATCAACGCAGGATATTTCGTAACAAAGTCAAATAGTCAAGGTGTCAAAACCGTAATATATTATGCAACCTTTGATATGGGAGAGAACACTATTTATGTAGAGTATTCTGGCGTTGAAAATGAAAGTGAAACTGTAAAAAACAACTTGGCAGACACAATTTTGAAGTTGATTGAGAACGGTGCATTTGATTTGAGCCAAATCCAAGAATAATCTGCAAATTTCATATACTAAGAACTTGATGTAACACCCTATACCCTTAAAAAATAGGGAAAGTAATATAAAGCCCCAAAAAACAAGTCTAAAAAGCTCTATTAGAACGGTATCTTCGCTTTTTGCCTGTTCTTATGATTATAATTTTAGTGGTCACGTTTTTTGCTACTTGAATGACAGAAAACATCGTAGAAATACGGTGTTTTTTGTTGCCCCAAACCCTACAATTTCATACATAACCACAGGTTAGTACAAATACCTTGCGTGATTTTTTTGAAAGGCTTAGAAAGGCAATTTTGCCCGATTTTCGCCCCGAAAAATGACAGAAACAAGGCTCTGAGTATCTTTCCTGTGGTTTTTTTATTTTCAGACGGAAAGGAGGATTGATATGCCGAGAATGAGTAAGAAACGGAAACAAGATTGGGCATTGTTTCTGAACGAAAGAAATCGCATTACCTACAACGAACTTTGCAGAAAATGCAGTAATGACTGCAAGCAGAGTTTCCGTTGTATCGTGGTGCTTTGCCCTAAGTATTTATCGAAAAGGAGAACGAAGAAAAATGAAGCAAATGGAAAATGAAATGAATGTAAATGTCCCTCTCGAAGTTATTAAGGCAAGTGAGATTGAGCCGAAGGAAGTGAAATGGCTGTGGTATCCGTATATTCCGTACGGCAAGGTTACGCTGTTGCAGGGCGATCCGGGCGATGGAAAAAGCAAGTTAATGCTGTCAATCGCCGCACTGCTCTCTAAGGGCGAACCTCTGCCTTTTACTGAAACGGAAGAAAATGAGCCTATGACTATCATCTATCAGACAACGGAAGATGATGCAGACGATACGGTAGTACCCCGATTTAACTCTGCCGGTGGGAACGGAGAAAACCTTATCTTCATCAAGGAAGATGAAAAGTCTTTATCCTTTGGAGATAACCGTATTGCTGAAGCAATCGAAAAGTATCACGCAAAACTTTTAATTCTTGACCCGATGAGTTCCTATATCGGAGAGAACTGTTCAATGAACAATGCCAACGAAACAAGGGCAGAGTTTAATCACTTGATTGCAGTTGCAAAAAATACTGGCTGTGCCATCGTGATTATCGCTCATATGAACAAGATGAGAGATACCAACCCTCTTTATCGTACCAACGGTTCGATTGATATTGCGGGTGCTGCAAGAAGTATTTTTGCAATCACACGCACACCGAACAAAGAAGCACCGGCGGAAAGATATATGGTTCAAGTGAAATCCAACCTTGCCCCGACAGGCTCTGCAATTCTCTTTGAGGTTGCAGAAAAGGGAGTGGACTTTATTTCTGAAATGGAAATGACAGCAGAAGAAGCGTTCCAGTCCCTTGCCCCTAAAATGGGCAGACCGAACGAAAAGGAAACCAAGGCGAAAGAATTTCTTTTGGAAATGCTGAAAGACGGAGAAATGCTTTCTTCGGATTGCGAAGAAAGACTTGAAGCCGCTGGGTTCAAAAAATCGACCATCAAAAAGGCAAAGAAGAAAGCAGAAGTTATCTCCCAAAAGAAAGGCTTTCTGTGGTACTGGTCTTTGCCGATGGGCGATATACCGAGAGAATAAAAGCAGGCTGTCTGATGGGAGGACAGTCTGTTTTTATGATTGAGGTATCAAAAGGAGGTCAAGGGGGAACTCCCTTGCCCACGACATCTTTGCAGACGAAGTCTGAAAGTGTCATAGTGGGTTACACACATTCAAAGAATGTTGTGTAATGGCTTCGCCCCTGCCGAGAAAGGAGAGCAAAATGGCAAAAATCGACAAGGCGGATATGAGTTGTGCAAGGGTAAAACAGTACACCGCTTCTGATGTGAGCAAGGCGGAAAGGCACAACGAACGCAAGAATGAAACCTACGAAAATATGAATGTGATTGAGGAACGAATACCCTTTAATGTGCATTTCAAAAAGCCGACTGCCCCTACCTATATGGAACAGTTAAAACAGATGGAAGCAGACGGTCAGGTGTCGCTTCGTGGGTTGAGGAGAGACGCAACACTCTTTAATGAGATAGTGATTGATGTGAATACGATGTACTTCGAGCGTAATGGTGGCTATGAATACGCAAAGCAGTTTTATGAAGAAGCCTATCGTTTCATCGTGGAAAAATTCGGTGCTGACAATGTTATATCGGCAGTAATGCACGCTGATGAAATCAATGTAGCCGCAACCGAGGAACTGGGAAAAGAGGTTTACCATTATCATCTTCACGCTATGGTTCTGCCAGTGGTGGAGAAAGAAATCCTATGGAGTAAGCGTTGCAAAGACGAAAAACTGCGAGGAACGGTCAAGGAAGTTGTTAATCAGATAAGCCATTCAAAGAAATGGAAATCGGATATTCCGCTGACCGATGAAAAAGGAAAGCCGCTTCTTAGGAAGAACGGAAAGCCGATGTTTAGAGCTTCGTACAGCATACTGCAAGATGAATTGTTTCACTATATGACGGAGCAAGGGTTCAAAGGCTTTCAGCGTGGCGAATACGGAAGTACAGCAGAGCATTTGACTTCCCTGCAATATCAAATCCAACAGGACAAAGAGCGATTGGAGAAGTTGCAGAAGCGTATTCAAAAGGAACAGGTCAAGTATGAGCCTGCCCGTCATATCTCCAAAACCTTAAACGAGATTGACAGTATGGGGCAGAAAACAATCACAGGTAAAATGGCAATCTCCAAAGAGGATTATTCTCAACTGACAGCCCTTGCCAAAGAGGGTATTACCAGTCGTGCGGAAATCAAAAAATTTGAGCAGAGTGCAAATTTTTACCGACAGAAGTATATGGACAGTGCAAACGCATTGGAACGAATGAAAACCAAATACAACGAACTGAAAGAAAAGTGCAGACCTTTTCTTGAAGCGTTGGAACATTTCCCCGAAGTTGCTAAACTTTTTACCGAAAAAGTGAAGCAACTTTTTTCTTTTAAGGAAGCACAGGAACGAGCCGAAAAAGAAGCAAGGGAAAAAGAAAGACAAGAGCGTACCAAGGCACGAAGAAACAAGCGGGATATGGAGAGATAACCATTTCCATTATACTCACGACTTAATGACTTCTTGATATGTTCCGATGAAACAGGCTGTATTTGTGGGGTGTTCCAAACGGAATGCCCCACCAGTCAATTTATGAAAAGGAGAAACGGACTATATGAAAGAAAACACTTTATCTTATACAACACGAATAGGCAAAACAACTTTTATTGTCAATGTGAAGCAATCGGAAAGTGCGAAGAAGCCTTTGAATACGGTGTTTCAAGAAATATGCAGACACGAGATGTTGGGAGATTTTTCAGCGGATAAATATTTGAATTTAGAAAACTTGCAAAAATCATCTTGACAAACTCGTTCCCGAAGGAACAGGATACCGGGCGAAAACACGCTTTGCGAAATTCAATAACCTGCCCGAACTGATGGCGATGTTCAAGCAGGTGGCGGACATCAAAACGGCGGATATGCTCGATCTTCCCGTACCGGAAGTGGAGTATCACAATATCGCCGTGAAGCCGTCACAGGTGCAGAAGAAAATGGTCGCCTCTCTCGGTGAACGAGCCGAAAAGATAAGGGGCGGCAATGTGGATTCCAGCGTGGACAATATGCTGAAAGTTACAAACGACGGACGGAAGCTCGCCCTTGACCAGCGAATGATGAATCCAATGCTGCCCGATGAAGAAGGCAGTAAAGTCAACGCCTGCGTGAATGAGGTTTATCATATATGGGAGGAAAACAGCGATAAAAAGCTGACACAGCTTCTCTTTTGCGACCTTTCCACTCCAAAGGGCGCAGGCGAATTTTCCGTCTATACGGACATACGGCAGAAGCTGATCGAGCGTGGTATTCCCGAATCTGAAATCAAGTTTATCCACGAGGCGGATACCGAAACGAAGAAGCAGGAGCTGTTCAAAAAGGTACGCCGTGGCGAAGTGCGAATCCTGATGGGCAGTACGCAGAAAATGGGTGCGGGTACGAATGTGCAGAACAAGATTATTGCTTCCCACGACCTTGACTGCCCGTGGCGACCTGCCGATCTGGAGCAAAGAGCCGGACGAACAGTGCGGCAGGGCAACGAAAACCCGAAGGTCGGTCTGTACCGCTATGTTACGGAAGGCACTTTTGACGCATACTGCTGGCAGCTCGTTGAAGGCAAGCAGAAGTTCGCAAGTCAGATTATGACGAGCAAATCGCCCGTGCGTTCCTGCGAAGATGTGGACGCTACTGCTCTTTCCTATGCGGAGATCAAAATGCTTGCGGCGGATAATCCGCACATTAAGGAGAAAATGGACTTGGATATTCAGGTGCAGAAGCTGCGCCTTTTGAAGTCCAATTATCTCTCCGAAAAATATGAGCTGGAGGACAAAATCATCAAATATTACCCGACAACAATCGCCCGGATAAAAGAGACGATTGCGGGACTGGAAAAGGATAGATCGATTGCAAAAGAACACCCGAAGTCTCTTGACGATACCTTTGTAGGGATTGAGGTTAAGGGTGTTTCTTATTCCGAAAAAGCGGAAGGCGGTCAGAAAATCATTGACGCCTGCAAGGAGATGACCTCGCCTGATCCCGTCCCTCTCGGCAAATACAGGGGCTTTGACTTGGAGCTTTCCTTTGATACCTTTGAGAAAGCCTATCAGGTAAAAATCAAGGGCAGCCTTTCCCGTTCTGTCTCTTTAGGCACGGACGCCATCGGCAATATTACCCGAATTGACAATGCCATTGAGAAAATCCCTGAACGGCTGGAGGCAAAAAACAGAGAGCTTTCAACTCTTGAACAGCAATTCGCCACTGCGAAAGCAGAGGTTGAGAAACCGTTTGACAAGGAAGAAGAACTGACCGAAAAGACAAATCGGCTCAATGTCCTTAACGGCTTACTTAATGTGGATAAGCGGGAAAATGAGCTGGTGGACGGTGCGCCTGATGAGGGCGACAGCGTACCTATCACAAAGGAAAAAGTCTACGAGAGATAGGCTTTTTGCGGTATGGGAATCATCTCATACCGCCTTTACATATCACGGCAAGGTGGAAAAAGACACAATTCTGTGATATAATAATCAAAATACAAATTGATATTTGTGTAAGCAAAGCGGGGGACTTAAAATGCGTATTTTGGAATATGGCAATACAAATAATCCAACAATAATGCTTGTTCATGGTTTTGAAAGTCCATATCAAATATGGATTGATTATATAGAGCATTATAAAGAGAACTATCATATTCTTGTGCCAATTTTGCCTGGACATGATGTGCAGGAGAAGTCCGAGTTCAATTCCTTTGATGATACTGCAAAAGAGATAGAAAATTATTGTATATCAAAATCTATTAACCATATATACGCAATTTATGGAATGAGCATGGGTGGAGTTTTAACATCGTATTTATGGAAAAATAAGAGGCTTACTTTTGAAAAAATCATTTTAGAAAGCTCACCACTTTTACCATTTGGAAAATATATGACTCAAATGCTTACAAAGCAGTACTTGTCCATAACCCAAAAAGCAAGAGAACGAAATCAAAAAGTGGTACGAAACGCAATAAATTCAATGGTAACAGAAGATATGCTGGATGTGTTTTTAGAACTGTTGGATAATATATCAGATGAAACCATAAAAAATTATTTATATGCAGTTGGACAATTTAAACTTCCCTCAAATATTGACACACCTAATACACAGATTATTTATTTTTATGGTGGAAAGATAAATGAATTTGTTTTTAGAAATGTAGCAAAATATATCAAGAAAAATTATAAAAATTCTACAACTATTTGTTTAAAAGGAAAGGGACATTGTGAGGACGCATTACTGCACACAAATGAGTGGATTGAACGACTGGATAAATATATTATCTAGTACTACAAATCCTAAGTTGTCGAGATAAATGGCTTACAGCTTGCAAAACAAATCGTTCTAAAAACTGAACATCTTTTTTACATAGCCGCTCGGTTTTACAAAAAATCAGGCGGCTATATCTATCACGGCAAGATGGAAAAAGACAGAGTAAAGTGATATAATAAAGTGTCTCTTTGAGAGTCAATGTCAAGAAAACGGAGGTTATTTGCCTATGAAAAATTGAGAGGAATTTCCTCTATTACTCCTGATTTGTTTGACCTTTGTTATGACATAATTAAAAAGAGATTTTAGATTGCACAGGGCTTTAGCAACAGCGAGTTGCTTGTTTGGTAGATTTATCTGCCTTATAATTTGTTACAAGGAGGTGATTTGTAGTGGAGACAAAAGATGTCATACTTGAACTCCGGACAAAAAAAGGACTGTCGCAAGATGAACTTGCAGAAAAAGTTTATGTTACAAGACAAGCAGTATCTCGTTGGGAAAATGGAGAAACAATCCCCAATACAGAAACGCTAAAATTACTTTCAGGTTTTTTTGATGTTTCCATCAATACACTTTTAGGCTCTCCGAGACAACTCATTTGTCAATGCTGTGGTATGCCGCTTGATGATTCCACGATCAGTAAAGAACCAGATGGTACTTTCAATGAAGAATACTGTAAATGGTGTTATACAGACGGAAAATTCACATATGAAAATATTGATGATTTAATTGCTTTTTGTGTTGAGCATATGTCAAATGAGAATTGGTCTGCTGAACAGGTGCGGGGATATATGGCGGATATGCTGCCTAAATTAAATCACTGGAAAACTCAAGAGAAAATCAAATAATCATCAATTTTATACTTAGATAACTTTTACATAGCCGCTTGGTTTTTATGAAAAATCAAGCGGCTATATTTTTGCTTAAGGAGGTGTTCGCTATGGGCGAAACAGACTATAACGCTCTGCTCTACGACAAGATGAAAGCTGAGCAGGACAAGTACAGGGACTGGCTGCTTAATCAGCCGCCGGAGGAAATTCTGAATCATACCTATGAGTACACGATGAGAGAGGACATTGTGGTGTGTATGGAGGAACTGGAGCTTTCTCCGAAACAGGCAAAGGCATTGCTCCGCTCCCCCTGCCCGCTTGCTGATGTCTACAAGGAGTTTATGGACAGGGAAGTGGAGCATATGGATACCATTCGGGATTCCATTGAAACGAGGGCAAACGATGTACTCAAACGGGACAAAAACAGAGAAAGCAGGTAAGAAAAATGGTACACAAATTAAAAACAATCCGTGGGGATATGCTGGTACTTCAATGCCAGCTTGAAAGAGAATTGATCCGTTATGTGCGGAGGTATCTTTGCCAGCCGCAGGTCACAATCATCACAAACGATAAGCAGTTTGCCTTTATGTGCGAGCTGTACGACTATGTGGAGAATACGGAGCTTCCGCCGGAAATGGTAAGCGTTCTATTGACAACTAAAAATGTTTTGGAACTGTCTTGGGACGAATGGATGATGAATATTGAGGTAGACGATATGGAAGATTCCATTGAGAAAGTCGCTGAGCTTCTCAAGGAAAGGAAGATTTGATATGCCATATGTTGAGCCGGAGATTATTGAACAGGTGCGGCAAATAGATCTGCTCACTTATCTGAGAAAGTTTGAGCCGGATAATGTTGAGGAGGTTAAAGGTACGAAAAATGTATATCGTACCGTTGACCACGACAGCTTGAAAATATCCAATGGTAAATGGTTTTGGTGGTCGCAAGGTTTCGGCGGTTATAATGCGCTTGACTATCTGATAAAAGTCAGGAACTATTCTTTTATGGACGCAGTGGAAATCCTTACGGGAAAAGAACTGGCAAATTGGACGCCGCCACCGAAAAAAGAAGAAAAAACTGAGCCAAAGGTACTGCGCTTGCCGGAAAAATATCAAGACAGTAAACGGATAATACAGTACCTTTTTAATCGTGGCATTGACTATCAGATTATTCAGGAGTGCATTGCGGACGGTGTGATTTTTGAAAGCAACGGGCGCTATCATAATGTAGTTTTTGTCGGGAAGGACGAAACAGGGACGCCAAAGTATGCCGCTTACCGTGGTTTAGGAAGCAGTACCTTTAAGGGAGACGCATACGGAAGCGACAAGCAATATTCCTTTCGCCTGCTTGCAAAAGAGCCTTGCCAGTCGGTGCATTTGTTTGAAGCCGCCATTGATTTGCTGTCCTATGCCACTTTGCTAAAAGCTCAGGGCAAGGACTACAAAGCAGAAAATCTGCTCTCTCTTTCGGGCGTGTATCAGCCGAAGAAAGAGAGCAAAGACAGCAAAATTCCGATTGCGCTTTCCGTTTTCCTTGAGAAAAATCCACTTATCAAGACGATTCATTTGCACTTGGACAATGACAAAACGGGAAGGCTCTGTGCCAACACCTTAAAAGAACTGCTCAGAAACAAGTATGAGGTCTTTGACGAGCCGCCGAAGAAAGGCAAGGACTATAACGATTATCTCTGCATACAGCTTGGAATCTACAAATCCAAAGAAAGGAGCTATGAGCGTTGAATGTACGAATTTATCAGATCAATATGAAGCGTGACGCCAACAATGTCGCCTTTATGAATTATGAGAGCCTGCCCAAATTTCAGGGCAGCTCAGAAATCGACAGCAGCCTCTATGATAAGGTGTTCGAGGGAGAAGTAAACTGCTTCACGCTGGAAAAACTCTATGAGATTTTCAATCTTAAACACCCCGCAGGCTATAAAGGGCGGTCAATGTCCGTATCCGATGTGGTGGAGATCATTGACGGGAATACCGGAAAAAGCTACTTCCACTTTTGCGACAGCTTTGGTTTTCAGAAGGTCGATTTTGAGCCGGAAAAGACGCAGGTCAGCGACCGTTTCCTATCGCTTGCCGAGCAGGAGAAAATCTCTGTCCTGCTCGTTCCGGTCGGTAAATCTCCGATTGTGAAAGAGATACCGAACACCTATGAAGCGATGAAAGCGCTGGTCGGCGGGGGCGGTTTAGACGAGTATATGCCCTTTGAAGATGACGCTGCTATCGTCTGTAACCGTGACGGGAAACAGGAAAAGCTGCCGATGAATCGGGCGGTCTACCAGCCGCCGAAGCGCACACAGATGAGCTACAGCAAACTGAAATCCCTTTTTCGGGAAGCGGAAAACAACAGACAGCACCTTACCGCACATATCGTTTTTACCGCCGATACCTTCAAAAAGCCGTACAGCGAGTTTGAACGGACTTATGAAGTAAGCTCGGACAACAAGGCGTTCCAGTCCCGTATGGGCGGCTATTCCATCTACGGCGCTTCTCTGGACGGTGTTGATCCGTGCCTGAGAATGGAGGGCTTGATGGCGGACGAAATGGGCGGAAAGGACGGTTGGAAAATTGAAAAATGCTTCTTAATGGAAGATTCAAGAGAGGTCGCCGACATCATTCACGGCGATTTTTTTATTGCCCGTTCCAATGTCGGCGATGAGAAATACAGCAGCTTATCGAGCGAGCAACTACTGAAATACAAACGGCTTTTTCGGTATCCTGAGCGATTCCACGAAACCGCACACGGGATTGAGATCGAGCCGTTCAAGCCCGACAGGGCGGACAAAGAACGATAAATATCAGGAAAATACGGGGCAGCCCGACAGGTCTGCGTTAGCTTAGCGAGCAGACTGTTTGTATCCCCAAACGGGATTCAAACAGTAAAAGCTCGTTAGGGGCTGCCCCTAATACCCCAATACAGGAAAGGATTTTGACTATGCACGAATTTCTATTCTTTATGATAGGCTTCCTGCTCGGCGGCGTTATCGGTATCTCGATAATGTGCCTTATGCAGATCAACCGAATCCACGCCGGCTCTAACGCCCGAAAGGAGGACGATGAGAAATGAGGAAGCGAAATGTAGACAAGCATATTTGGTTTGACCGTCAGGAAGCTCAGGACTTGCAGAAGAAAGCAAAGAAAGCCTGCCTGACCGAAGCGGCGCTGATCCGTCTGCTGATTCGTGGCTATGAGCCGAGAGAAAAACCGGACGAGAGATTTTATGACGCTATGCGGGAGCTTTCCGCTATCGGCAACAACATCAATCAGCTCGCCATTAAAGCGAACGCCCTCGGCTTTGTGGATTCGCAAATGCTGAAGAACGAGGCGCTGAGGTGGCACAAGTTTCAGGCGGCGATTGAGCGTGAATTTCTGCGCCCTGAAAAAAGCGGTCTGAAATGGCAGTAACAAAGCTTTGGAAGGTAAGCGTCCGGCTCGGTCAGGTACTGGACTATACGACCAATCCTGAAAAGACCGCTAATCCCGAATACTCTGCCGAAGATTATCAGGCGCTCAAAGATGTGCTTGCCTATGCAAAGGACGAGGAGAAAACGGAACACGAGTTTTTTTGCGACGGGATCAACTGTAATGTGGCGATGGCTCGTGACCAGTTCATTACCGTCAAGGAGCAGTTCGGCAAGACGGACGGGATTCAGGCGTATCACGGGTATCTGAGCTCTAAGGAAAACGAGGTCACGCCCGAACAGGCGCAGCAGATCGGAATGGAGTTTGCAACAAAGATGTGGGGTAAGCGGTTTCAGGTGGTCGTTACTACCCACCTGAACACGAAACATCTCCACTGCCATTTTGTCATCAATTCCGTTTCCTTTGTCGATGGGAAGCGGCTGAAAGATAAAGAAAAGTCTTGGTATTACTTCCGCCATATCGCCGACGAGATTTGCTTGGAACACAAGCTGTCCATTGTAGAGAAGCCGGAGCTGCACAGATCGCCCGCCTATCTTACGATGAAGGACGAGGCGGGTATGCCCACCCGATACAACAACGCCAAAAAAGCGATTGACGAAGCGATTGCGATGAGCCGCAATCTGCGGCAGTTCCAATATGAGCTGGGCGTGATGGGCTATCACTCGAATTTTAGTCCTAATCGTAAGTATGCGACGGTTACACCCAAGGGCAGCGAAAAGCCGATACGGACTTACCGGCTCGGCGAGGAATACACCAAAGAGAAAATCCTTGAAAGGCTGATTGCTAATCGGGATAATATCGTGTTCAAGCCGTTCCAGCCAAAGACCTATATCGTCCGGCAGTACCGTCTGCCCACAAGAGAACACAAAATCCAAAAGGTCGGCGGTCTGTATGGCTTGTATCTCTACTACTGCTATCGGCTCGGCTACCTTCCGAAGCACAATCAGAAACAACAGAATACGGCGAGGCTTCACTATCTTCTCAAAGACGATTTGATGAAGATGGACGAACTTACCAAACAGGTAACGCTGCTCGGCAAGCACCAAATCGGTACGGACGAGCAGCTCTTTTCATATAAGCGGTCGGTTGAGGACGAAATCAAAGCCCTTACCGCCGACAGAACACATCTCCGAAATGAAATACGAAAAGTAGATATATCAGATGAACGGCTGTCGGCGGCAAAGATGAAAATTTCCGCTATCTCCGAGCGCTTGAAAGAGCTTCGCAAAGAAGTAAAGCTCTGCGATGGGATTGCAAAGCGGTCAGGCGTAATTGCCGATACCCTTTCGCAAGTCAAGGCAGAGGAAGAAAAATCTCAAAGAAAGGAGTCCCGAAACTATGAACAACGGCGGTGACGCAGCAGAACAAATCGTCAGGCTTTCGCTTGAAGGATTTGAAGTGGCTGTCCGGCTCACAGGCTCGGCGGCAAAGAATATCGCTATTCTGTTAGCTTCCGTGCTGAAGCAGGAGATCAGCCAGTCGAATAAGACACGGGGGAAAGCACGGCTTACCAATATGATTAAGTCCGGCAAGGAGCTGAAGGTCTTTTCATTCCAGCAGAAAGACTTGCCGAAGTTTACCGAACAGGCAAAAAAATACGGCGTCCTTTACTGCGTTCTGCGTGATAAAAATACCAAGAGCGATACGGCAATGGTCGATATTATCGCCCGTGCGGAGGACGCTGCGAAAATCCAGCGTATTTCTGACCGCTTTGAACTCGGTAAAGTCGATAAGGCTTCCATTGTTTCTGAAGCGGAAAAGGCTGTGGCAGACCGTGAAGCGGCTGCCAATGAAGTGCCTACGAAATCAAGAGGCGAGATCATCGTGGAAGAAGCGATGGGAAAGCCAATGCAGAAGGAGGGAAATTCCCACCAAAACCCCTCGGTCGCAAAGACGGACAAAAGCCCTCTGTCCGAGCGAGACTTAGAAACGACAGGTACGCACACTGATAAGGGTGTAGCAAAGGCAGCAGATAAAAAGCCTTCGGTTAAGGAAAAGCTCGACCGATATAAGGCGGCTGCCAAAGCAGAAAAGGAAGCAGAGCGTATTGTGCCGGAGGCTTCCAAAGAGAAGCCGAAAACCCCCGAAGCAAATCGGCAGACCGTTCACAGGCAGCCGAAAAAATCCAAGAAGCCGAAAGAGAGGTGAGCGAAATGGATCAACTGAAGGAACACCCGCAGATCGTGGAGCTGTTAGACACGCTCGATAAAAACAGCTTGATGAAAGAGAAAAACGAGGTGCAGTCGCTGGTAAGCTATATCGGCGGTATGGAAGAAACGCTGACAGAAATGCTCGGCGAGCTTCAGGATATGCGCCGTGAAATCAATCTGATCCACAACAACACGCTGCGGAGTAAGTGCCATACCCTTGTGGAAAAAACGGAGGGCAAAATCCGTCAGGGATTTTCCGCAGTCAAAAAGATGAAGGACAATCTGATCCAGTCAGCCGGGAACGCTGTGCGGGCGTTCCGGGAAAGAGGCAGGGACGCCCTCGCCGAATCGGTCAGGGCAATGAAAATCCCCGAAGCGCTGGATAAGCTGTCTGCTATGTTCGGCAGAATGTCAAAGGAGATGGCGCAGGATACAAAGAAGCTGTCCGCTATGCAGGCGGAGCTTCAGGGCGCAAAGGGACATTTGAAAAATATGGGGCTGCTGTTTATGGGGAAAGCCGCAAAGGAGGCGGAACATTCCAAAACGGATAAAGGCGTATTATCAAAGCTGTCCCGTTTGTTTGAAAAAGCGCAGAAAGGATTTGCGTCTTTGGAGCAAAAGGCGATGGATACGGCGGATAAACTCAGAGTTTCCCGTGTGAAATCGTCTGTAAAGGAAAATCTCAGCAAATACAGGGCGGCGGCAAAGGCAGAAAAAGGAACAGAACGCAGCGAGCCGACCGTTTCCAAAGAAGAAAACCGCACAGTACAGGCGTCGGGGCAGGTCAACGCCCCGCACCAGCAAAAATCAAATCCATCAAAAGAGAGGTAAAAAGATATGACCAACGATTTTAAGAGTAAGCAAAGCAGCGGCGCAAGACCGCCGAGACTTTCGCCGGAGGAATACGCCGCCAAGAAAAAGGCGGAGAAAGAAGCCATTTATCAACTGCTCGACAATACCGCTTCGGAAGTGGTGCAGTCGCCGGAAAAATTCAAAGCCTACCTTGATGTGCAGAGCCGTATGGACAGGTACACAGCGAACAATGCGCTGCTGATGTATAAGCAGTTCCCGCAGGCAAGCCAGATCAAGGAGTTTGACGATTGGGCGGCTGAGGGCGTAAAGGTCAATAAAGGCTCCAAGACCTTTATTATCCTTGATCCCTACGAGTATACCAAGAAGGACGGGACAATCGGCATTGATTTCAACTTGAAAAGAGTGCTGGATGTTTCACAGACCAACGGCAAGCGCCCCGCCGCCCCGACCGCTAACCGTGATCCGAGAAAGCTGGTGGCGGTTATGCTCGACAGCGCCCCGATCAATATTGAAAGCACCAATGAGCTGCCTTATCCCGATATGGGCGCTTTCTATAAAAACGAAGATCAGACGCTTTATGTGAAGCGGGACATCGGCGACAGCGTTGCCCTCTGCCAGTGCGTCGCTCAGGAACTCGGTCACGCCGAGCTTTCTATGAACAGCGAGGTATACAGCCGCAGAGATATGGGATTTCAGGCGGTGTGCATTGGGTATATGCTCTGCAAGAAATACGGCGTGGATACGCAGAATTTTGCGATTGACCGTATCCCCGACGAACTGAAAAACAAAGAGCCGAAAGAAATTAAAGCTGAACTCGGCAAGACGCAGAAGGCGTTTAAGGAAATTACTGCCCGTGTTTCCGATGAGCTGTACCGTCAGAGGGCGGAACGCTCAAAGGAACAGGAAAGATAACCGGAGGTAGCTGTGATGAAAGAAGAACTCTACCATATCGCTTTGGACGATTATGAACACGGCGTTGTGATTCGTTCCCTGAACGATAAAAAGACCGACCTCAAAAAAGAGGGAAAGTCTACTGACGCCGTTGACGATCTGATTATCAAAATCGGTCACGCCCCAAGACGCAAGTTCAAAGTGGTAGAAAAGGAATCCTGCCGTGAATCGAGATAGCGGCAGGCAGTCTGCGATCATCCTTGCGGTTATCGGGATTCTTCCCGTTGTGTGGCTCGGCTTATTGATAGCACCGTCCGTCAAGGGCGGTCTGCCGGAGATACTGCCGAGCCTTTTGACGGCATTCAATGATCCGTTCCATATCGAGCTTTGCGGGGACAGCTTAAAAACTGTCCTCGTTCTGCTTTTGCTCTACGGAATGGGGATTGGTATTTATCTGTCTACACGGAGGAACTACCGCAGGCGTGAGGAACACGGCTCTGCGAAATGGGGCAGCGCAAAAGCCATTGATAAAAAGTACCGTCAAAGCCCGCCCTCGGAAAACAAGCTGATGACGCAGAATGTCCGGATCGGACTGAATGCGAAAAAGCACCGGAGAAATTTGAATACTTTGGTGTGCGGCGGCTCCGGCGCAGGCAAAACGAGATTCTATTGCAAGCCGAACTTAATGCAGACAAGCAATTTCTCTCAGGTAATTTTAGATCCAAAAGGGGAAATTCTGCGTGATGTCGGCAATCTGCTTGAAAAAGCAGGCTATGAGATCAAGGTGCTGGACTTGATTTCAATGGAGAAAAGCCATTGTTACAACCCGTTTGTCTATCTCAGGAACGACAACGATATTCAGCGCCTTGTGACCAACCTTTTTAAGAGTACCACCCCGAAAGGCTCTCAATCCAATGATCCTTTTTGGGATACTGCGGCGAGTATGCTTTTACTCGCCCTTATTTTTTATCTGCACTACGAAGCACCGGAGGAGGAACAGAATTTTGCAATGGTAATGGAAATGCTCAGGGCGGCGGCGATTGAGGACGAGGAGGACAACAGACCTTCTCCCCTTGATAATCTGTTTGCCGATTTGGAAATGGATAATCCTGAACACATTGCCCTGAAATACTATCGTTCCTACCATTCCGGTTCGGCAAAGACGCTCAAATCTATTCAGATTACCCTTGCCGCAAGATTGGAGAAATTCAATCTTGAAAGCTTAGCGGCGCTGACTTCCGCCGATGAGCTTGACCTTGCTTCAATGGGCGAGAAGAAAACGGCGCTGTTTGCGCTGATACCGGATAATGATTCGAGCTTTAATTTCCTCGTCAGTATCCTTTATACACAGCTTTTCCAGCAGCTTTTTTACTCCGCCGACCATATCCACGGCGGCAGCCTGCCGATACCCGTCCATTTTTTGATGGACGAATTTGCGAATGTTTCGCTGCCCGACGATTTTGACAAGATACTATCTGTTATGCGTTCAAGAGGCGTGTCGGTATCTATTATCCTGCAAAATCTGGCACAGCTCAAAGCCCTTTTTGAAAAGCAATGGGAATCCATCGTAGGCAACTGCGATGAATTTCTCTATCTCGGCGGCAATGAGCAGAGTACGCACAAGTATGTGTCCGAGCTTTTAGGCAAGGAAACGATTGATACGAACACCTACGGGAAAAGCGAGGGACGGAGCGGAAACTACTCGACCAATTATCAGATTTCCGGTCGTGAGCTGCTTACCCCTGATGAAGTGAGAATGCTTGACAACCGCTACGCCATTTTGTTTATCCGTGGCGAGCTTCCGGTAATGGATTTGAAGTACGACATTTTGAAGCACCCGAATGTGGCGTATACCGCAGACGGAAAAGGCGGCGTGTATCAGCACGGCGAAGTCACAAAAAATGTGGCGACCATTGAAACCCTGTATGTTGATCTCGACAGCGTTCCCGAAATGGAGCTTTCGGAAACGACTTACGAGCTGTTGTCCGATGAGGACTTTGAAAACTTAACAAATTGATTGGAGGAAAATAGAATGAACATTTTTCATAAGACGCAGAAGAAAGAAACCCGCAAACTGCCGATGACCGGAAAGGTAAAGAAAGGCTTTCGTTATTACTGTGCTGCGGTTTTGAGCGTGACCGCTGTTTTTGCGATGTCTACAACGGCTTTTGCCGCAAGCGATCCGCTTACCGTTGTGAATAACCTGTCCGATTTCATTTTCGGCTTTATCCGTGCGATTGGTCTGATCCTGCTCGGTTTTGGTATCGTTCAGGTAGGTCTTTCCCTGAAATCCCACGATCCTTCGCAGCGTGCGAACGGATTTCTGACGCTGGCGGGCGGCGTCATCATTACTTTCGCTAAAGAAATCCTCACTCTGATTACGGGCTAACCTTTACGCAAACGACGCTCAGGGGCGTTCCTGAAAAACAATTCAGGGACGCCCCATTTTTCTTTATAAGGAGGTGCTACGAAATTGAGTGATAACTGGGTAGTTCAGAATCTCCAGAACGCCCTCGAAACTTGGAATGAAAAACTCGCTGAGATATGGCAGCTTATCACAACTACGCCGCAGAGCTTCAAAGGCGGCGGGATATGGGCAGTCATTGTCAATATCAACGGCGCTGTGCAGGCGATTGGTCTTGCGCTTTTGGTGCTGTTTTTTGTGGTCGGTATGGTACGCACCTGCGGCAGCTTCAGCGATGTCAAGAAACCGGAACACGCTGTCAAGCTCTTTATCCGATTTGCGCTCGCAAAGGCGGGTATCACTTACGGTATGGAGCTAATGCTTGCCCTGTTCAATATCGTGCAGGGTACAATCGGTACGATTATGACCGCCGCAGGCTTTACTTCCGCACAGCAGACCACTCTGCCGCAGGAAATGATCGACACGATTGAAAGCTGCGGCTTTTTCGAGTCAATTCCGCTTTGGGCGGTTACGCTCATCGGCGGCTTGTTCATTACGGTTATGTCATTCCTGCTCATTATGACGGTGTACGGGAGATTTTTTAAGTTATATATGTATACGGCGCTCGCCCCGATTCCGCTTTCTACTTTTGCGGGAGAGCCGAGCCAAAATGTGGGGAAATCGTTTATCAAAAGCTACTGCGCCGTATGTTTGGAAGGTGCAGTGATTGTTTTAGCCTGCATTATCTTCTCCCTGTTTGCTTCTTCCCCGCCTGTGGTCGATCCAAATGCGGCAGCAGTTACGCAGGTATGGGCTTATATCGGCGAGCTGCTCTTTAATATGCTCGTTTTGGTCGGCTCAGTGCGAATGTCTGACCGGATTATCCGTGAGATGATGGGGCTGTAAGGAGAACAGAATGAAACGAATATACAACAAATTCAAGGGCTACACCCTTGCGGACTGCGATTGCAGATATTGCCTGTATTACGGAGGGCGGCGAAAAAGCAAAGTTATCTGTCTTGCAGACGAGTGCGTCTGCGCCGATGAAATCCGGCAGGCGAAAAAAATGAAAGAAAGGAGTTCCTAAATGGAAGTCAAAATCAATAGAGAAATCAGGAATTACACAGAAGCGATGTTTTTCGGACTGTCACTGCGGCAGTTCATTTTTTCTGCCTGTGCCTGCGTAGTGGCGGTAGGTATCTATTTCTTGCTCAAGCCCTATGTCGGCACGGAAACCGTATCGTGGATGTGCATTTTGGGAGCCGCCCCCTTTGCGGCTCTTGGTTTTGTTAAATATAACGGAATGACCGCAGAGAAATTTATTTATGCGTGGATTAAATCGGAGTTCTTAATGCCGAAAAAGCTCACTTTCCGTTCAACGAATACCTACTACGAGCTGTTCAAGCCGAGTATCGAAGCAAAAGCAAAGGAGGCTATGAAATCGAATGATTAAAACACTTACCAATCTCCGCAAACAGGAAAAAGAAAAGTTTGTTGTGCCGAAGGGCGTTCAGGATGTGATCCCTATTACCGCCATTTATGACGACGGTATCTTTCAGACCGGAAAAGACAAGTTTTCCAAGACCTATAAATTTTCCGATATTAACTATGCCGTTGCCAGCCGTGAGGACAAGGAAGCAATGTTCCTTGAATACTCGGAACTGCTCAATTCCCTAGACTCCGGAGCAACGACAAAAATCACAATCAACAACCGCCGTTTAAATCGGCTGGACTTTGAGAACAACATTCTTATCCCGATGAAAGGCGACAGCCTTGATGAATACCGTGAGGAGTATAATAAAATCCTTTTGGAAAAAGCCACAGGCGCAAATGCTATCGTGCAGGATAAGTATATGACGATTTCCGTCAACAAGAAGAATATTGAGGACGCAAGGAATTATTTTGCCCGTGTGGGCGCTGACTTGATCGCTCACTTCGGCAGGCTCGGCAGCAAGTGCGTGGAGCTGGAAACCGATGAAAGGCTGCGTATCTTCCACGACTTTTACCGTGTGGGCGAGGAATCCTCTTTCCACTTTGATATAAAGGAAACCCGCAAAAAGGGACACAGCTTCAAGGACTATATCTGCCCTGATTCAATGGAATTTGAAAAGGACTACTTCAAAATGGGCGACCGTTATGGGAGAGTCCTTTTTTTGCGTGAGTATGCTTCCTATATCAAGGACAGTATGGTGGCGGAGCTGACAGATCTCAACCGCAATCTGATGATGTCGATTGATGTCGTTCCCGTGCCGACAGACGAAGCGGTACGGGAAGCGGAAAACCGTCTGCTTGGCGTTGAGACGAATATTACCAACTGGCAGAGGCGGCAGAACTCCAACAATAACTTTTCGGCGACTGTCCCTTACGATATGGAACAGCAGAAAAAGGAAATGAAAGAATTTCTCGATGATTTAACGACGAGGGATCAGAGAATGATGTTTGCCGTGATTACCTTTGTGCATACGGCGGATTCCAAAGAACAGCTTGATAACGACACGGAAGCGCTGCTTACCACGGCGAGAAAGCACCTTTGTCAGTTCGGCGTGTTGAAATTTCAGCAGGTGGACGGGCTGAATACGGTTATGCCGTTTGGCGTGCGGAAGATTGATACCTTCCGTACCCTTACGACCGAAAGCCTTGCCGTGTTTATCCCGTTTCGAGTGCAGGATATTTTTCACGAGAATGGTATCTACTACGGGCAGAATGTGATCAGTAAAAATATGATTATCGCCGACCGCAAGCAGCTTCTCAACGGTAATTCCTTTATCCTCGGCGTATCCGGCGGCGGCAAGTCCTTTGCCGCAAAGGGCGAGATCGAGAATGTGATTCTTTCCTCGGATTCCGATGTGATCATCATTGATCCGGAGCGGGAATATTCACAGCTTGTGAAGGCGCTCGGCGGCGAGGTTATCCATATCTCCGCTACTTCTCAAAATCATATCAACGCTATGGATATGACGAAGGAATACGGCGACGGGGCGAATCCTGTTATTTTGAAGTCGGAGTTTATTATGTCCCTGTGCGAGCAGCTCATCGGCGGCAGCAATCTCGGCGCAAAGCAGAAATCCATTATCGACCGCTGCACCGCCAGCGTGTACCGCACCTATCAGCAGAATAACTATCAGGGCGAAGTGCCTACCTTGCAGGATTTCAGGGCGGAGCTTCTCAAGCAGGACGAGCCGGAGGCGCAGGAAATCGCCCTTGCCATCGAGCTGTTTACAAACGGCAGCCTGAACACCTTTGCGAAGCATACGAATGTGGATACCAATAACCGCCTGATTTGCTATGACATCTTAGACCTCGGAAAACAGCTTATGCCTATCGGTATGCTGGTCGTTCTCGACTCCATCTTAAACCGCATTACGCAGAACAGGGCGAAAGGCAGAAATACCTTCATCTTTATTGATGAGATTTATCTGCTGTTCCAGCACGAGTATTCCGCTAACTTCCTTTTTACCCTTTGGAAGCGTGTGCGTAAATACGGCGCTT
Source organism: Hominenteromicrobium mulieris (assembly GCA_021029595.1). Taxonomy (GTDB): domain Bacteria; phylum Bacillota; class Clostridia; order Oscillospirales; family Acutalibacteraceae; genus Hominenteromicrobium; species Hominenteromicrobium mulieris. The sequence goes on along the minus strand of JAJJOY010000002.1, from coordinate 137,944 downwards.
ATGCTACGGGTATTACGCAGAATGTGGACGACCTTTTGCAGAGCCATACGGCAAGGACAATGCTCGCAAACTCCGAGTTTATCATTATGCTCAATCAGGCTTCTACGGACAGGCTGGAGCTGGCGAAGCTCTTAAATATCTCCGACCTTCAGATGTCATATATTACGAATGTGGAAGCCGGACACGGGCTTATCAAGGTGGGCAGCTCCCTTGTGCCGTTCGCCAATAAATTCCCGAAAAATACGAAGCTGTATAAGCTGATGACAACCAAACCGGGCGAGAGCGCATAAGCTCCCGCCCCTTGTTTCAGAAAGGAAATGGCAATGAGAAAAAAGATTTGTATTGCGCTGATGGCGGCGTTTACCGTCCTGCTCGGCGTCAGCAGCTATTTCATTATCGACCATTACAGGGAGGCGGAACATCAGGAGCAGATGTACGATTCTCTCGTACAGCTCGTAGAGGACAGCGAAACCGAGCCTGCCGAGCCGATCATCTATTCGGAAGATAAGACGATACTGCCGGAGCTTACCGAGCTGTACCATCAAAACAATGATTTGGTCGGCTGGATTTGCGTGGAGGATACGAACATCAATTATCCCGTTATGCAGACGGTTGATAACCCGAACTACTATCTGAAGCGTGGATTTGATAAAGAATACAGTTCTTACGGCTGCCCGTATGTGCAGGAGGACTGTGATGTCCTAAAGCCCTCGGACAATGTAGTGATCTACGGTCATCATATGAACAACGGCTCGATGTTCGCCGACCTTGAAAAATTCAAGGACGAGGATTTCTGGCGGGAACATAAAACGATTGCTTTTAATACCCTGACAGAGAAAAATGAGTACGAAATCCTTGCGGTTTTCAAAACCGTTGTCTACACCGACAGCCCGGAAGCCTTCAAATATTACCGCTTTACGGACGCTCAGTCGCCGGAGGAGTTTGACGCTTATATTGAAAAATGTAAGGAGCTTTCCCTTTACGACACGGGCGTATCAGCGGAGTACGGCGACAAGCTGATCACGCTTTCCACCTGTGAATATTCCCGCACGAACGGAAGGCTTGTCGTTGTGGCGAAAAAAGTGACAGAAAGCAGTGGTGCAAATGCTCCCGCAAATGACGGGGCGGCAGAGATACCGAGCTAACGCCCTGATAAAGAAGCTGTGCGCTAATTATGATGACGGGAACTGTCTGCTTCTTGATGAGGGGGAAGGCTGCGTCTGCGTACAGAGTATATCCTACTCGCTTTTGTGCAGATATTTCCGCAATGCGGTGCTTCCGGCAGATCCGGCGCTGGAAGCGGAGATACTCGGAACGCACCCTGACAGGTGCGTTTCCTGCGGCTCTCCCATTATCAAGCGTGGCAACAGGAAAAAGTATTGTGAGAAATGCGCCGGTATCGCATACAAAAGACAGCAGGCAGAGTACGCAAGAAAAAAGCGCACAGAATCGAAAAATAGAGGGTAAAAAGTCCTTGATTCAAGCGGATTTTCAGCCCTCGCACTTTGAGGGGCAAGGTGTTGATACCTTTTCCCTCTTTTTTTTACTTCAAAGCGTCCACGGGCGCTTGGAAAGGAGGTTTTCTATGCCGGATATTAAGACAAGGGATATAGCGAAAGGCACGATCAAAACGATTGACAAATCGGCGGTTGCCGCCGAGCGTATGAAATCCGCCTTTATCCAGGCCAAAGAAAAAGCGGAACACTCCGTTGATGTCCCTGAAAGCAGTGCGGAGGAATACGCTTCCAACCGTTTAGAAAGCGGTATCGACCGAGTTTCCCACGAAGCCGTACACCAATTTGATAAGCAGGGGCGCAAGGGCGTTCAGGCGACAAAGCAGAATATCGTCAAGGCAAAGGACGGTATTCAGAAATTCAAGGAAAAGCGGGCGGCGCAGTCGCTTCAAAAACAGGCGCAGGCGGCAGCTCCACGAAAAGGCGTCAGTCAGAGTATCAAAGCGGTGGAACAGCCGAAGAAAGCAGTAAAAGAGTCTGCCCGTTCCGCAGGGAAAAAGACGATTAAGACGGTTGGGAAAGGCTCGGCGAAAACAGCGCAGAAAACGGTAAAAACCGCAGAGCGCACCGCTAAAACGACCGTCAAGACAGCGCAGCGTACCGCAAAGGCGGCGCAGAAAACGGCGCAGGCTACGGTCAAGGCTTCTCAAAGGGCAGTTCAGGCGGCACGGGCAGCGGCTCGTGCCGCCGTTGTCACGGCGAAAGCAATCGCAAGAGCGATAGCGCTTGCGGTCAAGGCGATTATCGCCGGAACAAAGGCATTGATTGCTGCAATCGCCGCAGGCGGCTGGATAGCGGTTTTGGTCATTATCGTGATTTGCCTGATTGGTATGCTTCTCGGCTCTGTGTTCGGTATCTTTTTCTCAGGCGAGGATTCCGGCACGGGTATGAGTATGCAGACCGTTGTGCAGGAAATCAATACCGAATACGATACCAAATTGCAGGACGAAAAAAACTCGGTATCTTATGATGTCCTTGAAATGAACGGCAGCCGTGCCGTTTGGAAAGAGGTGCTTGCGGTGTATTCCGTCAAAGTCAACACCGATCCGGATAATCCCCAAGAGGTTGCGACGATGGACGAATCGAAAAAGCAGCTTCTCACGGACATCTTTTGGGAGATGAACGAAATAAGCTCCAGCACCGACACCAAAACGGAGACGGTCATTACTGAAACCGATGACGGTCACGGAAATATCGTGGAGACGGAAAGCACGGTCACGCAAACCTATCTGTATATCACGGTCAGCCATAAAACCGCCGATGAGATGGCGGCGCAGTATGGATTTAACGAGGAACAGAAAGAATATCTCGCAGAGCTGCTTGCCGATGAAAACAATTCGCTGTGGTCGCAGGTGCTTTACGGGATTATGGGAACGGACGATCAGATTGTAACTGTCGCCCTCTCTCAGATTGGAAATATGGGCGGAGAGCCATACTGGTCTTGGTACGGTTTTAATTCCCGTGTCGAGTGGTGCGCTTGCTTCGTTTCGTGGTGCGCCAACGAGTGCGGGTATATTGACGCTGGCGTGATTCCGAAATACGCAGGCTGCGTCAACGGCGTACAATGGTTTAAGGACAGAGGGCAATGGCTGGATAACAGCGCAGAGCCTACACCCGGAATGATTATCTTCTTCGATTGGGCGGACGAAAGCGGTCAGGACGGATTATCCGACCATACGGGTATCGTCCAAAAGGTGGAAAACGGCAGAGTTTACACGGTCGAGGGCAACTCCGGGGATTCTGTTCGTCAGAACAGCTATCCGGTTGGGTATTATGAGATACTCGGCTACGGTGCGCCTGCCTATTGATCGGAAGGTAAAAACGAGCCGCTTGCTTAAATGCAGGCGGCTTGATTACATACAAATGAACTGAATCTGAAATGAACATATATTTTCGATTACGCTTCATTTTTATATTGACAATACAGTATGATATACAGTATAATGACATCAGGAGGTAACGCTGATGGGAGAAGAAAAAGATTTATTATCTACTTTGCTTCTGGAACTTCGCAGAGGGACATTGACAATTAGTGTACTCAGTCAGATGAATGAGCCGAAATACGGTTATGCTTTGGTGCAGAGCTTGGAAGAAAAAGGCGTTGCCATTGATCCCAATACCCTTTATCCTCTACTTCGGCGTCTGGAGAGTCAGCAACTTTTAGAAAGCAAGTGGGAAACCAGTGGCACAAAGCCAAGAAAGTATTATCAACGAACAGAGTATGGAACACAGGTCTATGAACAGATGAAAATATATTGGAATAATCTGTCTGCCGGAATCGAAAGGTTATTAGAGGAGGAAGAAGAATGACACCGAATGAGAAAGATTATATGGATCGATATATTTATCAAGTGATTCATCGGCTTCCCAAAGCACAACGAGAGGAAGTTCGTATGGAGTTGGAAGAACTGATCAGTGATATGTATGCGGATAGAGGCTCTATGGAAGAAGTGCTGACTGAACTTGGCGATCCTGCTGAATTTGCAAAGCAATATCAAAACGAGCAGAAGTATTTGATTGGACCTGAATATTTTGACACTTATTTGTGGTTTGTAAAAGTTGTCTTAATATGCGCTGCCGTACCAATTTTGATTATTTCGCTGATAAATGCGATAGGAGAAATGCCCGCAATCACTTCGCAGAACGCCGCCTCTGTTATTATTCGAGCTATTGTGGACGGATTGATCGTTGGAATTACCGACGCTATGCTGTCCTGCATATCCGCTTTCGGTGCAGTAACCTTGACTTTCGCCATTATGGAGCGGAAAAAGATTCAGATCGAAATGAAGAAGGCAGAGAAATGGTCAGTAGAAAGCCTATCTGAAGAACGAAAAACGCCATCCTCCAGATGGACGCCAAAGATTTTGGAGCCTGTACCGGATAAAAAAGCAATTATAAGTCGTGGAGATAGTATTGTGGGCATTGTGTTTATCGTTATTTTCAGTGTATTGCTAATTTTTGCCCCTCATTTCTTTGCTGCGATTTTTACGGAAGGCGAAGCCATAACAACCGTACCCGTTTTCAATTTGGAACAATGGGGAATTGTTCTGCCTGTCTTTGTAATCAGTCTGCTGATTGGTCTTATAGATGAGATTTTGCGTCTGATCATCGGCGTTTATTGTAAGCTGGTAATGATCAGCAATATTTTGTGTGGGGTAATTCAGATTGTGTTAAGCGCCATTGTGCTGAAAGTTTTACCTATCTGGAATCCGAATTTTGTACTTGAGATTGAACAGGCGTTGGGTGCTAATGCAGATTCAAGCGCAAACTTTTTCACTTACTGGAACGCTGATATGGTATCCAATGGACTGCTTGCGTTTATTGTTGTTATTACTCTGTTTGAGATTGGTGTGACGATTTACAAAACGCTCCGTTATGGGGTTTCCGTAAAAAACGGTATAAATTCCAATACATAAAAAATTGTAGTTTTTAGAATATTTTGATTATGGAAATAGTTTATGATGAAACAAAAATACGGTGCTACCCATTTGGGGTAACACCGTATTTTTTCCCGCTTTTATTGATTTTTATATTTATCCATTTCAACTAACATCTTATATAAATGTTCTTGCTCGGATTTACTTTTTGCTGCGACCAGCTCGTAACATTTCATAGGATAGCTGTCGGTGCTGCTTTCGCCTATCTTCTCAAAAAGCTGAGCAAGCGAGATATTCATAGCTGAAGCAATCTTTTCAATACTTTCAAGAGTAGCGTTCTTTTCCCCTCGTTCCACTTGCCCGATATAAGTAGGGTGGCAACCGGATAACTCAGCAAGCTTCTCTTGGCTCAATCCCTTATCAATTCTATAATTGCGGACACGCTGTCCGATTGTTTTTGCAATTTCACTCATAGTTCCAGCCTCCATTCATAGTCTATAAATATTGTTTCCGTAGTTCCACAGACTATTGATATTTATTGTTGACTTTGATATACTATGAGTATTATAATTAGATTTTTTGTGCTTTTAGGCTTTGAACTGGCTGGTGAACTTTAATGAGGGGAAAAACGGCTTGCTTTACCGGACATAGAAAAATACCGCCGGAGAGCATACCGGAACTCTCTCAGCGGTTAAAAAACACCTTGCTTCGACTGATAGAAGAAGGATATATGTACTTTGGCGCAGGTGGAGCATTGGGCTTTGATACGCTGGCTGCTCAATGCGTTTTATCCTTGAGAAAGCGATATTCACATATCAAGCTGATTTTAGTCCTTCCGTGTACCACACAGACAAAAGGCTGGAGCAAAGATGATATAGCGGTTTATGAGGAGATCAAAAGTCAGGCGGATAAGGTAGTATATACTTCTCACGACTATTTCCGGGGCTGTATGTTCAAAAGAAACCGCCATTTGGTAAATGGCAGCAGTGTCTGCATAGCCTATTTAACACAGGAGAAAGGCGGGACTGCATATACGGTAAATTATGCTCGGCAAAACAATGTGCAAGTGATAAACTTAGCTGCTCAATAGATGTGAAGAATGGGAAGATTGAAAAAAGTTCATCTCCGAATGGAAAGTATACTTGACATTTGCGCCCTCTTTGCTATAATAGAGATATGGAAAGCTGGCTTTCCATAGAAAGGAGGCGCACCGTGAAAAACCGTTTAGAGGAAATCCGGAAAGAACGGGGAATCAAGCAGGAAGAACTGGCTGCCGCACTGGAAGTATCTCGGCAGACTATCGGCTCGTTGGAAAACGGACGATACAATCCTTCAATTACATTGGCGTTTAAGCTTGCACGGTATTTTGATATGAGCATTGAAGATATTTTCATTTACGAGGAGGAAAAGCAATGAAGAAGAAAACCGGAATATATCTTGTAATTGGCATAGTCGGCATTGCTTTGGCTCTGAGCGCAAGATTTCTTTTACAGGACTGTTTGAGCGATTCGCAAAGCGGAGCGATGATCGGGATAGGTGCCGGATTGTTCGGCTATGGGATTGCGAAATGGTGTGTCGGTCTGTGGGGCGCAAAAAATCCCGATTTGATGAAAATCAATGAAATTGAAGAAAAAGACGAGCGCAATCAGCTCATTCGCAGCAAAGCACAGGCAATATCCGGCGAGATACTGCACTGGCTGCTGATGGCAGGCGCTTGGGTATGTATTTTTTTCGACGCACCACTATGGATTGTTCTTACTCTTGTAGGCGCTTTCCTGCTTAAAACAATCCTTGATTTTATTTTGATGGCATATTACCAGCATAAGATGTGACGGAGGATATTATGAAATTTGTAATTGAGCATTTGTCAAAAAGCTTTGAGAAAAAGGAAGTTCTCAGAGATATTGATTTTACTTTTGATGAAGGGAAAATTTATGGGCTGCTCGGCAGAAACGGCGCTGGAAAAACAACGCTGTTTAACTGCCTGAACAGGGATTTGAAGGCGGATAGCGGCAATTTCTATATAGAAGATGAAAACGGCGTCCGCCGTGAGGTGTCCGCAGAGGACATCGGATATGTACTCTCTACCCCGACCGTGCCGGAGTTTCTTACAGGCAGGGAGTTTTTGAAATTCTTTATGGACATCAACGAGAAGTCTATCAAAAATCCGAAAAGCATTGACGAGTATTTCGATTATATGAGTATTGAGCCGGAGGACAGGGATAAACTGCTCAAGGACTACTCCCACGGTATGAAAAACAAAATGCAAATGCTCATCAATATCATCGCTCAGCCGAATATCCTGCTGCTCGACGAGCCTTTGACATCCCTTGATGTGGTTGTGGCGGAAGAAATGAAACAACTGCTCCGTTCACTGAAACAAGACCGCATTACCATTTTCTCCACTCATATTATGGATTTGGCGCTTGACCTCTGCGATGAGATCGTGCTGCTTAATCACGGCGAACTGGAGGTCGTGGAGAAAACCGATCTGGACAGCAGGGAATTTAAGGATAAAATCATTGCGGCACTCAGGGAGGAAGGAAATGAATAAGACGCTTAAAATATCTTTTTCCCTGAAAAATACATACCGTGTCAACGGTGTCCTGTTTTCCTTAAAGCAGATACCGCTCGTAAAGCGGCTGCTTCCGGCAACGCTGTATCAGGTAAAGGGGCTGAAAATCTTTGCAAACATTTTGTCCGTGCTGTGGGAAATCGTTTCTGTATTCCTCGGCAAGTTCCTTTACTTTATCACGATGGTATGCGGTATCGGTATCCTTTATAACGGACTGCCGGAGAATGAGGTGTTCCTGCATATCCTGCTGATTCTCACGGTAATCGGCAGCTTTGTAAACACACACCTTTTCAATCCGACAAAGGATAAATATTATGCGATGATCCTGATGAAAATGGACGCACGAGAATATACGCTTGTAAACTATTTCTACTCCATCCTGAAGGTCGTTGTGGGCTTTTTGCCCTTTACGATTCTGTTCGGTATGGACAGAGGCGTACCTTTGTGGTTTTGTCTGCTCCTGCCCCTTTGCATAGCGGGTATGAAGCTGTTTGCGGCGGCTGTTACCCTGTGGGATTATGAGAAAAGGGGATTTGGCTACAACGAAAATAAGCTGTCCAAATATGTGTGGTGCTGTATCGCCCTGCTTTTAGCCGCAGCCTATGCTCCGCCCGCCTTTGGTTTTGCTTTGCCTGCGGTCGTACCAATGGTTATATTTTTAGCGTGTATTCCCCTTGGTATGGCAAGTATCACAAGGCTCACTACCTTCCGTGATTATTACGCAATCAACAAGGAATTATTAGCCGGATTGACCAATCAGATGGACAGCACGGCACAGACAAAGCTTATCAAACAGGCAAATGAAAAGAAAATATCCGCAGATACTTCCATTAGCAGCAACCGCAAGGGCTTCGAGTATCTGAATGAGCTGTTTATCAAAAGGCATAAAAAGATACTCTGGAACTCGACAAAGAAGATTTCCTATGTGTGCGCTTTCCTTGTCGCCGCCGTGCTGGCAGGCGTCTATCTGCTGCCCGAAGAAAAAACCGTCATTAACGAAATCGTGATGACTTGGCTTCCGTACTTTGTATTTATAATGTACGCTATCAACCGTGGCACGAACTTTACACAGGCGCTTTTTATGAACTGCGATCACAGCCTGCTGACCTATTCGTTTTATAAGCAGCCGAGCTTTATCCTGCGGCTGTTTCAGATTCGCCTGCGTGAGATTATGAAAATCAACGCTGTTCCGGCGCTCGTGATCGGTATCGGACTGGCGCTGATCCTGTTTGCCACCGGAGGGACGGACAATCCGCTGAACTATGTAGTGCTGGTTGTTTCCATCCTGTGTATGAGCCTGTTTTTCTCGATTCATTACCTGACGATTTACTATCTGCTCCAGCCTTACAATGCAGGGACGGAGCTGAAAAGCGGCACATATCGGATTGTTTTGTCAGTAACCTATGTCGTCTGTTTTGCTCTTATGCGGCTGCGTATGCCGATTATGATATTTGGAATAATGACGATTGTTTTCTGTGTGCTTTACAGTATTGTCGCCAGCATTTTGGTATACCGCTTTGCGCCGAAAACCTTTAGGCTGAGAACATAACGGGGCGGTTTTACCGCCGGAAATCCATAAAAAGAAACGGAGGATTTATTTATGAGAAAGTGTCTCAGATGTGGAACGGAAATGAAAGAAAACTGCGCCATCAAGGTAGAAGGCGCAGGATACGGAATTGTAATGTCATCGGACGAAAATAAGCTGTTCGGCGGCAGAATCGGCAAGCCGAAGGTAGCAATCTGTCCCAAGTGCGGCGAAGTCTCCATCTATGTGGAAGATGTAGAGAAGCTGTGACGGTAAATGGAGGCGGTATGAAATGAAAAAGATTTTATCTGTGTTTTTGATGTCATTCATCGTATTCGCTCTCTCTGCTTGCAATGCTGATGTCGTGAAGATGGAAGATTATGAGTGGAAAATGAGAACGGTTATGAGCAATGATACGGAAGCTGCCCAATATCAGGATGAACTCGTGGTTGCCGTAGGAGAAGCTGACGAGCTGTATCCTGACGCTGAAATCGTGGATATGACTTTGACTGCTAAAGATGGAGAAATCACGATAACGGATACCACAAACGGCAAGACATATAACGGCACTTATGAGGTAATGCAGAAAACGCCGAAGGGAACGGACTATGAGATTATCATTGATGGAGTGACCGGCTATGCTACCGTAGCTCCTACGGAATACTATGACGGAACTGAAATTCCGACGCTGCCAATCAATATAGGTGGCTATTCCTTATACTTTATCCCAAATGAGTCGTAATCTACTCAGGTTAGAGAAAGGCATAATGATGAAGATCGAGATTGAAAAGGATTTTCCCCAGTATTTTAAGCCAGCCTATCCGGAAGAATTTGAGCTGTTCTCTCACTTTGAAGTAACAGCAGGAATACCGACCGTTCTCTTTGCTGTCACGACTTGGAAAGAGAACGGGAAACCGAATGTGTGCTTTCATTCGTGGAGTTGCTTTCACGGAGATAAGACCGCTTTTTTCGCTGTGATGGGCAACCTGTATCAGCATACCCACACCTATGCCAATATCCAAAGAGAAAAATGCTTTTGCATTAATTTTCTCCCGATAAGCTGTTATGACAGGTTGGTAAATACCATTCATCAGAATGAATGGGACGATGACGAATTTGCAGCAGGAGGCTTTACTGTTTCCGACGCCAAAACCATTCACGCACCTGCGATCAGCGAAGCGTTTCTCACGATAGAATGTACCCTGAAAGAAATACAGGATTTAAGCGGTGCGGGAATTACGGCTATGGTAATCGGACAGGTACAGCACATCTCTGTGGAAGAAGCGTATGCACAAGGGTATGAATTAAGATATGGCAAGGACGGATTTATGCTGCTTGTGCCTGCGCCGCAAGACCTTGTTACCGGAGAGCCGAACCAGTCGGCGATTGCCACCGTGCATATTGAGAAATACGACTGATTTAAGGAGAAAGTAAAATGGCGGTTTCAAATATAAAAGCGCTGATCCCCGGCGAACTTCAAAAAGTGTGGGAGCTGGTGTTGGATATTGAAAATTACGGAGCTTGGAGAAGCGATTTGAGCAAGACAGAAGTTATCAGCGATAAGCAATTTATTGAATACACCAAAGATGGCTACCCGACGACCTTTACCGTGACGCTTGCTGAGCCATACAGACGATGGGAGTTTGATATGGAAAACAGCAATATGACAGGTCATTGGACTGGTGTTTTCACTGCCAAAGGAGACGAAACAGAGATAGATTTTACGGAGCAAGTGGAAGCGAAGAAATGGTTGCTGAAGCCCTTTGTAAAGTCCTATCTAAGAAAACAGCAGACACAGTTTGTTGCGGATATAATGGAAAACTTTTCTTAAAGACTTATACATAGGGAGGCGGTTTGTTATGAAGAAGTATGAGTATATGACCGTTGATTTAAGCGCAGAGCCATCGTTTAATGTTCATATTAAGCTGGAACGGTATATTGAGAAGCTCAATGAATATGGAAAACAGGGCTGGCGTTTGATTTCCGGAACTGATGACTGGAAGTATTCTATCTTTGAGCGTGAAATTGATGATGGAGAAAAACAGACAGGAGGCGTGTAACCTATGAAAGATATGATCGGATACTGCGGACTGGATTGTGAAAAATGTGACGCATATATTGCGACAATTAACAACGATCAAGCCTTGCGTGAGAAAACAGCGAAGCTGTGGGCAGAGTTAAATAACGCCCCTATTCTGCCTGAACATATTAACTGTGAGGGCTGCCGTATGAGTGGAGCAAAAACGGTATTTTGCGATAGTCTGTGTAGAATTCGGAAGTGTGCGTTAAGTAAAGGCGTTTCCACCTGCGGTGACTGTTCTGAATTAGAAAATTGCCCGATTGTTGGGGCAATCCTCAAAAATAATTCGGCTGCTTTGGAAAATTTGAAAGGATAGAATCCATAGAGTAACAAATTAAAGAGGTATGGAAATTATGGAAAAAGAGAAAATCAGGTTTATATGTTTTTTACTTGCTTCAGTATGTTTCTTTATAGTGTCAATAATGAATTTTATGGATAAGAATACTGCCCCGGCAATAACATTCTTATTATTAGGTATTTCATTTTTACTTTTATCAACTACACATTTGAAAAAAGATAAATAATCACAACACCAAATTCGGAGGAGATACAATGCTTGAAAATGCCCCTACTCAATCAACTATGACGGAATTGCTTGGACAATCTCTGTTTGAAGTGTGGCAGGAGTTGTGTTCGGCGATTGATGAAAAATACGATATGGAACGGCTATGGAATACAGGCGGTAAGAACTGGACTTACGAATACAAGTACCGCAGAGGCGGTAAAACGCTTTGCAGTCTATACGCCAAAAGGAACTGCGTTGGTTTTATGATTATTTTCGGCAAAGATGAAAGAGCAAAATTTGAAGCTATAAGGGATACGCTTTCTGACTGTGTTTGTAGACAATATGATGAAGCAACAACTTATCGTGACGGGAAATGGGTGATGTTTAAGCCAACCGATACTTCTGAATTCGATGACTATATGAAGCTGCTGGCTATTAAAAGAAAACCCAATCGAAAATAAATTGCATTTTTAGTTTAACAGAGAAAAGAAATTCCATTAAGGCGTTTATTATGAAAGAAGGTGAAATATATGAATATCTTCGAGATGATCATTACACTGGCAATTTCTTTGGGAGCAGTAGTATGGGGAGTGAATATTTATCATCAAAAGGGTACTTGGTTTCTTGCTGGTTGGAATACAATGAGTAAAGAAGAAAAAGCGACTTATAATGAGGAGGCAATCTGTCATTTATTCGGACGATGTGTAGTTTTCTGCGGAATAGGAGCATTTTTATTATTGTATGGCAGTTTTAATCAAAATGACTTTATATTATGCAGCGGACTTGGAATCATTGCAATAATGGTTATTTTATCAATCGTAATACCAAAGATAAATATAAAAAAATATCGCAAATAAAGTTATCGATTATGATACTAATTTTCGGAGGTGGCGAGAATGAAGTTGAAAAATCCTATGTTGGTAGTGACTGATATGGACAGATCAGTTGAATTTTATAAAAAAGTCTTTGGACTTCATATCATTATGGACTTTGGAGCAAATAAGACACTAACAGGCGGTTTAGCCTTACAAACTGTTGAAACATATAAAAATTTTATCGGTACAAATGACATTTCTTTTGGCGGCAATAACTTCGAGATTTATTTTGAGGAAGATGATTTCGATAAGTTTGCCGAGAGGCTGAAGGAATGTGATATTGAATATATCCACCCGACTATGGAACATTCTTGGGGGCAGAGAGTCGTCCGCTTTTATGATCCTGATAAGCATATTATCGAAGTCGGAGAGAATATGAAGGTCGTATGCAAGCGTTTCTTGGATAGTGGAATGACGCCGGAACAGGTTGCAAAGCGAATGGATGTACCTATGAAGTTTATAAATGCTTGTATGCGGTAAGGCTATTTTTAAATGGATAAGGAACGAGTAAGATATGAACTACTCTATAAGAGAAATGCGAAAAGAAGAATATAGTCTGCTCGGTGACTTTTTGTACGAAGCAATTTATATTCCGGATGGTACGGCTGCGCCGCCTAAATCAGTGATAGCTTGTCCCGAATTGCAAGTATATATTGCAGACTTTGGAAACAGCAAACACGATAAGGCTTTGATTGCAGAAGTTGACGGCAATATTGTTGGAGCAATATGGGCAAGAATTATGAACGATTACGGACATATTGATGATAATACTCCATCGCTTGCAATGTCTGTCCTTAAAGCGTACAGGGGTATGGGAATCGGAACTTCATTACTCACGCAAATGATGTCAACGGAAAAAGCTGCCGGTTATGCGAAGCTTTCTTTATCTGTTCAAAAGGACAATTATGCAGTAAAGCTATATCGAAAAGCTGGCTTTATAGCGGTCAAAGAAACGGACGAGGAATACATTATGATCGTCAATCTAAATTCTATTTACAAAACGATCGTATTTGACTATAAAAACGGTTTACCACGACTTTAGTAGAATACATAGATTAGAAAATTTTAATTTCTTAAGGAGGGTTTACAATGAAATGTATAAAATGCCATAACACACTACACACGGAAACTGGCGGATTTTCTATGACCATCAACGGAAAAACTATAAAAGTCATAAACGCACCTGTATTACATTGCAAGAACTGTAATTCGGTAATTATTAGCGATGAAGTAAAAGAAAAGGCAAAAGAATTTTCAAAAGTGTATTTATATCCAGACAATACTCTTGATTACGCAGAATGTGAAGCTGGAACGATGATGTCGGTAATGAATTTACTGTTTTGATGATGACAAAATCCTAAGTTGTTGAACAGGAAGATATATGTGATAACATATTGGACTGATAAGGAGTAAGCAAAATGGCTTTTGATTACAAGAAAGAATACAAGGAATTTTATATGCCGAAGAACAAGCCCGGAATTATAGAGATTCCGAAAATGAACTATATCGCCGTCCGGGGAAAAGGCAATCCTAACGAGGAAAACGGAGAATACAAAAACTCAATCGGCTTGCTGTACGGCATCGCCTTTACCATAAAGATGAGCTACAAGGGGACGCATAAGATCGAGGGTTTCTTTGAATATGTCGTACCGCCCCTTGAAGGACTTTGGTGGCAGGAAAACACAAAGGGACTTGATTACGCCAGAAAAGAAGATATGCATTTTATCTCTATGATCCGGCTGCCGGACTTCGTAACGAAGGAAGATTTTGAGTGGGCAGTTGAAGAAGCAACAAAAAAGAAAAAGCAGGATTTTTCTAAAGTTGAGTTCTTCCCCTATGATGAAGGACTGTGCGTTCAGTGTATGCACATCGGCTCTTATGACGATGAGCCTGCCACCGTTGATTTAATGCACGACTATATGAAAGCAAACGGGTATGAGCTGGATATTACGGACACAAGATACCATCACGAAATCTATCTGAGCGATCCGAGAAAATGTGATGTGAGCAGACTGAAAACAGTTGTGCGCCACCCAATCCGGAAAGCTGAGTAAACGGAGGATATTATGCCTAAAGAAGTCGACCCTAAAGATACTGCACGAGCTACGGCATATGCACTTTGGATGAAAGCACCCAATCCAATGGTAACTTTTTTCAAAACCCTTGATGTCACAAATCTGATCAAGGTCAGCAGGAAAAGAAGCCTGAAGTTTAATATGCTGCTCGATTACTGTATCGGCAGAGCCGCCGCAGAGGTAAAGGAGTTTTATATCCTTCCGGTCGGCGATAAACTCATACAGTATGACACCATAGCAGTCAATACCATAGTGAAAAACAAAGAAGGCGAAGTCAGCTCCTGCGACCTTTCCTATAAAGCCGAGTTAAATCAGTTCAACGAGGAGTATCTGAAATATACGGTACAGGTCGCCGCAAGCTGTCAGGACAGGGACTTATCCGAAAATAGTATGGTCATCGGCACTTCCGCTATCATAGATACGGAAATTGACGGAGCTGTTGGTATGAACAGTGGTATTTTCAATAATCCCTTTATTATTTGGGGCAGATACAAAAAGAAATGGTTTCGGTATTACCTGCCCATCTCTTTCCAGTTCCATCATACACAGATGGACGGCGCTCACGCAGGCGCATTTTTGAAAAACTTGCAAAATGAAATTAACCTGTTGAAATAGCGGCAGGAAGAAAGGAGTATGCTTATGGAGGAATTGAAAGCGATTATGCAGAAATTTGCTGCGTCCGGTTGGGACTTAATCGCAGTTCCGGCTCAGGAATGGCTGGACGGGAACTCTAATAAAGACACTTTGGTATCAGCAATCGAACAGGCGGACAAAGAATGCGGAAGCTGCGGATGTGAGTTAGATCCGCTGTATAAAAGAGCGTTGGAGCGTTTATAAGCAATTTAAGCAAACAATACGACCGCCAATCAAAAAACTGGCGGTCGTTTGCTTATTTTATAACTTTCCAATATCCGGTTTTGTTTGATCCGACTCGCTGGATAAGTCCTTTTTCTTTCAATGCCTTAATAGCTCGATCTATTGTACTCTTTCCAAGAGAAGTCCTATCACAAAGTGCTTGCTTTGTAATACTTGGTGTTTCAATGATTGCGTCAAGGACGGTTTTTTGAACAGGAGATAATTTTATTGCTTCATTTATTACCTCATTTATTGCCCCATTGCTCTCATTTATTACCCCATTCCGTATCGTCGCATTGAGCATAAAGGCGTTATCCGTGTATTCCGGTGCGGGAAGTCCGGCGTCAGACATTTCCTTAAACATACGGTCAACGCCTTCGCCAAACTCCTTCACATAATCATATTCTTGCAGGAAACGGGCGATTTTAGGATTTCTTGAAAAATGAACGGTGCGGATGTTGCTCAAACGCACAATGCCGGGGAGCTTGCCGGGACTTTCTACGGTAATGTGATCGTCAAACATTTTTATCTGAATGTCCGTTCCTTTAATGCTGTAATCTCGATGAGCGATGGCGTTGATGATGATTTCTTTCCAAACGAACTCAGGGTATTCCGGCGTAGTGTGAAATCTGCCATCATTTCCAAGCCGTGTGCGCTCCTTGATCTGATCGCCTACAAATTCAAGAGATTGCCGTACCACATCAAGGATTTTTCCCTCGAACATCTTATCCTTGATGACATTCATTTCTGTACCGACCTTTGCCTCTGTCCCGTCATAGCGGATAAAACGCACCCTTGCTCTCGGAAAGAAACGCTGTGGCTCTTTCCCGAAAAGAAGAAGCGCCGCTCCGCTCATTTCTTCTCTACCATCGTGCCGGACAATGTAATCTTTGTTTTGCCTGATGTATTCCTCGGCGGATTTGGAATAGCCGATTTTCTTGCAGTATTCAGCGACAAAATCCATATCAATATCATCTAAAGCAGACCGGAACACAGGCTCATCTTCATAGTAGCGTGAGCCTTTGGCGTACATAAGCTGTAAGCGTTCGTCAAAGTTCAGCTTCTTTGACTTGTCGCCCATCCGGTAATATACCTCGTCCTGCTGGTTGGCGTGAAGCTCGGAGCTTTGGGGAATCGTTATAATCAAAAGATGATTTGGATTCCCGTCCTTGTCCCTGCAATCAACCGTTTCGGTCGTTACCATTACCGAAGGAGTGCAGTAATCGAAGGGGACACGGAGAATGTCGTTGATATTGTTGGTATATGCGTCTATACCTGTTATATCTCCATTGTCCTCAATACCAATGACAAGTGTGCCGCCATCTGCATTGGCGAAAGCTACGATATGATTGGATAATCCCTTAGCGTCTTTCCTTGCGCTTTTGCGGTCAAAGACCTGATCTTCCTTTTTCGTGCATAATTCTTCAATCGAGTATTTCATATATAGACAGCTCCAATCTGTTGCTTTATTTCAAAAATTGATTGCGGTATTCCTGATGACGGAAACGATAGCCTTGTGCGATCAGCGTATCCGTTTTCAATGCGACCAAGTTTATGTCCGAGTGCATTGCCCGTGCGATCTGTTGAATATCATACCCGTTTTCGATATATTCCAGTATTTCATCATCAGGCAGGGAGATTTGGGAAGCAAAGATGTTTGCCTCGTACTCCATTCGGCTTTGCCGCATATCGAAAATATTAAATTCCTTGAAGCCGCCGGCTTTGACCGCTTCTTCTCTATGTAATGCGTCGTGTCCAATCTCGTGCAGCATTACAATACGCTCCATTACAGGGTGCAGATCGTCTTTTATGAAGATAAAACGGTTACGCATTAAAACCTTGTATGCCCCTCGCTGTTTCTTGAAGGCTAATGGGATAACTTCTATGCCCAGTTCTTGTGCGATTCTATGCGGATCTCTTGTGCAAAGGTCATTTGCCAGACGATTCGCCTTTCTGACAATCTCTAAAGTCTGAATATCCAAGAGCAAACACCCCCATTCTACTGCCAGTAAGTATATCTTATCAAATACACTGTCCGAAAAAGAGGACATCAAGCGTTATTTCCGGTATTTTTTGGGAGTGTACTTTTTATTCTTCTCTTTGGCGATCCAGTACGCTTCCTGAATGCCTTTCATCATCTCGTCCAAATCCTCATCTGCAAGCTCGCCGCCTGCAAAAAGCCCCGTAACCTCTGCCATAAGCTCCTTTGCCTGTCTTGCGCCTTTGCTTCCGTATTTGGATTCAGCGTTCAGCAGAAATTCCTCGTCATCGGTAAGCAGATAGTTGACATCGACCTTCAGGATTTCCGCTATCTTATAATAGGTTTCCCTCTTTTTCGGGTAGCGGGTGCCAGCCTCATAATTCGATATTGTCCGCAGAGAAACGCCGATTGCTTTTGCAAGCTCATCTTGCTTTAAGCCTGCCTTCGTGCGGGCTTCTTTTACTTTCTCACAGAATTTCATTTCATCTGACCTCCAAATTATCCCACCTGATTTGAAAATATCTTGCGTATCCATATTGACAAACGCAAGTTGATTTCGTATAATGTCAATACGCAAGTAAGTTGCGTATATATAATACCTGAACTTGCGTGTTTTGTCAAGGGAGTTCAGCAAATTAGCTTGAACTTTTATCTACCAACAAATGATACCCGTTTTAAGGATTGAGGCGAACAGATGGGACGGAAAGATACACTCGCTGCGAAAAGCATTCGGAAAATGTATGAGCAGCTTAATTTGAATCAATCGGATATATTCTCGAAAACAAAACTGCTTCTCAGCGTATACCGTGATGTGGTCTGGATTACGCTGAGCGAATCTGCCTGTGTGAATGAGGAGCTGGTCTATTACGGAGAAGAACTGAACAGCGCCCTTGTTTATTTGGAGCTGTTTGCGCCGGATACCGAGAAGCAGGAGTTTGAGAGCCGTATCAGCGCCTTGTTTGAAAACAAGTGGATGGTTGATCTGATTGATACCGCTATGGCGAAAATATATGACTACCATAACAACGGCAGGCTGTACCACGAAATCATATCAAAAAGCTACCTGACAGCGTTTCGGTATACGGAGAGCGACCTGCTCGATCTCTTGAATATGGAGCGCAGTACCTTTTACGACCGGAAACGGGAAGCGATTTTGCTTCTCGGTGTATCCCTGTGGGGATATGCGATTCCGAGCTTCAAAGGAATCTTTAATATGAAGGGAGATGATGAAAGCGGCGATATTCCCGATTTTTTCAAATAAAAGCTTGTCCGACTAAAGTCCGACGAAATCCCTACTGAATGTCCGACCTTGCGTATGCTACACTGTGTATGCTGCCCGAAGAACGGCTTTCGTTTACGGAACGAGGCTGAAAACAAAATGGCAGAAAATTGGCGCAGTTTTGCCGATGATACGAAAAAGCAAATCTGTTACAATTAGTATGCCTAAAGCTTTGAGAATTTTTCTTGATTTTCAAATGCTGGTTGAATATCTTTTAGGCGGCAATACAGCAGCTTAGGCAAAACGAATTGAATATGTGTTTTGAAGAAGCAGTTATAGCTTTCAGCCTTCGGGCTTGAATGTTATAGCTGCTTTTTTTGTGCAGCCCTTTTCGCTTTTGTCAAGCGGAAAGGGAGCTTTATGTCTATCACAGTATGGCAGGCATTTGTATGTAGGTATCCGTGATCTCCGGAGTTTTTGATTGTGACCTTATATATCAAAAATTCCAAATTTAAGGAGATTACGGAAATGAAAAAACTTACAGTAAAAAAGCAGGTAGAATTATTTGCACAGGATTGTAAACTCATCAACCTTCGGTATGAGTATAGTGGTTTCACTGGAACGGAAAAATGGGCAATTATAACGGAGCTGTCCGAAGAAGCATTGTGGGATAAGTACCCTGATGTCATCAGCAGGTATACGCCTTTTATACTTCTGTCAATGGCACAGGGAGAAGTGATTAGTGAATCACATAGAAATAATGATAAATATGAAAAGCGCAGCAAAAGGACGATAGATGTATACGGTTACGAAGATGATATTTTTGAGCAGTTCCATCCGAAATCTATCGCCCCATTTATTGATCCGTTTGATAAAGCGGAGGAGGAACAGATCGAGGAAGAAAAAGAAAAGCTGCGGCAATTAGAACTTTCTAAGGTAAGACAAGCGTTAAGTATGCTGCAACCTGTTCAAAGGGAGCGCCTTCTTAAATCCGTTTTGCTTGGGATTAGTTCAAGGAAAATTGCGAAAGAGGAGGGCATAAATTATAGCTCCGTAGATAAGTCAATCGCTGCCGCAATAAAAAATTTCAAAAAATTTTATGAAAATCTCTGATTTTGGGTGTGCATTTCGCACCCCTTTGTCCAAATGAGTGAAGGGGTATTTCTATTCCGGATATGAAATGCGCTTTCAAAACTCAATGAACAGAGAGGTTATACATAAAATGAAGAAAACAGAAATCAGGCGTGGAGATATATTTTCCTACGATTTTGGCACAAGAATCGGCTCTATCCAATCAGGTGTAAGACCTGTGCTGGTAATTCAGGCAGACAATTTCAATGCGAATGCGCCTACTGTTATTGTTGCGTCCATTACGAGTGTAATAAAAAAGAGGTATTTGCCGTCCCACATTATTTTAGGCGAGGATTTTGGTCTGACGAAGCCTTCAATGGTGTTGCTTGAGCAAATACAGACTGTGAATAAAGATGATTTGACAGAGTATATTGGCTTTGTTGATGATGAGCGCCTTTGGAGACAGATTAACGCAGCCTTGAAAAAAACATTCGGTCTATGGCTTTACAACACTAACAGGATCGGCGACATTCGCTGCCTGTGTCCGAAATGCTTAAACGACTATTTTCGCAATCCGAACTATGTTGTCAGACGCCTTGATCCTTTCGCTAAAAGTAAAGGCACTTGTGATAAGTGCAATGATAGAGGTTGGGATTATATCGTTTATGACAAACGCACCTCTTTCAAAGGGAAAGGGGTATAGGGATGTCGCAAAACAGGGAAAGGAAACGGAAGTTTGACATTCCTATATGGTGTAAGGCAAATCTGTCGATTGAAGAAGCCGCAGCCTATTCCGGTATCGGAATGGCAAAGCTTTATGAGATGACAGAAAGTGAGGATTGCCCATTTGTCTTATGGATAGGTAGCCGGAGAATGATTAAGCGAAAAGCTTTTGATGAGTATATAGAGCGGCAATACTCAATTTAATGAAAAAGTCAAGCCTGCGATGAGCCGATTCGCATAATTGGCTTATCGCAGGATATTGACTATGCTGTAACTACCAAAAGCAAGGAGGTGCAGCAATATGCTCAACAAAAAGAACGATCCGGATATGTCGAGAGTCCCGTTGTGGAAGAAAATGAATTTAACGGTGGAAGAAGCCGCCGAATACTCAGGAATAGGCGTATCTAAAATTAAAGAAATTTCAAATCAAAAAAACTGTCCCTTTGTCCTATGGAATGGAACAAAGCGGTTGATTAAAAGAAAACAATTCGAGGATTATCTCGAAACACAATATTCCGTCTGAGAGGAGGACAAGCTAATGGATAATAAACTGACTGAAACAGGCAGTTCCAAAAGGCGTGTGGCTGCTGTTCCAATTTGGGTAAAACCTTATTTGACGATAGAAGAAGCGGCAGAGTATACGGGAATAGGTAGGGATAAGCTTTATGAAATGACGAGCCTTGCCGATTGTCCGTTTGTGCTGTGGGTAGGCAATCGGAGAATGATTAAGCGCAGGATTTTTGATGAATACATTGAGCAAATGTATTCAATATGATGGAGGTTGTATGGACGAAAAAATTTTAGCTTACAGAAGTGAACTCCAAAAGAGGTCGGAAAACACACAGTTTTGGACGAAAACGATTTTAACCGTTGAAGAAGCTGCCGCATACACCGGAATCGGAAGGGCAAAAATCCGCCAAATCATTTCACAAGGGAATTGTCCTTTCACGGTAAATAACGGCACACAAATCTGTGTGATCCGAGAAGCGTTCATTGATTATCTTGATAAGCAGTTTCGCATATAGGAGGAGAGAGAATTATGCCGAGAACAAAAAGAAAAGACAAGTCGAGAGCCGTGCTTCGGACAGGCGAATCGCAAAGGGCTGACGGAACTTATCAATTCCGATGGACTGACAGCAATCATAAGAGGTTTTGCGTATATGCCAAGACGCTTGATGAATTGCGCTACAAGGAAGAACAAATTAAAAAAGATAAGAGCGATGGCATTAAAACCGAAGCCCGATATACGACGGTCAATGAGGTCTATGAGCTTTGGAAGGAACTGAAGCGAGGGCTGAAGAACAACACCTTTGAGAATTATAAATATATGTATGAAACCTTTGTCCGTCATCAAATAGGCTCAAAGACAGTCTCATCATTGAAAAAAACAGACATAAAGAGGTTTTATAATTACCTTACAGACGAGCGCCAGTTAAAGCCTTCGACCATTGACAGTATCCATACGGTTTTACATCAGATTTTGGATATGGCTGTTGACGATGATTATATAAGGAATAATCCGTCAGATAATGTACTTAGAGAGTTGAAGCAAGCACATTGCTTCAAGACAGAAAAGCGCAGAGCTTTAACCCGTCCCGAACAGGAGCTGTTTTTAAGCTATTTGAAAAATACCCCCGCCGCACAATATTGGTATCCGATCTTTGCGGTTTTGGTAGGGACAGGACTTCGAGTCGGAGAACTTACCGGATTAAGATGGTGTGATGTCGATCTGGAGAATGGTGTTATTGATGTAAATCATACTTTGGTTTACTATGACCACCGCACCGATGGAAGCAAAAAAGGCTGCTATTTTAATGTCAATACGCCGAAAACTCCGGCAGGAAAGAGAAAAGTGCCAATGCTCAGTTTTGTGAAAGAGGCAATTATAATGGAAAAGGAAAGGCAGGAGTTGCTCGATCTTCATTGTATCGCTACCATTGATGGATACACAGATTTTATCTTTATCAATCGTTTCGGCAATCCGCAACATCAGGGAACGCTCAATAAAGCAATCCGCCGCATAATCCGTGACTGCAATGATGAGCAGTTTTTGAAAAACGAAAATCCCGAAGTGCTGCTTCCGCATTTTAGCTGCCATTCATTAAGACATACATTTACGACGAGAATGTGCGAAGCGGGTGTGAATGTCAAGGTCATTCAAGATACGCTTGGTCATAAGGATATTTCAACAACGCTCAATATCTATACCGATGTGACGAAGGAGCTTAGGCAGTCTGAGTTTGAAGGTCTTGACTCATATTTCAAAAGCGAGTATAATAAAGTGTCCAACGAATAAGTGGCATTTCTTGAGCGAGGATAAAAGCTTCTACACCATTTACACCAATTTATACTCCAATCCACCGAAAAACAGCACGAATTTATAGGGATATAGTGAATCAATCAGAACCCCCGTTTAGACCTGTTATGAGATATAAGGAGGTTTAGGAGAGATTGAAAAGATGGTTGCTTTCGTCCCGACAATGAAGACCCTGGAACCAAAGCGGGCTGAAAACAAAGCCGAAAAAGCAACGGTAAATCGTTCTGCAGAGGATGCAACCGTGTCCGCGCCAAGCGTACAGATTGATCTTTCCAAGGTGAAAATCGAGCCTTTGTTTGCAGATGATGTAGACTTTGAGACATTCAGCAAGTCTGATTTCAGAGTGGTTAAGATCGAAGCCTGTGAGGCAGTGCCGAAGTCCAAGAAGCTCCTGAAATTCACACTGAATGACGGAACAGACCGGAAACGCACCATTTTAAGCGGTATTCACGAGTATTACGAGCCGGAAGAGCTGGTTGGGAAGACCTGTGTGGCAATCACAAACCTGCCGCCGAGAAAGATGATGGGTATTGATTCCGAGGGTATGCTGATTTCCGCAGTGTACGAGTATGACGGACGGGAAGGCTTAAATCTTTTGATGCTGGATGACAGTATTCCGGCAGGTGCAAAGCTCTATTAAGATGATGTAAAGATGTACCGTTTTACCAAATAGACGGGACGTACTTCATTTGATAAAAAACTAAAAAAACAGCGATTTACATCAAACTTACATCAATTGATGCAGAAATCGGTGCAAGCAAGAAAAAATCGCATAATCAGTGCAATGAGTGGGCAATTCCAATCGGAGTTGCCCATTTTTAAAACAAACAGAAATACAAATCGGAATTTATAAAGGAGAATATTGATGAAACTGTTTTTATGTTCGCATTTTTCAAGTGTAGGAAGTCTGATAAAGGAAGAAATTGATAACAAGAAAGTCGCATTTATTCCCACAGCTTCGCTGCGTGAAGGCTACACCGGTTATGTCGGCTCGGCTCGAAAATTATTCAAAAAGTTGGGAGCAATCGTAACTGAAATTGATATTTCAACGGAGGCTTATTCAACGATACAGTCTGTTTTTGAAGATGCGGATGTGATATATTTTACCGGCGGAAATTCTTTTTTCCTTATAGACCAGCTCCGTAAAACGGGAACGGATGAGCTGTTGAAGAAAGAATTGGCAAAGGGAAAACTGATGATTGGTGAATCGGCAGGTGCGATTATATGCGCTCCAAGCATCCAATATATCGAGCAAATGGATGAAAAGCCAGAGGACTACTCACAAGAAGATGATGCAGGGCTTGATTTGATTGATTTCTATGTTCTTCCGCATTATCTTACAGCACCATTTAAGAAAGTTACCGAGAAAATAATGACTGAGTTTTCGGATTTGAATCTATGCCCAATTAACAACCGTCAGGGAATTGTAATTGATGGTGAAGGTTCAAAGGTTATTTGCAAAGACTAATTTGAAAATTCCAGTTTGTCAACTTGCCCTTTGAGAGAGGAGAAATCCTTTTCTCAAAGGGCTTTTTCTATTTATACGGATATTCGCAAACTACAAGATAAAGCCAAAACTTCATTGACAATATCACATACTGCGAACTTGACGGTAGAAAAAGTCACAATGTCGTAGTATAATATTCTTAAATCAGAATGACTAATCGGAATTTGTGGAGGTAAAATATAGATGAATCAAGGTAGAATTATTGTAATCACAGGTGCGCCGGGGACAGGAAAAACTACAACGGCATCTGCTGTTGCAAAAGAATCAGATTTGGAAAAGTCTGTGCATATGCACACAGATGACTTTTATCATTATTTGAGTAAAGGGGCAATACCACCGCATTTGCCAGAATCAAATGAGCAAAATTTGATTGTCATTGAAGCGTTTTTAGAAGCTGCGAAGCGATATGCTCGTGGTGGATATGATGTAATTGTAGATGGCATTGTAGGACCGTGGTTTTTAGAGCCGTGGCTCAACATTGTTCAAGAGCATTATGAAGTACACTATATCGTTTTAAGGGCAAGTAAAGAAGAAACTATGAAGCGAGCTATCGAACGCTCAAAGTTAGACAGAGAAACAAATATTGAATTAGTTGAAACAATGTGGAAGCAATTTTCCAATTTAGGAATCTATGAATTAAATGTTATAGATACAACTACGCATTCAATCAAAGATACTGTTTCAGCAGTAAAAGAAAAAATAGCAAGCGGTACGGCTTTACTATACTGCGAACTTGACGGTAGAAAAAGTCACAATGTCGTAGTATAATATTCTTAAATCAGAATGACTAATCGAAATTCGACGGAGGAGAATGTGAAATGAAAATTTATGACATTTCCCAAGAGGTTTTCGGCTGTCAGGTATTTGCCGGCGATCCGGCGCCTGAAAAAAAGCAGCTTTGCTCAATAGAAAAGGGCGATTTGTATAACCTGACGGCTTTTGGTATGTGTGCTCACAACGGCACGCATATCGACGCGCCGTTCCACTTTATCAAAGGCGGAAAAACCGTTGATTCCATAGGCTTGGACACATTCGTAGGAATGGCTTATGTTGCGGAATATTGCGGAATTGTCTCCGGCACCGCAGCGGCGGAAATCCTTGAAAAAGCGAAAAAACAGAACCCGGAAGCGGCAATGAGAATTCTTATTAAGGGAGACGCGGAGGTTTCTTCGGAGGCAGCGAAAGTATTTGCCGACTCGGGGATCTTACTGCTCGGCAACGAATCCCAGACTGTCGGGCCCGAAGCTGCTCCAATGGAGGTACATCTCATCCTGCTGGGGGCCGGTATCGTATTGCTTGAAGGAATCCGTTTGGCAGAAGTTCCGGAAGGCAGTTATTTCTTAAATGCAGCGCCATTAAAACTATCCGGTGCGGATGGTTCGCCGTGCAGAGCTGTACTGATCGCTGCTGAGAGATAAATTCCAGTTTGCCAACTTGCCCTTTGAGAGAGGAGAAATCCTTTTCTCAAAGGGCTTTTTCTATTTATACGGATATTCGCAAACTACAAGATAAAGCCAAAACTTCATTGACAATATCACATACTGCGAACTTGACAGTAGAAAAAGTCACAATATCGTCGTATAATATGCTTAAATCAGAATGACAAATCGGAATTTGTTCACTTACTGAACTCGACACAAACTGCAAATCGTGTTGTTCAGTTCGTACTCATTTGACGGTATAATAAAGCCATCAAATGAAGGAGGCAATAAGCCATGAACACAGATAAAATTTTTGCAGAACAACTCGCCAACGAATATGCACCCAAGGACACCTCGAAAGTGGTCGCCCTGCGGAAGCTGGACGCAAAAGCAAAACTCCCCGCAACTATTTTCACCTACACCCTCGGTATTATTTCGGCGCTTGTATTCGGCATGGGAATGTGCCTTGCCATGGGGCAGATCGGCAGCGGCACAACTTCCAGCTTTGTGCTGGGTATCGCAATCGGCGTTGTCGGGATGATCGGCATGGGCGTAAACTATCCGATTCACAAGAAGCTGCTGGCACAGGGCAAGCAGAAGTATGCCTTTGAGATCATGGAATTGGCCAAAGAGATCAGTGAGCGGTAAGTCGTGAAGCGAACACAGGTAATTCTGTATCGGGTTCTGCACCCACCGAAATGGATTCTATGTCCTTTGCCGCCCATTGTGTACGGTGCTGTGATTCTGATTGCCGTATCTATGCTGCTTCATAGCAGAAAAAGGAAAGAGATGAAGCCCCTTGAATCGCTCGGAGAGTAAATATTTTGCCACTGCCGCCCGCATGGATGAGGCATTTTTGGAGCTTTTGGAAAAGAAAGACTTCACCTATATCACGGTGAAGGAAATCTGCGAAAAAGCAGGCGTCAACCGATCCACCTTCTATCTGCATTATGAAACCGTAAGCGATCTTCTGGCAGAGAGCGCCCGATACATCATCGATCAATTTGTGGAGGCAATGCCGCATGACACAGCAGAGTTTATGTCGCAGATTCAAACCCGTCCGCTGGAAGAATTATATCTTATCACGCCGGAGTATCTGACGCCGTATTTGAACTATATCAAAAAGCACAGACGGATATTCCGTACCACCCTCGAACAGGCGTCCGTCTTAGGAATGAACGATGCTTATCTTTCCCTGAATCGTCATGTATTCATACCAATCCTGAATCGGTATCACGTTCCGTTGCCTAACCAAAAATACATGATGCCGTTTTATATAAACGGTATCATGGGAATTGTCAATGAATGGCTGAAAGAGAACTGTGAGGATTCCATTGAGCACATGATTTCTGTGATTCAGGTCTGTATTCCCGGTCATCAATTTGAGGAATCGCAGCGATAACTTCCAGTTTGTCGAACTGAATATAGCGTACATAGCCGCTTGGTTTTCAAAAGAAATCAGGCGGCTATTTCTATTTTGAAGGAGGTGTTCGCTATGAACGAAACAGATTACAACGCTCGCCTTTATGAGAAAATGAAAGCCGAGCAGGACAAATACCGGGACCGGCTGCTGCATCCCTACGAATACACGATGCGGGTGGACATCGTAATGGAAGAAGCCAGCGTTTGTGGAAATGTCACAATTTACGGAGGTGAAGTTTCAAATTCCACTTGCCTTTTTGCACTTGATATGATATTATTGGTATGTGTACTAAAACGTTTGGAGAGAGGCGATATATTTGCGGAGAGACAGCAGTGAAACAAAGAGGAAAATACTGACTGTGTGCGTCCGTCTCTTTCTGGAACAGGGGTATAAAAACACCTCTGTCAGTCAGATTGTGGACGAAGCAGGTGTTGCAAGAGGAAGCTATTTGAATCTGTTTCCGACCAAGGACAGAATTTTGCTGGAATTGACCGAAACGATGTTCGGCGGACAGTTCGGCGTGGCAAGAAGCATTGCAGACAGCAAGCTGCCGCCGGTTTATGCCTATGCGGTGGAAACGGCGATCCAACTGACACTGACCGAGCTGAACGAGAACCTGCGGGAAATCTACATTGAAGCCTATTCCCTGCCCGAAACATCGGAGTATATCTACCTGCATACCACGGCAGAGCTGAAGCAGATTTTTGGTGAAAATTTCCCCGATGATACCGAGAGTGACTTTTACGAGATGGAAATCGGCACGGCGGGACTGATGCGCAGCTATATGGCAAGAAAATGTGATATTCATTTTCCGTTGGAACGCAAGCTCAGCCGTTTTCTGACGGCGGCGATGCGGGTGTATCGTGTATCGGAGGAAGAACAGGCAAAGGTGCTTGCCTTTATTCAGTCATTAGATATTAAGGCAATCGCCACAGAGGTTATGTATAAGCTGTTTGCCATGTTGGAAATGAAATACGATTTTAAGCTGTCAAAGAACGGCGAAATGGAGGAAACAAGATGAAGAAACGATTATTCAGTATCCTGCTTGCTCTGTGCATGGTGCTCTGCTTTGTGCCGACTACGGCATTTGCCGAGAGCGAGACGGAAGAACCGCCTGTTTGCAGCTGTGAAACAGCCTGCACGGCAGAAGCAATGAACACAGAGTGCCCTGTCTGCGGCGTAGAGGGCGCTTTGCCGGAGAACTGTGCAAAGTGCGCCCAGCCCGCAGACGATGCGGCAGTGCAGCCGGAGGGGGAAGTGTCTGACCCCCAGCCGGAGGGGAAGTGTCCGACCCCCAGCCGGAGGGAGAAGTGTCCGACCCCCAGCCAGAGGGGGAAGTGTCCGACCCCCAGCCGGAGACAGCCTTGACGTCGTTAATTGGCGGAAACGAGACGGCAAAAGATGTCAGCACTGCGGAAGAACTGACTGCGGCTATTGCTGATGTTAAATTCGACACCGTCAAGCTGACAGGGGACATTAGCATCAGCAACTCCCTGACCGTCAACCGCCCTGATGTCACGCTGGATTTGAACGGCTATACTTTGACATGCGGTGATACGGAGTGCGATGATATATTCAGCGTGAATGAACACGGAAATCTGACGGTAAAGGACAGCGGTACCGGCGGTAAAATTGACGGTCAAAATAACAACTGCGGCTTCAGTATCAACGGCGGTATCCTGACCTTAAAAAGCGGCACCATCATAAACTGCATGACTGACGGTGACGGCGGTGCTGTGGATATCTCAGACGGCGGCAAATTTGAGATGAGCGGCGGCGCTATTACGAATTGCAAAGCCAGTGATGACAGTGGTGCGGTGGATATCGGTGATGGCTGCACTTTTATTATGAACAGTGGCACCATCAGCGGCTGCAGAGCGGATGACGATGCCGGTGCGATCTTTATCAAGGGAAATGCTTCCTTTTTAATGAACGGCGGAACGATTGAAAATTGTTCTGCCGGCAACTACGGCGGTGCGGTGAAGATACGCAACACCAGCAGATTCACCATGAATGGCGGCACCATCTCCAGCTGCACTGCCCAGCAAGGCGGCGGTGTATATGTAGACGGTAGCAGCACCTTCACCATGAATGACGGCAGCATCGCGAGCTGCACGGCGGTGAATGGCGGCAACAGTGTGTTTGTCGTCAAACCCAGTGCCAGTTTTACCATGACCGGCGGCACGGTGGATGGCAGCATTGCGCTGCCCTACAAGGTCGGCAATAACACCGTTTACATGGACGGCCTTGGCACCGCAGCTTATCCCTATCAAATCAGCACCGCCGACCAGTTAAAGCTGTTCCGGGATAAGGTGAATAATGTAACAAAGGAAGCAGACACCCAAATCTGCGCCGAATTGACGGAAGACATTGATTTGAACGGCGAAGCATGGACGCCAATCGGAAACTATACCGAAGGAAATCAGATTTACTACGAGGGCACATTTGACGGCGGCGGCCACACCGTTTCCGGCCTGAACGTTACGGGCAAATTCAGGTATGTCAGTCTGTTCGGTGCTGTAAAAGGCGGCACGATTAAAAACCTGACAGTGGCAGGTAACGTATCCCATAATTATTATTCTACGGGTCTAGACTGTCACGTCGGCGGCATTGTGGGCGGCGCTTTGGATGCTGCGACGATTGAAAATTGCAGCAACAATTGCAGCGTTACTGGCAGCAGTAGCGATTATGTTGGCGGTATTGCTGGCAGTAATATTAACAATGCGAGAATCATCGACTGCTATAATGTTGGCACAATTACCGGCACAATTAAGGGAACTGGCGGTGTTACGGGACTTAACATGGGCACGATCTCCAATTGCTACAATGTTGGAACGGTTAAAGGTAATTATGCTGTTGGCGAAATCGTTGGCAATAATTCTGGCACTGTAGAAAACTGCTACTATCTTGCCGGTACGAACCTGAACGCAGTTGGCAGAAACAATAGTAATGGCAACATTACAAAAACAGAGTCCAAAACCGCCGCAAACTTCGCCAACGACACGGTGCTGGCGCTGCTTAAGGCTGACCGCGACAATTCTCCATGGGACAGCTGCCAGTATGTGGCTGCGGCAAAAATAACCCTGCCCGTGTTCAAGGGACAGGGCGACGCCCATGACCACCAGAGTAACGACTGGAAATCCAACGAAACGGAACACTGGCAGGTCTGCACCTGCGGCGCGGTGTTTCATAAGGCGGAACACTCCGGCGGCACGGCCACCTGCACCGAAAAAGCAAAATGCGCAGTTTGCGGTGCGGAATATGGCGATGCTCTGGGACATGATTTTACTACCAGTTGGACACATGATGATAACGAGCACTGGAAGCAGTGTTCCCGTTGCGATATAAAGGATGACGTAAGCCCTCATACTTGGGACAACGGTACGATAACAACAGCGCCTACCTGCACAAAAGCGGGCGAAGAGACATATAGCTGCACCAAGTGCGGCGCAACAAAAATAGAGCCGATTCCAGCCACCGGCCACAGCTGGAAGTCCGATTGGACGTCCGATGCAACGCATCACTGGCATGAATGTGCCAATGAAAACTGCGATGTGACGGATAACGCGGGAAAGAAAGGCTACGCGGAGCACTCCGGCGGCAAAGCGACCTGCACCCAAAATGCCGTCTGTGAGTTTTGCAAGGCAAGCTATGGCAGCCCTGACCAGAACAACCACACCGACCTGAAACACATTGACGCAAAGGCTGCCACCGCTGCCGAAGAAGGCAACATTGCGTATTGGTACTGCGACGGCTGCAAGAAGTATTTCTCCGACAAGGACGGAACTAAGGAGATTGCAAAGGCAGACACCGTGACGGCCAAGCTGCCCCCGAAAATCACAGCCGGGGATGGTGCAGCGGTCACGCAGGGCGAGAAAAAGGAACTGACCTTCACTTCCGATGCATCCTTTGCCGATTTTGTTCGTGTAGAGCTTGACGGCACTGCGCTGGAAGAAAAGAACTATACGAAGAGAGAGGGCAGCACCATCATCACGCTGAACCGTGATTTTGTTGCCACGCTTTCCGTGGGTGAGCATACGCTTGCGATCGTTTCTCAACACGGTACGGCAACAGCTAAGTTCACCGTCAAGGCAAAGCCGACGGAAACAGCAACCCCGCAGCCCACGGTGCCCCCGCAGCCTACAGCGCAGCCGACGCCGACGGTGCAGCCTGTTTCCCCGCGCACCGGCGACACCGCTAACCCCGCATTGTGGTTTGCGCTGCTGATTGTCAGCGGCGGTGCTGCCATTGGTATAACGGTTGCCAGCAGAAAGAAAAAGCACAACAAATAATGGAATAGCGTTTCCTTGCTCCATCTTCCGAGCAAGACAAAAGCGTCGTAGCAATACGGCGCTTTTTTGTTACCCGGAAGTGACAAACAGCGGCTTTTGGATGGTTGGCGGTAGCGGCAGATGATCATGCGGCGAAGGAGTGCTGAGCAACTTAAAAGGTCTCACCTTAAAACGGATCGATGCAAGATCGAACGTTAATGATAGCGCAAAAGCAGTAGTATTATGTGAATACGTCATTCATGTTGTGTGAATTTCTGTTCTTCTCCTTGCAATCACCCCATCTGTGCAATATGAAACAAAATGGGTATCAGAACGCAGCGTTTGGATGCTTCGCTCTGATGCCCTTTTACGATATAGTTTCTTTTACAGCGGCGACAACGATTACCGGAATTCCGTCGTCTCTTTCTGCAACACTGCACTCCTTTTGATTAGCGTTTTTTTCTCCACACCCCTTGCAAACCAGAAAAAAGCGCGGTATAATATGACCGAAAGAACCAAAACGGTCATATTTCAGGGAGGGCGCGACCTTGGCTTTTACCGATTACGAAACTGAGCAGCTCCGCAAGGCGTTGCTGAAGGAAACGAGACATTGTGCTGTCACGCTGGGGATGAAGAAAACCTCCGTAGAGCAGCTGACGAAGGCTGTCGGTATCGCAAAAGGCTCGTTTTATAAATTCTACGAATCCAAGGAGATGGCCTTCTTCGCGGTTCTGGAAAGTATCCACTCCGAGCTTTATGGGGTGGCTGACCAAGCGTTGCACAGAAATGGCGGCCTGCCAACATCGGAGCGCGCGGCAGAGGCGGTTCTGGCCGTCTGCCGGAGGCTGTCTGATACCGGCGACATGGTTTTCATTGAACATGACGCCAAGTTGCTTTTACAGAGATTGCCGGAGGGCGTCAAAAAGGAACATTACCACGATGACGAGACACACATTCGTCTGCTTCTGGAAAAATATGGCCTTGTTCCTAAACGGGGGATTTCACTTGCCGCCGCGACAGTACGCGGACTGATTCTGACCGTCTCACACAAGGAGCAAATAGGAGGACTGTACCCGCAGGTGCTGGAAACGCTGGTGTACGGCGCTTGCAGGGAGTTATTTGAATAAGAGGAAGGCCGCAGAGATGCGGCTTTTCCAAGGCACATCGGTTAGCACACTCTAACTGTATGACTGTGCGTGTCGGTTAGGCAAATCTAACATTGAAAGGAATGATAGTGATGCAGGGACACAAGAATTTCTGGGACAAAAATGCCGGACGTTACGACCGCTTTATGCGAAAGGATCGGGCGGCGTATGACGAGATGTATGTGCTGATCCGGCCGGTCGTGCGGCACAAGACGGTGCTGGAGCTTGCTACCGGCACGGGACTGATCGCAAAGCACATCGTGAACGCGGCGGCACACATCGAGGCGACGGACGCCTCTGCGGAGATGATCGCCGAGGCAAAGCGAGATATCCGCTCTGCCAAGCTGCACTTCTCCGTGCAGGATATGTTCCGCCTGCCCTATGCGGAGGCGTCCTTCGATGTGGTGATCGTGTCCAACGCGCTGCATATCGTGCCGCAGCCGGAGAAGGCCCTTGCCGAGATCCGCCGGGTGCTGAAGAACGATGGCGTGCTCATCGCGCCCACCTTTACCCATGCGGGAAACTCGTTTTCCGGCAAGGTCAGGGCATTTTTTATGAGGATGGCAGGCTTCCCTCTCTGCAGCAAGTGGACGAGCGCGGAATACCTGCGCTTCCTACGGCAAAACGGCTGGGCGGTGCGGAAAAGCGCTGTTCTGAAGGCATCCTTCCCGCTGACCTATGCGGAATGTGTGAAATCGGAGGTGTGATAAGATGTCATTTTTTGAGAACACCAGAAAGCCTGTGGGGCTTGGCGGGAAAATCATGGTCGCCATGATGAACCTGGGGCACAGTCCTGTGGCCCGGTGGGGACTTCAATTTTTAGAGCTTGCGCCGGACGCCAAGACGCTGGACTGCGGTTGCGGCGGTGGGGCGAACATCAAGAGACTTCTGAAAAAATGCCCGGAGGGTATTGTCAAGGGCATTGACTATTCCCCCGTCAGTGTGGAGAAATCCAAAAAGGTTAACGAGGCCGCCATCGCGGAGGGCCGCTGCACCGTTCTGCAAGGCAGCGTGGCGGATATGATCTTTGCAGGCGACTGGTTCGATGCGGTAACGGCCTTTGAAACCGTCTATTTCTGGCCCGATCTGCCGCAGTGCTTCCGGGAGGTTTACCGGGTGCTGAAGCCCGGCGGGACATTGCTCATCTGCAACGAAAGCAACGGCGATACGGACAAGGACAAGAAGTGGACGGAGATCATCGGCGGCATGACCATCTATAAAGAAATTGAATTAAAGGCGTATCTGGAGCAGGCGGGCTTTTACGATGTGCAGATACACAAAAAGAAAAGCTGGCTCTGCATTACGGCGTGGAAATGAGGGGGCTAAATCATGAGTATCTTTGCATCTATCTTACGCAGCGTATACAAGCTCTCCGGCGCGAAAAAGGCGTTTGCTTTGCCGGAGGATGCACTGCGAAAAGAAATTGAAAAGCAGAACCGGCATCGTGGCGTTTTTACGCCCACCGACCACAAGGCGTATTATGAAACGATCGCGGCGCACAACAACGCGCAGCCCGAGCCGCTGCCGCAGCCGACCTGTCGGAGGATGGGCAGCTTTGCCTCCGCATATTGGAATTCAAATTCAAAATCTATCATCGCAAACTCTTTTCTTAATTTAATACCAGCCGAAGAAGAACTGCTGTCAAGTGATGGCAGTTCTTCTTTTTCGGCAAGTATTCAAGAAGTCATTAAGTCGTGAGTATAGTCGAAGTGATAGAAAAATTCGTAAAGATGTGGTATAATACTTTTGATTAAAAACAATAAATGAGAATTTGGAGGTAAAAAGCATGATGAAGCTCGATAATTTTATTAATATGATGACGGGACACTTTAATAACAAAGAGCAGTTTGATAATATGCAGAGAGAAGGGAAAACATATCCTTATGCAGAACACATTAATACAATCTGTAATGAGAAAATTTTGAACCTTCCTAAAGATTTTAATGGTAAATTTGTTGTTGAAGAAAGCTACTATGAGACAAATGGTAAACGCCATGCTTCCCCACATCTTTTCCTTATTACAGAGAAAGAAGACGGAATTGTGTTGCATTCTTATGAAATACCAGAAGGAGAAGATAAAAGTACGTTTTCATATGATTCTATGAAAAATGCTGACTACACTGAATTGAAAAAATCTGAAAAATTCACTCCGGCGCTCTATCATGAGAAAGATGGAATCTGGGAAGGAGGCAGTACAAGCCAGTTTTCACCGGTAATGACATTTAAGCTTTGGGAAAAGTTTTCTGATAGTTGTCTGGAGGTATCTGAAAGCATGGAAGTTAATGGAAAGAAAACTTTTGGATATGATGAACCAATTATCTATAAGCGAGTATAATCCAAGAATGAAATATTGCGATAAATTCCAGTTTGCCGAACTGAATATAAGGATGATCCGTCTGCGGTATGGGAGGACCCCCATACCGCAGATACTTATCAGCCGCCCATACAGACCGGTATGAGATTCCCGTAAAAAATACCACCTATGTTCCTAAAACAACCACCTATCGAGAATCGGTAGAAATCAGTTCTTGATTTTCCTATACTGTAACCGTAGCGAGGAGGTGAACCGATGCAAATTGAAATCAAGATAGACGAAAATTGCAAAGAGCCAAAAATCATCGTGATGACGGACAAAATGACCGATGAAGTCAATGCAATCATAAAAAGGCTGTCAGACGAGCAACCGCAGGTCATTGCCGGATTCAGGGACGATGTGGTCGAGGTTCTGGAACCGTCTGAAATCTACCGTGTTTTTGCAGAATCAGGTAAGGTGTTTGCCGAGACAAATCACGGCGAGTATGCGCTCCGCCTGAGGCTATACGAGGCGGAGCAACGGCTTGACAGCAAGACTTTTGTCCGAATATCAAACTCGGATATTATCAATCTGAGAAAGGTCAAGAGCTTTGATTTGAGCTTTGCCGGGACAATTTGCATTACGCTTTCAAACGGTACGGTTACTTATGTTTCACGGCGATCCGTCGCCAAAATCAAACAACTGTTAGGAATGTGAGGTGGCAGAAATGAAGAAAAAACTGATTGGACGAGGTGTAATTGGTTTCCCTGTTGGCATTGCAATCGGATATGTCATTACGGTGATTATCTCAATCTGCATTGGGGATGGCTTCTTCTATCCGGTCACTCCGGAGCTTGTGAATAAAATGGGGAGCGAATTAAATGCGGTTCTCCTTCAAACCGGTCTGAGCGGAATAATGGGCACAGGCTTTGCAATGGCTTCGGTTATTTGGGAAATTGATTCGTGGAGTCTTGCAAAGCAAAGCGGGGTTTATTTTGCAATTGCTTGCGTGATTATGTTCCCCATCTCTTATTTTGCCAACTGGATGCCCCATTCGACCGCTGGAATTCTGTCTTATGTAGGCATATTCGTAGCGATCTTCCTCGCTGCTTGGGCAACTCAGTATTCTGTGTGGAAAAGGAAGATTAAGAAAATGAACGAAGGCATTAAAGATAATAACGATATGAATTGATCCCACCGCTCTGCATCCTGCGCTTTGCTTGAACAATAGAATAAACCACATACATAGCCGCTTGGTTTTCAAAAGAAATCAGGCGGCTATTTCTATTTTGAAGGATCTTTTCGTTTCCGGGTTTGTCACGGACAGGGCGGGAAAGCGGGTTCAAACGCGGCATACCTTTTCGTTATAATAGAACCAAAGGATAATTCTGTAGAGCAAAAGGGGGACGCGTATGAAAAATGGGAAACGGGCGGTAAGCTTTATTCTGGCGGTGGTGCTATTGTGCACATCGTTTGCAGGATGCGGCATGGTGCAGCAGGACAAGGCGTATTTGGAGCAGGTGGCGGCGGCCGTGACGGAGACGCAGAGCATTTTAAAGGACGTGGAAGCTGCGGCGGACGAGCTTTCCGGGCAGAGCAGCATTGTGTACGAGAATTCTGTGAATGCAGAGGGCTTTGACGTGCTGGACGAGTATTATACTTTGTGCACGGAGAAACTAAACGCGCTTAACGACGCGGTGGGCGCGGTGCGGCAGCAGATGCAGAGCCTCGAGCGTTGCGACGCGCCGAAAACCGAAAAGGGCAAGGCTGTGGAAGCGGAGCAGAAGGCTTACTTTGAGGACGCACTTGAGGTGATCGGCGGCATTCAGGAGGCGCTGACATTTTACACGGCGCAGTATGACGCTTTGCAGCCGCTTGTAACGGCTACGGTCGGCGACCGCAGCGACGAGCAGGCGTACCTCATTTCCGTTTACGAGGCGGCGGGCAATGTGAAAACGGCACTCAGTACGTTGGACACGCCGGAGTGGCTCAATGATCTGTGGCCGAAATACGTTGCGAACCTTGATGTGATGACGAAATACATGGAATCGCGCTCGTGGGGCCTTGCATGGTCGGACGTTTTGAGACTGTATTCCGCAAACCAGCTTATCTCGCGCGTGGGCATTACCTCCGGGCAGCACGAGGAAACGATGTTCGATTTATACAGCCGCGAATATAACCACGCCGCGTTTTTGCTCGATGAGAACCTCGACGCGTATGCGGATGAGATTCTGGCGGCCTGCGAGGGAGGCAAAGATGTTGGCGCGTATGACGCGCAGGCGCCGATCGTGTTTTCGGACTACTCGACCGTTGAGGAGATTTTTCCGAATTTGTACCCCTCGATGGACTCGGCGATCAACCTGCTTTTATATACGGACAAGGGCTACACCGACGTGATGGTGACGGCGGAAATTGCGGGCTTTACGCAGAAATATGAGCAGAAAGTGACACTGACGCCGGAGATGACGTATTTGATGATCAAGCCGCCGGTGCTCACCGATATGCCCGACCTTTCAACGACGAAGGACACGCAGATGACGCTGCGTGTGGAAAACACGATTACGGGCGAGGCGATTATTCAGGAGACGAAGAACATTGAGCTGCACAGCGTATACGATTATAAAAATTACAGCGATGAATTCGGCATTATCCAGAACGACAACATCTTGGCGTGGATGA
This sequence comes from Hominenteromicrobium mulieris, assembly GCA_021029595.1. Classification (GTDB taxonomy): domain Bacteria; phylum Bacillota; class Clostridia; order Oscillospirales; family Acutalibacteraceae; genus Hominenteromicrobium; species Hominenteromicrobium mulieris. Next base: position 100,513 of record JAJJOY010000002.1, on the reverse strand, counting down.
CGCCGGAAACGGACGGCATTTTGCAGGTGCGCCGTAATGCGGTATCGTGGCTGGAGCAAAGCTTCGGCACGGAATACGGTATGCTGCCGGGGTATCAGCCGGCGTACGGCTTTACGTCCGACCAAGGCGCGTACATCACGTATTATCAGGTGGCGGCGATACAGAGCGCTATCAGCAGCATGGGCGTACGCTACAACATGGGGCCGTATTCGTTCAGTGCGAGCCAGCGCGTTTTGATGCCCGACGCAGTTTTAGAGAACGGCTCCGGAATTTGCATCGAAACGGCGGTTTTAATGGCGAGCGTGCTGGAATCCGCAAGCATGCACGCGATGATTGTGTTCACGCCGGGACACGCGCAGACAGCGGTGGAAACGTGGAGCGGCTCCGGGCAATACTTCCTCATTGAGACGACGATGCTGCCGTTTACGGCGACGCAGGACGCGCTGCAGTCGCTCATTCAGCCACTGAGCGCGGAGGAATGGGCGAACTACTTGTACAACAAGGAGCAGGAGGCGCAGCAGTCCGGCGGCATGGTGTATGTGGTGGATTGCGATTTGGCGCCGGTGCTGAACATTCAGGGATTAAACTACTGAGGAGACAAACATGACACGAACGAAACGAATGACGGCGGCTGTGCTGACGCTTGTATTGCTTTTGAATTTTGCGGGCTGCGGCGCGAAAAACGCGCTGTTTGACCAAGTGAGCGGCGCGGGAAAATTTGCGGCGGAAAGCCTGACGATTTACGAAGAAAAAGGAAGCTTTGCGGCGGAACCGAAAACGGTGCGGGACGCAAAGCAAGCGGAAGAAATTTTTGGCGCGTTGAAAGCTGTGACGCTCGGCGAAGTTGTAAAGACGGACGACAAATACACGCGGTATATTTTTACATTTGCGGACGCAAGCGGCAGCAAAATGAGCTTTACGCTGCGTGAGGACGGGTGTGTTGTATTAGGCGGCAAGACATATGATGCGCTCGGCACGGACACGGTGTTTGAGGCGGCGGGGATAGACCCGGACGAGGAGACGGCGGAATCAAAAACGGAAGCGTCCTCCGAAGCTTCAAATGCGCAGACGGAGCCTGAAGTGACGCCCGAGCCGGAAGTGACCGTGACCCCGGAGCCGACGGCGGAACCGACACCTGAAGCGACGTACACGTTGGTTGATTACGACGGCGGGGTGTTCACGATGCAGCTGCCGCAGGGGTGGCAGATTATGACCGGCGGCGAATACGCGGGCTATTCCATCCGCGCGTGGGACCCGAATGACCCGGATGTGCAGATCTTCTATTACGGTGAGCTTGGCCCGTACTTTAAGAGTGCGGAAGCGAAGGCGCAGTATCAATCGATGAGCACGAGCAATGACCCGCTGACATATTTGCCGGTGCTGGAGGACCCGACGCTTGCGGGGTGCTTAAACGCGATGGACGATTACCAAGACGCTTACGACAGCATCATGCCCCAGAGTTTTGCATTTGCAAAAATTCAAAACATGACAGTTTTGAGCGAAACGCCCATTACGACGCCGCTTGCAAGCTATGCGGTTTCGGAAGCTTCGATCTTAGCGAGCCTTACATCGGAAACAGGGGCGGCCTGCACGGGTATGTTTGAGGGCAGCATTTTAGACGCGGGCGGTTATGAAATCAACGGTGTGGACGTGACGCCTTCACGCGGTGCCGCGAACATTTTCGGCATCATTGCGCCGGAGGGAAAATTTGAGACGGTGGCGCCGATCTTGATACAGTCTTTGACGAGCTTTACATTTACGGACGAGTACATTCAGGAAGCGATACGGCAGGGAAACATGCAGGCGGAAAACGCGGCCGAGGTTTCGCGCCGGAATAACGAAATGATGGAGCGTGTTGTGAATGATTTTTGCGAATATATTCGGCAATAAACGGCGATTAGCGCCGCGAACGTTGCAAAACTTTTAACCACCGTTGACGCGGGTGGCGGTTAATCCTCAACGTAAGGCAAGATCATGTTTTGGAAGGCGCTGAGCATTTTACTGTGGCGAATGACGAAATGAATAGCGGGGGCTTTGCTTTTGGACAGCATGACCCACTCGTTTTCGTGGATTTGAATTTGGATATTGCGGAACGCGGGTTTCTCCGCAAAACGGACGGTGTAGTTTGGGTGCTGTTCAGCGAATATTTTGGTGGCTTTAAGGTGCGCTGTGTATTCTTCATAGGTGTACGTGACGGTGTTTTCGATGAATGCGTTTGAAAGCGAGAGCGTGAGGGGGCTTGCCCGGAACGCTTCTTCGCTTACATGCGGGAGCTCGTCGATGACGGTGTTTACAGTGAGAATTTGCTCGATATTTTCCGTTTGCTGTTTGAGTGCGGCGTTGATGCTTTCTGCGTCTGCTGCCGACATGCCGCTGCGCTTTAGAATGCGTCCGAGCAGATCTTCCGGCATGGTATAAAGCGGCGGAGCGGAGAGAATGTTTTGCCGTGCGCCGACGGTGGCTGCGTCGTTTTTGAGGAATGCGCGGAACAGATCGGCCTGTGGGGCTTTATAAATTTCCATTAAAGGCTGCGCTTTTTGCAGCAGATGGTCTGCGATGCGGCGGCTGTGCTGCACCTCTTCACGGTTGTTTGTGAAATGGTAATGGCCGTCTTCGTGAAAGCCGTTTATGCACTCGCCGGTGAGCGCGGCGGCGCCGGAGACGTAATGAAAGTGGCAGTAGACGGTGTTCTGCACGCCTTTTAAGTAGTACGGCGAGACCTGCCCCGTCATGTAAATGGGGATCCAGCTCTCTAACCCGAGCATCATTTCTTCAAACGGGCGGTCTATGTTGTGGATTATATCGAGATGCAGTCCTTTTCGGAGCGCGACGGCGATGCCGAACATCCATTTTTTACCGAAGTCGAGATCTTCCGCCATATCGGCCATGGGCATATCGCTGCACATGAAAACGGGGGCGGCGGATTTGGAAAGCGCGGTCGCCTTGAAAAAATCGAGCTCGCCCTGCTTCATTTCCTCTATGCCGTAGTAATTGCGCGAGGCAGGGAGTCGGAACGGGAGCGAAGGCACCTTAATCTCCTCAAAATGAATGGCTTCGATATATTCATTGAGGTCGAAGGTATCGAGATGCGCGAGAAATTTGGAGACGGACTCGGCATCGCGCTGCTTTGCGGTGCACAGCCACTCCATGAGGAGCGCAGTGTAGTGCTCGGGCTTTGTAGGTTGCTCTGCGGATGTACCGACGAGCGCGCAGAGGGCTTCTTTTTGGTCGTTTTTCAGGCACCGCCTTGTGACATAGCGGCAGACCTGCGTGATGAATTCCTCTGTGTTTGCGGGTTTTCTCTGTCCGGAGCAGACGCGGGAGAGGTAGGATGCGTCGAAATTCATGGCGCGGGAAAGCTCTGCGTAGCTGATGCCGAATGCGGTGAGCAGGTTTTTAAGGTTTTGAACGGCGCTGTCAAAATCGGATTTTTCGGTGTGCAGGGAAGCGCGGAGGGTGCAGAGAACTTCGCCCTCCGAAAAGCCGGGAGAATAATCGCTTTCGGCGGCGATGGCGCAGATGCCCTGTGCGAGCCGCAGAAGCTGTTCGCTGTCCCTGCCGGGTTCGCGCTCGCCGGAGCGGTAGCGGCTGATGGCGGCATCCGATATGCCGGAGACGGCGGAAAGCGTTTTGGCGGAGCAGCCGAGTGTTTCGATATATAAATTGAGACGGTCACAAAATTTCATGCGGGTTCCCTCCGTATGCTTGATTTAAGGCGATTATACCACGCTTCGACCGAAACCGCCATAAGAGAACGCAGTGGGTTTTGACATTTTCCGGCGTGTCAATGACCAAACCGGGAAAACGCTTTTTTCGGTTACGGTTGTTTGGTAGGATAGGGGATAGAAAAGGGGGCGGGAAAATGAAGCGATGCGGTTTTATTTTGCTGTGTGCGCTGGTCGTTTTGTGCGTGCTGCTTGCGGGCTGCGAAGGAAAGACGGCGGAAAGAAGCGAAGCCGGCGAGGTGTTTGCGTTTTGCGGCGGCGAAGCAGAGAATTTCGCAAAGACATTTGACGTGAATGAGATGAACTGCATGGAATATCGCTACACGATGGACACGCCCGTTTTCTGCCGCATCACGGACAAGGCGGCGATGCAAACGATTTTTGACGCACTTTGCGAGATGAAAATCGGCGAAAGAACGGACATGCGTGCAACGGACAGCGAGCAGAGTTTGACGTTTGTGAAAACAGACGGCACGACGTGTATGATACGGTTTGAGCAGCGGAACCTGCTGTATGAAGAAGACGCTTATCAACTGGAAAATGATGCGGCGCTTTGGAAGGCGCTGCGCGAAGTGAAATAGAAATGGGGGAACGACATGAAAGAATCGAGAGTATTTGAGCTGAACCAAGCGACCGCAGAGCAGGTTTTGGAGGCTGTGACGACGTTTTTGCGCGGCGAAAAGAGCATGGAGGTGCAGAGCGTGGCGACACCGAACGGGTACCTCATTCAGGCGGCGCAGGCCGATACGCTGCGCACGCTTTCCGGCATGAAGCTGGCGACGACGGTGGAGCTCACGGTAAACGGCACGCAGCTCAATGTGACGCTCGGCGAGGGCCAGTGGGCGGACAAGCTGGGCGCGGGCGCTGTGGGGCTTTTTCTGCTGTGGCCGCTGGCGGTAACGGCGGGCATCGGCGCGTATAAGCAGAAAAAGCTGCCGAGCGAGATTTTTGAGGTGGTGTACCGCTGCACGATGGGCGAGCCAACGAGCTTCCGGACGGCGGGCGTACCCGTAAATGCGGCGCCGACAGCTCCGGCGGGGGCAGTCTGTCCGCAGTGCGGGGCGCAGATCTTCGCAAACGCGAGGTTTTGCAGCGCTTGCGGCGCAAAGCTACAAACGGTGTGTCCGGGCTGCGGCGCGCCGGTAAAGCCGGGCAGTAAATTCTGCTCGGAATGCGGGCAGGCGCTCTCTTGATTTATATATCCCAAAACGGCGGCGTGGAGCTTAGGCTTTGCGCCGCCGTTTTTTATGCGCATGTTTTGTACCGTGTGGAGTGAAGCGGTTGAAATCTTCGGCGAATTCTTGTATGATAAGGGAAAAGAAAGGCGGGGATGAAGATGAATATTACGGTTTATCTCGGTGCGAACGCGGGCAATGACCCCAAGCTGCAAGAGGCGGTGGAGGCGCTCGGCAAGTGGATTGGCGAAAACGGGCATGACCTCATTTACGGCGGCTCAAAATGCGGGCTAATGGGGTCGATCGCCGAAAGCGTGCTGCAAAACGGCGGCAAAGTGACCGGCGTGGAGCCGCAGTTTTTTGTGGACTCCGAGCTGCAGCACGACGGGCTGACGGAGCTTATTGTGACAAAGGACATGACGGACAGAAAGACGAAAATGATTGAGCTCGGCGACGCGTTTATCGCGTTCCCGGGCGGCACGGGCACGCTGGAGGAAATTGCGGAAGTGATGTCGAAGGTATCGCTGAAGCATTTAGACGCGCCGTGCATTCTTTATAATCTGAATGGATATTACAACGGGCTGAAGGCGCTTTTAGGCCATATGATCGAGATGGGGCTTTCGACCAAGGAGCGGCAAGAGGGCATTTATTTTGCCGACACATTAGATGAGATCGAACGCATTTTAGCGGAAAAGTGAGGGATATACATGCCGAATATTGTATGGAACGCGAAGGAATATCAGCAGAATTTTTCGTTTGTGCCGTCTTACGGCGAAGCGGTGACAGAGCTTATCACGAAGCCGCAGTGAGCGAAAAAGCGACACCTGACGGTTTCCGGACTTGTGCGGTGGGAGTTCGTCCGCTATAATAAAAGCAGAACGAGCGCAAAGGAGTGCTGCTTTATGGCAAAGACGAATAAGACACCGAAGGCGGAGGACAACGCCGAGCTGCGGACGATCTCGCTTTTGAAAATTCTGAACACATACAGCGACGAAAACCACGAGCTTTCTACAAAAAACATTATGGATAAGCTCCAAAAGGAATGCGGCGTTACGGTGCATCGCACGACCGTCGGCAAGAACATCAAGCAGCTTGCGGACTGCGGCTTTGATATTTACACGCACAAGACGACGCAGAACCGCTATTACCTTGCGAGCCGCTTATTTGAGATGCCGGAATTGAAGCTGCTTGCGGACGCGGTGGAATCTGCGGGATTCATCACCGAAAAGAAAAGCGAGGAGCTGATTGAAAAGCTTTGTCGGCTGACGAGCGTTTATGAGGCCGAGGTTTTGCAGGAGGGGTTTTGCGCGAACAACGGGAAATCCTGCAATGAGAGCATTTACTACATTGCGGACACGATCAACGCGGCTATTGCAAAGCGGAAGAAAATTTCGTTTTACTATTTTCATTACGGTCCGGGCAAGAACCGTGTACTGAAAAACGACGGGAAGCCGTATGTTTTCAGCCCATATAAGCTTGTTTGGAATACAGATGAATATTACGTTGTGGGGTATTCCGACAAGCACGAAAAGCTTGTGAGCTTCCGCGTGGACCGCATTGACCGTTGTCCGGAGATTTTAGATGAGGACGCGGAGCCGCGGCCCGAAAAAGAGGAGTTGATGCGGCATATCCGCACGATGACAAGCATGTATGACAGCCGTCGTGAGCGCGTGACGCTTTTGTGTGACAACGCGATGATGAATGCGGTGGTGGACGCATTCGGCGAAGATGTGGAAACAAAGGCCTTTGGCGACGACGCGTTTACCGTGGAAACGGAGACGGCGGCAAGCCCTGTCTTTTACCGCTGGGTGTTCGGCTACGGTGGGAAAATCCGAATCACGGAGCCGGAAAACGTGAAAAAGGAGTATGCCGAAATGGTGAAAAACGCTTTTGGAAATACGTGCGGCCGGTGCGGCGCGTAAAGTAAACAGCAGTCCGACCTTTGGCAGTTTGATGCACAAAGGTCGGGCCTTTTTTTGTGTTGAAGACGGAACGTGAATGTGCTATAATGAACCGTAAGATTTTGGGAAAGGGTCCGGCAATGTATAACTCCAAACGATTCGAAACGGTGAAGAATATGAGGGAAAACAAGAAAATATCGAATGCCGTGCAGGCGGCCATCGGCGTGCTGGCCGTGGTTTTGGCGGCGCTGATCGTTTGGATGATGGTGCTGGTCTCGGGCATTCAGGGCACGGCGCGCGTGGTGAACTATGCGGGCCTTGTGCGCGGCGAAACGCAACGCCTTGTCAAAATGGAGATTGCGGGTCAAGCGGAGGACGAGATGATGGAGAGCGTGGAATCGTTTATCAACGGTCTGCGCTTCGGCGATGACGAGCTTACCCTTGTGCGATTGGACGACAAGAGTTTTCAGACGAAAATGGAAGAGTTGGCTTCTTGCTTTGAAAGCCTGAAGCAGGAGATTTATCTTGTGCGCGAAAAGGGTTTTGAGAAAACCGACATCATCGACAAAAGCGAAAAGTTTTTCGACGTTTGCGATGATGCGACGGGCCTTGCGGAAACCTATTCGCAAAAGCGCGCGTCCTCTTTGGCGGTTTTGGAGCGGTACATCACGGCGGACATCGTAGTTTTGATGATGCTGATCGGTTATGAGTTTATCAAGGCGCTGCACTACACCGCCATGAACCACGCTTTGCAGAAAAAGGTGTACATGGACGAAGCGACGGGGCTGCCGAACAAAAATAAATGTGAGGAGCTATTGAGCGCGCCGAAGATGATCACGATGCCCGTGGGTGTTTGCAGCTTTGACCTCAACAATTTGAGACGCATCAACAACAGCATGGGCCACGAAAAGGGCGATGCGTACATCCGCATTTTTGCGGAGCTGGTGCGCGAGGCGGTGCCGGCGCATTACTTTGTGGGTCGCGCGGGCGGCGACGAATTCATCGCCATTATGGACGGTGCGGACAAGGAAGAAATGCAGCGGTGCTTACAGCTCATCCGCGACCGTGTGGACACGTACAATGCGGCGAACCCCGATTTTCCGGTGAGCTATGCGGTTGGCATTTCGGTCTCCGACGAGAACGAAAACTGCACAATGCGCGATTTGTATATCCTCGCAGACAAAAACATGTATATCAACAAAAACCACGTGAAGCGCGAGGAAGCATTGGCCGAAAAGAAGCTGGATCGCAGACTGCTGAAAAGCATGAAAAAATACGGCAGCAACTTTTCCGATTGCCTGTACTGCGACGCAAGGCAGGACGCTTACAGGGTAATTCGTGCGAGCGAGGCGTTTTTCCTTGCGGCGGACGGCAGTTATTCCGGCGCGGTGGAGCAGATTGCAGAAGAACGCGTGGCGCAGGAAGACCGCAAGGCGGTGCGCAGCAGATTACAGCTGACGGCGCTGTGCGAGGCGCTTTCCGAAAAGAACCGCGTGGTGGAATTGCAGCACAAGATTTTCGGCGAGAACAGTGCCGACTACGGGCGACTGACGGCGATTTTTGTGGATGCAGACCCGGACGGCACGCTGCACCATTTCTTGCTGGCGTTTGAGACGATCGACAGTGTGCAGCCGGAGACGGACGCCAAGCAGCAACTGACGCAGTATTACGAGCAGCTGAAGCAGTCTATTTTGGAAAACGACAGCTACGTGGATGCGATGCTGGAGACTGCGGATGCGGTATACTCCGTGAATCTGACGGATGATCTGGTGGAGCGCGATTTCCGTCGTGAACGCGGCGCAGACATCTTTATTGAGGACTTGAAAGCACCGTGTCCGTACGGCGAATATTGCCATCGTCATTCTATGCTGATTTTGCCCGAAACGATGGGCAGTTACCGGTTGATCGACACGGCCGAAAAGCTTTTGGAACGCTATGCGAGCGGAGAAAAGCAGGTGACGGTGGAATACTGTGAGCGCGTATCCGGCAGCGAGACACGCTGGATACAGAAAACGGCGCTGATGATGTCTTCACGCGTATACGATGCGAAGAGCGGTGAGGAAAAGCCGATGATCCACAGCCTTGTGCTGCTGAAAAACACCACGGAGTTCCATGCACAGGAGCAGAAGGAGCACGAGCGCTTGCGGGCTGAGGTGGACGAAGCAACGCTGGCGAATAAAGCAAAGACGGAGTTCCTTTCCCGCATGAGCCACGATATCCGCACGCCGATCAACGGTGTGATGGGTATGCTGGAGATTATCAAGAAAAACCGTGAAGATCATGAGCGCGTGGACGACTGCCTTGAAAAGATCCATGTTTCCTCCGAGCATCTGCTGTCGCTCATCAACGATGTTTTGGATATGAGCAAGCTGGAATCCGGCCATATGGAGCCGGAGCATGTGCCGTTTGACCTTGACGATTTGATGAAGAACGTTCGCGCACTGAACGAAGCGCAGGTGGCAAAAACGAGTATTGTGTATACCTACGGCAAGATTTCGTTTGCGCACGCAAAGCTTATCGGCAGCCCGCTGCATCTGCGGCAGATCTTATTGAATCTGTTCAGCAACGCGGCGAAATACAATAAAGAAAACGGCACGATTGAAACGTATGCGGAGGAGATTGCCTGTGACGAAAACACGGCGACATTCCGCTTTACAATACGTGATACGGGCATCGGTATGAGCAAAGATTTTGTGAACAACGAGCTTTTTGAGCCGTTTACACAGGAAAAGCAGGGCGCCCGCACGCAGTATCAGGGCACGGGCCTCGGCATGTCTATCGTGAAGGAGCTCATCGAGAAGATGAACGGCACCATCACGGTGGAAAGCGTGCTCGGCGAAGGCTCTGCGTTTACGGTGACGCTGCCGTTTGAAATCGACAAGCATCCCTCTGCGCAGGCGGCGGCGAATGGCGCGGCGGACGAAACGGCTCTGCACGGGCTGAAAGTGCTGCTGGCCGAAGACAACGAACTCAACATGGAGATTGCGGAATTCTTCCTGGAAGACATGGGTGCCGAAACGATGCAGGCGTGGAACGGCAAAGAGGCCGTGGAGGCCTTCCGAAACTCCGCGCCGGGCGAGATCGGCGTGATTTTAATGGACATCATGATGCCGGTGATGGACGGCCTTGAGGCGGTGCAGCGCATTCGTGCGCTGGACCGGCCGGATGCGAAAACGGTGCCGATCATCGCGATGACAGCGAACGCGTTCTCGGAAGATGTGGAGCGCAGCCGCAAAGCCGGTATGACGGAGCATCTCTCGAAGCCGCTGAATGCCGAAACGCTGAAAAAAGCGATCTTACGGAACATATAACCCGTGCGGTAAAGACAAATATTCGTTAAGGGCGGCGAAGAGCTGCCCTTTTTTCGTGTACCGACACTTGATTTTTCTTTTTGTTGTGGTATACTCATTTTGGAGTATTAGAATCAATTCTAAAACAGGGAAAAGAGGGGTATAAATGGCAAACCGCAACGAAAAGGAGGCCTCGCGCAAGCGAATTCTTTCTACCTGTGTGCGTCTGTTTTTGGAGCAGGGGTTTAAGCATACACCGCCGAAGCAGATTTTGACGGAAGCGGATGTTTCCGCGGGCACGTTCTATAATTTGTACCGCACGAAAGCCGGTGTGCTTACCGAGCTGACCGAGTTCATGTTTCAAAATCAGTTTACTATCGCGGGGCAGATTGCACAGGGGGAGACAGATCCCGTAAAACTCTACGCGGTGGAGACGGCGATTCAGCTGACGCTGGCAGAACTGAACGAGAACCTGCGCCAAATTTACGTGGAAGCGTACACGCTGCCGGAAAATTTGGAAATCATCCACAGGATGACGGCCGAGATGCTGCACCGTATTTTCGGCGCGTATATGCCCGGGTACAGTGTGAGCGATTTTTATGAGTCGGACATCGGTTCGGCGGCGATTATGCGCGGATATATGGCGCGTCCGTGCGACGTGTATTTTACGCTGGAACGCAAGTTAGAGCGCTTTTTGCAGCTGACACTGCGCATTTATTGCGTGCCGGAGGAAAAACAGCGGGAGGTTATGGCGCTGATTGCGAACCTCGACATCCGTGCCATTGCAAACGAAGTGATGCAAAAACTGTTTGCCGCGCTTGAGATGCACTATGAATTCACGCTCGGCGAAGAGGCAAAGCAAATTTGATTAAAAAAGAGCCGCACAGGCGGATATGCACCCGGTTTTCTGGGCACAGGTTCAAAATTGAAAAATGGGTTTCCATCATGGATGCTTCCCTGAATTCAGAGGAAAGCGCAAATATTTGTTGAGTGTGCTGTCGAAATTCATTGAAAACAGCAAAATTCTGTGCTAAACTTAGAGCATAAACACCGGGCGGAATATAACGTGCGGAAACCATTGAAAAGGAGCAATTATTTATGGGTCTTATTAAGACAGCTGTCGGCGCCGCGGGCGGTGTTATGGCGGATCAGTGGAAAGAATTTTTCTATTGCGAATCGATGCCGAAAGAGGTGCTTGTCACAAAGGGTGTAAAGCGCACGAGCGGGCGTTCCTCCAATACGCGCGGCAGTGACAACATCATCACGAGCGGCTCCGGCATTGCGGTGGCGGACGGCCAGTGCATGATGATCGTGGAGCAGGGCAGAGTGGTGGAGCTTTGCGCGGAGCCGGGCGAATTCACCTATGACGCTTCGAGCGAGCCTTCTGTTTTCTCCGGCTCTCTCAGTGCGGGCATTAAAAACACCTTTGCGCAGATCGGCAAGCGTTTTACGTATGGCGGCGATGCCGGCAAAGATCAGCGCGTATATTATTTTAATACGAAGGAACTCATCGACAATAAATTCGGCACGCCGAACCCCATTCCGTTCCGTGTGGTCGATAACAAGATCGGTCTGGACGTGGACGTTTCCGTCCGCTGCTCCGGCGTATATTCGTACCGCATTGCGGACCCGCTTTTGTTCTACACGAATGTGTGCGGCAATGTGGAGCAGGAATATACCCGCGACGAATTGGACAGCCAGCTGAAGCACGAGTTCATCAGCGCTTTGCAGCCGGCGTTCGGCAAGCTTTCCGACCTCGGTTTGCGTCCGAACCAGATTGTGGCACACAACACGGAGCTGGAAGATGCTATGAATACGGCGCTTTCCGCGAAATGGGGCGAGCTGCGCGGCTTGACGGTCGTCAGCATTGCGCTTGGCTCCGTGACACTGCCGGACGAGGACGCCGAGATGATCAAGCAGGCACAGCGCACGGCGATGATGCGCGACCCGACTATGGCGGCGGCCACGCTCGTCGGCGCACAGTCGGACGCGATGAAAACGGCCGCGGGCAACTCTGCCGGTGCTATGAACGGCTTTATGGGCGTAAATATGGCTATGAATGCGGGCGGCATGAACGCACAGGCGCTGTACGGCATGGGTCAGCAGCAGGCGGCGCAGGCTGCGGACAGCTGGAAGTGCGCGTGCGGCACGGTGGTCAACGGAAATTTCTGCCCGAATTGCGGGGCAAAGAAGCCGGATAACGACGGCTGGACCTGCTCCTGCGGTAAAGTGAACAAGGGCAATTTCTGTGCAAACTGCGGCGCGAAAAAGCCGGAGGGCTTACCGAAGTACCGCTGTGACAAGTGCGGCTGGGAGCCGGAAGACCCCGCGCACCCGCCGAAGTTCTGCCCGCAGTGCGGCGACCCGTTTGATGAAAATGACCGTGCCTAAAAGTTGCAACCTGCGTTGAACTGTGAGGAGATGAGAGCAAATGGCGGCAATTAAAGAATACAAATGTCCTTGCTGCGGCGGCGCTGTGGAATTTGACAGTAAAATTCAGAAGATAAAGTGCCCGTACTGCGACACGGAGTTTGACACCGAAGCGTTTACCGCGCACGAGGAAGAAGTACAAAACGCAAAGCCCGACGAAATGGACTGGGAGACCACGGCCGGCGGCGCGTGGGAGCAGGGCGAAGAAAGCACGCTGCGCAGTTACGTGTGCAACTCCTGCGGCGGAGAGATCGTCTGTGATGAAAACACGGCGGCGACCTCCTGCCCGTACTGCGGCAACCCGGTCGTGATGATGGGGCAGGTGAGCGGCGCTTTGAAGCCCGATTACGTGATCCCGTTCAAGATCGACAAAAAGGCGGCAAAGGAAGCCTTGCAGCGGCATTATAAGGGCAAAAAGCTGCTGCCGAAGATTTTCAAAAAAGAGAACCATATCGATGAGATCAAGGGCGTTTACGTGCCGTTTTGGTTGTTTGATGCCGATGCCGATGCGGATATTCGCTATAAAGCGACGCGTGTGCGCACCTGGAGCGACAGCGATTACGATTACACGGAAACAAGCTACTACTCGATAGGCCGCAGCGGTGATATTGGCTTTGACCGCGTGCCGGTGGACGGTTCTTCCAAGATGCCGGACGATTTGATGGAATCCATTGAGCCGTTCAAGTTTGAGGACGCGGTGGATTTTAAAACGGCGTATCTCGCGGGCTACCTTGCGGATAAGTACGATGTGACGGCCGAGCAGAGTATCGACCGCGCCAACGAGCGCATCAAGCGCTCCACGGAAGACGCATTCGCTTCCACGGTGAAGGGGTATCACTCCGTCACGACGGAGAATTCTTCCATTCGTCTGCACAACGGCAAGGCAAAGTACGCGCTTTACCCCGTGTGGCTTTTGAACACGACGTGGAAGGGCAAAAAGTACCTCTTTGCGATGAACGGGCAGACCGGCAAATTCGTCGGCGACCTGCCGGTGGATAACGGGCTGTACTTTAAGTGGCTTGGCGGGCTTACGGCAGGCTTCGGCGTGATTGCGCTGATTGCCTATTTCCTGTTCTGGCTGTTCTGAGGGGGTGCGGAGAATGAATAAAAAGCTTTTATCGGTATTTTTCGCCGTTCTTTTATGTGTAGTTGTGTCTGTTCCGGCGTTTGCCGATACGACGGAGGACTACACGCCGCACCTGATCGACAACGCGGACCTTTTGACGGGCGAGGAAGAAAGTAATCTGCTCGCGAAGCTTGATGAGATCAGCGACCGGCTGAGCGTGGACGTTGCCGTTGTGACGGAAGATTCCATCGGCGACAAGACACCGCGTGAATATGCGGACGATTTTTACGATTATAATTCGTATAAGTATAACCCGGACGGCGTTCTGCTGCTCATCAGCATGGAAGAGCGCGACTGGTACATAACGACGACGGGCAGCGCCATTACGGCCATTACGGATGCGCGGCGCGGCAATATGGAGGATGCGTTTTTGAGCGACCTCAGCGGCGGCTACTATTATGACGCGTTTTCAACGTATGCCGATATGTGCGACAACTACATTTCGGGCGTGCAGAGCGGTTATTATGAGGAAGGCGAGGCGTATGAGGAGAGCACTGTGGGGGATTTCCCGTGGGGCCCGGCAATTTTGGTTTCGCTTGCCATCGGCCTCGTCGCGGCGCTTGTCGTGACGGGCTTTATGCGCGGGCAGCTTAAAAGCGTGCGCCGTAAGGCGGCCGCGTCGGATTATGTGCGCCCCGGCAGCATGAACGTGGCGTATGCAAACGACGTGTTCCTCTACTCGCACGTGAACCGCACGGCAAAGCCGAAGGACAACGATTCTTCCGGCGGCTCCGCAACGCACACGTCGTCCTCCGGCACGACCCACGGCGGTGGCGGCGGAAAGTTCTGATTTTGCCGGCAAGACGATGATTCCGTTTGCGACCTGCGGCGGCAGCGGTATGGGCTAATGCGTTTTAAACCATAGCTAAACCGTATAAATTCATAGAAATTAAATCCGCATTTCCGTAAAAACCGGGAATGCGGATTTTTAATTCTTGTTGTGAATAATAACGTAAAATTTAAGAAAGAAGAAAGGAAAATAGGTTGATTTTTGGCTGAACTTCGTATATGATTAAAATAGAAACAGTATATACGGTATGTTCTGAAAATTAAAAATGGAGGAACTGTTATGAAGAAAAAACTATTTGCAATCCTACTCAGCATTGTAATGGTAGCTGGACTCCTGCCTGCCACAGCACTGGCAGCGGAACCCACAGTCTACGACATCTGGGTAGACGGCGTACAGGTCACGTCTGAGAATAAGGATAATCTTTTCAGTGGAACAGTAAGTTATGACCCGGCCACTCACACCTTGTCTTTGAACAATGCTACCCTTGACAACGACACCATGTCAGACTACGGTATTAAAACGACTATCCCCAGTACGTTGAAGATACGGTTGACCGGGACAAATAGTATTACCCGAACCGATCCCGGCGGAGGAGTGGGAATATACCTCAATTACAGCAATTCTGTCGAGATTACCGGCGATGGAACACTGGTGATCAACGTTATCGGGGAAAACTACGACGGAATTAGCACAGGGGCTGACGTCAAGATTTCCGATAAAGCAAATGTCACAATAAACGCTGAAGGCGGATTGGGCATAGCCGGAAGAATGGTCGAAATTGACGGGGCAACAGTGAATTCCACCGGCTTGTATGCCGGAATCGATGCCCATTGGCTGAAGATTATAAACGGCGCCGATGTTACGCTTAAGGCGACTCAGGACGGACGTAACGGAGCATATATCCGGAAAGATCAAGAAGGGAACGGCGGCGATATTGAGCTTGCTGCATCTAAAGTTAAAGCAACAAGCTATTATCCCGCTTTGTTTGCCAGGGGCAATTTGACGGTTAACGGCGGCGAGGTAAACTGTACCTCTACTGCGGACGGTGCAATATGGGCAAAAGGCAATATTTTGATCAAAGGAGGCGCCAAAGTAATCACTGACGGTAAATCCCCCATGGGCGGTAACGGTACTTTTACCGTAGAAGAAGCAGAGATTGACGCAAAGAATACGAATGAGAACAATACCCCTGCAATTTCCGATGAATGTGTGCCTGTGATTGCCGATGGCTATCACCTGAACTATGCAAAAGCTGTAGACTCGGAAGGAACAGAAATTGACCTGCTTTCCAGCGGTACTCAGGACTTTGCAAAATATAAAAATGTTCATTTTATCACAAAGGCTGTCTATCCGGTTTCTTTCGTTGTAACGCCGGACGGTCTGACCAATGTTGTTGTTAAAGTGAATGGTCAGGAGGTTACCGGCTCTGTCAGTTTGGAAGCAGGAACTTACCCTGTTGAAGTAACAGCCGATAACTGCAAAGCATACACCGGCAATATAACGATTACGCCTGATACGGCAACGCACACGCAGACGATTGCAATGACTTATTTACCTGCCGACTACACGAAAGTAGACGCAGCCATTGCCAAGGCAAATGCTTTGGAAAAAGATAACTACAAGGACTTTTCTGCTGTGGAAGAGGCGATTAACGCAGTTGTGCGCGACAAGAACATAACGGAACAAGGCGAGGTAGACGCAATGGCGAAGGCCATTGAAGATGCTATGGCCGCGTTGGTGAAAAAGCCCACAGAGGCTCCGACCGCGACGCCTACGGCAACACCCACGGCTGCACCTTCTGCAAGCCCGACGGCGGCTCCGACTGCGACGCCTACGGTAAAACCGACGGCTACGCCTTCTGCAAGCCCGACGGCGGTTCCGACCGCGACGCCTACGGCAAAACCGACGGCTACGCCTTCTGCGAGCCCGACGGCGGCTCCGACTGCGACGCCTACGGTAAAACCGACGGCTACGCCAACTCCGGCGCCGAAGGCAGACCCCAATAACCCGAAGACAGGCAGCAGCAACTTGCCGGTCGTTTTCGGCAGCGCGGCGCTCGTGCTGAGCGGAGGCGCGCTTGCAGCGGTGCTCATCTATAAAAAGAAGAGACACGAAAAGTAAAGTGAAAACCTAAAAGTAATGAACCCCCGCCCCGGAAATCGGCTTTGTGCCGGTACCCGGGGCGGGGGTTTTACATTCTTATTCAAAAAATATTTACGATTTACACGACACCGTGGTTGACACCCGTACGGACCCGTGCTAAAATAAAATACGAATTCGTATTTTAGCGAGGTGGAGCGAAATGGAGCGATATGCGTTTTTCCGTCAGCTTGGCAAGGCGGTGTACGGCATAGATGCAGCTTACGGCGTGTTCTCGAAAAATGCGCAGATCAAACCGAATATGCTGTGGCTGCTTTCGGCGCTGAACGACGGCGAGGGGCACACGCAAAAGCAGATCTGCTGGGACTGGGGATTCCCGAAAACGACGGTGAACACGCTTATCAAAGAGCTGGAAAAGGGCGGCTTTGTGGTGCAGAGCCCCATTCCCGGCGAGCGCAGGGAGCTTTCCGTAATGCTGACAGAAGCGGGCAGAGACTACGCGAATGAGGTTTTAAAGCCCGTGTATGAGGCAGAGGAGCGGCTTTTTCGGCTGTATTTTAAAGATAAAGACCCGGAATTTGTACAGGAGCTGTTCCGTTTTTCCGGTGTGATGCACCGCTATTTTACAACAGGGGAATTTGAAGAAACGGGGAGCGAGACATGAAAAAATTAAGCTGGCATGAACTGAAGCCGCAGGTGAAGGAAGTTTGGGTACTGAGCCTGCCGGCTATTTTAACGCAGATCACAACCATCGTGATGCAGTATATCGATTCCGCCATGGTGGGTTCGCTCGGCGCGAACGCTTCGGCGGCGATCGGTCTGGTATCCACGAGCACATGGCTGCTGGGCGGCATTACATACGCCGTTTCGGCGGGCTTTTCCGTGCAGGTGGCGCATAACATCGGCGCGGGACGCGATGCGGAAGCGAGAAGCGTGGTGCGTCACGGCCTGTGCACGGCGCTGTGCGTGGCAGGGATTTTGTGCGCGTTGGGGCTTTCCATCCACAGTATGCTGCCGACGTGGCTCGGCGGCGACCCGGCTATTCGTTACGATGCCTCGAAATACTTCATGGTGTACGCGTTGATGATCCCGTTCTCGCAGATCAACTCGCTGAACTCGTCGTACTTGCAGTGCAGCGGCGATATGCTGACGCCGAGCATTTTAAACGCCGCCATGTGTTTACTCGATGTGGTGTTCAATACCATTTTCATTCCGCATTTCGGCGTGATGGGTGCGGGCATCGGCACGGCGAGTGCGTGTGCGGTTATCAGCCTGACGATGGCGTGGCGCTGCCTGTTGTGCAACCCGCATTTGCGGCTCAACCGCAAAGAGACCGAAAAGCACGGCTTTGACCCGGAAATTCTCAAAAAAGCTTTGAAAATCGGTCTGCCGGTCGGCGTGCAGGAGATCGCCATGTGCAGCGCGCAGGTCGTCGCGACCATGATCATTGCGCCGCTCGGTGCAGTCTCCATCGCGGCAAACTCCTTCGCCGTGACGGCAGAGAGCTTGTGCTACATGCCGGGCTACGGTATCGGCTCGGCGGCGACGACGCTCGTCGGGCGCAACATCGGCGCGGGAAAGACCGACCTTGCCAAGCGCTACGGCAACATCTGCATCGTGATGGGCGCGGGCTTTATGGCGATAACGGGACTTTTGATGATGTTCCTGTGCCCGTTTGTATTCAGCATTTTGACGCCTGATCTCTCCGTTCGCGCGCTTGCGGCGCAGGCGTTGCGCATCGGGTTGCTGGCTGAACCGCTGTACGGCGTTTCCATCGTTGCGGCGGGCGCACTGCGCGGCACCGGCGATACCTTCGTGCCGAGTATGATGAACCTCGGCAGTATTTGGGTGGTGCGCATCGGGCTTGCCCTGCTGCTCGTCGGCAATTTCGGTTTGCCGGGCATGTGGACGGCCATGGCGACGGAGCTTTGCGTGCGTGGCCTTTTGATGCTGTACCGTCAGAAAACAACAAAATATTATAAAAAATATAATAAAACAACTGAAACGAGCGAGCCTGAGCTGTTAGAAGCTGCGGAAAGCTGAAAAGCGCTGCGAAAGGACGCTCAATACGGAAAATACGGAGCATACGGTAACGGCGCCGCACAGGGTAAATTATCTCTGTGCGGCGCCGTTTTGCTTGTGATTCAAATTTTAAAGCTGTGGGTAGATCTCCTCAAAGACGGCGCGCAGCAGTGCACCGGCATCGCGGCTTTCGGCGGTGACGGTGACAACGGCATTTTTGTCGCGCATCAAAATGACGAACTGGCCGTATTTGCCGTCGGCGCGGAAGGAACCCTCGGGGCCTGCCCAGAAGAGGTAGCCGTAACCCTCGCTGCCGTTTTCGACCTGTTTTGAGGTCGCTTCTTTGACCCACTCGGCGGGGATGAGCTGCTTGCCGTTCCATTCGCCGTTTTGCAACAATAGCTGACCGAACAGGTGCAGTTCGTCAATGGTGAGGAACAGTCCGCCTGCACCGAAGGTCTGACCGTTCGGGTCATTTTCCCATGTGGGCAGCTGAATGCCCATCGGCGCGAACATGCGTGGCATCAGGTAATGGACAAGGTCGCAGCCCGCGCGGCGCTGCACGAGAATGCCGGCAAGGTATGGGCCGACGTTGTTGTACACGAATTTTTCGCCCGGCGCGTACACGAACGGCTGACGAAGCGCAAGGCGCACCCAGTTGCGGTCTTCATAGTACGGGCGTTCGCCGCCCATTAAAAAGCTTTTTTCCTGTCCGAGACACATGGTGAGCAAATCACGCACCGTGGCGGCCTTTAAGTTGTCGGAAACGATTTCGGGCAGGTCATCCTTGAATGCGTCCGTGAGCTTTTCGTCGATGGAGAGCAGGCCCTCTTTTTGCGCAATGCCGACTGCCATAGAAGTAAAGCTTTTGCTTGCGGAATACACATTGCGGCGGCAGGCATCGTCCCACAGTTTGCGGGCCAGCTGCATGCCGTTTTGCGAGACCACAACGCCGAGTGCGCGAAGCGGCACTGCACGGCTTTCAAATTCGGTAAGATCGATCATAGTAAACGCCTCCTAAATGAAATCGAGTTGGTGTAAAGGGAACGAATAAAGTCTTTGGACAAACAATACCACAATAAAAATGCCGATGCAAGTATTTTTGGCTAAAATAAGATTTTCGGAGAAAATTTGAAGTTTTTTTAAAAAAGGGGTTGACATATTGCACTTTTGAGCTTATAATGATGAAGCTGTTTGAGAAATGCGCTTGTAGCTCAGCTGGATAGAGTGACTGGCTACGAACCAGTAGGTCAGGGGTTCGAGTCCCTTCAAGCGCGCCAAGGAATCCACAAAGATTTCGGTCTTTGTGGATTTTTTCTGTTTTAAGATAGATTTTATCGGTTAAAAGATTTATAAAGCTGAATGTATTTGGTCGATTCAGCAAGTTACTTTTGTCTTCCGACCTTGTGCGAAAGAAATACGCATTTTTACTTGCCACATCTTGCATCTGTGTGTATAATTAGAAATATTATTCTGCGTTTTTCGACTTTGCCTGAAAGAAAAGAGAAAAACGCATCAAATTTGAGAAACGAAAGTTGGAAGATCATGTTAGAGATCATAGCTGCCGTAAACAAAGCGGTGAACGATTTTATCTGGGGTGTTCCGGCCATGGTCTGCATCATCGGCGTAGGCTTGCTTTTAAGCTTCCGCACGCGCTTTTTGCAGATCCGCAAATTTCCCTATGCCATGCGCACCACGGCAGGGCGCATGTTCCGCAAAAAAGATGCTTCGGACGGCTCCATGACGCCGTTTCAGGCTGTATGCACGGCGCTGGCCGGCACAGTGGGCACGGGCAACATTGCCGGTGTGGCGGGCGCTATTGCGATAGGCGGCCCGGGCGCGGTATTCTGGATGTGGTGTTCCGCACTGCTCGGTATGTGCACAAAGTTTGCGGAAGTTACGTTGGCGGTGCATTTTCGTGAGCGCAGCAAGACCGGCGAGTGGGTCGGCGGGCCGATGTATTACATTAAAAACGGCCTCGGTAGGCACTGGCAATTTTTGGCGGTGCTGTATTCGCTGTTCGGCGCGCTGACGGTGTTTGGTACCGGAAACGCTACGCAGGTGAACACCATTGTAACCGCTATCGATACGGCGCTGACGCAGTACAATGTGATCGGCGCGGACCACATTCCCACGGTGAACCTTGTCATCGGCATTTTATGCGCAATGCTCGTTGCCATGGTGCTGCTGGGCGGCATCAAGCGCATCGGCAGTGTGAGCGAAAAGCTCGTGCCGTTTATGGCGCTTTTGTATGTGCTTTTGGGGCTTGGCGTGGTTGTCCTGAACATTACGCGTCTGCCGGAGGTACTGGCATCGATCGTTGTTGGCGCGTTTAACCCGAAGGCTTTCACGGGCGGTGCCATCGGCAGTCTGTTCATCAGCATGCAGCGCGGCGTTTCCCGCGGTATTTTCTCCAATGAGGCCGGCCTCGGCACAGGTTCTATCGCGCATGCCTGCGCCGATACGAAAAAGCCTGTAAAACAGGGTGTGTTTGGTATTTTTGAGGTGTTTGTCGATACCATCGTCATCTGCACATTGACGGCGCTTGTCATTTTGTGCAGCGGCACGGCGGTGAATTACGGCACCATGGCGGGCGCAGACCTGACGATTTCCGGCTTTACGACGACCTACGGCAGTTGGGCTTCCATTTTCTCTGCGGTCGCGCTGTGCTGCTTCGCGTTCTCGACCATCATCGGCTGGGGCCTTTACGGCTCGCGTTTTGTGGAATTTCTGTTCCGCACCAGTAAGGCCGTGCGCCCGTTCCTCGTCATTTATTCGTTCGTCGCAATCCTCGGCGCAACCGTCAACCTTGACCTGCTGTGGAACATCGCCGATACCTTTAACGGCCTGATGAGTATTCCGAATCTTATCGCGTTGTTATTGCTTTCCGGCACGGTGGTGAAGCTGACAAAGGAATTTTTTGCGAAAGAAGACGGGCGTAAGCTCAAAAAATAACAGAAAAATAACAGATAGTATGCGGAAAATCGCCGGGGCAAGTGCGCTCCGGCGATTTTTTGTATGTGAAAATGTCGTAGAGTCGCCCGTGCCATTTGGTGAGTTTGTTAGAAAATTGCAAAATATGGCAGAAATTGCCGAAAAACTATTTAAATGTTCAACGGATTACGATATACTCTTGTCAAGAAGTTCGTTCGGCGCAGAGAGGGGACGAAAACATGAAAAAACGGCGATATTTTGCGGGTGCTGCGGCAATTCTCTTTTTACTTTTGCTTTGCGGATTTGCCCCGCAGAGCATCACGGAAGACAAGGATGCGCAGGTTTTACTGTATGAAACTTATGGTGAAAGCGAGATACTGGTCTACACCGGTCGTACGACGGTGCTGTATCGCCCGGACGGTCGTTCCGCCGAAGCACCGTTTAACGGGCAATATGCCGTTTTGCATGGCGATACCGTAACGGTTTTCGCCGAAACCGAGGAGTTCCTTGCCGTGGAGCGTTTCAGTGCGGAAACATTGGAGGAAACAGACCTGTTCGCTTTGCCTGTGACGAGCGGCCTGCGCTTTGCGGAAAGCGACAGCGCGGGCAGGCTTTATGCTGTTACCTACGGTGCGCCGAGCACATTGCAAGTGTTTGACGCGGCGGGTGAGCCCCTAACGGAATTCATATTTGAAGACAAAATATTCGGCATACAGACGGTGGATAGTACGCTTTATGTGCTGCTTTCGGAAAGTGCCGTGCAGATTTCGCTTGCGGGAAATGTGCCGACACTTTCCGGCACGGCGTTTACCTATGCGCCGGCTGCGCGGCCGTATAAGCTGCTTGGCAGCGACGTGTACGTCAACATGCAGGGCGAAGTGCGCCTGTTTTCCGGAGAAGAGTGGGCGGAAGACACGATCGTGACGGAGGCCGTTTTGAGCGGCGACATGCTCTACTGGCTTTCGGACACCTCGGAGGTCTCGCGCGTGCGCCGCGGCGACAAGGCGGAGTTATTCACGCTTTCCGGCGAAGCGGCTGCACTCACCGCAAATGCAGCGATCATCTGGCAAAACGGCGCACTGTGCAGAGAGTCGTTCGGTACATTTGTGCAGCCTACGCCCACACCTTCGCCCATCCCGACACCTACGCCGGAGCCGACCGCGACCCCAAAGCCCTCTAAAACGCCGAAGCCGACGGCTACCCCAAAATCGAGCACGACGCCGAAGCCAACGGCTACACCGAAACCGACCGCCACGCCGGATCCGGATGTCACGGCGAAGTTGCGTGTTTCCGGCCACATTTTATACGCAGAACCGGGCGTTACGGCAGCAAAGCTACGGGCAGCATTCCCACAGGCGGAAGTGGAAGTGTACACGTCATCCTCCGCAGCGGCCTCCGGTAGGCTGAAAACCGGCATGAGCGTGCTGATCGACGACAAGCTGTATACGGTCATTGTGCCCGGCGACATCAACGCTTCCGGCACCGTGAATACGGCCGATATGCGTCTTTTGCAGCGTGTGCTCGTCGGGGAGACGGAACTGACCGACACAGCCGCGCTTGCCGCCGACTTAAATGAAAATGGCAGGCCCGATGCCGCAGACCTTGTTCTGCTCGACGCCAAAATGCAGCGGGACTAAACCGCATAAAATGGAGATGCCATCTCATCGATGCAGACAGGATTGACATGTCCGGCGAAGTAAGCTATCACGCCGTTGAAAACTCGAAGCTTTCTAAGCCGGACGTGATGGAGTTACTGCAATATCCCATCGGTGTGACACTTGAAGCAGACGGTCGATACCGTGTATTTCTGGGGGCGTATCGGTTTTGGTATTTGAGGGAATGCCTGCACTGGACAAAAATCCCGTGCTATGTTTACAAGGTCAAACGGCAGATACGTGATCCTCGTGAACGGCGCCGCCGGGAAATTCATCGCAGGCAGCAGGCGGCAGAAAGTCCGCGTATCCGGCTCCAACTCTATGAGAATTACTACAAGCTACTGAAAGGCATGAAGGACGCAGGTGAAATCAAAGGCGGTTTACAGACGCGGCTGATGCAGCTTCTCGGCGTTTCCGAACGCACGGTGCGCATTTATAAGCAGCTCTCGGAACAGCTTACCGGGCGAGAAAAGCAGCACTTAATGCGCGGTAAGCTGCCGTTTGTGCAGGCACGTGCCCTTGCCGCAGAGAGAAATCAAAAAGCGGCAATGTTGCCGGATTTTGAAAAAGCAGAGAACAACAAAGATAAAAACCTACCTGCCAATAGTGGTGAGTAGGTTTTTCCATTTTAAAAAGCGGCAATATTGCCGCTTTTGCTCCGAGAAATTTGTTGCAGCGACTTATTTGCATTTCGTGTTATTGAACTTAATGAGTTTTCACACGTGGGCAATAGGAAACATACAGGGGTAATGAACTTGTTATGCAAATCTTGAAAAATTTCTTGATTTTTTCACTGATTTTGAATACAATAATATCAAATCAAGATTTACTAAATCTAAATTTGTATTACTTGGAGGTGTGCGATGTTTATCGGGAGAGAGACAGAATTGAAATTCCTGAATGACAAATATTCAGAGAATGGCGGTCAACTCATTGTGCTGTACGGCAGACGGCGTGTAGGAAAAACCGAGACGCTGCGGGAATTCTGTAAGGGAAAGCCCCATGTTTTCTTTTCCTGCACGCAAACGACTGATCCGGTACAGCTTCGTAACTTTTCTGCTCGGATGCTGAGAGAAGACATTCCTGCAAAAAGCTATATTACTGAATTTACCGATTGGGAAAGAGCATTCCGTGCGGTACGGGAGTTACCATACGGTGACCGGAAAAAGTTGTTGGTGATCGATGAATTTCCGTATATGTGCCGTGGTAACAAGAGTATTCCCTCTATTCTTCAAAATCTCTGGGATGCGGAGCTGCGGGATGCCAACGTAATGATTATCCTTTGCGGCAGTGCCATGAGCTTTATCGAAAAGGAATTGCTGGCAGAGAAAAACCCACTTTACGGCAGGGCTACGGGTATCTACAAGATGAAGGAAATGGGATTTTATGATGCCGCAAAGTTCTTTCCAGATTATTTTGACCGTGATAAGGTGCTGGCTTATGCTGTTCTTGGTGGTATCCCACATTATCTGCGCCAATGGAATCCCGGGCTGTCCATTGACGAGAACATCAAGCGCAATATTCTGACCAAAGGCTGCATCCTTTACAGCGAGGTGGAGTTTTTGTTGCATCAGGAGCTGCGGGAAACACCTATCTACAACTCTATCATTGAAGCTGTTGCGTTGGGCAATACCAAGCTCAACGACATCAGTCAAAAGTCGCTTGTGGAGGATACTTCCAAAACCAGTGTTTACTTGAAAAATCTCATAGAGCTTGGTATTGTGGAACGGGAGTTTTCCGTGGATGCTAAGACCAAGGAACAGGCAAATTCCGGTCGAGGAGCCTATCGTCTGACGGATAACTTCTTCCGTTTCTGGTATGCCTTTGGTTTTGCAAATTTTTCACAGCTTGAGGACGGCGATGTGGACGGCGTATACGAGTATGTTGTAAAACCGGCTCTCCACAAGTTTGCTTCCTTTACTTTTGAGGATATTTGCCGGGAATTTGTTCGTGAAATGCAGAAGAAAAACGAGCTGCCTTTCCGTTATGCAAAGATGGGACGTTGGTTTGGAAAGACTACGGTACGAGACGAGAAAGCGGCTTCCGGACTGCGGACAGCAGAGACGGAGATTGACATACTCTGTATTGACCGAGGGGCAAAGGAATATCTGGTGGGTGAATGTAAATTCAAAGGCGTACCGTTTTCTTATTCTGAGTACTGTGACACGGTGGCAAAGCTTTCTCCGCTGAAAGAAAAAGCCAAGTTTCACTATGCACTATTTTCTGAAAACGGATTTGACAAGAAAATTATCGATCATGCGGCAGAAAACGAAACGCAGCTCTATACCCTTAACCAAATCGTTCATTACGCATAAAAAGCAGAGGATAGCAAAGGTAAAACCTACCCGCCGATAGTGGTGAGTAGGTTTTTCTGTTTTAAAAAGCGGCAATGTTGCCGGTTTATTGCTGTACGCTTGAAAGACGGCACATTTGCTCGTAGAGGGATGTGTGATCCGGGTGGACGTACCGGCGGAGCGTAAAGGCCGGGTTGGAGTGACCGATGATAAGAGCAAGGCTTTTAGCATCCGAGTCGTTTTCAATCATTCGGGTCGCGAAGGTATGGCGCAGCATGTGCGGCGATACGCGGCGAATTCCGGCGCACTTTGAAGTGTGTTTTCGATTTCCGGGAAACGCCGCGATAACCTCTTTCGGGCGTCCCGATAGATTTCGAGCGTTTTCGAGGCATATTCCGGCACGGCGTATACCTCATACCAAACATCCAGCTATTCTCCGATGGTGCAGACTTTTCTTTCCATTGTAAACCTCTCCTGTTAGATAAAAATTCCCGTTAGGGTTAATTCAGTTTAGCAGCGAAAGGAAAGAAAAACAAAAACCGGCAATGAAAAAGTAAATTTTTGATTGATTTAAGCAAATGCTATTACCTATTTTTCATAAATTATATTGACAGCTGTAATTTTATGTGATATTATGACCATAAATTAAGGGATGGGTCGACACATTCCTTGCAAAATCTACATAATTTAAGGAGGCGATTGTATGTTAAAGAAAAGGCTTATAGCCGGTATGGCAGCCTGCCTGATGGCGGTTTCTGCGTTTTCTATGTCTGCGAGTGCGTATGGGCAGGAAAGAATGATTGCGCGTATTTATCAAGGCGCAACGGTTTCCTCAAATTCAGCGAAAAAAACTGCGTCAGGTAGATTTGCAGTGACACCCACCCCGTACGGTAGTGATGGCTGGAGCAGTAAAGGGGATGAGTACGTTTATTTTCGTGGGCGAACAGATTCTGGTGAACAGGCGACGGTGCTTAGGCGTAAATCCTATAATGGTACCTCATCTACCGAATGGATAAATTATTTATCAGGAAAAGCAAGTGTTGGTTCTTACTATAAGGTTGCAATAGAATACGACAACACAAATCCTTATGAATATGTTGATCTGATCGTTACTTGGGTTCCGTAAATTTATGCGTGTGGAGACTGCTTTGCAGTCTCCACGCAAATTACTTTAGGGAGAGATAGCATGAAGAAATACATAATAAGCATTTTTGCTTTCTTATTCTTGGGTTGTATACTGTGTTCTTGCACAAAACAAATACAGAATGATAGTTCAATGTCATCTTCTGTAAATGGGGGGAGCATGTCATCAGAAATGTTTGAAGGTGACAATAAAAGAGAAAATGAAAATTCCGATAATACTGCGGCGCACACTACCAAAACGTTATCTTCAGGCGTTGTGGTGGATGCAGACGTGACTGTGCCTAAAGCGATGCGGCAGGAAAATTTGCCGGAGATGCAAGGTACGGGACAGATAGTAGAGTTTGGGAAATTAAAGTCAATTTTTTGCGCGGACAAAACTATAATAGAAGAAAATGAAAGCACCGTGGTTACAAAAAGTTTAGGCTCTGATATAGATATGGAGCAATATATATATACTGAAAACGGAGATTATCTGACATGCGTTGGAGGTAACTCATTCCTTTATACGGCAGCACGTGATACGCAGGATACATCAAATTTGGAGCTGTATAAAACCGGCGAAGACCTCGACTTTGCGACGATTGCGGAAGCGGACGGGGAGATACGGAAAGTGGCGGAGGAGCTCGGAATTTCGGTTGGGGACAGCGTGTGCTATACCATCGATACGAGCTCGATGCCGCACTATGTTTTCCGGTACGACTTGCTTGTGAACGGACTGCCGCTCGGCAAATTTGACGGCGGCAGTTACAGCGATAACGTATTTACACCGGGTACATACCTGACGGCGGTGTTGGATGAAGACGGCATTCGGCACTTTGATGTGTCTTATGTTTTAAAGGAGACGGAGACGGGCGACGCGCAGCGCGTGCTGACGCTTGACGAGGCGCTCGACAAAGTAGACGAGAAGTATAACTCCATTATTATGGAGGGAGATTACTATATCAACGATATTCAAATGGCATATACGCCGATCAAGACGGATGATGCGGGGATCGTGCGGTTAATCCCAGTTTGGTATTTTCAGACTACGCATCAAATCTTGCTGCCGGACAAATCCGGTACGGGAGAGATTATGTTGCCGCAGGACGGGTATATTCTGATAAACGCGCTGGACGGCACGGAGCTTTTACACGAGAACGGAGAGATATGAGATGCATATGCGTGTGTTTTTGAATGTTCTGAAAAATGACCTTGCACGCACGGTGTGCTCGAAAGCGTTTGTGTTTGCCGCGTTGGGGCTGACGGCCGCGACGTTTTTGACCGGCATGGATGAGCTTTCTTATATGACGCCGGAGAATGACCTGATCTACATTTACGGTATCTTTCAGTACCTTGATTTTCAGCTTTTGTATTTGCTGTTTGCGGCGATACCCGGGGCGGCGCTGTTCTGCGCGGACTGGGAGAACCGATTCATCCGCTTTTCGGCGCAGCGGTGCTCGAAGCGCATATACGGCGTATCAAAAGGCATTGCGTGCTTTGTCTCGGCGGTGCTGGTGGTCACGGTTTCCGAGTGGCTCGATCTGATGATCTTACGGCTTTGGGGATTTCCGGCGGTGAACATGGAAATGGCAAATCAAATGGCGCTGGGCGCATTTGACGAGATCGGGTATTCCGAGTGGGTGTACCTTTATTTTGCGGCGGTGATTTTCATTAAGGCGTGCTGCGCAGGAGCGTTTGCGGAATTTGCGCTGTGGCTTTCGACGAAGATCACGAACGTATTCGTGACACTGGCGGCGCCGATGCTGGCGTATTACGTTTTGAACACACTGATGATGTGGCTGCGTATGCCGAGCAAATTTTACCCCGGTATGCTCTCTAAGGGGTTTTCGGTGTTCGGCGGCGCGGGGACGACGACGCTTGTGACGTGCGGAATCTTTGCAGCGTTCGGCGTGGTGTTCCTCGTTTTATTTACGCGCTCGTGCAGAAGGAGACTTGAAAATGGGTAAGGCTTTCGCTTGCTTTTCGATTGCGCTGCACAACTTTAAAAAATGGGCGGTGAACCCGCGGCTGTACATTTTGCTGTTGATGGAGATCTTGTATTTGCACTCACGGCTTTCGCCGGTGGGTGAGCTGTGTACGCGGACAGGGTACAAGGTCACGCCGTATTTGCTGCCGTTTTTGCTGGACGAGGGCAGTGCGGTGATGATGCTGTTCCTCGGTGTGGTGCTGCTGTTTTGCGATGCGCCGTTTATTGAGGACGAGCAGCCGTATATTATGCTGCGGAGCGGGCGGCGGATATGGTTCATCGGGCAAATGCTGTATATCGTGATGGCGTCTGTGCTGTATTTTATTGTGCTGTATTTCATAAGTGTTCTTGTGCTGCTGCCGCATATCGAATGGAGCGCGGAATGGGGCAAGCTGCTTTCTACGTTTTCGCAGACATCGGCCGCGGGGCAGAACGGCATCAGCATTCCGTTTGCACGCGTCATCACGGCGCGGTTTGACCCAATTCCGGCGGTGCTGCGGTGTGTGGTGAACGGGAGCTTGGTAGCCACTGTGCTCGGTATGCTGATGTTCTTCGTGAACCTGAATATTTCCCGCACGGCGGGCGGCATCTGCGGCACGGCGCTCGTGCTGTGGAACATGGTGACGTATAAGACGTGGTATTGGTTTGTGAATATCTCGCCGGTCTCGTGGGTGAACCTTTCCCGTGTGGATTACGACGGCAGCTCGATTTACCCGAGCCTTACGTATATTTTGTTGGCACTGTTGGCTTTGTTTGCGGTTTTGTCGGTCACTTCGTGGGTGACGCTGCGCAGGCGGAACATTGACGTGCTGAAATCGGTGTGAAAGGAGTTCCTATGGAAACTTGTATTGAAGTACAAAATGTGGTGAAGCGTTTTCGCGACCAAGTGGTTTTGAAGAACGTATCGATCTCGTTTGAAAAGGGAAAGATACACGGCATTGTGGGGCGCAACGGCTCCGGCAAAACGGTGCTTTTTAAGTGCATCTGCGGTCTGATGCACCCAGAGGAGGGCGTGATCCTCGTGAACGGCAAGCGCGTGGGACGTGACGTGGACATGCCGGAGGACATTGGAGCCATTATTGAAGCGCCGGGCTTTCTGCCGAATTACAGCGGGTACAAGAATCTGCGCTTTTTGGCGAACATACGGCGGAAGATCGGCAAGGAAGAGATTTTGAATGTACTGAAGACGGTGGGGCTTGACCCCGAAAGTCGCAAGCATGTGGGAAAATACTCGCTCGGCATGCGGCAGCGCCTCGGTATTGCGCAGGCAATCATGGAAGACCCGGAGATCCTCATTTTGGACGAGCCGATGAACGGACTGGATAACGCCGGTGTGCAGGATATACGGGCACTGCTGTTGGAGCTCAAGGCACAAGGGAAGACGATTTTGCTCGCGAGCCACAACCACGAGGACATCGCGGCACTGTGCGATACGGTGCATGAAATGGACGGCGGGGTGCTGGAATAATAAAGGCTACAAGATAAAACCTGCCTGTTTTAGAATAGGCAGGTTTTTGCTGTAATCTTTGAGTGTTTATAGATATGAGAATGTTAAAAAAGAAAGGCGGCTGTTTCCAACTGAAAGCAGCCGCCTTTAATATGGGATTTGAGTGAAACCTTGTACGCAAATTAAGAAATGTTACCGTATTTATCGCAGGTGATACTTAAAGAAAGCGTTCTGTTTTTCCCTAAATAATAAACTGTACCGGAACCGTATACGGTTGCACCTGAGCGGGAAGAAGTTTTCGTAACATAAGATGCAGAGTTATCGTAGATAGAAACAGAAACACTCTGGCTTGTAGCAGTGCAACTCACGTTGTACGTATAATTAAAATTACCAGTCAACGAGACTGCAAAAACCGCTGTATTGCTTGCCGTGTAATAGGTGGATTTTTTTGTATATGATCTTGCCGTTCGTGCAACTGCCGGTGTTACTTCTAACTCCGTCACGATATAACTGCCGTCTTCAAGGTATTCGACTGTTTGCATGTTCTGCGATGCTGTTTCTGATGCAGATACACAGAAAGGTACAATACCAAGTAAAAGTGTTAAACAACAGATAATTGTTAATATACGTTTCATTTTTTTGCCTCTTTTCTTAATAAACTCTCGTGCCTTCCGGCTCTGGGGGCGGCGTTCCTTCGACTTCTTCATAAAGTCTTGTAACGATATACCCATCCTCGAACTGTCGTTCCCGCCAGTTATCAAACAGAATATATCCCAAAACGCACACAAGAGCAAATACAACTGTGGCGATTACAAAAACGCGCACAGCTTTTCGGTGCTTAAATGTTCGTTTTACTTCATTGTACGGTTCAGTGCTCAGAAAATTTTCGGCTATGCTTTGTGGTGTGCCGAAATGTTTTTCTAAGTCATTTTCGGTCAGCGTAGTTGTTGCGCTATCAGCAAAATCTTCCATGTCATTTTGCAGTCGCTGCAAAAACTGCTTTTTCTTCTTTTTGTCACACGTCATTTCTTTGTCTATTCGACGCAAATAGTCGTGGACAACATATACGGTTTCGCTCATCCCATATCCCCCCAATTTAAGAATCAAGAATGTTATGAATTCCTTGCTGAACGGTTTCGTAATCCTTTTTTAAAGATGCTAACCGTTCACGCCCGGCATTTTCGATATGATAAATCACACGCATACGGGAGCGCCCCGTGCTCATGCGTGTTACGATCTCCTGACCGGTGATGTACCCATCGTCTGCCAAGCGATACAGAAGCGGATAAAATGACCCCTCCTGCACTGTGATTAAACCTTTGCTTCGCTCTTTGATCTTCTGCACAAGCTGATAGCCGTATGTGTCTTCTTCACACAGCAAAAACAACGTGAGCATTTCGATTGAGCCTTTTTTCATGGTATCGACAGCCATAGTGGAGATACCTCCTGTCAAGTAATAGATTACAGTAAAACGATTTATAAGTCAATACCTATTTTAAATAATTTATTTGACAAATAAAAATTGAAATGCTATTATGATATTGGATTAATCTCATTGAAAGAACGAAGAAATTGTAATTTTACTTGATTGGAGATGAGTTATAGTGCTTAAGGAAGAATTGTATCAACAATATTTGCAATGGAAAAAAGAAAAAATCGCGTGGTCAATAGAAGAAATATTTGGGTTTCCGAAAGTTGATTGCGATGTATACGAAAATGAAGATGTTTTAGTTAGTCGCCTTTTTTATGTTATTCCCGATATTTTTGAAGTAAAGTTACGCGTGTTCATTTTTTACGAAGAAAACACCTTTCTTAAGACAAAAGGCGATGACTTAAAATTGATCCACAGTGAACTAAAAATACAATAGTTGATGCATAAAGGAAAACCGGCAATGTTGCCGGTTTTTTCTGTGTGAATGTAAAACTTGCCAGATAAAAGAATTTCTGGTAGAATTTTAAAGGACCGTGATAGCGGTTCGGGTGCTGCCATAACGGTGGACGGTTCAGCCCTCAGATACACTTCGGTGTACCGTGTGAGGGAACATTTCTTGAATATGAAAAAATCCCTCAATCCAACACGGAGAGAGGGATGACGCTTATGAAGCTCGAGCTGAACTTTAGCGATTTGTGCCAGTTGGCACTTGTCGTTATTGCGTTGATCGAACTGTTTCGTGATCGTAAACATAAAAAGAGATGAGCCGCCCTGCCCAAGGTCTCGGCTCATTTCTTTAAGCTGAACTGAGGGCTAACCGTTCATCGGCAGCACTCTTTCTATTTCTAATTATAAACGCTTCTGAAGTTTTGTCAAGCGCAAAAACCGGCAATGTTGCCGGTTTTTGTTAGACGAGAGAAAAGGCGGGGCGGGTTACGTAATGAGCAAAACCGCGACACCTTGTTGAAAAATGCAGAAAAAATCTTATTTTGCGTTGACGAGCGGGAAAAGAAGTGCTATACTTTTAGGCAGAAATAAAGAAAACGTCCGCTACGGACGCTTCTCGGTCAATAAAAGATCGCCAAATCTTTTATTGATTCCAGATGTACGACCATCTGAAAACTTCGCGAAAAGACGCCGATAGGACGTTTTTTACAAGAGGGGTGCTTCATGTCTAACACGTTAGTTAGATTATAGCACAAGCCAAACGATATTTCAAGGCTTTTCAGATGCTTGTCTGGAGAGCCTTTTTTATTTCTGATTTCGCACCTTGAAAACCGAATGAACCCACAGGCGAGAATACCCGGCGCAAATCAGTGTGCATTTGCATGCCTTTGCAATGGGAAATACTTGGTATACAGGATTGGACAAACCTAATCTGCCTCAGTAACGGCGTTTGAGAACGGGTCGCTAAAATCAGGATTATTAAAACGAAATACTTTGTTTTAATCGATACGCACAACCGAAACGTAAGTAACAGTTGTGCGTATACATTAGAACAAAATATGGTGGGCGCTAACGGACTTGAACCGCTGACCCCCTGCACGTCAAGCAGGTGCTCTAGCCAGCTGAGCTAAGCGCCCAATTTTCTGTTGCTCGATTATTATATAGCAAGTCCCCGAAAAATGCAAGTCTTTTTTGCGAAAAAGTTAAAATTAATTTTTCTTTCGTGAATATCACGAAAAAGTGCGTAAAATTTGGTGCACTGTTCGCAGAAATTTAAGGTTTCTTACAAAACTCATAAGAATCGCACATTTCTATTGTTTATTCCTTTTCTATGCCGTATAATGAAAATACTGAAAACTGTGAATAGAATGTGAATGAAAGCGGATGGCGGTTGCGCATTGCGCTTTGAATACGGAGATTTAGACAGAAGCGGAAATCTGAAAACAGACGATGACGTTGGTCCTGCACCAAGGCCGGAAAAGGAGAAACCATGAAAACACTGTCATATGTGAACTTTATCATTTCTATTTTATTTATGGCTTGCTACGCGTACCAGGCGGTCTACCTTGTGGCGGCGCTTTTAAAAAAGCAGAAAGTCTTCAAAGCGAAGAAGCTGCACCGCTACGGTGTGCTGATTGCCGCGCGCAATGAGGAAGCCGTCATTGCGCAGCTCATCCGCAGTGTGCGCGCGCAGAAGTATCCCGAGGAGCTTATCGATATTTTTGTTGTGGCGGA
This sequence comes from Hominenteromicrobium mulieris, assembly GCA_021029595.1. Classification (GTDB taxonomy): domain Bacteria; phylum Bacillota; class Clostridia; order Oscillospirales; family Acutalibacteraceae; genus Hominenteromicrobium; species Hominenteromicrobium mulieris. The sequence goes on along the minus strand of JAJJOY010000002.1, from coordinate 66,902 downwards.
TAACTGCACGGACAACACCGCGCAGGCGGCGCGCGAAGCCGGTGCGGTCGTTTACGAGCGCCACAATACGTATGCCGTGGGCAAGGGCTATGCGCTGCGTTTCTTATTAGAAAACATTTTTAAGAATTTCGGCGAATATGCCTACGACGGTTTTTTCGTCTTTGACGCGGATAATATTCTGGATGAGAATTTTATCTCCGAGATGAATCACGTTTTTGACAACGGCTACAAGGTTGTCACGTCCTACCGCAACTCGAAAAACTTTGGCGACAACTGGATCAGCGCGGGTTACTCCATTTTCTTCCTGCGCGAAGCGACGCAGCTCAATCGCGCCCGTATGATGTTCGGTACCAGCAGCTGCGTTTCCGGCACCGGCTTTTTGTTCAGCAGCGAGATTGCACGCGAAAACGGTGGTTGGAAGCATTTCCTGCTGACGGAGGACTTTGAGTTCACCGTGGACCGCATTTTAAAGGACGACACGGTCGGTTACTGCGAAAACGCCATTATTTATGACGAGCAGCCCACGCGGCTTGGGCAGTCCTTTACACAACGTGCCCGCTGGATTAAGGGCTATTTGCAGGTTTTCAGCCGATACGGCTTCAAAATGCTGAAAAAAACCGTTGTGGATGGCAGTTTTGCCTGCTTCGATATGATTATGAACAACATTCCGTGCCTTGTCTTGACCTGCGCTTCAATCGTGTTTAACGCGATTATGGTCGCGGCGGGCATTGTGACGCGCACGCCGGATATGGGCGTTTGTGTGCTTTCCGTGTGCAGCGGTATTTTCGGTTCTATACTGACGCTGTGGTTCGTCGGCGGCATTACGTGCATCACGCAGAGAAAGCGCATCCGTGCATCGAAAAAAGCGATGTTCTTCGGTTGGCTGTTGTTCCCGCTGTTTATTTTCACCTATGCGATTGCAATGGTTTACGCGGTGTTTACGAACATTGAATGGAAGCCCATTCAGCACAAAGTGGCGCTTAGTGTGGAAGACCTGAACGACACTACCAAAAAATAGCACAAAATTGCACTCAAAAACAGGGCGTGATTTGCTATAATCTATATTTGCTTATAAACGGCACCTGTGATAAAATAGTAAGAGATTACTTTGTCACAAGTGCCGTTTTTTGCGGCAGTACAAATCCTGATTTTTCCCCAGAAGAAAGGAATGGTCACAAACATGGTCACACGCGTATTTGTGGAGAAAAGAAAGGGATTCGATGTTGAAGCACGCCACATGATGGCGGATCTTCGTCAGAATCTCGGCCTCAAGGCTATTGAGGACCTGCGTATTTTGAACCGCTATGATGTTTCCGGTCTTTCCGGCGAGGAGTTCGAGGCGGCAGCCCGCACGATCCTTTCCGAGCCGAATGTGGACAACGTGTACGACGAAAACTACAAGATCAGCAGCGAATATCACGTCTTCGCAACGGAGTTTTTGCCCGGTCAGTACGACCAGCGTGCGGATTCCGCTTCCCAGTGCGTACAGCTCTTGACGCAGGGCGAGCGCCCGCAGGTCGCTTATGCAAAAGTGATCGCCGTTAAGGGCGACCTTTCCGAAGAGGAAATGGACAAGATTAAGAACTATATCGTGAACCCGGTCGAATCCCGTTTGGCATCGATGGAAAAGCCGGAGACGCTTGACATGAAGATCGATGTGCCGGCAGACGTTAAGCGCGTCACGGGCATGATCTCCTGGAGCGACGAGGAGCTTAGAAAATATTACGGCACCATGGGCTTTGCCATGACGTTTGAAGACCTCGCGTTCTGCCGCGATTATTTCCGCGACGAAGAGCACCGTGACCCGAGCGTGACGGAGCTGCGCGTGATTGATACCTACTGGAGCGACCACTGCCGCCACACCACATTCCTTACGCGTCTCAACAACATCGAGATCGAAAAGGGCAAGCTGAGCGGCGCCATCGAAAAGGCACTCGGCGAGTATTTTGCAGCCCGCGAAGAGCTGTATAAGGGCAAGGACAAGCCCGTTTCTCTCATGGACATGGCGGTCATCGGCGCGAAATACCTCAAAAAGCACGGCATGGTAGACGATCTGGACGAAAGCGACGAGATCAACGCCTGTTCCATTGAAGTGCCGGTCACGATCGACGGTAAGACCGAGCAGTGGCTCGTGCAGTTCAAGAATGAGACCCACAACCACCCGACGGAGATTGAGCCGTTCGGCGGCGCGGCAACATGCCTTGGCGGCGCGATCCGCGACCCGCTCTCCGGCAGAGCGTATGTTTATCAGGCGATGCGCGTTACCGGCAGCGGCGACCCGACTGTTCCGTTTAAGGATACGATGAAGGGTAAGCTGCCCACAAGAAAGATTACCACCGGCGCTGCGGCGGGCTATTCCTCCTACGGCAACCAGATCGGCCTTGCGACCGGTCAGGTCACGGAGCTTTATGACCCCGGTTATGTTGCAAAGCGCATGGAGATCGGCGCGGTCATCGGCGCATCTCCGAAGGCGAACGTCAAGCGCTTCGAGCCGAAGCCCGGCGATATCATTGTGCTGCTCGGCGGCGCAACGGGCCGTGACGGCTGCGGCGGCGCAACGGGTTCCTCCAAGGCACATACGCTCGAATCCATCGAGGTTTGCGGCGCAGAGGTGCAGAAGGGCAACCCGCCGACCGAACGCAAAATTCAGCGTCTGTTCCGTGACCCGGAGGTTTCCACGCTCATCAAGCGCTGCAACGACTTCGGCGCGGGCGGCGTGTGCGTCGCCATCGGCGAGCTTGCACCGGGCCTTGAGATTGATTTGAACAAAGTCCCGAAGAAGTACGAGGGCCTCGACGGCACCGAGCTTGCGATTTCCGAATCGCAGGAGCGTATGGCAGTCGTGCTCGACCCGAAGGATGTGGAGAAATTCCGCGCCAAGGCGCAGGAGGAAAACCTCGACGCGCAGGTCGTGGCCATCGTCACCGAAGAGCCGAGACTCAAGATGGAGTGGCGCGGCGACCGCGTAGTCGACCTGAGCCGTGCATTCCTCGATACGAACGGTGTGACCCAGAACGCAGACGCGTTCATCACCGCACCGGATGAAACGAAAAACTACCGCAACGCCGTACCGGCTTGCCTTGAAAATAAATCGCTGGACGAGGCGTTCGCAGAGAACCTCTCCCGCCTCGAGGTCTGCGGCCAGAAGGGCCTTTCCGAGCGTTTCGATGCTTCCATCGGCGCAGGCACCGTTTTGATGCCGTTTGCCGGTAAGTATCAGCTGACGCCGGAAGACGCCATGGTTGCGAAGATTCCGCTGCTCACGGGTGAGACCGATGACGCCACCGCTATGGCTTACGGCTATATTCCGGGTATTGCACGCTTCTCGCCGTTCCACGGCGCAGCGTACGCCGTTGTGGAGAGCCTCTCGAAGCTCGCAGCTGTCGGCGCAGATCCGATGAAGTCCCGTTTGACGTTCCAGGAGTACTTCGAGCGCCTGCACGATAAGCCGGAGCGCTGGGGCAAGCCTGCCGCAGCCCTGCTCGGCGCGCTTACCGCGCAGCTGAACCTCGGTCTGCCGTCCATCGGCGGCAAGGACAGTATGTCCGGCTCCTTTGAAGACCTCGATGTCCCGCCGACGCTTGTCAGCTTTGCGGTGACGATGACGAAGGCCAGCAAGACGATCTCCGGCGCGTTCAAGAACGCCGGCAACTACGCCGTACTGCTGCCGATTCCGGAGGACAAGGAAACCGAGCTCCCGAACTGGGAAGCTTTGAAGGCGTACTACAAGAACGTGCTTGCAAAAATCGCGGACGGCTCTGTTCTTTCCGCACACGTCGTCAAGGAAGGCGGCGCGGCTGCTGCCGTTGCGAAGATGGCGTTCGGCAACAAGCTCGGCTTCAAGTTCGAGAAGACTGCCGAAAACGCAGAGCTGCTTTTTGCCCCGAAGGCCGGCGCACTCGTCGTGGAAGTTCCGGCAGATGCGCTTGAGAGCGTCAAGAATACATTCGACGCTGTTGTGCTCGGCACCGTTACCGATACGGCAAAGATTGAGCTGAACGGCAAAGCACTCGACTTGGACGACCTCATTGAGACCTGGAACGGCAAGCTCGAAAAAATCTTCGCGAATAAAGCGGAGACCGTCGCCGTAGAATATGATGTGCCGCTCGATAACCACAAGTACACCGGCTCCCCGGTCATCCGCGTCGCAAAGCCGAAGGTATTTATCCCGGTATTCCCGGGCACCAACTGCGAGATCGACACGAAGCGTGCGTTTGAAAAGGCGGGCGCAGAGACCGAGATCCTTGTTGTGCAGAACCTCTGCGCAAAGGACATCGAATACACCATCGACCGCATGGAAAAGGCAATCCGCTCCTCCCAGATCATCATGATCCCGGGCGGATTCTCCGGCGGCGACGAGCCGGAGGGCTCCGGCAAGTTCATCGCGACAACGTTCCGCAATCCGAAGATTGCACAGGCGGTCACGGACTTGCTCGACATGCGCGACGGTCTTGTGCTCGGCATCTGCAACGGCTTCCAGGCGCTCATCAAGCTCGGTCTTGTCACCTACGGCAAGATCGTGGACCTCAAGGACGACGACCCGACCTTGACGTTTAACACGCTCGGCCGCCACGTTTCCCGCATGGTCTACACGCGCGTGACAAACACGAAGTCTCCGTGGCTCTCCGGCGTCAACGCAGGTGATGTCTTCGCCATCCCGGTCTCCCACGGTGAGGGCCGCTTTGTAGCGGATGACGCAGCGCTGAAAAAGCTCATCGAAAACGGCCAGATTGCCACGCAGTACACCACGCCGTGCGGCAAGGTGAGCGGCGACATCACATGGAACCCGAACGGCTCCGTGTGCGGCATTGAGGGCATCACAAGCCCGGACGGCCGCGTCTTCGGCAAGATGGGCCACAGCGAACGCAAGGGCGAAAACCTCTACTTTAACGTGCCGGGCGAAAAGGATCAGCAGATCTTTGAGAGCGGCGTGCGTTACTTCAAGTAATAAAAGGCAGAAACGCCTTATAAAATTCCGGTATGCGCGGGCAAAATGCTGCCCGCGCAGCCGCGTATAAGGACAATTTGGTTATGGACATTTTACAGAAAAGAACATGGGCGCAGATCGACCTCGACGCGGCGGCGCACAATTTTAAGGAAATTCGCCGCTATGTCGGCAACCGGTCGATGGTCTGCTGTGTGATTAAGGCGGATGCCTACGGGCACGGCGCGGTGCGCATGGCAGAGGAATACGAAGCCCTCGGCGCAGACTGGCTGGCGCTTTCCAACATTGAGGAAGCCTTGCAGGTGCGTCGTGCGGGCATCAAGCTGCCGCTGCTCGTGCTGGGCTATACCCCGGCGGAAGCCGCAGACGTGCTTGCCGAAAACGACATTGCGCAGTGCGCGTATTCTGCAGAATACTGCGCGGCGCTCTCCGAAAACGCCGTAAAAAGCGGCGTTAAGGTGAAGATTCACGTCAAGGTTGATACCGGCATGAGCCGCCTCGGATTCTATTTTCAGGACATTGAGCGCGACAAAGAGGCCGTAAGCGTTGTGGCAGAAGCGTGCCGCCGCCCGGGGCTTATCCCGGAGGGCATCTTCACGCATTTTGCCGTGGCAGATGGTGGCGAGAATGGCAAGGCATTTACCTTGAAGCAGTTCTCGTGCTTTATGGCGCTCATCGCGGAGCTTGAAAAGCAGGGCGTCACGTTTAAAATTCACCACTGCGCGAACAGCGGTGCAATCCTCGATTACCCCGAGATGCACCTCGATATGGTGCGTGCGGGCGTGATTTTATACGGCATGGAACCGTCGCTCTGCGTGGAGCATCACGCGGATTTCCGCCCGGTGCTCAGCCTGCACTCCGTCATTTCGCACGTGAAGGAGATTGAGCCCGGATCGGACATCAGTTACGACCGCACATTCACCGCAAAGGAACGCATGCGCGTCGCGACCATTCCGGTCGGCTACGCGGACGGCTACTCCCGCAGGCTTTCGAACCGCGGCAGTGTGCTCATTCACGGCACGCGCTGCCCGATTTTAGGTAAAGTCTGCATGGACCAGTGCATGGTGGATGTTTCCGCCGTGCCGCAGGCGAAGGTAGGGGATACCGTAACGCTCATCGGTCGCGACGGCGAGGATGAGATCACCGCGGCGGAAATTGCCGGCATCATGGAGACAATCCACTACGAAGTGGTGTGCGACATCTCAAAGCGCGTCACACGCGTCTACATGAAAAACGGCAAAGAAGTCAGTGTTCTGGACTGTATTTTGGACAAATATTGATTGTAAAGCAGCGGCTTTTGGCTTCGTTCAGCCGAGTCGCTGCTTTAAATTTATAGTGATTTGAAAGGGTGAAAGTGATGGAAAAGCTTTTAAAGCTGCGCGATGAAATGAAAGAGGATTTGCTGCACGGTTCTATTTTCCCGTTCTGGGAGCAATATACCATCGATCATGAAAACGGCGGCTTTTACGGCGCCGTGACGGTCGATAAGGTTATTCACAAGGACGCGTCCAAGGGCCTCGTGCTGAATGCACGTTTGCTGTGGACATTTGCGGGCGCGTACCGCATTTTCGGCGACGAGAAGTATAAGGAGCTCGCCGACCGCGCGTTTAACTACATCGTTGAGCGCTTCTGGGACCACAAAAACGGCGGCGGTTTCTGGATGCTGCACGCAGACGGCTCTGTGGAAGACGACACGAAAATGACCTACGGCCAGGGCTTTTTGCTGTATGCGTTCTCCGAGTACGTCCGCGCAACGGGCAGCGAGGAAGCACGCAGATATGCCGATATGACGTATGATTACATCGAAAACGTGTGCAAAGAGGGCAACTATTACCTTGAAAACGCACGCGGCACGGGCAGCAGCAACGGCGCCATTACGGAGGCGGGCAACCTTTCCATGAACACGCACATCCACATTCTGGAGCCGATGACGTGCTACTTCCGTATTCGCCACGATGCCTGCGTGGAGGAGAGCCTTGTGAACCTCATCGAGATCACCGCACGCAGAATTTACGACACCGAGCACCACCATTTTGTCATGTTCTTCAACGATAAAATGGAGCCGCTGCCGGGCGAGGTTTCGTTCGGCCATGACATTGAGGGTTCCTGGCTGTTGACGGAAGCTGCCGAAGTGCTCGAAAAGTACGGCGCAGATAAAGCCCGTGCGGAAAAGCTCCTTGAGGAAGCGAAGGAGGTCGCCATCAACATGGTGAACTTCACGCTGAGCCACGGCATGGATACGGACGGAGGTCTGTTTGACGAGGGTCACGAAGAAGGCGGCATCGCTGTGCCGAATAAGGTCTGGTGGGTGCAGGCGGAAGCCGTTGTCGGCAGCGTGAACGCATGGCAGATTACGGGCGACGAGAAGTATCTCGATTCCGCGCTGAAGAGCTGGGCATACATCAAAGCCGAAATCATCAACGGCCCGGCGGGCGAGTGGTTTGCAAGCGGTAAAAATTCCCCGGACGAGGAAAATTCGCACCTGCTGTGCGGCCCGTGGAAGTGCCCGTACCACAACGCCAGAGCCGCGTTTGAAATTTACGAGCGCTGCGAGGCACTGGAAAAGTAAACAGCAACAGCAAAGCCCTGCCGAGAAAATTCCCGGTAGGGCTTTTGTCATGCTTAAATTAAATTTAATCGAACCCGTAGTTTTCCACACCCGAAAGCTCGGAGTGCGTTTTGGCATAGCTCTGCGCGGCGGTATAAAAATCCTCCCAAGTTTTCTCCGGCGCACCGGGGGAAAGCGGATGCAGGCGCAAATTGCTGTCCTCACGCACGGCGGCATAAGCGTAATCGCTGTAAATCAAAATGCCCGTCACATTGTCGAGCAGGTCGTAGCTTCGCGGCAACTCGTAAATGGTCTCCGTATCCGTCGTTTCGAGCACCTCAAGGTCAAATACGTGCCTATACTGCCCGGTGACGTACAGGTCACAGAGGTCGGTAAAACCGTTTTCAAGAAAAACAGGGGAATCGCCGTCAAAATAGAGCCGCAGCACGGAAACGTCGCCCTCTGTGCCGCCGAATTCAAGTGCAGGCACATCGACCTTGTGCGCCGCACAGCCGGAAAGCAAGAGCAGCAAACCGAGCAGAATCAAAACGGACAATAAACGCTTTTTCATGTGCATACCCCCTTTCGGAAAACAGGCGGTGTGAGGGCTTCCTTATTCATTCAGTAATTCGTCAACCTCGACGGGTTCCAGCTCTTTCAATGCCGGGTGGTCGGTCAGCGTTTTCAGCATGCGCCAACCGAAATGATCTTCTTCCAAATTCTCCGGAACGGGACGGAAGCCGAAATCAAGGTACAGCTTTGCGGCGACCCACGTGGTGGTCTGGGTGGGCACGAACAGCTCTTTGTAGCCGAGCGCCTGCAAACGGTGCAGCGTGTGCGCGATGAGCGGGCGGGAAAGTCCCTTGCCTTGCGCGTCGCGGCTTACGGAAACCCAATGCAGCCAGCCACCGGGCAGCTTTTCATCGAAAAACGCCGTTGCGGTCGCAACCTTCTTGCCGTTCGGGTCGACGATGAAGAACATTCTGTCGGGCAGAACGTCTTCGTGCTTGCCGTAGTAGCGCTGCCACGCGTCCACGCCTTCCTCAAAAGTCGAAAATTCTTTCGCCGATTTTTCAATCTCAATCCACGTATCGCGGTCGCCGGGGGTGTAGGTTGTGAACGAATACCCCGCGGGCAGATCGTAATGCGGAATTTCCGTTTTCGCCGGCATGGTCATGAACAGATGGTAGTACTTCAAACGGCTGTCGTGATTATCTAAATGTAAAGAAGCTACGTCTTTCATAGATTTGATCATGAATTAGGATTCATTTCTGCCGCAGCATTTCTTGTATTTCTTGCCGCTGCCGCACGGGCACGGGTCGTTTCTGCCGGGCTTTTTGCCGTTTTTGCGCACCGGCTGCTTGACGGCCGGCGTATCGGAGGATGTTGTGCCGGTCTCCTTGGCGACGGCTTCACGCTTCGGTGCTTCCGGCGTCTTCAGGCGCACAGTCAGAATCATGCGGGCGGTATTCTCGCGGATCGTGTCGATCATCGCGTCAAACATGTCAAAGCCCTCTTCGCGGTATGCAATGACCGGGTCTTGCTGGCCGTAGGCGCGCAGGCGGATGCCCTTCTGGAGCTCATCCATCGCATCAATGTGATCCATCCACTGCGTATCGACGTTCTTCAGCAGCACCACGCGCTCCACTTCACGCATGATCGGCGGGGTGAACGCCTTCTCACGCAGGTCGTAAAGCTTGTGCGCACGCTCCTTGAGAAAATCGATGACCGTTTGCTGCTCGAGATCCTCAAACGCCTGACCCTCATAGTGCAGCTCATCCGGATTGACCATCCAGCCGAGGTAGTGGTCGCGCAGACCGCGGAGATCCCAGTCGTCGTGCAGGGTGTTCTCCGGCAAGAAGCGCTTGACGTTCGCTTCGATGGCCTGATCGATCATGGACATAATCTGCGGCTTCACGTTGTCGCCGTTCAGCACACGGTCACGCTGCTCATAGATGATCTCGCGCTGGCGGTTCATCACGTCGTCATACTGCAGAACGTTCTTACGAATGGCAAAGTTTCTGCCCTCGACTTTCTTCTGTGCGTTTTCGATGGTGTTGGAGAGGATAGACGCTTCGATCGGCATGTCCTCGTCCACATTCAGGCGGTCCATAATGGTCTGGATGCGGTCGCCGCCGAACAGACGCATGAGGTCGTCTTCAAGAGAGATGTAGAAGCGGCTCTTACCGGGATCGCCCTGACGGCCCGCACGGCCGCGCAGCTGGTTATCGATACGGCGAGATTCGTGGCGCTCCGTGCCGATGATGTACAGGCCGCCGAGCTTGCGAACTTCCTCTGCCTCCGGCGCAATCTCCGCTTTGTATTTTTTGTTGAGCTCCGCAAAGGTCTTGCGGGCATTCAAAATCTCTTCATCGTCCGTGTAGCCGTAGGCGGAAGCCTCACCGATAAGCTCCTCGGAGAACTGCATGCGGCGCATTTCGGCACGCGCCATAAACTCTGCGTTACCGCCGAGCAGAATATCTGTACCACGGCCGGCCATGTTCGTTGCGATGGTCACGGCGCCCTTACGGCCTGCCTGTGCGACGATTTCGGCTTCTTTTTCATGGTACTTTGCGTTCAGCACTTCGTGCTTGATGCCGCGGCGCTTCAGCATGGCGCTGAGCTGCTCGGATTTTTCAATCGTGATGGTACCGACCAGCACCGGCTGGCCTTTTTCGTGGTGCTCAATGATGTCGTTGATAACGGCATTGAACTTGCCCTTTTCGGTTTTGTAAACAACGTCCGGGCAGTCTTCACGAATCATCGGCTTGTTTGTCGGAATCTCTACAACGTCCAGTTTGTAAATTTCGCTGAACTCGGATTCCTCGGTCATGGCCGTGCCGGTCATGCCGGAGAGCTTGTTGTAAAGGCGGAAGAAATTCTGGAACGTGATGGTTGCAAGCGTTTTGCTTTCGCGCGCGATTTTCACGCCTTCCTTCGCTTCAATGGCCTGGTGCAGACCTTCGTTGTAGCGTCTGCCGTACATCAGACGGCCGGTGAATTCATCAACGATGATGACTTCGCCGTCGCGCACGACGTAATCGATATCGCGCTGCATGATGCCGTTCGCCTTGATCGCCTGATTGATGTGGTGCTGAATGGTGATGTTGTCCGGGTCCGTGAGGTTTTCCAAGCTGAAGAACTGCTCGGCTTTTTTTACGCCGCGCTTGGTGAGCGTTGCGGTCTTCTGCTTTTCGTTGATGATATAATCGTAATCCTCGTAGATCTCGTCATTGTCTTCCTTTTCGTTCGTCTCCGCCACGCGGATGGGGCGCAGGGTCTTTGCGAAGCGGTCGGCGACGTTGTAAAGCTCCGTGGACTGCTCGCCCTGACCGGAAATGATGAGCGGGGTACGCGCCTCATCGATGAGGATGGAGTCCACCTCGTCCACGATGGCGAAGTTATGGCCGCGCTGCACCTTGCGTTCTTTGTACGTGACCATGTTGTCACGCAGGTAGTCAAAGCCGATCTCATTGTTCGTTGCGTATGTGATGTCGCAGGCGTAGGCTTTTTTCTTTTCGTCCGGCTCCATGCCGGGGATGGCAAGGCCTACGGTGAGGCCGAGGTAGTTGAACACACGCGCCATCATTTCGCCCTGATATTTTGCAAGGTAATCGTTGACGGTGACGATGTGCACACCCTTGCCGCTTAAAGCGTTGAGGTACGCCGGGAGGGCAGCGGTGAACGTCTTGCCTTCGCCGGTCTTCATCTCGGCGATGCGACCTTGATGCAAAATGATGCCGCCGATAATCTGTACCGGGAACGGCTTGATGGAGAGCACACGCCACATGGCTTCACGGCACGTTGCAAACGCTTCGGGCAGGATGTCGTCAAGGGAAGAGCCAAGGGAGAGGCGCTCTTTCAACACGGCGGTCTGGCCCTTCAACTCCTCATCTGTCATTTTTGTGTATTTGTCATCGAGCGCGAGCACCGCTTGCTTAAGCGGTTCAATGCGCTTTAATTCTTTCTTGCTGTAGCTGCCGAACAGCTTTGTGAGTAGGTTCATGGTTCGGGAACACTTTCCTTTCTTTCGCGCGGATTCCCCGCGCGCGGCATATAAATCAGTATAGCATGGAACAGCATAAAAAAGCAAGCGATAGGGGCATATTCATGAAAACTTTATAGGTGATCAAAAAGAAGCGCATTTTAAAACGCAAAAACGGCAGTGCAATTCGAGAAAAACAGCAAAATACAGGATAGCCTTAGCCGAAATGCACAAAAAACTCTTTTTTTCCAAATCATAAACAGCTTATGAACAAAATGTGACTTTTTATTCGGTTTTCTCTTGATTTTCGCAAAATTAGAGGCTATACTATAGGTAACAATTCCTGTTTTTCCGATGTGTGCAAACCATAACTGGTCAAAAAAACGAAGAACAGGAAATTCTTTAATTTATAGGAGAGTGAACATCCTTGGACAAATTCTTCAAAATTTCCGAGCGTGGCTCGAACGTCCGCACAGAGATCATTGCCGGTCTCACGACGTTCTTCGCGATGGCTTACATCGTAGTCACGAACCCGAACCAGATTGTTAGCTTCAACCATCTGGCTCCGGATGCCGACCCGGCCTTCCAGCAGATTTGGAACGCTGTGTATGTCGCATCCATTCTGGCAGCAATCATCGGTACGCTGCTGATGGCTCTGTATGCGAAGATGCCGTTTGCACAGGCTTGCGGCATGGGTCTGAACTCCTTCTTCTTCGTATCCTTCATTCTGCCGGAAATCATCTCCGGCGGCGACGTCATCAAGGGCTACCATGCAGGCCTCGTCATCATTCTGGTTTCCGGTATTGTCTTCCTGCTGTTCTCTGTCACGGGTCTCCGTGTCAAGGTTGCAAAGGCTCTTCCGGACTGCCTCAAGAAAGCAATCCCGGCCGGTATCGGTCTGTTCATCGCTTTCCTCGGCTTCCAGAATGTCGGCATCATCCAGACTAACCAGTACACGCTCGTTCAGTTCGTTGATATCCACGGCGCACTGAAGGCAGGCGCATTCTTTGCGGATGTTGAAGGTGTAAAGGCATTTATGCCGGCTATCCTCGCATTCCTCGGTCTGCTCGTCATTGCAATTCTTGAAAAGCACAACGTCAAGGGCGGCGTGCTCATCAGCATCGCAGGCATTTCCGTTCTGTACTATCTTCTTTCCGGCACGACCCCGACCTTCGACATGAGCCAGATCGGCCAGACCTTTAAGGATTTCGGCTCCATCGGCATCACCGGTGTGTTCCAGGCTGACGCTTGGAAGCGTGCGTTCACAGGCTCTGAGCTCGGCGGCATCTTCTCCGCAATCATGCTCATCGTTACGTTCTGCCTCGTCGATATGTTCGACACCATCGGCACCCTGTACGGCACCGCTTCTCAGGCAAACATGCTGGATAAGAACGGCGATCCGATCAACGTTAACCAGTGCATGACCAGCGACTCCGTTGCAACGGTTGCGGGCGCTGTTTGCGGTACTTCCACCTGCACCACGTTCGTTGAGTCCGCTGCTGGCGTTGGCGCCGGCGGCAGAACCGGCCTTACGAGCCTTGTTGTTGCAATTTGCTTCGCGGTTTGCCTGTTCCTCAGCCCGGTCGCTTCTCTTGTTCCGACCTGCGCTACGGCTCCGGCACTCATTTATGTCGGCGTTCTGATGTTGAAGGGCTTCGCAAAGGTTGACATGTCCGACCTGCGCAGCGCTGTTCCGGCGTTCCTCGCTCTCATCATGATGCCGCTGACCTACTCTATCTCCAACGGTATCGGTATCGGCGCGATCGCTTATGTGCTCATCACGCTCTTCACCGGTAAGTACAAGAAGAACGACATCGGCATCACCATTATCGCTGCGCTCTTCGTCATTAAGTTTGTCTTTGTTACGATGTAATTCGTACATAAAACGAACTTTAGCTTGAGATAACATAAGAGGCGCTCGCTTGTGACTTTTTCACAGTGGGCGCCTTTTTTCGTTTTATTGCGCGTTTTTGTCCTGCTATACTTTGGACATATCGGACGAGTAAAAGGAGCAGGCGATGAAACAGGCGGATAGTTTGCTTTTAAACGCGTTGAAAGCAGCGATACATAACGAAAAAGCGGCGCTCGGTGTGCTGCCGCAGGAAACACAGACGGAGCTTTTGCGCCAGGCGGTGCGCCACGGCGTGCTGCCGCTTGTTCTTGATGCGTGCGGCAATGCACTGAAAACTGCGCGGCGAATGGCGTTTTGCCAAACGGCAGAGCAGATTTTGAAAACGCAGGTATTTTTACAGCTTTACAGCAAGCTGCGCGAAATGAAATTGCATCCGCTCGTGCTGAAAGGCCCGGTGTGCGCTGCGCTGTACCCGAAGCCGGAGCTGCGGCTGTTCTCGGATGTCGATTTACTGGCGGTTTCGGGTGAATTTGACCGCACACGCAATGCTTTATTGCGGCTCGGCTGCCGCACAGCAGGGGAGAGTGTCGATCCGCTTGAACAGACATTTTACCTGCCCGGCAGTCCGCTCGTTTTAGAACTGCACGGCGCGGCGTTCCCGGAAAACGATGCGTACGGGCACATGAAAGCCTTTTTTGCGCATGAAAAGCTGCGCACGGAAACTGTTTTCGTGCAGGGCGAAGAAATTTATACGTTTGGCGCGAACGAGACGTTTTTGTACCTTTTGTGCCACAGCTTAAAGCACTTTCTGCACGGCGGGTGCGGCATTCGCGCGGTGTGTGATTTGCTGTTGTTTGCCGAAAAGCATGAAAAGGAGCTTGATAAACTGTATTTGCGCCGCTGCTGCGAAAAGCTTTCGGCACTCGAATTTTTGACGGCGCTCTTTGAAATCGGCGAGAAATATCTCGGCTTTGAGAAAACGGAAAGCTTAGCGTTGCTTCGCGTGCACCCCGCGCCGGATGAGACTGCGCTTTTAGAGGATATTTTGGCAGGCGGCGTGCACGGTGCGGCAGAAAAAAGCCGCTTGCACGGTGCGAACATGACGCTGCACGCGGCGGCTGTGCAGAATGCAGGAAAACGCGAGCGCTTTTCCGTACTGCGTGCGGCGTTCCCCTCTGCAAAAGCGCTGCATTGCGCGCCGCATAGCTTGCCTGCCGCATGGGGAAGGCGGCTTATACGCTACGGTAAGGAAAGCATTCAAAACTGTACGAGCCTTAGAAAAAGTGTCGAGATCGGCAAGCGGCGCGTGGCGCTTCTCAAAACATATCGCCTCATAAAATAAGCCGGCGGCTGCGCCCAACTCGGGTACAGCCGCCGGTGCTTTATTTTTGATTAACGGATGCGGAACGTCTTGATCTCATACGGCTTGATGGTGAATTTGAATGTACCGCCTTCGACCGGGACATCCGTGAGCGCATTCTCCTGCAAGTCACACTCCGTAACGGAAGCGATGGGGCGGTTCCAATGCAGTTTTGTCGTTGTGCGGGCGTTTTCACATTCGTACAGACGCACGATCACGCCGTCGCCGTCTTCCGCCTGCTTGACGGTTTCCAAAATGACGTTTTTTGCGTCCGCACTCGCGAGAGAGTACGCTTCGCCTGCTGTGCCGCCTGCGGTGGCGCGCACAGGCTGATTCAGGAAGTACGCCTGCGCTACGGTCTCCGCGCTGCGCCATGTTTCGGCGTGCGGGTAGAGCGCGTAGGTGAATACGTGCATCTCCTGATCGGCGACAGGGTTCGGCTCTGTGCCGGATTTGATGAGCGTCAGCGCCATTTCGCCGTTGTGCACGGAGTGACCGTATTTGCAGTCGTTTAACAGGCTGATGCCGTAGTGACCCTCGGAAACATCGATCCACTTTTGGCCGCAGCTCTCAAAGCGTGCCTGATCCCAGCTCGTGTTCTGATGTGTTTTGCGCGTCACATTGCCGAACTGAATCTCAAATGTTGCTTCGTCCGTGTGTACGTCCATCGGGAAGTGGGCTTTCAGGAGGTGCTGGTGCTCTTTCCAGTCGACCGTCGTCTCAAAGTCGATGCGCGGGCACGCGGCGTAGAAGTGAATTTTCTGGCAGATGACCGAACGGCTGACCTTGCGCTCAATCTCGAGAGTTGCGCGCACGGGGCCGCGTTCCGTCCATTCCATGTGCTGCACGTCGGTGACGTCCCAGAATTTCTCCGTATAGTAGCAGTCGATGTCCCAGTTGTCGTAGTGCATCGGCTTGTCCTCGTACATGCGCATCAGGTTCGCATATTTGCCGGGCTGTACGGTCTCGCGGTCGTTTTTGCGGTCATAAAGGCGCGTGATGAGCCCGTTTTCATCAAATTCAACCGTGTAGAACGGCGTCGTGATCGTGCTGCCGGCAATGTGCAGCGGGTTTTCAAAGCTGCTTGCTTCGACCGGCGCAAAGCACTTGTAGCCCTTCGGCGGCAAGTCGGGCAGGAACGCCACAGCACCGTTTTCGGTCTGCTGCACGGGATAAGTATTTTTGCCGTCGGAAAGTGCATTTGCGGTGCAATTTTCAAGTACAACGATATCATTGCGCGTTTTACCCGTCGTATTGAACACCGTGATGCCTTCTCCCTGCGGCGCAAGCACTTGCATGCGGTCGGCAGAAAGCGCAGAGATCGTCTCCGCCATCGCGTCGTATTCCTTTTTCGTCTGCTCGTAGACCTCATGAATGGCGGTGCCGGGCAGAATATCATGGAATTGATTCAAAAGCGTGTTTTTCCACAGGCTGTCGAGCGCTTCCGCGGGGTAGGGGAGCTGCGGTGCTGCCAGTACGCTCAAAAGCTCCAAGTCCATGAGTCCCAGCTCTGTTTTGCGGTTGCCGCGCTTGTTGCGCGCCATGGAGGTGTACGTGCCGCGGTGATACTCGAAGTAGAGCTCACCCTCCCACGTGGGCAGACGTTTGCTGTCTTTTACGCGCTCGTTCAGCTCGTCAAAATACTGCCGCGCGAAGACCTGTCGCACCTTTGGGATGCCCAAAACGCCTTTTTCCATGCGCTTGCTCGTCTCCAGCATATCGCGGGTCGGGCCGCCGCCGCCGTCACCGTAGCCGTAAGCGATGAGAATATCGTTGTTGATGTCTTTGTTTTGGTAGCGCTCCCAGCCGCCCATAATGGCATCCGGGTGCAGCATGCCGTTGTAGGTGGTGAAGAAGTTCTGCACGTTCTGGCCGATGCTGAGCGTAGTGATGAAATGCGTCAGCACTTCGCTGCCGTCAATGCCGCGCCACTCGAATGTATCGAACGGCACTTCGTTGAACTGGTTCCACGAAAGCTTCGTCGTCATAAAGTAATCGATGCCGCTCTTTTTCATGATCTGCGGCAGCGCGCCGGAGTAGCCGAACACGTCCGGCAGCCACAAAATGCGGTTATCCACGCCGAATTCCTCGCGGAAGAAGCGCTTGCCGTGAATGAACTGGCGCACAAGGCTTTCGCCGCTCGTCAGGTTGCAGTCGGCTTCCAGCCACATGCCGCCCTCCGGCTCCCAACGCTTTTCCTTCACGCGCTCTTTCAGGCGCGCATACAGCTCCGGGTAACGCTCTTTTAAGAAATAATAAAGCTGCGGCTGACTGGACATGAAGTGATAATTCGGGTATTCGTCCATAAGCTTCAAAACCGTCGCAAAGCTGCGCGCGGTCTTTTCACGCGTCTGGGCGACCGTCCACAGCCATGCCACGTCGATGTGCGTGTGGCCGATGCAGCTCGCAATCACGTCGTTGTGTCCCGCAAGGTCGGTGTAGACCGCTTTTTTTAGATATGCGGAAGCCGCGCGCACGGAAGCGTAAAAATCCTCGCTGTATGGCGTGCGCAGGTCGAGCAGGTTTATGCCTTCGTTCAGCGCGTTTTCCAGCAGCATGCGGTTTCGGTCTTCCTTTTCCATGCGCGAAAACGCCTCGACCGGCACTTTCAAGTCATAATACAGCGCTTCAATCTCCGGGTCAATCTCCTGAATTTCTATAAAGAGATTGAATTCGTTGTGGATGGTGCCGGTGTACGCTTGCAAGTCGAACACAAGCTTTTCGCCGGAAATCGCTTTCGGGAAAAGCAGCACGTCACGGTGATTCATGTCCATGCCCTGCACGGGCACGTTGTTCACAAACAGCAAAAACTGCGGGTTTTTGCCGTCGTCCCCTTCGATCTGCGTGCGCACATTCAGCCACATTGCCTTGCCGTTAATCGCTTTCGGCACGGTGAATTCCGTGCGGAACCAATAGTGCTCGTCCGGGCCGTACCAGTGCATGGTGCGGCTGTCAAACGACGTCCACGGCGGCGTAGCGGCATCTGCTGCTTCGGGGCGGATATACGTGCCCTTTTTGCAGATAAGGTCGGTCAGCGGAATGCGCTGCACGATGCGTAGACGGTAAAGCTCATCACAAATGCGCTCCACACGTTTAGCGAGATACCTCATAGTTGCAACTCCTTTTCTATAGCGGTTTGGGGTCTCGTAAAGATTGGTGCTTTTGACTTGATTTTAGCATAATAAGGCACAGAGAACAAGATAAAATGTACAAATTCTTTCGGCTTTTCACACATTGGAATTGTCTTTACGCACACGTCGCGTCGAAAATGCAGAAAAACAAGTTATTTATGCACAGAACACAAAAAATAATTGAAAATCAGCGGAAAGTACGCTATACTAAATCTATAAAGCAGAGCGTATTTTGAGAAAAGCAACGGTGGCTCAGCCCCGAAAAACAGCGGTTTTGGAGTGCCGTATTCAAATCACATCACATAGAAAACAGAGGAAAAAATATGCGAAAAAAGGCTTGGATCCTTTTGCTTTTTGCCACGCTTATGGCGCTGCTTTGCGCATGCAGCGATACGGCACAGCAACCGGAGACGGAAAAACCGAAAATACGTATCGGCGGCACAACGTATGCGCCGTATTTTTACCGCAATATCGGCGGCCACTATACCGGCATCGACGTGGAGATTGCCGAGGAAGCCTGTGCGCGTATCGGGTATGAGCCGATCTTCGTGGAGCTCGATATCGACAAGGGCTTTGAGCTTTTGAATGAAGACTATGTGGATTGCCTTTGGTGTTGCCTGACGATGGAAGGCAACGAAGATAAGTTTATTTGGGCAGGGCCGTATATGTACACGCAGCGCGTGGTCGTGGTGCCGGCGGACAGCGAGATTGAAACACTTGAAGACCTTGCCGGAAAGTGCGTGGCGGTGCAGGCCGGCTCTATAAGCGAGGAGATCATTTTAAAAGGGCTGAACCCGAATTTGCCGGAGATTACGGACCTTTCCACATTCAGCACGATGGGCGAGGTGTTTACTTCGCTGCGCAAGGGCTATGCGGATGCGGCCATCGGGCATGAAAGCTCGCTGAGATTATATACGGACGAATACCCGGACGGCTACCGCTACCTCAACATGAACATGTACAGCGACGCCGTGGGCGTGGCATTTAAACCGGACGGCGATGCAGTACTGGCGGAAAAGCTGACGCAGACGCTGCTTGAAATGCGCGAAGACGGCACAATGGCCGCTATTGTGAAAAAATATGGGTTAGATGCCGAAAAAAGCGTGAACGGAGGTACCGAATGATGCCGAAGTTCAAGGGAAAAACAAAACCGAAGCTCCATAAGCCGAGCATGGAAACGGTCATGCGGTGGATTGTCACGCTTCTTCTCGGCTTTGTTGTGCTGCTGCCGGTATTTGCAGGCGTAACACAGTATGAACAGAACAAGGCGAAAGCGGATGTTGAGGACGTACTCGCTTTTATGCAGACGAACTGCCGCAAGTACGACAACTACCGCTTGGCCAATACCACCGAAGCGCTGCAGGATGTTTTGACCAAAGTCAAAACACTGACGGCATACCGTTACGAAGAAGATGCGCTTTTAAACGAAAATCGCTTACAGCGCTATGCGAAATTTCAGTATTTGACCGGCATTTTTGTTTTGGATGAAAATTTCTCCGTGCTGGCCCATTACGACAAAGCGGGCAAGGATGAAAGTCTGCTGCTCAGCCAGATAATAGGGGACAAAAATGCGGCGGATATTTTGCACTATCCGCAGAAAACCTATGCCGACCAGATCTGTTTAAACGACAATACGTATAACTACGCCATTTCCGCACGGCAGGATAAACCGGGCCTCGTTATTTGCTATACGGATATCACGCGCTTTCAAAACGATAAAAATGAGCTTTCTCTCTCCAATATGCTGGATGCTGAAATGTTCCGGCAGGATGTGACCGTCGTCATCACGGACGGCATGCGCGTTATCAGCACGAATTGCGAGCAGCTGGAGAACACGCTTGTGCAGTATTATCCTATTGCTGACGTGCTCGTTGGAGGGGAGCAACTTATACCGGACACATTGCTGCAATTAAAAAACGACAACGGCACATGGTACGGTATGTTCACCCAGTACAGAGATTATTATTTGTATGCCTTTTTCCCGAGTCGCGTAGTCTACGCAAGTCGCCGCGGTTGGATGCTGCTGTTTACGGCAATCTATCTGTTTTGCGGCATGGGGTACCTTATTTGGCGGCAGTACAGTAAAAAGCGCCGTCTGCTGCGTATGGAAAAAGAATACCACCTTGTCAGCGCCATTTCGAGCATTTACCTGTCAAACCTGCTCATTCACCCGCAGGATGATACATGGGAGCCCATTGTGCAGAGTGAGCGCATGAAAGCAATCACAAACGGTGTTTTAAGCGCAAAAGCCATGCTGGAAAAGTTTAACACCGAGTGCGTAGCCGAGGCGTACCGGGAGGAATTCCGTGCGTTTACGGACCTCGATACCGCTCAGCAGCGCTTAGAGGGCAAGGCTTTTGACGGCTTCACAATGGAAAATGTGGAGGGCAAGTGGTACCAGCTGCTTCTTGTGCCGCAGCGCCGCTTTACGCACCGGGAAAAGCCGAGCTCACTCATGCTTTTGTTCCGCGATGTTTCGAAGCAAAAGGAGCGCGATATGGAATATCAGGAAAACCTGCGCCGCGCAGCAGAGGAAGCTACCCTTGCAAACGCCGCCAAAACGGATTTTCTGCGCCGCATGAGCCATGACATCCGCACGCCGATCAACGGCATCCGCGGCATGGTACAGATTGCCGACCGTTTCCCGAATGACGCGAAAAAGCAGGCGGAATGCCGCGAAAAAATTATGCGGTCTTCAGATTTTCTTTTAGAGCTTGTAAACGATGTGCTCGATATGAGCAAGCTGGAATCCGGCGAAATGCAGCTTGAGGAAGTGCCGTTCAATTTGAACGAGCTGCTGCACGATGTGGGCACGCTGCTCTCCACGCAAGCGCAGGCGCGCGGTATTACGTATACCATCACAATGGAAGATAAGCGCGAAAAGCATGTCATCGGCAGCCCGCTGCATTTAAGACAGATCTTTCAAAACATCGGCGGCAACGCCATCAAGTATGGCAGAGCCGGCGGCTATGTACATGCTACGTGCAGCATCGTTTCACAAACAGAGAACACCGTTCGCTACCGCTTTATCTGTGAAGATAACGGCTGCGGCATGAGCGAAGAATACCAAAAGCATATGTTTGAGCCGTTCTCGCAGGAAAATTCCGGTGCACGCACTACGTATCAGGGTACGGGGCTCGGCCTTTCCATCGTGAAAAAACTCGTGGATGCCATGGGCGGCACCGTCACCGTGGTCAGCGAAAAGGGCGTGGGCACCACATTCATCACGGAGATTCCGCTGAAGCTCGACCCTGCGCCATTTGATGCTGAAAAGCCGGAGGAAGAGATCGATACCACCGTGTTCCGCGGGCTGCATGTGCTGCTTGTGGAGGATAACGAAGTGAACATGGAGATTGCGGCGTTCCTGCTTGAGGACAGTGGCGCCGAGGTCACAAAAGCATGGAACGGCGCAGAGGGCCTGGAGAAATTCAACGCCTCGGCCCCGGGTACGTATGATCTCATCTTAATGGACATCATGATGCCCGTGATGAACGGTTTGGAGGCGGCGGAGAAAATCCGCGCGCTCGACCGCCCGGATTCGGAGACCGTGCCGATCTTCGCCATGACGGCAAACGCGTTTTCCGACGACGCCGCCCGCAGCCGCAAAGCCGGTATGAACGAGCACCTCACAAAGCCGCTCGACCTTGAAAAGATCACAAAAGCGGTGCGCAAATATTGCAAGAAAAATAGCCGATAAAAGCCATAAAACGGCGGCGTGCCTTTAAAAGCGGTTGCGCCGCCGTCTTTTTATGGGCTGCAGTGTGCCTGTTCCTACCAAAACACCAATGTGCGGAAATTCCATAAATTGATTCTGAAAATAGGATGAATTCCTGTGGGAATTTTCTCCACGTGAAGGTTGAAATCATAGTGTTGATATGATAAAATATTAGCGCGAATTTTGCAATTCTGGTGCTTTATGCAGAAAATGAGAATTTTGGACGCGGCTTTCGCATTTTAAGCCTATAAAACTGCTCGATTATGCGAAAAGCAGCATAAATATACGAAATACGAAGCTCGGTTTAGAAAGGGAGGACGTTCCATGGCTTATATGCGACTTGGCGATTTGCTGATTGCGGCAGGTGCCATTACGCAGGAGCAGCTTGAAGAAGCGCTGACCATTCAAAAGCAGAAGAAAGAACGTCTCGGCGACGTTCTGATTGAAAGTAATATCATCACGGAACGGCAGCTCATTGAAGCACTGCAAATGCAGCTCGGCGTCGATTTCATCGATTTAACGGCGATCTCTATTCCATTAGAGCTCGCCAAATTTGTGCCGCGCGCCATCGCGAAAAAATACAATGTGGTGCCGGTAAAGCTTGTAAAAGACGAGCTCTTTGTTGCCATGAGCGATCCGTTGAACTTCGTTGCGCAGGAAGAGATTAAGGCCGCTTCGCATAAGCGCGTTGTGCCGATGATCTCCACGCGCCGCGCGACCGAGCAGGCCATCGGCACATTGTACGGCAGCGAAGGCACGGCCCGCGCCATTGAAGAAATGAAGCGAGAGGTCGGCACATCCACACCGGATATCGTGCCGGTGCAGATGAACCAGACGGATGCCGGCAACGCGTCTGCCGCGCCGACGATCCGCTTTGTAAACTCCGTCATTGAGCGCGCCTTTTTGGAGCGCGCGAGCGACATCCACCTTGAGCCGCAGGAGGGCGAAATGGTGGTGCGCATGCGTATCGACGGCATTTTGAGAAAGATTTTGACCGTGCCCGCGAATTTGCAGAGCAACGTTATTTCCCGCCTGAAAATCATGGGTGGCATGAATATTTCCGAGCGTAAGATCCCGCAGGACGGCCGTGCCATGGTGCAGGTGCGTCACCACGAGATCGAGCTGCGTATCTCGTCCATGCCGACGATCTACGGCGAAAAGATTGTTTTGCGTTTGCTCGATAAATCCGGGCATACGATCACGAAGCAGTCCATCGGCCTTGAGGGCACAGACCTGCAAAAGTATGACGCGCTGCTCAAAAACAGCAGCGGCGTGATTTTGATTGTGGGCCCGACCGGTTCCGGTAAATCCACGACGATGTGCGCCATGCTGCAGGAGCTTGCAAATGAGGAAACGAACCTCATGACGCTGGAAGACCCGGTGGAATACAACATTCCGGGCGTTAACCAGTGCCAGATCAACGAAAAGACCGGCATGACGTTTGCGGCAGGACTGCGCGCCATCTTGCGTCAGGACCCGGATGTCATTTCCGTCGGTGAGATTCGCGACGGAGAGACGGGCGCCATCGCCATTCGTGCTGCTATTACGGGCCATTTGGTGCTTTCTACTTTGCATACGAACGACGCCGTTTCCGCCATCGACCGCCTGGTCGATATCGGCGTGGAGCCGTACCTCATTTCCAGCGCGCTGCGTGGCGTCATTTCCCAGCGCCTTGTGCGCAAGGTCTGTCCGCACTGCAAGAAGGCGTATAGGCCGGAGGCGGAGGAGCTTGCCATGCTCGGCCTGCCGGAGGACGCCAACGTGCAGTTCTACCGCGGCGAGGGCTGTCAGGAGTGCTACCACACCGGCTACAAGGGTCGCCGTGCCGTCTTTGAAATCTTCATGCTCAACGGGCGCATTCGCCGCATGGTTACAGAAGGCGCAAAGTACGATGCGCTTTTAAGGGCAGCAGCGGAGACTAACTTTGTCACGATGCGCGAAAATTGCCGTAACCTTGTTTTGCGCGGCGAGATCAGCGCAGCGGAAGCCGCGCGCGCCATCAATTCCACAGCGGATTGACATTCTGCTGAAAATCCGTTGAAAACTTGCTCATAACTTTCGGAAAGGACGCAGTCGCCGCGTTTCGGCGATGGTTTTAATATGCTTGAAATCAGCGAAATCATCGCGCAGGCGCAGCAAAAAGGCGCTTCCGATATTCATATTGTCACCGGCCTGCCGGTGAAATGCCGCATAGACGGCAAGGTGCAGAACCTCACGGAGAAAGTCCTCACGTGGGAAGACTGCGAATACTACGCAAAATGCCTTGCGGGCGACCTTTTCCACGAGATCGAATGCATCGGCGAGCTTGATTTGGCGCGGACGTTTCCGTGCGGAGCGCGAACCAGAATCAATCTGTTCCGCCAGCAGGGGGCGGTTTCGGCGGCGATCCGTATTTTGGCGGATACCATCCCGGAGATCGAGGCGTTGAATTTGCCGCCGGTCGTTTCCGAATTCCCGGAGTACCGCAGCGGCATCATTTTAGTCACGGGTGAAACGGGTTCCGGCAAATCCACGACGTTGGCGGCGATTTTAAATCGCATCAACCATACGCGGCGCAGCCACATCATCACGCTGGAAGACCCGATTGAGTACATTTACGAGCCGGATCAGTGCATCATTAACCAGCGCGAGATCGGCAAAGACACCAGAAGCTACGCAGACGGCCTGCGGTCTATCCTGCGTGAGGACCCGGACGTTATCCTCATCGGCGAGATGCGCGACCTCAATACCATTGAGACCGCATTGACGGCGGCGGAAACGGGCCACTTGGTCTTCGCCACCCTGCACACAAACTCCGCAGCGGATTCCGTTGACCGCATGGTGAACGTGTTCCCGGAGGGGCAGCAGCGTCAGATTCGATTGCAGCTTTCCACTACGTTGCGTGCGGTGCTTTCGCAGCAGCTGTTGCCGAAGCGCGCAGGCGGCCGGGCGGCGGCGTGCGAAGTCATGATGGTGAACAGCGCCATCAAAAATTTAATCCGCGAGGGCAAGACCCCGCAGATTGACAGCTTCATTACCATGAACGCGCAGGACGGCAGCATTACGATGGATAATGCCCTGCTGAAAATGGTGCGCGAGGGCACCGTAACGTATGAAACGGCGCTCGGCTACGCCAGAGACCGAGAAGCGTTTTCCAAGGGAAGACGCGGCTAAATTTAGGAAGAAAGCGAGGGAGCGGGCTTGACGACCTATAAATACAAAGGGCTTTCCCCGGACGGCGCAAAGCTTTCCGGCGTCATCAAAGCGTATAACGAGTTTGAAGCGGTCGCGCAGCTGCGCGAGACCTGCTCCGTCATCACCAAAATAGAAGAAGTCAAAGAGACGCAGAGCTGGAACAAACAGATCGGCACGAAGAAAATCAAAGACAAGGAGCTTGCCATCATTTGCTCGCAGTTCGCCATCATTTTGACTTCCGGTCTGCCCATTGTGCGCTGCGTGGAGATGGTTGCGGCACAGGCGCGCACCAAAGAACTGCAAAAAATGCTGAAAAAGGTCGCGGAGGACGTCTCCGGCGGTTACAGCCTTGCGCAAAGCTTTGAAAACAACGCTACGGGCTTTCCGACCACGTTTATTGAGACCGTACGCGCGGGCGAACAGTCCGGCACACTGGAAGAATGCTTTAAAAAACTACATAAGTATTACGATAAAACCGCTAAAATGAAAGCGAAGATCATCAGCACGCTCACGTATCCGGCAATTGTCATTTGCGTCGCCGTCATCGTGTTCATCATCATTATGGTGGTAGCCGTGCCGGCGTTTACAAGCGTGTTTCTGGAGCTCGGTACCGAGCTGCCGGGCATCACAAAGGGGCTCATCGCAACGTCGGATTTTCTCACGAACTACTGGTGGTCGCTTATTTTGATTGTGCTCGCGTTCTTCATCGGCAGGCTTCTGCTGAAAAAGAACGAAAAGGGGCGTGCGTTCCTTGCGGAAAACAAGCTAAAGCGCTCACCGCTCAAAAAAATGCACAGTCTGAACGCCGCTTCGCAGTTTGCAAGCACCATGAGCACCATGCTCACGGCGGGCTTGCCGATTACGAAAGCGCTGGAGGTCACGGCAAATGTGGCAGATAACTACATGTTCGCGGTGTCCATCCGCAAAGTGCGGCAGGGCGTGGAGCAGGGCCGCAGCCTGGTGGACTGCATGAACGAGATTCCGTATTTTCCAAAGCTGCTCACCGAAATGGTGGGCGTGGGCGAACGCTCCGGCAACATGGAAGAAACGCTCACCGTCATCGGTGATTACTTCGATAACGAGGTCTCGGTGTTCACGCAGCGGTTGCTCTCTATGTTAGAGCCGGCCATCACCATTGTTTTGGCGGTCGTCACCGTCATTTTGCTGCTGGCCGTTTACCTGCCGATGTTCACCATGTATGGCAGCATCGTTTGATTTATTTCGCTGTACCCCGTCGGCGATCCAACCCGAACCGGCGGAATACATAAATTTCGATGGTGAACCCCCAAAAGCACATCTTTGGGGCGAGCAAAATTTCAATGAATTGGAGAATGGTTCTTATGATGAACAAAATGCGTAAGATGAAGAATAAGAAGGGCTTCACGCTCATGGAAATGCTGATTGTTGTTGCAATCATCGCAATCCTCATTGCTATTGCTATCCCGACCTTTGCTTCTTCTCTGAATAAGGCAAGAGTTGCAACCGACGAAGCTAACATCCGTTCCGGCTATGCTGCTGTTATGACTGAGATTTTGACCGATGAAGCTCATAATGTTGAGGGTAGTACAACTGGTACTACTCCTGCTACCTTCACGCTGAAGAAAGATGGTACTGTTTCCACGACGGCTGGCGATGATGCATATACCACACAGGGTAAACCGTCTGATAATGTTGAAATTGCAGGCAAGTCTGTAAATAAGTGGGAAAAGGGTCAGAATGTTACTTACACATATCACTATGATACCAACACGATTGATATCACTGTTGGCACCGCAACTAATAACGGTTAATCTCGCCTAATCAGCACTTTTCAACTCTTAAATGAACCAGATCTATTGAGGGGCCGGGGGTTGCGGCTCCCCTATGATCTGTTCTTTTGATTTTTCACTTTAGGTTTTCATAAAAAAGGGGACGTAGTATGCTTTGGGTTTCACCCGCTCTCACGGTTTATATTTGTGTGCTTACGGGGATTCTCGGCGCGTGCATGGGAAGCTTTCTCAACTGCATGGCGTGGCGTATCGTCCACGGCGAATCTGTTTTACACGGGCGCTCGCACTGCGACGTCTGCGGCCACGTGCTCGGCGCGGGAGATTTAATTCCCGTTTTAAGCTACATCATGCACAAAGGCCGCTGCAAATACTGCGGCGCAAAGCTCTCTGCGGGACATGTCTTTGCGGAAGTGTTAACGGCGCTTACGTTTTTGCTGCTCGTGCTAAAATATGATATTTCGCTCCAAGCCCTTGAATACATTTTGCTGGCGTGCCTGCTGCTCGCCGCTGCATTCACGGATTTGGAGGGGTATATGATCCCGGACCGTTTCATCGTGACGGGGATCGTCGTGCGTGTTGTTTTCCTGTTTTTGCAGGGGAATGTGCTCGAAAACCTCATGGATGCGCTGCTCGGCGGCTTCGCCGTTGGCGGCGGTTTACTGCTCATCGTGCTCTTATACGAAAAAGTGCGCCAAAAGGAAGCCATGGGCGGCGGCGATATTAAACTGCTGTTCCTCACCGGCCTGTTTCTCGGCTGGCAGCGGAACATTCTGTGCCTGCTCATCGCGTGCGTGCTCGGCATCGTCTTCGCGTTTGTCTTCCCGGAAAAACGTACCACAGAAGACGGGGCAGAGGAAGAAGACGGAAAGCTTTTTCCGTGGGGGCCGTCCATCTCGGCGGCGGCGATTCTCACGCTCCTTTGCGGCAGCGAGATCATCGGCGTGTATTTGAGTTTATTTTAACGGAAAGAACAAAAGCTTTACAGCTTGACGGATAGGGATAAAGAAGAAAGCGAGGTGTCTGTACCATGCCCGGACAAATCACGGCATTCGACATTGGTGAGTGCATGGTAAAAGCCGTATGCTTTACAGGCGGCAAACTGAAAAAGGTTATGGCGAAAGAATTGCCGGATAATATGGTCTCCGGCGGCGAAATCGTCTCCATGGACGCCATGGCGGATTTTATAAAGGAAATGGCGAAAGAAAACGGCATCTCCCGCGGTGCGGCGGCGGTCATTCTGCCCGGCACGCTGGTGTTCACCCGCAACGTGACCGTGCCCGCCATGACGGACGGCCAACTGTTGTATAACCTGCCGTTTGAATTTAAAGATTACCTGACGCAGGAAAAGAATAAGTATTATTTCGACTACGCCGTGCAGGATACGGTGAAAGACGAAGAGGGCAATGTGAAAGAATTGCAGCTTTTCGTTTGCGCCACCTTAAAAAGCACCGTGGAAGAATACCGCGCCATGCTGCGCCGTGCGGGCTTCAATTTGAAAGTCGCCATGCCGGAGGAATGCGCCTACGCTGCGCTGACGGAGGATTACATGCAGCGCACAAATGCGCCCGCGGGCAGCGATTACTGCTTTGTAGACCTCGGCCACAACGGCATCCGTATGCACATTTTGCAGGACGGCAATTTCACCACGAAGCGCTCCGGCGACCTCGGCCTGCGCGACCTTGAGCAGACGATTTCCGATGTGCGCGGCGTGGATATTCACATGGCACACGCACACATTTTGTCCGATTACAACGACGTGCTTTCCGAAGACGTGAGCGCCGAGCTGTTCAACCGCATGGCAATCGAAATCATGAAGGCCGTCAACTTCTATAATTACAATAACCGCGAGCGCTCGCTCCGGAGAATTTATCTTTGCGGCGGCGGTGTGGCGGTAGATCAGATACGCGCGGCCATCTGCCGTGTGACGGATCTGGACGTACATAACGCCGAGGAGCTGCTTCCTCAGCACGACGCATTGGAAGCGGCGTGGCTTTACATCAAAGCGATCGGCTGCGCGCTGCAAAAGTAAGGAGGCGTTGGAATGAAGCTTGAACTCGGCATGGGGAACGGTGCCAAAAAGCCTGTAAAATACCCCACCAAAAGAACCGTCAACCTCGCAAAGCGCGAGTCGCACTCCCAAAGCGTCATGACGCTTTCCATCGGCACGGCGGTCATTATCGTGCTTGTGGTGCTCGTCGTGAAATTCGGCGTACTTGACCAGCTTGCGCGCCAAAGTGCCGCAGAAAGTGCCTACAACACCGTGCATGCCCAGTATACCGAAATGCAGAGCGCCGTAGAGAAATACCCCGAGGTCGAAGAGGAGTACCGCGCCTATTCCAGAAAATGGATGCAGCAGGAGGATTCCGGCGCGTTCGTTTCTGTGGACAGACAGGAAGTGCTCGACCTCATGGAGAACTGTCTGCAGTCCTACGGCACGATAAAGGCCGTCACCATTTCGGACGACGTGATGATTGTTTCCATGTCCGGCATGAATCTGCAGGAGATTTCCGCTATGTTTGAGATTTTACAGCAGCAGCCCATTGTAAAGGCTGCTGACCTTACAATCGCTTCCACCGAAAAAACGGCAGGCGAAGACCTCGATTTCTCCGTGACGATCACATTACAGCCGGCTGACACGGCGGAAGGGGAGGCCACAGCATGAAAAGAGCCTTTACAACGCGCGAAAAAGTGATGCTGCTCGTCCTCACCGTGCTGCTCATCGTCATCGCATATTTTAAGCTCATCTTGGAGCCCATCAACAATTCCATCGACGAGTATCAGTCCGAAACGGCCGCGGAGCAGGACGAGATTTTGCAGAACACCGCGCTTTTGACGCGCATGAACCAGATGCAGAAGGAGCTCGAGGAAATCTATGCCGCGGGCGACCCCACGCCCATCCCGAATTATGACAATTCCGGCAAGCTGCTCGTTGAGTTGAACAGCATTCTTTCGGCTTCCGTCGATTATTCGCTGGATTTCGGTCAGGTCTCGGCACTGAACGATGGCTACATCATGTGCCGCCCCATCAACATGACCTTTACAACGAACACCTACGCCGAAACGCGCGCCATCATTGATGCGCTGCACAACAGCGATTTTACAAACCAAATATCGGACATCAGCGTGCAGTTTGAAAATTCCGGCAGCTCCGGCAATGTGCAGGTAAACCTGTATATTACGTATTTTGAACTTCAAAAATAGCTGGTGCAACACAGGCCGGAAGCTGTTTTTTGCTTGCCGGTTTTCTGTGTTTAAAAAGACTTATACCGTTTTACAGTTTCCATATTTTTCTCAGGAGCAAAACGCATGAATTTTTCACGGGATATGAAGAGTTTGAAAAATAGAAGAAAGGGGAAAGCCGGCTTTACCATGTCCGAGCTTTTGATCGTCGTGGCCATCGTCGTCGTGCTGCTTGCCGTGGCGGTTCTCTCACTTGTGACGATTCAAAAGAATCTGCGCCAAAAGGAGCTCGACAGTAAAGCGGAAATCCTTTACGTTGCCGCGCAGAATCGCATGTCCGAGCTGCGCGCCGGCGGCTACGAAAGCCTTTATCAGTACGATGAAAACAAGGATAACGGCGTTGCAAAGGTTGGTCTCATTCCGCTGGATGCTCCCGAAGAAGATGCGGAAGACGCCATCACAAAAGACACGCTCTGCTACGTCGTTTCCGCAAACCGCGTGGAAGTCGGCAAGGCGGCAGCTTCCGTTCTGCCGGAATCTTCCGTAGATGCCGAGCTTTGGAACAACCACTGGGTTATCGAGTACGACCCCGAAAGCGGCAGTGTGTACAGCGCATTTTACAGCGAAGAGGAGATCACAAGCGGTGATGTCTCCACTACGCTGCCCACATACTTAAACCGTATGCGTGTGCGCCAGACCCGCCTGCACAACGGTGCGAAGATCGGCTACTACGGCGGTGCGCGTGTGATCTCCGGCACAACCGACACTCTAAAGCCGGACATCTCCATCGATAACCGTGAGAAGCTGACGGCAACGTTCTACTGCAACAACCCCTATGCCGATGAGCTGACGTTCAATATCAAGGTTTCGGACGGCCGGAACGAATATGTAAAGGTTGTAAATTACAGCGAGCTTCGCCAGCTGAACAGCAAAACTTGGTACTACACGTGGGTTATGGATAGCTTGGAAAGCGAAAAGACGCGCTTCTATAATCAGACCGACCATAAGCTTGCGTGCGGCACAGACATCACCGTCACGCTTTCCGTAGAAAGCCAAAACGCCAATGTGGACGGCAAAAGCTACACCCGCAAAACGAACAGCCTGTTCCGCTATGCCGAGGGCACCCCGGCGGGCACGGCGCTCATCGCCTACGGCCGCCATTTACAGAATTTGGACGAGGCCTCCCATGTTTCCGAGACGATTACCGGTGCCGTGCAGGTCAGCGACCTTTCCTTTGCGGATGATACTGCCGACAACGAAGACTGGTATTCCTTTTACGGCGACACCTTTACGCCCATCACAAATAAGAATCTCAAAAGCTATGACGGCTATTCCGAGGTCGATAACGTAAAGCTGTATTCTTCCATTTCAAACCTGTACATCAAAAAAGCTGCGCAAAACGGAGATGCAGGTCTGTTCAGTACATTTAACGGTGAGATCAAAAACGTGACGCTTACCGGCATGAAGATTGATAATGGCGGCCAGAACGTCGGTGCGCTCATCGGTTCTGTTTCCGATACCGTGAAAATCACAAATACCCGTGTATACCTCAGCTCCAAAAAAGGCGACCTCGCAGATATCGAAACGGTCGATTCCCCGGAAAAAGTGCAGCCGTGGCTCGAGGGTAAAATCGTCGGCGGACTTATCGGCATGGTGACAAAAACGGGCAGCGTATCCGTTACGGACAGCTCCGCGTCTACGGTCATTCGTGCAGACGGCGCAGCAGGCGGCCTCATCGGTGCCGTGTATCATGCGGCAACGATAACCGATTCCTATGCGGATTGCTATTTGAAGGCAGACAGAACGGGCGGCCTTATCGCAAAGGCAGAGGGCGGGTCTGAAGTGGCCGCAACGGGAACCTCTATCACCTTAGAGGATTTCTATGCAGCGGGTTACCAAACGGCGACCGGCGATGCTTTCGGCTTAGTAGGCGGCTCCAATGTGATCGCCACAGGCGGTTATTCTGCGTGTGTTTACAATGTTGGAGAAAACGCAAAGGTTCATTCCACGGTCAAGGCAATGGGCAGTGCCTCAAACGTATATTATCTGACAGACGGCGGCCTTTCCGAAGGCGGCACAAGCAAGTGGGAAAACGACAATCAAACCACGCCGAAAACTTATAAAGAACTCAGTGAATCGGGCTTTGCAAAAGAAATCTCCGAGGCGTTCACGTCGTCCTCCGGCGCGGCTACGTTTCCGTATAACTTGATGGATCAGGGCCTTACGTATTACACGTATCCGCGCCTTGAAAAGCTGAACCACTACGGCGACTGGCAGGCGGAGTTTGAATCCGGCGCACTGGTTTATTACGAGCGCTACGAAGACGAAACTTACGGCTTCTACGGCGCGAACCTTTCCACGCTCAAAACGAGTAAGTTTGTCGTCGGCGACGGCTATGCGCTGGCGTATATCGAAAAGAAAGATGCGACCGATAACGTTACCGTGACGTATGCAAACGACCAAACGGCACGGGTATCGTTTGGTAGCGCAATTGAAACGACTGACGACGCGACAAATACGAAGTATTATCTCTATCCGCTCTCAAAAGAGGTCGTCAACACCAAGTATATCGACACCGCAGAGCCGGATACATTCTACCAGAAGATCACGATAGAAGACACCGCAAACAACACGAATACGGAGTATTACTACAATCCGCATTTCGCAAAAACGGTGACGGTCAACGAAAATAAGCCGCAAGCGCCGGAAACGGTCTGCATCCGCTCCGCCCGCCAGCTGTATGCGTTGAGCCTTTACTACCCGCAGTATGCGGATGCCGTAAAGGACAGTGTGTTCCGTCAGGAACTCAACATCGATTACAGCAGGTATGAGTGGACAAAATATGATGACGTTGTGCCTGCAAAGATTAGCACACAGGCGCCGATCGGCACAGGGGATAAACCGTTTACGGCTGTGTATAACGGCGGCTGCAATACGATAGGGGAAATTTCCTTTAAAGCAAAATCCCTTTACATCGGCATGTTCGGTTATACGTCGTCCGCTGCCGCGGTGCGCAATGTGTTCCTTGTCGGCGACGGCAGTAACACGGTGGCCTATGTCAATGCGCAGGGCGGTAATTCGGCTTCCGGCAGTGCGTCGCGCGTCAGCATGGGCGTGCTCGTCGGTTATAACCGCGGCACGGTTTCAAACTGCTCGGTTTCCGGCTATACCATGGAGTATTACGGTTACAGCGCCAGCACGGCTTCGCTCGGCGGCTTTGTCGGCAGCAACTACGGCACCATCCGCAACAGCGCTTCGGACTGCCCGTCCATTCGCTTTGCAAATACGAACTCTAACACCTATGCGGGCGGCTTTGCGGGCGTGAACCACGCCTCTGTTTCGGATTCCTACGCGCTTGGCAGCATTCAGGTGCGCGGCGCGCGAAACAGCACCGTGTGGGTCGCGGGCTTTGCGGCGAACAACGCCAGCGGCATGATTCGCCGCAGCTACAGCGCTACGGCGCTGACAGCTTCCGGCGATGCGGAGTCCTACGGCTTTGCGCATACCGGCGGTTCGGCATACCAGTGCTATTATCTGGACGGCGGCACGTATTCGTATAGAGGCACGCTTTATGCTTACAACACCTCCACGAACGAATTCAAAGATAACGCGGCGGGTGAGCCCCTTACGGGCAGCGAGCTGCAAAACAAAACAATCAGCAATTTCAAAAAGGCAGATTGCACCTATAATGCCAAAGAAACGACCGGCGATTATTATATCTACCCGGCAGTCGTGCGCAATGCAGCAGGGAAGACCGTGCATTACGGCGATTGGCCCGTGCAGAAGGACATCGGTACGCTCGGTGTGTTCTACTGGGAATATGAAGACAGCGGCAGCAACAGCGGCTACCACTTCAGCTACGTGGGCACAAGCCAGGGCAATGAAATTTCCAGCGCAAACAACGACATCTTAAAGGGCGATTCTCTCTGTGAAGAGCACGACGACGGCGGCGTTGTAACGCATTACGGCTACGGCTATTTCTATGCGAACAGCAATAATTTGAAGACTTTATTAAGTGCTGTATACTTCAATGAAAACTTCATGAGCGTTGCAGAAAATGCAAAAGCCGGCGAAGCGCTCGGTAAGCAGATGCCCGGCTATACGTTTGTCGCATATGAAACCGGCGAAGACAAAATGTATTTGACCGGCAGCAAAGCAAACGGCACATGGTGGCTGGATTACGGCAGCGGAACAGATGCTACCGTATACATCTACACCGTCAACCCGTTCTTTGCAAACTCTATGAGCCTCGATAGCTCCGAAGTACAGAACAAAATGACAAAAACAGGTGACGTCGAACCCGGCGCCAACGGCAACGCTTACGAGATTCGCTCCGTCTCGCAGCTGCAGTTTATCAACTGGAATTCCGGAAAGCACAATACAAGCACCTCCATTGTGTCTCAGAACAAATGGGATTGGAATACGTTTAAGGATAAATACACGTATCAGGTTTACGGCGATACTCGCACGGTATCGGGAAGCGGCAAAGAGCTGTATTGGAATCAAACACACGATTTGAATGCTTCCTCGGAATACCGTACACTCGGTAAGACCAATAACTTCACGCCTATCGGAAGCATGTATGATAATGCAGGCGATACAGCAAAAGCTGATCCGACAATGTCATATTTTGCTTCTCATTATGACGGACAGGCATATACGATCAAAAATGTTGAAATTCACAGCAATGCGGAATGTGTTGGTATTTTTGGCATCACGGTCGGTGCAACGGTTAAAAATGTGGTCGTATACTCGAATGAAGGCAATGTAATCGAAGCCGCAAAAGACGGTGTGAGCTGGTATTGCGTTGGCGGTCTTGTCGGCTTTGCGGCCGGCAGAGACAATCCTGCAAGTGTATTTACAAACTGTACGGTTTCCGGCTATACCATTCAGGATAACCATGCAAACGCCCCGGGTTGGGGCGGCGGCAGTGTCGGCGGTCTTGTCGGCATGACAAACATGGATATTACAAACTGCTCCGCTGTAACAGATATTATTATCAATATCGGCTATAATGGTGCTTATCAAAATCTGCGCGTCGGCGGTATTGCCGGTGTTTCTCGTGGCGCAGTGCGATATTGTTATGCCGGCGGTTCTATGAGAAGCACAGCTAAATCTTGGTATAGTAACTATAATCAGGGTGCGAATATCTGGATGGGCGGCCTTGTTGGCGGTATTGTCATGCGAAACAGCGGCGGCTTAGCAACTTTGGTTGGTGATGTGAGTCGTGTGCTCAAGGTTGAAAACTGCTACAGTTATGTTGAGATGCCAAAACGTGGTAAAGCCAACGAGCAAAATATTATAAAGAGTACGCAGGCAATCGCCTCCAATGGCGAAATGCAGGAAAATTTCGCGGATGTTAAAAACGACTATATTGAGATTCATAACTGCTATGCACTTGAATCCGCCGTATTAAATACAGATGATTACCGCAAATATGGCGGCAATAAAACTCCCTCAAGTTGGTATAACCTGAACCTGAACATGACACATCAGGATAAGTGGGGGCGTGAGATCAAGTTGTTCAATGATTCCACCCCATACGTAACGTATGCCGAAATGCAGAGCAGCGATTTCTTAACGAAACTGAACAAGAACTACCAGTCCGGCCCAAGCTATAAGAGCTTCTCCACCGTTACCGTCACCGAGCAGGGGCAGAACATCGACGGCAAATATAGCTTTCCGGGCAACGATACGGCGCTGCAGGGGCTTAACTATCCGTTCCCGACGGTTCTGACACAGACGGATATCTTCGGCAGCACAGTCAATGTGCATTACGGCCGCTGGCCGCGCATCGGTCTCTTATGGGAAGAAAACTCCCGGAAGCTCGACCTGCTTGCGGATATCAAAACGAAAGCGGAAGACAGCACTTTGAACGAAAGCGAAGACGGCAAGGCGCTTTTGCAGACACATTTGCTTATCGCCAGCAGCGACGTAGATACGAGCGCGGAGCCGGAAATCAAGCTGTACGACGAAGACAGAAACGAGCTCACAAACGATAAGGCCGCAGCAACAGTCAGCCGCATTGCGTATAACAACGCGAATAACTGCTACAATGTCACATTCATCGGGCAGAACGTCGGCACGGTCATCGCAGAGGCGAAGCTTGGCAATTACATCGCGCGTCTCACGATCGAAGTTACGGCATCGCTCAAGCTGGAGGCTTCTTCTACGAACGTTTCGGTTTATTCCGGCGACACCGATACGATCACGCTGACCGTAAAGGACGCAAACGACAAGCAGCTGCTTGCCGAGACCGAAAAGACGCTCAGATGGGAGATTGCTGTCGATAACAACGGCGTGCAGCAGGATGTCATCGAGTGCAGTAAGGACGATATCAAGCTGAACGCAGACGGCACGTTCTCCTTGCCACTTACCGGCTTTGCTGCGGGCGAAGCCACGGTGAGCATCACGTGCACATATCCGTACGGCGCGGCAACTGCCGCGGAGCCCGCAAAAGAGGTCACGGCTACGCTGTATATCAGCGCTACAACAAAGCCGAGTGATGTGCTTGGCCTGGCAAACGGCAGCGTCAACGGCAGCGTCTATAACCAGATTTCTCTGCCGCACACGCCGAAAAAATCCACGACCTCCTACACCGGTACGACCGTTGAATACCCGGAAAACGGCCCCGCCATGCAGGAAAGCGCGCTGTTCCTCTACGCGACGGACGAGTATACCGATTTGAAAGGCTTTACGGTCGATCAAATCGAGATCACCGCAGGGGAAACGACCTACACCGTGGTCACAGACGGCATCACGACCGATGAAAATCACACCTACAAAGTGACGGTAAGCGATAAGTGGACGACAGAAACGAACGACACGAAGTTCCGATACCGCGCCGTAAAGGTGGAATCCGCCGCGGCAGGCGAGATCACCCTAAAGATCGTCCTCAAAAACGGCGACGTGACCTACAACCTCACCACCCCGTACACTATTGTTTCCAATGAGTATAAGGTGAAGTTTGTAACGGTAAACGGCGATTTGGTGCTGGAGAAAAAGGTATCTTACGGCGAAAAGCCGACGTTAACGGAAGAAGAAAAGAACAAGTTGGCAACAGCTATTTTAGGCTATACGTTTGACTTAGATAATCTCCCCGAGATTTTCGCAGATACCGAGATCAAGGCGGTTCCGAACACCTATACCATCCAGTTTGATGCCAACGGCGGCTTGGGTACGATGGGTGCTGTTTCGTATGCTTATGATAAGATTCAAACAACGGACACCCTTCTGCAGAATACGTTCACAAAGGGAACATCTACCTTTAAGGGCTGGGCGTTGACGGCTACGGATGCAGAGCAGTATGCAGATGAGAACTCAATTCAGAGCATCGTAAACTCCATGGCGATGGAGAATAAGAGCGAACTCACCCTCTATGCCGTTTGGGAAGATACCGCAGCAGGCGGCGAGACCGCTGAACCGTAAATCAACAAAAAGGCAGGTGCCGAAAATGCAGGCGATCCGCAGAAAACTGAATAGTCAAAAGGGTGCATCCATGCTGATGGCACTGCTGCTTATGCTGGTCGGCATCATGGTGAGCGCGGTCATCATCTCCGCCGCCACCAGCGCCGCCGTAAATAAGCGCTCGGAAAAAGAACAGCAGCAGGCCTACCTCGCGGTCAGCTCTGCCGCCGAGCTCGTGCGCGACGATTTCCAAAGCCTTACGGGCCGGTATAAAGATGTTACGACCACGGTGACGCATGCGGATGGAACGACCACTACGACGAATGATACGATAAAGGCCACATGTGCGGTGGGAGATATGATCAATGACATCGGCGCACGGTTTATAGGTGTGAACACGACGTCCACTTATGCAAAGACCTACACGTTCTCCGTAGACGGTTATGAAGATGTATCGGCAGAAATCCTTGTATCAGTCGGCACCGGCAGTGACGAAAGCAGCAAGGTGTATAACCTCACTGCAACATTCACAAACGGTGTGGGTTCCGAACACCCCTGCCGCATGGTGTTGACTATGGAGGGCAAATTGACGGAGGAAAGAACCTCCGGCGATACGGGCTCCACGCAGGTCGTCACCCGAACACTCGAATGGAATAAGGCAAAGCTGCAAAAGGAGGTAACGGGTTGAAAAAGCTGCGTTCACAAAAAGCGGAAACACTGGTGGAAACGCTCATGGCCATCGTGGTCGTGGTGCTCGTTATGCTTTTTCTCTCCACCGCAGTTTCCACGGCATCCAAGGTAAATGCCAAGGTGCGCAAAACCGATGTGGCTTTAACGTATAAGAATGCCGTCAAGGGCAGCGAAACCAAAACGCTGATCATTAAGGATAAAAACAGTGCCACAAAAATCATCCATGTTCAAGTCGATGAATACACAAGCGAAAACGGCTACACGTATTACAGGGAAAGCAAAGAGCAGGGGGCGGGAACTTGAAGCTGAAAGATAAAAAAGGCTTAACGCTCGTGGAAATGCTCTGCACAGTCGCCATTTTGGTGCTTGTCAGCATGGTGATGGTGTTGGGGGTGCAGCTCGGCGTGCGCTCCTACGCAAAATCCGTTTCATATTCGGAAGCGCAGGTACTGTGCTCCACGCTTACGACCACCATCAGCGATGAGCTGCGCTATTCCGGCACACTGAAAGTAGACGGCAGCGGCAACGTTACGGGCTTTTTCAGCCAGCAGTTCGGCAGCGGCGATTACACCGCGTTTACCACTACGCCGGAAGGGCATGTGCAGCTTGGCGGCAAGGACATTCTGCCCGCAAAGGCGTACCCCTACGGTATTAAAGCTGAGGTGAAAAGCTTAACGTATGACGATGTTTCCTCCCTTTTCACAGTGCGGCTGAGCGTAAAAGACAGCGAAAATAAAAACACGCTGGCCGAAACCACCTTTGAAGTGGAAAAGCTCAATGTGACGACCGAAGACACCGCAGAGGGCCACGCCCGCGCCGAAGACATCCGCAATACAGAAAACTGAGAAACACCGCGCCAAACGGAATGCTCCGCAGGCGCGGTGTTTTTGCAATAAAGAATTTGTATACGCTTTGTTTTTAAAAAGTATGATTTCATGCGATTTTTCTTGCACGTAAAAAGCAAATATGATAAAATAGAAATACAGTGTATTTAAATAGTGTTCTTTATTGTGTAGAGTAGATAGAATTGCTGCTTTTTATCCACTTTTTGACGAATTTGCAGAGAATATAGCGAATTCTGTCTTTGGCAAGTCATTCTATCGGTAAAAATGAAAGCGCTTTCCGATAAAGAATAAATTGTGAGACGAAACAGAAAGCGCTGCAAGGAGAAATCTATGAGTTTAAAGGAAAAAATACTCATCGCGGACGATTCGGAAATGAACCAAATGCTCCTTGAGGAAATACTCAGCGATAAATACGAATATGTCATGGCAAAAGACGGCACAGAAGCCGTCGATATCCTCGAAAAAAACGATGATATCGACCTCGTGATGCTCGACATCAACATGCCGAAAATGGATGGTTTCGGCGTGCTGGAGGTCATGAATCTACGGCATTGGATCAGCGAGGTGCCGGTTATCATCATATCGTCCGAAAATGACGTGGATTTCATCCGCCGCAGCTATGACCTCGGCGCTTCGGATTACATCAGCAGACCGTTCGATCTGACGGTCGTCCGCCGCCGTGTCGAAAACACGCTCATGCTGTATGCTCGCCAAAAGCGCCTTGTGCGCCTTGTGGAGGAGCAGGTCTACGAGCGTGAAAAGACGAACAACACGATGATCAATATCTTGAGCCATGTTATCGAATACCGCAACAACGAAAGCGGCCAGCATATTCTGCATGTGCGCATGATGACAGGCACCCTCCTGCACCGTTTGATTGAGATCACGGATAAATACCCGCTGACGGAAACGGATATCTCTATGATCGTTTCGATTTCCGCACTGCACGACATCGGTAAGATCAGCGTTCCGAAAGCAATTTTAAATAAGCCCGGCAAGCTCGACCCCGAAGAGTGGGAGATTATGAAGAATCACGCCGCCATTGGCGACGCCATGCTGTACGACCTCGGTACGCAGCAAGCCGAAACGCTGATGAATCTGGCACATGAGATCTGCCGCTGGCATCACGAGCGTTGGGACGGCCGCGGCTACCCGGACGGCCTCAAGGGCGATGAGATTCCGATTTCCGCGCAGGTCGTCGCCATGGCAGACGTGTACGACGCGCTTACAAGCGAACGCTGCTACAAAAAGTCGTTCGACCACGCGACCGCTATTAAAATGATTACAAACGGCGAATGCGGCGCCTTCAATCCGCTTTTGATACAGTGTCTTTTGGACGTGCAGGATCAACTTTTCGAGAACATGCACACAGACCCCAGACGGTTCGATTACCGTCAGGAAGCAAAGCGTCTTTCCGATGAAATGCTCGAGCAAAAAGAACTTATGCCTAATAACCGTGCGCACAGCCTGCTCACCTTCGAGCAGAAAAAGGCGGAATTCTTCGCAGAGCAGTGCGGCGGTATCCAGTTTGAATTTGACCACTGGACAAATACCGTACATCTCAAAGATTGGAATGCGCCGGTCGATCAACGAGAAAAATCCATGTATCTGACGGAATGGAACGACGTTTCGCTGCTCTCTGAAAAGGATTGGCTCGCTATGCGTGAAAAGCTGAAAGCAACAACGCCGGAAAGACCGGAAGTGAAAATGATTGTGCAGATCCCCGTTAACGGGGAATATCGCTGGCAGCGCCTTACGGCAAAATCGCTTTGGACAACTAAATACAAAAATTATGCCGGCGTGCTTGGACGCTTTGAAGATATTCAGGATGAAATGGTGCGGCGCGGAGAAGATGTGCTCGAAAAATGCTCTGAATATAGTGTGTCTCATCTTTTGAAAGATTTGAGCCGCGTGTTTGAGGTTGTGCGCCTTGTTGATCCGAAAACGAATGAGAACCTTGAGCTGGATAAAGACGGCAAAGTAATTACTACGCCGATACACTGCTATGAAATTTGGGGCAGAAACGAGCCGTGCGAAAACTGTATTTCTTCCCGCTCTCTGGAAGGAAAAGAGTGGGTCACCAAGCTGGAAATGCGTGACAGGCAAATGTACTTCGTGCTTTCTAAACATATCAACGTCAACGGACGTACCTGCACACTGGAGATTGCTTCGCATGAAGACGAAGCGGAGTGCACACGCTGCGGCGGCGACAACGATGCGCCAACGCGTTCTTCGCTTATGAACTTCTACCGCGATACCCTGACCGGAACGTACACGAGACTGTATCTTGAGAGTTTCCAGTCCAATTTGGAAAGCGCAGATGCCGTGGCAATCGTGGATGTTGACCTTTTTAAGCAGATTAACGATACATACGGCCACCCTGTGGGCGATGAAGCGCTGAAAACCATCGCGAACACAATCCGTTCCGGCATCCGCGGCAGCGATACGCTCATCCGCTACGGCGGGGACGAATTCCTCCTCATCTTCTCCAAGATCGGCGAAGAGGTGTTCTATGAGCGTTTAAAGCAGCTCAGACGCGCCGTGCAGGAGACAAAATTGCCGGATTACCCCGAGGTGAAGCTTGATGTCAGCCTTGGCGGCGTATACCGCGTACACCCGCTCTCCGAAGCCATTCGGCAGGCAGACCTGCGCATGTACGAAAATAAAGCGAAACACGCGAATGGAAATCATGTGGCATGCAGATAGGAATTGCAGAAAGGTGACTGATTATGAAGCTTGAAGAATTATATCAGAAAATCGGCGGCGACCTCAAAAACGTGATGAAACGCATCCCGAATGAGGCAATGATCGGCAAGTTCGTGCGCAAATACGCAAACGACCCGACCTATAACCGGCTTACAGCAGCTGTGGAAGCCAAAAACTGGAAAGATGCTTTCATTGCGGCGCACACCTTAAAGGGTGTGGCACAGAACCTCGGCTTCGACCGCCTGCAAAAATCGGCATCCGCTTTAACGGAGGCCGTGCGCGGCGCCGTTCCGCTGACGGACGAATCGCTTTTTGAAGAGGTCTGCAAAGATCAGAAGGAGATCGTGGAGGCCATCGAAAAGCTCGATTGAGTGGAATTTGAGCGCGATCAAAAGAATTGAGAAAAGAGACCGTATGTATTTTATGAGAAGAAAAAACCGTTCAAAAGCCTGTAAGCCGGAGTACTTTTGCGCTCCCGCTTTGGTTTCTGCACCCAAAACGATCTTCTTTTCTATGAATTGCAAGCGATATTATATGACTTAGTAAATATGCCGGTTTTATAGACCGGCTTTATTTGCGTTTGGTTCCCTGTGTAATGCGACGGAACGGTTTGGAGGAGAATAGGTCGCGCGCTGCGGCGGCAGCTTACAATAGAGGAAAAAAGGAGAATGCCGCATGAATATGTTCACAAAACTTTTGGAGACGCTCGGAAATAATTTCTGGCTTATCATCATTCTTTGCCTTGAGGTTATTCTGGCGGTTTGGCTGCTGTGCTTTGCACGCGGTAAAAAGAAAAATCGTGCCGCAGAGCCGGATGGCCACAGCGTGCAGGACGTGCTCATGTGCGACTTATCTAAGCAGGATGACGAAGTATGTCTCCTGATGCGCCGTTCAGACAAAATGCCGGTCTACGAGATGGGCGATATCGAAAGTCTGCTTGGCATTTCTCTCGCACGTCTGCAGGAGGACATTGCGAGCCTTGAGCCGTGCCTGCACGACCGCAAAAGCGGTCGCAACATTTGGCGGGACTATCTCGCGTGGGACGGAAAAGAACCGATGACCGCAGAATTCCGCATGCAGAACGGCGAGTGGATCACTGTGCACGTTATGCAAAGCGGCACAAAAGGATACGACTTTTTCGCTTTTCACAAAACGACTGAAATGCACCGCCGCATACAGGGCTATGAAGAGCGCCTGATGCAGGCGGAGGAAGCCAACCAGTCGAAAACCACGTTCCTTTCCCGCATGTCGCATGAGATCCGCACGCCGATGAACGGCATCATCGGCATGCTTACGCTGGCAGAGGGCAAGCTTGAAAAAGATAACCCCGCGATGCAGTATCTTGAGAAAGTCGACGAGCTTTCCGACCACCTGCTTTCGCTCATCAACGATATTTTGGATATGTCCCGTATCGAAGCGGGCCGCGTGCAGCTTGAAAGCAAGCCGTTTAGCCTGCGCCAGCTCGCCGACCGCCTTTATGATATGTTTGCAAAGAACCTCGAAGCCCGCGGCGTGCACTACGAGGTGCGCTTTGAAGATATGACCGTCGATTACGTGATCGGCGACGAGCTGCGCATCAGTCAGGCCATCATCAATTTCCTTTCAAACGCCGTAAAATTCACAAGCGAGGGCGAGATCATCGTCACGTTCCGCCAGATGATGCGGAGTGCAGGTCATGTAGACCTCATGGTTCGCGTGCACGATACCGGCATCGGCATGGCGCCGGAATTCATCAACCGCATTTTCCGTCCGTTTGAGCAGGAAAGCATAGAAACCACGAAGCGCTACGGCGGCACCGGCCTTGGCATGGCCATCACCGACCACATTGTGCGTTTAATGGGCGGTGAAATCGTTGTCGAAAGCGAGCCGGGCAAGGGTTCCGATTTCTCCGTGTACCTGCACCTGCCCGAAGCCGAAGCGCCGGAGCAGACCGCAAAGGTCAAGGCGTTGTCCGAAGACGATGCAGAAGAGAAAATGCAGGACAGCTTCAAGGGCCGTCACATCCTCCTTGCGGAAGATAACGAAATCAACGCAATGATCGCCGTTGAGATTTTGCAGGAGATGGGTGCCGAAGTGGACGTTGCAGAAAACGGCGAGGTCGCGGTAGAACGCTTCTCTGCGCAGCCTGCCGGTCATTACGATTTCATTTTAATGGACGTGCAGATGCCGGTCATGGATGGC
Source organism: Hominenteromicrobium mulieris (assembly GCA_021029595.1). GTDB lineage: Bacteria > Bacillota > Clostridia > Oscillospirales > Acutalibacteraceae > Hominenteromicrobium > Hominenteromicrobium mulieris. The sequence continues at coordinate 23,414 of JAJJOY010000002.1, read as the reverse complement.
CGCACAGCTACACGGCATATTCGTGCGCTTAATAGGGAAGACGCGAAGACGATTCCGATCTTCGGTCTTTCCGCAGATGCTTTCGTGGAGGACGAGCGTCTCTCCAAAGAAAGCGGTATGAACAGTCATTTCTCAAAGCCGGTCGACTTTAGGCGCCTGCAAAAAGAGATCGGTGTGTTTTTGAATAAGGATAGGTGAACGCATGGATAAGAGAAAGTCCATAAAGACTGCGGCTGCGGTGCTCACCGCGGTGGCACTGTGCGTAAGCAGTGTGGCGGCGTATCAGCGGCTTGGGAATACTTATGTGCCGTCCGATCAGAAGAGAGACCTGCAAACGAATCAGGTGCTGTTTCCGGAAGATAAGGACACGCAAAACAGCGATTCCGGCACGCAGGAGGATGAAAGCGCTTACTGGGAAAAAGACCAGAGCGCCGATGCGCAGGGTCGTCCGCAGAATTCGCAGCGTGCAGATTATCTTTTTGAAGATCAGCAGGTACCCGATGCGGAAAACCAGAATTCGCTGACAATCAATAAGCCGAATACGGATACAGATACACAGCCGCCGCAGCAGAGCAATGCGCAGCAAACGACGGTGCAGCAGCCGGAAAACGGCAATACGCAGACTCCCGGCTACGACATCATCGATGATAAGGATAATGCCGATATCATTATCAATAATCCTACGCAGGTGCCGAACCCGCTGCCGTCAAACGGTGGCAACAATAATAACGGGGACAGCAATACCCCCGGCGAGGATAATAACGGCACCAACCCGGGCGGCTCCACGGCAGAGCCGGCGCGTCGGCAAACCCGACATCTGTTCCGCAGCCCACAACTTCGCCGAATGAAACGGAAGAACCGCAGCCTACCACTGCCCCGACTCCGGCACCTACACCGCGTCCGGCAGATACCGCAAAGGACCCTGTGCTCGTAAAGCCGACACCGCGCCCGGGCTCCGGCTCCGACCATATCACGAATAAACCGTATGACGAAGATCACGTACCGGGTATCAATACGGATGATACGACCGGCGAGCCGATAATCACGATTATGAAGCCATACGATTACGGTGTACCCAGCCTTTACGCCGGCCAGACCGTTTCGGCGGAGGATATTTACTGCCTGCTCGATACCTATGTGATCGGCTCCGATATGGTCACGTATTACTGGGATGCCGATGCTTACGATAAATACGTGCGCGTCACCGGCATTTCATACGATAACGGCAAAACGTGGATTAAGGATTTCCCGGTTACGCTGCCGGAAGATGTATCCGATCTGAATGTTGTGATCCGCACAGAATATCGCTTTTCGCAAAAAAGTGCATGGCGCGAGTATCTCGTGCCGTATACCGTTGAGCAAGTGCGTTTCTTCCTGCTTTCCGAGCAGATCAAAGAAGAAAACGCCACCATCGATTCGTCTGCCGTCCTTAACGAAGACCAGTACCCGACGGTCGGTTCCGAAGAAAACCTGTTCTCTTATCAGAAAACGTTCCTCGGCTTTGATGCCATGGTTTCCATGGACAAGCTTTTCCCGGGCTGGATGGAGCACGGCGAGCTTGTATCGTGGTTCTACCCCATAGAAAAGGGCCGCCACATTTTGGAGCCGGCAGATTTTGTAGATGTGCCGCAGGGCTTCGATATCGCGCTCAACTCCTACTGGATGGACCGTGATACCTATGACATAAATTTCATGTATAACACGCTCGTCTATCTTCAAACCATGAAATCCTACACGCCGCAGTATACGCGTATGGTCGATTGGTGGAAGAACGAAACAAGCGAGAACATGGCGGCACATCGCCTCTCTGTACCGCAGTATGTGCAGGCCATTGATCTCGATTGGAGCGAGAAGCTTGAGGTAGATTACCTCGAAGTGCCGGATACCGTCCTTTATATCAACAGCACCGCCGGTAACCTTTTGGTTGGCGAAGGCTATGTGGTGGACGAAAACAACCCGGTCTACGTCTCCACGGAAGACGGCATGCTGCTGAATAAGAACAGAACAGAAATCCGCGCTCTGCCGTATAAGGTAGAGGAAATCTCCGTGCCGAATACCATTCGAAGAATGGATATTCCGGCAAACAACAGCCTGAAAAGGATTCATCTGGAGGCCGAAACAGAAGAACTGCCGGATATCGATTATACATACCTCACAGACTGTGAAGTCCTCGTGCAGGACAATCTTTTCGAGCAGATGCTTTTAACCGACGGCAAAGCATTCTCGCCGGAGTCCGGCAACACGCTCGCCAAGGCTTCGGCCCCCGATACGATGTATATGGTTTCGGGCGGTATGGTGTATACCAAAGAGGGTAAGCTCGGTGCAGTCGTGGGTGCAGGCAGCAGTCTCAAGCTCACAACGGCCATCAAGAGCATCGGCGAAAACGCCTTCGCGCTGTCAAGCGACCTTGATACGCTCGTTATCCCGAAAGAAATGACGATCCTCACACTCGATAAGGATTGCTTTGCGGGAAGCAATATCAAACGCGTGCTGTGCAGTACACAGACGCAGGTGGATATGCTCTCAAAGCAGCTTGCGGATTCCGGCGCGCCGGAAGACCTTCTCCTCTCGCTGCTCACAACGACGAAAGACGGCTACGAGTATTACACCGAAGTGAACGCAAACGGGGAAAAGTCCGGCACACTGCTCTCCGTACCGGCCGACGTCACGCGCTTTGACGGTATCGTCACGGCCGATGACGGCACCGAAGTCATCATCACGACCGTCGGCACCTCCGCATTTGAAAACTGCGATTCCCTGCAATGGGCCATTCTGCCGGAAGCTGTCACCGAGATCGGCAACCGCGCGTTCTACGGCTGTGATGCTCTCGAGGGCGTCATGATCGAAACGACGGGCACGGTTATCATCGGCGATGAATCTTTGGATAATTGCCCCTCGCTGCGCTTTGTCGGCTCCAGAGCCTACTGCGGCTACATGGTGAACGGCTACGACCCGGTTGTAAAAGATAACCATTACAGTTCTGCCTACAATAACTATTACTTCTATGTACCGACAGATAACATCGGTTACAGCAGCCATTGCACCAGCTTTACGGCAGAAAGCGGTGTGGCGGATTATGAATTGGTCGATATCGGCGGCACCTATATGCTGTATGGCATGGACGCCGGTTCGGAAGATGAAGACGGAAACAGTACACCGCCTGCACCTTGGCTTGCATTACGCTCCGGCAAAACGGTGAACAGCGAAGTCACGCTGCCAAGCACCACAGCGGAGCTTTTCAACTACGCCATGGCAGATGTAACAAGCGAAAGCGGCGCATTCACCATAAACTGGGAAGACCTTTCGGATCTCTATTACTTCGATGCGTACAGTTTATATAAATCCGATTTAAGCGGCAATGTGTCCGTCGGCTCGGAATGGAGCACGTGGACGATTCAGATGGCGCAGGGTGCGTTTGATAGCTGTGCGGGGATTACCTCTGTCACGTTTGTCGGTACGCTCGGCTCCATAGAAGCCACCGCATTTGCATATTGCTCGAACCTTGAAAAAATGGAGTTCAACTCTGTGTCGTTCTGGAACGGCGCAGCCTCCATACCACTGTATGCCTTCAACGGCTGCAACGCCCTGCGTTTGCTGCAGTTCAATTCGTATACGCCGCCGGAGCTGGAACTTTCCATGACCGGCTATGACTTCCGGTTTAATCCGAGTTGGACAGAGGAGGAAGAACTTCAAAACCTGCATATCTCCATCCCGAAAGGCTCCGAAGGGGATTTCATCAAAAAGTGGCGGTATCCATTCTTAGGCTATCTCGATATGTTGGACAAGAGCGCTTACCAGTATATGTGGGATGACGTGCAGATGAAGCTGCTAAATGAGACGATGCGCTATCCGTCCGATGAAGAGGTGGATGCTGTAATGTATGACCGTCTGCTCACGTCGGAGAACCGCATGCGCGCTTATTTCGGTATTGAAAACGCCACAGAGCCTACAGAGTATTTCCCGTACCGCGTAAATGAAGGTGCCGGGACGATCACGCTCATCGGCTCGCCGAGCAATTTGCAGAGCATTTTTGTTTCCGGCGATAATATGGGCCTGCCGTCCGGTTGGGCGTTCGACTACATCGCAGAAGGCGCGTTTTCCAATGCGAAAGCGCTTGAGAAGCTATATCTGCTCGATGACCTGGTTGGCCTCAACCAGAACATGCTGGCCGGTGTAGAGTCTGAGAATGTGACAATCTATTCCTTCATGAACAGTATACCGGAGCTTGCAGGTTTTGAAGTCGGCACACCGTTCACCTTTGGCATAGAAGACGAGAGAGTTTCGTTTATGGTCGTAGATTTTAACGGTGACGGCGAGCTGCAGGCACAGTACATTACGGCGTGGACTTTCCCGTTTGCAGGCTACCATGACCTTGCGGAAATGCGCGGTATCATCGCCAACCGGCTTTTGGAGGAAAAAGGCGAGGAGCCCACCGATGACGAGATTGAAGCCGTTATTTATGAAAAGCTGCTCACGGCAGAAAACCGTCTGCGCGGCATCATGGGTCTGGAGCTGCTCAGTGACGGCGATACCCTCACCTGCGGTGTAGAGCCTGTCAAGAAGGATGACAGCAATAAAGACACCGACACAGAGGACAAAAAAGGCGAGACCGAAAATCCGGGTAAAGCGAAAGACGCAGAACTCTCGGAAGGGACAGAAGAAAACGGATTTACCGGCAAGGACGCAGGCGGTACGGAGAACCCGGACACCAATGTGCCCGGAACGGAAGGTACTTCCACCACCGCGGGAGAAACGGAAAGCGACTCCGAGCCCGAAGAAAAAGCAACAGAGCAACCGACGGAAAGCGGCAGCGTGTCGAATACATCGGATACAAATGAGGAGGAACTGTCAGAATGATCGTAGAGCAATCCAAAGCTATCCTTGCAGAGGTCAGCAAAGCCTTTATCGGCAAGAACGAGATCGTAAAAAAAGTTTTGATGACCATTTATGCCGGCGGCCATATTCTTTTGGAAGACTGCCCGGGTGTCGGTAAAACGACCCTCGCTGTGGCGTTCTCCAAAACGTTGGGCCTTTCCAGCAAGCGTATCCAGTTTACGCCGGATACCCTGCCGTCCGACATCACAGGCTTCACGGTGTTCAACCGCGAAACAAACCACTTTGAGTACCGCGACGGTGCGGCAAACTGCCAGCTGCTGCTCGCCGATGAGATCAACCGTACCTCCCCGAAAACGCAGTCCGCACTGCTGGAGGTCATGGAGGAGCACACGGTTACGGTAGACGGCGAAACGCACGTGCTGCCCTCGCCGTTTATCTGCATCGCAACGCAGAATCCGGTCGGTTCCGCCGGTACGCAGTCTTTGCCGGAATCGCAGCTCGACCGTTTCATGATCTGCCTTTCCATCGGCTACCCGAGCCTTGAAAACCAGATGCGCATCATTAACGCACAGCGTTATTCCAACCCGCTTTCCGATGTGCGCCCCGTCACGAACGCGCAGAATCTTTTGGAGGTGCAGAACTACCTCACCTCCGTGCGCGTTGCGGACAGCGTGCTGAGCTACACCATCCGCCTTTGCGAGGCCACCCGTGTGCACCCGCTCGTTGAGCTTGGTATTTCGCCCCGCGGCGTTTCCGCACTCGTCAAAATGGCGCGTGCTGGTGCCGTTTTGCGCGAGCGCAACTACGTGGTGCCGGAAGACGTGCAGAGCGCGTTTTTCGATGTCTGCGCACACCGTCTCATTCTGCGCCCGCAGGCACAGGTGGACGGCATAACGGCGCGCGATATTCTGGCTGAGATTTTGCAGCAGATCAAGCCCGGTACGGAAAGGTAAGCGGATATGTGGAAAAACAGACTGGCCTATGGGCTTGTCCTATTGACGGCAACAGTGCTGCTGTTCCTATACAGTAAGTCGTTTTTGCTGACAGTGCTGATTGTTTTATTGCTGCTCATGGTTATTAACGGTATGCTCGTTTTACATGATGCGCACAGCATTCGCGTTTCTATGCGTGTCCGCCCCGGTGGGCAGCAAGGCAAGGACGTTAACCTGAACATCATCGTAAATTCCGATAAAAAGCTGCTTGCCGCGCAGGAGATCTTTTTGGAGCTTGAAACGCAGAGCACGCTGCTTGGCACCAAAAAAGAAAGGCGCTTTTTGCTTCCGCTCACATCGGGGCAGAGCAACTACACGATCAAGGTGCCCGCAGAGCAGTGCGGCGAGCTGCGCTTTTCCTGCAAACGCATCTGCGTGCGCGACGTGCTGAATCTCTTTAACGTGCAGACAGCACCGTTTGCCCCTGTGCGCACGGTCATTTACCCGCGCCGCATGAAGGTACAGCTGTTGCTTTCGCAGGCTTCGGCCGGTACGCCGCAGCCCGAAGGCAAAATGCAGAACCGCAAGGGCAACGACCCAAGCGAGATGTTCGATTTGCGCGAGTATGTGCCGGGCGATGACGTCCGATCCATTCATTGGAAGCTTTCCGGCAAGACCGATACGCTCATTCTGCGGCAGGCAAGCGACCCGTCGCTGTATAACATCGTGCTGCTTATGGATTTCGGCATAGAGAAAAACGGCGAACCGACGCCGCTCGAAGAACTGAACGCCGCGGCAGCCGTAGCAGCGGCCGTGGGCACGCAGCTTGTGCAGCAGCACATCACGTTCAGCGCCGCCGTGCCTACGCGTAATGGCCTCGAAATTTACGAGGTGCGCACGCAGAAGGATTTCCAGCAGATGCTCATGCACTGGATGTGCTTCCCACTGCAGCAAACCGAGGGCGCCGGCATGCGGTATTTCCTCACACAGCAGATGGATCGTCAGTATGCGCGCCTGGTGCTGCTCACCGCGGGTCCATACACCGCGTCCTTAAAACCGCTTGAGGGTCGCATCGGCACTACCGTCATCAGTGCGGTGTCCGGCGGCAAATTGCAGCATATTGCGGTGGGCGGCGGCTACGAAGTGGTAGAGCTGCCTGCCGAGCGAATCGAAGATGAAGTTTACCGCATTTTGTGCTGAGAGAGGGGACGCGCATGAAACATCCGCAGACCGTTACGGTCTACCCGGAAAAAAACGAAAACAAAGCAGCGTATCTGCTGTGGCGCTCCCTGCGCGCGGCCCTGCTTACGGCGGGCGCGCTCATAGCGCTCATGGTCATCTGGAATGTTGATTTAAAGGGTCTTTTCGTCTTGCCGCTCGGCGGTGCCGTCACGGTGCTTCTGGGCTGCATCGCAGGGGATTATCTCGGTGCGAAAAAGAACATATACCGTGCCGCGGCGGCTGTGCCGTGGCTTGTTTTTCTGCCGGTCTGCTTTGTCACCGGCAACCCGCTTTCCGGCGGTATGAGCTGGGTGAATCGCCTTATCACGCGTTGGAATGCGGCGCATGAGGGCGGCGCGGCACTGCTGCCGACGACAGACCTCGCAGGCGACATCATCGCCTTCACATTGCTTTTGACAATGCTGTGCGCGCTCGTATCTTGGTTGTGTACGCGCGGCGGCAGACGCGGTCCTGTTGCCGTTTATTGCCTTATATGGGTGCTCATCGGGCTTGTCGGCGAGGCATTCAGTCCGCTTGCAACGGCGCTTTTGCTGTGCGGCCTGCTCGGCGAGTATACCTCCTGCAAAGCTGCTTACCGCACGCTGCACGCCGGTGTGATGTGGGCGGTCACAGCGGTGTTTCTTATCGGTTTTGCGCTGGTGCTGCCTGCGGGCAACATCTCCGCGGTTGATACGCTGCGTGAAAACACCGAAGAGGGCGTGCATACGCTGCGCTACGGCGAAGCCACATTGCCCGAGGGCGATATCTCCAAAGCCGATATACTGCACGAGACCGGAGAGGAGATGCTGACGGTGCAGAGCGGGCAGAAAAAGAGCTTTTACCTGCGCGGCTTTGTCGGCGGCGATTACGAAGACGGCGCATGGCGCGCCATGCCGGATGCAGCCTACGGCGGTGAACAGAGCGGCATTTTAAAGTGGCTTCAAGACCATAATTTTGACCCGCTCATGCAGGTCTCGCAGTATTACAGCCTGTCAACATCGGACAGCAAACCGTCCGAAAACCGCGTCAGTGTCACAGTAAGCGGCGCGGAACGCTCCTACGTCTACACGCCGTCCTCTGTTTCCGGAACAGATTGGAGCGGCGCGTTTGAAGAAAAAGACACGCGCTTTAACAGCTTTATGCTCACCGGCGTGCATGAATATACGTTTGATGAGCGCTCCGGCTCCCGCCCCTCGGAGCTGACCGTGGCGGAAGCGTGGGTGACAGACCCCGTGACCGATGCACAGGCCGCCTACTGTGAGGCCGAGGAAGTTTATCGTGATTTTGTGTACGATACATACACCGCTGTGGAAGCAGACCTTCTGCCGCTTTTGCAGTCCATGTTCTGGGACAATTATGAATCCCGGACGGACGGCGTGTACAGCGCTGTGCGCCGCGTGCGCGACGTGCTGGAGTGGCAGGCCGCGTATACGGATAGCCCCGAAGCCGCGCCGGTTGGCACCGACCCCATCCGCTGGTTCTTAACGAAAAGTCACAGCGGCAACGCGGTGCAGTATGCCTCTGCCGCCGTGCAGGCGCTGCGTGCGCACGGTATCCCCGCGCGCTACGTGGAGGGCTATTACGCCCCCGCAGAACGGATTGCAAGCGGCGACACCACGCTCACCGGGCAGGACGCTCACGCATGGGCCGAGGTATATTTTGACGGCGTCGGCTGGTTGCCGATCGATACCACGCCGGGCTATTATTATGACGCCGTCACCTTGCGGGATATGGTCGATACGCCGGATAACGTGCACAAAACGGCCGCACTTGAAGACAGCCGGATTGATGTTTCGCCGGTCACGAAGCCGGGCAATAACTCCGGCCCGTTTACAGACCCGGTCGGCACGGCGATCAATGCCGCAAATCTGCTGCTTGGCATCGCGGCGGCGCTCGTGCTGCTTTTGACCGTCCTCTTTCTGCTCTTCGAGATTGCTCGCGGCGTGATCTATATGACGGAAATCAAAAAGTTCAGGAGCGCCAAAAATCAGGAGCGCATTTTGTTCCTCGGCAGAAAGATTCTTTGCTATCTGCGCCTTTGGAACATAGAAGCCAGCATCGGCTGGAACACCGCAGAGGTAGACGCGGCTATCGTGAACGCGTTTCCGAATATCGAACCGGGCAGCTACACCCGCGTGTGCGAGCTGCTGGAAAAGGCGGTCTACGGCGGCATCGCGCTCGAGGTGTATGAGGAGCGCACGGTACAGAGCTTTTTGGAGCACCTCGTCACGACGAACAAGAATACAAGCTTCAAAACGCGTTTTAAGCTGCACTACTCGGGCCTTTTGTACCCGTGGTTTGCCCGCGCGCAAAAAGCACAGCTTACGGATTAAAAGTATTTTAATCTTATAAAAGCCGATGGCAGAGCGAAAAAGCCCCTGCCGTCGGCTTTCGTCATTTTGCGGAAATTTCGACGAATTGATTGTTAAAATAGATGGTTTTGCAAAAAAGTAGACAAATTTTTGATGATATAGTATACTGGCGTTAAACGGGAGAGCAAGTCGATCTTTTGCACAAAAACAAATAAACGGCTGAATTTTCATGTTGTCACATGATGAGTTCAGACAACAAAAAGGAGATTTTGAAATGAAGAAAGAGCAAAACCGGCATTCCCTTCACCTCATCCGTCAAAACGTTCCGCAGTTTATTTTGCTCGTTATTTTTTCCGTGCTGCTGGGCGTTTCCGTCATCGCGGTGTCTGTTTTGATGAAAATGTTCCTGGACATCGCTACAAACGCATGCACTATGCCGCTCACCACATGTCTCATCATCGCGGTCGGCGTTTTGCTCGTGCTCGGCATCTCACAGGTCGTCACGTCCGTTTTGCAGGGCAAGCTTTCCTGCCGCATGGAGCTTTCTCTGCGCAGCGCCATGGTGGAGTACCTATACCGCACAGACCTAAGGACATTCGACAGCGGCGCAGCGGATAACTACTTCACGCGCATGACAAAAGACGCGGAAACCCTCTCGAATTTCTACTCCAAAACGCTCATCCCGAGCATCTTTTTCGAGAGCTTCACGTTCGTCGTCAGCTTTATTTTGATGTTCCTCCTCGAGTGGAAACTCGCGGTCGTCATGATCGTCGTCGTGCCGATTTTGATTTTCACCATGATCCGCATCTCCCCGAAGCTTGAGATGAACAGCATTCAGATCATGCAGAACGAAGACAAAAACCGCAATATCTTACAGGAGTTTTTGAGCCAGTACATGCTGTTTAAGTCCTACGGCGTGCTCGGCTGGGTGCAGAAGCGCGTGGGGGATACATACGCGCAAAAGCAGAAGTACGTCGGAAAACTCAGCGTTTTGCAGGGCGCCATCGGTTTCCTCAATAACTTCCTCGGCGTCGGTATGTTCATCATCGCGCTCGGCATGGGCTCGTTCCTTGTCGTGCGCGGCGAAACGACCGTCGGCACGCTCATCGCCGTCGTGAACCTCGTCAGCTTCTTCTACGGCCCGTTCCTGCACATTTCGGGCTGGATGGCCGAGGTCAACGAAGTGAAGGTCTCCACAAACCGCATCGGGGAGATCCTCTCCATGCCCACCGAAAATAGCACACAAACCGCAAAGCCCGCTGTCCAAAATGCAGGCAGCGCAGCGCTCACCGCCAAAGACCTCTCCTTTGCGTATGACGAAGAAAAAGTTATCCTGTCCCACGCCGAAACGCAGGTGCACACGGGCGAGATCGTCGCGCTTACCGGCGAAAACGGCAGCGGCAAAAGCACGCTCACAAAGCTGCTCATCGGCTTTTATACGCCCACGGGCGGCGAAGTCGAGCTCAAAATCGGCAATAAAACCGTGCACGGCGCGGAGATTCGGAATTATTTAAGCTACGATTCCGGCTTCGTCTCCGTTTTCGCGGGCACGCTCAAAGAAAACATCTGCATGGATCAGCCGTTTGACGAGAAAAAGTTCCGCAAGGCTGTCGAACTCGCCAACCTCACGGAGTTCGTAAACGAAAAAACAGCGGAGTACGAGATCGAGCCAGAGGGCAAAAATCTCTCCAGCGGTCAGCGCCGCAAGGTCGCTTTGGCGCGCATTTTCTACGACGACCGCCCGGTCTTCGTGCTCGACGAGCCCACCGCGAACCTCGATAAAGCGTCCGCAGAGGGCATGTTTGAAGCCCTGAAGCAGGTCTGCAAAGACAAGATCTGCATCATCGTCACGCACGATGCGTTCATCTCCGAAAAGTGCGACCGCGTGCTGCATTTGAATAACAAAAAGGTCACAGGATGACCGCAATACGATTTGCATAATAAGGCGATAGGAACTCTGCCACTCGCAACGAGCGGTGGGTGTGGCTTAGCTCCGGGCAATTCCGCCCTTGCGGCAAGGCTCGTCGTAGAGAACGCCTGCGCCGAGTGGCTTATAAATCTTGAGCATTGCTGATGGGCCATTTTTAACGAAATTTATCTTTTTTACAAAAAATCAAAATTTTTTCAAAAACCTAATTGACAACCGAAAAAATGTGTGCTACAATGCACTAAACCGTTGAGGAAGAGTGAGTACGCTTTAGGCAACTTTTCTCACAGAGAGTCGTGGATGGTGGGATCACGGCGGAAAGATAAAGCGGAATGGACTTCTGAGGGCGAACAGAAAAGGATTTCCCGAGTATGTGAGACGGAGTGTGGCTCTCCGTAAACAAAGGTCTGCGTATGATGGTACGCGTAAGAGGGTGTGTGTTTCACATACCAAGCCGGGTGGCACCGCAGGAATTTTGATCCTGTCCCAGCAAGTGATTGCAGGGACAGGATTTTTTGTTTTTCAGGGAGGTTATTTCATGTTTGTTTACACAAAACGATGGCGCAGCCGCGCTGCATCCGAAATTTTGAACCGCATTTGAACGCATTAAAACAAACCTGAAAGGATCGATAAATTTATGAAACTCAGAAACGTATTTGCCATGATCACCGCTGCCGCTATGACCCTCAGCCTCGCCGCTTGCAGCGGTCAGAGCACAGCTTCTTCCACGTCCTCCGCGTCAAGCGACTCTTCTTCGTCCGCCGCTTCCGAAAGCAGTGTGTCGAGTGAAAAGAGCACCGCAAGCGAAAAATCTTCCGGCGCATCGTACACCATCGGCATCTGCAATTACGTCGATGACGCTTCCTTAAACCAGATCGTTGAGAACATCAATGCACGTCTCGCCGAGATTGAAAGCGAGCAGGGCATCACGATCGAAGTGAAGTACGACAACTGCAACGCCGACGCGAACGTCATGAATCAGATCATCGCAAACTTTGCAGCCGATAACGTAGATCTCATGGTCGGTGTCGCGACCCCGGTCGCCATGGCGATGCAGTCCGCAACCGAAGACAGCAAAACGCCGGTCGTGTTCGCCGCCGTGTCCGACCCGGTCGGCGCGGGTCTTGTCGCTTCCCTTGAAGAGCCGGGCAGCAACGTGACGGGCTCCTCCGATAACCTCGATACCAACTCCGTCATGAACCTTATCTTCGCCCAGAACCCCGATGCCAAGAAGATCGGCCTTTTATACGACGTAGGACAGGATTCCTCCACCGCTGCCATCGAGCACGCAAAGGCGTACCTCGACGACAAAGGTGTTGAATATGTAGAGCGCACCGCAACGACCGCCGAAGAAGTCGCGCTCGCCGCACAGGCTCTCGTTTCCGACGGTGTAGACGCCGTGTTCACCCCGACCGATAACACCATCATGAAGGCAGAGCTCGCTATTTACGAGACCTTTGCTGACGCAGGCATCCCGCACTACACCGGCGCCGATTCCTTCGCCCTCAACGGCGCGTTCCTCGGTTACGGCGTCGATTACGCAAACCTCGGCCGTGAGACCGCAGATATGATCGCTTCCATCCTCACCGAAGGCAAAGACCCGGCGACCACCCCGGTCATCACGTTCGACAACGGCACCGCAACGGTCAACACCGAAATCTGCGAAAAGCTCGGCCTCGACTTCGATACCGTCTCCGAAGCTTTTGCTCCGTACTGCACGAGAGTGGAGGAGATCACGACCGCAGAGAGCTTCAGCGATCTCGAGTCTTAATTTAAATCTCTCAAAAGCTTATCCTACCCCATAAGCTTTCAAACACTTCATACACCTTACTTCATCAATACCTTACTTACCCATTAAGAATGCAATCACCGCTGCCATGCACCCGGTTTTCGGGCGCGTGGCTTCGGCATATCACCACAAATCTGCAAAACGAGGAGTTTTTGTATGTCTTTCGATTCCATCCTGACCCTTGGGCAGACAGCGCTGGAGCTCGGTCTCATCAGCTCGCTGACTGTTTTGGCGCTGTTTTTGAGCTATTCCATGCTGAACGTATGCGACCTTTCCACAGACGGTTGCTTCACGCTCGGCGCGGTCGTCGGTGCGTCCGTCGCGCTTTCCGGACATCCGTTTCTGGCAATCCCCGCCGCTATGGCGATCGGCATGGTCTCCGGCTTCGTCACGGCGCTTTTGCAGACGAAAATGGGCATTGATAGTCTGCTTGCCGGCATCATCGTCAATACCGCGCTTTATTCCGTCAACATCGGCATCATGAACGGCGCGTCGCTTCTGAACCTCAATAATTCCGATACGGTCTTCACCAAAATGCGTTCGGTGCTCGAAAACACACCGCTTGCGGGGCAATATAAGCTTATCGTCATCATCATCACGGTTGTACTCGTGGCGGTCGTTTTGGGACTTTTCCTCCGCACACGCCTCGGCCTCGCCATTCGTGCGACGGGCAATAACCCGGACATGGTTCGCTCCTCGTCCATCAACCCGGTTAAAACGACCATCATCGGCCTGTGCATTTCCAATGCGTTTACGGCGCTTTCAGGCTGCTTGCTCGCGCAGTCGCAAAAGTCTGTCAGCATCGATATCGGCACCGGTATGGTTACGGTTGCGCTGGCATCGCTCCTCATCGGCGGCGCATTCTTCGGCAAGGGCAAAATTCCGCTGCGTATCTTCGGCATGGTCGTCGGTGCGTTCGTGTTCCGCCTTGTGTATACCATCGCGCTGCGATTCAACCTGCCCGCGTTCATGCTCAAGTTCGTCTCGTCCGTTATTGTCATTCTGGCAATCTCCGGGCCGTACCTCAAAAAACAGCTTCCGTATCTGAAGCGCCGTTTCGGAAAGGAGCGCACCCATGCTTAAACTCACGCATATCTCGAAGACCTTCAACCCCGGCACGGTCAACGCCAAAAAGGCGATCGAAGACCTCAGCTTCCACGCCGCAAAGGGCGATTTCATCACCGTCATCGGCGCAAACGGCGCGGGCAAATCCACGCTCTTCAACGCCATTTCCGGCAGCTTTTTCACGGACAGCGGCAAGATTGAGCTTGACGGCAAGGACATCACGTTCATGCCGGAGTATAAGCGTGCCCGCAGTATCGGCCGCCTGTTTCAGGACCCCATGCGCGGCAGCGCACCGGGCATGACCATCGAAGAAAACCTCGCGCTCGCAGCGGGGCACGGCGGTTGGCTCAGCTCCATCTCCCGCAAGGACAGACAGGCGTTTCGCGAACGCCTCTCCCTGCTCGGTATGGGACTTGAAGACCGCATGACCCAGCCCGTGGGTTTGCTTTCCGGCGGCCAACGTCAGGCGCTCACGCTTATGATGGCCACATATAACCCGCCGAAGCTCCTTCTGCTCGACGAGCATACCGCCGCGCTTGACCCCGCTACCGCCGAAAAGGTGCTCGAGATCACGAAAAACACCGTGGAGGAAAACCACCTCACGTGCATGATGATTACGCACAATATGCAGTCCGCACTGGAGCTCGGCAACCGCACCATCATGATGAACGCCGGTAAGATCATTCTGGACGTCATCGGCGAAGAGCGTGCCCACATGACTGTTGCCGACCTCCTCGACCGCTTCAAGCAAGCCGCCGGCAAAGCCCTCGATAATGACCGTATGCTTTTGAGCGAAGCAGAGTAAAATTTGAAATCGAAAGACAGCAAAAAGCAGATGCCCCGAATCCACATCGGGTGCATCTGCTTTTTCTGTTCCAAAACGGCGGGGATATCCGCCGTCGTTCCTTTACGGATGGTGATGCTTTTTTAATACGATCTCCCAAATCTTTATGTGTAAAGCGTTATTTTTCCTCGTTTTCCGGCGCAATCTCCGCTTCAATCTTATCCAAGCGGCGGTTGATCTTCTTTTGGTTTTCCAGAACAAGGTCAAGCTTTTTATGCAGATCATCGATGATGAGCTCGCTTTTTAAGTTGATCTTATAGTCATTCTCTGCACGCTGACGGTCTTTCGCTTCTTGGCGGTTCTGGCTCATCATGATGAGCGGCGCTTGCACGGCAGCGATGCACGAAAGTACGAGGTTTAACAGAATAAACGGGTATTCGTCAAATGCTCTCGAACCCAAAACGAGGTTTATGACCATCCAAATGACCATGACGGCGATAAAGCTGAAAATAAACGCCCAACTGCCCGCAAAGCGCGCCACTGCGTCCGCGGCACGCTGCCCAAACGTCATGTGCTCGTCCTTGTCTGCGTTTTTTGTGACTTCCGTTGCAATCAGCTGATGAATCAGTTCCTCATCCGTGAATTCCTCGTCCGTCACATGTAAAAGCTCGCTGATAATTTGGTTGCGTTTCGCACCTTTTTTCATAGTAAACTTACCTCTTATCCCAAGATTCTTCGCCGCATTTCGGCGTTATCTCCAGTCTATTACAAAACCGCGTGCGTTGTCAACCGCAAGGTGTAAAAATAGTGAAAAAACGCACATTCGCGGTTTTGCCTTGCGAATATGCGTTTTGAAATTCAATAGACTTTAACTGTCAATGGTGGAAAGGTACAGCTCGGTAATGTCCGGGTCATGCGCGGCGGATTTCATCAGTGTGTCGCAAATGGCCTGCCGGTTCGGAATTTTATTCATGGCACTGCGCCTCCTCTCGTTCGTCAAAGTCGTGCATGATGCTCTTGTATTCCTCGCCATCGCCCATCACGATATAAACGCGGTAACTTTTGCCGCTGCGTTTGCCTGCAAGCGCCATACCGACGCACAGTGTTTTGTTGTCAGTCCTCGTGTACCGTACAGAGTGGGAAATAGAGAATACCTGTGGCGCGTCTAATTGTTCCTATAAGCGCAATGTAAACCGCTGTATTCCAATGCTGCGGAAAGAAAAAGTTATATCGAAAGTCTAAATGGAGCAATTTCGTCTTTTTGGTTCGAAAATTGCCAAAATGTTTCTTTTGAGCTGTATGTACATCGTGTGCGCGTCTGTACTGAAACCGCAAAATCCGGCATGAAACCTGTGGTTGTTTAAACTAACCGATTCTGTTTTAACAAATTGTCCAAAATGGTACGGCTAACTTGCAGGTTGTTTTTTACAAATAATAGAAAATTGTGTTTTTTGTGTGAAAACTGTTGAAGTTAGGTAAAAATCGTGCTATTCTTTTGCCAGAACAAACAAGGTGGTGAATGAATATGAAAATGCATAAGCATTTTGCAAGGCTTACCGTTTTGTTCTTTGTGCTGACTCTCATCAGCGGACACATGAAAAAATAATTTTATGAGCCGCATGGTTAAAATGCGGCCCGCAATACAGGAGGTATTTTTATGAATTGGGCAAAAATCGGTCTTTTCGCAGCAGGTGTTCTGTTTGGTACCGCCGGCATCAAGGTGCTCAGCAGCAAGGATGCTAAGAAGGTCTACACCGAGACCACTGCAGCTGCTCTGCGTGCCAAGGAGTGTGTCATGACAACGGTCACGACCATCAAGGAGAACGCAAACGACATCCTGACCGACGCTAAGGAGATCAACGAGCAGCGCGCTGCCGATGCTGCCGCAGAGGTCATCGAAGATGCAGCTTGCGCATGCACGGAAGAAGCTGCTTCCGCGGAAGAATCCACCGAAGCTTGATCGCGGGTCTATCCCGGGTCTGAATTACCGGAGAGCCGCCGAAAGCGGCTCTCTTTTTTCGTTCATCCGCTCCGCTTTTCGGAGCTTCCAATATATTGTTGCATAGAAGGATAAAGTTATGAAGTGTAAAATTCTGCATGAAGCGCGCGGGCACATGCGTGTACATCTCGTCTGCGGCCGCATGACGCTGAAAGAAGCCGATGTTTTAGAGTATTACCTGCGCGCCGTGGACGGCGTAAAGGAAGTTAAGGTCTACGACCGCACACAGGACGCCGTCATCGTCTATCAAAACGACCGCACATCCCTTATTCGTGCGCTCGCGACATTCTCGTTCGCAAAAGCCGAAAGCATGGAGCTTGTGCCGGATCACACCGCCCGCGCATTGAACCGCGAGTTTGAAGACAAGCTCGTCTTCACGGTGCTGCGCCGCGCCATGGCTAAAATGTTCTTCCCGGCGCCCATTCGCATGATGCTTGCCATCATCCGCTCCGCAAAGTACATCAAAGAGGGCGTTAAGGCGCTGCTGCACGGCCATCTCTCCGTTGCTGTGCTTGATGCCACTGCCGTCACCGTTTCTCTTGTGCGCGGCGATTTCGATACGGCAGGCTCCGTCATGTTCATGCTGCGCCTCGGCGAGATTCTCGAGGAGTGGACGCACAAAAAGTCTGTTGCCGACCTCGCGGGCGCCATGTCCCTCAATGTCGATAAGGTCTGGCTCAAGACGAACGGCACCGAGGTGCTCATGCCGATCGGCGACATTCAGGCGGGCGACCGCATCGTTGTGCGCACGGGCAATATGATTCCGCTTGACGGTAAGGTCGTCGAGGGTGAAGCTTTGGTCAATCAAGCCTCTATGACCGGCGAATCTCTGCCGGTGCAGAAGTCCGTCGGCAGCTACGTGTATGCCGGCACCGTCGCCGAAGAGGGCGAGTGCGTCATCTGCGTCGAAAAAGCTATGGGCGGCGGCCGTTATGACCGCATCGTCCACATGATCGAAGAATCCGAAAAATTGAAATCCACCGCAGAAGACAAGGCTTCCCGCCTTGCCGATAAGCTTGTGCCGTACACGCTTGGCGGCACGGCGCTGACCTATCTGCTCACACGCAACGTCACAAAGATGCTCGCCGTGCTGATGGTCGATTTCTCCTGCGCATTAAAGCTCTCCATGCCGATCGCGGTGCTGTCCGCAATGCGCGAGAGCAGCGCACACCATATTTCCGTCAAGGGCGGCCGCTTCATGGAGGCCGTTGCAAACGCCGATACCATTGTGTTCGATAAAACCGGCACGCTGACGTACGCAACACCGCGTGTTGCCATGATCGAAACGTTCGGCGACCGTGAGGAAAGCGAAATGCTGCGCCTTGCCGCCTGCCTTGAGGAGCATTACCCGCACTCCATGGCAAACGCTGTCGTGGCCGAAGCCAAGGACCGCGGCCTCTCCCACGAAGAGTACCATTCTCGCGTGGAATACGTCGTCGCGCACGGCATTTCCAGCACTGTGGAGGGCAAAAAGGTCATCATCGGCAGCGCGCACTTCGTTTTTGAAGACGAGGGCTGCGTGATCCCGGAGGGCGAAGAAGCGAAGTTCAACGCACTTCCGGCCGAGTATTCGCACCTTTATCTGTGCATTTCCGGTGTGCTCGCAGCCGTCATCTGTATCTCCGACCCGCTGCGTAAGGAAGCAAAGGACGCCATCTGCGCTCTGCACGCTTGCGGCATCAAGAAGGTTGTCATGATGACCGGCGATAATCGCAAGACCGCCGAAGCCGTTGCAGCAGAGGTCGGCGTGGACGAGTTCTACGCCGAAGTGCTGCCGGAGGATAAGGCGAACTTCATCCGCCGCGAAAAAGAAATGGGCCGCACCGTTATCATGGTCGGCGACGGCGTGAACGATTCTCCGGCGCTGTCCGAAGCAAGCGTCGGCGTTGCCATCAATACCGGCGCCGCCATTGCCAGAGAGATCGCGGACATCACCGTTGCGGCAGGCGATCTCTATGAGCTCGTCACCCTGCGTCAGCTCAGCACTGCGCTCATGGCGCGCATCCACCGCAACTACCGTTTCATCGTCGGCTTCAACCTCATGCTTATCCTGCTCGGCGTAGGCGGAATCATCCAGCCGACTACCTCCGCACTCCTGCACAATATGTCCACACTCGGCATCAGCCTCAAAAGCATGACAGATCTTCTGCCGGAAAAAGCAGAGGAAGAGTAAGAAAAGAAGCTTCCCGTAACGGTGGTCAAAAGTTTTCGCCAGCCTTTTTCAAAAGACTGCGGGTACTTAGGACAGCGCCCTAAGTTGCTTTTATCAGAAAGCGAAATCTCTTTGCCTACATAAAATTAGGAAGGTTGATTTGAATGTCCGGGGGACATTCAAAACGTAGGGAACCCAGCTGCATGGGTTCCTGCAAGGGCGGTCAATGACCGCCCTTTTTTACATCCAAACCCGCGCTTTGCCGCGCCGCTCTGCAGTGTCCTTTCACGCTTTATTGCACAATGGGTAAAAGGGTACAAAAAGAAATTTAAAATAAAGCGCATTTACTACTCGACAAGATGCCAACTTAGGTGTATACTGGTAGGGTGCTTGCGGCAGGAACCGCAAAAACGAACACAATATCTTGTGGTTACGCATAAATATTCAATATAAAGAAAATTATGGAAACTGATTATGAAAACCAAAGGGGCTGGAAACATGCAGCTCCCGCGGGCGGTATGAAGGAGCGGTAAGGAACATGAAGATCATTAAGAGAAACGGCTCGGAAGCAGCGTTCGATATCACTAAGATTATCGTCGCTGTCTCCAAGGCAAATAAAGAGATCGACGAGCGTCAGAGACTTACGAACGAACAAATTCGCACAATCGCTGCAAATGTCGAAGGAGCGTGCGTCGCCATGGGGCGTGCAGCGTCCGTGGAAGAAATACAGGACCTCGTAGAAAAGCAGATCATGGGGCAAGGTGCGTTCGATGTCGCTAAGGAGTATATCTGTTACCGGTATACGCGTTCGCTTGCGCGCCGCGCCAATACCACCGATAACCAGATTCTCAGCCTTATCGAGTGCAACAACGAGGAAGTCAAGCAGGAAAACGCGAATAAAAATCCAACCGTAAACAGCGTCCAGCGCGATTACATGGCCGGCGAGGTCTCCAAAGACATCACGCGCCGCATTTTGCTTCCGCGCGAAATCGTCGAAGCACACGAGCAGGGCATTATCCATTTCCATGATATGGACTATTTCGCGCAGCACATGCACAACTGTGACCTCGTAAACCTCGAAGACATGCTGCAAAACGGCACAGTCATCACCGGCACGCTCATTGAAAAGCCGCACAGCTTCTCCACCGCCTGCAACATCGCCACGCAAATCGTCGCGCAGGTTGCAAGTAACCAGTACGGCGGCCAGAGCATCAGCCTCGCACACCTCGCGCCGTTCGTGCAGATCTCCCGCGAGAAAATCCGCCGGGAGGTCGAAGTCGAGATCGGCGAGCTTGGCGTTTCCCCGGATGAGGCCCAAATCTCCAAAATGGTGGAGCGCCGTCTGCGTGAAGAGATCAAGCGCGGCGTGCAGACCATCCAGTATCAGGTCGTGACTTTGATGACGACGAACGGTCAGGCGCCGTTCATCACCGTGTTTATGTATCTGAACGAGGCGAAAAACGAGCGCGAAAAGCGCGACCTCGCCATGATTATCGAGGAAGTGCTGCTCCAGCGTTATGAGGGCGTCAAAAACGAAAAGGGCGTGTGGGTTACCCCGGCATTCCCGAAGCTCATTTATGTTTTGCAGGAGGATAACATTATCCCCGGCAGCGAATACTATTACCTCACCGAGCTTGCCGCAAAGTGCACCGCAAAGCGCATGGTGCCGGACTATATCTCCGAAAAGAAGATGAAAGAGCTCAAAGAGGGCAACTGCTTCCCGGTCATGGGTTGCCGCAGCGCGTTAAGCCCGTGGAAGGATGAAAACGGCAACTATAAGTTCTACGGCCGCTTCAATCAGGGCGTCGTCACACTGAATCTTGTCGATGTTGCGCTCAGCTCCGGCGGCGATATGGAAAAATTCTGGAAGGTCTTCGATGAGCGCCTCGACCTGTGCTACCGCGCACTCATGTGCCGCCACAACCGTTTGAAGGGCACATTGTCCGACGCCGCGCCAATCCTCTGGCAGTACGGCGCAATCTCCCGCCTCAAAAAAGGCGAGCCCATCGATGCGCTTCTCTATGGCGGCTATTCCACCATTTCGCTCGGCTATGCCGGTCTGTGCGAGTGCGTGCGCTACATGACGGGCAAATCCCACACGGACCCCAGCGCAACGCCGTTTGCACTCGCTGTCATGAAGTACATGAACGCTGCGTGCGAAAAATGGAAGGCAGAGACCACCATCGGCTTCAGTCTGTACGGCACGCCGCTTGAAAGCACCACGTACAAGTTCGCAAAGTGCCTCCAGCGCCGCTTCGGCATCATCCCGGGCGTCACGGATAAGCCGTATATCACAAACAGCTACCACGTCCACGTTACCGAGCATATCGATGCGTTTGAAAAGCTCCGCTTCGAGTCGCAGTTCCAGGCGCTTTCCACCGGCGGTGCGATCAGCTATGTCGAGGTCCCGAACATGCAGAATAACCTCGAGGCCGTCCTGCAGATCATCCGCTATATCTACGATAACATCATGTACGCCGAGCTTAACACCAAGAGTGATTATTGCCAGAAGTGCGGCTACGACGGTGAGATTCAGATCGTCGAGGATGACGGCAAGCTCGTCTGGGAGTGCCCGAATTGCGGCAACCGCGACCAGGATACCATGAACGTCGCCCGCCGCACCTGCGGTTACATCGGCACCCAGTTCTGGAACCAGGGCCGTACCGCCGAAATCAAAGAGCGCGTGCTGCACTTGTAATTAAGTCAAAATCAAGAATAAACAGTACCGCACAGGGCAGGCGCTTTGTGCGGTATTTCATGAATAGAGGAAACCATCATGAATTACGGTGAGATCAAAAAAACCGACATCGCAAACGGCATCGGCGTGCGCGTCACGCTGTTCGTCTCCGGCTGCACGCGCCACTGCAAAAACTGCTTCAATGCCGAAACGTGGGATTTCAACTACGGCAAGCCGTTTACAAAAGAAACGGAAGACGAGGTGCTCGCAGCCCTTGCACCCGGTTTCATCAACGGTTTAACTTTGCTCGGCGGCGAGCCCATGGAGCCGCAGAATCAACGCGCTTTGGTGCCGTTTCTGCACCGTGTTCGCAAGCTATACCCCGAAAAGGACATCTGGTGCTATTCCGGTTCCACCCTGGAGACCGATATGCTGAAAGACGGCGGCCGCAACCGCTGCGAGGTCACGGACGAATTCCTGTCCCTGCTCGACGTGCTCGTCGACGGCGCATTCGTCGATGAACTCAAAGACATTTCCCTGCGCTTTCGCGGCTCGTCGAACCAGCGCATCATCGACATGAACAAGACCCGCGAAACAGGAAAAGTTACCCTCTGGAACGCGAAACCGTAAAAAGTAACCGAAAACGCCGCTCGACTGCTGTGTTTAGAACAGTGCCGGGCGGCATTTTTAATTTTTCCACACGCGCAGCAACGCAGGAATTCAAAATAAGTTAGAAAAAGCTAACTTTTTCTCTTGACATTCCCTACCGCCGAGGTATATAATCAAGATACCCATAAAGGGTATATGAGAGTCTTCTCTTACAAGAACTATTTTCACAAAAGGAAGCGGTTTAAATGCGTACATATATTTTGAATGCGACCGGCGCGGACATCAGCCCTGCTACGATCATCATCTGTGTGGTGATTGCGGCTATTTGCATTTTTGCGGTCATCAGCTATCGCAAAAAATTGAAGAACGGCTGCTGTGGCGGTGGCGGCGATGAAGTGAAGCACGTCAAGCCGCAGGATACGAACGTGAACGACTACGACCACGTTTACCGCATGGACATCGAGGGTATGCACTGCAAAAACTGCGCCATGCGCATTGAAAACGCGTTCAACGAGCAGCCGGACTGCATGGCAAAGGTCGACCTTGCCGGCAAATTCGTTCGAATCTACACAAAGAAGCCCGTCGAAGAAGTCGTTTTGAAGCAGACCGTCTGGCACGCCGGCTACGAGCCGAAAACCGTCACCGCCGAGAAATAAGACGGAATTGAAATTCAAAGAAAAGCGTGGTATACTCTAAGAAATCCGTGAATTTATAAAGAAAGTGATGATAGAGTATGAAAAAAATTGCCAGCTTTTCCGTCAATCATGATAAGCTCAAAAAAGGCATGTACGTTTCCCGCATCGACGGCGATGTTGTAACCTACGACCTGCGCATGAAAGTGCCGAACGCCGGAGATTACCTCTCAAACGGCGCGCTCCACACGTTCGAGCATCTTTTCGCCACGTATGCGCGCAACTCCGCGTTGTCCGATTCCGTCATCTACGTCGGCCCCATGGGCTGTGAACCGCACCAGATTATGCGGACAGCACTAAAAGCCCCCATGTAGGATATTGAGTTTTAAGCGGAGTGGCGCAGCGACAGCGGTGCCACTCCCGTTTTTGTTTGGATGCGTTCGTGGTTATAGAAGTAAATATACCTGTCGATCAGTTCG
>JAJJOY010000025.1 GCA_021029595.1 Hominenteromicrobium mulieris | reverse complement strand
AAAAAAAAAAAAAAAAAAAAAAAAAAAAAAAAAAAAAAAAAAAAAAAAAAAACAAAAAAAAAAAAAAAAAAAAAAAAAAAAAAAAAAAAAAAAAAAAAAAAAAAAAAAAAAAAAAAAAAAAAAAAAAAAAAAAAAAAAAAAAAAAAAAAAAAAAAAAAAAAAAAAAAAAAAAAAAAAAAAAAAAAAAAAAAAAAAAAAAAAAAAAAAAAAAAAAAAAAAAAAAAAAAAAAAAAA
>JAJJOY010000024.1 GCA_021029595.1 Hominenteromicrobium mulieris | reverse complement strand
CCCCCCCCCCCCCCCCCCCCCCCCCCCCCCCCCCCCCCCCCCCCCCCCCCCCCCCCCCCCCCCCCCCCCCCCCCCCCCCCCCCCCCCCCCCCCCCCCCCCCCCCCCCCCCCCCCCCCCCCCCCCCCCCCCCCCCCCCCCCCCCCCCCCCCCCCCCCCCCCCCCCCCCCCCCCCCCCCCCCCCCCCCCCCCCCCCCCCCCCCCCCCCCCCCCCCCCCCCCCCCCCCCCCCCCCCCCCCCCCCCC
>JAJJOY010000023.1 GCA_021029595.1 Hominenteromicrobium mulieris | reverse complement strand
GCCACAGCCTTTGATTGTATGGATTACAACAAACTGTGAAAAATTCTGAAAGAGATGGGAATACCAGACCACCTGACCTGCCTCTTGAGAAACCTGTATCAGGTCAGGAAGGAACAGTTAGAAATGGATGTGGAACAACAGACTGGTTCTAAATGGGTAAAAGAGTACATCAAGGCTGTATACTGTCACCCTGCTTATTTAACTTATATGCAGAGTACATCATGAGAAACGCTGGACTGGAAGAAACACAAGCTGGAATCAAGACTGCCGGGAGAAATGTCAACAACCTCAGAAATGCAGATGACACCACCCGAATGGCAGAAAGTGAAGAGGAACTAAATGCTTCTTGATGAAGGTGAAAGAAGAAAGTGAAAAAGGCTGGCTTAAAACTCAGCATTCAAAAACCTAAAATC
>JAJJOY010000022.1 GCA_021029595.1 Hominenteromicrobium mulieris | reverse complement strand
GGCAACACCGCAGAACACGCAAAAGGAAAGGCCCTGTGGGAAGATTCCACCCGGCAGGGCATATATACGCCATTCCATCAGCGCTGCAGCCACACTGATTTAAGCCGTCAGGCAGGATCGCCTGTCAGCCAGAATCAGATTCGCCAGCGCGAACAGGATATTCAATTTGGCAATCTGTTTTCGCAGACCTCGGTACCTAGTTTTCCGGTATCGAAGCTGGCCCTTTACTACCCCAAAGACATGCTCTACCTTGGCCCGTACGGAGGATTTCTCCTTTTCGCGGCGTTTGATCTGCCCGCGGGAACGATTGTCTGCGTGTTTACTCTGCGAGGGCCGTCTGTTGATTTTGTAACGGATCCTTTTGCCCTGGCCATTGACATTGAAAAGAACGGCGTCTTCCCGCTTTTCAGCGCCCAGGCAGCCGCTGTCGCCATATACGCTGTCCTCATCGCCGGTTAAGAGCTCCGGCACCATCGTCACATCATGGATGTTGGCGCTGGTGACCTTTACTGTGTGAACCAACCCGCTGTCTTTATCCACGCCGATGTGAGCTTTATAGCCGAAGTGCCAGCTGTTCCCCTTTTTCACCGAGTGCGCTTCCGGGTCTCGTTTCTTTTCCCTGTTCTTTGTCGAGGACGGCGCTGCGATCAGGGTAGAGTCCACTATGGTTCCCTTCTTCAGCAGCAGGCCTCTTTCCTGCAGCAGATATACCACCTGCGCAAACAACTTCTCCTGCAGCCCGCTGCGGAGCAGCAAATTCCGGAACCGACCCAGTGTATCTCCGTCCGGCACCTGATTGCTCGATTCCACTCCGCAGAATTCCGAGAATGCACGGCTGTCGATCACTTCCGCTACCGTTGCCTTGTCCGACAGATCATACAGGTTTTGAACCAGATAAATCCGCAGCATCCGTTCTAGATCGTAGGGCTTATTGCCGCGCTCTCCTTTGTAATAGTGCGGCCGGATCAGTTCGATCCACTCTCCCCACGGCACGATGCGCTCTATCTGACTCAGAAATTCTTTCTTCTTTGTCCGCACCTGGCTCAATTCATCGCTCAGGCCCGACAGACTCATCTGCTTATCCATAGTATTATTATATCATATTTTTTCTTTGTGCGGTGTTGCC
>JAJJOY010000021.1 GCA_021029595.1 Hominenteromicrobium mulieris | reverse complement strand
GGCAGCACCGCACAATTGCTGAGGCAAGCGCTGTCGAATCACCCATCAGGCAGGAAACCATAGGCTTCCCGGCGCATTTCTTCGCGAGAGCGCACAACTTCAAGCCGCCAGGCAGGGCCTGTCAGCCAGAAGCAGATTCGCCAATGCGAACATGATATTGAATTTGGCTCGCTGCTTTTCGAGCCCTCGGTATCGCGTTTTTCGAAATTGCAGCTGTTTCTTGACGACACCGAATACGTGCTCTACTTTTGCCCGAACAGAAGACTTTGCGTGTTCTGCTTTCTTTGCGGCATACTGGCCGCTCTTGCTCAGCTTTTTTAATTGAGATGGACGTCGGTTAATTTTGTATTTGATCTTGCGTCCGGATTTGTTCCGAACGATCGCGTCCTCACGGTTCCCGGCTCCAAGATAGCCACTGTCGCCGTAAACGACATCTTCCTCACCGGTCAGCAGGGATGAAGTCTGCGTCACATCATGGACATTGGCTGGTGTCGCCTCCACTGTGTGTACCAGTCCGCTGTCCTTATCCACCCCAACATGGGCTTTATAGCCAAAGTGCCATGTGTTGCCCTTCTTGACCTGATGTGCATCCGGATCCCGCTTTTTCTCCTTGTTCTTGGTGGAAGACGGCGCGGAAATAATGGTGGAATCTACGATCGTTCCCTTTTTCAGGATAAGGCCCTGTTCAGTGAGCGCGGTAACAACTTGTGCAAACAGTTTCTCCTGCAGTCCATTCTTCACCAGCAGGTTCCGAAAGCGGCCAATGGTATCTCCGTTCGGCACCTGATTGCTGGAATCAACGCCGCAGAACTCTGAAAATGCCCGGCTGTCGATTGCCTCCGCCGCTGTTGCTTCATCACTCAGGTCATACAGATTTTGCAGCAGATACAACCGCAGCATGGTCTCCAGTGGATAGGGTTTATTGCCGCGCTCTCCTTTGTAATAGCACGGCTGGATCAGCGTAAGCCATTCCTTCCATGGGACGATCCGTTCGATCTGGGCTAGAAATTCTTTCTTCTTTGTCCGTACCTGCGCCAGCTCATCACTCAGCGCAGTCATTGTCATCTGTTTATCCATGGTCTTATTATATCACTTCTGGCAGTATCGCGCCTACTTTTCTGTGCGGTATTGCC
>JAJJOY010000020.1 GCA_021029595.1 Hominenteromicrobium mulieris | reverse complement strand
TGAACCGCACCAGATTATGCGGACAGCACTAAAAGCCCCCATGTAGGATATTGAGTTTTAAGCGGAGTGGCGCAGCGACAGCGGTGCCACTCCCGTTTTTGTTTGGATGCGTTCGTGGTTATAGAAGTAAATATACCTGTCGATCAGTTCGTTTGCTTCTTGGAACGTCTTTGGCTTGTGGCGGTAGATGCACTCTGTTTTCAGAATGGAGAAGAAATTTTCTGCCATGGCATTGTCATAAGGATTTCCTTTCCTTGACATGGACGGCGTTATGCCGTAAGATTGTGTTAGCTTGAAGTATGCTTGCGATGTGTATTGAAAGCCTTGGTCGCTGTGGAGCTGCAACTCCGCAGCGACTTTCTCTTTCTTCATTGCCAGACGAATCGTGTCCAGAACAAGATTCACAGTCTGCCGACTTGCAGTCTTGTAGGCCACAATACTGTTGTCATACAGATCTCGGATCATGGACAGATATAAAATGCCTTCTTTTGTGTGGATGTAAGAAATGTCCGTGACCCATTTCTCGTTTGGCCTGACCGCCCGGAACTGTCTGTTCAACAGATTTTCGTATTTGTGTACCTGCTGACCAAGATTTACCCATTGGCGGCGTCGGCGAACCTCAGACAATAATCCATATTTTTTCATGATTCTGAGCACAGTCTTCGGATCTCTTTGAATATTTCTGCCTTTTAACCACTTCCATACACGTCGATAGCCATAGGTCTTATCTGTCCTGCGCTGACATTCCTCGATTTCCTTTGCCACAACAGCATCGCGATCCGTCTCTCCCAGACGCTTTTTAAAGCAGTAGTAACCACTTCTGGATACCCCGAAGAATTTGCACATAACAGATATTGGGTATTCTCCCCGGTGACGGTGAATGACGGCGTACTTTGCCTTTGGCCTCACTTCCTTTCTGTGGACTGCAGAAAATCCTGCAGTAATTTCACTTCCATCTTGAGCCGCTTATTCTCATACTTATATTCCTGCAGCGTCTTTGCAGGCTTCCTGCCACGAAACTTCGGCGCACCCTTGGCGGCTTTTTTGCGTTGCCGCTTCAGCAGATTGTGAACCGGACGGTCTCCCTCCAAGCCAAGTTCCGCTTCGATTTCCCTGTGGTTCTTCCCTGATTCTAACATCTTTTCTATGGTCGGTAGTAGAACCTGCATATTGGTGTATCTTCGTTTGCTCATAATGAATCCCCCCTGATGTACTTATTATCCTACATCAGGGGGGATTTTGTCTATTGTCCTGTTTTACTGGTTCTGTTCA
>JAJJOY010000001.1 GCA_021029595.1 Hominenteromicrobium mulieris | reverse complement strand
CCCTCCAAGCCAAGTTCCGCTTCGATTTCCCTGTGGTTCTTCCCTGATTCTAACATCTTTTCTATGGTCGGTAGTAGAACCTGCATATTGGTGTATCTTCGTTTGCTCATAATGAATCCCCCCTGATGTACTTATTATCCTACATCAGGGGGGATTTTGTCTATTGTCCTGTTTTACTGGTTCTGTTCAAAAGTGAACGGGATTTTTTACGCTCTAAATTTCCCGCCCGATGAAAATAACAGCACGAAAGGGTGTAGAAAATGAGCGAAAACACGTTATTGGAAGCAAGAAAGGCAAAGTTTCATTATGTACGGGAGCACGTGAACCCGTACCCGGAGCGCTATGCGCAAACGCATGAGCTGTGCGAGGCGGCAAAGCTGCCGGACGGGGTGCAGGACGTGTGCGTTGCAGGGCGTGTGACAGCCATTCGACGCATGGGGAAGCTCTCGTTTGTGACGCTCTCCGATATGGAGGGCAAGCTGCAAATTGCCGTGATGCGCGACGAAGTGGGCGAGGACACGTATGACTTTTTCAAGAGGGGCTTTGACGTAGGCGACTTTATGGGCGCGGAGGGCGAGATGTTCACGACAAAGGTGGGCGAAAAGACGCTGCGCGCGAAGTGCATCACGTTTTTAGGCAAGGCGTTCCGTCCGCTGCCGGAGAAGTTCCACAGTATTCAGGACACAGAGCTTTGTTGGCGCAGGCGGTACCTCGATTTGTGCATGAACGGGGAAACGCGCAGGCGGTTCCTTTTCAAGTCGCAGCTTGTGCGGGAGATTCGGCGGTATTTGGAGGACAACGGCTACATCGAAATTGAAACGCCGGTGCTCATCGATCATCCGTCCGGCGCGACGGCGCGGCCGTTTGTTGCGCACCACAATGCGCTTGACATGGACGTTTATCTGCGCATTGCGCCGGAGACGTATTTGAAGCGTGCCATTGTGGGTGGGTTTACGAAGGTGTTTGAGTTTGCGCGGTGCTTTCGGAATGAAGGCATGGACACGACGCATTTGCAGGATTTTACGATGCTGGAGGGCTACTGCGCGTACTATAACTACCGCGACAACATGCGCTTTTTGCAGGACATGCTGCAAACGGTCATCACGAAGATTCGGGGCAGCGCGGTCATCTCCATTAACGGCACCGAGATCGATTTCGGCGCGGAATGGGCGGTGGTGACGTTCCGCGAGCTCATTTTAAAGGACTGCGGCATTGACATTGACGAGTTTAAGACGGCGGAGGCTTTATTGCAGGAAATTGAAAGCCGACACATTGAATTAAACTCCACCGACGACCCGAAGAAGCTTGGGCGCGGAAACCTCATCGATTTATTATACAAGAAGGTGAGCCGCCCGAAGATGATCGCGCCGACGTTTCTCATTGCGCACCCGACGGACTTGTCGCCGCTGGCGCGCGCGAACGACGATGACCCGGAGATCACAGACCGCTTTCAGCTTGTCATCAACGGCGCGGAGATCATCAACGCGTACTCGGAGCTTGTGGACCCCAATGAGCAGCGCCGCAGACTGCAAATTCAGGCGCAGAGCCACGCGGACGGCGACGAGGAAGCTATGGTGATGGATGACGACTATTTGACGGCGATGGAATACGGCATGCCGCCTATTTCCGGCTGGGGCATGGGCATTGACCGCGTTTTGCAGGTTTTGCTCGGCACGAGGAATATCCGCGACACGGTGATGTTCCCACTGATGCGGCCGGAACCGTAAGCGGAAAAAACAGCGAAATTCTGCATTTTCAAATTGCGTTTCCTGCATTTTTATGCTATACTTTAACGGTATATCCATGAAAATACGAAACCGATACAGAAAGTGATGACTTATGAGAATTTCCGATATTTTGAAGACCAACAAGGTGACGGTCTCTTGCGAGATGTTCCCGCCGAAGCCGGGCAAACCATTGGAAAACACACAGCAGGTGGTGCATGAGATCGCGGCATATAAGCCCTCTTTTATGAGCGTGACCTACGGCGCGGGCGGCTCCAACTCCAAAAACACACTGTCCATTGCAGAAGAGGTGCAGAAAAGCGGCGTTACGGCGCTGGCACATTTGACGTGTGTGGGGCAGGACGAAGAGAACCTCAGAGCGTCCATCAATGCGTTTAAGGCGAGCGGCATTGAGAATATTCTGGCGTTGCGCGGCGATATTCCGGAGGGTGATACGGCGCCGCAGACGTTCCCGCACGCGAGCGACCTCATCAATGCCATTCGCCGCGAGGGTGCGGATTTCTGCATCGGCGGCGCATGTTACCCGGAGGGACACCCGGAATCGTACAACAGCGACGCGGACATTGACGGCGTGCGCCGCAAGGTGGAAAGCGGCTGCGAGTTTTTAACGACGCAGATGTTCTTTGACAACAATATTCTTTATAATTATATGTTCAAGCTCCTGCGCCACGACATTCGCGTGCCGGTCATTGCGGGCATTATGCCGGTGACGAACGCGAAGCAGATCAAGCGCATTATGAGCCTTTCGAGTTCTTCTATGCCGACGCGCTTTAAGGCGATCGTCGATCGTTTTGCGAACAACCCGGAGGCGATGAAGCAGGCGGGCATTGCGTATGCGACCGAGCAGATCATCGACCTCATCGCGAATGACGTGACGCATATTCATATCTACACGATGAACCGCCCGGACATTGCGGGCAGCATCATGACGAACCTTTCAAAGATCATTGACGGCTATGAAGCTGAATGAGAAAGAGGCGCTGCGCTACCTTGGCTTTCGCGGGAAGCCGGCCGATGCGGACACCGATGAGATGATTCGCGAGATCGGCGGCGAGATGCTGCGCACGCTCACACCGAAATGCGTATATAAAAGATACGACATAAAAGTACTTGAGAACGCGGTGGAGCTGGACGGCTGGCGCATCGAGAGCATAAAGCTTTCGCGCCATTTACGCGGCTGCAAGGCAGCGTATTTGTTTGCGGCGACGCTGGGTTTGCAGGCCGATATGATGATACGGCGGTTATCCGCGCTCAATATGGCGCGCGGCACGGTGGCGCATTCCGTTGCGAATGCGCTCATTGAAGACTACTGTGACGAAATGCAGGCGCAGATCGCGGAAAAGGAAGCCGCAACGGGCTTGTTTTTGAAGCCGCGCTATTCGCCGGGGTACGGCGACTTTGCGCTCGAAAACCAAAAAGAGATCTTTGCGCGGCTGGAATGTGCAAAGCGCATTGGGCTGACGCTGACGGACACCATGCTGATGGTGCCGTTTAAATCCGTGACGGCGGTCATCGGCGTGACGGACGCGCCGACATGCACATACGTAAAGTGCCGCGGCTGCGCGAACACCGACTGCGAGTTCCGCGAAATCTGACGCGCAGAGAAAGGGAGAAAATTTATGCATCCTGTTATAGAACGATTCGGAAAATCTGTTGTCATTGTGGACGGCGGCATGGGCACACTTTTGCAGGCGAACGGCCTTATGGGCGGCGAGCTGCCGGAGCTTTGGAACCTGACACACCCCGAGGTGCTTTTGAAAATTCAGTCCGACTACGTGAACGCGGGCTGCGATATTTTGACGGCGAACATGTTCGGCGCGAACCGTTTAAAACTGGAAAAGACTGGCCACACCGTGCAGGAGGTCGTCTCACAGGCGTTGAAGCTTGCACACAGGGCGAGCGGCGGCAAGGCGGCGGTGGCGCTCGACATCGGCCCCTCCGGCAAGCTTTTGAAGCCGTTCGGTGATTTGGCGTTTGATGACGCGTACGAGCTTTTTAAAGAGGAAATTATCGCGGGCAGGGACAACGCCGACCTCGTGATCATCGAGACGATGAGCGACGCCTACGAAGCGAAGGCGGCGCTGCTGGCGGCAAAGGAAAACTGTGACCTGCCGGTCATTGTAACGTTTACGTTTGACAGCACGGGAAAGCTTTTGACGGGCAGCAACATCCCGGCGGCGCTGCTGCTGGCGGAGAGCCTCGGCGCAGACGCGGTGGGCATCAACTGCAGCCTCGGCCCGGAGCAGATGGAAAGCTTTGTCGATGAAATGCTGACGCTGACGAATTTGCCCATTGTCATCAACCCGAACGCCGGTCTGCCGGTTTCCGTGAACGGCGAGACCTCGTACCCCGTGGGGCCGGAGGAATTTTACGCGTACATGGAGCGCTTTGCGGAGAAAGGCGCGGCGATTCTCGGTGGCTGCTGCGGCACGACGCCGGAGCACATCCGATTGCTGGCAGAACGCCTGAAAAACAAGCCGGTGAAGGAGCGTCACATTGAAAAGAAGACGGTGGTGTCCTCGTACACGCATACGGTGACATTCGGTGCGCGACCGATTTTGATTGGCGAGCGCATCAACCCGACGGGCAAGCCGCGCTTAAAGCAGGCTTTGCGCGAAGGCGATTTGGAATATCTGTGCCGTGAGGGCATTGCGCAGACGGAACACGGCGCGGACATTCTGGACGTGAACGTGGGTCTGCCGGAGCTTGACGAGCCCGCGGTGATGGAAAAGGCCATCATCAACTTGCAGAGCGTGACGAACACGCCTTTGCAGATCGATACCTCGAACGTGGAGGCCATGGAGCGTGCGCTGCGTATTTATAACGGCAAGCCGCTTGTGAACTCCGTGAACGGCAAAGAGGAATCGCTGCACACGGTACTGCCGCTTGTGAAAAAGTACGGTGCTGCGGTGGTTGCCTTGACGCTCGACGAAAAGGGCATCCCGGCTTCTGCTGCGGAGCGTGTGGCGATTGCGGAGAAGATTTTGAAAACGGCGGAAAGCTACGGCATCGACCGCAGCGACGTGATTATGGACACGCTTGCAATGACGGTGAGCACGGGTGCGGATAACGCGATGATCACGCTCGATGCGCTTGACACCATCCGCCACAAGCTCGGTGTGCACACGGTGCTCGGCGTTTCCAATATTTCGTTCGGTCTGCCGCGCCGCGAGCTGGTGACCTCCACGTTCTTCGCGATGGCGATGCAGCGCGGATTAAGCTCCGGTATCATTAACCCGCTGAGCGACGAGCTGATGAAGGCGTACCGCTCGTTCTGCGCGCTGATGGGCATAGACGTGGGCTGCAAGGCGTATATCGAAGCGTATGCGAACACCACGGCGGCACCAGACATGCGCACGGGCGCCGCGCAGCAGAGCGCAGGCGGCGGGTCTGCCGAAAGCGTTTCGCTGCACCGCGCCATTGTGAAAGGCCTGCGCGAGCAGGCGGGACAGCTGACGGACGAGATGCTGAAAACGACGCCGCCGCTGGAAATCATCAACGGTGAGCTTATCCCGGCGCTCGACGAAGTGGGGCAGGGCTTTGAGAAAAATACGGTGTTCCTGCCGCAGCTTCTCATGAGCGCAGACGCAGCGAAGGAAGCGTTTGAGCGCATCAAGCAGAACCTTGCGAAAAAGGGCATTCAGGAGGAAAAGAAGGGTACCATTATCCTTGCGACCGTGAAGGGCGACATTCACGATATCGGCAAGAACATTGTGAAGGTGCTGCTTGAAAACTACGGCTTTGACGTACTCGACCTCGGTAAGGACGTGCCGCCGGAGATCATTGTGCAGACGGCTATCGAGAAAAACGTGCGCCTTGTAGGGCTTTCTGCCCTGATGACGACGACGGTGGAGAGCATGGCGGAGACGATCCGCCAGCTGCGCAAAGCGCATGACTGCAAGGTCATGGTGGGCGGCGCGGTGCTGAATCCCGAGTACGCTAAGGAGATTGGCGCGGATTTCTACTCCAAAGATGCGATGGGCAGTGTGCGCTACGCGGAAAAGCTGTTTAACGGCGAAGTGTAAAAACAATCAGAGCATAGAAAAAGGACGGCAGTTGCGCTTAACTGTCGTCCTTTTGTACTGTGCAAAATTATCTGCGGTTTGTAAACCACACGTCGATCTCATCGGGTATGGGGGTCTCAAAAAGCGTGAGAATTTTTTGCAGCAGGCCGCCGTCTACGGCGTAGTCGGTCGTTTCACCGGCGGCAACGGCAGCGTTGCGCGCTTCAATGTTTTTTGCCCAGTCTGCATCGGAAATGTCGATGTAGTGCCACTCGAAGTCGATGCCGGCATTTTTGTAGTAGGCAGAAACATCTGTGCGCTCTTCGCGGCTCCAGAAGCCCCAGTCTAAAATGACATTGCAGCCCGCGCGGGCGATGTCCACGGCTTTTTTGTGGAGATACGCTTTGATGTCCGCGCTGATCGCATCGCGGCGGTCGCCGAGGTCATGGTGGAAGAGGTCATTTTCAATCTCATCGCAGGAGAGCACCACAGCGTGTTCTTTTTCCTTGAGCTGCCGGGTGTAAAAGCCCTTGCCGCTGCAGATTTTGCCGCAGATCAAAAATACTTTTGCCATGCTTTTTACATTACTCTTTGCCGTTCCAGCAGTAGGTGCAAAGGCAGTCTGCGTCGATGCCGACGGACTCCATCATATCGTCGAGGCGGTGGTAGTGAAGGGAGGTGAAGTGCAGCTTTTCGCCGATCTTCCCCACCATCTTCCGGTACTTCTCGCTGTCCGGGTCGGCGTATTCTTCAAGTGTGGCACGGTCGGGGTCGCAGCCCTCAAGCTCTTTAATGACGCGGCGGGTGATGAGCTCCATTTCGGACGTGGAGCGGGAGAAGTTTAAGTATTTGCAGCCGAAGAGCAGCGGCGGGCAGGCGGGGCGAATGTGCACTTCTTTTGCGCCGCTTGCGTAGAGAAACTCGGTCGTTTCGCGCAGCTGTGTGCCGCGCACGATGGAGTCATCGATGAGCAGGAGGCTCTTGCCCTCGATGAGGTCGTGCACCGGGATGAGCTTCATTTTGGCGATGAGGTCGCGCTTGCTCTGGTGCGTCGGCATGAAGGAGCGCGGCCATGTGGGCGTGTATTTGATGAACGGGCGGGAGAACGGTACGCCGGACTCGTTGGCATAGCCGATGGCGTGCGCGATGCCGGAATCCGGTACGCCGGCGACAATATCGGGGTGGACGTTATCGCGGCGGGCGAGCGCGCGGCCGCAGTTATAGCGCATGCTCTCGACGGAGATGCCCTCGTAGCTGGAGGACGGGTAGCCGTAGTAGACCCACAGGAACGTGCAGATCTTCATTTTTTTGCCGGGGGCGACGAGCGTTTGCACATGGTCGGCGTCGAACACGACAACTTCGCCCGGGCCGAGCTCGCGCAGGTCGTGGTAGCCGAGGTTTAAATATGCGAAGCTTTCAAAGCTTGCGCAGTAGCCGTCTTCCTTTTGGCCGAGCACAACGGGGGTGCGGCCGAGTTTATCGCGTGCCGCGTAAATGCCGCGCGGCGTCAGGACGAGCATACTCAAAGAACCGTCAACGACCTCCTGCGCGTAGCGAATACCGTCGATGAAATTCTCTTTCTGGTCGATGATGGCGGCGACGAGCTCTGTGGGGTTCACTTCGCCGTTTTGCATCTCAAAGAAATGCGTGCCGCGCCCGATGATGTCCTCTACGATCTCATTGGCGTTATTGATCTTGCCGATGGTCGTAATGGCGAAGGTGCCGTGATGCGAACGCACCAAAATCGGCTGTGCTTCATAATCGGAGATGCAGCCGATGCCGAGCGTGCCGTGCATAGATTGCGATTCCGTTGTAAACTTCGTGCGGAACGGAGCGTTTTCAATGTTGTGAATGGCCTTGTCAAAGCCGGTCTCCGGGCTGTAAACCGCCATGCCCGCGCGGCGTGTGCCGAGGTGGGAGTGGTAATCAATGCCGAAAAAAAGGTCGAAAACGCAGTCAGTCTGCGATGCTGCGCCGAAAAAACCGCCCATAAAATAGATCTTCCTTTGCTGAAAAATTGAAGGGGCAGTACCGCGGGGAATTTATGCGGTATTGTCCAAAACTCTTTTATTATAACAAAAATCGCGTTATCCGAAAAGAGACACAAAAGAAAAAGACCACCGAAATTTCGGCAGCCTTTTTGTAAAGGATAACAGAATTTTTTACAAGATGGGTTCTTTTGCCTGAACGGATCTTGCGTGCAGTGCAAAAATCTCGTGGCGGCGGTCTGTGCCGAAGATGTGCTGCTTGTCGTACTCGGTGCTGAAGCCGACGATGTAAATGACGAGCAGACCGGTTTGCGGCCACAGCATGGAGATATCCAAAAGCCCGTGCAGCAGAACGCAAACGATGACGGAGACCGTGAGGGCGTAGCGCTGGTGGCACTTGTGGCTGCGGTGCAGGCGGATAATCTTGCCGACATTGATGGCAAAGTAACCGAGTAAGACCGCCGTACCCACAAATCCGAAGTCCATGAGGAGCTCCAAAAGCAGGTTGTGCGAATGCTTTGCGATGCTGTATGAGCCGTAGAGGTCATGGATGCGTGCGTATGTATTGTAGCCGCGGCCGAACCACGGGGCGTCCATAATACTGCCGATGGCGCCCGACCAGATGCTCATGCGTTTTGCAAAATCGTGGCGGATGAGATCGATGCGTGGGAGGAAATCGAGCGATTCACCGAACAGAACGAGTGTGAGCAAAATGCCGAGCATGGTGAAAAGGTACACGGAAAGCCACTTCTTCTTGCCACAGAACCACAGCATGACAGGGCAGACGATGAGCAGCACCATGAAAGTAGTGCGGCACTCGGTGAGCTCAAGCGCGATAAGATTCA
This sequence comes from Hominenteromicrobium mulieris, assembly GCA_021029595.1. Taxonomy (GTDB): domain Bacteria; phylum Bacillota; class Clostridia; order Oscillospirales; family Acutalibacteraceae; genus Hominenteromicrobium; species Hominenteromicrobium mulieris. The sequence continues at coordinate 505,432 of JAJJOY010000001.1, read as the reverse complement.
ACGGAATCAGGGCAGCGTATAAACCGCGCAGCGGCGTATCTTCGCTTTTTACGATGTTGTAGATGCAGAAGAGCACGACGAGCGAAATATAAAACGCATAGTAATTGGGGTTTGTAAAGATGGAGTTATACCGCGCACCGTAAACCCACTCCATGCCGAGCGCGCGCTGAACGAGCGCGACAAGGAGGCAATAGGGGCTCATGAGGCAGACAAAAGATAAAATGAGGCGGAACGCGCGCTGGGTCATCGTATAGCTGACGAAAATGACGGCGATGAATGCGAACACCATAAAAGCGCCGAGCAGAATATCCGTTACGGTGCCGCCTGAGAAAATCGTGACGAGCAGGGAGAGCACCCAGAAAGCCGAAAGAAAAAATAAATCCTGTTTACGGCGGAAGAAAACGAAGCTCTGCTTCGTGGCGGCAATGTAAAACGGCAATAAAAGCAGCGCCAGCATCTCGGCATAGACGGTGAGGAAAATGGAAGCCGTTAAAACAAGCAAGACCTTTTCGTTTGGGGTAAGCTCTAAAAATCCCTTTTTCAGTGCTCTGAATACTTGCAGATAAATGCACCTCCTGTGGACCGCGGCCGCATACCGTGATCCGGTAAAACCGTTTCAAAAAATTACGAAATCATAAAAATCCAAATCATGTGCGTATATGCGTACATGAGCACGCTCATATAAATAAGAAATACCCCAGCGCGGATTACTATTTTAGCGCAACTTTTCTGGATTTACAAGGGCTTTTGCAGCTTTTTTGCATTTATAAAGAGATTTGTAAGATTTGATTTTAAAACTGAACAGAAGATTTACATAAGGCGCAAAACTTTATTGAAGTTGCACAAGATTTGTCTGCACAACTTGAACAATGCGCTGTATTGAAATGGGCATGACAGGCGTGCTATAATACGAAATATAAAGGGTGCGCGTTTGCCGCCCGAGGTTTAGGAGGCTGCTTTCAGATCTATGGATATACGAGTCTTGCAGTATTTTCTGGCTGTTGTGCGTGAGGAGAACATCACGAAGGCGGCGCAGCTTTTACATATCACACAGCCCACACTTTCCCGCCAGCTGATGGGGCTGGAGCAGGAGCTTGGCGTGAAGCTGTTCAGCCGCAACAACCACAGCGTCACGTTGACGGAGGAGGGTATGTTATTCCGCCGCCGCGCAGAGGAAATCGTGACGCTTTCCGAAATGACGAAGCGGGAATTAAAGCAGGAGGCAATGCTGACCGGTGAAATTTCCATCGGCAGCGGCGAGTACCACGGCTCCTGCCATCTTTCCGGCATTCTGGCGGCGTTTCGCGCCGAGCACCCGAACGTGACGTACAGCATTTATAGCGGCAACTCCGATAACATTAAGGAGCGCATTGAACGTGGCACGTTGGACATCGGCTTGCTGTTGGAGCCGGTGGAAATCAGCAAGTATGATTTTCTGCACTTCCCGGTGCCGGAAACGTGGAACGCGCTGGTGCGGTCGGATTCGCCGCTGGCGCAGAAGCCGTATTTGACGCCACAGGACATTGTGCCGTACCCGGCGGTGTTTTCGCGCCGGGACCAGATCCGCAGTGAGATTGTGAACTGGTTCGGCGACAGCGCGGACCGGCTCAACATTATCGCGCACGGCGATTTGCAATACAACATGGCCTCGGTCATTCGCCGCGAAAACGGCGTGCTGTTCACGCTGAAGCTCGACCTGCAGCATAACGGCCTGAAATTCGTGCCGCTGCAGCCGCCGATCCGCGCCGCGACGGTGCTCGTTTGGAAAAAGAACCGTGTGCTCTCACCGCTGACGAACGCGTTCCTCGATTTTGCGAAGAAATACATTTCCGGCATGGAGAAGGATAAAAAATAAGTATTGGACATTCTTTTGATGGTTTAGTATACTGAAAGCAAGAAATCACGAATTTTTATAGAAAAGGGGAAGACACATGGAATACGTAAAACTCGGCAACTCTGACCTGAATGTTTCGCGCATTTGCCTTGGCTGCATGGGCTTTGGCGAAGCGGCCGCGGGGCAGCACCGCTGGACGCTGGATGAGGAAAGCTCCAACGAGATCATCAAAGCGGCGCTCGAGAACGGCATCAACTTTTTTGACACGGCGATGAGCTACCAAGGCGGCACGAGCGAGATGTTTGTCGGCCGTGTGCTGCGCGATTTTGCCCGCCGCGAGGACGTGGTGCTGGCGACGAAATTTGAGCCGCGCACCGACGAGGAGATTGCAAACGACGTGACGGGGCAGCAGCACGTGAAAAACTGCCTCGATGCAAGCCTGAAGCGTCTCGGTATGGACTACGTTGATCTGTACATCTGCCACATGTGGGATTATCGCACGCCCATTGAGGAGATTATGGAGGGGCTGAACGACGCGGTGAAGGCCGGCAAGGTCCGCGCCATCGGCATCTCGAACTGCTATGCGTGGCAGCTGGCGCAGGCGAATTACTACGCCCGTATGCACGGCATGGCGGAGTTTGTGTCCGTTCAAGGGCATTATAATCTCATTTTCCGCGAGGAGGAGCGCGAAATGGCGCCATTCTGCAAGGCGGAGAACATTGCGATGACGCCATACAGTGCACTCGCCGCAGGGCGGCTCTCGAGGCATCCTGGTGAGAGCTCCAAGCGCCTTGAGGAAGACAATTACGCGAAATTTAAGTACGACAAGACCGCCGAGACCGACGGTGTGATCATTGACCGTGTGGCGGAGCTGGCCGAGAAGCGCGGCTGTACCATGACGGAGATCGCGCTCGCGTGGCTGCTGACGAAGGTTGCGTCGCCCATCTGCGGCGCAACGAATCTTTCGCACATCACGGGGCTTGTGAACGCCGTTGAATTGAGGCTCACCGCTGATGAGATTGCATACCTTGAAGAGCCCTATGTGCCGCACGCGTTGGTCGGCGTGATGGCGCAGAACCATGGGTGATTTGGAGACGCAGCGCATTTCACTGCCCGCAGGGCAATTTCACATACCGAAGGGATTCGTTTCATTGAAAAAGGACTTTGCAAAATGCAAAGTCCTTTTTTCTGGAAGGGGTGGACACTTTAGATCCCCCCTTGTATTCAACTGAGAAACGGCAAAAAACTTAAAAAATAAATTTTTTTGCCCAAAATTTTGCGCTTGGCTTAACCGGAATCGTGGTAAACTCTGCAACAAAATTTCTGTATAATTATTATAGCATACATCCCAAGTCCTGTCCAGTCTTTTCGACAAAAAAATTTCAGGAGATGTTATGGTATGTTAAGAGGGTTATGGGCCAAACAGTTACCCACAAAAAAATAGCACCGATGCCCCCGTATTGAGGACATCGGTGCTATTTTTTTGCAGGCAACCTATTTTTTCAATGGCAGGTTTGCGTCCTGCTCATATCCGCCGACAAACCGTATTCTGATTTGGGTGGCAGAGAGAACTGTTATCTGTTCAATAATTCTTCGGATAAAGTCATCGTTAAATTCAGTAAGGTTCAAGTTTTCCTCATTGTTGATATAAAGCAAGGCTTGTTGGTACTGGTATTCCTGTGCCTGATCTGCCATCTTCTTTTTCTGGATTTCCTGCAGTTGGCTGGTAAGGCCCATTTTCTGTTCAGAAAGCTGCCGTAACTTGGCGGCATAGAATTCGCTATCGCCACCCTGCGCGATAATTTTAACTAAGGCCGACATTTCCTGCTGCAACTTGTCTATTTGCTTTTCCAGTGATTGCGGTGTGATTTGATTCCCGGAAAACAGGATAATGTTTTCTTGAACATCACGCAGATTTTTCAGGATATCTTCTTTGTCCTCGACCACTTTTTGAATACATTGGAGGATTGCCTGATGCAAGGCTTCTTCCGATATGGTTGGTGAATGCTGGCAGTATTTTGTTCCGAATTCCAATCGACTGATGCAGCGCCAGACTACTTTCTTCTTGCCCTTTTTTACCCATGTGGTCCGGCGATACATGGAACCGCATTCCCCGCAAACCAGCCTTTCGGAAAGTGCATACTTGCTGCAGTATTTGCCCAGCGCACTCTTGGTTTTCTTTTGGGAAACCTTCTTTTTGCTGTTCCTTCTGGTCAGTTCAAGCTGGACATTTAGGAAATCCTCACGAGAGATAATCGCCGGATGGTTGTCAGTGATGTAATATTGGGTGAGCTCCCCGTTGTTTTTCTTCTTTTTCTTAGTCAGGAAGTCTACGGTGTAACTCTTTTGCAGCAGTACATCGCCCATATATTTTTCATTTCGCAGGATATGTTCAATACTGGACAATCCCCATTCTGGATTCCCCCGCGGCGTCAGTATGTTTCGCCGTTCCAAGGCTTCCTTGATCTGACGCAGGCTGCGGCCCAGCAAGAACAGGTTAAAAATCATTTTGATATGTTCTGCTTCTTCCGGCACAATCTCCGGCTCTCCGTCCTCTCCTTTTTTATAGCCCAGCATATTCTTATAGGGAAAGGCGAAATTTCCTTGACTGTACCCTTTTCGTTTGCCCCATTTAACATTGTTGCTCAGAGATTCGCTTTCGCCTTGGGCGAAAGCACTGGTCCATGTGAAGAATTTTTCGCTTGTTACACGGGAGGTGTCCAGTCCTTCTTTTTCAAACCGGATGATAATGCCCCGATCCTTGAGCATTCGTATGTACGAAATGCATTGCAGGGTATTTCGGGAAAATCTGGATAGCGACTTTGCCAGTATCATGTCGATTTTCCCTTTTTTGCACTGCTTTATCATTTCCATAAAACCGGGGCGGTTCTCATCTCTGGTTCCGCTGATGCCATCGTCTGAAAAAACGCCAGCATATTCCCACTCAGGATTTGAACGAATCAAATCATCGTAATAGGTGATTTGGTTTTCGATACTGGTCTGCTGTTCTTCCTGCTCTGTACTGACTCGGCAGTAAGCCGCTACCCTTAGCTTGTGATTGCGGGTTCGGGCCTGCAGCACTGGGGAGGGTTTAATCTCCCGGATGATTTTCTGCCTGATGGGGGCTTGTGGCTCCATATAAACGCTCCTTTCCGGTAGGCTATATCATTTTTCCGTTTCGCAGTTGAAGGTGAACGGAAGCATTTGGCTGAATAAGGATTTTCTCTGTTATGCTGCTAAACAGGTCGTAGTCGAAATCGGAAATCAGGGGTTGATCGGCCAGCCGTTCCTGTATAAGCTGAGTCATCTGCTCCGAAGCACCGCTTTCGCTGACTTCGTATTTCGCTTTGGCACAATCCATGATAAGCTGGAGCAGTTGATCCGCATTAGCGCGGGGATTGGTCATCTGCCGGTCAATTTCATTGTTCAACCGGAGGACTTCGATGGATAAGCATTCACAATGCCTTTCTTCCGGTTTCAGCTTTTCCCGGTTTTTAATTGCCCGGTTTAATAGGGCAGTCACGCTTTGCAGCAATAGTTCGTCTGGTATGTAGTCTGTGCTTATCCCGCATTTTGGGCATTCCCACAAGATGTATCCTGTCCGCATATTGACTCGCTTGAGGATTTGCCCACAGTTTCCGCAGCAGATCTGCTGGCGGATTTTTTTCATTTCCACAGGCAGGCTGCCGCCATATTGCTTTGCCTTGGCTGCTCTGAGGAAAGCTGCTTCTTCCAACTGTTCCTTTGAAATCAGCGGCGGGAATCCTTCATCGCCTGCATACTTGGAATTGTCCAAAATCCGGCAAACCATGGCTTTATTCCACTGCCCGGCTCCTTCCCGATAAGGAATGCCCGACAAGGAGGCATATTTGGCGAGTGTTGAAAGGGCGGTCCTTTCAAGGTATTTTGAAAAGATAGCCTGTACCAAAGGTCCCTCGTCAGGGTGCGGGATGATTTCTCCCTTTTCCATTTGATATCCGAAGGGCAGGTATCTTTTCTTTTTCATTGGTACAACTCCTATCTTCTTTCAGCCAATTCCATCCCGTTGATTAACCGGAAACAGATGGTGTCTGAAAAAATCCTCACTTTAATAACCATATTGCGGAAAGCTACAGGCTCAAACTCTGAGATACTTTCCTGCTCTTCAAAAATTTTTAGAAGCAGGTAGCTTCCATTGAGTATTTCATGGTAGTCGTTTAAGTCACGGTATCGCTGGAGCTCCTTCCGCAAATTTTCCAGCTTGGTGTTATTGGTATTGGTTTCACTCATATAAAAAGCAGAATCAATGCACTCTTTTGCTCTCAAAGTAGCCAGCGCATGATTCTGCTCCAACAGATCCGCTATTTCTTTGTTCAACTGCATGGCCCCCGGATGGGACATGAAATTTTTATCACGCAGTTTTTCCACCTGCGTAATGAATGGGGTTAAAATCTCTGAGCGATTTCTCCCCAGCTTGTTATATAAGGTAACGAATGCGGATTCCACTTCGGACTCCTGCACATTTTCTATGGCGCACAATTTTTTGTCACGGAAATGCCGATAACAGGCCCATACTACAGTTCCGGCTTTGGTTACCCGCCTGCAGAATGTGCTTCCACACTCGCCGCACTCCAGCATTTTGGAGAAAGTATAGGTCTGGATTTCCTTTTTCCGTCCATGGAGTTGATTTTTCTTTTTTAGAAGTTCCTGCGCCAGACGAAATACATTGGGGCTGACGATAGCTTCATGGGTATTCTCCGCATAAAATTGGCTTTTCTCGCCACGGTTCTTTACTTTCTTAAAAGGAAATGCGTCAGTGGTGAAGCGTTTCTGGAACAATTCATCTCCCATATAGCGTTCGTTGGTTAAAATATAAGAAACCCCGGTGGCACTCCACACGGGGTTCCCTTTCAGCTTTGGCACTTGGGCCTGTGCAAGTTCATTGGCGATTTCTCGAATGCTTTTCCCTGAGAGAAAGTCCCCAAATATCTTTCGGACAACCTTCGCTTCTTCCGGGCAAATCAGAAAACCGCCTTTTTCATCTAAGCGGTAGCCATAAGGCGCTTGGGATAGACGGTAGGTTCCATTTTTCATCCGCATGACTGCGCCTTTACGCATATTCTTCGCAATGGAAGTGGATTCTTCTTGTGAGAATGCACTGTACATGGAAAAGTACATTTCATTGGTCATGCGGCCTGTATCAATGCCTTCTTTTTCAAACGCAACAGCTATTCCCAACATTTTCAGTTCCCGAACGGCTTCAATGCAGTCGGCGCTGTTTCTTCCGAATCGGGAAATGGATTTAACCAGTATGCGGTCAATCCTCCCAGCTCTGCAGTCCCGCATCATCCGTTGGAAATCATCGCGCTTGTCGGCTCTGGTACCGGTTATGCCCTCGTCGGCATAGATGTCAATGAATTCCCAATCGCTGTGGGCTTGTATTAGTTGGGTGAAATATTCGACCTGCGCGGAAAAGGAGTTCAATTGATCATCGGAGTTGCTGCTCACACGGGCATAGGCACAAACCCGGATTTTCTGTTTCTGTGGTCTTATCGTAGGTTCTATGATCTGCACCTGTGGCATTCTCCGCACCGCCCTTTCTGCGCTTTCTTGGGCGGCATCTATTGTGACCACCCCGCAGCAACAACATTACCACAACGGCTGGTACAAAGCTATCACGATAACCACTAAATATCGTATCGCAAAACCCGGTATCTTTCGGCAATAGCAACAGTCGCTTTCTTGTAATTTTCAGAGGTTATGATGCCATCGGCCAGCATCTTTTTCAAGGCCGAAAGCGCCATATAATATTTGATTTCATTGACTATGAGAGGGGATGGCGCTTCTGGATTGTAAGTAACACGCATAAATTCAGCCCCCTTTACCATGGCAAATGGAGGCCCTTTTGGGCCGCCCTCTGGAAAAAGCGGTTTTCCAGCCCCTTGACGTAAAGCTCATACCGCAGGTCGCTCTCGGTGGTGATCAGTACCGCGTCGTGATCCTGCAAAAATTCCAGTATTTGAATCAGGATGGCGGGATCGTGGCTCAGGCGGGATAAATCCCGCACAAGCACAGCGCGGACGAAGCCGCCCTGCACACTCCGCATCATCTGCTTCAGGCCCATGCGGGCCATGCTTCTGCCGGTACCCATATCCTGAGAAGTACCTACAACGGTATATTCCCGATGATTGGCTTCCTCTAAGAGATTCCGCATCTGCTGAATCAGGACGAACATCCTTTTATCGCTGCTGCGGCTGTATAACCACATGGGGCGGTCTGCGTAGGGAAATTCCGCCGTTTCTGTTTTTCTGTTCATCTATGTCAATCTCCTTTATGGCATAAAATAATCCGGGCCTTTCTTTGCCCGGATGAATTCCTCGACATCTTCGATTTTTCTGGTGAGCCGAAGGTTCGGCAGGGTTTCCAGCACAGCCTTGTGATACCGTTCTCCGGGGGCTGCCCGATAGTCCAAAATGCTCACCACGCAGGTGTCGGTTTCGGTGCGGATGGCCCGCCCGAAGCCCTGCCGCAGCTTTACCTGCATATCGGGGATTACTACGGTTTTGATATAATCCTGCAGCGTTGGGTACTGCTCCCGTTCCGCTTCGCTCAATGGATCGGGAACAGGGAACGGCAGCCGCACAAGTATGAGCGACGACACCATATCGCCGGGAAAGTCCACACCTTCCCAACAAGAGCCCGCCGCGAACAGCACAGCGTTGCTGGCCTGTTTGAACTGGTGGATGACGTCCTGCGAGTGCCGCCATACTTCCATCAAGGGAAAAGACAGCCGGTCTTTTACCTGATTGTAAACAGCGCCCATGAGGGAATAGGAAGTAAAAAGCACCAGAGTGTGGCCATGCGTGGCTTCCACTAAACGGCAGATCTGCTCTGCCAGACACTTAGCTTCCTGTTCACTGCCCATCTGTGTTTTGGGAAGATCATTTGGGATGTAAAGAAGGCAGTTTTCCTCATAATTGAAGGGCGAAACCGCAATAAAATCCTCCAGCCGCTGATTTAAGGACAGCCCCATGACCTTTTTTGTGCGTTCAAAGCTGCCGCCAGCCATGAGGGTGCCGGAGGTCAGGATGGCGGGGACGTCCTTCAGCCACAGCGCCCGGCGCAGCTGCTCCGGCAGTTCCCGGCTGGCGGCGCAGAGGCTGGGGCTTCCGTCCCTGTCGTACTGGATGTAGAGGATGTATTTTCGGTCCCCGGTAAAAAACAGGCCGAGGGCCTGCTCTGTTGTTCCCAGCCGGTAAAGAAGCCACCGTGGGAGGTGCGGGGCAAGCTGTTTTTGAAGCTGCCGAAGGAGGGAAAGACAATCTCGAAGGGCCGCTTCCCGATCCGGCGTTAAAATAAAGGCGGTGCGCTGGGCTTCTTCCAGCAGTTCGCCCCGGCACATGGCCCCCATGAGAGCGCGGAACTTTTCCCGCAGACGCTGGGAAGCAAGGATATATTTTTCTTTTGCCAGCAGGTCGCAGAGTTCACGGAAATCCTCCGCAGACAAACTCTGCCCGTACATCTGGCGTGCTGCGTCCGGCAGCTTGTGGGCCTCGTCGATCACCAAAGCCCGGTAATCATTGAGAAGGGGCCGCATTTCCTGCAAACGGTGGGCAGCGTCGGCCAGCAGATAGTTGTGGTTGCAGATCTGGACGAAAATCTCCGCGCTTCGGGCTTCCTTCAGGTATTGATGGTACCGGCAGGCATTTCGCAGCGAACAGCTTTTCTCACAAACCTTGGGGACGCATACCTGCCGCCTGTCAAATCCACTGAGGCCGGTTACGGCGTCTAAATCATAATAGGTGCGAAGGGAGAGCAGGGCTTTCATCTGCTCCGCATTCTTTTTCTTATGTTTCACGGCTTCCAACCGATGAGAAAGACGGACATCGCAGACAAAGCGTTCCTTGCCTTTTCGCACCATCGCCCGGATGGGTTTTTGAATAATGCGGTTCTCCAGAAAAATCCGGGACAAAAATGGGATGTACTCCCCGATGATGGCGTCCTGCAGGGCAACGCTGGAGGTGGAGACCACTACTGGCTGGGAACCGGCAGGCCCGTGCGGGGCAAACTTCTTCAGTAAAATGCAGGCGGTCAGGTAGGCGTAGGTCTTGCCAATCCCGACTCCCGCGTCGCATAAAGCGATATTGTTTTTGAGCAGGGTGTCCAGCATGGCGTGGCATAGGGTGATCTGTTCTTCCCGAACTGCCAGTCCGTTTTGAGGGAGAAGGATTCGGAAGATCCGTTCGATTTCCCCATGGGCCTGCTCTTTCAGGCTATTGTTCATTTCGGCACATTCTCCTTAGAGCAATTTGCTCTTGTGCGTTGGCGGCAAACTGATGCGGCGCAGAAAACCTGCGCCGCACGGATTCGCCGTCAACGGCAATCTGAATAAAAATAAAAGGGTTGAATTTGATGTGCCGTATTTGCTGCTCGCCCCCCGGCAACCTTGGGAACCATGCGGGCAGGCTTGCAGTTGACAAGCCGTTCACTGGCTCCCCGAAGGTCTTGCTGATTACAACCCAAGGTCGGCCAGCCCATCTGACGTGTGGGCAAAACGATAGCGCGTATCATAATACCCCGCCCAAGGTCGTGGCGAAAAGGGAAACTACCCCCTCTTTCCGGTCAAAATGCATCGCTCAAAGCCAACAACACAAGCCGCCATCCCTGAAAAGGGAGGCAGCTTGCGTGCGGCTCGTCATGGCGCTTTTTCCGAAGTTTGTGCATAACAAACTTTTAGTCGCTCGCTCAGGCGGGAACGTACCCGCATGGCTGGTATTTACTTTTCAAGCTGCAAGGCGAACGTTTCTTTTTCCCCGTTCGCCCTATAGCCCAGGAAAAAGGCCGGAATCTTTCCGCTTATAAAAAATTTTTTAATTTTTTCTTGAGTTTGAAAATCCGCAGATCAATGGCGTTTACTGACAGGCCGGTTTTCTCTGAGATTTCCTTGCTGCCGTATCCGTCCATCTTCATGAAGAGGATTTCGAGGGTGAGCTTGTCCATATTGTGTAGCAAAGAAAAAAGCTCCATATCCTCGATGCTGTCCAGCAGGGCTTCGGTATCCTCGACGGGCAGTTCCAGATCCTGTGCTGAAACCCAGTCCACATAATGTGACCATTCTACCTGTCGCTGCAGGTACTGCCGTTCCTTATTGAACTGCGCCCAATCGTATGTATGCAGGCGTTGGATGGTGTCCTCATCCACGCCGAGTTCTCTGAGTTTTCTTTCTTCTGCTTCTTTCCATTTGAGCCACTGTTTTTCGGCTCTGGCTTTGTTGTAAGCCATGGCTGTTTCCTCCGATCAATCTGAAATTTTGAAAAATTCAGATTGTCGGGGCGGCGGCCTGCCGCTATGAGTTCTTAGCCATGACCTCTTTCTAAAAACATGAAAAAAGCGCACCCGCCCGCAGGCGAATGCGCATAGCGAGGCTGTTTCCTCGAAATTGGCATTTAATGGTAAATTAAAATGAGATAATGTCGAACGAAAAAGGGCTGCAGCTTCGTATGAAGCTGCAGCCCTTTCTGTGTGCGGTGGTTTTCGCCGCATTGTCGCCATCCCCTCTGCATGGGGAAAGCGGACGTTGTTTTATTTCCATATTTCCCCATATAAATTTAGATGGGGACAGTATAAAAGAGAAAAACTACTTTTCTGATTCGATTCTCCTTTCATTTGCATATTTCGTAGTGCTTTTATCTACATTACATGACAAAAGAACAAGAATATTTATTTAATCAACCAAAAAGGTAAAACAACAGCCTTTTTTCTCTGCACAGGTACCTTCAACGATCCGGCAGGTGGGGTTCGATTTATTCAGGCCGAGTTTTTCCTGCAGGCTTCGCACATAGGCGGCAGCTTCTTCCTCTCCATGCTCCGAATCTGGATGAAGCCAGACGGCATTGTGGAGAAAAGACGCAGAAAGGGCCTGATTCGGATGGGAAGCAAATAAGCCGAGAATTTCGAATTCCCGATGGCTTAGTTTTACAGCATTACCATGGAGGGTTACTTCCCGCTTGGGCTGGTCAATCCGCAATGAGCCGAATTCATAAACCTTTCCCGGCCCTCGAAATGGCTGGTATTGGGGTTCGGCAATAATGCTCTTGATCTGCTCAACCAAACGGTCGGCTTCTTCATCACTGCATTCAATGATCATTACTTTTGGCATTTGGATACTCCTTTCAGTGCATGAATTCTGGATATGGATTTCTCTTGTATAAAGGGTTTTGGGCATACGCTGCCACAATAATGGGGAATGTAGCCCGATCTGACCTTTTGAAATCGTCAGCTTGATAACAAGTATATTTTACAACATTCGGCAGGGTGATTTCATCATAAAAGGTTGGGAAAGCGCCTTTTTCTGTGTTGCCATTACAGGGAAAATAAAGGGGTGTGAGTCCTCTCACCACAGTTACTCCACTCCCTCTTTACGAACAGCCCGCCCTATTTCTTTCGGGCGGTTTTATGCCAAAAAACCTTTCTTATGGGCTTCTCGGCTCCCTTTTCATCGCAAATCGGAAAAATATTCGCTCATAATCTTAGCGATTCGCTAAATACTTTTATTATACACTTAGCCAGACGCGAAGGTCAACGGAGTAAAATATAGCTATACACGAAATCACAGGACAGAGCGAGGTGATAGGGATGTTTGATTTTGGAAATCATTTGCGGATGCTGCGGGAAAAGCATGGTATTTCTCAGGAGGAACTTGGGCGTCGGGTAGGCCGGGCCGGATCGGTAATCAGCAACTATGAAAACAATATCAAAATCCCCACGCTGGATGTCCTCACCACTATGGCAAGGATTTACGATGTTTCGTTAGACTACTTGGTTGGGTTTGATAAAAAGGATCAGGTGCTTTTAACGGATATGACGGATGAGCAGCGCGATTTGGTTCGTCGGCTGGTAAAAGAATTGAAACAAAGCACTAAGCCGAAGGCCGGGGGATTATCTACGGGTCAGCAGGAAATTCTCAACTTGATTATGCAGGAGTTTGCAAAATAGAAAAAATAGAATCTGTTATGCTGTAAAGAGCCGAGTAAACTAATTTTATTCGGCTCTTTCTATATGTGCAAATTGCATTATTTTTCGAGGTTAGAAGAAACTAACTTTGTGAGACAATTAACTTGACAGTTTTCAAAAAAAGCAGTATATTAAAACCGTTGGATTGAAACCGAAGGTTTTAATCTGTTTACAAAATCAACCTATAAATTCGAGTTTGGAGTTGATGGAATGGCAAAACGTGTGGAGGGCGTTACTGAAAAATTGCTTGAATCAGCTAAAAAAGAGTTCTTAAAGAGTGGATATGAGAACGCTTCGCTGCAGGTGATTGCGGAAAAAGCAGGCTCCAGCAAAGGCGCTATCTATATCCGATATCCTGATAAGAAAAGTCTGTATTGCGCTTTAGTAGGGCCAACGGCTGATGAATTTTGTAATTTACTCGAAGGGGAACTCCATCGCTTTAAAATACTTTCATCAGATGAGCAGAAAGAAAAGGTTATGACCTTTGGAAACGACGGCTTTTCTAAGGTAATTGCATATATCTACGATCATTTCGACGAGTTTAAGCTGATTCTTACCAGTGGAGAGAATAGCACATATCAGGAATTTATCCATCGGATTATTGAATTGGATATTTCCTGTACCATGCAGTTTATTGAACAGACAGGAAATGACGCGCTTTCCTCCGGACGGCTTACGCCGGAACTGGCGCACCTTCTGTCCAGTGCTTTTTATGCCGGACTATTTGAAGTGGTTATTCATGATATGCCCCAAGATCAGGCTGTCGAGCATATCCAAAGAATGAGAAGGTTTTATAATGCCGGATGGAAGACGATTTTTGAAGAAAATGCGGGGTGATGCTTTTGAGTGGGTGGATTGATTCATCCGGCTGGGTTCATTGTCCTGTCTGCGGCAATAAAACGAGAACGAAGGTAAACAGAGATACAGTATTAAAGCGTTTTCCGTTGTTTTGCCCTAAGTGTGGACATGAACATATCATAGATGTTCAAGAAAATAAAATAGTATCGTTAGAGCCAGACGCTAAGACGCAGAGCCGATAATTTGTAAGACAGGAATCTTACAGGTTATCGGCTTTTTTAGATGCAATGGTTAGCTACAGCTAACGAAAGGAGGATTTTTTATGAAGCAAACTTCATCTATTGGGATCATGGATTTCATCCGTCCGCATAAGGGTGGATTCCTTTGCTCCGTGGTTTTATCTGTGTTGGGGGTGGCCAGTGGTATTGTACCATACTTTGCAGTCGCAAAGATGATTAATTTGCTTATTGTAGGAGAACAGGATTTTTCTATATACCTATTGTGGTGTTCTGTTGCTTTGGTCGCTTTCATCATGAAGTCTGTATTTCATGGGTTTTCGACAAAAGCTTCGCACGAAGCAACGTTTGCAGTTTTATCTGAAATACGGCGAAGGATTGCCTCGAAGTTGACAAAGGTTTCTATGGGGTATCTAACCGATACGCCATCGGGAAAACTGAAAAGTTCTATGGTAGAGCGAGTAGAACAGATGGAGGTTCCATTGGCGCATATCATTCCCGAAATGACTTCTAACCTTTTGGTTCCTGTCGCAGTCATTATCTACTTGTTTGTTTTAGACTGGCGCATGGCTCTCGTTTCTCTGATTACTATTCCGATTGGTATCCTGTGCTATATGGCACAAATGAAAGAATATCCTAAAAAATACGGGGCAGTCGTACAAGCAGGTAAACACATGAGTGCTACCACAGTAGAATACATCAACGGGATTGAAGTCATTAAAGCGTTTAACCAGAGCGCGGTGTCCTATGGGAAATTTACGCAGGCTGTTCATAAAAATGCAGAATTGATTCTTGACTGGATGAAATCTACACAAGGGTATTCAGCCCTTATGATGACCATCTGGCCAGCTGTTTTGATTGGGGTACTCCCCATTGGATGTATTTTCTATATGAACGGAAGCCTTACCACAGCTGCCTTCATCACTATTATGATTTTATCGCTGGGTATTGTAGGCCCGTTGGTATTTGCAATCTTTTTAACCGATGACTTTTCCAAAATCAGTACCATCGTTGGAGAAATCAGTTCTATTTTATCAGAACCGGATTTAGATCGTCCACTCCAACATAAAAACTTAAACGGATTGGATATTACTTTAACCGATGTGAAATTCGCATATAAGGATACTCAAGTCTTAAAGGGTATAAACTTAAAAATTAAACAGGGAACTACAACCGCTTTGGTTGGTCCTTCTGGTTCCGGTAAATCTACCATCGCAAAATTGATTGCTTCTTATTGGGATATTGATGAAGGAACAATTACGATTGGTGGGGTTGACATTAAAAAAATTCCCGCAGATCAAGTAATGGATTTAATTGGATATGTATCCCAAGACAATTTTCTATTTAATGTGTCTGTACGAGAAAACATTCGTATGGGTAATCCCAACGCATCAGACCAAGAAGTGGAGGAAATCGCCAAAGCTGCAGGCTGTCATGAGTTTATTATGGGCCTCGAACACGGTTACGAAACCCTTGTGGGAGGAGCCGGAAGCCATTTGTCCGGTGGAGAACGCCAGAGGATTGCCATTGCCAGAGCTATGATGAAAAACGCACCCGTCGTTATCCTCGACGAAGCGACTTCCTATACTGACCCGGAAAATGAAGCGGTTATACAGGATGCGGTGAACCGGCTTACTAAAGGAAAGACCTTGATTGTTATTGCACATAGGTTATCGACTATTATCCAGTCTGAGCAGATTGCAGTAGTAGAAAACGGAAAAATCGCCGCAACTGGAACTCATGAAGAACTTCTGAAAAATTGTCCGCTTTATACAGATATGTGGAAAGCGCATATACAGGCAAAAGACTCTGCCGGTATGAAAGGAGGCGCTGAGAATGTTTAACGCATATAAACGTTTTTTTGCTTTTGCTGGAAAACAGAAAAAGACGTGGTATAAGGGAATGGGTTATGAACTGCTTCGCAGTATTTTTGAAGCTATCCAGTTTATTGCTTTGCTGGTTGTGCTGCGAGCCTTGGTAGAACAAAATGTTACAGGCGAAACAGCATTGGCCGCACTGGGCGTCATGCTGGTCAGTGTAACAGGCGCTGCGGTTTTCTGGTATCTGGCCCACAACAGTGAAGGACAGGCCAATTACCATATGTGTGAGGAAAAAAGAATCAGGATCGGTGAACGTATGAAGTACATGCCGATGGGCTATTTCAATAGTCAAAGCTTGGGAAGCCTTACGGCTGCAGCAACTTCTACAATGGAAGATTTGGAGAGTATGTCGTTTGCCGTCATTGCCCGAACGATGGTGGGGATCATCCGTACTGTTGTATTTTCTATTGCGATTCTGTTTTTTGATTGGCGTATAGGGTTGATTTTCTTATTAGGAGTACTGTTGTTTTTATTTGTTAATTCACAATTGCTGAAAAAATCCCGTCAGCTTTCTCCCGGACGTTTGCAGGCACAAACCAAATTGGTAGATTCCGTTCTTGAATATATTCAGGGAATGAGCGTTGTTCGTGCGTTTCATGGCGATAAGGCGGCGAATCAAACATTAAATAAAACCATAGAGGAAACGGAGTATCAAAACTTTAAGCTGGAGCGCAAGCGTATCCCATACAATGTTCTGGAGCAAATTGTGTTGCGAATTGCTGCGGTAGCGGCTGTGCTTCTTTCTATCTGGCTATATTTAAGTGGAGCTATGACTTTATTTACCTGCTTGATGATGGCGATTTCCGCTTTTCTTGTTTACAGCGAGCTTGAGTCAGCCGGAGAAATGTTCTTTATGCTTCCGATGATTGACGCTTCCATTGACAGAGTGGAACAGATTGATCATGCTCCCCGCATGGATGAACAAGGTACAAAACAAGAAACGAAAAATAGGGATATTACATTTGAACATGTCAGTTTTTCTTATGGAGAACGGGAAATTATCCATGATGTCAGCTTTTCCATACCGGAAGGGACTACCACTGCAATCGTTGGCCCCTCCGGATCAGGAAAAACAACTCTTACCAGTTTAATGGCTCGTTTCTGGGATGTGGACAGTGGAACAGTTAAATTGGGCGGGACAGATATCAGGGAATACCAGTTGGACAGCTTGATGGCAAACTTTAGTATGGTATTTCAAACGGTCTACCTCTTTAATGATACGATTGAAAACAATATTAAATTTGGAAAACCCGGTGCCACTCACGAAGAGGTTGTGGCGGTTGCCAAGGCAGCCCGGTGCCATGACTTTATTTCTGCCCTTCCGGATGGTTACGACACGGTGATCGGAGAAGGTGGAGCTACTATTTCCGGTGGAGAGCGTCAACGCCTATCCATCGCACGCGCCATGTTGAAAGATTCCCCGATCATCATTTTGGATGAGGCTACCGCCAACGTTGACCCGGAAAATGAAGCTGAACTTCAAGAAGCGATTGAAGCGTTGACGCATAATAAAACGATTATTATGATTGCCCACAGGCTCAAAACCGTTCAACATGCGGATCAGATTCTTGTTCTGGAGGCTGGCCGTATCATACAGCGCGGCAGACATGAGGATTTGATAAAGCAGGATGGAATCTATGCGGATTTTGTCCAAAGCAGGAAGAAAGCCGAAAGCTGGAGTATTGCTGGAGAAGGAGCCTTGGGAGTTGGAGTATGAGCAAAAAAATATTGACGCGCTTATCTTTATTTCTCCTTGTGCTGTTTGGCATCACGATTTTGACTTTCATCTACACAAATTTATCCCCTGTAGATGCGGCTGAGGCTTTGGCTGTGCGCCGGTATTCAAGACCCACTCCAGAACAGGTTGAATTAGTACGGGAAGAATTGGGCCTTGACAAACCTCTGATCCAGCAATATGGTTCTTGGCTGTGGAACGCGTTACATGGAGATTTTGGAAATTCCTACAATACAGGCCGCCCTATCATCGAAGAACTGACAGCCTCATTAGGGCCAACCATCACAATGGCATCATTGGCGTTGTTGTTTGCAGCCATATTTAGTATTCCTCTGGGTGTGCTATCTGCCAGTAAAAAAGGTGGATTATTCGATAAAACAGTTTACTTGTTTGGGATCGTTTCCATGTCTCTGCCCAATTACTGGATTGGTTTTATGCTCCTGCTGGCCTTTTCTGTTCAGATTCCGATCTTCAGCATTATGGGGGCAGACAGCATGAAAGATTTTATTCTTCCGGCTTTGGCTCTGGCAATCCCGGTTGCGGCAGGTAATATTCGTGTGTTTCGTTCTTCACTTTTGGAGGGATATAGTCAGGATTTCGTTTTATATGCCCGTTCACGTGGGGTTTCGGAACGCAGAATCGCTTTTATGGTAAGCCGGTTTGCACTGCCCCCTTTGGTAACAATGCTCGCCCAAAGTTTTGGGTTTATGATAGCAGGCAGCGCAATGGTGGAATCAGTTTTTTCTATTCCGGGAATAGGTTCTATGTTGGTAACAGCGTTAAATGCACGGGACACTATTACAATCAACGCATGTGTTTTGTTAACAGCCGCCATTTTTGTTCTGGTTAATTTTATAGCGGATCTGGTCAATATCGCTTTAAACCCACACGGAAAAGCAAAGGAGAAGGTTTATGATTCGTAAAATTTTACATAAACCGCAGGCACTGCTTGGGTTGGCCATGATGTTAATTGTATTTTTTGTTGTGGCATTTGCGCCCTTTATAGCACCGCATGATCCATCAGAGCTAAACGTCGCGCATGCTTTGTCTGCACCTGATTCAGAATATCCTCTTGGAACAGATGAAATGGGGCGCTGCGTATTTTCACGATTGCTCTATGGCGCGCGGTCATCTATGTCTATCGCTCTGCCCTCGCTTATCATTTTGGCACTTGTCAGTACGGTCGTAGCTACTGTCTGCGCTTATCTGGGCGGTGTACTTGACCGGATTTTTGATGTTGTTTCTAACATCTTTATGGCATTTCCACCCTTTCTTGTGGCCATTACTCTGGTGGGATTATTTGAATCAAAAGTGTTCAGTATCATTCTATCCATTGTAATTGCCATGTGGGTATGGAATGCACGAGTGGTTCGTACCTACGTTCTCAGAGAAAAACAAAAACCTTATGTTATCACCTGCCGGATGTCAGGCTGTTCAGAACTGCGGATTATATTCCGGCATATTATTCCAAATGTCCTTCCACATCTTTTGGTGATATTCAGTACAGGACTGTCCTCCATTATCATTATGATTTCCAGTTACGCCTTTCTGGGGCTGGGCTTGGAGGCGGGAACAGCAGAGTGGGGCGCCATGTTCGTGAATGCCAAACAACTGATTTTCAGTCAGCCGCAGCTTCTGGTCTATCCGGGGCTTTGTATCCTGTTTACAGCCGGTGGATTTAATTTGTTCGGTGAGGCTTTGCGGGATATTTACGCACCACGGGAGGGTTAGAAATGCTTGATATCAACTGTTTAACAGTTCGCTCAAAACTGACAAAAGAGGAATTGCTTCACTCCATCAGCTTTTCCGTAGGCGAGGGAGAAACCTTCGGGCTGATCGGAGAAAGCGGAAGCGGGAAAAGCATGACCAGCAAGTGTATTATGCGGCTGTTAAATTCTCGTGCTTTTCAAATCAGAGGGGAAATTCGCTGGAATGGCAGAGATGTCTTTTCCATGAATGCAAAAGAACTGGCTGACTATCGAGGAAAACAGATCAGTATGATACCGCAGAATCCCATGACTGCATTTGCTCCCATGGTGAAGCTGGGAAAACAACTTGAAATGGGGTTTCGATTCAATACCAGAGAAGAACGGCACAACTTTTGTAGAGAACTTACGAATACGTTGGCCAGTGTGAACTTGCCGGATGCGGAAAAAATTTTTAACAGTTATCCGGATGAGCTTTCGGGCGGCATGCTGCAGAGAGTGATGATTGCTCTCACTATGCAGCAGGCTTCGAAACTGATTATTGCAGACGAAATTACCACTGCCGTAGATGCGGCCAGTGAATATTTGATTTTAAATGAACTGGAAAAAATAAAAACATCAGGGGTATCGATGCTGGTTATCACACATGATTTTGGTGTAGTAGCGAGACTGTGCGACCGTGTTGCGGTGATGAAATCGGGAGAAATCATTGAACAGGGTAGAACCCATGAGGTGCTCTCCACACCACGGCATGATTACACAAAACAATTGATGGAAGCAAGTATACTGTTTCAGGAGGCGCTATGCTAAAGGCAGAAGGAATTATAAAGAAATATCAAATACCGGGTAGAAAAAAAGACCTGTTGGAAGCCCTGTCAGGCGTATCTATCGAGCTTGCCGACAACAGTATCACGGCCATCGTAGGCGAAAGCGGAAGTGGAAAAAGCACACTTGCCAGAATTTTGTCCTATATCGAGCTCCCCGATGCCGGAAAAGTTACTTTAGATAATTTAACAGTGACAGGCGTCAAAAGAAAAACGCTTCAAAAGATGCGAGGCAAAGTGCAGCTTGTCATGCAGGATGCAGCCAGTTCTCTTGATCCTCACCAAAACGTATTACAAATTTTGGATGAACCTCTCCATCTTTTATTGGATATGGGAAAAGAGGACAGAAAAAAGAGAGTCGAAGAATTGCTGGACATGGTTAATTTAGGGGGAGATATATTGAATCGTCGCCCTGATGAACTTTCTGGTGGTCAGCAAAAGAGGCTCTGTGTAGCGCGTGCTTTGGCAACAGAACCACAGCACATTATTTTCGATGAATCTTTTAGTGGGCTTGATGTTACATTAAGAAAGCAAATTTTGCATCTGTTACGGAATTTGCGGGACGAGTTGAGATTGAGTTATTTGATTATTACCCACGATTTAGACATTGCGATGTATATGGCAGATACCATTCATGTGATGCGTTTCGGGAAAATAATCGAGACAGTTTACAAACCGCAAAGCTTTTCGGATTTTCATGAACCATATTCTAATGAGCTTGTAAAGGCCGCCCTTTCAAAAAGGCAGGCTTTGCAATAAAAAACATGTAAAGGAGCACAAACATGAAAAAACTTTTATCCCTTCTTTTGGCTTGTGTAATGGGGTTGACGCTTCTTGCTGGTTGCAGCAATACAGATCCCTCATCCTCCAGTAATGGCCAAACAGACAAGAACGCATCTCAAACGATCTCTATTGCGCAAAGCGCAAACTTTTCGATGGGCTTTGCCCCTGCGGTACAGTCCTATGAGGCTACATATTATATGAACAACTTTTATGAGCCTTTGGTCAAATATCAGGACGGAGAGTACCAGCCCTGCCTTGCTACAGACTGGACAAATTCCGATGATGGACTCACC
This sequence comes from Hominenteromicrobium mulieris, assembly GCA_021029595.1. Lineage (GTDB taxonomy): Bacteria > Bacillota > Clostridia > Oscillospirales > Acutalibacteraceae > Hominenteromicrobium > Hominenteromicrobium mulieris. Next base: position 484,351 of record JAJJOY010000001.1, on the reverse strand, counting down.
TATACTTTCCATCTGCGTGAAGATGTAAAGTTCAATGATGGAACACCCTTCAATGCGGAGGCTGTGAAACTCTATTTCGACAATATGAAGTCTGTCATAGGAACCAGTTCCAATTACGGGCAGCTTGATATGTTGACATCCGAGATCACAGTAGATGATGAATACACGGTTTCCTTTCATTTGACTCGTCCTTATTACAATGTTCTCAACGATTTGTCCATGGTAATGCCGAGAGGGATTCTTTCAGCATCCGCCTTCAATGAGGACGGTTCTTTGAACTCAGAATATCTGATGAATCATACGCCGGGTACAGGTCCCTATATGTTTGAGAGCGTGAATGATACTGCAACGGAATACACTTTTGTACGCAATCCCAATTATTGGGGCGAAGAACCGGATGTAGATTCCTTCACAGTAAAAGTTATTCCGGAATCCAAGGTCGCTGCAATGAGGGCTGGAGAAGTGGACTTCATTATCGGTTCTGACACATTGGATGCTGCTTCCTATCAGGAACTGTCCAGCACGGAAGGCATTACGGGCGTAATTTCCGATTTTGATTTTGTCACAGAGTTTATTGCGCTTAACGACGAAGTGGCTCCATTGGATGATATCAATATCAGAAAAGCGATCCAGATGGCTATTGATAAAGAGTCTATCGCTCAAAATATTTATTCGGGCTTGAGAACGGAAGCAGATTCAGTTATGCCTGCGGATATGCCCTATTGCGAGGTAGATGTGACAACTCCGAGCTATGATATGGATGCGGCCATTGAACTGATGGACAAGTCCGGCTGGACTGATACGGATGGCGATGGCATCCGAGAAAAGGATGGTAAAAAGCTTTCCTTTACGATTACTTATCCCTCCACGGGTGTGTATGACAAGGTAGTGCTTTTCTTCCAGGATTCGATGAAAAAGCTTGGCATTGAAATCACGACGAATCCTATTGACCTGATGGCATTTATGCAACAGGTGTTTACAGAAGGGAACTACGAAATCACCGCGTATATGAGCTATTGGTTCCCCTATGATCCGTACACATTTGTCGCCAATATGTATCCTTCTACTGATTATACAGATGCCAGTGGAATTTATTCGACTGATCCTCAGATCGCCAAAGCACTTGCCACAATGAGCGAAGAGGAAGCGAAAGAACTGATTGCCGGCCTTTACAAGACAGATGATCCGGATACTGTTCAGAATATCTTTACCACTGCCCTTAATTCCGCAAATGAAAGCAGCGTTGTGATTCCGTTGAACTACAGAAACGAATATGCGGTGTTCAATAATGAGGTGATAGAGTCCTACACATTCAACAGTATTCCAAATCATGTTGACGTTGCAGCAATTAAATTAAAGTAATTTTTCATAGATTATCTCTTTTACTTTTAATAGATAAGGGAGGTGTGCCGACTGCGTCTAACATCATCCATGGAGGACTATCTGGAAGCTGTATATATCCTTTTTCAAAAACAAGGGGATGTCCGTTGTGTAGATGTTGCGGAGTATTTGGAAGTAACAAAACCCTCTGTAAGCCGCGCTGTAAAAGAATTAACCAAGGCAAAATATCTGCGTAAAGATTCAAGCGGCATACTTTCCCTGACATCTTCAGGAGAACAGGTTGCCGCAGCAGTATATGAACGCCACTGCTTTTTCATGGAACGGCTCATCGCGGCAGGCGTAGATCCTAAAACTGCGGAAGCGGACGCCTGCCGGATGGAGCATGGAATCAGTCCAGAAGCCTTTGAAAAACTAAGGCGTTCTATTGAAAGGCAGGGCGAAGAGGTCAAGTGAAAATCATGCTTTTGATCTTTGAGGATGGAGATGAGGATGCGTTTCTCAAAGTTCAGGGGCTGGCCCAATCCGCTTCTCGTATAGAGCTGATGGAGTTTAGGTCACAACAGAGTACCTCTGCTTTGGAAATCAGGGAAAACCAGCGCCGGGTATTCTGCAAAGGGCGGGAGATCCCTCTCACGAAAACCGAGTATGAGATTCTCCTGTACCTTTTTCAGAACATAAACCAAGTGCTGACACATGACCAGATTTACGAAAAAATCTGGAAGGAGCCAGACTATGGCGAGGCTCGGAAGCTTGTCAGCCATCATGTGCAGTCAATTCGGCGCAAGTTGAATTTAGGAAAAGATTCCAGTATCCGTCTGCGCTGTATCCGTGATGTCGGATACAGCCTTGAAACAAAATAAAGCCAGCAGCCTGTTTTTTGCAGGCTGCTGGTTTTTCCATATATATAACAACCCTCTGCTGCTTCCGTGTGTGACATTTCTTTGATTTGCAGGCGCTATTCCTTTACCTTAAAGAAACCGAGGGCGTCGGTGCGTTCCCCATTTTGCCAGACCTCGAAGTGCAGGTGGTTACCGGTGGAATTTCCGGTGGTGCCGACGTAGCCGATCACCTCGCCCTGCTTCACTTCCTGCCCAACCGTTACGCAGATGGAGGAACAATGGGCGTACAGGGTATCGAAGGTATCGTTGTGGTTTACCTTGATGTGGTACCCATACCCGCCGCCCCACGAGTCGATGGCGTTGGCTATGGTGACGGTTCCGTCTGCTGCGGCAAGGATGGGCGTACCTTCCGGCGCGGCGATGTCGGTTCCGCTATGGTAGGCGATCTCCCCGGTAAAAGGATCTTCCCGGTATCCAAACCATGAGGTGATAGTGTAGCTCTGCGGAAGGGGCCACTGGAAAATGCCCGTCCCTATCCAATCGGCATCGGGGTTCACGATCTGCCCGCCGCCGCTTGTGTAACCGCCCAGCAGTTCCGCCCACAGGCTTTGGTTTTCCGGCTCCGACATAAGGGCGAGGTATTCGTTCTGCCGGGAATTGAAGTTGTACTGGCGGGCCATTTCATCCGGGGTTTTGTGCGTGATGGTGATTTCCAGAATGGTTTCCGTCACCGTTTCGGTATGGGTGGTTTCGTTCCCATCCTCGTCTACTTCGGTAACTTCTACCTCATGGCTTTCGGTGCGGGTGCTGGAGGATACCGCATTCATCTCCCACATAATATTTCGCAGTTCATCCACCTGCGCGTCATCCAGCGAAGCGACCTGCGCCCCATCCTCCGCGCCAGTAACCTTGGCGGAAAATACAGCGAGGACGTCCTCCCAATTGATGGAGAGTTTCCCGTCGTTAGAGGTGGTTTCCATCCGGTCATGGGGGGTGGCGTCCTCTATCTCCTGAATGTGGGCCAGATATTCCCCGTTGAGGGTAGACACCGCCTGCGTTACACTGGTACCGGTCCCCGTGGAGTCGGAGCCGAAAAACAGGCCGAAGCAGGAGCCGACGATCAGGGCGATTAAACAAATCAACAGGATAATGACCACAGCTACCCAGCCCCCGGCAGCAATCAGGGCTATCAATCCCTTAATTGCGGCGATGGTTGCTTTGATGGCGGCTGCGGTTGCCTTGACCGCCACCTTTATGCCGGTTACCGCTGCTTTCGCCGCAGCTTTGGCAGCTTGGGCGGCTGCCTTAGCCGCCTTTGCGGTGGCCTGCGCTGTTTTCTGTGCCGCTTTCGCCGCCTGCTGTGCTGTTTTTGCCGAACGCTGTGCGGTCTTGATCCTCTTGGCGCTCTGCTTTACGCCTTTCACAGACCGGCTGGCTGTCTTTACCGCCTTTTGCGGCTTTCCTTTGATAGTCTTGGCCACTGTGTTCTTCGTCCGTATTTTTGAAGATGTGTTTTTGACAGCCTTGCCGCCTGCATCTTTGGCCCCCGACAGGGTGCGGGAAATCTCTCTTTTTTCTTTCACCTTCCGGGCCGTGGCCTGCGCCAGCTTTTTCCCGCCCCGGTAGGTCAGGTTCGCGCCTTTCTTGGCGGCGGTTTCCATCCCGGACAGCATCTGATCCCCGGCAGTATTGGCAGGGGCGTTAGAGGATTCCCCGCGCTGGCTGGCGAAGGGCGTTTCCTTGAGTTCCGAGATGGATTTATCCTTGGATTTCAGCCATAAATCCTTCATGGCTGTTTTCGGGGCCTTGGCAGCTTTGTCCAGCAGTTTAGGTTTGCCGCCCTCCGGCTTCGTTTTAATTTCTTTCAATGGCATACCTCCTGTAAAAAAGATTGCAGAGTGTCCAAGGCGGCCCCCTATCAGAATAGTAGTTCGAGCAAATAAGAGTAGTAAAATCTTAAACATCAGCCAAAGTTCTATATAAATGGTGTTTTGGAAGTCTATCCGCCGTTGATTTTTTCGCTGTAATATGGCATATTGAAAGTGTATCATCCATACAGCTTGAACGCTGTCGACCCTTTTAGGAATGATTTTATGATTTATAAAGTTGAGCTAAAAATGGGAACACACAATCAGAAGATAACGCCCATGGTTAATACCAAATGGGAGGCAACCAAAAAAGCACCATACAAATCTCTATCTGTTCCATATCGATATAAGCTGCAACATCATTTAAGTTATGCTTACGGGAGAAAATTCGCAAAAACAATCATGCGGTATGTTTATGACTATCTGCGTCAAGATTGCGATATTTATGCGTGGTGGGAATGGGGAAAATACACACAGATATTTGCTCAGAACAGCAGGCGCTTTTTCCGCCTCTCTATACGACCTGTGCAAAGAAAATAAGCAGAGAGCCGAAGGCGGCCCCCTGCAGGAATTGGCTTTCTCTATGGTTACACCCCTCTCAGGGCCTCGTCCGGCTTGGTGGTCATGAGCTGATACAGACGGGTGCTGCGGGGGAAGCTGTTTTCAAAGGGCACAATATTCCCGGCGCAGCGAATCAGGCCGCAGCCAGCCGCCACATTGGTGATGTACGAGAGCTGGTTTTCGGAAATGTGCAGAAGCCCCGCCAGTTCGTCCCGGTCGGTGGCGGATTGGTTCAAGAGGATTAAAAATTCCGAGTTTGCCAGCATGAGGCGGGCGGTGTCGGAACGGAGGAGCTCCTCCACGTTCTGTGTTAACCCTGTCACCAGCCCGTTGTATTTGCGGATGCGCTTCCACAGCTTGTAGAAAAAGTCGGCGCTGTACTCATAACGGAACAGCAGGTAAAACTCGTCGGCAAATACCCATGTGGTCTTGCCCTTCTTCCAGTTCTGAATGACACGGTTGAAGATGGCGTCGAGGGTAACCAGCATCCCGATGGGCATAAGCTGTTCGCCCAACTCCCGGATGTCATAGGCGATGATCCGGGCCTTGGTATCCACATTGGTGCGCTGGGCAAAGGTATTGAGGCTGCCGGTGATGAACAATTCCGACGAAAGCGCCAGCCCTCTGGCTTCCGGCTCCGGCTGTTTTAACAGAGAGTGGTACAGGTCTTTCAGGGTGGGCGGTTCGCCCTCGTAGTTGTTGGCAACGTATTCCCGGTACACATCGTAGGTGCATCGGTCAAGGATGGATTTCTCCTTGGCGCTCACGTTGCCCGCGCCCACCAGCTGCTCGAACAGGGAGAGGATGAATTCGGATTTTTCAATCAGCGGGTTGCGCTCGTCTCCATAGGCTTTGTCCATGTCCATGGCGTTTAGATGGGTATCCGAAGAGGCGGATACCCGGATGACCTCGCCGCCGAGGGCTTCCACCAAAAAGCCGAACTCGGATTCGGGATCTAAAATCAGGATATCGTCGTTGGTGGACAGGGCGATGCTGACGATTTCTTCCTTGGCGGAGAAGGATTTGCCGGAGCCGGATACGCCGAGGCGGAAGCTGTTGCCGTTGAGCAGCTTCCTCCGGTCTGCCACAATCATGTTTTTACTGACAGCGTTCTGCCCATAGTAGATGCCGCCGTTCTGGAGGATTTCCTGCGCCCGGAAGGGAATCAGCACCGCAGTGCTTTCGGTGGTGAGGGTTCTCAACGCCTGAATTCTCCGCAGGCCGTAGGGCAAAGCCGTGTCCAGCCCGTCCTTCTGCTGCCAGCGCAGGACGCTCATCTGGCACAGATGCTTTCTTGCCGTAGTGAGCAGGGTTTCCGTATCGCTGTCCAACTGCTCTTTGGTATCGGCTAAATGCACCAAGGTCACAAGGCCGAACATCATCCTTTGATCCCTGTTTGTCAAATCGTCCAGCATTTCCTTGGTTTCTTTCCTCTGCTGCTCCATATCGTAGGGCAGGACAGCCGAGAAGTTGTTGGCGGCGTTCTGTTTTCTCTGCCAGTTCGCCGCATTCGTTTCCACTCCTAAGAGCTTGTTCTGGATTTCCCGCACCGCTTCGTCGGTGGGCACCGTTAAAATATCAATGGAGAGCATGAGGCTGCGGTCCATGTCGCAGAGCTCGGCAATCATGGAATCCTTGATGTAGCTGGCATAGCCCTGCAGGTAGAGCACGCGGCCCCATCGGTCGTTTAAGCGGAAGTGGTCCTTCTGGAATTCCATGCTGTCGGGGCAGAGCCAATCCTTGAAGCTGTGCCCCTTTTTCATGTGTTCCTTCAGGTCGAAGGCAAAGGCGGCGGGCTCTCCACCCTTGAAGAAATCCCGGAAGATCTGCAGGCGGGCGGCTGCGTCCAGTTCCCGGCCTATGGAGGAAAGCTGGGAAAGGTGGGTGATGAGGTCGGTGCCCACACGGGCAAAATAGGTGCGGGCCTCGTCGATGGTTTTCTTTGCCACCGTGATGGTGATGTACCGGTCCTGCACCACGCTGTTGTTGGTGCCGGTTACCTTGGAGAGCAGCATTTCGTTGTACTCTTTCCGGTAATGGTCCAGCCCGTCCTCTTTCATGGGCAGCAGCAGGGATTTCTCGAATTCTGCTTTGTCAATGCGGCGGTTGTTGATGGTGATCTTGGCGGAAGCGCCGGAGTCCAGCGCGTTCAGCAGTTCCGAATAATCTATAAACATCGCCGTCTTATCTTCTTTGCTGGCGATGCTGTAATTGATGTCGGTAAAGAAAAAGGTTTTGGAAAACCGGCTCCCTACCTGAAAAATCCCATCCGGCCAGATGCGCTGGATGGGGATAGCGTCCTGTACGGACTTTGGAATTTTGAATTTTTCTTTTTCTAATTTCGTTGCTTTGAGAAGCGTTTTGATGATAGGCATCCTTCCTTTCAGTGCGAAAAATGAAAAGGTTACTGTTCTTTCCCAGCCGGTGGCTGGGGCTTGCGGGTTTTCCGTTTGCGGGGAGGCTTTTCCCCCTCCGCGATGGCGTCCTTCATGGCGTCATAGTAAAGGCTGTCGGATTTAAACACCAGCTTCTTCGGGTACAAAAATTCCGACTTGAACCACGCCCAAGCCAGCTTTTCTGCTGTCATCCCGTGGTATTTGAAAAAGCCGCAGGCCGCAAAGGGCGCGGCTCCGAGGATGCACATCCAGCCCACTTCCTCGCTGCCGACCAACGGGCGCAGGCCGAAATAGATGCCGACTGCCACGCCTACGGCCAGCAGGGAACAGATAAACTGCCGGGTGGAGAGGCCGAAAAAAATAGATTCTTGATAGTCCCGGATTTCTTTTGGTACTTTTACTTCTATATCGCTTCACTCCTTTTGGGCCTACAGCCCCAATAATTCTTTGACGATCCTGTCGCTCATTCGTACAGCGCCTACCAAAACCAAAAGGTTGAAGATGAGCTCGCCCACGTAGCTCCATACGGCGGTAACTGCCGAAACGTTGGGATCAACCGCAGGCGGGCTGGACGCCATAACCGAGAAGATGATACAGGCCAGCGCAATGATGGCCCCTTCGAGGCACACTCCCGCATAGGAACGCAGGAAGTTTTTCCCCACATTGCTGGTGGGTTCCCCGGCGAACGTGGACATGGGGATGGGCGCGATAGCCGTGTACATATATAATTTGAATAGGCGGCTATACACTGTCAGAATCATGATGAACGCCAGCACCGTAATGAACAGGCCGCCCAGCAGGGTGACTGCCCACAGAGGGATGCTGTCCCAAAAGCCCACGTTGTTGATTTTGTCGATGATCTCCTGCGGAAGCGTCGTTCCGCTGCTTCCCGACAGGCCGGATTGGGTAATGATGGTGGAAACCATCCCCTGAATGATTTTGAAAACGGCCAGCATGAGGTCGAGGCCGTATCCCACCGCCGCCTTTGCCAGTACAAAACGGATGAACATTTTAAATGCCGCTTCCGGGCGCTTCAGATCGGCAAGGCTCGAACAGGTTTTGACAACGCCGACCGCGAAAAACAAAACCAGCAGGCCGTACCCAATGGCTTTCAGGGCCCCGTTGATGTCCAGCATGACCTGCCAGATCCCGCCGCCTTTGAAGGTTGCGGGATCTTGGGTAAGCAGCGTCCAGATTTCAGCCAGCTTGTCGTTCCATGTTTCCAGCGCCGAATTTAAGTTATCAACAATCCAGTTTCCGGCTGGTCACCTCCTTGCAAAAAAAATAAAGGGAAGCGCCCGCCACCGGGCGCTTCCCTTGACTGGAATACAGAAAATCAGGCGGTGATAAGGTCGAGGATTTCCTTGGCAAAGGTAATCACGAGGCCGCCCGCCAGGGTGAGGAAACCCTGCGAACGCTGGGAGGGATCGTGGCTCTGGAAGGAGAGGCCGACCTGCACCACGCCCCAGCCCAAAAGGATGAGGCCGATGGCGCGGATCAGGGAAAAGATAAAATCGGACAGGTTGTTCACCACGCCCAACGGATCGCTGGCGGCGAAGGCCGGGATGGAAAAGCAGCAGAAGCACAGCACGGCGGCTGCGTAGACGGAAAAGCCGAGCCGCCCCTTTCTTCCAAGGGGCAGGGCATTTGCGGGCTTATCGTTCTTTTTGGGATTTTTCTTCAAAACAAAGCGATTCAGGGTTTTCTTCAGAAGCATTCCTCCAGTTCAAAGTGTATTTTTATGGGTTTAGAAAATCCTCCGGCTCCAGCAGTTCAAAATCGTCGTACTGGTCCGGGGAAAAATCGATATCGTCTGCGGCGTCCTTTGCCTGCGTGTAATCGTAGGGCGCAGCGCCGCCATCTTCGGTCAGCCGGATATTGGGGTGGCGCATGAGGTCGTATTTGTCATCCATCATGGGGCGTTCCCCACGGACAAAAAGAATGGCTTTGCGGTTGTCCAGCATCCGCACCTCGTCGGGGGTGAGAAGCTCCCGGCCCGTCTGCTGGTCGTTCACGCTGAAGCTGCCGCTTCGCCCACGGCTGCGGCCATAGGTGTTCGTATCCAATGTTTCCTTGCCCATGAGCTCGGAAACGTATTTGTGGGTTTCCTTTTCATTGCCGCCGAGATAGAGAAACTCGTCGCACAACCCCACCAGCGATTCCCACTGTTCCTTGAACAGCGCCTTGATCTGCGCCATATTCTGCGCGATATAGCTGCAAAAGATGTTGCGGCTTCGCATGGTGGAAAGCCACGGCAGAAAGTTGTCTGTGGGCAGGGCGATGTTGGGGGCCTCGTCGATCAGCAGATGGACCGGCACCGGCAGCCTGCCCTTGTATTTCCGGTCTGCTACAAAGTACAGGGTTTGGATGAGCTGTCCGTAAATCATGCCTACAAGGTAATTGAGGGATTTATCGCTGTCGGGAATACAGCAGAACAGGGCCACCTTTTTCTCGCCCATTTCCTCCAGATGGAGATCGTCGGTATAGGTCAGCCTTGCAATCTGCGGCAGGTTGAAGGCCGACAGCCGAACGCCCACACTAATCAGGATACTCTTGAGTGTTTTGCCCGCCCCCATCTTAAAGACATGGTATTGCTTCACGGCGATGCTCTCCGGGTTCCGCATTTCAAGCCTTGCGAACAGGATGTCCAGAGGCGACTCGTATTCCTCATCTTCCTCCCGCACCTCGGCAGCAGCCAGCATTTCCATCACCATAGCGAAGTTCTGTTCTTCCGGCGGCGCTTCGTGCATGAGGTACAAAACCAGTGCCTGCAGAAGCGCGGTTTCGGATTTCTGCCAGAAAGGATCGGCGCTCTGTGCTCCGGGCGGGGTGGTGGATTGGATGAGAGTTTCGATCAGGCGCAGCACGTCCTTATCGTCCCGCACATAGGCCAAGGGGTTGTAGCAGAAGGAGGCGTCGGGGTTTAACAGGTCAAATACCCGCACTTCGTATCCATTGGCTTTCAATGCCCCGCCTGTTTTCCGCAGGATTTCGGATTTTGGATCGCAGATGACCAGCGAACAGTTCCCGCAGTTGAGGGCGTTGGGAATGGCGTAGGAACGGCTTTTGCCAGCGCCGGAGCCCCCGATGACCAGCACGTTGGTGTTGCGCTTGTGCTTATGGCCATCCATCCCCATCTGGAAATGCTGGGTCAGGATGAGGTTTTCCTTGGGGTTCTTCTTATCCCGGTATTTCTTTACAATCTGGAATACATCGCCCCACTTGGCGGAGCCATGCTCCACGCCCCTGCGGGTGTTCTTCCGGCTGGAAACGATCACAAGGACAACAATTCCATATGCAAGAGTAAAAAACAGCAGGCACCGGGCGGAATATCCCGTCCAATGAACAGAAAAGGGGCTGTTCATGGCGGCTGAGAGCTTCCCCAGCAGATCCACGAGGTTCATCCCTTCGCTCCAGCTTCCGGCTGTCAATAGGGCCAGCCACCAGACGATGGGCAACGGCAGAAGCCACACCCACCATGGATTTTTTCTTGTGGTTATCGAATCAAAAAATATCCTTCCTTTCCGTGAAAACAAAAAAATCCCCCGGAGCCCATGGAAAAGCGTTTCCAAAGGCTCCGGGGGTAAAGCAGTTCTTTATCTGCTGACGATACTTCTGTAGCTGGCGCGGACAAGTTTTAAGAGCAGACGGTCGATCCCGCCGCAGCTTCGGTCTGCCGCCAGATAGTCGTTCCGCATCCCGTTTAAGCACAGCGTGGCGTACTGGTACTCCTCATCGTTCAGGTACAGCCTGCGCTTTGGCATGCTGAGGATTCGATCAATAAATAGCTGCAGTTTGCCGGACAGTTCAGGCTCAACCGATTCCTGCGCGCTGCGAAGCGCCTTGACGAGTATGTTCCGGTCCCCGCAGGTCATTTTCACCAGTCGCTGCTTTGTCATGGCGATCCCTTCCTTTCTCTTTTTTCACAACCACCATACCACAACGGCTGGCGGAAAGCTACCGCACAAAAGAAAACAAACGGAAAACGATCAGCCCTCATCGTTCCGGCTCTTTCTCCGCCTTGGATTTGGCAGCCTTGGCGGGCTTGGGCGCTGCGACGGAGAACTCATCCGGCTGGATGGTCTGCTCCAAATCCCGGAAGCTCCTTTGGACGTCCCGGTTGATGGCATAGGCGGCCCGTTTGACGTCGCCCAAAAAGCCGCGCTTATCGTCCGCGCTCCTTTCCGCATAGCTTTGGCACACCTTGTCGAAATGAAAGGCGGAGGTATCCAAGCCGAATTTCTGCGCCGCCACATAGGCCGCGCAGTAGGCTTGGGCCGCATACGCCTGCCGGTAGTAACCGCTGCCCACCATATCGAAGCTGGCGTGGGCCTGCTCACGGGCAATGGCGCAGATGGTTGCGGTTTCATCCATCCCGTTTCGGACAAAAATGGTGCGCTGTTTCGGCACATACTGCGCCTGCACCCCTTGGGGAAGCTGATCGGAGATGGCAAGCGGAACAGGGCTGTTTTCTACCATGGTGGCGATGATTTCCTCCGGCAGATGCTGCTGGGGCGGCAGGGGCTGGGGGCCTCTGGTCTGAGAAATGTCGTAGGCTTTTGTGATGGTATAACCATTCGCTATGGTACCGTCCTCTTTGGTGTATTCCTGATCGGCAAAGAAGGTGTACCCTTTCTCGCCGGAACGGATGGAGCGTCCGGCTTCCTTCCATTTATCGAAGGTGCGGGGATGGGTGATTTCAGTGTTCTGCTCATACAGAATGAGCAGATTCCGGGTGCTCTGGGGCGTGCAGTTCGCCATGAAATTGAGAAAGCCTTTCATGGATTCGTCATCCTTGAACACCGACTCGGCCTGTGCGTTGACTCTTGCCCAGGTATCCTCCCGTTCGGCCTGCTTCATGGCGGCGTATTCTTCCTTGGTGTACTGCTGTTCCGGCTGAGGCTGGGCTTCCTGCTTTTTGCCGATTAAACTGGATAAATCGATAGGGCATTACCTTCCTTTCTGTTTTTTCTTTTTCTTCTGTTTGGAATGGCTGGGGGTGGGATGCTGGCGCTCCTGCTGTTTGGCCTTTTCCTCTTTTTTCTTCGCTTGCCCCTGCTTAATCTCCTGTAGTTCCTTTTTTACCGAGGGCTTATGTTCTGGCTCTTTAGGGTTTATTGAGTTGGGCGAAGAGCTTTTGCTGGGCGAGGAAGGCTCGGACGGACTCTTTTCCACTGCCGGGGGATTTGATTCCTTCTCCCGGCCAGAAGTAAAATTTTCGGCGGTATCCTGCTGGGTTGGGCCGATATTGAAATCGTCCTCAAAACCGCCCACCTCAAATTCCACTTCGCCCTGCTCGGTTTTGACGGTTTCCGTTTTGTCGGGGGCCGGGGCTGCGGGAGCCTGTTTTTCCTGCTCCTGTACGCTGGCGATGGTGGCTTCGCCAGCCTGCGCTTTGACCGCGTCAAGGCCGAGGTTGTCAAAAATGCGTTGTACCTTAGAGGCGTCATCCGCGAACACCACCACTTCGATGCGGTCCGCCTTTTGCTTGTTCCGAATGGGAACATACAAAAGACCGTGGGTTTTGGCTTCCGTGGCGAACTCCTTCATGTTTTCCGTGGGGACGTTAAAGAATTTGAACGGGCGCTGTTCCCTGAGCATCCGCACAAGCCTTGTCTTGCCGTGGGTTTTCTTCTGGTCCTTCAGTACGGCATAGACAAACAGCGCAAAGTTTTTTGCCGCCATGCCCGACAGCTTGAGAGCCATTTCCGTGCCCTCAAGGGTAAATCGAACGATCTGGTCGGCTGGATCGCTTCCGTAGTTCAGTCAATTCACCTTCCTTTTATCGCTCCAAGTCACAGGAGCGTTTGTGTTTTGTTTTTTCCGGCGAGGCTTCTTTAGAAAAGGAATCCTCGCCGGGGATGAGGGACAGGGCGGAGCCGTTGTCCCACTCAATTCCGATCGTGCCCATATCGTCTACATAGGCAACGGTGCCCTTGGTGCCGGGCGGCGGGGCCTGCGGATCGTCCATGGAATGCAGGGTGATGCGGGTTCCGGCAGGGTACTGCCGCCGGAGGCGTTCCACTTGTTCTCTTGTAGGCCGTTGGTTCAAACAATCATCTCCTTTGTTTTTCTTGATTTCGGGCTTCCTTTTGCTGTTCTTCTTTTTCCCGTTGTTCCCGCCGCCGTTGTTCTTCCATCTGTGCCGCCTGCAGCCGCTTCTCCATCTCTATCGAATGGATTTCGATGTTCCGGCACAGCTTGGCGGTATGGCGAAGCTTTTTCAACCGCTCTGTGAGGACGCCGATCTGCGGAGAGCCCGGTTCATAGCGATAGAGCTTCTGGCGCTGCTTTATGAGGACAGCGATTTCATCCTCCGCTTTCTGCCGAATGGCGGCAAGCTGGCCCCGGTCCTCTATGTGGTTTTTAAAGATGAATTCTGCCTGCTCGATCCGTTTGTCCAGCTTGCGGATATCCTCCCGCACAGCATAGCTTGGATACCGGGGCTTTTTCGGCAGCGCCCCCATCTTGTAGAGGTAGGAAAAGTAGAGAGCCCGCAGGCCGGAAAGCCTGCGGGGCTGCGTTTCCCCAAGAAGGAGCAGGAAGCGGCTGGCTGGCGGCTGTTCTTTCCCAGCCCGGCGGGGTGGCTTGGGGTAAAGGATGCGGCGCTGGAGGGCCTCCGGGGTGTACTGCTTGCCCAAGGTCTTAAAACGCACGGTGCGCCCATTGCCCGGCAGGATCAGCGTGGGGTATTTGCGGTCAAACCGAAAGGCATAGCCCTGCTGCTCCAGCGTCCGCAGGAACTGCTTCCATGTGAGGGAAGCTGCAACCGCCGCATTGAGATCCTGCTGGATGGGCGTTTTCCATGTGGGCGCTCCATTCTGCTCGGCCAGCCACTGGACATAGGGACGGGCAATCCGTTCCGATTTCTCCGTATGAATAACGGAGAGGCCATGCTTTCTGCACAGTTCATCGGAAATCTGCCGTACCTGTGTGACATAGGTTCTTTCATTGCTGCGGTATTTCCTGCCGCTTTTCATGGACACGGAATTCCAGACAATGTGGTTGTGAATGCATTTGGTGTTGAGATGGGTGCTGACCACCGCCTGAAAGTTCCCGCCGAGCAGCCGATCCGCAAATTCCAGCCCGATCTGGTGGGCCAGTTCCGGCGTTACCTCTCCGGCAGCAAAGCTCTGCACCAGATGGAAGCCCTGCACACCTTCTTCCTTGTGCCACATTTCCTTGACGCGGCACATATCTTGAAAAGCCGTTTCACAGGTGCAGCCGAGAGCGGATGCGAACAGATCCTGCTCGGTTTTGTCTTTGTTGAGGGCCTTATCGATTTCCCCTTCCAGCGATTCCTCGTTTTCCCTGCGGGAGCATTTCTTCTCGTCGAGGGTATAGTCGATGGCGTTGTCGAGGCGGTGGACGGGGATAATGCTGGTGTAGGCAATAGCGGTTTTCTCCTTTCTTGGGCGCAGGTAGCTTAGGCTGATTCACGTCTTGGTTATGTGCGCGAATTGCATCCAACCGCAGGTTGGCTACCAGTTCTCCTTTACTTCTTCCCAAACCTGCCGGGCCAGCTTCGTCATTTCCTCGATATCCTGCTGGCTGGCCTCTCCATAGGTATTAGCGACCTTGGCAAGCTGGTTTGCGTTGTTGCACAACCCAGCCACCTTGTGGAGCAGATCCGTATGGTGGTCGCAGGGCCTTGCCCGCAGTTCCGCACCCATGATGAGGGTGCGGAGGAATTCCTCACGGGGCAGGCCGCTTGTTTTCACCTGCGCTTCCAGATGGGCCAGTTCCTTTTTGTTGAGATGGAGAGGAATGATGTGGTTTCGTTTTCTCATAGCGAGGCTCCTTTTAACGCTCCGGCTCTTTCCGTTTCCGGGTTTTCTTCTGCTCCGGCACTCTGGCAGGGTGTTCGTAATGGACGGGAATATCCTGCAGGCGCAGCCTGTCGCAATCCGATGCGAATGCCGCATACCGGGCGTAGGAATACCCTTCCGCATCTACAAGAATGCCCTCTTTACCGGTTTCACCCTTAACGAGTACGCAATGCCAGCAAAGGCTGCCCGGATCAAACCACATCTTGTCGCTGTAATCGAACAGGAAAATCTGGTCATCCTTGAGGCCGGTTTCCTGAAACTGCCGGAACTGCTCATCGCATAGAACGACCACCTGTTCCACCTGAAAACTGGTCTGCCGCTCCGGCACAGGCCGCAGTGGGTTCTGCCCATTGAGGTCGTTGATATGGCTGGGCCTGTGGTAAAAAACAGCGTGCTCCTGATAGGCTTTCGGTTCTTCCAAGGCGATGCGTTCTACCGGCACTCCCTGCAGGTCGACGTTGCGGTAATCCCTGCCGTAGCCAAGATACAGGGTATCCTTCCCTTGGGCAATCAGCATATTTTCTTTTTCCCCTTCGGCCCGCACCATGAGGCAGCGGAACAGCCCGCCCGGCGAGGCGCTCATGATTTCCCGGTTATCCTTGAGGAAGGGGTATTCCGGGGAAACGTCCTCCGAGAGTTTTTCAAAATCCTCTTTGCTCAGAATGATGACCTTTGCCACTTCAAAAACGCCGGGGACGTAGTTTACCTCGTTCCGGCGCAGGGTGTCCAGCATTTTGGCGTTTGCCGCGAACGCGGCGTATTGCTTTTCTCTCAGTATTTTCACCTCTCATTTCTTGAACAAAATCAGCCGGTGCGGTTCTGCGGGGGTTTGGGGTTCTCCCCAAGATGCGTTTGGATATCCAAACGCTATGCTTGCAAAACCAGTCACCGGCTGGCAAAGAAAAAACGACCTCGAATCAGAGGCCACCATTCTCATCCGCTTCCTTGATCTTGGCAAGACCGTCAAGGGTGGTGCAGATAAGATTGCGTTTTTCAGCAGCCCCAATCTCAGCGGACATACTGTGGCTGATTTCGCTGCCGCACACCACCAGCATACGGCACCGGCCCAGCTTCTGGCGGGCGATGTTGTGGAAATCCCTCTTTTCGTCGGCGTTGTCCGGCTGGAGGTACTGCGCTTCACTCAGCTTTGGGCAGATGGGGACGTATCCGAGCTCATAAACCTTGCGGCAGTAGCGTTTTAATAGGCGGGGCGCGGCATCGGAAGCCGCGCAAATGTAGGCGAATGCTTTTTCCATGATGATTTTCCTTTCCTTAATCGGTATTGATAAAATGGTGGCAGGCTGGTTGTCCATGTGGACGTCCAGCCTGCCGTTTGGTTTTCTGTTGGTCATCCACGTGGACAACCACAGGATGATTCGGCGGTTTCTTCCGCTTCGGTATGGGCTTCCAAGGCAAAGCGCACCCGGTCGGAGCCTAATTTGTAGTAGGCGTCGGTAACTTCCACGCCCACGGCTTCATATCCCTCCAGCTTGGCGGCGAGGACGGTGGTTCCAGCCCCGCAGAAGGGATCGAAGATGCGCCCGCCCGGTACGCAGATTTTCACCAAGTCCCGCATAAGCTGCAGGGGCTTCTCTGTCACATGGGTGCGGTTCTGCGGATTGGCGTAGCGGAATACCCCCGGCAAACATCCCACAGGGCGGTTCACCGGCATGGGGCCGTTGGAGCCCCACACCACATATTCGCTTTGCTGGCGGAATCGGCCTTTCTGCGGGCGGCTGGTCATCTTATCCCATACCACGCATCCTCTCCAGATCCACCCGGCCCATTGCAAAGCGTCGGTGATGGAGGGGTACTGCCGCCAGTCGATGAACAGGCAGACAGGCGCTCCTGGCCTGCAGGCTTTCCGGGCGTCGGACAGCCACTCCGCCATCCATCTCGTCCAGCTTCTCTGGTCCCGGTTATCCCCGTCGAAATCCGGCAGGGCGTTCTTGGGGTTCATGCTGCTGTACTTCTGGTTGGTGGTGCGGTTTTTCTCCGAGGGTTTCCAGCCGCCCGAAGCATAGGGCGGATCGGTGATGAGGGCGTCGAACACCTGCGGCTTGAATGCCCGGATGATCTGCAGGGTATCCCCATGCAGGATGGTCCAGCCATCCCCGCCGCTATGTTCCAACGGCAAAATGGATTCGTCTACGACTTGTGCGAGCTCTTTCGTTTTGTTCAGAGGCATCATCCTTTCGTTGTTTGGTTATCGCTCCCTGTCGGAGCGTTTTTTCTGTTGTTCCGGCATGACAAAGCCTTTCGGCTTTTGCGGCTCACGAAGCCCCATGAGCGGACCGGTATATTCATCGGCATAGATTTTCAAAGGTTCTCTGCTGTGGTTTTCCAGTTTTTCTCCCGGCGGCAATTCATAGAAACCGGAGATCTCCACATTTCCTACCACGGTTCCGTAGATAACGGCGTCGTTCTTAATGACAGGAGAACTATGGCCGGAGCCGGGCAGGATTCTTGCGTCCCCTTGGATGGTAACCATATTGGTAACGGTTCCTGCGGCAACGATGGCGTTGTCTAAAACCCATACATTCCGATCCAGCCGGGCGTCCCCGGAAATGATAGACGAGCCAAGCGCCCGGCAGGCCCAATGCAGGGTGCTCTGTTCAATGACACGGGAGTTTTCCCCGGCGAGCGCGTTATCGTAGATCCAGCAGCTTCCTTCCTGACTGAGATTCCGTTCGCTTTCTACAAAGCCGCCAAGGTCGCCTTGATGAACATCTTCCCGAACGTCCTGTAACGCCCGGATGCGGTGCAGCCATGGGTATTGCGGGTGAGCGATATCGGTAATCTCATACTTCTGATCTGATTGGCTTTTCCTGTCTGCGTTTTGTGACCTCTGATCCTGATAGTGCTGTAAGAGCTTCTGCATCATTTCGCCGGCATTGTACTTTTTCGCAAAAAAGCGGTTTATTTCCTCGATTTCCCTCGAATGTAACGGAGGCGCTTCAATCCCAAGCCCAAGACCTATTTCGCCGTTGTCATTCTGAAGAAGGGCGATCTTGATTCCAACGACTTTTTCCTGTAAAGAGGGATTGTCAAACCCCTCGAAGAATTCTTCCTTGTTCAAAATCAGCGGTTCGCTGTGTTTCAATCCGTCATAGCCCCTTTCTATCGTTCTTCTCCACGGTCCTTTTTCGCTTTCTTCGTTTTTTTCTCCGGCAGATCGATTTCCACGTATTGGCTGATGACGCCGGATGATAGGCTGTAAAATGTACGGAACTGCTCCATCATCTGTTTCGCCCGTTCCGGCTGCCCATTTTCTATCAGCAGGCGTTCAGCCCTTTTGAGGACGGAGAGGATATCCCCATCCCATTTTTCCAGCTTCATCTTGGGGCGTTTAGGAGCAGGCTGCTCCATTTCAATGGAGAAACGATCGGTTTCCCAAAAGTGGACGCTGATTACGCCGCCTTTAACCTTGATTTCCTGCTGTTCAAAATCTTCTCCCCAGCCGCTCGAAAACTGATCCCGCAGGTGATCCTGCAAGGCTTTCATTTCTGCTTCTGTGAGAGGTTCCTTCAGACAAACCGTGGCGCAGGCCATGAGCTCGCCGCCCCGGATCTCCACCGAGGGGATGGCGCTCAGTACCTTTTCCTTAACGCCGGGGTTCCATTCTTTTCTAAAGCAGAGCATGAGGTTCCCCTCGTTATAGCTGTTGCAGCTTTCCACAGCGCGAAGGATCGGGCCTTCGTATTCGGCTAAATCAGCGCCGTTCAGCGGTACAGGAAGGTCGGCTGTCCCGTTGTTCCAGCTATCGTCATCCATAAAGTCCCCGGCAAGAGGGAAATAAAGTTTACATATAATGTTGTTTGCGTCGATGTTCCAATCTCCTTTCTAACGAGAGCAGGCCGCCCTCTGGCGGGCGGCCTGTTTCTCATATCGTTCTTTTGCCAGATCTGCATAATCGCAGCCCTCTTTTTCCGGCAGGTTCTTCACCATGCGGTATTTGCCCTGATAGGCTTTTTCCAAGTGTTCAGCCGCCCACCGCCCGGCAAAGTCGTTGTTTGTGCAGATTTCGATTTCCTCAATTTCCGGGTGCCGCTTGAGGAAGGATTCCAATGCAAGCGGCTTTTTGAAGGAAAAGGAGCGTGGCTGTTCTCCTTCTTTCGGGGCGCTGATTCCGCCAAGGGACAGCCGCCATTTATCCGCAGTCCCTTCCAGCGTCAGATGGGCGAGGGTTTCGATGGCTGCTTCGTACACAGCCAGCCGGTTGGTTGTTCCCTTGGGCGGGAGGCAGAAGCAGTATTGCTTTTCGCTGCCGGACACCTCCGCCTTGAAGGGCTTTCCTTTGGTATAGGTGCCCCGCAGGAAGGCGTAACGGGCAGTACCGGCTTCATCCTTTCCCACGAACACGGCGTTGTGGTAGTCCGCGCTTTCATAGAGAATCCCCGCCCGGACGCAGGCTTCTATTACCTTGCGGCTGATCCCGCGCTTTAGGAGGTAAGCGAACACCCTGCGGTTGTTTGCCGATGCCGGGGGCAGGGCGAATTCCTTTTCCTGCTCCGGCTGGGAAGGGGGCGGGATGTAGCAGGGGTTTTCTTCACAGAGGGCCAGCACCGCGTCCACAAACTTTACCCCTTCTACCTTAATGAGATAGTCGAGGGCGGATTTGCCGCCTGCGTCCCGGCTTTTCCAGTGCCAGAAGCTGGTTTCTTCATTGATCTTGAAGCTGTCGTGTTCCCGGAGTTCAAACTCCCCCCGGCTGTCGGTTTTGACCAGTTCTCCGGGCCGGTACCGCCGCAAAAACTCAATGGCGGTCATCCGTCTGGCGGCGATGATTTGTTCTTCCGTTACTCCGGGCATAGGGCTGCTCCTTTCTGGTTAAATGACAGCCGCCCGCAGGATTTTCGCCTGATCGGTGCGTTCCCACGGAAATTCCGGTTTTCCGAAATGCCCATAGGCGGCTGTCTGTGCATATCTTGGCGTTAAAAGGTCAAGCTGGGCGATGATCTCCGCAGGCGTTAAGCCGAACACGAAGCGCGCCGCCTCTGCCAGACAATCGTCGGCACAAACCATACCGGTGCCGAAGGTATCCACCTCCACCATGACCGGCACGGCTTTCCCGATGGCATAGGCCAGCGTGACTTGGCACTTTTCGCACAAGCCCGCCGCCACAAGGTTTTTGGCGATGTACCGGGCCATGTATGCCCCGGAACGGTCCACCTTGGTGGGATCTTTGCCGGAAAACGCACCGCCGCCGTGCGGGGCGAACACGCCGTAGCTGTCCACCATGAGCTTTCGCCCGGTGAGGCCGGTGTCGGCTTCCGGGCCGCCCAAAACAAACCGCCCGGAAGGGTTCAGAAGGATTTTCGTATCCTCGTCCGGGGGTAAAGCCTGCAGCGCCGGGGCCAGCACCTTATCGGTGAGTTCCCAGCAGAGTTCGTCCATGGGCTTATTCGGGCTGTGCTGGGCAGACAGCACAACGGTATCCAGCCGCAGGGGCTTGCCATCCTCGCCGTATTCCACGGTGACCTGCGCTTTCCCGTCCGGGCGCAGGCCCCGCACCATCCCGGTTTTCCGGGCGGCGGCGAGGGCGCTGGTGAGACGGTGGGCCAGCACCACCGGCAGAGGCATCCTCTGCGGGGTTTCCGAACAGGCGTACCCCACCATGACGCCCTGATCCCCGGCCCCCAGCTGCAGGGCGGGCTGATCTTCCGAGGGATTTCTCCGGCGCTCTAACGAACAGTCCACCCCGGCGGCAATATCCGGGCTTTGCCGGTGGAGCAGGCATTGGACGGAAAAACGGGCGGGATCATATCCCGCCTTTCTAAAAACCGAATGCACAATGGAAGGGATATCCGGCTCAAACAGGCTGGTGATTTCTCCAGCCACGATAACCTGCCCCTTGGTGGCCAGCACCTCGCAGGCCACACGGGAAAGGGCGTCGTGGGCGAGGCATTCGTCCAGCACACTGTCCGCGATGATGTCGCACAGCTTATCCGGGTGCCCTTCCGTCACAGATTCGGCGGTATAAAATTGATTCATTTTCTCATTTCACCTCCAAGGAAAAAGGCTTGAGGCTTTTCCCGATTTCCTCGTAATTGTTAAAGCGCACCTCGCAGCCCAACAGGTACGATACGGCTTCTTCCCATTCCTTTAAGGGGTACTGCTCTTTGTTTTCCATGCGGTACAAATCCCCCAGGGCTGCCCACTTGAGCTCCGGCAGCAGGCGCAGGTTGGAGATAAAGGTGCGGTGCTGCTCGGCTAAAAGGTCTAACAATCCGGTTTTCTTCAATCAATCCCTCCAGTATGATAAAAAATGCAGGCGGAGCGCCTGTCAGTGCCCCGCCCGGTTAAACGCTTCCGCTATTTCTTCCTTCGGTTGCGGATGTGCAGGAAAACAAGGCCGCCTAAAATGACAGCGCATAAGACAATCAAAATAATGGCTTTTGGTTCCATAGGTCGATTCTCACCTCACTTCTGTGGCGATGACTACCGTGCGGGCGCTTTCCCACTCATAGGAACAGGTGACGAGCGTCAGCAGGCGGCGGTCCGCGCCGGGTATGGTTTCGGTTTTGCAGAGCGACTGTGCGAAGAGCTCCTTCTGAAAAGACAGGAAATCCGCATCGTCCGCAAATTCGGTGCGGTTAAAGGAGAGCTTTGTGATATCGGTTTTCAGCACAGCCGCAATGCGGTATTCCCACAGCCCGTCGCTGGTCTGCAGGAGGATTTTGGAATGCTCGGTTCGGAAAGCTTCGTCCGCCATCTTCTGGAGCACAGCGAACATGGTCCCATCGCTCATGTTGTGCCCGTAGACCACAAGGTTCCGGCTTTCCGGGGAACAGTCCCACTGAAAGAAAATGCTTCCGGCAGTACGATGCTCGCCCTTGTAGGTGCGCCGCAAATAGTATTCAGGTTCATCGGCGCTGCTCTGCAGAACAGGGTAATCCACACAGGTGCCGGGGATGGAAATCCAGCCCTGAATATCCGGGTATTCGGCCTGCAGGGCGGAGAGGTTTACAAGGGAGGCTGCCTGTTCTTTCCCAGCCGGTAACTCCCCGGAGGATTCTCCGGGGAGGGGCTGTGCGTATTCTTCCTTCAAATCCTGCGCTTCTTTATTGGTCAGCCCCGGCTGGAGCACCAGAAACCAGAGAAGCCCCAAAAGGCTCAGGGACAAAAGACCGATGCAAAAACCTTTGAAAAAGGTTTTCATTCTTCTGCGCCCTGATCCTCATCGCTGCCACCGGCAGCTTTCCGCTTCTTGCCGGTATGGTGCAGGAAGAGCAAAGCACCGCCGGACAGGGCCGCGAACAGGGCAAGCGCGCCGAGCAGGGCGGGCATCCACGGGTTATCGCCGGTCTGCGGTACGGTAGGCACTTCCGGCACCAGCTTGTTGTGCATCTTGACGGTTGTGGTTTCTCCCGCCTTGATTCCTACGGTCTG
The DNA here is from genome assembly GCA_021029595.1 of Hominenteromicrobium mulieris. Classification (GTDB taxonomy): domain Bacteria; phylum Bacillota; class Clostridia; order Oscillospirales; family Acutalibacteraceae; genus Hominenteromicrobium; species Hominenteromicrobium mulieris. The sequence continues at coordinate 462,125 of JAJJOY010000001.1, read as the reverse complement.
GTCATCGGGCAGGATGTACTTTTCGGCGTCCTCGCCAGCTGCTTCAGCTACGGTGTATTCGCCCACACGGAGCTCGACGTTGATTTCGCCGTTCTCATCCGTCTGGAATTCCTGCTCATAGGGGTTGCCCATGAAGTCGGTACCGGTGATTTTGAAGGTGCGGCCCTCGATCTTGTCATCGTCGGCTGTCTTTACCACCTTCAGGGAGCCGGTCTGCGCTTTGTTGAGGAAGCCCACGCCAGCTTCGGTTTCGATCCGCACAACGGCCCCGTTTTCCGTGATGGAGAAGGGGTAATAATTTTCGTCGCGCTGGAAAAATTCCGGGCTTTCCTTCTCATGCAGGAAATAGCTTCCCCACACGAGATCCTTCATCTGATAGAGCCCCGGCTCGGTTTCGGTCATTTCGCCCACCAGCTGATCGATCTCCGCGTCGAATTCCCCGTTGTTGTCCACATCGGCGTAAATCTCAAAGACAGCCCCGGACAGCTTGTTTTCCGGGTAGTCGGCGTCCACCTTGGTGGTTTCGGCAATGCCCTTGATGATCTGGTTTTCGATACGGATTTCAATGGTCTGCCCGTCCTCGGTGATTTCAACCGGGAAGGTTTCTTCCGTCAATACGAAGGCCGCCGGAGGCGCGATTTCCCGCACCAGCCAATTTCCAACCGGTACCTTGTCAAATTCAAAGTACCCGATCTCATTGCTTTCAGTAACTAAAAACGCGGTTTCTTCGGTGAATTCGGTTTCGTCGAAACGGAACAGGCCGATGACAGCACCGCCCAATTCGAAGCCATCCTGATCCACCTTCCAGCCGGAAACCTTGCCGCGCTTTAAGGTGTTTTCAATGGGTTCTCCATCGTTGACCTGAATCTGCACCTTGGCTATATCCTGACCGGCGTATTCAAACACCACCGGGTATTTTTCATCGCTCAAAATGTAGTGCTCGTCGGTGCCGATTTCCTTTACATACAGGGAAGCGCCGCATGGTACGTCTGTTTTAAAGATGGCATTGCCGTTTTCATCGACGCCAATCGTTTCGATCAGCCCGTCTGCCGGGATGGAGGTTCCATCGGCGGCAGTCAGTTCCTCTGCGGCGAACAGGCCGAAGGTGATGTTTTTCCATTCCTCATTCATGCCGATGGAGAAGATTTCGTCCTGCTCCAGCAGCTTCTGGAGGCTGATTTCCACCTTCTGGCGCTCGTTGACAAAACCAACGCTTGCGGAGGTAATCTCCACTTCCTGCCCGGCATAGGACAGGGTAACCTCTTTGGGTTCTGGATCAATTACCATGCCATCCGGCGCGGTGCGCTCCAAAATCTGATAGCGGCCCAAATACAAGGGTTCCGAGGTGGCGGTCCCGTCGCTCCCTGTGGTGAGGGTAGCCGCCAGTTCACCGGCTTTCAGGTGGACGGTACCATCCGGGGTGACGATATCTTCCAATGCGGTGACGTCATAGACAGCGCCCGGCTGGCCCTGCACCTCGTATTGAGGCTGGTACAGCCCGCCTGCTTCTGCCACGTGGCTGAATACCTCGCCCTCTTTGGAAACGGTGATGGTTCCTTTCTGCGCGATATTGTATTTCTCGACCGTAATGACGTCCTGCGTTCCGTCCACCACAAAGGGAACCGGCTCTCCGTCGAACACATATCCCCACGGGCTTTGCTGTTCATACAACTCGTAATTTCCAAACGGAAGAGGTTCCGGCAACATGAGGGTGCCTGTGGAATCCGTCACGAAGGTGTCGATGTCGATGGGGCTGGGGTAGTTCAAGTGCTGCACCACCCACTCGCCGGTATCGGTATTGCGGATTTTGACAGCAGTTCCCGCAAGAGGGATGATTTTTCCGCTTTCCAGATCCTTTTTCTCAAACCGGATGAGGGAAGTAAAGGTGGGGTTATTCAGAATATAATAGTAGGTTTTGCCATGCTTGGAAATGAACACAGAGAAGTCGGGGACAAATTTCTGCCCCTCAGCCCCTGCGGTTTGATGCACCACATACAGGCCGTATGGAAGATCCTTTGACCGGGCAAAACCATAGGAATCGGTGATTAAAAGGTCACGCTCGGTTTCCTTGGCGTTCCCATAGCTGCCTGCACTGGCAAGGTAAACCTGAAACTCCGCGCCTTCCTCCGGCTGCTCGATCTGCACTTCATCGCTGGAGGACGTGGTGGACAAAGGAAGAACAGAGGCTTTGGAGGCAAGGCTGGCAACCGCAGGGACAAGCTGCGGCACAATTGATGCGCTTGGGGCAGGCTCCGGCTCGCTTTCCGGCGCGGGGCTGCTTTCAGAGGACGGTTCCCCGGCAGGCTCTGCCGGGGCTTCGGATTCCGCGCTTGCTTCCGGCTGGCTGGAGGAAGCAGCTTCATCTTCCGGCACAGGGGTGGATTCCGGGATTTCCGAAGAACTGGAGTCGGGCGCTTCCGACTGCGGGACCGGTTCTTCCTGTTCCGGGGTGGCAGGCTGATCCGTATGCTTGGTGATGGCGATGCTGCCGAGAATGACGTCCTCTGTGGCAGTCATGGGGATGCTGTTGTTCTCCAAGGTGAAATTGCCCGGTTCCGCGCCTACCGGGTAGACGGTTTCGTCCAGCAGGTACCCCTCGCTGGGGGAAATTTCACGGATGCTGTAATCCGGTCCGCAGGGGTATTCCTTGGTGGTAAATTTGCCCCCGTTCGCCGTGGTGTAGGTATCCAGCAGGGTTTCGCCTTTGAACAGCCCGTACACAGCGCCATCCAAAGTGGCGTCGCCCTGCGCTTCATATTCGGTACTTCTCGGCTTGTTATGGCCGGAATCTTTTTTCTCCATCTCCACGGTGAATTTCTTCAGGATATTGGAAAAGCTCACGCTGGAGGTCTGGCCGGGGTAGATGGTCACCTGCTGGGAAGCAGGCTGGACGTATTTGTCCGGGGCCTTTTCGGTTACGGTGTAGTTTCCAGCTTGGAGGTTATCCACCTTAATGGTGCCATCCGGCCCCGTTACCACGTCTTTTTCGACGCCGTTGCCGGAGATGTGGAACGGGATTCCCTCGACCTTGCCATCCTCGGAGGTTTTCACAAGCTGCAGGGCGCCTGCCTTGATTTCAAGGGAAAAGCAGCATTTCACCGGCTCGGCGGAGCCTTCCACATCGAAGGTGACCACGTTCTGGTATTCGTCCCGCAGCCAGTATTTCGTGCCGCCTGTGACCACGCCGGGAACAGAGGAAGGCAGCCGCTTTTCGGCGGTAATGGTACCGAATTCGGTTTCGGAGGTGGAGACGTGCAGTTCATTGCCACTGACGGAAAAATCCACGCCCGGATAGCTGACAGCGAAATTCCCCAGCACATTGTTCTCATCCACCAGCGTGGTTTCGTTTTTCCCATTGCTCTCGTTGTATTTGAGGGCGTGGGTATATGCCCCGACCGCGCTTGGATCATCGGTGGCAAAGGACGGGATGGTGTGGTAATTCACGACGTTCTCCCGAAGCTGATAGAAGATGGGCTTCGCGGCGGGGCTGTTGACGGTAAATTCATTGACGATCTGCGTTTCGTACCCGGTCCCCAATTGCTCGTGGGCAATCAGCCAGATGAGGATTTGGGTGGCAATGTACTCGTCGATGGCGCTGCCGCCGTATTTTGTTCCGGTTTCCACGTTGTAGCCCAAGGTCAGGGCGGTGTTGATCATGGATTTCTGCTCGGCGGTAAAAGCGGCGTAATCGTCCGACTGGTCATAACCGATACCCGTGTGTACGCCTACACTGAACTGGATGCAGTAGGCAGTGCGGAAGGCTTTCAGGTCGTTGATCCGCAGCTCGGTGAACTTATTGGAACTGTAGCCGCCAAACGGGGCGGGAAGATTGGAACTGAGGGAATACCCTCTGGTGTTATGGTCGATCATGGAGATGTACCCGTCGTAATCGTAGGAGGCGGCAAAGGCGCTGCTTGGCATAACGCCAATACAGAGCAGTACCGCCATCATCAGGGACAGCAGCCGTTTTAGATGTTTTTTCATGCGATTCTCCTTATTCGTAAAATACAAAAAGGCCCCCGCAGGATGGAGAGAAAATTCTCCATCCCACGGGGGCCAGTGTTCAGATTATCGTTCTTCGCCGTGTTTCCGGCGGTGGTGTTTTTTATGGGGGATTTCTTTTTTTGGCAGTTCCTTCTGAGTGAGCCGGACCGCTTCCAGAACAGGGGCGGTTTCGATCCCGTTCTGCCGGCAGCCGTTCAGGATTCCTTCCAGATAGGCTTTGGAGGGCATGGCGGGGGTATCCTTGTACGGGCTGTTCATGGTGTAAGCCATGATTTCATGCCTGATCCCATCCTGATCTATTACCACAACAGGTTCTTTCCCGTACAGGTAGGGAAAGCCCTCGTAATGGTCCAGATGCCGTTCATCCCGTTCGGAGATCCGCCAGAGGACACCGTCCACATAGCTTCCTTCTTCCGGCAGGATAGTGGCGACGCCATTCCCGCCGCCGTTCATGCAAAAGGCAAGGCGGTACCCTTCCAGCCGGACGGTATCCACCACTTCCGCATCGGGGCAGCGGAAGGCCATCTGGTTTAGGTTCATATTGCTTCCATAGGCAAAATACAGCAGTGTACCAGTTGGCTTTTTGAAATTTTCGGTTTTCATCACCTCCAGTGTTATCGTTCTTGGTTTCGGCGGTTTTGCAGGCTGGGGTATTGGGCTTTGTCATACCGCCATGCCCGGTCGCCGGGGAGGTTCGAGAGCAGATGTTCCCGCACATTTTTGTATTCCGGCCCGATGAGGCCCAGCCGTAAAAGGAAGGTGCGGAAGGTAAAGGCGGGGTTTTCGCTGATCTCGGTTTTCCGCATCACCGTCCGGCTCTGGTTGATGGCCAGCGCGGAGATGGCCAGCGCCAGCGTGATATTTGCCCTGACTTTTCCTGCATGGAGGGTGCTTTCAAAACAGCGCCATTCCAAGGTGCTGCGATAGAACACCGAATGCAGGTTCAGGGCGTAATATCTCGTCCAGTTGTAATGTTCGTAGCTTTCATCCCGCCCGCCGTACCATTCCCGCTTGAGGCGTTCCATGGTGGTATTGGTGGGAAGCTTGCGGATTTTTTCCAGCATGGGTTCCCGCACCTTCTGGCACCAGCGTTCCACCCGGTGTTCATTGACATTGAGGGCTTTGAACAGGATGTCCTCTTTGGAATACATGATGGAGAGGGCGTTTTTCAGGCTCTGTGGGGTATGCTTGGAGGCGTCCACATGGACGTGCATCCCGCAGCTTCCGTTCACGACAGCCCCCGCATGGCGCAGGGCGCGGACAACCTCCTGCAGCTTTCCCATTTCGCTGTATTCCAGCTTGGGGGAATTCATCTCCACCTTGTAGGTGCCATCGCTTATGGGAAGCTGCTGCCGCCCGATCCGATGAGAAGCATGGATGCTGGAGTCGTAGACAAACCGCCACTTTTTGCCCTCGTTGTCTATAACCTCCCACGGATCGTAGGTGCGGGATTCATGTGTCTGGCGGGCCATGGTACCGAACAGGGAAGCCACCGCTTCCGCTGCTTTCTGGCGGGTTAGCCCCGTCATCTCAATCTCGCAGCCGAAGTATTGGTCTTTTAAATCAATCGATGGCGGTCACCTCCCGATGGGCGGCGGCAAGCCGTTTCCCGATGGCTTCCACCACTGTAACGGTCACGCCGTTTCCTGCCTGCTTGTATAGCTGGGCGTCGGATTGGAGAGGCAAAACGATATCAATCCGTTCATCTGCCCATCCCTGCAGCCGCAGGCATTCCCTTGGCGTCAGGCGGCGGATGCGCTTGAGCGGCTCCAAGGTGCCTTGGTCGCTGCTGGCGGTGAGGGTATGGGCGATTTTTCGTCCAACCCTGCCGCGCCGGGTATTTTTCTGAGCAAACGCCAGATTGATGCTGTCGCCGGGATACGCCATTTTGTACCCCTTTTTTGTATTCTCCCTGATGGGCAGGCCCACCTCATACAAACCGGTTTTCCCGCCGAATCCGCCCGTCTGCGCCGCGAGGGTGCAGCTTACCCCTTCCGGGGAGTAGACTCGCTCTCCCTGCGCGCCGGGGCGGATTTGTATAAGAGATGTGCCTGCTGTTTCGGTGAAAGGAAATACTTTTCCTCTGCATCTTTTATTAAGATATCCGATAAGGTACACCCTTTTTCGGGATTGGGGGACTCCGAAATCCTTGCTGTTGAGCACCTGCCATTCCAGACCATACCCCAATCCGTCCAGCGCATGGAGGATGGCCGCAAATGTCCTGCCCCCGTCATGGTTAAGCAGTCCGGGAACATTTTCAAGCAGCAGATACGCAGGTCTTTTTGCCGCAGTCAGCCGGGCAATTTCAAAGAACAGGGTACCTCTTGGATCGTCGAATCCTCCACGGTGTCCAGCAATCGAAAAAGACTGGCAGGGAAATCCGCCGCACAGCAGGTCGAAGTCGGGGATGCCGTTTGGATCGGCTTTTCGGATATCTTCACAAAACCACTCTCCTTTTGTATCGAACAGGGCTTCATAGCTTTGGTTTGCCTTTTCGTCGATTTCGCAATGGCCTACGCAGGTAAACCCTCCGGCGCGGGCGAGCCCTTCCCGGAACCCGCCGATGCCGGAGAACAGGTCAATATATCGTATGGTTTTCTATATCACGCTCCTTTTGAGGGATTTGATGAATCGTTAAAGCACAATCAATGGACATCGCCCCTTTTTCGTGAACTGAAATCTATATGAAAACACCCCCGCAGGCGGCTGAGGCGGTACCTCAGTCCTGTGGGGGTGTTGTTGGTAAGGTTATTCTTCGGTTTCTTCATCTTCAGGGGATTCGTCGGCAGGCTCGGCTTCTTCTTCCTCGTCATCGTCCTGCTCCCAGCTTTCCGGCATGACGTCCTCATCATCCTCGTCGGGGCAGTTCTCGTCGCTGTCATCTCCCTCTGCGGGGATTTCCTCGCCCTCGTTGATTTCCAAACTCTCTGCCGGATTTTCTGCTTCTGTATCATCGGCTTCTCCATAAAATGATCCGGTCAGAGGATTAAACCGATTGGCCCGTGCTTCCTCTTGGGCGGCTCTGGCGGCTTCGAATTCTTCTTCCGCTTCTTCCAGCGCCTGTTCGATCAAACTGATCACGAATTCCTTTTGGGTAAGGCGGCGGTGGTAGTTTTTCTCGTAGTTTTCAAGGTATTCCTTTACCCTCTGGAACAATTCCTCGCTCACCTGAAACGCTAATGTTCTTCCTTTTTCCATGACTTTGACAGCCCCTTTCTCATAGTGCTCCATAATGACCATTTCGATGAATTTGCTGATTGTGCTTTCTGTTTCCCTGATTTCCTCGCTGATGCGATTGTGCAGGTCTAATGGGATTTTGCAGGTGATGCCCTTGGTTTCCATGCTCTGTCGCTCCTTTTTCTTTTCTTTCCCTTTCGGGCAACACAAGCATACTGCAACCCGCCTGATAAAGCTATCACCAAGAGCAACAACCTTTCAGCCAAAGCAGGGCTGACAAACGTCACAACCAACAAGGGCTATGTTTGGGGTTTTCAGCGGCTTGGCCCATCCATTTTCTTTTGCTTTTTGGGGGTGACCGGCTGCATATCCTCAAAGAAATATCCGGCCATCTGCTTCATCCAGTTAAAATCCTGTTCTTCCGGTATTGCAACCGTCAGGACAACGGCGTCTGAAATGCGGCCTTTTCCGTTTTCCCGATAGTATTCCTCAAAGCTGCCCCACCAGCCATCCGCGCCGGTCCTGATTATATCGTCGCGCCCGTCAATGCTGAGGTAATAGCGGGCGGTATCTACGCCGATGGATTTGCCATCTATTTTTTGGAAGGCGTAGATCTTCTCATCGGCATAAATGTCTATGGTCTGCCTTGGGGCAAGGTAAAGCGTCATTGTCCGGTCTGTGTATTCGGGGTATTTCTCATTCGGCTTCTCCAGCAGGACAAGCCGGGCCGCATCGAAGGATTTGGGCGGTTTGTAATCCACGGTGAGGCGTTTGAGCTCGGCCCCTTTGAAATCCTCGAAATACAGGGGATCGCCAAACACAATATGCTTGGGGTTTTTGATTTTGTAGATTTCTTTTCTCATAAGTCGGTTCCTTTCGTTTTAAACAGAGTTAATCTTCTCCCAGCAAGGAACCGAGGAAGCCCATCATCTCCTGCGGGATGGCTTCCTCCGGCTGCTTCACAGGCTGGGAAGGGACAGCTTGAAGTTCTTCCCGCAGTACCCGCCGCAGGGTAGTTTCAAAGGTTTCCTTTTCTTGGCTCTCCAAAATAGCCTGCACCAGAAAGGCGTTTTTCTGCCCGTCCGGCACAGCCTGCAGGATTTCCCAAGCCCTGCGGTGGCGTTCATTCTGGAGGTTGGGGCGAAACCCGAATAGGGGCCTGTTCATCCCTTGCTCACACCGCCCGACAAATGCCCAAAAATCCGCTCGAATCCTTCGGCGTTCACACGGTCGTCTATCAGGGCGAAAACCCGGCACAGGCCGTCCTGTTCGCTCACATTGCCTTTAACCACTGCCGCGCCCCCGCCCAGCATGATTACCGGGATGGCTTTCAGGTCAAACCCCGATTCCATGGCTGCCGAGAGAAGCCGTTCGGTGTAGAGGCGGCCCTGCTTTTGGATGATGCTTCGGGCGTCCTCGTCCATGCTGCAGGCTTTTCCAGCCAGCACGCGCTCTACTTGGGCGTCGGTAACGGACAGCCCTACATCCCGGCGGATCTGTTCTTTCGTTTCGTCGATGCAACGGATCATGCCGAGCTCCAAGCTGCGGCAGGTTGAAGCGTTCGGGACGCCGTTGTCCAGCCGCATGAGATCCACCGTCCAGCCGCCGATATCCATGAGCAGAACAGAAGGTTCGTTTTGGATAAGTTCAGGATGGATGGCGATGGCGGAATACCCCTGTGGGAACAGTTTCACATCCTCGATGGTTACTTTGTAGGGGATTCCCTCAAATTTGAAGCACACCGGCTGGGAAGAACGGAGAAGGTATTCCCGGAAGGGCTTTTTCTCACGGCCAAATCCGGCCAGAGGCAGCCCTGCTGCGAGGTTTACGGAACACTCAGCCTTTTCTCCGCGCTGTTTAATCTCTTTGGCGATAGCGGCAAGGGTAAGCAGGTAGTAGTTGTCGTTCTCCATCTTGTTTCGCAGGATGGGCTGCCTGCCCGTCCCGCACACGAAAAACTTCCCGCCGTACTCCAGCGTGTTCTGCAGGGTGTAGGGCTCGTGGGAATATTCTGAGATACCGGCTGGGAAAGAAAAATGCCGGGTTTTGATGGCGTAATAGCCGTGGTCTATGCCGATGTTCATGGTTTTGCTCATCCTTTCTTGACGGTTGTTGAAAACTTGAGGGCTTTGTTTGGGGGCTTAGAGTATGCTTGCTGGAAAGAAATGCTTGTTCTTTCCCAGCTGGTAAGTAATTAGGGGGTGAGGGTGTGGGAGAGGGGGAAAGCGAAAAATCGCTGCGAAAAACCTCCCCGGCGGCCTGCCGGAGAGGTTCTAAAAAAGGGCGCACTACCCCCTTGTATCTTGAGGGCTTAAAATTGGCCCGTTTTAGGGATTCGTCAATCTATCTATGAAACTGCCGGAAACTTCTGCATTTCCGACAACGGGAAAAAAGGGTGGTAAACGCAAAAAAGCGGGGCCTCCGGCCTGAATTTTCAGGCGGAAGCCCCGCATCTGCTCACGAAAAATCTTGATATTGCCATTTTATGGAAAAGGCATCTATGGAAAATCATTTTGGATTTTGCGCTCTAAAAAGCCCGCAAACCCGCATGAATACTGACAAAAACGGGGTGGACATCTAAAGTGTCCACCCCAGATGGTGGAGGAGGGTGGATTCGAACCACCGAAGCTAGAAGCAGCAGATTTACAGTCTGTCCCCTTTGGCCACTCGGGAACTCCTCCATATACAGAGTTGCGTAAACGCAAACTCATATTATAAAAACGGGAAACCCGTTTGTTGCAAGGCGAACACACTGCTCGCTTGAGACAATCGTTATTATAATACATCGGTGTGCAAAAGTCAACCCTGTTTTTGCGAAAATTTGTGTTTTTTCGCGGGGGAAAGACTTTGCGGTTCTGGTTTGGCTTGACATCATCGCTTTGGGGCGGTATACTGTATTTATTGCGGCAGGAAGCTGCGAGGGCGTTGAAGCGCCGGATCTTGTTTTTATAGGATTAAATTGTGCCAGCGGAGGCGCGCGGACTGTATGGGGTTCGTGCGCCTTTTTGATTTTAGGAGGAATTTGCATGAAGACTTTGTATTTTGACTGCGGCATGGGTGCGGCGGGCGACATGCTTTCGGCGGCGCTTTTAGAACTGTTTGACGACAAACAGGCAGTGCTCGACGAGCTGAACGCGCTCGGTATCCCCGGTGTGGAATTTAAGGCGGAAGTGAGCACGAAATGCGGCATCAACGGCACGCATCTTTCCGTTACGGTGAACGGCGAGGAGGAAGAAAGCGCTGACGTGCACGACCACGAACATCACGCTCACGACCATGTACACGAACATGAGCATCACCACGACCACGATCACGAACATACGCATGAGCATGAACACGACCACGGGCATCACCACCACAGCAGCATGGCGGATATCGAGCATATCATCGGGCATCTGCCGTTGGAGAATGCGGTGCGTGCAGACGTGATTGCGGTGTATAAGCTCATTGCGGAGGCGGAGAGCCATGCGCACGGCATGCCGGTTTCGGAGATCCACTTTCATGAAGTCGGCACAATGGACGCGGTGGCGGACATTACGGCGGCGTGCTTGCTCATCCGCAAGCTTGCACCGGAGAAGATTGTTGCGTCACCGGTGCATGTAGGCGCGGGAAAGGTGCGCTGTGCACACGGTGTGCTGCCTGTTCCGGCCCCGGCCACGGCGTATATTCTGCGCGACGTGCCGATCTACGGCGGGCGCATTCAGGGTGAGCTCTGCACGCCGACGGGCGCGGCTTTGCTGAAGCACTTTGCGGCAGCGTTCGGCGATATGCCGGTTATGCGCGTGCAGCGCGTGGGTTACGGCATGGGCAAGAAGGACTTTGAAGTGGCAAACTGTGTGCGCGCGATGCTGGGCGAAACCGGCGACGGCGCGGACTCCGTTTACGAGCTGAACTGCAACATCGACGATATGACCGCCGAGACGATTGGCTTTGCGGCGGAGAAGATTCGCGAGGCGGGCGCGGTGGAGGTCTTCACGACCGCCGTTATGATGAAAAAAAACCGCCCCGGCACGCTGCTGACGGTGCTGTGCCGCGAGGCGCAGAAGGAGGCCGTTGTGCAGGCGATTTTCAAACACACGGCGACCATCGGCATCCGCGAGACGCTGTGCCGCCGCTATGTGCTGACCCGCACGGAGGAGACGGTGGAGACCGCCCTCGGCCCGGTGCGCCGCAAGTTGTCTTCCGGCTACGGCGTGCAGCGCGCGAAGTTTGAGCACGATGACCTGGCGGCGCTCGCCGAGAAAAACGGGTTGAGCCTCACGGAAGTGATGGAAAAGATTGGTAGATAAAATATAAAGGTTTATGGGCCTCGCGTTTTGCGGGGCTCTTTTTCTGTGTGCGGAAAAACTTGCAAAAGTATTGCAAAGGAACTGCAAAAACTGTACGGTTTATATTGAAACAGCGGGGCGGGTGTGGTATGCTCTGGGCGTAGAAAGGTTACACAAAACCGAAAGGAGCATTGGTTATGAAACGGACGTTAAGGACGAAAATCTGGTGTGGTGTGTTGGTAGTTGCGTGCGTCAGCGGCGTGGCCTTTGGCGTTGCAAATTTGCCGCGTGTGCAGGCGGAGGCGGTCTCCGGCGGCGTGGAGGTCACGGAGGCACCGGGGAATGAAGCAGTAGTTTCGGAAGAAAGCAAAGCGGAGGTGCCGGAGATCTCTGGAAATCCCGAAGTTTCCGAAGTATCTGAAACGGCGGAGGTATCTTCTGCGAAAGAAGAATTTGAATCGCATTTTACAGCGGATGAAAAACTGGATTTCTCCAAGATACCGAAAATCGTTCGCACGGAAGACGGGAGCATTTCAATTGAAAACGGCGACGGCAGTTTTGATGCAGAGAATGACCCGTACTTTTCTGCATCGAGCATTTACGGCGGTAAAAATGTGAAAGCCACGATCAAAGACGTGCATATGTCCAATAAACTTGAATATGGTCTTACGCCAGCGGATAACGACTGCTTTGTTCCGTGGTGGATAAATGGTGGTTACCCGTGGCTGGAGACCTGCAAGCTGAACGAAGACGGCACGCTTTCTTCGCCGCATTATGCGTTTGCGTATGTCACAATCGGCTTTGAGAACACCGGAGATGAAGCGACGGGATTCCTTTCCGGAGTATACGACATGGGACAGTATGACACAGACGGCTGCCCTTTGGATATGTCCGAGTGCACGACCGACAAGCGAGAGCTGATCAACGGCATTGCAGAAGTTCCGATGAATGCGGAAGACCCGAACAAGACCGGGAATATTCTGTTGGAGCCGGGTCAGACAAGAGAGCTTGTCTTCATATATCTTTTGTCTGACGAGAGCGTCTATGTGCGCACAGATGATGAAGCCGCTGAAAGAGACGGTGTGAAAAATTACATTGAGATCGTAGAAAACTACTTTATCGACGCCTATACGGAAACCGATTGCCGATATACAATCGATGTCAACAGCGGTTTGGGCCCGTTTGTGCACTATGACGTGAGCGACATTGTGAATGATTTCTTTACGGAGCACAAATAATTTTGATGGGAAGGCCCGGCTTTTGCCGGGCAGTTTCCTTATGTTTCTGCGGTTTTGCGGAGAAAAAGGAAATTTTCAAATTTTTTCATTTTAGAGTTGACAGAACGGCGCGAAATTGCTATAATATTAAAGCTGTATGACTCATTAGCTCAGTTGGCAGAGCACTTGACTTTTAATCAAGGTGTCCGGAGTTCGAATCTCCGATGGGTCACCAAGCGCGTTTTTACGCGCTATGCGCTGGTGTAGCTCAGTTGGTAGAGCAGCTGATTTGTAATCAGCAGGTCAGGGGTTCGAGTCCGTTCACCAGCTCCAATTGATTAAAACTGAGAACATTTTGTTTTCGCTTTTCTATATATTTATTGAGTTCGGTACGGACTCGAACCCTGAAAGGGTTTCGGCGTTAAGAAAACTTTCCGGTGGAAAGTTTTTAGCCGGAAGCGGCGTAGCAGCTATGCTGTAAGCCGTGAAGACGCGCAAGCGGCTTCGTCCGTTCGCCAGCTCCAGTTGATTAAAATCGAGAACATTTTGTTTTCGTTTCTATATATTGTTTCCGAGTGTTTTGCTTGGCAGCAATAAACAGAACTTGTTTCTGTTTTTATAATATGAGTTTGCGTTTACGCAGCTCTGTATATGGAGGAGTTCCCGAGTGGCCAAAGGGGACAGACTGTAAATCTGCTGCTTCTTGCTTCGGTGGTTCGAATCCACCCTCCTCCACCAGAAAAAAGGACTTTGCATTTTGCAAAGTCCTTTTTTCTGTGAAATAAATTCCTTCGGGATTTGTGAAATATACCTTCGGTATAGTGAAAAAACAACCTACGGTTGTTGTGAAATGCGCTGCGGCGCGTGAGATTTATTTCATTTCACATTTTGCGTCAGCTGCGGGCCTTTGTCAACGTGGTAGGTATTTTGCACAGTGCCCTTGTAATATTGTAGAAATCCGATTATAATATAACCAGAAATTTACTCTTTTAGGGGGAGTTTACCATGATTTTTGAAAATATGGATCGCATTATTTTTGCAGGGGATTCCGTAACGGATATGGGCAGCGCACAGCCGGTGGGCGAGGGCTTGTTTGACAACATGGGTCACGGCTATCCGCGCGTCATCGAGAGCCTTGTGACGGCGACTTACCCGGAGCTGAGCATTCGTTTTACGAACTCCGGCATCAGCGGCAATACGTCGAAAGACCTGCTTGCGCGCTATGAGCGCGACGTGCTTTCCTTGAACCCGCAGTGGGTGTCTATCTGCATCGGCATCAATGATGTGTGGCGGCAGTTTGATTCTCCGGCGCTCACCGATCAGGCGGTCGACCCGGTGGAATATGAAGAAAACCTGCGCACGATGATTGAACAGGCGAAAATGGTTGCGAAGGGCGTTATCGTCTGCACGCCGTACTACATGGAGACGAACAAGAGCGACTTTATGCGTGCCAGAATGCAGGAATATGTGGGCATCTGCGAGCGTCTTGCCGAGGAATACGGCTGCCGTTTTGTAAACTTCCAAGCGGTGTATGACAAGTTTTTGCAGTATAAACACTCTTCGCTCATCGCATGGGACCGCGTGCACCCGAACCAGATCGGCGCGACGCTGATGGCGAAGGAATGGCTCTCGAAGTGCGGATTTGAATACGACCACACGCCGGAGGCGTAAGATTCCATTATAATCTGGGGGAGTTGAAAGCATGAAATTTGGTGTGCAGCTTTACGGCCCGCTCAACAACATGCAGGGCGAGGTTTTGGAAAAGCTTGCTGCGCTTTCCGCGACATCGACGGCAGGCAGGAAGTGGACGTGTACACGATCCCGGTGAACGGCGGCGCGGAAAAGCGACTGACAAAGGGTGGCTTTAACGACGGCCCGGAGTATTCCCCGGACGGAAAGTACATTTGGTATAACGCTACAAACTCCGGCTTGATGCAGGTTTGGCGCATGGAGCGGGACGGCGGAGAGCAGACGCAGATCACCGAAAACCGGCGGAACAACTGGTTCCCGCATGTATCACCGGACGGAAAACGGGTGGTCTACATTTCCTACGGCCCGGAGCAGCTGGAGCCGCACGAGCACCTGCCGAACATGCCGGTGGAGCTGTGGCTGATGGATGCGGACGGCGAAAATCAGCACAAGATTCTGTCGCTGTTTGGCGGGCAAGGTTCGATCAACGTGAACTCCTGGGCCGGAGACAGCATGCGGTTTGCATTTGTGAGCTACGCGATTTTGGAAGACCCGAAATGACTGACGAGGTAAATAAAAATGATTTTTGAAAATAAAGGCAAAGAGAATACCTTGGAGACGCTGCACATTGCTTTAAACGCTGCGAAGGAGCGCGGAACGACGCTTGTGGTGGCTTCGAGCGCGGGCGACACGCTTATAGAACTCATTAAAATGCAGGAAGAGATCGGGACAAATGTGCCGATGGTCATGGTGGGGCAGGCGTACGGCTACCCGAAGCAGGGCGTGAACACCATGACGGACGAGCGGCGCGCGGAGTTGACCGCAGCCGGTGTGCATATCATTCATGCCGCGCACGCTTTGAGCGGTGCGGAACGCGGCATCAGTCGTAAATTCAGCGGCGCGTACCCGGTGGAGATCATGGCGCACACGCTGCGCATGTTCGGACAGGGCACGAAGGTTTGCGTGGAGATCGCCATGATGGCGCTGGATAACGGCGCGATTGAGCTTAATAAGCCGGTTGTCTGTGTGGGCGGCTCGGCGCGTGGTGCGGACACCGCGTGTATCATCACGCCGGCATATACGGCAGACTGCCTTGACACGAAAATTCACGAGATTCTCTGCAAGCCGGGTTTGTATTAAATCATAAAGCAATGACAAAAGCTCTGCGCCTGAAATTCGGTGCAGAGCTTTTTGCTGTCTCACATTATCGTTTGCCGCGCTTTTTGGGCGGCTCGCCTGTCCAACGGCGGCTTTGGGGCGCCGGCGGTTGACTCGTTCTGCCGTGCTTTGCGCCGTTTTTGTTTTTACCGTCAAACGGTTTATTGCTGTTTGCGGCGGGCTTTGGGGGAGCAAAACGGGTATCGCCGTGGCGGGGGCGCAAAAGGCAGTTTTTGCCTGTGCCAATGAGGTCGCGGCGATTCGCTTTGATGAGCGCTTCTGTGACGAGGTCGTAATTTTTCGGGTCACGGTACTGGATGAGCGCGCGCTGCATCGCTTTTTCGTGCGGGTCGCGCGCGACGTATACAGGCTTCATTGTGCGCGGGTCGAGCCCCGTGTAGTACATGCAGGTCGAGATCGTGGACGGGGTGGGGTAGAAGTCCTGCACCTGCTCCGGCATATAGCCGAGGTCGCGCAGATATTCCGCGAGCTTTACGGCGTCCTGTAAGGTGGAGCCGGGATGCGAGGACATGAGGTACGGCACGAGGTACTGGTTGAGGTGCATTTCTTCGTTCAGCTCTTTGTAGCGCTTGACGAAGCGGCGATAGACGGAATTCTGCGGCTTACCCATCATGCGCAGCACGCCGTCGGAAATATGCTCCGGTGCGACTTTAAGCTGGCCGCTGACGTGGTATTTAACAAGCTCGCGGAAGAACGTTTCGTCTTTGTCATTGATGAGGTAATCGAACCGAATGCCGGAGCGCACAAAGACCTTTTTCACTTTGGGCAATGCGCGCAGCTTGCGCAGGAGGGAAACGTAATCCGTATGGTCGATCTCCATGTTGGGGCATGGCTCCGGGAACAGACATTGGCGGTTTTTACACACGCCGACCTTCATCTGCTTTTTGCAGGCGGGCTTGCGGAAGTTTGCCGTGGGGCCGCCGACGTCATGAATGTAGCCTTTAAAATCGGGATCCTCGGTCATTTTTTTCGCTTCTTCCAAAAGCGATTCGTGGCTGCGGGACTGAATGATGCGGCCCTGGTGGAACGTCAGCGCGCAGAAGCTGCATGCGCCGAAGCACCCGCGGCAGCTGGCAAGACTGAATTTCACTTCTTCAATGGCGGGGATGCCGCCGAGGGCTTCGTAATCCGGGTGATAGGTGCGCGTATAGGGCAGGGCGTAGGTGTCATCCATTTCTTCGGTCGAAAGCGGCATCTGCGGAGGATTCTGCACGACGAACAGGTGGTCGTCCGGGTAGGGCTCGACGAGCGTTTTCGCCGTGAACGGGTCGGTGTTGAGATACTGATTGTAAAAGCTTTTCGCGTACAGCTCTTTACTGGTGGAAATCTTATCGAAGCCGGGGAGATGGAGCACGTCGTCGCCGTCGGGCGCGATGTGCGTTTTATACACGGTGCCGCGGATGAACGTGAGCTCCTGCACGGGGATGCCGCTGCGCAGGGCTTCGGCAATCTCGACGATGGAGCGCTCGCCCATGCCATAGGAAATGATATCCGCGCCGGAATCGAGCAGGACGGAGCGCTTCATTTTGTCCGACCAGTAATCATAATGCGCAAGGCGGCGCAGGCTGGCCTCGATGCCGCCGATGATGATGGGCGTTTTCTTAAACGTGCGGCGGATGAGGTTGGAATATACGATGACGGCGTAATCCGGGCGCAGGCCCATTTTGCCGCCGGGGGAGAAAAAGTCGCTGCGGCGGCGCTTTTTGGCGACGGAATAGTGGTTCACCATGGAATCCATATTGCCGGCGGAAACGAGAAAGCCAAGTTTTGGCTCGCCGAGTGTGCACACGCTTTCGGGGTCGCGCCAGTTCGGCTGTGCGATAATGCCGACCGTGAAACCGTTTGCTTCGAGAATGCGGGAGATGATCGCTGTGCCGAACGACGGGTGGTCGACGTAGGCATCGCCGCTGATGTACACGAAATCGAGCTGTTCGATGCCGCGTACCGCCATATCTTCTTTTGAAACAGGTAAAAAAGCCGTTCTGTCTGATTTGTTCATGAAAGTTCCTTTAAATGCTGCCGGTCAGAATGCCGCACGGCTCTGTCCAGTCAAAGTGTTTCGTTTCCTCGCCGAGCTTCCACACGGCGGGACAGGTGGTCTCGTGCCAATCGAGCGGGCGCGCGGTGGGCTGGGGCTGACTTGCGCGGCGGAAAGCGTCGCGGATGATGGCTTTGCGCTCGCCGTTTAAATAGGAAGCCGGAACGGAGAGCAGCGTGGGTGTGCCGCTTTTTGCCACAAGCTCCAGCCAGCGCATGCCGAGCGTTTCATCGATGGCATCGGTGAGCGGTACGCAGTCGGCATCAATGGCGAAGAAGCGGTCGTGCATCGGCGCGGTGAATGCCAATGTGTTCATGCCCATGCGGCGCGTACGTGCCCAGAGCTTGCCGCTGACGTCATCGCCGGTGCGATTGAGGTGCATGAGCCCAGCGCCAAGGTGGCCGAAACAGTTGCAGCCCATGACTATGGCGTCACCCGCGGCAGCTAAGATGCGTTTATATAATTCAATTAAAATTTCGGCCGTCGTGCGGGTCTCGTCCGCAAAGCGCCAACCGCTGTCCGTGAGCTCGTCGCCCATTTCAAAGCCCCAACGGCCGAGTACGTCGTAGGAAGTGAAATCGTGCTTGATGAGCTTGTAACCCCAGCTTGAGACGGTGTGGATGTCCTCCGCGATGTGGTCGAGCACTTCGGGCACGGAGGGGTCGAGGTATTCGGGGTCACGCTTCGAGCGCCAAGAGGCGGGAATACTTTCGCTGTGATCCCATAATAAACGTACCCAGATGCCCGGCTGTATGCCGGATTCGCGCAGCTTTTTGGCGAGGTCCGGCATGTCCGGAAAGCCCTTGTTGCCCGCGCGCCACGGGCCGCCGTTGTAGTTATCCGCACGGTCAATTTGCCAGCAGTCGTCGATGATGAACCACGGGCGGTTTGCGAGCCCCTCGGTGAGTTCGGCGAGGGCCTTCGCTTCGCGCAGAACGTCATCTTCCGTGGCATGCCCGTAGGCATGGTACCAGTTATTCGCGCCGTAGACGGGGGATTTCGGCAGAATGGGGTTCGGGCTCAAAACGGAGAAAAATTCACCCATGGCAGTAAAGCCGTCGGCGTCTTCGTATTCTGCGCGGCAAAGCTCCGCAGCGCAGAGGGTGCGGCCGTTTAAGCGCACGCCGAGACCGCCGCAGCGCACGTCGAGATATACGCTGTACCCGGTGCTTTCGGCTGTCCACCAGCACATGGCAGCGGGCTGCGTGTGCACGCCGAAGGCTTCGGTCTTGTTGCCGCTCTGCAGGAAGAAGTACCACGGCATGACGCGATGGGGGACATAACCGCGCCATTCATAGTCGCCGTAGCCGCGCTCCCAAACACCGCCTAAAACCTGCGCTTTTTCGGGCAGCGGGTCCGCGAAATAGAGCGTGACGCGCTGCACGGGCGATGTGTCAGCGGTGACGTATACGCGCAGAGCTTCGCCGTTCGGCTTTAACTCGACGGTGATGTCTTTATAGGTAGTTGGATTTTGAAACGGAAGGAATTTTTCTTCGTCGTCGGTTTTTAAGAGCATGCCGGTGGGCATGGGAAATTTTTTTGGATTCATAGGGGTGCTCCTTCGGTCATGGATGCTTTTTTATAGTATAACACAGGATATGCAAAAAGGAAAGTGATGAAATTCCGTGAAAGCTGTACGAAAAATTCGTTTGATTTTCTTCCTTGTCAACCGTGCAAAGGTGTGCTATGCTTTAACATGTACGCACAACTGAGTTTTGTATCGGTTGACAGTTTCAATGGAGAGGACAATAAAAATGAAAGAAAAATTTAAAGACAGTGCACTTTCCCCGAAAGAGCGTGCGGAAGACCTGCTGCCGCGCCTGACGCTGCGCGAAAAGGTCGGTCAGGTGAATCAGAAGCTTTACGGCTTTCAGAGCTACACCTGCAACGGCGAGCACGTGGAGCTTGCGGACAGCTTTAAAGAAGAAGTAGAAAAATGGGGCGGCCTCGGTGTGCTTTACGGCTTATACCGCGCAGACCCGTGGGCGAATAAGGATTATACGACCGGCCTTACCGGCGTGAACGCAATCCGCGCCTATAATCTGGCGCAGCACTATGTACTGGAGCACTCTCGCTTCGGCATTCCGATGCTGATGAGCAGCGAGTGCCCGCACGGCCACCAGGCGCTCGACGGCTATTTGCTGCCGGTGAACCTCGGCATGGGCGCAGCGTGGAACCCGAAGCTCGTTGAAGAGGGCTTTAAGGTCGTTGGCGAGCAGCAAAAAGAAATGGGCGTGGATTTTGCGCTCGTTTCCATGCTGGACATTCTGCGTGACCCGCGCTGGGGCAGAAGCGAAGAGTGCTACGGCGAAGATCCGTACCTCTGCGGTCAGAACGCTGCTGCGGCGGTGAAGGGCTGTGCGAGCGCCGGTTTGGAGGTTGTTGCGAAGCACTTCTGCGCACAGGGCGAAACGACCGGCGGCGTAAACGCCAGTGCGGCGCGCATCGGCGAGCGCGAACTGCGCGAAATTCATCTGCCCGCGATGAAGGAGGCCGTGAAAGCGGGCGCGACGGGTGTGATGGCAGCATATAATGAGATTGACGGTGTGCCGTGCCATGCGAATGAGTGGCTTTTAAAGGACGTGCTGCGCGAGGAGCTTGGCTTTGACGGCATCGTGATGGCGGACGGCGTAGCGATTGACCGTCTCGGTATGCTGACGGGTAACGACAAGGCGGCAAACGGCGCGTATGCTTTAAATGCAGGCGTGGACGTGAGCCTGTGGGACGACAGCTTCCCGCATCTGGAAGAAGCCGTGGAGCGCGGGCTCGTTTCCGAAGAAACGCTCGACAAGGCGGTTCTTCGCGTACTGGAGCTGAAATTTGCGCGCGGGTTGTTTGAGCACCCGTACCTTGAAGAAAAACCGCTGACGGAATACAATGTGCCGAAAACGTTTCCGCAGAGCCTTGAAATTGCGCGGCAGTCGGCAGTGCTGCTCAAAAACGACGGTGTTCTGCCGCTGAAAAAAGAGAAGAAGCTGCGTATTGCGGTCATTGGCCCGAACGCAGACGCGCTGTATCAGCAGCTTGGCGACTACACACCGCCGCTGCGTGACGGTGTGGGTGTGACGGTGCTTGACGGCATTCGGAACGAATTTAAGAACGCCGATGTACGCTATGCGCTCGGCTGCACGATCTGCGACGACGATACTTCCGGTATTGCGGAGGCGGAGAAGCTTGCGGAGGAGAGCGACCTCGTCATTTTGGCGCTGGGCGGTTCTTCAAGCCGCTTTGCGGGCGCGGAGTTTGACACGAACGGCGCGGCAATCGTCGGTACGAAATTGCAGATGGATTGCGGCGAGGGCGTGGATACCTCTGATGTGCGTCTGCCGGGCGCGCAGAACGAGTTGGCGAATGCCGTGTTTGAAAGCGGCAAGCCGGTCGTAACGGTGCTCATTTCCGGCCGCCCGCATGCTATCCCCGAGATTGCGGAAAAGAGCGATGCGGTGCTGTGGTCGTTCTATCCGGGCCCGTGGGGCGGCACGGCCATTGCGGAAGTTTTGAGCGGCGCGGCAGATCCGTGCGGCTGCCTGCCGGTTTCTGTGCCGCGCACAACGGGACAACTGCCGGTGTACTACAACGCCCGCGCTTCCTACGACATGATGCGTTACCGTGATTTGGAGAACACGCCGCTGTACCCGTTCGGCTTCGGTTTGCACTACACGACGTTCAAGACGACCGTAAAGGACGGCACGCCGGAAATTTCTATTGCGACGCTTGAAAACGGAAAAGCGCATACCGTGACGTGCGAGGTGGAAAACACCGGCAGCACAGCGGGCCATGCGACGGTGCAGCTGTACATTCAGGGCGTGAGCGGCACAATCGTCCGCCGCGTGCGCGAGCTGAAAGCATTTGAGAAGGTGTATCTCCAGCCCGGCGAAAAGAAGACGGTAGAACTGAAGCTTGACTGTGACGCACTGAGCATCTGGAACCGCAAAATGCAGTTTGCGCCGGAAGAGAGTAAAGTAGAGCTTTACGTTGAGGAAAGCGGCAGCAAGGTCTGGAACGGCGAGCTGAAAATTACGAAGTAAACGAATATAGTCAAAACAAAAGCACCGTGCCGCACAAGGACACGGTGCTTCGTTTATTGCAGTTGTGCGATGCTCGTCTTCGCGACGTACGTTCGGTCATACGGTATATGTTGCCTGTTATTGCAAAAAGGTTGTTTAGCGGATGTCCTTGTACTCGGATTTTTCTGCGCGGCGCTGCTGGATGTAGGTGATGAGCTCAAAGAGACCGTCTGCTAAAATGCTGATGCCGAAGAACATGATGGCGGCTTTTGCGGCACGGAACGGATTTACGAGCAGCACGATGCCGAGAATGAGCGGCAGTACGGCGGAGATGAGTACCCAGAAGCGGTAGGGGCTGTACACCGAGAGGGCATCAACGGCGAGCGGCATTTTTCCGATGCCGTCTACAAGCAGCATGATGCCGAGCGCGATGGGCAGGAAAGAGAGGACGACGTACGGGCGGGAAAAGCAGAAAATACCGAACGCAAGGCAGAGAATGCCGATGACGAGCGTGCCGCCTGCAGTGAAGCCGAGGTTTCTGGCTTTTATAAAATACCAGAAGCTATGTGCGGCGTACAAAATGAGTGCAGCGGCGATGCCCCAGCAAAAGACGGTGCCGGACATGCCCGGCCAAAACGTGAGCACAAGGCCGAGCGCCATGTAAAGGACGGACGCCCAAAGAGACGTGGTGCGGAAGAAAATGTTTTTCATGAAGATAAGTCCTTTCTATAATAGAGTAATGGAGTGTGTATTTCTAAAGGCGGTTTTGACCGCCTTTCAAGAACCCCCTTGATAGGGTTTCTTGCGGCGCAACAATTCACCGGATTGTTGCGCCTATTTTCCTGATCTTAGTTAGGCAAAGGGTGTTTCGACTTTTGCGAAAGTCGACTCAGGGCTTTGCCCCGAGCCCCCACCAACTTTTTGAAAAAAGTTTGAACAAAGACTTTATTCGTCTCGCTTTTCGTCAGCTTGTGCGCTTTAGTTCAAAATGATTTTTGGAGAAGTTTAAAATGCCTTCGTCGCGCATTTTGCCCATTTCTTTGGAAAGTGCGCTGCGGTCTACGCTGAGGTAATCCGCAAGCTGCTGGCGATTGAACGGGATTGTGAAGCTGTCGCTGTTTTCGCGGATGGCCTGAAACGACAGGTATGAAATGAGTCGCCCGCGTATCGTTTTCGGTGCGGTGTGGAAAATGCGGCGCGAAAGCGACAGGTTTTTCTGCGCGCTGACGAGCAGCAGGTTTTCAATCAGCTTGCCGTGGTGCCCGCAGTTTACGGCGCACGGGGAGAGGATCTGCGCGGTTTTCAAAAACAGAACGGTGCAGTTTTCTGCGGCGGCGACATTGACGAGCATCGGCTCGTTCGGCACGCAGGCGTAGGTCTCTGCAAAGACCTGCCCGGGGCCGACTTTATCGAGCACGCTGCGGTTGCCGAAAATGTCGTCGCTTTCGATCGTCACGCTGCCCGTGAGCACGATGCCGAGCGCGTTTGTGTGCTCGCCTGCGTGGCAGATGAGATCGCCCTTTTTATAGCTGCGCGTTTCCGTTTTTAGGTGCTCGAGCAAAACGCCGAAATCGCCTGCGGGGATGCCCCGAAACAGCGGCGAGCGCCCTAAGATGCTGTAATCCGTAAAATAGCCTCCTTTTTTCAATCTTCGTTGTTATAACAACATACTTTACAGCCTAATCGTAGTATACTGTGTTCGTAAAGTCAAGAGAAAACCTTGTGGCTTTTGCAAAATTTAAAAATTGGAAGGAATTTTGAATATGATCCGTACCATCGTTCACTTTGATGAAGAAAAATGCAACGGCTGCGGCCTGTGCGCGAATGCCTGTCAGGAGGGCGCCATCGGCATTGTAAACGGTAAGGCGAAGCTTCTGCGCGACGATTACTGCGACGGTCTCGGCAACTGCCTGCCTGCATGTCCCACGAACGCAATCTCCTTTGTGGAGCGCGAAGCGGCGGCGTTTGACGAGGAAGCCGTGAAAATGGCTATGGCAGAGAAAGCCGCGAAGAAAGAGGCAGAGGAAATGGCAGAAAAGCTCGGCACGCCGAAGTTCACCGGTTGCCCGGGCAGCATGGCACGCGCTATTGAGAGAAAGTCTGTAAATACGGATAACAGTGCGGTCAGCGGCAAGATTGAATCCGAGCTGCGCCAGTGGCCGGTGCAGATCAAATTAGCGCCGATCCGCGCCCCGTATTTTGACGGCGCGAACCTGCTGATTGCGGCGGATTGCACGGCGTATGCGTACGGTGATTTTCACCGCGACTTTGTGCACAACCGAAAAGTGCTCATCGGCTGCCCGAAGCTCGATGAGGGCGATTACACCGAAAAGCTGACGGAGATCATCCGTCAGAACGACATCAAGAGCCTGACAATTGTGCGCATGCAGGTGCCGTGCTGCGGCGGCCTTGAGCGAGCAGCAGTGAACGCACTGAAGGCGAGCGGCAAGTTTATCCCGTGGCAGGTGAAGGTCATCGCGACCGACGGCAGTCTCGTAGAATGAGGACGGGAAATCAAGCGTGGGATGCGCTGTTGGGGGCGCTTGTGGGCGTTGTCCGCGCGGAGCAGAAAAACGCGAAGACCGTGGAAACGGACAGAGTGCTTTTTGAGGGCTTTGCCGCGCTTGCGGAGGATGATGAAACGGCGTTGCAGAACATGCTGGCGTGCGCCCACGCGGAGAAAAACCGCATTGCGCCGGACTGTGCGTATTGCGCCATGCCGTGCGGCAGCACGAGCGATTTAGATTTCGGCACTGTGCGCAACGCGCGGGAGGCTGTGCGGAAGCAGAAATTTGCCATCACTGAACGGTTGATCGAAATCGCGCCGGGGCTGCTTTGCAAGCTCGAAAGCGGTGAGTTGGGCGAAGACGAGCTTTTTGTGTTTCACAAAGCCGTGTTTGCGCTCGGCGAAGATTGGAGCCCGGAGGAGCTTGAAGAGATGCTTGAAACTCTAAACTGAACCGTTTTGTTGCAAGGAGGAAGCTGCGGCTTTCCTCCTTGACTTTTTTAACTTGATATTGTATGATGAGCACAAAGAGGGTGAGATTTGTGACCGATTATACATTGCAGCCGATTCCCGGCAAGACGCTTTCGCGCCGGCTGCCTGAGGGCACAGCGCTCGTTTTAGAGGGCGGCGGCCTGCGCGGCTATTACAGTTGCGGCGTGATGGAAGCGTTCATGGAAAAAGATCTGCTGTTTCCGTATATTATCGGCGTTTCGGCGGGCGCAGCGAACGCGCTTTCGTACATATCGGGCCAACCGGGGCGCAGCCGAGAGATCATTGAACACTATGTCGGGAACCCCGACTATGT
The DNA here is from genome assembly GCA_021029595.1 of Hominenteromicrobium mulieris. Taxonomy (GTDB): domain Bacteria; phylum Bacillota; class Clostridia; order Oscillospirales; family Acutalibacteraceae; genus Hominenteromicrobium; species Hominenteromicrobium mulieris. Next base: position 437,234 of record JAJJOY010000001.1, on the reverse strand, counting down.
GAGCACGCGAAATCTTTTGACAAAGCACACGATGTTCGACTTTGATTATATTTTCGGCACAGTGCCGGAAAAGCACATTTTTTTCGACTGGGACAAGTTTCATGAGCAGGATACGCGCTTTTTGACCGGCGCGATGAACTGCGCGGACGGCAAGACCGTTTGGTTTGAAAAGGACACGCTAAAAGCGCCGTTTATGGCTTCGCGTGCATCGTGCTCCGTGCCGCTCATCACGAAAATTCAGCATTATATGGGCTATGACCTCTTGGACGGCGGCATCAGTGACCCAATTCCAATCGAAAAGTCGCTTGCAGACGGCAACACGTTCCATGTGATCGTTTTGACGCGCAACAAGGGCTACCAAAAGGAACCGTTTGGGCACACGGCGTTTTTGAAAGCGGCGTTTCGCAAGCACCCTGCTGTGGCAGAAGCGATGCGCACGCGGCATGAGATTTATAACCGCCAGTTGGCGTTGTGTGAAAAGCTTGAAAAAGCGGGCAGGGCGGTCATCATTCGTCCGTTAAAGCCGCTCAACGTCAGCCGCACAAAGGCGGAGGTTCCCGCGCTGCTCGCTTTACATGACGAGGGACTTTATGAGGGGCGCGCGGCACTCGGTTCATTTGAAGAAATGCTTAATATTAAACTCTAACAAAAATAAAGGAGGCATTTTCATGACACTTTTTAAAATGGAAAACCGCAGAAACTTTGGGTTTTCCGCAGAAAATCCAACAGGCACAAAAGGCGGCGGCACACGCGCCAAGGACTGTGAAAAGCTGAGTCCATGCATTCAAATTCAGCCCGGCGAGACCGTTACGCTGTGTGACACGGACGGCCCGGGCATGGTGACGCACATGTGGTTCACGGGTTACGTGGGACACTCGTTTATTCTGCGAATCTACTGGGAAAACAATGAACAGCCGTCCGTGGAAGCACCGTTTTCGGCATTTTTCGGTTGCGCGTATGACGAGAATTTTTCTGACCGCGACGGCAATTACCCGGTTTTGAACTCAGCTGCGATGCTCGTCGCGCCGGGGCGCGGGTTCAACAGCTACTTTGAAATGCCGTTCAGAAAACACTGCCGTATTACAATGGAAAATCGCGGTGAAAAGCCAGAGACGCTTTTCTATATGATTTCCGGATGGTATGGAGAGATTCCCGAAAACAGCGGTTATTTTCACGCGACATATCGGCAGGAGCACCCTGTGCAGAAGGGACGCTCGTATGTGATCTTGGACGGCGTGCACGGCAAGGGCTGCTTTGCGGGCGTGACGCTGGCTTCCGGCATGAACGGGCACAACACCTGCTGGGTGGAGGGTGAAGCCAAAATGTACATTGACGGCGACACATACCCCACGATGAACTACACGGGCACGGAGGATTACTTCGGCGGCTCGTATGGCTTTGGCAATGACATTTACCTCAACCGCTACCAGACGTTCAGCGGGCTTTATACGGGTTTGTATGCGATTTTGGGCGACACGAAGGAAATGTATAACCACCAAAAGCGCTTTATGCTGTACCGCTGGCACGTGAAAGACCCGGTTTATTTCGATGAGGACTTTAAAATGACGATTGATAACCTCGGCTGGACGGGCCCGCGCTACGACGATTACACGTCTGTGGCATATTGGTACCAGACGGAGCCGAAGCCGGTGCCGTTTACGCTGCCGGAGGACAAAGAGCTGATCATGGAATAAAAGGGGTAGGTGCATTGAAAAGAGTTTTGGTCGGCGGATTTTTGGCGCTTATCGGCTCGATATGGGGCGCGGCGATTTTCATTGCCTGCGGCATGAACCTTGTAAGCGGTTGGTCAACGCCGCCGGGACGGTTTTTCTCGACCGTCTCCGAGGTCGGCTTGACGCTGCCGTTGGTGTTTGCGGTCATCGTGATGCTCGTTGGGCTTGTGATTTTGGTGAAAGAGTATTTTACGAAAGATAAAAATTAAGAACAGCTTCCGTTTTGGGATTTCTCCGAACGGAAGCTGTTTTGTTTTTATTATAGGGTTACTGTGCCGTTATTTGATGCAAAGAGCCGGCGCATTTCGGCGCGCAGGCCGCGCAGGGCGGGGGAGTTGAGTTCCGGGTCGCGCTCGGTCAATTCTTTAGCGCACTGCTGCGCTTCCTGCAAAATTTGCATGTCGTTTAACATGTCGGCAATCTTTAATTTCGGCAGGCCGTGCTGGCGCTCGCCGAAGAAATCGCCCGGACCGCGCAGGCGCAGGTCTTCGTCCGCGACCTTGAAGCCGTCCGTGGTGCTGCAAAAGAGCCTTAAACGCTGTAATGTTTCATCGTTTTGCGCTTCTGTCACCAGAATGCACGTGGAGGCGTATTTGCCGCGGCCGACGCGCCCGCGCAGCTGGTGCAGCTGCGAAAGGCCGTAGCGCTCGGCGTTTTCAATCATCATGATGACGGCATTCGGCACGTCCACGCCGACCTCGACGACCGTGGTGGACAATAATAATTTCGTGCGGTTTTCTGCAAAATCGGTCATGACGGCGTCCTTTTCCTTCGGCTTCATTTTGCCGTGCAGAATGCCGATGGGCATGTCACCGAAGTAATCGCGCACGATCTTTTCATACGCCGCGATGCTTGCCGCGTCGCTTTCGCCCTCTTCGATAAGCGGACAGACGATGTACGCCTGTCGTCCCTCGTCGATGTGCTTTTTGATGTACCCGAACGCGCGGCGGCGCTTTGGTGGGTCGATGAGATACGTTTCGATGGGCTGACGACCCGGAGGAAGCTCATTTAGAACGGAAACGTCGAGGTCGCCATAAATCATCAGCGCCAAGGTGCGGGGGATTGGTGTGGCGCTCATGACAAGTGTGTGCGGGAAGTTGCCCTTTTTCGCGAGTGCGGTGCGCTGATTGACACCGAAGCGGTGCTGCTCGTCCGTGATGACGAGCGCGAGGGACGAGAACTCCACGCCGTCACTGATGAGTGCGTGCGTGCCGACGGCAAGCTGAATCTCGCCGGTCTTGAGTCCCTTAATGGCTTCGCGTTTTGCTTTGGCGCGCATGCTGCCCGTGATGAGCACCGTTTTGATGCCGCAGAGGGCGAGGAGATTGGAGAGGGACTCGTAATGCTGCGCCGCCAGAATTTCCGTAGGAGCCATGAGCGCCGCCTGAAATCCGTTTTGAATGACCGTGTGGCACAGCGCCGCCGCCACGGCTGTTTTACCGCTGCCGACATCGCCCTGAATGAGGCGGTTCATCGGGTGCGGACCCTGCATGTCGCGGATGCCGTCCTGCACGGCACGCTGCTGTGCGCCGGTCATCGTGAAGGGGAGCAGGGCGGCAAACTCTTTTGTATAATCCTTTTTGAGCGGATACGGATTTTCGCGCACACCTGCGCGGCGGATTTCCGCCATGCCGAGCTGCAAGACGAGCAGTTCCTCGAACACGAGTCGTCTGCGCGCCGTGGAAAGCGCTTCGGGCGAATTCGGAAAGTGGATCGTTTTGAGCGCGTATTCGAGGCGGCACAGCGCGTATTTCAGGCGAAGCGCATCGGGCAACGGGTCTTTGACGGTCTCAGGGAGCAGGCGCAGGGCTTCTTTTACCGCGTTTGCGATGATGCGAGAGGTGAGGCCGCTCGTCTGCGGGTAAACAGGCACCATGTCCTGCATGCGGCTTTCGGGAACGAACTCCGGGGAGGCCATTTCGCGGCGCATGAACGTGCCCGTCACCTTGCCGCGAAACGCGTAGACCGCGCCCTCCGTGAGCAGACTTGTAATGTAGCGGTTATTGAAAAATGTCAGCTGCATGTCGTCTTCGCCGTCCGTGATGGTCGTCTTGTAAAGCGTCATGCCGCCGCGGATACGCTGCTCGACAGGACGGCGCAGCACTGTGCCTTTTACGATATTCACTTCGTTTAAGAGTGTATTGCGGATGGGCACCGCGTCGCGCCAATCCTCATAAGCGCGGGGATAGAGACGCAGCAGATCGCCCACCGTGGGCGCGCCGAGCTTGCGGAACAGCTCCGCACGCTTTGGGCCGACTCCCTTTAAAGACGCAATGTCCGCTTCAAATAAAGACGCCATGAAACCTCCGACATAAAACGAAAAAGGGCAGGGCATAAAGCCCCGCCCTAAGCTGCTTTGAAATTATTCCACGGAAAGAATGAAGTAGTAGACCGGCTGGCCGCCGTTTACGAGGTTGATGTCCACACCGTCGCCTGCCTTGTTCTTGATGAGACGCAGTGCTTCGTTGGCTTCTTCCTCGGTGATGCCTTCGCCGTAAATGAGCGTGATAAACGAGGTGTGCTTATTCATCAGCGCCTTTGCAACCTTGTAGACGGAACGCACCGGCGTGTCGCCGACAAACTCGAGCTTGCCGTTCGTCATGCCCATGGTGTCGCCCTCTTTGATTTTGAAGCCGCCGAATTCGGAATCGCGTGCGGCGAACGTGACCGTGCCGGTCGCGACGTTTTCCGCTGCAGAAAGCATGGCAGAAGCGTTTTCGTCTGCGGAAGCATCCGGGTCAAAGCTTAAGAGTGCGGAGAGACCCTGCGGAATGGTGCGGGTCGGTACGACGATAATCTTGCGGTCGGTGACGAGCGGCACGGCCTGTTCTGCCGCAAGGATGATGTTTTTGTTGTTCGGCAGTACGAAAACCGTCTTTGCCGGGGTAGCAAGAACGGCTTCGACAATGTCCTCCGTGCTGGGGTTCATCGTCTGGCCGCCGCTGACAACCTGTGCACAGCCGAGTTCTTCAAAGAGTGCACGCAGACCGTCGCCTGCCGCTACGGAAATAAAGCCGAGTTCCTCTTCGGGGGAAACGGGCTTTAAGGTCTCCTTTTCCTCTTTACTGACCTGCGCCGCTTCGTAAGCCGCGCGGTTTGCGTTATTGAGTTCGGCAGCTTTTTTGTGCTGCTCTTTCATGTTTTCGATTTTTACGGTCAACAGGGAACCGAATTCCAGCGCTTTTGTGAGCGCCACACCCGGCTGTTCCGTGTGTACGTGCACCTTGATGATCTCCTCGTCATCGACCACAACAACGCAGTCGCCGAGGGTTTCGAGGAACAGGCGCAGCTCGTTCGGCTCGGTGGTGACCTCCGGGTCGCGGCCGACGATGAACTCCGTGCAGTAGGTGAAGTTGATCTCGCTGTCAAATTCCGCCGCAACGCTTGCAAAGAACTGGGCGGTCTCCTCGGCCTTTTCGGCTTCGGTCATGTCGGTTTTGACGATCTCACCGTACTTGAAGACCTGCATCATGCCATCGAAGATCATGCAGAGACCCTGACCGCCGGCATCGACGACGCCTGCTTTTTTCAGAACGGGGAGAAGATCCGGTGTGGTGGCCAGTGCTTCCGCCGCGCCCATGCAGATGGCATCCCAAACATAAATGGGGTCGTTGTCGATCTCGGCTGCCGCAGCGCCTTTTTCCGCCGCCACGCGGGCAACGGTCAAAATGGTGCCTTCGGTCGGCTTCATAACGGCTTTATAAGCGGAATCCACGCCGATGGCGAGCGCCGCTGCGAGCTGTGTACCGTCTGCTTCTACGGTGTCCTCGAGACCCTTCGAGAAGCCGCGGAACAGAAGGGAAAGGATAACGCCGGAGTTGCCTCTTGCGCCGCGCAGCATGGCGGAAGCCGCCGCCTTTGCGACCTTAGCGGTTGTTTCGTTATCCGCAAGCGCCTGCATGGCGTCGCTGCCTGCACCGATCGTCATGGACATATTCGTGCCCGTGTCGCCGTCCGGAACGGGGAAGATGTTGAGGTCATCCACAAATTTCCGGTTTTTCAATATGCTGTTCGCGCCGGAGATGACTGCGTCGCGAAGCTGTTTACCTGTAATCACTGCATACACATCCTGTCTAAAAACGTTCGGAAGGCGAAAAGCCGGCTTCCGATAGATATTTGCATGTATTTTCAAACTACACTATACCATAGTTTGCGGGAAAAAACAAGGGTAATACCGCACAGAAATCACGTTTAGCGCAGGGAGAAACGCTCTGTGCTGCGGGTGAGGCCTGTTTTTTCATCGATATCGAACAAAATGCAGTCGAGCTTGCACGGGCCGTCCGCAAAATCGAACCGCACGGGCATTTTGCTTATCTGCTTTTTGATGACGAGCTCCGCTCTGACGCCGAGTACGGAGTTGATGGGGCCGGTCATGCCGACGTCGGTGATGTATCCGGTGCCCTTCGGCAGAACGGTTTCATCGGCCGTCTGCACGTGTGTGTGCGTGCCGAACACAGCGGAGACGCGGCCGTCTGCATAATAGCCGAATGCGCGCTTTTCGCCGGTGGCTTCCGCGTGAAAATCCACGATGCAGATTTTCGGAAGGTCGGGCGTTTTTAAAAGAGTATCGAGTGTGCGGAACGGGCAGGCGAGGTGCTCGTCAAGGTATACATTGCCCATTAAGTTGATGACGGCGATCTGCGTGCGGCCGAGATCTAAGACGGTCATGCCTTTACCCGGGGCTTCCGGCGGGAAGTTTGCGGGGCGGATGACGCAGTCGCTTTCATCGATATAATCGTAAAATTCGCGGCGGCGGTAGGTGTGGTTTCCGGTGGTGATGATATCCACGCCGCTATCGAGCAGGTGGTTTGCGGAGGCAGGGGTGATGCCGTTGCCGTCCGAGGAGTTTTCGCCGTTTGCGATGACGACATCGATGCCCTTAGTGCGCTTGAAGGCGGGGAGAGTGCGGCGCAGAAAGTCGCACCCGTGGCTGCCCACCACGTCGCCGATACATAATATCTGCATATAGGGGTCCTTTCTTTTAGTCAATATGAAAATCCAGCGTTTTGGCGTTTCTCGGCAAATCTTTTGTGTATTTTAAAAAGCTTGTGACGCGGCGGTCGTATTCGTCCGTGACCGTAAAGCCGAGCGCTTTTGCGGTGCGTTTGGTGAGCTCCGTGAAAAGCTCGCCTGCCTTAAACAGTGCGCGCCAAATGTCTTCTTCGGTGCATGCGGCGAAGGTTTCAAGGTAGCCGTTCCAGATGTCTGCGGGGAGAAGATCTTTTAAGGCGTCACCGCATTTGCCGGCGCTGTAATCAAACCCATGCAGCGTTCCGGCGTACCATTTCATCATTTGCAGCAGCATTTTGCGAATACAACTTTCCATGTGCGTCTGCGCAAACAGGAGCTGGCCGCGCCACAGACCCTTGGAGACGTACGGCGAGACCCACCAGAACTCCGTGCGGCAGTCAAAAAACATACGCTCGGTCGGATTTTTGACGTAGTGCGTGCTCTCATTCGGCTCCGGCAGCTTCGGCAGGGCGTTGTCTTTATCTAATAATACGACGGAAAGGCGGTCGTCATAACAATATACTTCCCAGCGGTCGATGCTCGATACGGTCAGGTCGATGCGGTTGCCGTCCGCAAACTGCATCAGATAGCATACGAACTCGGGAAAGTGCTCTTTAAAAAGCTCGCTTTCGTCGGTGCGCTCGCAGACGAGGATTTCGCCGAAGTCTTTATAATAGGCTTTTTCCTTACACGGAGTAAGATCGCACACGAGGTACACAATGTCAAAATCATTGAACGGGTCGGGCTTACGGTTCGGGTTCGCACGGGAACCGTTTAAGATGACGGCACGGATATTTTCCTCGGCATTTGCATAGCCGAGGATGAGGTCATACATTTCTTTTTCGCTGCGCATAAAAACTCCTCCGTATTTTATAGGTTTATTTTACCGCAAAACGGGCTTTTTTTCAATGTTCTTTTTGATTTTGGCTTTGTAAAACCCGAAATGTTAAGCAGTTTTACGTGGATTTTACACAAGACTTCTTTTTGAGTTTACAAAACGGCCCTATACTTTCGCTTGTAAACCAAAGGAAAAGATAAAAGGCGAGCAGAAAGCTCCCGAAAGGAAAGAGTAATTTATGAAACTCAGAAAAATCACCGCGGTTCTTGCAGCCGCACTTCTCACCATGACAGCTATGACGGCTTGCTCCGGCGGCGCAGCAAGCTCCGCTTCCTCCGAGACACCGTCCTCCGAATCCTCCGCTGCATCTGCGGAGAGCGCTTCTTCTGAAAGCACATCTTCCGAGAGCGCTTCCTCCGAAGAAACGACCGGCGGCGACATGACCGGCGAAATCACCGTTCTTTCCCGTGAAGACGGCTCCGGCACACGCGGCGCATTCATTGAGCTGTTCGGCATCGAGCAGAAAAACGACGCAGGCGAAAAGGAAGATATGACGACGGATGATGCGCAGATCACGAACAGCACCTCCGTTATGATGACCACCGTACAGGGCAACCCGAAGGCCATCGGCTATATCTCCCTCGGCTCCCTTGACGAAAGCGTTGTCAAAGCCGTGGAGATCGACGGTGGGCACCGACCGTTGAGAATGTAAAGGCCGGCACCTATAAGGTTGTTCGTCCGTTCAACATTGCAACAAAGGGCGAGGCAAGCGAAGTTGCACAGGACTTCATCAACTTCATCATGAGCGCTGACGGTCAGAAGGTTATTTCCGAAAACGGCTATATCACCGTTGATGATGCGGCTCCGGCTTACACGGCATCCGGTGTTTCCGGCAAGGTGGTTGTCGGCGGTTCCTCCTCCGTTACGCCGGTCATGGAAAAGCTGAAGGAAGCTTACATGGCGCTGAACCCGGACGTTACCGTTGAAGTGCAGCAGAGCGATTCCACTACGGGCATGACCTCCACCATCGACGGTGCGTATGACATCGGCATGGCTTCCCGTGAGCTGAAAGACAGCGAGCTTGAAGCCGGCCTTACCCCGACCGTCATTGCACAGGACGGCATCGCTGTTATCGTCAACAAGGAAAACACGCTGACCGGCCTTACGAGCGAGCAGGTTTTGAGCATCTACACCGGCGAAACGACCGATTGGTCCGAGCTTCAGTAAGAAACAATCCATAAAACGCAGGAGAGCCGGGCGGAAAGGTCCGGCTCTTTTCGCAAGAAAGCCAATAAAGCAGTTTTAAAGTAGTTTTGAAAGTTTGAAAGGTGCGTGCAAACCGTGAAGTGGAGCAACATAAAAGAGCTTCTCATGCATATCCTCTTTTTTCTCACAGCCTGCGTATCAATCTTTGCCGTTGTTTTGATCTGCGTGTTTCTGTTTGCAAACGGTATTCCGGCCATTGGTAAGATCGGCGTGTTTAAATTTCTGCTCGGCACTAAGTGGAAGCCGGGCAACGACATCTACGGCATTCTGCCGATGATCCTCGGCAGCCTCTACGTCACGGCGGGCGCAATCATCATCGGTGTGCCGATTGGACTTTTGACGGCGGTTTTTCTCGCAAAGTTCTGCCCGAAGGGTCTTTATAAGATTTTAAAGCCTGCAACGGAGCTGATGGCGGGTGTGCCGTCCGTTGTGTACGGCTTCTTCGGTCTCGTTGTTTTGGTGCCGCTTGTGCAGAACATTTTCGGTGTGGCGGGCAACACGATGCTGACAGCGTCCGTTTTGCTCGGCATTATGATCTTGCCGACGATCATCGGCGTTTCGGAAAGTGCCATTCGCGCCGTGCCGGACAGCTACTATGAAGGCTCTCTGGCGCTCGGCGCGAGCCATGAGCGCAGCGTGTTCTTTGCGACATTGCCGGCGGCGCGTTCCGGCATTTTGGCGGGCGTGGTGCTCGGCATCGGCCGCGCCATCGGCGAAACGATGGCGGTCGTCATGGTGGCGGGCAACAAACCACGTATGCCGCAGGGTTTGCTCGACGGCGTGCGCACCATGACGGCGAACATCGTTATGGAAATGGGCTACGCCACAGACCTGCACCGCGAGGCGCTCATTGCGACGGCGGTCGTGCTGTTCGTCTTTATCTTAATGATCAACGTTACGTTCTCGCTTCTGCGCAGAAAAGACAGGGCATGACCCGGAAAGGATACGGAAATGACTATGGAACGTACCTGTAAACCCGTGGCGGCAGAGACCATCAACAAGCTCACCTTCAAGGATAAAATGCGCGCCTATAAGCGCTCGCCGCTTTCGCTTATTTTATTGCTGCTTGTCTGCGGCGCGGCGCTCATCACGATGCTGACGCTTTTATACCTTATCGTTTACATTCTTGTGAAGGGCATCCCGTATATCACACCGGATCTTTTCTCGTTCACCTATACATCGGATAACGTGTCGCTGATGCCGGCGCTGATTTCTACGGTCGTCATGACGATCATCGCGCTCGTTATTGCACTGCCGCTCGGCATCGGCGCGGCAATCTACTCTGTGGAATACGCAAAGCGCGGCAACAAGCTTGTGCAGCTCGTGCGCATCACGACCGAAACACTTTCGGGCATTCCGTCCATCGTGTACGGCCTGTTCGGCTATCTGTGCTTTGTGACGGCGCTGCACTGGGGCTATTCTTTGCTTGCCGGTGCGTTTACGGTCGCCATCATGATTTTGCCGCTCATCATGCGCACAACGGAGGAGGCGCTCATCTCGGTGCCGGATTCCTTCCGCGAGGGCAGCTTCGGGCTTGGCGCGGGCAGACTGCGCACGGTGTTTCACATCGTGCTGCCGAGCGCCGTGCCGGGCATTTTGTCCGGCGTGATTTTGGCCATTGGCCGCGTTGTGGGTGAATCCGCGGCGCTGATGTACACTGCGGGCTCCGTGGCGCAGATGCCGGGCCAGGCGGGCGGCGGTCTGTTCGATTCCGTGCGAACCCTCTCCGTGCATATGTATGTGCTTTCGAGCGAGGGCCTGCACATCGACAAAACGTATGCCACAGCGGTTGTGCTGCTTGTTATCGTCATTGGCATCAACGCACTGTCCTCGTTCGTCGCGAAGAAAATTACGAAGAAACAGGGCTAAAGCGAGCTTTTTAGAAAATCACACCAGAAAAAGATAGGGGAAACGATATGAGCTGTAAATTGGCAATCGAAGATCTGAATTTGTATTACGGCGATTTCCATGCGCTGAAATCCATCCATATGGAAATTCAGCCGAACGAGATCACCGCGTTCATCGGGCCTTCCGGCTGCGGCAAAAGTACGCTGCTGAAATCCTTGAACCGTATGAACGACCTCGTTGAGGGCTGCCGGATTACCGGCGCAGTAAAATTGGACGGCGAGGACATCTACCATGGCATGGACGTGAACCTTTTGAGAAAACGTATCGGCATGGTGTTCCAAAAGCCGAACCCGTTTCCGATGAGCGTGTACGACAACATCGCCTACGGACCGCGCACGCACGGCATCCGCTCTAAGGCGAAGCTCGATGACATTGTGGAGCGTTCTTTAAGAAACGCCGCCATTTGGGACGAGCTTAAAGACAGACTGAAGAAAAGCGCGCTGGGGCTTTCCGGCGGACAGCAGCAGAGACTGTGCATTGCACGCGCGTTGGCTGTGGAGCCGGAGGTGCTGCTGATGGACGAACCGACCAGCGCCCTTGACCCGATCTCCACCTCCAAGATAGAAGACCTTGCGGTGGAGCTGAAAAAGGATTATACTATCGTTATGGTCACGCACAACATGCAGCAGGCGGCGCGTATCTCGGACAAAACGGCATTCTTCCTGCTCGGTGAGGTCATCGAGTACGGCGAGACGGAGAGCTTATTCTCCATGCCGAAGGATAAGCGCACGGAGGATTACATCACCGGCAGATTCGGTTAAGGCTTGCAGAAAGGAACGTGACTACAATGAGAAATCGTTTGGACGAGCAGCTGGAGCTGCTCAATACAGAGCTTATCCGCATGGGCGCACTGTGCGAAGACGGCATTTCGCAGGCGGCAAAGGTACTTGTGACACGAGACGAAGCGCTGCGCCGCGCCGTGGACGAAACGGAGCAGGAAATCGACCGCAAGGAGCGCGAAATCGAAGCGATCTGCCTGCGCTTGCTTTTACAGCAGCAGCCTGTTGCAAAAGACCTGCGTCTCATCTCTGCCGCGATGAAGATGATCGCAGATATGGAGCGCATCGGCGACCAGGCTTCGGATATTGCCGAAATGGTCGAGCATATCCGCGCAGAGGTGCTGCCGGGCAGTCTGCACATTGCCGAAATGGCGCGCGCTGCCGTGAACATGGTGACGAACAGCGTCGATTCGTTTGTGCGCCGTGACATGGATATTGCGCGCGCCGTGGAAAAAGCGGACGACGAAGTAGATGCGCTTTTTAACAAGGTGAAAAGTGAGATCATCGCACTCATCGCCGAAAAGCCCGAGGAGGGCGAGACATGCCTTGACCTGCTGATGGTGGCGAAGTATTTTGAACGCATCGGCGACCACGCGGTCAATATTGCGGAGTGGGTCGTGTTCTCACTCACCGGCGAGCACGATTAAGCGGCAAAGCCGCACAGAAAGGATTTAAGGGTTTATGATCTATCTTGTGGAGGACGACGACAGCATCCGCGAGCTTGTACTCTATACACTGCACACCACCGGTTTTGAAGCCGAGGGCTTCCGGAATGCGGCCGATTTCTGGCAGGCACTTGAAAAAGAGCTGCCGCAGCTCGTGCTGCTCGACATTATGCTGCCGGATGAAGACGGTCTGCATATTTTGAAGCGTCTGCGCGCGGGTGCGGAAACGGCCGACCTGCCCGTGATGATGCTGACGGCGAAAAGCAGCGAATATGACCGTGTGGTTGGGCTGGACAGCGGCGCGGACGATTACCTGCCGAAGCCGTTCGGCATGATGGAGCTTGTCTCCCGTGTACGCGCGCTGCTGCGCAGGGCCGCGAAGCCCGCAGCGGAGGATAAGCTTTTTACGGCGGGCTCGCTTGCGGTGGATGTGAAGCGCCGCGCCGTTACGGTTGATGGTGAACCCGTGATCCTCACGTACAAAGAATTTGAACTGCTGTGCTATCTGCTGGAAAACCGCGGTGTGGTGCTTTCGCGCGATCAGATTCTCACGAAGATCTGGGATTACAATTACAGCGGCGAGACCCGCACGGTAGACGTGCATATCCGCACGCTGCGGCAAAAGCTCGGCGATGCCGGTGCGCTCATTGAGACCGTGCGCGGCGTGGGCTACCGGCTGGCACAGGATTAAAGAGGAGAAAGACGCATGAAGAAAAAGATCATTTTCAGCATGTCGTGCATTGCGCTGCTTTCCATTTTACTTTCTATGGTGCTTTCCGGCGTCGTTTCGTACTACGATTCGCTGGAAATCGTGAAAAAGGCGACCATAGCGGAAAGCCACTACATTCAAAACGGCATCGCCCTTGGCGGGGACGATTACCTTTCCGACATCCGCTCCGCCGGGTATGATACAGCCGCCGCGCAGTCTGTGCGCGTGACCGTCATCGATACGGACGGCACGGTGCGATTTGACAGTGTTGCAGATGCCGCAAACATGGAAAACCACAACGACCGCCCGGAGGTCATTGCTGCAAGAGAAAACGGTGCGGGGGAATCCGTGCGTGAATCCGATACGCTGAATGTGCAGTCGTATAACTACGCTGTGATGCTCTCGGACGGACGCGTGCTGCGCCTTTCGGTCGGTATGAAGACGGTGTTCGGCTCCATTGAGCGCATGGTGCCGTGGATGCTGCTGTGCTCCGTCATTATTCTGGTGCTGGCCATTTTGCTTTCCACGTACCGCACAAAGCAGATTGTGGCGCCGGTCAACGCCATTGACCTGGACCATCCGATGGAAAACGACGTGTACGGCGAGCTTTCGCCGCTGCTTTTGCGCTTGCAGCGCCAGAACGAGACCATCAAGGAGAAAATGGAAGAGCTGCACCGCAAGCAGACGGAGTTTACCGCCATCACCGAAAACATGCGCGAGGGCTTTATTGTGGTGGATGCAAAGGGCGATGTGCTTTCGTACAACACGAGCGCTGTGCGCCTTTTGGACGTGCACCCGGAGGACGACCGCCCACAGAGCGTGCTGGCGTTTAACCGCAGCCCCGATTTCCGTGATGCAGTGGATTCCGCGCTGACGGGTACGGCGAGCGAGCGCATCACAAAGCTGGCGGGGCGCAGTTACAGCCTCATCGCGAACCCCGTTACGAACGATAACGGCGTGCAGGGCGCGGTGATCGTGCTGCTGGACGTTACCGAGAAGGAAGAGAACGAGCGCCTGCGCCGCGAGTTCACCGCGAACGTTTCGCATGAGCTCAAAACGCCGCTGACTTCTATTTCGGGCTATGCGGAGATTATGAAAGACGGGCTCGTCAAGAGCGCCGATGTGCCGCGCTTTGCGAACAATATTTATACCGAAGCACAGCGGCTTATCACGCTTGTTGAGGATATTTTGAAGCTTTCAAAGCTCGACGAAAATGCGGTAGAGCTTGGCCGCGCCGATACAGACCTTTACGCCATTGCGCAGGAGGTGGCCTGCCGTCTGAAAATCCCGGCGCAGCAGAACAGTATTGTCATCTCGGTGCAGGGCAGCTCGGCGTTCGTCACCGGCGTGCCGTACATTTTAGACGAGATGCTGTATAACCTTGCGGATAACGCTGTAAAGTACAACCGTCCCGGCGGCCGCGTGGTGATCTCCACCGGCACGGAAGGCGGCCACGCATATATGCAGGTCAGCGATACGGGCATTGGCATTCCGGCGGCCGACCGCGAGCGCGTGTTCGAGCGCTTCTACCGTGTGGATAAGAGCCGCTCCAAGCAGATTGGCGGCACGGGACTTGGGCTTTCCATTGTAAAGCACGGCGCCATGTTCCACCATGCGCGCGTGTCGCTTGAAAGCGAGCCGAACAAGGGCACCACGGTGCGCGTCACTTTCTAAAATAACGATTAAATGCGGTGCGGAAGCGAGCTTTCTGCGCCGCATTTTTATTTTTGACATTTTGCGCGGTTGTGCTATAATACGAGCAGAGCAGCAAAACCGAAATTCGGGAGGACGGTATGGTTGAATTTTTGAAAGAGGCGGCGCATGTGGTGCCGTCTAAACGACAGCTTGATTGGTTTGAGATGGAACGCTATGCGTTTGTGCATTACGGTGTAAACACCTACACGGACCGCGAATGGGGCGAGGGCACAGAGGACGAGAAGATTTTTAACCCCACCGCGCTCGATTGCGACCAGTGGGTGGAAGCGGTGAAGTCTGCGGGCCTCAAGGGACTCATCCTCACGGCGAAGCACCACGACGGCTTCTGCCTGTGGCCGAGCAAATACACGGAGCACAGCGTGAAAAACAGCCCTTATAAGGGGGACGTCGTGCGTGAAGCCGCAGAAGCCTGCAAGCGCGGCGGCATCAAGTTCGGTTTTTATCTTTCTCCGTGGGACCGCAACTCAAAATATTACGGCACGCCGGAATATAACGATTACTTCTGCAATCAACTGACGGAACTTTTGACCGGCTACGGCGATATTTTCTGCGTGTGGTTCGATAACGCCTGCGGCGAGGGCGAAAACGGCAAAAAGCAGGAATATGACTTCCCGCGTTACTTTGAGCTCATCCGCAAGTATCAGCCGAACGCCGTTATTTTCAATGATTTCGGCCCGGATACCCGGTGGTGCGGCAACGAGGCCGGAGAGGCGCGCCATGCCGAATGGGCCGTTGTGCCGAGCGAGCTGTGTTTTTACAGCGAGGTGCAGACCGGCGCGGGTCCGATGGCAGAAGACGGCTCTTTGAGCTACATGTACAACACGAACCGCGAGATTGGCACCATGCCGAACATCCTCTACTCGAAGGGGCTTGTTTTCGCACCGGCGGAGATCGACATGTCCATTCGTCCGGGCTGGTTCTGGCACGAAAACGAGGAACCGCATTCGCTTGAGAGGCTGTACAATACCTACCTGCGTTCCTGCGGCGCAAACGCCTGCCTGAACCTTAACGTACCGCCGACGCGCGAGGGCAAGTTCGATGAACGCGACGTGAAGCGCTTGAAGGAGCTCGGCGACCTCATCCGCGAGACGACCGAAAACCGCATTCCGTGCACGGTGGAGCGCATCGGCGGCACGCCCACGCAGCCCGTGTATGAGCTGAAGACCGAGAGGCCGGTGGAGATCGGCTGCGTTGTGCTGCGCGAGGATCTCACGCACGGTCAGCGCGTGGAGGGCTTCCGCATTCTCGGCATCGACGAAGAAAACAAGGCGGATTACGCGTTATTCGAGGGCACGTGCATCGGCAATAAGCACATCTGCGAGCTGGAAGATCCGTTCGCCGTGCAGAATCCGCTGACGGGCCACACGAACAAAAAGCTTTCCGGCGTGCGCGTACAGATTACCGCTGCGCGCGACGAGGTCTTTATGCGCGAAATTTACATCACGAAAGGGAAAAGCGTATGCGAGCAGAAATAAAGCTGACGGACGTGAAGGACATTCGCGATTTGCACGAGTATATCAACGCGGAACTGCGTCTGCGCCGCGTTGCACCGACGTTGGAAGCTTTGCAGGCGGCACTGGAAATGCCGAAAACGGAAGCGGAAATTGAGTTTACGGACTACGGCAAAATTTCCGGTGCACTTTTAGATTATGTAAACAAAATGATTGAGATGATCGTGATTGTCGGAGAGAAGAACCCGAACGTACAGGTCATGATCACAATGTGAAAACAGAATACCGATAAAGCTCAGAGCTGTGCGGAAAACGGAAAAATCGCACCCCGTTTTCCTGCATGGCTCTTCTTTTTTTGACAAAAAGACGCATAAATATATTGATTTTTACTAATTATAATTGAATTCTACAAAATATATTTGGTTGACAATACCAAAAATTCTGTTATGATTATAACCGAAGCCACGAAGCAGAAAGGCAGGGATAAGCATGGAGCGGGCGGAAAAAGCGAAAAGCCCGGAAATGGAAACGGCAGGGCTGCCGCCGAATGACGTGAAAAGATTTTATGTAAACGGCAGGCACCTGCTGCGGGAGATCGCCGGGCTGTACGTGCTGATCCCTGCCGGGGAGACGGACGCGCCACAGAACCGCATCACCGCGCTGAACGAAACGGGACGGTTTTTGTGGATGCAGTTTCAGCACCCGTGCACGGTGGCAGAAGCCGCAGCTGCGGCAGAGGCGCAGTACACCGGGCAGCCGGCAGAAATGCTGCGCGGCATAGAAAACTTTGTACGGGCGGGGCTGCGTGCTGGACTGCTGCGCGAGGCTTCCGCTGCGGAAAAAACGGAAGGAAAGGCGGTATAAAATGAAAAAAGCATGGAGCGCTCCAATGCTGCAAACGGAGGTGTTTGAGGCAAACGAGTACATCGCCGCGTGCTACACGGGCGTGTGCGATATTTCGGGAGAGGTGTTTTTGGACTCGAACGGAAACGGTGTGTATGACCGCGGCATTGACAGCAGAAAGTACTATAACGAGGCGTGCGGACAGCAGTATTCCATCACCGGGCAGGATTCCGTGATGCCGGCGAAGAACGCATTCGTCGTGGACTGGTTCGGAAATGCGACACCTGTATGGAACTTTGACGATTACCATGTCACCACAACGCTGACGCAGAACGAGCGGCCGAACCACTCGTGATGCACCCGGAGAAAGACACAGCGGAAGCGTTTTTACTGCGCCGCGCCGCCAAAACGGGCGTGCCCATCACCGGCAGTTTTGAGCTGACCCCACTTTGTAACTTAAACTGCAAAATGTGTTATGTTCGTATAAACAGGACAGAGCAGGAGAAAATCAGCCGCCTGCAAACGGCGGAGGAGTGGACAGCGCTTGCGGAAAAGCTACGCGACGCAGGCACGCTGTTTTTGCTGCTCACGGGCGGCGAGCCGCTTTTGTACCCCGCGTTTCGCGCGGTGTATCTCGCGGTGCGAAAGCTCGGTATGATCGTTACGGTGAACACGAACGGCACGCTTTTGAATGAAGACTGGGCGGCGTTTTTTGCGAAAAATTCGCCGCGCCGCGTGAACGTTACGCTGTACGGCGCAAGCGGAGAGACCTACAAGTCGCTGTGCGGTGACGAGACCGGGTACGCAAAAGCAATGCGCGGCATTCAGCTTTTGCAGGCGCACGGCGTGCCGGTGAAGGTCGGTGTCAGCGTGGTCAGGCAAAACCGGCATGACCTTGAAACGTTATTTCAAATCACAAAGGAACAAGATTTAGAGTTGGAGCCGGATACTTATATGATGTCCACAGAAAGCGGACAGCATGAAGCGCGGCTCTCACCGGAAGAAGCCGCGGCCGCAAGCCTTGCCGCAACGAAAATAAAGCTTGGCACAGTCGGTTTTCACGAATATGCGCAACGCACGGTACAGGCGCTGGAAAGCGCTGTTCCGGAAACGGAAGCCGGCATGCGCTGCCTTGCAGGGCGGTGTTCGTTTGCCGTCGGCTGGCGCGGCGATTTGCGCCCGTGCGTGATGCTCGGGGCGCTTTCCGTGCCGATCGAACACAACGACGTGCAGGCCGCTTGGCGTGCGGTGCGGGAGAAATCTGCGGCGCTTAAACAGAATGAAGCGTGCGTCGTGTGCAAGCTGCGTCCGCTGTGCCGCGCGTGTCCGGCATCGTCTTTGCGCGAGGGCGGCGCGTTCGGCACGGTGCCGCCTTATGTATGCGCCTACACAAAAGCGCTCTACCGCCTGCTGTGCGCGGAAAGCACAGCGCCCGAAATTTTGAAGAAAGGAGAGACTGTACCCCATGCACAGGCTCTTTAAATTGGGCGGTTTCTGCTTTGCGGCAGATCACCCCGATACACTCGTTTTTCCACCGAATTTTCTGCGTTTTGAAACGAAAGACGCGCAGCCTGCGTATTTCTACACGCTGCGCTTTGTAAAGAGCATCCCGAACCCCGTCGGCGTGTGCACGGCCGTGCGGGAAGACCTCATCGTGTATCGCGACGGCGAAAAGGAATCGCGGCTTTTGGGTATACAGGGCATGCTTGGCTTTTACGCATTGTATCGCGAGCTGGACGACACGCACGCCGAGGTGATGATCGCCGAAGACTGCCGCGGCTGCCTTGTGTTTGACCCGGTATTCGCGTCGCTTTTCGCGCTTGAGCGCCGCATGCTGCAAAAGGACAGCTTTATTCTGCACAGCGCCTACATACGCCACCGCGGACGGGCTATTTTGTTTTCGGCACCGTCCGGCACGGGGAAGAGCACGCAGGCCTCGCTCTGGGCGCAATACGCCGGGGCGGAGATCATCAACGGCGACCGCGTTTTATTGCAGAAGGTGCAGGATTGCTGGATGGCGCGCGGTTGGCCGGTCTGCGGCACGTCGGGCATCTGCCAAAATGCGGATGCGCGGCTGAGCGCCGTCGTTTTGCTGCGACAGGCGAAAAAGAACGCCGTGCGCAGGCTCTCGCGCGGGGAGGCATTTTTGCGGCTTTACGGACAGGTGACGGTGAACCGCTGGGATCAGGCGGAATCTGCGCGTGTGCTCGATGCCGTGGAAGCACTGCTGCGCCGCGTACCGGCGTTTTTGCTGGATTGTACCATATCGGAAGAAGCGGTCGACTGCCTGTATGAGGCGCTGTACCCCGCGACCGTGGCGGAGACCGTCCGCCTGCGCGCATGCTTATAGATGCTGCGGGGCTGCGCGCGTACATCGGCGCGATCCTTTCCGAAACGGAAGCGGGCGGCGTGATGGAAATGCCGGTGTTCGGCAGCAGTATGGCACCGTTTCTCATCCACGGGCGGGACGCCGTGCGGCTTGTAAAATGCACGCACCCGCCAAAGCGCGGGGAGATCGTGCTGTTTCGGCGGTTAGACGGGCAGTATGTTCTGCACCGCGTTTGGCGCGTGACGAAAAGCGGGTGGTATCTCCTTGGCGACAGCCAGACCGACCCCGAGGGCCCCGTGCACGGCGAGCAAATTTGCTGCCTTGTCCTTGCCGTGCGCCGCAAGGGTAAGTGGTACGGCCGAAACAGTGCGCTGTGGCGGTTTTTCAAAATCGTGTGGCTCGTTTTAACACCGGTAAGGCCGCTTTTTATCGCGATGCTTGCGCGCCGCCATGCCCGAAAAGAAAAGGTGCCAAATGGAGCGTAAAGAAAACAAAGTGCGCTTTTGCGCGCTCGGTGAGGTTTTGGCGGACTGGAAATGGCTGCTCACGTACAGCCGCCGCTGCAAGAAAATGATCGCGCTGTATATCGTGCTCGGCGTGCTCGGTACCACGGTCGGCCTATTCGGCAGCGTGGCGGGCAAGTACCTCATCGACATCGTCACGGGGTACGATACCGCCCGTCTGCCGCTTTTGGTTTTCGCGGCTATTGGCAGCACGGCGGTCTCCATCGCGTTCGACTGCGTGGTGAGCCGCGTGCTGAAAAAGCTGGAGATTGACCTCAATAACAACGTGCGCGCCGATGTGTTCGACCGCATTTTAGACGCGGACTGGCAGGCGCTGCACGCGTTTTCCTGCGGCGACATTTTAAACCGCTTTGAAACGGATACGGGTGCTGTGGGCGGCGGGGCAGTGAGCTGGCTGCCGCAAATTTTAGTGACGGCTTACAGGCTGTGCGCGGTGTTTTTCCTCATCTGGATTTACTGCCCCGTGATGGCGCTCATCGCGCTCGGCGGCGCGCCGGTGGTGTTGCTGCTGTCTGCCGCCGTGCTCAAAAAGCGGCGGGCATTTGAAAATAAGCTGCGCCGCCTCGGCAGCGAAATGACCGCGTTTGAAGCGGAGACGTTTTACACGGTCGACACGGTGAAATCGCTCGGCACAATGCAAAGCCAAAGCCGAAAGCTAAAGGAAAAACAGGAAGCGCTGCGCACATGCAGTTTGCAATACAACATGTTTTCCGTGCGCGTGAATGCGCTTTTGCGGGTTGCGGGGGCGTTCACGCAGTTTACCGCCATGGGCTACGGGCTGTATTTATTGTGGGCGCGCGCCATTACATTCGGTACGCTGACACTTTTTTTGCAGCAGCGCAGCAGCCTGACAAGTGCGTTTGAAAGTGCCGCAGGGCTTATCCCGAAGTTTTTGAGCACGGCGATCTCTGCACACCGTGTGCGTGAGCTTTGCGAGCTGCCGAAGGAGCGCCACGGTAAAACGGCACTGCCGCAGGGCGCACTGATGGTAGAGCTCAAAAATGTGACAGCCGCATACCGAAACGGCGAAGCGGTGCTGAAAAACGTATCGTTTGCGGCAGGGCCGGGGGAGATTGCCGTGCTTGTTGGCACATCCGGCGCGGGGAAAACGACGCTGGTGCGTGTTTTGCTCGGACTCGTTTACCCGGAAAGCGGACGTGCTGTGCTGCGCGGGAAGAATGGATGCGAAATCGTCATCAGCGCGGAGACACGCTGTGCGTTTTCGTATGTACCGCAGGGCAGCACGCTGTTTTCCGGCACGATTGCGGAGAACCTGCGCATGGCAAAAGAGAACGCCACGGAGGAGGAAATGACAGCGGCGCTCAAAACCGCCTGCGCATGGGCGTTTGTGTCATCGCTGCCAAACGGCGTGAACACGAAGATCGCGGAGCACGGCGGCGGGCTTTCCGAGGGACAGGCGCAGCGCATCGCCATCGCCCGCGCGGTGCTGCGCGGCGCGCCGATCTTGCTCCTTGACGAAGCGACCTCGGCGCTTGATGAAAAGACCGAAGCGCAGGTTCTGAAAAATCTTTTAACCGCGCTGCCGGACACCGCGTGCATTTTGACGACACACCGCCCGGGCGCGCTGAAATACTGTACGCGCCTGTACAAAGCGGAAAACGGCGCGCTGACGTGCATAGAAGTGAACAAACCCGCCTGAAAGACGTTTTAAATGCGTTTTTCGGCGGGCTTTGTTTATGACTTTAGGCGGGCTTTTGCCGAACGCGCAGTCTTTTCTGCGCGTGGGTGAAAATGCTTGGGCATTTTGAACATTGCCGTTTTGGTCGTAATTCCTTATAATAAATGTGCGTATTTTGAAAAGAGAAGGGAAAACGGACATGAATAAGGACTTAACGACCGGCAAGCCGGCAGGTGTTTTGCTGCGGTTCACGCTGCCGATGCTTTTGAGTGTGGCGTTCCAGCAGCTTTACAATATTGCAGACAGCGTCATCGCGGGCAAATTTGCGGGTGAAGACGCGTTGGCGGCGGTGGGCGCTTCGTACCCCGTGACGATGATCTTCATGGCGGTCGCGTTCGGCATGAACATCGGTATTTCGGTCGTCATCTCGCAGCTTTTCGGCGCGAAGGATTTTAAAGAAATGAAAACGGCGGCGTATACGGGCTTTATTTCTGTTGCGGTGCTTGGCGTGGTGCTCACGGTCGTCGGCACGGTGCTGTGCGAGCCAATCTTACGCATGCTCGGCACGCCGGAGAACATCATGGAAGATACGGCGCTGTACCTTGCTATTTACATTTGGGGGCTTTTGTTCCTTTTTATCTACAACATTTCTTCCGGCGTGTTCACGTCGCTCGGCGACAGCAAAACGCCGCTGTGGTTTTTGATCGCGTCGTCCGTCGGCAATATCGTGCTCGACGCCGTGTTCGTCATCATATTCCACTGGGGCGTCGGCGGCGTAGCGTGGGCGACGTTCCTCGCGCAGGGCGTGGCTTCCGCGTGTGCGTTCTGGGCGGTCTTGCGCCGCTTAAAGTCCATTGAGACAAAAGAAAAGCCTGCGTTGTTTTCCGGTGCGATGCTGCGCCGTATTTCGATCGTAGCCATTCCGAGCATTTTGCAGCAAAGTTTCGTTTCGGTCGGCAATTTGTGCATTCAGGGACTTGTCAACGGTTTCGGCTCCTCCGCCATCGCGGGCTATTCCGCAGGCGTAAAGCTCAACACGTTCGCCACCACGTCATTGACGGCGCTCAACAACTCGGTTTCGAGCTTTACGGGGCAGAATATCGGCGCAGGCAAAATGGAACGCGTGCGCAGCGGCTTCAAAGCGGGGCTTGTGATATCGTTTGCCGTGGCGCTCGTCTTTATGGGCGCGTATGTGTTCTGCGGCGAAAACCTCCTGCTGCTCTTTATGAATAGCACCTCGGCGGAGGCCATCGAGATCGGCAAAAAATTTCTGCTTATTGTCTCGCTGTTCTACCTGTTCCTCGCATTAAAGCTTGCCGCGGACGGCGTGCTGCGCGGTGCGGGTGCAATGGTATATTTTATGATTACCACGTTCTTAGACCTCATTCTGCGCGTTGTTCTGGCGTTTATTCTGGTGCATCCGTTCGGCATCACAGGCATCTGGCTTTCGTGGCCGTTCGGCTGGATAATTTCCAGTACATTGTCGCTCGCGTTCTATCTTTTGGGCGTGTGGGACCCGCTGAAAAAGAAAGCATAAACGGCAAAAAGCCTTACACCAAGCTCAAAAAAGAGCAAGGCGTAAGGCTTTTGTTATTTCATTGCATTTCGGCTCGCTTATGCGTGACCCGTCACGCGCAGATAGTCCGCATAGGTGCCGTCGAAAACGTTGATTTTTCGGTTTTCGAGCACGACGATCTTCGTCGCAAGTTTATCGATGAAATAGCGGTCGTGCGAAATGAACAACAAGGTGCCGGAGAACTCCAACAAAGCGTCCTCAAGCATCTCACGCGTTTCAATGTCGATGTGGTTCGTCGGCTCGTCGAGAATGAGAAAGTTCACGCGGTTCTGCAAAAGAACGGCGAGCTTTAACAACACCTTTTCACCGCCCGAAAGAGAAGAGACGCGCTTCATCACCGCCGCGCCGCAGAAGTAATACTTTGCTAAAATTTGCCGCGCTTCGCCCTCGCCGCAAACACACTCGCGGCGGAATGCTTCGAGCACGCTGTCCTTGTCGTTTAAAAAGCGAATCTCCTGCGGAATATACCCAAGCTGCGCGGAGGGGTTGAACTTCGCTGTACCGGAAAATGGGACATCCCCGAAAATTGCGCGTAAAAGCGATGTTTTGCCCGTGCCGTTCGCGCCGAGAAACGCCATGCGGTCTTTTTCCTCCACAAGCAGCTCTGCCTGTTCAAACAGCGCGGTCTTGCCGAACGAAAGGGAGAAACCCGTAAGCTTTAAAACCTCGCGCCCGGTGCGGTCGCCCGCAAAGCGCATCGGGATTTTGGGCTTTTCAAGCTGCGGGCGCTTTATCATCTCCATTTTCTCAAGGCGAAGCTCCAGCATTTTGGCGCGGCGGAAGAACTTCGGATTATCCGCCTGCGCGCCCCACTCGCGAAAACGTTTGATGGCGGCTTTCATTGCTTCAATCTGTTTTTGCTGGTTTTTGTACTGCTCAAATTCGAGGAGCATTTGGCGTTCCTGCTCCTCTTTCGCAGCCGTGTAGCCGCCGGGGTAGCTTGTGCAGATGCCGTCCTCTAAAATGAGCGTGCGCGTTGCCACACGGTCTAAAAACCGGCGGTCGTGCGAGACCATTAAAACCGTACCGCGGTATTTTGCGAGGAAGCCCTCAAACCAATCGAGCGTTTGCATGTCGAGGTGATTTGTCGGCTCGTCGAGCAGCAGAATATCCGGCTCACGCAGAACGACGGCGGCGAGGTTCACAACGGTCTTCTGCCCGCCGCTGAGCACATTATACGGTCGCTCGAGCAGGCTGTTCAGCTTAAACCCCTGCACGATGTTTTTCAGCCGCGTTTCTGCGTCATAGCCGCCAAGCGCCGCATATCGGCTTTGCGCCTCGGTGTATGCGTCGGCATAGCGCTCGAAATCCTCCGTCATCTTTTCTTCCAGTTCGCGCAGCTTCGCTTCAACGGAGAAAACTTCCGCAAACGGCTCGCAAAGCACGTCGTACACGGTTGCGTCTTTGCCGCGCAGGCGGGGAATCTGTTCCAAAAGCGCGGTGTTCGCACCGCGGCGCAGGGAGATTTCGCCGCTGTCCGGGCTTTCTTCGCTCGCAAGCAGCTTTAAAATGGTCGATTTACCCGTGCCGTTGCGACCGATGAGCGCGGCGCGCTCGCCGGTCATCACTTCAAAGCTCAAATCTTTTAAGACGGGCTTGAAGCCGAAATTTTTATTTACATGTGAAAAACTGAATTCTGTCATTTTTATCGCTCCTGTTTTTGAATTGATTTGTACATTCAAAAAAGCAGGCCGAGACAGAATACATCAGGCGATCCAAAGAATCGCTCCGTACAAATGGATAGCCTTAGTCTCTGTCCATAGAGCCTGCACGGAGCACATCGCCAGTGATTCGGAAGCAAAATGCCCGATAGTTGATCCGAATCATACACTCACCGTCCTTTCGTGCGCGAAAGCGCTTTACTTTTACCAGTATAGCGCACAAAAACGGACTTTTCAAGAAGAATTAATACGCCACGGCGGAAAGCGGAGTTTAAGTTGATTTTTGGCGGCAAATCCGCTATAATAATATAAGATAACAGGCACCTTAGGCGTGCTTTGTGTGGGACGCCGAAAACAAGGGAGCAAAAGCCGCTAAAACAGCATAAAAAGGCTTTTGCAGCCGTCTTAACTTTAGGGAGGAAGATCACGATGCCGGAAGTTTACACCATACCGCTTTCCAAGATCATTCACGAGTTACAGCTTGAGACCGCTTTTCTGCCGAAGAGCGCCGATGATATTTTGATTCAATCGAGAGACGTTGTTCGCCCCGGCATGGAGCTGAACGGCTACCACGAATATTTTGACCCGAATCGCATCGCCGTTTTAGGCCGTGCGGAAATGTACATGCTGGAGAGCTTAAAGCCGGAGCGCCGCGCCATGGCGCTGGACAGCTACCTGTCTCTGAAGCCGCCGGCAGTGATTGTTGCCCGCGGTATTGACCCCGGCAAGGACTTCATGGAGATTGCCGAAACGTACCACGTGCCGGTGCTGCGCACGACGGAGTCGACCTCAAATGTTGTCGCGTCGCTCGTTGCGTATTTGAACGTCGAGCTTGCGCCGCGCATCACACGCCACGGCGTGTTGGTGGAGGTTTACGGCGAAGGTATTCTGCTTGTCGGCGACAGCGGCGTCGGCAAGAGCGAGACGGCCATCGAGCTCATCAAGCGCGGCCACCGTCTCATCGCGGACGATGCGGTGGAAATTCGCCGCGTATCCAGCAAATCGCTCGTCGGTCAGTCCCCGGAGAACATCCGTCACTTCATCGAGCTGCGCGGCATCGGCATCATCAATGCCCGTCGCATTTTCGGTATGGGCGCCGTTAAGCTGCAGGAGAAAATTGACATGTGCATCAACCTGGAGATCTGGGACGCGACGAAGGTCTACGACCGCATGGGCATGGACAGCGAATACACGGAAATTCTCGGCATCAAGGTGCCGGTGATGACGATCCCGGTAAAGCCCGGCCGTAACCTTGCCATCATCATTGAAGTTGCGGCGATGAATAACCGCCAGAAGAAAATGGGCTACAACGCCGCCTACGAGCTGCTCTCCGCGCTCGGCATGGATGCTTCCATGATGCCGCACGAGGAGATTAAGAGAGATTTGGATATTTAACAGCATGATTTTAGTATAAAACAAGATGTTTTGGCATCTTGTTCAGGATCCCCCTTTGATAGGGTTTTCTGCGGTCGGACAATTCACCGGATTGTCCGATCTACCTTCCTGATCTTTTGGTAGGCAAAAGGGTTTCGCTTTCTGCGGAAAGCGGCTTAGGGCGCTGCCCTAAGAACCTGTAAACTTCCTGAAGAAAGTTCAATCAAAGACTTTTAACCGCGTTTAAGGTTAGCTGAAAGTGAGAAAATATCATCATGTATAACATCATTGCAGATTTGCATACACATTCGCTGGCGTCTACGCATGCGTACAGCACCATTCGCGAAATGGTCGATTCCGCTGCGGAAAAGGGCCTCAAAGCCATTGCCATCACCGACCACGCCCGCACCATGCCCGGTGCGCCCGGCCCGTGGTTCTTTAATTCCATGCATGAACTGCCGCTTTTATACCGCGGCATTCTGCTCATTGCGGGCATGGAGGCGAATGTCATCGATTTGAACGGCACGCTCGACATCAATGAGACAGAACGCCGCGACGTCAACTGGCTTGTGGCGTCCATTCACAACCTCGGACTGCCGGGGCTTGAGAATCCCACGGTCGAAAAATGCACGCAGCTTTGGCTCAACATTGCACACGATCCGAAGGTGAATGTTATCGGCCACAGCGGCAGTCCGGAGTTCCGCTACGATTATGAAACGGTCATTCCGGAGTTCGGTCGAAACCACAAGCTTGTGGAGATTAACGCGCATTCCTTTGAGGTGCGCAAGGCGAATATCCCGAACTGCCGCGAGATTGCGCTGTGCTGCAAAAAGCACCGTGTGCCGATTATCGTCAGTTCGGACGCGCATTTTGAGACGCAGGTGAAGGATCACACTGCGGCGCTCGAGATGCTGCGCGAGATTGCGTTTCCGGAGGAGCTGATTCTCAACGCGAACACGAACCGCCTCATCGAGTATCTGCGCGCGCACACGAACATCCTTGAAAACCGCAAGGATGCCGATGCTATTTTAAGGAGCTTTGAGAATGTCTGATTACCGTAAATTTGACGCCGCACTACAAAGTGCCGGCGTATGCTATAAGACCGATGAGCCCATGTCCGCCCACACGTCGTTTAAGATCGGCGGCCCGGCGGATCGGTTTGTCGAAGTGAAGACCGTCTCTGAATTGCAGGCGGTTTTAAATGCTGTAAGCGACGAGAATGTCCCGTATTTCATCCTCGGCAACGGTTCCAATCTGCTTGTGCCGGACGAGGGCTTGCGCGGCGCGGTGCTGACGCTGCAGGGCGATTTTAAAAAAGTGCAGAGCCTTGCGAACGGTCATGTTTTGTGCGGCGCGGGTGCATCGCTTGCGACGGTATGCAGCTTTGCACGTGGGCAGGGGCTCACGGGCCTTGAATTTGCGTGGGGCATTCCGGGGCAGCTCGGCGGCGCAGTGTACATGAACGCCGGCGCCTACGGCGGCGAGATGAAGCAGGTCGTCGTACGCGTCCATTTCCTTGAAGCGGACGGCACGCCCGGCGTAATGAGCGGGGAAGACCTCGCGTTCGGCTACCGCAAAAGCGCCTTTATGGGCACGAAGCGCATCATCACAAGCGCGGAGCTGTGCCTTGAAAGCGGTGCGGAAGCGGAGATCACCGCGAAAATGGAAGATTTCATGCGCCGTCGCCGCGAAAAGCAGCCGCTCGAGCTGCCGAGCGCGGGCAGCGTATTCAAGCGCCCGGAGGGTTATTTTGCCGGTACGCTTATTGAACAGTGCGGCCTGAAGGGCTTTGCCGTGGGCGGCGCGTGCGTCAGCGAAAAGCATGCAGGCTTCATTGTGAACAAAGGCGGTGCGACGTGTGCCGATGTGGAAGCGCTCATCCGCGCCATTCAGGATACGGTATTTCAGGCGACCGGCGTGGAGCTGGAGCCGGAAATTCGCCGCATTTCGCTCAGCAAGTAAAATTTGTGGGATTTACGGTGGCATTTGGCTGCCGAAAAGGTGGTTTTTAAAATGGAATTTGTGATCTTGACCGGTTTATCCGGCGCGGGCAAAACGCGCGCCATGCACGCCATGGAGGATATCGGCTTTTATTGTGTCGATAATCTGCCCCCGGCGCTCATTCCGGTCTTTTACGATCTTTGCGATAAATCCGAGGGTATTCAGCGCCGCGTGGCGGTTGTCACGGATACCCGCGGCGGCGAGCTTTTTAAGTCATTTTTCAGCGCGCTCGAAACACTGAAGGCGCAGAACGAGCCGTATAAAATTTTGTTTATGGATGCGTCCGAGCCCGTGCTTGTCAACCGCTTTCAGGAGACGCGCCGCAAGCACCCGCTTTCCGAAGCGATGCAGGGCTCTTTGGAGCAGGCCGTGCGCCTGGAGCGCGAGATGCTGCGCCCGGTCAAAGAGGTCTCCGATTACGTCATCGATACGTCGAACATTCCGGCGGCGGGGCTGAAAGCGCGCATTTCCGACCTGTTTTTGCAGAACGACAACGACGCCATTACGGTGCATTGCATCAGCTTCGGCTTTAAATACGGTCTGCCGCTCGAATCCGATCTTGTGTTTGACGTGCGCTGCCTGCCGAACCCGTTCTACGTGGAGGAGCTGCGTGAACATACCGGCCTTGAAGCGCCCGTGCGCGACTACGTGATGAACTGCAAGGAAACCGAGGGCTTTAAAACCCGCTTTACGGACATGATCGATTACATGCTGCCGCTCTACATTCAGGAGGGCAAAAGCCAGCTCGTCATCGCGGTCGGATGCACCGGCGGGCATCACCGCTCCGTGGCGCTTGCGCAGTATATGCACGATCACCTTGTCGCAAACGGCGTTCACGCCACGGTCTCGCACCGGGATATCACGAAACAATAAAGCGGGAGGGAGCCGTTTTCATGTCATTTGCTGCGGATTGCAAGCAAGAGCTGTGTATGATTGAAAATAAGCGCGCGTGCTGTTTGAAAGCGGAATGCTACGGCCTTCTGCTTTTTTCAAAGTGTTTTTCCGCGCGGGAATCGCAGATGGTATGCGAAAATGCCGCCGTTGCACGCCGTGTGGCGGAGGCCGCCGCCGTTTCGGCCGGTGTATACGCCGAGGTGCGCTCGCAGTTAAGGCGCAAGAATATCGGCGCGTATGCCATCACCATTCCGGGTGAAGCCGCACGCATTCAGATGATCCGTTCGTTCGGGCACGATGAGAATGACGTGAACCTGCATATTCATGAGGAAAATCTGCAAAAGGACTGCTGCATTTCGGCATTTCTGCGCGGCGTGTTCCTCATCTGCGGCACGGTCACAGATCCGCAGAAGGAGTACCACCTTGAGTTTTCCACGCCGTACCTGCACCTTGCGGAAGACCTTGTGACTGTTCTGCACCGCGTGAAGGCCGCGCAGCTTTCGCCGTCCATTGCACGCAGAAAAAACAGCTACATTGTCTACATAAAGGAAAGCGCCGCCATTGAGGATTTCCTCACGCTGACGGGTGCGGTAAACTCCGCCATGAACCTGATGCAGATCAAAATGTACAAAGAGACCTACAACAATTTAAACCGTGTCTCGAACTGCGAGACCGCGAATCTTGATAAAACGTACTCTGCTGCAACAAAGCAGATTGCCGCCATTGCGCTCATCAGCGACAAGGTGGGGCTGGACGAGCTGCCTGCCGACCTGCGCGAGGCCGCCGTTTTGCGGCTGGAAAACCCCGAAATGTCGCTGCGCGAAATGGGGGAGCGGCTTTCCATCAGCCGTTCCGGTGTGAATCACCGCCTGCGCCGCATTTTGGAGTTTGCGGAACAGCTCGGTTCGCCGGAGGAATCCCTTGCGGAGCAGAGCGTTTTTGAAGTGGAGGAAAAGCTGCATGCTGAAAATGCAAAGACCGAAGAGCTTTAAAGACCTTGTGTTGGGCATTTTGATTGTTGCGGTGCTCGGCGTGGGCGCGTATTTCATCGCAGATGCGCTGAAAGCCGAGCTTGTGCCCGGCGATATCGTAGTGCGCTCCGGCAATGAAGAGATTACCGCGCTGCAGAACGTGACCGGCGAGCAAAGGAAGAACGGTTCAAAAGCGTGCGGAGGGCATTTTGAAATTGAAGAGGTTGCCGATGAATTCCCGGTCATTCGCATGGATAAAGGCATCGTGCTTGAAGCCTCGCAGGATCCCTACGGCGCAATGTATTACACGGTCTATAACGAGGATTTCTCCGAGCTTTACTACCGCAGCGAGCGGTTTGCGTACCCTGAAAACGACGGCACATACTACGTTGTGATCGATACCGCGTGGGGAGATAAAAACCACTATTTTTCCACCGAGCACGGATTTACCCTTGTGATTGAAAATAGCAATTAGATACTTATGTAAATTTAATTATGTAAACTTAAATGGAAAAGGAGGGCGAAAATGGCGTTTACACATTTGCATGTGCACACCGAATACAGCCTTTTGGACGGCGCTTGCCGCATTGAAAAGCTGCTCGATCAAGCGCAGAAAATGGGTCAGAAAAGCGTTGCCATTACGGATCACGGCGTGATGTACGGCGTGATCGACTTTTATAAAGCAGCGAAAAAGCGCGGCATCAAGCCGATCATCGGCTGCGAGATCTACGTTGCAAAGCGCAGCCGGTTCGATAAGATTCACGGCATCGATAACGAAAACCGGCATCTTGTGCTGCTGTGCAAAAACGAAACGGGCTACCGCAACCTTGTCGCCATTGTCTCTAAAGCGTGGACAGAGGGTTTTTACAGCAAGCCCCGTGCCGATATGGAGCTGCTGCGTGAACACAGCGAGGGGCTCATCGCGCTTTCCGCCTGCCTTGCGGGTGAGATCCCGCGTGCGCTTTCCGTCGGCGACTATGACGAAGCAAAAGCCGCCGCCCTGCGCTACCGTGAGATTTTCGGCGAGGACAATTTTTACCTCGAATTACAAGACCACGGCCTGCGCGAACAGGCACATATCAACCCGCAAATAATCCGATTGTCAAAAGATACGGGCATTCCGCTCGTCGTGACGAACGACTGCCACTATATCGAAAAAGAAGACACCAAAATGCACCACATCCTCGTCTGCATCCAGACGAACCGCACGGTGGAGGATGAGGATACACTGGAATTCGGCTCCGATGAATTCTATTTTAAAAGCGAAGACGAAATGCGTGCACTGTTCCCGGATTGTCCCGAGG
Organism: Hominenteromicrobium mulieris; assembly: GCA_021029595.1. Lineage (GTDB taxonomy): Bacteria > Bacillota > Clostridia > Oscillospirales > Acutalibacteraceae > Hominenteromicrobium > Hominenteromicrobium mulieris. Next base: position 406,043 of record JAJJOY010000001.1, on the reverse strand, counting down.
CAGCGGATAATACGCAGAAAATCGCCGACCGCTGCAATGTGGAATTTGAGTTCGGCAAAACGAAGCTGCCACACTTTGATACGCCGGACGGCAGCGACAACCGCGAATATTTCCGCCGCATGTGTTACGCGGGTCTGCACAAATACTACGGCGAAAACCCGAAAAAAGAAATCGTAGACCGCCTTGAATATGAAATTTCGACGATTGATACGATGGGTTATGTAAACTACTACCTCATTGTGTACGATTTCATCCGTCAGGCGAAAAGCATGGGTATCCCGGTCGGCCCGGGCAGAGGCTCCGGCGTGGGCAGCCTCGCCGCATACTGCATCGGCATCACGGGCGTTGACCCGTTGCGGTATGACCTGCTGTTCGAGCGCTTTTTGAATCCGGAGCGCGTCAGTATGCCGGACTTCGACGTCGATTTCAGCGATGAGCGCCGACAGGAGATCATTGAGTATGTCACGGAAAAATACGGCACCGACCATGTGGCGCAGATCGTCACGTTCGGCACCATGGCGGCGCGCCTTGCGATACGCGACGTTGGCCGCGCCATGGCGATTCCGTACACGACGTGCGATACCGTCGCAAAGCTTGTGCCGATGGAGCTCGACATCACGATTGATGCCGCGCTGGAACGCGTCTCCGAGCTGCGCGATTTATATGAAAGCGACAAACAGGTGCACGAGCTCCTCGATATGGCACGCAAAATTGAGGGCATGCCGCGCCACACGTCTACGCACGCCGCCGGTGTTGTCATCACAGACCGCCCGGTCGTCGATTACGTGCCGCTGAGCATGAACGACGATTCGCCCGTCACGCAGTACACGATGACGGCCATCGAGCAGCTCGGTCTGCTCAAGATGGACTTTCTCGGCCTGCGCAACCTCTCGGTTATCGACCACGCCGAGCAGATGATTGCGAAACACACGCCGGGCTTTAAGGTGGAAAACGCGCCGGATAACGACCCGGACGTGTTTAAAATGATCGCGAGCGGTGCGACAGAGGGCGTGTTCCAGTTTGAATCCGCCGGTATGCGCCGTGTCATCATGCAATCCGACCCCAAAAGCATTGAAGACCTCATCGCCGTTATCTCTTTGTATCGCCCCGGCCCGATGAAGTTCATCCCCATGTACGTCGAAAATCGCAAGCACCCGGATAAAATCACGTACCGCCACCCACGCCTTTCCAAAATACTGGATGTCACCTACGGGTGCATCATTTATCAGGAGCAGGTCATGCGCATTTTCCGCGAGCTTGCGGGGTATTCGCTCGGCCGCGCGGACATTGTGCGCCGCGCCATGAGCAAGAAAAAGCACGATGTCATGGAGCAGGAGCGTGAGTATTTCATTCACGGCTTAAAGCGTGAGGACGGCACCGTGGAGATTGAAGGCTGCATCGCCCGCGGCGTGGACGAGCAGACCGCCGAGACAATCTACGATGAGATGAAAAGCTTTGCGTCCTACGCGTTTAATAAGTCCCATGCCGCCGCGTATGCCGTTGTGGCGTATCGCACGGCGTACCTCAAATATCACTATCCGAAAGAATACATGGCTGCGTTGCTCACAAGTGTGCTTGCATCCGCAGGCAAGATTGCGGCGTATATGGAAGAATGCAGCAGGCTGAATATTGCCGTGCTGCCGCCACACGTGAACGAGAGCGAGCAGGGCTTTTCCGTTTTTGAAAACAGCATTCGTTTCGGTTTGCTCGCCATCCGCAACCTCGGGCGCGGCCTGATACAGCGCATTTTGTCCGAGCGCACGATGAACGGCCCGTTCACGACCTTCTACGATTTCTGCAAGCGCATGCAGGGCAGAGACCTGAACCGCCGCGCCGTGGAAAGTCTTATCCGCTGCGGTGCGTTCGACGGTCTCGGCAATAACCGCCGCGAAATGCTGATGGCGGTCGGCCCGCTGCTCGATCAGCTGGAGGACGACAAACGCCGCAACATAGAGGGACAGATCGGCCTGTTTGACTTCGGCGGGGAGGAGAAAACGGAATCTTTCGAGATGCCGAAAGCCGAGGAGTTCCCCAAAACCGAACTGCTTTCTATGGAAAAGGAAGTCACCGGCATGTACCTTTCCGGACACCCCATGTCGCCGTATGCGGAGGTCTATAACGCCGGCATCGCCGCGCGCTTTGATGAGATTGCCCGCAGCGCCGCCGGGGAATCCGACCAATATAAAGACGAGCAGTATGTGGACGTTCTGGCCGTTGTGGAAAGCGTGAAAAAGAAGGTGACGCGCTCCGGCTCTGCCATGGCGTTCGTCACGCTGGAAGACATGTATGGCTCTATGGAGGCGCTTGTTTTCCCGAAGGTTTTGGAAAAATACGGCGACCTTTTTGCGCCGGGCGGCTCTGTTTGGGCGCACGGACGCATCAGCTTTACGGAAGAAAAAGACCCGAAGTTCATCTGCGAATATGCCTCGGCACCGTTTTCGCCGGAAGAAATGATGATCCGCAGAAGGCCTGCGCCTGAGGAAAAGAAAAGGGACTCGCAAAAGCCTGCCGCTGTGCCGGAAAGCGTCACGCCGCCGCGCGGGGAAGAGCGGCCCGGTGTGCAGATTAAGGGCTATAACACAGCCTATAAGGGCCTTTACCTGCGTGTGCCGAACGCCGAAGACCCGCTCTGCAAAAAGGCGATGCAGTACATCGAGATTTTCGACGGCGTGACCGACCTCTATCTATATTATACGGACACGAAAAAGCTGGTCCGCGCGCCCGCCCGTTACCGCGTTGCGGTGAACTACGAACTCGTCTCCGCATTGAGAAAACTTCTCGGCGAGGGAAATGTTGCGCTGAAAGAATAAGAAATTCTCAAAAAAACAAAAACCGATTCAAAAAAGACAAAATACCTCTTGAAACCGTCAGGGAAAAGGGGTATAATCAAAAAATGAATGGAATAAATTGTTGAATTGCATTTTTAACTTTGCAGTTTTCAATAAGAAAGTGGAGGAATTTACAATGTGTGCAAAGAAAATCGCAGTACTTACGAGCGGCGGTGACGCACCGGGCATGAATGCTGCGGTTCGTGCTGTTGTCCGCACCGCGATCTCCTTCGGCATGGAGGTATATGGCGTACGTCACGGCTACAACGGTCTTCTGACCGGCGAAGTGCAGAAAATGGAGCTTCGCAGCGTTTCCAACATCATCCAGCACGGCGGCACGGCGCTCTTTACGGCGCGCAGCCCCGAGTTCAATACCCCGGAGGGCGTTCAGAAGGCGGCTGCTAAATGTCGCGAACTGGGTATCGACGGCGTGGTCGTCGTCGGCGGCGACGGTTCTTTCCGCGGCGCACGCGACCTGACCGGCGCAGGCGTACCTTGCATCGGCGTTCCGGGCACCATCGATAACGATATTTCGAGCTCCGAATATACCATCGGTTATGACACGGCGATGAATACCGCTATGGAAATGATCGACCGCATCCGCGATACCACAGAGTCTCATGACCGCTGCAGCGTTGTAGAGGTCATGGGCAGACGCTGCGGCGACATCGCACTCAACACCGGCATCGCTGTCGGTGCAATCGCAACGCTCGTCCCGGAAGTGAAGTATGACTTTGAAAAGGACATCATCGAGCGCATCCGCTACGCACAGAAGACCGGCAAGCGCCACTTCATCGTGGTCGTTGCAGAGGGCGTAGGTCACTCCGAAGATATCTGCAAGCGCATCCAAGAGGAGACCGGCATCGAGAGCCGTGCGACCATCCTTGGCCATGTACAGCGCGGCGGTTCCCCGACGCTCCGTGACCGTGTTGTGGCAAGCCAGATGGGCTACCACGCAGTTGAGCTGCTCCGCGACGGCAAGAGCAACCGCGTTGTCGTCATGCAGGGCGAACGCATCGTGGACTTCGACATTACCGAAGCCCTCGAGATGCCGCGTGTCTTCGACGAGAAGCTCTACAAGATTTCTCAGGATCTTTCCCGCTAAAGTTAAGTTACCGAAACGCCTGTTCCAAAAGGACGGGCGTTTCCTGTTTTTCGGCACGGTGTCTGCATTTTTTGCATAAAGCACCTTGTCGGGGGTAAAAAATAATTATTTTTGGGAAAATAGGTTGACATTTTCCGCAGTTCGTGGTAGAATAATCGAGCGGTCGAAAAGAGGCCGTGAGATAAATAGGGGCATAGCTCAGTTGGTAGAGCAGCGGTCTCCAAAACCGCGTGCCGTGAGTTCGAATCTTACTGCCCCTGCCACCATGGCCCGGTAGTTCAGTTGGTTAGAACGCTAGCCTGTCACGCTAGAGGTCGACGGTTCGAGCCCGTTCCGGGTCGCCACAAAAGGCGAGTTCATCTTGCCTTTTGCGTATGCTGCTATGGCTCAGTAGGCAGAGCACGTCCTTGGTAAGGACGAGGTCACCAGTTCGAATCTGGTTAGCAGCTCCAAGAAGGACTTTGCAGAAATGCAGAGTCCTTTTTTGTTTGTGTTTTCGAGAGGTCATACAGTCAAAAAAAGTAGTCGGCAGTATATCGTTTTTGAAGAAAAACGGCCTTTTTGCGCCTATTCATAATTTCGACTTGAAATTTACCGTATTTCTGCTATAATCTTTATAGTTTTCCCTTTATGTTTATGCTTAAAAAGCAGCGGCCAAACTGCCAGAAAATTGAAGGAGCAGAGGATTATGAGTATTCCGGAAATGGACATGAACCCGGAGATCGCCCGAAAGTTACTCGAGGTCGGCGAAGAATTCCGCATTGAAGGCCCGTTCTTCTCGTACGAAGAAATCAAAATGGGCAACGTGAACCACACCTACAAAGTCAATTATATTCGCGATGACGGTACCGGCATGGCAAAGATTAAGTCTTTCCTTGTACAGCGCGTCAATACATATGCGTTTCAGCACCCGATTGAGCTGATGCAGAACATTGACCGTGTCACGGAGCACATCCGTGAAAAATGCCCGAATACGAAAAGCCTGCATTTCCATCACACGAAGCACGGTGTCAACTATTTGATGGATAATGACGGCTTCTGGCGGCTCAGCAACTACGTGCCGTCTGTGACGTTCGATACCTGCGACGACCTGAACGTGGTGCGCAGTGCAGGTGAGGCGTTCGGCGATTTCCAACTGATGTTGGCAGATTTCGATGCGAACTCCCTTTTCTACACAATCCCGGATTTCCACAATACGCGCAAGCGCTATGAGAAGCTGAAGGAAGACATGGCTGCCGACCCGTGCAATCGTGTGGCAGAGGTGCGCGAAGAACTCGATTGGCTGCTTTCCGTAGAGGACGAGGCTTGCCGCCTGACCGACCTCTTTGAAAAAGGCGAGCTTCCGCTGCGCGTTACGCACAACGATACAAAGATCAACAACGTGCTGTTCGATGAGAAGACGCACGAGGCGCTCGTTGTCATCGATCTGGATACCGTTATGCCGGGCCTTGTCGGCCACGATTTCGGCGATGCCATCCGCTTCGCTGCAAATTTTGTGGAAGAAGATTGCGATTATCCGGAAAAGGCCGGCGTAAACCTCAATATTTTCTGGGCATTTGCCGAGGGCTTCCTCAAAAAGACCGCCGCGTCTCTGACGAAAACCGAAGTGGATACGCTGGCGCTCAGTTGCTTTGCGCTTACCTGCGAGCTTGCAACGCGCTTCCTCGCGGACTACATCGTCGGCGATAAGTACTTTAAGGTCAAAAAGCCACAGCATAACCTTGTTCGTACGCGCTGCCAGATTGCCCTTGCAAAGGACATGCTGAATAAAATGGACGCGATGAACGCCATCGTGCAGGACTGCGCACGCCGCTACAAAGAGACCGAAAACGCATAATTCATTTTGCATCCAGACGACCCGGCAGCTTTGTCGGGTCGTTTTTAAAACCAGGGAGGAGTTTATCATGAAAATTCTGTTGACCGGCGCAAATGGCTTTGTAGGGGCACGCATCCGTGCGGCGGCGCCCGTTATTTGTGCGCCGTCTCTGCGCGGGGCGGAAAAAGAGGATATCGACCGCCTCATCGACACCGTGCAACCGGACGCCATCCTTCACACCGCGGCAATCTCGGACATCGGTGCGTGTGCCAAAGACCCGGAAGGATCATACCACGCAAACGTTTTGGTGCCGGAGTATTTGGCCAAAGCCGCAAACGGTGCGAAGCTCGTGTTGTTCAGCTCCGATCAGGTGTACAGCGGCGCAAAGGGCGATAAGCCGTTTACGGAAGACGACGTTGCGACCGCAAATCTCTACGCCGAAGAGAAGTTGGAAATGGAAAATCGCGTTCTCGCGATCGACCCGAACGCCGTCATGCTGCGTGCGACGTGGATGTATGACATGCCCATGTTCGGCGTGCCGAACCGCAGCAACCTCATCACGATGTTCCTGAACGCCGCCATCACCCAAAAGCCGCTTGCACTTTCCAAAGAGGAATTTCGCGGCATCACCTATGTGCGCGAGGTTGCAGAGCAGACCTTGCAGGCTGTGAATTTGCCCGGTGGCGCGTATAACTTCGGCAGTGAGGCAGACGTCTCCATGTACGCGCTTGCGGAGCTGTTTATGAAAAAAACAGGCATGAAGCTCAATTTGCAGGAAAAGTCCGGCGGCGAAAACCTCTGGATGAATTGTGCAAAGCTCAAAAATGCCGGCGGTGGATTTGAGACGACTGCCGAAGGCCTTGCGACGTGCATGGAGGACTATAATCTTTCGCTGCTCGGCCGATAACAAAACGAAAATCTCCTTTGAAGCCCGGTTTTATGGGTTCTTCAAAGGAGATTCTTAAGTGATCGAAATCTAATTATGTCAATAGCTTTATGTAAACTAAATTATGTAAAATTAAAGAAATTTGTCGAGCGCATGGGCGCGTTCACAGGCCGCACGCACCAGTTCCGGCTGCATGCGCAGCACGCCGAGCTCGCCCACGACCTCCGCAGAGCTCGAAATCCTTTTGTCTCACAACAGATCAGAAAGATAGGCTAAATGGTCCGGTGGGCTGTTTAGCCGTAAGAAACCCTATCAAGAGGTTCCTTAAAAAGACATGAAGAATGCAAAAAGCCACAAGCTCAAAAGTGTCATTTAAACCTCCTTCGGCATAACTTGTACAAGGGGCAAGTCCCCGAAAACAAGGAGGGGTTTTATGGCATCTTTTACAAATTTCGCGACGCTTTCGTATAACGGAGGCACAACGAATTCCAACACCGTCACGGGCGAGCTTTTGGAGGCCTTGACCGTTACCAAAACCGCCGTGGTGAAAAATTACGCCGCAAACGATAAGATTACGTATATCATTTCTATCGTAAACAGCGGTGCGCAGCCGGTGACAAATCTCACGGTCACCGATAACCTCGGCGCGTATGAATTTAATAGCGGGACCGTCTATCCGCTCGCGTATGTGTCGAATTCTGTTCGGTATTATGTAAACGGCGTCTTGCAGACCGCGCCCACCGCAACGTCGGAGCCGCCGCTCGTCATTACGGTCCCGAATGTCCCCGCAAACGGCAGCATCATGCTCGTTTACGAGGCAGAGGTCACAGCGTATGCACCGCTCGGCACGGACGGCAGCATCACGAATACCGCAAATGTCACGGACGGCAATCTGGAAGTCAGCGCGTCGGAAACGGTCTCCACGGAGGATCGCGCGGTTCTCACCATCAGCAAAGCGCTGTGTCCTGCGGTCGTCACGGGGAACGGGCAGATTACGTATACGTTCGTCATCGAAAACACGGGCAACACCGAAGCTTCCGAAGCCGAGCGCATCGTGCTGACCGATACGTTTGACCCGATCCTCAAAAACATTGCGGTCACGTTTAACGGCACCGCTTGGACAGCAGGTACGCAGTACACGTATGGCGAAACGACCGGCGTGTTCGCAACGCTTCCGGGGCAGATCACCGTTCCCGCCGCGCAGTATACGCAAAACGAAAACGGCACATGGACCACTACACCCGGCACCGCGGAGGTTGTTATCACCGGCACCGTGTAAAGCCAAATTTAACAGGACGCATAGCGTAGATATCCTCCGGCTTTTCGCCGGGGGATATTCATGCTTTGTGTCGTTTTTTAACAAGCGATTTTACATGGATTTTACAAAGAACACACAGTTGATTTGACATAGACACGATATACTCCTATACGTGTAAAAGAATGTTAAAAGGGGAAAATCGAGTATGGATATTTTCAATGTACTGACGATGATCGGCGGGCTGTGTCTTTTCCTGTTCGGCATGAACCTGATGGGGCAGGCCTTGGAGCGCCGCGCGGGCGGCAAGCTGCAAAGCTTGCTCGATAAAATGACCGGCAGTGTACCGGCGGGCTTTTTGACGGGCCTCGGCATCACAGCCATCATTCAAAGCTCGTCGGCGACGACAGTCATGGTAGTGGGCTTCGTAAACTCCGGGCTCATGACACTGCGGCAAGCCATCAATGTTATCATGGGTGCGAACGTGGGCACCACCGTCACGGCGTGGCTGTTGAGCCTTGCGGGCATCAGCGGCAGCAATATTTGGGTGAATCTTTTAAAGCCGTCATCCTTCACGCCTGTTTTGGCGCTCATCGGCATCATTTTCTATATGTTCTGCAAGTCCGGTAAAAAGAAAGATACCGGCATGATCCTGCTTGGCTTTGCGACCTTGATGTTTGGCATGGAAACCATGAGTGGCGCGGTTTCGGGCCTTAAAGATGTCCCGGCGTTCGCTTCGCTGTTCCTGATGTTCAAAAATCCGATTCTTGGCGTGCTTGCGGGCGCGCTTTTGACAGGTATCATCCAGTCCAGTTCAGCTTCCGTGGGCATTTTGCAGGCATTGGCCGTAACGGGGCAGGTCAGCTACGCGGCGGCTATCCCGATTATCATGGGCCAGAATATCGGTACCTGCGTTACGGCGCTGATCTCCTCCGTGGGCACACAGAAGAACGCAAAGCGCGCGGCAGTCGTCCATTTGATGTTCAATGTTATCGGCGTGGTCGTGTTACTGACGGCCTTCTGGATTGTAAAGATCGTGTTTGCACCGGCTATTCTGGATGAAAACGCCACCATGTCCGGCATCGCGATTGCGCACTCGCTCTTTAATATCCTGTGCACGGCGATGCTGCTGCCGGCAGGCGGCCTGCTTGAAAAGCTCGCAATCCGCATCGTGCCGGATAAGGGCGGCAAAGAGCAGCCTGTTGAGCTTGAAGAACGTCTGCTCATCACACCGTCCGTCGCGCTCGGCCGCTGCCGTGCCGTTGCGGGCGAAATGGCACGCTGCGCAGGCGAAGCGCTGCATATGGCGCTGACGACCTTTGAAAACTATTCGCCGGAGCTTGCGGAATCCATCCGTGAAAACGAGAGCCGCTGCGACCGCTACGAAGACGAGCTTGGTACATACCTGGTGCGCCTGAGCGCCCAGCAGCTGAGCGATGCCGAAAGCGAAGAAGCCACCGAATTATTAAAAATTATCGGCGATTTTGAGCGTATCTCCGACCACGCCGTGAACCTGCTTGCGGCGTCGGAAGAACTGCGCAGCAAGGGACTTGGCTTCAGCGCCGCCGCAGAAAAAGAGCTGAAGGTGCTCATCGGCGCGGTGAGTGAGATATTGAATACGGCAGAGCGCGCGTTCAGCGAAAAAGACCTTGCAGCCGCCGCACAGGTAGAGCCGCTGAAACAGGTCATCGTTGCACTGAAGGAGCAGATGCGCACGCGCCATATTCTGCGCATGCAGCAGGGTCATTGCAGTATTGAAGCGGGCTTCGTGTGGTCCGACCTGCTGACGGATCTCGAGCGAACGGCTGACCACTGCTCCAACATCGCCGGCTGTGTTCTGGATGCGGCAAACCACGGTCTTAATCTGCACGAAACGCTGCGCGCCATGCGTGCCGACGACCCCGACTTCCGCCGCGCCTACGGCACCTACGCGGAAAAATACCGCTTGCAGGCAGTATAACTACATAATCAATCAAGTAAAAAAGAGACAGTTTGCTTTGATATGTACCCCAATACCGGACACCCGGTATGGGGGCATATCACTTTAAGCTGTCTCTTTTTGCATTTGACGAAGTTGCTGAGAATGCTGATTTAGAGGTTGTAACGGAATAGAGCATTTTAAGACTGGGACTGGCGTACGGAATTGTATTTGGAATTACCCAATGCTTTGAGGTAGGCATCGTAAGCCGCTTCCAACGTAGAAAACTCTTTCCCGTTTTTCAGAATTTCCTTATACTGATTTTGCGTAATAAGCGATTTTGAAACGGTAACATAGTCCTTACCGTTTCGCTTACCGGTCGTGGTTTCGGAAACATAATAGTTCCCGTTGCCGGTTTGAATAATTACGGGGATTTCCTTTCCGGGCCCGACCTTATCCGTGTCCAGAGATGTCCAGAAAAGATACCGATATGCTTCTCGTCTATCTCTTCCGTCGCCAAGATAGGCCCATGTGCAATTAGGCTGCTGCAAAAGACTTTTATTCAGCTTATTAATCTCTGTGGTAATGGCTGGAACATATTTCGAATCCGGACATCTGGAGTCAAACTCAAAGTTTGTATTGTTTTTCATGTCTTGCCAAAATTCCGTTTCGTATAGAAGTGGGAAGAAATCCGTCTCGTTTGTGTTAAACGGGTATTTAGGTTCAGATGGATCGGCTTTTCCGCTCCAAGTGAGAATGATTCCGTAATCTTCCTTATACGATACGACACAGGTTCCGTTTGGCGCAGCAACGCCTATCCAGTTCTTCGTGTCTCCTTGGCTTTTGGAATGAACAATACCGCCGATATTCACAGGATCTACTGATTGCCAGTCGGCCTGCTTCTGTTTTAGGTTGACGGTTACGGTAGCCTCAGAATCTCCGAGCAACGCCTCTGTAGACACCTGTGCATAAGCGGAGCGGACATTTGCAAGATCTGTCGCTTCTCTGGCTTTTTCAAGCTGTGACGCAAATACCGGAATGGCAACTGCAATCAATACAGCGATGATTGCAATGACAATTAGCATTTCCATCAATGTGAATCCGTTTTTGTTTTGCTTCATTAAAATCCCTGCTTTATCTTTGAATAGAACAAATACATGGTGAAAATAAACATCGGAGTTCATCACCGAAGGTCTCTGCAATATTTTTTACCGGAAAGGATTTCTGCGAAAAAAAGATGATTAAATCGTATGGTAAAGACCCATGGAAACCAAAACTTCTGTAATAAAGGAACTGGACACCAATCAAGATACGCGTCGTATCGAAATTGGTGTCCAGTTATGGTCCGAGTGACAGGAGTTGAACCTGCGGCCTCTTGAACCCCATTCAAGCGCGCTACCAAAACTGCGCTACACCCGGATAACGAATTTATTATACACGATGCCCGGGAAAAAAGCAAGCAGTTTTTTCACAATTTTATGCGGAAGCGGAAAATAGAGGAAAGCGGCTTTAAATCAGACTCAGAAAATAGCGAAACAGCTTTTCGCCGTTCACTGCATCGGGGCGGCGGTGCGCAAAGCCGATGCGCTCCGGGTGAAACTGCACGCCGATCACTTTGCCGTTTTCATGGATAAAGCCCTCGTTGATGCCGTCGTCGCTGACGCACAGAGGGATAAGTCCCGCGCCGAGCTTACCTGCGGCCTGATGGTGTGCACTGTTCACGGGGAATTCTTCGCCGTAAAATTCGCGCATCAGATCATGCTGCGCGCGTACCGTGTGAATGGCGTCGCCGGTCTCTTTTGCCGCCATGTGGTGCTGCGGGTCCGGCACATTCTGAATGAGGTCGCCGCCGAATGCCACGTTCAGCACCTGGTGCCCTCTGCAAATGCCGAATACCGGCTTGCCCGCTGCAAAAAAGCATTTTGCAAGCGCAATCTCGTCTGCATCACGGCTGTCATCGATGCCTTCGCTCGCCGTGTTTTCCTGCCCATAGAGCACAGGATTTACATCGGCGCCGCCGGGGATCAGCAGGCCGTCGCAAGTGTCTGCGTCGGAAAGTGTCATCGAGATTACCGGCTCCGCGCCGCAAGCCGTCAGCGCCGCCACATAATTTGCAAAATCGCCGGGGTTGCCGCGCATAAAGATCCTTTTCATCAAGGTCACTCCTTCAAAATGAAAAAAAGATGAAAAAACAATTTAGAAACTATGGATTAGTATACCAGTTATGTGGTATACTTGCAATAGAAGATACGAAAGAAAAGGGAGCATGAACGTGGCAAAGCACATGGCGGGGCCGCAAGGTGGACATTACAGATTAAAACAGCCGCAAAAACGGGAGAAGCATAACAGGATTCCCGCACGTGTACTGAAATCGCGTGCACGGCTTTTGCTTAGTGGGGCAGGGTGCATTGCGGCTGTGCTTATCATCACAGCGTTGCTTGCCATGCCGCATCAAAATGCAGAGCCCATAGAAGCTGCTGCCTCGCCGGAAGCGGTACCGAGCACCGCTGCGGAGAGCATTTCAGCCAAAGCAAGTGTGCTTTCTAAAACGACCTCCACTCCCGAATCTGCCTTTCAGCAGCTCGGCGATTGGCGCCTCGTGCTCGTGAACAGCGAAGTGCCGCTGCCGGACGATTTCCAAATGACCCCGACGCTGTTCGATACCATCACCGTCAACTCCAAAATGTACCCGGGGCTCACGGCGCTTATCAATGCAGCGTATAACGACGAGATCAATTTGTGGGTTGCCTCGGGATATCGCAGCGTGGAGGAGCAGGAAAGCGTGCTGGATCGCGCCGTGCAGCGCCGCATGGCAGACGGCATGACCTATGAAAACGCGTATGAAGACGCGCGGATCACCATTCAGGCGCCGGGGTACAGCGAGCATCACACCGGCCTTGCGGTTGATTTCAACGACGTTGAAGACGATTTCCGCGAGACGAAAGCCTACACATGGCTGCAGGAGCACGCCGCAGAATACGGCTTTGTCGAGCGCTACCCCAAAGGTAAGGAGAGCATCACCGGCATCGATTACGAGCCGTGGCATTACCGCTACGTCGGCAAGGAGCACGCGCAGCGCATGAACGAGCTTAACATGTGTCTTGAAGAGTACGTGGCGTTCCTCAAGGGCGATTAAGAACAGAAAACGGGAAAAAGATGGCGCTTTTTCCCGTTTTTTTATTGCAAAATTCTGCGCACAGATATATAATAGAACATTATATGATGGTGTAGTATTCTTTCATGCCGGCGGCATGGAGAGCAACGCACCGAAAAACCAAGGAGGTTGTTTTAATGGTTCGCACACGCTTTGCGCCGAGCCCCACCGGTTTCATGCACGTCGGAAACCTCAGAACGGCGCTGTACGAGTATCTGGTGGCGAAGTCCCAAAACGGCACGTTTGTGCTCAGAATTGAAGACACAGATCAGGAGCGCTATGTAGAAGGCGCAACAGACGTTATATATAATACACTGCAGCAAGTCGGTCTGCAGCATGACGAAGGACCGGACATCGGCGGCGAATACGGCCCGTATGTACAGAGCGAACGCAAGGATATTTATAAACCCTACGCAGAGCAGCTTGTGCGCGAGGGCAAGGCATACTATTGCTTCTGCACCAAAGAGCGCCTCGAGTCCATTCATCAGGACGGCGAGTTCGGCGGCTACGACCGTCATTGCCGCGACCTGCCCGCAGAGGAAATTCGGAAGAACCTCGACGCCGGTATGCCGTATGTCATTCGTCAGCGTGTGCCGCTCGAGGGCTCCACGTCCTTTGAAGACGCCGTTTACGGCACCATCACGATCGAAAACAAAGAGATCGAAGATCAGGTGCTTTTAAAGTCCGACGGCTACCCGACCTACAACTTTGCAAACGTCATCGACGACCACCTCATGCACATTACGCACGTCGTGCGCGGCTGCGAGTACCTCACCTCTACACCGAAGTACAACATGCTCTACGACGCGTTCGGCTGGGAAAAGCCGATTTATGTGCACCTGCCGCTCATCATGGGCAAAAATGAAGACGGCTCCGTCTCAAAGCTTTCGAAGCGCCACGGTTCCACAAGCTTTCAGGGCCTCCTCGAAGACGGCTACCTCGCACCGGTCATCACGAACTACATCGCGCTGCTCGGCTGGTGCCCGAAGGACAACCGGGAAATTTTCTCGCTGAAAGAGCTCGAAGAAGCATTCTCCATCGACGGCATCAGCAAATCGCCCGCCGTGTTCGATTACGATAAGCTTCTGTGGTTCAACGGCGAATACATCCGCAAGATGAGCGGGGAAGAGTTCCGCACCGCGGCGATGCCGTACTACAAAGAGATTTTCGGCGACGCAGAAAAGCCGTACGACGTGCTCGACGCCATTTTGCAGCCGCGTATTTTGAAGTTTAAGGAAATCCCGAGCCTGCTCGGCTTCTTCAAAGAGCTGCCGGAATATTCCGCAGACCTCTTCATAAACAAAAAGAGCAAGGCAACGCTCGAGAACGCGCCCGTCATGCTGCGTGCCGCCATCGAGACGCTGTCCGCCATCGAAAACTGGCAGGTTGATACCATCCACGATGCACTCATTGCCCTCGCACAGAGCCTCGAAGTGAAAAACGGCACTCTGCTGTGGCCGGTACGCATCGCGGCGGCAGGCCAGACCGTTACCCCCGGCGGCGCTATGGAAATTCTCGCCGTGCTCGGCAAAGAGGAGGCGCTGCGCCGTTTGCAGCTCGGCCTTCAAAAGATCGAGAACGCATAAAGCAAGAGGAAAAACCTGATATTAGGAAAGGTATGGACAAATTATGAGTGAAGAGATCAAAAACGAAGCGGTCTCCGAGGAGATCAGCAGCAGTTTTATCGATGATTTTATTATAGAAGACCTCGCAGAGGGCGGCCGCTGCGAAGGCATGAAGGTGCACACCCGTTTCCCGCCGGAGCCGAACGGCTACCTGCACATCGGCCACGCCAAGGCGATCTACGTCGATTTCGGCACCGCAGAGCGCTTTAACGGTATCTGTAACCTGCGCATGGACGACACGAACCCCACAAAGGAAGACGTGGAGTACGTCGATGCCATCAAGGAAGATATCCACTGGCTCGGCTACGATTGGGAAGACCGCTTTTACTATGCTTCCGATTATTTTGAAGATATGTACAACGGCGCCGTAGAGCTCATCAAAAAGGGTCTTGCCTATGTTTGCGAGCTCACGCCTGACCAGATGCGTGAAATGCGCGGCGACCTCACCACCCCGGCGCAGAGCCCGTACCGTGACCGTCCGATGGAGGAGAGTCTCGACCTGTTTGCCCGCATGCGCGCCGGCGAGTTTGAAGACGGCAGAATGACGCTCCGTGCAAAGATTGACCTCGCTTCCGGCAACTTCAATATGCGCGACCCGGTCATCTACCGCATCAACCACATGCCGCACCATCGCACCGGTACCAAATGGTGCATCTACCCGATGTACGACTTCGCGCACCCCATCGAAGACGCCATGGAGCACATCACGCACTCGCTGTGTTCGTTGGAATTTGAGGATCACCGTCCGCTGTACGATTGGGTTATCAACAACGTCACGCTGCCCGCAAAGCCGCGTCAGATCGAGTTCGCCCGCCTCGGCATCAACAACACGGTCATGAGCAAACGCAAGCTGCGCGCACTCGTCGAAGGCGGTTATGTCAGCGGCTGGGACGACCCGAGAATGCCCACCATCTGCGGCCTGCGCCGCCGCGGCTACACCCCGGCCTCCATTCGCAATTTCAGCGTGCGCAACGGTGTTTCCAAGGTGAACTCTACCGTGGAATACAGCTTTCTCGAGCACTGCCTGCGCGAAGACCTGAACCTCACGGCAAAGCGCGTCATGGGCGTTCTGAACCCCGTAAAGCTCATTTTGACGAACTATCCCGAAGATAGGACCGAGACGTTCGAGGTCGAGAATAATCCGAACCGTCCCGAAGACGGTACCCGCACGGTCACGTTCGGCCGCGAGCTGTACATTGAAGCCGAAGACTTCATGGAGACCCCTGTAAAGGGCTATTTCCGCCTTTTCCCGGGAAATGAAGTGCGCCTCAAAACCACTTATGTTGTCAAATGTACCGGCTGCAAAAAGGACGAAAACGGCAACGTCGTCGAGGTCTATGCGGAGTATGACCCCGAGTCCCGCGGCGGCAACCCGGCAGACGGCCGCAAGATCAAGAGCACCATCCACTGGGTGGACGCGAAGAACGCCGAAGACGCCGAAATTCGCCTCTATGATAACCTCTTTACTGTGGAAGACCCGGATGCAGGCGATTTCTTAGAGCTTTTAAACCCGGATTCCCTCAAGGTCCTCACGGGCTGCAAGGTGGAAGCGGGCCTCAAAACCGCAAAGCCGGGCGAGAGCTTCCAGTTCATGCGTCAGGGCTATTTCTGCGTGGATAACAAGGATTCCGCAGAAGACCACCTTGTCTTCAACCGCTCCGTTTCGCTGAAGGACGGCTTCAAAAAAAAGAAGTAATGGAATAGTTGTCCGCACAGTGCAAAACCATGCGCTGTGCGGGCTTTTGTTGTTCCATTCAATCGGTGTTTTGTCATTCGTCACCTTAATTTTAATTTTAGGTTGACGAAACGCTTTGTGTGTGGTAAACTGGTAGACGAAATTTTCGCTGCCGGTTTTGCCGGAAAGGAAATTTATGCGCATACAAGATGCAGTTTTAGACGCGCTTGAAAAAAATCGCGGAGAATACCTCTCCGGCGAGCAGCTTGCGTCGTCGCTCGGCGTTTCCCGCAATGCCGTGTGGAAAGCCATCCAAAAGCTTGAAGAAGCCGGCCATAAAATTCGCGCCGTGCCAAAACGCGGCTACACGCTGGCGCCGGAAAGCGATGTGCTCACCGTGCAGAGTGTCTCACGGTTCCTCGATACCGATATGCCGGTTTACTTGCAGGTGCAGACCGAAGTCACTTCCACCAATACGCTTTTAAAGGCACAGGCGGAGCAGGGCGCGCCGGAGGGCACCGTGCTCATTGCGGAATCGCAGACGGCAGGCAAGGGCAGGCTCGGTCGGCACTTCACGTCGCCGCCGGGTACAGGTATTTATTTCAGCCTGCTGCTCCGCCCGCACTGCACCGCTGAAAAATCGCTTTTCATCACGACTACCGCAGCGGTCGCCGTGTGCGAAGCCATTGAGCAGGTCACGGGGCTGAACCCGCAAATCAAATGGGTGAACGACGTTTACCTCAACGAGAAAAAGGTCTGCGGCATTTTAACGGAAGCTTCCGTTGATTTTGAAAACGGCGGTCTCAACTGGGCCGTGCTCGGCATCGGCATCAACATCGCTGTGCCGGAAGAGGGCTTCCCGGAGGAGATTCGCTCCATCGCCGGTGCTATTTTCGACGGCCCGTGCCCCGTGGAGATGCGCAGCCGCATTTCGGCTGCCGTCATCAGCCGCTTTTTCGCGCTGTATAAGAACCTCGGCTCGAACGCGTTCATCGAATCGTACCGCAGCCATTCGTTTCTCACCGGCCGCGCCATCACGTTCTCGCTCGGGGAGGAGACGTACCGCGGTGTCGTCACCGGTATCAGCGACGAAGCGCACCTGCTCGTCCGTCTCGATAGCGGCGAGGAGCGCGCGTTTTCCGCAGGCGAGGTGCAGATCCACAAGGGCTTTGCAAACCCAAAAGCCGAATAAACTGCTTAGTGTGCCGTATTCCGAAATGAATAGGGGTAAATAACATGAACAGCAACAGAGAGAAAATCACCAATATCGTCATGGTCGGCGTATTCGCCGCCGTGCTCGCCGTTTTGTCACAGATTTCGTTCCCGCTGCCGAGCGGCATCCCGGTCACCTTACAGACCTTCGCGGTCGCCCTGTGCGGCTATGCACTCGGCTGTAAGCGCGGCACGCTCGCCGTGCTCGTCTATATCGTGCTCGGCGCTGTCGGTCTGCCGGTGTTTGCAAACTTCTCCGGCGGCTTCGGTTCGCTTGTCGGTCTCGCGGGCGGCTACATCTACGGCTTTCTGCCCATGGCTGCGCTGTGCGGTCTCGGCACAAAAATGCCGCACCGTGTGCTCGCCATTGTACTCGGTGTTGCGGGTCTTGCGGCTTGCCATCTGTGCGGCACGATTCAGTTCGGCATTATCTCCGGCAACGGCCCGTGGGCGGCGTTCCTTGTGGCCTCCGTGCCGTATCTCGTCAAGGACATCGTCTCCGTTGCGGCGGCTTACGGCGTAGCGACTGCTCTCAGTTTCGCGCTGAAGAAGAGCGGCATTCACATCGCAGCGTAAAAGCGTTTCACAAAGCGTTTGGAATAAAATAGAAACCGAAAAGGCCGTCTGCAAGGGAAAGTCCCGCGCAGGCGGTCTTTTGCTTTGACATCAATACAGCATTGTGCTATACTGAATTTTCAAGGGAGCATTCGCGCCCAATACACGATAAAGGAGGCTGTACCATGGATGTTCGGGTAGGCGACAAATTACAAATGAAAAAGCCGCACCCCTGCGGGACAAACGTGTTTGAAGTGCTGCGCATCGGCGCGGATTTTAAAATCCGCTGCACCGGCTGCGGCAGAGAAGTCATGGTGCCCCGCCACAAGTGTGAAAAGAACATTCGCAAGATCGTGCGCGAAAGTGCCGGCAGCGAGCAGTAGCGCCTCTCAGACCGTTTCATTTTACTATCTGTCTGAAAGGAAGCTTTGCTATGTTTGAAAATCTCTCGGTTTTTGAAAACCGATATGAAGAGCTTAATATGAAGCTCTATGATCCCGCCGTTGCGGCAGACCGCAATCTCTACCGCGACCTCATGAAGGAGCACAAAGAAATCGAACCCATCGTGGAGAAATACCGCGCCTTAAAAAAGGCCGAAGCATCGCTCGAGGATGCCGAAGCGATTTTAAACGACTCCGAAGCCGATAAAGAGCTGCGCCAAATGGCGAGCGACGAGATGAGCGCCGCCAAAAGCGATATCGAAAGCATCTCGGAAGAACTCAAAATTTTATTATTGCCTCGCGACCCCAACGACGACCGCAGTGTTATCGTGGAAATCCGCGGCGGCGCAGGCGGCGAGGAAGCGGCACTGTTCGCCTATAACCTTTACCGCATGTACAACATGTACGCCGAAAAGCGCGGCTGGAAAACGGAGATCGTCAGCCTGAATGAAACGGAGCTTGGCGGCTTTAAGGAAGTCAGCTTCACAATCGACGGTGACGGCGCGTATTCCAGATTAAAATTTGAAAGCGGCGTGCACCGCGTGCAGCGCGTGCCGGAAACGGAAACGCAGGGCCGCATCCACACAAGCACCGCTACGGTCGCCGTTTTGCCGGAAGCCGATGAGGTCGAGCTCGAGATCGACCCGAAAGATTTAAAGATTGATACATTCCGCTCCAGCGGCGCGGGCGGGCAGCACATCAACAAAACGTCGTCTGCCATCCGTGTTACGCACCTGCCCACCGGCACGGTCGTCGAGTGTCAGGACGAGCGCAGCCAGTACAAAAACAAAGATAAAGCCCTGCGCGTCCTGCGTGCCCGACTGTTAGACGCTAAGGTGGCGGCGCAAAACGCCGAGATTGCCGCAAACCGCAAAAGTCAGGTCGGCACCGGCGACCGTTCGGAGCGCATCCGTACCTACAACTACCCGCAGCTGCGCGTGACCGATCACCGCATAGGCCTGACAATCTACCGCCTGTTCGACGTCTTAAACGGTGACCTCGATGAAATCATTGACGCACTCATCGCCGCAGACCGCGCCGAAAAATTAAAAGAGAGCATGGAGAACGGATGAACATGGATACGCGATTATTGGATGAAAAAAACGAACAGGATATAAAAGAAGCGGGGAAGATTCTGCGCCGCGGCGGTCTTGTCGCCATCCCCACAGAGACCGTCTACGGCCTCGCCGGCAATGCGCTGGACCCTACCGTCTCCGCACAGATCTACAAAGTGAAGGGTCGCCCGTCGGATAATCCGCTCATCGTGCATATCGCGGATATCAAAGAATTGCCTGCGCTTGTCGAAGAGATTCCCGAAGCCGCCAAA
The DNA here is from genome assembly GCA_021029595.1 of Hominenteromicrobium mulieris. Taxonomy (GTDB): domain Bacteria; phylum Bacillota; class Clostridia; order Oscillospirales; family Acutalibacteraceae; genus Hominenteromicrobium; species Hominenteromicrobium mulieris. The sequence goes on along the minus strand of JAJJOY010000001.1, from coordinate 386,247 downwards.
AAGCTTGCAGATGCCTTTTGGCCGGGCCCGCTTACCATCATCATGAAAAAATCGCCGCTTGTGCCGATGCAGACGACCGGCGGTCTCGATACGGTTGCCGTCCGCATGCCGTCCGATCCCACCGCGCGGGCGATCATTAACGCCGCAGGCGTGCCGCTTGCCGCGCCGTCCGCGAATCTCTCCGGTCTGCCCAGCCCCACATCGTTCCCGCATGTGTGCGATGATCTCATGGGCCGCGTAGACGGCATCGTGAACGGCGGCGACTGCGAGGTCGGCGTGGAGTCCACCGTTATCACCGTCGTCACCGAGATACCGCGTGTGCTGCGCCCGGGCGGCATTTCCGTGGAGCAGCTGCGCCGCGTGCTCGGCAGGGTAGACGTGGACCGCGCCGTGCTGGAAAAGCCCGCGGAAAACGCCAAGGTCGCCTCGCCCGGCATGAAATACAAGCACTACGCGCCGAAAGCGGATGTCTACATGGTGGACGCTTCCGCCGAAGACTACGCCGCGTTTTTGCATACGCACTCCGAAGCAGCTGCACTTTGCTTTAACGAAGACGTGCCGTACCTCAAAAACCGGTGCGTGCCCTACGGCAGCGCCGCAGATTCCCTTTCGCAGGCGCACGGGCTTTTCACGTCGCTCCATCACCTCGATGAGATCGGCGCAAAGACCGTTTACGCCCGTATGCCGCGCAAAAGCGGCGTAGGCCTTGCGGTTTATAACCGTCTCATTCGCGCTTGTGCGTTCCGCATCGTAACGCCGAACGAGCAGCTCGTCATCGGCCTTACGGGCCAGACCGGCGCGGGCAAATCGACGGTCGCAAAGCAGCTTAAGGCGCGCGGCTGCGTCATCATCGACTGCGACGCCGTTACGCACGATCCGTCTCTTTATGCAGGAACATGTCTTACGGAGTTGCAAAATGCGTTCGGCCGTGCTATTATAAAAGAAGACGGCACGTTAGACCGCCGCCGTCTCGCAAACCTCGCGTTTGCAAGCGAAGAGGGCAAGACGAAGCTGAACGCCATCACGCATCCCGTGATCTTAGCGCGTCTCAAAAAGGAGATTGCCGCATATAAAGATGCAAAGGTCATCGTGCTCGACGCTCCGACGCTGTTTGAAGCCGGTGCGGATCGCCTTTGCCGCCGCGTGGTCTCCGTTCTTGCGGATGAAACCGTGCGCCTTGGGCGCATCTGCCGCCGCGACGGTCTCACGGAGCAGGAGGCCCTGACGCGCATGCACGCCCAACAGAGCGACGATTTTTACATCGATCGCTCCGATTACACACTCGATAACACCGTCGCTGTTTCGGCGGACAATATGGATAATATGCTCGCAGCGCTCGGCTGCGCACACCCCGGTGAATCCGATTGAATAAGAGAAGCAAACATTTAAAAAAGTCCAAAAAGAAGCCCTTGTGGCCATGGATTCTTATCGCCGGCATTGCAGCTGCCGTGCTCGTTGTTTTCGCGGTGCAAAGGCTGCATCCCGATGTAGACCACATGCTTTACCCGCGCAAGTACGAATCCATCGTCAAAAAAGAAGCGAAGGAGTACGACTTGCCGCAAAGCCTTGTCTATGCCGTCATCAAGGCGGAAAGCGATTTCGACCCCGAGGCAGAGTCCCCGGTCGGCGCGCTCGGGCTTATGCAGATGATGCCCGAGACGTTTGACTGGATGCAAACGCATATCGGCGGGGAATATGACGCAAGCGCTTTGCTCGACCCCGAAATCAGCATCAGATACGGCTGTGCGCTGCTGCGCGTGCTTTTAAACGAGTACGACAACCTCGCCACAGCGGTCTGCGCCTACAATGCAGGCATGGGAAACGTTACGTCGTGGCTTTCGGACCCCGCATATTCCGAAGACGGAGTGACCTTAAAAGAAATTCCGTTTGAAGAAACGCGTCTTTACGTCCAGAAAGTCCTTCAGTATAAAGAAACTTACGAAAAATTGTATGGGGGAATTGAAAATGGCTAAAAAAGCAGCGGAAAAATCCGCAAAAGAGCTGTCCGAAATGCTCCTCAACCCGCGCAAGAACGGCTTTTTCAAGGTCACAGATGAGAAGATCGAAAAAGCAGATAAGTTCTGCGAAGGCTACAAGGCATTTTTAAACAGCGCCAAAACCGAGCGCGAATCCGTTGAGTACGCGGTCGCGGCTGCAGAAAAGCACGGCTTTGTGCCGTTCGACCCGAAGCACAAGTATGCGGCGGGCGACAAAGTGTATTACAACAATCGCGGTAAAGCAATTTGCCTTGCTATCATGGGTAAAGAGGGCTGCAAAAACGGCGTTCGCATTGCCGCAGCACACATCGATAACCCGCGTCTCGACTTAAAGCCCATCCCGCTTTATGAATCCTCCGAGATGGCGTACCTCAAAACGCACTACTACGGCGGCATCAAAAAGTACCAGTGGACGGCGATTCCGCTCGCCATGCACGGCGTTGTCGTGAAGAGCGACGGCACGGTCATCAAGGTCTGCATCGGTGAAGAAGCGGGCGATCCGCAGTTCACCATCACAGATATTTTGCCGCACCTCGGTCAGGATCAGGCTACAAAGCCGCTGGGTACTGCCTTTACAGGCGAAGACCTTAACATCCTCATCGGCAGCCGCCCGGTTCGCGACGAGGAGGCTAAGGATGCATATAAGCTGAACATCATGCGTCTCTTAAACGAGAAGTACGGCATCGTAGAAGCCGACCTCATCTCCGCAGAGATCGAGTTCGTCCCGGCGTTCAAGGCGGTGGATATCGGCTTTGACCGCAGCCTCGTCGGCGCTTACGGCCACGATGACCGCGTCTGCGCATACCCGGCACTTGAAGCTATCCTCAACTGCAAGAACCCGGTGCAGACCGTCGTCACTGTGCTCACCGATAAGGAAGAGACCGGCAGCGACGGCAACACGGGCCTCAACTCCGAGTACATGCGTTACTTCATCGCTGACCTCGCGCAGGCAGAGGGTGAAGAGCCGCGCCACGTGCTCTCCAAGTCCACCTGCATTTCCGCCGACGTCACCGCGGCATATGATCCGCATTATGCTTCCGCTTACGAGGCACAGAACTCCACCTACATCAACGGAGGTCTGGGCATAGCCAAGTACACCGGCGCACACGGCAAGGGCGGTACGTCCGACGCGAACGCAGAGTTCGTCGCCAAAATCCGCCGCACGTTTGACGATGCAGGCGTGCTTTGGCAGATCGGCGAGCTCGGCAAGGTCGATCAGGGCGGCGGCGGCACGGTCGCAAAGTTCATCGCGAATCTCAATGTCGACGTGCTCGACATCGGTGTGCCGGTGCTTTCCATGCACGCACCGTTTGAGGTTGTCTCCAAGCTCGACGTCTACATGGCCTACAAGGGCTTCAAGTCGTTCTTCGACGAGAAGTAATCTGTAAAGCAAAATAGCATTACATAAAATTTCAAAAAGCTGTACGTAAAGTTCTATTGCTTTACGTACAGCTTTTCTTCATATCTTCAAGCAAAAAGCCCGCCGCAAAGCGCAGCAGGCCTAATTCTTTGTGGTAAGATATTTTGCTTTACAGCGGCAGCTGATCCAATTCGTCCTCTGTAAACACCGGGATGCCGTTCGCGTTCAGAAGCTCCACGGTTACACCGTTGCCGGGAATCTTGTTGCCCGTAAACGTGCCATCGTAAATGAGTCCCTTGCCGCAGGACGGACTTTTCGCCTTCATCACGGCAAAATCCACGTGGTTCAGCTTCGCAAAGTACAGCGCCGTCTCTGCGCCTTTTGTGTACGCCTTCGTCACGTCCTTGCCTGCACAGGAGATCACCTTGTCACCCTGCCGCTCCGCCGGGTCGCGGGGCGTGGGCAGACCGCCCATCTGCTCGGGACATACGCCGATGATCGTGTTGCTTTCTGCAAGCTTAATGAGCGCATCGCACTTGCAGCCGTCGCCCTTATAGCGGCATTCGCAGCCTAAAAGGCAACTGCTTGCCAAAATTACAGCCATGTTTATACCTTCTTTTAATTCGATTTTTACACTAAAAGCGGGTCATTGTCCGTAGATTTCCGGTTCGTTCTCGTCCTGCTCGTAGATTTCCACGTTCGTCTTGCCATCCACAGCTTCCAAATGCACGGCGATGATCTCGCGTAGAGAGGTGGGGATATTCTTGCCCACAAAATCAGGGCGAATGGGCAGCTCGCGGTGACCGCGGTCGACCAAAACGACCAGCCGAATGCGCGCCGGCCGCCCGAAACGGAACACCGCGTCGATCGCCGCGCGCACCGTGCGGCCCGTAAACAGCACATCGTCCACCAAAATGACTTCCTTGTCGTTGAGGTCGACCGGAAGCGTCTGCGTGTTCACAGTCGGCAGGTCGTGCCGCTTTGTCAGGTCGTCACGGTAGAATGTAATATCCAGTGTGCAGGTTTGCACCTTTACACCGGTGTGCGTCTCAATGTTCGCCGCAATCTGCTCCGCAAGCGGCACACCGCGCGTTTTGATGCCGATGAGCACCACGTTTTCGAGGTCGCGGCTTTTTTCAATGATTTCATAAGAAAGCCGCGTCAAAGCGCGCTTTACGGTAACGTCGTCCATCAGCTGGGCTTTCAGCTTCATAGGCATGCTTGTCAATCCTTTTTTAAACTCTTTGATTTATTGTAGCATTTCGGCGCTTTTCCGTCAAGACGCGTCTCTTTCGGTTGATTTTTGTCAAAGCGTGTGCTATGATATGCTTTGAAAATAAACGAAACAAGGCGGTGCGCCGTCTTACGGACTAAGGAAGGTCAAACATGGAAGCATATCTTTCCAATCTTACGGTTTTCAACCACCCGCTCATCAAGCACAAGGTCAGCCACTTGTGCGACGTTAACACCGGCACCAAGGAATTCAGCGAACTCGTCAAAGAGCTTGCCATGCTTATGGGCTACGAAACGCTCAAGGAGCTCAAAACGAAGGACGTGGAGATCCAGGCGCCGCTGCAGAAGATCATTACCCCGGTGCTTGCAGAGGATTTCACCATCGTTCCGATTCTGCGCGCCGGCCTCGGCATGGTAGACGGCCTGCGTGAGCTTTCGCCCACGGCAAAGGTCGGCCACATCGGCCTTTACCGCGACGAGGAAACCCTAAAGCCGATGACGTATTACTTCAAGCTCCCGGTCGATACCGCAGACGGCCCCGTCGTCGTTGTTGATCCGGCGCTTGCAACAGGCGGCAGCGCAGATGCTGCTATCCAGTTTTTAAAGGACGCAGGCTGCAAGAACATCAAGTTCATGTGCATTTTCGCGTCCGAGGTAGGCATCAAGCTGCTGTATGAAAAGCACCCGGATGTCAAAATCTACGCGGCAAACTACGCACCCGGCCCGCTGAACGAGAACGGCTACATTCCCACCGCAGCCGGCGACGCAGGCGATCGCCTGTGCGGCACAGTCAGCTATAAACCGAATAAAAACCGGTAATCCTTGTAAACGTAAAAGCTCTTCGCATGGTTCGGAGAGCTTTTTCTGTATTGTGCTGCCTTTTTTTGATGAATATTCACAAACTATTCACAAGTGCGCGAATTACGTTGACTTTCGTCGAATGTTGTGCTATAGTTTAGCGTTGGAAAACGAAATACGATCTTTAACCCCGATACTGTGATATTGGCAAGATTGACTCTTAATACGTCTTTACAGACGGCGTGCTGACAAGGCTCAAGCTCCGCCCATTTTACAGGCAGAGCTTTTCTTTATGCTCGGAAAAGCATAGGGGAGAAAAGAACGTGTTTTGGGGTAAGAAATGAAACCACGGTTCGGAAGAAAGGAAATGATTTCATGAAGTTGATTTACGGCATCGAAGATAAGCCGAAGTTCAGCAAAACACTGGTCTTCGCATTCCAGCAGATGATCGCCATCATGGCGGCTACGCTGCTCGTACCGCTGCTTGTCACCAGCTACGGCCTGCAGGCAGACGCCGCAGCCGCACTGTTCGGCGCGGGCATCGGCACCATCGTATACCTGTTCTGCACCAAGCGCAGAAGCCCGGTATTCCTCGGCTCCTCGTTCACCTTCCTCGGCGCGTATGCGGCTACAATCGGTCAGAATTACGGCTACTGGGGCATGCTCATCGGCGTTGCGTTCGCAGGTCTTGTTTACGTCATCATCGGTCTTGTCATCAAGGTCGTCGGCTCCGGTTGGGTCAATAAGCTGATGCCGTCCGTCATCATCGGACCGATCGTCGCGCTCATCGGTCTGTCCCTCTCCGGCACGGCAACAAGCTGGATCATGGGCAACGGCGCTGCAGCTGTCGTATACGGCGAGACCTACAACTGGGCTGCCATCATCTGCGGCATCTTCACCTTCTTCATGATTGTCATAGCGTCCGTTAAGGGCTCCAAAACCGTCAAGCTCATTCCGTTTATCGTCGGCATCGGCGCGGGCTATGCGCTTGCACTCGTCTTTACAATCATCGGCATGGCAACGGGCACAGAGAGCCTCAAGCTCCTTTCCTTCCAGCCTTTCATCGATGCATTCGGCACATTCAGCATCACCAGCATCGTCGATTATCCGAAGTTCTTCTTCCTCAAAGCAATCGAGACGAACGGCCAGTATCCGCTTGATGCGGCTGCCATCGGCAACATCGCCATGATCTACATTCCGATCGGCGTCGTCGAGCTCGCACAGCACATCGCTGACCACAAGAACCTCAGCACGGTTGTCAACCGCGACCTCATCGCAGACCCGGGCCTCGATAAGACCCTCATCGGCGACGGCCTCGGCTCCATTGTGGGCGCGTTCTTCGGCGGCTGTGCAAACACCACCTACGGCGAGTCCATCGGCTGCATTGCCATCACCGGCAACGCTTCCATCGTTTCCATCCTCACCGCGGCACTCGGCTGCATGGTGCTTTCCTTCTTCACTCCGTTCGTCGTGCTCATTAACTCCATTCCGAAGTGCGTCATGGGCGGCGCGTGCATCGCGCTCTACGGCTTCATCGCCGTTTCCGGTCTCCAGATGCTCCACCGTGTTGATCTCGGCAACAGTAAGAACCTGTTCGTCGTCAGCTCCATCCTCGTCTGCGGCATCGGCGGTTTGTACTTCGGCTTCGGCACGAACAGCATCACCGGCGGCGCTCTGCTGAACATCACGTCTTTGGCTGTTGCCCTCATCGTCGGCATTGTCACGAACCTCATCGTCAATAACGGCAAGCTCAGCAGCGGCGAGGACGGTCTTAGCAGTGCAGCTTCCGAAATGGGAAAGGTAGACCCGGAAACCACCGAGATCCCCTCCCGTAAAAGCAAAAAGAAGTAATTCTTCAAAAAATAGCGTTAACTGAAATGCACAGCGCCCGGGCTTCACAGCTCGGGCGTTTTTCTGTTGTAAAGGAATTCGACTTGCTTTTTTCCCGCCATCCGATATAATAATAAAAGATACCGAAAGAAAGGGGAGAGCACCGTGCGGAAACGAAAAAAATACAGTCCCATCCAAAAGCCGCGTCCACTGCATTTGGAGCGCATTATGAACCTAAAGCGTTGGACGGGCATTCTGCTTATCTGCGCCGCCGCTTTCATGGCGCTTGCACTGTTCGTCATGTGGGGTTTGCCGGTGCTTTTCCCGCCCGAAGATCCGGAGGATTCCCTGCCGCAGGACACCGTACTGCCCACCGCGTCCCCCGCTGCAAGCACGGAGGAAAACGACCTGCCCGTGCTCGAGGACAGCGTGAATCTGTTCGTCATCAACGAAGACCACCCTGTGGACGCGGATTTCGCCCCCGAGGAGACCGCCGAGTTTGACAGCGTCACGGTCGATGCCCGCATTGTGCCGGCACTCACCGCACTGTGCGATGCCGCAAAAGCAGACGGTGTCACGCTCAAGTTTTCCGGCGGCTATGTGTCCTATGCAGAGCAGGAAGCGCTTTATAACGCCGAAGTCGAGCGCCTTATCGCGGCAGGTTCCACCAAGATTATGGCGCGCGAAGACGCAAAATCCACCGTGTCCGCGCCCGGCACAAGCGACCTGCAAAGCGGCCTGTGCGTCACCGTGCAGGACGACCCCGCAACATTTTCGACAACGGATACCTACGGCTGGCTGCAAAGAAACATGGCGCATTACGGCTTTGTGTTCCGCTATCCCGCCGGAAAAGAGGACGAAACCGGCCTTAAACGCAATGATCTTGTCCTGCGCTATGTCGGCACAGAGCACGCCGCCGCCATCCGCAGACTCTCCTTTTGCCTCGAAGAATACCTTCGCTACATCGGCGCCTAACGAAAAAAACGGATGCTTTCGGGAAGAAAAAGAAAAAAGTTTTCTGTTTTTTTGAAAAAGACCTTGCATTTTAGAATTTTTTGTGCTAACATAATTAGCGCTATGTTTATGTGTTAACTTCGCTGTTAACCGACTAACCGCAGATCAACCGAAAGAGGTGACAGATATGAAGAATATACATCCGGACTATCAGGAAACGACCATTACCTGCGCATGCGGCAATGTGATTCACACGCGTTCCACAAAGAAGGACATCCGCGTTGAAATTTGCTCCAAGTGCCATCCGTTCTTTACGGGTAAGCAGAAGCTGGTTGATACAAGCGGTCGTGTTGATATGTTCAACAAGCGCTACGGTATCACGAAGTAAATTTATATGGATCGTTCAGGGCGGTGCTCTTTCGGGCATCGCCCATTTTTTCTCCAAAGGCAAATCGCGTTCGTTTCAAAACAGAGGGGAGCGGTAAAAATGGCAGAGTACAAAACCGTGCGGAAAAACGCGCAGGACCAGTTTGTGGAAAAGCGATCGCGTTTCATCGGCTATGCCTGCCCGGTGCAGACCGAGCAGGAGGCGCTCGATTTCATCACGTCCAAAAAATCCGAGCACTGGGATGCCAGTCACAACGTCTATGCGTATATCCTGCGCGACGGCACCATGCGCTTTTCGGATGACGGCGAGCCGCAGGGCACGGCCGGTATGCCGGTGCTGGATGTCCTGCGCAAAAGCGGCGTTACGGATGTCGTCACGGTTGCCACGCGCTATTTCGGCGGCATTCTGCTCGGGGGCGGCGGTCTCGTTCGTGCGTATTCGCACACCGCGTCCATCGCCCTGCAGGCGGCACAGATCATTACCATGCGCGAGTGCCTGCTGTTGTCGCTCACCTGCGATTACGGCCGGTACGGCCGCGTTGCATCGCTTGTTCCGGAATGCGGCGGCGTGACGGACGACACGGTCTTTGAGGAAAAAGTCACCGTTAAATTCCATTTGGCGCCCGAGCTGCTCGGCACATTCCGCAAAAAACTTGCGGATGCCACAAACGGGCAGGTCGATGTGACAGAAGACGGAAAAAAATTTTTTGAATTTGAAGAATAAAAGAAGTAATTTCGCCGTTTGCGGCGTATATAATACTATGAGGGCAAAAGTCAGGGCGTTTTGCTCCGAGCTTTGCCCGTAATCCCAACGGCATCGCGCCGGCGGTCACGAAAGGGGGCGGTGGAATGCCGTTGCCGGAGTCCTTTATGCAGGACTTAAAATCGCGCTGCGACATTACAGACATCGTTTCCTCGTATGTCAACCTAAAGCGGCGCGGCAAAAACATGGTGGGACTGTGTCCCTTCCACAACGAAAAATCACCGTCCTTCAACGTCTACCCGGAGAATAACTCGTTTTACTGCTTCGGCTGCGGCGCGGGCGGCGATGTCATCACATTCATTCGCAAGATTGAAAATCTCGATTACATCGAGGCCGTGAAAATGCTCGCGGACCGCGTGGGGCTGCAAATGCCGGAGCAGGGCGTGGACGATTCCATGAGCCGCCTGCGTCAGCGCGTGCTGGAAATCAACCGCGAATCCGCCCGCTTTTTCCACAGCGCGCTTTTAAGCCCGGAGGGTAAGCCGGGGCTTGATTATTTCGCGCGCAGACGCCTGCCCATGAAAATGATCCGCCATTTCGGGCTCGGCTGGGCGCCGGAAAGCCGCTTTGCGCTCGTCAATCACCTGCGCTCCAAGGGCTATTCCGAGCGCGAGATGATTGCGGCGAACGTCGCGGTGGAGACGCGCTCCGGCCGCGCGATGGATCGTTTCCACGCACGCGTCATGTTTCCTATCATTGATCTGCGCGGCAACGTGGTCGCGTTCGGCGGGCGCATTTTGACAAATGAAAAGCCGAAGTACATAAATACATCGGATACCCCGGTCTACCACAAGAGCAGCGGTCTTTTCGCGATGAATTTTGCAAAAAACGCGCTCGAAAACGACCGCATCATTTTGGCTGAGGGCTATATGGACGTCATCTCGCTGCACAAAGCGGGCATTGAAAACGCCATTGCGTCGCTCGGCACGGCACTCACCGCAGAGCAGGCGCGCATCATTGCCCGCTATGCGAAAGAGGTCGTCATTTGCTACGATTCCGACGAAGCCGGTCAAAAGGCCGCACAGCGCGCCATTCCCATTCTGCGCGGCGCAGGGCTTTTGGTGCGCGTCATGGCCGTGCCCGGCAACAAAGACCCGGACGAGTTCATCAACGCATGCGGGGATGAAGGCGCGGCGCGTTTCCGTAGGCTCATTGAGCAAAGCGGCAACGATGTGGAATACCGCCTTGCAAAGCTGAAAAGCGGGTATGATTTAAGCAACGAAAACGGGCGTATTCAATACCTGATGGCCGCCGTAGAGCTGCTGGCGGGCCTTGAAAACGCCATTGAGCGCGACGTGTACGTCAGCCGCCTTTCGCAGGAATTGAATGTTGACAAAAACGCCATTTTGCAGCAGATGTCCGTTTCCGTGCGCAAAAAAGCGCGTGCGGCGCAGCGGCAGCAGCAAAGGGACATGACGGAGCAGCTTTCCGCGCGGCGCGATACCGTAAACCCCGAAAAGCGCCGCTATGTCCGCGTGGCCAACGCCGAAGAGCGGCTCATCGCGTGCCTTTTCCACAATAATGACCTCGCACAGAGCCTGAACCGCCGCGTGCCGCCCGAAAAATTCGTGACGGCGTTCAATCGCCGGTTATATCAGAGCCTCCTGGGCAAGATTATAAACGAAGAAACGGTCACATCACCGCAGATTACAGACTTTTCGGCGGAATGTACGCCGGACGAAATGGGCCGCCTTGCGAAGATTGTGCAGGAAAACGCCGGCATCACCGCCAAAGACGCGGAAGAATACGTGCAGATCATTTTGAGCGAAGGCGCGTTGACCGATACCGATAAGGTGCGTGGTGCGAACCCCGCCGACCTGCAGGCGCAGCTCGATGCACTGCGCAAACAGAAAAAATAGGAACATTATGCTTTAAAACAGAATTGAGATAAAAAGGCAGTGTGCAGACGCTGCCGAGGGAATAAGGGAAAACACAGGAAAGGTATGATAAACTATGGCAGCACCCGATAAGAAAACCGTGATCCGCGATCTGATTGAGCTCGGCAAAAGCAAAGGCCAGCTCACCACAAAGGAGATCCTCGACGCCATCGGCGAATTGGATTTCGACCCGGAGCACATTGAAAAATTCTATGATACACTGGAATCGCACGGCATTGAAATTATCGATGACTTCAGCGATATCCAGATTGATGACATCGACCTTTCCAAAGTATCCGGCGCAGATACGGACGATTTTGATGCCGGCATGGGCATGGAAGGCGTCGCCATCGATGACCCGGTCAAAGTTTACCTGAAAGAGATCGGCCGCGTGCCGCTGCTTTCCTCCGAAGAAGAAGTGCGCCTTGCCATCGCCATCAAGGACGGCGACGAAGCCGCAAAGAAGCGCCTTTCCGAAGCGAACCTGCGTCTTGTCGTCAGCATCGCGAAGCGCTATCTCGGCCGTGGCATGCAGTTCCTTGACCTCATTCAGGAGGGCAATCTCGGCCTCATCAAGGCTGTTGAAAAGTTCGATTATACAAAGGGATTCAAGTTCTCCACCTACGCAACGTGGTGGATTCGTCAGGCCATCACGCGCGCCATCGCCGACCAGGCCCGCACTATCCGTATCCCGGTGCACATGGTGGAGACCATCAATAAGGTGAAGAAGGTCTCCAGCCAGCTGCTCCACACGAGCGGCCATGAGCCGACCGCGGAGGAAATCTCCGACGAGCTCGATATGCCGGTTGATAAAGTGCGCGAGATCATGCGCGTCGCACAGGAGCCTGTCTCCCTTGAAACGCCGATCGGCGAGGAAGAGGACAGCCACCTCGGCGACTTTATCCCGGATGACGACGCACCGGCCCCGGCAGATGCCGCTTCCCATACGCTGCTGCGCGAAACGCTCGGCGATGTGCTCGATTCCCTCACCCCGCGTGAGGAAAAGGTGCTGCGCCTGCGCTTCGGTCTTGAGGACGGCAGAAGCCGCACGCTCGAGGAAGTGGGCAAGGAATTCAATGTCACCCGTGAACGTATCCGCCAGATTGAAGCCAAGGCGCTCAGAAAGCTCCGTCACCCGAGCCGCAGCAAGAAGCTGAAGGATTTTCTGGATTGATCCCGAAAGGATAGGCACATACCATGCACATGACACTGGAAGCGGACTACGCAGTCCGCATCGTGGAATTTTTGGCCGTGAACCCCGGGCGCGCAGATGCCAAAACGATCTCGGAGCGCACAAACGTCACGCTGCGCTTTACGCTGAAGATCCTGCGCACGCTCGTTTCGGACGGCATCGTGCGCTCGTATAAGGGCGCAAAGGGCGGCTATGAGCTTGCAAAGCCGCCGAAGGAGATCACGCTGCGCAGCGTGATCGAGGCGGTGGAGGGGCCGTATATGATTTCCCGCTGCCAGGGCGATGCGTACAGCTGCCAGCGCACCTCGTGCCGTTTGCATCACATCTACGGTGAGGTCTCGCAGCTTGTGCGCAATAAGCTGGAGTCCTACACGTTCGCGTCCATCTGCGCCTGCGAGGATACCGAGGCGGACGAAAAAGGCGAGGGGAAAGAGGCAGAAACGTAAGCGAATCCGCGTAAAAGTACACGCAAGTACATACTTAAAACGCAATAATTCGTTTTGAAAGCGGCTTTCGCTTTTAACTTAATTTCTTCGGCATCCAAAATTCAACATAAACAAAACAAAAACCTTCCCGGCTTCGTTTCCGTTTGGAAACCGGGAAGGTTTTGCGTGTTTTTAAGCGGTATGAACGCCGTGAGACTCTGCACGGGCAAGAGCTACGGCTCAGTTTATGCGGCTGCCGCCCCATTCCACCGCTGTGAAGCCGTCGCGGGCGGGAGCAGTGAGCGTTTGCGCGGGAATGTCGACTTTCTCTTCAAGCGGTTTCCACGCCATGAAGACCCGAAGGAGCGTGTCGGGCGCGGGGGAGATATCCAGCTGCGCCACCTGCGTATAGCAGTCGGACTGAAACGCGATGAGATTATAGGGATTTTCCTGCATCTGGGGAAGCCAGTACACGATGAATTCATTCGCTTCTTTGCGGGTGAGTCCGAGGTCGCGCAAGGCATTTTCGAGGAAAGCGGCGGTGTCGCTGCCCGCTACGCAGAAGCCGTGGGAAAGGTCGTATTCCGCGCTGTCCGTGCCTTCCCAGTACAGGTAGTTATACGTTTGGCCGTCCTCGTCCGTCAGAGTGCCGTCAGGTTTCGCCGAAACATGCCAGCCGGTTTTGTAATTCGGGTAGGTGCAAGTGAGCGTTCCGTCGTACGCGAGCGTAACCGAGACGTCCGTTTCTTCTTCCGGATAAAGATAAATCACCGGCTTTAACGTGAGTTGCTCTTCTTCACATTCACGTTCGCGTTCACGGCATGCCGAAAGCCCGCACACGAAGCCGATTGCAAGGGCCGCGGCGAAAATCTGCTTTGCGAAATGCTTTTTCATACAGTGTTCCTCTTCAAATTAAAATGATTGGCAGCGGATAAAAATAAAGCCCGATTGCAGTTTACAAGGTCCATGTGCGATCGGGTATACGGGTCAAAATTCAATTTATTCTGCTTTGGAATTTGAGAAAAGAAAAAGGGAATAAAACTCGAAAAATTTCGGGAAAAGGCTTGACAAATCCACAGATACGGTGTATCATATTACAATGTATCATCATGGATAGATATGCCATTTCTTTCTCTGATCTGCATTATAACACAGTTCCGAAAAATAATCAAGCATAATCTATAAAATTCACATGAACGGATATTCTTTCCGCCGTTTTTAAGTGATTTTGCTTAAAAACACGGGTCAAATACTAAGAATGGAGTGGTTGAGTCAATGGTGAATGTTAAGCCGGTACAGCTTGGCAAGAACACACGCATGAGCTTCTCGCACATCAATGAAGTTCTCGATATGCCGAACCTGATCGAGATTCAGAAAAATTCCTACGACTGGTTCCTGAAGGAAGGTCTGAAGGAAGTTTTTGACGACGTCTCCGGCATTACGGATTTCAACGGAAATCTGGTTCTGGACTTCGTGAACTACAAGCTCGACGAAAAACCCAATTACACGGTAACGGAATGCAAAGAGCGCGATGCTACCTATGCGGCGGCCCTGCGCGTCACTGCACGCCTTCTCAACAAGGAAACGGGCGAGATCAAGGAATCTGAAGTCTTCATGGGCGATTTCCCGCTGATGACACCGTCCGGCACTTTTGTGATTAACGGCGCAGAACGTGTTATCGTTTCCCAGCTTGTTCGTTCTCCGGGCGTCTATTATAAGATGGAGTACGATAAAACAGGCAAACAGCTTTTCTCTTCCACCGTCATTCCGAACCGCGGCGCATGGCTGGAGTACGAAAACGATGTGAATGACGTACTCTACGTGCGTATCGATAAAAACAGAAAGCTCCCGATGACCGCGTTTATCCGCGCACTCGGTCTCGGCACCGACGAAGAGATCAAGGAATACTTCGGCGAAGACGAGCGCATCCTTGCGACTATCGATAAGGATACCACGCACACCATGGAGGAAGGCCTCTTTGAGGTGTACAGAAAGCTCCGTCCGAGCGAGCCGCCCACGGTTGAAAGCGCGCAGTTCCATTTGAACGGCCTGTTCTTCGACCCGAGACGCTACGACCTCTCCAGAGTCGGCCGTTATAAGTACAATAAGAAGCTGAACCTTGCCGGCAGAATCACCGGTCGTCAGCTTTCCCGTCCGATCGTCAACCCGGCGACCGGCGAGGTGATGGCAGAAGCGGGCACTGTTGTGTCCCGCACGCTTGCCGAAGACATCGACAACGCCGGTGTGACCACCGCTTGGGTTGCCCTTGAGGACGACAAGGAGACGAAGGTTATCTCAAACGGCATGGTCGATATCGCAAAATACGTTTCCTTTGATGCAGAGGCAGAGTGCGGCATCAACGAACGTGTGCGCTACGCAGTGCTCTCCGAGATTCTCGAAGCGTGCGGCGACGACGAAGAGAAGCTCAAAGAGCAGCTCACCGCACGTCATGACGAGTTGATCCCGAACCACATCATCATTGATGATATTTTCTCCTCCATCAACTACATGACCTGCCTTGCTGTCGGTCTCGGCTTTACGGACGATATCGACCAGCTCGGCAACCGCCGTATCCGTTCCGTCGGCGAGCTGCTGCAGAACCAGTTCCGCATCGGCTTCTCCCGCTTGGAGCGCGTGATCCGCGAGCGCATGACGCTGCAGGGTCAGGATATGGAATCCCTTACACCGCATTCTCTCATCAATATCCGTCCGGTCGTTGCAGCGATCAAGGAGTTCTTCGGTTCTTCTCCGCTGTCCCAGTTCATGGACCAGACGAACCCGCTGGCAGAGCTGACGCATAAGCGCCGTCTCTCCGCTTTGGGCCCGGGCGGTCTTTCCCGTGACCGTGCGAGCTTCGAGGTTCGAGACGTTCACTACACACACTACGGCCGCATGTGCCCGATCGAATCCCCGGAAGGTCAGAACATCGGTCTGATCTCCTATCTTGCAACGTTCGCAAGAATCAACCACTACGGCTTCATTGAAGCGCCGTACAGAAAGATTGATAAGGCGACGGGCAAGGTTACGAACGAAGTCGTTTACATGACGGCGGACGTGGAAGACGAGTTCATCGTTGCGCAGGCAAACGAAAAGCTGAATGAAGACAACACCTTTGCAAACGACAGCGTTCTCGCACGTTTCAAGGGCGAGTTCATTCAGGTTGAGCCGACCCGCGTCGATTACATGGATATTTCCCCGCGTATGGTCTTCTCCGTTGCAACGGCGATGATCCCGTTCCTCGAAAACGATGACGCGAACCGTGCTCTGATGGGCGCGAACATGCAGCGTCAGGCAGTTCCGCTGCTCCGCACCGAGTCTCCGATCGTCGGTACCGGCATGGAGTATAAAGCAGGCGTCGACTCCGGCGTCTGCGTCCTGTGCGAACGCGCAGGTGTCGTTAAGAGCGTCAGTGCAGACCTCATTCGCGTGACGACCGATAACGGCGATATCGACGACTATGTCGTCACAAAGTTCATGCGTTCCAACCAGAGCACCTGCATCAACCAGGTCCCGATCGTCAACCGCGGCGACCGCGTTGAAGTGGGCGATGTTCTGGCGGACGGCCCGGCCATTAAGAACGGCGAGATCGCGCTTGGCAAGAACGCGCTCATCGGCTTCATGACCTGGGAAGGCTACAACTACGAGGACGCCGTTCTGCTAAACGAGAAAATCGTACGCGACGACGTTTATACCTCCATCCATATCGAAGAGTATGAGATGGAAGCCAGAGATACAAAGCTCGGCGCGGAAGAGATTACCCGCGACATCCCGAACGTCAACGAAGATCTGCTGCGCGACCTTGATGACCGCGGCATCATTCGTGTGGGTGCGGAGGTTCACGCCGGCGATATTCTGGTTGGTAAGGTCACGCCGAAGGGCGAAACCGAGCTGACCGCCGAAGAGCGCCTGCTGCGCGCCATCTTCGGTGAAAAGGCCCGCGAGGTTCGCGATACGTCCCTCCGTGTTCCGCACGGCGAGTACGGCACCATTGTGGACGTTAAGGTCTTCACGAGAGACAACTGCGATGAGCTGAGCCCCGGCGTCAACAAGGTCGTGCGCTGCTATATCGCACAGAAGAGAAAGATCTCCGTCGGCGATAAGATGGCCGGCCGCCACGGTAACAAGGGTGTTGTTTCCCGCATTTTGCCGATGGAAGAGATGCCGTTCCTGCCGGACGGTACACCGCTTGACATCGTTCTGAACCCGTTGGGCGTTCCGTCCCGTATGAATATCGGACAGGTTCTCGAGGTTCACCTCGGCATGGCGGCAAACGCACTCGGCTGGAAGATTATGACCCCGGTATTCGACGGCGCACACGAAGCGGATATCCGCGAGTGCTTCCGCATGGCGGGCATGAGTGAGGACGGCAAGTTCCGTCTGCGTGACGGTCGTACCGGCGAGTATTTCGATAACCCGGTTACCGTTGGCTACATGTACTACCTCAAGCTCCATCATCTTGTTGACGATAAGATTCACGCCCGTTCCACCGGTCCGTATGCCCTCGTTACCCAGCAGCCTTTGGGCGGCAAGGCGCAGTTCGGCGGCCAGCGCTTCGGCGAAATGGAAGTTTGGGCGTTGGAGGCTTACGGCGCGGCTTACACCCTGCAGGAGATTCTGACGGTGAAGTCCGACGACGTTGTGGGCCGTGTAAAGACCTACGAAGCCATTGTTAAGGGCCAGAACGTGCCGAAGCCGGGCATTCCGGAATCCTTCCGCGTTCTTATCAAGGAACTGCAGGCACTCGGCCTCGACATCAAGGTACTGGATAAGGACAACGAGGAGATTGACCTGCGCCAGAGCTTCGACGATGACGATGATGTGGGTCTCACCCCGGGCGATCAGGTCTTTGATGAAGAAAACGTCGCAACGGACGGCGATTTCGACGGCTATTCCATCGAGAACGAAGACGGGGAAGAGGACGACTTCTTCTCTACCGGCGACGATGATGAGTTTGAAGGCTCCGATAACGATTTGTTTGACGGCATCGACGACGAGTTCTAATTTCGGGTGAAAGGAAAGGATCGCATATATGGAGTTTAACGTTTTTGAATCAATAAAGATCGGCCTTGCATCGCCCGAGCAGATTCGCTCCTGGTCGTACGGTGAGGTCACGAAGCCCGAGACCATCAACTACCGTACATTGAAGCCGGAGCGCGACGGCCTTTACTGCGAGCGCATTTTCGGACCGACAAAGGACTGGGAGTGCCATTGCGGCAAGTATAAGCGCATCCGCTTTAAGGGTAAGGTCTGCGAGCGCTGCGGCGTTGAAGTGACGCGCAGCAAGGTTCGCCGTGAGCGCATGGGTCACATTGAGCTTGCAGCGCCGGTTTCGCACATCTGGTACTTTAAGGGCATCCCGTCCCGCATGGGTCTGATTCTTGACCTTTCCCCGCGCGTACTGGAAAAGGTTCTGTATTTCGCACTTTACATCGTTACGGATCCGGGTTCCGTTCGTGAGCTCTCTAAGATGCAGACGCTCACCGAAAAGGAATACCGCGACATGCGTGAAAAATATGAGGACGACTTCGAGGCGTCCATGGGCGCTGAAGCTGTGAAGAAGCTGCTCGAGGATATCGACTGCGAAAAGCTCAGCGAAGAGCTCAAAAAAGACCTCGAAACCGCGCAGGGACAGAAGCGCGTGCACATTCTCAAGCGTCTTGAGGTTGTGGAATCCTTCCGTATCTCCGGCAACCGCCCGGAGTGGATGATCCTCGATGCCGTGCCGGTTATCCCGCCGGATATCCGTCCGCTCGTACAGTTGGACGGCGGCCGCTTTGCAACGAGTGACCTGAACGACCTGTACAGACGAGTTATCAACAGAAACAACCGTCTGAAGAGACTCATCGAGCTCGGCGCGCCGGACATCATCGTGCGCAACGAGAAGCGTATGCTGCAGGAAGCCGTCGATGCCCTCATCGACAACGGCCGCCGCGGCAGACCGGTCACCGGCCCGAATAACCGCCCGCTCAAGTCCCTTTCCGATATGCTGAAGGGCAAGCAGGGCCGCTTCCGTCAGAACTTGCTCGGTAAGCGTGTTGACTATTCCGGCCGTTCCGTTATCGTTGTTGGCCCGGAGCTGAAAATGTACCAGTGCGGCCTGCCGAAGGAAATGGCACTGGAGCTCTTTAAACCGTTTGTTATGAAGCGCCTTGTCGAGACCGGTGCCGCCGGCAACATCAAGGCTGCAAGAAAGGCCGTAGAGCGCGCGAAGAGCGAGGTTTGGGACGCACTGGAGATTGTCATCAAGAACCATCCGGTCATGCTGAACCGTGCACCTACGCTGCACCGTCTGGGCATTCAGGCGTTTGAGCCGGTCCTCGTTGAGGGCCGCGCCATTAAGCTGCATCCGCTCGTCTGCACCGCGTTCAACGCGGACTTCGACGGCGACCAGATGGCTGTGCATGTGCCGCTTTCCGCAGAAGCACAGGCAGAGGCACGCTTCCTCATGCTGGCTGCAAACAACCTCTTAAAGCCTTCCGACGGCAGCCCTGTTGCGGTCCCGTCGCAGGATATGGTTCTCGGTTCTTATTACCTTACGCTCGATAAGGACGGAGAGACCGGTGAAGGCAAGGTATTCCGCAACATGGACGAAGCGTTCATGGCGTATGACGCAAAATATATCACGCTGCACTCCAAGATCAAGGTCAGAAGAACCGTGGAGTACAACGGCCAGACATATACGGGTCTTGTCGATACGACGATGGGCCGCATGATCTTCAACCGCCCGATCCCGCAGGATCTCGGCTTTGTTGACCGCACCGACCCGGAGAACATCCTCAAGTTTGAGGTCGATTTCCTCGTCGGTAAGAAGCAGCTCGGCAAGATCATCGACAAGTGCATCAAAAAGCACGGCACGGCAATCACGAGCGAAATGCTCGATGCCATTAAGGCACAGGGCTACAAGTATTCCACCATCGGCGCAATCACCGTTGCTGTCTGCGATGCGACTATTCCGCCGCAGAAGCAGGAGATTCTTGCAAAGGCAGAGGCAGAGATCAGCGAGATTACCGCAGATTTCCGCGACGGCTTCCTCTCCGACGGCGAGCGTTACAGCGCGGTTCTGAAGACTTGGGAAAAGGCGACGAACGACGTTACGAAAGCCCTGCAGGACGGCCTTGACCGTTACAACCCGATCTTCATGATGGCAGACTCCGGCGCCCGTGGTTCTATGAACCAGATCCGTCAGCTGGCCGGCATGCGCGGTCTGATCGCGAATACGTCCGGTAAGACGATCGAAATTCCGATCAAGGCGAACTACCGTGAAGGCCTGAACATTTTGGAATACTTCATTTCCTCCCGTGGTGCTCGTAAGGGCCTTGCCGATACGGCTCTGAGAACGGCTGACTCCGGTTATCTGACCAGACGTCTGGTTGACGTTTCTCAGGATGTTATCGTTCGTCAGGATGACTGCGGTACGACCGAGGGTCTGGAAGTGTTCGAAATCAAATCCGGTAACGAGTCCATTGAGCCGCTTAAGGAGCGTATTGTGGGCCGCTACCTGCTTGACGATTACTGTGACGAGAATGGCAACGTGCTCGTCTCTAAGGATAAGATGATTGGCGACGCCGAAGCTGACCTCATCATCAGCCGCGGCACGACGCACATCAAGATCCGCTCTATTTTGAACTGCCGCACCCGTCACGGCGTGTGCAAGAAGTGCTACGGTTCCTCCCTTGCAAACGGCCAGCCGATCACGGTCGGCGAGGCGGTTGGTATCATCGCCGCACAGTCCATCGGCGAGCCGGGTACCCAGCTGACGATGCGTACGTTCCATACCGGCGGTGTTGCATCCGCAGAAGATATCACGCAGGGTCTTCCGCGTGTCAGTGAGCTGTTTGAAAGCCGCAAGCCGAAGCATCTCGCAATCATCGCAGAGATCGGCGGTACGATCGGCTTTGAAGAGGTCAAGAAGAACCGCCACATTGTCGTTCGCGGCGATGGCGACCAGCGCAGCTACCTCATCCCGTTCGGCGCACGCCTCAGCGTAAAAGAGGGCGATGTGGTTGAAAAGGGCACCCGCTTGACCGAAGGCTCCGTCAACCCGCACGACGTGCTCGCCATCAGCGGCCCGGAGGCGGTGCAGGATTACCTCATTGAGGAAGTGCAGCGCACCTACCGTATGCAGGGTGTTGATATCAACGATAAGCACATCGAAGTTATCGTTCGTCAGATGATGCGCAAGGTGCGCATTGAAGACGCGGGCGACACGCCGCTGCTCGTCGGCGCGCTCGTCGATAAGAACGACACGCTTCTTGAAAACGAGAAGATCGCCGCAAGAATTGCAAACGGCGAAACCGGCCTGCGCGAGGCGACATTCACGCCGACGCTGCTCGGTATCACGAAGGCATCTCTGGCGACCGAGTCCTTCCTTTCCGCTGCTTCCTTCCAGGAGACCACACGCGTGCTGACCGACGCCGCCATCAAGGGCAAGGTAGACCCGCTGCTTGGCCTGAAGGAGAACGTCATCATCGGTAAGCTGATTCCGGCCGGCACCGGCATGGACTGCTACACCAATGTCGAAATTGCGCCGACGGCGCCGAGCAGCTCTTTAAGCCAGGAGGCCGTAGCCGCTTTGAACAGCTTTGAGGAAAAAACTTCCGCACAGAATGCAGAAGAGGGCTTGACAAACGAATAATGAGCGGTGTATAATGTCAAATGGTGTGTTGTGGGCATGGAATCTGAGAATTTCTGCCAGAACCGCCTTTGAAACCGCATAAAACAGACCTGTCCGCGCGATTTTTGTACGGACAGGATACTGTTTTGTATAGGCGCATGTTCTGCGGGCAATATAAACCCGCATGACATATATAGAAATTGTGTAAGGAGGTGCAATATGCCCACATTTAACCAGTTGATTCACACAGGTCGCGCAGTTTCCGAGAAGAAGGCAAAGGCGCCGGCACTGCTGAAGGGTTGGAACTCCAAGAAGAGAATTGCTATCGATCAGGATTCTCCCCAGAAGCGCGGTGTCTGCACTGCTGTTAAGACTGCTACCCCGAAGAAGCCGAACTCCGCACTTCGTAAGATTGCCAGAGTCCGTCTTTCCAACGGTATCGAAGTCTCCGCTTACATCCCGGGTGTTGGTCACAACCTGCAGGAGCATAGCGTTGTTATGATCCGTGGCGGTCGTGTTAAGGACCTTCCTGGTGTACGTTACCACATCATCCGCGGCACGCTTGACGCGCAGGGTGTTGCAAAGCGTATGCAGGCTCGTTCCAAGTACGGCGCTAAGAGACCGAAGGCCGGCGCTGCAAAGAAGTAATTTCTTTAAAGAGCCAAATTTAATCGTTACACAATGAACTTTTGACCGGAAAAGCGAAATTCGCTTTAAGGGTATTTATAATAGATAAGCTACTGATTATCGTGCGTAAATACCTTTTCTTAGCCGGCGGGAGCTTGTGCTTTCGAGTACCGATGAATTCATACTATTATGTGAAGGAGGGAAGACTATGCCAAGAAGAGGCAATGTAGCAAAACGCGATGTTTTGCCGGATCCTATGTATAATTCCAAACTGGTCACACGCCTGATTAACAACATCATGTATGATGGTAAGAAGGGCGTAGCTCAGAAGATCGTTTACGAAGCATTCGAGATCGTCGAAGAGAAGACGGGCAAGAACGCTCTGGAGGTTTTCGAGCAGGCTATGGAGAACGTAATGCCGAGCCTGGAGGTTAAGGCACGCCGTGTTGGCGGTGCAAACTATCAGGTTCCGATCGAGGTTCGTCCGGAGAGACGTCAGACCCTGGGTCTGCGCTGGATGGCGAGCTATTCCAGACTTCGTTCTGAAAAGACGATGAAGGAGAGACTGGCCGGAGAGATCCTTGACGCTCTGAACGGCGCCGGCGGCGCTGCTAAGAAGCGTGACGATACGCATAAGATGGCAGAAGCCAACAAGGCTTTCGCACATTACAGATGGTAATTTACCTGTAAACGTATTAAGGAGGATTATATGGCCCGTCAGGTACCACTTGAATTTACAAGAAATATCGGCATCATGGCGCACATCGATGCCGGTAAAACAACAACGACCGAGCGTATCCTTTATTACACAGGCGTCAACTACAAGATCGGCGAGACCCACGACGGTTCCGCTACGATGGACTGGATGGCACAGGAGCAGGAGAGAGGTATCACGATCACTTCCGCTGCTACGACGTGCTTCTGGCCGGACAGAAACGGTCACCAGAACCGTATCAACATCATCGACACCCCGGGTCACGTTGACTTCACCGTTGAAGTTGAGCGTTCCCTGCGTGTTCTCGATGGTTCCGTAACGGTTTTCTGCGCAAAGGGCGGCGTTGAGCCGCAGTCTGAGACCGTTTGGCGTCAGGCTGAGGAATACAAGGTTCCGCGTATGGCGTATGTCAACAAGATGGACATTATGGGCGCTGATTTCTACCGCGTTGTCAACATGATGCGCGAGAGACTGAAGTGCAACGCTGTACCGATCCAGCTGCCGATCGGCTCTGAAGATACCTTCAAGGGCCTCATCGACCTCGTGGAAATGAAGGCTTATGTCTACTATGATGATCTTGGCAAGGATATCCGTTGCGAAGAGATTCCGGAAGACATGAAAGAGCTCGCAGAGAAGTATCACACCGAGATGATCGAGCATGTCGCCGAGCAGGACGACGCACTCATGGAGAAGTATCTCATGGGTGAAGAGCTCACGATCGATGAGATCAAGACCTGCATCCGCAAGTCCACCATCAACAACACGATGGTTCCGGTTACCTGCGGTACTTCCTATAAGAACAAGGGTGTTCAGAAGCTTCTGGACGCGATTGTTGATTACATGCCGGCTCCGACGGATGTTCCGTCTATTAAGGGTGTAAACCCGGAAACCGAAGAAGAGGATGTTCGTCACTCTTCCGATACGGAGCCGTTCTCCGCTCTTGCATTTAAGATTGCTACGGACCCGTTCGTCGGTAAGCTGTGCTTCTTCCGTGTGTACTCCGGTACGCTTACGGCTGGTTCTACCGTTTACAACTCCACAAAGGATAACACCGAGCGTATCGGCCGTATTGTTCAGATGCACGCAAACCACAGACAGGATCTGGAAATGGTTTACGCAGGCGACATCGCTGCTGCAGTTGGTCTGAAGAACACCACCACCGGTGATACCCTTTGCGACGAAAAGCACCCGATCATCCTTGAGTCCATGGAATTCCCGGAGCCGGTTATCCGTGTTGCGATTGAGCCGAAGACCAAGGCCGGTCAGGAAAAGATGGGCATTGCACTTGCAAAGCTCGCAGAAGAAGACCCGACCTTCAAGGCATATACCGATGAAGAAACCGGCCAGACCATCATCGCCGGCATGGGTGAGCTCCATCTGGAGATCATCGTTGACCGTCTGATGCGTGAGTTTAAGGTTGAGGCTAACGTCGGTAAGCCGCAGGTTGCTTACAAAGAGACAATCCGCAAGAATGCGGATTCCGATATGAAGTACGCTCGTCAGTCCGGCGGTAAGGGCCAGTACGGTCACGTTAAGATCCGTATTGAGCCGAACCCGGGTAAGGGCTACGAGTTCGTCAACGCAGTTGTCGGCGGTACGGTTCCGAAGGAATATATCCCGGCTGTTGACCAGGGTATCCAGGGCGCAATGCTCTCCGGTGTACTTGCAGGCTACAACGTTGTTGACGTGAAGGTCACGCTGTATGATGGTTCCTATCATGAAGTTGACTCCTCTGAAATGGCCTTTAAGATCGCCGGCTCCATGGCATTTAAGGATGCTATGCGCAAGGCTGATCCGGTCATCATGGAGCCGATCATGAAGGTTGTTGTTACCGTTCCGGAGGAATACCTCGGCAACGTTATCGGTGACCTCAACTCCCGTCGCGGCATCATGCAGAATCAGGAGGCTACTCCGGGTGCTATGCAGATCACCAGCGAAGTTCCGCTGTCTGAGATGTTCGGCTACGCAACGGATATGCGTTCCAAGACCCAGGGCCGTGGTCAGTACACCATGGAGCCCTCTCATTACGCTGAAGTTCCGAAGTCTGTTTCTGAAACGATCATCGCTTCCAGAAAAAAGGCTGAATAAAGCGAAATACTACTTGATTTTTTTGCGGTTTGTTGCTACAATGGTAATAAACTCAAAAGGTTATTTTACTGAATAAAAGGAGGCAATTCCAATGGCAAAGGCTAAGTTCGAAAGAAATAAGCCCCATGTAAACATCGGTACAATCGGTCACGTTGACCATGGTAAGACTACTCTTACTGCTGCTATCACGAAGGTTCTCGCTCTGAAGGGCCAGGCACAGTTCGAGGATTACTCCATGATCGATAAGGCTCCGGAAGAGAGAGAGCGTGGTATCACGATCAACACCGCTCACGTTGAGTATGAAACGGACAAGCGTCACTACGCTCACGTTGACTGCCCGGGCCATGCTGACTATGTTAAGAACATGATCACCGGTGCTGCACAGATGGACGGCGCTATCCTCGTCGTTTCCGCTGCTGACGGCCCGATGCCGCAGACCCGTGAGCACATCCTCCTCTCCCGTCAGGTTGGTGTTCCGTACATTGTTGTATTCATGAACAAGTGCGACCAGGTTGACGACGAAGAGCTCCTCGAGCTTGTTGAGATGGAGATCCGTGACCTGCTGAACGAGTATGAGTTCCCGGGCGATGACACCCCGATCATCAAGGGTTCCGCTTACCTCGCACTCACCAGCGAGTCCAAGGACGTCAACGCTCCTGAGTACAAGTGCATCCTCGACCTGATGGATGCTGTTGACGACTACATCCCGACCCCGGAACGTAAGGCTGACCAGCCGTTCCTGATGCCGGTTGAGGACGTCTTCACCATCACCGGCCGTGGCACTGTTGCTACCGGTAGAGTTGAGCGTGGCATTCTGAAGATGTCCGACGAAGTCGAAATCATCGGTCTCACCGACGAGAGAAGAAAGTCCGTTGTTACGGGCATCGAAATGTTCCGCAAGCTCCTCGACTTTGCTGAGGCTGGCGACAACATCGGCGTTCTGCTCCGTGGTATCCAGAGAACCGACATCGAGCGCGGCCAGGTTCTGTCCAAGCCGGGCACGATTCACCCGCACACCAAGTTCAAGGGTCAGGTTTACGTTCTGACCAAGGACGAAGGCGGCCGTCATACCCCGTTCTTCAACAACTATCGTCCGCAGTTCTATTTCCGTACCACCGACGTTACGGGCGTTATCTCTCTGCCGGAAGGCACCGAGATGTGCATGCCTGGCGATAACGTTGTCATGGACGTTGAGCTGATCACCCCGATCGCTATCGAAGAGGGTCTTCGCTTCGCTATCCGTGAAGGCGGCAGAACTGTTGGTTCCGGCGTTGTTACGGGTATCAACGAGTAATTTTTGCTCAAACTAAAATCTCATCATTTTCTTCGGGGCGAGGTGTGATTCCTCACCGGCGGTAAATGCCTTTGGCATAAGCCCGCGACCGCAGTTTTGCGCTGATCCGGTGTGATTCCGGAGCCGACGGTATAGTCCGGATGATAGAAGAAACGTGAATCAAAAGGATTTCGGCACCCCGCGAGTTTTCGTGGGGTGCTTTTTTGATTCTTACCCCCGTTTCTGTATTGACATAGTATAAGTTGGGAATGCGCATGGCTTATGCGGCATTCTAAAGGCGGCGCTGCGCGGATTTGTGTTTTCCCGTAAAGGGAAAATGCAAGCGCGAGTGAATTTCCTTGCGCTGCCTGATATTCATACAGAAAGGTTCTGACATTTATGACCGTAAATACTGCAAAAACTTCCAATGTGAATATTCGTAAAATTGCAATGACCGGCGTACTGGCGGCGATTGCGACCGTTTTGATGTTTTTACACTTCCAGCTGCCGTTTATGCCGAGCTTTATTTCGCTCGACTTTTCCGAGCTGCCGGCACTGATCGCGGCGTTTACGCTTGGCCCGGTGAGCGGCGTTGCCGTTTGCTTTGTGAAAAACCTTGTGCTGCTTTCGCAGACCATTACCGGCGGTGTGGGTGAGCTCTCGAACTTCATTATCGGTTCTGCGTTTGTGGTGCCGGCGGGGTTGATTTACCGCCACCACCGCAATTACGGCGGCGCGATTGTGGGCTCTGTTGTTGGCGCGCTTTTGATGGCAGTGCTGGGATTCTTCTCGAATCTGTTCATCATTTACCCGATCTACACGAATGTGATGCCGATGGAGGCCATTATGGGCATGTATCAGGCAATCAATCCGTCCGTGCAGGAGTTGTGGCAGGCGCTTTTGATCTTTAACTTGCCGTTTACGTTCTGCAAGGGGCTCATCAGTGCGGTTATCACGATTCTGGTATATAAAAAGCTGGAGCCGGTCATCAACGGCAAAGTCGTATGATATGCCGGAATTTGGCGGTATAAAACCGGGATTTTCTGCGGTTTTTTCCCTTGCTATTTGCGAAAAACTGTGTTATACTTTTTTACAGTCAAAAATGAATATGCCCTTATCAAGAGTGACGGAGGGAACAGGCCCTTTGATGTCCGGCAACCTGCATTTTGCAAGGTGCTAATTCCTGCGGCATGGCAATGCCGAAAGATGAGGATTTTGAACCGCTCATCTTTGTGAGCGGTTCTTTTTTTCCGAAAATTCCTTGTGGGGGCTGTGAGTGAAAAGAGTAAAGGAGCAAAACATGAACAACAAACATCTTTTTACATCTGAATCCGTGACCGAAGGCCACCCGGACAAGGTTTGCGACCAGATTTCCGATGCAATTCTCGACGATATCATGGCGAAAGACCCGACCGCGCATGTAGCTTGCGAAGTGACGGCGACGACCGGTATGGTGCACGTGATGGGCGAGATTTCCACCGAGTGCTATGTGGACATCGATGCGATTGCGCGTAAAGTCATCAAAGAGATCGGTTACGATTCTCCGGATGCGGGCTTCAATGGTGCGACCTGCGCGGTGCTGACCTCCATTGACATGCAGTCCCCGGACATTGCAATGGGCGTGAACGAATCCCTTGAGACGAAAAACGGCGCCGCTGACCAGGACGATCTCATCGGCGCGGGCGACCAGGGTATGATGTTCGGCTATGCCTGCGATGAGACCCCGGAGCTGATGCCGCTGACCATCTCTTTGGCGCATAAGCTTGCAAAGCAGCTGGCAAAAGTCCGCAAGGACGGCACGCTTGACTACCTCCGCCCGGACGGCAAGACGCAGGTGACGGCGGAATACGACGGCGACACGGTGAAGCGCATCGACACCATCGTTATTTCCACGCAGCACAGCGAGGCTGTCTCTCTGGAGCAGATTCGCAAGGATATGATCGAATATGTTGTGAAGCCGATCGTTCCGGCGGAGCTCATCGATGAGAACACAAAGTATTATGTAAACCCGACCGGCCGTTTTGTCATCGGCGGCCCGGTAGGTGACAGCGGTCTGACCGGCAGAAAGATCATCGTCGATACGTACGGCGGTGTAGGTCGTCACGGCGGCGGTGCATTCTCCGGCAAGGACCCGACGAAGGTTGACCGTTCCGCTGCATACGCGGCACGTTATGTTGCAAAGAACATTGTAGCTGCGGGCTTTGCAAAAAAGTGCGAGGTGCAGCTTGCATACGCCATCGGCGTTGCACACCCGGTTTCCGTTATGGTCGATACATTCGGCACCGGCACGGTGGAGGATTCCAAGCTTGCCGAGGCTGTGCAGAAGGTCTTTGACCTGCGCCCGAACGCGATCATCCGCAACCTCGACTTGCGCCGCCCGATTTACCGTCAGCTCGCCGCTTACGGCCACATGGGCCGCGAGGAACTCGGCGTGCAGTGGGAGAAGACCGACAAGGTTGAGGCTCTGAAGGCTGCCGTGCTTTAATTTGCACAAAACAGAATAAGAACCGAATGCACCTTCGCGTCATAGACTGGCGCGGAGGTGTTTTTTATGGAGCCTATCGGGATTGCTTTGGTGTGCGCGTTTACGCTGTGTATCTTTTTATTTGCTGTGCGGAGCGTTTGCCTGCGCGTGACACGTTCAAAAATGCTGGAGGATGCGCTGCCGTTTACGGTGTATGCGACGATTCGCCGCGCGGACGACGCAGAGTATATTGTGCGCAGCGTTTTGGAACGCGTGAAGTGGCTGGATTTATACGGCATGTGCCGCATTGTGTGCCTGAATCCGACAAACGACCCGGAGATCGACGCGATTATCCGCAGACTTGTGCAAAAATACCCGTTTGCGGAGATTGGGGCTTTTCAAACACGAAAGAATGTTCTATAATAGAAGCGTAGAAATTTAAGTAATGAAGGCAGTAATGTTTCAGTGAAATATTCGGCTTTGCCGAATGTGAAATAATACTTACGTATTGTGAAATTTTTCGCTTGCGCGAAAAGGGAAATAAAACAAACCCCAAAGGATTTGTTTTGATGATAAATCAAGGAGGCGCAACCGATGCCGCAGGAAAACGGGCTGCTGGAAATGGAAGGCAGCGTGGAAAATATCGTCTACCACAACGACAGCAACCAGTACACGGTGTTGGAGGTCGATTGCGGCGAAGAGCTCATCACGGTGGTGGGGACGTTCCCGTATGTGAGTGTGGGAGAGCGGCTGCACCTGTATGGCACGTGGACATCGCACGCGACGTTCGGGCAGCAGTTCCGCGCACAGGCGTTTGAGCGCTCCCGTCCGGCGGACACGGCGGCGATGCTGAAATACCTTTCGAGCGGCGCGGTGAAGGGCATCGGCGGCGCGCTGGCGGGGCGAATTATAGAAGCGTTCGGCGATGAATCCATTAAGGTGATTGAGGAAGACCCGGCGCGGCTTGCAACCGTGAAGGGCATCACGCTGAAAAAGGCGAAAGAAATCTCCGAGGAGATGCAGCGCGTGAACGGCATCCGCGATTTGATGGCATTCCTCGGCAGCTTTGGCGTGCGCCCGGAGGACACCGTGAAGGTGTGGAAGGTGTACGGGCAGGACTCTGTGGCATGCATTCAGGAAGACCCGTACCGGCTGTGCAGCGATAAGATTGGCATTTCGTTTGCGGTGGCGGATCAGCTGGCGGAGTCGTTGGAGTATGACCGCGACAACAAGGAGCGCGTGAAGGCGGGCGTGCTGTATGTGCTGCGGCACAATTTGAATAACGGGCACACGTGCCTGCCGGCGGATAAACTGTGCGCGGCGGCTGCGAAGCTTTTGGGCGTGCCGCCGGAGAGTGCGCAGGAGGCTTTACTTGAGCTGTGCCAGACGTTTGAGGCGGTGAACGAGAATTTTAACGGGCGTGACTTCGTGTTTTTGCCGAAGCAGCACCGCAGCGAGGTGTACTGCGCCGACCGCATCCATATGATGCTGCGCTACCCGCCGGAATCCATTACGGGCATCGACCGGGAGATTGCGGAAATCGAGCGCACAGAAGGCATCGAGTACGCCGAATTGCAGAAGGATGCGATCCGCGCGGCGCTGGAAAAGGGTCTTTTGATTTTGACGGGTGGCCCGGGCACAGGCAAAACGACGACGCTGAACGCGATTATCCGCATTTTGATGGAAAAAGGCGAGACGGTATTTCTGGCGGCGCCGACGGGGCGCGCGGCGAAGCGCATGTCCGAGCTGACGGGCGTGGAGGCGAAGACCATTCACCGCATGTTACAGGTGGACTGGGACGACAACGATGACCCGGTGTTCCAGAGAAACGAGCGCAATCCGCTGGAGTGTGACGCAGTGGTCATCGATGAGCTTTCCATGGTGGACGCGTATGTGTTTGAAAGCGTTCTGCGCGCGCTGCCCATCGGCTGCCGTTTGATCTTGGTCGGCGACAGTGACCAGCTGCCGAGCGTTGGGCCGGGCAATGTCATCGGAGACCTTATTGCGTCGAAGGTATTCCCAACAGTGCAACTGAAGGAGATTTTCCGTCAGTCGATGGAGAGTCTCATTGTGATGAACGCGCACAAGATTGTAGAGGGCGAGATGCCGGAGCTTTCCGTGCGCAGCAACGATTTCTTTTTTATGCCGCGCGAGGATGCACGCTCCGTTTCGGAGACGGTGCAGTCGCTCGTGGTGACGCGCCTGCCGAAAAGCTACGGGTATTCGCCGGTGACGGACATTCAGGTATTATGCCCGGGACGCAAGGGCGAGCTTGGCACGGTGGAGCTGAACCGTAAGCTGCGCGAGCAGATTAACCCGCCCGCGAAAAACAAGCCGCAGGTGACGGTGAACGGCACGGTTTTCCGCGAGGGCGACAAGGTGATGCAGATCAAGAATGACTACAACCTGCCGTGGAGCCGCGAAGACGGCACGGTGGGCGAAGGCGTATATAACGGCGACATGGGCATCATCATCGATGTGGATAAAGATGCCGGTTGTCTGCGTGTGGAAATCGACGACAAAGAGGTGCTGTATGATTTTGAGCACGCGGCAGCAGAACTGGAGCTCGCCTACGCCGTGACGGTACATAAGAGCCAGGGCAATGAGTTTACGGCGGTGGTGATGCCGATGTTCCCGGGCGCGCCGCAACTGAGCTACCGAAATTTGCTGTATACGGGCATTACGCGTGCGAAAAAGCTGCTGATTTTGGTTGGCAAGCGCAGTGTAGTCGCCGATATGGTGGCGAACGATAAAAAGACGCGGCGGTTTTCCGGCTTGCAGCACTTTTTGCTCGAAAAGCCGGAGGAAGACGGGCCGGAGCAGAATGAGGAAGCGGAAGCATGATCGTTTTAGAGAAGATTCTCATGCTCTTTTACCCGAAGCGATGCCTTTTGTGCGGGCGTGCGGGAGCGGTGAACGGGGACGAGTTGTGCGCGGACTGCGCGAAGCTGCAGCCGGATATTCGCGTGCGGTTTTTCGCGTTGCATGCAGGAAGACGGGATTACACACTGGAATGCCGTGCGCCGCAGCGGTACAAGGAGCCGTTTCGGTCATCCTTGTGGCGGTTCAAGTTCAAAAACGAGACGAAACTTGCGAAACCGCTTGCAAAGTTAATGCTGCCGGCGATCGATAAAAACCGGGTTTGGGACTGTATTGTGCCGGTGCCCATTAGCCGGGAGAGGCTGAAACAGCGCGGGTACGATCAATCGGTGCTGCTTGCAAAAGAGGTATCGAAGCTGACGGGTATTCCGTGCCGCACGGATATTTTGGAGAAGAAGAAGCACAACCGCACGCAGCACAATTTGAGCGCCAAGGAACGTGAAGCGAATGTGCGTGGGGCGTACCGCGCAGAGGGTGCGGCGCGGCTGCGCATTCTGCTTTTGGACGATATCGTGACGACCGGCGCGACGGCCGTGGAATGCGCAAAGGTGTTGTACCGAAACGGGGCGGACTATGTGGGCTGTGTTTCGTGCGCGACGGTCGATTAGACCTTGCAAAACGGGAAAAAGTCATGTAAAATAAAGGACAGTATAACGCGAGAGGATGGTACCATGGCCGGTACGGATATTGCGATCGATTTGGGTTCGGCAAATTTCAGATTATATGTAGACGGCAAGGGCGTTGTGGTGGATGAACCGAACGTCATCGCCGTAGATGAAGACTCTAACCGTGTGGTGGCCGTGGGCCGCCGCGCGTATAAAATGCTTGGCAGAACGAGCGATCGCGTGCGCGTGGTCAAGCCCGTGACGGGCGGTGTGATTTCCGATTTGACGCTGATGGACGCGACGCTGCAGCACTACCTGAAAAAGGTGACGAACAGCCGCGTTTTCATGCCGCGCGCCGTTGTGGCGGTACCGAGCGGTATTACGGAAGTGGAGCGCCGTGCGGTGGTGGACGCTGTGGCGGCGAACGGCATTCGCAAGGTGTGCTTGATCGAAGCGCCGGTGTCGGCGGCGATCGGTGCGGGGCTGGATATTTCCCGTCCGCACGGCAGCATGGTCGTCACGCTCGGCGAGGGTGTGAGCGACATTGGCGTACTTTCGATGAATCGCCTTTCCGTAAGCGGCAGCATTGCCGTGGGCGGCGCGGTGTTCAACGAGGATATTATCAAATACGCGCGCAGAAAGTTTGACCTGATTATCGGCGAGCAGACGGCAGAGGCGGCAAAGTGCGCCGTGGGCTGCGCGTTCCCGCTGAAGGACATTGAAAAATACGAGCTGCGCGGCAGAGACGAGCGCAACGGCCTGCCTGCAAAGGTGGAAGTGACCTCCGACGAGATTGGCGAAGCCATGCTGGAATCCGTTGTGAAGGTTGTGCACAAAATTCAGAGTGTGCTGGAGGAGACGCCGCCGGAGCTGACGGCAGACATCGGCAACGCGGGCATTGTGCTGACAGGCGGCGGCGCGAAGCTGCGTGGGTTGGACACGCTTATCTCGAAGCAGACGAAAATGCGCGTGCGCATTGCGGAAGAGCCGGAGGACTGCGTGATTCTCGGCGCAGGACGCGCAGTGCAGTGGATAGACAGCGTGAAGATGGACGCGGGCAAGGAAAACGGTAATGTGCCGCTGACCGCGTATTATTAAGGAGCGGCGTATGGAAAAACGGGTGCCGAAAGGCCGCAAAATGTGGACGGTGCAGATCGACGAAAACGGCGGTGTGCATATTCCGAAAGAGGCCTTGGCGCTTATCGGGCTGAAGGCCGGGGAAAGCGCCGTGCTGACGGGAGACAAACGCCGCGGGTTGGTGCTTGTGGCCGAAAGCCGCGCGGAATCGGTGCAGGAAGCCTTTTTGAAAAACGAAAAATAAGCTTGGCGCAGAGGAATTCTCTGCGCTTATTTTTTACGGAAATTTGCGTGCCGGTCTTGCGTGCGGCGGGCTGCGGCGCTGCCGTCTCGGGGGAAAGTGAAGCTGCGCAAGAAGAGCGGGCATTGGGGATATAGGTAAAAGCAGAGTAAATGAAGATAAAGCCGGGTTA
Source organism: Hominenteromicrobium mulieris (assembly GCA_021029595.1). Lineage (GTDB taxonomy): Bacteria > Bacillota > Clostridia > Oscillospirales > Acutalibacteraceae > Hominenteromicrobium > Hominenteromicrobium mulieris. The sequence goes on along the minus strand of JAJJOY010000001.1, from coordinate 352,675 downwards.
TGGAACGCGGCTTTCGTTCTGTGAAAGACGGCGGGGTGAAAGCTTCCGAATAAAAAATCAAAATAGGGGTTGACAAATGTATACGAGTTTAGTATACTATGAACAAGTTAGTTTATACTAACTTTAAGAATAACACATAGCGGTGAGAATCCGCTTAATTTAAAGCAAAATAGTTAGCGTAAGCTAACTTAAATCAAATGCAAAGCCCGGTTTTGCGGGCGGCCTGTGAAACGCTTTTGCAGGCGGAAAGGATAGAATATGAGCGTAGTGATCGTTGGCGGCAATGAACGCATGGTATGTCAGTACATGGACATCTGCAAGAACCATGGCTGCAAAGCAAAGGTGTATGTGAAGGAGAACGGCTCCTTGAAAAAGAAGCTCGGCACGCCGGACTACCTTTTGCTTTTCACCAGCACGGTCTCGCACAAAATGATGCTGAGCGCTTCCAAGGAAGCGAAAAGAAATAACATTCCGATCGCGTATGTGCCGAGCAGCAGTGCCTCGGCGCTGCACAGTGTACTGGCAGATTGCTGTGCGGCTGTGCGCGGAGAGCGTGCTTTCAATGCTTGAGAAATACTTGATCGAGCATTGTGCGCCGACGCTGGCGTCGCTTAAAACGGCGAGTTTATTTTCCTACCACGCGGCGCAGGACCCGGAGGACGATGTAAAGCATTTGAATCGCATATTCCGCGATAAAGGCGTGGAGCTGCTGATCTTAAAGCGCGAAGAAAATGCGATGCTCATTTATGTGTGCCGCCGCACGCAGCTTGCAAAAGACCTGGAGCGCCCCGGCGCAAAGGAGCTTTTGGAGCGCTACGGCTACACCGACACGAGCGTGGACGGCGCGATAGAGCGGCTGCGCATGCGGCTTGCAAGCGGAGACGGGTTCCCGCATGAGATTGGGCTTTTCCTCGGCTACCCGGTGGAGGACGTGCTTGGGTTCATTGAAAACGCCGGGCAAAACTGCAAGTGCTGCGGATGTTGGAAGGTGTACTGCAACGAATGCGAGGCAGTGCGCACATTTGCGCGGTATAAGAAGTGCCGGGACATCTACAAGCGTTTGTGGCAGGAAGGCAGAAGTGTTTTGCAGCTTACCGTAGCTGCCTGACATATAAAGAAATTTTTGAAAAGAGGTTACAAAAAATGCGTAAAACAGCAGTTGTTTATTGGAGTGGTACAGGCAACACCCAGATGATGGCGGAAAAGGTTGCAGAAGGCGTTCGCGCAGCGGGCGCAGAAGCAGATGTATATAACTGCACAGAGTTCTCCGCAGACTTGATGGATAACTATGAGGCTGTGGCGTTCGGCTGCCCGTCCATGGGCTCCGAGCAGCTGGAGGACACGGAGTTTGAGCCGGTGTTTACCGAGTGCGAAGCAAAGCTTTCCGGCAAGGTGATCGGGCTGTTCGGATCTTACGGCTGGGGCGATGGCGAATGGATGCGTAACTGGGAAGAGACCTGCCTTGGTGACGGCGCGGTCTTCGCAGGCGAGAGCGTCATCTGCAACGAAGCACCGGACGACGAAGCAGACGCAGCGTGCATTGCGCTTGGCAAGAAGCTCGCAGGTGAATAATTTATAGAGTATAACGTGTAATACCACACATTTGCGCATAACAGGATAGAAAAAACCGACGGCATGAGGGAACTTGTGCCGTCGGTTTTCTTATACAAAAGGAGTCGCTCTCGGAAACGGGAGCGACTCCTTTGCTGTTTATGATTACATGGACGTCGGAACAGTGATGTTGAACATGGTGAGGACGTTGCGAATGACCGTTGCGGTGGCGCGGCAGAGGGTGAGACGCGCCTGCATGAGGCTTTCTTCCTCGCCCTTTACACGGCAGGCATTGTAGAACTTGTGGAACTTTGTTGCAAGCTCGATAACATAGCGCGTGATGCGTACCGGGTCGTAGTCCTTTGCGGCGCCGATGATCTCATCGGTGTAAGACGCGATGTGCTGGATGAGTTCAAGCTCCTCCGGCGCGGTGAGCAGTGCGAGCTCCTCTGCGGTGCAGTCGCGCGGGGTGACGCCCTCGGCTTCCAGTGCGCGCAGGATGCTGCAAATACGCGCGTGGGCGTACTGGACGTAGTACACGGGGTTCTGTGAATCCTGCTGCACGGCGAGGTCGAGGTCGAAGTCGAGCAGGGAGTTCGCTTCACGCATGTTAAAGAGGAATCTTGCGGAATCGACCGGAACTTCATCGAGCAGGTCACCAAGCTGGATGGCCTTACCGGTACGCTTGCTCATGCGCACGGGCTGGCCGTCACGCATCAAACGGACGAACTGCATGAGGATGATATCGAGCTTATCGGCGCTCTGACCGATGGCGTCCATCGCGCCCTTCATGCGGGCGACGTGGCCATGGTGGTCGCTGCCCCAGATGTCGATGAGCAGGTCGAAGCCGCGGTCGAACTTATTCTTATGGTAGGCGATGTCTGCCGTAAAGTAGGTCGGGTTGCCGTTGGCGCGAACGAGCACTTCGTCCTTTTCGCCGCCGAACTCGGTTGCCTTGTACCAGACAGCGCCGTCTTTTTCGTAAGTGAGGCCGCGGTCGCGCAGGTAATCGACGACGGCCATGACTTCGCCGTCCTTGTGCAGGTCGCTTTCGAGGAACCAGCGGTCGTAATGGACGCGGTATTTTTCCATATCGGCCTTCATTTTCGCGATGTTCTTCGGCAGGCCGAAGCCGACGAGTGCCTTGCGGCGCTCTTCTTCAGTGGCGTGCATCAGCTCATCGCCGTGTTCTTTGGCGTACTCTTTGGCGAGGTCAAGAATGTCTTCGCCGTGGTAGCTGTCCTCCGGGAGCTCCGGCGGATTTTCCGCGAAGAGCTGCTGGTAGCGAATGGAGAGGGAGAGACCGAATTTATCGAGCTGATTGCCGGCGTCGTTGACGTAAAACTCACGCCAAACGTCGTAGCCTGCGGCATCCAGAACGGAGGCGAGGCAATCGCCGAGCGCGCCGCCGCGGGCGTTGCCCATGTGCATGGGACCCGTGGGGTTGGCGGAAACGAACTCGACCATGACCTTGCGGTGGTTGCCGTAGTCGCTTCTGCCGTATGCGCTGTCTTTTGTGAGCACTTCGGTCAGCACATCGCTGTAAAACGCAGAGCCGAGGAAGAAGTTCATGAAGCCGGGGCCGGCGGTCTCGGCCTTAACGAAGTAGGTGCCGTTGAGGTCGAGATTTTCCATGATAGCCGCGGCGATTTTCGGGGGCGCCATGCGGAATGCACGCGCGGAAGCCATGGCGGCGTTCGTTGCGAAATCACCGTGAGAGCGGTCTGCCGGGCGTTCTACAGTGAAAGCGGGCAGCTCTGCTTCGGGCAGCATGCCCGCAGCCATCGCTTTTTTCATCGCCGCTTCAATGACGGCAGAAACCTGTTCTTTTGCAATGCTTACTGCTTTAGACATAGGGGATGTTCCTTTCGGTTTATTTATTGAATAGATCACGCTTGCGCAGGCGAACGCAGATTTCGTTGCTGGAGGAAAGCTGGGTATCGATGTCGAGCGTATAGCGGATGCACAGCTCACCGCCCGCAGCGGAAAGGTCATGCTTTAACGTCTGTGTATATACGCCGAGGGAGAGCACGCCTGCGCCGGTATCATAAAGGCATTTGTGGCGCTTGCCTTTTTCCAGCACCAGACGGGTGGGCGTGCCGGGGGTCAGCATGGTGACGGTATCCTCATTTTCAATCTTGAGCACTTTGAGCTGACCGTTATACGGCGCTTCATCGGCATATTCCGTGTAGGAGATATACTTTGCGCCGCCGCGCTCGGTGTAATCGCCGAGCGTATCCACCTGAATTTCATCGGTCTGTGCGTCAATCGTTTGGCGACCGATGATGGTGATTTCGTAATCTTCGCGCATAATCACTCAGTACCTTTCAATATCTATACATTCCACGCAGCTTTCAACGCTTTGCCCGAGGAAGAGCTCGGCGACTTTATAAAAGCTTTCGGTGTCGTCGCTGACAAAATACTGCTGTGTGCCGTCGGTTTTGCCGTCACACAGCAGACCGTTTTCCTCCAGCACGGTGCGGCAGCTTTTGGCGGCTTCGCGACCGGAACTGATGAGCGTGACGTTTTCGCCCATGACGCGGCGGATGGTCTCGCTGATGATGGGGTAATGCGTGCAGCCCAGAATGAGTGTATCTACGCCGGCTTCACGGATGGGCGTTAAGTAGCGCTCGGCCGTCAGGCGCGGGATAGGGTCATCCGGCGAGACGAACGCGTTTTCTACGAGCGGTACGAATAAGGGGCACGCCTGCTCGAACACTTCGGTTTTCGGCGCGAGACGCTCGATCTCCTTGCGGTAGGAGCCGGAAGCGATGGTGGCGGCGGTGCCGATGATGCCGATCTTGCCGTTTTTCGTCTGCTCCACCGCGGCGCGCGCCGTGGGGCGCAGCACATCAAAATAGGGGACGGGCAGCGCATCGCCGATGTCACGGGCAACAGAGCTGACCGTACCACAAGCGGCCAACACGGCTTTTACGTCGTGCCGGATGAGAAAATTCATATCTTGCTTTGCGTATTTGCGGATGATCTCGCGCCCGCGCGAGCCGTAGGGCACGCGGCCGGTATCGCCGAAGTAGAGGATACTCTCGTTCGGCAGGGTGCGAATCAGCTCCCGCATGGCGGTGAGGCCGCCGAGGCCGGAATCAAATACGCCGATGGGTCTGTTATCCATAAATTGCGCCTCGCGTTAGTCTTCACGCGTGAAAGCGCAGTCGATGAGCTTTTCAAGCAGCTCGCTGTACGGGGTACCGGCGTTTTCCCAGAGCTTCGGGTACATGCTGATGGACGTGAAGCCCGGCAGCGTGTTGATCTCGTTTAAAATGACCCTGTGCTCCTTTTCGGTGACGAAGAAATCCACGCGGGAAAGGCCGTCGCAGCCGAGCAGGTTGTAGGCACGAACAGCCGTCTTGCGCACTTCCTCCGCAATGTCTTCGGGCAGACGCGCCGGGATGAAGAGCTGTGCGACGCCATTCTTATATTTGTCGTCATAATCGTAGAATTCTGCACCCGCACCGATCTCGCCGACCGGGGAAGCGACGCTTTTGCCGCGGTTGCCGAGCACGGCGCACTCGACCTCCTGCCCGACGATGCCTTCTTCAACGACGACCTTCGTATCGTTTTCGGCGGCAAGGCGGATGGCGGCGTCGAGCTTTTCGGGAGCCGTCACCTTGCTGACACCGACGGAGGAGCCTGCATTTGCCGGCTTTACAAACACCGGGAAATTGAGGCGTGCGGCGATTTTGTTGCGGATCTTCTCGCCGTCTGCGAAATAGCGGTCGGCGTAGAACCACAGGTAGTGCGCCTGCTCGATGTTCGCGGCGGAAAGCAGCGTGTGGGTGACGGCTTTATCCATGCACACAGCGGAAGCCAGCGTGCCGCAGCCGACATACGGGATGCCGCTGAGCTTAAAGAGACCCTGAATGGTGCCGTCTTCACCGTTTTTGCCGTGCAGCACGGGGAAGAGGACATCGACCTTCAAAACGGTATAGTTGCCGTCTGCGTTCAGAACGACAAGGCCGTTCGTCGCTTTATCGGGAGAGATGAACGCGGGGCGCGCGGTTTCGCTGTTCATCCACGTGTTGTTTTCAATGTTTTCCACAGCACCCGAATAGAGCAGCCAGCGACCGTCTTTTGTGATGCCGAGGGTGAGAATGTCAAATTTCTCTGTATCGAGATTTCGGATGATCGAAGCGGAGGACATCAGCGAAACTTCATATTCCGAAGACGCGCCGCCGAAGATCACGCAAACTGTTTTTTTCATGATAAAGGGCTCCTTCCCGCGCAGAAAATCACTGCGCAAACACTTTTTTGAGTGTTCAAAAAGAATTTTCAAAAGAATAAAAGAACAATATACCAGTAGTTTTACTCTTTTGCCGTATAAAATATGCGAATACACGAAACGGATCGCGCACACGCGTCGCCGTTCGGGCGATATCGGTTTAGTATACCATATCTTCCGTGTTTTTTCAAGCGCTGTGCGGGTTTTCGGGGCAGGATATAAAAGAAAAGCAGCCCACGGCGCTGCAAACACAGAGCCGTGGACTGCGAAACGGTAAAATTATTCTGTTTTAGAAAAGCGAGTTAGTCCCACATCTTGAGGTATTCGCCGGTGTTGCCTTCAAGGCGAGCCTGCTCGAGCGTGACTTCGATGCTCGGTGCGCCGAGGGTGATGCGTCTGTTCTTATCATTATAGCACCAACGCACGGCGTTCTGGATGATGCGGCGGACGTACGGATTGTAGAAGGAGCCGTTCGTCTCGTGGCCCGGCTGGAAATAGAAGATCTTGCCGTAGCCGCGGGTGAAGGTGCAGCCGCTGCGGAAGACTTCGCCGATGTGGCTTTTGCATAAAACCCGGCTTTGCGGGCAGGCTAAAGAAGTCGCCAAAGTGCGGCACGAACTTAGAAATTCAAAAGGAAAGGATCTGGACCGATATGAACAAGCTGAAATGTAGCGTGACGACCTGCCGACACAACGCAAACAACCTGTGCGAGCTGCGCAAAATTCAGGTGGACGGCCCCGCCGCGCTGGAAAGCCGCGAGACCTGCTGCGGCTCTTATGCAGAGCGCACGTCTTCCTCCGAAAACTCCTGTGGATGCTCGTCTTCACCGAGCGCCACAGCTGATGTGCATTGCAGCGCCGAGCACTGCACGTATAACGATAACCGCAAGTGCAGCGCGGACTGCGTCTGTGTGGGTTGCTGTTGCGCAGACCCGGAGGTCGTCAGCGAGACGGAATGCTGCACGTTTGAGCGCAGAGCGTAACCGTTTCTAAATCTTCACATGTTTCCCTTAGGGCGGTGCGGCTTTGGCTGTGCCGCCCTTTTCTGTTGCTTTTTACCATGTTTTTCGATATACTGTTTTTATAAACCGACAGAGAGGGGGAGCACGGTGATCGACACGGAACGTTTTTTACAGGCGCGAAAAGAGGCGCTGGGGCGCGTTGGCGGCGCAGGCGGTATCGGTACGCTTTCGGAAAAAGCTTTGCACGCGGCGCTGAAAAGCTACTACGAACCCGATTTTGAGAGCCGCGAAGTGAAGGTGGGCGGCTTTGTGGCGGATATTGTCGGCGAAAACGGAATCATCGAAATTCAAACGCGCGGGTTTGACCGGCTGAGCCGCAAACTCGACGTGTTTTTGGAAGCGGCGCGCGTAACGGTGGTATACCCTGTGGTGCCAAAGCGCGGGCTGTGCTGGGTGGACCCCGAAACAGGCGAGATCTTCGAAAAGCGAAAATCACCGAAAAAAGGCGCAGCGTATGATGTTTTTCCGGAGCTGTATAAGATCAAAAATCAGCTTATGCACCCGAATTTCCGGCTGTGCATCCCGCTTTTGGAGGTGACGGACTACAAGTATCTCGACGGTTACGGTAAGCAAAAGAAGCTGCGCGCGACGCGCGGGGAGCGTATCCCGGAAGCACTGCTCGGCGAAGTGATCTGCGAGAGCCGTTGGGATTATTTGAATTTGCTGCCCGAAGACCTGCCGGAGCCGTTTACGACGAAAACGCTTGCAAAAGCGATGCGACGCGCGCAGACGCAAGCGCAGTGTGCAGCGAATGTGCTGTATTCCATGGGTGTTTTGGAGCGTGTGGGTAAGGAGAAAAACGCATATTTGTACGTGAAAAAACAGGAAGAATAAAAGCATATCGCTTGCGGCTTTTGAAGCTCGGAGCGATACGCTTTTTGGTGGGGGTTGTTTTTCTGAAGGCGGCGTTTTTGCCGCCTTGGGCGTTGTCCTAAGAACCCGCAAGTTTTCTCGAAGAAAACTTGACGAAAGACTCTTAGCCATGGTTACCGGAAGCTTAGGCGTTTAATTTACGGAAGTTCATTTTCAGCGTTCTTGTACTGCGCAGGTGAGGAACGTTGGCGTCGGGGCGATGCATGTATACGCTTTGTATCAGGCCGAAGCCGAGGTACAGACATACGGCACTGCTGCCGCCGGCAGAGAAGAACGGCAATGTGACGCCCATGACGGGCAGAAGCGCCAGGCACATGCCGATATTTGAGACGGACTGTAAAGCGATGAGCCCGAAAAAGCCGAAGCACATGCAGCGCCCGAGGTCGTCCCTCGCCTTTGACGCGATATACAGCACGCGCAGGAGATACACTAACAATAATACGATGATGGCGGTGCAGCCGATGAAGCCGAGCTCCTCACCGGCAACGGAGAAGATAAAATCACTGTGCTGGAACGTGACGAGGTTTGTTTCGACACGCGGACCGTTAAACAGCCCTTTGCCGGTCAGCTGGCCGCTGCCGATGGAGATACGTCCCTGCACCTGCTGGTAGCCTTCATTGAGCTGAATAGATGGGTCGTCCAGATTATAGACAGATGTGAAGCGCTTGATCTGGTATTCGCTGAGAACAAATTTCCACAGCACGGGCACGGACACGGCGACAAGCGCGCCGAGCAAAATGAAATAGCGCAGCTGCACACCGCCGCCGAGGCTCATGCACAGGAACATGAAGAAAAAAACGATCGCGGCGCCGTCATCACCCTGAACATGGCAGAGCAGAACGGGCACCGCCGCGTGGAGCGCGAGCAGAACGACGTGCAGAGGGTGATTGATTTTATTTTGCACGCGCAAAACGGAGATGTGCTTTGCATACGTCAGCATAAAGCAGATTTTCACAAGCTCGCTCGTCTGGAACGTGCGGCCCGCAAGGCTGATCCACGCGCGCGCGTTGACGCCCTCGCTGCCCTGCACGCTGATGCCGAAAAACATGGTGTAGAGCATGATAAAAACGGAAAAACCCGCGATGAGATACCAGAACGACGCAATGCTTTCGTAATCGATGAAGGAGAGTACAAGCGCCGCGAGAAGGCCCGCAACGGTCACGACGAGCTGCGTTTTGAAATAATCCGTGTTCATCGCGCGGGAAACGCTTTTCAGAAGAATAAGGCTGAACGTGGATATTGTGAGCATCAAAAGCCAAAGAAGCTTGTCCGTACGGCGGAAAAAGGACGAAACAGCAAGGAAAATGCGGCTGTCTTTCGTAAGATCACCTGCTTTCAAAAAAATCAGAAGAAGCCAAAGTAAAACAAAGCGTAAAAGTCTTTGTAAGATGTTAGGAATAAAAAGCAAAATTTCAACAAAATTTCTATTTTAGTATATCACACAGAAAAGGAAGGGGCAATATCCAGATTTTTTCCGTTAAAAAAGCGCGTTCCTCTTTACGGAAACGCCTTTTTGCGCTATAATCTATAAGGCATAACGATGTCCGCATGCTGCGGCGTGCGGCAAAACGGAAAAGAACGGAAATGAAAGGTTGGTTGCAATGCTTACCGATATTGAAATTGCGCAACAGACAAAATTAAGACCGATTGCGGAGATCGCGGAAGAACTGCATGTATGTCCCGAAGAGCTGGAGCCCTACGGACGCTTTAAAGCAAAGCTGAATGATGACCTGTTCAAAAGACTTGAAAACGAGCCGGACGGCAAGCTGATCCTTGTTACGGCCATCAACCCGACGCCGGCGGGCGAGGGCAAGACCACCACAACGGCTGGCCTCGGTCAGGCTATGGCGAAGATCGGCAAAAAGGCCGTCATCGCGCTGCGTGAACCGTCTCTGGGTCCGGTGTTCGGCATTAAGGGCGGCGCTGCGGGCGGCGGCTACGCACAGGTGTTGCCGATGGAGGACATCAACCTGCACTTTACGGGTGACATGCACGCCATCACTTCGGCAAATAACCTGCTGTGCGCCATGCTCGATAACCACATGCAGCAGGGCAACGTGCTGGGCATCGACCAGCGCCGTGTGCTCATCAAGCGCTGCGTCGATATGAACGACCGCGCGCTGCGCAGCATTGTCATCGGCCTTGGCAGTAAGGTGAACGGCATCCCGCGCGAGGACGGCTTTATCATCACCGTCGCAAGCGAGGTCATGGCGATTTTGTGTCTTGCAAAGGATTTGAAAGACCTGAAAGAGCGCCTCGGCAAAATCCTCATTGCATATACGTATGACGGCAAGCCGGTCTATGCGAAGGACATCAAGGCGGATGGCGCCATGACGGCTTTGCTCAAAGATGCCATCAACCCGAACCTTGTGCAGACGATTGAAGGCACACCGGCCATCATGCACGGCGGTCCGTTTGCAAACATTGCGCACGGCTGCAACTCCGTGCGCGCAACGCGCTTGGCGCTGAAGCTCGGCGATTACTGCATTACGGAAGCAGGCTTCGGTTCCGACCTCGGTGCGGAGAAGTTTCTCGACATCAAGTGCCGTTTGGCGGGCCTCAAGCCGAACTGCATCGTCGTTGTCGCGACGGTTCGTGCGCTGAAATACAATGGCGGCGTGCCGAAGGCAGAGCTTGCAAAGGAGAATGTTCCGGCGCTCGAAAAGGGCATTGCGAACCTGCGCGCACACGTGGAGAACATGCATAAATATAACGTGCCGGTCGTCGTTGCCATTAACCGCTTCGGCACCGATACGGATGCGGAGCTGAAGGTTATCGACGATTGCTGCAAGTCCCTTGGTGTAGAGTATGCACTCTCCGAAGTGTTCGCAAAGGGCGGCGAAGGCGGCGTGGAGCTTGCAAAGACCGTCTGCAAGGTCATCGACGAGAATCCGGAAAGCCACTTTGCGCCGATCTATGACCTTGATCTCACAGTGGAGGAGAAGATCCGCACGATTGCGCAGAAAATCTACGGCGCGGATGACGTGACGTTCACGAACCAGGCGATGAAGTCCCTGAAGGACATCAAGGCGCTCGGCGGCGACGCGCTGCCGGTGTGCATCGCAAAGACGCAGTATTCGCTTTCTGACGACCCGACGCTGCTCGGCCGTCCGACCGGCTTCAACATTACGATCCGTGACTTGCGCCTCTCGAACGGCGCGGGCTTCGTGGTTGCGTATGCGGGCGATGTCATGACGATGCCCGGTCTGCCGAAGGTGCCGTCTGCCGAAAAGATCGACGTCGACGGTAACGGCGTGATCCACGGCCTGTTCTGATGCAACGGTTTGTTTCTCACTCGGTGCAGGACACCGAAAAAATCGCGGCGAAGCTGGCGGAAAAGCTCAAGGGCGGCGAGGTCATCGCGTTCACGGGATCGATGGGCATGGGCAAGACGGCGTTTACGCGCGGACTTGTGCTGGCGCTTGGCGGCGGGGACGTGGTCTCCAGTCCGACGTTTGCGCTTGTGAACGAATACGATGCGCGGCTGACGGTGCAGCACTTTGACATGTACCGCGTTTCCGGTTGGGACGATCTCTACTCCACGGGCTTTTTCGATTACCTCGATACGGACAACGTGCTCGTCATTGAGTGGAGCGAAAACATCGACGGCGCTTTGCCGGAAAACACGATTTATGTCCACATGGAAAAGGGCGAGACGGAGACGGAGCGCATCGTTACCATTGAGGGCATAGACCTGTGATAAGTTTCTGATAGAAAGGACGGCTTTTGCGCGGCAAAAAATCGCGTGAAAGCGACAAATATGCTGATTTTAGCACTCGATTCCTCTGCGGCGCCGGCCTCGGCCGCGCTTTTGGAGGACGGAAAAATACTCTCTGAATTTTATATCAACACAAAGCAGACGCACAGCCAGACGCTGATGCCGATGGTGGAATCTGTTTTGAAGCTCACGAATAAAACGCTTGACGATGTGACCTGCATGGCGGTCTCCGCCGGGCCGGGTTCGTTCACGGGGGTGCGCATCGGCGTCTCCTGCGTGAAGGGACTTTCCATGACGCGGAACATCCCGTGCGCGGGCGTTTCCACGCTGCGCGCCATGGCGGAGAACGCACGGCAGCTGACGGGTATCGTCTGTGCTGTGATGGACGCACGCTGCGGGCAGGTGTATAATGCGCTGTTCCGTGCGGAGGACGGTAAGCTCACACGTCTTTGTGATGACCGCGCACTGCCCATTGCGGAGCTTTTGGAAGAATGCAAAACGTTTACGGAGAAGATTTATCTCGTCGGCGATGGCGCGGAGCTTTGCTATAAGACGTTTGCGGCTATCCGTGCAGAGCTTTTGCTGCCGCAGCTTCGCTTTCAGCGTGCCTCCGGCGTTGCCATGGCGGCGCAGGAGATGGTTGAAAACGAACAGACGGTTACGCCGGACGCTTTGATGCCAATCTACCTGCGTCTGCCGCAGGCGGAGCGTGAACTGAAAGCCAAAAACGCACAGAAAAACAATAAGTAATCCATATACGAAGGAGAATAAAGCATGAAGATCGCAGTTGGTTCGGATCACGGCGGATTCGCTCTGAAAGAAGCCGTCAAGAAGCATTTGGAAGCAAAAGGCATCGAAGTCGAAGATTTCGGCTGCTATTCCACGGAGAGCGTGGACTATGCGGTGTACGGCGCAAAGGTCGCGCACTGCGTGGCAGACGGCAAGGCTGATTACGGCGTACTTGTTTGCTCCACGGGCATCGGTATTTCCATGGCCGCAAACAAGGTGAAGGGCATCCGCGCGGCACTGTGCAGCGATACCCACGCAGCGGAAATGACCCGCCGCCACAACAATGCAAACATTCTGTGTCTCGGCGGCCTTGTCACCGAGGAGAAGACCGCGCTGGAAATCGTGGACACGTTCCTTAAGTTTGACTTTGAGGGCGGTCGCCACCAGCGCCGTATCGACCAGATCGCAGATATTGAAAACGGACGCCTGTAAGGCAGAAATCGGAGAAATCAATATGGAAAACAACGAACAGATTTTTATCATGAACCACCCGCTCATTCAGCACAAGCTCTCTTTCCTGCGCGATAAGAACACCGGCACAAAGGAATTTCGCGAGCTTGTCAGCGAGATCGCAACGCTGATGTGCTACGAAGCTACCCGTGACCTGCCGCTGATGGACGTGCAGACGGAGACCCCGATGTGCACCGCAACGACAAAAGTCATCGCCGGCAGAAAGCTGGCATTCGTGCCGATTCTGCGCGCCGGTCTCGGCATGGTAGACGGCATGCTGCAGCTCGTTCCGAGCGCAAAGGTCGGCCATATCGGTCTTTACCGTGACCACGATACCTTGCAGCCGGTCGAATACTACAACAAGCTGCCGTCCGACATTGAAGAGCGTGATGTCATCGTGCTTGACCCGATGCTCGCGACCGGCGGTTCCGCAATGGACGCAATCACCATTGTAAAGCGCAGCCGCCCGCGCAGTATCAAGTTCCTGTGCATCATTGCAGCGCCGGAGGGCCTCAAGGCACTGAGCGAAGCGCACCCGGACGTGCATATTTACTGTGCAGCCGTTGATGAGAAGCTCAACGAACACGGTTACATTCTGCCGGGCCTCGGCGACGCAGGCGACCGTATCTTCGGCACGATGTAAGCTTTCGGAAAAGTAAATTTTATAAGCAAACGCTCATGGAGTGAAAATGAAGAAGGAGCCGTACCCGAAAGCGGGCGCGGCTCCTTCGATTTTTATGTTTTGCGTTTTGCGGGGGGATTACAGCAGACGAGTGTCGTTGATGATAAGCTCGAACGTGAGTCCCAAAAGATCGGCGGCTTTTCTGCACAGCACCATACGGTCGAGGAAAATCTCGAAATACTCCATGACGGGGCAGATGTCCGTATCAATCGTGATGTTGAAAAGGCAAAGCTTCTGCTCTTTGTCAATTTTCAGCGAGGCGTTCACGACGGCGTAATTCACGCGGTCGTGAATATCCGTTGCGATAATCGCGTTTTTGCGCACGCGGGAACGACGCACGTCGCTTTTATCGGAGAGGATCAGCGCGGCAGAGACGGCGTTTACCGGGAAAGCGGTTTTCTCATCGTGGTGACCGATAGCCGAGCAGATGATAGCGATTTCTTCCGGCGGCATGTTCATGCGCGTTAAAAGCGTGAACGCCATAATGGCGCCGCTGTGCGCGTGGTCGACGCGGTTTACCGTGTTGCCGATATCGTGCAGATAACCGGCGATGGCGGCAAGCTCGCAGGTGCGCGTATCGTAATCAAGCGCTTCCAGAATGTTCCGCGCGTAGTTGCTGCACCGCTTGGCGTGCGGGCGGCCGTGCTCTGTGAAGCCCAGTGCGCCAAGGCAGCTGTTGCCCGCCTCCACGTAGACCTTCACTTCGGGATTTTTAAAAATGTCCTCCGGCATGATATGTGCATATTCCATAACGGTGCGCTCCTGAATTCAAAATCAGTCCGCTGTAAACATGCGGTACATGGCCTCAAGGCAGATTTGTGCGTGCAGCTTGAACTGCTCCACGTTGATGCACTCGTTTGCCTGGTGTGCGTTCGATTCTTCTTCATCGAACGATGCGCCGAACGCAACGCCTGCGCCGCCCATCTGGCGGGCATACGTGCCGCCGCCCATGGAGAAGACGTCGCACTTTTTGCCGGTGACGTCCTCATAAGCGCCGGAAAGCAGGCTGACGAGCGGGCCGTCCTTCGGCAGGTACAGCGGCGGCTCATCGGAAATGAGCGTGTAGGTGAGGCCTGTGCCCTCCACGGACTTTGCAAGGATCTTGTCAATCTCTGCGCCGGACTTTGTTGCCGGGTAGCGAATGTCGATATCGAAGCGGCCCTCGCCGTTTTCGATGTTCACAAGGCCGAGGTTGAAGGTCAGCGCACCGCTCGGCTCATCGGACATCTTAACGCCGATGTTGGAGCCGTCATATGCAAGGCCGACTTTCTCATCCATAAACGTGAGAAATTCGCCGCAGTCTGCGCCGAAAACGTTCACGAGCAGGTGTGCAAGGTGTGCGGCGGCGTTGATGCCGATCTCCGGGGTAGAAGCGTGCGCGGCCTTGCCGGTTGCGACGATGTGTGCGCCGCTTTCGGTGCGTGTGATGTCGAACTTCACTTCCGCAGCGTTTGCAGCTTCGACAAGCTTTGCAAATTCGTCGTCATCACAGAGCACGTCGGCTTCTGCCTTGTACGGCACGGCGTTGACAACAGTACCGGCCTTGAAGGAAACGATCTTCTTGCCGACCTTGCCGGTTACGGCAAATCGGAACAGGCCTTTTTCGCAGTGGCACACGCCGTAGCAGGCGTCCGGGGTGAAGCCCATGGTGGGCATCTGCTCTTTGGAGAAGTAGTGACCCATATCCTGCATGCCGATCTCCTCTGCGGAGCCGAGCACGACGCGCAGCTTGCGTTTGCCGACGACGCCTGCTTCCTTCAGCGCGCGCAGGCAGTGCAGTGCAACAATTGCCGGACCCTTGTTATCGGAAACGCCGCGGCCGAATGCCTTGCCGTCGCGGATGACCATGGTGTACGGGTCGCTGTCCCAGCCTTCGCCGGCCGGCACGATGTCAAGGTGCGCCATAACAACGGCGTTTTCTTCGCCCTCGCCGAGCTCTGCGTGCATTGCATAATAGTCGCTGTTCTTCGTCTTAATGCCGTATCGTTCCGCAATTTCTATCGCCTTATCTACAGCGGTTGCTGCGTCCTTGCCGAACGGATACGGACCGTCCTGCGGCTGTGCGACTGAGGGAATGGCGATGATATCGCCGAGGTCTTTCATTATATCGTCCCAGTAATCGAGAATTTTTTCACCGAACATGATACATTTCATCCTTTCCAAATGAATATACCTCTATCATAATCCATATTTGTGTTAAAATCAATCAAAACTCTGTAAATTTCCGCAGAGAAATAAAATGAAAGGGGAGGGTAGGATGCTGAACGGCATCTGGATGGCGATGATTGTGCTGGCGTTCGTCGGTGCGGTGTGCACGGGGAGATGGACGGCACTTTCCGCTGCGGCGGCGGATGGCGCAAGGCAGGCGGTGGAGACGGTGCTTTTGCTGCTCGGCGCGATGTGCCTTTGGACGGGCATCATGCGTATTGCGGGGGAGGCGGGGCTTACAAACGGGCTTTCCAAAATTCTGTCGCCGGTTATCAAGCGACTGTTTCCGAATTATGGAAAAAATGAAACCGTGCGCGAAAAAATATCGATGAATATTGCCGCAAACATGCTCGGCATGGGCAACGCCGCCACACCGTTTGGATTGAGCGCCATGGACGAAATGCAGAAATTACAGACGGGCGATGTGCCGACGCAAGAGATGATCTTATTCGTCGTGATGAATACGGCGTCGTTTCAGTTGATCCCCTCGGCGGCGGTCACCTTAAGGGCTTCCTACGGCAGCGCGGACCCGTATGATGTTCTGCCGCATGTTTGGCTTGTTTCATTCGGCAGCCTGCTCGTCTGCGTGCTCATGTGCCGCGTGTTTCAAAAATTGTGGCGGGCATAGGCGCGGCGGCTGTCTGCGGCGTGATCGCGCTCACGGTCATGTGCGGGTACGTAAAAGGACTGCCGGTATTTGAGCTGTTCACAAAAGGCGCGGCGGAGGGCATGCATACGGCGATAAAATTATTGCCGACACTGCTCGGACTTATTGTCGGCATTTCCATGCTGCGCGCGTCCGGCTTTTTAGAGCTGTTTTCCGCGCTGCTGCGGCCCGTGACAGAAGTGCTGAACATCCCCACGGAGCTTATGCCGCTCATCTTACTGCGCCCGCTTTCGGGCAGCGGCTCGGTGTCGTATGTTACGGAGCTTTACAGCGCATACGGTGCGGACAGTGTAATATCCCGATTGGCGGCAATTTTATCGTCTTCGACGGAAACGACGTTTTACGCGGCCGCGGTATATTTTTCGGGTCGGGGGTATAAAACGCTGCGCTACACGATTCCGGCGGCGCTTTGCGGCGACCTTGCCGCCGTGCTGCTCACGCTGTTTTCGGTGCGGCTTTTTGGGTAAAACTTTTTCTGTACGTTTTTGTGTTTTTGTGATATACTGCTCTCAAAGAAATTTGTTTTCGGAGGGGAAAGGTATGCTGCTGGCACTGGACGTCGGAAATACCAACATCACACTGGGCGTTTATGAGGGGGAAAAGCTGCTGTTCGTCACGCGCATGGCGACGAATCCGCCGCGCATGGAGGACGAATACGCTTCTGCAATGCTCAGCATTTTACATTTATACAATATCCACACGTCGCAGGTGAACGGCGCGGTTTTAAGCTCCGTTGTGCCGCGGCTGACCGATGACCTCGCCCGCGCGGTGCGCCGTGTTTGGAAGGTGGAACCGTTCATCGTCAGCGCGCAGTCTGTGCCGGAGCTGAAAGTGAAGCGCGATGTGCCGAACACACTCGGCGCCGACCTCGTTGTCGGTGCTGTGGCGGCAAAAGCCATGTACCACGGCCCGTGTATCGTCATCGATATGGGTACGGCAACGACGCTGACAGGTTTAAACGCCGACGGCGAAGTGTGCGGCGTAGTAATCATTCCGGGCGTCGGCACATCGCTTGACGCATTGACGAGCCGCGCAGCGCAGCTTTCTTCCGTCAGTCTGACCGCGCCGCCGCAGGTGCTTGGCCGCAACACGATGGAGTGTATCCAGTCCGGCATGGTGTTCGGCACGGCGTGTATGCTGGACGGCCTGTGCGACCGCATTGAAGATGAGCTCGGCGCACCGTGCGAGGTGGTCGCAACGGGCGGCCTCGCAGGTCTTATCGTACCGCATTGCAGCCGCAAGATCACTTTCAGCGATACGCTTCTGCTGGACGGCCTGAAAATTATCTGGGATGCGCACGGGGAAAAGTAAAATAAACGAATAAGGCAGTGCCGAATATTCAGGGCACTGCCTTAACGTTTTCTTTCGGTTGTCAGTCTTGTCTTGCCAATAGAAACGCTATATGGTATACTATAAAATACGATTTTTCTGCAAGGAGACTACATTTTCATGAAAGAAAAGAAAAAGATCCCGTGGGGTCTTATATACGTGGGGCTGACGGTGGTCGTGATGATCGTGTTCGGGCTCGTCAATACCGAATTTGCGGGCATGTTTTCCGTCATCGCAAATCTTTCCCTCGGGTTTGTGGCGCTCGCCGTGCTGATGACCGGCGTGTTCCTCGTAACAGAGGGCGGCATCATCCATATGCTGCTGCGCGCGCAGGGCGAGCACGTCGGCTTTTGGACAACGGTGAAGATTGGGCTCATCGGCATTTATTATTCTTACATCACGCCGAGCTCCACGGGCGGGCAGCCTGCGCAGGTCGTCTACCTGCGGCGCGATAAGGTCTCGGTCGGCAACTCCACTGCGGTGCTGTTTGTAAAGTTTTTTGCGTATCAGCTTGCGTTTGTGCTGTGCACGGTGGCATCGCTGATTTATATGTACCCGAGTTTGAAGCGGGACGACCCGCAGCTCATTCCCATTGTGCTGCTCGGCATCGCCATCAACGGGCTGTGGATTATCGCGATACCGCTTTTGTTTAGCCCGAAGATCTTAAAAAAGCTGTGCGGCGGCGTGACAAAGCTGCTCTTGAAATGTACGTTTCTCAAAAAGCGCGAGAATTACATAGAAAAAGTGCACGGCTTTGAGGCGGATTTCTCCTCCTACACAATGAAATTCAGAAGCAAAATGCGCTATGTGCTCCTTGCAATTTTGTGGTCGATCCCGCAGGTCATTTTGCAGATGAGTGTGCTGTACGTGGTGTTCCGTGCGTTTTCACTCGACCTGCCTTACGGCGAACTGCTTTGTATGCAGACGATGCTGCAGGCCTCCGTGTGCTTTATCCCGCTGCCCGGTGCGTCTGGCGCACAGGAGCTCGGCTTCTCCATGTTCTTTAAATCGTATTTTGCGTCCGGCGATATTTTGTACACCGCCGTGCTTGTCTGGCGATTCTTCACATATTACATCATCGTGCTGCTCGGCGCGCTCGTCGTCGTTATCGATCAGCTCGTGTTTGGTTGCCGCAGAAAGCAGGAAGCGGCGCTCTCTGCAGGAAAAGAATAATTCGACTCGCTTCGGCGCAGCTCGTAGGAGTTGCGCTGTTTTTATGTTCTTTTATGACATATTCTCATGCGCCGGAAAACATTGACATTCTTCTGCCGTGTGTCTATAATGGGCTCGGCAGCTGAAATTCGGAAAGGCCGCATTTCAGCCGTGAAAAAGAAGAAAAAGGAGAAAAACACATGCTGAACATTCAAAACTACACAAAGCGCTTCGGTGACAAAATCGCCGTAGACGACCTTTCGCTGCACATTGCGGCAGGGGAAATCTGCGCGTTCATCGGACACAACGGCGCGGGCAAAACGACTACGCTAAAAGCCTGCTGCGGCTTATTAAAGCCGGACGGCGGTACCATTACGGTGAACGGCATCGACATTCAAAAAGACCCCATCGCCTGCAAAAAAATCATGGCCTACATACCCGATAATCCTGATCTTTATGAATTCCTGACGGGCTACGAGTATTTGAATTTTGTTGCGGATATGTACGGCGTATCGGAAGCGGACCGCAAGGCGCGCATGGAAGCGCTTGCCGAGCGGCTGGATATTAAAAACGCGCTGCCGAACCTCATCTCGGAGTGCTCGCACGGCATGAAGCAGAAAATCGCCGTTATCGGCGCGCTTATCCACGAGCCGAAGCTCATTTTGATGGACGAGCCGTTCGTCGGGCTCGACCCCATTGCGGCGCACGAATTAAAGGAGATTATGGCGGAGCATTGCCGAAACGGCGGCGCCATCTTCTTCTCCACACACGTTTTGGAGGTGGCGGAGAAGCTGTGCGACAATGTGGCCATTATTAAAAACGGCAAGCTCATTGCACACGGCACCATGGACAGCGTGCGCGGCGACGGTTCTTTGGAGCGGGTCTTCTTAGAGCTGGAAGACCACAAGGACTGAAAGGGGGAGGCTGCATGTTAAGATCCCTCTGGAAGCTGCAATGGAAGCAGTTTGCGGCGCGCATGAAAAAAGGCAACGGCAAAAAGACCTCCGGCGGATGGCTGGTTTTTCTGATGCTGTTCATTGTGGTGTGTATGGAAATTTTGATGTTTGTGGTGTTCGCAGCACTTGTTCCGCTGTGCGAAATGGGGCTTACATGGCTGTATTTCGCCATGGCGGGCACAATGGCGCTGGCGCTTTCCATGCTGGGCAGCGTTTTTATGACGCAGGCGCAGTTGTATGACGCGAAAGACAACGAACGGTTGCTTTCCATGCCGATACCGCCAAAGTACATTCTCTTGACGCGTATTGCAATGCTGTTCACAACGACGGCAGGGTACACGCTGGCAGTTTTGCTGCCCGCGTTCGGTATTTACGCGTTTTCCTACGGTGCATCGGCGACGATGATGATCGGGTGGCTGTTTACATTTGTGGCTCTGAGCCTGATTTCGCAGTCTGTCTGCTGTGCGCTCGGCTGGGTGCTGCACAAGCTCCTCAGCCGCCTGCGCAACAAGGCGGTTGTTTCGCTTTTGTACATGGTCATCTTCATGGCAGTGTACTGGTATTTTTACGCGAACGTCAACTCATTTTTGTCCGGGATCGTCATGCAGGGCACGCAGATCGCGGGTGCGATGAAATACGTTTGGCCGCTTTATGCTATTGGCATGGCGTGCGGCGGAAGCCTTTTGCACACGCTGCTCGTGACTGTATTGAGCGCGGCAATAGCGCTTTTCACGCTTTGGCGGCTTTCCGCATCTTTCATTTCCTCCGTGCGTACATCGGGCGCGAAAGCGGGTGCAAAGCACAAATCGGGCAAAGCTTCCGCAAAGCAGCGCACGCCGGTGCTGTCTGTTGCGCATAAGGAGCAGCGGAAGTTCTTCACAAGCCCCGCGTACCTGATGAATTTCGGCTTCGGCCTGGTGGTCATTCCGGTTCTGCCCATCGCCGCCGCGATTTTCCGCGGGAAGCTGATGCAGATGATAAGCCTGATGGGCGTTCGACCCGAGTGGATTGCGCTCGGCATTTTTGGCGTGATGGCGTTTTGCATCGCGACGTCCTGCGCGACCGCGCCGTCTGTCTCGTTGGAGGGCAAAAATCTGTGGGTTCTGCGCACGATGCCCATAAGCGGCAAAACGGTGCTTTTGGGCAAGCTCCTTATGGTGTGCCGCCTGCAAATGCCGCTTGTTGCCGTCAGTGTTTTGGCGCTTTGCCTCATCGCCGGGTGCGGTATCGGGCTCACGGTGCTGACCGTTTGCGTTTGCGTTTTGTTCTGCTGGTTCGTCGGCACGCTCGGCCTTGTGATGAACCTGCTCGCGCCGCGCTTTGATTGGCAGAGCGAAAATCAGCCGTGCAAGCAGTCCCTCAGCGTATGCGTCACAATGTTCGGCGCGTACTTCTTTGCGGCGGTGATCGTCGGCGTGTTTTTCGCGGTATCTGCACTGCATATTCCGGGCATTGCAGCGTATGCGGTAACGACTGCGTTCCTTTTGCTCTTGTCTGCCTTGATGCACCTGCTTTTGGTGTGTTGGGGCGCAAAAAAATTTGAGCGCTTAGAAGCCTAAATCAAAATAAAATCGAGCGTCTGCATACGTCTTTTGGCGGTGCAGACGCTTTTTCTTGCTTTTTTTGCAAAATCATGCTATGCTGAAACCACTTGATTTGGTTGGAGGGATTTTTATGATCTACACGATCACATTTAATCCGGCGGTGGATTACGTCGTCACGGCGGACACGTTCCGCACGGGCAAAACGAACCGCACGAAAACGGAAAATATTGTGTTTGGCGGCAAGGGCGTGAACGTCTCTTTGCTGCTGCACGCGTTGAATACAAAAAGCATCGCGCTTGGGTTTATTGCGGGCTTTACGGGCAAAGCGCTGCGCGAGGGCGTTGAAAAAGAAGGCATCACGACCGATTTCATCGAAGTCGAAAACGGCTTTACACGCATCAATTTAAAGCTGCATGCCGAGGAAGAAACGGAACTGAACGGCAGCGGTCCGGAGATTTCAGAAAACGAGCTCAAAAATTTTTTTGAAAAGCTCGGTGCCTTGACCCCGCAGGATACCTTGGTGCTTTCCGGCAGTGTGCCGAAGTCACTGCCAAAAGACATTTACGCACGGATTGCAAAGCTTGCGCAAACAAAAGGCGTGCGGCTCATTGTGGATGCCGCAGGCGATTTATTATTGTCTACGCTTGAGTTTCAGCCGTTCCTCGTAAAGCCGAACCGCGAGGAGCTTTCCGAGATGTTCCGTGCCCCGGCGGACACAGAGGAACAGGTGACGGCGCTTGCGGAGGGGCTGAAAAAACGCGGTGCAAAAAACGTGCTTGTTTCCATGGCGGGCGACGGTGCGCTTTTGTATACGGAAACGGGCGAGGTGTATTTTGCCCCGGCGGCAAAGGGCACGCTGATAAACTCCACCGGCGCGGGTGATTCCATGGTCGGCGGCTTTTTGGCGGAATTCACGCATTCCGGCGATTTTGCAAAGGCACTCGCCATGGGCACGGCGGCGGGCGGCGCAACGGCGTTTTCCGTCGGCATCGCGGGCTTTCAGAAAATCATGGCGGTGCATGAAAGCGTGAAAGCTGGGGTGCAGCGTGTTCGATAGTTTTCTGGTCGCGCTGAATGCGATCATGCCGACGTTTTTGCTTTTGGCGTTCGGCTACTTTTTAAAGCACAAAAACTTCGTCTCGTCGGAATTTTTAAAGCAGACGAATACGCTGACATTCAAATTTTTTCTGCCGTTTCTGCTGTTTAATAACATCTATAAAACGGAGATCACCGAGGCCATCGACGGCATGACGTTCACAATCGCGGTAGGGAGCCTACTGTTATTGTTCGCAGTGCTGTGCGTCGTCGTGCCGCGTGTCGTGCGCGAGCCGAAACAGCGCGGCGTCATCATTCAGGGACTTTTTCGCAGCAACTACGTCATATTCGGCGTGAGTCTCGTCACGAACGTGTTCGGCGCGGAGGAGGCTGCCGCGGCCTCCATCTTGAGCGCCGTGCTCGTGCCGATGTACAACGTTTTGGCCGTCATTGCGCTGACGGTATTTACGGGCGGAGGTAAGGTCTCGCTGAAAAAGACGCTCAAATCCATCGCGACAAACCCGCTCATTATCGCGGCACTGCTCGGTGTTTTTGCGTCCATCATTAAATTGCGTTTCCCGGCATTTCTGGAAACGAGCCTGCGCGATGTTTCGCGCCTTGCCACACCGCTTGCACTTATCGTGCTCGGCGGTGATTTCAGCTTCCGCAAGCTAAAAGGCAACATGCGTATTGCGGGCGTGACGGTGTTTATAAAGCTCGTCGTCATTCCGCTTGTTTTTCTGCCGATCGCGGTTCTGGCGGGCAGCAGAGGGCCGAGTCTTCTGGCGCTTGCACTTGCGTGGGAAACGCCGGTCGCGGTATCAAGCTACATCATGGCGCAGCAGGCGGGCGCAGATGGCGAACTTGCCGGTCAGCTTGTTGTTTTGAGCGCTGTGTGCTGCATCCCGACTGTATTTTTGATGATCTTTATTTTGCAGAGCATGGCGTTGCTGTAAAAGTAAAAACCCGTTTCCGGTAAAAGCTTCGGAAACGGGTTTTGTGCTGTTTAAGTTCATTAAAGATGCTCGTTCATTTCGCGGACATGCGCGCGGATTTTTTCAAAGCTCTCCTGGCTGATGACGTGCTCAATGCGGCAGGCGTCCTCTGTTGCAATGTCCTTCGGCACGCCGAGATAGGTGAGCCAATCGGAAAGCAACTTGTGGCGCTCATACATGCGGTTGGCGATAGCAAGGCCGTCCTCCGTCAAGTGAATGTAGCCGTCGCCGTCTACGGTGATCAAATTGTTCTCGCGCAGCTTTTTCATGGCTACGCTGACACTGGGTTTTGTAAAATTGAGCTCGTTGGCAATATCAATAGAACGCACATAGGTGCTGCGCTCGGATAAGATCAAAATGGTCTCAAGATAGTTTTCTGCGGATTCCTGAATTTTCACGGCTGTCTCCTCTCACAATCGGGGTGGATAAATTCTTATAACAGTATAACACAAATCCAAAAAGAGTTCAATTCCCATTTTGTGCAAAATCGAAAATAAGTTGCAGGAGAAAATGACAGAAAAAGTCAAGACCCGCCGGGGGGAACCGGCAGGTCTCGGCTTTTCTTATTTCAGGAGCGTAGTACGCGTCGTACTCAATTTAAATGGGAAGATTTATTATTCTACATCCTGCAGGGCGTCGTAGCCTTCTTCGCCTGTACGGACTTTGATGACATTCTCCACGTCGTAAACGAAGATTTTGCCGTCACCGATGTGACCGGTGTAAAGCGCTTTCTTCGCCGTTTCGATGACCGTGCGGACAGGAACCTTAGAGATGACGACCTCCACCTGTACCTTAGGCAGCAGGTTTGCTTCTACGAGCGTGCCGCGGTAGTATTCCGGCTTGCCCTTCTGAATGCCGCAGCCGAGTACGTTCGTCACCGTCATACCGGTAATACCGACGCTCATCAGTGCGTTCTTCAAGGTATCGAAAGCTGCCTGCTTGCACACAATCTCGACCTTCGTCATCTTCATGCCGGTGCTTTCCGCTTTTTCGGTCTTCACGGGGGCGTGATGCACAACGACCGGCACTGCTTCGTCTACCGCAGCTGGGCCGAACGGGGCAGGGGCAACGCTGAGGTCTGCGCTTTCGAGCGAGGTGTTGATGGCCGGAACGAAGTCTGCATACGCATTTGCAAGGCCATGCTCGGGCAGGTCAAGGCCCATAATCTCTTCTTCTCTCGTCACACGCAGGCCGACCGTCGCGCGGATGAGCAGGAACACAATGGTAATCGTCACGGCTGTCCAAGCGCAGACCGTAAGCACACCAAGCAATTGTTTTGCAAGCAGTGCAATGCCGCCGCCGTAGAACAGGCCGGTGAAGCTATCGTTGCCGGGGGCTGTGGTCGTTGCAAAAAGACCGACTGCAATGGTGCCCCAAATGCCGTTGCAGAAGTGGACGGCAACCGCGCCGACCGGGTCATCGACATGGAGCTTATAGTCGAGCAGCCAAACGCCGAACGGGCAAAGGAGACCGGCCACAATGCCGATGAATGTCGCGCCGAGGCAGTCTGTTACATCACAGCCGGCGGTGATGGCGACCAGACCGGCGAGAGAAGCGTTGAGACACATGGAAACATCCGGCTTGCCGTACTTTACCCATGTGAAAATCATGCAGGTGACGGTCGCTATGGCAGGTGAGACGGTGGTGGTGAGGAAGATGGAGCCGAGCTGCTCAACGCTTGTTGCCGCAGCACCGTTGAAGCCGTACCAGCCGAACCAAAGAATGAACACGCCAAGGCAGCCGAGCGGAATGTTGTGGCCCGGGAAGGCATTGACCTTTACGATCTTGCCGCTTGCATCCTTTTCGAACTTGCCGATGCGCGGGCCGAGCAGCTTTGCGCCGATGAGCGCGGAAAGACCGCCTACCATGTGGATGGCGCAGGAGCCTGCAAAATCATGGAAGCCGAGCTGCGAAAGCCAGCCACCGCCCCAGATCCAGTGTGCTTCGATGGGGTATACCAAAGCGGAGATAACACCGGAGTAAATGCAGTAGGAAAGGAACTTTGTGCGTTCTGCCATTGCGCCGGAAACGATGGTCGCGGTCGTGGCGCAGAACACAAGGTTGAATACGAAATTCGACCAGTCAAAGTTTGCGTAGTTTGTGAAAATATCAAAGCCCGGCTTACCGATGAAGCCCAGTAAGTCTTCGCCCAGCAAAAAGCTGAAGCCGATGAGAATGAATACGCCGGTACCGATGCAGAAGTCCATCAGGTTCTTCATCAAAATGTTGCCGGCATTTTTTGCACGGGTGAAACCCGTTTCTACCATGGCGAAGCCGGCCTGCATCCAGAAGACCAGCGCCGCGCCCATCAAAAACCAGACGCTGAAGATCTCGCTTGTCATATGTTCGTCCTCCTAAGTTTAAGCCCTAGTGATTTGAAAATAGAAAAGGGTGTGCACGTTTGGTTCCTGAAACGGAACCCCGTGCACACCCTTGTGCCTATATTGAATTTTTCATCCCTTGTCCGTTTGAAACGGTATGTTCAAAGCCCCTTATACTCTGAACATCAGATCGCCGTAGCTCGGGTACGGCCAGTAATCGGAAGAGACCAGCGTTTCCATCTCGTCCACAACGGCTCTCAGCTCGGTCATGGCGGTGATGACGGAATCCTTATAATAGGTCGCAACCTCAATCGGATCTTCGCCGACTTCCTTCACGCCGATGATGGCGTTATCGAGCGCAGCAAGCTTCTTATATGCGCAGTCCTGCAGGCCGGAAAGACGCTTGATGATATCAAGCTCCGCTTCGCACGGAATGTCATCGCTGATGGCCTTCTTCGTGGCAACACCGCTTGCAAGCTCCGCAACATAAGAGGAAACAGCGGGGAGAATATCGCGCTTGACCATATCACTTGCGGTGAGCGCTTCGATGTTGATGGTCTTCGCGTACGTTTCGAGGATGATGTCCTGTCTGGACTGCATCTCGACTTCGGTGTAGATCTTATGCTTTGCAAAGAGCTTCACGTTCTTTTCGTCGGTGTAGTGCGGCAGTGCGTCTACCGTGGTCGGCAGGTTCGTCAGGCCGCGTCTTGCAGCTTCGACCTTCCAAGCGTCCGCATAGCCGTCGCCGTTAAAGATGATACGCTTGTGCTCTTTGATGACACGCTTGATGAGTGCGTTCAGTGCCGACATGAAATCATCGCTCTTGCCCTCAAGCTCGTCTGCGAACTGCTCGAGCTCATCGGCGATAATCGTGTTCAGCATGATGTTCGGGCAGGCGATGTTGAGCTGCGAGCCGAGGCTTCTGAACTCGAACTTGTTGCCGGTGAAAGCGAACGGGGAGGTTCTGTTTCTGTCCGTTGTATCCTTTGTGAAGGACGGCAGAACGTTTACGCCAATCTCCATGTTGACGCGGAGTGTGCCGCCGTAGACCGTGCCGGTCTCAATGGCGTGCAGGATAGCTGTAAGCTCGTCGCCGAGGAAGATGGAGATGATGGCCGGCGGCGCTTCGTTTGCGCCGAGGCGATGATCGTTGCCTGCGGAAGCGACGGAGACACGCAGCAGATCCTGATACTCGTCAACACCCTTGATAACAGCGGCGAGGAACAGGAGAAACTGTGCATTTTCCTGCGGCAGCTTGCCCGGCTCAAACAGATTCTTGCCGGTATCGGTGGAAAGTGACCAGTTGTTGTGCTTGCCGGAGCCGTTTACGCCTGCAAACGGCTTTTCATGCAGCAGGCAGACAAGGCCGTGGCGGAGCGCAACGTTCTTCATCGTCTCCATGGTCAGCTGGTTATGGTCGGTCGCAACGTTTGTAGTGGAGAAGATCGGCGCCAACTCGTGCTGTGCCGGGGCGACCTCGTTGTGCTTTGTCTTAGCAAGCACGCCGAGCTTCCACAGCTCTTCGTCGAGCTCCTGCATGAACGCGGCAATTCTCGGCTTGATCGCGCCGAAGTAATGGTCTTCAAGCTCCTGACCCTTCGGTGCGCGTGCACCGAACAGCGTGCGGCCCGTGTAAATGAGGTCCGGGCGCTCATCGTAGAGCTTTTTATCGACAAGGAAATATTCCTGCTCCGGGCCGACGGTCGTGATGACACGCTTTGTCGTGGAGTCGCCGAAAAGGCGGAGGATACGAACGGCCTGTGCGCTCAACGCTTCCATGGAGCGCAGCAGCGGGGTTTTCTTATCCAGCACCTCGCCGCCGTAGGAACAGAACGCCGTAGGAATGTACAGGGAGTGATCTTTAATGAATGCGTAGGAGGTCGGGTCCCATGCGGTGTAGCCGCGGGCTTCAAACGTTGCGCGCAGACCGCCGGAAGGGAAGGAAGAAGCATCCGGCTCGCCCTTGATGAGCTCCTTGCCGGAGAATTCCATGATGATGCGGCCGTCTGCCGTCGGAGAAATGAAGCTGTCGTGCTTCTCGGCGGTGATGCCGGTCATCGGCTGGAACCAGTGCGTGTAGTGCGTTGCACCTTTTTCGATCGCCCAGTCCTTCATGGCATTTGCCACAGCATTGGCAACCGTGATGTCGAGGTCCTTGCCGTTGTCAATGGTCTTTCTCAAAGACTTGTAAACGTCCTTCGGCAGTCTCTCACGCATGACGTCGTCGTTAAACACCATGCTGGCGAAAATGTCCGGCACATTGATCTTTGTCGTGCTGCTCATGTAAACCACTCTTTCCTTCAATAAGATTCGCATAATAGGAGGGGCGAACGCTGCGATATAATTTGTATATCTTCCCGGCGTTTCGTCCTGCGGCTTCGCTTTACGAAACCGTCTGCACAGCTGTTCGTAATTCATTCAAACAAAAAAGCGCTGGGGATGGCATTGAACCAACCACAGCGCCTTTGCTATGCTATGTGATGAATTTTACAACGTCTCGGACCATTTGTCAACACCTTTTTTGAGAAAATTTGAAGATTTGCAGGATATGCAATTTAAACCTGCGTTCATAAATTCATTTTATGAAATTTTTAAAGTCAAGCGAACATAAAATGAAATTGCTACAACTCAAAAATTCAAAAATCGCAAAATTTTTCTTGACATATAAGAAGGGCCGCTATATAATGGTAGGCAGACAATGGAGTCTGATCATACATGTTGCATCTAAAAGCTGCCGAATGCGGGGCTTTTAGATTGCGCCGGGGGGAACGGCGCGCGTGCATTGCACGCAGCATGTATGGTCAGACTTTCTCTTTTTTTCGGAAAAGCCGGGAAAAAGACGTATATCTTATTTGTTTTCAGAAGGGAGCAGTCTTCATGCTTAGAGAAGGCAAAAGCACAGCGGGCGATTTCCGAATTCCTTCGGGGTGCGCCGTATCCTCCGTTTTTTCCCGCAGCGGAAAGCGGTTGGACGGCTCCGATATCATCCGCTCCATTGAGATCATGCACGACCGTTCAAACGGCCTTGGCGGCGGCTTCGCCGGCTACGGCATTTACCCGGAATATGCGGAACAGTATGCGTTCCACGTTTTCTATAATAATGTAAAAGCAAAAGAGGAATGTGAGAAGTTCATCAACGAGCATTTCGATGTCGTGAACCTTTCCAAAATTCCGATCCGCAAGATTCCGCAGATCACGGACGAGCCGCTTATCTGGCGGTACTTCGTCACACCGCTGCACACAAAGCTTGCGGAAAGCCAGCTCGATGAAGACGAGTTCACCGCCCGCTGCGTCAACCGCGTCAATACCTTTATCGATGGCGCGTATATTTTCTCCAGCGGCAAAAACATGGGCGTGTTTAAGGCCGTCGGCTACCCGGAGGATGTCGGTCGGTTCTATCGTCTCGATGAATACGCCGGCTACTGTTGGACGGCGCACGGCCGCTACCCGACGAATACCCCCGGCTGGTGGGGCGGTGCGCACCCGTTTGCGCTGCTCGACCTTTCCGTTGTCCATAACGGCGAAATCTCGTCCTACGATGCGAACCGCCGCTGCATTGAGATGTACGGCTACAACTGCAACCTTTTGACCGATACCGAGGTCATCACCTATATTTTCGATTATCTTGTACGCCGTCAGGGCCTTACCCTGCAAGAGGTCGCAAACGTCATCGCGGCACCGTTCTGGACGACCATTCAGAACAAAGACCCGGAGGAGCGCGCGCGTCTGACGTATTTGCGCAATGTGTATTCCGGCCTGCTCGTCACCGGTCCGTTCTCCATTCTGGTCGGCTTTACGGGTGGCTTTATGGCACTCAACGACCGCTTAAAGCTGCGTTCTATGGTCGTCGGCGAAAAGGGCGATATGGTCTACATCGCCAGTGAGGAATCTGCCATCCGCGTCATTCAGCCCACGCTCGATAAGGTCTGGGCGCCCGCAGGCGGCGAGCCTGTCATCTTCACGCTGGACAAAAAGTAAAAGTTTGTGTTCTCTGAGAAATGAGGTTACTATAAATGGCTATCGATTTTTTATATCCGCAGTACGAGGTCGTCCGCAACCCCGCGCGCTGCATTGCCTGCCGTGCCTGTGAACGACAGTGCTCCAACGAAGTACATGCTTACGACGATGAGCTGAAAATGATGATCTCCGACGAAAGCCGCTGTGTGAACTGCCACCGCTGCGTTTCCATCTGTCCCACGCGCGCTTTGAAGATCGTCAAGACCGACCACACCTTTAAGGAAAATGCCAACTGGTCCGGCGAGACCATCATGGAGGTCTACCGTCAGGCGAGCAGCGGCGGCGTGCTGCTGTCTTCCATGGGTAACCCGAAGCCCCTGCCGGTCTACTGGGATAAAATCCTCATCAACGCGTCGCAGGTCACGAACCCGTCCATCGACCCGCTCCGTGAGCCGATGGAAACGAAGACGTTTTTGGGTCAGAAGCCGTCTAAAATCGAGCGCGACGAGAACGGTAAGATTAAGACGAATATCACCCCGCAGCTTGAGCTTTCCGTGCCGATCATGTTCTCTGCCATGTCCTACGGCTCCATCAGCTACAATGCGCACGAAAGCCTTGCCCGCGCCGCAGAAGCGCTTGGCATCTACTACAACACCGGCGAGGGCGGTTTGCATCAGGATTTCTACAAGTACGGCGCAAATACCATCGTGCAGGTCGCGTCCGGCCGCTTCGGCGTGCATAAGGATTACCTCAGCGCCGGCGCCGCCATCGAGATCAAAATGGGGCAGGGCGCAAAGCCGGGCATCGGCGGCCATCTGCCGGGTGCAAAAATTGTCGGCGACGTTTCCCGCACGCGTATGATCCCGGAGGGCTCGGACGCTATTTCGCCCGCACCGCACCACGATATTTACTCCATTGAAGACCTGCGTCAGCTCGTTTTCTCCTTAAAAGAAGCCTCAAACTACAAAAAGCCCGTCATCGTCAAGATTGCGGCGGTGCACAACGTTGCAGCCATTGCGTCCGGCATTGCACGCAGCGGCGCGGACATCATCGCCATCGACGGTTTCCGCGGCGGCACGGGCGCGGCGCCTACGCGCATCCGCGATAACGTCGGCATCCCGATTGAGCTTGCTCTGGCGGCGGTCGATCAGCGCCTGCGCGATGAAGGCATCCGCAACAAGGTTTCGCTCGTCGTCGGCGGCTCCATTCGCTCCAGCGCCGATGTTGTCAAGGCCATCGCGCTCGGTGCAGATGCGTGCTACATCGGCACGGCGGCACTTTTGGCGCTCGGCTGCCATCTGTGCAGAAGCTGCCAGACCGGCAAGTGCAACTGGGGCATTGCAACCCAGCGTCCCGACCTTGTGAAGCGCCTTAACCCGGACATCGGCTATAAGCGCCTTGTGAATCTTGTCACCGCGTGGGAGCACGAGATTAAGGAAATGATGGGCGGCATGGGCATCAATTCCATCGAGGCGCTGCGCGGCAACCGCCTTATGCTGCGCGGCGTGGGTCTGAACGAAAAAGAGCTTCAGATTCTCGGCATCAAGCACGCGGGCGAATAAGCAGAAAAGGGAGCGTAACCATGAAAAGAGTATATGTTGATGAAAAATGGTGCCTCGGCTGCCATCTTTGCGAATATTACTGCGCCTTTGCAAACTCCGGAAAATCCAGCATGATCAAGGCGCTGAAGGACAGAACCATTCACCCCCGCATCCGCATTGAGGGGGACAATCAGGTCAGCTTTGCGGTTTCCTGCCGCCACTGCACAGACCCGCTGTGCGTGAAAAGCTGCATTGCGGGCGCACTTTCCAAAAAGGACGGCGTGGTCTGTATCGACCAGAATAAGTGCGTCGGCTGCCACACCTGCGTGCTGGTATGTCCCTACGGCGCGCTGATGCCCTCGGAATCCGGCGTCATGCAGAAGTGCGAGCTGTGCATCGAAAACGCCGGCGGCAAGCCCGCCTGTGTGCAGGGCTGTCCGAACAAAGCCATCATCTTTGAGGAAAGGGACTGAGCACCATGGCAAAATATGTAATCATCGGCAACTCCACTGCGGCCATCGGCTGTGTGGAAGGCATCCGCAGTAAAGATAAAGACGGAGAGATCGTACTGATTGCTTCCGAAAACCACCATACCTACGCGCGCCCGCTCATTTCCTATTTATTGCAGGGCAAAACGGATGAGGAGCGCATGAAATACCGCCCGGACAGCTTTTACGAAGAAAATCACGTCACCGCAAAGCTCGGTGAGACCGTCACAAAGCTCGACTCGGAAAAGAAAACCGTAACGTTAAAGAGCGGGGAAGAGATATCCTATGAAAAGCTCCTTGTCGCAACAGGCTCCACGCCGTTCGTACCGCCCATGGAGGGGCTTGATACCGTTCCCGAAAAGTTCACGTTCATGTCGCTCGATGACGCACACGCGCTTGAAAGCGTCCTTACAAAAGACAGCCGTGTTTTGATTATCGGCGCGGGCCTCATCGGTTTAAAGTGCGCAGAGGGCATCAAGGAGCGCGTGAAATCCATCACGGTCGTCGACCTTGCCGACCGCGTGCTGCCGAGCATCCTCGATGAGACCGGCTCCGCTATCGTCAAGGATTTTCTTGAAAAGCAGGGCATCGAGTTTCACCTCGGCGATACCGCCGCAAAGTTTGCGGGCACGACCGCCACACTCAAAAGCGGTCTTACGGTCGATTTTGACGTGCTCGTCATTGCGGTCGGTGTGCGCCCGAATACTTCGCTCGTCAAAGATGCAGGCGGCGAGGTGCGCCGCGGCATTGCAGCAGATGATACCGGCAAAACAACACTGCCCGATGTCTACGCCGCAGGCGACTGCGCGGAGAGCTTCGATATTTCCGCCGGCGTCAACCGTGTGCTGGCGCTGTTGCCGAACGCCTATATGCAGGGCAATACCGCCGGTATCAACATGGCGGGCGGCAAAGCGAGCTTTGACCGGGCGATCCCGATGAATGCCATCGGCTTCATGGGGCTGCACATCATCACCGCAGGCACGTATGACGGCGAGACCTACGTCCGCCGTGACGGCGAAAACTACAAGATCCTTTTCTATAAAGATGATGTTTTAAAGGGCTATATCCTGATTGGCGACGTGGCGCGTGCCGGTATCTACACGGCGCTTATCCGTAATCGCACGCCGTTAAGCTCAATCGATTTTAAGCTGATCTGCGAAAAGCCGCAGCTCATGGCATTCACGGCCCGTACGCGCCGCGACCTGCTCTCAAAGCAGCAGTAAGGGGGAAAAACATGGAACAGAAAACATATGCACTCGGCCAGCGCTATATCGGCGCAGGGCAAAGTGAGGGTACGATTATATTGAACGAAGTGCCGGGCAACGCGCTCGGCGCGTATCTGGACGGCGCAAATATTATTGTAAATTGCAGCGCACAGGACGCGACTGGCGACACGATGAACGCGGGCGAGATCACCATTCACGGCAGCACGGGCGACGCGGCAGGGTACGCCATGCGCGGCGGTGCCATCTACGTGCAGGGCGATGCCGGTTACCGCGCAGGTATCCACATGAAAGAGTATAAAGAGAAAGTACCCGTGCTCGTCATCGGCGGCAGAACAGGCAGCTTCCTTGGCGAATATCAGGCGGGCGGCATCATCGTCGTGCTCGGCATCGGCAGTGAAGATCGCCAGCCGGTCGGCAATTTCTGCGGCACGGGCATGCACGGCGGACGCATTTATCTGCGCACCGCGCACCTGCCGAAGGATTTGCCGGAGCAGGTCGTGGCGCATAAGGCGACCGAAGAAGACATGCAGATTGCGGCGCCGCTCATTCAAAACTACGCGGAAAAGTTCGGTGCAGATGCCGAAAGTCTTCTGCGCGACGAATACTACGTGCTGCGCCCGAACACGCAGAATCCGTATAAGCAGCTCTATGTGACGAACTGATTTTGCCCCTGTAATTTTCTGTAAATTAAGGTTTCTTTTCTTGCATAAATCGACGGTGTATTTTGGCGATAAACATTGTGCGTTCTGTCTTATTGCAAAATACACCGATCTTGTGTTATAATATTCAAAAGCGGTCAGCATACGCTGTATTTTGGCAGAATATCTCAAAATGCGGCAGAAAAGAAGAACAGGTACAGCGTGAAAGACGGCAACACCGGATTTCACGCGTATTTGTATGTTTGAAACGCGCTTTTAAAAAAGAAAGGAAGGGTTCGGCATGCAGTATACGGAGTCCGAGGTTACAGAGTTTATCACAGATAACGACGTTAAGTTCATCAAAATGGCGTTCTGCGATATTTTCGGCAGACAGAAGATCATCGCCATTCAGCCGAGCCTTTTGGCTTCTGCGTTCGAGGGCGGCATTCCCATTGATGCTTCGCGCATCACGGGTTTTGAAAAAGAGGCGGACAGCGAGCTCTTTTTGGTGCCGGATACCTCCACCATGTCGCTTCTGCCGTGGCGGCCCGCACACGGGCGCGTCGTGCGCTTTTTCTGCGACATTCGCCGTTCGGACGGCACCGGCTTCGACATCGACTGCCGCGGCATCCTGAAAAAAGCGGTTGACATTGCAAAACTTCATGGTATAATATTTGAATTTGGGGCAAGAAATGAATTCTACCTTTTCAAGAACGATGAAAACGGCAATGCAACGGCTATCCCCTTTGACGACGCGGGCTTTATGGATGCCGCGCCGGAGGATAAGGGCGAGGACGTACGCCGCGAGATCTGCCTGACACTCGAGGATATGGGTGTCACACCGGAAAGCTCGCACCACAGCGGCGGCCCGGGGCAGAACATCATCGATTTTCAGCACAGCTCTGCCATTCAGTCCGCAGACGATGTTATTACGTATAAGTCTGTTGTGAAGACCATGGCGTCGAGAAACGGCCTTACGGCGTCGTTTGCGCCGAACCCCATTCCGGGTAAGGACGGCAACGGCTTCCACATCACGCTAACGCCGCGCATGCAGATGGGCGACTGTTCCGAGTATTTCCTTGCAGGTATTCTGGAGCACGCCGCAGAAATTACCGCCATTTTGAACCCCACGGCGGATTCCTATAAACGCCTCGGTGCGTTCGGTGCGCCGGAGTTCATCTCTTGGTCGGAGAAGAGCCGCCGGTGCTTTGCGTATAAAAAGGAAGGCAGCAGCACAATAGAGGTGCGCTCACCCGATTCCACTGCGAATCCGTACCTTGCGTACGCTGCGCTCATTTATGCGGGGCTTGACGGCTACCTCAAAAAGACGAAGCTGCCAAAGCCCGACCTTGCGCGCGAGACCTGCGGCAAGCTGCCGAAGTCTGCCGAAGAAGCGCTGCAAATTTTCGCAAAGAGCAGCTTTGTCCGCAACGTGTTCCCGGAGTATTTCGTAAAGACGTATATCCGCACGTTCGGCAACGGGCCCGCAGATGTGTAAAACAAGGGGGCACAGGGCATGAATGCGATCATTCAGCACAGCGTCCTCATCGTGTCCGGCACGCAAAAAGGTGCGGCGTATATCACAGAGCTGCTTTCCCCGCGCGAGTTTGCGCCCATGACAACGGCGCTCAGCGGCGGAGACGCCCGGCGGTTGCTTTTGCGGCGCAGCTACGACCTTGTGGTTATCAACACACCGCTCCCGGATGAATTCGGGCACGAGCTGGCAGAGTATATCACAGAAAAATTCGTTTCCGGTGTCATGGTCATTGCAAAAGCGGAGCTTTTCGATCAGGTGAACGACAAAATGGAGCCGTTTGGCATATTGACGGTGCAAAAGCCGCTTTCGCGCCCGCTGTTTTATCAGGCGCTTCACCTGCTCATCGCCACGCAGAACCGCTGGCAGCGTTTTGACCGGGAAAATCAGAAGCTCAGAACCAAAATGGAAGAAGTGCGCATTGTGGCGCGTGCAAAGTGTATCCTTGTGGAATACCTGCGCATGAGCGAGCAGCAGGCGCACCGCTATATTGAAAAACAGGCGATGGATATGCGCACATCGAAAAAGGATGTTGCGGAAAATATCCTGAAAACCTATACGTAAATGAATGCGTACAGGGCTGCACCGCAGCTTTGACATAGATTGCATACAGCAGAAAAGAGTAATTATTTCAGGGAAAGAGGAACGTACGTTATGGGCAACAAAGCATATTTGGTACTCGAAAACGGAAAGGTCTTCTGCGGCGAATCCTTCGGCGCGGCGGGCGAAGTAACGGCTGAGGTCGTTTTCACGACTGGCATGACAGGTTATCTCGAAACGCTCACCGATAAGAGCTATTTCGGGCAGATTGTCGTCCAGACATTTCCGCTCATCGGCAATTACGGCGTGATCCCCTCCGATTTTGAGGGAAAGATCATCGGTCCCTGTGGTTATATCGTAAAAGAATGGTGTCAGTCGCCCTCCAATTTCCGCTCGGAGGGTGATCTTGACACCTTTTTTAAAGAAAGAGGCGTCATCGGCCTTTGCGGCATTGATACACGTGCCCTCACAAAGGTCATCCGCGAAAGCGGCGTCATGAACGGTATGATCACAACAGAGCTTACGCATGTCGATATGGATAAGATTCACAGCTACCGCGTGACAAACGCGGTGGAAAGCACCTCCGTCACCGAGATGACGCGCCGTGAGAACCCGGAGAAAACATGCACCGTGGCGCTCATGGATTACGGCTACAAGGAGAACATCCGCCGCGAGCTCGAAAAGCGCGGGGCAGAGGTCATTGTATGCCCGTACAACACGACGGCAGACGAGTTAAAGGCTCTCAACATTGACGGCGTGATGCTTTCAAACGGCCCCGGCGACCCGGCGGATAACATCGAGGTCATTGAAAACCTCAAGAAGATTATGAACATGGGCAAACCGCTCTTCGGCATCTGCCTCGGTCACCAGCTGCTGGCGCTTGCAAACGGCTTTAAGACCGAAAAGCTCAAGTACGGCCACCGCGGCACAAACCAGCCGGTGCAAAACCTTGAGACCGGCCGCGTCTACATCTCCAGCCAGAACCATGGCTACGCGGTTGTGTCCTCCACAATCGACCCCGAGATCGCCGACGAATATTTCAACAACGTAAACGACAGAACGTGCGAGGGCGTGCGCTATAAAAAAATCCCCGCTTTTTCCGTGCAGTTCCACCCGGAAGCCTGCGGCGGCCCACGCGATACCGCGTTCCTCTTTGATAAATTCTTTGAGATGATGGGAAAATAAACAGTACCCAAAGCAGTATAGAAAGGATTGTTTACAGCTATGCCATTGAATAAAGACATTAAAAAGGTTCTCGTCATCGGCTCCGGCCCGATCGTCATCGGTCAGGCGGCGGAATTTGACTACGCCGGCACTCAGGCGTGCCGTGCTCTGAAAGCGGACGGCATCGAGATCGTGCTTGTCAACTCCAACCCGGCGACCATCATGACGGATAACGCCATGGCGGACCACATTTACATCGAGCCGCTTACGCTGCCCACCATCAAGCGCATCATCGAAAAAGAAAAGCCGGACAGCATCCTCTCCGGCTTCGGCGGCCAGACCGGCCTCACGCTTTCCATGCAGCTTGCAAAGGAAGGCTTTTTGAAGGAACACAACGTACGCCTGCTCGGCGCTTCCCCGGAGACCATCGATAAGGCGGAAGACCGTCAGATGTTCAAGGATACGATGGAAAGCATCGGTCAGCCGTGCATCCCGTCCAAGGTCGTCACCACGGTAGAGGATGCACTGGAGTTTGCGGAAGAGATCACGTACCCCGTTATCATCCGCCCGGCGTTCACGCTCGGCGGCACCGGCGGCGGTATCGTCGATAACCGCGAAGAGCTCATGGAGGTTGCGGCAAACGGCCTTGCGCTTTCGCCGATCACCCAGATCCTCGTTGAAAAGAGCATTGCGGGCTGGAAGGAGATTGAGTTCGAGGTTATTCGCGACAGCAAGGGCAACGTCATCACGGTCTGCTCCATGGAAAACTTCGACCCGGTCGGCGTCCACACCGGCGACAGCATCGTCATCGCCCCGGCGGTCACGCTTTCCGATAAAGAATATCAGATGCTCCGCACTACGGCCATCAACATCATCGACGCGCTCGGCGTAGAGGGCGGCTGCAACTGCCAGTTCGCGCTGCACCCGACGTCCTTTGAGTACGCCGTCATTGAGGTCAACCCGCGTGTGTCCCGTTCCTCCGCACTGGCATCTAAGGCAACCGGCTATCCGATTGCAAAGGTCGCGACGAAGATTGCCATCGGCTATACACTCGATGAGATCGTCAACGCCGTCACCGGCAAGACCTACGCAGCATTTGAGCCCGCGCTCGACTATGTGGCGGTCAAGTTCCCGAAGTGGCCGTTCGATAAATTCGTCTACGCAAAGCGCAACCTCGGCACGCAGATGAAGGCGACCGGCGAGGTCATGTCCATCGCCGATACGTTTGAAATGGCCCTCATGAAGGCTGTGCGCGGTGCAGAAATCTCGCTCGATACGCTCAACATGCCGAAGTTCGCAAACTACGAGGACAGTGCCCTGTGGCAGATTTTAAAAGACGCGACGGACGAGCGCCTGTTCGCCATCTACGAGCTCATGAAGCGCGGCGTCACCACCAAAGAGATCCACGACTTCACGATGATCGACATGTGGTTCCTCGAAAAGCTCAATAACCTGCTCGCGTATGAGCGCGAGATTAAGGATCAGCCGCTCACGCACGCACAGTATACGCGCGGCAAGAAACTCGGCTACACGGACGAAGCCCTCACGCGTATTTGCGGCACAAAGCCGACCTTCCGTCACGAAGCGACCTTCAAAATGGTCGATACCTGTGCAGGCGAGTTCGCTGCGACCACACCGTATTTCTACGGCACCTACGATACGCCGGAGCAGGGCGGTGAAAACGAAGCGATGGAGTTCATCGGCAAAAGCGGCAAGGAGACCGTCATGGTTTTCGGTTCCGGCCCGATCCGTATCGGTCAGGGTATCGAGTTCGACTATGCCAGCGTCCATTGCGTGGAGTCTCTCCAGCGCCTCGGCTATGAAGTCGTCATCGTCAACAACAACCCGGAAACCGTTTCCACAGACTTCGACACTGCAGACCGACTCTACTTTGAGCCGCTGTGCGCCGAAGACGTTATGAATATCATCAACATCGAAAAGCCGAAGGGCGTTGTCGTCGCGTTCGGCGGCCAGACGGCCATCAAGCTTACAAAGACGCTTGCGAAAAACAACGTGCCGATCATCGGCACAAGCGCCGACAGCATCGATGCCGCAGAGGACAGAGAGCGCTTTGAAGAACTGCTCGAACGCTGCAACATCAAGCGCCCGAAGGGTCACACCGTTATGACGACGGAGGAAGCCCTCGCAGCCGCACACGACCTCGGCTATCCGGTGCTCATGCGTCCGTCCTACGTGCTCGGCGGTCAGAACATGATCATTGCATACGGCGATGAAGACATCAACGAATACATGGCGATTATCCTGCGCCAGAAGCAGGATAACCCGGTGCTCATCGATAAGTACCTCAGTGGCACCGAGATTGAAGTCGACGCCATCTGCGACGGCGAGAACATCCTCATCCCGGGCATCATGGAGCACGTAGAGCGCACCGGTATCCACTCCGGCGACAGCATCGCGGTCTACCCGGCAAAGGACATCGACGACGAGCTCAGCGCGAAGATTGTCAAGACGACCGAAATGCTCTGCACGGAGCTCAAGGCCATCGGCCTCATCAACCTGCAGTACATCATCATGAACCGCGAAATCTACGTCATCGAGGTCAACCCGCGTGCATCGAGAACGGTTCCGTACCTCAGCAAGGTCACGGGCGTGCCTATGTGCGACCTCGCTACAAAGGTCAGCCTCGGCATGAAGCTCACCGACCTCGGCTACGGCACGGGCCTCTATCCGACTTCGCCGTATACGGCCGTCAAGGTGCCGGTCTTCTCCTTCGAGAAGCTTACGGATGTCGATACCCAGCTTGGCCCGGAAATGAAATCCACTGGCGAAGTGCTCGGCATCGGCAACAACCTTGAGGAGGCGCTCTATAAGGGCCTCATCGCCTCCGGCAGCAAGATGAACAAAAAGGGCGGCGTGTTCATCACCGTCCGCGACGGCGATAAGAAAGAGATCGGCGAGATCGCGAAGAAAT
Source organism: Hominenteromicrobium mulieris (assembly GCA_021029595.1). Taxonomy (GTDB): domain Bacteria; phylum Bacillota; class Clostridia; order Oscillospirales; family Acutalibacteraceae; genus Hominenteromicrobium; species Hominenteromicrobium mulieris. The sequence goes on along the minus strand of JAJJOY010000001.1, from coordinate 313,127 downwards.
TCGACAAAATGGGCTTCCCGCTTTACGCCACGACGGGCACCGCAAGCGTGCTTGCAAAGCTCGGCCTCACCGTGAAGATTGTCGATAAGATTCACGAAAGCCCGGTCAACACCATTACGCTGCTTGAAAGCGGTAAGCTGGCGTACATCATCTCCACCTCCGCAAAGGGCAGAAACCCCGCACGCGACAGCGTTAAGATCCGCAGAAAAGCGGCGCTGCTCGGCATCCCGTGCCTCACGGCCATCGATACCGCAAACGCCCTCGCGGACAGCCTGATGAGCCGCTACACCCCGTACAACACGGAGATTGTGGACATCAACAACCTCAAAAAAGAAAAGGTCAAGCTGCCGTTCACCAAGATGTCAGCGTGCAGCAACGACTACATTTATATCAACTGCTTCGAAAACGAAGTTTCCTCTCCGGAGTTCCTCTCCATCTACCTGTCCGACCGCCACAACGGCGTCGGCGGCGACGGTGTCATCCTCATCTGCCCGTCCGATGTGGCAGACGCTCAGATGCGTATGTTCAACCGCGACGGCAGCGAGGGTCTCATGTGCGGCAACGGCATCCGCTGCGTCGCAAAGTACCTCTTCGACAACGGCATCGTGAAAAAGCCTGTCATCAATATCGAGACAAAGAGCGGCATCAAGTCTTGCAGCATCATGACGATGAACGGCAAGGCGTACAAGATTACGGTCGATATGGGCGCGGCAGCGCTTCGCCCGGAGCAGGTGCCCGTAAAGCTCGAAGGCGACATGGTCGTCAACAAGCCTGTCATCATCGACGGTCACGAGTATTACATCACCTGCGCATCCATGGGCAACCCGCACTGTGCGGTGTTCGCACCGTCCATTGATAAGCTGGATCTCAATGCCATGGGCCCGAAGTTCGAGTATAACCCGCTCTTCCCGGAGCGCGTCAACGTCGAGTTCATCGAGGTCGTGGACGAGCGCACCCTTAAGGTACGCGTTTGGGAGCGCGGCAGCGGCGAAACGATGGCCTGCGGTACAGGTGCTTGCGCGGCTGTTGTCGCGGCAACGCTCAACGGCAAGTGCGAAAAAGGCGAGGACATCCGCGTCATCTTAAAGGGCGGCGACCTCACCGTGCGCTACACCGATGAGAAAGTGCTCATGACCGGCGGCGCAGAGAAGGTCTTCGACGGTGTCGTAGAAGTCTAATTGATGTTAAATAGTTCGGCGTTCCGCATTTTTGCGGAGCGCCGAAAAACATTTTAAGAATAAAATCAGAATTTTTTTCTAAAAATTTGAAGAAGATAAAAGGTAAAAATTCAAGAGAAAGCGGTGAAATTCCATGAACAAGTACTTGAAAAAAGCGGAAAACAGCTCGGGCATCGACCACTATGTGCGCGTGCCGGGCACCGGGGCAAAGCAGAAGATCACGTTTACCAAAATGCACGGCTGTGCAAATGATTACGTGTATATTGACTGCTTCCAAAATGATATTCAAAACTACGCCGAGCTCGCAATCTATCTTTCCGACCGCCACACCGGCATCGGCGGCGACGGCGTCATCTACATTTGTCCGTCCGATGTAGCCGACGCGAGAATGCGCATGTATAACCTCGACGGCAGTGAGGGCATGATGTGCGGCAACGGCATCCGCTGCGTTGCAAAGTATGTCTACGACAGCGGCATCGCGAAGAAAGACGTTTTGCATATCGAGACAAAAAGCGGCATCAAAATCTGCCGCGTGCATGTCGAAAACGGCGAAGTTACCACTGTCACGGTCGATATGGGCAAAGCGGAGCTCGTGCCCGCGAAGATCCCGGTCGATTTCCCGGGTGATACTGCCGTCAAAGAGAAGATCACCGTCCTTGACAAAGAATACGAAGTCACCTGCGTTTCCATGGGCAACCCGCACTGCGTCATTTTCGGCAAAGATCCCGATACGATCGACCTCGAGAAGATCGGCCCGCATTTTGAGCACTTTGAGAAGTTCCCGGAGCGCATCAATACGGAGTTCATCGAGGTGCTGGATAACCACACCTTAAAAATGCGCGTGTGGGAGCGCGGCAGCGGTGAAACCATGGCGTGCGGCACCGGCGCGTGTGCGTCTGCCGTCGCGGCGTGTCTCAACGGCTACTGCAAAAAGGGCGAAGATATTACCGTCAAGCTGCGCGGCGGCGACCTTGTCATCAATTATACCGATGACGGCGTGCAGATGACCGGCAGCGCCGACACGGTTTTTACCGGCATCGTAGAAATTTAACTGTAAAAAAGCCGAAAACGGCTTTGATAAAATGAAATAGGGTATTGGAGAAATAATAGGTTTCTCAGTCAAAGAAAAATATAAAAGTTTCACTGTAAAAAAGAAAGGGGTAAGTTCTATGACAAAGTACATTTTCGTAACCGGCGGCGTGGTTTCCGGCCTCGGTAAGGGCATCACGGCGGCATCGCTCGGCCGTCTTTTAAAAGCGAGAGGGTTAAAGGTCGCCGCACAGAAGCTTGACCCGTACATCAACGTTGACCCGGGCACCATGAGCCCGTACCAGCACGGCGAAGTTTACGTGACCGAGGACGGCGCAGAGACCGACCTTGACCTCGGCCACTACGAGCGCTTCATCGACGAAGACCTGAATAAATTCTCCAACCTCACGACCGGCAAGGTCTACTGGAACGTCCTCAATAAGGAACGCCGCGGCGAGTACCTTGGCGAGACCATTCAGGTCATTCCGCACATCACGGACGAGATCAAGAGCTTCATTTACAGCGTCGGCCACAAGACGAATGCAGACGTCGTCATCACCGAGATCGGCGGCACGGCAGGCGATATCGAAAGCCAGCCGTTTCTCGAAGCCATTCGTCAGGTTTCGCTCGAGGTCGGTAAGGAAAACTCCCTTTTCATTCATGTCACGCTTGTGCCGTACCTCAAAAGCTCCGGCGAGCATAAGTCGAAACCGACCCAGCACTCTGTAAAAGAAATGCAGGGTATGGGCATCTCCCCGGACATCATTGTCCTGCGCTGCGATGAGCCGATCGATCCGAGCATTTTCCACAAGATTGCCCTGTTCTGCAACGTAAAGCCGGACTGTGTTATTGAAAACATGACGATCCCGGTGCTGTACGAAGCGCCGATTATGCTGGAGAAAAACAATTTCTCCAGCGTTGTCTGCCGCGAGCTGAACCTCAAGACAAAAGAGCCGGATATGGCCGAGTGGAGCCGCATGGTAGAGAAGATCCGCAGCCGCAAAAAGACCGTCACCATTGGCCTTGTCGGCAAATATATCAAACTGCATGACGCATACCTTTCCGTCGTCGAAGCACTCAACCATGCCGGCTATGAGCACGGCACAAAGGTCGAGATCAATTGGATCGATTCCGAGCTCATCACGCAGGAAAACGCTGCCGAAATGCTCAAGGGCTGTGATGGCATCCTTGTGCCGGGCGGCTTCGGCAACCGCGGTATCGAGGGTATGATTTATGCCGCACAGTACGCAAGAGAGAGCAACGTCCCGTACCTCGGCATTTGCCTCGGTATGCAGATTGCCGTCATCGAGTATGCCCGCCACGTGTGCGGCATCGCAGATGCAAACTCCGGCGAATTCGACGAGTACGGCCTCAATAAGGTTATCGATTTCATGCCGGACCAGTCCAGCACCATCAATATGGGCGGCACACTGCGCCTCGGCAGCTACCCGTGCGAGATCGCGGAGGGCACGCAAATGGCGCGCTGCTATGGCGTTTCCCATATTGATGAACGCCACCGCCACCGCTATGAGTTCAATAACGATTACAGAGAGACACTCACAAAAGCAGGCATGGTCATCAGCGGCACCTCGCCGGACGGCAGGATCGTCGAGACCGTGGAAGTGCCGCAGAACGACTTCTGCATCGGCGTGCAGTTCCACCCGGAATTTAAGTCCCGCCCGAATAAGGCGCATCCGTTATTCCTCGGCTTTGTCGGCGCATCACTCAATAAGAGGGAAAAGAACGCATAAGAGACGGTAATGAAAATAAAAAAGGTCCAAGTATAAAAAGAAGGGAAGAAACCGGCATGAAACTCAACCAAAACTACGCAAACCTTCAGGAAAGCTATTTGTTTCTGACCATCGCAAAGAAAGTCGCCGCCTATACGGAGGCGCATCCGGATAACCACATCATCCGCATGGGCATCGGCGATGTTACCCAGCCGCTCGTTCCGGCCGTCATCGAAGCCATGCACAAAGCAACGGATGAAATGGCGCACAAGGAGACATTCCACGGCTATTCGCCGGATCAGGGCTATGATTTCCTGCGTGAAGCCATTCAGGGCTATTACGCAAAGCGCGGCGTGGCATTAAAGCTCAGCGAAATTTTCGTCGGCGACGGCGCAAAGAGCGACGTCGGCAATATCGTCGATATCTTCGCAGACGATAACACCGTCCTCATCCCGGACCCGGTCTATCCCGTGTATGTCGATACGAACGTCATGTCCGGCAGAAAGGTGATCTACCTCGACGCAAACGAGCAGAACGGCTTCCTCGGTATGCCGGATGAAAACGTCAAGGCCGACATTATCTATCTCTGCTCGCCGAATAACCCCACCGGCGCCGTGTATAACAGAGCACAGCTCAAAGCGTGGGTCGATTACGCGCTCAAAAACAACGCGGTCATCCTGTTTGATGCCGCATATGAGTCGTTCATCACGCATGACGATCTCCCGCACAGCATTTTCGAGATTGAGGGCGCGAAAAAGTGCGCCATCGAGTTCTGCTCGTTCTCGAAGACCGCAGGCTTCACCGGTGTGCGCTGCGGCTATACCGTTATCTGCGATGAGCTTGTTTCGGACGGCACCAAGGTCAATACGCTGTGGGCGCGCCGTCAGGCCACAAAGTTCAACGGCGTCAACTACATCACCCAGCGCGCCGCCGAGGCCGTCTTCACGGACGAAGGCCAGCAGCAGGTGAAGGACGTCATCAACTACTACCGTGCGAACGCCAAGGTCATGGTCGATGCGTTCAAGGAGATGGGCGTGTGGTTCACCGGCGGCGAAAACTCCCCGTACATCTGGCATAAGGTGCCGGACGGCATGACCTCCTGGGAGTTCTTCGATTATCTCTTGAACGAAGCCGAGGTCGTCGGCACGCCGGGCAGCGGCTTCGGCAAAAACGGCGAAGGCTTCTTCCGCCTTACCGCGTTCGGTACGCTGGAAAAGACACAGGAAGCCATGGAGCGCCTCAAAAAGCTGCTTAAAAAGTAATTCAAACGAAGGCAAAGGGGACTGTGCAAAACCTGCGCAGTCTCTTTTTTGCTCTTGACTTGTGCAGACAAGTTGCTATAATGAAACTGAGCTTATTTCCTACGGAGGATACACTATGCATTACAAAAAAGATCGCGTCGCTTTAAAGCCGCCGCTTGGCTGGAACAGCTGGGATTGCTACGGCCCCGCCGTCAATGAAGTACAGCTTTTGGGCAATGCGCGTTATATGGCAGAGCACTTAAAAGCGCACGGTTGGCAGTATGTCGTGTGCGACATTCAGTGGTACGAGCAGCCGGAGGCCGGGCAGCGCCACTGGGAGTATAACCGTTTCGCAGAGCTGTGCATGGACGGATTCGGCCGCCTCATCCCGGCGGAAAACCGTTTCCCTTCCGCTGCAAACGGCGCGGGCTTTAAGCCCATCGCCGACCAGATTCACGCACTCGGTCTGAAATTCGGCATCCACATCATGCGCGGCGTACCGCGTCTCGCCGTGCATCGCGCCCTGCCTGTAAAGGACACGAACGTCACTTGCTGCGACATCGCTCACGCAAACTCCATCTGCGCGTGGAACACCGATATGTACGGCGTTGACGCTGATCGTGACGGCGCACAAGCGTACTACGACGCTATCTTTGAGCTCTACGCTTCATGGGGCGTCGATTACGTCAAGGTCGATGACATCTGCAACGTGAAGATCACTCCGCTCGAGCCGTATTCCGCGCGCCGCGAGATCGAGATGATCCGCCGCGCCATTGACCGCTGCGGGCGCGATATGGTGCTCAGCCTTTCGCCCGGTCCGGCTGTACTGGAAGAAGCATGGCATCTTGCGAAAAACGCGAACATGTGGCGCATCACGGACGATTTCTGGGATAATTGGGACTCCCTCAAAGAAATGTTCTGGCGGTGCGAGCGCTGGCAGGCGCACGTAAAGCCCGGTCAGTTCCCGGACTGCGATATGCTGCCGCTCGGGCATATCACCATCGCGGCGGACGGCATAGGGCACAATACGAACCTGACACACGCCGAGCAGATCACCATGATGACGCTGTGGGGCATTTTCCGCTCGCCGCTCATCATGGGCGGCGAAATGCGCGATAATGACGCGTTCACGCTGAGCCTGCTCGCAAATGACGAGCTTTTAAACCTCAACCAAAACGGCACCACGCCTTTGCAGCTTTTCCGCGACGAAACAAAAGCCGCGTGGCTCAATTTCGTAGGCAGCACGCCGTATATCGCACTTTTCAACCTCACGGAAAACCGCGCCGTTGTCAGCGCCGAGCTGTCGGAATTCACCGATAAAACGCACGCAGAGGAGATCTGGAGTGGGGAGAAGACCGCATTCACAAAAACGCTTTCCGCTAAAATAGAGCCGCACGGCGCAAAGCTTTATAAACTCATTTGACCGGATACAGGAGGAGAACATCATGCTGGAAAAACTGAAAGAAGAAGTCTACAAGGCAAATATGCTGCTGCCGAAATACAAGCTCATCACGTTCACGTGGGGTAACGTCAGCGGCATCGACCGCGAAAGCGGTATCATGGCCATTAAGCCGAGCGGCGTGGAGTACGACCTTCTGCGCCCCGAGGACATGGTGCTCGTCGATGTGAACACAGGCAAAAAGGTGGAGGGCGACCTTAATCCATCGTCCGATACGCCCACACATGTTGAGCTCTACAAGGCATTCCCGAACATCGGCGGCGTTGTCCACACGCATAGCCGCTGGGCGACCGTGTTCAGCCAGTCCGGCCGCGGCATCCCGGCGCTCGGCACCACACACGGCGATTATTTCTACGGCGAAATTCCCTGCACGCGCAAAATGACGCCTGAGGAGATCGGCGGCGCTTATGAAAAGGAGACCGGCACCGTCATCATCGAGACGTTTAAGGATAAGTCCCCGGACGACATCCCCGCCGTGCTCGTCCACAGCCATGGCCCGTTCACATGGGGTACAGACCCCATGAACGCCGTGCATAACGCCGTCGTCCTCGAGGAGCTCGCGTTCATGGCATGGCACAACCTCGTGCTTGACCCCACAATCCCGCCCATGCAGCAGGAGCTTCTTGATAAGCACTACCTGCGCAAGCACGGCGCAAACGCGTATTATGGGCAGGGGAAATAAAGAGCGCAAGGCTTTTGCTGCGCTCACGCTTTCGCTTTGCCTGCTTCTTTCCGGCTGTGCGCAGCCGCCAAAGCCGGTGACGGAAGCCGAAACGCAGACGATTCTCTATACCGCCGCGGGGCATGAAACAGGGCAATTTTCGTCCTCGTGCGGCATTACGCCTGTCGGTGACATGCTCCTGTTTGACCGCCGTGCGCGAAATGAAAAGGGCGACGTGACGCGTGTTTCGTACTATTGCAAGGATTTAAAAAACGGTGAAGAAACGCTGCTTGGCACGTTGAACCGCATGTACTATGAGCCGACCGACAGCGCAGAAGCGGTTGTCGGTAGCCACGTTTACCGCATGATTCCGCTTGGCAACTGGTGGAATATGCCCGATAAAGACGCCGAACTCGCGCTCTATGATTTCGATTTGAATGTGAAAACCATGCAACGAATCGGCACCGAAAACTACTGCGTAACCGATACAACGACTGGTATTGGCTTGACGCTCTGCGCCTACGGAGAGCATTTTCTCCTCCAAAAAGGCGGGCAAATTTGCTTCTCGACCCCAAAACTGCCGAGGTGAACACCGTTTACAATGCGCAAAATGGCGCATGTAAAGTGCTCGGTCTTGCTGCAGACGCAAACGCGCACGGGTTTTCTGTGCTCATGCAGTCCGCGGAAAACCCATCGCAGTTGTCGGTTCATACCTATGAGGAAAGCGGTACGCTTCTAAATATTGCCGATCTGTCTGCGTGCTTGCAAAATCCTGATACCGCAAACTGGAAGAACACGAACATCAGCTTCGCTGTGCAGGGCGACTACCTGTATTTTTACGGATACGATTTCGGTGAAGACGCAGGCGAAAAACCGATTTACAGCGTACTCGCGAAAATTGACGGCGAGACCTGCACTGAAGTCGCCGATTTCGAGCAAAGCACAGCCAATTTTGTGCCGAGCTATACCGCAAAAGCAGACGGCTTTCTGTTTGCGTTCGGCGACATTGCCTACCGCTTTTCCACCCAAAACGGCTGGGAAAAGGGTGCAGTCCCGCTACAAAACGAAGACCTTACACTGCGCGAATGGTACTTTGACGGCGAACACTATTGGGTCTCGGCTGTAAACAAAGACGGCAGTGACTGCGCAGGAGACGGCGGCTATGCACAAACTACACGCTATTGCCGCGTGGCAAACGCAGACCTAAACTGGTCGCCGTGCGCCGCACCGAACGAACCATAAAGCAAGACCCGCCGGGAAATATACACCTCGGCGGGTCAAATTATTCGTTATTCTTTTATGAACGTGTCGAGCAGGGCGAGACCCGAAGAGGATTTAAACAGTCGCCGCACGGCTTTTGCGTGGGCAGAAGGATCATCTTCTTCCGTGCAGCCCGCAATGAGGTCGGCTTCAACGAGAAGCTGCAGATCCTTGCCATCGATCTTGTCGTAGCAGTGATGCAGAACGATCATCTTGGTGATGCGTGGCAGATCTTCTTCCGCGTAGCCACAAGCCGTCAGAAATTTTCGCGCCAACGCAGGTGCTTCCTTGCGCTGATTCGCGGGGCAGCCGTCATCGTACTTTTCCTTGCAAAATTTGATCGCGATATCGTGCAAAATCGCCGCCGCGCGCAGATTTTCCTGCTCGTGGGTGGGAAGATTTTCCAACTCACCCAGCATTTTCGCAAGACCGTATACCTTTAAAATGTGCTGTGTGCGGCGCAGGTGCCCGTTCTCATACAGGAGCGCGTCATATAAAAGCTTCGCTTCGTTCGGCATGCAATCCCCTCCGTTTCAAGGTCATCATACCATGGCTTTGACATTTGTGCAAGAGTCCGCTATACTAAATTAAAACGCGACAGATCACGGAGAACCTACATGCTCACCTATTCTTTCTCAAAAATCGGCTCCGAAAGCCTTTATATGTACCTGTATAAGTGCATCCGTGAGGACATTCTGACGGGCAAGATCACGCCCGGCACAAAATTGCCCTCTAAGCGCAGCTTTGCGGAAAACCTCGGCGTCAGCGTCATCACAGTCGAAAACGCCTATGCGCAGCTTGTCTCGGAGGGGTACGTCTACGCCTTGCCGAAAAAAGGCTTCTTCGCCGCCAATCTGGAAAAAAGCACCGCGCCGCAGAAAAAAGAGAGTCCCCGGACACAAATGCCCGTACCGCCGAAATATTTTGCGGATTTTTCCAGCAGCCGCACCGACCCGCAGAATTTTCCGTTTGCCACATGGGCGAAGCTCATGCGCGAGATCATCTCGGAAAAAAGCGCCGAGCTTATGGTAAACGCCCCATGCGGCGGCGTATTCGAGCTAAGGTGCGCCATCGCCGAGCACCTTAGGGAGTTTCGCGGCATCGATGCCGACCCGAACTGCATCGTCGTCGGCGCCGGAACGGAGTACCTCTACGGGCTTCTCATCCAACTTTTGGGGTTCGATAAGGTCTACGCGCTCGAAGATCCCGGCTACCGCAAAATTGCGCAGGTGTACGAGAGCTACGGTGTGCAGTACCGTTTCACGCCGATGGATAAAGAGGGGATAGACCCCAAAGCGCTCGAAAAAAGCGGCGCGGATATTCTGCACATTTCGCCGTCGCACCACTTCCCGACGGGCATCGTCACGCCCATCGCACGGCGTTACACGCTTCTCGATTGGGCTGCGCAGAGCGAAAACCGTTACATCATCGAGGACGATTACGATTCCGAGTTCCGCCTTACCGGCAAGCCTATCCCGGCGCTGCAAAGCATCGATTCCGCCGACCGCGTCATTTACATGAATACGTTTTCAAAAAGCCTTGCCAGCACCATCCGCATCAGCTACATGGTACTGCCCACAGCGCTCGCCGAAGCATTTTACAAAAATCTTGGGTTCTACGCGTGCACGGTCTCGAACCTAGAGCAGTACACGCTCGCAAAATTCATTTCCGAGGGCTATTTTGAAAAGCACATCAACCGCATGCGCATCCGTTATAAGCAAAAAAAGGACCTCATCTTAAAAGAGATGAAGCGCTGCGGTTTGTTAAAGCTTGCAAAAATCGATGCCGAAGACGCCGGCCTGCATTTTCTTCTGCGTGTCTGCGGACCTGTGCCCGCCGAAAAGATCACCCGCCGCGCGGCGGAAAACGGCGTGCGCGTCACCGGACTTTCGGCGTATTACCATACAGCGCCCGTAAACCCGCAGACCGCATTCGTTATCAGCTACTCCGAGGTTCCCGACGCCCGCATTCCCGAAGCCGTCAACCGCTTAGCTAAAGCCGTTACGGCTGCGGTGATGGGGGAGAGATGATAAAACCCCGCCGCCCGCAAAGATAAGATTTTGTCTTTATGGCGGTGGGGTTAGTGACATATTTCGCTTTGCAGAATATGAAATGAGTGCTGCCGTATTTGTGAAGTTTTCCGCGTATACAGAAAGTGAAAGGAACTTCGCTCTTAACGCGCGCAGCACAGCTCACTGCGAAGAAATTTCACGATAACCGAAGGTTGTTATTTTACTCGCCGTAAGGCGAATTTCGTTGAAAAAAGACCATTGTCATTTGACAATGGTCTTTTTGGTGCAGGTAACAGGACTTGAACCTGCATGAACTTGCATTCATATGGACCTGAACCATACGCGTCTGCCAATTCCGCCATACCTGCATATTCTTTTTGCCGTCTCGTTTGACGGCTCAATTATTATAGCATGATGCAGCTGAATTGTCAACAGCTATTTTTTGACTTTTAAGAACTTTTTTCGTTTTCGGTCACGCGGTAGCACAGCGTCATCATGCTGTCGTTCAGATGCACGTTTTCCACGATCGTGTCCGGATAGCGCAGGGCAATATCGTAGTGGCTGAAATTCCAGTAGCTCTTGATGCCGATGTCATAAAGCAGCTCCACGACCGATTTCACGGCACTGTCCGGCACGCACAAAATCGCCATCAAGGGCGCGTTTTCCGAGCAGAAGCGGCGGATGCCCGCAGCGGGGAGTACGCGTAGGTCGGCAATCTGCTGGCCCACGACCTGTTCGCTGTTGTCAAAAATACCGATGAGATCAAACCCCGCGAAATTATAAGAAATGTGCGTCGCAATGGCCTTGCCCAAATTGCCTGCACCGATTAAAATGCACTTGTGTGCACGGTCCACACCCAAAATAGAGCCAATCTCCTCGCAAAGTTGGTGCACGCCGTAGCCGTAGCCCTGCTGGCCGTAGCCGCCGAAGCAGTTGAAATCCTGGCGCACCTGCGAAGCCGTGAAACCCATTTTTTCGGAAAGCTCCTTAGAGGAAATACGCGTCACTCCGCGCTTGTCCAAGTGCCGCAAAAAGCGGTAGTAGCGCGGCAGACGCCGAATGACCGGCATGGAAATATACGGTTTCTTCTGCATATCATCACCTCGTTTGACAAAATTTTAGCACATCATAAAGACCTGTGCAAGTGTTTTTTATAAATAAGAAAAGAAAAACGGGCGGCCAGACCCTAAAAAGGAGGGTGGCCGCCCACGCTTTTCAAATCCATGTCGGGTTACAGAAGTTGCTCCAAACGATCGCGGATCGCGAGGAGGAAGCCCTCGGTGTCCACTTTCTTTGCATTCGGCAGGGTAGACATCGCCGCAAGGTCGCCGGTCATGATGCCGTCCTCTTCAATCGTCTGCAAAGTTGCCTTTTCAAGCTTGTCCGCAAAGGCGCTCAGCTCCGGCAGGTCGTCCAGCGCGCCGCGCTTACGCAGCGCGCCCGTCCACGCAAACAATGTTGCGACGGAGTTTGTGGAGGTTGTTTCGCCCTTCAAATATTTGTAGTAGTGGCGCTGTACCGTGCCGTGCGCGGCTTCATACTCGTAAACGCCGTCCGGGGAGACGAGCACGGAGGTCATCATGGCAAGACTGCCGTACGCCGTCGCGATCATGTCGCTCATCACGTCGCCGTCGTAGTTTTTGCAGGCCCAAATGTAGCCGCCTTCACTGCGAATCACGCGCGCAATGGCGTCGTCGATCAGCGTGTAGAAGTATTCAATGCCGACTTTTTCAAACTTCTCTTTATATTCCGCGTCGTAAATTTCCTGGAAAATATCCTTAAAGCGGTGGTCGTAGGTCTTCGAAATCGTGTCTTTTGCCGCAAACCACAGGTCCTGCTTCATGCTCAGCGCGTAATTAAAGCAGGAGCGTGCAAAGCTCTCAATGCTCTTATCAATATTATGTAAACCTTGAATCACACCCGGCGTTTTGAATTCGTGGATGGTCACGCGCTCCTCAGTGCCGTCCGCTTTTGTCACAACAAGCTCAGCCTTTGCATTTTCCGGCACGCGCATCTCGACGTTCTTATACAGATCGCCGTACGCGTGACGCGCAATGGTAATCGGCTTTGTCCACGTCGGAATGTACGGCGTGATGCCCTTCAGCAAAATCGGCGTGCGGAACACCGTGCCGTCCAAAATGGCACGGATGGTACCGTTCGGAGATTTCCACATCTCTGTGAGGTTGTACTCCTTCACACGCGCGGCGTTTGGCGTAATGGTCGCACACTTTACAGCCACACCGTATTTTTTCGTTGCCTCGGCGGAATCAATCGTAACCTGATCTTTCGTCGCCTCGCGGTGCTCCAGACCAAGGTCATAATACTCCGTTTTCAGGTCAACATAGGGGGTCAGCAAAATATCTTTGATCATTTTCCAGATGATGCGGGTCATCTCGTCGCCGTCCATTTCCACAAGCGGCGTTTTCATGGGGATCTTTGTAAAATCGGACATTTCAAAGCCTTACCTTTCTGCGGCTGTACCGCGAAGCTCTGTGTCACGGGGGGAGAATGTGACGCTGTTTCTATCATTATCGGATATTTCGCGAGAAAAGTCAATCGTAAATTGTGAATAAACTGCATGAAATTGCAGGAAATACAGTTAAACCCTGCAAAACGTGCATACTATGTATTTACAGGACATCGGCGGACATGTTTGCGCTTTGCCCTTGCAGGATGCGTAAAAGCGTGCTATACTGATATACGTGAAAGTTTGTGCCGCGTATGATTCCGCATTTTCTGTGAAAACTAAGCGCATCTTAATTCAAAAGGAGCGCTGCGGCATGAAAAGCACAAAGAAACGCTCGTCTTTTTCCATGCAGGAAACGGACGAAGCCGAAGAAGAAAACGAAGACCTTTCCGACCGTCAGAAGCAGATCCGCGAGGGCGGCGCGGTCGTTACCAAAAACCGAAAGCACACCATCCAGTGCCTCACCGTCATCGGACAGATTGAAGGGCATTACGTCGCACCATCGCAGAACAAAACGACGAAGTACGAGCACGTGATCCCGCAGATCGTCTCCGTGGAGGAGGACCCGAACATCGACGGTCTGCTCATGATTTTAAACACGGTCGGCGGCGACGTGGAGGCCGGTCTTGCCATTGCAGAGCTTGTCGCCGGCATGCGCAAACCCACGGTGTCACTCGTTCTCGGCGGCGGACATTCCATCGGCGTGCCGCTTGCAGTGGCGGCAAAGCACTCGTTCATCGCGCCCTCGGCATCCATGACCATTCACCCGGTGCGCATGAGCGGCCTAATGCTTGGCGTGCCGCAGACGCTGGAGTATTTCCAGCGCATGCAGGACCGCATTACGAATTTCGTCACGGCAAATTCCGGCATTTCCTATGAGCGCTTTATGCAGCTCGCCATGAATACGCAGGAGCTCGTCATGGACGTGGGGACGGTGCTGGACGGCGATGAAGCCGTGGCAGAGGGGCTTATTGATACGCTCGGCAGCCTGCACGATGCCATGGATTGCCTCGACAAAATGATTGCCGCAGAGAAGAATAAGCAGCGTGCAAAGCCCAGAAAAGGCAAGAAATCACTCTAAAAACGGCATTTGCCGTTTACATAACTTTTTATTTATCGTATAATTATACCGATAAAACCGAACAAAGCCAAATTATCCGCAGAAAAGGAGATTACATAATGTCTATTTTTGAAGCAATCATTCAAGGTATTGTACAGGGCGCAACAGAGTTTCTGCCCGTCTCAAGCAGCGGTCACTTGTCGCTTGCACAGCACATCATGGGTGTAAAGGTAGACAGCTTGCTGTTTGATATTCTTTTGCACCTCGGCACGCTCATCGCCGTATGTGCCGTCTATTATAAGCTCATCTGGCGGCTCATTAAGGCGTTTATTTCGCTCGTTGCAGACGTATTCCGCGGCAAATTCAAGTGGAAAGAAATGGATCATGACCGCAGACTTTTGATGATGCTCATGATCGGCCTTATCCCGCTGTTCCTTTTGTTCCTGCCGGTTCCGGGCACGGGCATGAAGTTAAAAGATATTTCGGAGCTGTGGGCTTCGGATTCGACGATTTGGATCGAGGGCTTTGCGCTCCTCATGACAAGTGCCCTGCTGTTCCTCGGTATCCGTGCTTCCAAGGGTGCAAAGGTACATCACTTTACGCGTAAGGATGGTAAAGTCGGCGAGATTCGCGGCCGCACAAAGTTCCACACGGCAGACGCCATTTGCGTCGGTGTCACGCAGTGCGCGGCGGCGGTGTTCCCGGGCCTTTCCCGTTCCGGCTCCACCATGGCGGCAGGTCTTCTGCGCGGCATCAATCAGCAGGCAGCGCTCGATTATTCCTTCGTGCTCGGCATCCCGTCCATTTTGGCGGCAGCTGTGCTTACCATTAAAGATGCAATCGGTCAGCCGGTCGACATTGGCGTCGGTGCGATGATTGCAGGCGTTGTTACGGCGGCTGTTGTCGGCTTCCTCGCCATCAAGCTGCTCAAGTGGATTGTCACCACGAACAAATTACAGGTTTTCGCTTATTATACGCTGGTGCTCGGCGTTATAACGCTCATCGTTTCCGTTATCGAAGCGGTCACGGGCACAAATCTTTTCACCGGCATGCCGCTTTGATCCGGTGATTTATAATCCGGAGGTTTATTTTGGCGGGTAAAAAACAAAGTACAGCAAAGGGCAGTGCTTCCAAAGCAAGAAGCGGTGCGAAGTCATCGGCTGCCAAAAACACCCGGAGCTCGGGTTCTAAGTCCAATACAAAATCGCGTGCGTCTTCCGCAAAAGGGAAGAGCACGTCTTCAAAACAGAGCGCGTCCAGCGTAGAGCAGCTGCGCCAGCGCAACCAGACAGAAGCTATCCTCTGGTTCGGTGCGGCTATTTTAACGGCGTGCTTTGTACTCATTCCGGGAGGCAGCGTGTGGCTTATGGTGCACAACGTGCTGCGCGGCGTGTTCGGCGGCTGGGCTATTCTGCTTGCGGTGCTGATGGGGTATATCGCCGTCAGCAAAACGATGGAGCAGACCACCATGCTGCGCGGCGGGCGCTTGGCGCTCATGGTCGTGATTGTCGTGCTGTTTTGCACGGCGGGGCATGTGTTTGGCAGCTTTTTCCCGAAGGAAAAGAGTTTTTTTAAGCTGGTCGGCATCTTATATATGCATGGCGTAGAGCAGGGCGGGGCCGGTCTTGTCGGCGGCCTTGTCGGCGAGCTGCTCGTCAAGTGCGCGGAAGTGCTTGGCGCACGCATCATCACGGGCGTGCTGCTGTTCGTCTCCGTGCTCATCTTTACGGGCACGTCGCTCGCGAGCTTTTTTAAAAAAATTGCAAAGCCGGCGGTCGTCATTCGCGACGTCGCGCGGCAGCGCAAGGAAGAGCGCCGCATTCTGGAAGAGGAGCGCGGTAATGCGGAGGAATCGCCGTTTGAAACGGTTTTGCCGCAGCATCCGGTGCGCTCTGTCCCGGAGGATGGTAAAATGGAATCGAAAAACAAAGGAAAGACGCCGCGTGTGTATTTGGAGCAGCTTTTCGGTGTGCGCCGCACGGAGCCGGATAACGACCCCGTAGTGCTGCACGATTACACCGAAAGCTCTGCACAGATCAACGCATTGATCGACGAAAATCGCCGTGTGCCGGATTTCCGCGTGCCCGGCTTAGAGCGTGAAGCACAGCCTGCGCAAAATGTGCAGCCGACCTATACGCCGCCGGTGCAGGCGGAAGTGCGCCCCGCGCCGCAGCCCGCTGAAACGCCGGAGACCCACGTGCCGGTGGAACGCGAAACGGTGGAAGCGCCGGTGATCATGCCGCCCGTTATGCAGACGGCAAAGCCGGAGCCTGCACCTGTGCAGCAGAGTGCGTATGCACAGCCTGCGCCACAGCCGGCCACACCGACAATCCTTGTGCCGGGGTCGTCCCCGGTGACGCCCGCGCACAGCGCGGAAGCTGCCGCGGACGCGCAGAAGGCGACGGAAGAATTCATGAAAAAGAAGTTGGAAGCAGAACGCATGGAGACCCAGCTTGCGCAATCTGCACCGAAGGAGGAAGACAGCTCATATATCTTCCCACCGGTTACGATGCTCGCTTCCGGCAAAAAAGTAGATGCCGCCGTGGAGACCGAAGAGCTCCAGACAAACGGCAAGCTGCTTGTGGAAACACTGAAAAGCTTCGGTGTGCAGACCAAAATTCTCGATATTTGCCGCGGCCCGGCTGTTACGCGCTATGAATTGCAGCCTGCCGCCGGTGTGAAAATCAGCAAGATCACGAACCTCGCCGATGACCTTGCAATGAACCTTGCCGCGACGGGCGTGCGCATTGAGGCGCCGATCCCGGGCAAGGCGGCCGTCGGCATTGAGGTGCCGAACAAGGTGAAGACCATCGTACGCATGCGCGAGCTTGTGGAATCGAACAGCTTTGTGACCTCAAAAAGCCACTTGACCGTGGCGCTTGGCCGCGACATTGCCGGTCAGGTAACGGTGGCAGACCTCAGCAAAATGCCGCATATCCTCATTGCCGGTACGACCGGCTCCGGTAAATCCGTGTGCATCAACTCGCTTATCGTGAGCCTGCTGTATAAATCCGGCCCGGACGATGTGCGCTTTTTGATGATTGACCCGAAGGTCGTGGAGCTCGGCATTTATAACGGCATTCCACACCTATTGGTGCCGGTCGTCACCGACCCGCGAAAGGCAGCCGGTGCGCTGAACTGGGCCGTTACGGAAATGCTGAAGCGCTACAAAATTTTTGCCGAAAACAACGTGCGCGACTTAAAGGGCTACAACGCCCTCGCGCAGGCGAACAATTATCAGGACGAAAACGGACAGCCCATGCACAAAATGCCGCAGATCGTCATCATCATCGACGAGCTTTCCGACCTGATGATGGCCGCGCCGAACGAGGTGGAAGACGCGATCTGCCGCTTGGCGCAGATGGCGCGTGCCGCCGGCATGCACCTTGTGGTCGCAACGCAGCGCCCGTCCGTGGACGTTGTGACGGGCCTCATCAAGGCGAACATCCCGAGTCGTATCGCGTTTGCGGTGTCCTCTGCCATTGACTCCCGCACCATTTTGGACAGCGGCGGTGCGGAAAAGCTGCTCGGTCAGGGCGATATGCTGTTCTCGCCGGTCGGCGCACAGAAGCCGCTGCGTATTCAGGGCTGCTTTGTCAGCGACAGCGAGATCGAATCCGTCGTGGATTTCGTGAAGAATTCGAGAAGCGTTATTTACGACGACTCCATTGCGCAGGAGATTGAGCGCAGCGCTGTGGAGGGCTCAAAATCGAGCGACAGCGGCAGCAATGACGATGAGGGCAGCGGTGACCCGATGATGAACGAAGCCATTAAGTGCGTTGTTGAAGCGGGCCAGGCCTCCACGTCGCTTTTGCAGCGCAGACTGCGTCTCGGCTACGCCCGCGCGGGCCGTCTCATCGATGAGATGGAGCAGATGGGTATTGTGGGCCCGCACGAGGGCTCGAAGCCGCGCCAAGTACTCATCACCTATGCGCAGTGGCTGGAAATGAACATGCAAAAGCAGGATACCCCCGGTGATGCGTAACACAAAGCGCGGTGCACGGGACGGCAGAAAGCTTGTGCGCACAGGCGCTTTGGTACTTGTTTTGCTTCTTTTGGCGTTCTGTTACACGCCGCCCGGACGGGCGATGTGGACGGAGCTCCGCCGCGCATGCGGCCTGCTGCCGTTTGCACAGAGCTTGCCCGATGCCGATTTGACGGTTTATGTCATCGACGTGGGCAAGGCGGATGCAATCTTAATCGAAACGCCGGAGGGCGCAGTGCTTTCGGACTGCGCGACAGCGGAGCAGGCGAAAACCGTGCTGCGCGTTTTAAAACAGCGAAACATTCAAAAGCTGCGCGCCGTGTGGATCTCGCACGCGGACAGCGACCACGTGGGCGGGCTGACGCAAATTTTGTGGGAGGTGCCCGCAGAGGAGGTGGTCACCTCCATGTACACGGAGCTGACCGGGCTGCCGGAAGATCAAACCGTGCGAACGGTAAGCGCCGGGGAGACGGTCTCTTACGGCGAGGCGGAATTTCGGGTGCTCGCGCCTTCAGAAGATTTAGAGAGCACGAATGAGAATTCGCTTGTGTATAAGCTTTGCTACAAGAAATTTTCCGTGCTATTCTGCGGTGATATTGAGGAGAAAGCGGAAAGACTGCTGCTGGATATGTATGGCGACACGCTGCGGGCGGATGTTTTGAAGGTGCCGCACCACGGCAGCGCTTCGGCGACAAGCGATGCATTGCTTGAAGCTGTGCAGCCGCAGTATGCGGTAATCTCCTCGGGCGAAGACAGAAATTTGCTGCCGCGAAACGAGACGCTGAAACGGCTCGCCGACCACGGCATTGAAATTTTCCGCACGGACGAAAACGGCGGTATTGCGATTTTGACGGACAGCGCTGAAACGAAAATTTACACGGAAAACGGGAAATAACCCGCTGTTATATAAAAGGTATTACGGAAAGGAACAGATGATATGAAACAAATCACCATCGACCGATTTGACGGTATTTACGCGATCTGCGAAGACAAGGACAAGGCGTTTTTCGCCATTGAAACGAGCGAGCTGCCGCAGGGTGCAAAGGCCGGCGACGTGCTGAAGATTACCGATGACGGTGCGCTTTCCATCGACGTGGAGGAGACCGAGCGCCGCCGCGCACGCATTTTAGAGAAGCAGAAAAAGCTGATGGGGCTGTAAGAAGGGGCGGCTTATGGGAAGACTGAAATATATTTTTCACTGCATTCTGCACATGGATTATAAATCGCTGTTCGATACGGTGAAAACGGTGCATGAGGTGAGCGGTAAAAACCGTATTTGGCTGTTTTTTGACATCATCAAGTGCGGCTTTAAGTACGGTGCGGGCTACAAGGATTACCTTTTATGCGCGTTTTATGACCTGAGTGACAAGCAGCGTGCGACGTATGTGACGCGCGGCATCAATAACTCCATTGTAAAAAGCCTCAACGACCCCGCGTATTACCATATTTTTGACAACAAAAGCGAGTTTTACACGACGTTTGCGGAATATTTGCACCGCGAGTGGCTGCATTTTTCCAAGTGCACAAAAGAGCAGTTTTTGGACTTTATGCAGGACAAAGACGAGATCATCTGCAAGCCGGACGACGCTTCCTGCGGCGTGGGTGTGGAAAAGCTGAAAAAGGCCGACTACGCAACGCTCGACGCCATGTATGAGGACTTAAAGAAAAAGGGCGCGGACGTGATTGAAGAGGTTGTCATTCAGCACCCGGATATGAACCGCATCAATCCCGGATCCGTCAACACCATCCGCGTGTACACGGTGCTTTCCGACGGCGTATCGAACGTGGTGTACGCGTGCATCCGCATGGGCAACAGCGACCGACCGGTGGATAACATCAATGCCGGCGGCATGTATTCGCCGATCGACCTCGAGACCGGCAAAATCGCGTGCGCGGCGTGCGACAAGCAGCGCATCGTCTATGAGCGCCACCCGCGCTCGGGGTGCTTGCTCAAGGGCTACCGGATTCCGTACTGGGACAAGGTGATGGACATTTGCCGTGAAGCGGCACATAAGGTGCCGCAGATGGGCTACATCGGCTGGGACGTAGCAATCACGAAGGACGGCCCGCTCTTTATTGAAGCGAACAACATGCCGGGTCATGACGCGTTCCCGCAGATGCCGTTGCAGGCGCCGGATAAGATCGGCATTTTGCCGGTGTTCCAAAAATATATCAAGGGTCTGTGATGACCGAGGCTGATTTTGTCTCTTCCGGGAAGGCGGAAAGGCGGCAGCAGAGCTTGCATAGGGCGCTTGCGGGGATCGTTAAAACGAACCAGATGAGCGAAAACGGCAGACAGATCTGGCCCATGATGTTGAGCGGCAGGGCGGAGTAATCCCACACATGCAGATGAAGCACGCGGTTTACGAGCAGGCCGAATAAAAATTCCACAACGGTTATGATGAGGGAGCCTATGGCGCAGCGCGCCGGAAGGCTTCTTTTTTTCATTTTTTCGCAGCATACGGCGTTGATGAGCAGCAGACAAACGCCGCCGGCAAGTGCCATGGAGGCGTGGGAATAGCCGCGCCACAGCACTTCCAAAAGGGGATAAAGGCCGCTGCCGGCGAGGAACAACAGACTGTTTTTGCGGACGGTACGGTTCATGGGAAACGACTCCTTTTTCATGACTTTCCTTTTCAGTATGCCCGCTTTTTGTACGCCTATTGCAAAAGAAGCAACAAAATCGCAATAAATAAGCATCAAAAAAAATACGCGCGCTACTGTACAAAGCAGCGGAAACTGTGTATAATCAGTACAGACAGAAAGACAGAAAGGTCGGTTTCTTATGAAAAGAATTTTGGTTACGGGCGGCACAGGCTACATTGGCAGCCACACCTGCATTTCTCTCCTTGAAAAGGGCTACGATGTGACGATCGTGGATAACCTTGTAAACAGCAAGGCACTGGTGGTAGACCGAATTGAAAATTTGAGCGGCAAAAAAGTGAAGTTCTTTGAAGCGGACGTGTGCGACGAGGACGCGCTGCGCAAGATCTTTGCGGAGGACGAGATTTTTGCCGTTATCCATTTTGCAGGCCTGAAGGCAGTCGGCGAATCCGTGCAGATTCCGTTGCGTTACTATGAAAACAACCTCATTTCGACTTTGAGTCTTTTGAAGGTGATGGCGGAGTTTAAGGTGAACAACTTTGTGTTCAGCTCCTCGGCGACGGTGTACGGCAACCCGGCTTCCGTGCCGATCCGTGAGGATTTCCCGCTTTCGACGACGAACCCCTACGGCACGACAAAGCTGATGATTGAGCGCATCTTGAAGGACTACGCGCACGCAAACCCGGATTTTAACCCGATCATCCTGCGCTACTTCAACCCGGTGGGCGCGCACAAGAGCGGCACCATCGGCGAAGACCCGAACGGCATCCCGAACAACCTTGTGCCGTACATCACGCAGGTGGCGGTGGGCAAGCTGCGCTGCCTCGGCGTTTTCGGCGACGACTACCCGACGAAGGACGGCACCGGCGTGCGCGATTACATTCATGTCGTCGACCTTGCAGAGGGCCATGTGGCGGCGCTCAAGAAATTCGACGATCCGCACTGCGGCGTGAAGATCTACAACCTCGGTACCGGCGTGGGTTACTCTGTGCTTGACATTGTGCACGCGTTTGAAAAGTGCGTCGGCCACAAGATTCCGTATGAGATCAAGCCGCGCCGCGCGGGCGACATTCCGGAGTGCTACGCAGACTGCACGAAGGCGTATGAGGAGCTCGGCTGGAAGGCGCAGAAGACGCTGGACGACATGTGTGCGGACTCCTGGCGCTGGCAGACGCAGAACCCGAACGGCTACAACGGCTGATGGCACGCTTCGTTTTAGCCTCGTCCTCCGTGAACCGCAAGGAGATTCTGGAACGCGCGGGCATCGAGTTTACAGTGATCGTCTCGAATGCCGATGAATCGAACGGGCCGAAGGCGCCAGACGCGCTTGTAAAGGAGCTTTCCCGCCGCAAGCTGGAAGCGGTTTTGCCGAAGTGCGAAAGTGACGATCTTGTAATCGCGGCGGACACGGTGGTGTACATCGACGGCGAAATTCTCGGCAAACCGAAAGACTTAACGGATGCAAACCGTTTCATGCACCTGCTTTCCGGGCATGTGCACACGGTGTTTACCGGCGTGTGCATGGCGTATCACGGCGAGCGCGTTTCGTTCAGTCAGGAGACGAAGGTAAAGTTCTATCCCCTGACAGAAAGCGAAATCGCGGCTTACGTGCAGAGCGGCGAGCCGATGGGCAAGGCCGGCGGCTACGGCATTCAGGGCCCGGCGGCGCTGTTTGTAGAGAGTATTGAGGGCGACTACAACAACATTTTCGGTCTGCCTGCGGCGCACGTGATGCAGGAAGCGAAAAAGCTTTTAAAGGCAGACAAAATATGAGACAGGCACGATCAGTCCTTTTCGGCGTATACTGGCGTATCGGAAAGGACTGATGATTTATGTACCGGTATCGCCGAAGACGGTATAAACGCGGACGTAAACGGCGCGTGTTGGCGTTTTTGCTGCTCGTTTTCGCTTTTGTGTTTGCCGAGCTGCGACTGCCCGCGATGAAAGCGGAGCTGCGCACGGCAGCACTGACGGCGCACGCGCAAGGGTGCATCGCGAAAACGGTGCCGGAGTATCTGCCGCAGACCGTCTGCGAAAAGGACGGGGCAGAGACGGCGCTTTCTACATATGCGCTCGGCGTACTGGAAGCGGAGCTGACGGATGCTTTGCGGAAAAGCTTGAACGGCACGGCAAAGGCGTTTGTGCCGCTCGGAAATTTAACGGGGCTGATGCTTTTGAACGGGCGCGGGATGAAGATACCCGTGCGGTTTTCGGTGGAAAGTGCGGTTTCGGTGCGGTTTGAAAGCGTCTTGACGGGCGCGGGCATCAACCGCACGGCGTACCGAACGGTGCTGCATATTGAAGCGGTGCTGTTCACGGCGGAGCGAGACGGGGCGGAGCCTGTGACGGTGACGGCAGCATACCCCGTGTATGAAGCGGTGCTTGCGGGCGACGTGCCGCAGTACGGCGTGGTGCGCGCAGGATAAAAAATTGTGAATAACCGTTGGATTTTTGCGCGCTTTGTGGTAAGATACTAACAAGTATCGAAATATCTTGAAATGACACGGAGTTTTAACTTATGACGCACGAACAGGCCCGGCAGCAGATTGACGCGCTGCGGGAACAGATCGAGTACCACAATAAAAAATACTACACAGAGGACGCGCCGGAAATCAGCGACTATGCGTACGACATGCTGTACCGCCGCTTGGAAAATCTGGAAGCGGCGTTCCCGGAGCTGAAAACAGAGGACTCGCCGACGAACCGCGTGGGCGCAGCGGGGTACAACACGTTTGCGGAAGTGACGCACACCGTGCCGATGGAGAGCCTGCACGACTCGTTTTCCGAAGACGAGCTGCGCGACTTTGACCGCCGCGTGCGCGCCGTTGTGGACGACCCGGTGTATGTGGTAGAGCCGAAATTCGACGGCCTTTCCGTGGCGCTGGAATACGTGAACGGCGTGTACACGCGCGGCTCTACGCGCGGCGACGGCATTACGGGCGAAGACGTGACGTTGAATATCGGTACGATCAAATCCGTACCGAAGACGCTCAAAGAGCCGCTGCCGTTTTTGGAGGTGCGCGGCGAGGTATATATGTCGGACGAAAGCTTTTTGCGGCTGTGCGAGCGGCAGGAGCTTTTGGAAGAAAAGCCGTTTAAAAACCCGCGCAACGCGGCGGCGGGGTCGCTTCGACAGAAAGACCCGAAGATTACGGCGCAGCGCACGCTGGATATTTTTGTTTTTAACATTCAGGTCATCGAGGGTGAGACCATCACGACGCATGCGGACGCATTGAAGCGTTTGCACGAGCTTGGTTTTACGGTGTCGCCGCTTTATTGCCGCACGGGCGACATAGAGACGGTAATCGAGAAAATCCGTGAGATCGGCAACGAGCGTGGCACGTTCTCGTACCCGATTGACGGCGCTGTTGTAAAAGTGGACAGCTTCTCTCAGCGCGAGGCACTCGGAAGCACGGCGAAGTTCCCGCGCTGGGCGGAGGCGTACAAGTACCCGCCGGAGGAAAAAGAGACGACGCTCCTTGACATAGAAGTTGCTGTAGGGCGCACGGGTGTTTTGACGCCGACCGGCGTGTTTGAGCCGGTGTTCTTAGCCGGTACGACGGTCAGCCGTGCGACGCTGCACAACCAGGATTTCATCACGGAAAAGGATATCCGCATCGGCTCGCGCGTCATTATCCGAAAGGCGGGCGAGATCATCCCGGAGGTCGTTTCCGTGGTCTCGAACCCGGAGGATACCGCGCCGTACCGTTTGCCGGAAACGTGCCCCTCGTGCGGGGAAGTTATCACGCGTGTGGAGGGGGAAGCGGCAGCGCGCTGCACGAATCCGCAGTGCCCGGCACAGCTGATGCGCAACCTCATTCATTTTGCGTCGCGCGACGCGATGGACATTGACGGATTGGGACCGGCGGCGCTGGAGCAGCTGAGCGCAGCGCTTCAGGTGCACTCGCCGGCTGATTTATACGACATTACGGCACAGGAGCTTGAAACGCTTGATCGTTTCGGCAAAAAGAGCGCGGAAAACCTCGTTGCGGCGATCCAAAAATCGAAAGAAAACGATTTATCAAAGCTGCTGTTTGCGCTCGGCATTCCGCACATTGGCGCGAAGGCGGCAAAGCTGCTTGCGGGCGCGTTCGGAAATATGGATGCTTTGATTGCGGCGGACGAGGAGCAGATTGCGGCGATAGACGGCTTTGGCGGCATTATGGCGCAGGAGGTCTACGCGTTTTTCAGAAGACACTCGGCGATAGAGCTCATTGACCGGCTAAAAGCGGCGGGCGTGAACATGACGGCGGAAGCGGTCACGACGGACACGAAATTCCTCGGCAAGACGTTTGTGCTGACGGGTACGCTGCCGAATTTGAAGCGCACGGAGGCCGCAGCGCTGATTGAAAAGGCGGGCGGAAAGGTGAGCGGCTCGGTCTCGAAAAAGACGAGCTATGTTGTGGCGGGCGAAGAAGCCGGCAGCAAGCTTACGAAGGCGCAGACGCTGGGCATCCCCGTATTGACGGAAGCGGAGCTTTTGACGCTTTTAAGCAGTGAGGACAACACGGAAAGGAACGAAGCATAATGGCAGAAGAAAGAAAAACGGACGAAGCGCTTGAAAAAGCCGTGGAGACCGATGAGGACATTGACCGCTATATCCGCGAGCTGACGGGAAAGGAAACGCCGAAGGACAAGGAGAAGAAGGCGGAAGAAAAGAAAGCGCCGGAAAAAGAAGAATTCCGCGTGACGAGCCAGATCGGCGAGGACGACTACAAGGCATTCATTTATTACTCTACGCTTGGGCGCTTTAAGTGGCTCATCCCGGCGTTTATCATCGTGCCACTCGTGTTCTCGTTCCTCTTTGCGTTCAACGCGGGGCATTTTTACGTGGGCAATTTCATTTTATCGCTGCTTATCATGTATGTGGCGATTACACTGATTGTTGTCATTCGCTGCACGCGCTGGCTTTCTAAAATTCGCAACAACAATCCTGCCGTGATGCACCTGACGGAGACGACGCTTATTTTCATGACGAACAGCGTCATCAACATGAAAAACGGCAACCGCATCAAGGTCGATTACAAGCACATGATCGACGTGGGCGAGAGCAGACAGCACTACATCATGTATTTTGATAACGGCAAATCCATGGTATTCAGAAAAGAAGATATGGAAAAGGAGACGTTGGAAAGGTTCCGCCCGTTTATCGAATCTAAAGTACATAAATTAAAATTTACACAGATGCTCAAAAAATAAACCGGGAGGTTTTTCAGCATGGTCATCGATTTAAAAACACTGTACGGCGCGGAAGCGACCGAGCAGCAGAAGCGTTATGAGGAGCTTTCCGCTTACTTTGCGGAGGAGTTCGGGGATGCTAATGCGCTTTCATATTTCAGTGCGCCGGGCAGAACCGAGGTGGGCGGCAACCACACCGACCACAACAACGGCAAGGTGCTGGCGGCGGCTGTGAATCTGGACGTTATTGCGGCGGTGAAGAAGACCGAGAACGGCGTGATCCGCCTGAAATCCGTCGGGTTCCCGATGGACACGGTCGATACGGCAGACCTTAACGTGCAGGAAGCGGAAAAGGAGCGCTCGGCATCGCTCATCCGCGGCGTGTGCGCACGTTTAAAGGCGCTCGGCTATGAAGTGGGCGGCTTTGATGCGGTGACGACCTCAAGAGTTTTAAAGGGCTCCGGCCTTTCAAGCTCCGCGGCGTTTGAGGTGCTTGTGGTGACGATTTTAAGCTACCTGTATAATGACGACGCGATCGACCCCGTGGAGGCGGCACAGATCTCAAAATTTGCCGAAAACGTGTACTTCGGCAAGCCCTCCGGCTTACTCGACCAGATGGCGGCGAGTGTGGGCGGCTTTACGACGATGGACTTTAAAGACCTTTCCGCGCCGAAGATTGAGAAGATCGATTTTGACCTTGACCGTTACGGCTATGCGCTGTGCGTCGTCGATACGGGCGGAAACCATGCCGACCTGACCGGCGAATACGCAGCCATTCCGGCGGAGATGAAGCGCGTTGCGAAGGCGCTTGGCGGCGAAGTGCTGCGCGAGGTAAGCGAGGAGGAGTTTTATAAGAAAATTCCCGAGCTCAGAAAAGAAGTCGGCGACCGCGCGATTTTGCGTGCGATTCACTTCTTCGACGACAACCGTGTGGTGGATCAGGAAGTGGCAGCGCTGAAAGCGGGTGATTTTGAGACGTTCAAGCAGTGCGTGATTGCCTCGGGTCATTCCTCGGCGATGAATTTGCAGAATGTGTTCGCAGTTGTGAATCCGCAGGAGCAGGGCTTGTCCCTCGCGTTGGCGCTTATGGCGAAGATCCTCGGTGGCAAGGGCGCGTATCGCGTGCACGGCGGCGGTTTTGCCGGCACGGTGCAGGCGTATGTGCCGCTCGATATGCTGGATGCGTTCAAGGCAGAGATGCAGAGCGTGTTTGGCGAAAAGAGCTGCTATGTGCTCTCCGTGCGCAGCGCGGGCGGCACGAAAGTGACAATCGAATAAGTTTAACGGCGGCTTTGGTTTTTAGAGCCGCCGTTTTTGCGTATTGCGGGAAATACGTGTTGCGAAATTGTAAATATTGGGAAACGGTGGATTTCGCCTTGCGAATCATGCCGATTTGTGGTATAGTATACTCTGTATCATTATGACAGCTTACCGCAGACAGCTTGTCTGCGTGCGATAAAGGAGAATGTTTTTTGAAGGATAAAGAAATCACCGTTACGGCAGACGAGCTGCAAAAGCAGAAGCTATACACGGCGGACGTTGCGGCGATCATGCAGGTGCGCGCGATGCACGGCACGCCGAAGGCGCTTGTGCGCACGTATGGCTGCCAGCAGAATGTGGCGGACGGCGAACGCATGAAGGGTATGCTCTCTGAAATGGGCTTTGAATTCACTGAATATGAAGATGAAGCCGATTTTATTCTGTTCAACACCTGCGCCATTCGCGAGCACGCCGAAGACCGCGTGTTCGGCAACATCGGCGCGCTGAAAAACGTGAAACGCCGCAACCCGTCGCTGCTCATTGCCGTATGCGGCTGCATGATGGAACAGGAGCGCGTGGCGGAGCGCATTAAGGTGTCGTTCCCGTTTGTGAACATTGTGTTCGGCACACACGTCATCCACCGACTGCCGGAGATGATGTACACCGCCGTGACCGACTCGAAGCGCGTTTTTTTGCGCGGGCATGAATCGAAAGAGATCATTGAAGGTCTGCCGGTGCGCCGCGACGGCAACACACGCGCGTGGGTGACCGTGATGTACGGCTGCGACAATTTCTGCTCGTACTGCATTGTGCCGTATGTGCGCGGCCGGGAAAAGAGCCGCCACCCGGATGCCATCGTCGCCGAGTGCCGCGAACTCATTGAGCAGGGCTACAAAGAAATTACGCTGCTTGGACAGAATGTGAATTCCTACGGCAAGGGCTTGCCGGAGAAAGTGAATTTTTCGGAGCTTCTGCGCCGCATTGACGCGATTGACGGCGACTACCGTTTGCGCTTTATGACCTCGCACCCGAAGGACGCGACGCACGAGCTGTTCGACACGATTGCGGAGAGCCGGCACATCTGCCACTACATCCACCTGCCGTGCCAGTCCGGCAGCAGCCGTGTGTTAAAGGCGATGAACCGCCACTACGACCGCGAAAAATACCTTGACCTCATCCGCTATGCGAAAGAGAAAATGCCCGATCTGTCGCTGACCTCCGACATTATCGTCGGCTTTCCGGGCGAGACGTATGAGGAGTTCTGCGAGACGCTGAGCCTCATCCGCGAGATGGAGTTCACGTCGCTCTTTACGTTTATTTTCTCGCCGCGCCCCGGCACGAGAGCCGCCGAAATGGAAGACCCTGTCACGTACAAGGAGAAAACGCAGTGGTTCTCGGAGCTTTTGAAGACACAGGAGGAGATTGCCGCAAAGCGCTGCGCTTCCATGGTGGGCAGCACGGAGCGTGTGCTCATTGAAGAGCGCAACGAGAAAAACGGTTTGCTCAGCGGTCGCACCGCAAGCAGCATCATTGTGGAATTCCCCGGCGAAGACGAATGGATCGGCGAATTCAAAAATGTAAAAGTGACCGAAGCGCGCAACTGGATTTTGCGCGGCGAATGTGTAGACTAAGCAAAACGGGTTTTGACCCATTGCTTTTTCAAAATACAATAAAATTTATAATTTATTTTAAGGAGCTATTACTATGGATATCATGAAACTGACAAGAGAACTCGGCCGCGCTTTGCAGCAGGACCAGACCTACATCAACATGAGCGTTGCGGAGCAGCAGTGCAACGAGGACGAAGCTTTGCAGAACGCCATCGGCGAATTCAACTTAAAGCGCATGGCCATCAACAACGAGGCGGCGAAGGAAGACCGCAGCGAGGAACTTATCGAGCAGTACAACAAAGAACTGCGCGAGATTTACGGCAGAGTGATGCAGAACGAGCATATGGCGGCGTATCAGGCGGCAAAGAACGAGTTTGATGCGCTGATGCAGCGCGTGACGGGTGTGCTTTCCATGTGCGCGGAGGGTCAGGACCCGGATGGCTGCGATCCCGATGCCTGCGGCTGCACCGGCAGCTGTGCGACCTGCGGCGGTGGCTGCCACTAAGGCAGAATTTTGCAAAGTTTGCACGTGATCTGCTTGCATCTTTTCCGCCATACCGGTCGTAAAGTCCTTGACAGGCGCCGGCCTGCCTGCGGAATTTACTACGCAAGGCATATACGCTCATGACGAAAAATCTGACGGCGCATCTCGCGCACCTACTTTACAAAAATCTGCCTTTGGCAGTAATTCACTTGTTGACTGAATCTTAACGATATGGAGGCCGGGCATGGCTGATTATTCCCCGATGATGAAACAGTACTTTGAAGTGAAGGAAAAGTACCCGAACACGCTCCTTTTCTTTCGCCTTGGGGACTTTTACGAGATGTTCTTTAACGATGCGAAAATCGCGTCGCGTGAGCTGGAGCTGACGCTGACAGGCCGTGACTGCGGCCAGGAGGAGCGCGCGCCGATGTGCGGCGTGCCGTTCCACAGCGCGGAGACGTATATCGCGCGGCTTGTGGCAAAGGGCTACAAGGTTGCCATCTGCGAGCAGATGGAAGACCCGGCGCTTGCAAAGGGCATCGTAAAGCGCAGCGTTATCCGCGTCATCACGCCCGGCACCGTTATGGAAAGCAGCATGCTCGACGAGGCGAAGAACAACTACATCGCTTCCGCGTATTATCAGGGTGATAAGGTGGGCATCTGCTTTGCGGATATTTCAACGGGCGAGCTGGAGGCGACGACGCTGACGGCGGAGAAGGGTGAGTCGCTCTCCCGCGCGGTTATCGACGCGCTGTCGCGATTTACGCCGCGCGAAATCCTCATCAATCCGGAATTTACCGATTTGACGGACGTGGCGAAATTCATTTCCGATAAGCTTTCGGCGTCACTCGAGTGCATGGATTTTGCGGTTTACGAACCGCTGCATGCGGAAGAAACGGTGAAGGCGCAGTTTCACCCCGAGGTTTTGGAACGCTCCGACGTTTTGAATTTCCCGGAGATCACGGCGGCGCTGAGCGCTTTGCTCGAGTATCTCAGCCGCACGCAAATCACGGGTTTGGAGCGCATGGAGGAAATTCGCATATATTCGCAGGCGAAGACGATGCGGCTTGATTTAAACACGCGCCGAAACCTTGAATTACTCGAGACGATGCGCAGCAAGGAGCGCCGCGGCTCGCTTTTGTGGGTGCTTGACAAGACCAAAACGGCGATGGGCAAGCGGCTTATCCGCACATGGCTCGAGCAGCCGCTTTTGAGCCCGGCGGGCATTACGCTGCGGCAAAACGCGGTGGAGGAGCTGTTTGAGAACCGCCCGCTTTTAGACGATGTGACCGAGGCGCTGACGGGCATTTTTGACCTGGAGCGCATTATGACGCGCGTGGTGTACGGCTCTGTAAACGGCAAAGACCTGCGTGCGCTGTGGTCGGCGCTGACGCGCTTGCCGCAGCTGAAAGCGCTTTCTGCGACGTTTAAAGCGACGATGCTGCGCGACATCGACAGCCGCATGGATGTGCTCTCCGATATTTGCGAGCTCATTGACCGCGCCGTTGTGGAGGAGCCGCCGCACACGATCCGTGAGGGCGGCATTATCCGTGAGGGCTTCAACGCGGAGCTTGACGAAGTGAAAAGTGACATGACGAACGGCAAGCAGCTCATCGCCGAGCTGGAGGCGCGCGAGCGCGAAGCGACGGGCATTCCGAAACTGCGCGTGGGGTATAACCGCGTGTTCGGGTATTACCTTGAAGTTTCGAACGCGTTTAAGGACAAGACGCCGGAGCACTACGTGCGCAAGCAGACGCTTGCAAACGGCGAGCGGTACATCACGCAGGAATTAAAGGAGCTTGAAAACCGCATCTTAGGTGCGCACGACCGTTCTATTGCACTTGAGGGCAAGCTGTTTGAAGAAGTGCGCAGGACGATTGCGGGGCAGCTGACCCGCGTGCAGGAGACGGCGAAGGCGATTGCGGAGCTGGATGTTTTGGCATCGTTTGCGGCGGTATCTGTGCGGAACGACTACACGCGCCCGACCATTACGGCGAACGGCAGGCTGTATTTAAAGGACAGCCGGCACCCGGTGGTGGAGGCGCTGCTGACGGGCAGCACGCCGTTTGTGCCGAACGACCTTGAGATGGACCCGAACCAGAACCGTGTGTCTATCATTACGGGCCCGAACATGGCGGGTAAATCTACATATATGCGGCAGGTGGCGGTCATTGTCATCATGGCGCAGATCGGCTGCTTTGTGCCGGCGAGCGCGGCGGAGATCGGCATTGTGGACGGCATCTACACGCGCGTGGGCGCTTCTGACGACCTTGCGGCGGGGCAGTCCACGTTCATGGTGGAAATGGCCGAGGTGGCGGAAATTTTGAAGAGCGCCACGAAGGACAGCTTGCTGATTTTAGATGAGATCGGCCGCGGTACCTCGACGTTTGACGGCATGAGCATTGCGCGGGCGGTCATCGAATACGTACACGACAAAAAGCTGTGCGGTGCGAAGACGCTGTTTGCGACGCATTACCACGAGCTGACGGAGCTGGAAGACCTTTTGCCCGGTGTGCAGAACTTCAGTATTGCGGTGAAAAAGCGCGGGGACGACATCACGTTCCTGCGGCGTATCGTGCGCGGCGGCGCGGACGACAGCTTCGGTATTGAGGTCGCGAAGCTCGCGGGCGTGCCGGACAAGGTGGTGCGGCGTGCGAAAGAGGTGTTAAAGAGCCTTGAGAGCGGCGAGATGGTGAAAAAACCGAAAAACGCCGTGAAAGTGCAGCAGGAGGAACCGATACAGCTGACGATGCTGACAAAGGATACGGAGGTTTTAAACCGCCTGAAAAGCCTGGACGTCAACACGCTGACGCCGATCGAATCCATGAACATTTTGTTTGAACTTGCAAATATGCTGAAATAAATTTAACGCGAAAGGAAGGTGCAGAAAATGCCGAAAATTCACGTTTTGGAAAAGCAGGTCGCGGAGCTGATCGCTGCCGGTGAGGTGGTGGAGCGCCCGTCTTCCGTCATTAAGGAGCTTGTGGAAAACTCCATTGACTCCGGCGCGTCGATTGTCACGGTGGAAATTCGCCGCGGCGGCGTGACGTATATCCGTGTGACGGACAATGGCTGCGGCATTGCGCGCGAGGACGTGGCGACGGCATTTCTGCGCCATGCAACGAGCAAGGTGCGCGAAAAGGACGACTTAGACGCGATTTTGACGCTCGGCTTCCGCGGTGAGGCGCTGGCGTCCATTTCGGCTGTGTCGCGCGTTGACCTCATCACGCGCACGGCGGACAGTTCAATCGGCACGCACTATTCCTCCGAGGGCGGCAGCGACGTGGAGATCGAAGACGCGGGCTGCCCACTTGGCACGACCATTACGGCGCGCGACCTGTTTTTTAACGTGCCGGCGCGTATGAAGTTTCTGAAGAAAGACACCGCAGAGGGCAACTCCGTGGCGGGGCTGATGGACAAAATTGCGCTTTCGCATCCGGAAATCTCGTTCCGCCTCATTCGCGAGGGCAAGGAAGTGCTGCACACGCCGGGCGACGGCAAGCTGAACTCGGCAATCTATGCGGTGTTCGGCAAGGAGTTTTCCGGCGCTTTGCTGCCGGTGGATTATACCTTGGGCGGCATTCGCGTGCACGGGTATATCTCGTCGCCGATTGCGAGCCGACCGAACCGCAGCATGCAGAATTTCTTCATCAACGGGCGTTTTGTGCGCAGCCGCACGGCGTGTGTGGCGCTGGAGGAAGCGTACAAGGGCGCGATTATGGTGGGTAAATTCCCGGCGTGCGTGCTGCACATCGAGCTGCCGTCGTCGGTCGTCGACGTGAACGTGCATCCGGCGAAGCTGGAGGTGCGCTTTGTGAACGAGCGTCCGGTGTTTGATGCGGTGTACCACGGGGTGAAATCCGCCGTGACGGCGAGCCGCGATATGAAGTCCGTTGACCTTGCGCAGCACGCAAGGCGGCCTGTTGACCCGTATAAGCCGGATGTGGTCGTAAAGCCGCAGCAAATGGTGCTGAATCCGCCGCCGAAAACGGAGACGGTGAAGCCGATGCCTGCGTCGGTCGTGAAGTCTGCGCCCGTTATCAACACGAGCAAAAAAGAGGCGGAAGCGCCGTATGAGCCGCCCGTTGATATGCCGCCGATGCCGCATACGTTTTCGGACAGCGCAGAGCGGGAGGAAAAGCCGCAGCTTGAAAGTATTCGTACGTCGATCGAGCGCGTTTTGGAGGCGGAGCCGCAGCCGATGACAAAGCCGGAAGTGATAACGGAAGAACCGCCCTTACCGCAGCCGCCCGAGACGGAGCCCGTGCCGCCGGCGTGGGAGGAAACACCCGTGCAGACGGAAGCGGTGCAGGAAAATCCGGAAAGCAACGCACAGCCGGAAACATGCATTGTGCCGGAGACGGAGCGGGATTTACCCCGCATGGCGCATAAGGTGATCGGCGAGGTGTTTGACACGTATATCATCCTTGAATACGACGCGCAGACGCTGATGTTTATTGACAAGCATGCCGCGCATGAGCGACTGCTGTACGAAAAGCTCAAACGGCGCGAAGAAGCTGCTATGGCGCAGACGCTGCTTGTGCCCGTGACGGTGACGATGGACAAAAACGAGTACACGGCGGTTTTGCAGAATTTGAGTGTTTTTGAGCAGGCGGGCTTTGACGTGGAGGATTTCGGCAGCGGTACCGTTTTGGTGCGCAGCGCGCCGCTTAATTTGAACGGTGCGGACATCAAGGACTCCGTGCTCGAAATGGCGGGATACCTTGAAGAAAACAAGACCGACGCGACGACGGAGCACATGGACTGGCTGTACCACAACATTGCGTGCCGCGCAGCCATTAAGGGTGGGAACGCCTCGAAAAAAGAGGAGCTCATTGCACTTGCGGAAGAGCTGGAAGCGAACCCCGATGTGCGCTACTGCCCGCACGGCAGGCCGATCTACGTGATGCTGAAAAAGCGAACGCTGGAAAAAGAATTCGGCAGAGTTTAACGGTTTGCTCACAAACACGGATGAAAGTTGTGTTATTATAAAGTTATGTAAACAAAAAGGGGGCGCCGGAATGACGGAAGTACAAGAGAAAATCAAGGTATTCGCGGTGTGCGGGCCGACGGCCTCCGGCAAGACCTCGCTTTCCGTAACGCTTGCGAAAAAGCTCCATGCGGAGGTGGTTTCGTGTGACTCGATGCAGATTTATAGGGGCATGGAGATCGGCACGGCAAAGCCGACCGCGGACGAGATGCAGGGTGTGCCGCACCACCTGATGGGTTTTCAGGATCCTGCGGAGCCGTTCAGCGTGAGCGACTATGTGGCGCTTGCAGGAAAGGTGATCGAAGACATACGTGCGCGTGGCAAAAACGTGTTGCTTGTCGGTGGCACGGGCTTATATGCGCGCTCGCTTTTAAAGGCGGTGCCGTTTACGGAAAACAGCCGTGACGATGAAATCCGCGGTAATTTGGAAGCGGAATTTGCGGCAGACGGCATTGAACCGCTTTATGCGCGGCTAAAAGAGCTTGACCCCGAGGGGGCCGAGGGTATCCATCCGAATAATATGCGTAGGGTCATCCGCGCACTTGAATACTGCATGGTGACGGGCGAGCCGTTCTCGAAGCAGGCGAAGGACTCGAAAGCGGTGGAATCGCCGTATGACGGGAAAATGTTGGTGCTGTCTTTCAGAGACCGCGAGACGCTTTACGGGCGTATCAACCTGCGCGTGGAGCAGATGTTTGCAGACGGCCTATTAAAAGAAGCCGAGGATTATTTTAAGCGGTATGGCACGCCGGGGCAGACCTCCGTGCAGGCCATCGGCTACAAGGAGCTGTTCCCGTATTTTGAGGGGCAGTGCTCCTTAGACGAAGCAAAGGAAAATATAAAAAGGGAAACACGGCGCTATGCCAAGCGCCAATTGACGTGGTTCCGCCGGGAGGAAGATGCCGTGTGGCTTTTTGCGGATGATTTTGATGCCCCGGCAGACCTGATAAGCGCGGCAGAGGACATAGCCCGCGCGCATTTTGAAGACTGAAAGGAAGCCCCGCTATGGGAAGCAACACATTATTTCGTAAAATCAGTTCGATCGCCGTGGCGATTTTGCTTTTGATATATGTAGGCTACCAGATTTACAGAAGCCAATACACCGGATTTAAAACGGAAACGGCCATGTACGCTGACCTTTCCGCATCCATCGACACCACGGGCTTTATTATCCGCAATGAGGAGCTTGTGTACTCGCGGTACGACGGCGTTTTGAACTACACGCTCGACGACGGAGAGAAAACGGCGTTCGGCGGCACGGTAGCAGAGCTGTACCCCGCGGAAGAGGACGCCGCCGCACACAACCGCATGCTGCGCATCGACGAGGAGCTTACGCGGCTAGCCGTGCTGGAGAACCCCACAGAGGTCGCGTCCTCGAACCCGAAGAACATCGGCAGCCAGATCAATAAAACGGTCACAGGGCTGCTTTCCGATTTGAAATCCGGTGCGTTTTCGTCGATCTCGAACGATAAAAACGACCTGTACCTCTTGATGGGCCAAAAGCAGATCGTGACGGGCGCGGAGGATTCCGCGAGCTATGTGGCGCACATTGAGAATTTGAAATCGGAACGTGCAACGCTGGAGACGACGACCTCTTCAAGCACCGGCACGGTAACGTCGCCGGCTTCCGGTTATTTTATCCATACGGTGGACGGCTACGAAAACGCGGTGGACATCGACGATGTGGAGCAGCTGACCGTAAGCGATGTGCGTGCGCTGGAGGAAGGCGAAGCGGGCAGCAATGCGGACAGCACGGTCATCGGCAAGGTGGCAAAGGAATTCAACTGGTACATTGCGTGCATCATCGATGAAAACGACCTTGTGCGGCTTGACCGCACGACGAATGTGAAGGTGGAGATGCCGTTTGCGACGGCGGAGACAATCCCGGCCGAGGTCGTGAAGATCAATAGGGACGAAGCGAGCGGGGACGCAGTGGCCATTTTGAAGTGCTCTTACATGAACACAGACCTTGCCGCCGCGCGCAAGGAGCCGCTGCGCATCGATTTACAGTCGTATGCCGGTGTGCTCGTGAACGAAAAGGCCATCCACTTTGCGGATGTGACCGTGACGGATACGGACACGGACGGCAATGTGACGGAGCATGTGGAACAGAACGTGAAGGGTGTTTACATCAAGTCCGGCAGCCGCGTGCGCTTTGTACAGGTATTCTCCGATGCGACGATCGACGGCTATGCCGTGTGCAAGCTGAACCTTTCCTCCTCGGAAAAAGAGCAGCTCGTCACCTCGAGAACGATACAGCTTTACGATGAAGTCATTGTGGAAGGGACGGATCTTTATGACGGAAAAATGCTTTGAGGAGCGTTTTAGGGACGTAGAGGAAAACTATAAGGCCATCACGAACCGCATTGCGGAGGCAGCGGTGCGCTCCGGCAGAAAGCCCGAGGACATCACGTTTCTTGCGGCGACGAAGACCGTGCCGGCGGAGGTCATCAACCACGCCATCGGCTGCGGCCTGCGCTTCATCGGCGAAAACCGCGTGCAGGAATTCATGGACAAATATGAAAAGATCGATTGGGACAAGGGCGTTTCCGGCCAGATCATCGGGCGCTTGCAGACGAACAAGGTGAAATATATCATCGATAAGGTCGACTGCATCCAGTCGGTGGATTCCGTAAAGCTTGCAAAGGAAATTTCCCGCCTTGCGGAGAAAATAGGCCGCAAAATGCCGGTGCTCATTGAAGTGAATATCGGCGGGGAAGAAAGCAAGGGCGGCATCGAAAAAGCTGCGCTGCCCGAGTTATTGGAAGAAATTGCCGTGCTGCCGGGCATTCAGGTAAACGGATTGATGGCAATTCCACCAATTTGTGCGGAAAAATCCGCGCTATGCAATTATTTTTCCCAAATGCATCAATCTTTTATTGACATCCGCGCCAAAAAAATAGATAATGTATTTATGAATTGCCTTTCGATGGGTATGTCTTCCGATTACGCGGAGGCCATCGAGTGCGGCGCCACTATGGTGCGCATCGGCTCTTCGCTTTTCGGCCCGCGCGACTACACGCGCTGACCGACCCTGTTATGCAGAAAATGGAGGTATAATATATGGCAGGCATTGTAGAGAAGCTTCAGAAAATGTGGAACCCGCCCGACGACGAGTATGATGAATACTACGAGGACGAGGCCACGGAGCCCACGGCAGACAGCCGCGAGGAGCAGCCTTCCGCACGCCGTTCGTTCTCCTCTTCAAGCTCGAACCGCGTTGTGAACATTAACCACGCACGCGCAGGCGCACAGGTGGTTGTGTTTAAGCCGAACTCTTTCCGTGACGACACAAATAGCATTGCGGATGAGATCAACCAGGGCCATACGGTTGTTGTGAATTTTGAAGAGACGAACGCGAGCGAGGCGCGCTATATTCTGGCGTTCCTCAGCGGCGCTTCTTACGCGAACCACGGCGAGGTGAGACCCATCGCCGCGAAGACTTATATTTTCACGCCTGCGGGCGTGAGCCTGAGCGGTGCGGAGATTCGCGATGATCTTGCACAGAACGGCGTAACGTTCTGATATGGCCGCACAGGAAGACAAGCTTTTTGAAGCGAAAATAGAGGATTGCCTGCGCCTTGGCGAAAAAAGGCCGGCGTTCTTGGGCTTTTTGGATCTTTCCGAGCGCGCGTACGCAGAAGAATATTTGCGCCGTGCACATGCGGAAAATTACCGATTTTTCGGTGGCTTTCCCGAAGCGGAGCGAACGGTTTTGGGCGTGTTTCCTGACTACATGGAACCCTTAGATGAGGAGTTCCCGGTGACGGGGCTCACGGTGAAGTTTCGCCGGCAGGATGCGCTTTCACACCGCGATTTTATGGGCTCATTTCTGGCACAGGGCGTGGTGCGTGCATCGCTCGGCGATATTCTGGCCGAAGAAGGGCGCGCCGTGCTGTTTGTGAAAACAGAGCTTGCGCCGCACTTTCTTTCGCAGATCGATAAGATCGGTCGGGTGGGGGTGCAGATTACAAAGGGCTTTACAGATCCGCTGCCGCAGGCGCACAGCTTTCAGCCGATGGGCGGCGTGGTCGCTTCGGAACGCTTAGACTGCTTGGTTGCCTTTTTGGCGGGCACCGGCAGGGAAAAAGCCGCGCAGATGGTGCACGCGGGTTTGGTTTCCGTCAACCATAGGGAGACGGATTCCGTTTCGCACCGTGTAAATGAAGGAGACATCATCTCCATACGCCGCTGCGGGCGATTTATTGTTGATATGCTCGGCCCGGTCACGAAAAAGGGCCGTTTATCTGTGAAATGCAGAAAATACATATAGGAGGCTTACACACATGTTATCGATTAAAGACATCAATGAAGTCAGCTTCAGAAAATCAAATTTTTCCGGTT
The DNA here is from genome assembly GCA_021029595.1 of Hominenteromicrobium mulieris. Classification (GTDB taxonomy): domain Bacteria; phylum Bacillota; class Clostridia; order Oscillospirales; family Acutalibacteraceae; genus Hominenteromicrobium; species Hominenteromicrobium mulieris. Next base: position 274,575 of record JAJJOY010000001.1, on the reverse strand, counting down.
ACAATTCTGATGATGTCGATCAGTTTATTGATGAAGTTTTGGAGACCGTAACGGCACTCACAAAGGAAAACGCAGAGATTAAAACGCGCAAGACGGATGATTCCGCCGCTGTGCAGCAGTTACAGGCGAAAAACGCCGAGCTGCAGGAGAAGCTTTCTATTTTGGCTGCAAAAATTGAGTCTTACCGTGCAGAGGAAGACGGTATTAAGGACGCAATCCTCAGCGCACAGCGCCTTGGCAATGCTTCCATCCGTGAGGCAAAGGCGAAGGCCGAGAAGATTGTGAACGACGCAAACGCGAAGGCGGACGCTCTTGTAAAAGATGCGAAGGGCCGCTCCGAAACGCTTGTGAAGTCCTATGAAAAGCAGATCGCCGCAAAAGAGAAAGAGCTGGAGAACATGAAGCGCGAGGTGACAAACTTCCGCGCATCGCTCTACGGCATTTATAAAGAACACCTTGCCGTGATTGAGAAGATTCCGACGTTTGACCTGCCGGAGGAAGAGCAGGAGGAAAAAGCGCCCGCCGAGGAACCGACGCCGGTATACACCGAGCCTGAAGTGATTGAGGAGCCGGAAGAAGAAATCCCGGTGCCTGCGGCACAGCAGGTCAAAGAGGAACCCGCACCGGCCCCCGCAGAGCCGAAGCCCGCTCCCGCACCTGTCCCGGAGCCGATCCCCGCACCGGCGCCGGTACAGCCGCAGCCTGTTTACGACAAGGACTCTTATATTAAGGAGCAGTTCAGCGGCATCGGCCTTGATCTGAACGCTTACGCCGACATCCCGGAATCTTTGCAGAAAGAAAAGGAGGCCCTTTTCAGCACGCTGGAGTTCGGCGTTGAAGACGAAGGCGACAAGAAAAAGGGTAAATTTAAGAGAAGATAAAACCAGCAGAAAGGCACGGATCAATATATGGATTACAAAAGCACATTGAACCTCCCCAAGACCGACTTTGCCATGCAGGCCGGCCTACCGAAGCGCGAGCCGGTAATGCTCGAAAAGTGGTATGAAGACAAGGTTTACGAGACCGTTCTCGAAAAGAACGACGGTAAGCCGCTTTATGTTCTGCACGACGGCCCTCCGTATGCAAACGGCGATATCCACCTCGGCACGGCGCTGAATAAGACGCTGAAAGACTTTATCGTTCGCTACAAGAATATGTCCGGCTTTAAGGCACCGTACGTTCCCGGCTGGGATACCCACGGCTTGCCGACCGAGCTGAAGGCCAGAAAGAAAGCGGGCGTTTCGAATTCCACTGCAATCTCCGACATCGAGCTGCGCAAGCTCTGCCGCGAGTTTGCCCTCGGCTACCTCGATGAGCAGCGCAACTCCTTCAAGCGTCTTGGCGGCATCGGTGAATGGGACAACCCGTATGTCACTCTGCGCAAGGAATTTGAAGCAAAGCAGATCGAGATCTTCTCCGAAATGGCGACGAAGGGCCTCATCTATAAGGGCTTAAAGCCGGTTTACTGGTGCCCGGAGTGCGAGACTGCACTGGCGGAAGCCGAGATTGAATACGCAGAGGATCCCTGCCACTCCATCTATGTGAAGTTCCGCGTGACGGACGACAAGGGCCTTTTGACCCCGATGGGCGCAGACCTGAGTAAGACCTACTTCGTAATCTGGACGACGACGACCTGGACGCTCCCCGCGAACGTCGCGATTTGCGTCGGCCCGGAATTTGAATATGCACTTGTAAAGTCCGGCGACGAATACTATGTGATGGCAACGGCCCTGACCGAATCTGCCATGCAGGCGGCGGGCAAGACCGATTACGAGATTCTTGGCACCTTAAAGGGCAGCGATCTTGAGTATATGAAGACGGCGCACCCGTTCATCGACCGCACATCTCTCGTCATCGTGGGCGACCACGTTACGTTGGAAAGCGGTACCGGCTGCGTTCACACGGCTCCGGGCCACGGCGTCGAAGACTATGACGTCTGCCACAATCACTATCCCGAAATTCCGATTGTTGTGCCGGTGGACAGCCATGGCAAGATGACCGAGGAAGCGGGCCAGTTTGCAGGCCTGACGACCGAGGAAGCGAACAAGGCGATTGCACAGCACCTTGAGGATACAGGCGCACTGTTCGCTTTACAGAAGATCATCCACCAGTATCCGCACTGCTGGCGCTGCAAGAAGCCGGTTCTGTTCCGTGCGACCGAGCAGTGGTTCTGCTCCGTGGACGCTATCAAGGATCAGGCTATTGAAGCCATCAAGGGCGTAAAGTGGATCCCGGGTTGGGGCGAAGACCGCATTTCCTCCATGGTCCGTGACCGCAACGACTGGTGTATCTCCCGTCAGCGTCGCTGGGGTGTGCCGATTCCGATTTTCTACTGCAAGGACTGCGGCGAGCCGCTCATCGAGAAGGACGCAATGCACGCAGTTTCCGAGCTGTTCCGCGCAGAGGGCTCCGATGCTTGGTACATCAAGGAAGCGGAAGAAATTCTGCCCGCAGGCACAAAGTGCAAGAAGTGCGGCTGCACCTCCTTTACAAAAGAGCGCGACATCATGGACGTTTGGTTTGATTCCGGCGTGACCCATGCTGCCGTTTGCGATACACGCGATTATCTCCATTGGCCGGCTGACCTGTACCTTGAGGGTGCAGACCAGTACCGCGGCTGGTTCCAGTCTTCGCTGCTCACGTCCATTGCATGGCGCGGCAAAGCGCCGTACAAGGCTGTCGTCACACACGGCTGGGTTGTGGACGGTCAGGGCAGAAAGATGAGTAAGTCCCTCGGCAACGGCATTTTGCCGCAGGAGATTGTGGATAAGTACGGCGCAGATATCCTGCGTCTGTGGGTCGCTTCTTCCGACTACCATGCCGATATCCGCATCTCCCCGGAAATCCTCAAACAGCTTTCCGATGCATACAGAAAGATCCGCAACACAGCGCGCTATATGCTCGGCAACCTTTCCGATTTTAATCCGGATACCGACAGTGTAGAGGTTTCTGAGATGCTTTCCATCGATAAGTGGGCGCTGAACCGTTTGGATCGGCTGATGGTGAAGGTGCGCGAGGGCTATGAGTCCTTCGAGTTCCACCAGGCTTACCACGCCATCCATAACTTCTGCGTTGTGGATATGTCGAACTTCTATCTCGACGTCATCAAGGATCGTCTGTACACCGAGAAGAAGGACTCCGCTGCACGCCGCGCCGCGCAGACTGCGATGTATATCATCCTCGATGCGATGACCCGTCTGGTCGCGCCGATCTTGGCGTTCACCTCCGACGAGATCTGGCAGAGCATGCCGCACGCTTCCGATTGCGATGCACGCCACGTTGTTTACAACGAGATGCCGAAGCCGACGAGCGAAAAGTACGGCATCGACGTGACGGAAGAATTCATCGCACGCTGGGATAGAATCCATGCAATCCGCGATGTTGTGAAGAAGGCGCTTGAAAACGCACGTGCAGAGAAGACGATCGGTGCATCGCTCGATGCAAAGGTCACGCTGTTCTGCACCGGCGAGCTGTATGCGTTCCTCAAGTCTGTGGAAGACGAGCTTGCAACCGTGTTCATCGTATCTCAGGTCGAGATCGTGGACGGCGAGGGCGGCACACTTTCCGACGATGCACTTGGCCTCTCCGTGCAGGTCGATAAGGCAGAAGGCTGCAAGTGCATGCGCTGCTGGACATATTCCTCCACGGTCGGCAAAAACCCGGCATACGTGGATCTGTGCGAGCGCTGCGCAAAAGCACTTTCCGAATAATTTCGGACACATTGAATTTGTTTTAAACGGTACGTGCTTAATGACGCCGTGCTGTTGAATAATTGAACCGAACCAAGGTGCAAACCGGTTTTGCCCGGCTTGCGCCTTTTTCGGGTTATAAGGGGATATTTCTTTTGTCCATTCTCATTCTTTTGCTGATCGCCGTACTGACAGCTGTCGATCAGTTTATAAAAATGACGGTTATCACAAACTTAAAGCCCATCGGCAGCGTGACGTGCATTCCGGGCCTTTTGGAGTTCCGTTACCTTGAAAACAACGGTGCGGCATTCGGCTTTTTTGCCGGGCTTTCGTGGCTTTTGATCATACTGACGATAGGGCTTATGGCAGCGTTGCTCGTGCTTTTGTTCCGCTATAAGCACCACACATGGATGTCGCGCACGTCGTGCGTGCTCATCATCGCGGGCGGCATCGGTAACCTCATTGACCGTTTTATTTTCGGCTATGTGGTCGATTACATCCATGTGCTGTTTTTTCCGTATGTGTTCAACTTTGCAGACTGCTGCGTGGTGGTCGGTGCGATTTTGTTTGCCGTGTGGTACTTATTCTTTAAAGACAAAAAAGAAGCGGCAGATAAAAAAGTGAACGAGCCGACGGAAACGACTGCCGACGGGGTCGGGAAATAAGTATGGCGGAGCTGCATGAGATTGAGGTCACAGCGGCGGGCTGGCGCGCCGATAAGCTGATTGCGGAGGCGCTGCCGGAGCTTTCCCGCTCTGCGGTGCAGAATTTGATCCGCGACGGGCACGTGACCTGCGATAATAAGATTGTGCAGAAAAGCGCGAAGCTTGCGCCGGGGAGCGTTTTGTGCGTGGAGATTCCCGAAGCGCGCCCGCTCGACGTGAAGGCGGAGAACATTCCGCTTGACATCGTATATGAAGATGACGACCTACTTGTGGTGAACAAGCCGAAGGGTATGGTAGTGCACCCGGCAGCGGGCAATTATGACGGTACACTTGTGAACGCACTGCTGTACCACTGCGGCGATTCGCTTTCGGGCATCAACGGCGTGATTCGCCCGGGCATTGTGCACCGCATTGACAAGAACACGAGCGGGCTGCTCATCGTCGCGAAGAATGACACCGCGCACCGGCACTTGGCGGAGCAGATCAAGGCGCACAGCTTTACGCGCGAATACCGCGCCGTGGTGTACGGGAAAATTCGCGAGGACGGCACGGTGGATGCGCCCATCGCACGTCATCCGCAGGACAGAAAGCGCATGGCGGTACAAAACACGCCGAACGCGAGAAACGCCGTGACGCACTATTTTGTCACAAAAAATTTTACGGGATTTACGCAGCTGCGCCTGCGCCTTGAGACCGGACGCACGCACCAGATCCGTGTGCACATGGCGTATATCGGGCATCCTGTCGCGGGCGACCCGGTCTACGGACCGAAAAAAGTCATCACGCAGCTGCATGGGCAGTGCCTGCACGCGGGGCTCATCGGGTTCATCCACCCGCGCACGGGCGAATATATGGAGTTTGAAGCGCCGCTGCCGCCATATTTTACGGATTTTGTGAAGACGCTGCATGCGGAGGACAAATAAGGGGGAGCGCTTGTGCGCGCGGGAAGTCAACGGACAATTTTACTGTTCGCACTGTTTTTAATGGCGTGTGCGGCGGTGCTGTTCTGCGTTTCCTTTGAGAATACACCGCTTGAACCGTACAGGGTGACATCGACAGGGCAAAGCGAAGCAGCATCGAGCGCGCCGGCTGCATCCGCTTTAAGCGAAGAAAAAGTCAACATCAACACCGCGTCGAAGGAAGAGTTGATTGGCCTGAACGGCATCGGAGAAGTACTCGCCGACAGAATCATCGAATACCGCGAAGCAAACGGTGGATACAAAGATGTGCGTGAGCTCACGAATGTAAAAGGCATCGGCGAAAAGCTGCTTGAGAAACTGCTGCCGTATGTGACGGTGTAAACAAAAAAGGCATACGTTCCACTCTGTCCGTTTGACATTGCTTTGAAGAACGCCGGTGTGCAGCACAAGCTGATTCCGCCCAGAACACCTTGGCACAACGGCAAGGTAGAGCGGAGTCATCGAAACGACCAGCGCTATTTTTACAACTGGGAAAAGTTTGTAAGTGTAAAAGATCTAAACCGAAAGTGCAAAGATCATTTGCGCTGGAGCAACAGAAAGCCCTCTTGATCTCCTCTGTGAAATTCTTTCTAACGCCTGATTCTTTTCTATCCCTCTTTTCTTTACCTTCTGTGGGTCGTATCTATCTACAACGCAGAGAAAGGCATTAAAAATACTTCATATCGGTTGCAATATGTCGAATTATATGTTAAAATGTAATTAAACAATTAATTTGGAGTGGGAAGAAACATGGTTCCTTTTAATAGACCGCCTTATATAGGCAAAGAGATGGAGTATATTTCCAAAGTAATCAGAGCGCATAAAATTTGTGGTGATGGACAGTTTACAAAGAAATGCCACCAATTGCTGGAGCAGATGACAGGAAGCCAGAAGGTGCTCCTGACTACCTCTGGCAGCCACGCACTGGAGATGGCTGCTCTTCTTTGTAATCTGGAGCCCGGGGATGAGGTGATCCTGCCCAGCTTTACTTTCTCGTCTACGGCCAATGCCTTTGTGCTGGCTGGTGCAAAGCTTGTATTTGTGGATATTCGTCCGGATACCATGAACATTGACGAGACCAAGATCGAGGCAGCCATTACCGATAAGACCCGTGTGATCGTTCCGGTTCACTATGCGGGCGTGGCCTGTGAGATGGATACCATCATGGAAATCGCCAGAAAGCACAATCTGAAGGTGGTAGAGGATGCGGCGCAGGGCGTCATGAGTACCTACCATGGCAAGGCGCTGGGCACCATTGGCGATTTTGGCTGCTTCAGCTTCCATGAGACCAAGAACTACTCTATGGGCGAGGGCGGTGCACTGCTGATCCGCGATGAAGAGAAGAATGAGGCTGCGGAGATCCTCCGGGAAAAAGGCACCAACCGGAGCCGGTTCTTGCGGGGGCAGGTGGATAAGTATACTTGGGTGGGCTATGGTTCTTCATATTTGCCCTCTGACATGAATGCGGCCTACCTGCTGGCACAGCTGGAAGAGGCCGAGAAGATCAACAACGCTCGGCTTGCCAGTTGGCACCACTATCAGGAGCGTCTTGCGCCGCTGGAGCAGCAGGGAAAGTTGGAAATCGCCCACATTCCGGAGGGCTGCGGCCACAACGCGCACATGTTCTGGATCAAGCTTCGTGATCTAGAGGAGCGTACGGCCATGATCGCCTATCTGAAGGAGCATGATATTTACTCCATGTTCCATTATGTCCCTCTGCATTCCGCCGAGGCTGGACTGAAGTTTGGCCGCTTTGCGGGCAAAGACGTTTATACCACCAAGGAGAGCAACCGGCTGACCCGCCTGCCTATGTATTACGGGCTCACGGAGGAAGAGGTCAATACAGTGGTGGAGACTGTAAAGGGGTTCTGGAGGTAAGCGCACAGCAGCGGGCTACTATTCGCTGCTGCACTGCGGCAACGAAAGCCCGCTCAAAATAAATAACGGTAAGGTAACTCGCCAAAAGGGGATTGTGATTTATGCTTGTGACTGTGGCCATACCATGTTACAAATCGGCCAAGACACTGCCGCATGTTGTGGCAGATATTCAAAATCAGTTTTCACTCCATAAGGAATATGAATATCAGCTGGTACTGGTGAATGACGGTTCTCCGGATCAAGATGCAACGTTTCAGACAATTGAGACGCTTTGCAGGGAGGATCCTCGGATCGTAGGAGTAGAATTGTCCAAAAACTTTGGTCAGGCGGCTGCAAAGATGGCTGCGCTGCGCTATGTGCAGGGTGACGTACTGGTGTATATGGATGATGATGGGCAGCATGACGCACGAGGAATTTTTCCACTGGTCCAGGCGGTTGAAGCCGGAGCTGACATGGCAATTGCGGAGTTCCATGGGAAAAAGCATACGCTGTTTAAGCGCTTTACCAGTTGGCTGAACACAGAGATGCTCTGCCTGACACTGCAAAAGCCTAAGAATATCCATACGTCTTCTTTTGCGGCGTACAGTAAATTTCTGATTGAACGATTAAAAGAATATGATACCCCGTTTGTCTCGATGTTTGGCTACGTGCTTCAGCATACAAGAAAAATTGTAAATGTTCAGCTGGAGCATCATGAGCGGCTGGAAGGCCAGTCGGGCTATACGCTGAAAAAGCTTTTGAAGCTATGGAGTGATGGCGCTTTAAGCTTTTCCACAGTGCCGCTTCGTCTGATTGGAATGTTTGGAATCGCATCCTGTGTGGTAAGCCTTGTTATGTGGACTTGCGCAGTTGTAATGGATGTAATGGGAAAGTCGGCAGCGGTCTGGGCGGTTCTTGGGGCAATGTTCTTCCTTGGGGGATGCCTTTTTTTTGCACTTTCCATTTTGGGTGCATATATTGGAAGGGTGTTCCTGATTCAATGTGAACAGCCGCAATATGTGGTTCGGACGGTGCTGAATTATGAGCGGGAAGGAGTCCGGGCGTGACAAAGACATTTGCAAGCTGGCTGAAAAAGCACAGAGAGATTTTGTGTGCGCTGGGAATAAATTTACTGTTTTTACTGATTTGCCGGTGCTTTAGCCATATGCAGTTTGGTACGAATGATGATCGTGATATCAGCAATTTGCTGGCGAATGTCTATGGCGGCGAGGACGGATACTATATTGCTTTTGTAAATGTGTTTTTATGCAAGGCATTGGCTGCACTTTACAAGATTACGAATAATGCTGCCAACTGGTATGTCATAATCTCTGTGGGAGTTTCCTTTATTTCGCTGGCAACAGCATCCTATATCCTGATGCACCGGGCAAAGCGCTTTCCGGCTGGGGCTGCGTTGACTATAATTTTTGTGGGAGCGCTTTGCGAGAGTCACTATATTGTGTTTCAGTTTACCCAGAACGCAGCGTTATATGTTGCGGTGGGGGCAGTTCTGCTGGCCGATATGCTGCAGGAGACATCGAGAAAGGGCAAACTGTTCCGTGGAATTGGCGGGTGCGTGCTCATGTTGATGGGCAGCATGCTGCGTTATCAGTCCCTATACTTTACATTGCCGTATCTTGCGATGTTTGCGGGATATGAAGTGCTGTTTGCGCACAAGGACATGCCGTTACTTTCGTGGCTGAAGAAGAACTGGAAAACACTTGCGGTTATGTGTATCAGTGTTTTGGTAGCGGTTGGAGTTCGCACGGCAAATATGGCGTATTACCGTAGTAATCCTGCTGCGCTGGATTATTATGAGGAAAATGCAATGCGTGCGGAACTGCTGGATTACGGTGTTCCAGACTATGATGAAAATGCGGAGGCATTGATGGCTTTGGGAATATCCAGAGAGGATTTGGATATGTTCGCGAACCAAAGCTATCTGGATAAAGAGGTGTTCAACCGGGATGTTGTGGAAGCACTGGTTGGTATGAAATCAGAACAGTCAGCTTCCTATTCCGCAGTGAATCTTAAAACAGAAGCAATTGCAGCGGTTTTTCAGGTACCAGATGATGTTCGGCAGCGGCAGTTTTGGCTCCTTTTCTTTGGGGTTGTGCTGTTTCTGCTGTTTTGTATGGATTGGAAGCGCTTCCTGTTGCTGCTGGGCACCCTGGTTGTGGCATTTGTGATGATGTGGTATTTTGTTTCTGTGGGACGAATGCCATACAGAGTCTGGTATTCGATCACTGCGCCGGCGCTGCTGTTCTGTATTTATCTTGGAACCCTGAGCTGGCGGAAACGAAGTGTCGTGGATCAGGCAGATAAAAATATCTGGACAACATTGGGCGGTGTTGGGCACGATATGGGCTGCACACTGCTGATTCTGACCTGCGCAGCAGTGTGTGTCCTGACGATTTGTCATGCGGCAGAAGATGACACAGCTGAGATTACCGATACCTATCAGAAAGTAATTGAGTATGCGGAATCATATCCTGATGATTTTTTCCTGCTGGACAGGCCAACGATTTCACGTCTGACCTATACCAGCACGGCAACACCATTTACCTGTTTCTCCAGAACTAGCCACCAGAATGTATGCATTCAGGGGGGGTGGGTGTGCTGGACCCCTGCCAATCTTTCTGTTTTGGAACGATGGGGGATGCCCAATGTCTATCAGGCAATTGGTGAGGGCACGGTGGTATACATGATATGTACGGTTCCGCCAGAGCGGGAACTGGCATTCATTCAGTGCCATTACAATCCCAATGTTACAATGGCGTGGGTGGACAGCGTGAATGACCTGATGGTATATGGGTTTTATATTGCGACGGAATAACGATGGAATAACAATGAAAGAAGCTGAGACTATGGAAAACCAGAAGAAGCTCCTGTTTCTTGGCGGAACAGGAGCCATGTATGATGCGGTTGAACGTGCGAAACGCATGGGTATCTATACGATTGTAGTGGATTATTATCCGAATTCACCTGCAAAGCGGATTGCGGACCGCTCATATTTGGCCAGCACGACAGATATTGATCGGGTGTTGGAAATTGCAAGGGAAAATGAGATAGACGGTGTGTTTACTGGATTTTCTGATGCGAACTTGATGCCTGCATGCCTGGTGGCGGATACGCTTGGACTTCCGTTTTATGCAACGAAAGAGCAAATCAATGTAACCACCAACAAACTGCTGTTCAAAGAGACCTGCAGAGAATATGGGATCCCGGTGGTGCCGGAGTTCCATTTGGATGGTGACCTGAAACGGGAAGATCTGGAGCTGATCCAATACCCGGTGATCGTGAAGCCATCAGATGCGTGGGCTAGCAAGGGTGTTTCAATCTGTGAAAATGAGAAAGAGCTTTGCGAAGCGGTTCCGTATGCACTGAAATTTTCGCAGAATCAGTGCGTGATCGTGGAGCGGTATATGGCTGCCTATCCGGATGTGTGCATGTACTTTAATCTTCAGAATGGTGTACTGTCGTTGTCTTCCATGTGCGAGCGTGACATGAATCAGGTGCAGGAGGGGAAGGCCATGCAGCCCAATGCGTTGTTTTACCCCTGCCGGTTTATTCCGCTCTACTATGAACAGCTGGAGGAGAAACTGAAAAATATGACAGCAGGTCTCGGCATGAAGGACGGCACGATGTTTATGCAGTGCTTTGTGGTGGATGGCATGCTGTTGCCTTTTGAAATGGGCTATCGCCTGTGCGGCGCACAGGAATATATTCTCTGCGCAGCTGAGAATGAGATTGACAGCTGTCAGATGATGCTGAATTATGCGCTGTTCGGTGCATGCACAGGCTGGAATGCGGCAGAGAAGAATAAGCCGATGTTTGACCACAGTGATGTAATTCTGCTGGCACTGATGAAGCCGGGAAAAATCACCCGGATTGATGGATTGGAAGCGCTCCGTGCAATGCCGGAAATCCTCAATATCATTCAGTTCTACTATGAAGGCGATGAGATCGGAAAAGGGTCTATGGGAACGCTGAACCAGACATTTGCAAGAATCTTCATTCAGGGGAAAGATGCAGATCGTCTGCTGGCGTTGATTGATCATGTGCAGAAAACTCTGAAAGTGCTTGATGAAAATGGCGAGCAGATGTTGATCTCGGGCTATGACTGTAAAAAGGCACATGTGCTGAAGCAGTTTGACTGATACGGGTCGGAGGGAAGAAAAGATATGGAAAAAAAGAACGAGTTTACAAATGAAGAGCTGGCACAGGCGGTCAGGTGGGATATTATTGAAATGATCTATCGGGCAGGAATGGGTCATCCGGGTTCATCGCTGTCTTGTGTGGAAATTCTTGTAGCACTCTATTTGGGCGGTGTAATGAATGTGGATCCGCAGAATCCCGATTGGCCGGAGAGAGATAGATTTGTGCTTTCAAAAGGCCATGCCTCGCCGGCATTGTATTCGGTGCTGGCACGCCGCGGATTTTTCCCCCGTGAAACGCTGTCGACATTCCGTAAAACCGGCTCTATGCTGACGGCATATCCGGATATGTCTACGCCGGGCGTAGATATGGAGTCCGGTTCTCTAGGTAATGGTATTTCCACTGCTGTTGGAATGGCGATTTCTGCAAAATTAAGAGGTTGTTCTTATAAAACTTATTGCGTTCTTGGCGATGGAGAGTTACAGGAGGGTATTGTTTGGGAGGCTGCAATGTGTGCAGCACACCATAATCTGGATAACTTGATTGCTTTTGTAGACCGGAACCGACTTCAAATCACCGGAACAGTAGCAGATGTTATGGATATTTCTCCCTTGGAGGAAAAGTGGCATGGGTTTGGGTGGAACGTCATTACCATTAATGGGCACAACTTTGATGAGATCTATGCGGCTATTGAACTAGCACAGCGCCATCAAGGCTCTCCGACGGTCATTATTGCAAACACCGTAAAGGGAAAAGGCGTTTCCTATATGGAAAATGTGCTGAAATGGCATCGGAGTGTTATTTCCGATGAGCAGTATCAGCAGGCGATTACTGAAATTCATGCAAGGGAGGAATTGATATGAGCCAGCTCCCAATCAGAATTATTTTTGGCAAGGAGATCATTCGGCTTGCCGAGGAATATGGTTATTATGCAGTGTGTGCAGATACCAAGTGCTGCTCATTTGAGGATTTTGGAGATATTTATCCGGAACGTCAGATTTCAATTGGAATCGCTGAACAAAATTTGATTGGAGTAGCCAGCGGCTTGGCCAGCTGCGGACATAAGGTTGTGCTGGCAACGTACAGCGTATTTGCAACGATGCGTGCCTGTGAACAGCTCAGAACGTATATTTGCCATCCCAAACAGGATGTTATAGTCATGGGGACTCATGCAGGGCTGCAGACTGGCTCGGAAGGCGTCAGCCATACAGCCATTGAGGACATTGCGATTCTTCGTGCCCTGCCGAATATGACCATTATTCAGCCGTCAGATGCTGTTTCTGCCAGAGTGTTGGCAAGAAAGGCACTGGAGTTCCATGGCCCGCTGTATGTCCGGCTTCCTTTTGACGCTGTAGAGGATATCAATGACGAAGCAACCTATCATGTTGAGATCGGCAAGGCAAATTGGGTAAAGCGTCGGGGAAAAGATGTTACCCTGATTGCCACGGGAATTATGCTGGACCGCACTGTAAAGGCCGCGAAAGCACTGGAAGCCCGGGGAGTCAATGCGCAGATTATGGAGATTCATACGCTCAAGCCCATTGACCGCGAGGCAGTTATTACAGCGGCCGGAGAGACCGGCGCAATTGTGACGGTCGAAGATCACTCTGTCATTGGCGGGCTTGGCGGAGCTGTAGCAGAGGTGCTGGCTACGAATTTGCCGGTTTCTATGCGTATGATTGGTATTCAGGATTGCTTTGCAAGATCCGGAGACGCAGAGGCACTGTATGAGGCAAATCATATGACGGCTGCTGACATAGTAGCGGCAGCAGAAGAACTTGTGGAGCGGAAGAAAATCAGATGAAGCAGTTAGGAATCATTGGGCTGGGGGCTATGGGAGCGCCCATGGCAGGCAAACTACAAGAATGTGGATTTCAACTTTTTACGACAGTGCGTAGTGCGTATAGTCGCCAGAAGGCAGAACGCATGGGAATCCAGGTCTTGGAGACTGCCGGAGAAATTGCGGAGCGAACGGACCGCATTTTGCTGATGGTTTCAAATTATGAGCAGTGCCGCGGTTGCCTGCAGGGGACTGATGGGGTGTTGGCTGCAATGAAAAAGGGAATAATCATTGTTTCCAGTACCATTGCGCCGGAACAAATGCGCCTGCTCAGTGAAATGTGTCCAGAGGGAATTGCACTTTTAGACGCACCGGTAAGCGGTGGCGTAACCGGTGCCGAACAGGGAAAACTTGTAACGATGGCAGCGGGTGACAGTCAGGTATTTGAGGTATGCAGGGATATATTTCAGGCCTATTCCAAGAAGATCGTTTATGTGGGCGCTAAGCTGGGACAAGGCCAGATGCTCAAGGCAGTCAATCAAATGCTGGTTGGAATCCATATTGCAGCAGCAGCGGAGGCAGTGTCTTTCAGCGAGTCTATGGGGATCGATCCGCAGGTATTGCAGGATACAATCTCTGAATGTGCAGGTAATTCTAATATGTTCCAGAGTAGAGTGCCCAAGCTGATGAAGCATGATTTTTCGTCTCGTGCGGCGCTTGAAACGATGGAAAAGGATTCAAAAATTTGTATTGATTTGGCGGAGAAGGCAGGGGTTCCGTGCTATTTGACGGAACTCTGTCATGACTTGTATAGGAAAACGCCTCGTTCCGAGACTGTACAAGAGGATGCTTGCGCGGTAATTAGAGTGTATCAGCAGGCAAACGGAAAGGACTCGAATCTGACTTGAAAAAATGGAACGCAAGCAATAACGTAGAAATAAGTGGGGAGCTGCTGCAAATCAGAGGTGAAAATCGGCATGGATGACAAGGAAAAAGCTGGAATTGGTCAAATCGGTTTTATGCAGGGCACTGTGATTGTATACTCCTTTAGCGGAGTGTTTCAGAAATTGGCGTCCCGATACCCGATGATTTCAATTCAGTTTCTGCTGTTTTATGGATGCTCTATCGGAATTTTATTTGTATATGCAGTTTTATGGCAGATGATTTTGCGCAAGGTCCCGCTGACAACGGCGTATAGCAATCGTGCTGTGTCCATGATTTGGAGTATGGTATGGAGTGTACTGCTGTTTCAAGAGAGTACCAGTTGGAATCAGATCCTCGGTGCGATAGTGATCTGCTACGGGATATATAAGGTTATGGCATCGGGGGATAAGTAACGTGTGGTTGTATTTCCTAATTGCGATCAGCTCTGTTCTGATTGCGGATATTTCACAGATTATTCTGAAAAAAGCAGCAATGAAGCCATATGATGCTTGGTATAAAGCGTACTTAAATTTTTCTGTTATCTTTGCATACTTCCTTTTTGTGGTATCAACAGTCTGCTCGGTGATTGCGCTGCGTAAACTTCCGCTTTCACTCTCGCCCATGTGGCAGTCTTTGGGACAGATTTTTGTAGTGATACTTAGCTATTTCTTTCTGCATGAGAAAATTACGAAAGGAAAACTAAAGGGAATCGCAATTATTGTATTGGGAATCGTGATTTTCTCACTTCCCCTTGGATAAATAAAGGTTATATTTTAACACCAAAGAGTAAAACGGAGGATGCAAACAGTGAAAGGAATTATTTTAGCCGGCGGCGCCGGCACGAGACTTTACCCGCTGACCATGGTAACATCCAAGCAGTTGCTGCCCGTATACGATAAGCCGATGATCTACTATCCCCTGTCTACCCTGATGCTGGCGGGGATCCGGGACATTCTGATCATCTCTACGCCGGAGGACACCCCACGCTTCCACGATCTGCTGGAAGACGGCAGTCAGTTTGGCATCACTCTTTCTTATGCTGTGCAAGAAGCGCCGGAAGGGCTTGCGCAGGCGTTACTCATCGGTAAAGAATTCATCGGTGACGAACCGTGTGCAATGATCCTCGGCGATAATATTTTCTACGGAAACGGTTTCTCCCGCATTCTCCAGAACGCAAGCAGCAGAGCCGAAAACGGCATATCCACGATCTTTGGCTATTATGTAACGGATCCAGAACGCTTCGGTATCGTGGAATTTGATGATGCAGGCAAGGTGATCTCTGTGGAAGAGAAGCCAAAGCATCCAAAGAGCAACTATGCCATCACCGGCCTGTACTTCTATCCCAAGGGTGTGTCGGATCTGGCCAAGAGGGTGGAGAAGTCGGATCGCGGCGAGCTGGAAATTACCACGCTCAACGAAATGTACTTAAATCAGGGTAATCTGGATGTGGAGCTGTTTGGACGTGGCTTTGCGTGGCTGGATACTGGTACAATGGATAGTCTTGTAGATGCAGCAGATTTTGTGCGTATGGTCGAAAAACGTCAGGGCGTAAAGATCTCCGCACCGGAGGAGATTGCTTACCGCTTCGGCTGGATCGATAAAGAAGAACTGCTGCGTTCTGCGGAAAAGTACGGTAAATCCCCGTATGGCACGCACTTGAAAATAGTTGCAGAAGGTACGATCAGAAGTTCCGTTCGCAGTACGAAGACCCAGGAGTAAGTTCCACAGCACAAGGAGTTAGATTATGACGATCATCGTTACCGGCGGCGCCGGATTTATTGGTTCCAATTTTATTTTTCACATACTGAAAGAATACCCGGATTACCGCATTGTCTGCCTCGATAAGTTGACCTACGCAGGCAACCTGTCTACGCTGGCGCCTGTCATGGATAACCCAAATTTCCGCTTTGTGAAGGCCGATATCTGCGACCGCGAAGCTGTAAATAAACTGTTTGAAGAAGAGCATCCGGACATTGTGGTTAACTTTGCGGCAGAATCTCATGTTGACCGTTCTATCGAAGATCCGGGCATCTTCCTCCAGACGAATATTATGGGTACCGCAACGCTGATGGACGCTTGCCGCAAGTACGGCATCCAGCGTTATCATCAGGTCTCTACCGACGAGGTTTACGGCGACCTGCCGTTGGACCGTCCCGACTTGTTCTTCACCGAGGAGACACCGATCCACACCAGCTCTCCGTACAGCAGCTCCAAAGCTGCCGCTGACCTGCTGGTTCTGGCTTACCACCGTACCTACGGCCTGCCTGTGACCATTTCCCGCTGCTCCAACAACTACGGTCCTTATCATTTCCCGGAGAAGCTGATTCCGCTGATGATCGCGAATGCTCTGGCAGACAAGCCCCTTCCTGTTTACGGCGAGGGTCTGAACGTCCGTGACTGGCTGTATGTGGAAGACCATTGCAAGGCCATTGATTTGATTATCCATAAGGGTCGTGTGGGCGAAGTTTACAATGTCGGCGGTCATAATGAAAAGCAGAACATCGAGATCGTAAAAATCATCTGCAAGGAGCTGGGCAAGCCGGAGAGTCTGATTACCCATGTTGGTGACCGTAAGGGTCATGATATGCGTTATGCCATCGATCCGACCAAGATTCATAACGAGTTGGGCTGGCTGCCGGAGACCAAGTTTGAGGACGGCATTAAAAAGACCATCCAGTGGTATCTCGATAATCGTGAGTGGTGGGAGACCATCATCAGCGGTGAGTATCAGAATTACTACGAAAAAATGTACGGTAATCGCTGATGACAAACGATGTACAGCAGATTCGAAGCGCTCCGGCGATCGATTTGCAGGAGCACTTTGGCAAAAAGAAATTGTTTTTCGTCTTAGCAGCAGCGCAGGCGGTTCTGCTGTTGTGCATTCTTCTTTTTTGCAGTATAAAATATGAGGTTTCGGATGATTTCATCATGGAAATGGTGGTTTCCGGTGCGTATACCGGCCACCCAGATGCCCACATGATGTTCTCCAACATTTTCATTGGCTGGCTTTTTGTGCCGCTGTATAGTCTTTTCCCGGCAATAAGCTGGTATTTTTGGCTGCAAATGCTTCTTTGCTTTTTGTCTTTTCTTGCGCTCACTTATGTACTTGTGCAGAAACTTCGTCTTGGCACAGCGGTTCTGACTGTTGTCTGGATTACAGCCTTTGCCGCACGTGATCTGTATATCTTGCCACAGTTTACAAAAACAGCGATTGTGGCATCTATGTGTGGATGTCTGTTGTTTGTTTGGGCGCTGTTTGAACAAAATAGGAGGAAATGCTGTGTATTAGGAGCTTTGTTGGCTATAACGGGATGTTTGGTTCGTAGAGACGCTTTCTTTATGGCGATAGCGTTTTCTAGTGTACTTGTTGTTTATCATATAGTGATTTGTTTTAAGCAAAAACAGATGAAGTTATATGAGTTTTTTCTTAAAATTGCTGTACCAGGGATAGTTTTTATAGTTACTATCTTTTTGTTTAATATTGTAAATGCACTTACATATACAGCCAATCCAGATTATACAGAATACTATACATTTACGAAAATCCGCTCCCAGATATTAGATTACACCTGGTGTGATTATGAAAATCTGCGCGACGAACTTACAGCAATCGGCGTATCGGAAAACGATTATCAAATGATTCTGCATTGGGATTTTGCAGATCAAGCGGTGTTTAGTACAGAGAAGATGCAGCAAGTATTGGATATTATCAATGCACATCGTGTGAATCTGCATCCGAGTATTCGCGAAGCGCTCAGCATGATTCGGTTGCGCCAACTCTATTATCCGATGACGCTTTGCTGTGTGCTGCTCGGATTATTCTGCGCCATTACAAATCCCAAAAAATTTTGGGTACCGGCGGTGTTGGCACTGATGGTGCTTGGATTTCTGGTCTATTTTTACAGACTTGGACGGTGGGTCTATCGCGTAGAATTTGGTTTTCTGTTCTGCGCCGCCGTATTGATCGCGTATTTCTGTGAGCCGTTTTTTAAGCGCAGCAAGGCGACGGAAGCTCTGTTGTGTGCCGCCGCGCTCCTGGTAGGCGGATGGCAGGGGATAAACTATCTGCCGGACAATACTGCACCTATAGAAGACGCTGTAGCATATCGCATGTATGTAGACGGTACATTTTATTATTCGGCAAGCTATTCTCCGGAAAAATACACGAAAACTGTAATTCCCGGCAAACTGCGCCCCGAATTCTTAGCACAAGTGAACGAAACGCCGGAAGATTTATATGTTTTAGATTTTGGCACGGCGATTCAGACGCTGTACTATGATTTTAGTGTGTTTAAAAGCAGCCGAGCCTGCTTTCCGAAAAATGTATTGTTTTTGAGTGGTGTGACGCAAAGCCACCCAAGTGTGCAGGACTACATTGAGTCCCTCGGCTTTGAAAATACGCTTGCAGCTCTGCCAAGCAAAAACGTCTATTACGTCAGCAATACGTCGTCTGAAACGCGTATTTTAACATTTTTTCATGAGCATGGCCATTCCGATATGCAGGTGACCGCCTGCGGCACTTTTGATGATTATACGCTCTGGAAGTATACGGAAACCGTTAACTGAAAATGAGGGGGCTAAAACTTGTTTACAAAAGCGGAAACGGCTCGGGTAAAAGGGATCGGTATACTTTTACTCCTGTTTCATCACTTGTTTTATAATGTGGATTTTGTTGAAAAGACAAAAATGGAGTTTCTTTTCTTGTCGGAAGATAGGATCCAACCAGTTGCCGTCATGGCGCGTGTATGCGTTTGGCTGTTCGTGTTTTTATCCGCGTACGGTTTATCTCTGCAATACCAAAAACGCGGGGGTGCAAATTCTGAAAGTACTTTACAATTTCTGATCCGACGTTGGTTTTCCTTGATGAAAGCTTTTTGGCCGGTCTATGTATTTGTATTTTTCGGGTATTGGATCGTTAGAGGCAATCCGATGCGTGTTTATGAAAACAGCGTGATTCGAATGATTGCGGATGTGTTTGCTGTTTCGGATTTTTTCCAAACCGGATTGCTCAGCGGCGTATGGTGGTATATGTGTCTGGCACAGATCATCGTGCTTCTGATCCCGCTGATAGACAGCCTGTGTGAACGGCTCGGAATGGCAGTGGTTCCGATTGGCTTTTTACTGCCTCAATTCATTCCCGATTCGATCCACTCCAAATATGGCGGCAGCTATTTGAATTATTTCTTAGTCATTCTTCTGGCAGCTGCATGTGCCAAGGGAGACGTGCTGAATAACTGATGTCTCGAAAAATGAAACACGGTAAATGGTCGGAAGTCGTGTTTGCGACGGTATTGTTCTTGGGCGCCGCGGGACTTTTGGTTTTGCGCTTTAGTATCTCGCAGAACGATCTGTGGCAAATCTGCGGTTTGCTCAGTGCGCTGGCTGCGTTTCTGATCATTGTTCTGGTTGGACGGTATTTTAAGGCGCACGTTATTTCTGCTCCTCTTGAGTTTTTAGGAAAACACTCAGGAAATATGTTTATGGTCCATGCTTTCTTTTACGGACCGTGTTCCGCTTTGGTTTTTTGGTCACATAATGCAATTTTGAGCTATTTTACGCTTTTGGTCATGAGTTTGGCCTTCTCCATCTCGATCGAAGCGATCAAAAAATGGTCAAAGTATAATAAACGGATGACAACGGTCACCAATTGGGTAACAAGTAAATTACATGCTTGATTTCTCAAAATAAAAATCCCCGAGTTCGCCTCGCAGTGCTCTGCAAATTGAACTCGGGGGTTCTTCTATCGCGTTTTATTTACTTCCCCAAAAATTCTCTCAACGCCGCATAGTCCACATTCTCCGGCTTCACTTGGTCGAAGAACGCAAGCAGCTTTTCGGCCAGCACGCGTTCGCCGCCGCTTTTTTACTTACTTCAAAACGACCTTATGGAAGACCTTTTTGCCTTTTTTGATGATGACATGGCCTTTTTCAAAATCGGCTGCGGTGCAGGTCTTGGCGATATCGGTGACCTTTACGTCGTCGACGGAAACACCGCCCTGCTGCACGAGGCGGCGGCCCTCACCCTTAGATGCAATGAGGCCGGCTTTCTGCATGAGGTCGAGAATGTTGATTGCGCCGTCGGTGAGGTCGGCTGCGGTGATCTCGGTGGTCGGCATGTTCTCGGAGTTTGCGCCGCTGCCGAACAGTGCACGTGCGGCTTCCTGTGCCTTCCGGGCTTCCTCAGCGCCATGTACCATCTGTGTAAGCTCGAACGCGAGGATCTCCTTTGCGCGGTTCAGCTGGCTGCCTTCCCAGCTTTCCATCTTTTCAATCTCGTCAAGCGGCAGGAACGTCAGCATCTTGATGCACTTCAAAACGTCGCTGTCGTCTACGTTTCTCCAGTACTGGTAGAAATCGAACGGGGAAGTTTTGTTCGGGTCAAGCCACACGGCGTTGCCGGCGGTTTTGCCCATCTTCTTGCCCTGAGAATCGGTGAGCAGGGTGATGGTCATGGCTGCGGCATCCTTGCCGAGTTTTCTGCGGATGAGCTCCGTGCCGCCGAGCATGTTGCTCCACTGGTCGTCGCCGCCGAACTGTAAATTGCAGCCGTACTTCTGGAACAAGGCGTAGAAGTCGTAGCTTTGCATGATCATGTAGTTGAACTCAAGGAAGGAGAGACCCTTTTCCATGCGCTGCTTATAGCACTCGGCGCGCAGCATGTTGTTGACAGAGAAGCATGCGCCCACTTCACGCAGGAGCTCGACGTAATTGAGCTTTAAGAGCCAATCGGCGTTATTGACCATGAGGGCCTTGCCGTCGGAGAAATCGATGAAGTTTTCCATCTGGCGCTTGAAGCAGGCGGCGTTGTGCTCGATGTCTTCCATCGTGAGCATCTTGCGCATGTCGGTGCGGCCGCTCGGGTCGCCGATCATCGTGGTGCCGCCGCCGATGAGGGCAATTGGCTTGTTGCCCGCCATCTGCAGGCGCTTCATTAAGGTCAGCGCCATGAAGTGACCAGCTGTAAGGCTGTCTGCGGTGCAGTCAAAGCCGATGTAGAACGTGGCTTCGCCGTTGTTGATAAGGTTGCGGATGCGCTCTTCGTCCGTGACCTGTGCAATGAGGCCGCGGGCCTGCAATTCTTCGTAAATACCCATGTTGTTTCGTTCCTTTCGATTTTCAGGTTTTGGGCTTTTGGGGCAATAAAAAAGCCCCCTTGATCTTCAAGGAGGGGAATTTTGAATATAAAAAAACACCCTCACTTGATCTATGAGGGCGAACACGTTTCGTTTTGTGGTTCGCGGTACCACCTCAGTTTATTTCAGGCTCACACCTGAAACCTCAACGGGTACAAACATACCCTTGCGCTGTAACGTGCGCACACGGACTTTTTTACTGGGAACCCGTTCAAAAAGACAGCTCCGGAATGTATTTCGGCGTTTTTTCGCACCTGCTTACACCACCCGCAGGCTCTCTGTGCCGATGAAAACGCGTACTTCTTTCTTTCACAGCCATTGTGCTTATTATAGTCGGCGCTTTTCGGTTTGTCAAGCACCGTTTTTGATTTTTTCTACGGCGGCTAAAAGCTGCGCCTTTTTTTCTTCGCTCGTCACCCAGCGCAGGAACATTTTGGTCGTGAGGTTTTCGGGGAGATCAAGTGCTTTCAAAACGCCTTGGCGCAGTGTGGCGCTGTTTACGCCGCCGGTGAGACCGAGCGACATGAGGTCTGCCGGGGTCAGGGGTTGAAAATCGGTTGTGCTGCCCTCAACGGAAGCGCCGGCTTCTTTTAAAATTTCCAGTAAAATTTCCGAGGAAATGCCCTCCACGCCGAGCTTGCCCTCTTTGGAAGGCGCCGCTTTGCGCTTTTCTTTGCCGTAAATATCCGGGATATACGCGTGGCGAATTTGATTTGACGGCACGAAAGACGTGATATACGCGCGGATCTGCCGACCGGCGTTGTCACTGTCCGTCAAAATGACGATGCCGCGCTCTTTGGCGAGCTTGCGGATGAAATCGCGCTTTTCAGCATCCTTGTAGATGCCAAAGCCGTTCGTTGTGACGATGATAGCGTCGGTCAGCGCGGAAAGTTTGCTTTTGTCATACCGGCCCTCGACGATGAGGGCTTCGTTCATGTGGATCATAAGAGCTCCTTTAGGCCACGCTGCCGCGGTGCGCAACGTACAAAAGCTGGGCGAAAAGCTTTTCGAGTGCGATTCTGTCCATGTTTTCACCGCCCGAAAGCTTGATGGAAAGATCGCAGTTGAGTAAAAGCGAAAGGCACTCGCGCAGCATTTCGATGGAAAGGTCGCGCACGTCGCGCTCGGCATATTTTAATCTAAAATCGCGACCGCGGTAATCGCCGTATTCCGTCGGCGCCATGGACGTTTTGCCCGCTTCGATTGCGGCGCGCACGCGGTACATGTCGATATAAGCGCTGCTTAAAACGGCCAGAATCGTGTACGGTTCTTCGCGCTGGGCCATCAGTAGATCAAGCAGCGCATACGCTTTGCTGTAATCGCCGCGCACGAGGGCATTGCTCAAGAGAAACACGGTTGTTTCCATGTTTTTCGTGACCGTTTTTTCCACCTGCTCGGCGGTGATCTCGCCGCCGCCCGCAAAAGCGCAGAGCTTTGTCACTTCGTTTGTGAGGGCGTTTAAGTCGTTGCCGACGTACTGCACGATGCGCTCGGCAAGCTTGCGGGAGAGCAGGCAGTTTGCCTTTTCGGCCTCGCGGCAGACGTATTTTTCGAGCTCGTTGTCTTTCAGGCGCAGCGAGGGCAGGGAAAAGCCGCGCGTGTCAAGCTTCTTTAAAAACGTGCGCCATTTTGCGCTCTTTTTCGGGTCGATCTCGAGCGTGGGCAGATAAAGAATAAGCACGGTCGTTTCAGGAATAGTATCGAGCAATTCGTAGAGCTTATCGAGCTCCGCGGTGTTCATGGCTTCCACGTTGAGGTCGGAGACCGTGACGCACTTGCGCTCTGCCATAAACGGCATGGCGACAACGGCGTCCGCAATGCTGTCTACGGGCGCGTCGTGCGGGAATTCCTGAAAGTTGAATTCCGGGAAGTTGCCGTCCAGTTTTTTTAACAGGCGATTTAGATTGCGGCGTACGAGCAGCTTTTCATCGCCGTACAAAAAGTAAAGGCTGCCGATTTGCTCTTTTGCAATCTGTTCCTTGAGTTTGGTTTCCGTGATCTCGGGCATAGTGTTTTCCTTTCGTTGCGGCTTAGCCGCCGTATACCGTGTACGTGCCGCGCTCGTCAAAATCGAGCCGGATGCTTTCGTGCTCCGTCATAAAGAGGTATGCGCCGGGCGAAAGCGAAGCTTCGGTATCCTCTATTATACCATTTGTTTTTAAAATCGTAAACGGGGCAGAGACCGCACTTTGCGGTTTTTCTGTCACCAAAATATCTGTGTCGTGGGAAAGCGACGTGCTGCGTTTCGTTTCAAGGTAAATTTCCGTGCCGTTTACGGTGAACGTGACGGTCTCGCCGCCGTCCGTGACCGTGAAGCTGCCGGAGGGAAGCACGCCGACATAACTGAAATCGTAAAACGCAGCGTTTTCCGCAGGATAATACACGGTGTCCGGCACGAGACTCTGCTTGACCTCGAAAAGCTGTGCAAGCTTTTCGGCGCAGCGGATGCTTTTTTCATCAGGCTGCACGTGTAAAAGGGTGATCTGCTCCGCACCGTTCGCGCGCAGGGCGGTCTCAACGGAAGCGGCATTTCCGCTGCACCCGAGCACCGCGGCGGAGGTGTTTGTGATAACCGCCGTGCAGGCGGCGTAATCGGTGCGGAAAACGACAAGGCGTGCGGCGCTTTGGTTCAAAAGCGCGTGTGCACCCATGCCGCAAAGCAGGATGCACACCGCTAAAACGCATGGCAGCGCTTTATTTTTGCGGCGGTAGAGAAGCATGGAAAGCGTGAAGAAAAGGACGCAGATCACGACGGTTACGGGCAGATATTTGCCGGAGATACGCAGCGTACCGGGAATGTGCTCTGCGATAAGCGTGATGATGAAATTCTGCGCTTTCACGCAAATGCCGCTTAAAAACACGAACGGCGCGGCGCACGGGGAGAGGACGGGGACGGCGAGCAGCAAGGCGGCGATGAGCCCGAACCGCAGCAGCCACGCGGAAATCTCCAACACCAAAAGCGATGTGAGCACCGAAACGAATTGCACCGTGCCGTATAAATAAAGCTGCAGCGGCGCAGTGAAAAGCACCGCCGAAAGCGAGACGGAAAATGCAGAAACAAGCTTTGCAAGGTGCGCTTTCCGCTGCGGCTTGCGAATATTTTTCGTGACTGCTTTTGTGATGCGCGGCGCAAGCAGGATGATGCCGAGCGTCGCCGAAAACGAGAACAACAGGGAGACATCGCCCGCGCAGAACGGGTTTAATAAGCTCATGGTCAAAACGGCGACCGCAAGAGAGTTGAGCGGTTCCGCCTGGCGACCGAGAAGAATGCCGAAAAGCAAAATGAGCTGCATAATGCCGCTGCGCACCACAGAGGCCGAAAGCCCCGAGACGAACATAAAAAGCAGCGTAAACACCGCGGAAACGAGCGCGGCCGGGCGGCGTTTCAGTCCGAGCAGACCCAGAAAACCGAGGGTGAACTGCGTTAAGATCGCCATGTGCATGCCGGATATGGCCAAAATGTGCGAAGCACCGGCCTTTTTGTAGGCGGAGATAAGCTCGGTTTCCATATCGTCCCGCAGGCCGAGCAGCATGGCGGAAAGCACAGAGCCTTCGACTTTGGGGTAGTTTTCCAAAATCAAATTGTGAAAATGCGTGCGGATTTGGTTTACATAATATGAAAACGGGCGCTTTTCGACAGGCGTGACCTGCACGGATTCGTAATCCGTGACATAGGCGGATAAGACCATGTTATCCGCAAGCCACGAGGTGCGCGGGGAGAGCCCGAGACTGTCTTCAAACGCGAAGAACTTCGCTTCGCACGTGACCGTGTCGCCAATCCCTGCCGGGAAAGCCTCGCTGTGGGAGAGGCGTACCGAAAAATCGACATCCTGTACGGGCTCGTCGATGTGCGTCACATGCAGCTTGTAATAGAACCGCCCGTTGCTTTTCGTGAGGAACGACTCTACGTTTCCGGTGACGGTATATGTGCCGCCGTCATAGCGCTCTGTGGGCAGCACGAATAGATTCATTGCAACTGCAAACACCGCGAATGCGGCTGCGGTAGCGATGAGGGAAAGCACGAAATTCGGCCGTTGTCGATGTTGCTTAAACAGAAAAAGCAGAAAAACGGCGGCGAACAGCAAAACCGCCGAAACGGCGGCAAACGGCGCGCCGAAGAAAGAGGCGACAAACAGCGCCGCGAAAAAGGGGAAGCCGATGTGCACGGCCGGGCGGTCGATGTCGGGATTCTCCATAAAAGCTCCTTACAGCAAAATTCTTACGATATCTTCGTAGCTTGCGGCTTCAAAGTTGGGCGGTATGGGAAGGGTGTTTGCTTTGCGATTAGGGTTATACCATAAGCTGTCTAAACCGGCGTTCTGCGCGCCTTTGATGTCCGCCGAAAGCGAATCGCCGATGACGAGACAGTTTTCGGTGCTCGCGCCCGGTATGTGCGCAAGGACATAATCAAAATATTTTTTATCCGGCTTTGCCGCGCCGATCTCATCGGAAATAAAGCAGCCCTTCATAAAGGCCGTGACGCCGGAATTCTTGAGGCGTCCGGGTTGCGAGATCGGGTTTCCGTTTGTGGTGATGTAGAGGTCGTAACGCTCTGAAAGCGCACGTAGCATATCTAAAGCGCCCGGCAGCGGCGTGCCGGTTTTCGCTATGCCGGAGACATACAGGTCTTGCAAAAAATCGATGCTGACCGGTGTGAGCCCCGCGGCTTCAAAGAAATCGACGAAGCGGTTGCGGTACAGCTCCGCTTTGGTGCAGAGCTTTTGCTCAAAACGCCGCCACCAGCTTTCGTTGCAGTCGTTATAAAGGCGCAGAATCTCTGCGTTGTATGGCTTTTGCTTTGCAAGCCCCGATTGCTCGTACATATATTGAAATGCGAGCGGCATGTCCTTTTCAAAATCGATGAGCGTCTGATCGGCATCAAACAGCAGATTTTTATATTTTGTGTTCATTAAAGTCTCCCTCAAAGCAAAAAAATCCGATAGAAAAGGACGATGTGCAGTACGATGAAAACGGGCATGGAGATCACAAATTTCAGGTGTTTTGTTTTGTGGCGGATACACAGCATGGCAATAAATTCGCCGAGTGCGCCGCCTGCCGCACCGAGCAAAAGGAGCGTGCGCTCCGGGACACGCCATTGCTTTTTCTGTGCGCGGCGCTTATCGGTAACGGTCAGGACTGCGGCTGTGATATTGATGATACAATAATAGGTCAGCAGTGTGAACTGCACGGGTTCCGGTTTAAAATCCATCATATTTTCCTCGCTTGTCTCATACTTATGATTATCTTACCGCAAATCCGTTTGGCGGTCAAGGGAACGCAGAGAGAAAGGAAAAAGCGTATGATCGTAATTAAAAAGTATCATTATGTCATCGCGGTTTTAATTCTGGTTGCGGCCGTATTTCTGGCGATGAAAAGCGCGGCGGGACGGGAGAAAAACGCAGAGCCGAGTGCGGCGGAAAACTCCGTTGAAGTCGTATTCTCAAGCACTGCGCCGGAGCAGGAGGATAGCAACGCCGCAGAAACGACCGCAAAAGCAGAAGAACCGCTTGTCGGCGTGTGGATCCCGTACATGGCGCTCGATGTGACGGAGAAGACCGAAGAAGCGTTCAAGGAGAATTTTGATGCCAAGCTTGCGGCTGCGAAAAGCGTCGGCGCAAATGCGGTGTTTGTGCATGTGCGGCCGTTTGCGGACAGCCTGTATCCCTCGGAGTACGAGTCGTGGTCGCACCTTTTGACGGGCATGCAGGGGAAAGACCCCGGCTATGACCCGATGGAATACATGGTAAACGCCGCGCACGAGCAAAATATGCAGTTTCACGCGTGGATCAACCCGCTGCGCATTGCGAGCACGACAATCCCGCCGGAGCTTGACGAAAATGGATTTTATATGCAAAATTATGTAAATCACCCGAAATATTTTATGGCGTACAATAGCGGCATTTATTATAACCCCGCAAGCGCGTATATCCGCAACCGTATTGCGGACGGCGCAGCGGAGATCGCCGAAAAATACGACGTGGACGGCATTCATTTTGACGACTATTTTTACCCCACGGACGACGAAAGCATCGACGCCGAGCAGTACGCGGCGTATGTAAAAGAAACTGAAGAGCCGCTCACGCTGCATGAGTGGCGCACCGCGAATGTGAACGCGCTCATCGCCGCCGTGTACAGCCGCGTGAAGGAAGCGAATGAAAATGTGCAGTTCGGCATTTCGCCGCAGGGCAATTTAGAAAACAACGAGATGATCAATGCTGACGTGTACACGTGGTGTGCGCAGGCGGGGTATATCGATTACGTTTGCCCGCAGCTTTATTACAGCTTTGAAAATGAAGCGCTGCCGTTTGAAACGGCGCTCCAAAATTGGTGCGCATTAAAGCGCCTGCCGAGCATCAAACTGTATATCGGGCTTGCGGTGTACAAGGCGGGCACGGATGCGGACAACGGCACATGGCTCAACACGACCGACACGCTCGCAAAGCAGATCGACCGCGCAAAGGAAGCGGGTGCAGACGGCGTGGTGCTGTACGCCGTAGACCACCTGACAGGCGAAAACGCCAAAGCCGAAATGGCGAACGCCGTGCCGGAGCTGGAAAGGTTTAAAGAAGCACAACAGAATTGACAAATCATATAAAATATTCCACAAATCAAGAGAAAATATTGCACCTTGTCATCACTTTTGATATACTGAAGCTGCGGCTGATGTATGAAAAGCGGTGCAGAATGTGTCTGTCCCGCATTTTGCGCCTGTCGCACGGGGCGATATTCGAAAACGTCCGACCTGTTTGTTTTAATGCGGAACGAGGACGGCTATAAAGCCTGTGTAACCTTTATACTCGGCGGCTGCGGCGCAGTTTGACGGCGCACTCAGCTTATATGCAAAGGAATACGAAAAAGCGGGGCTCAAACCGAATGTGTTTGACAGCATAGAGGCGTTTGAAAAAATGTACCTCGGTTGAGGTGGATTTCAAAAGGAGAACGCCTCATCATTACGAAGCGGGTATATTATACTTCGGGGGAAGAATTCACGGACATCGAGATCAATTTGAATACGGTCGAGGAGACCGCAGCTTCAGCCGGGTGCATCGAAAAGTGTTGCGCCCGGTTTTTTGTGCGCGCGTAAACTGAATTTTTTGTGAAAAAGCCGTCTTTGGCTTTAAAATTGAAAAAAGCTGTGCTATAATACGAATACGAAAGCATATTTATGCAACTATACCTTTTGAAAATTCGGTTTTAAACTATTTCAGGAAGGAAAATTTCAGAGATGAATAATCATTTTTTTGAACAGAAGGACTGCGGCTTGCAGGCGTTCTGGAGCAGCACGCCGCAGTTTAAAACGGCACGCGTTTCCGCACACCTTGTGCTGCCGCTTACCACGCCGGAAAATGCGGCTTTATATGCACTCGTCCCGAATATAATCTCCCGTGCGACGCGCGAATACCCCGATTACACGCAGTTCGGCAAGCGCCTTGCGGAGCTGTACGGCGCTTCGGTGCAGCCGGGTGTAACGCGTGTGGGCGATAACCAGATTTTAACGCTTGCCGCAGCCGGCATTGCGAACCCGTATGCGTTCGGCGGCGAAGATGTGCAGCAGGCGCTTTCCGAAATGCTGGAGAGCATTCTGTTCACGCCGCTGTGCGATGAAAACGGTCTGTTCCCGGAGGACGGTTTTTTGCAGGAACAGCGCCAGCTTTTGGAGACGCTTGACGCGGAATATAACGATAAGGCGACGTATGCCATGCAGCGCTGTGTGCAGACCATGTTTGCGGGCGAACCCGCAGGTGTGCCGCGCATCGGTACGCGCGAGGCGATCTTGAACGCGACCCGCGAGGGCGTGAAAGCGGCGTGGGAGTATGCCGTAAAGCACGCGCAGATCTGCCAGTTCACGATCGGCGACGGTGCGGACGACCGCTTTGCGCAGCAGCTTGTAAAGCGCCTCGGCATGCGCGACGCGGTGTCCATTGAAACAAAGCGCCACACAGCATCGGGAGACGTAAAGCGTGTGACGGAAGAAATGCCCGTTGTGCAGTCTAAGCTCGTCATGGGCTTTGCCATCGGCACCACGCCGGAAGAGCGCCTTGCGGCAAAGCTGATGTCCGTTGTGCTCGGCGGCACACCGAGCAGCAAGCTCTTTATGAACGTGCGCGAAAAGCAGAGCCTTTGCTACTACTGCGCCGCGCGCCACGATACGCCGAAGAACGTCATGCTCGTGCAGAGCGGCGTGGAAACGAAAGACCTCGACCGCACGGAAGAAGCGATTTTAAAAGAGCTCAACGATATGAAAAAGGGCAATATCACGGACGATGAGATTCTCTTTGCAAAGCTCGCCATGTGCAACAGCTACAACGCCGTGGCAGATTCCGCGGCATCCATGGAGACATGGTATCTCAGCGGCATGCTGCAGGGCAAGCTCCACACGCCGGAGGAATATGCGGAGTGTATCATGAACATCACGAAGGACGAGATCGTCAGCGCCGCCGAGCGCGCCACGCTCGATACGGTCTATAAGCTGAAAGGAGCGGCAAAATGAGCGCAGAAATGAAGAATACCCTTGTGGAAAGTAAACTTCTTCGGGACGGCTACCGCTGCGTCAAACACGCAAGCGGCCTGACCGTGTTTATATACCCGAAAGCGGAAATGCGCAGTACGTATGCGGTGTTTGGCACGCGCTACGGCTCCATCGATAAGGTCTTTAAACGCAGCGACGAGGATAAGGCAGAGACGACACCCGCGGGCATCGCGCATTTTTTGGAGCACAAGCTTTTTGAAAGCGAAGACGGCGACGCATTCGGCCGCTATGCCGAGATCGGCGCTTCCGCAAACGCGTATACGTCGTTTGAGACGACGCGCTACCTGTTCTCCTGCACGGAAAACGCAGAGCAGGCGCTGGAGATTTTGCTCGACTTCGTGCAGTCCCCGTATTTTACAAAGCAGACCGTTGAAAAAGAGCTCGGCATCATCGGCCAGGAAATCAAAATGTATGACGATGATCCGCAGTGGCGCATGATGTTCAGCCTGCTGCGCGCCATGTACCACACGCACCCGATCAAGGACGACATTGCGGGCACGGTGGAGAGCATTGCGGAAATCACCCCGGAGTACCTTTACCGCTGCTACAACACGTTCTATAACCTCAACAACATGGCACTGTGCGTCTGCGGCAACTGTACGGAGGAGGAAGTCCTCGCGCTGTGCGACAAAATGCTGAAAAAGAGCGAGCCCGTTGAGGTGGAACGCGTTTTTGAAGAGGAGCCCGATACCATCGTGCAGCCGCTCGTCGAAGAAAAGCTGCCTGTGGCGTGCCCTATGTTCCAGTTCGGCGTGAAAGAGGCCGTAACCGGTGCGCACCGCACGGAAAAAGACCTTGCCGTCACCGAGGTGCTGCTCGACATTATGGCGTCCGACAGTTCGCCGATGTTCCGCAAGCTCTTAGATGCGGGCCTTGTGAACGAAGCTTCCTTCAGCTACGAGTATTTTGAGGGCACGGGCTACGGTGCGCTGCTGTTCGGCGGCGAATCCGGCAACCCGGAGGCCGTGTGTGATGCCATCCGTGAGGAAATGGCACGTTTAAAGCGCGAAGGTGTCAAGGAGGAAGACGTGCGCCGCAGCGCGAAATCCCTTTACGGCGCGAATGTTTCCGGCCTCAATAGCCCGGATGTCATCGCGAACGCCGTGATGACCATGCACTTTAACGACCGCGAGCTGTTCCGCTACATTGAGTGCTTCTCCGAGATCACCGCGGAAGACGTGAACGCGCGCATTCAGACGCTGTTTGATATGGACAAAACGGCGGCTTCCATCATTCGTCCGTTGGACGAAGCTTAATCGAAAGGATATACAGTCATGACGCATCAAGTTCAGTTCCCGAATCTCGGAATTTCGGTGGAGGTCAATCCCATCGCGTTTCAGGTCGGTAATTTCACCATTTACTGGTATGGCATCATCATCGGCATCGGTTTCCTGCTGGCGGTGCTGTACGGTTTTTCCTCCTGCAAAAAAATGAATATCAATAAAGACCACCTGCTCGATGCCATCATCGCCGGCTTGCTTGGCGGCATCATCGGCGCGCGTCTTTACTACGTCATCTTCTACCCGGGCGACAAGTACATCACGAACCCGATGGAGATTTTCAACATCAAAGAGGGCGGCCTCGGCATTTACGGCGGCATTATCGGCGGCCTGCTGTGCGGCGGCATCGTCGCGAAGATCCGCAAGATGAACCTGTTCGCCGTGCTGGATGTCGCGTCTCTTGGCTATCTCATCGGTCAGGGTGTCGGTCGCTGGGGTAACTTTGTGAACCAAGAAGCTTTCGGCTGCGCGACCGACCTGCCGTGGGGCATGTACAGTGACCGTACCGCCGCAGAAGTGGTAGGCAATGTGCACCCGTGCTTCCTTTACGAATCGATTTTGTGCCTTTTAGGCTTTGTTTTACTGCATCTATTCACGCGCCACCTGCGCCGGTATGACGGCCAGACGTTCTTATTATACATCATCTGGTACGGCGTGACGCGCTTCTTCATTGAAGGTCTGCGCACAGACAGTCTGCTGTTGCCGGGTATCGATCTGCGCGTTTCGCAGGTGCTTGCTGCGGCTTCTGCACTCGTCGCTGTTGTTTTGCTCATCGTGTTCCGCAACTGCCATAAGCTTACGGGCTGCGGCAGCCGCAAGGCGATGGAAGCTGCCGGCCTGACAGTTGAAGACAAGGCGGAGAAGGTCGAGATTGACGACACTGCCGAAAGCACCATTTTCTCCGGCATGAGCGCCGAAGAAGCACAGGAGCACATGACAGTCGGCACCGGCGTAAAGAAAACTGCCGAGGCGGAAAATGAAAAAACGGAAGGAAATGCGGATGCGAACACTTCCGAAGAGCCGTCTGATGAAGCCGAAGAAGCGAATGAAACGGCAGAAGGGGAAAGCGAGGAGAAGAACGATGGCAGTGAGAATTGACGGCAAGGCCGTTGCGGCAAAGGTACGCGGCGAAATTGCCGAAGAAGTTGCCGCTTTAAAAAAGCAGGGCGTTCAGACCGGCATGGCGGTCGTGCTTGTCGGCGAAGACCCCGCGTCTAAAATTTACGTGCGCAACAAAGGCAAGGCCTGCGCCGAGACCGGCATTTACTCCGAGGAACACGTCCTGCCGGAAAACACCACGCAGGAGGAGCTTTTGGCGCTTATCGAAAAGCTGAACGCAGACCCGAAGATCAACGGCATTTTGGTGCAGTCTCCGCTGCCGAAGCACTTGAACGAAGCACTCATCGTGGAGCATATCGATCCGAAAAAGGACGTGGACGCGTTCCACGCCGAAAATGTCGGCCGTATCATGATCGGCGATTTCGCGTTTTTGCCGTGTACGCCCGCGGGCATCATCGAACTCATCCGCTCTACCGGCGTCACAATCGACGGCAAAAACTGCGTCGTCATCGGCCGCAGCAACATCGTCGGCAAGCCGATGGCTATGCTGCTTCTGCATGAAAACGGCACGGTGACGATCTGCCACAGTCACACGAAAAATTTAAAAGAGATCTGCAAAACGGCGGATATTCTCGTTGTCGCGGTCGGCAAGGCGAAATTTGTCACCGGCGATATGGTAAAGCCCGGTGCCGTGGTGATCGATGTCGGCATGAACCGCGATGAAAACGGCAAGCTGTGCGGCGATGTTGATTACGAAAGCGCCGAGGCGGTCGCCGGCTACCTTACGCCGGTGCCCGGCGGCGTAGGCCCCATGACCATCACAATGCTGATGAAAAACGCCGTAACGGCAGCAAAAATACAGAACGGGCTGGTGTAAGTATGAGCAGATTGCTCAGTAAAATCAAGGCCCCGAACGATGTAAAAAAGCTTGCGGCAAACGAGCTGCCGGAGCTTTGCGATGAGATCAGGGAAGAGATCATCAGCACGGTGGCGGACAACGGCGGCCACCTCGCTTCCAATTTGGGCGTGGTGGAGCTCACTGTGGCGCTGCACCGTGTGTTCACCTTGCCGGAGGATTGCATCGTGTGGGACGTGGGGCACCAATCCTATGCGCACAAGCTTTTAACCGGCAGAGAAGAAGCGTTTTCCACGCTGCGCCGCGAGGATGGGCTTTCGGGCTTTCCGTCGAGAGAAGAAAGCGACTGCGACCCGTTTACAACGGGGCACAGCAGCGCGTCCATTTCTTCGGCGCTCGGCCTTTCCGTTGCAAAGGCACTTGCGGGTGACCCCGGCCATGTCATCGCCGTCATCGGCGACGGCGCGTTGACCGGCGGCCTTGCGTATGAGGGCCTCAACAATGCGGGCCGCATCAACCGCAATATGATCGTTATTTTGAATGACAACGCCATGTCCATTTCCCGCAACGTGGGCTCCATTGCGCGTTATCTTTCCTATGTGCGCGCAAAGCCGGGGTATTTGAACGCAAAAGACAGCGTCGAAGCCGCACTGTGCCGCGTGCCGAAGGTGGGCGAGCACATGGCTGCCGAAGTGCGCCGCGTGAAAAACCAAATCAAAAAGAATATTTTCAACACCACGATCTTTCAGGATCTTGGCTTTAATTATTACGGTCCGTTTGACGGACACGACCTGCGCACCTTGACGTCGGTTTTGACGATGGCGCGCGATATGGATAAGCCGGTGCTCATCCACATCCGCACCTATAAAGGACGCGGATATAAATACGCGGAGAACGCTCCGAGCGTTTACCACGGCCTTGCGGCGTTTGACCGCGAAAAGGGCGCGGGCGAAGCCATTGCCAAGGGCTTTTCGCATGCATTCGGCGAGACGATGTGCACGATAGCCGGTGTAAATGAGAAGCTGTGCGCCGTTACGGCGGCGATGGAATCCGGCACCGGTCTGACGGATTTCCGTGAAAAATACCGCAGCCGTTTCTTTGATGTCGGCATTGCGGAGGAACACGCCGTCACGTTCTGCGCCGGTCTGGCGCGCGGCGGCATGATTCCGGTTTTTGCGGTATATTCCACGTTTTTACAGCGCGCGTACGACCAGCTCATCCACGACGGCGCCTTGCAGCATCTCAAAATTATTCTGGCCGTGGACAGAGCCGGCGTGGTCGGCGAAGACGGCCAGACGCACCAAGGCGTGTTCGATGCCGCGTTCCTGCGTACCGTGCCGGACATCCACGTGTACGCGCCGACGTATTACGATGAGCTTTCGGACAATCTTGATGACTGTATTAAGGGAGAAAACCACCTTTATGCTATTCGCTACCCGCGCGGCAAAGAGCTGTATCGCCCGGAAAACTACACGCTTTCCGGCAAGCCGTTTTATGTGTTCGGCACGGAAGATGCTTCTGTCACGCTTGTGACCTACGGCCGTATGTTCTCATTTGCGTGCGAAGCGGCGGAAACGCTCGAAAAAGAGGGCATAAAGTGCCGCATCGTGAAGCTTAATCGCATCGTGCCGATCGATCCGAAAGCGGTGGAAGCGGTCTTAAGGTGTCCCACGGTGCTGTTCTTTGAAGAGGGCGTCCGCCAAGGCGGCATCGCGGAGGAATTCGGCGCCATGCTGTTGGATCGCAATTTCAGAGGACACTACGAAGTGCACGCTATTGAAAACGGATTCATCAAGCACGCGCCTATGTTCCGCACGCTGCATAAGCTCGGTCTTGATGTAGAGGGCATGGTGAACGCCGTACACACGGCGCTGCAAATCGCAGAAAAGAAAGATGGAAAGGCAGTTTCTATATGAAAAAAAGGGT
This sequence comes from Hominenteromicrobium mulieris, assembly GCA_021029595.1. Classification (GTDB taxonomy): domain Bacteria; phylum Bacillota; class Clostridia; order Oscillospirales; family Acutalibacteraceae; genus Hominenteromicrobium; species Hominenteromicrobium mulieris. The sequence continues at coordinate 239,760 of JAJJOY010000001.1, read as the reverse complement.
AGACGTCCTGCTTTATGAAAAAGGGCTTGCGCCCAGCCGCGAAAAAGCGCGCACGCTCATCATGGCGGGCTGTGTTTACGCGGATAACCAGAAATTCGATAAGCCCGGTGACACCGTGCGCGAAGACGCAGTCTTAGAGGTGCGCGGCAACACGCTGCGCTACGTCAGCCGCGGCGGCTTAAAGCTTGAAAAAGCTATGCAGCTGTTTCCGATCAAGCTCGAAAACACCGTATGTATGGACATCGGCGCATCTACGGGCGGCTTTACGGACTGCATGCTGCAAAACGGCGCCTCCAAAGTATACAGCGTAGACGTCGGCTACGGGCAGCTCGCCTGGCAGCTGCGCACCGACCCGCGCGTGGTGAATCTGGAGCGTACGAACGCCCGCTATCTCACACGCGAGCAAATTCCGGAGGAGATTGACTTCTTCTCCGTAGACGTGTCGTTCATCTCGCTCAAAATTATTTTGCCCGCCGTGCGTCCGCTTTTAAAGGACGGCGGCAAAGCCGTGTGCCTTATTAAGCCGCAGTTTGAAGCCGGCAGGGAAAAAGTGGGCAAAAAGGGCGTTGTGCGCGACAAAGCCGTGCACGAGGAAGTGGTGCAGATGATCTGCGATTTTGCAGTGGAAAACGGATATTCCGTACAGGGACTTACGTTCTCGCCGGTCAAAGGACCGGAGGGCAACATCGAGTATCTTGTGTTCCTCCAAAAAAGCGACGCGCCGGTGAATACGGCAGAAAGCACGCCGCACGAGATCGTGGAAGCATCTCACGCGGCGCTGGATAAAAAGGACTGAGGCTTATGAAAATTGCGGTGATTCCAAATCTGGATAAACGCGATGCGGACACATACACCCGGGAAATTCTGGCGGTTTTGCAGGAAAACGGCGCGGAAACGCTCATGCACGAAAAGCATCGCGGGCAGTATGAACACGTCACGTTCTGCAAAAATCACGCCGCACTGGCGGAAAGCTGCGACCTTATCGTTGCGGTCGGCGGCGACGGCACCATCATCCACACGGCAAAGCACGCGTCCGTTGCAGGTAAGCCCATCCTTGGAGTGAACCTTGGGCGGCTGGGCTTTTTGGCAGGTGTGGAGAAGGACGAGCTGCACAAATTAAAGGCGCTCTTTACGGGCGATTACCGTGTGCGCCGCCTGATGATGCTTTCCGTTACCGTGCACAGCGTGAAGGGGGATACAACCTACCGCGCTTTAAACGACGCGGTCGTCTCCGGTGCACAGTCCAGAATTTACGATTTCGGCTTTTCCGTCGACGGTTCCAAGCTTTATAAATTCCGCGCGGACGGCCTCATTTTGGCTACACCGGCGGGCTCCACGGCATACTCGCTCTCGGCGGGCGGCCCGGTGGTTGACCCGGAATCGGAATGCGTAATCTTCACGCCCATCTGCCCGCATGCGCTCTTTAACCGCAGCACGCTGTTCTGCGCAGATAAGACCATCACGGTCAGCACGGACAGCGATTATTCCGGCGAGGTGTATCTCACCATAGACGGTGGCGCACCCATACGCATTCATAAGACGGACACGGTTTCCGTCAGCCGCTCGACCTATTACACCGAGCTTATTCAGACCGACGAACGCAATTTTTACGATATTGTAGACAGCAAATTTATGCAAAGCAGAAATTAAAAGGCAGGAAGGAAGGCAGAAAGCATGAAAACAAGACGCCACGCCAAAATTCTGGAGCTCATCAAAGCACAGGATATCGACACGCAGGAGGAACTCCTGCGCAATCTGCGCGCTTGTGGCTTCGACGTAACCCAGGCAACCGTTTCCCGCGATATCAAAGAGCTTCGGCTCGTAAAGAGTCTTTCCCCGAACGGAAAGTATAAATATTCCACCGGGCGCGACAATGCCCGCGACATTTCCTCCAAGTTCTATTCGCTGTTCGGCGATTCGGTTATGAGCGTGGAGGCGGCCGGCAACATGATCGTTGTCAAGTGCATGACCGGCATGGCGCAGGCGGTTTGCGCCTCTATGGATACGCTGCATTTTCCGGATTTCATCGGCACGCTGGCCGGTGAAGACACCATTCTCATCATCTGCAAAACGGATGAGATTGCGGAGGAAAAGCAGAACGAGCTCAGAAAACTGATTGGCGGGGTCTGATATGCTGACGCAGCTTTACATTCAGAATATCGCCGTCATCGAGCAGGCATCTATCGATTTTGAACCGGGCTTCACCGTTTTGACCGGCGAGACCGGCGCGGGCAAATCCATCATCATCGACGCAATCTACGCCGTACTCGGTGAGCGTACCTCAAAGGAGCTTGTGCGCACAGGTGCGGAGCAGGCGAGTGTTTCGGCACTTTTTACGGATATTTCTCCGCAGACGCAGCAGGTTTTGCGTGAGCTGGATATTCCGCTTGAAGACGATGGCAGTTTGCTTATTCGCCGCGAGATCCGCCCGCACGGGCGCTCCTCCTGCAAGCTCAACAATATCCCGGCGACCGTTTCCATGCTGCGCGCCGTCGGCGGCACGCTCATCGATATTCTTGGTCAGCATGAAAGCTACAAGTTGCTTTCGCCGGAAGTGCACGGCACGTATATCGACAGCTTTGCGGGGGCATACGGTCTGCTTGCGGAGTACCGCGCGGCGTATACGGCGCTGCGCCGCATCAAAGGCGAGCTCGATGCGCTCGAATCCGACGAGGGGCAGAAGTCCCGCCGCATGGATATTTTGCGCTATCAGATCGAAGAATTAGAAGCTGCACAGCTGCGCGTCGGCGAACAGGCAGAACTGACCGAGCGCCGTGATGAGATCCGCAACAGTGAGCGTATCGTGCGCGGTGTGGGCGAAGCCGTCACGCTTTTGCAGGGCGATGAGGACAATGGCGGCGCCATCACGGCCGTATCCGTTGCGGCAGAGTCGCTCGAGCAGGCGGCGCGCTATGCACCGTCGCTTTCAAACGTCGCCGAGCATGTCCGCGACGCCGAATACGCACTGACAGATGCCGCGGCGGAAATCTTCGATTACCTCGATAACGCCATGTTCGACGCAAACGAGCTTGATGAGATTGAAAGCCGTCTGGAAGTTATCTACCGCTTGAGCCTCAAATACGGCGAAACGGAGGAAGAAATGCTTTCGTTCCTCGACCGTGCCCGTGCGGAGCTTTCGGACATCGAATTTTCCGATGAAAAAAAAGAATTGCTTTTGCAGCAGTATGAGCAGAAGAAAAAAGAAGCGGTGACGCTTGCAAAGCAGCTATCCGCGAAGCGCCGCGCCGCGTGTGAGAGCTTTTCCCGCCGTGTGCGGCAGGAGCTTTCAGAGCTCAACATGCCCGGCGTCGTCTTCACCGTGGAGCAGGAGCGCACACCGTTGACAGCCTTCGGCTGCGACCGCATCCAGTTCCTCGTCTCCGCAAACGCAGGTGAGGATCCGAAGCCTATGTCGAAGATCGCGTCCGGCGGCGAGCTTTCGCGTATTATGCTCGCCATCAACACCGTGCTGTCTGAGGATTCCGGCGCGGCCGAAACGCAGATCTTCGATGAGATTGACACCGGCATCAGCGGCGAAGCGGCGAATAAGGTCGGCATCAAGCTGCGCTGCGTCTCCAAAAACGCGCAGGTCATCTGCGTCACGCACCTGGCGCAGATCGCCGCCATGGCGGATAACCACCTGTTTATCGTCAAAAAGCAGGAGAACAACAAAACGTATACGGCGGTGCACACGCTGACGAAAGACGCGCGCGTCCGCGAGATTGCCCGTATTATCGGCGGCGATGACATCACGCCGTTAAAACTCAAAATGGCTGAGGAGATGCTCAGTCGGCCGCATGAATCATGAATGTTAACCCTGTAAAGATAAACAGCCTCACAACCAAAACATGTAAAGCTATATCACTTGTCGGTACACTTGCGACAATTTGCATTCTGCTTTTGCTTTCGCCGATTCTGTTCGGACAGAACGTATTTGCTGTAAAGCAAACCGACTGTACAGATTATCCCGTGAATTCGCTTGCATATTACGCATATATGCCTGCTGAAGATTATTTCCCGGGTGACTGCGCGGCGATTCAAGCCGAACGCGGTCTATTGCTGCTGACGCTGACCGAAAACGACCCTGAAGCCCGCGTTTGGCATACGGCGGGGGACTTTAAAGTCTATGCCGAAGTGCCGTATGAATATTTAGAGGGCAAAGTGAGCGCATTCTGCCTGCCGCATATGGGCTTCGTCGCGGATGATTGGCCCGTTCTGTTGCCTATATTTGCAGGGGGCGCGGCGCTTTTCTATACATTCTCGCGCGTTCTGCCGAAAAAACTATATCAGCCAAAGTACGGCAGAGAGCCGGGGGAGGAGGCCGAAAATGGAACTGACACCTGAATATATAAAGGCTGTTCGCTTTACAGTTAAGCGCGGCAACACCTACGATGCCGCCGAGGTGGATGCGTTCTTAGACGAGCTTTTAGAAGCTGTCACCGCACGGCAAAACACTCCGGATGCCGATACCCTTGCAGCGGTGTGTACCATACGCGCCGAGATGACGGAGCAGATTACCCGCGCAGTACTCGAAGCCGAAAAGCGCATTGCACCCCTGCTTTCGGACGAAAATGCGGTTTAGCCGCCGATTTTTTCGGATTTTACGCTGTTTTTGTGCACAAGTATTTGACAAGAGAGCGGGATATGTTATAATATAATCGAAATAGTGTTATGCCCTTTCAAATATGTCCGTAGGAGAACGCAATGAACATCGCACATCTGAAATATGCGGTGGAAGTAGAGAAGACCGCATCCATCACTAAGGCTGCCGAAAACCTTTTTATGGGGCAGCCGAACCTCAGCCGCGGGATTAAGGAGCTTGAGGAGACGCTCGGCGTCAAGATCTTTAAGCGTACCTCAAAGGGCATTGTGCCCACACCGCAGGGAGAGGAGTTTCTCGGCTACGCCAAGAGTATTCTGGCACAGATCGAAGAAATGGAGTCGCTTTATAAGCCCGAAAAGAATAATAAGCTGAAGTTCAGCATCTCGGTGCCGCGCGCCAGCTATATTGCGGATGCGTTTTCCAAGTTTGTCCGTGAGGCGGATATGTCAAAGGAAATCGAGTTTAGTTTCAAAGAAACGAACGCTATGCGTGCCATTCGCAACGTGGTGCAGGAAAACTACGGCCTTGCCATCGTGCGGTATCAGACGATCTTTGAGAGCTTTTTTACGAACATGCTGCGCGATAAGGGCATGAAGTCGGAGAACATCTGGGAATTCGAGTATCAGCTTCTCATCTCCAAAAACGACCCGCTCTCGCAAAAGAATGTTGTGGATATAGAAGACCTTTCCGGCTATATCGAAATTTGCCACGGCGATCCGTTCGTGCCGTCGCTGCCGATGTCCGACATCAAAAAGGCAGAGATGGACGAAAACGTCACCAAACGCGTGTATGTTTACAGCCGCGGCAGTCAGCTCGACCTTTTGGCGACGGTGCCGCACACATATATGTGGGTCTCGCCGACGGATGTGGAACAACTTGAACGCTATGAGCTTGTGCTAAAACCGTGCCGCGGCAACAAACACCGCGTGTATAGAGATATTTTGACGTCCAAAAAGGAATATAAATATACGGCGGTCGATAAACAGTTCATCGAAAAGTTGTATGAGGAGCGCGATTTATTGAGCGCAAAGTTCGGCACGCCGCATGCGGAGTAGAAATCCGCCGAAGTTTGTATTTGATTTAGTTTGTCTGTTTTTTAACGTGTCGTTGGGGCTTTTTTGCTTTCATATCGATGAAATTATATCGATATTTGAAAATGGGTATTCCATTTGGTCGTTTCTTGTGTTAAAGTATTAGATGTTTGGTTTATTTTGATTTTCTGTTTGGATGGGGGTTGGCTGCGTCATGGTGAATCGCAGCATTTCAAAACAAACGCTGCTCAGGTTACCGCTTTACCTGAATTATATGAAGCAGCTCGGCGAAAACACGCCGGAACACATTTCCGCCACGACCATCGCAGAGGCGCTGCGCCTCAACCATGTCGTTGTGCGCAAAGACCTTGCAGCGGTCAGTTCGGCCGGCAAGCCGAAGGTTGGTTACAACACAGAGGCGCTCATCGCAGAGCTTGAGGAATTCTTAGGCTACAATGATGTTGATGACGCCATCATCGTCGGCGCGGGCAAGCTCGGCAAGGCGCTTTTGACGTATGGCGGCTTTAAAGACTGCGGCATGAACATTGTGGCCGCGTTCGATATCGATGAAGAGGTATGTGAGGAAGATTACGGCGGCAAACGCATTCTGACAATGGATAAGCTGATGGATCTGTGTGAGCGCATGCGCGTGCGCATCGGCATCATCGCGGTCCCGGCAGAAAATGCGCAGGCCATCTGCAACTTGCTCATTGAAAGCGGAATTCTGGCTATCTGGAATTTCGCGCCCGTGCATCTCGATGTGCCGGAGGGCATATTGGTACATAACGAAAACCTCGCCGCGTCGCTTGCGCTCTTATCTAAGCAGCTCAAGGAGAAATTTGACGCCAATACCTAAGTTAGCTTGGCAGAAAAGGAAGATCCCTTTTCTATGCCATTAGATAAACAAATAAGTAAAAACCAAAAACTAAGAAACGGAGTTTGATTAGAATGAAAGTTATCATCTGCATCGGCAGCTCATGTCATCTGAAAGGTTCCCGCCAGGTCGTGGAAAAGCTTCAGGCGCTCGTAAAGGAAAACCACCTCGAAGATAAGGTAGAACTCGGTGGCACTTTCTGCATGGGTGACTGCGTAAACGGCGTCAACGTCACCGTAGACGGCGAGAAGCATTCCGTATCTCCCGACACCACCGAGGAATTCTTCCAGAAAGAGATTCTCGCAAAGGTTCAGTAAGCATAAGAAACAAAAATTTAGCCGGTGCAAGAGCCTTTTTGCATCGGCTCTCCGTGCGTAAGCTGCTGTGTGCGGCAAAACGCAGCAGAAAATAGGAAGTAAGGGTGATTAAGTTGTTGACAGCCGGAATGAAAGGCAAAGCCGAGACCGTTGTTACAGAGAAGAACACAGCCAAAGCCATGGGAAGCGGCACGCTGGACGTTTTTGCAACGCCCGCTATGGTCGCGCTGATGGAAGAGGCGGCTTGGAAGTGCGTTGCGCCGGAATTAGAGCCGGGCATGGGCACTGTGGGCACGCTGATGAATGTGCAGCACACGTCCGCAACGCCGCTTAGCATGCATGTTACGGCAGAGTGCGAACTTACCGAAGTGGACAACCGCCGTTTGGTGTTCACGGTTAAGGCGTTTGACGAGGTCGGCCCCATCGGCAGCGGTACCCATGAAAGATTCATCGTCAAGGATGAAAAATTCGTAGCGAAAGCGAACGCTAAAAGAGGATAAGTTAAAGAGAGGATAATAGGGTATGCCAGACTACCTGAAGCTCAAAAAGTCTAACTGTCAGAACTGTTATAAGTGCATCCGTCATTGCCCTGTCAAGTCCATTCGTTTTCAGTCCAGTCAGGCGCATATCGTAAAAGACGAGTGCATTCTCTGCGGTCAGTGCTTTGTCGTATGTCCGCAGAACGCAAAAGAAATCCGAAATGACGTACCGATTGCGGAGATGTTCGTCAAGGGTGAATGTCCCGTGGCAGTCAGCCTTGCGCCATCCTTTGTAGCAAATTACCCGGGCGCTACCATCGAAACGATGCGTGCGGCGCTCAAAAAGCTTGGCTTTGACCGTGTAGAGGAGACCGCCGTAGGTGCGTCCGTCGTCAAGACCGAATACGAAAAGATCATTAAAGAGCGTCGGCAGAGCGTCATCATTTCCACATGCTGTCACTCTGTCAATACGCTTGTGCAGAAGTATTACCCGGAGGCTCTGCCGTACCTTGCACATGTTTTGTCGCCGATGCAGGCGCACTGTAAGATGCTGAAGGAGGAAGACCCGGAACTGAAGACCGTTTTCATCGGGCCGTGCATCTCCAAAAAGGCAGAGGCCGACGAAAGCCCGTATGTGGACTGTGTGCTCACGTTCGAGGAGCTTTCCGCCTGGTTTGAAAAAGAAGGCATCACCGTGGAAGCAGGCGAGGATCACACGGAAGAAAGCCGTGCGCGCCTGTTCCCGACGACCGGAGGCATTCTGCGCACCATGGTGTGCGATGACCCCGAGTATACATACATGGCGATCGACGGCGTGGAAAACTGCATCAACGCGCTTGAAGACATCAAGAGCGGTAAAATGGAGAACTGCTTTGTCGAGATGAGCGCCTGCTTCGGCAGCTGCATCAACGGCCCGGCTATGGATCAGGGCCAGCGTCAACCTGTGCAGGATTTTATCGCGGTTAATAAGTATGCCGGCAAAAAGGACTTTGTGGTGCCGCAGCCGGCTTCCGAAGAGCTCAAGCACGATTTTGATTATATCAGCCTGTATCACCTCATGCCGGGCAACATCGAGATTGAGGCTATCCTCAAAAAGATGGGCAAGACTCGCCCGGAGCAGGAATTGAACTGCGGTGCCTGCGGCTATAATACCTGCCGCGAAAAGGCCATCGCTGTTTATCAGGGCAAGGCGGAGATTTCCATGTGCCTGCCGTATCTGCTCGGCAAAGCGCAGTCGTTCTCCGATACCATCATCAACAACACGCCGAACGGCATTTTGGTGCTGAACGAATCGCTGGAAATCCAGCAGATCAACGCTGCCGCGCGTAAGATCGTGAACGTGAAGCATACATCCGAGGTGCTCGGCAAGCAGGTCATCCGCATTCTGGACCCGCGCGTCTTCATCGACGTCATGCAGTCCGGCCGCGGCGTGCGCGACGAGCGTGTGTACCTTGCGGAATACGGCAAGTATGTCGACCAGACCGTGCTCTACGACCGCAACTATCACATTATCATGTGCATCATGCGTGATGTGACGGATGAAATGAACGAACACCTGAAAAAAGAAAAAATGGGGCAGCAGACGATTGAAGTCACCAACCGTGTGATCGAAAAGCAGATGCGCGTCGTACAGGAGATCGCATCGCTGCTCGGCGAGACCACGGCAGAAACGAAAATCGCGCTCACCAAGTTAAAGGAATCGCTGCAAGATGAATAATCTCTGTACAGATATTGGCTGGATGAGCCTCAACAAAAAAGGTGAACAGCTTTGCGGCGATCACGTTGACATCGTTCCGCAGGGAGAAAATTCCACGGTGGTTGTGCTGGCAGACGGCATGGGCAGCGGCGTTAAGGCGAACATTCTTTCCACGCTGACCGCAAAGATCATCTCTACCATGATGGCGGAGGGGCTGCATGTCGAAGACTGCGTGGAGACCATTGCGTCTACACTGCCCATCTGCGCGGTGCGCGGCGTGGCGTATTCCACGTTCACCATCATCCGAATCATAGAAAATGAAGAAGCGGAGATCATTCAGTATGATAACCCGTTCGTGGTTCTGCTGCGCAACGGCAAAAACTGGGAATACCCGCGCGAAGCCGTCGAGATCGGCGGCAAAACGATCTATAAGACCCGCATCCCGATTCAGAAGGATGACACGTTCATCGCGTTCAGCGACGGCGCCATTCATGCCGGCATCGGCATGTCGCTGAATTTTGGCTGGGAGCGCAAGGACATCATTGACTATATGGAGATGATGTACGACGAAAGCTTCACGGCAAAAACGCTCAATGCGCTGCTGCTCGATGAGTGCAACAAGCTCTACGGCGGCCAGCCGGGCGACGATACCACCGCGGTCTGCGTCAAAGTGCGCGAGCGCTGCTGCGTGAACCTGATGATCGGACCGCCGTCTAAACCCGAAGATCTCGCGAAAATGCACGAGGCGTTCTTCTCGGCACCCGGCAAGCGGATTGTCTGCGGCGGTACCACGTCTACGCTTGCGGCGGAATACCTCAAAAAGCCCATCATCGCACAGCTCGATTACCTCGATTCCGATATTCCGCCCACGGCGAAGGTCGAAGGACTCGACCTTGTCACCGAAGGCGTCATCACCATGAGCAAGGTCGTCGAGTACGCGAAGGATTACCTTGAGGAAAACCGCAAGTACAGCCAGTGGGGCTATAAGCGCGACGGCGCGTCTATGATCGCCCGCATGCTGTTTGAAGAAGCGACCGATATCAACTTCTTTGTCGGTCGTGCGGTAAACCCGGCGCACCAGAACCCGAATCTGCCCATTAACTTCAACATTAAGATGCAGTTGGTCGAAAATCTCTGCACCTCGCTCGAGAAGATGGGCAAAAAAGTTAAGGTATCTTACTTCTAAGCGCAGAAAAGCTTCTGCGTATAGAGTGTCTCGGCACTCTAAGGAAGGTTTGAAAATATAGAAAAGGAAGTCTCTGTCCAAAGCAAGAAAGGTTTGATGTGAAGAATGAGAAAGTTTGATACGAAAATCCAGTATTTGAAGTATAAGGTCCTGCGCGAGGTCGCACGTTACGGTTTTGAGGATAACCTCGACGCCGCATACTATGAGATTCCGAAGCTGATCGTCAAAGAAAAACCGACGATGCGCTGCTGCATCTACAAAGAGCGCGCCATCGTTGAGGAGCGCATCAAGCTCGCTATGGGCGGCGACAAGAAAAACCCGAACGTCATCGAAGTCATCGAGATTGCCTGCGACGAATGCCCGGTCAGCGGCCATGTCGTCACAGAGTCCTGCCGCGGTTGTCTTGCACACCGCTGCGAGGACGTATGCCGCCGCGGCGCCATCACGTTTGATGAGCAGCAGAAGGCGCACATCGATAAGTCGAAATGCGTAGAGTGCGGCCAGTGCGCAAAGGTATGCCCGTACAGCGCCATCATCAACCAGAAGCGTCCGTGCGAAAAGGCCTGCAAGATTAAGGCCATCAGCATGAGCAGCGAGGAGCATCGCGCAGCGCATATTGATAACGAAAAGTGCATCTCCTGCGGCGCCTGTGTCTACCAGTGCCCGTTCGGCGCAATCGTCGATAAGTCCTTCATTCTCGATGCTGTCAACCTTATCAAGGGCAGCCACGAGAATCAGGACTACAAGGTTTACGCGGTCGTAGCACCGTCCGTTTCCAGCCAGTTCAGCTATGCAAAGCTCGGCCAGGTCATCACCGGCATTCAGCGCCTCGGCTTCTATCATGTCATCGAAGCGGCGCTCGGCGCAGATATGGTTGCGTATAAGGAAGCGGCAGAGCTTGCGGAAAAGGGCTTCCTCACAAGCTCCTGCTGCCCGGCATTCGTTTCCTACATCAAGAAGAACTTCCCGACCATGGTTGATAAAATCTCGCACAACCTGTCTCCGGCAGCTGAGATCGGCCGCTACATCAAGGAGACCACTCCGGGCGCAAAGGTCGTTTTCATCGGGCCGTGCACCGCGAAGAAGATGGAGTTCAAGGAAGGCGAGCCGGCAAGCCGATACATTGACTGCACGCTGACCTTTGAAGAGCTGCAGGCGCTGTTCGACAGCCGCAACATCGACCTCACCACGCTCGAAGAAGGCGTGCTCGACAACGCCTCCTACTACGGCCGTATCTTTGCGCGCAGCGGCGGTTTGTCCGACGCGGTTGTGGAAGCGCTCAAGGAGCAGAACAACGAAGACTTCAAGCTCAACGCCATCGCATGCGACGGCATCGAAGCCTGCAAGGCGGCTTTGCTGCGTGCCTCCAAGAATGTTCTGCCGAACAACTTCATTGAGGGCATGGCGTGCACCGGCGGCTGCATCGGCGGCGCAGGCTGCCTGACCCACGGCGAAAAGAACAAGGCAGATGTCGATAAGTACGGCAAGCAGGCGATGGAGAAGACAATCCTCGACGCCATCTCCGTGACCGATGTCGGACCGGAAGCCGAATAATTAACCGAAATGAGATCCGGTCTGCTGTGCTTGCAGGCCGGATTTTGTTCTGTTCCGAAAAAACGCGTAAACTGTACGTGGTGCTAAACTTTTAACAAAACATTTTGCAAAGACGCGCCGTTTTCCGTGCAGATGCAGATTTTTTCGGTTTGCCGTGAGTTTTCATTGTACTTTTTAAAAAATTGCGGTATAATAATACAAATCGGCTTAAAGCGCTGCTTTTGGCCGTGTGTGGTAAAAAACAAGACGTATGAGGACACACCTCACTCCCGGGGAAAGGAATGCTTTCATTTCAGAAAGCGGTGGCTGAATTATGGCACAGAATCTCTCTAACGATCATATTAACCTGACCATGCTGACGGATTTCTATGAGATCACTATGGCAAACGGCTATTTTGCCAACGGTTTTAAGGATACCATCGGCTACTTTGATATGTTTTTCCGCAAAGTGCCGGACGGCGGCGGATTTGCCATTATGGCAGGCGTGGAGCAGCTCGTCAATTACTTGAGTGAGCTTTCTTTCACGCAGGAGGATATCGATTACCTGCGCTCCAAGCACATTTTTCGCGAAGAGTTCCTCGATTATCTGAAGAACTTCAAGTTTACCTGCGATGTTTGGGCTGTGCCGGAGGGCACGCCGATCTTCCCGGGTGAGCCGATCGTCACCGTGCGCGGCCCGGTCATTCAGGCACAGTTTGTGGAGACCATGGTTTTGCTGTCCATCAACCACCAGAGCCTCATCGCAACGAAGACAAACCGCATCGTGCGCGCTGCGGACGGCAGATCGGTCATGGAGTTCGGCTCCCGCCGTGCACAGGGCTTTGACGGCGCCATTTATGGCGCACGTGCCGCATATATCGGCGGCTGCGTCGGCACTGCCTGCACCATCAGCGACCGCCGTTTCGGCGTTCCGGCGCTCGGCACCATGGCACACAGCTGGGTACAGCTTTTTGACAGCGAATACGAAGCATTTAAGGCGTATGCCGAAGAATATCCGCACAACTGCACGCTGCTCGTCGATACATACAACGTATTGAAATCCGGTGTGCCGAACGCCATCCGCGTCTTTAACGAAGTACTCGTGCCGCAGGGCTTCCGCCCGGCCGGCATCCGCATCGACAGCGGCGACATCACGTATCTTTCCAGAAAAGCGAGAAAGATGCTCGACGACGCCGGCTTTGAAGACTGCAAGATCTGCGCATCCAATTCTCTTGATGAGTACATCATCCGCGATATGCTCATGCAGGGCGCAAAGGTTGATTCCTTCGGCGTAGGCGAGCGACTCATCACGTCCTCCAGCGAGCCGGTGTTCGGCGGCGTTTATAAGCTGGCGGCCGTTGAAAAGCCGGACGGCACCATCGTTCCGAAGATCAAGATCAGCGAAAACGTAGCAAAGATCACCACACCGTGCTTCAAGGAGGTTTGGCGTATTTTTGACCGCGAGACCGACAAGGCCATTGCGGATGTCATCACGCTGAACGACGAGGTCATCGACGACGAGAAGCCGTATACGATCTTCGACCCGAACCACACGTGGAAGCGCAAGACCGTGGAGAATTTCCGCGCCGTGCGCCTGCGCACCCAGCTGTTTAAAAACGGCGAGTGCCTGTATCAGCCGCGTGCCTTAAGCGCCATCCGCGCGCATTGCCTCGCGCAGGTCGATACGCTGTGGGAAGAAGTAACGCGATTTGAAAACCCGCACAGCTACTATGTGGACCTTTCCCAGAAGCTGTGGGACGAGAAGAATCGCTTGCTTTCCGAAAACCAGTATTAAAATCCAATCATTTCACAAATTTTGCGAGTAAGCCGGACAGCTGCGGGTGTACGCCGAAAGGCCGCATCTGAGGAAAGTCCGAGCTCCACAGGGCGAGAATAACGGCTAACGGCCGCCGGGGGCGACCCCAGGGAAAGTGCAACAGAGATATACCGCCTGCATTGCAGGTAAGGGTGGAAAGGCGCGGTAAGAGCGCACCGGCGCGCAGGAGACTGCGCGGCCATGTAAACCCTATTCGGAGCAACATCGTGGAGAAACATATACGTCGGCCCGGCGGTTTCGAGGAGATGGCTTGAGCTGCACGGCAACGTGCAGACGAGAAAGATGGTTGTCCAAGACAGAACTCGGCTTATAGGTTTAGTCGCAATCTTGAATAAAAGGGGACAGAGAGTGCAAGCTTTCTGTCCCTTTTACTTTTAACATCGGGAGAACGGCTGCGGTCGTTCTCTTTTTGCGTATTCGCGCGCTTTACTGCTCGATAAAGCACAGAGGCAGGACCCGAGCGATGAGGTGAACATTCGCATCAATGTTGTGCGCTTTTACGGCGAAAAGGACTGCGGACTGCTCAAACACGCGCCTTTGGGCTGATTTTCCGGAGAATTTCAGGAAAATAGAATTTTCCTCTTGCAAAACCGAAAAAACTGTGGTAGGATAGTCAAAACAAATTTGAAAGAGAGGGGTATGACAATGTTCCGCTTTGTCCGCGTTATGATGAATATGCAGTCCGCAAATGCCATGGGTAACGGTACTTGCTGCGGGCCTACATTGTCATACGCTTTTTGAGAGTTAGAAAGAACCTAACCGCATAAATTGCAATGAACAGTGCAGGCTGAATGAACGGTCTGCACTGTTTTATTTTCAGGAGAAATCAGGAGGAAACACAATGGAACACAAGGGGACTGTCACACTCGAAACGCCAAGACTCATTTTACGCCGCTTAACGCTTGCGGACGCAGAGCCGATGTACCGCAACTGGGCGTCCGACCCTGGGGTCACAAAGTTCCTCACATGGCCCACGCACAGCAGCGTAGAGGTAACAAAGCAGATCCTCGCGCTGTGGGCATCGCACTATGAGGAGCTCAACTATTACCAGTGGGGCATTGTTGTAAAGGATGAAAACGCGCTTATCGGCACCATCACTGCGGTAAAAACGGATGATGAGATTAAAGCGGCAGAGATCGGCTACTGCGTCGGCCGAAACTGGTGGCACAAGGGCTATACGAGCGAAGCGCTCGGCGCCGTGATCGATTTTCTGTTCGATGAGGTCGGCCTCAACCGCATCGCGGCGCGCCACGATGTGAACAACCCGAACTCCGGCGGCGTGATGAAAAAGTGCGGCATGCAGTTTGAGGGCATCATGCGCGAGGGTGCAAAAAACAATGGGGGACTGTGCGACATCGCAAATTATGCGATTTTGAAGAAAGATCGCGCATAAATCACGTTTTCGGGGAGAAAATTCAAAATTTTCCTTGCTAAACCGATAGCGTTTGTAGTATGATAATAAAAGTGATTATTTGCGGAGAAATGCCGCATGCCAAAGCGTAGGTTTTGCGTGTGCAGTTTAAGTGCCGCACGGAAAGGAATGTGGTCATCATGAAAAGAACAGAAATCGCGGCCCTCTACGGATCGCCGGAGACCTTTGGCGATACGCAGGTCACGGTCTGTGGCTGGGCGAGATCGATCCGCGACTCCAAAGCGCTCGGATTTATCGATCTGAATGACGGCAGCTGCTTTAAGGGCGTACAGATCGTCTTTACGGCGGAAAAACTCGAAAATTACAAGGAGATCGCTTCCCAGAATGTCGGCGCTGCGCTGCGTGTCACCGGTACGTTGCTGCTCACGCCGGAAGCGAAGCAGCCTTTTGAAATTCAGGCGGAGGAGATTACCGTTGAGGGTGCGTCCTCGCCGGAATATCCGCTTCAGAAGAAGCGCCACACGGTGGAATACCTGCGTACGGTCGCGCACCTGCGCCCGAGAACGAACCTCTTCAACGCAGCGTTCCGCGTGCGTTCCGCTGCGGCGTTCGCCATCCATAAGTTCTTCAACGAGAACGGCTTCACCTATGTGCATACGCCGATTGTCACGGGCAGTGACTGCGAGGGCGCGGGCGAGATGTTCCAGCTGACAACGCTCGACCTCGTCAATGTTCCGAAAAACGAGGACGGCACGGTCGATTACAGCAAGGATTTCTTCGGCAAGCAGACGTCCCTCACCGTTTCCGGCCAGCTTGAGGCGGAGTGCATGGCCATGGCGTTCGGTAAGGTCTATACGTTCGGCCCCACGTTCCGCGCAGAGCGCTCTTATACGCAGCGTCACGCGGCAGAGTTCTGGATGGTCGAGCCGGAGATCGCGTTTGCCGATCTCAACGACGACATGGATCTCATGGAGGCCATGATCAAGTACATCATCAAAGACGTTATGGCGTGCTGCCCGCAGGACATCGACTTCTTCAACCAGTTTGTCGATAAGGGCCTCAAAGAGCGTCTGGAGCATGTGGCAAACTCCGATTTCGTCCGCATTTCCTATACGGATGCCGTAAAGCTCCTTGAAAAGAACAACGACAACTTTGAATATAAGGTCTCCTGGGGCTGCGACCTCCAGACCGAGCACGAGCGCTACCTCACCGAAAAAGAGTTCGGCAAGCCGGTGTTCGTCACCGATTACCCGAAGGAGATCAAGGCGTTCTACATGCGCCTCAATGACGACAACAAAACCGTTGCGGCGACCGATCTGCTCGTGCCGGGCATCGGCGAGCTGTGCGGCGCAAGCCAGAGAGAAGAGCGCTACGACGTGCTTCTGAACCGTATTCGCGAGCTCGGCCTTAACGAGGAGGATTACTGGTGGTACCTCGACCTTCGCCGTTTCGGCGGCAACAAGCATGCGGGCTTCGGTCTCGGCTTCGAGCGCATGGTCATGTACCTTACGGGCATCTCCAATATCCGCGACGTACTGCCGTTCCCGCGCACAACGGGCTCTGCGGAGTTCTAAATTTCATAAAAGCAAGTCTTTTGCCGGTACAGTTCGCTGTGCCGGTTTTTGCTTTGTTATACACTTGTCAGAATGAACGGAAAAGCAGGAAAACACGTCGTACAATCGTGCAAAACGGGAAAAATGCAAGATTTATAAATAAGGCTTGCATTTTTAGCTTATTTGTATTACAATAAGAATTGTTTCAGGCGCTATTGGAGCGTAAAAATGAATTGAATGCTTATTTTTCAATTCAAAATCTTATTTATGGAGATGTTTTCGTGGCGTACGCAAACTTGAGCAAAGCAGAATTACAGAAGGTTTTCGATGAGCTTTCCGCAGAATATAAGGGCTATCAGGCCAAAAATCTTTCGCTGAACATGGCGCGCGGCAAGCCCAGCGCAAAACAGCTGGAGCTCGCCCTCGGCGTTTTGGAAGCGCTGAAAGCGAGAAGCGAATTTGCGAATTCCAACGGTGATGACTGCCGTAACTACGGTCTTTGGGACGGTCTGCCGGAGATGAAACGCATTTTCGCCGATATGGTCGGCGTACCGGCTTCGCAGGTTATTCTCGGCAACAACTCAAGCTTGATGATGATGTTTGAGGTTATTTCCCGCGGCTTCTCGCACGGCTACAACGGCTGCACGCCGTGGTGCAAGCTGGATAAGAAAAAGTTTCTCTGTCCGGTGCCTGGCTACGACCGCCATTTTGCCGTAACGGAGTATTACGGCTTCGAGCTCATCAACATCCCGATGTATGCTACCGGCCCGGATATGGATCTCATCGAAAAGCTCGTCAAGGACGATGACTCCATTAAGGGCATTTGGTGTGTGCCGAAGTATTCGAACCCCACGGGTGTCACGTATTCCGATGAGACTGTCCGCCGTTTCGCCGCATTAAAACCGGCTGCAAAGGACTTCAAAATCATGTGGGATAACGCCTATTGTGTGCATGACCTCACCGATACGCCGGATACGCTGCTCAATATCTACGATCTCTGCGTTGAAAACGGCACAGAAGATCAGATCTTCATTTTTGCCTCTACGTCCAAGATCTCGTTCCCGGGCGCCGGTGTGGCCGGCCTCGCCACGAGCGATAACAATATCCGCGATTTCAAGGAGCACACGCTCACGTCTACCATCGGCCCGGATAAGCTGAATCAGCTGCGCCACGTGCTGTTCCTGCACGACATCAACGGTGTACGCGCCCTCATGAAGGGCCACCGCGCCATTTTGGAACCGAAGTTCCGCCTGTGCGAGCTGATGTTGGAGGAAAATGTCGGCGACCTCGGTGTCGCCGAGTGGAATAAGCCGAACGGTGGCTATTTCATCAGCGTCGATGTGCTTGACGGCTGCGCAAAGCGCGTCGTGCAGCTGTGTAAAGAAGCGGGCGTCATCCTGACCGATGCCGGTGCGACGTTCCCGTACGGCAAAGACCCGCACGACAGTAACATTCGTCTTGCGCCGTCGTTCCCGCCGCTTGAAGAGCTCGAACAAGCCATGGAAGTTTTCTGTTGCTCCATCAAGCTTGCCGCTGCAGAAAAGCTGCTGAACGCGTAAAATTTTTATACAAAATACAGAGCAAGAGAGGGATAGACCGTCCTTCCCTTGCTCTTTTGCATAAAAGCGGACATCTTTTCAAAATCGCTTTGACTCCGAACGTAAGTTTTGATGCTGGCAGAAGACAAACTCGTTTTGCACGCTTGCGCCGCTTGACGACGTACAGCCGCTGCCAAGGCGCAGGCGCTGTTCATTCATAAGCACGGCAAGGAAGAGTTTTTCAAGCTGCAAAACGTCATGCACAAAGCGCGTGATTTCAAGAAGATACAGGAAATCTTGGGTCAAAACACGCAGGAGTGTTTGCGCATTTTAGAAGGCTTTATGAAAACGGAAGCAGATGATTGACGGACTTTCGATTTTTGAATGTATTTTTATCAAAATACAATAATTTTAAAATGGTATTTTTGGATTTTGCTTTTGCAAATTTGCGATTTTTAATCTATATTGATTCTGATTTTGCTGTTAGTATTCCGGCTTTTCTCAACATGCCAATCAGCATGAAAAAGGTGCCGGTGTAGGGGATGAGCCAAAAATTGCGGCTGATAAGGCTGCAATACACAGCGAAAAGCATCACGGCAGGCGGGGTGCGCGTCATTTTGGCGAGCAGCTTCGGCTCAATAATCTGCCGGATGACGCTTAGAATGATCCACCCGATGAAGAGCCCGAGTGCTTGCGCCGCGCTGCCGCATAACAATCGGTAAACGGCGAGCGGCAGCAAAACGGTTCCCGGCCCAAAGACCGGGAAAATATCGGAGACCGTCACAACGGCGGCAGTCATCAGCGGGTATTTCATGCGCAGCAGGTGGAGCATCACAAAACTTTCCGCAAACGTGATGGTGTAAATGAGTGCATAGGCGGAAACAAACCCGACGGAAGATTCGCTTTTTGCGGATTTTTGCAGGTTTTCTACGCACTTTTCACCGATGAGCTTTTTTAAAAGAGACAGCAAATTTTCACGGTACAGCAGGGTGAGATACGCAAAAACCGGGATGAGCGTGAGCGTTAAAAACACGGCAGGCAGCAGCAAAATCGCCTTTACGGTACCTTGCAGCGCGGGCATGGCGGCACCCATGTTACCCGAAAAATTCTTCTGCGCAGCGGAGATCCACTGCGGCAATTCCTGCCATGTGCGCTCCAAAAACGACCGCACGGCGGGGGCAAGTGCTTCGTAGCGAAAGTATCGCCCGGAAGCAAAAAACGCGGCGCTTTCCCGGATGAGCCGCGTGAAAAGCAATGCAAGAAGGACGAGTGAAACGGTATAAACGGCGACAGCAGTGCAAAGTGCGGCGCGCTTATGGGAGAGATGCAGCCGTTTTTCCAGCAGGCGGCATAGCGGTGTTGTGACCCATCCAAGCAACCCGCCAAGCAAAATCGGGAGAATATGAAAAATAAATCGAACCGCCAAAACAAAGACAACTGTATATGATATTAGTAATATGATAAATATCTTTTGGCTTTTTACAAATTTCCAAATGTGTTTTGCCACCTTTGCACCGCCTTTCCTTTACACATCTGCAGCGCACATAGTTTGGCTTTGCGCGGCGGAAAAATTCGCAAATTTAAGCAAAATATGCATGACATTTTTCGCGCGGTGTGCTACAATATCCTCGAATAAATGTGGTGCATGCATTTTAATGCACCGATAACGGCTAAAGGAGCTTGAATTTATGGAAATTACAGTCAGCAAACGTTTTCTACGCGTGCCGGTGAAATTTGACGGCACTTCGCAAAAATTTACTTTT
Source organism: Hominenteromicrobium mulieris (assembly GCA_021029595.1). GTDB lineage: Bacteria > Bacillota > Clostridia > Oscillospirales > Acutalibacteraceae > Hominenteromicrobium > Hominenteromicrobium mulieris. Next base: position 219,978 of record JAJJOY010000001.1, on the reverse strand, counting down.
TCTGAAAACGGCACACCGGTTTATAAGTTCGATGCCGTTTATACGGAAGAAAACGCAGATGCGATTTATTATGCCGACCTGCGCGATTACCTTGGTAAGACGATGACTGTCACGGTGGAGCCGGAGTGCGCATTTACGCCGGTGTTTGAGGATGCTATGACGCCGCTTACGGCGGAAGAGACCGTCTTGCGCCCGCAGCTGCACTTTACAGCGGAGCGCGGCTGGATCAACGATCCGAACGGTCTGTGCTTTTACGGCGGACAGTATCACCTTTTCTACCAGCACAATCCCTACGGCAGACTGTGGGGCAACATGCATTGGGGTCACGCCGTGAGCCCGGATCTTCTCCACTGGGAATATAAGGAAGAAGCGATGTTCCTTGACATGGACGGCGCAATGTTTTCCGGCTGTGCGGTAGTCGATCACAACAATGTTTCCGGCCTCAAGGAAGGCGATGAAACGCCAATCTTGTTCTTTTACACCTGCGCGGGCGAAAAAAAGAGCACACAGTGCCTTGCGTACAGCACAGACGGCGGTAAAACGCTGAAAAAGTATGACAAAAATCCGCTGATCGACGAGATTGCACCCGGCAACCGCGACCCGAAGGTTATTTACGACGCAAAGCGTGCGCGCTGGCTGATGGCACTGTATTTTGTGGAGCGCACCTACGCAATCTTCACGTCGCAGGACTTACTGCATTGGGATCTTCTGCAGAAATTTGACCTGCCCGGTGATGACGAGTGCCCGGATCTCTATCCGCTTACAGCAGATGACGGCAGAACGCTGTGGGTCTATTCCGGTGCGCACGACATGTATTTTGTCGGTGATTTTGATGAAAACGGCCTTTACCAGCCGATTCAGTCGGTCGGGCAGCTTTCGTATAACTCGCAGTCGTATGCGGCGCAGACGTATTACTATGAGCCGGGCAAGCCGGTCATCCGCTTTGCGTGGAACCGCAGCGATATTCCCGGCGCACCGTTCAACGGCTCCATGTGTACGCCGACCGAAATGACGCTGAAAAAGCACGGCGACCGCTACTATCTCTCTGCGCTGCCGATCAAGAGCACAGAAAATCTGGTTGTAAAATCTGACAAGCTTGACGACTTTACATTGACACACTGCACGCACGAGCTCGGCAGCAAGACCTGCCGCATCTCCTTTACTGTAAAGGAAGGGAATCTTACATGCAGCTTGTACGGCCTTGAGATGAAGCTCGACAAAAACGGTCTGACCTGCGGAGAATCCATATTGCCGCGCCTGAAAAACGAGCCGATGAAGGTGGATATCATTACCGATACAAACAGCGTAGAGATTTATTTGAACGGCGTTGCAAACACGGTCATCGCGCATGTGCTGGATGAGACAAAGCCGACGTTCACGATCCACGCCGAGGATCCCGTTGAGGTGCAGAACCTCACAGTTTCCGAGCTTTCGCTGTGATGCGTGCAATGAAGCGCGTACTGACCATCGCCGGGTCGGATTGCTCCGGCGGCGCGGGTATTCAGGCGGATATCAAGACAATATCCGCACACGGCGTGTACGCGATGAGCGTGATCGTGTCCGTTGTGGCGGAAAACACCGTGCATGTGCTGAAAAAGCAGGATATTGCGCCGGAGATTGTCCGCGCGCAGGTGGACGCAATCTATGAAGATATCGGTACGGACGCCGTGAAGATTGGCATGCTGCCGACGCCGGAGGTGATGTCTGCTGTGGCGGAAAAGCTGCGCAAATACTGTCCGAAGAACGTCGTTGTTGACCCTGTGATGTATGCGAAAGACGGAACGGCACTGATGGCTCCGCAGTCGATTGAGACATTCAAAGCGGAAATTTTGCCGCTCGCCGACGTGCTGACACCGAATATTCCCGAGGCGGAGGAAATTACCGGGATGCACATTGAGACGGAAGACGATATGTGTGCTGCAGCAAAGCTGATTTACACAATGGGCTGTAAAACTGTGCTTGTAAAGGGAGGACACTTTGCAGGCGACCCGATCGATATTCTGTTCGATGGTGAACAGCATATAAGCTTTACAGCGAAACGCATTCAAACGAAGAACACGCACGGCACAGGGTGCACGCTGTCTTCCGCTATTGCCTCGAATTTGGCGCTTGGATATGCACCCGCTGAAGCGGTGAAGCGTGCGAAAGACTACATGACGTGCGCCATCGAGCACGCGCTCGAGCTCGGGCACGGCGCTGGGCCGACGAACCACTTTTACAGCTTGTATCAAAACGGACTTCCAAAGTAAATAGCTTGCTCCATAGAGAAAGCACCTTGTAAAGCTTTTGGCCTTGCAGGGTGCTTTTCATGTTTGAAAAATCGCGGCGGATTTGTTTATGGAGCAGGCATGTCAGTTGTTTTTATATTTTTTCATGAGCTTTCGCAGCTTTAAACCGCAGTAGGTGAGCAAGGAAACGTACAGAAGCATCATGGCGGTGAAGAGCACGGTGAATGCGATGGAAGAGCGGCTGTCGGTTTCTATGCTGCGCATGAAATTCGGAGACACACAGCAGATGAAAATGACTAAAAGCGGCAGCATACGTGTTTTCATGATGTGGCGAATGAGGTCAATTTTCGATTCGTTATCGGAAAACAGCTCGCCGTCCTGCTCGGTGTTTTGAACGGATGCGGGCTTGCGAAAATACAGCCATCCGACGCAGCGGCCGATGTACTCCCAGCCGTAATCCGTGAACAGTTGGAAATAGTTGGCGTTTTCCGCGCCGTTTTTGTAATCGAGACGATAAATGACATCTTCGGGTGTACACTTTTCAAAAATATAAAGGCACGGTGGGATCATTTTGTGCAGCTTCCAGCCGTTTTTATGCTGCTCGTGCAGCCAGATTTCTTCCTCTTCATAATCTGCGATGGTGAAAAAACGAATCATGGTTTTGGTTTCAGGCATGGATCATTTCTCCTTTGCTGTTTTTGTACAGGCGCTCGATGCGCTTGAGCTCGAGCTGCAAGATTTCTTCGCCGAGCGCGGTGATGCGGTAGAGCTTCCGTTTTTCTTCTTCTTTGTAAAAAGCGATAAGGCCGTCCTTTTCCATTTTGGAGAGCGTGCCGTACATGGTGCCGGCGCTGATGACGAGCGCGCCTCCGGTCATTTCGCGCACTTTTTGGCTGATGCCGTAACCGTGCTGAGGCTGACGCAGGCAGAATAAAATGTAAAAGCCGCTTTCCGTCATGGGAACATAAATGCGTTTTAATTTGTCGTCCATCGTATCCCTCACTATCTGCTCTCGATATATCAAGGTTCTGTATACAATATATCGAGGATCGATGTATTTGTCAAGAGGATTTTTTATTTTGCAGCGGTTCTAAACCCGGCGGCACGTCCATAGAATTGGGCATACGGAGCGGAAAGAAAGGTGTGTGCGATGGATTTTGAAAAGGCGATCCGCCCGCTCGGGCGCTTTACACCGATGCTTGAAAAGGTGCCGCAGGCGGTGCGCGACGCGGTGTTTGACATTCGTATCAGTGTGGATAAGCCTGTGCTGCTGTGCTGCGGCGACCGCATTTTGTTTTTGCGGGAAGACGGCGACACGGCGCAGTATTTTTCGCAAAACAATGTGACAGCGACACGCGAGGACGTGGAGGAGATCTTTTTGCGGCTGTGCGGGTATTCCGTTTACAGTCACATGGAGGAGATTCGCGGCGGATTCGTCTCCGCAGACCGCGCGCTGCGGGTGGGCATCGGCGGTACGGCGGTGATTGAAAAGGGCGGCATCAAAACGGTGCGCGACGTGACGAGTCTTTCTGTGCGCATCCCGCGGGAGAAGCGCGGCTGTGCAGAGGAGGTGCTGCGCTACGGCGTAGACCTCAGCCGCGGGCTGCTGCTTGCTGGCGCGCCGTCCTCGGGCAAAACGACGCTGCTGCGGGACATTGCACGATATATCGGTACGGCGGGACACCGTGTGGTGGTGCTTGACGAGCGGTTTGAGCTGAGTGCGGACGGGTTTGATCTTGGCGCGTGCACGGATATTTTGCAGGGCTACCCGAAGCAGGAGGGGCTTTCGCACGCGGTGCGGTGTCTTTCACCGGAGTACATCGTTTGCGATGAGCTCGGCGAAAACGATCTTTCGGCGATACGTGCGGCATCGTTTTCAGGGGTGGCGCTGATTGCGAGCATCCACGCGGGCAGTGTACACGAGCTGTGTTGCCGACCGCTGTGCCGCGGGATTCTGTCGCTCGGCGCGTTTGAAACGGTGGCGCTGCTGCACGGGCGAAGTGCACCGACGAAAGTGGAAAAGCTGTTTTTGGCGGGTGATCTTCTTGAAAACAACGGCGGCGATCCTGATTGTTCTGTGCGCGGCGACCGCCGGGTCATCGGTATCCGCGCGGCTAAAAATGCGTGAAAAAGAACTGAACATTTTCTTAGAAGCGCTTTTTGCGTTGAAAAACGCCGCGGCCTATACGGCGGGCGACCTGTACGCGCTGCTCTCTCTGTGCCGCGAAAACGCTTTTTTGAGGCGCGTGTGGGTGCTTTCCGAAAACATGGATTGCACAGCGGCGTTTAAAGCGGCGGCACATGCATTTTTTACATACCGCGGGGATGAAGCGCTGTGCGCCGCGTTTATCGACGGGTTCGGCAAGACCGACCTCGATGGGCAAATGGCGTACTTTGCGCTGCATGAAGGCCGCGTGCGCAGCGCACTTTTAGCCGCCGAGCAAAGCCTTGCCCAGAAAGGCAGATTGTGCGTGGCGCTGGGACTGTTTGTCGGCGTTTCCGCCGCCCTCATTTTGCTGTAACAGCCGGAAAGGAAAGCAAAGCTATGGATGTAGATCTGATCTTCAAGATCGCCGCCATCGGCATACTTGTGGCCGTTTTGAACCAGCTGCTCATTCGCTCCGGGCGGGAGGAGCAGGCTATGATGACGACGCTTGCGGGGCTCATTGTGGTGCTGACGATGCTCATCACGCAGATCAGCACGCTGTTCGATACGATCAAATCGGTGTTTGGGCTATGAGCACGGTGCTTATGGTATCGGCAGCGGCGGTGTTTGCAGCGGTGTGCGGCGCACTTTTAAAACGCGGGCAAAAGGAAATAGCTCTGCTGTTTTCGCTTGCGGCGGCGGTGCTCGTTTTTCTGTGTATTTTGCCGCAGATCGAAACGCTGACTTCGACATTCCGCGAATGGGCGGAGCTTTCCGGCATGCCGGAGGTGTTTGGAGCGCTGTTAAAGGCGCTCGGCATCGTGCTCATCGGGCGCATAACGGCGGATCTTTGCAAGGACGCGGGGGAATCGGCAATAGCAAGCGGTGTGGAGCTTGCCGTAAAAACAGCGGTGCTGCTGACGGCGCTGCCGTTGCTGAATCGACTTCTCTCGCTTTTGCAGGAAGTGCTGTTGTTATGAAAAAACGGATTTTGCGCGTTTTTTTGGCTTTGACGGTGTTTATCCTGCTGCTTTCGCTGCCCGTGCGCGCGGACGAAGCGGAGCTCTACCAAAACAGCGGAGCGGATACGCTTATGGAGGCGCTGCCGGAAGAAGCACAGTCGCTTTTGCAGAACGTCGGGGCCGACCCGATGGAAACACCTGCGCCCGACGCGGCGACAAAGCTGTTTTCGGCGCTTTCCGAGGGCTTTCGTGCGGAGTGGACAGCACCGGCGCGGGCACTCCTTACGCTGCTTGTATCATGCGTGCTGTGCAGACTTGTGCAGGAATTCGCCGCAAAGGAGCTTTCCTACGCCGTTTCCGTATGCGGGGCGCTGTGCGCCGCCGTGACGCTGCTTTCGCCTATGGCTTCGCTTTTGGGGCAGGCCGCGCGTGTGACGGATGCTGCTGCCGTTTTTCTGCTTGCCGCGGTGCCCGTGTATGCGGGGCTGCTTTTCACGGCGGGGAACACCGTGACAGCACCGACCTACGGCGCGCTGTCGCTTGCAGCGGCAAATGCCGTCTCGGTTTTGAGCAGCGCGGTGCTCATCCCGGTTTTGCGTGTGTTTTTGGCGTTTTCCGTGGCTTCTGCCGTGACATCGTTTGATTTAAAGCGGCTGACGGACGCGCTGTATAAAGTTATCAAGTGGGCTTTGGTGCTCGCCGTCACGGTATATACGGGCGTTTTGTCCGTACAGACAATTGTTGCGAACAGCGCGGAGATGGCGGGCGGCAAGGCGGCGAAAATGCTTGTCTCCGGCGCGATCCCCATTGTGGGCAGCGCGTTTTCCGATGCGTTTTCGGTCATCGTTTCCGGCGCGGCGCTTGTAAAAAACGGCGTGGGTGCATTTGGGCTGCTTGCATCGCTCGCGATTTTTCTGCCGCTGTGCATAAAGGCTGCCGCGTGGCTTTTGATTTGCTTTTGCGCGGGGCTTGCGGCAGAGGTGTTGGGTCTAAAGCCGCTTGCGTCGTTTTTAAACGGCTGTGCTGCGGCGCTGCGACTGCTCATTGCGGCGGTATGCAGTGTGGGTGCGGTAGCGGTGGTCTCGGCGGCCGTGGTGCTTTGTGTGCGAGGTGCTTATGCGTGAATTGTATGCGCTGGTGTTTTCGGTGTGCGTGGTGCTCATCGGAACGGAGATGATCGTGCGGCTGTTCCCGGAAAAAAGCGGGTCACTTATCCACGCGCTTGCAGCGCTGATGCTGCTTGTGGTGCTTGTAAACGGCATTTTAAAGCTGCAAAGCGGGGCCTCGCTCGATTTTGACTTGACCGAAACGGGCGAAGCCGAATCGACGATAACGCAAAGCTACGCGGAAAAGGGCACGGCGATTTTGAAAGAGCGGCTCTCGGCGCTTTTGAAAAGTGCGGGGATGGATGTGCCGGCAGCGAATATCGACATTTGGTACACGCAGGACGATGACGGCGTGGTGACGGTGGAACGTGTGCGGGTACGGGTGCGGTTTGCGACAGACATCGACCGCGCGGACGCGCTTTTGCGCAGCGTGCTGACCGAGGCCATCCCGGTGGATGTGTACGTGTAGGAGGTGAGGCGAGACGGATAAACTGAAAAGCCTTTTGAAAAACGGTAAGCTGACGTATATGCTCATTGCAGCCTGCGCGGCGCTCGTTTTATTGATGCTCCTTTGGCCTATGGACACAAAGAACACGGAAAATGAAGCGCCGGAGACGGTGGAACTGGCGGCGGGAGACTACACCAGAGCGCTTTCCGCGCAGATCGCGCAGATGGTCTCGGCTATCACGGGGGAAAGCGAGCCGCAGGTGACGGTGACGCTGCGTACAATGGGCGAAACGGTGTATGCGACCGAAGATAAGCAGAGCGAAAAAAGCGCCGAGGAGTACAGCGGCGAAAGCCTCAACCGCACGCAGACGGACGGCGACACGCAGAAGACGTATATCCTGGTGAAGGCGGCGGACGGCTCGCAGAAGCCGCTCATCGTGACGAAAACGGAGCCGGAGATCCGAGGCGTGGTAGTCGTGAGTCGCGGGGGAGGCGACCCGAAAATGCGGGAGAAGATTGTGGAGGCCGTGAAGACTGCGCTCGATTTATCCTCAACGCAGGTATGCGTGGTGGGGTACAGCGAATATACATATGGCAACGAATGAAACCATTCAGTGAAGATCGGAGGAACACGGAATGAAATACGGTAAAAGACAGCTGATCTTGGCATCACTTGTGCTGGCCCTTGGTGCGGCGGTGTACTTAAATTGGCAGTTTGCGGGCACAAAGGTGCAGAGCGCGGGCGATGTCAGCGAGGAAAGTGCGTCTTCCGCTCTCGGTGCGGCGCAGCTTGTGAACAACGCCTATGTGGAGACGGTCTCCGACACGCCTATGAACGAGGACGGCGTTCTGCCGGAAACGGAGCCCGCAGACGGTGCGGCGGAAAGCAGCGCGGCAGAAGAAACAGCGGCTGCGGTATCGGCTTCCGCAAAGCTTTCGGACGCCCGCTTGACGCGCCAGACCGCACGGGATGAGGCTGTGGAGCTGCTGGAGGACATCCTGAAAGACGACAGCGCCGAGGTCGCCGTAAAGCAGGCCGCCGTGGACGAAGCTGCGGTTATCGCGCAGAACATTTTGAAAGAGACAAACATAGAGTCCCTCATAGAAGCGAAGGGCTTTACGGAGTGCGTGGCGTACATCAACGGCGAGAGCTGCACGGTGGTTGTAAACGGCGACATGGAGGACGAACAGAACGCGCTCATCGTGCGGGACATTGCAGTTTCCGAAAGCGGCGTCAGCGCGGAAAACGTGAAAATCATTTCTGCGGCGAAATAAAAGATGATTTCTTGCATTTTACCGTTTATCGTGGTATACTATTCCAGAACATATCGGCGTGTATGTCTGGAGCTTGAAAACTGCACATCAAACGGCACCGGTGAAAACCGAAAGTGCCTGATTTCTGCTCAAATTGCCTGCCGATCTTTCGGCGGGCTTTTTTGTTTATATCCGCCATGAATCACGCAATGAATTTTATTGAGATAAGGGAAAGGAACCGAGTATGACGAAAAGAAGAGAATCGAGAGAACAGGCTTTTACGCTGCTTTTTGAAAAGACCGTGACGGGCGACAGCATGGAAGACATCATTGAAATGGCGAAGGAAGCGCGCGACGTCGTTATCGATCCGTACTGCGAAAAGCTGACCGCTTTGACGGAGCTTTATTTAGACGAGATCGACCACACGATCGAAGAAAATCTGCGCGGCTGGAGTTTGCGCCGTCTTTCTAAAATGACGCTGACGATTTTGCGCGTTGCCGTGTGCGAGATGCAGTTTATGCAGGCCGACGATGTTCCGGTGAGCGTTTCCATCAACGAGGCGGTGGAGCTTGCAAAAATTTACGGCAACGAAAAGGACGCTTCTTACGTAAACGGCGTACTTTCCACGATTGCAAAGAAGCTTGAGGGAGCGAAGAACGAGACGGAGAGCGAAAATGCCTAACATCAGCGTGCTCGGTTTAGACACCAGCAATTACACAACGAGCGCCGCGTTTTTTTGTGACGGCGAAATGGACAGCCGCGGCATGATTTTGCCTGTGAAGGAGGGCGAGATCGGATTGCGCCAGAGTGACGCGGTGTTTCACCACACGCGCCAGCTGCCGGAGGTGCTGTCCATGCTCGGTGATAAGATCGGCGGGGCGAAGGTCATTGGCGTTTCGGAGCGTCCGCGTGATGCGAAGGACTCCTATATGCCGTGCTTCTTGGTGGGCATCGGCGCGGCGCAGATGCTTGCGCAGGCGTTAGGGGTGCCGCTGCGGCGCTTTTCGCACCAGCAGGGGCACATTGCGGCGGCGCTTTACTCTGCCCAACGACTGGACTTGCTGCACGAGCGCTTTTTGGCGTTTCACATGTCCGGCGGCACAACGGAAGCGGTTTTGGTAGAACCTGTGGAGGGTGACAAAATGTTTCGCACGCGTCTTGTTGCGTCTTCACTCGATTTAAAGGCCGGGCAGGTCATTGACCGCATCGGCGTGATGCTCGGTCTGCCGTTTCCGGCTGGCAAGCATTTAGACCCCATTGCGTGCAATTATACGGAAAGACTGCGCGTGCGCGCTTCGATGAAAGGCGCGAACTGCTCGCTTTCCGGTGTGGAAAACAAGTGCCGCGAGCTGATGAAAAAGGGCGCGCCGAAGGAGGAAATCGCCGCGACGTGCATGGCGTACGTCATTGCGGCATCGGACGCGATGTGTAAGGCGCTTATCGAGACATTCGGCGATTTGCCCGTGGTGTTTTCGGGCGGCGTGTCTTCAAACTCCATGCTGCGCGCGCACATGAGTGAAAAGTACGGCGCACTGTTTGCGGAGCCGCGTTTTTCGGCGGATAACGCTGCCGGCATCGCCGTTTTGGCGTCACTTTCGCAGGAGGCCTGATATGCGCGTTTTATCGGTTTCGCAGATCAACTTTTTTATAAAGTCGCTTATTGAGGGTGACGGCCGCATGCGCGACATTTACGCGCGCGGCGAAATTTCCAATTTTACCGATCACTACCGCTCCGGACATCTGTATTTTTCGCTGAAAGACGAAAAGTCCGTTTTGAAGGCGGTCATGTTTTCGTCTGCCGCGCGGCGGCTGCGTTTTTGCCCGAAAGAGGGCATGCGCGTTATCGTGCGCGGGCGTGTGGCCGTGTATGAGCCCGGCGGGCAGTACCAATTCTATGTGGAGGAAATGCAGCCGGACGGCGTGGGCGCGCTGAGCTTAGCGTTTGAGCAGCTGAAAGAAAAGCTTGCTGCCGAGGGGCTGTTCGCGGAAGAACACAAGCGGCCGATCCCGCCGTTTCCGGCGCGCATCGGCGTTATTACATCGCCGACGGGTGCGGCGGTGCAGGATATTCGCAACATACTCTCGCGGCGCTGGCCTGCGGCGGAGATCGTGTTTTGCCCGGTGCTTGTGCAGGGCGAGGACGCAGCGGCGCAGCTTACGGCGGCGGTGAAATTGATGAACGCCCAAAAGGCGGCGGATGTCATCATCATCGGGCGCGGCGGCGGCTCCGCGGAGGATTTGGCCGCATTCAACGACGAGACGCTCGCAAGGGCAGTGTTCGCGTCGAAGATACCCGTCATCTCCGCTGTGGGGCACGAGACGGATTTTACGATTTGCGATTTTGTCGCGGACTTGAGAGCGCCAACGCCGAGCGCGGCGGCAGAGCTTGCCGTGCCGGACAGGGAAGAAATGCGTGCGGCACTTGCGCAGCTGACGCGCCGTTTGTGCGGCAGCGTGCAGGCGGGGCTTGACGATCGGCGGCAGATGCTCGATGCGCTTGCAAGCGCAAACGTGCTGCAAAACCCGTCCGCGTGGCTTTCACCGCGCAGGCAGGCGCTCCGAAACACGGTGCAGAGCCTGACGCACAGCGCCGAGCGAAGAATTTTGAATGAGAAAAACGAGCTTGCTGCGCTTTCCGCACGGTTAGACGCAATGAGCCCGCTGAAGGTGCTTTCACGCGGATACGCGATCGTGTCCGACGAAAACGGGAAAGTGATAAAGCGCACGGAAGACGCAAAGCCGGGCGACGTTTTGACAGCGTGTGTAGAGGACGGCGCGATCACCGTGCGGGTGCAGAAAACAGAAAAGAGGGAAATGACCGATGCCTAAAAAAACCATGACCTTTGAAGACGCGATGCTGCGCCTTCGCGAGGTGACCGAGACGCTCGAAAAGGGAGATGTGACACTGGAAGAATCTGTGAAGCTTTTTAGCGAGGGCGCGGAGCTTTCCCGCTTTTGCTATGAGAAATTAAACACTGCCGAACAGAAAATTACGGAGCTGAGTGCTGCGAAAACGGAGGAATAAAAATGGAAGACAGGGTAAAACGCATTGAAAAAGACTTAGATCATTTTTTGCCGGAGCGCAAGGGCTCGCTTTCCGAGACCGTGACCGACGCCATGCGCTATTCGCTTTTAAACGGCGGCAAGCGTGTGCGCGCTGTTTTAACGCTTTCGTTCTGCGAGCTGTGCGGCGGCGATGAAGACATGGCGATGCCGTTTGCGTGTGCCGTGGAGATGGTACATGCGTATTCGCTCATCCACGATGACCTGCCGTGCATGGATAACGACGATATGCGCCGCGGTAAGCCCTCTAACCACAAGGTCTACGGTGAAAATTACGCATTGCTTGCGGGCGACGGCCTTTTGACAAAAGCATTTGAAACGGCGCTGAGCAGTGAAGCATTCCGAAATGTCGGCATGGAGCGCGCTGCGTATGCGGCGGCGGTGCTTGCGCGCTGCGCGGGCGAGCACGGTATGGTGGGTGGCCAGTGCATTGACCTTGCAACCGAAAACCGCACCGTTTCGCTCGATGAGCTGTGCGAAAAAGACACCGGCAAGACCGCAAACCTCATCATGGCGGCATGCATGATGGGCTGCATTGCGGCGGGTGCGAACGAAACGCAGATCAATGCAGCAAAGGAATACGCGCTGCACATCGGTTTGGCGTTCCAGATCCGCGACGATATTCTGGACGTGACCGGTGACGCCAAGGAGCTTGGCAAGAACATCGGCGTGGATGCACAAAACGCGCGCTGCACGTATGTTTCCATTTTGGGCGTGGAAAAAGCGCAGGCGCTTGTCGATGAGCATACCGAAAAGGCACTTCATGCGCTTGACGCGTTTGACGCGGACAGCACGTTCCTGCACGAGTTTGCGGAAAAGCTCGCGACGCGCAGCAAGTAATGAAACGCACACTGGAGTTCGTCATCGACTGCGGACAGGAAAACATGGACGTGCGCACGTTCGTGCGGCGGTACTTAGGGTTTTCCGCACGCATTTTAACGGCGCTGAAATACGAGGGAGAGATGCTTAAAAACGGCGAACCCGTGCACAGCAATGCCGTTTTGAAAGCCGGCGATACGCTGACTTTGACGCTGCTTGAGACGGGCGAAGCGTATGAAAAAGCCGATCTGCCGTTTGCGGTTTTATATGAGGACGAGGATTTTTTAGTGCTCGATAAGCCGTACAATATGCCCGTGCACCCTTCGCCGGGGCACGACCGCGACAGCGTTTTAAATGCGGCGGCGTGGTATTTTCAAAATACGCCGGACTTTGTGTTTCGGCCGCTGTACCGCTTAGACCGGGATACGACCGGCGCACTGGTGCTGGCGAAAAACAAATTTGCCGCAAACGCAAAGCTGACGAAAACGTACCGCGCCGTGTGCGAGGGCGAAACGCCCGAAAGCGGGTGTGTGAATGTGCCCATCGGGTTAAAGCCGGGGCATAAGGTGGAACGCTGCGCGGGCATCGGAGACGAAGCCGTGACGGAATTTCAAACAGTGAAAACGAGCGGCGGGTCCAGCCTTGTTGATTTCCATTTGAAAACCGGGCGCACGCACCAGATTCGCGTGCACATGGCGCACCTTGGGCATCCCGTGGCGGGGGACGACCTTTACGGCGGGCATTTGGACAGAACGGAGCACCAGATGCTCTGCTGCCGTGCAGTGCATCTTTTATGTCCGGCGCTCGACATCGATAAAACGGTCGAGACGGATTTTTCGGCGGAACAAAAGGCGTGTTTCCCGGAGCTTTTTCAATGAAAAACACCCCGCAGCTTTAAAACTGCGGGGTAGTCCATATCAAGTGAAATTTTATTCCACGTCCGTATGGATGAGGCGGTCTAACAGTGTGATGAGTAAAATGCGCTCTTCATCGGAAAGGTCGCGCGTGACGCTTTTGGCCCAATCCCGCAAAATCTCGCGGATGACGGGCACGAGTTTTTCGCCGCTTTCCGTGACGTAGAGGTTGTTTTCGCGGCGATCTTCCTTGCCGGTTTCGCGCGAAATGTAGCCGAGCTCTTCAAGGCGTTTTGTGCGGCGTGCTACGGTGCATTTGTCGATATACATGTGTGAGACAATGGCGTCCTGCGTGGTGCCGGGGTGGCGGTTGATGTAAAGCAGGATCATCGGCATGCCACCTACAAAGCCGTAGCCGCGCAGACGGTCATCCATATATTTTTTACGCTGGCGGTGCAGATAGGTGAAGCTGCGGCTTAGATCACGCGGAAAATCCGCAAGGCGCTCCTGTTCGGTTTCTGCTGTTTTCTGTTCTTCCGGCATGCTTACACCTCCGTATGGTTTATGGCTTTATTATATGGCTTATGTGCGAAAAAGTCAATTCAAAAATCCGCTTATTCCGCGATAAACGGGTGACAGACGCGCTTATACAGTTCGTCGTCGAACATAACGTGATAAATGTTTTCGAGCTCATGCAGCACGACTTTCGCTTCCGGCACGGGCTGCGCGATGGGCAGCACGAGTATGTTGAAATCCACGCCGTACAAAAGGCTTTTGGCTTTTGTCATTTCGCACCCGCAGCGCTCATAAAACGCGATGCGGCGGCGACGGATGTTGACTTCTTCTTCGGCTTCGGCGCTCTCAACGCTTTCCACTTCGAGCAAAAGACCGTCACGGTCTTTCATTTCTGTGCGCAGCAGGGGAAAAGTCTTGCTGCCGATGCCCGTGCCGCGCAGGTCTTTTTTGACGGCGAAATAATCGAGCAGGGCGTATTTGCCGTTTTCCGTGCACGAAAAATAGGCATAGGCGCAGAGTGAATCGGTCTCGTCGTAAAAGCCGTAGCATGGGTAGCAGTTTTTATTGTAGAGCATTTCCATGCTTGCAAAAGGGCGCAGCTCGCTCGGCGGGAATGCCTCGTGCATATATGCGTTGTAAATTTCGCGAATTTCGTCTAAATTCAGCTTTTTAATGTGTAACAAATACTCAACTCCCATTTTTATTTTGGACCAAGCAAAGGAGCTTTACTTTGAATCCATTTCCGTATACGTTTGATAACAAACGGTATCATACATTAGCTTATCACAACCGGGTGCAGAATTGCAAGACCCAAAAGGCGGTGATCGATGCCGGGCTGAACTGCCCGAACATAGACGGCACGTGCGGCGTGGGCGGGTGCATCTTCTGCGACGGCGGCAGCGGCTATTTTACGCAGGATAAGGCATTTTCCGTGACGGAGCAGCTGCAAGCGGAAAAAGTGCGTATTCATAAAAAGTCGCCGGAAAGTAAAATCATCGCGTATTTTCAGACGCACACAAACACCTACGCGCCGGTTGAAAAGCTCAGGACGTTATACGAAGAAGCGCTTGCATTCGGCGTTTACGGCGTATCGATTGCCACGCGCCCGGACTGCATCGGGGAGGCTGTTTTGTCGCTTTTAAAAGAATTGAACGGCAAAACGCACCTCACCGTGGAACTGGGCCTGCAAAGCAGTAATGATGAGACGGCTGCGCGTATTCACAGAGGATATAAATACGAGATATTTAGAGAGATATTTCTGCGCCTGCGTGAAAACAATATTCGCGTTTGCGTGCATATCATAGACGGCTTACCGGGCGAGACGGAGGCGGAGATGATAAAGACCGCTGAAGACCTTGCACAGCTGCGCCCGGACGGTGTGAAAATTCATCTTTTGCACGTCATTCGCGGCACGCAGCTTGCGGGTTTATACGAAAGCGGCGCATACACGACGATGACGTTTGAGGACTATGTGCGCGTCGTAATCCGTCAACTGGAGGTGCTGCCGCCCGAAACGGTCATCGAGCGCATTACGGGCGACGGTGACAAAACAAAGCTGCTTGCGCCCCTGTGGAGCCGCGATAAAATCCGCGTACTCGGCACGATAGACCGCGAGATGGCAGTGGGAAATACTTGGCAAGGCAGACTTTATTCGCCGAATGGCTTGCAAAAAGGACAGAAAATGCGTATAATAGAATAAATCCGAACACGGTGTGCAGTTTACGCTGTGATTTCGTTTATGAAAGGTAATTTTACTATGAATAATAAAGCTCCAAATAAACATAGCGACGCGCGTTCTTTTGAAATGCGCCGTTTGATTTTCCTTGGCGCGGCCGGCGTGCTCATTCTGGTCGTGGTCATTTTATCGCTCCTATCCGCGTTCGGCGGGAAATCCGACGGTCAGAGCACCGGCAACGGCACGTCTTCCGCGGTGACGGAGGACGGCAAGCTTGTCATTCAGGATCTTTACGAGGGTGAGATCACCATTCCGAAGTTTAATGTGCCGCTCAATACATACGACCAGTCGAAGTTTAAAAATGACAACGGCCTTGTGACGTATGACGACGCGAACGCGAGCCTCGGTATCGACGTTTCCGACTATCAGGGCGATATCGACTGGGCAGCCGTCAAAGCGAGCGGCATCGATTTCGCGATGATCCGCGCAGGCTACCGCGGTGCAACGCGCGGCAAGCTGAACGAAGACAGCAAGTTTGCCGATAATTACACCGGTGCGAAGGACGCAGGCGTAAAGGTGGGCATCTACTTCTTCTCGCAGGCAACTTCTGTTACCGAAGCGGAGGAGGAAGCGGGCTATGTGCTCCAGCTTTTGCAGAATAAGTCCGTCGATTACCCCGTCGTCTTTGACTGGGAGCAGACGAGCGTAGACGGCTCTCGCACGGCAGATGCCACGGGCGAGCAGATTACGAGTTATGCTTCGGCGTTCTGCAAAAAAATCGCGAAAGCGGGCTACACCGCAGGTGTGTACTTCAACCGCAGTCTTGGCTATAACTATTATGACTTAGAGCAGCTCAAGGACTTTGAGTTCTGGCTTGCGGAATACCGCAGCGTGCCGGCGTTCTACTATAACTTCGGCCTGTGGCAGTATTCCGACAACGCGCAGGTGCAGGGCATCGACGCGGCAGTCGATATTAACGTCAGCTTTAAGAACTACGGCTGATTTTAAAAGTAAAAACGAAAGGTGCTTGATCATTTTGGTCAGGCACCTTTTTGTTATTCTTCGTTTTCGCCGAACCAGCCGCAGGCTTTCATGTCTACGCGGCCGTCGGGCAGGAACTGCACGCCCTCGGCTTCGAGCTTTTCGCGCTGTACATCGGGGCCGCCGAAAACGTAGCCCTTGCACAGAGAGCCGTCTTTGAACACTACGCGGTGGCATGGCGTATTTACGGGGTCCGTGTTGCGGTGCAGCACAAAGCCCACGCCGCGCGAGGCCCGCGGGTTGCCCGCCGCAAATGCCACGAAGCCGTAATTTGTCACCTTGCCGCGCGGGATCTCGCGCACCACCTGAAACACGCGCTCGGAAAAATCGTTCATCGTATTCAACTTCCTTTGCTTTCAAACCGTTTTGTACAGTATAGCATAAAAGTAGTCTTTACAAAAGGGTTTTTATTGATTATAATGAAATATAACGAAACCAAAATTGAAACGGAGTTGTTGATATGGCTATTATTGAAGTGAATTTTATCTCGAAGTGCCTCATGCGCGTGGTGACGTTCAATGCGATTATCCCGGTGGATAAGTTCGGCCCGCAGGCGGAAAACGCAGAGCAGAAGCCGCTGAAGACGCTTTACCTTTTGCACGGTATTTTCGGCAATTATACGGACTGGGTGAACGGCACGCGCATTCAGGCGTGGGCAGAGGCAAACGACCTTGCGGTCATTATGCCCTCCGGTGAAAACCGCTTCTACCTCGACGACGAAAAGAGCGGCGAGCTGTACGGCGAGTTCATCGGCAAGGAGCTTGTAGAGTTCACAAGAAAGCTGTTTCCGCTTTCCGACAAGCGCGAGGATACGTTCATTGCGGGTCTTTCCATGGGCGGCTACGGTGCAATCCGCAACGGCCTGAAGTATGCGGAAAACTTTGGCTGTGTCATCGGTCTTTCCGCCGCGCTCGTGCACGATACGTGGAAGGACGCGGACAACTCCGCGCCGATCTTCACATTCCGCCGCAACTATTACGAGTCAATTTTCGGTGAATATGACAAGGTGAAGGGCAGCGACAAAGACCCGAAGGCGCTGCTTTTGAAGCTGAAGGAGGAGGGCAGACCCGTACCGAAAATGTACCTGTGCTGCGGCACGGAGGACGGCCTCGTCACCGCAAACCGCGATTTCCGTGATTTCCTCAACGAAAACGGTGTTGACCTCACGTATGTGGAGGGCCCCGGCAAGCACGACTGGGTATTCTGGGATACGTACATCAAAAAGGTGCTCGACTGGCTGCCGCTTAATAGAACAGGCGCGGGCATCAACAGCGGAAACGTGAAATAAAGCAAAACAGAAAACAGGGGAACGGATGATGCAGAAGAGAAATCTGAAAAATTCCGCAAGATCACGATGAATGTGCTAACGATGCAGCTCAATTCCATCACGATCATGGATCTCATCGCCGCCAGCTTGCAAATTCGTAAACATAAAGTAAAAGCCATCGAAACGGTGAAGCGCAAGGCTTGCCGCAAACGGTGGCTTTTACTCTATGAAAATTTAATTCTGCGTTTTATTGCCGGGCAGGATATTGAGGTTTTCCGGGACGTTTGGGTGGGGGATGTTGTGCAACGCAAAGCCCGCAAGCTGACGGATGATCTGCAAAACGAACGACCGCGTTTCGGGGTCGAGGTGCACGGCGGCGTTGTAGATAGCGCCGATGTTCTTTTGAATGTCGCCAGCGTCAAATACGTTTTCAATATTGCCGGCGGTCAAAAGGCCGTAGAGTACATCGACAAGGCGTATGCGCTCGTCGATGCTCATGCCGGTGATCCAGCTGTTGAGTGTTTGGTTCATGTATTTTGCGCCGCTGGAAATTTCCTCCAGCGTATGGAATGCACCGTCCGTCACCTGCCACGAGAACGGGTCGTGCTGCATAATGCCCATTTGGTTGCTTTCCACAACGGAGTATGCACCGTGATTTTCAAGCAGCATGCCGATGAGCGAGCCTTTCGGAATGACTTTATGTACGCGGCTTTGAATGCGCCCATATTCTTCGGATTCGAGCGTGTTGCCGATGAAACCGGGGCTGTCGAGCGGGTAGACGCGCTCAATACGCTTTTGAATTTCCGGGTCGCAGAACATGCCCGCGTAGGCTGCAAGGTTGCCGCCTTTGGAGTGGCCCATCAAAAGCAGTTTGCCGGGAAAACCTTCGCCGAGCTTTGTCACATAGTCTGCCGCATCGGCCTGCGAGGGGATGACGGGCAGAAATGCCATGTTAAAATCCTCTTTCCAGCCGACAAGCGTGGCGTCCGTGCCGCGGAATACGGCGCAGGCGTGGTCGTCATCGAGGTATACAGTGATGGCCGCAAACTGCTCCTCTGACTGGTCACACAGCTTTTCAACGAAGTTGCCGATTTTTATGTTGCGCCAGCGCGGGCTTGACGCCATAGCGTACAAAAGCCTCATGTTGCTTTTGGTATCGCGTACGTGGAACATCAACTTTTCAAAGCGCTCTGCCTTTAAAAGCTCTCGAATTTCTATTTTGTTTTCGCATTTAAGCTCGTCTTCAAACGCGCTCAGATTCATGTAGGAAAACTGTGATAAAAGCAGGCTGTCTACATCCGTAAACGGTTTTTCTGCCAAAGGCGAGAATTCGGTTTCTGCATATTCAAGGATGCTTGGCATAGTACGCCGCCTTTCTGAGAAAGTTAAACGTAATAATAGGGACCGGGCTTACAGAGGATGACGATGAGATCGACGAACGCGCCGATGCCGAACAGGCCGCCGGTGAAGATATACAAAACACCCATGCCAATCTTTCCCTCATAAAATTTATGCGCGCCGATGAGTCCTAAAAACAGGCACAGGAAAAACGCTGCCCATTTGCTTTTTGCCACACCACCGTAAGTGACATTGTTGTTTACATAAACAGGCTGGGGCTGTTGGGCAGACTGCAATGGCTCTACCTGCCTGCCGCATGCGGGGCAAACCACGCAGTCGGCACCGATGACCGCGCCGCAGTATTTACAGAATTTCGCGTTTTCGGTGCACGTGCCGCAGTTTGGGCAAAAAAGCTCACCGTTCGGAATATTTGCACCGCAATTTTTGCAGACCATAAGAAAATCTCCTTTGTATATTTGAATGTTTGTCCACCGAAATCATAACACAGATTTTGACATTCCGCAACGTGTTTCACCGCTTTTTCTGATTGCCGCGCACAAAAGCAGCGCGTCTGTCATAGTATGCCGCGGGACAAAGCGCTGTGCATGTCCCAATATGCAGGGAAGGAGGGTAAAGGTTTGATGAAACAGACGGTTTTAAAGACGACGGTGGCCGTGCTCGGCGCGGGACTTGTGTCGTACCTCGGTACGCTTGCGGTGCCGATGCTCGTGCTGCTCGGCGTGATGTTGCTCGATTATATCACCGGCATGATCAAAGCGTATATCCGCGCCGAGTTAAATTCCAAGTTCGGTATTAAGGGGATACTCAAAAAGCTTTGCTATATGGTCATGGTCGCAGTCGGTGCGGCGGTGGATTATCTTTTGCGCGGTGCAGTCATCGGGGCCGGCATCACGCTCGATGTAAAGCTGTTTTTCGGCATGCTCGTCACCGTGTGGCTTACGATCAACGAGCTCATTTCCGTCATGGAAAATCTTGCGGCCATCGGCGTGCCGGGGTTTCCGCGTTTGCAGCGCATTTTAAGGCGGCTCCGTCGCACCGTGGCGGATGAATCGGGTGCAAGTGATGGGAAGAAGGAGTGATCTTATGGTACCGATCCGCGAAAATCTATTATCTTCTGCAAAATACGATTTGAAAGTGCCGGTGGAGTCCTGCGCTAAGGACATGAAGTACATTGTCGTCCACAACACGGCAAACGATGCTTCCGCCGCAAATGAAGTCGCGTATATGATTCGCAACGACAGCTCTACGTCGTTTAACGCGGCGGTCGATGACAAAGAGATTGTCATCGGCATACCGCTCGACAAGGGCGCATTCGCAGCGGGCCAACGTGATGGCAATGCACATGGTATTCATATCGAGATTTGCTATTCGCTTTCGGGCGGCACGCGTTTCGATAAAGCCGAGAAGAACGCGGCGGAGTATATCGCAAAGCTGCTCACCGAGCGCAAATGGGATATTTCGCATGTGAAGAAGCATCAGGACTTCGACGGCAAATATTGCCCGCATAGAACGCTCGACAAGGGCTGGGCGCGGTTTTTTAAAATGATTGAAAGCGAAATGAAGGACGACAAAAAGGAGACAAAGACTGGTGCGAAACCCGTGCCAAAGCAGCTTTACCGCGTGCGGACAAGCTGGTCGGACGCAAAAAGCCAGATCGGCGCGTATGCAATGCTGGAAAATGCGAAAAACGCATGCCCTGTGGGTTATAAAGTGTATGCCTCAAATGGCAAAATTATGTATGAACCGTTCAAAGCGTATACAGTGCGCAAGGACGCTGCAGATGCGCTCAATATCCGCAAGGGTCCGGGTACGAATTATGACGTGCAGGGGCAGATCACAGACACGAAGCGCTATACGGTTGTAGAGGAGAGCGCAGGTGTGGGTTCTGCAAAAGGCTGGGGACGTCTCAAAGCCGGCGGCTGGGTCGCACTCGACTGGGTGAAAAAAGCGCAGCGCCGATGATAAGGCATAATATAAACAGAAAACGCAAAATGAATTTGTGAAAGCAAGATATTGCATTTTTGCGGCCCATGTGGTATGCTAAACGTATTGATGCAGCACGCCGGTGAAACTGAAGGGGGAAAACGGTTTCACCGGCGGCTGTGTTTGAATATTCGCAGAAAATAGGTGGAGAAGTAATGAAGAAACATCACAGTAATCGCAGCATGTTCTCGGGTAAACTCGGGTTCGTGCTGTCTGCGGCCGGCGCTTCGGTCGGTCTTGGCAACATTTGGCGATTTCCGTACCTTGCGGCAAAATACGGCGGCGGCATTTTCCTTTTGATCTACATTTTGCTTGCGCTGACGTTCGGTTACACGATGATCGTGGCAGAAACATCGCTTGGCCGCATGACGCGCAAAAGCCCTGTGGGTGCATATGCATCGTTCACAAAGTCGCATACATTAAAAGCCGGCGGCTGGATTAACGCCATTATCCCAATCCTGATTGTGCCTTATTATTCCGTTATCGGCGGCTGGGTCATCAAATATCTTTTTGAGTACATTTGCGGCAACGGAACAAAGCTTGCGGAGGATGGATATTTTTCGATGTTCATCTCGGACGGCGTGTCCGCCGAAATTTGCTTTATCGTTTTTGCACTCATCACGCTGACCATCATTTTTGCCGGCGTGCGCAACGGTATTGAGCGTGTATCGAAATTCATGATGCCGATCCTTGTCGTGTTGTCTGTCATCATCGCAATCTATTCCGTCACACGTCCCGGCGCACTGAAGGGTATTCAGTATTTCCTTGTGCCGAACCTTGAGAATTTCTCCTGGATGACGGTCGTTTCCGCCATGGGACAGATGTTCTATTCGCTGTCCATCGCCATGGGCATCCTTGTTACGTTTGGCTCTTATATGAAAAAAGAAACGTCCATTGAGGACTCTACACGCAATGTGGAGATTTTCGACACCGCCATTGCCATTATGGCCGGCCTTATGATCATCCCGGCGGTCTTTGCGTTCTCCAGCGGCGACCCGAACACCTTGCAGGCGGGCCCGTCATTGATGTTCATCACGATTCCGAAGGTGTTCGCCAGCATGGGCCTCGGCACGGTGGTTGGCATTCTGTTCTTCGTGCTCG
Source organism: Hominenteromicrobium mulieris (assembly GCA_021029595.1). GTDB lineage: Bacteria > Bacillota > Clostridia > Oscillospirales > Acutalibacteraceae > Hominenteromicrobium > Hominenteromicrobium mulieris. The sequence continues at coordinate 198,157 of JAJJOY010000001.1, read as the reverse complement.
TGCTGTTTGCGGCGGTCACAAGCTCTATTGCGCTGACGGAAAGCGCCGTTTCCACGTTTGAAGATGAACTCCATTGGAACCGCAAAAAGTCGACCGTTGTTATCGGCATCATCATGCTCGTGCTCGGCACGCTGTCTTCGCTCGGCTACGGCCCGCTTGATGCCGTAAAGATTCTCGGCATGCAGTTCCTCGATTTCTTCGATTTCTTAACGAACTCCGTTATGATGCCGATTGCGGCTATTGCGACTTGCCTGCTCGTTTCCCGCGTGATCGGTGTAGACCGTATTGAAGAAGAAATGACGCAAGAAGGCGGCACGTTCCGCAGAAAGAAGATCTTCGTCATGATGATCAAGTATCTTTGCCCGGTCTTTGCAGCCATCATCCTTATCAGCTCTGTCATGAACGCATTCGGCCTGATCTCTATGTAAGCATTTTGACCGGCGCGACGAAAGCCGCGTGCTTCGATGATGCCGCAAGGTGTCATTTTACCGGACGAAAGAAATAACAAAATAGAATGAGCGAGGCCCCGGCGAGCGTTTTGTCATGCTCGCCGGGGCCTGTGTCTGTTGTGCGTTATTTCAGAACTTTTTCGTAGGCAAAGCGGTCTGCGCCGTCCGTAAGGTGAATGATGCCGCAGCGAATGTAACCGTTCTTTTCGAGCGTGTGCTGCATGATGATGTTGCCGGGATGCGTATCGCATCGCATGGAGGTGACACCCGCTTCAAGCGAGAGTTTCGCGCAGTAGGTCATCAAAAACGATGCTGCGCCGCGGTTCTTGGCGCTTTTTGCCGCCATAATGCGGTGCACGATGCCGTAGATTTTGTTTTCTGTCTGCCACGCGCCGTTATAAATTTCGTGGTATGTCGGCTCGTCGCCCACATACACGGCGGCACTTGCAAGAATATTGTTTTCGTCGTCTATCACAACACGGCAGATTCTATTTTGAATGTCCTCACGCAGGGTGGTTTCGTTCGGGTAGCCGTTTTGCCACTGGTCGATGCCGAGCGCCCGCAGCGAAGCTTTCGCGTTTTCTAGCATCTCAAGCAGATAGGGCAGGTCACAGAGCTCTGCATTTCTGATCTTCATTTTCTTTCATCCTTTCCCGTTTTGCCGCGCAGAATCTGCAAAAAATCCCATGTGCGCGTTACAAATATGAACATATACAAAATTATACGATTTTTTGCTTGCCTTTTCAAGGGAAAACGTGTATAATACTAAAGTACGCGGTCAAGTATGTTCCGCGCACGGAAAAAGCCAAGGCGGTTGGAATATACCGTGGAATATGCGAGCGGACAGGTCTGCGCGGCGAGACACCGTGAACCATGTCAGGCGGGGGACCGAGCAGCATTAAGCGGATCGTCTGGTGCGATGCAGGCTGCCTGTCCGTTCACATATTCTACGTTCCAAGCGTCTTTTTCTTTTATCACTCACAAAGAAAGGAGCGCCGCCGTTTGTATAAAGCGTTATACAGAAAATATCGTCCGCAGCAGTTTTCCGATGTCGTCGGTCAGCCGCAGGTGACGGTCACGTTAAAAAACGAACTGATGGCCGGGCGCATTTCGCACGCATATCTGTTCACCGGCTCGCGCGGCACGGGAAAAACGACCTGCGCAAAAATTCTGGCGAAGGCGGTCAATTGCATGGATCCCCAAAACGGCGATCCATGCGGCAAGTGCGACGTGTGCAGAGGACTGGATGACGGCTCTGTTTTGGACGTTGTAGAGCTGGACGCCGCGAGCAACAACGGCGTAGACAGCATCCGTGCGCTCATTGAAGAATCCAACTTCACGCCGACTACGGCGAAATACCGCGTATATATCATCGATGAGGTGCACATGCTTTCCGTTTCGGCGTTCAATGCCCTCTTAAAAACGCTCGAAGAACCTCCCGCACACGTCATTTTCATTTTGGCGACGACCGAAGTCCATAAGCTGTTGCCGACGATTTTATCGCGCTGTCAGCGTTTTGATTTCCGCCGCATCGCACCGGAGGACATCGCAGGGCGCCTTGAGTGGGTCTGCACGCAGGAAAATGTGACAATCGACCACGATGCCGCGATGCTCATCGCCGTTACGGCAGACGGCGGCATGCGCGACGCGCTTTCCATTTTGGATCAGTGCATCGGTCGCAGCGACGGGCACGTGACGTATGGGCTCGTTGCGGAAACGGCGGGCCTTGCGGGGCGTGGGCACTTAATTGAACTCGCCGAGTGCATTCGCACGGGCGACCGCACCGCGGCACTCGAAAAGATCAACGCGCTGTATAAGTCTTCCAAAGACATGGGCAGGCTGTGCGAGGAGCTTGCGGGCTTTTTTCGCAATTTGATGCTCATCAAAACGATGAAGGACGCAAGCGGGCTTGTAAATGCCGTTGGCGAAGAGCTGGAAGCCATGACCAAAACGGCGCTTTCCATGGAGCTTTCAACGATTCTGCACGCGCTCGATGCGTTCCAGTCCGCGCAGTCGCGCATGAAGACCATGAATAAGCGCACGGAAATGGAAATGACGTTTATCCGTCTTTGCACGCCGGAAATGGATACCTCGCCCGCAGCACTCTTGCGCCGCATTGAAGTTTTGGAGCGCGGCGGCCTGCGCCGTCCCATCACCCCGGCACCGAGTGTATCCGCGGCTGAAGCACCGGCAGCACCGGTACAACAGCCCGAGACACCACAGAACAACGCACCTGTGCAGCCCGCGGTAAAGGACAAGCCGCAGTCCACAGAGGAGCTTGCAAAAAATGCGCAGCCGTTCGACGGCTGGTCGGACATTATCGGCTATATGGAAAATTACTCAAAGTCGGTGGCGTCGGCGTTCAAGGGCTCAGCGGCGTACATCAGCGGCGACTACATGCTCATCGAAGCGCCGCAGATTGCGTTTGATCTCTTGAAACGTGCCAGCCAGAGAGAAAAGATCCGCGAGGCCATTCAGCAGGTGACCGGGCGGGTGTATAAACTCGGCCCTTATAAGCCGCCCGCAGCGGACGGCGAAAAACCGAAAGATCCGCTCGACGCCTTTTTGCACGATATGCGCGAAGCCGGCGTGGAGATCGAAGAAAAATAAATTTAAAAACCACACAGTAAGGAGTCTTAACTATGAAAGCACGTTTACCGCAGGGTATGGGCGGCGGCGGAGCCGCAAATTTGCAGCAGCTTGCACGCCAGGCACAGAAGATGCAGGAGCAGATGGAGCAGATTACCACGGAGCTCGAGGCGAAGGAATACACCGCGGCCGCAGGCGGCGGAGCCGTTTCCGCAACCGTAACGGGCAAAATGGAAGTGAAGAACATCGACATTAAGCCGGAAGTCATCGACCCCGATGATGCCGAAATGCTCGGCGACCTCGTCGCTGCTGCTGTCAACGAAGCGCTGCGCGCAGCCGCAAACGAGAAAGAGGAGAAGCTTGGCGCAATCTCCGGCGGCATGAGCCTTCCGGGCATCCTCTAATGGCCGGTTATCACGTACCGCCGCTCGAACGGCTCGTCGATAAATTTGAGAGCCTGCCGGGCGTGGGGCATAAGTCCGCACAGCGCATTGCGTATGCCGTGCTCAACATGGATAAAGCGGATGCCGAAAGCTTTGCGCAGGCGATCATCGACGCGCACGAGCAGATCCATTACTGCTCCGTGTGCTGCAATTTGACGGACGGCGACCTTTGCCCCGTGTGCCGCGATGAAAGCCGAGACCGCTCGGTTATCTGCGTGGTGGAAGACCCACGCGACGTGTTCGCACTGGAACGCACAAATGAGTTCCACGCGACCTACCACGTGCTGCACGGTGCCATTTCGCCGCTTGGCGGCATCGGGCCGGATCAGCTCAAAATAAAAGAGCTTTTGCGTCGCGTGCAGGACGGCACCGTGCAGGAGGTCATCATGGCGACGAACCCGACCGTTGAGGGCGAAGCGACCGCCATGTACATTTCGCGCCTGTTAAAGCCGCTCGGTATCCGCGTAACGCGTCTTGCGTACGGCATCCCGGTCGGCGGCGACCTCGAATATGCCGATGAAGTGACGCTTTCTCGCGCCATTGAGGGCAGACAGGAGCTGTAAAATCGATTTCGCGTTGACAAAACCGCGAAAGTGGTGTATAGTAAATCACACACAAAGCAGAAGGGGGCAGGCCAAGTGGCAAAAACAGAATTTAAAACGATTGCCCAGAACAAAAAGGCCTACCACGACTACTTTGTGGAGGAGACCCTTGAAGCGGGCATTGAGCTTTGCGGCACAGAGGTGAAATCGCTGCGGCAGGGCAGATGCAACTTAAAGGACGCGTGGTGCTCTGTTGTGGACGGTGAAATGCTCTTAAACGGCTGCCATATCAGCCCGTATGAGCAGGGCAACATCTTTAACCGTGACCCCATGCGGGTGCGCCGTTTGCTCATGCACAAGCGCGAGATCATGCGGCTTTTTGGCCTTTCCAAAACCGTCGGTTATTCGCTCATTCCGCTTTCCGTGTACTTTAAGGGTTCGCGGGTGAAGGTGCAGGTCGGTCTGTGCAAGGGCAAAAAGCTCTACGATAAGCGTGCCGATATGGCCGCGCGTGATGCCCAACGCGATATTCAGCGTGCGCTGAAAGAGAAAAACAGATAAAAGCGGTAGCAATATCGCTTTTTATATGGGGATGTAAAGGTTTCGACGGGGACTGGAAGCCCTGGTAAGCGAGTAGCGGTGCGGGACCGCTATAAAATCCGCAAACTTAAAATTAAACGACAACAATACAGTTGCTGTTGCTGCTTAATTAAGCAGCCGTTCTTACCCGTAGAACCGCGGACGGGATAAGAGCGTCACTTAGCGGTGCACGTGAACGGGCCCACGCCTTTAAGTCCGTCATGATCTAAAGGCTACTGATGCGCAAAGCCTGCTGTTCGGCGGTGCGCGGAGGGAATGTCAAAAGAGCCGCTACACTCGTAGAAAGCCCCGGTAACCGGTTTTCGGACGCGGGTTCGATTCCCGCCATCTCCACCAGAAAAAAGGTCTTTGTCATTTTTGACAAAGACCTTTTTCAGTGAAATTTGCCTTGCGGCGAGTGAAATAATAACCTGCGGTTATTGTAAAATTGCTTCGCAGTGAAATGCACTGCGCGCGTTAAGGGCGAATTTAATAACAACTGCAAGTTGTTTTCACATTGCGATGAAGGAGCAGTATTTCACTTGACAGTTATTAGGTGGATTTACTATAATGAATTTAAGATTAAAGTCGCATTTTAGATAGTACTTGCATGTGGAAAGGAGATATGGTGATGAAACAGTGGCCATATCATTTTCAAAGCTCTATGTCGAATGTATTGGTGATCGTTGCAGCTTTAATGGCGATTTTCCTTGTGATTTATGGTTTATACCGAATATTGCGTAACCCTTTTCATTATCCATATTTTGTGCGTTCTTTTGATGTATCTCGGAAGAGAAATGTAGACATTGAAGATTATATAGATAAATATTTGTGTAGTGAATTTGGCTGGAATTGTATAGTGGAACACCATAATACGATCATAAATTGGAAGAAAAGAACGGAGAGTTACATTCAAACTTGTATATTGAAAAAGAGGCGTACTCGCCAGCTTTATGAAATCATAGATGACAATTTTGCTTTTCGCTTTAAAACGGTTAGAGATCAAACAAGATACAGACAGCAAAATTACGTGAAGACATCCTATAAAGTGTCCGTGCTTGATTCTGAAATAGCTGTTGATTGGGACTGGCTTGTACAACGTCATAGAAAATTAGAGAGAATAGGGTTTGAAGCGACACTGAAAGAATACCATAGTCGAGATCAGCGGCGACAGATGACAAAAGAGTTACGCCAACAGATCATGAAACGGGATCACTATACATGTCAAAATTGCGGAAAGTACATGCCGGATGGAGTAGGACTCCAAATCGACCATATTATTCCGATTTCAAAAGGCGGAAAAACGGTTGCGTCTAATTTGCAGGTGCTGTGTTCAAAATGTAATGGCAGAAAGGGGAATAGAAGAACGACATAAAGAAAGAACACAAATCGTGAGCAGTTAGTTTAAAACGATTTGTGTTCTTTTGCTTTTTAATTAAAATATAAGCTTTTTTAGCTCTCCTCAACCATCGCTCTCAAAAGTTCAATTTCGGCTTTGTAGCCGGGGAGTTCGTTTGGAGTTTCGAGATAAAAGGGGAGGCGGCGCAGGACAGGGTGGTTGATGATGCGGCGGAACGCTTCCGTGCCAATCTTGCCCTCGCCGATCTTTGCGTGGCGGTCTTTGTGAGAGGAAAGCCCGAAGATGCTGTCGTTAATGTGTACCGCTTTCAGACGGTTAAGCCCAATCACGCGGTCAAACTCCGTCAACACACCGTCGAGGTCGTTTACAATGTCATACCCGGCATCGAACACGTGGCAGGTATCGAGGCACACGCCCATGAGGTCGGAGAGCGTTACGCGGTCCAGAATTTCACGGAGTTCCTCAAAATGAGAGCCGACTTCCGTGCCCTTGCCTGCCATGGTCTCGAGTAAAACCGTGGTGGTCTGTTCGGGAGATAAAATGGCGTTCAGCGTTTCGCTGATCTGTGTGACGCCGGTCTCGATGCCTTGTCCAACGTGGCTGCCGGGGTGGAAGTTATAGAGATTGTGCGGTGTGGCTTCCAGACGCTTCAAATCATCCTGCATCGTTTCGCGGGCAAATGTGCGGGTGTCTTCGTTTGCGGAGCAGGGATTGATCGTATACGGCGCGTGGGCGAGCAGCACGGCAAAGTGGTTTTCCGCCGCTAACTCGTTTAACTTCTGTGCATCGTTCAGATCAAGCGGCTTTGCACGGCTGCCGCGCGGGTTTCGCGTGAAGAACTGGAACGTATCCGCGCCGATGGAAAGTGCCGTTTTGCCCATGGCGTAGTAGCCCTTAGAGGCAGAAAGATGACAACCGATGTGCAGCATGGCTTATTCCTTGGAGTTCCAGTTTTTGTAGATCTCTTTTGTGGAACGCACCATTTCCTGCGCAAAATCGGAAACATATTTGCGGTTATAGAACGCCTTCGTGCGGTCGTTTGGCATCATTTCGAGCAGCTCTTCTTCAGAAAGTTCACGATACCGGTTCTCAAACACGATGGAGCTCTTTGCAAAACGAGTTGTCTGCTTTCTTTCCTTTTGCTGCTGGGTGGGATAGCCGAAGACCAGCATGCAAAGCGGCGCGACCTGCGGGGGCAGGTTTAAAAGCTCTTTGTGAATCTCGAAGTTCTCCACAATATCGCCGATATAGCAGGAACCGATGCCGAGGCTTTCCGCGGCGATGCAGGCTGTGTGTGCGGCGATGACGGCATCTTCCGTTGCAAGCACCATGTTGCTGAGCTCCGGCGCGGGAATGTTTTCGCAGCCCGCCATTTTGAACTTTCTGTACCAACGGTGGTAATCTGCACAGAAAATGAGCACCATTTTCGCCTGTGCAATGAACGGCTGATGATCACAGGTTTCGGCAAGCTTATCCTTAATGGACTGATCCGTCACGTCGATGATGGAGTACGGCATGCAGTTGCCGCCGGTCGGTGCGCGCATGGCAGCGGCAAGGATAATATCTTTGATTTCGGGTGAGATCTCCTTATCCTCAAAAACACGGACGGACTTGCGGTTCATCAAAACTTGAATCGTTTCATTCATTTTTTAGACCCCTTCCAAATTGTTGTAATTAAGCTGCTAACAGTATAGCACAATAAAGCATCTGTGTAAAGAAAAATATAGAGCCGAAGTGCACGGGAAAACGGTACTATGGGTTGACAAATTTAACAGCGGGGTTATAATAATATCAAAGAGGCGTATGAGGAGTGCGGCTATGGAATTGCATGAACTGATGGGAAAATTACATAAGCTGGAGCTTGTGCAACAGCTTGCGCATCGGCGTGGGGCGCAGGAGCATGGTCTGTATTTCGGCCAGATGCCTGTGCTGGATTTCATTGCGGCAAATCCCGGGTGTACACAGGTGCAGGTGGCAGACCATCTGCGTGTCAGCCCGGCCTCCATTGCGCTCTCTACAAAGCGTTTGCAGAAGGCGGGGTATCTCACAAAAGAAGTGGATGCCGAAAACTTACGCTGCAAGCGGCTTTATATCTCAGAAGAAGGGCAAAGGGCCTGTGCCATGTGCCGCGAGCGGTTAGACCAGATCGACGCGGTGGCGTTTCAGGGCTTTTCGGAAGAAGAGCTTGAAGTGTTTTCCTCTTTTTTGGATCGCGTGACGCTCAACATGACGGGCGAGAGCGAGAATGTTGTGAGCGGCGAATTGTTCGGCCATTTGTGCCGGGAGCTCGATGCCATTGAAAAAGAGGCGAAGAAAAGCTGATTTTCTGGTAAGGTTGTGTTTTTTACCATCTGATTTGCAAAAAATATCAAATACATTCCTGCGTTCTTTCATTATAATAAGGGCGTAAACACAGAGGCGATACCACAATGCCGGTCAATCGGGCAAAATTTCACTTCGATAATACATACGCCGGTATGGATATGCTGTACGGGCCATATGTTCTGTATCAGATCGGGGACTTAAGCTGCGAAGCAGGTTACCAGACCTTTGAGCACGAACAGGCGGTCTACGAAATCACGTACGTGCTTTCCGGCACCGGTGCATTTTATGTAGATGATACGGTGTACACCATGCAGAAGGGTGACCTGCTCCTTGTGCGCAAGGGACAGATGCACAACATCATCTCGGCGGAGATCGAACCGCTGCGTTTCTTTTATCTCGGCTTTGATTTTGTAGAGCCGATCGTAAATGAGAAGATTGCACAGCTTAAGAGCTTTTTCGATACGAACGAGCAGGTGCAGTTTCATAACGCGGTCAGCTTACAGGACACGTTCATGCGCGTGCTTTCCGAATTCATTTCGGACGACGTACTCTCGAACCTTTTGATTGAAGCGTACATGCAGGAGATCATCTGCGGCGTATACCGCATTTTCAGCCGAAAGTTCTACAAAAACTACTTACTGAGCGGCAGCAATAATTCCGATGAAAAGCTCGTCTACGATGTCATCAATTACATTGATGTGCACCTTGAGTCCATGGAAAATCTCAGCGCGCTCAGTGCGGAGTTTGGGTACAGTTATACCCATATTGCGCAGAAGTTCTCTGCGTTTACGGGCGAAAGCCTGAAATCCTATCACACGAAGCGGCGCTTTGAAAAGTCAAACGAGTATCTTCGCCAGGGATATTCCGTTACAAAAGTCGCCGAGCTGATGGGCTTCAAATCGATCCATGCGTTCAGCCGCGCCTACAAAAAATATGTGGGCATGGCGCCGCGTGAATATAAAAAATGGGCCGAGGAGGATAAAAAGAACCTTCCGCAGCCCGCAGAAAATTCTTAAAGGAGTTGTATTCCAATGAAAGTTGCCGTTATTGGTTGCGGTACGATCGCAAATGCAGCGCACATCCCGTCTTACATGAACAACCCGGAGGCAGAAATCAAGTATTTCTGCGACATCATCCCGGAGCGCGCACAGGCTGCCGTTGAAAAGTACGGCTGCGGCACCGCTGTTGTGGATTATCACGATGTCCTGGCAGACCCGGAAGTTGAAGCTGTTTCCGTCTGCACCCCGAACAATGTTCACCCGACCATTTCCATTGACGCATTGCGCGCAGGCAAGAATGTTCTGTGCGAGAAGCCGGCTGCAAGAACCTACAAGGAAGCCCTTGAGATGCAGAAGGTTCAGCACGAGACCGGCAAAGTGCTCAACATCGGCGTTGTCAACCGCTTCAATGACAGCGTGAACCTCATCAAAAAGTATATCGACGACGGCAAGCTCGGCAATATCTACCATGTACATGCCAGCTTCCGTGCACACCGCTCCATTCCGGGCCTCGGCGGCGCGTTCACCACAAAGGCGATTGCAGGTGGCGGTGCTCTGATTGACTGGGGTGTGCATTACCTTGATATCGTTATGTACTGCTGCGGTGACCCGAAGGTTAAGACCGTTACGGGTGAAGCCTTCTGCGAGCTTGGCAAGGACATGAAGGGCTACGCATACACCGACATGTGGGCAGGTCCCCCGAAGTACGACGGCACCTACGACGTGGACGACTCCGTTGTCGGCATGATCCGTACCGAAGGCCCGGTCATCTCTCTGCACGGCGCTTGGGCGCAGAACATCGGCGAAAACGAGTGTTACATCGACTTCATGGGCGATAAGGGTGGCATCCGTCTCCAGTACGGCAAGGATTTCACCGTTTACAGCTCCGAGTACGGTGCACTCACGGAGTATAAGCCTGTCTTTAAGATGCGCGACCACTTCCAGAACGAGATTGACGCATTCATTGACTGCATCAAGACCGGCAAGAAGCTGCCGTCTCACATCGATACCGTTATCATCACGGCACAGATGATGCAGGCGATTTACGATTCCTCCGAGCAGCACAAAGAGATCACGCTGGGCTAAACTCCCTGTGCATTAAGAAAGGAAATTGCTTATGTATCCCTTTTCTATCGGCGTTCTGATGGACGGCTTCCGCACCGATACGCTCACGGCTCTCGATAAAGCTGTTGCAGTCGGCGCGACCGGCATTCAGGTTTACGCAACAAGAGGCGAAATGTCGCCCGAGAATATGAACGCAGAAGCACGCCGCGAATTTTTGAAGCGCGTGAAGGATCACGGCCTGACGATCTCTGCGCTGTGCGGCGACCTCGGCCACGGCTTCAACGACCCGAAGCTGAACCCGGAGCTCATTGAAAAATCCAAACGCATCGTAGACCTTGCAAAGGACCTCGAGACCGATGTGATCACAACGCATATCGGCGTTGTACCGAACGACCCGAGCCACCCGCGCTATGCAATCATGCAGGATGCTTGCGGCCAGCTTGCGGCGTATGCAGACTCCATGCAGGCACACTTCGCTGTGGAGACCGGCCCGGAGATTGCAACGACGCTGAAGGGGTTCCTTGACGGCCTCCATTCCAAGGGTGTTTCCGTCAACCTTGATCCGGCAAACTTTGTTATGGTCACGGGCGACGACCCGGTGCAGGCGGTCTACACGCTGAAGGATTACATTGTGCACACACATGCAAAAGACGGCAAGCGTCTGCATTATGTCAGCCCGGAGATCCTGTACGGCATGGAGGAATCCGACATGCTGAACGACGCTTCCTTCATTGAGCTTCCGCTCGGCGAAGGCGACGTAGATTTCCCGGCGTACTTCAAGGCGCTGAACGACATCGGCTATAAGGGCTTCCTGACGATCGAACGTGAAGTCGGCGACGACCCCGAGGGCGATATCCGCAAGGCGGCAGATTACATCCGCAGCCTGATTTGATTTTAAAAAGCACAGAAGGAGAACGGTTTCGGCCGCTCTCCTTTTTGCATCATAACTTTTTGCTGCGTCTGACGCATGGCCCAACGGTGTTTTACGTGTATGCCGCAACGGTTGAAAGTGCGGATATCCCAATCACGCTGCAGGCGAATGAAACGATCGATTACAAATTTCTGCCGTATGACAAATTCTGCGATTTCGTACAGTCCGTGGCGTTTGCCGCTTCCCTTCGGGAACGTTTTCCGGCGTATCAAAACGCGCTCGAAACATATGTAAAGCAAGTTTTGAAAGACGCAACTTGCAAAAAATGACGGGGGGAAAATCAATTATTCATTTGTATGCTTTCCTGTTGAATTTTGGTGTTTGCTGTGTTAAAATCTCAAACGGATTAAAAACAGGCGCTTCGCCTGTAATGAGGAAAGTTGGCGCAGTATGAATAACCCGATTCAAAATGTTAAGGAAAAGCTTACAAAACAGAATTTAAAGACGTTTATGCTCATCACGTTCGGCACCTTTGTTTTTGCCATCGGCACTTATTTCTTTAAATTTCCGAATAATTTTTCCACCGGCGGCGTGAGCGGTATCTCTATTCTGCTCGGTCATATTTTTCCGTCGTTCTCCACAGCGGGTATCATGTGGATTATCAATATCATCTTGCTCATCGTCGGTTTTATCATTTTGGGACGCGGTTTCGGTGTGCTTACCGTGTATTGTAGCATGCTGCTTTCGTTTTTGACGTGGCTGCTTGAAAAGCTCGTTCCGCTTTCTAAGCCGCTTACCGACCAGCCGTTCCTCGAGCTGTGCTACGGTATGATGCTGCCGGCGGTCGGCTCGGCGATCCTCTTTAACTGCAACGCTTCGAGCGGCGGCACGGATATTGTTGCGATGATCCTCAAAAAGTACACGAGTCTTGATATCGGCAAAGCGCTGCTCGTCAGCGATACGCTCATCGCGTTTTCCGCGATGTTTGTATTCGATATCCGCACAGGCCTGTTTTCGCTGCTCGGTCTTGCTATCAAGGCGTTCATGGTCGATTCCGTGATTGAAGGTATTAACCTCTGCAAATATTTCTCCATTGTCACCACGCACCCGGAGGAGATTTGCGATTACATCATTCACAAGATGAACCGCAGTTCGACCATTGTGGATGCCACAGGCGCGTATTCGCATGAGGGTTGCAAGGTCGTCATGGTTGCGTGCAGACGCGGTGAAGCTGTGAAGCTCCGCGCGTATGTCCGTTCCGTCGATAAAAAGGCATTTATGTTCATCACGAATACGAGCGAGATCATCGGCAAGGGCTTCCGTTCTGTTGAATGACCGTACATAAAAGTTTTTGGCAGCGCATCGTTTCGGTGTGCTGCTTTTTTACAGGCGAAAATTTAATTTAGTATTGACTTAATTAAAATTCGTGCTATAATTTAATTTAGCAAATACTTAATCAGGAGGACGCTATGGGGTCAACAGCTATGATGTTCAAAGCACTGGCAGATGAAAACCGCCTTTTGCTGCTGCGCCTTTTGCTGCGCCGCAACTGTTGCGTGCGCGCACTGGCAAGACAGCTGGATATTTCGGAAGCGGCGGTTTCACAGCATTTAAAAGTTCTGCGTGAAGCGGGGCTCATTTTCGGCGAAAAGTGCGGTTATTTCATGCACTATACCGTCAATCGCGCGGCGCTTAAAGAACTCAGCAGCCAGCTCTCTCGCATGGCGTTTTCCGCAGAGCAGTTGCCCTGCACACCGCAGCATGGCGGGTGCAGCCGTGCGGAATATGACAAATGCCGAAACGCGGCGCAGCCGCAGGCGGAGCATATTCTGCACGTAGCAGAAAATAGAATATTTGATTCGAAAGGAAGCATGAACATGAAAATCGCGGTAACGTATCAGAACGGACTGGTTTTCCAGCATTTCGGCCATTCCGAAGCGTTTAAGATCTATGAGATTGAGAACGGCGAAGTTAAAAATGCAGAGGTCGCGCCCACAAATGGCAGCGGCCACGGTGCACTGGCTGGCTTTTTGAAGCAGCACGGCGTGAATGCGCTCATCTGCGGCGGCATCGGCGGCGGTGCGCGCACGGCGCTTGCAGAAGCGGGCATCGAGTTGTATCCCGGTGTTTCCGGCAGCGCGGACGCGGCGGTTAATTCGCTGCTGAACGGCACACTGCTCTATAACCCGGATACCGTCTGTGCACACCATCACCACGAGGGCGGTCATGACTGCGGCAGCCATAGCTGCGGGGAAGATAAGCACGGCTGCGTGGGCAATCATTGATTTACCGGAAGGGTCATTTCGGCATTTGCTGCGATGACCTTTCTTTTTCTTTACAAACCGCGAAACTGTTTGAAAACACGTGATTTCTGTGTTATACTATACGCAGAGTTTGAAATTTATCTACGGGAGGACAAGCATGTCGAATCCGTACAGAGAGGAATTTATCTCCATTTATACACAGAACATCACGCGCGAGGGCTCGCAGAAGCTTTTGGCGTGGCTGGATACCACCGATTTTTACACCGCGCCGGCAAGCACAAAGTTCCACTGTGCCTGCGAAAGCGGCCTTGTGATGCACAGCCTGAATGTCTACAAGGCGATGCGCGAGCGTTGGTTTGACGAGGGCGACAGTGAAGAAAGCTTTGCGATATGTGCGCTGCTGCACGACGTGTGCAAATCGCAGTTTTATAAGACCTCCACGCGCAACGTGAAAAATGACGAGACCGGGCAGTGGGAGAAGCGTCCGTTTTACACGGTGGACGATGCATTCCCGTTCGGTCACGGTGAAAAATCCGTTTACCTCATCGAGCGTTTTATGCGTCTAAAGCCTGTGGAAGCCATGGCAATCCGCTGGCACATGGGTGGCTTTGACGACGCGGCGAAGGGCGGCAGCTTTGCCATCAGCCTGGCATTTGACCGCTATCCGCTCGCTGTGAAGCTGCACATGGCTGATTTGGAATCAACCTATCTGCGCGAAAAAGGCACCTCCGATGTGCGCTGAGAGGCGGTGAGCAGATGATCGCGATACAAACTGCAAATTTAACGAAAAAATACGGCGACATCATTGCGATAAATGGCGTGGACCTTGAAGTGGAAGCCGGGGAGATCGTCGGCTGCCTCGGCCCGGAGAGATCCGGCAAAACGACGCTGCTGCGCCTTTTAACGGGTCTTGTGCGCCCGACGCTCGGCGACAGCACAGTGCTGGGACTTTCTTCTGTAAAAGAGAGTCGCAAACTGCGCGCGAAAAGCGGTATCGTTACCGATACGGCGGCCTGTATTGGAAGCATGAGCGCTCTGGAAAACCTGCTGATGTTCGCTTCCATGTATGGCATGCGCAAGGAGCAAGCCCGTACACATGCGGCGCAGCTTTTGAAGAAGCTTGACCTTTGGAACGCGCGCGACCGCAAGGTCTACACGTTTTCCACAGAGATGTGCCGCCGGCTATCGCTGGCGCGTGCGCTTGTGCATCGCCCGCAGATCGTGTTTTCGGACGGTTTGCCCGGCGGCGAGCAAGCGGTATCGGACGCAATGGTGCTGCGCACACTTTCGGATTACGCAAAGGAAACCGGCGCCACGGTGCTGCTTTGCACCGATCATCTTGAAAGCGCGGAGGAAATCTGCACAAGCTTTGCGGTGCTGGAGCACGGCTTTTTACGGGCGAGCGGCGACCTTTCGATGCTTACGGCCGCTTCTGAATTGACGCCTATGGCGGTGATCCGCGTGAGCGACACGCAGAAGATGCCGGAGGACTTCACACTGCATGATGGCGCGTGGGAAAAACCAATCAAATCCGAAGCCGATATGCCGGAGCTTATTTCCGGGCTTGTGCGGGAGAATGTCGGCATTTACGAAGCATCCGTGTGTACGCCCACATTGCAGGATGTTTATTACGCGTTTGTGAAAAAGCCGGGAGAGGAGACACCGCATGAAGAAGCTGTTTTATAAGCTGTTTTCCAAAGCGGAACGTGCACTCATGATGAAGGACCTTTCCGCTTTGTGCCGCCGCAGGCTGATCTTGACGTTGCTCATCGCACTGCCGCTCGTTTTTGCGGTGGCGTTCCCACTTTTGTTCCTGTTCGTTTCCGCTATGGTTTCACCGGAATCCTCCGGTGTGGAGCAGTTTAAAAACCTGCTCGATAACATTCCGCAGGGGACGGACGAGCGCGCGCAGATGTTCTACATTTTCACGGCGTTTATCTCGCCGATGCTGTTTATGCTCATTCCGCTTTTATCGGCAATCATTACGGCTTCGTACACGTTTGCGGGCGAGCGGGCACACGGCACAATGGAAACGCTTCTGTTTGCGCCGTTCAGCGTGCGCCGCTTTTTGCAGGTGAAGGCGGCAAGCAGTGTTTTGGCTTCCGGGCTTGTCACGGCGGTTTCGTTTATTCTGTTCTTTGTCGCCACGGCTATCGGCGATACGGTTTTGAAAGCACCGTTTTTCTTTGACCTTTCATGGTTCGTTCTGGTGTTTTTGCTCTCGCCGGCCATCACGGTGCTGGGCGTTACGTTTGCTGCGATGCTGACCGTGAAAGCACGCTCCACAGCGGAATCCATTCAAATTTCCGGCTATATCGTGCTGCCGATTTTGCTCATTTTCATCGGGCAGATTATGGGCCTGTATCGCTTGAACAGTATTGCACTTTTGGTTTTGACAGCGATCATCGTTGGGATCGACCTGTGTTTATTCAACTTCGGGTTCCGGCGCTTCACAGCCGAAAAGCTGCTGACGCGTCCGCCGGAAAAGCCGCGAAAGGAGAAAACCAATGTCTATTGACCTGCACTGCCACACAAGATATTCGGACGGCTCCACGCCGCTTGAGGAGCTTATACAGCTTGCTGCGCTCCGCGGCGTGACGACGTTCGCGCTCACCGACCACGATACCATGGCGGGCTGCGAATGCGCGTTGGAGCTTGGGCGGGGAGCGGGCGTGACGGTGATTCCCGGCGTGGAAATTTCTGCTGCAGACCCGAAGCGTCACGGCAAAGCGCATATCCTGTGCTATAAGCCGAAGAAGCCCGAAGTGTTGCTGCCGCTGCTGCAAAAAACGACGGACAGCCGCCATGCGGCGATGCTACGCTCCGTTGATAAAGTCTGCCGCCTGTATGCGATTCCGCGCGAGATGATTCTGCGCCGCGCGGAGGGCTCGACGAATATCTACAAGCAGCACGTTTTGCAGGCGTTAATGGACGCCGGCTACGCGAGTGAGATGTTCGGCGAGGTTTTTAAGAAGCTCTATGATTCCAAAACGGGCATCGCCTACGAGAAGGTGGATTATCCCGACATCGATACCGTGATGGATGCGGTTGACGCCGCAGAGGGCATCGCGGTCTTGGCGCACCCGAGCGAATACCACAGCATGGATCTTCTGCGCGAGCTGTGCAGAAACCACCGCATCCGCGGCATTGAAGTTTATCATCCGCGCAACACGGAGGAGGATAAAGCGGAAATGTTGCGCTTAGCTGAAAAGTATGACCTTGCCGTCACCGGCGGCACGGATTATCACGGCTTTTACACGACAAAGAAAAATCCGGTCGGCACGTTCACGACGGCCGAATCCGAATTTGATAAATTATTTTCTGAATGAAAGGGAAATGCAAAATGAAGTATGATTTCACACCGAAAGGTGTATGTTCCAGAGGCATTCATGTAGAGCTCGACGGCGACGTTATCCGCTCCGTGAAATTCGATGGCGGCTGTAACGGCAATACGCAGGGCGTGGCAGCGCTTGCGGTCGGTATGACCGTTGACGAATACGTAAAGCGCTGCAAGGGCATCAAGTGCGGCTTTAAGAACACCTCCTGCCCGGATCAGCTCGCGCTCGCACTGGAAGAAGCGCTCGCAGAGCAGAAGAAGGCATAAGTAATTTGCTCAAGAGAAATTACCCGGAGAGAAACTCTTTCCGGGTTTTTCTCTGTTTGGGCTTGATTTTTCCTCAGAATACGGTATAATAGTTTAGTCAACAAAATATGCGGGTATGGCGGAATTGGCAGACGCGCCAGATTTAGGTTCTGGTACTTCGGTGTGCAGGTTCAAGTCCTGTTACCCGCACCATAAGTCCGCCGTAATTTTGATAGAATTACGGCGGACTTTTTGTCATCTTGCTAAGTGCTTTATTAAATGATATAATGAGGGCAATAAATTGTAGTTTAATTAATCACCAAACTTAAAGGAGTGAATAAAAATAAATTGACCGAATATGAGAAATTTTGGGATGAAATGTCCAAAACGGAAGAAGTTGATTATGACGATGAAATGATAAATCGTCTTTTGAGGCTCAAGGCAATTCAAAGCCATTTATCAGGGGTTCATAAAATTTTGGATGTAGGAGCAGCAACAGGAGCTTATTCCATACCTTTGGCTAGAATGGGCTTTGATGTAGTACATTTGGATTTATCTGATGAAATGATTAAGGCGGCAAAAGATAAAGCGATAGGTTTAACAAACATTCAGTTTATTAAGCACAATGCTTGTTGTCTGGATGTATTCGAGAATAATGAATTTGACCTTGTGTTATGTTTTGACGGGGCAATTTCATTCTCTGGAAGCAAGGCAGAAGATGTAATTGCTGAAATATGCAGAGTCGGAAAAAAGGTAATGCTTTCGGTTTCTAGCAAAAGTTGTATGACAGTCACATGGCTGAACTATAGTCTTAGTAAACTGCACTACATTCACCCGTCCGTAAAGGACATAATGGAAACAGGTTGCTTTAACAAAGAGAACTACGACAATGCTGAGGAACTTACATCCATTGCTGAATTAAAAGCCTATGATATTGATGAATTAAGGGATGTTTTGAACAAAAACGGGATGAATGTTTTGGAATGTCGCAGCATTGGTAGTCTAACGCATCTGTATTTGTTGCATCTTTATCGGCAGAATTCCGCTCAAGAAGTGCATAAGAAAATCAATGAAATCAGTATGGACAAGAAATTTCTTGAAATCTGCGATTATTACGACAAATATGTTATGCCAAACGGTATGGGCAGTTTCAGACGTGCGGGTATATTTGCGATAGCAGAAAAACCGTAAGCAAAAAGTTGGTTTACGAGTGTGTCCTCAATAATGTTTCACTTTAAATTGAGTACAAGTCTGTTCCACCACTCACAACAACCACACGCGGCTGTTATCTGTCGCAGCCAAAACAATCCGGTGAATTGTTTTGGCGTTGCGATACAATGAGGCAACGACAGTTGCCCATAACCTAATTCAAAGTCACAGGTTCGACCCCTGCTACCCGCACCATAAAAACGAGTGTATTCAGAGGCTTTGGCTTTTGTGTTCACTCGTTTTAATATGCCATATATATGACACGATCGGCCGAACGGCGAAGCGAAAATCAGAGAATACTATGAAATGGCACAGGGTATCGTTGAAGCTATCAATCAAAAATCGAACGCCCAAGAAATCTGGAACGAGGTATATAAAGATCTCGTTGAGCCGTGTGTAAACATGATTCATCACAATAAAAATGAAAGTGCTTATACGCTTTATAAACTTTATTCTCTGAAATTGAATCAAAAATACAAAGCATAAGAATCGAAAACAGAAGGTCAAGCCGGATAAGAGACTTGACCTTCTGTTTTCGTATTTATAGTTGCCTAAAAATTATTTCGCGTTGGCCGCTTCTTCGATGGCTTCCAAAACGGTGTCGTAGTCCGCTTCCGTGACGAGGAGGGAGATCTCGACTTCGGAAGTCGTGATGAGGCGGATGTCGGCGTCGCTTGCGGCGATGGCGCTGAACACTCTGGCTGCCATGCCCGGCGTGTTTTTCATCTGCGGGTCATAGACGGAGATTTTATGGTTCACGCTGCTGACGATAACCTTGATGCCGGTCTCGGTCTTGAGCGTATTCGCAAAAGACAGCACTTCGATGAGGTCTTGGTCAGAAATGGTAAAAGAAAGGCCGGCATTTGCACCGTGGTTCGGGGGCATGGAGATCATATCGATGTTGATATCGAGCTCCGCGATGCGCTCGAATACCTCAGCCATAAAGCCTGTGGTGGCGGGGCTGCCTTGCAGGGTGACCAGTGTGATATTGCTGACCGTGCTGATTTCGGTTGTGCCCATGATCTGTTCCATCCTTTCTTAAACCAAAGCGGACATGTCGTAAAGGCCGGGGCCTTTGCCGCTCATGAATACCGCTGCGTTTACTGCGCCCACCGCGAACAGCTCTTTGGACTGCGCAGAATGGGAGAGCGTGATGACCTCGTTGTTGCCCGCAAAGATCACTTCATGCTCGCCGACAATGGTGCCGCCGCGCACGGAGTGAATGCCAATCTCGCTCTTTTCGCGCTTTTTGCGCTGTGCGTGGCGATCGTACATATACTGCGTTTCGCCGTCGCGCACGGAAGCAAGCGCATCGGCAAGCATCAAAGCCGTGCCGCTCGGCGCATCAATCTTCTGATTGTGGTGCTTTTCGACGATCTCAATGTCGAACTGGTCGCCGAGCACCTTTGCCGCCTTTTTTGCAAGCTCCAGCATCAGGTTAATGCCGAGTGACATGTTGCGGGAATAGAAGATTGGCTGCGTTTCGGAAGCTTTGGTAAGCTCCGCGGTCTGCTCTGCTGTGTAGCCCGTGGTGCAGAGTACGGCCGGAATGCCGCCCTTTTCCGCCGCGTAGTGCAAAATCGGCGTCAAAAGGGAGGGGTGGGAGAAGTCGATGATAACATCTGCCGCTTCCGCTACCTGATCGATGGAGGTGTAAGCGGGGTAGGAAGCAGTCTGTGCATTGACGTTCAGATCAACGCCGGCAACAATCTCGCAATCGGTGCGTTCGGAAACAAGCTGCGTGATGAAGTGACCCATTTTGCCGCAGCAGCCACATAAAATAATCCTTGTCATTTTACGTCCGTTCCTTTCTTTTAATCAGGCGAGCTGCAGATGCTTTGCCATTTCGGCCTTCAGCTTTGCAATCTGCTCATCGGACATATCGACAAGCGGCAAGCGGCAGTGGCCGCAGTTGAAGCCCATCAGGTTCAATGCCTGCTTTACCGGGATTGGGTTGACGTCCATGAACAGTGCGTTCATGAGGTCGAGATACTTAAACGTGAGTGCCTGCGCCGTCTTGAGGTCGCCCGCAACAGAAGCGGTGGCAAGCTCGTGCATTTCTTTCGGCATGATGTTGGAGAATGTAGAGATGACGCCCTTGCCGCCGAGAGACGCAATCGGCAAAGTCTGCGTGTCTTCACCGGAGTAAACCGTGAGGTCATCACCGCAAAGCTCACGCGTTTTGATGAGCGCGGAGATGTCGTGGTTCGCTTCCTTTGTGGCAACGATGTTCTGCGTCTTCGAGAGCTCGTAGTACGTTTCCGGCAGAATGTTGAGGCCGGTGCGGCTCGGGACATTATACACAATGCACGGAATTTTTACACTGCCTGCGATGCGGTTGAAGCTTGCAACGAGGCCGCGCTGGGAAGTCTTGTTGTAGTACGGCGTGACAAGCAGAAGGCCGTTTGCGCCGAGTGCTTCTGCTTTTTGGGAGAGCTCCACGGCGTAGGCGGTATCATTGCTGCCGGTGCCTGCGATGACCGGCACGCGGCCGGCAACCTTGTTTACGGTGAACTCGATGACCTTCACGTGCTCTTCATCGGTGAGCGTTGCCGCTTCGCCGGTGGTACCGCAGGTGACAATGGCATCGGTGCCGCTTGTGATCTGAAACTCGATGAGCTTTTCAAGCTCCTCGTAGTTTACGGACATATCCGGGTTAAACGGGGTAACAAGTGCCACCGCTGCGCCGGTAAAAATGGTTTCTTTCATCTAAAAAATACCTCCTGAACGGTATCAGTCAAAATAGCCCTTCTTTGCGAGCAGCTCTGCAAGCAGAACACCGCCGCCTGCTGCGCCGCGCAGCGTGTTGTGGGAAAGGCAAACGAACTTGTAGTCATACTGGGTATCCGGGCGCAGTCTGCCGATGGAAACGGCCATACCATGCTCCAGTTCACGGTCGAGTTTTGCCTGCGGACGGTCTGCTTCCGTAAAGTAGTGCAGGAACTGCTTCGGTGCGCTCGGCAGCTCGAGCTCCTGTGCCGGGCCGCGGAACTCTGTCCAACGGCGGATGATTTCCTCCGGTGAGACCTTCTTTTCCATGGAGACGAACACCGCAGCCGTATGGCCGTCGGAAACCGGCACGCGGAAGCACTGTGCCGTGATGGACGGGGTGGTCGCGTTGACAATCTTATCGCCCTCAATGTGGCCCCACAGCTTCATCGGCTCCTGCTCGGATTTTTCTTCCTCGCCGCCGATATACGGGATGACGTTGTCGAGAATATCGGGATACGTTTCAAAGGTTTTGCCGGCGCCGGAGATGGCCTGATATGTGCAGGCGAGCACCTTCGTGACGCCGAGGTCCATCAGCGGGTGAATAGCCGGAACGTAGCTCTGAAGGGAGCAGTTGGACTTTACGGCGATAAAGCCGCGCTTTGTGCCGAGGCGCTTTCTCTGTGCGTTGATGATTTCAATGTGGTCGGCGTTGATCTCCGGCACAACCATCGGCACATCCTCGACGCCGCGGTTTGCGCTGTTGTTGGAGACGACCGGGCACTCTTTTTTCGCATAAGCTTCTTCAAGGGCGCGGATTTCGTCTTTTTTCATATCGACGGCGCAGAATACAAAATCGACCTTGGAGACGACTTCGTCCATATCTGCAACAGCGTCTAAGATGATCATATCCGCCATACTTGTGGGAATGGGCGTTTTCATAGCCCAACGCTTTTCTACGACGCTTTTATATGTTTTACCGGCGGAGCGGGAAGAGGCCGCAAGCGCGGTCACGTTGAACCACGGATGATTTTCAAGGAGTGTTGCAAAACGCTGACCGACCATGCCTGTGCAACCAATGATACCGACATTATACTTTTTCATTTCTTTCACCCGTCCTGTTTGCAGGACATCCTTTCAAAAATGATGAAATGTACGCTCAAAAACAAAATTAAGGTCAAATTTCATTTTTGAGCGAAAAAAAACCGGTTGAAATCCGGTCATACATACAATATAATAGAATGTGCACAGGCTTTTACGAAAGTCTCCCTGCGGAAAAGCTCTGATAGCACTCCATCCTATTGCAGATGACAGTTACGGGGCTTTCGCCACAGCAACCAGATCCAAGCGTACCACATGCGCTGAGATCTTCGGCGGTGTGTCCTTTTTCTGCGGGCCGATGCCTGTGGAGGGCCAAAACCCGCGGATACTCTTACAAACCGCGCCTCTATCCTTATTATAATACATGGAATACGGATTGTTGTCAATTTATTTATGAAAAATTCTTAGAATAATCCTGCGTAATTTGGGGGATGCGGCTATTTTAATTCAGATTGGAAGGAATATACTTGGATACGCAGACTTTACAAACAAAAGATTTTGATTTTGAGCTTCCGGAAGAACTTATCGCCCAGACGCCGATTGAACCGCGTGACGCTTCGCGCCTGATGGTGTTGGACAAAACAACCGGTGAGATCGAGCACAGGCATTTTCACGACATCACGGAGTATTTGAATGAGGGCGATTGTCTTGTACTCAACAATTCCCGTGTTTTGCCTGCGCGTATTTACGGCATTAAAAACGAGACCGGCGCGCACGTTGAATTTTTGCTTCTGAAAAATTGCGGTGACGACGTATGGGAAGCACTTGCAGGTCCGGGCAAGCGTGCAAAGGTCGGCACATCGTTCATGTTCGAGGGCAGCTCCATGACCTGCGAGGTCATTGAAGTGAAGGACGACGGCAACCGCATGATCCGCTTCCATTACGACAAGGGCACGAACTTCTTCACGGAGCTGGATAAGATTGGCCAGATGCCGCTGCCGCCCTATATTAAAGAAAAGCTCAAGGATAAAGAGCGCTACCAGACGGTGTATTCCAAAGAGGAAGGTTCTGCCGCTGCGCCGACGGCCGGTCTGCACTTTACGCCGGAGCTGCTTGATGCAATTCGCTCAAAAGGCGTGAAGGTCGTGTTCGTCACACTGCATGTCGGCCTTGGCACGTTCCGCCCGGTGAGCGTGGATAACATTCTCGACCACAAAATGCATAGCGAGCATTATCACATGCCGAAAGAGACTGCCGATGCCATCAACGAGACGAAGAAAAACGGCGGACGCGTGATCGCTGTCGGCACTACGAGCTGCCGCACGATTGAATCTGTCGCAAAGAAATGCGGCAAAATTTGCGAGGACGATGACTGGACGGATATTTTTATCTATCCGGGCTTTGAATTTAAGGGCCTTGATGCGCTCATCACGAACTTCCACTTGCCGGAAAGTACGCTCATCATGCTGGTCTCCGCGCTTGCGGGCCGCGAACACATTTTGAATGCGTATAACACTGCCGTCAAGGAGCGCTACCGCTTCTTCAGCTTCGGCGACGCCATGTTCATCAAATAAATTTGAAAGGAATTTTCTTTACATGTACAAGCTTATCAAAAGAGAAAACCACGCGCGGCGCGGCGAGCTCCAAACCGTGCACGGTACGGTGCAGACACCGGCGTTTATGAACGTCGCGACGGCTGCGGCGATTAAGGGTGCGGTTTCTGCTTACGACCTTAAAGATATTAAATGTCAAGTGATGCTCTCCAACACGTACCACCTGCATCTGCGCCCGGGCGATGACGTGGTGCGCAAAATGGGCGGCGTACGCAAGTTTACCGGCTGGGACGGCCCTGTACTGACGGACAGCGGCGGGTTTCAGGTTTTCTCTCTCGCGAAGCTGCGCAATATCAAAGAAGAAGGCGTGACGTTTGCGTCACACATCGACGGCCATCGCATCTTCATGGGCCCGGAGGAAAGCATGCGTATTCAGTCCAACCTCGGTTCTACCATCGCCATGGCGTTTGACGAATGCGTGGAAAACCCGGCGGAATACGACTACGCGAAAAATTCCTGCGCACGCACAGCACGCTGGCTGCGCCGCTGCAAGGCGGAGATGAACAGACTGAATGCGCTGCCGGATACGATCAATCCGAACCAAATGCTGTTCGGCATCAACCAGGGTTGCACATACATCGACCTGCGCGTGAACCACATGAAGGAGATTGCGGAATTGGGGCTCGATGGTTATGCTATTGGCGGCCTTGCGGTCGGCGAGCCGGCAGAGGTCATGTATGAAGTGATTGAAGCGGTTGAAGAGCATATGCCGCAGGATAAGATCCGCTACCTGATGGGTGTGGGCACGCCGACAAATATTCTGGAAGCGGTGCACCGCGGCGTTGATCTGTTCGACTGCGTGATGCCGAGCCGCAATGCACGCCATGGTCATGCATTTACAAATGAAGGCGTGCGCAATATGCTCAATGCGAAATACACGCTGGACGATCAACCGATCGACCCGACCTGCGACTGCCCGGTCTGCCGCAAGTTTTCCCGCGCTTATATTCACCACCTTTTCAAAGCAGGGGAGATGCTTGCCATGCGCTTGACGGTTATGCACAATCTTTATTTCTACAACAATTTGATGGAACGCATTCGTAACGCGCTCGATGAAGACCGGTTTGAAGCATTTTATCAGGAGTATTCAGAGAAATTTAACAAAAGAATTTAGAAAATCCTTGCAACCACGAATGGCTTTTGTTATAATGTATAAAGTTAATTTGGTGACGGGTGTATTGACCGCTTTGCAGTCGAACGGAGCGCACCATGAAAGAAAGGAAAGAAAACCATGAATTTGAGTGTTTTGACAACGACAGGTGCAGCAGCCGGCGGCAACATGTCCAGCATGCTGATCATGCTCCTTGTTTACGGTGCGATCATCGCGGCTATGTACTTCATCTTCTTCCGCCCGCAGAACAAGAAGAAGAAGAAGGAAGCGGAAATGCGCAAGAACGCACAGGTCGGCGACGAGATCACGACCATCGGCGGTATTTGCGGCAGAATCATCGCTGTAAAGGATGAGACCGACAGCGTTATCATCGAGACCGGCAGCGACCGTGCAAGACTGCGCATCAAGCGTTGGGCGATCGGCAGCGTCGATACCATCCACGAGGAAGACGCGTAAGTTTCACTCTGTTTAAAAGCGAATAGTTTTGAGCCCCTTGGAATAAGTATGAAACAAAACTTATTTCAAGGGGCTTTTTCTATGCTGAATTTTAAGAAGCTGTTTTTGGGTCTCCTGTTTTCTGTGCTGTTTTCGGCTGTGCTGATCGCGGTTTGTGCCTTTATGATTTTAAAGCTCGGCTTTTTGCCGTCCGAGCCTATACTCGGTACGGCTGCGGCGGCGATCGGCGGCGTTTCCGTTTTTGCTTCCGCTTTCCTTGCGGCGCGCCTCGCGGGGGAAAAAGGCTTGCTGCACGGCCTTGTGCTTGGCACGCTCTATGCAGTTTTCTATGTTGCGATAAGCGTTATGCTGTATGCAAATATGCGGATTGTACTTCTTGTTATACGGAGCGTAATATTTGTAATATGCAGCGTATGCGGTGGAGTAATGGGCGTGAATAGAGATGAAAAAATCAGATTTTAAGCCATAATTTTGTAGCTGCTAATCAAGAGTATAAGAACGATTTTGCATATTTATTCACAACGGCTTGTAGCAAAGCAGAACTGCATATTCATAAGTTTACATAAGATTATAGACATAAATTTGTGCAGATGCAAAAATATTCACGGAAGCTCTTGCAAATTTGGCTAAAAAGTATTATAGTATATAAGACAGAAGTGAGGTGGCGTATCATGAAAAACGGCAAATTGGGCTTTATCGGCATAGGAAACATGGCGTCCGCGATTATTGGCGGTATCTTATCTTCCGGCACTTTCCCGGTCGGAGATATTTATATGTACAATCCGCACGCGGAAAAAATGCAGCGCTTTACAGAATCCGGCTGCGTAGCCTGTACTTCTGCCGAAGAAGTTACCGAGCTTTGTGATACGGTGTTCCTTTGCGTAAAGCCACAGATTTTCCCGGAGGTGCTGCGCGTTATTGCGCCGACCGTTGCGAAGAAGAATGCTGACGATGTTGTCATCGTTTCAATCGCTGCGGGCGTAACGTTTAAGAATTTGCAGGACGCGCTCGGCGCAGACCGCCGCTACGTGCGTGCCATGCCGAACACGCCGCTGCTGCTCGGTGAGGGCGCTACGGCGCTGTGCCGGACAAGCAATGTGCCGGAAGAAGACTTTGCGCGCGTGCGTTCCGCTTTCTCCTGCTGCGGTGTCACGCAGGAGATTGACGAAGCGCAGATGAATGCGGTGATTGCGGTCAGTGGCAGCTCGCCTGCGTATTTGTATCTGCTTGCAAAGCTCACTTGTGATTATGCAGCGCAGCAGGGCATTGACCCGAAGACCGCGCTTACACTGTTCTGCCAGACCATGAAAGGCAGCGCCGATATGCTTTTAAACAGCGGCAAAGACCCACAGGCGCTTATGGATATGGTCACGTCAAAGGGCGGCACAACATTTGCTTTGCTGAATGTCTTGAAAGAACAGGGCTTTAATGAGGCGATGATCAGCTCGTTTGAAGCCTGCACGCACCGCGCCGAAGAACTTTCCATGTGAGTGTGCAAGGCATAACACGGCGATGCTTCACATATAGATTGACCATCTTTTATAGGTGGTGAACGAAAATGGAAGCAAAGCCGAAATATGCAAAACCACGTAGCCTATCTGTTTTAATGGCTTTGCGCATTTTGTTCCTGCTCGGCTTTTTGTTCGGCTGCTTATTCGCACGGACATCGCAAATAGCTATGGCGCCGGTTTCCGGCTCTGTGTGGTTTAGGGGGCCGTTTGAAACGGGAACGGACTTTCCGTTTGTATTTTCCGCATTTTTATTTGATTCGCTTTTTTACGCATTGCCGATTTTTTTATTTGGCATGACGTTTTTGGGTGTGCTTGTGATTCCCGCTGCGATAATTCTGAAGGGCTTCACGCTTGGCACGTCGCTTACGGCACTGATTCGGCTTGAGGGTATCGGATCGTATTTTCGGCGGTGCTTTGATTATCTGCCGATGACAATGCTGTGCATCACGGTGCTTTTGCTGCTTGCGGCGGAAGCGCTTTGCACGGCAAGGCGCAGCTGTCGGGTGTTTTTCGGAAACGGAGAACCGCTTTCCGTAAAAAACTGCACCGTGCGGTTTTTGCTTGCGTTTGCGGCGCTGGTTTTCATTTCGATTTTATACGGTGCATTGCACTTTTTGATTTTGCAAATTTAGATTAGATTTTAAAGCAAAGGAGGCCGAAATGAATGAACATGGATGAATACTTCGTGCTGTTTCGCGAGTACATGCTCGTGCAGAAACCGAGTTCCGTAAATACGCGGGATTCTTATCTGCGCGATGTTTCGGCTTTCCTGCGCTACTTGGAGGGTGAAAATATAACATCTCCACTCGAAGTGGAAACGGAGACGGTGGAAGCGTATGTGCAGCATTTGCACAGCTTAAACCGCACAAATTCCACGATCTCCCGCAATATTGCCTCTGTGCGTTGCTTTTATAAGTTTCTCATCCTGCGCGGGGATATGCAGGTGAACCCGGCGAAATCCGTAAAGCTTGAAAAAGAGCCGAAAAAGCTGCCGCAGACGCTGACAAGCGAGGAGATAGACCTGCTGCTTTCCCAGCCGAATGTCACGGAAGCTAAGGGCTGCCGCGATAAAGCGATGCTGGAGCTTCTTTATGCCACCGGTATTCGCGTCAGTGAGCTCATCAACCTCAACGTGCAGGATATCAACCTGCGCACGGGAAAGCTGTTCTGCCGCGGCACCAAGGGCGTGCGCACCATTCCGATTTATGCGAAAGCGGTCGTTGCTGTGTCCGATTATCTTTACCGCATGCGCGATTTGATCGTGGACCCGGACAACAGCGGAGACGCGCTGTTTGTCAATCTGAACGGCTCGCGTTTGACGCGTCAGGGTTTCTGGAAAATTATCAAGGCGTATACGGCGGAGGCCGGCATTACGAAGGAGATTACGCCGCACACGCTGCGTCATTCGTTTGCCATGCACCTTTTGCAGGGTGGTGCTTCCGTAAAAGACATTCAAACCATGATGGGACATGCAGATATTTCGTCCACACAGGTATATGTTCATTTATTAGACCTTGATAATCACGTGAAAAGCGTGTATAATGAGTGTCATCCTCGTGCAAAAACGAGTTAATCTAATTCTGGAGTTGATTTTGTGGCATTTTTAGGACTTTTCGGTAATTATGATAAGCCGGGTCCGGGCGTTGACAAAGATGAACCGAAAAAGGCAGCGCCGGTACGTTTTTTTGAGATCTTGTGGCGAAAGCTGTCTAAACTGGTGCAGTTGAATCTGACATTTATGATCCCATTTATTGTGGTCATCGCGTTGATGGTGGGCGTATTTCTTTTACCGGTTCCGCATTTTCTTTATGCAACGTCGTTCTTCGGTGTGCTTGACCTGTACATTCTGTATGCGGTTACACTGCCGCTCATCCTGCTTTCGCCGTTCACATGCGGCTTAGCATATGTAACGCGAAACTTCGCAAGGGAAGAGCATGCGTTCGTTTGGTCGGATTTCTGGGACGCTGTGAAAAACAACTGGAAGCCGGCACTTTTGAACGGCGTGATCGTGTATCTCGCATATGTAATCTTGAGCTTCTCAATCTTCTTTTATTCCACACGTGTATCGGACAACTGGATGTTTATGATTCCGCTTGCAGTTTGCTGCATCCTGTCGATTCTAATGCTGTTTGCGCAGTATTACATTCCGGTTATGATCGTCACGTTTGACTTGAAGCTGCGCCACATTTACAGAAACGCGTTTATTTTCTCTATTATGGGTCTGTTGCGCAACCTGATGATTACGGCAATCCTTGCGGGTTTATTCATTGCGTTTTTGTTCTGCCCGGCGGCATTTGCAGTGATCCCGCTGCTGCTCGTAATCATTTTCCTGTGTGCGTTCATCAGCTATCTGACGAGCTTTGCGACGTATTCGTTGCTCGATACGTACCTGATCCAGCCGTTCTACAAAAAGGAAGCGGAAGCGAAGGACGCTGAAATTCGCGTAGCCAAAGACGGCGATACGTTCAATTTCGACAATGATGAGTTGGACGACGATGACGACGATAAGCCGCAGTATGTGTACGTGAACGGCCGCTTGATCGACCGTAAGATCATGGAGCAGGAATCTCTGTTCTCGGATAAAACGGATACTTCCGATCATTTACAGTAATTTAAAACAAACATAAAAGCCTCTATCGAACTGAAATCGATAGAGGCTTTCATTTTGCTCAATTTCAATTATTTCTCATTCTTATCAGTCTTTTCACGCATTTTGGAAAGTGGGTTGGCGTTTACGGCTTCCTCCATTTGCTTGCTGGAGGTGTGCGTGTAGATCTCTGTAGTGCCGAGATTTTCGTGGCCCAGAATATCCTGCAAAACGCGAATATCTACGTTGCCGTATTGGTACATCAGCGTCGCCGCCGTGTGCCGCAGCTTGTGTACGGAGTATCCCGCGCCGCCAAGACCGATTTTCGTGAGGTATTTATTGACCATGGCCTGTACGGTCTTAGGACTGATGCGTGTGCCGCGGTTGCTGATGAACAGCGCGTTTTTATCCTTCACGTCGTCCTTTGGGCGCACACGCACGTAGCC
The DNA here is from genome assembly GCA_021029595.1 of Hominenteromicrobium mulieris. Lineage (GTDB taxonomy): Bacteria > Bacillota > Clostridia > Oscillospirales > Acutalibacteraceae > Hominenteromicrobium > Hominenteromicrobium mulieris. The sequence continues at coordinate 168,406 of JAJJOY010000001.1, read as the reverse complement.
ATCGATAGAAGCTAAGCATGCGTCATTTAAGTATACGATGCGTTCTTTGCTGCCTTTACCGACGATGCGCAGGGTGGAGTTGTTGTGGATCACGTCGCTCATGTTGATGGAAACAAGCTCGGAAAGGCGCATGCCGCAGTTTAAAAACAGCGTCAAAATGCAATAGTCACGCTCTTTATCCGGCCCGTCCACGGCGTTTAAAAGCTCGCGGCTTTGCTCTAACGTGAGGTAGCGGGGAAGGGTTTTGGCTTTTTTCGGCGGGGTCAGATTCTCTGTGGGGTTAGAATCCAAAAGACCCTCGTGCACGGTCAGGTAGTTAAAAAAGCTTTTGAGACTCGAAGATTTTCGCTGACGCGTGGAGCTCATGTTGCTGCGTCCGTCGGCAGCGTAGTTCATGAATTCAAAAATGTCCATCGTCGTGATGGAACGGATAAATTCAAGGTCAATATCGTCGATTGGAATCTCCTCCATGGGCGTATCTTGTGAAACATATCCGCGAAAATGTTTCATGAAACGAAAGAATGTCCGCAGGTCAGAGCAGTATTCGTTTACAGTCTTCGGCGCGCGGCCTTTGATGTTGCGGTAATATAAAGCATATTGCCGCACAATCTCCGGCATTTCAGACAAAATATCCATAACGGGTACACCTCACAAATTTTGAATTTTAAAGCCGCAGCTTGGTGTTCAGCTCCGTTGGCTTCAAAGCTTTCGGGTTTAGCCTAATCGATACTTGAATTTACTCTTGGATCATCATTATAATTCGGAACGAGACGTATAGACATGCCGTGGTACTTAAACAGACAGCTGAATAAACGGAGCCGAGGTTATTAAAAACAATCTAATTGAGAAACGCACGGATTTCCGCAGCCGAGATTTACAAAGAATCAACGCACACAATCACGATTCATAATGAATGCGTTTATTTAAGCAAGTTGCAATCGCAAAACATTGAGTTTGGCTGAAAAAGGATGATCTCGCAGGTTTTACGAAAATCCGCTTGAAAAGCCAGCTATTCGTAAAATGCTGCTCCCCAAAATTATACAAAATATCTATTTTGTATAATTTGAGATTTTTTAGATTCAAGCCCCTTTGTATGCTTCCGTGTGAATCTGTTTTGAAATGTGCGTGTTTGGGTGCTTGTACATGAATACACAAGCGTTTAGTGTATTATCAACAACGGAAACTTCGTGGGAGGCTTTTTAAACACAAAATTAGGAATTAAACGTCAAGCTCCATCAGCGGTAAAATGCCGCCGATATCGATCATCTGGTTTTGTGTCAGCTCAATGTACTGTACGCAGTGCTTTTCGAGAAACGCACGAATCTCCGCCGCGCACTCTAAAGAATCGAGCTTGCCTGTGAACGCCACCACATTTTTGTCGATCAAGCCACAGCAGCCGCCTAAGAAGCCGTAATCGTAGCCATCCAGAAAAACGTTTTCTTCGTGCACAAGCAGCACGTCGATGCCTAAAAACTGTGCCAGTGCACGAATGCCGAGATCCATCGTGATGATCGCGTCTTTCGCCACAACAGCCGTCGCACAGCGCGTGTAGCCTTGGTTGACATGCCTCATTTTAAGGCCGGCGTCTTCCAGACAGGTGTAAATGTTCGGATCCATAACACCGAGGTTTGCAAGCACCGTGCCGTTCAGGTTTAACATGTTGCAAAGAACATCTTTCGGATATTTCGGCTCCGGAGTCATGGCAGTCTCCGCTACCTGATAGCCGATATCCGTAAGCTGCTTTTTGAGTGCCTCTTCTCCGCGCAGAACAAACGTGCGTCCTTTATCCAAATGAAACATCTGCATATCTGCATGGTACGCGATCGGATCCGGCAGACGCGTGTCAAACTCCGTTGTGACGCACCGAATACCATGCGCCTTTAAAGCTTCCAAAATCTCCGGATATGCGCCGGAGACCGCCGCTGTCGTGACCTTGCTTTCCGGCAGATTCGGCTTTTCAACAAATCGTTCTTTTACTGCACACATGCGTCAAACGCCTCCCTCACGTTGTGGACGCCGATGAGCTCCACCCCGCTGAATCTTTTTGAATCTATGCTCTTCATGCTGTGGTACGGCAGTACGCAGCGCGTGAATCCCAGTCGATATGCTTCCGAAACGCGGGACTCGATATGACTGACCGACCGCAGCTCGCCTGCAAGACCAATCTCGCCGAACACGACGGTATCATCGCGGATTGGCGTGTCTTTCAGGCTTGATACGAGTGCCATTGCAACGGCCAGATCGACCGCCGGCTCATCGATACGCAGGCCGCCGACGACGTTCAAATACGCGTCTAAATTGGAAAAATAGAAACCTGCACGCTTTTCCAGAACGGCCAAAATCAGCGCCATACGCGCATAATCAAAGCCCGTGGACATGCGGCGCGGCGTACCGAAGCCGCTTGTCGTTGCAAGGCCTTGAATCTCCGCGAGCAGCGGACGTGTACCCTCCATTACGGCGGTTACGCATGTGCCGGAAGCGTTCGTCGGGCGGCCGGAAAGCATTGCCTGCGAGGGGTTTTCGATTTGCCGCAGCCCCGCTTCCCCCATATCGAATACGCCAATCTCGTTTGTGGAGCCATAGCGGTTTTTTACGGCGCGCAGAATGCGGTACGTCATCTGGCGGTCGCCCTCGAAGTACAGCACGGCGTCCACAATGTGCTCCAACACCTTTGGACCCGCGATGGCGCCGTCTTTGTTGACGTGACCAACGAGAATCGCCGGGATATCGAGCGACTTGGAGCAGCGCATGATCGCGTTCGTGCATTCGCGCACCTGTGTGACGCTGCCGGGCGACGAATTGAGATCGGTAAAGTTCATCGTTTGGATGGAGTCGATCATTACGATATCCGGTTTTTCGGTGCGAATGTGCTCCACCACGAGCTGCACGTCCGTTTCCGCCAAAATGCGCAGGTTGGGACTGGAAACACCGAGACGCCCTGCGCGCAGCTTGATCTGCCGTGCAGATTCTTCGCCGGAAACATATAAAATACGCAGCTTTTGCCCGAGGTATTCGCAGATCTGCAAAAGAATGGTTGATTTGCCGATACCCGGGTCGCCGCTGATGAGCACGAGCGAGCCTTTTACAAGGCCGCCGCCAAGCACGCGGTCAAGCTCCGAAAGTCCGGTGTGATAACGATGCTCGTCCTCCGTATCGATCTCTGAAATTGCAAGCGGGCGCGTCAGCAGCGTAGAAGCTGAAGAAGAATACCCGGAAGCGGCGGATTTTGCGGAAACAGCCGTTTTGACGGATTCCTCCATGGTGTTCCACTCGCCGCAATCCGGGCACTTTCCTGCCCACTTTGCGGATTCAAACCCGCAGTTTGAGCAGATGTAGACGATTTTATTTTTAGCCGCCATAATGCGCACCGCCCTTATTTTGTATAATTCTAAGCCTATTTTACCACGGAACAGATGTTTTGTAAAGAGTTATTCCGCTTTGCAAAAGGCGATAATGCCATCCGCGATAGCCGCCGCCAATTTCTTTTGGTAGTTCTCGTCGCACAGCTTTTCAGCTTCTTCCGGGTTTGAGAGGAACCCGCATTCTGCAAACACGGCGGGTACGTCTACATGGCTCAAAATATACACGCGGCTTTCTGCCTGCTTGCAGGCACGCGTGTTATCCGGCTGCACCTGCTCGATGACCGCACGGCGGATGGTTTCGGCAAGGTCGGCGCTTCTAGCATTATTTGCTGAGTAAAACATCTGTGCGCCGCTGTATTGACTTTGCTCAAAAAAGTTTTGATGGATGCTCACGAAAATACAGTTCTCAGTTTCGTTTACGATCTGTGTGCGGTATAAAATATCAGACCGCTTTCGTTCGTTTAATGTGCTCAGCGTGGTATCGCCGACGGCGGTGTCCACTTCGCGAATCATTTTCACGGGGTAGCCCGCAGCTTCGAGCTTCTCTCGCACAAACAGCGCAATGGCAAGGTTTACCGTTTTCTCTTCCACACCGTTTACGCCTACGGCCCCGCCGTCTTCCCCACCGTGCCCTGCATCCAGAACGATCACGGGGCGGTTTTCGGTCTGTGCTGCGGCCACAGATACCGCATGTACCGCACCCAAAACAGAGCACACAAAAAATGTCAGAGCACCGAGGAAAAACACCACAGGAATATACGCGATTTTAAAAGACAAATACCGTTTCAAGCCGCATCACCCATAGATTTTTATGCATTGAAGCTGCCGGAAATACCCTATAAAAAGCAAAAAGCTGCCCGCCGAAGCGAACAGCTTTTTTAGCTTTTATGAAATTACTTGAAGAACAGCGGGAGCGGCTCCAGATAGATGATATCCGTACGATCCTTTGCATCGCCCTCGGCGAGCACAGCCGCCTTGCCGACGACGTTACCGCCGATCTCATGCACGAGATCTTCCAACGCGCTCAGCGATTCACCGGTGCTGATGACGTCGTCTACGATGAGAATACGCTTACCCTTCAGCATTGCGCAGTCTTCTTCGGAGAGGTACAGCGTCTGGATGTGGTCTGTCGTGATGGATTTCACCTCGACCTTGATCGGGTTCGTCATGTACGCCTTGATGCCCTTACGTGCAACAACGTACTGACGGCAGCCGATGCGCGCCATCTCGTAAGCCAGCGGAATGCCCTTAGACTCCGCCGTGATGATGATGTCGTGCTCCGGGCACTTTTCCATCAGCGCTTTTGCGGCCTTCTCGGTGATCTCTACATCGCCGAACATAACAAAACCGGCAATATCCAGCGTATCGCTGATCGGGCAGATCGGCAGCTCGCGTTCGCAGCCGGCGATCGTCATCTTATAAACTTCACCCATTGTAAAAACCTACCTTCAAAAATTATCGATTTTCGTCATATGCGGGGAATCAGCCCGGAGGCCACGCCATAGAGCGTCCGCCGAGCAGGTGGAAATGCAGGTGCTTTACGGTCTGTCCGCCGTCTTCGCCGCAGTTGTTGACGATGCGATAGCCGTTCGTGAGACCTTCTGCCGCCGCAATCTTCTTTGCGACCGTGAAGATATGTGCGACGATCTGCGCGTTTTCTTCCGTAAGGTCATCTGCGGAAGCGATGTGCTCCTTTGGAATCATCAGAATGTGCACCGGCGCCTGCGGGTCGAGGTCGCGGAATGCGAGCATTTTGTCGTCTTCGTAGACCTTCGTGCTCGGAATCTCGCCGTTGGCAATCTTGCAGAAAATGCAGTCCATTTGCCTTTCTCCTTTCTTGAGATTTTATATAGAACGTATAGAGAGAACTTAGATCTGTTCGCTGAGGATCTTTTCAACAGCTGCAAGGGCTTCGTCAATCTTCGTCTGGTCCTTGACGCCTGCCATAGCGAAGTCCGGTTTACCGCCGCCGTTGCCGCCGGTGAGCTGTGCAACTGCCTTTACAAGCACGCCGGCTTTGACGCCCTTTGCCTGTGCCGCTTTCGTTGCGGTCGCTGCAAGCGTTGCCTTTCCGTCCAGAACGCCTGCGAGCACGGCTACAATGGCCGTATCGCTCTTTTCGTCGCGGATCTTATCGCACATGGTGCGCAGTGCGTCGCTGCCTGTGCCGGAGAGCATCGCCGTAACGATCTTGACACCCTTAACTTCCACGGCGTTATCCAGAATGGAGCCGAGGTTCATGGATGCAATCTTGGAGCGCATGGATTCGATCTCTCTGTCCTTCTCCTTGAGGTCGGCGTTGACCTGTGCAGCTTTTGCCGGGAGGTCGGACGGGTTATTGACTTTCATCGCAACAGCGGTATCCTTGAGCAGCGTGTTCGTTGCGTAGATCATCTTAATGACGTTGAGACCTGTGACCGCTTCGATACGGCGCACACCGGCTGCAACGGAGGATTCGCTGACGAGCTTGAAGAGGCCGAGCTTAGCGGTGGAATCAATATGCGTGCCGCCGCAGAATTCCTTAGAGAATTCGCCTACCGTTACAACGCGCACGACGTCGCCGTATTTTTCGCCGAACAACGCCATAGCACCGAGCTTCTTTGCTTCTTCGATCGGCATTTCGCGGCACTCAACCTTGATGTCTTCGAGGATCTTCTTGTTGACGAGGTTCTCAACCGCGAGCAGCTCTTCGTCCGTCAGGGCGGAGAAGTGCGTGAAGTCGAAACGAACGGCATTCTCGTTGACGAGCTGACCGGCCTGCTCAACATGGTCGCCGAGCACGGAGCGCAGTGCAGCCTGCAGGAGGTGAGCTGCCGTGTGGTTGCGCATGATCGCTCTGCGTCTCTCAACATCTACAACAGCCTCAACGGTGTCGCCTTCGCGGAGGAAGCCTTCCTCCACAACAGCCTTGTGGATAAACACACCCGCTGCATTCTTCGTGGTATCCAGAACGCGGATGGTGCAGGAATCGTTCGTGATGACGCCGGTATCGCCGACCTGGCCGCCGCTTTCCGCATAGAAAGAGGTGCGGTCGAGTGTGAACACGATGTCGTCGCCGGTCTCGGCAGCTTCAATGCGTGCGCCATCCTTCACGATAGCCGTGACCTTTGCGGTTGCCTTCATATCGGTGTAGCCGACAAATTCGGTCTTTGCAATGTCGTCAAGCACAGCGGAGTCGCCTGCCCATGCGTCTGCACCGGCATTCTTGCGGCTTGCACGAGCCGTCTCACGCTGCTGGAGTACCAGTGCGCGGAAGCGGTCTTCGTCAACGCTCATGCCTTTTTCGGAAAGGATTTCCTTGGTCAGGTCAATCGGGAAGCCGAACGTATCGCTGAGCAGGAACGCGTCTTCGCCGGAAAGCACCTTTGCATCGGTGCGGTCGATGATGTCGTTGAGCAGCGCGAAGCCCTTATCAATGGTCTTATAGAAGTTTTCTTCCTCAAACGCGATGACCTTTTTGATCATAGCACTCTTTTCACGCAGCTCCGGGTAAGCGCATTCGTTTTCGTGAATGACAGTATCTACAACGTCCGCGAGGAACGGGTGGTTGATGCCGAGAAGTCTGCCATGGCGTGCCGCGCGGCGGAGCAGACGGCGGAGCACATAGCCGCGGCCTTCGTTGGACGGCATAACACCATCGCTGATCATAAACGTCGTGCTGCGGATGTGGTCCGTAATGACGCGCAGAGAAACATCGGACTTTTCGTCCGCACCGTACTGCACATTTGCAATGCGGGAGATATGCTTCATGATGTTCTGCACGGTATCGACAAGGAACAGGTTGTCCACGCCTTGCATCACACATGCCAAACGTTCAAGACCCATGCCGGTATCGATGTTCGGATGGTCAAGCGGCGTGTAGTTGTTGTTGCCGTCGTTCTCAAACTGCGTGAAAACGAGGTTCCAAACCTCAACGTAACGGTCGCAGTCGCAACCCACGCCGCAGGTGGGCTTGCCGCAGCCGTACTTTTCGCCGCGGTCAAAATAAATTTCGGAACACGGACCGCACGGACCGGAGCCATGCTCCCAGAAGTTATCTTCTCTGCCAAGGCGTACCATATGCGACGGGTCTACGCCGTTTTGCTTTGTCCAGATGTCAAACGCTTCATCGTCGTCCTGATAAATGGAGATATAAAGCCTATCTGCCGGCATCTCGAGAACTTTTGTAAAGAACTCCCAAGCCCAGGCGGTCGCTTCCTTTTTGAAGTAATCGCCAAAGGAGAAGTTGCCAAGCATCTCGAAGAATGTACCGTGGCGTGCCGTGATGCCCACGCGCTCGATATCCGGGGTACGGATGCACTTCTGGCAGGTGGTAACGCGCTTTCTCGGCGGGGTCACTTCACCCGTAAAATACTTTTTCATCGGGGCCATGCCGGAGTTGATCAGAAGAAGGCTATTGTCATCCTTCGGAATCAGCGGGAAGCTCGGCAGGCGCAGATGTCCCTTAGACTCAAAGAAAGAAAGATACTTTTCTCTGAGATCATTTAATCCTGTCCACTGCATTGTATTCACCATTCCTTCTATAATTTGCAGATAGAATAATATAAAAAGCCTAAGCTCAGTCTAAAACATAAGCCTCAAGCAGCTTTAACGTATTTTCGACGCCTTCAATGTGGGAGCGCTCGTAGCCGTGTGAAGCGTAAACGCCTGCGCCGATGAGGCCGTGACGCACGTCCCAGCCGGAACGCAGCGATGCCTCTACGTCGGAGCCGTAGTGCGGATAAACGTCCACGGCATACTTTGCACCGACGGACTTCGCCGCTTCCACAAGCGCGGTTGTCACGGCATAATTGTACGGGCCGCCGGAATCCTTCGCGCAGATGGAAACTTCGCGCTCCGTGCAGGTGAGCCCGTCGCCCACGCAGCCCATGTCTACGCTGATGAGCTCTTCGGCATCGTTCGGCACGGAAGCGGAAGCACCGTGTCCGACCTCCTCATACACCGTAAAGTGCAGATAGACCTTGCGCTTCAAAGTGCGGTTGTTGTCTTTGATCTCCTTTGCGAGCGCAAGCAGCATGGCGGCGCTGAGCTTATCATCGAGGAAACGGCTCTTGATATAGCCGCTTTCCGTGATGACGGTGCGCGGGTCGAAGCAGACGAAATCACCCACTTCAATGCCAAGTGCGCGCACATCATCGGCGGATTTTACCGGCTCGTCGAGCACGACCTCGGTCGTTTCAAATGTGCGCAGCTTTTCACCGTAGGAGCCGTTCACGTGGATCGACGCATTGCAAAGCTGCAAGGTGCCGCTGTAAACGCCGGAGAAGCGCGAGTAAATGCGGCAGTTCTCCGCTTCGCAGTTTTCGGCGCGCAGGCCGCCGATCGGCGTGATCGTGATGCGGCCGTTCGGCTTGATTGTGGAAATCATGCCGCCGAGCGTGTCTACGTGTGCCATCAGCACAAGCGGGCTGCCCTCGCCGCCGAGGCAGCAGAAAACGCCGCCCTTTCTTGTTCTTTCCGGAGCGTAGCCGAGTGCTGTCAGTTCACCGATAAGATAGTCCGCCGCTTTATCCGTAAAGCCGGACGGAGAATCGATGGAAAGCAGGGCTTTGAGCTCGGAAAGGCAATAATCCATATTCATGTTTTGCCACTCCTTACAAAAAAATAAGAACTGTCCTCCGCAATGGGACGGACAGTTCCGTGGTACCACCCAAATTATGCATGAAGCTTTTCTTCATACACCACTTTGAACTCCTTAACGCGGAAAACGGCACAGCTCATCACTGTGCGGCAGTCATACGGGTTGGCCTGTACATGGTGTTTTCCGAGGATCTTCCAGCCTGTGGATCCGCTCTCTGTTCGGTACAGCTATGTGCATTTGCCCGTGCCTTTTGCTATAAAACAAATTAAAATCTAAAATCACCAGCGGCTCATGTTTCGTTTGTGCTTTTCGAGATATACGTTCTCGACTTCATTCGGCGTGATGCCGTAGCACAGCAGAACATCGTTTAAATACATGAGCACATCACACACTTCTTCCGTGAAGTGGTGTCTGGTCTCGGGGTCGTTCAAAATCGCATCGTCACCCTTTTTCTTGATGATGTCGGCAACTTCACCGGCTTCGATCATCATCCAAAGGAGCTTATCGCGACCGATTTTTGGAGAAAGGCCTCCCCACTTTTCGAGATATTTTGCTTGCAGTTCTTTTTGAATCTGCTGCATATCTTCAAGATTCAGGCTTGCCATATCTCCACCCCTCATACGCATCTTATTATAATGCTTTTTTACCGGCTTGTCAATTAAAATCGACAAGAGCTTCGCCGATTTTGCGGAAAGCCTGCGGCACATGCATTTCGCCGGCAGTTTCTTCCAACACGACGAGGGTATAAAGCGGCTCTTCCTGTGCATTGCAGATGTAGCCTGCATACCAATAATTCTCGATTTCTTCCCCGTTTTCGTCATATACACCTGTCTGCGCCGTGCCGGTCTTGATGCCGGAAACACAGTTTTGCGGCGCGCCGATCCGTGCTGTACCGAATCGTGCTGTGCTTTCCATATAGGCACGTAAGCGTGCGGCGGTCGTCGGCTCCATGACTTTTTCACCGGTGTTTTCTTCGGTTTCCTGTACGGATAAATTTGTATCGACCGTGCCGTATACGAGCCGCGGCGTCATATAAATGCCGTCAGCGGCGATGGCGTTTACGGCAGCGGCCAAATTCAGCGGCGAGACAGTCGTTTCACCCTGGCCGAACGAAAACAGCGCCAGCGCACGGGCGTTTTTAAGGGCTTGCGCGTTCGAAAGCGAGCCTGCGGCCGTTTCTAAATTGTCTGCAAGCGAAACAGATGTACCAAAGCCGAGCTTTTCCGCCATACTTAAAATCTTTTCCGCGCCGAGCTTCTGCACGAGCTGTATGAAATACCCGTTGCACGAGCTGCGCAACGCTGTGTGGAGATTCACTTCCCCATGTGCTTTGCCGCCGTAGCAAGTGATCGTGAGGCCGTCAACAACAATGCTTCCGGTGCAGGTATACACCTCCTTGTAATCGATGCCGCATTCGAGCGCCGAGGCGGCGCAGATGAGCTTAAAGACCGAACCGGGCGTATACGCGCACAATGCACGGTTTACAAACGGTGCATCTTCATTTTCCATGCACGCAGCAAGGTCGTTCGGGTCTACGGCCGGGAAGCTTGCGGAAGCCAGAATTTCGCCGGTTTTGCAGTCTAAAATGACGGCGGCGCCTTTTTTGATTTCCGCGCAGGCATTTTCCACACATTGCTGTATGCGCTTATCCAGTGTCAGCATCACGCCGCCGTCCGCAAAGCGGTATGTGTTTTCCACGTGCATTGTTTCGCCGGAGATGGCATTGCCGAGCGCATCAATGGCGAAGGTAACGTCGATTTCCCCGTGGTTTTCCGCAAGCAGTGCGTCGAAGCTTTTTTCCACACCGTCCGCGCCGTTATAGTCGCTGTCGAGATACCCGAGCAGATTCGCCGCCGGTTGCGGGTTTGCATACCGTTTTGTGACGGAAAATGTCTGGATGCCGTCATCACTGACGGGTGTTGTGACTTCGATCAGAAACGGCTTTCCACTTTCAAGCGCCGTGCGCAGGACTTCGCGTTTTTCTTCCGGTACAGCGCGGTTTAATTTGGCAAGCGTTTCCCGCGAGGGGATTACCGCAGCGACATAAACACGCTCGGCGTTTGTGAGTGGCTGCAAATTGCGGTCGTAGATCGTGCCGCGCGCCTTGGCGGCCGTTAAGGTATATAAACTCTGCCGCCCGGCGGCCTCCGTATAGCTTGTGCCGCCGAAAGCGGCGGTCACGGTGCCGAGCAGTGCGATGACGAGAAAGAACATCACAAATGCATACGTTGCGATGATCCTGCGTGTAGACATAAAAACACCTCCGTATAGGAAAAGTATGAGCCCTAAACGGAGGTGTTATTCAGCCGCGCTTCACTCTTAGAAACGCGCCCTCTTTGATTTTTCGGTCGGTCTTGAGGTAGACCGTCATCGTCGCGTGCGGTGCGGATTCGATTGGCTCCATATCCTCGTTGTAGATTTCACTAAGTGTGAGGTCATACGGCACTTCGCCCGGCTCCAGTACGCTGACAGTCTCGCCGCGGAAGAAGCGGTTGCGCTGTGAAAGGCGCATCATGCCGTTTCCTTCGCCGGTGCACACGGCCGCAACATCCCAGCCGCGGATGTATCCGCCGCTGTTTACGGTCTGCCCCGGCTCGTGACCGCTGTAAAACCCGGTGCTGTACGCGCGATGGCTGATCTTCTCTGTCTCGTCCACGACCCACTGCGGAAGCGGCTCACCGTTCATGACAGCATCGATGCCGTGGCGGTACGCATTCGTCACGCAGGCAACGTAATACGCGGACTTTGCGCGGCCCTCAATTTTGAGGCTCGAAATGCCGCATTCGATGAGCTGCGGAATGTGCTCGATCATGCACATATCGCGGGAATTGAAGACATACGTCGATTTCTGATCCTGTTCGATCATGAATACCTGATCCGGGCGCGTGCGCTCGATGAGGTAATAATCCCAGCGGCACGGCTGCGCGCAATCGCCGTGATTTGCGTCTCTGCCGGTCATGTAGTTTGAAAGCAGGCAGCGGCCTGAGAACGAAACGCACATCGCACCGTGCACAAATGCTTCGATTTCGAGCGCCTTCGGCGTTTTCGCGCGGATCTCCGCGATTTCTTCAAACGAGAGCTCGCGTGCCAGCACGACGCGCTCTGCGCCCATGTTATAAAACGCGTTTGCGGTCTCATAATTCACAACGCCGGCCTGCGTGGAAATGTGTATCACGACATTCGGCGCGTATTTTTTTGCCATGGCCATCACGCCGAGGTCGGTCATGATGAACGCGTCTACACCGATTGCCTGGCAAAACTCGAGAAACGCCGGCAGCGCGGCAAGTTCTGCGTTATGCGGCAGAATATTACAGGTGACATAGACCTTCACGCCCTGCGCGTGGCAGTATTTTACAGCTTCTTCAAGCTCCTCGTTTGTAAAATTGGAAGGCGCAGAGCGCATGCCGAAGGATTTACCGGCAAGATACACCGCGTCCGCACCGTAGCGCACGGCAGAAATAAGGCGCTCCATATCGCCGACCGGCGCCAGAAGCTCCGGCGCGTTATATCGTTTTTGTTCCATGAAATTCATTCCTTTACTGCATTTGTGCCTTCCCGGACAAAATTCGCCGGAAAGGCACAGGTAGCTTTGTTATCGTAAATGTTGTGTCGGTTACAGCAGACCGGCTTCCGCCATGTTCATCAAATGCTCGTCCATTGTGGAAGCATAGTACGGGGTGCCGTCACTGTCATGGCAGAAGAAGTAATACTCGCTGCCCTCTTCGGACGGATAGATTGCCGCCTTAATAGCTTCGAGACCCGGGTTGCAAATCGGGCCTGCCGGCAGGCCGCTGTTGTCATACGTGGAGTACGAGCTTACGAAGCCCTCCGGCGCGTCATTCGCGGTTTTGTACGGATAATAAACTGTGGAGTCGCAGTCCAGCGTGTGGATGTCATGCTCCGCGCCGTTTTCCAGTCGGTTGCGCAAAATAGCGGAGATCATATACATGTCGTCCGTATTTGCGGCTTCTGCCTGAATGATGGAAGCGAGCGTGATGATCTGATCCGTGGTATAGCCGGATTTCGCAATGTCATCGCGCATTTCGTCGGTGAGCTTATTTTCAAAGTTATTGAGGAAGCGGTCAAGGATCGATTCTACCGTATCGTTTTCAAAGAACTGGTACGTATCCGGGAACAGATAGCCCTCGAGCTTATAGTAGCGGTCACTTGTGTTCGTGATGGCTGCAACATCCGAGTAGCTGTCGTAATTCGAAGAGTTGCAAGCTTCAAGGATCTCGTCTGCAGTGTGCAGGCCGTTTTCTTCCAGCAAAGCGGCAAGCTGCTGCACCGTGATGCCCTCACGGAACATGACGGTGATCTCTTCGCCGAGATCCGGACCGGACTGTAAGGTATTGACAAGCTGCTTATAATCGTAGTTTGTTTTGATCGTATACGTGCCGGGTTCAAAATACTCCATTTCCGTGGTGAATTTGCAGAAAAGGGAGAAAAACTCCGGTTTATCGATCGCGTGGCTCTTGTAAAGAATGTCTGTCAGCTGCTCCTGCGTCACGTTTTCGGGAATCGTGACCTCCACTTCGGAATCCATGCGGTCTACACCAAGAAAATCGTTGGAGCCGCCAATCAGGTACGAAGCAAGGGTCAGAGAGACCAGAATAACCATGGCAAGCCACGTGAACGCGAAAATGCGCTTGTTTTTTCTGGCCTTTACACGGTTTCTTTTCTTGTGCTCCTTCGCTTCCTTTTTCTGATTGCGTTCCGCGCGGGCGGAGCGTGCACCGGCAGAGCTTTCTTCCACACGCTGTGGTGCGCGGCTGCCAGCATAGCCCTGCAAGTCCTCCAGTTCGTCTGTGTGATTGAGCTGATCTTCGGAAAGATTCAGCTTGAATTCGCGCGAATTCTGGCTGCGCGGTGTCGCGTCCTTCGGGGCATAGCGCCTGCCGTTATCACTCATATTTTCATTCCATCCTTTCTTCATCTGCCGTCAAAACGAGCCGCTTGTCGGTCAAAATACCGTCCATGCGCACATCGTGCGGCTGCGTCGGCACTTGCGGCACGAGCTGAAAATCGTAGCATAGACCGAGCTTTAAAACCGGGTGCTGCGCAAAAAACGTATCGTAGTACCCTTTGCCGTACCCGAGCCGTGCGCCGTTCGCTGAAAACGCCAGTCCCGGCACAAGGCACAGCGCACTTGCTTCATCTTGATAAACCTCTGCTTCTTTCGGCTCCAAAATGCCGTAAGCGCCCGGCGAAAGATCGCGTAAAGCCGAGATGCGGTAAAACACCATGCGGTTCGTGTTTGGTACGCATTTCGGTACGTAAAGCGCTTTGCCGTCTGCAAGTACACGATCGAGAATTCTGAGCGTATCCGCTTCCGTGCCGAAGCTTACGTAGCTCAAAACGCACGATGCCTTTTGGTACACCGAAAGTGCCATGAGCCGCTGCAAAAGGCAGTTATCCCGTGTAGCACGATCCGTGCAGGCTTTGCGTGCCGCACACATTTTTCGGCGCAGTGCGTTTTTTTCGGTTGTATCGGTCATCAATCCGTGCACTGAATGCCGTCGTGGATCTTCTTTTCAACGTCCTTGCCGACCATGAGACCAGCAAGCGTCAAGCCAAACTGCACGGCAACGCCCATGCCTTTTGCCGTGACGATCTTGCCGTCTACGCAGACCGGCTTTTCGGAGATTGTGGCGCCCTTTAATTCGCCTTCAAAGCCCGGGAAGCAGATGGCTTCCTTACCGTTCAGGAGGCCGAGATGGCCGAGAACGCTCGGTGCAGCGCAGATTGCCGCAAGGTAAATGTCGTTCTTTGCGCAGTATTCCGCGCAGGTTGTGACGATCGGCGATTTTTCGAGGTTCAGTGTGCCGGGCATGCCGCCGGGCAGGATCATCAGCTCCATATCGTCCGTTGTAACGTCTTTTTCTTCGATGTCAGCTGTTACGGTGATGCCGTGGGAGCCGGTGATTGTTTTGCCGCCGACGCCGACGATCTTTACTTCAAGCTCTGCGCGGCGCAGAATATCCACGGGCGCGAGCGCTTCAATCTCTTCAAATCCGTTTGCAAGAAATACATAGATCATAATAAATCCTCCAGCTTTTCCTTGATCTCGTGATGAATATCTTCAATGCTGCGCAAGGTGTCGCCCTCGGCGCAGTTTAATACGGTCCAGTTTAAATGCTCTGCGGCGTACAGTGCACAGTCCCTGCAATGTAGCAGATAATGTATGTCGCTTTCGTGAATGTCTTTTTTGGTGGTGTCGCCTGCGTAGCGCTCTGTGAGCAGCCTTTGGGAAATTTTCGGCGGCACATCCAGATAAATCACACGATCCGGCCTCGGCAGCCCGAATTTTTCATATTCCAGGTCTTCAAGCCACGAAACGAACGCTTTCCACTCCGTTTTCGGCAGCTTACTTAATTGATATACAATGTTGGACGTCACGTAGCGGTCGGAGATGATCGGCACACCGCTTGCATAATCGTCTTTCCACTTCATGCGGTAGCTTGCAAAGCGATCCACGGCGTAAAATGCGCTTGCGGCGTAGGCGTTCACGTCTCCCGCCTCTTTTCCGAAATCGCCTTTCAGATACATTTTTACAAGCGACGAAGACGGAGAGTCATAATCCGGGAACGTTACCTGCCGTGCGCGGCCGCGCGATAAGGCGTAATCATACAAAAGCTTTGCCTGCGTGCCTTTGCCGCTGCCGTCCAGACCTTCAATTACAATCAATGCCATAAGTTTCATTTACTGCTTTCTGCGTAAATTTGCCGGCCTTTGCCGACTTTTTGCACCGCAGCGCGGTACATTCCTATTCATTATAGCAAACTGCGGCGAAATATACAACCGAAAAATTTCTTACAATGCGAAAAAACCGAGCAAAGCGGCGGGACAGGCACAATACCCGCCCTTTTTCGTACAATGGCATTGAGAAACCACAAAGGAGGTTTACAAATATGGCTGAAAATGAGCGGACACCCGATTGCGAAAACGGCGCAGCGTTAAAAGAAGCCGTCTGCATAGATGCCATGCGCATTTACGATTCCTGTTCAGATAAAGACTGCTTAGAGGATTTACGTGTGCTGTTTCCCGCCTCGGTGCAGCCCGTTGTGGACGCTTCCGCTAATGTGCGGGTGCGGGACGTTGATGTAATCTCTGTGTACATTGATATGCAGCCGATCCCCTTTAACCGCGGGTATTACTCCATTGATCTCACGTTTTTCTTTGACGTATCTTTGGAGCTGTACGGCGGCGCGACAGTGGGCTGCGAACGCGTGAGCGGTATTTCAATTTTCAATAAGAAGGTCATTCTCTACGGCAGTGAGGGCAACGTGAAGATGTTTACAAGCGAGAGCTGCCGTGACGAAGCCGATTTACAGGGCAATAAGGTCTTACCCAAGGCGACTGTGCAGGTCGCGCAGCCGGTAGCGCTTTCCGCAAAGCTTTGCGAGCACTGCCGCTGCGGCTGCGAGCCCTGCTGCGTGATCCCGGACTGCATTGCAAACCGTTACGGCGGCGCGTTTGAAACGGTAGAGCAGAAAAACACCGTATACGTGACGATCGGCCTGTTTACCATCGTGCAGATTGTGCGGAATGTGCAGATGCTCATTCCCGCGTTTGATTTCTGCATTCCGGATAAGGAATGCGTCACCTCCGGCGACAACCCCTGCGAGCTGTTCCGCAAGATTGATTTCCCGACCGACGAATTTTTCCCGCCGAAAGCGAGCGACTGCGGCTGTGGCTGCGGCAGACAAAATTAGAACCGCATTTGAATAATATAAGCCGTGCACTTTGAAAACAGGTGCACGGCTTACTCTTTTTATACTTTTGTCAGTCTTGCGAAGTTTGCAAACAGCTTTTTGGTGCCGACTTTATCAAACGCGACTTCGAGTAGCGTATCGTTCGCCATCGGCGTGGCGGAAACGATGAGACCCGTGCCGAACGCCTTGTGCAGGACAGTATCGCCTACGCGGTATGTACCGGCAGGCGCGGGCTTTACGCGCGGCTTCGGCGTGAATCCACCGGCTTCCGCAACGGATTTTGTTTTCGGTGCTTCCCCGAACGGCTTCGCGCCGCCGAAGCTCGGCATAGAGACCGGGCGCGCGCTGTAATCGCGGGAGCGGGTGTGCTCGACGAGCGTCTCCGGGATTTCTTCCACAAAGCGCGAAACGCGGTTGCGGTTCGTCATGCCGAAGATCATGCGGGATTCTGCGTGGAAAATGTACAGCTCCTCTTTTGCACGCGTGATGGCAACATACGCCAAACGGCGTTCCTCCTCCACTTCGGACGGTACATATACGCTCGCCATGCCCGGGAAAATGTTTTCCTCCATGCCCGGCAGGAACACCACCGGGAATTCGAGACCTTTTGCGGAGTGCACCGTCATGAGCACGACGGAATCGGCGTTATTATCGTAATTATCGATGTCCGTGATGAGCGAAACTTCTTCGAGAAAATCCGAAAGCGTGCCTTCGGGGTTCTCCTCCTCAAAACGGCGCAGGTTGGAAGCAAGCTCCTGCACGTTCGCGGCGCGGTCTTCTGCGGATTCCGGGTCGTCGGTCTTAAGAAAATTCAGGTAATCGATGCGCTCCACAAGCTCGTCATAAAGCTCGCCGAGCGTGACTTCTTCGTCGTTGTTGAGCTCGATGAGTCCCTGCATCTGTGCGGCGAAAAGCGTCATTTTGTTTGCGGCACGGGACAGTGCGGGATAATCTTTCGCGTGCGAGACGACCTCAAACAGTGTCTCACCCGTCTGCTGACCGATCTGCGCCGCGACTTCGACCGAGCGGTCGCCAATGCTGCGCTTCGGCGTGTTGATGATGCGGCGCAGGCGCATTTCATCACTCGGATTGTTGATAACGCTCAAATATGCGATCATCTCGCGGATCTCACGGCGCTCGTAGAAGCGCGTGCCGCCTATAATTCTATGCGGTACGCCGGATTTTGCAAAATTGCGTTCAAATGTCAGCGACTGTGAGTTCATGCGGTACAAAACAGCGTAATCGGAGAATTTCCGCCCCGCAGCAACGCCGTCTAAGATGATCTTCGTGATACGCTCGGCTTCGTCCGTTTCGTTTTCCGCCGTGTGCAGGTGGATCATGGCGCCGGTGCCGTTCTGCGTCCACAGCGTTTTGCCTTTTCGCTCGGTGTTATGCTCAATGACGGCGTTCGCAGCGTCCAAAATGTTCTGCGTCGAGCGATAATTCTGCTCCAAACGAATGACCGTCGCATTCTGAAACGTATTTTCAAAGCTTAGAATGTTTTCGATCGTCGCACCGCGGAATTTGTAGATGCTCTGGTCGTCGTCGCCGACCACGCAGAGGTTACCGCTTTTTTCGGCCAGCATGCGCACAAATGTGTACTGCGCATGGTTTGTGTCCTGATACTCGTCAACCATTAGGTAGCGGAAACGGTTCTGGTAGTATTCCAGAACGTCCGGGCACTTTTTGAAGAGCTCCACTATTTTGTTGATGAGGTCGTCAAAGTCCATAGCATCGGCGTCTTCCAAACGCTTTTGGTACGTTGTATACGCGCGGGAGATAATCTTTAATCTGAAATCGTCGCCGACCGTGAGGGCGTACTCAGCAGGCGAGATTAAAGAATCCTTTGCCCGGGAAATCTCGTTCAAAATCGATTTTGGCGTGATGTTTTTTTCCGAAATATCGAGCTCTTTTAAGATGTTTTTCATCAAGCGGCGCTGGTCGTCGGTATCGTACACCGTAAAGTGCGAGGAATACCCGATGCGCTCGCCGTCACGGCGCAAAATACGCGCGCAGGTGGAGTGGAACGTCGATGCCCAAATGTCGTTGGCGGTCTCGCCCAGCATGGCACACAGGCGGTCTTTCAGCTCGCCTGCAGCCTTATTTGTAAAGGTAATAGCCATGATGCGCCACGGCGCGCAGGCAGAAACACTCAAATGCTCCTGTGTTTCCGTTGTGAGCGGCGTGCCGTTTTCAATATAAGCTTTGCACGCGGCAATATCATTTTCATCGAGATCGTCATGCAGATAGGTGCTGTTGTACGCGTCGCCGTAGCGTAGGATATTCGCGATGCGGTTGATGAGCACCGTTGTTTTTCCGCTGCCTGCGCCCGCTAAAATGAGCAGCGGGCCGTTTACGGTGAACACGGCCTGCTTTTGGCGGTCATTCATGCGTGCAAAGTCTTTTTCCAGCACCGCACGGCGCAGTGCAAGAATTTCCGATTTATCCATAGGTTCAAATGATCTCCGTTCTGTTGGTTCTGTGTCTTCTCGTTTTTCGGTTTCTATTTTACTATATCTTGCAAAAAAGTTCAATCGAACATAGAAAATTCCCGGGACGAGCTTTAAATCAGCCCCGAGAGGTTTATGTGTAAGTTAATATGACTTTACAAAGCAACTCAACTTTGCAAAGTCGATACGCTTTACATTACGCAAGCATCTTACGCACCATGTCGTAAAGCACGGGTTTCATATTGTCTATTGTATCCGGCTTATTTTCAATCATCGTGGCAAAGCAAGTGGAACCAATGAGCTCAACCACCAAAAACACGCGCTTATATAAGACATCTTCTGTGCAGCCCACGGCGAGCGAGCTGCTCTCAATGGCAGTGACAAGCTTGTCCCACAACGGGTCTTCTCTTAGATCAAGCTGCTTTTCAATCATCGGCCAGGAGAAATTGCGCTCCAAAAGCCGCAGTGTCAGACGGCTTCTTTTAAAGTATTCCACGATGTAATCGACCATGAGGATGATGTCTTCTACAAAAACGCCAGTCTTATGCTCTTCCGCATATTCATAGGCCTCACTCAAAACACGCGCAGAAATGCGGTATGTGAGCTGCTGCAGAAGCTGGGTTTTATCGTGAAAATACAGATAAAACGTACCCTTTGCGACGTTCGCTTTCTTTACGATCTCATCGACCGAGGTCTTGTTAACGCCCTTTTCAAGGAAAAGCTGATAGGCCGCCTCGAGCAGCCCCTCCTTTTTCTGTTCTTTTTTCTGTTCAACACCGCCGCGCATGGCTGTGGCCTCCCAACATTCAAATCTAACTGTGTAATCACTTCATTTGTTTTATAGTATAAGGCGGATACACCGTAAAAAGCAAGCCAAAAACAACATTTTGTACAGATTTGAATAAAATGACTAATAGTCAATTTATTTTGCCTACACAGTTCGTCACTTTTAATATTGACTATTGGTCATTTTTGGACTAAACTACATAACGAAATAAACGGGATGGTTCCCGAATGAAAGGAGCGGTGCTAAATGGAGCACTTTGCACGATGGATCGTGAAGCGCAGAAAGCTGATTCTTGTTTTAGCGGTTCTGCTTTTGATCCCCTCGGTGTTCGGTGCGCTCGGCACCTACATTAACTACGATATTTTGACCTACCTGCCGAAAAATCTGGATTCCATGATCGGCGAGACGTATTTGGAGGATGACTTCAATATGGCATCGGTTTCCATGATTACGGTTGAAAACATGTCTACGCCTGATACCTTAAAACTGAAAAGCGATCTTGAAGGGGTCGAAGGCGTACAGAAGGTCATGTGGACGAGCGATTTTATCGATGTGACGACGCCGAAGGAAATGCTTCCGAGCGATATTCAGAAGTTCTTCTATAACGATTCCGGCGCAACGATGCTCATCGTTCAGTTCGATGCCCCGAGCGCAGATGCCAGAACGATGAACGCGCAGAAGCAAATCAAGAACATCTTGAATAAAGATTGCTTCATCGGTGGTATGTCGGCTATTTTGGAAGATACCAAGAGCCTCATCAATAAAGAAATGCCCTTGTATATCCTTTGCGCTGTGGGCGCTTCGTTGCTGATTCTGTTCCTCAGCCTGAAAGAAACGATTGTGCCGCTTATCTTCATGCTCGGCATGCTGTTCCCAATCGTCTATAACTTCGGCACGAACATTTTCCTCGGCCAAATCAGCTACATTACGGAAGCATTGGCAACGGTCCTGCAGCTTGGTGTTACGATGGACTTCTCCATCTTCCTGCTGCACCGTTACGAAGAAGAAAAGCTGACGGCGGCATCCGATGAGGACGCCATGGTGGCGGCTATTAAAAAGACGTTTTCCTCCATTACCGGCAGCTCCCTTACAACGATTGCAGGCTTCCTTGCCATGTGCACCATGCAGCTTACGCTCGGCGAAGACATCGGCGTCGTCATGGCAAAGGGTGTTCTGCTCGGCGTTATCTGCACCATCACGGTTTTACCGTCCCTTATCATGACGTTCCGTCGTGCCATTGAAAAGCACACGCACCGCACGTTCATCCCGAAGCTCAAGCGTACCTCGAACTTCGTTGTGAAGCACCGTGTGCCGATTTTGATTGCGTTTATCATAATCTTTATTCCGTTCTTCATTGCACAGTCAAAGACTTCCGTTTACTACACGATCTTTGATGCGCTTCCGCAGGACCTTCCCGGCATTGCGGGTACGAACCGCTTGAAGGAAGACTTCGATATGACAACGTCCCACTTCATCATTGTGGACGATACCCTTTCCGAAAAAAATCTCTCCGATCTTTCCGATGAGTTGAGCGACGTGGACGGCATTCACCAGGTTTTGAGCTATGAAAAGTTCGTCGGCGGCGCGATCCCGGAAATGTTTATTCCTGACGACGTGCGCGACATCTTCGAGGCCGGCGGCCACAAGATGATCCTTGCAAACTCCTCTTATAAGAGCGGCAGTGACGAGCAAAATAACCAGCTCTCCGAAATGATCGATATTGTGAAAAAGTACGACCCGAACGGCGTCATCACCGGCGAAGGCGCGATGACGAAAGATTTGATCGAGGTTGCGGATGTCGACTTCAATAACGTCAACATCACAAGTATCATCGTCGTGTTCGTGATCATCGCCATCGTGTTCCGCTCCGCTTCTGTTCCGGTGCTGCTCGTTGCGGCGATTGAAAGCGCCATCATGATCAACCTCGGTATTCCGTACTTCACCGGCACAACGCTGCCGTTTATCACAAGCATCGTTATCGGCACCATTCAGCTCGGTGCAACGGTCGACTATGCGATCCTCATGACCACGCGTTTCCGTGAAGAGCGTAACGCGGGCCACACTGCAAAGGAAGCGGCTCAAATTGCCGTTGAACAGTGCAGTCAGAGTATTTTAACAAGCGGTCTCACCTTCTTCGCGGCAACGTTCAGCGTGTCCCTCGTCTCCCGTATGGAACTCATCGGCGTGCTGTGCAAGCTCATCAGTCGCGGCGCACTCATCAGTATGGCAGTTATCCTGCTTGTGTTGCCGGCACTGCTTGTCATCACGGAGCCAATCCTCAGAAAGACCACGTTCCATTGGCTGAAAAAGCCCGAAATCACCGAGAAAAAGGCATAATCGATTCAGAGAAAGGATCTCGATCAATATGAGTAAGTATCTTACAAAATCCGTTGCGGCTACGATTTCCGCACTTCTCCTCCTCGGCTGCGCTGCCCCGGCCTTCGCGGCGGATGCTGCCGTTGAGAAAAAAGAAACCTCTTATCTCATCCTGAACGCAGACGGTTCCGTGCAGGAGCAGATCACCAGCGATTGGCTGCACAGCGATGACGGTTTTGATTCCGTTACCGACGAAAGCGGCCTTTCCGATATCCAGAACCTCAAGAGCGACGTGATGCCGGAACAGTCCGGCAATACGCTCAAGTGGACGACGGACGAAACCGATATTTATTATCAGGGCAAGAACAGCGCACAGGCGCCGGTCGGCGTTTCCATCGAGTATACGCTGGACGGCAAGGCGGTTACGGCCGATGAACTCAAGGGTCAGAGCGGCCATCTTGTCGCAACCGTTAAGCTGACGAACAACACCGGCGAAGAAGTGACCGTAAACGGTAAAAAGCGCACCGCCTATACCCCGTTCTTCACCGTTGCGGCGGCTGTGCTGCCGAGCGAAAACTTCAAGAACATCACGACAGAGCACGGTCTTGTGGAGTCTGATTCCAAAACGCAGGTTGCCTGCTACCTTGCGATGCCGGGCATGAAGGAAGCCGTCAGCGACCTGCTCCCCGACAGCTTTGATAAGCTCGACGACCTGATGCTCGATACCCTTACCCTCGAAGCGGATGTTACGGACTGCACCGTCCCGACGTTTCTCTTCGCCGCGGCTCCGAACCTTTCCGACCTCGACCTCGATGAGGTTTCCGACGAGCTTGGCGACACGATGGATGAGTTGACCGATGCAATCGATCAGCTGAAGGATGGTTCCGGCGCACTGGATGACGCTGTGGGCACACTTGTCGAAAGCCTTGACACGTTTGCTTCGAGTTACAGCCAGTTCGATGCCGGCGTGGACAGCGCTTTGAACGGCACACAGACCCTTGCAAACGGCACGGAGAACCTGCTTGAAAACGCACAGCTCTTGGCAACGAAGACCGGCGAGCTTTCCCTCGGCGCTATTCAGCTGCAGAACAGTACCGCACAGCTTGCGGGCGTCATGAATCAGCAGCTTGTCCCGGGCCTTGTAGAGGCTTCCGAAAAGAAGGCCGCGCTTGAAGACAAAATGACCGAGCTTTCCGGCAAGCTGGAGACCGTTGAAATCCCGGATATGACAGCACTCAAAGCACAGCTCGGCGCAGGTGCTGAACAGGTCTTTGACGGTGCAGCAAGCGGCGCAGCGAAAGCGGCTTCCGAAGCTGCTGCAAGCAATGCAGCAACGGTTGCTTCTCAGAAGACGGCGGAAGAGATCAAGGGCAACGTGCAGGCGGCTTCTTCCTCTGAAGATGTCACAAATGCAGCCGCAGCCCTTACGACACAGCTTTATCAGAGCGGTTACTCCGCAGGTTATCAGACTTCACAAGCTTATGTGGATGCGGTGAAGGCGGTTTTAGACAATGGCGGCCTTCACTTTACAGATGAACAGAAAGAGGCTATTTTAGCTACGCTCGAACAGGCAGAGCAGGCGTCTACCTCCACCCCGAGCGCCGAAGTCATCGGCAATGTGACCGCACAGGTCTCCGGCATGGTTACGAAGATCGCTTCCGGCATCGACCCCGACGCCATCGCATCGGTTGTCGCGCCGCAGGTCACGGAAAAGGTTGCCCCGGCTGTTACGGAAAAAGTAACTACTTCCGAGAAACTTGCGGCGGCAAAGCAGAGCGCTGTGCAGCAGGTTGCGGCGGCAATCCCGGACATCAACACCGATGAGCTCAAGAGTTTGATGGGTGAATTCAAAGACCTCTCCTCGCAGGCAGGCGAAATGATGGACAGTGTCGATACGCTGACCGGCGCGCTGTATAACGCAGAGAATCCGGCAGATACCAACACGGTTGTCGGTGCGGCCAACGCGATTTCCGACGGTGCTGCAAAGCTTGGCAGCGGTGCTTCTCAGCTTGCAACCGGCACCTCTGCATTCGCAACCGGCGTAGGCACGCTCGATGCAGGCACCAACCAACTGCTCGGCGGCATGGAGACGCTCTCTTCCTCCAGCAAGACCGTATCGAATGCGATCGGTCAGTTCCAGTCCGGCGGCGCAGAGCTCAAGGACGGCACGTCTGAGCTTAGCGACGGCATGACAGAGTTCTCCGGTACAATCAACGATAAGCTCGACGGCTTCAGCGAAATTACCGACCCGAATTCCATGCTGGCACGCGTGATTGACATCATGAAGGATCGTGCGGACAGCTTCAAGGGCTCCGGCCGCGCAGACGGTACGGATATGACCGTAAGCTACGTAATGCGCACCGCAACGGACTCGAGCAGCAACAGCACGAGCACCACGGAAGAAACCACGACCGAGACTGAAACCAAAGACAGCTTCTGGAACCGTGTGGCAAACCTCTTCTCTAAGTAATTTAAAATAAAGCAAAGGAAGCAGGAACACATCGAAAGTGCTCCTGCTTCCTTTTTATTGCTTTTTTCGGTGAAACGGTGTATGATTATCGTGTTTAAATCAGCAGAAAATGGGGTTGAAAAATGAAAAAACTATGCACGCTGTTCCTCACATTTTTGAAGATCGGCGCTTTCACGTTCGGCGGCGGCTATGCGATGGTTGCCTTGCTGGAAAATGAATTTATCGCAAAGAAAAAGTGGATCGATAAAAAAGAGTTCCTCGACATGATCGCGATTGCGGAGTCTACACCGGGCCCGATAGCGATTAACAGCGCAACGTATATCGGTTATCACATTGCCGGTGTGCCCGGCGCGGCGACGGCCACGCTTGGGGTGTGTATCCCTTCGTTTGTCATCATCTACCTCATTTCCCTATTCTTTGACCAGTTTTTGAGCTTGAAATTCGTTTCTTGCGCATTCCGCGGAATTCAGGTGTGCGTTGTGTACCTCATCTTTTCCGCCGGTGTGCGCATGCTGAAAAGTCTTGAAAAGACGGCGTTCAATACCGTGCTTGTCACAGGCGTAGCGGTTTGCATGATAGCGTTTTCCGTTTTCGCTGTTTCGTTTTCGTCCATCTACTTTATTTTGCTTAGCGGTGTGGTTGGTCTTGCGGCCTATTTCATACAGCGCCTGCA
Organism: Hominenteromicrobium mulieris; assembly: GCA_021029595.1. GTDB lineage: Bacteria > Bacillota > Clostridia > Oscillospirales > Acutalibacteraceae > Hominenteromicrobium > Hominenteromicrobium mulieris. Next base: position 143,052 of record JAJJOY010000001.1, on the reverse strand, counting down.
TGGAAAAGGCGGTGACGTGAAATGATCTATTTTAAATTATTCCTGACCTTCCTTGAGATTGGCGCAGTGTCGTTCGGTGGCGGTTACGGCATGATCTCCCTCATCCGCGAAGCCGTGCTCTCGAATCACTGGCTCACGGAAAGCGAGTTCATCAACTTCATTGCGGTGTCCGAATCGACCCCCGGCCCACTTGCCGTCAACATGGCGACGTTCATCGGATCTTCGCAAGGCGGCGTGTTAGGCAGTCTGCTCGCGACTTTGGGCGTGGTGCTCCCCTCGTTCGTCATTATTTTGCTCATTGCGGCAGTGTTGAGTAATCTGCTGAAATACGCCGGTGTACAGGCATTCCTTTCCGGCGTGCGTCCGTGCGTGGTGGCGCTCATTTTGGCTACGGCGCTGACGATGGGCCTCAGCACGCTATTCGGCTTTACGACCATACGAAGCGCCCCCGAGGTCGATCTGCGCGGTGTTGTGATTTTGCTGCTGCTGATTACTTTGCACTTTGGCTATAAGCACTTTAAAAAGAAAGCACCCTCGCCCATTTTGATGATCGTGCTTTCCGCCGGTCTCGGCATTTTGTTCTACGCATTTTAAATTTTGGGAAAAGAAAAGACCTCTGCTCGGGCCAAACAGTCTTGAGCAGAGGTCGTTTCTGTACAAAAAATAGCGTTTAGCCGTTATTTCGGCTGCACTTTTCGGCGTCGATTGCAAGCACGATCATCAAAACGCACAGTGCGTCTGCGGGGTCGTATATGTTCAAAAGGTACGTGTCCGTCCAGTTGAACAGCTCTTTGGAGATGCTTGCCACATTGTGACCGCTTCCGGAAACAACGGTATAATCCCACTCCAAAACGTTGCCCTCCACATGCCAGCCGTTGCATTCCACGTTGTATTTCGGCTTAAAAAGTGCAAATTCGCGGCTGATGCAACCGACATATTGGTTTTTAAAATACATTTCGAATTTCGGCATGAACGTGAAGATGCGTTCTTTTACCGTGCCGATCTCTTCACCGTAAGCGTCAAAAATTTTCAGGCAGTGTCCCCAGGAGAGCTGCCCTTTGACGACATACACCGTGTTGCCGTTCTCATCGTAAATATCGTAGCTGTCGAACCATGAAAAAAAGCGCTGTTTAAACCGTAAAATCATAAAAAATCCCCTACTTCTTGCCACTGTTTTCAATCGTATAGATCACACAGACGAACCCTGCGATGACCGCGAGCAGTATGGAGCCGCTTAACCCGTCGTTCATGGCAGCGCCGAGGAATAGCCCGACTATGGCGGCCAAGATGATTACAACGGCGGAACCGATTGTTTTCATGTTCACGACAAAATCTCCTCCACGTACTTCTTTAAGCCGATTGTACCACGCTGCGTGTCGGTTTGCAATAGACTTCTGCAAAGATAAAAGAAAAGAATGCGTTAAAAGCAGGTTAAAAACATGAAAAATATCCACATTTTTTCGAATTTTCTATTGACATTTCCTTTGCGGTTTTATATAATTCAATTGTAAATCTGTCAAGCGCCCCGCGGTCACCCATCCTTCGGCCCGGGGTGCTATTTTTCTGAAAATAAAAAAGGCGCAGAGCCCGCTCGGAAATCCCGGCAGCCCTGCGCCTTTTGCAAATCGGTCTTTCCTGTTTCTTCCGCCGCGTCAAACTTCGCCGCTTTCGCTTTCAGCGTTTCGTAGCACGGACATAAAGCAGAAAATATTTGAAAAACATCGTTTATTGATACATTAGCCCCGGCATTTTGACTTTATCTCTTCCGTCTGTGGGCATTTTTAAATCGCCCATGAGGCAGGCGTAAGAGATGGCACTCTTGCCAAAGCGACCACGAATCTCCTCCACAGCATCCTGTACTTTCTCCATTGCCATGCGGTGCTGGACATTATCAAACAGCGTAAGCTGTTCGACGCTGTCTTTGGGCGAGAGTTCAATGGAACGGACGGTGACCGCTCTGACCTTCGTATTCCAAGAATACCGCTCTTTAAAACTCCGAAATGCGGCAGCGGCGATCTCCGAGGGAAGCTGTGTCTTGAAATGTAAACCTCAAAGCAGTTTGCTTCCTGCACGCTTTCTATCCTGCGGCCTGTGTCAGCACACATGCTGTTGTGCTCTGCGACATGAACGGCAGACAAACGCCGCTCTCACCTGCGCCGACCAGCAGCTCCGTGCCGCTCGGGCTGATCAGGAGGGGATACCTCTCACACAGATACACCGGGCCGTTCGTGACACCGTAGCTGCTACCGCCCACAAGCGACAAGCTGAGCGTCACATAGCTCGGCCCGTCCGGAATCGTTTGAATCGCCCAGAAACCGCTCCACATCTCCTCAATGTCGTCGCTGTCTTCGTATGTCCACTCCAGATCGACTGTACCCCCCGTCTCATCCTCGAAATAGAAGCGCAGCGAGAAATAGGCATAGCGGCCGGTTTCCTCTACCATGGTTTCTGTGATCCAGCCCATGCCTGTACTCTGCGATCCGGCAAGGCCAAGCGCGGTCATGCCTGTCCAGCCGTCAGAAAGCCAACCGGCAAATTCGGATGGGACGTCATACCAGGCATATTCCGTAAAATCGAACGAAAGATAATCACCGGCTTCCGATGTACACGGTGCAAGATGGCTCGTCGCATCAAGCGAGGGATACCATTCGCAGGTGTTCCCGCTGTTGTCGGTGATAAAGACCTGGGTGTCGGCCTTATGCGCAATGCCGTCAAGATTTGCAAAGAGCAGCACCGGTTCGCCGCTCTCTGACCGGTAGAGAACCTCTGTGACCTCATCGGTCTGTGTTTTTTCGTTCCATTGCACACGGTTGATTGCAACCGTCGCGTTCTCGTCGACCGGCACAATGCAGTACAGATGCCCCGCGCTGCCGATAATGTGCTCATCGTTGATCTCTGCGATAAAGGGGTATTCGAGGAGCATTGCCTCATTGGTTTCCTGCAGCCACGCAGGGAAACCCGCCTCGAAACCCTCATCAAACAGACCGCCGACATAGCCGAGATACGCCGCACCAAACATTGTCGTCGGAAAATCAATCCTGTCTCGCAACCATCCAAGCGATGTCTCTGCCTCCTGTGAAAACGCGTATTGCACCGGCGGCGTGTCCACGGTTTTATCCTGTGATACAAAATCGTTCCCGTCGCTCTGTAATACAGCTTCCTCCTGTTGGCTTTCCGGAGTTTTTTTGTGGGCAGTATTTATTTTGGGTTCGTCAGGCTCCGTTTGCGTCTTCTGTGTACAGGCGCAAAGCGACAATAACAGAACCAGTGCCAGCAATAGCGCGAACACGTGTCTGGGTGTTGTTTTCATAGCCACTCCTTTCAGAATTTTCCGCTTCGGCCGGAACCGCCTCCGCCGGATTCGCTGTGGCTGCTCCCGCCGCCGGAAGAGCTGCGCTCAATCTTCCGGCTGGAGGTCGTCTTATGGGTAAAATGATCTGTTTGCTCTGTAAGCTGAAGTCCCGCGGAAACATAGGCGTTAGCGGTTGCTTTTTTCGATACATTTTCCATTTTCTGCCATATCACAGCGACGATCACGGCTGCTGCCAGTAGGGAAAGACCGATCACGATAAGGATTGGAAAAAACAAACTCGCTCGAACCGGCTTTCCTGAGGCTGCTTTTTCCAGATAGACGCTGCATTCTTTGATGTAATCCTCAAAGCCGCCGTACCAGTCGTTTTCACCGAAGTTATCGAGGAATACCTTTTCCAGTTTCTGCTGACCATAGCTGTTGAACGCATACTCGCAGCGTGAGCCATAGCAGAACATCGCCCAGTCGCGATCATCCATGCTGAGCAGGAGCATGATCCCGTCGCGGTCCGGTCCTTCGCCCATCGTGTATTCGTGATAGATGGTATAGGTCGCCTTATAGACACCTTCAGAATGGAAGTCACGATAATCCTCCACGGTTACGATATATACACCGATGTCGTATTTTTGGGAGACGGTTTCCGCCATCTTTTCCAGCATCATATTTTCGTTTTCGCTAAGAAGTCCAGCCTCATCCGTCACATAATAAAGCTGTGCACCTGTCTGCTCGGTTGCGGATACATTCACGCAGAATACAAGCGCGATTATAAACGTCAGCAGGAGACAGCGTATTCTCTCTTTCATTTTTCCGCCCTCCCTAGTGTGCCAAAAGCAGCAGCGCAGTCACGCCGATGGCGCTGAGTGACGCCGCGATTGCTGCAAACAAACCGACAACCCGCTTCGTGCTGACAGGAAGGTTGCCTACCAACTTACCTGTCTGACCATTCATGGCAAAAAGGAAATCTTTTCCTTCCCACTTTGTATTCAAGATCCAGACGGGAAGCAACGCGTAATGCACTTTGCCGCGCTTCAAACAGATGTCTCGGCTCGTTTCATTGCAGGTGGTGTAATTCGAAACCGTGCTTTCCAGCGCAGACACCAGCGAACCCGCGCAGCGCTTGTCTGCCCGCTCCCGGCTGTTTTCAACGCTCACATCATATTTGTCTGCCAAAAATCCGGGCAGATACGCCGTGGAAAACGGCTTTAAGTCTGTATAGTCATACGGTTCGATGGAATCCATGTAGTCATCCGGCATTTTGCTTGACGCGTCCACCGGGATTTTCTCAAAGCCAATAGAACCGGCGCGGCGCACATCGTAGTGGCTTGTCTCCGTGATTTCATAATCTCCCGAGGTGTACTTATGTACAGTGGTAGCATGGAACTGCACGCTTCCGCTGGCCGCACCGTCATACATCCAGAAGGGTACATACACGCCTTTGACCTCCTCAAGATGATTGGACTTGGAGAACGTTGACGGCAACAGCGGCTTTTTGCGATAGTGTTTCTTCAGCGCCTTGATGGCATCTTCCTTGCTCAGCTTAAAGGGAAGCACAAAATCAGGTTTCAAAACGCCGGCGAACTGACCCGGAAGCACCGACGGATTTCCGCAGTATGGGCAGGACGTAGCCGCAGTTGTCGCGTCGCAGAGCAGCTCCGCACCGCACGACGGGCAGCTGTAAGCCTTCATGTCAGCCGCGTCCGCGCCCCAATCCTCGTTCAGGCCGGAAGTGTCCCAGTCAGAGCCGCCTGCGGCGGCCTTTTGTTTTTCCGCTTCGGCAGATTTTTGAGCCGCTTCTGTTTCTTCCTGCTTCTGCGCCGCTTCCGCTGCTTTTGTTTCTTTTTCCGCGTAGAGCGCTTCAATTTCTGCGACATCGAAGCTTGAGCCGCAGTAATCGCACTCCAGCCTGCCGGATTCTCCTACAAAATGGAGTGGTCCCGTGCAGGCGGGGCATTGATAATTTGTGATTTGTGTTGCCATCTAAGTTCCTCACTTCCCAGTTGGCGTTACAGCCCGCAAGCGCAGTCCGTAGTGCCGAACACAGTTATAACCGCATTTTCCGGATATGTCCCGCAAACTCACTGTTTGTGATAAATTGCATCCGTGTCCTTTATGACGTTTTCTTCCGAATCGTACAAGATGCGCATATCAGCCGCTGTATGGTCACTGTTGACAAGTATAACGGTAATCAGCTTTTCAGCCTTTTCTGCAATTTCGTCGTAAACGCAGTCTGCATCGCAACCAAAGTCAAAGCTCTTTGTCCGGAACGCGGACTCGGCAAAAATGCTCCAGCTGTACCATTCTTGTGTCTCGTTGTTCCACCACATTGTACAACAGTTCATACCGCTTTTGTCCTCATTTGCGACAAACTCATATTTTTGCAGGCCGTCCTCCGTAACCCACGTGCCTTCCAGCAACGCAAAGACCTCCTGTGCTTCCTTTTGGCTTTCGGCTTTTCTGTCGGCTTCCGCTTGCAGCTCGGCCGTACTGTAATACGCTTCGCGGTCTCCCGTTTCGCTCCAGCCTTCATCGTACCAAAACACGTCTGCCAGCCATGCAAACTGCGAGGAGTCCAGATAACGCAGACGATAGATGATATCGTGTGCCCTGTCCTCGATTGTCAGCCCGCTGATCTTTTCGGCAAAATCCGCCTGAACGGTCAGAACACCGTTTCGGAACGTATGGTCAAACTGATCGCCTAAATCTTCAAAATTCGCGTCGTAGCAGCGGATGGGATTGTCTTTGAACTGTACGCCGCGATAATAGAGCCTCATCGTCCCTTGGCTGTAAATGGTTTTTGTAATGTGGAAATCGTCAAAAAGGACCGATGTTTCCGGGTACTGATAGGTGCATCCGTCGATCTGACCGCAGGAGGTCAGACCGAGCAGGCTCATACCCAGACCTGCTGCGATGAGGAGCGCTTTGAACTTCACCGCATCACCCCCGTTTTTTCGCGAATAACCGGATTCTCCCGCTCCAAGTTGGAGCGGGAGCCGTTTTTTATTGGAATGTCATATTGTTGAGAATGATATCCGGCATCGTTCCCGGTACACAGTCCATATCCCGAAGGCCGATGGAAAGGGCACGGCCGTCGTCAAGCTGCGCGATATACTGGATCCAATCATAGCCGATTCTTTTGTAGGTGCGGCCATGGAAGGTGATGCCGCCGATCACGCGGTCCTCGATATCCTTGTAGTTTTCGAAGCTGTCCTTGTAGGAATCAAATTTTTCAACGTTCTCCCTCACCTCAAACTGGATGGCGCCCGCACCAAACGCTGTGGGATCGTCGTTTTCCACCAGGCAGCGCCCACTATCATCGAACGACCAGCCGGATACCGGGATCTTCGTCATGATCTTGACCTTAACATCGTCTTTTGCAAACTGGGCGATTTCCGCGGAGAAGTCCTTCATCTCGGCGTTTGCAGATGCTGCCTTGTTCGCCTCAGCGGCCTCGGCCTTCACGATGTCCAGATACTTTTCTATGGCTTCTGTGCCGGAGAAGCCGCTGGTGTTGTACGCACTCACCGTATAAACGCCCGGAGTCTTTTCACGGAAGTTAACGTAGATGAAATGCGAGCTGTCTTCACTCGAAATCCACTTGTAGTAGCGGTAGTTCGACTGCATGTGGTCGCTGTACTCTTCCTTGACAAACTCGCCTTCTACGCCGAAGTAGGCAACGATATCATCATAGGTTGCGTCAAAAATATTATTATTGACCTCGTTCATCCAAACGTAGCCCTTTTGCACCTGCTCCTCAGTCACGATGCCGTTTCCGCCGGGAGCTGCCGCATTCGTCTGGTTGGTCGGAGCATTCCCCTCCGAAACACCTTCTCCGATGGCATCCGGCATAGACTTGCCTGCGTCAATCAGAGGCAGATACCAGTCGGTATACCGGTAGGGATACGCATCTTCCTCCATGTCTTTCCAATAAAGACCCCACGGGCGCAGATAAATGTCATAGTGGAATTCGTCATCGCCGTCTTCATAGTCGCCGCTGATACAGATCATATCATCGTAGTCCAAAAGACCGGGGTCAACGATCCAATCGGCATGCTCCAGTGTTACGTTTGTAAACCAGCCACCCTCGGACATCACCGTACCGTGCTCGCCGGTTCCGGCTTCACTCAGACTGACCTGCGCGGAAGCCATAGGGTCGGATCTCGTGTAGTCCTCATCCCAAAGCTCGATTGTGCCTGTGTAGTCTGTGTCTAAATCAATGACGCCGCAGACATCCCACCAGTCGCCTTCCATGCTTTCATAATCGCCGTAGCAACCGCTCATCTTCCACCAGCCGTACCATTCGCCGTTCCACCAATCGAGCAATGTGTCTCCGGTCGTATTGGAGGTCTCCGGTTCCGTATGGGAGACTGTTTCCCGGCTGAGCGTAGCCGGGTCAACAGTGATTGTACCTTTTTTGCTGCCGAGAAATTCCTCAAAGGTCGCTTTGACTTCACTGGTCGTGTCTTTTAGCACGAAGGCCGTCCGCACTTCCAGCGTTGCACCCGGCGCAACATCCGTAAACTGATCGCTCACTACGGTTTCAAGGTTCTCATAGTCCGTGATAATAGATGCAGGTTCCAGCTCTACACCGTTTTGCATAACCGTCTCATCGACACTCCAGAGATATGAGGCGTTTTCCTTGCTGTTGTTTGTGAAGTCCAGTGTCAGAACGATTGCGTCGTTTCCGTCCGAATCTTCCATGATGCATGCGCCCTTGTAGAGCAGCTCATAGTCACCGAGCTTGATTAAATTGGAGTCTTTCCCCTCCTTATCCTTTCCGCAGGCGGTGAGGCCGCTGAGCAGCATCAGTGCCGTAAGAATCAGGCATAGAAGCTTGGTCTTCGTCTGTTTCATAATTTCCTCCCAATATCCTTCAGGGTTGCACAAATCTGCCGATCAGCAGAAAACAACGTATAATCCCGGCAAAAAACAGCCGTGCCTACCTGAGACATTTTTTCTTATTTCTTTTCGCGCCGGATAAGGTTTCCGTCCTTGTCGGTAAACTTACCGCAGAGAATCTTGATAAAGTCGACAAGGTATCCGATGCCGAACAGACCGGCCGTCAGCGTGTAGAGAATGCCTGTGCCAATCTTACCGACATAGTAGCGGTGGACGCCAAGACCGCCAAGGAAGAAGCAAAGCAAGAATGTTGTCATCCAGTCCTTCGTTTCGACCGGAACCTCCGGCGCAACATAGTCCTCTACTGCCTCACCGTTCAAAATCTTCTTCACGGTTTCCGTTACGGTGTCGATATAGGCGCCACGCTCCGTTGCAAGACCGACCGTCGCACCCTTGAGACCCTTGCGCAGTGCGCTGTTCTTATCAACGCGCATACCGCCAACCGACATCTTGGCCTCCGTAATGACCGGCTGAATCCGAATGTGTGTGCCATCCTTGAGGTAAAGCCAGAGGCCAACGTCCACATTTGGTTCTTTCTCAAACGAGATGCGCTGTCCGGGAACGCCGCCTTTGATCTGGAATGGCATCTGGAACGCTGCTCTGCGCGCATTGAGTTTCTGCATGATTTCTTCCAGTGTGGTAGAATAGGGAAGATCAAATTCACGGGGACTGGTAGCGAATGCAGAGTCTTTCATGCTGCCTGTAAGGTTATTCATCGTTTTTTCTCCTTTCTAAAAGGTCAGAGGGCGGATAGTGTTAATGGTAAGCTGCACGGCTATTTTTTCGTAAAGGTGCCGCTGATGCCGTAGCCGGAATTCTCATTCATGGTAAGGCTGTTTCCATCTACGGAGAATGTATAAGTAGATGGATCACTCCATGCCTCCAGTGTCACCGTAAGCTGATCACCTTCAATGGTGTACGTACCGTCCTGTTTCATATAAGCATTTTCCATGGTGCATTTGCCGCTTCCGTTGAATGTCCATGTGATCGTACCGTCTGCGCCAAGTTCGGCGGACCATGTTCCGGCTAACGCATCCTTGCTACCACAGGCAGAAAGTGTTAGAAGCGTAACCACAATCAGAAGCAATGCTACAAACTTTTTCATTATTTTGTCCTTCTTTCTTTCATTATCATTTGATGGATATTTATCCTCTTACCGCGCCACCGCAATATTCACAACAGCCGTTCACGTCCGGTGTGGTCGTTGCGCCGCAGTAGGGACAGGTGACTGCCGTTTTGGGTGCGGCCTCCTGTTCAATCTGCTGGCGCACATCCTTGCGGACCTGCGTCAGAACCTGCCGGATTTCCTCGCCGAGCTTTTTGCAATTGCGGTACTCAACGTTAGTCTCCGGATTGCATCGGGTCGTCATTCCCGGTCGCATTGCGGGGGGCGGTGTAATATCTACGGAACCGGAATTGATCTTGAAGCGTATTTCGTCAAAGTAATCGTTGTTGACGAATATGGTGATGTAGAAATCATAGGAGTATTCATACCGCGGGGGATTGTAGCTAATCTCCCTCCCGTCCTTATCCTCACGCTTAAGCTCCGTGCGGCTCTCGTCAATGTCGAGATTACAGCCGGTCACGTCTGCAAAATCCAAAACATCCGGGTTGGCTTCCACGAGATTTCTGGCACGTGTCACCATGAATTTTCCCGCGTCCTCGTCAAGAAGCACCTTGGTGTCCGCGCCGAGCGTTCTGGTTGTGTGGAATGCCGCGACCTTTTTCTGGTTTTCTTCCCTGTAATCAAGCTGTGCCTTGATTTCCTCAACAGTGCTGTTGCGTCGATCAGAGAACCAAGGGGAAAGCTTTTGGGCGCAGTTTTTGCAGAGATTGCCGTTTTCAAGCTTGCGGTTGCCAAGTAACCCTATTTTTTCTCCGCAAATATCGCAATATTTTTTATCAAACAGTCCCATATATGTATCAAACTCCTTTGTGTATGCTACTTGAATTATACGGTTACTGCGTGTCTGCCTTGGAATTGAGTACCGCACCGTAGATATACAAGGCCGGAATAGCTATTCCTGTCAGGATGCTTACGACATTAAACTCGCCGCCGTTGACCAGACTCATCACAATGCTCAATACGCTGAATACGGCCACAATCGCGCCCCACACGATGAGCTTTCCTGCTTTTTCACTGCGCTTACTGTGCTTAATGCCTTTGATTCCGGCAATCATCTGGCAAATTCCTCCGACCAGCGTCAGGATCAACGCCGCCCAATATGGAAATGTCAGACCGGATTCCGCACCGAGTCCTGCCGCCAATACACCCAGTCCACCGACAAGAACACCCGCAATGATGGAAAATACTGCGGCAATGATCATCAGAATTCCGGTAACCTTCAAAAATTTATGTCCTTTCATGGTAAATCCTCCTGTTACAATAAATCGTATGGTTTGTTTTTATTCTTTCGCAGGGCGTTTGGCCCCGCATTCTGCGCAAAATGTACGACTGCCGTTTGGCATACCTCGCATTACTCCGTTTCAAGGTTTGACGTGGCATAAGCTTCTTCGGCAATACTCAGCACCAAGGTCTCCAGCGCTTCTGCATGGCTGCCGCTGAGCTTTTGAATCTCGTTCCCGTCATCGGTGCGCCAAATGACCCGGATTTCGCTGTCGGTTTCGTCCTGGACATTTGGAGACGGCTTTCGGTACGCGGGCAGATCCGACTCTGCCAGCATATTCTGAAGTTCAAACCATTGCACCCACGTAAGCTGCCAAGGGATTGGGTTGGAAAACGCATCCGTTTCGCTTTCTCTCATCTCGTCGCCGGATCGGTCCGGAAACCGGCCGATCAGCAGAGGCATATCCTTCTCCCGGTAGAATTTCAGTGAAAAGCAGCTGTAAAAATTCCTGTGGTTCTGTCGCCACTCAAATTCCACCAGATCTTTTCCTGCTCTGTATGTATCCGGGTTTTCCATCCTACCTCCATCTTGAATCCGGCTATCGACAAAATACCGATACAGTGATACGCCCGCCAGTGCGATAAACACAACCGCCGACGCGATGGTCAGAGCGATTATGGATGCTTTTTTCACTTCAAATCCCCGTCGTCAAACGGATCGCCGCATTCCGGGCAGAACTTGGGCGGGTGTGTCGGGTCAGCCGGCTCCCAGCCGCATTTGTCGCATTTGTACTGCGGAACACCGGCCGGTTTTGGTTTGCCGCATTCAGCGCAAAACTTTCCTTTGTTCACCGCACCGCAGCTACACGTCCAGCCGTTTGCCTGCGATTCCGGCTTTTTGGTGCCGCATTCCGGGCAGAATTTTCCGCTTGCCGTCGCGCCGCACTGCGGACAATTCCAGCTTTCGGCGGCAGGCTTTGGTTCCGGCTTTTTACTGCCACAGTTCGGGCAGAATTTTCCGGTAATACCGCTCTGTCCACACGAACAGTTCCATCCTTCAGCAGCTGCCGGAGCCGGAGCAGGCTGCGCTGCTTGCTGCTGTGCGCCCATCTGATAGAGATTCTGCGCGTTCATGCCGCCCGCCTGACCTGCCATGTTCATGCCCATAAACGCCATTGCAGGGCCTGCATTCTGATTCGACGCCGCAGATTGCATCGCGGAAGCCTGTGCACCGACAAGATAGGCTGCCGCTCTCGTCGGATCCATAAACGCCGCATTACGCTGCAGCTCCTTAATCATCTGCTCATCCTCTTCGCTCGCCTTGACCGACGAAACGCCAAAGGAAACGATCTCAAGTCCACGCAGGCAGCGCCATTTTCCGGATAAAACTTCATTCAATGCCTCGGCCAGTTCCATTGTATGACCGGGTAGCGCGGAATAGCGGATTCCCATGTCGGAAATCTTCGCAAACGCAGGCTGAAGCGCCGTCAAAAGCTCGGTTTTCAGCTGACCGTCCAGACGGTCGCGGGTATAGTCTTCACTGACGTTGCCGCATACGTTCGTGTAGAACAGAATCGGGTCACTGATTCGGTAACTGTACTCGCCGAAGCAACGAATGGCGATGTCAATATCAATGCCCGCGCGCTGGTCGACAACGCGGAACGGCACCGGAGAGGGCGTGCCGTACTTATTGCCAATGAGCTCTTTCGTGTTAAAATAGTAGACACGCTGATCTTTGGGCGGCTCGCCGCCGAAAGTAAAGCGTTTACCGATATTCTTGAACGTATCTACGATGCTGGTTCCCAACTCACCGGAGAAGATCGTCGGCTCCGTCGAGCTGTCATAGACAAACTCACCCGGCACGGCGCAAAGCTCCGCAACCTTGCCCTGATCAACAATGATCATACACTGTCCGTCCGCCACCGCAACGACGGAACCGTTCGAGATGATGTTTTCGCTTCCCTTTGTGTTGCTGCTGCGTCCGGAAACGCGCCGCTGTCCCTTGACCGCCATAACATTTTCCGGAATTGATTCACAGTAAAAATACTCTTTCCATTGGTCGGCCATTACGCCGCCGGCCGCACCCAATGCTGCTTTAATGAGTCCCATTTTCTGTACTCCCTTTCTTTACTTATTATGCCCACGGATCTTCCGCCGCGGGAATACGGATACCGCTGAGAATACTGGAATATTCCCAGAGGAACCATTCGCCGGTCGAAGCCTTCTGCCGCAATTTCATGGGACGCGGTGAATCCGCGCCGGACGTTTTAAGAAACACGCGCATATAGCCCGGCTCTATATCCTGAGGTCTGGGGTCTGCCAGCACGTTCAGCGTGTATGGCACGCACGGCTGATACCCATTTTCCGGCGTTGCGCCTTCAAAATATGCAAGCGGCAGATAGACCTTGCCGCGCAATCGGTCGCGCAGAAACTGACAGTCATACGGTGTCATGGGCTTAGGACCGCGCAGAAGGTTCATCGCAGCAACGCCTGCATCTTTGTCCCTGTCAAACAACGCCAATGCACACAGAAACAGTGCGCAGATATGTTCCGGCTGCCGCCCTTTAGCGGCAAGAATTTCAAATTCCTGCAAATTTTCCGGAATTTTCTGAATTACAACCTGCAACATAACCACTCCTTTCTAAAGTATATCAATCACACCTGTGGAATATATCGGTAATCCCAATGTGTAATAGAATTATCAATCTGCCAATCTTTCATGAACGGTCGCTCCTTGGCGGGACGCGCTGTACGCTGAGCTAACCTCTTCACTATCCGGAAAGAATGTCCGTTAAACCTGCCTTTTTTTCTTTCTCCAAACGAGTAGAAAAACGACGGCAGCAACAATCAAAAGTGTTGGCACAAGTGTGAAAACAAGGATTTTTCCCACGGAGAAGCTGCGCTCTGCTGTCTGCGCATTGTTCTTTTCGTACTTTTGAGGAACATCTTTACCGACAGCGTTCTCACCAAATCCGCTCTTTTCTCCCCTATCGCCATTCTTTCCGTCGCTATCCGCTGTCCCCGAAATTGATGCGCCGGGTGAAGCCGTAGGCGAAATACCCGGTGAGGCCGAGGCAGCTGCATTAGGCGACGCCGTGGGCGAGGCCTTCGGCGTGGCTGTGGCGGATGTGCGTGGTGGAGCCGTAGGCGAAACCTTCGGTGTGGCTGTGGCGGATGTGCGTGGTGGAGCCGTAGGCGAAACCTTCGGTGTGGCTGTGGCGGAGGTGTGTGGTGGAGCCGTAGGCGCCGGAGTCGGTGTTGTGCTCGGAGCTGCAGTCGTTCCCGGTTTGAGCTTGGGAATTGGATTTGTGCGTATCGTGCCGCACATATTGCATATCCATTGCATAACTCCCTCTTGGCTTGTTGTCGGTTGTGCGACCACTTTCCCGGCGTCCCAATTGTGATCCGTCTTGGCAATCGGTTTTGTCTCCGTTACACTGCATTGCGTACACTCCCGCTTTTGGATGCCGATCTCCATGCAGGTAGGCTGCGTCGTGGTGAACCACGCACCGAATTTGTGGTCCGTCTTGGCAATCGATTTTGTCTCCGTCACACTGCATTGTGTACACTCCCGCTTTTGGATGCCGTTTGCCATCCAGGTGGGCTGCGTTGTAGTAAACCATGCGCCGAATTTGTGATCCGCCTTGGCAATCGATTTTGTCTCCGTCACACTGCATTGTGTACACTCCCGCTTTTGGATGCCGGTCTCCATGCAGGTGGGCTGCGTCGTAGTAAACCATGCGCCGAATTTGTGGTCCGTCTTGGCAATCGATTTTGTCTCCGTCGCACCGCAGCGCGTGCACTCACGTTTTTGGATGCCGTTCGCCATGCAGGTAGGCTGCGTCGTGGTAAACCATGCGCCGAATTTGTGACCCAGCGCAGACATTGTGACGGTGTCTCCTTCCGTACCGCAGTCATCACAGATAAAACGGGTGTATCCTGAAGTAGTACAGGTCGCGAATACGCGGTTATCAATAACCCAATAATGATCCGTTGGCGGCGCGGGCATTTCATACCACTTGTTGCATGTACTGCAATACGCTCGCTTCGTGCCGGATTGTGTACAGGTAGGTTCTTTACCCTGAACAACTTCCCACGGTCCAAAGCTGTGAGGCATGGCAGGGTCAGTTTGATAAGTGCATCTCATCCCACAGACGGTACATTCCAGTACATAGTATCCTCCCATCAGGCAGGTTGGCTTTTCCTCATCGGTCTGTATAATGTTTTCATGATGTTCCGGATTACTGTCTTCCGGCGAGCACGCAAGCGCGGTAATCGCGGACAGCGCCGCCATGAGCGCAAATACCAGAAATATTAGAATCAATCGCAGTAGTTTTTTCATTTCTCACCCATCCTTTCAAAGCGTGTCAATTACGCCCGCGAGGTAAGTCGGCGATACCGATGCATAAATAAAGTTATCAACCAGCTGATCCTTTACCGCCTGCCGCACTTCGGAGGCAAGCAGTTTATCCGCGTCCTCATCCACCAAAAGCAGAACCTTACACGTCCAACCGAGTTGCTTTACGGCACTGCAGATCTTGAGTCTCTCACTCAGCTTCCAGATTCCCTGTCGGATGACCTCCATCACCAACACATTGGCACGGCAGGTCCGGCACAACGCCAGCGTTTCTTCCGGCTTTGAAGAACGGTAGATAAGGAAATCCGGGTCGCATCCCGAAAGTGATTGCATGACCGCCTCCGACAGAAGTCCGCCCTTCATATCCAATACAATTCTTCGCATCTGTGCTTTTCCACCGCCTTTCTCTTCCTTTGAATCCTTCATCTATATTTTAGCCGTTATCTTCCATTTCCGCCCCCGCCAATTGGATAGGATTTGTAATTATTTTCCGTTGCAAAGCGAAATTTTGTAACAGTTCTCTGTATAAAGAGGACAAAACGTGTTGTCTTTTGTCTATCCGCATGATATACTATCCATATAAATATACTGATTTTTTGGGGGCATGCGGCATGAGCAAAACGACGAAAAGAAGCCTTTTGTACGCCTTGGGCTTGCTGGTGCTCATTGCGTTTGCCATGTGGCTCCGCTATGCAAGCCGGTATTATTTTCATTCTCCGGCTGCCAGCTACCTGCGAAGCGCAATCTATTTGTTTTTGTTCAGCGTGTGGTGCTACTCTCTTTGGGCGCGCATCGTACAGGTGCAGGTGCGGCACTACATGCTGGCGATTTCGGCACTGATGGTGCTGTGGATTCTGCTGCGCTCAATCAAGTTTTCCATTGATAACACGGATGCAGAACGCCTGCTGTGGTATTTCTATTATTTTCCGATGCTGTTTATCCCCATGCTGTCGGTCTTCGTTTCCCAGTCTCTGGGCAAGGGAGAGGATTTTCGTCTGCCGCGATGGACAAAGCTTCTGTATCTTCCGACATTGCTGCTGCTTTTGCTCGTTCTGACCAATGATCTGCATCAGCAGGTATTTTCTTTCCCGTCCGGCATTTTATCGGACCGGGAGTATCGGTATGAGGTCGGTTTTTTCTTCGTGCTGGGCTGGGAGACTCTGTGCGCAGGGTTTGCGTTTCTTTCGATGGTGAAAAACTGTCGTATCCCACATAGCAGGAGAATTCGCTGGTTACCGCTGGTTCCGTTTGCGCTTTCGCTGGCATATGCTTATATGTATGCCAAAAATGTCTATTGGGTCTGGGTGCTCGCGGGCGATATGACCGTGTCACAGTGCCTGATTTTTGCAAGCATCCTTGAATGCTGCATTCAAAGCGGACTGATTCATTCCAATCTCGGATACGATGAGCTCTTTGAAGCGACGAGCCTGCCTGTTCAGATTACTGATCAAGCGTTTTGCTCCAAATATGTATCTGCCGCCATGCAGGGGACTTTGCCGCAAAGTAAGCTAAGGCATATACAGCAGGATACCGTCTATCTGGATGACGATACACTTTTGAAACGGCATAAGTTGCGCCGCGGCTGGGTATTCTGGAAGGAGGACATCTCAGCGCTGAGTCAGGTTCAAAAGAAACTGGAATTGACACGAGATGAGTTGCATGACACCGGCGACGTTTTGGCGGCGGAGAATGCACAGCATGCAAGATGGTTGAAGCTGACGGAGCAAAATCGCTTGTATGATATGATGGAGGCGCAGATTGATCGGCAGATCGCGATGCTGTGGGATCTGCTGGCTGAATTGCAGAAAACGGAGGACCAAAACCGGGCCAGGCGTTTGCTCGGGCAGGTCATCATTATCGGAACCTACATCAAACGCAGAAGCAACCTGATTTTTGTCGGCGCACAGCGCGGTGCGATCAGTGTGCAGGAGCTTCGGTTATGCCTCAATGAATCTTCCGAGAATATCTGTGTTTATGGCGCCGACTGTAAGGCAATTGTCAAGGGAGAAGACCAGCTTACCCTCGAACAGGCGACGCAGATCTACGACCTGTTCGAGGCCGTCGTGGAAACGGAACTGGAATCCCTTCGTGCAATGCTGATCTCCATAGATGTCGGTGCGCAGGTAGAAGTGTCTTTTTGTGTTTCAGCGGCAGAGCCGCTCTGCGGGCTGCGCGCGCATTTTCAAGGTTTGGAATGGGAGCAGGATGAGGACGGGCTGCAATATGTGACGCGGAAGCTGGAAAGATCGAGGAGGTAAAGGCGCATGGATAGGATCAAGGAAAGTTTTGACAGTCTCCCCATCGCGGCCTGCTTTTTCGATAAAAACGGCGTGGTGCGGCTCATCAACCGCCGGATGCTTGCCATTACGAACTGGCTGCAAAAAGGCGGTATACAGTCGCTGGCAGAGATGCAAAGCGCCCTGCAGGCACCGCCGGCAAGTGTGTGCTGTCTGGATCCGCACCTTTGGATTTACCGCTTTCCGGACGGAACAGCGCTGCGCTTTGCGCAGGAGCAGATCACAACAAAAGCAGGTGCCCGATATACACAAATCACTGCCGCAGACGTTACGGAGCTGATTCAGAAGCAGAACCAGCTAAAAGCGGAAAATGCGAAGCTGGAGAAAACAAACAAGCGGCTTAGGCGGCTGCTTGCGCAGATGCCGGAGATCATCCGGGAAGAAGAAACGCTGGCCATGAAGCTGCGCGTGCACGATGACATTGGACACAGCATCCTCGCGACGCGGCGCGTGCTGCTCCAAAACACAGACCAGAAGGAAATTCGTGCAACCGCAGCGTTGTGGGAGCAGTCCATTTCAGTGCTTTACCGCTCCAGTCAGATGAGAGCGCAATCCGAACCGTTGGAAGCCGCAAAAGAACGAGCGGAAAAGCTTGGCGTCAGAGTTCTGCTGGCAGGAGATGAGCCGCGAACGCAGCGTATGCGCGCACTGATTGCACTGGCAATCAGCGAATGTGCATCGAACTGTGTCCGTCACGCCGACGGAACAGAGCTGTATGTGTGCTTTTGGCAAAAGCCGGATTGCATAGCGGTCTCCCTAACCAACAACGGTGCGGCACCAAAGGGAAAAATCACAGAAGGCGGAGGCCTTTCTATGCTGCGTCAACGCATAGAAGAATCCGGCGGCAAAATGGAGATTCAGAGCGTCCCTCGCTTTAAGCTGATGCTCAGTTTGCAGGAAAAGGAGGAAGCAGCATATGAAGGTGATGATCGTTGAAGACCAGACCATGATTCGCAGTCTGTTGGAAAGCTATTTTCGCGCCGAGGACGGATACCGGATCACGGCGTCCATTCCGGGCGCGAAACAAGCAGTCGAGATGTGCAGGACAAATTCTGTCGATCTGATTTTGATGGATGTGCAGACAGAGAACCGTGAGAACGGGTTGATTGCTGTTCGCCAGATTAAAGCTATACAGCCGAAGAGTAAAATTATTGTTGTGACTTCGCTGATCGACGGCGCCGTTCTGGATGAGGCAAAGAAGGCCGGGGCCGACAGCCTGTGGTACAAGGACTCGACGCAGAAGCGCTTGATGGATGTCGTCCGGCAAACACTGGAGGGTGAACATATTTTTCCGGACGCACCTCCGACAGTTGAGATCGGCATGGCAAAAAGCACGGAATTTACAAAGACGGAACTGAAGGTTCTGCGGCATCTGCTGCGGGGACTGTCTTACACGCGCATTGCGGCAGAGATGGGCTGCGAGATGTCAACGGTCAAATTCCATGTGTCAAATATGCTGCAAAAAACCGGGCTGGAAAACAAGCTTCAGCTTGCGCTGGCCGTCAGCGACGTCAAGTTGATTGCCGATCTGGCGGAAGAATGATGGGATTTGATTTTCTGCTTGTACAGCCACGCAAAAAACACGAACCCCGCCGCAGAATTGCTCTGCAGCGGGGTTCGCTTATGTGCTGAAACGGTCGAAAATCCTTGTTTTAAGCGGTTTTCGGGCATAGAAAAAGTCCACCGTAATTCTATCAAAATTACGGTGGACTTTTGGCGGAGAAGATGGGATTTGAACCCATGCGCCGGTTACCCGACCTACTCCCTTAGCAGGGGAGCCCCTTCACCACTTGGGTACTTCTCCATGGTGAAAATAAAAGAAAAATGTGGCGGAGAGGAAGAGATTCGAACTCTTGGTCCCTTACGAGATCACTAGTTTTCAAGACTAGCTCCTTAAACCACTCGGACACCTCTCCATTTCAGAACAAGTGATATTATAACACACAAAACACACTTTGTCAAGCATATTTCTTTTTGTGCATTTCGCAGAGCCGACTTGACTGTTATTAATTATACAAAAACTGAGTAGGTTTGTCAAGCCCATAATGGAATTTTGACCATTTTTTTCCAAAAACAATAAAACAGCCAAAGAAAAGCGCTTGCAATGCGAAGAAAAATGCCGTATACTGTTTATGAAAAACAAAAGGAGTCGTTGTGAAAATGAGCAAGGTTGAATTTGATTGCGGTAAATGGCTGCAGGAAGCCGAAGAATTTGCACTGCCGAATTGGAGCGCCCTCCCCTCTATTCCCCTTTATATGGATCAGGTGATGATGTTTACAGGTGAAGCGCTGTCTCTTTTTGAACGCGATGAAAAGCAGAGTTTATTGACGAACAGTATGATCAATAATTACGTGAAAAGCGGCGTTGTGGATCATCCCGTGCACAAAAAGTACAGCAAGGAGCATCTTTCTAAGCTGATGATGGTGGGCTTGCTGAAGCAGGTGCTTTCCATTCAGGATATTGCCGTGCTGTTTTCCGGCGATGAAGACGCAGAGCAGCTTTATAAAGACTTTGCGGCGGCGCAGAGCGGCGCTTTGCACGAGACGGCAGCGGGCGTGCACCCGGAAAGTGACGCAGCGGCCTTGCGTGCAGCGGCGTTGAAGCTTGCAGCGGAAGCTACGGCGCGACAAGCGGTTGCCCAGCGCATTTTAATGGCGCTGTCCGACGAAAAAAAAGCCAAGAAATAATCAAATTTGTAACGAACAAAAGCCTGCATGGCGCATAGAATGTTCTATTCGAAAAAAGGATGGGATATAATGTGCGATTTGCAGGCTTTTCCTATGCGCTCCGGCGGCCGATTGCTATAAAGTGCAGCTGTTGCTCTAAAAATACGGAATATCCTCCTCTTCCACGCGCTGTACTTCGGCAGTGACGTGAAAGGTAATTTCGGCTTTTGAGAGCTTTTCTGCGCGGCTTTCCCCCATTTCACGCCACACATTTGGCGCGGTGCAGAAAATGACTTCGCTGAGACCTGCGGCATCGGCTCCGTTTGCGTTTTTGAGATAAGCGGCGAGGCGTTCCTCAGTGCAGTTGGCAAGGGCAGTCTCAAAGCGCGGAAATGCTTCGTTCCCTACGTGCTTTGCGGTATTTGTGACGGCAGAAACTTCGGCGATAACATGAATTCTGGCGGTAAACTCGGGCTGTTCTGCTGTGCCTGTGAAGATAATGTTGCTGTTTGTGCTGCGGACTTTAAGCGATACCGTGCCGAAAGCTTCGTCTTTTACGGTGAATTCGCCGCCCGAAAGTGTACCCTGCAAGGCACTAAGCCCCTGTGTTTCCGCCGGCGTGAGCACGGCGCACAGGCGGTAGCTTTGCAGAACGGCTGTGCCGACGGGCGTGGGCAAATCATCGGCGCGCAGAACGGGCAGCGCGGCAGTGGCGTTTACGCCGTAAAGACCGTTTACAAGCTGCAGCAAATTCACGTCTGCCGCGGCCTCGCTGTATTTTGCGCCGTTTGAAAGCTGCATGAAGCGTTCGGCGGTGAGATCCCTTTGTAACAGGACGCTTTCGGCGGTATCTTCTGCGAGGAAAACTTTGGCGGTCGGGCGGGAATCGTAGTGGCGGATAAAGAAATCCAGTTGTTCGGCGATACCGCTTTCTGCGCATTGCATACCGAAAAGGATGGCGGCGTTGTGCGAATACAGCGGCGTGCGGCCGCTTTCGAGCGCGATTTGACTGAGCGCTTCGGGGACGGTATCGCCTTCACCGGAAAAGGTGCTCTGCCCTCCGTCCTCCGTCGTTTCGGAAGCGAGCACCGTCACGCGGCAGCCGGTTGCCGTGCGGTCTACGCCGATTGCGCTGATGAGCAAGCGCTCGTAAAGCTCCGGCGCGCAGCCCGAAGCGGTGAGCGTCAAAATGAGCGAAAGTAAAACGGATGTGAGTGCTTTTTTCATGCGGCGCGTCTCCTCTTCTTTTTGATGCAGTCGAAAAACCAAAGCAAACTCGGCAGCATAGCGCCGGTCAAAACGGAAAACGGCAGCAGATACGCTGTGCGGAACACGGCCCCGACGCGTGCGGCGGAGTCTGTGAGCCATAGGGACAGAACTGCTGTCAGCGCGGCTATGAGTGCTGTCAGCCACGCGCGCGGGCGTGTCGGGATAGGTGTCATGCACACGGCGATGCAGAATAATCCGCAGGCAATACGCACGATGAGCGCCATCATGCTGATGCCGATGAAAAGCGCGTCCAGCCGCTGAATGCCGGCAATCTCCGCGATGGAAGCGAGCGTGTATGCGGGGAAAACTTGCAGCGCGGCGTACTCGCCGAGACACGAGACGATGAAAAACAGAAGCACACCCAAAAACACGGTGATGCCGCCGTTCCAAACGACAAAGCCGAGCACGCGGTGGCTTTTACCGCTTTTTGTATCCGTACTTGTAAGAAACGGCATCAAAACGGCAAACTCGGCAAGCGAAGAACAGCGCGCTGTGAAGACGAGAAACCCCTGTACGGTTTGGTCTGTGCCGTCATAGAAAAGCGGCATGAGATAATGCGGCGTGACGTTCGGCGAGACGGCGAGAAAAATCATCCCCATGCCGAGCATGAACAGCGTGAAAATGCATACCGAGGCGCGCGAGATGGTTTCTATACCGCGAATGGCACCATAAAGTGCGATGCCGAGCACGACAAGGACGATGGAAAAACGCGAAGCGACTGGGTCTGTAGTGTTGACGAGCAGCGTCAGAAAAAGCGAAAGACTGAAAATGTTCATCACTATAAAATAAAGCGCGTAAATTGCGGACATCGGTACAGAAACACCGCGGCCGCAGTTATTCTCTGCGATTTGCAGAAGCGATGCTTCCGGGTGGCTTTTGTGCAGCACGAAAAGCGGCAGAGAAAACACCGTAAGGTACAAAAACAGCCCGAGCGAAGAGAAAATACTTTCAATCAAATTGCTGCCGCCGACGGTTTGCACATTGATTGTGATGCTGACGATGACACGTGAAAGAAACAGCATAAGGTAAAGCTGCAAAGCACTGATCTTGGTTTTCACAGGTGCTTTTCCCCCTTTCCCGCGCCGGGCATGTGTTGTACGAAGGCGTTATGACGCACTAATCGTTTCCATCCCGCGCGTACAAGCACATCCCGCATGGCGGAAAGCCGAAATGGTGCGACCGGGGCCAAAAACGGCACGGAAAAGCTTGTTTTGCCGCAAAGCTCGAATAATAAAAACGTAAAGCCTGCAAGCACGCCCCACACACCCCATATACCGCCCACCAAAATAAAAGTAAGACGCAGTACAGCCATGGGCTCGTATAATTTCGGAATCGTGTACCCGGTAATGACCGTGACGGCGATGACGACGAGCGACGGTGCGCTGACGAGCCCTGCGGAAACGGCGGTCTCGCCGATGACAAGACCGCCCACGATGCCGACAGAGCTGCCGAGCGGTTTCGGTACGCGCAGTCCGGCTTCGCGCATCAGTTCATACATAAAGTAAAGCAAAATCGCTTCTAACATGACGGGAAACGGCGTACTGCGCTCTGCCTGTGCAATGGTAACGAGCAGTGTTTCCGGCAGCAGCTCCGGGTCGTGTGCGGCGATTCCGACATACAGCCCCGGCAGAAAAATCGCGAGGAAAAACGCGATGTATTTCAGCCAGCGCGTGAACGTGGCGTAAAACGGACGGTTTGCATAATCGTCGGCGGTCTGAAAGTTTTCAACGAAGAGATACGGCACGTAAAGCGCTGTGGGCGTGCCGTCTATAAGCAACCCGATGCGCCCCTCATGCAGTTTGCCGCATAAGGTATCGGGGCGCTCGGTAAAACCTACGCGATCAAAAATCGCGGGACGTTCCAAGTAACCCGCCAAATATCCTGCTGCGAGCACGTCTTTTAGATTACATGCGGAAAGCCGCTTTTTGAGTGTGTTAATGATCTTCGGGTCCGCGATGTTTTTTAAATAGCACAGCGCAGCCGGTGTTTGGCTCTCTTCACCGATTGTCATCTTTTCAAATTTGAGTTCGGTCGTTTTGAGACGGCGTCGTAAAAGCGAAATGTTTGTCTGGTAGGTTTCCACAAAGCCTTCGCGGGAGCCGCGCTGCATAACTTCCGTATCGGGCTCATCCACCCCGCGCGCAGCAAAGCCCTGCGTGCCGAACGCGAGCGCTGTCGGACAGTTATCGAGCAGCAGCACCGCAAAGCCGTTCATCATGCGTTCAAGCACTTCGCTGACGGTGGAAAGCTCGGCTTGCTCTACGGCGCACAGCACGTTTTCTTCGATAAACAAAAGTGTTTCTTTGCCGTTATCCGTCGGAATTTTCGCGCGCATCAACGGATTTAAAATGCTCAAAGTAATGTGCTGCTTGCTGACGAGCCCGTCCATGGTGAGCAGCGCGGCCGGTACCGTGCCGACCATAAATTCGCGCTCGATATAATCCATGGCGTTTTCAAATAATCCATTTATATATGTTACGTTTTCCTTTAAGTGTTCAGATAAGTTTTCCATCAGCAGTTTCCTTTCCGCATGGTTCTCCTGTGTAGATTTTACAGAAAGGCCGTATTTTATACGCCCGAAGACGCATAATAGCGACGAAGACATACGGAAAGGAAAACGCCATGTTTATTTCGTTTGTGCGCACAATCATCTTGTATTTTATGATTATTTTGGCCGTTCGCGTTATGGGCAAACGGCAGATCAATCAACTGCAAACGAGTGAATTGGTCGTGACGCTGCTCATCTCAGACCTTGCGGCGATCCCGATGCAGGACAGCGGACAGCCGCTTTTCAGCGGGCTCATCCCCATTTTGGTGCTCATCGCGCTCGAGGTGCTCGTTTCGGTTTTCATGCTTAAAAGCAGCCGTTTTCACCGTTTGGTGTGCGGCAAGCCGGTCGTCATCATCAAAGATGGGCGTATCATTCAGGAAAACATGCAGGAGCTGCGCATGAGCGTAGAAGACCTTTTTGAGCAACTGCGGCAAAAGGATATTTTTGTGCTTTCGGATGTGGCATATGCCATTGTAGAGACGAACGGCACGCTGAGTGTCGTTAAAAAAGCCGCCGTCGATTACCTGCGTCCGAGCGATATGGGCGTGAAAGTGAAAGACGAGGGCCTTGAAGTCGTTGTGGTGAGCGACGGAGACCTTTCTGTGGGCTCTATGCACTTGTGCGGCAAAAATGAAGAGTGGATACACAGCATATTAAAAAGCGAAGCCGTACCGCTTTCCGAAGTGTTTATTCTAACGGTAAACACAGCCGGCCATTATACGCTCATTCGGCGGGACGGCAGCCTAAAAAAGGGAGTGAAAAAATGAAGCGCATGACCTTTTCAATCGTTTTGGCGGTATTTGCTGTGGCGGTGTGTATCTTTGGTTACTGCAACACGGCAAGATCTGCGAATACACTGATTGTGTCCGCGGAAAATATCGACCGGCTGCTTTCCGACGGCGAAGCGGAAAAAGCCTTGGAGGAAAGCCGAAAATTGCAGGCAGACTGGGAGAAAATACACGATAAACTGTGCGTTTTCCTGCCGCACGAGCATTTGGAGCCGCTGGAAAACATTTTTGCCGTGCTGCCCTATTATATTGAGCAGGAGGAGGTGTCCTTAGCGCGCGCCGAATGCCAGATGGTGAAAAACACGGCGGAGCACATTCAAAAAACAGAGCGCATCGCATTTGAAAATGTGTTTTAAAGCAAAAAACAGCAGCCCCATATCGCGTTGGGACTGCTGCTACATAATCTGAATTTATCGGTTGCGCTCGGCCTTGATCTTATTGAGCTCGTCCATGAACGTATTGATGTCTTTGAATTCACGGTAAACGGAAGCAAAGCGAACATAGGCGACTTCATCGACCTTCTTGAGCTTATCCATGGCATAAGTGCCGATGAGCGTGGACGGCACTTCGCGGTCGAGCGAGTTTTGCAGGAGCGTTTCAATCTCGTCTACGATGCGCTCCAGTGTTTCAAGCGGTACCGGGCGTTTTTCGCAGGCGCGCAGAAGGCCGTTCAACAGCTTGTTGCGGTCAAAAGCCTCGCGGGATTTATCTTTTTTTACAACGACCACCGGCACAGTCTCAATGACTTCATAGGTCGTAAAGCGTTTTGCGCAGTTTAAGCACTCACGGCGGCGGCGAATGCGCTCCCCCTCATCGGTTGGCCTGGAATCGATGACCTTACTTTCACTGTATCCGCAATAGGGACATTTCATGGAAAACCCTCCAAAGTTCTAACACACCAAATCTGTCTCTTAAAGTAGTGTTATTATACAACAGTTTTCGGGGGAAAATCAAGCGAAACCGTATACTTTTTTCTATTTTGGCCTTAAAATCGGAAAGAAACGTCAAATCTCTGCGATTTTCGCCCGCAGGGCGTGATTTTGTCCCGGTTTTTGCTTGATTTGAAGGCTATCTTTCGGTATAATAAAACGGAATATGAACCGAGGAGAACAACTATGGCAATACTTACGGTGAACAACATAAAAAAGATGTTCGGCACCGATGTGATTATTCAGGATATTACATTTGAAGTGCAGAAAGGCGACCGTATTGGCCTTGTGGGCATTAACGGTTCCGGAAAGACGACGCTTTTCAAGGTACTGAACGGAGAATATACGGCGGACGAAGGCACCTTTACCCCGGCGCGCGAAACGTCCATCGGCTACATGGAGCAGCATGTTTGCCGCGATATGGAAAAACCGGCGTTTGACGAAGTGATGACGGTGTTCGCGCCGCTGCTCAAAATGGAAGCAGAGATAGAAGTGCTCACGACGAAAATTTCGGAAATGCCGGAAAACCTTAACGAGCTTATCGAAAAGCAGGCGGAGCTAAACGATCGTTTCATCGCAGACGGCGGCCTCACCTGCCGCAACCGTGCAAAAAGCACACTCATCGGCCTCGGCTTTGCGCCGGAGCAGATTTATGCTCCTATCGGTGTTTTGAGCGGCGGACAGAAAGCGAAAATTCAACTCGCAAAAATGCTGCTCGGCGAATCGAATTTGCTGTTGCTGGACGAGCCGACGAACCACCTTGATATTCCGTCTGTTGAATGGCTGGAGGATTTTCTGAAGAATTACAACGGGTCGTACATCGTTATTTCGCACGACCGTTATTTCCTTGATGCTGTGACGAACCGCACATTTGAGATTGAAAACACGCATTTGACAGAATATAAGGGCAATTATACGAAATATTTGCAGCTGAAAGAAGAAAACCGCCTTGCGATGCAGCGCGTCTACGATAACACCCAGCGTGAGATCAAGCGCATTGAGGGCATCATTGAACAGCAGAAGCGGTTCAATCAGGAGCGCAACTATGTGACGATTGCGAGCAAGCAGAAGTCCATTGACCGTTTGCAGGCGACGCTTGAAAAGCCGGAGGATGATCCGGATACCATCAAATTTCAGTTTAAGGCGAGCCAGCGCGGCGGCAATGATGTTCTGGAAGCGGAAGAGCTTGCCCTCTCATTCGGCGACCACAGGCTCTTTAAAAATGTGAATCTCGATATCAAACGCGGCGAAAAGGTGTTCCTCATCGGCCCGAACGGCTGCGGAAAAACGTCTTTGCTGAAAGTGCTGTTGCACATTTATAAGCAAACCTTCGGCGATTTCCGCTTTGGCGCGAATATCGACATCGGCTACTACGATCAGGCGCAAGGCAATTTAGATGAGAGTAAGACGGTCATCGATGAGATCTGGGATCTGCACCCCTACATGACGCAGACGCAGGTGCGTAGCGCATTGGCGGTGTTCCTTTTTAAAGGCGAAGACGTGTATAAGCCCGTGAAAGGGCTTTCCGGCGGCGAGCGTGCGCGCGTGCTGCTTTTAAAGCTGATGCTTTCCAAAGCGAACCTTTTGATCCTCGACGAACCGACGAACCACCTCGATATCGGCTCCTGCGAGGCGCTTGAAAACGCACTTCTGGGCTACGATGGCACGCTGTTCGTCGTTTCGCATGACCGTTATCTTATCAACAAGCTTGCGGATAAAATCTACTATCTCACCCCTTCCGGCACAACGCTGTACCTCGGCAACTACGACGCATATCTTGAGGCCCGTCAAAAGCAGGAAGCCGCAAAAGCCGCTGCCGAAGCGGAAAATGAAAACGCTGTGCCGAAAGCCAATACAGTCTATAAACAAAAGAAAGAGCGTGCCTCTGAAATTCGGAAGCGCCGTGCCGCACTTTCGAAATGCGAGCGCGAGATCGAAGCGGCGGAAGCGGAAATTGACACGCTGAACGGGCAGCTCTCCAACCCCGAGACGGCGAGCGATTACGAAAAAATGATGGAAATCACGAATAAGATCACTGAGCAAAAGGCGCTTGCGGACAGTCTGATGAACGACTGGACGGAGCTGACGCTTTGGCTGGAAGAAAACGACGTGTGACGAAAGGAAATTAAAATATATGATGAAAGCAAAGGTCATCACCCTCGGCTGCAAGGTGAACCAGTATGAATCGGAAGCGATGCTCTCTTCCCTTTTGCAGCACGGCTTTGCCGCAGCGGAAGACAAGGAAACAGCGGACGTCGTAATCCTCAACTCCTGCACGGTCACGGCCGAAAGTGACCGCAAGGTGCGGCAGATTTTTCGCCGCGCGAAAAAAGATAACCCGGATGCCGTTATGGTGCTGACGGGCTGCATGGCACAGGCGTTCCCGGAGGACGCAAGGCGACTGGAGGAAGCCGATATTATCCTCGGCACCTCGAACCGCAAGCGTCTGGTGCCGGATCTGCTGGCGTTTCTTTCTGCACGCCAGCGCATCATCGACATTGCGCCGCACACGAACGACGAAAAATTTGAGAATCTCAATGTGGAGAACTTTACAGGCCGCACGCGTGCATTTGTGAAGATTGAAGACGGGTGCAACCGCTTTTGCTCATACTGCATCATCCCCTATGCCCGCGGCCGTGTGCGCTCGAAGCCGCTTGAAGACCTCAAGGCGGAGCTTGCGGGGCTTGGCGCGAACGGCTACAAAGAAGTGGTGCTGACGGGCATCAACCTTTCGGCATACGGACAGGAGTTCGGTCTGCATCTGTGTGACGCCATTGAAGCGGCCTGCGCTACGCCGGGTATTGAGCGTGTGCGCCTCGGCTCCTTGGAGCCGGAGCAGCTTTCGGAAGACGTGATCCGGCGCATGGCAAAGCAGAAAAAGCTGTGCCCGCAGTTCCACCTCTCCTTGCAAAGCGGCTGCGATGCGACTTTAAAGCGCATGAACCGCCACTACACCGCAGACGAATACCGCACCATCGTGCGCAACCTGCGCGCAGCGTTTGAAAATGCTGCCATCACGACGGACATCATGGTCGGCTTCGCGGGCGAAACGGATGAAGAATTTGCGGAATCTTTGGCGTTTGCAGAAGAGATCGCATTTGCGAAAGTACACGTGTTTGCCTATTCCCGCCGCCCCGGCACTCGTGCCTATGACATGGGCGATCAGCTGACGAATGCCGTAAAGGAAGCGCGCAGCCACGAGATGATCCGCGTGACGACCGCAACGCAGCAGGCGTTTTTTAAAGCGCAAATCGGTCGCACGGAGGAAGTGCTTTTCGAGCGTGAGATTCAAAAAGGCGTTTGGGAGGGATACTCCATGAACTATACACCTGTTGCGGTGGCAAGCGGTACGTCCCTTGCGGGCGAGATTCGCTCTGTGCGCATTGAGAGCTGCACCGATACGCACTGCATGGGTGCCGTGTTGTAAAATTCACCTCGAAAGAAGGCAATTCCCTCTCTACCGGAATTCATCGAGGAATACATGTAAACAAAAACGACCGAAAGCGCGGTGCAAAGGCTTTCGGTCGTTTTTGCGTATATTTAAGTTTAGAAAATCAAATTTACAAGCATGCCGGTCACGACGGAGCAGGCGTACAGCGTACCGACGATGGCGAGGTTCTCTTTTACGCGGTGGTTTGTGCGGAACAGCACGACGAGGCCCACGCCTGCACCGGCGCATAAGCCCGCCACGCAGGAGCCGAATTGCAGGCTGCCCAGCGTGAACAGCTCCGTTAAGATCACGGATGCCGCACAGTTCGGAATGAGTCCAATGAGTGCCGTCAGGAACGGCTGAAAGACGCTGCCGTTTAAAAGTAAGCCGGAAATGCGGTCTTCCCCGATAAAATAAATGGCATAGCCGAGCACGAGGTTTACGACGAGGATAAAGAGAAAAATGCTGATCGTGTGGTGCAAGGCGGAGTGCAACAGGCTGTGGTGGTCGCAGTCGCAGTCCGCGCACAGCTCCTCAAACGGTTTCTCTTTTTTAGGGTGGAAAAAGCGCTGTAAAATGAGGTCGGCCAGAAAGCCGAACACGATGCCGGAGGCGACTTTGATGAGCAGCATCGGCAAAATGTACCGCATCTGCTCCGGGTGTGAGAACAGAATCGGCAGGGCTTCATCGCTTGTGGAAAGGAACACGGCGAGCAGTGTGCCGACTGTGATGATGCGTCCGGCGTAGAAATTTGCTGCCGCCACGGAGAAGCCGCACTGCGGCACAACGCCGAGGAGCGCGCCGCCGATGGGGCCGAATTTGCCGAGCTTTTGCAGACCGCGTTCCATTTTGCTGCTTGCACGGTGCTCTAAATACTCAATGAGAAAGTACGCGGCAAACAGAAACGGCAGCGTTTTTAACGAATCGATGAGTGCGTCGAGAAAGACATCCAGCATAAATAAATCCTTTCAAGGTAGAGGTAGCCCGTCGAAACGACGGGATTGCGATGCCCGAAAACACAAAAAGTGGTATACAGGCTTCGAGCCAGTATACCACAATTTTGCCGGATTGACAAGTAAAAATCAGAGCCGATTTTTACCAGATTTCTGCGTTTTTTGCGCAATGTTGGCGCACTTTTGCTGCCCGTACCTCTACAAAGCAGCCGCACAGCGCACACATGCCGTTGACTAAGTGGTCGCATGATGTGCATTTTTTCAAACGGTCTTTGTAAAGTGCATCCGGGGCTTTCTGCTCCGGGGGAATGTTTTCGATATATTCGTAGATCGAGTGAAAATAATCTGTGTCGCTGAGGTCTTTCAGCAAACACCGCCTGCAGGGAATGCGTTCCATCAGGAGACCGTGATTTCCATGACGGCACACGCCGGAATATTGAAGTGCAGGTTGTTGTTTTCAAGCGTCAGCGCGTCGAAATCCGTAATCTTGACGTCTTCGGGATGGTCGAAGTCGTTGTATGCGCCGATAGAGTTTGTCAAAATGCGTGCAGATGCCGTATTGTACTTCTTGCCGGTCAGCGCACAGTCGATCGGGTACGCGGTGTCGGCGGAAATGTTCGCGAGCGTGATATGCACGACGCCGTTTTCGTCTTCCGAGGCGGAAACCGTGAGGTTCGGTACGCCGTCGTAGACCCCCTCCGTTTCGAGGTGGCTATTCAAAAGCGTTGCATCGTGATGGTGCTTATAAAGATCGAATACATGGTATGTCGGCGTAAGCACCATTTTCTCTCCCTCGGTGAGGATGACGGACTGCAAAACGTTTACAAGCTGTGCGATGTTTGCCATGACGACGCGGTCACTGTGTGCATTGAAAATGTTCAGCGTTACAGCGGCGACAATGGCGTCGCGCATGGTATTCTGCTGATACAGGAAGCCCGGATTCGTGCCCGGTTCCACATCGTACCATGTACCCCACTCGTCTACGACCAGGCCGACTTTGTGCTCGGGATCGTAATGGCTCATAATCTCCGTGTGGCGCGTGATAAGCTCATCCATGTACAGTGCCTTGCGAATAGTCTCGTAATACGTGTTGGTATCAAAGCCTGTTGCAGCTGTTTTTTTCTCAAATGTGCCCGGCACGGTGTAATAGTGCAGGCTGAGGCCGTTCATGTAGTTGCCTGCAATGCGCATGACCTCTTCTGTCCAGTTGTAATCGTCGGCGATGCCCGGGCCGCAGGCAATGCGGAACACGTGGTTGTCGCCGTAATCGCGGACGTAGGTCTGGAAGCGGCGGTAGAGGTCGGCATAATAGGACGGGCGCATATTGCCGCCGCAGCCCCAGTTTTCGTTGCCGACACCGAAGTATTTCACTTTCCACGGCTCGGCATGACCGTTTTTGGCGCGCAGGTCCGCCATGGGCGAAATGCCATCAAACGTCATGTACTCCATCCACTCGCTCATTTCCTGCACGGTGCCGGAGCCTACGTTGCCGTTGATGTACGGCTCGCAGCCGACCTGACGGCAGAATTCTAAGAATTCGTGCGTGCCGAAGGTGTTATCCTCCACAACACCGCCCCAGTGCGTGTTGACCATCTTTTTGCGTGTCTCCTTGGGGCCGATGCCGTCTTTCCAGTGGTATTCATCTGCAAAACAGCCGCCCGGCCAGCGCAGCACCGGCAGCTTAATAGCTTTCAGCGCTTCCACAATATCGGTTCGCATGCCGTTTACGTTTGGAATGTCGCTGTTTTCGCCAACATAAATGCCGTTATAAATGCAGCGTCCGAGGTGCTCGGAAAAATTGCCGTAGATATTGCGGTTGATCTTGCTTTTCTTTTCGTCAGTATGAATGGAAAGTTTTGCCATTTTAAAAATTCCTCCACTTAAAATCGGCGATAAGCATCGCCGTGTGTATGTTCAATATAGCATACAAGAGTACGAATGTCAAGAGTTGTACGTACAAATATTTATCGGCGCGCGTCGACCGTCCAATGCTCTGTGATGACATGGTTTTCCGCGACGAGTACTTTAATTCCCAAACCAGCCGAGCACGACGTTTCGTTTTGCGACTTCGGATTGAAGCGCGTGCAGACAATTCAGGTCATTCTCAAGCGCGTAGAAATGCGTTTTGGGGAATTTCTTTACGAGCGAGAGAAACGCTTTAATGTTCGGTCCGACAAGCGGATAGTGAACTGCACCCCATCTGTTAGTATAGTATATCATACTTGTCTAACAAATGGGGTGCAGTTCATTCTTAGCGCGGTGCTGTTTTGTTCTATCAGAGAAAAATAGGTCTGCACACAAAGAAGCTACTCATTTTTCTATACGAATAGGGCTTAAACCTACACATCTGCCGGTTCGGGCACATCGTCGTTGATGATGGACTTCTTCTTCCAACGGCCCATGCGGAACGCGATGGAGGTAAGCACGGCACCCATGACCCAGCTTATGAGCAGGGAGATGAACAGCGCATCTGCAGAGTGCATCAGTGCTGCGAGGCCGTATGCGATCGGCACACGGATAACGATGGTCGTGATGAGGGAGATCCACATTGGGGTCATCGTATCGCCCGCGCCGCGCATAACGCCGGAAAGGATCTGCGTGACGGCCATTGCAATGTAACCGATGGAGAGAATGCGCATCATATGCATGCCGGTATCAATGACGTCCGGCGTACTCGTAAACATTTCCATGAGATAACGGCCGAAGAACAGGATCAGCGCAACAAGTACCACGGAAACGGAAAGGCCGAGCTTTAAGCCGTCCTTTGTGCCCTTTTCCACGCGATCCAAACGACCTGCGCCGATGTTCTGGCCGGTGAAGGTCGTCGTTGCCGTACCGAAGGTGAAGTTCGGCATCATGGCAAAGCCGTCCACGCGCATAACAACGGTGGAAACCGCGATGATCGTGGTACCGAAGCTGTTTGTAAGGGACTGCACGACCAGCATGGCGAGCGAGAACACCGCCTGTGTGAGACCGCTGGGCAGACCCAAACGGATGAGCTGGAACAAAAGCGCTTTTGTCGGCCACAGGGTGCGCCACGTGATGTGCAATACGTCACGCATTAAGAGCAGACGCACAAGACACAGGATGCCGGAGACTGCCTGCGAGATGATGGTTGCCCACGCAGCGCCCGCAACGCCCATTTTAAAGCCCGCGACAAACCAGATATCCAGACCAATGTTCATGCCGCATGCCACGAGCAGGAAAATGAGCGGCATGACGGAATCGCCGAGGCCGCGCAGAATGCCGGAAATAATGTTGTAATATGCGCTGCCGAGAATACCGAGGAAATTGATGATGAGATAATCACACGACATAGTGTAAATATCCTGCGGTGTTTGCAGTGCAGACATGATCGGGTGTGTAATGAGCGGGCCCACGACCATGACGAAGATGGAAACCGCAAAGGTTGCCGTGATCGCCGTACCTGCAGAATGCGAAAGTCGCTTTTTGTCTTTTGCACCGAAACACTGCGATGCCATGATGCTGGCACCGACCGATACGCCCATGAACAGTACAAGCAGCAGGTTGATGATCGGGCCGCTGGCACCGATGGCGGCCAACGCGCTGTCACCCACATAATTGCCGACCACAATGGAGTCCACCGTGCTGTACAGCTGCTGCGCCAAGTTGCCGATGAGAAGCGGTGTGGAAAACCGAATGAGATTTGTCGCCGGGTTGCCCACCGTCATATCCTGCGCTCCGAAAAATGCAGAGAGCTTTCCTGCCATAATAAAGAATATCCTCCTCGCCCTGAGATATACTCGAAATTTGGTGATTTTGCAAGCATATAGCCTTACAAAATCACTTGTGTTTTATTGCTTCCGAATATTCTCCAAAAGATTTAACGCTTAACAGTATATCAAAAAAGGCGAAAGAGGTCAATTAAATACAAAGAAGATAATTAAATTTTGGTATTTTGCCGAATTTAATGGTTGATTTATAGCGAAATTAGCAAACAATTTCGTCAGAGATTCATAACGCGGAACGGTGTGTGAAAATGTGCTTCTCCCCTATTTTGCGGCGAATGTATTGGCTTTTTTGCAGAACGGTCATTGCCGTTCTGCGCCAGATGGCGAAAAGAACGCGGCGGGCATCACAATCCAGCGCAGAGCCGAGCACGGTAAACAGCAAAAGGCTGAATATGCAAAATACGGCGGCTGATAGGAGCAGTGCGGGATATGAGTTGAGTGGAAGCGGCAAAGCTTTTGCGAAAAACCACAACAGAACGAACAATACCCCGTTGCACAGGAATTTTCGGTAAGTATGCTGTGCGGGTGCATGCAGCAGCTTGTGGGACGCGTAGAAAATCATATCGTTCGTGCGATACAAAAGCGCTACGATTGTCCCGATGAGCACGCCGTACATGCCAAGCGGCACCACAAGCAAAAGCGATATGAGAAGATTGATGACGGATTCGATGACGGAACGGTTCTGCGTTTTTTGAAAATGCCCGGCGTATTCGATGACGCGCTGCGCGGCTGCACGTCCGTTTGAAAGCAGGTACGTGCAGACAAAAAGATGCGGCAAAACGGGATCGAGATACGAAATATCCGTCACACCGGCGGTGTAGAGCTTCAAAAACGGCAGAATGAACACATCCGCCGTGAGATACAGCGCAAATGTGAGCGCCATATTGTATGTTTCAAATGCGCGGTAAAGCCGCAAAAAATGCGCGCGGTCGGTGTGATAGGTTTGCCCCAGGACGAACGACACGCTGCCGTTTATGGCGGAGACCGCCGTGCCGACCATGCCGAAAAGCATCACGTACATGGAGTAGACGCTCGTTGTTTTTAGTCCGCAGACGACAGAGAGCAGTAAAACATCGGTGTTTTGAAAGATGAGCCCGGAGATCTGGTGTACGAGCACGGCACGGTGCTGCGCGGTGGCAGTTGTATCGGGCGGCACGGCGCGGTTAAGCCAGCTATACTGTTTTTTGGCGTAGAGTGTGAGCAGTGCGGTTTGCAGTAAGCCGCACAAAAAGCAGAGCAGCTGTACGGCGATGAGCGAAAGTCCGCAAATTAGCAGTATGATTTTGCCGATGCTGATGGAAACAGTTAAAAGCAGGTTGGCGTTGATGAGCACGTATCCTCTGCCCTCTGCCTGCAAAAGCACGCGGTATTTTGCCTGAAACAGAAAGCGCACGGCTTGTCCCATGCCGCCGAGCAAAACCGTGAGCAATACGGTAAAAAACGGCAGTTCGGTTTTGATGAAAAACGGAAACAGCACGGAAAGCCCGCAAACGAGTGCGGCGTAAGCGATGCCGACTTTGGCATATTCCCGGCGAATCGCATTGAAGATACCACTGACGGCGGCTCTGTCCTGTTCGGCGGCGGGTTTATAAAGTGCCTGCAGCGCTGCCGTGCCGATACCGCTTTCAAGCAGGTCAAGATACACGAGCGCCTGCTGTGTAGCGGAGAGCAGGCCGTTGGCTTCGGAACCGAGCTGCACGAGCACGAGCCGCGGAATGATAACGCCGAGTGCGACGGAAACAAACTGGCTGAAAAGCCCGGAAAAGGCATTGAAAAAGCTCCTTTTGGCACGCATGGCTACTTTACAAACACGTCGCATAGCGTGCGGATGATGCGCTGATCCCGCCAGCGCAGATAGCGGCAGCCCGCGTGCCAGATGGTGCGCAAAGCGGGTAAGATGACACTGCCGTCCTCCGGCAGGTCCTTGAGCAGCTGCGGCGAAACGGCGGCGTTTGCCTCGAGTAATAGTGCGAGCAGCTCCGGGTCTTCCGTTTTCAAAAAGCGCTGGGCGTAAAAATCCGCCTCACGCATCAGGCGGTCGCAGCACAGCGTGTGAATTTCCGGCAAGTCTTTTTTCTTTGAGAGCTTCAGCTCAGCGATGAGCCCGCGCAGATAATCTTTGGTGCAGGCGAGCGTGATACGTTTATTGGAATGCGTGCCGTTGTAGCGGTAAACCACGTCGGGCACGGCGTAGTATTCTTTGGCTTTTAAAAGCGTGCAGAGAAGAAAAATGGGATCTTCATAGACACGCAGCGGCGGAAATTGCAGCTTGTTTTCAAGCAAAAAATTGCGATTATAAATAAAGCGGGCGAAAAAACGGTCGAGCGGCTCATCGCAGGCGTTATGAAAGCCCTCCTCCGTGAAAACAAACATGGGGTGCACATCGTTCCCCTTGGCTTTTTCAATAGAGCCGCCGCAGACCATGGCACCGCTTTTTTCGGCGGCAGCTAAAAGCGTTTCGAGCGCATACGGGCCCGGATAGAGATCATCGGCATCGAGAAATGCAATGTACTCCCCTTTTGCCTCCGCTATGCCCTTATTGCGCGCCATGCCTGCGCCGGCGTTTTTCTGCGTAAGGCACCGCACGCGGCCGTCTCTGCGCTGGGCGCTCGTTAGAACGTCTGCGGAATGGTCTGTGGAGCCGTCGTTGATGCAGAGAATTTCTATATCTGTGAGCGTCTGCATGAAAACGCTGCTAAGTGCCGTTTCGAGGGTGTCTTCCGCGTTATAAACGGGCACGATCACCGAAATTTTGCACATAGTTCTTCCCTCCTTCATAAAACTTAAAGCACAGCTTGTGCAGCACAGTGCGGTTTCGTCGATAGAGCTTTTTAATATCGCGCGTGACGGCACCGTACTTTTTCAAAATGGCATATTGTTCCTGCAAAAGCACTTTGTTCCGAAAATCGATTGCCGTGTAAAAGCGCTGCAAGGCGTATCGCTTTTCGATCTCGTCTAAGCACTTTTGGTACTCGGCTTCCGGCATTTTGATCTGCTTAGCGGTTTGAAGCAAGATCGTCTCGTGCTCTGCGATGCGGCGCAGCTTGTCGATTTCGGTTACATCTCCCGCAGACATGCCGTTTTGATATTTTACATAGCCGTAAAGCGGTTCGTCTAAAAAAGCGTGCGGAAATTTGTAACACACCGGCAGCATGAGCTGATAATTCTGCCCGCGCCGCGCGGGGTAGATCATGCGGTTCGGCACGGCTTCATCAAAACAGCGCATGCGGATCATGTGACAGCCGGCGCACACCATGCCTTCGCCGCGCAGAAGATACCAAAACTGCATGAGTTCAAAACGGTGCGAAAACCGCGCAGCCTCGCGGTAGAGCGGCATTTTGAGGTCGCTCTCGTCAAAAACGAAGGCGTCACTGCTCACCGCGCCGCACGCCGGGTGCTGCAGCAGATACGTAGCGCGTTTTTCAACAGAGCCCGGTAATAAAAAATCATCCGGATCTGCCCAGCAGAGAAAATCACCGTGCGCGTGGAGTAACCCCGTTTGTATCGCACCGCCAAGCCCTATGTTTTCCTGCGTCAACACAGTATACTGCACGCCGCTTTCTTTTAAAATCGTCTCGAAGTTTTTCAGCAGCTTTGCCGTATCGTCTGTCGAACCGTCATCAATGCAGATGAGCTCCAACGGGTGGTAAGATTCGCTTATTACGGAGCGCATGAAGCGGTCAAGTGTTTTTTCACAGTTATAACACGGCAGAAGCAGCGTTACGAGCGGTTTTTCCATCTTTTCCCTCCTGCAAAGTGCGGCGAAACGCTTTTAAAGCGTCTTCATAGGCGGCCGTTTTGGCACGCAGCGTTTCGGTGATCTCCGGCGCGTGGCTGCGTAGGCGTATCCACCTGCGCGTGACGGCAGTTTCATCCGCAATGTTTTCAATGGGCAGCACATAGGGCGTATCGACACCGAAAATGTCTTCTGCAAGGCCCTTGGCTTTTACAGAATACCCGAGTGCGAGCGTGGGTACGCCGGAAGAATACGCCGCGATGACGGCATGTGTGCGCGCGCCGATGAACGACGAGCACAGCGCAATAATCGATTTAAGCTGCGACGCACTTTGGTCTTTGATGAGGCATACGCGGCCGCTGCCTTGAAAGGCCGCGTATAATTCTTTAAGCGGATCGCGGTCATCATTGCCGTTTTGCACGGCGTGCGGGATGAGCGCCACGGCACTGTCTGTTGTGCGCAGGATTGTGTCAATCAGCGCGATGAGGTTACCCAAAATAAGCTTTGCGTTTCGTGCACGGCGCAGTAAAAGCGGGCTTACATTGATACCGACGGTGTTGTGCGGCTGAAACACTTCCGGAATCTCCGCACCGCGCGGCTCCAGCAAGAAAGCGGAATCCGGGCAAAAGGAGACGTTTCGCAGCCCGGCGCTTTGCAGCGCGTGCAGCGTTTGTGTCTCGCGCGCTGTGATGCGGTCAAATGCGGTGAGGTCACGTAGCAGAGCCTTACTGCGAAGAAGCTTCGGTTCAATCGAACAGCCGAGCAGTATGCTGCCGCCTGCATAGTGCCGTGCGAGGTTGTGCAGCCGAATGCGCTTTTGCATATCTTCGTAGCAGTACACATCGCCGCCGATAGAGACGAGAATATCGTCGCGCGTGAGCGTTTGCAGCGCGGCACGGTACGGCAAGACATCGAGCGGTGTGTAATCGTTTAAAAGCTTTAAGCGCAGATAGGCGCTCCAAAATGCGGGCGAGCTTTTGCGGATCACATCGCTTCGCGCGGGGCGCACATCCTGCACAACGAGCGGGCGCGCTACGCCGTATCTGGCATCTTCCTCCGGCGCTTCGGAAAGCAGCACCGTGCGGCCGGGGCCTAAAAGCTTAGAAACGGTGCGCACAAGCGCTTCGCACCCGTGGTTTGCGCTGCCGATGTGGTCATGCAGAATGTAACGCACGCGTATTCTCCCCTTTCAAAATCGATTTTGCGTGTTTTGCGGCGCGGTATGCGGCAAGGTGCAGCTGCAATGCGGGCAGATTTTGCTGCTTTAAGCAGTGCACGATGCACCGAAAAACGCCGTGAAGCTCCGCTTCGGAAAGCAGTGCGCAAAGCGCTTCATCTTCCATAATCTCTTTGGCTTTCGTGATGGGATCAAGCCCGATATCCGGCGCGTAAAAAACGGAGAATGCCGTGTATGCACTGAGTCTTTTGCGAAAAAACGGCTTAAATTCCGTGTGCTTTTGCTCTGTGATGACCCAGTGCGCAATCTCTTTTTGCAAAAGGAGCTGCTTAAAGTGGTCTGCTTCCCGGCGCAGCGGGTGCGCGGCGTATTGCATGGCACAGTGTGGCGTGAGGAGTACGCGGCTGTTTGCGCGGTAAAGCTGTACTAAAAATTGCAGATCCTCAGCAAGCGTCATGGATTCATCAAATACAGCGTTGACGGAAAGAATTTTCTCGCGACGCAGAAGCTTGTTCCAAAGATAGCCAAAATACCCGGTTTCGTACTGTGCTTGCATGAAGCAAACGGGAAGCGTTTCGGAATCTATGAGACCGTATTTTGGTAGTGTTATGCGGGTAATCTCACCGTTTAAATCCATTTTTAGGTAGCTGCCCATGAGAATGTCTGCGTCGTTTGACTGCGGCTCATGCAATGCTTTTTCGAGGTAGTTCGAAAACGGCAGGTCGTCGCTGTCTACAAACCACACCCACTTTCCGGTGGCGGCTTCCAAAGCGAGGTTACGTGCGCGGGAAACGCCGCCATGGTGTTGCGCGAGTACCGTGATACGCGCGTCTGCAGCTGCAAAGCGTTCTAAAATGCGGCGGCTTTCATCGGTGGAGCCATCGTCTACGGCAAGCAGCTCAAAATCGCGAAATGTTTGGGTACACAGCGCGGAAAGCGTTTTTTGCAGATGCCTTTCCTCATTATAGACGGGCAGAATGATGCTGACTTCAGGCATAGTGCTCTCTCCTTTGCAGCCACAGGCACATAAGCGGCGTGCAGCGGTATTGCATGCACAAAAGCTGTACGGCAAGTTTAAACGGAATATGTCGCGCGGGTCGGTTTTGCAGCGCACGTTTCAGCGCTTCGTCGTTTAAAATGCGGTCGATTTCCGATTTTTGTTCGACCTTTGGCAAATCACAGGCTCCGCCGAGTGCGGCGCAGGCGTAGTGGATGAGATGCAGATCGAGTTGACGGCTGAAATTATATTCCGGGCAGTTTTGAAACAGTGCGCACAGCTTTTGATGCATACGTTTGTAGCTTTCCCACGCATCTGCTTTGTGCGTTGTGGTGATGCTGCCGGGGTTGCGGTGGTACTCGTAAAGCCCTTGGCCCTTAAGATAAAAGAACGAAGCGGCGCGGTATCCTGCACACGCGCTGAATAGATTATCTTCGGAATATCGCACGGTTTCGTCGAACCGCAGGTCGTATTCTTTTAAAAACGATGTACGGTATAAACAAACACACACGGATAAAAGCGGGCCGTATTCGAGATTGTCGCGCATGATGAGCTGCGGAAATACGCAGCGTTTGATTTTGCGTTTGTCGTAATACCCGCCGTGGAGCGATGCAGAGCGCAGCGTGGGCGGCTTGCCGGATTCTATGCGTATGAGGTCGCAGAAAACAAAATCACAGTGATACTGCTCAATCTTCTGAAAAAGCGTTTCAAAAAATGTCGGCGATACGGTGTCATCGGCATCGACAAAGCCGATGAATGCTCCGCTTGCCGCAAGCAGACCCGCGTTTCGCGCACTGCTGAGGCCGCCGTTTGGCTTATGCAAAATGCGTATGCGGCTGTCCTCTTTTTTGAGCCGCGTGCACAGTATGGAGCTTGCATCGGTAGAGCCGTCATCGATAAGTAAGATTTCAATGTCGTGAAAGGTCTGTGCGATGAGGCTTTTAACGCACCGCTCGAGATATTTTTCGGCGTTGTAGATCGGCACAATGACGCTGATCTTCGGCATAACTTTCCCTTCCTTCTGCAAATCTCAGGATTTTCTCCGCTTCTTTATACTGTGTGAAATCGGTGCTGCGACAGGCGGCTTTGAGTGCTTCTTGTTTTTCGTTATCTTGAATCAGCGCGGCGAGAGCATCTGTAAAACCGTCAAAATCAAGCGGCGCGATCATGCCGTCTGTGCCGTCTTGCAGCTGGCTGTGCGCGGTGGAAAAATCCGTGATGATGACAGGCTTCCCGAGCAGCTGCGCCTCCCGCACGGCGACGCATTTGCCCTCATAAACGGACGGCTGCACGTAAATGTCGCACATACGTATATAGGGGTACGGATTCTCCTTTTTGCCGAGCAGCACGACGAAATCTTCCATATGCACAGCTTGAATGGCTTCGCGAATTTGGGTTTCCCGGTCGCCGTAGCCTAAAATGTACCACTTAACGGAAAGGCCGCGCTTTAAAAGCACTGTGCAGATTTTCGGAATGGCTTCAAAGTTTTTCGCTTCACAAAACCGACCGACGGAAAGCAGCACGGTCTCGCCCGCTTCGCGATACATGCCGGCAGCCGGCAGCAGCGATTTGCGCTCGATGAGCTCGCGCGCAAGGCAGTTTTCGACCGTGACGGCTTTTTGTGAAAACGCGGGATACATGCGCCGAAAGGCTTCCGTGCAGCTTTCGGAAACACTGACAACATAGTCTACGTTCGTATACACACGGCGGTCGAGCTTTGGATTTGGGTGTTGTGTGGCGTAATCCGTGTGGTTCCACGCGACTTTGTACTTGGCGTTTACCTTGTGCACAAGCGTATCGGCGACGCCGAGGTACTGCGCGGCAAGATCATACTCGCCCGGGATATTCGGCAAAAACGGCTGCAAAAATGCAGAGATATACTGCAAGTGCGTCCACGTGCCGGTGGGTTTTCGCATGAAAGTACCGTACAAAAAAAACGCGAGCTTTGCGAGTAATCGTGCGGCTGCAAATCGCAGTCTGCCATGTTTTACAAGCGACAGGATCGGCTCTGTATAGGCGTGGTATGCAGGGATTCCCGGCAGCAGACGCACATATTGCGGCAGGTCTTTTATGAATTCTCCCTCGCGGCGGTACAGAAAAACGGAGGCCTGCACGCTTTTGTCTTCGAGCGCTTCCAACAGTCCGATAAGGCTGCGCTCTGCCCCGCCAATCTCTAAAGACGGCAAAATAAAAAGCAGTTTTTTCGGTTCCGTTTTAAACGCCGCCTTTCACTTTTTCTTTGATACGCGGATGGTCGGCGAGCAGGCGATGCAGCGGGCGCGTGAGCTTGCTGCGCAGTACGGTACGGCGGTTCATCCAGCTTTTGGCATACCAGTGCACGGTGTAGGTGCAGTCTGTGATATAAAGCCGCCCCGTGGCATCCTCGTAGGGGTTAAAATACGCCTTGGGAAAGACGGCTGCGCCTTGCACGGTTTGTCGCTTGCCGTTTGGCTTTAAGCCGCATTTTAAAAGCGCCTGTGTATTGAGCTGCGGGCAGCCGATGACGCCGTGCTTGCCGTCGAGCAGGGGTGCATATTGCTCCAGCATGAAGTGCACGAGCGGATGGTGTTTTTCTGCGCCGAAGCCGAGGCCGGTCGCAATCATACGGTCGGTCTCAAAGGCAAAAAACGCGTGCTCGCTGCAAAGCGGGTCCAAACTGCGCACGAGCTCGACATCTACATCAAAGTAAAAGCCGCCCTCGTTTTCGATGATCTGCAAGCGGGCGTAATCGGCGAGAAACGCGTACTTTTTCTCTTTACAGCACATTTCGGTGTAACCGTTTTGGTGAATGTCAAAATTATCTTCGTTCCATTCCAAAATCGTATAGTTCGGGCAGTGCTTGCGCCAACTCTCTATGCACTTTTTGGCTTTGTCCGGCAGTGGTGCGCGACCAAACCAGCAGTAATGGATGATTTTCGGGATCATACAGCCTCCTTTTGTGCTTTGCGTTCGGTGCGTGCGGCCATCAGGCGGATCAAAACGGAAAGTCCTGCGCCAAGCGGCGTGCACAGCATTGTAAGCACCTTTTTCGGTGAGCGGAGCATCAGTGCGGGCTCTTTCGCGAGAAAACACGCGGCATCGTAATGGATGCTGTCGAGTACCGTGCGCGTTGCAGCAGCCGGGTACGTAAGGCAAAGCTGCCGCCAATATAGAAAGCCACGCGGGTTTTTTGCGTATTGCTTCCATATGGTGTGCGAGGAACCGTCTTCTAAATACGTCACGTGGCACAG
Source organism: Hominenteromicrobium mulieris (assembly GCA_021029595.1). Classification (GTDB taxonomy): domain Bacteria; phylum Bacillota; class Clostridia; order Oscillospirales; family Acutalibacteraceae; genus Hominenteromicrobium; species Hominenteromicrobium mulieris. The sequence goes on along the minus strand of JAJJOY010000001.1, from coordinate 100,366 downwards.
CACGCGATTTAAAACGGCGAGTTTGTAATCGCGGTCGATCAGCCGGTATTTTGCGGCGAGCGCCACGTATTTTTCATTTGGAAACTCCGGGTACGGCGGGTATTTTCGGATGATGTCGGTACGATACACGAGCTTTTTGTCGCCTTTGCCGCCGCCCGCATAGTAACCGCTGAGCGTCGTTTCGGTGAGGCCCGGCGGAAAGCCGGTGCCAATAAGCTTGCCGTTTCCGTCGTCATCAAGCCCGATGAGCCCGGCGCAATTCTTGCTTTTTATCTGTGCCCAGCGCTTTTCAATTTGCTCTACGGCATCCTTTGCCAAACGGTCGTCGGAATCAAGGCAAAGGTTCAGCTCGGTCTCGATGTGCGCATAAGCGGTGTTGTGCGCAGCGTGCATGCCGCCGTTTGGACGGTATAGGTAACGGATGGAAAATGCTTTCTCCGCCTGCATCCAGGCGGAGACCAACGCGGCGGTGCGGTCGGTGGAACCGTCATCTACGATGAGCCATAGGAAGTTTTTAGATGTTTGCGCTTTTAATGAGCAATATGCTTCCGGCAGCGTGTGTGCGCGGTTATACGTCGGCGTAAATACGGTCAGCAGAACCATGTGCGGTTTCCCTCCTTTTTTGGGCATCCTTTTGCAGATAATACGCAGTGAGCATATGTGCGTTTTCACAAATGTCAAAGCTTTGTAGTACAGGCGGCGCGGCGCTGAGCACCTTACTTTCTGCCAAAATAACCTCCGCCCACTTAGAAGGCGGTGCGGAAAGCGGAAGCTGCCGTGCACGCGGCGTTTGAAGACAATCCTTCGGTACACCGTTGGAGACAAGGCACGGTAGCCCTGCGGCCTGCGCTTCCAAAACGGAGAGCGGCATGCCTTCGTACAGAGACGGCATACAGAATACATCCATTGCATGCAAAAGTGCCGGAACATCTTCCCGCACGCCTAAAAACAGCACATACGGTGTAAGGCCGAGTGCGGCGGCGCGGTTTTGTACGGCTGCCCGCTTTTCACCGTCGCCAACAAACAGCAGCTTCGATTTTGTACCGCATGCGCGCAGACTGTGCAGGACATCCAAGAGGAAAGCTTGGTTTTTCTCTTTGCGAAACTGCCCCACATGCCCGATGAGAAGTTCTTCTTTTGTGATACCGAGTGTGCGCCGCATGTCTTCGCGCATGTTTTTATCAAAGCGGAATTTTTCTGTATCGATGGCGACCGGCAGCACCAAAAACGGCGCACTGCCGAACATCCAGCGCCCGGCATCTTCTCCGCAGGCAAGCAGATCGGTCGCGGTACGTGGAATGATGCGCTTATACAGATCTTTTATTGGATACTTGAAGTCGCGCAGCTGATTTGTGGTGTGTGCGTGAGCAATGCATACAGGCACGCCGTGCTGCTTGGCGCAACCGAGTACAACGCCGGAAAGACAATCAAGATGGGCGTGCACAACAGTATACGCCGGGTGGGCGGAGAAAAATTTGTGCAGTGCATGGCGGTATGCGGGGCTGAACGGGTTTTGCCGTGGCACGGTGAAAACTTTGCCGCCGAGAGAGTAAATCTCTTTATCGTACGCGCCTTCCCGTGCGCGGTGCGTCAGAAAATCGAACTGCACGCGTGTGCGGTCTATGTGACGGTAGTAATTCATCAGCATCGTTTCCAGTCCGCCGCGGTCCATGCAGGTGACAGCCTGCAAAACACGAAGCATAACGGATCCCCCCTTTTATAAAAGGCCGAAGGTCTTCAGCCCGTAGAAATAGAAAAACAGATAAAAAATGAGCATCATCACGGTTAAAATGCGCACGGAGCGTTTTGAAAACATGTGGTGCAGCTCCCATGGCAGCAAAATGTAGTTATAAAGTGAAAAGTATATGGGCAGCCGCCCGACAAAAATGCCGCTTGTGAACGCTGAGAGGATGTAAATGCCGGTCGATACAATGGACATGTTGACGCAAAGGTCGATGAGTGGGTCATTTTCTGCACGGATAAACCGTAAACCGATCAAAGAAAGCAACGTCGGCACAGCGTAGACCAGTACGCGCAGCAGGTTTGTACCGTTGTCCTCAAAGCCTTTCCAATCGCTGACGACATTTTTGTACTGCGTTTCCTGCAAAAGCAGCTCCAAAATGTTTGTGAAGCGGTCGATGAAAAGCACGACCAAAACAGTGAGCAGAAGAAACAAAAGCGTTTTTCGGTTCCATGCTTTTCCGCGTGTGAGAAAAACAAACGGTAGTGCGAACAGTGCCGAGGCATGCAGTGTGGCGGCAAGTAAAATGATGAGCGTGGCTTGTCCGTATCTCTTGCGCAGCAAAAGCGGACAGCAGGCGAACACGAGCGCCGCCGCCAAAAATTGCCGCATGCCGTTCATCATCCAGGAGATGTAATCCGTGGAAGCGATAAACAAAAACAGACTGATGCAGTAGCTTTCCGAATAAAGCCGATAGTTTTTAACGAGCGGCCAGAGCTGAAGCGCGGCGAGAATGCAAAACCAAACGCGCACCTGCCCGCCGCACAAAAGCTTGATGAGTGCGGAAAGCAGGAAAAAGCCGTGATCTTTCTGTAAAGACTGGATGTAATCGGGCAGTGCGCTGAATGTGCTCGGCATTTCGGAAAACGCGTGCATGTAGTTATAGGTATCGCCGATATCACCGCGCAGCGTACAGAAGATGAGCAGCGGCAGTACGCCGAGTGTTGCCCAGAGCTTCGTGAACCGCACTGTCTGCACGCCGCAGACAGTTTCGCTTTGCTGTACTTCCAACACGGCGGAGAGCGCCGTGTAAATCAGAAGCCAAAGGAGCATCCGAATATAACCGGACATGTGTTCTCCTCTATGCCGTGACGCGCCGGGGCTGCGGTGCCGCTTTTTCGGCGGTGACGATGCGCAGTGTTTCTGCAACAACGCTCGCTTTATCGAATTCACGCTCCATTTTGCGGCGGCCGTTTTGCCCAAGGGCTGCTTTTTGCTCTGCGGAAAGCGCCAAAAACGCGCGCATGGCAACATATAGGCTGTTCGCGTCTTTTGCGCGGCACAAAAGGCCGGTTTTGCTGTGCTCTACGGCTTCCCTGCACCCGGGAATATCGGATGCGATGATGGGCCTGCCGACGGCGGCAGCTTCCAGCAGCACGTTGCTCATGCCCTCGTGGTAGCTTGGCAGCACTACGCAGTCGCAGTTTTGGTAAAACGGCAGCGGTTCTTTTTGAAAGCCGTAAAATTCTGTCATGCCGTCGGCAACAAGGCGGTCTACCTCCTGCCTGTACTGCTCCTCAAAAAAGCCGAGCAGCTGCAAATGCACGTGAAAGCCCTCTGTCCACAGCCTGCGCACGGCGCAAAACAGCTCCTCTATCCCCTTTTCGCGCATCAAACGGCCGACGAACAGGAATCGCGGCGGATCGTGAGCGGTGTACGGCGTGTAGATATAGCGGTTCAGGTCTACACCCGCACCATGCAGAACGACCTCTTTTTCGGGTGGCAGGATGTGTCTGCGGCAAAATTCTACCGCATTGGACTGATTTTCAAAGAATACGTTCTGTACACGCAGAAACGAAAGCTTGTAAAGGAATGTGGCAGCGCAGCTGAGCCACGGGCGCTGAAAAGCGCTGCCGAGTCCCTGTACGGTGGCGTAAAACGGAATGCGGTAGCACGTGCAGAGAAAACCCATGTATACATTCGGCTTAATGGCGTATGTAAGCACAAGATCCGGCTTTTCCAGACAAAGAACACGTTTGTACGCTTGTAAAAGACGCAATTCAGAAAGCACCTGCACGCGCCGCCGCTGCATTTTCGTTTCCGTACAGCGTATGCCCATGCTTTCAAACACTTCTTCACCGGTTTGAAACGGCGCTGCAACGACCACCTCATACCGGGATTGCAGATCTTCAATCAGCTCTCGTCGAAAGCGGTACAGCATATAAAAATGATTTGCCGCAATCAATACTTTTTTGCGCCTGTATTCGGAAAAGTTTTCATTTATCGCGAAATTTTCACGCTTTTTTGACACAAATCTGCCGAACAAGGCCAAATGCAGCAGATGTGCCGAAAAGCGCGGTATTTTGCTTTTACACATTCTAAACCTCCGTATAGCAAGATGAAATGTATCTGTACCGGTGCTGATACCGTTATTGTACAATGCGAGAAAAAAGAAAGCGGTCGAATTCTTTGTGAAAGCAGACATTTATTTTTGTTTTTTCTTTGTGTCCGTCAAGCGAAGACGTTTTACTATTACTGCGGGGGCTTTGAATATAAAAAAGCTCCCTTTACGGGAAACCGTGCGGATGCACACAGTTCCTGTAAAGGGAGCAAAATTCCTTTTATGCGGTTTTAAAGCGGAAGCCTGCGGAAAAGCTTACTTTGCGAGCTTTTCTCTGATGACCTCTGCAATGTGCTCTGCAGAAAGGCCGAATTCCTTCAGCAGATCCACAGCCGGGCCGGAGTGGCCGTACACATCGTTGACACCGATGCGCGTGACAGGCGTCGGGCAATGCTCGGAAAGTGCGGTGGAGACCGCTTCGCCGAGACCGCCGATGATGTTGTGCTCTTCAACCGTGATGACACGGCCGGTCTTCTTTGCGGAAGCAATAACAAGCTCTTCATCGAGCGGCTTGATGGTATGGATATTGATGACTTCAACGCTGATGCCTTCTTCTTTCAGTGCATCGGCAGCCTTAACGGCTTCCTGTACCATGAGACCGGTCGCAACAACGGTGATGTCCGTGCCCTCGCGCAGCGTGATGCCCTTGCCAAGCTCGAACTTATAATCATCGTTGTTGTTGATGCTTTCCACAGCCAGACGGCCGAGGCGGATATAGCACGGGCCCTTGTGCTCAACAGCAGCGCGAACCGCGGCCTGCATTTCGTAATGATCGCAGGGGTTCAGAATGACCATGCCCGGGATGGTGCGCATGAGCGCGATGTCCTCGCAGCACTGATGTGTAGCGCCGTCTTCACCGACAGAGATGCCGGCGTGGGAGCCGACGATCTTGACATTCAGCTTCGGATAACCGACGGAGTTGCGGACCTGCTCAAACGCTCTGCCTGCGGAAAACATGGCAAAGGACGCCGCAAACGGAATTTTACCGCAGGTGGCCAGACCGGCAGCAACGCCGACCATGTTGCACTCTGCGATGCCGCAGTCAAAGAAACGCTCCGGGTATGCTTTTTTGAAGATGCCCGTCTTGGTGGCAGCAGCAAGGTCTGCATCCAGAACGACGATCTCCGGGTATTCAGCGGCGAGCGCGGTAACGGTCTCGCCAAAGCTTTCTCTTGTTGCCTTTTTAACCATTTCAGCCATATCAGCAGCCCTCCAGTTCATGCAGTGCAGCGGTGAGCTCCTGCATAGCGGTCTCATACTGTTCCTTGTTCGGCGCGGTACCGTGCCAGCCGACCTGATTTTCCATGTAGGAAACGCCCTTACCCTTTACGGTCTTGGCAATGATGACGCTCGGCTTGCCCTTAACGGTCTTTGCATGTGCAAAAGCTGCTTCGATGGCGTCGAAATCGTGTCCGTCGATGGTCTGTACGTCAAAGCCGAAAGCCTCGAACTTCTTGTCGATCGGTTCCGGGCCGGCAACTTCGCTGACCGGGCCGTCGATCTGCAGGCCGTTGAAGTCGACAATCAGGCAGAGGTTATCGAGATTGTTATGGGATGCAAACATAGCAGCTTCCCAAACCTGACCCTCTTCAATCTCGCCATCGCCGAGCAGAGAGTAAACACGGTAGTCTTTGTTATCAATCTTGCCGGCAAGCGCCATGCCTGCCGCAGCGGAAACGCCCTGGCCGAGAGAGCCAGAGCTCATATCGATGCCGGGGATGCCCTTCATATCCGGGTGACCCTGCAGCATAGCGCCGATGTGGCGGAGCTTTTTCAGCTCATCCACAGAGAAATAGCCGCGCTGTGCCAGTGCAGCGTAAAGACCCGGTGCGCAGTGACCCTTAGAAAGGACAAAACGGTCTCTGTCCGGATCCTTCGGGTTCTGCGGGTCAATGTGCAGTTCTTTGAAATAGAGATAGGTGAAAATATCCGCAGCGGAAAGGGAACCGCCCGGATGGCCGGATTTGGCGTTGTAAACGCCTTCGATGATTCCAAGTCTGACTTTGGCAGCCGTGATTTTAAGCTGCTGCTTATCGCATGAATTCATGGAAGCCTCCTGTGTTTTTAGCGCCCGGCACGGGCAATCCCGTAAAAACCGCAGCGCGAGTCATTATGGTCTTATTATAGCGCATTTCGGTGGCCTTTGCAACGCTCCACGCCAAAATTTCGCCCGTTTTTTCGTGCTTTTTGCATATTCACCGTATGTGGAGAGACAATAGGCACAGCGGCGCTTATAAAAGCCTTAATCGGTACGTACAGCTTTTGGCTGCGCCGGAAAAACGGAAAGAACAAAACAAAACTACAAACGGAAAGGAACATCGTTTTATGTCTCAGAGGATCGGCAACCTGCCTGCCAATATCAACATTATGAACCCTGTACCGAACAAGGATGCGAAGACCATCATGAAGCTGATCCGCACGAACGGCAAGATCTCCGGCTACCAGCTTTCGGATGGCACGGTGCTTTCCAAGGCGGACGGCGTGGCGCTTGCAAAGCAGGGCGGCATCCGCGGCGTGGCGATTGCGAGCCGCAACGGCAGTGAATATCTGCGCAGTATACCGGACGGCAAGGAGAGCAACAATTTAGGTGACCTCCCAAGCACCGGCCTGCGCGGTCTTTCCTAAAGAAAAGGGAGCCTGTACGTTTTGAAACGCAGGCTCCCCTATTTTTGTTTATTTTGTGTTTTCGAGCGCTTCACGGTAAATTTGTACGGCGTGTTCGGCAACGGCGACGCTGTCAAACGGCTTTGCCGCAGCACGAATTTTGGCTTCATCCAGTGTGTCCGACCGTGCAGCCATGCGCAAAATTGCATCTTCCATATCTTTCGGGTCATGCACATTGCAGAACTCGGCGCAGTCATCATTCAAAAAGCTCTCCGGGCCTTTGCACCGTGTAGAAATCACCGGCACGCCGGCCGCGAGTGCTTCCACGGCAGGAATGCCGAACGTCTCAATATCCGAAGCCATCAAAAGGGCGTCGGTCTGGCTTAAAATCTCCGCAATCTCACTTTCGGTCTTGCGCCCGGCAAAGGATACAATGTCGTTCAGCCCGAGCTCAGATGCGGTCTTTTTATAAAACGCTTCCTCCTGCCCGTCGCCGACAATCGTATACAAAAACGATTTTTCCGGGTGTTGCTCCCGCAAGAGCTTCAAGGCCTGCAAAGCGTTTTCCACGCATTTGCCGGGGCGCAGTGCGGAAACCGTCGTCAAGCGAAAATGTGCCGGGTCTTTCGTTTTTTTTGCGCCGCAAAATGCCTTGGTGTTGACGATGTTCGGCAGAACTTCGGCAGGTATATTGTGCTTTTCTTTTAAAATGTCCGTCATATAGCCGCTGACGCAGGTCATCACGCTGTGCCGTGCAGCATAGAGTCCGTATTTTGCGGTGCTACCCTCAAAGAAGCGCTCAAAATATGAGGAGTGCTCCGTGATGACGACCGGAATATGATATTTTTCGCCGAGCTTTGCAGCGGCGTATCCGGCGGGCACGGTGACATGTGCGTGCAGAATGTCCGGCTTGCCGTGCTTCTTCACGTAGGCTTTGTAAAGCTTTTCAACGGTGCGGCAGTAAGCGTTGAGCTGTGCGTCTGCGCTGAATTTGGAGATGTCCAGCATACGGCGGCAGTATGTCACATAGCCGGTGTTCGATTCTTCGTAGAGCTTCTGCATCGTGGGGTACTTCGGCAGTGAAGACAGCCCCTGTCGGTCTACATAGAGCATGTTGGTTTTTACGCCGTATTCCGCAAGTGCCGTGCAGAACAGCTTGTGGTAAACGCCGATCAGTTTATCCTCACCGTTTGGGTACCATGTGGGAATGACCAAAACGTGAAGCGGAGAATTTTTCTGCATGAGTCTTTTGGTTCCGATAGCGCGCGATGCGCAGTCTATCGAAAAATCCTTTCATTCGTAGTATGGAAAAAGCTATTTAATTTCTGCGCACGAATGCCTTTTTCGGCATTTTGCAGACCGGGCACACCCAGTTGTCCGGCAGTTCTTCAAAGCTGAAGTTCGGGTCGCTGTACACATAGCCGCACACGGAGCAGACAAAGCTTTCACCGCTGCTCTTATCAAACGTGCTTTCCGGCGGCACATAGGTCGGCGAGCCGACCGGCGACAGACCGTGCATTTCACTGCGGTAGAAATCATACGTCATCGGCGTGCCGATGGCGCTGTCGCTGCCCGCTATGATCTCGGCGGCGAAGACCATCTCCTGCCCTACGTCCATGCCGGAGATGACCTTGCATAAAAACCAGCAGCAGGTATTCTCCTTTACGACGGGCACGCCTTCAATGAGCACCTTGTGGCGGATGTTTTTCAGCTTGTCTGCATTTTTACCGCTGACAAGACCGAGTGCGCCGATGACGCTGGCAGGTGTATCTGTGGAGAGTACAGAAATGGTAAAAATGCCGTTTTCGCGGATTGCGGTGCAGCTGTGCGTATCTTTTGTCAGCGCAATGAGCACTTTTTCGGGGTCGCTGCTGGAAATTTGGATGACCGAGTTTGCCACACAGGCGTTCGGGCGGCCGTTATATTTTGTGCCGATGACGTACATGCCGTATGACAGATTTTTAAGGACTGCCGGGTTCATGGCGGTGCACTTCCTTCCGTTATGTTAATAGAGTTTATGAGCTGTGCTTTCGTTTTATGTTTTCCCAATACGCTTTAAACGCCTGCTCGTTTTTGTTGTCTCCGTAGTGATAGTACGAAGCGCCGAGCAAGGCATCCGGAAGATACTGCTGGTCGAGCCAATGATCCGGGTAATCGTGCGGATAGCGGTAAAACTGGCCTTTCTTAGCGACATCTGAACCGTCATAATGCACGTTTTGCAGCGTGCGCGGGATCACACCGAGTTTGCCGGCCTTCACGTCGCGCATGGCGGCATCTATGGCAGATTCACCGCTGTTCGATTTCGGCGCCGTCGCCGTTAAAATGACGGCATCCGCAAGCGGGATGCGCGCTTCCGGCAAACCGACCATCGTGGCGGCGTCTACGGCCGCTTTCACGATGGGGATGATCTGCGGCCACGCAAGGCCCACGTCTTCGCAGGCGCACACCATCAAGCGGCGGCATGCAGAGGCGAGATCGCCCGCTTCCAAAAGCCGTGCGAGATAATGCAGCGCCGCGTCGGGGTCGGAGCCGCGCATGGATTTTTGAAACGCCGAAAGAATATCGTAATGCGCGTCGCTGTCTCGGTCATACCGCATGGCACTGCGCTGTGTAAGCTGCTCTGCAAGTTCCATGGTGATGCGCGGCTCGTCCTCGCTTCGTACGGCAGCCGTGCAAAGCTCTGCCGCGTTCATTGCTTTGCGTACATCGCCGCCGCAAGCAGAAGCGATATACGAGGTCACGCCGTCTTCGAGCCGGATTTCTTCGCCGCGGTCTTCCGACAAAATGCGGAATGCGCGGTCTACGGCGCGGGCGACCTCCTCTTTTTCCACGGGCTTGAACTCAAACACCGTGGAGCGGCTCAAAATGGCGTTATATACGTAAAAATAGGGGTTTTCCGTTGTGGAAGCGATCAGCGTGATGCTGCCGTTTTCGATGAACTCCAAGAGCGTTTGCTGCTGCTTTTTGTTGAAATACTGGATCTCATCAAGGTACAGCAAAACGCCGTTTACCGCTTGCAGCGTGTTTACCTGCGCCACCACGTCGCGAATATCGGCGGTGGAGGCCGTGGTGCCGTTTAACTTGCACAGGTGCATGTGGCTTTGCTTTGCAATGATGGACGCCACGGTAGTTTTCCCTACGCCGGACGGCCCGTAAAACACCATATTCGGGATGGTGCCGGATTCGATGATGCGCCGCAGTACCTTATTAGGGCCGAGAATATGCTGTTGTCCTACCACATCATCGAGCGTTTTCGGACGAATGCGGTCTGCAAGCGGTGCGTTCATCGTGTTCTCCTTTTAGTCGTTATAAAGCGGATATTTGCTCAAAAGCTCCGTGACCTTTACCCGGATGGCGTCGGCACTGCTATCAAAGTCGGTCGCGCACAGGTGGATGCACTCCGCGATGACGTCCATATCGGCTTCCTTCAGGCCGCGCGTGGTGACGGCCGGTGTGCCGAGGCGCACGCCGCTTGTGACGAACGGGCTTCTCTGCTCGTTCGGAATCGTGTTCTTGTTTGCGGTGATATACACTTCGTCGAGGCGGCGCTCCAGCTCTTTGCCGGTCAGCTCGCCGTCGGAAAGATCGAGCAGCATCAGATGGTTGTCCGTGCCGCCGGAAACGAGCTTCATGCCGCGTTTTGTAAGGCCTTCGGCAAGCGCTTTAGCGTTTTTTACGGTCTGCTCGGCGTAGGTCTTAAACTCCGGCTTCAGCGCTTCGCCGAGGCACACGGCTTTTGCGGCGATAATGTGCATCAGCGGGCCGCCCTGCGTGCCCGGGAAAATGGCTTTGTCGATTTTTTTCGCGTACTCCTCACGGCAGAGGATCATGCCGCCGCGCGGGCCGCGGAGCGTTTTGTGTGTTGTTGTGGTGACGACATCGGCATACGGCACCGGGTTCATGTGGCAGCCGCCCGCAACAAGACCCGCAATGTGCGCCATATCGACCATGAGGTACGCGCCGCATGCATCGGCAATCTCGCGGAATTTCTTAAAATCGATCGCGCGCGGGTATGCACTTGCGCCGGCAACGATGAGCTTCGGTTTAAGTTCGCACGCCTGCTCCATGAGCTTATCGTAATCGATGCGGTGCGTAACGGGGTCAACGCCGTAAGCCGCAAAATTATAGTAGGCGCCGGACATGTTGACAGGAGAACCGTGGGTCAGATGGCCGCCCTCTGCAAGGTTCATGCCGAGCACGGTATCGCCCGGCTGAAGCAGCGCGAAATATACGGCAAGGTTCGCCTGTGCGCCGGAGTGCGGCTGCACATTGGCATGCTCTGCGCCGAACAGACGGCAAGCACGCTCACGGGCGATGTTTTCCACAATGTCTACATCTGCACAGCCGCCGTAATAGCGGTGACCCGGGTAGCCCTCAGCATATTTGTTTGTGAGTACCGTGCCCATCGCAGCCATAACGGCAGGAGACACAATGTTTTCGGAAGCAATCAGCTCCAGATTGCGGCGCTGGCGTTTGAGTTCCAGCTCCATCGCTTCGCCGACCTCGGGGTCTGCGGTTTCAACAAAACCGATCGTGTTCAGAAGATCACCGTACATACTTCATCTTTCCCTTCTAAAAATAATATGCTCTGCGGTTTATGTGCCGCAGTACTTCACAAATTATACCCTATTCCATTTAAAATGGCAATAGATGATTTGCAAGCACATAATGGATGGCGTAAAGCAATAACATATGTGCCGGATAGCTGATGTAGAAAAAATATTTGAGCGAAAGCGCGCCGCGCTTGCCGTTATAGAGCAGCACGGGGATCGCGGCGGCGATGGCATACAGCTGTGTCGTGTTGCCGTCCTGCGTATATTGCCCGTAGGTCAGCGCCGCAAACGCCACGGCATCAATACCGCGGTACTTCTGGAACAAATAGAAACAAAGTACCGTTAAAACACCGTAAACGCCATAGCTGAAATGCAGGAAATACGGCAGGATTGTCAAGATCACTGCGCCGATGAACATGAAAATATTGCGGCTTTTCGCGGAAGCATCTAAAAGTTTCATCACAAAAAGCGCCGTTAAAAACGTGAACAGGATATTTTGCCGCTGAAACTCAAGCCATGTACCCTGAAATAAAAGGTCATACGGCACTTCGGAGAGCAAAGCAAAAATACCCATGCGCAATGCGTAGCGGTTAAAATTGCGTGTGTGCATGTAGCCCTGCACGAGCAAAAACGCGTAGATCGGCATGGAAAGCCGCCCGATATAGCGCAGCCAGATAAACTGCGGGAAGAAAATCGCCCCGACATGGTCGATGATCATGGTGACGAGTGCGATGAGCTTTAAGGTAAACGCAGACATTCTTTTTCCCCTTTGCGGTTATTTGTCGGTCTTTCAATAAAAATAAATTTACCACCCTTTTCCGGTATTGTCAACCGAATGAAAAAGTTGTAGAATAAACGTAAAGCATTCTGACGGGCTTGCCCGCCGCTTTTTCGGAGGTCTGTATGACAAAAAAGGAACGTGCGCTTCTTGCTGTGGAAGCGCTGAAAAAAGAATATCCCGGCGCGGTATGTTCGCTTGAATATCAGGATCCGCTGCAATTACTTATTGCAACGCGACTCTCCGCACAGTGTACGGATGCCCGTGTGAACCTCGTTACACCGGCGCTTTTTGCTCGCTTCCCTACGCTGGAAGCCTTCTGCGCGGGCAGCGAGGAAGAAATTGCGGAGCTCATCCGCTCCTGCGGGTTATATAAAACAAAGGCTCGTGATATTTTTGCTATGTGCCATGTGCTGCGCGATTCGTATAACGGCGTGATTCCGGACACGGTGGATGAGCTGACAAAGCTGCCCGGTGTGGGACGCAAAACCGCAAATCTCGTTGTGGGCGACATTTACAAAAAACCTGCCGTTGTGACGGATACGCACTGCATCCGTATCACGGGACGACTCGGTCTGACCGAAAGCAACGTACCGCTCAAAGTTGAAAAAGACCTGCGCGCGGTCTTGCCGCCGGAGGAAAGCAACGACTTTTGTCACCGTACCGTTTTACACGGCAGAGCGGTCTGTACAGCGCGTAATCCGAAATGTGCTTTGTGCTGCATGAATTCGTTCTGCAAAAATCCCGTGAACCCGATAGAGTAAATAAAGCTAAAAAACGCAGCGCTTTTCCGTTGTGTTGTTCTTGATAAAAGAAAGGAAGCTACTTTTTATGTTCAAGTTTTGTAAGACCCAGCTTTGGGAGTGCTCCCGCACGCTTTCCGATGTTGCAATGGGCAGAAAGCCCGCAGAGACGGTCATTCGCAATGCGCGTCTCGTAAACGTCTGCACGCATGAAATCCTCGACAACACCGATGTTGCAATTTCCTGCGGCCGTATCGCACTTGTCGGCGATGCCGCACACTGCATCGGTGAAAGCACAAAGGTCATCGATGCCGAGGGTCAGCTTATCGCCCCGGGTTTCCTTGACGGTCATATCCACATTGAGTCTTCCATGATGACGCCGATCGAATATGCAAAGGCTGTTATCCCCCATGGTACCGTCGGGATTTATTATGACCCGCACGAAGTCTGCAATGTGCTTGGCCTTAAAGGCGTTGACCTGATGGCGGAAGAGGCGGAAAAGACTCCGCTGAAGGCTATGCTGACGACCCCCTCCTGCGTTCCGGCTGTTCCGGGATTTGAGGATTCCGGCGCGGAGATCACCGCCGCGGATATTGCCTCGGAAATGAAGCACGATTATACCGTTGGTTTAGGCGAAATGATGAACTTCCCGGGCATCACCGCTTCCGCGGAGCCGACGCACAACATCACCGGCGAAACGTTGAAAGCCGGCAAAATCATCACAGGTCACTATTCCATCCCGGAGACGGGTCGCGGCCTCAATGCATACATTGCAAGCGGCGTGCGCTGCTGTCATGAATCCACCCGTGCGGAGGACGCACTCGCAAAAATGCGTCTTGGCATGTATGCCATGCTGCGCGAGGGCTCCGCTTGGCACGATCTGCAGGAGGTCTCCAAGGCAATCACGGAGCACAAAGTGGACAGCCGATTTGCGACCATGATTTCTGATGATACCCACCCGCATACGCTGGTTGCAAACGGTCATCTCGATCACATCGTGCGTCGTGCCGTCTCCTTCGGTATCGATTTTGTCACCGCTATCCAGATGGTCACGCTCAACTGCGCACAATGCTTCCAGATGGATCACGAGCTCGGCTCCATCACCCCGGGCAAGTGCGCGGACATCGTATTTATTGATAACGAAAAAGACATCCGTGTCACCCGCGTGCTCATCGACGGCGACGTTGTTGCAGAAAACGGCAAGCTGACGATTGACCTGCCGAAGTCTGAGCTTCCCGCATGGGCGCTCGACACGATGCACGTCGGCGAGACGATCACCCCGGAAACCTTTAAGGTGCATACCGATAAGGTTGGCACGGCAACCGTCCGTGCGATCGAGATTATCCCGGTACATGTCGGCGACTATGAGCGTCACGTTGAACTCAAGGTTGAAAACGGCGAATTAAAGAGCGATGTGGAGCAGGATGTTTTGAAGACATTCGTCTTCGAGCGCCACAATAAGACCGGCAAGCACGGCGTTGGCTTTGTCAAGGGATTCCACGTCAAGTGCGGCGCAATGGCTTCCACCGTTGCACACGATGCACACAACCTGCTCGTTGTCGGCACGAATGACGAAGATATGGCACTTGCTGCAAACACACTCATTCAGTGCGGCGGCGGTGAGTGTATTGTGCAGAACGGCAAGGTGCTCGGCTGTGTTCCGCTGCCGTTTGCGGGTCTCATGAACACAAAGTCCGCTGAAGAAATGGACGAGCTCGTCGAGAACCTCGGCAAAGCTTGGGAAACGATCGGCTGCGACATTCAGTCTCCGTTTATGACGATGGCTTTAATCCCCCTCGCCTGCCTGCCGGAGCTGCGCCTGACCGACCGCGGTCTTGTAGACTGCACCACCTTCTCTTTTGCAGACCTTGAGGTTGAATAAGACCGTTTGAAAGTAGATTACTTTATTTTAGAATGGGAGGAATTACCAATGATCTATGATTTTGAAACGCTGGTTTCCAGAAAAAACACCGGCTCCGGCAAATGGGACGAGATGACAAAAGAGCATCCGAATCTGCCGGAAAACGTTGCACCGCTTTCCGTTGCGGATATGGAGCTGAAAAACCCGCCGGAGATCGTAGAGGGTCTGAAAAAGTACATCGATACGCATATCCTCGGCTATACCGGCCCCACAGAGGAATACTTCGATGCGGTATGCGGCTGGATGAAGCGTCGCAACGACTGGAATATTAAGAAAGAAGAAATTGTTTCTACACACGGCGTCGTAACGGTTCTGGCTGTTTCGGTTCTGGCCTATACCGATCCCGGCGACGGCGTTATCACCATGCCGCCGGTTTATTATCCGTTTAGAATGACCATTGAGCACAATAACAGAAAAAACGTGGAGTGCCCGCTCATCAACACGAACGAGACATACACGATTGACTTTGACCTCTTTGAGAAGTTGTGCGCAGAAGAAAAAAATAAGATGTTTATCTTCTGCAATCCGCACAACCCGGTTGGCCGCGTTTGGACGGAAGACGAAATCGCAAAGCTCGGTGCCATCTGCGCAAAGCACAATGTGATTGTTGTCAGCGACGAGATCCACTCCGACCTCATCATGCCGGGTCATAAGCACGTGGCATTTGCAAACGCCTGCAAGGATGCACTGCCGAAGTATCTTGTTTGCACTGCGCCGAGCAAGACGTTTAACCTTGCGACGCTCCAGACCTCGAATATTGTTATTCCCGATGAAGAACTGAGAACAAAATTCCAGAGTATTTTACAGCAACACTTCACGCCGTCCGCCGGTGCGCTCGGCCTTGAGGCCTGCCGTCTCGGCTACACGGAGTGCGAAGGTTGGCTTGCAGAAGTCATCGACCTTATCTACAAAAACTACAAGAACTTCTGCAAGTTCATCGACGTAAACTGCCCGGGTGTTACATACAGCGATCTGCAGGGCACGTACCTCATGTGGATCGACTGCACGACGTTCGGTCTCGATGATGAAGCGCTCGATAAGCTCCTGCGCAAGCATGATCTTTTCTGCGACGCCGGCACGCTGTTCTCGCAGGGCGGCACCATGCATACACGTGTAAACCTCGCAGGTCCCGAAAAGATGCTCAACGCCGCGATGCAGCGCTTTAAGGACGCGTACGACGAAGCGAAAAACGCGTAAGCTTGCGCCTGAAATTCCGTAATGTATAACAAAAGGCGAACTGCACAACTCCGTGCAGCTCGCCTTTTTGCTATGCTGTTTTACTGAATGCCGAGCGCGTCTTTCGCTAAACGGTCGGCGAGGTCGTTGTATTTGTCGCCGGAGTGCCCCTTGACTTTCACAAAGCGGAAACGGATGTACTTTGCGGCTGCGGCGCAGAATTCGCGGTACGCAATGGTGCCGGGCTTTTTTGCTTTCCATTCTCCCGTTGCCCATTTTGCTACACCCTCGTAATCATGGTAGATTGTCACGAAGGGCACATCATGCTCGATGCAGTAGCGCAGAACAGTTTCGGAGCCCTTGATCTCCCCTGCCACGTTGCGCATTTCGGTAAGGTCGGGGTCGGTGAACCTTTCGGAAAAATGCAGCTCTTCGCCGTTTAAAAACAGCACAGCACCGCAGGAAAACTCCTTTGTGCCGATGTGGTAGCTGCCGTCTACGTAAGCCACGGCGCTGTCTTCTTCAGGCGCTGCGGTCGTGTTTTCTGCCGGAGTGGCTTTCGTCAGATCGTTTTCACCGCGCATATAGGCTTCGGCTTCTGCAAGCGTTGGAAAGCTTTTGAACGACGCGCCTTTAAAGCCGGTCGTCTGCGCACGGCATTCGTCCCACGTTTCAAAAATGCCGGTTTTGCGCCCGGCGCGGACGGCGTAGTATTTTTTTGCCATAAAATGAAATTCCTTTTCGTTTATTCAAAGATCGGGGTGGAAAAATAGCGGTCGCCGCTGTCGGGCAGAAGTGCCACGAGCGTTTTTTCTGCATTTTCGGGCATGCGCAGCAGGCGCACAGCTGCGGCAAGTGCCGCGCCGGACGTGATGCCGACGAGGATGCCCTCGGTGCGTGCCAATAATTTTGCCGTTTTGTACGCTTCTTCATCCGTGACGGTCAGCACTTCGTCCACAACGGAAGCATCGTAGTTCTTCGGGATGAAGTTTGCGCCGATGCCCTGTAAGCCGTGTGCACCGCTTTTGCCCTGTGTGATGAGCGGTGAAGTCGCCGGTTCCAAACCGACGGTGTGTACCTGTGGCAGATGCTTTTTTAAATAGCGCGCCGTGCCGGTGATGGTGCCGCCGGTGCCGATGCCCGCAACGAAAATGTCGAGTTTGCCGTCTGTTTGCTGTACAAGCTCCGGACCGGTCGTTTCATAATGTGCGGCAGGGTTTGAGGGATTCTCAAACTGTGCGGGGATGAAGCTGCCGGGTGTACTTTTCGCGATCTCATCCGCCTTTTCAATCGCACCGCGCATGCCGTCTTTGCCCGGTGTGAGTACGATTTCCGCGCCGTATACGGAAAGCAGCTTGCGGCGCTCGGCGCTCATGGTTTCCGGCATGGTGAGCACCACGCGGTAGCCGCGCGCCGCTGCAATAGATGCGAGGCCGATGCCCGTGTTGCCGGAGGTTGGCTCTACAATAACCGCGCCGGGCTTCAATTTGCCGGCTTTTTCGGCGTCTTCAATCATTTTCAGTGCCGCACGGTCTTTTACGCTGCCGGCGGGGTTTAAATATTCAAGCTTCAAAAGCGGCGCGTTGGAAATGCCCGCAGATGCCGCAAAGCGAGACGCACGCAGAAGCGGCGTCTTGCCGATGAGTTCGGTTACAGATGAAGCGATGTGTTCGTTTTTCATAAGACAGATCCTCCCTTTCTATATTGCTACCATTGTACCCCCGATTTTACGCGCGGTCAAGAGCGCGATTTTTGCAAATCTTTTGCGTTTGTAAGAGTTTCTTAAGTTGTTTATTTTTTGTCTTACCTGTATAATAGAACCATCAGAGAGTCCGCGCTGGGTGTTTTGCGCGGAGGAAAGGACTGACTTTATGACTAAGAAAAAGATTTTCACAATCGCCGGTATTGCCGTCGGCGCTGTGATCGTGATCGGTATTGTAATCTGGCTCATTTTCTTCCGCGGCGGCAGCGTTGCGCCGAGCGACCCAAATGAGATGGTGTATGTGACGAGCGTTGCGGACATCACCGGCACGGGTTCACTTGGTATGACGGCGAAATACTCCGGCGTTGTGGAACCGGAAAAGACGCTCTCCGTGCAGAAGGACGATACAAAGAAAATCGCAGAGCTGTATGTGACGGTCGGCCAGGAAGTGAAAGTTGGCGATAAGTTGTTCAGCTACGATACGGACGACCTGCAAATGCAGCTTGAAGAGGCGCAGTTACAGCTGGAAAGCCTTAAAAACCGCATTTCCACGCTGAACCAGCAGATTGATTCCCTGCAGAAGGAAAAGAACAAAGCGTCTTCCGACGAACAGCTTTCCTATACCCTACAGATTCAGTCTGCGCAGCTTGAAGTGAAATCGACGGAATACGATCAGTCTACGAAGGCGAAAGAGATCGAGAACCTCAAAAAATCGCTTGAAAATACGGATGTCATAGCAGAAATGGCCGGCGTTGTGAAGCAGATCAATGACGGTTCCAATACCAACACAAGCGGCAGCAATTCTACGAACGCGTATATTACGATTCTCGCGACGGGTTCTTACCGTGTAAAAGGCACGGCAACGGAGCTGAATGTCTATTCCTTGCAGAAGGGCGTGAAAATGAAGGTCGTCTCCCGCGTAGACCCGGAGCAGACTTGGACGGGCACCGTGGAGAGCGTTGAACGCGAAGCCGCAAACGATAATAACAACAGCGGTATTTCCTACGGTTCCGAAAGCTCGTTTACAAAGGCGACAAAGTATAACTTCTACCTTGTGCTCGATGATTTCAAAGGTCTCATGCTCGGTCAGCACGTTTACGTGGAGCCGGATGAGGCCAAAGACGTGAAGACCGGAATTTGGCTGCCAAGCTACTATATTCTCAACGAAGGCAGCAAAAACTACGTTTGGGCCGTAAACGATAAGAATCGCATCGAAAAGCGTGAAGTGCAGCTCGGCAAGTTTGACGATACCCTTTCCGAATATGAGATTACGTCCGGCGTGACGGCAGACGATCGCTTGGCCGTTGTGGAAGACCGCGTGCACAGCGGCATGTATGCTACGGATGATATTTCTTATAAGAATCAGGGGAATGATTCCGGTG
The DNA here is from genome assembly GCA_021029595.1 of Hominenteromicrobium mulieris. Classification (GTDB taxonomy): domain Bacteria; phylum Bacillota; class Clostridia; order Oscillospirales; family Acutalibacteraceae; genus Hominenteromicrobium; species Hominenteromicrobium mulieris. Next base: position 81,425 of record JAJJOY010000001.1, on the reverse strand, counting down.
ACATGAACGATGCCAAAACGGACGATGCAAACGGTGTTATGCCCGCAGAAAACGGCAGCGATATGGACGGCAACCCGAACGGCTACAGCCCCATGCCCGCAGAAAGTGCCGTAACGGAGTCAGAGGGCGAAACAGACACGGCAGCCGGAGAAGCAAGCACGGCAGATGGCGTGACCACCTATGAAAATGACGGCGCGGCGAGTCTTGGAACCGTTATCGGGGGTGCTACGGCATGATCTTAGAGCTGCACAACATTTATAAAACGTATATTCAAGGCAAAATGGAAGTGCCGGTTCTAAAAGACATCTCTCTTTCTGTGAATGAGGGAGAATATGTCGCCATCATGGGTCCGTCCGGCTCCGGCAAAACGACGCTGATGAACATCATCGGCTGCCTTGATCTGCCGACTTCAGGCACGTATGCACTTGCGGGCGAAAGTATCATCGGCAGCAGCGAATCGAAGCTTTCGGAAATTCGCCTCAACTCCATCGGCTTCGTGTTCCAGAGCTTTCATCTTTTGCCTCGCCAGAGCGCGGCGGAAAACGTGGCGCTTCCCCTTTTATACGCAGGTGTGCCGAAAAAAGAGCGACGTGCGCGTGCCGTGCGTGCTTTAGAGCGTGTAGGTCTCGGCGACCGTGTGGATTTTAAGCCGAACCAGCTTTCCGGCGGTCAGTGCCAGCGCGTCGCGATCGCCCGCGCCATCGTCAACAATCCGAAAATTCTTTTAGCCGATGAACCGACCGGCGCGCTCGACAGTCAGTCCGGCGCGCAGATTATGGAGCTGTTCCAGACGCTCAACGACGAGGGTGTGACCGTTGTGATGATCACGCATGACATTGATGTGGCAAACCACGCAAAGCGTGTGCTGCATATTCGCGACGGTCAGTTTGCGGAACAGCATATCCCCGAGGAAAAGGAGGCGGAAGCATGAATCTGCCGGCAAATTTCCCACTTAAAAAAGTCATTATCACGGTGGTCTCCGTAGTGATCGTGATCGCGCTGATCATCACCGGCGTGACGGTCGCGGTGAACGGCAAGGCGGCAAATGCCACGGTGGATGTGGAGCAGGTTTCAAATATCTCCACGCAGTATTGGGGCGACCAGTCCAGCACCTACGGTAATGCTACAAGTGACTTTGTGCAGGAACTTTACCCCGATAAAGAAAAAGCTATTTCTAAGATTTTCGTCAAAGAGGGCGATACTGTCAAGATTGGCGATACGCTTTTGCAGTATGATACGACAAAGCTCCAGCTGAAGGTAGAGAGCAAGGAGCTTGAAGAAAAAAAGAAGAAATACGAACTGGAGCAGGCCGAAAAAGAACTTACGAAGCTCCAGAATACGGCGCCGTATGTGGAGCCGGCTATCCCGGAGCCCGAGCCGGAACCCACTCCCACGCCGGTGCCGGAATCGCAGGCGGAACTGTATACGGAGATTACAGAGCACTCGAAGCCGTTTAAAGGTGCCGGTACGGAGGAAGACCCGTATGTCTTTCTTTGCACGGAAGATGCTGTGCTGACGAAGGGCTTTCTCTTGAAGCTGCTCGGCGTGACAGACCCGCGTGCGACGCCTACCCCTACCCCGACCCCCACACCGAGCGCAGAGCCTACGGCACAGCCGAGTGAAGTGCCCACGGCGGCGCCGCAGCCGACGGTTACCCCCGAACCGACTGCGAAGCCTACCACAGCGCCGACGGAAGCCCCTACTCCCGCGCCGCCCATAGAACCCACGGAAGCCCCTACTCCCGCGCCCATAGAACCCACGGAAGCGCCAACGGTTTCCGGTATGGCGTGGTTCAAGCAGATGACATTCACAAAAACGAATGAGACCGGCGGCGAAAGCGTACCCACGCCGGAGCCTGATTTCACACTGCCGGACGGCCCGTTTGTCGCACGCTTTGAAGTGCATGAACAGGATAACGAAAACCTGCCGCTTGTAAAGGGCTGGCAGATGGACGGCGATAAGATTTCCGCGGGCTTCTTTAATGAAGTTATCAGCGAGCCGGATGACATTCAAATGCCGGATCTCTCCTACGCCGATCCGGGCATCAGCTACGATACCGGAGGCTCCATGTATACGGCGGAAGAATTGCAGCAGATGATCGCCGATAAAAAGCAGCAGATTCAAGATTTAAAGCTGAATGTGAAGCAGGCGGCGCATGACCTTGAAAAAGCGAAGCTGGATCTTGAAAACGCTACAATAAAATCGACCGTGAACGGCGTTGTGAAGTCACTCACAGATCTCGATACGGCGATGTCCACAAGCTCCCCGTTCCTCGTGGTTTCGGGCGGCGACGGTTTCTATATAACGGCATCCTTAAACGAATCGCTGCTCGGCAAGGTGCATGTCGGCGACACGGTCATGGCGAGCTCTTGGGAGAACGGACAAATGTATGAGGCAGAGATTGTACAGATCTCCGATTTTCCGAATGACAATTCCAATTTTTACTATGACGGCTCCTCAAACCCAAACAGCTCCACGTACCAGTTTACAGCGCGCATTGCCGATGCGGACGGCCTGAAAAACGGCATGGGCCTTGATATTACTTTGAAGGCGGCCTCGGATAACGCAAGCAATGCAATATATCTTTTTAAAGCGTATATCCGCAGCGATGACGGCGGCAAGTATATTTTGAAGGTTGGCGACGATAACCGTGTGCATAAAACGTATATCAAAACCGGCAAGACGATCTACAACCAGTATCTGGAGATCAAGAGCGATACTTTGACGGAAGAAGATTATGTGGCTTTCCCCTACGGCACTTCGGCAATTGATGGCGCCAAGGCGAACGGCATGGAAGAAAACACAGACGAAAATGACGGCATCGACGCAAGGAGGCTTGACGCATGATTGAAAATATCAGACTTTCATTTCAGGGAATCTGGTCGCACAAAATGCGCTCGTTCCTGACGATGCTCGGCATCATCATCGGTATCGCCTCTATCATCTCCATCGTGTCCACCATCAAGGGCACGAATGAGCAAATCAAAAAGAACCTCATCGGCTCCGGCACAAACACGGTGCAGATTCAGCTGTATCAGGGCGATTATCAGTACGAAATGCTGTATAACGGCTTGCCGGACGGCATCCCTGTGCGTGACGAGACCACGATGGAAAAAATCAAGTCCGTAAAAAACGTGGAAGATGCGGCGTTCTATACCAGCCGCAGCGACTACAACAACTCCGTTTACTACGGCAACAACGGCATTTCCGGCTCGCAGGTCTTCGGCGTGGATAACAGTTATTTCACGACGAATGGGTTGGTGCTGAAAAGCGGTCGCACCTTTGTGGACAGTGATTTTACGGATTTCCACGCGGCAGCCATCATCGATGCCGATACGGCGGATTCGCTGTTTGACGGCGAAAACCCCATCGGAAAAACGATCGAGATCAGCAGCATTCCGTTTACGGTGGTTGGCATTGTGGATGAAGACAGCAAGTTTGAGCCCGTCATCAACTCCATCGATGAGTATTATACGTATTACTCGGATAGCTCTGCATCCCGTATTTTCGTGCCAAGCTCCATGTGGCCGGCGCTCTATTCGTTCGATGAGCCGCAGAACGTGGCCATTCGCGTTTCCAATACGGAAGCCATGACGGATGCCGGCAAGGCTGTGGCGGAGATCATGAACACGAACGTGACGAACAGCGAGATCAAGTATCAGGCACAGGATCTTTTAAAGCAGGCGCAGGACTTGCAGGATCTCAGCAGCTCCACAAATTCGCAGCTCATCTGGATTGCGAGCATCTCCCTGCTCGTCGGCGGTATCGGCGTTATGAACATCATGCTCGTTTCCGTTACGGAACGTACGCGAGAGATCGGTCTGAAAAAAGCCATCGGCGCGAAAAAGAGCCGCATTCTGTGGCAGTTCTTAACGGAAGCCGCTGTGCTGACAAGCCTTGGCGGCATTGTGGGCGTGGGTGCCGGTATCGGTCTTGCGGCAATCATATCGCGCGTGACGTCTGCTCCGGTTGCCATCAGCGTGCCTTCCATCATTATTGCCGTGGTGTTTTCCATGGTCATCGGCATCATCTTCGGGCTTCTCCCCTCCTTCAAGGCGGCAAACCTGAACCCGATCGATGCTTTGCGACATGAATAAAAACTAAAGATTTATAAAAATGCCCGCCGGGCTTTCCGATCACATCGGTCAGCCCGGCGGGCATTTTTGTGTTTTGAATTACTCTGATTTGTCCTGCTCTGCAGCCTGAAGAAATACTTCGTGCCATGCGGGAAAATGCTTCTGCATACGGATCGGCTTTAACGCGGGTGTTGTGAAGCAGTGCTGCGAAGTGCCGGTGCAACTCAAAAGCCCGGTCTCCTTGCTGTGCCCCTCATACGCCATTTCAAAGCGTACACCGTTGTAGTTTTGAATGCGCAGTGTAAGCACAAGCGTCTCATCAAAGCGAATTGGGTGCTTGTAGCTGCACGAAACATCCAGCACGGGGATCAGAATGCCGTTATCTTCCATTTTTTTGTACGGCAATCCCATAGCGCGTAGCATCTCCAAGCGGGCTTCCTCAAACCAACGAATGTAATTCGAGTGGTGCACGATGCCCATTTGGTCGGTCTCGTAGTAATTCGCTTTGCGTTCAAAGGTGAACATGGCGCGGCCTCACAGGTGCATTTCGATGAGGTTTGCGTAAAAAGCCTTATCGTGTGCGCCGACTTCGGTGTGGATGGGGGCGCCGTCTTTAAAGAGGATGACGGTCGGAATGCTGGAGATGCCGTATTCGGCGGCGATTTCCTGCGCTTCGTCAACGTCGATCTTCGCGACGACGGCCTTGCCCTCGTATTCTTCTGCAACTTCCTCAATGAACGGTGCGATCATTTTGCACGGGCCGCACCATGTTGCAAAAAAGTCTACAAGAACAAGCTTGTTATCGCGGATCAATGCGTCGAAATTTTCAGCTGTGGGATGTACGATTGCCATGGAAACTTCCTCCTTAAAATGATTTGGGATTATACTAAATTTGTTTAAGAAATTTATTCGTAGGGTACGATTTCTGCGGAGAGAATGGTGACGTCTTCAAGCGGCTTATCGTTCGAGTCGGTCTCAACGCCCATGATGCTGCGCACCACGTCCATGCCGTCAAATACCTGTGCGAACACGGTGTGTCCGGTACCTGCGGTGGAATATGCACCGTCAAGGTGTGTGTTGCCGCCGTTTTTATCGTAAAGTTCTTTGTAGGCATCCGTTACCTTATCCATATCGAGCGTGCCGCCGTATATGGAGGTGAACTGTTCCGGTGCAGATTTATAGACCTGATAATACTGGTCGTAGGTATCCCAGTCTATTTTGCCCGGTTCCGTGCAGTTTATAAAAAACTGGCTGCCGTTTGTGTTGGCACCGCTGTTTGCGCAAGAGACCGCGCCGGTGATGTTGACGAGGTTTTCGTGAAATTCGTCGCCATAATTCTCGCCCCAAATGCTCTCGCCGCCGGTTCCGTTGCCAAGCGGGTCACCGCCCTGAATCATGAAATCATCAATGACGCGGTGGAAAGTGATGCCGTCATAGTAGCCGGAAAGCGCCAGAGATTTAAAGCTGTACACGGCTTTCGGTGCGGCATCCGGGAAAAAGCGCATGCGAATGGTGCCGTAGTTCGTTGTCAGCACACAAATCTCCTCGCCTTTTTCCGGCATATCGAGCTGATAGCCGAGCTTTTCTTTGTCGGCCTTTGCCAAGGGCTTTAAGGTATCTGCCGCAACAACTTTATCCGTAGTGCCGATGACCTTTTCTGCGGCAGAAGAGGTGCTGCCGGAGCAAGCTGTGAGCAGCATGATTACGGTCAACGCCGCACACAGCAGTTTCATTTTCTTCATTTTTCTGTTTCCTTTCTTTTGCAAAGACATACTTTGCATCTGTATATCTATTTTAATATACACGGTAAAAACATGCAAGCCCTTTTGTTTATCTTCATGAAAAGTTCAGAAACGCATAAATGAAAGTTTAGGTTCATATACTTCGGCGTAGTTAAGGCGCAGCCGAAAGCGTTTTTTGCGCGGCACGGCCTTAAAAAGGAGTGAAGTACATGAAATTTTACCCGGAAGGTCATTTGATCGACAAAGCGGAAAACAAAGCCAGTATGCAGACGCCTGCCGCCCTCTCCGACGCAATGCGCGACGGAAAGATCTTAGAGGCGCGCAGCATCATCTGCGACAACGAGCACAACCTCATTGTAGATCTCAAATGTATGCGGGGCATTATCCCGCGCGAAGAGGGCGCGCTCGGCATACGCGAGGGCACAGTGCGGGACATCGCCATCATTTCACGTGTGAATAAGCCCGTGTGCTTTATCATCACGGATTTTATTCGTGATGCGTTCGGCAGGATCACAGCGGTGTTGTCGCGCCGAAAAGCACAGGAGCGCTGCATGGCAGAGTACATAGCAGGGCTTACCTGCGGTGATGTGATCCCGGTGCGCATCACGCATTTGGAGCCGTTCGGTGCGTTTGCGGATATCGGCTGCGGTATTGTTTCCCTCCTGCCCATCGATGCCATTTCTGTTTCGCGCATCGACCACCCGAAGGAGCGGTTCACGGTCGGCATGGATATTCGCGCCGTGGTGCGTATGAAGGACGAGAACCGCATCACGCTCAGCCACCGCGAGCTGCTCGGCACGTGGACGGAAAACGCGGAGCGCTTTCGTGTCGGCGAAACGGTCGCAGGTATCGTGCGCAGCGTGGAAAGCTACGGCATTTTTGTGGAGCTGACCCCAAACCTTGCAGGACTTGCCGAGCTGAAAGAAAACGTCCATGCCGGACAGCAGGCCAGCGTGTTCATCAAAAGTATTCTGCCGAACCGCATGAAGGTGAAGCTCGTGCTTGTGGAATGCTTTGATTACACCTATAAACCCGAGCCGCCTGTATATTTCTTTCAGGGCGACCATATTGATAAGTTCACGTATTCTCCGCCCGAGTGCGCAAAGCACATTGAGACGGTGTTTGCGTGATTTAGGACAGCAAAAGGCGGTCTGCACGGATTTTTTCTACCCGGCAGACCGCCTTTCTATGTGTCTTTAAAGGACATTTGCCTTAACGGGTGTGATTACTTTGCTTCGCTTTCGCTCGACTTTTCGTCGCCGCTCTTCTTTGCCTTGTCTTCAATGACGTACTTACCGTCTTTGAAGTCGCAGACATACGAGCCGCCCGCTTTCATGTTGCCCTCGAGCATCTCTTCGGAAATCGGGTCTTCCATCTTGCTGCGGATCGCTCTGCGCAGCGGTCTTGCACCGTAAACCGGGTCAAAACCGGCGTTTGCAACAGCTTCCACGGCAGCCGGGGTGAACTCAACCGCGATGTCCATGTCGCGCAGTTGACCCTTAAGACCCTCGAGCATTTTGCCGGCGATTTTCTGGATGTCGTCGTGCAGGAGCTTACGGAACACAATAATGTCATCGACACGGTTGATGAATTCCGGACGGAACACCTTCTTCAGCTCACCCATGACGAGCTCTTTTGTGCGCTCGAAATCGGCGACTGCGCTGTCTTCTTCTGTCGACTTGTTGTCCGCGGTGGCAAAGCCGAGACGCTCTTGCTGCTTCTCTGTAATGAGACGTGCGCCGATGTTGGAGGTCATGATGATGATGGTGTTCTTAAAGCTGACCACCTTGCCCTGCGAATCCGTCAGACGGCCGTCATCGAGAATTTGCAGCAGCATGTTGAAGACATCCGGGTGTGCCTTTTCGATCTCATCAAACAGCACAACGGAATACGGCTTGCGGCGCACTGCCTCGGTCAGCTGACCGCCCTCATCAAAGCCTACATATCCCGGAGGCGAACCGACGAGACGAGACACCGTGTGCTTCTCCATATACTCCGACATATCGAGGCGGATCATGGCCTTTTCGTCACCGAACATAGCCTCCGCAAGCGCCTTGCACAGCTCGGTCTTGCCTACGCCGGTCGGGCCGAGGAAAATGAACGAGCCGATCGGGCGGTTCTTATCTTTCAGGCCGACTCTGCCGCGACGGATGGCTTTTGCAATGGCCGTAACGGCTTCATCCTGACCGATGACACGCTTGTGCAGCGTATCTTCAAGATGCAGCAGGCGCTCGCTTTCTTCCTGCGTCAGCTGTACGACCGGGATGCCGGTCCACATGGCGACGATCTCGGCGATGTCTTCCGCCTTCACAACGCTGTTGCTGCGCTCGTTCTTTGCAGCCCACTCGTTCTTTTTCTGCTCCAGCTCCTCTGTAAGGGCTTTCTGCTTGTCACGCAACTCGGCCGCGCGCTCGAAGTCCTGCTCGTTGACGGCAGCCGCCTTATCAATCTCGACTTCCTTGATGCGCTTTTCCATCTCCTGCAGGTCTTCCGGCGCAGTGAACGTTCTGAGACGCACACGGGACGCCGCTTCATCGACGAGGTCGATGGCCTTATCCGGCAGGTAACGGTCTGCAATGTAGCGCGAGGAGAGCTTAACGGCACTCTCAATGGCTTCATCGGTGATCTGTACTTTATGGTGCGCCTCGTAGCGATCTTTCAGACCTTCAAGGATTTGTACCGCTTCTTCTTCGGTCGGCTCACCGACATGTACCGGCTGGAAACGACGCTCCAGCGCGGCATCTTTTTCAATGTACTTTCTGTACTCGTTGATGGTCGTCGCACCGATGACCTGGAAGTCACCGCGCGCCAGAGCCGGCTTTAAGATATTGGCGGCATCGGCAGAGCCCTCTGCGGAACCTGCACCAATGATGGTGTGCAGCTCATCGATGAACAAAATGACGTTGCCGTCCTTCTTCACTTCGTCGATGGCGGACTTGATACGCTCTTCAAAATCGCCACGGTACTTAGAGCCTGCGACCATACCGGTAAGATCAAGAGCCACCAGACGCTTGCCTTTCAGCAGCTCCGGCACCTCGCCTTCATGAATCTTCAGCGCCAAGCCTTCCGCAACGGCGGTCTTGCCGACGCCCGGTTCACCGATGAGCACCGGATTATTCTTCGTACGACGAGACAAGATCTGAATGACACGTTCAATCTCGTTATGACGGCCGATGACCGGGTCAATCTTGCCTTCGGCTGCGAGCTTTGTCAGGTCGCGGCCAAACTTTTCAAGTGCACTGCCGCCTTCCTTTTCGCCGTTTTCGTCCTTCGGATACGCGTTGCCGGAAGCTTTATCGACGGTATAACCGTCGGAAAGCGCCGAGGACAACGCATTCGCAACGCTCTGCGGGTCAACACCGAGCATCTGTAAGAAGCGCACAGCAAAGCTTTCACCGTCTTCAATGATGGCGATGAGCAGGTGCTCCGTGCCGACATAGTTGCTGCCGAGCTTGGAGGCCGCGAGCTTTGCCATCTGCAAAATGCGCTTTGTGCGCGGGGTGAAATATGCGGTGGTGAGGTTCGTCGGCGAAGATGTGCCGATCTTCTCCTGCATCAGGCGTTCGTAATCGTCTGCCGTGATGCCGAGCTTATTCAGCACGTTGAACGCAACGCCGCTGCCCTCTGCAATCAAGCCGTATAGCACGTGCTCACTGCCGATGTAATTGTGGCCAAGCTCCTCTGCCTTTTCGATGGCGCGGTTCATGGCATTGTTTGCTTTCTCTGTAAAACCTGTGAATCTATACATATAAATCCGTCCTTTCGATCACTGCCGTATCGCAGTTCTCTTTACTGATTTTCTATTATTGAAGCGCTTTGAGGGCTTTGCGCACCTCGTCTGCGCGGAGAATGTCTCTTTGTCCCGCCGAAAGGTTGCTGCCGTGTGCGGCTGCCATGGTGGCCGGCTGTACCGCTACGGTCAGTGTGTGAATATCTTCAAGCGTTATACCGCTTAAAAGCTTTTCCGCAATGCCGAAACGCACATTGGAGATAAGCTTCATATATTCATCGCAGGAAAGCAGCCGTGCATTTTTCAGCACGCCGGCGGAACGGCCTACTTTGTCCTGCACATTGATGTTCTTGCTGAGCGAAGCGCGCGTTTTGCGCTCTTCGGAAATAAGCTGCATCGTAATGTTCTGCAAGTTTTCCACAGCCTCTTTTTCGCTGAGACCCAGTGTAATCTGGTTTGAAAGCTGATACATGGCGCCGATGACATTGCTGCCTTCGCCGTATGTACCGCGAATCACAAGACCGAGCTTCGAAAGATTCGTGGAGATTCTGGACATTGCGCCGTTTTCGGTGAGTGCCGGCAGATGCAGCATCACAGAGGCCCGCATGCCGGTACCGAGGTTCGTCGGGCACTGGGTGAGGTAGCCGAGCTCGGAATCAAACGCAAAACGCAGCGATTCGTTTAAAAGCGTATCGATGCGGTCTGCCATTTCGGCAGCTTCGCTGAGCGCAAGACCCTCATGCAGCACTTGAATACGCACGTGATCTTCTTCGTTCACCATAATGGAGATGCACTCGTCCTTTGAGATGAGGAATCCGCGTCCCTTTGCGTTTGCGATGAACTCCGGGCTGACGATGTGGCGTTCCACAAGTGACACCGCCTGCTCGTTGCTGAGGTCATCCATCTGCACGAAGTCGAAATCCGATGCGATGGCGCTGTTGCCGCTGAGGATCGCATCGCGTACGCGGCGCTCTACGGCTGCTTTCTGGTCAGGCGTCATGCGGTTTGGAAACGGCATATCTGCAAGGTTTCTCGCCAGACGCACACGCGTGCTGATGACAACGTCACTTTCTTTACCTGCTTTTTCATACCATTTCTTTTCTTCGTTAAGCATGGTTCCCATCTCCTTTCTCCATTTCTTTGATTTCGTCACGCAGCTCAGCTGCATGCTCGAAGTCCTGCTTTTCGATTGCTTCTTTCAGTTCCGCACGTTTCTTTTCAATCGGCGTGGGTTCTTCCACAACGGCAATCTTACCTGCCGGTTCCACAATGCGCAGCGCATTGCTTCCGGGTACTTTGCCCTTGTGCTTTGCTGCACCGTGGATGCGGTGGATAGTCGGCATCAGGCGGTCACGGAACACATTGTAACACTCTGCGCAGCCGATCTTGCCGCTTTCTGCAATCTCCTCAAAGGAAGCACCGCATTTCGGGCAGCGCATCGCATTACTGCGCCCGGTCGGCGCACCGATGAAGCTGCCGAGCAGATTGTTGAAATCGAAGTCCATATCATCAAAGTTAAAAAAGCTCTTGTAGCCTTTTGCCCTTGCACATTCCGAGCAAAGGTCATATTCCGCCAACTTGCCGTTGACGATGGTTTTAATGTGGGTCGTTGCCGGATTCTTTCCGCAGTTCTGACACATCATAAGTCATCCCGTCCTTTCAAAATGGCTTTTTATACATTTAGTACGAGCAACATGTTTTTGAAGATCGATGCCCGCAGTTGATCTCGAATTTCTTTTGGCGCCGGTGCAAGTGCCGAATCCGAAAGCCCTGCCATCATCAGGTGAGCGTCGGATTCGGACGCAACGCCCGTTTCCACAAGATTCCGCAGCATGGCGCGCATAGAAGCTGCGTCCAGCTTAGGCCCGATGGAATTGACAATGTGCATGATTAAATCGGATTTTGTCATGCTCCGGCGAATGATGCGAATGTAACCGCCGCCGCCTCGCCTGCTCTCTACGATATATCCCTGCTCCGGTGTGAAACGGGACGTGATGACGTAGTTAATCTGGCTCGGTACGCAGCCCAGCGTGTTTGCAAGCTCATTACGCTGGATCTCCGCGATGCCGTTTTCATCATTGAGCATTTGTAAGATGTAATTCGCAACGCTGTCGCTGATTCGCATTTCTGATCGCCTCTTGTTCTTTCTTTGTCTTTGACTTTCCTTGACTTTAATTATAAGCAAAACGAATGTATTGTCAAGCGTGATTTTATCCGATTTTCCGTAATTACATTAAAATATCTCTCTATTTCAAATTAATTCTCAGCAATACTAACTGAAATGCATGAATTTAAAAAGTTTTTGAAGTTTTGATTTGACCATCACACATTTCCCCCACTTTCATATTCTGTATTGTAAACGAAAGGAGGCGTTCAATCATGTGTAACGGTTTTGGCGGAGGTTGCTCTTGGATCATCATTATCATACTGATCCTCTTGTGCTGCGGCGGCTGTGGCTGCGGTAACGATTGCGGCTGCAACAACTGTGGTGGCTGCAACAACGGCTGCGGCGGCTGTGGCTGCTGATCGGTCGATCGCATAATATAAAAGCAAGCCGACTGAGTGAAAGCAGTCGGCTTGCCGTTTTATAAATAACACGTAAAGTAATAAAACTTTACACATCGCCGAGCATATAAAGAAAAGCTGTGCACTCCATTAGAATGCACAGCTTAATTTTAGGACTATGAAAAGTAATTTAGCTTTACAGACAGCTCGGGACTTTGTAACCGTATGTATTCTTCTTATAGTTGCCGTTAGAGGGCGATGCCTCGGCGTAGTTGCCGTAGGAGAATACCTTAGCTTCTGCAAGGCGTCTATAATACAGGCCGATGTAGCAGTTGCCGCCTGCCACATGCCAATCCAGCAGATTGCTGCCGAATGTGTAGGCGTCCACATAGTTCAGGTCATGCGTGAGACCAGAGGTGCTGTTGAAAGCAACATCGCCTGCGCGCACCCAACCGCTCTTGCCGCTTGCAGAGACCTTGTACCAGCTCTGCTTCGTGCTTGAGTCGCGGTAATAATCGAGGATGTTCACACTTGTGCTGATCTTAAGCGTAGTAATCTGCGTGGAAGAAGCGCTGTGGTCCTGATACATGGGTAGTGTGGAAGCCGTTACCTTACCGCCGTACGGATTGGAAGAAGACAGATCCTGCGGCGGAACAACGGTGTTCATGATGACTGTACGCACGTAGCAGTTGCCGGAGCCGTTCCAGTAGCCTGCGCCGACATTGTAAGAGAAGCTTGCAAGCGCATCAAACTGGCACTGGCTCATCAAAAGGCCGTTGCTCGAGATGAAACGGTTGATCTCTGTGGTGTAAGAGCCGCGGTTGACGGTATCGGCCAGCATGGCCTTTGCTTCCGAGCGGGTCAGGTTATTGTAGAATGTGGTGTTCTTGGAAACAACGTAACCGTAGCCGACGGTCGGGATATTGCCGGCAAGCGTGTCCGGCGAAACCTGTGGGACATAGCCTTCATAAGAGGCGATGTTGTCGAGCATACTGTCACTTACGCGGCGGCTCTCGCCTGTTGTCGTATCGGAATCCGTTGTAGAGACGACGAGGATGGTGAACTCTCTGTAATCGGAGGAATAACCGCCGCCGGAAGACGAATACGCACGCACCGTGTAGGTGCCAGGTGTACTGATTGTAGCCGAAGCAGAGAAAATACGGACGTTGTTGTCGCCCTGACTTTCGGAATCGTAGGACGTGGTATCGTAGGTGCCGACGCCATCAATCTCAAAGCGCACGGCGGATTTCTGCGTATCCGTAACCGCCTTCAAATTGAAGGATGAACCGGCTGTGATAATATTCGGTGTTGTGTACGCAAAGCGGACAGCTTCCGGCGCGGAGACCGTGACGGAAACGGTGGCAAGTGCAGTGCCATTTGCGCTCTTTGCGGTGATCTTGGCCGTGCCCGGCGCAGCGCCGTAAATGAAGAGCTGACCGGAAACACCGGCTTTTGCCGTTGCAACGGAAGCATCACTGCTCTCCCACGTGACAGAGCCGGAAGAAGAAGCCTGAATGTAGATGGTCTTATACTGTGCGAGATCGACGGAAGAAACAGAGATCGATGCACTGGACGAAGACGGGTCATATGCTGTGACATATTCTGCCGAGACATAGCCCTCTGCGCCGCCGGTCGTACGCACATGCACCCAGCCGCTCGTTTTGCGGTCAAGCACGTTCAGCACGGTGCCGGTGCTCAAAACGGTGAGTACTTTACAGCTCGTGTTCGGCTCGGAACGCAGGTTGAGGCCGACCGTAACGCGGACGTATTCGTCTGTTGCGGGTGCATTGGAGTTGTTGCCGTTATTGGTGTTATCATCTCCACTGTTACCGGGCTTTACGGAGTTGATATCGCCGGAGGTAATCTTCAAGTACTGCGCAGCAAGGTAGCCCTCTGTACCGTCGGAAAGCTTCACTTTGTACCAGCTGCTGTTTGTGGCTTCCGTAACGGTAACGTTAACGTTCATATCGATAACCTTGATGATGCCATAGCTTGTGCCGGGGCCTTTGCGCACATTTAAATCGGATGTGGTCTTGGCCTGTACGGTTCCGTTGCTCGGCGCCGGGGTCGGCGTGGGCGTTGCGGAAGGCTTGGCAGAATCAATATTGCCGGAAGTAACTTTCAGATATTCGGAGAACAGATAGCCCTCTGTGCCGTCCGAAAGCTTTACCTTGTACCACTGGCTGTTCGACGCGTCCGTGACCGTAACGGTGGTGCCGGTGCCGATGACCTTGATGACACCGTAATTCGTACCTGCACCGCGGCGCAGGTTTACGTCTGCGGTGAGCTTAGCCTGCACAGTGCCATCATTGGACGGTGCCTGCGTAGGTGTAGGCGTTGCGGACGACGTGCCGGTGACCTTCAAATACTGTGCAAAGATGTAGCCCGTGGAGCCGTTTGCAAGGCGCACGGCATACCACTGAGAGTTGCTCCTATCTGTGACCGTGACGGTTGTGCCGGAAGCGATAACGCCTTTAGAGCTGTAATTCGTGCCGGGGCCGGAACGGAAGTTTACGTATTCCGTCGTTTTCGCGCTTTGCTCGGAACCGCTCGGTGCCTGTGTCGGTGCGGGCGTTGCCGTTGCGGAGGAAGAACTGTTTAGCTTCAAATATTGCGCAAATATGTAGCCCGTAGAGCCGTTCGAGAGGCGCACGGCGTACCACTCGGAATTGCTTGTGTCGGTGACCGTAACGGTGGTGCCTAATGCAATGACGCCTTTAGAACTGTAATTCGTACCGGGGCCGGAACGGAAATTTACGTATTCGGTCGTTTTTGCGGTCTGCTCGGAACCGTTGGATGGCGCCTGTGTAGGTGCCGCCGTAACAGACGGCGTATTGCTGCCCGTGAAGCTGATGTATTCGGCAAAAATATAGCCCGTAGAGCCGTTCGAGAGGCGCACGGCGTACCACTCGGAATTGCTCGTGTCGGTGACCGTAACGGTGGTGCCCAATGCAATGACGCCTTTAGAACTGTAATTCGTACCGGGGCCGGAACGGAAATTTACATATTCCGTCGTTTTGGCACTGCGTTCTTCCCCGTTGCTTGTGCTGCCGCCGGTAGACATGGAAATATACTCGGCGTAGATATAACCTGTAGAGCCGTTAGAAAGACGCACGGCGTACCACTCGGAATTGCTCGTATCCGTTACCGTGATGGTCGTGCCGGAAGCGATGATCCCCTGCGAGCTGTAATTCGTACCGGGGCCGGAGCGGAAGTTCACGTATTCGGTTGTTTTTGCGGAAACTTCTTCCGCATAGGCCGCAAGCGGCAGCGCAGAAGCCAATAGCAGCGCGGAAAGCAACAGAGCCGTGCCCTTCTTTCGGAGCATTCTTTTTCTGTATTGCATGTGTTTTCACCTATCCTTATCAAGGCATCGACCTGTAGAAGCAAAAGCCGGTTTCTGTCCTGTTGCGGCAGAATATGGTACAGATCGTTTTATACAGTTACAATCATAGCACAATAGTTACAAATTTGCAACTATTTTTGCGGTTCAAAAGCCAAAAACAGAAAATAAACCCGCAATTTTCGCTTAAATATGAAAAATACCGGACCCGTAAAAACGGATCCGGTATCGAATTTCAGGTGAAATTACAGCTTTTCAACGATGGCTTTCGTATCGCGTGCAATGACAAGTTCTTCGTTGGTCGGGACGATGTAAACAGCGACCTTGCTGTCCGGCGCGGAGATTTTCTTCTCCTTGCCGCGAACGCCCTTGTTGGCTTCGTGATCGAACTTGATGCCGAGGTATTCCATGTTGGTGCAGATGCGCTCGCGCAGGGTATCCTGGTTCTCGCCAAGACCTGCGGTGAAGACGATTGCGTCTACGCCGTTCAGCGCAGCGACATAGCTGCCGATGAACTTCTGAATCTGATAAACGAGCATCTCATGTGCGAGGTGTGCACGCTCGTCGCCCTCGTCCTCTGCCTTGCAGATGTCGCGGTCATCGCTGGAGATGCCGGAGATACCGAGCAGGCCGGACTTCTTGTTGAAGAGGTCGGAAAGCTGTGCCGGGGTGAGGTTCTCTTTCTCTGCGATGAACGTGACAACGGACGGATCAAGCGTGCCGGTACGGGTACCCATCATGAAGCCGTCAAGCGGGGTGAGACCCATGCTGGTGTCGATGACCTTGCCGTTCTTGATGGCGGTGATGGAGGAACCGTTGCCGATGTGGCAGGTGATAAGCTTCAAATCCTTGATGTCCTTGCCCATGAGCTCTGCAACGCGGTGGCTGACATAGCGGTGGGAGGTGCCGTGGAAGCCATAGCGGCGGATCTTGTACTTCTCATAGTACTCATACGGCACAGCGAACATATAAGCCTTCTGCGGCATGGTGGAATGGAAAGCCGTATCGAACACGACAACTTCCGGGACTTCCTTGCCGAAAACGCTCATGCAGGCACGAATGCCCTGTACATGTGCGCTGTTGTGCAGCGGTGCAAGCGGGATGAGGCTTTCGATGCCCTCGATGACCTTTTCGTCAACGAGAACGGACTCGCTGAAGAGCGCGCCGCCCTGAACGATACGGTGACCGATAGCAGCGACTTCGCTCAGATCCTTAATGACGCCGACTTCACTGTCGAGAAGTGCGTTCTTGACCTGCTCGAACGCTTCGGTGTGGTTCGCCATGCGGATTTCGATCTTCTTCTCTCTGCCGTCTGCCGTCTTGTGGCCGAAAATGCCCATTTCAAGGCCAATCTTCTCGCAGTTGCCCTTTGCAAGCATTTGCTCGTTGTCCATATCGATCAGCTGATACTTAAGTGAGGAGCTGCCGGCGTTGATGACCAGAATTTTCATTTCGTCTTCCCCCTGAATCATGGTTAAATTTGAATTGGATCATCTGTGCAAACGCACAAAAAATAAGCACGACACTTCCAAAATTATAAATAAGGAAACGCGGCTTGTAAATTGATCTTCATTGCTTTATACTTATGATAATACAAAATCATGTAAATTTCAAGGAGTTTCCTATAAAATGATTGGAAAAAACAAGATTTCGGGCGTTGTTTGCGAGTTTAATCCGCTGCATAACGGCCACGCGGCACTGCTCTCCCGCATGTCGGAGGAGTTCGGCAGCGACATTGTCTGTGTGATGAGCGGAAATTTTGTGCAGCGCGGCGAGGCGGCTGTGCTCGATAAGTGGTCGCGCACACGGCTGGCACTGCAAAACGGCGCGGCACTCGTGCTGGAGCTGCCCTTGCCGTGGGCTGTGGCAGGCGCAGAAAAATTTGCACGCGGCGGCATTTCGTTATTAAATGCGCTCGGCTGCGTAGATACACTGACGTTTGGCAGCGAAACCGGTGATACCGCTCCCCTCATGCACTGCGCGGAATACTTGCACTCCGATGTGTTTAATTCGGATATTCGCCCGGAGGTTGCAAAAGGCGTTTCGTTTGCAGCGGCGCGTACGGAGGCTGTGAAAAAGGCACTCGGCGCAGAAACCGCAGAGCTGCTCACAAAGCCAAATTGCATTTTGGGTATAGAGTATTGCAAGGCGATCTTATCGTTGAATTCTAATATCGTGCCGCAGACTGTGCAGCGTATCGCGATTGACCACGACAGCGACAAAGCGCACGGCGCGTTTGCATCGGCGAGCCTGATCCGCAGCAAGAGTGCCGAGGGTGAAGAGATTTCCGCGTATGTCCCGGAAAATACGGCGGTGTGTATTCGTGCGCTGCAAAAGGAAAAGCAGTACCCCGCTTCCCTTTCGTATCTCAACCGTGCGGTGCTGGCGGCTGTCTCTGCCATGTCACCCGAAGACCTGCGCCGCGTGCCGGATGTTTCAGAGGGCATTGAAAACCGCATTTTGGCGGCTGCCGAAACGGCGGAAACGTGCACAGGGCTGTTTGATGCGGTGAAAACCAAGCGGTACAGTCACGCGCGTATTCGGCGTATTGTTTTAAGCGCGTATTTGGGCATCACGAACGATCTGCCCAATTTGCCTCCCTACCTGCGCATTTTAGGTATGACGAGCCGCGGCGCGGAGATCCTGCACAAAGCGAAGCCGATGCTGCCAATCATCGCACGCCCTGCGGACGTGAAGAAGCTTTCGCCGGAAGCCAGACGTGTGTTTGCGTTGGAAGCGCGCGCGGATAATCTTTACAGCCTGTGCACAGAGCATCGCCGCCCTGCGAACATGGATTATACAGAAAAACTGATTCGGATATAAACTGAGCTCTGCATTTGGCTTTTGCCGGTCGCAGAGCTCTTCTTTTATACAAAAAGACCGAACCACGCGGGCTCGGCCTTTTGAATGTTCAAATATTCGAATTACTTCTCAAGCGGTGTGACTTCCACAGTCCAACCGAGGGTATCTTCTACCTTACCGGTCTGGATGCCGGTGACGGTGTCGTACAGCTTCTGGCTGAATTCGCCGATGCCGCCGTCCTTGATCTGCATGACTTCGTTCTCGTAACGGAGTGCGCCGACCGGGGAGATAACGGCTGCGGTACCGCTACCCCAGCACTCTTCAAGTGCACCGGTACGGGCCGCCTCAACGAGTTCGTCAACGGAGATTCTTCTCTCTTCGACCGGGAGACCCCAGTGCTTGCAGAGATCGATGCAGGATGCACGGGTAACGCCCGGCAAAATACTGCCGTTCAGCATCGGGGTGACAACGGTGCCGTTGATTTTGAAGAAGATGTTCATAGCACCGACTTCTTCGATGTACTTGCGCTCAACACCGTCGAGCCACAGAACCTGAGAGTAACCTTCGTCGTGTGCCTTTACCTGTGCCGCGAGGCTTGCAACGTAGTTGCCGCCGGTCTTTGCTTCGCCGATGCCGCCGCGGACTGCACGTACATAGTCGTCTTCGATCCAAATCTTTACCGGGTCGAGGCCGCTCTCGTAGTAAGCGCCGACCGGGGAAAGAATGATGATGAATTTATAGGTGTTCGACGGGCGTACGCCGAGGAACGGATCCGTTGCAATGACGAACGGACGAATATAAAGAGAAGTGCCGGGGCGGCTCGGAATCCAATCTGCGTCAACGGCGACGAGCGTCTTGATCGCATTGAGGAAATCATCGGCCGGGATCTCCGGGATGCAAAGTCTTCTGTTGGAGTTGTTTGCACGCTCGATGTTCTTGTTCGGGCGGAACAGACGGATGCGACCGTCTGCGCATTTATAAGCCTTCATGCCCTCGAACATTTCCTGACCGTAGTGGAAAACCATAGCGGACGGATCAAGGACGATCGGCTGATACGGCATGATCTTCGGATCGTGCCAACCCTGCTCCGGGTTATATTCCATCACATACATGTGATCTGTAAAGATTTTACCGAAACCGAGCTTGCTTTCGTCTGCCGGCTTCGCTTTAGGCGCAGTGGTACGCTCAATCTGGATTTTCTGCATCAAAAAACACTTCTTTCCTGTTTGCTTATACACATTTTAGCACGTATTTGCCTTTTTTGCAAGTTACCGAGGTTTAAATTGCAAAAAAAGCTTCACAAATAACCATTTGGCTTTGCGAAGCTTTCTGTTCTTTTTGTATAAACGAATGCACCTTTACAGGTGTGTGCGCAGCCCCTTTGGGTAACGATTCTTCAAAACACCGTTCGATGCCTTGCCAAAGCCCGTTACAATACCGTCTGCGGCGACGGCGGTGTAACCGGAAAGCCCCTCTGCGGGGATTTCTTCGCCGCGCAAAAACGCGAATAAAGCAGGATCGTTCGATGTGAGATGCAGCACGCTGCGGCAGTTTTCCGCACGGCTTGCCATGAAAATGCCATGCGCGGGCTCGATGCGGTTCTTTTTTGCCTCGCCGAATTCCACACCGGCGCGCAGAACGGAAAGTCCTGCAATGTCCGGCAGCTCATTTGGCAATAAGATCACACGGTCGCGCACGCGCTGGAATCTGCCCGGTACATCGGTAAACAGAGATGTGTACAATTCTTCGGCATGCGCCTGCGTCTCTCGGTCGGGCTTAAAGCTAAACGGCGCAAAACGTTCTTCACATGGCGCAACGCGGCGGAAGCGCGCGGCAAAGTGCCCCTCACCTCCGTCCATCGGGAAAATGCGCACAGCGTCTACGCCATAGGCCGGGCGACCGAATGTGACATTCGGCTTTTCGAGCACGAATTCCGGGTGGCTCTCGAGAAATTTCTGCACAACGCCCTCATTTTCTTCCGTGGAGAATGTGCAGGTAGAGTACACCAAAATGCCGCCTTCGCGCACGCACTGTGCGGCGGAGGATAAAATTGCGAGCTGACGTACAGCGCAGGTCTCCACGTGCTCAGGACTCCATTCCTGCACGGCAACGGGATCGCGGCGGAACATGCCTTCGCCGGAGCACGGCGCATCAACGAGCACTTTATCAAAATACCCGCCGAGCTTTTCCGCAAGCATCTCCGGGTATACGCTGGAAACGACTGTATTACGCACGCCCATGCGCTCCAAATTGGAGGATAAAATTGCGGCGCGATTGCGCACAACTTCGTTTGACCACAAAAGCCCGGTGTCGCCGGTCAGCGCGGCAATCTGCGTGGATTTACCGCCCGGTGCGGCGCAGAGGTCGAGCACCTTATCCCCCGGCTCCGGCGCCAAAAGCGTGACGGCCGAAGACGCGGACGGCTCCTGCGAATAAAACGCGCCTGCATGATAGAGCGGCAGCGCCGCCATTTTGGTATCTGTCGGCGCATAAAACGAGAGCGGCGAAAACGGCGTTTGCACCAGTGTAAACGGCAGTGCGCGTTCAAGCTGCTCTTTTGTGCATTTTACAGTGTTCAAACGAATGCCGCGTTTGTGCGGTTCGTTGTAAGACGCCCGAAACGCCGTATATTCTGCCCCAAGCATATCCTGCATTCGTTTTTCAAAAGCTGCGGGCAATTCCATGGCCGCCCCACCTTTCCTAATTTCATAAATTCGGTACATAAACGCGTGTACCGTGCGCATAATAGCTTTCGGAAGGGGTGAATCACATGGCAAATTCCGAAAACAAGAATTACACAAACAAAAACCAGAAACAAAGCCGCAATAAGAGCGACCGTCAGACAACCGACCGCGTGAATAACGGCACGGAAAATCGTACGGAAAACCGCAGTGAAAAAAGCTGCCGGTAACACAAAAAACCGGAAAAAGCAGGCAGGCGATGCGCTTGTCTGCTTTTTCTATGCGGATTTATTCTTTCGGCTCGCTGACCGGCTTATCGCCCGTCTTGCGAATAGCTTTGATAATCTCGCCGAGCGTGCGGTCGTCGGAGCGCACGGGTTTGAAGCCCTCACCGGCGATTTCACCGGCATCGCCGACGATGACGAACGCATCGGGGTCTTCCTCGCGGATGATCTCGCTGATGCGGAACACCTCAAAGCGACGCACGGCGCAGAAGAGCACCTCGCCGTCCTGCTTCAAATAGCCGCTGCGGGACTTGAGAAACGTCAGGCCGCGGTCCATCTCCTTAATGATGCGGTCGGCAATGACATCGTTTTTATGGGACATAATGAAAAACATTTTGCCGTTGCCCGCATCTGTGCCGTACAGAATTGTATCGATGATTTTTGTCGATACAAAAATGACGATGCACGCGTACACGGCGCTTTCAATGCTCTTATATACGATGGCGGAAAACAGCACGACGCAGCCGTCTACGGCAAGCATCAGCTTGCCCATGGAAAGATGGCGCAGGCGATGATTGAGCAGACGCGCGATCATGTCCGTGCCGCCGGTCGTGGCACCGCGCATAAAGACGAGTGAAAGACCCACGCCCTCACACACGCCGCCGATGAGTGTGATGATGAGTGGGTCACCGTGGTAGACCGGCATGAACAGTGCCACGATGTCGATGCAGGCAGCGTTTAACACGACCGCCAACATCGTTTTGGTGACGAGCTTATAACCGATCTCAATAATCGCCCAAATGATGATCGGCACGTTAATAAGCAAAATCACGGTGCCGACGGGCGTGCCGAATAGATAATTCAGCACGATGGCGATACCGCTCACGCCGCCCGGCGCGATGTTGTTCGGCGCGGTAAAGCCGTTCAGGCCGACCGCGTAAATAACGGAACCCGCCGTCATGAAAATCAGGTCAAGCAGAAATTCCTTCACGTTTTTTGCAACTTTATTTTTGCGCATGTGCGGTTTCCTCCGTTTCTGCAAATTCAAGGATCTTATCGAAGAAAAGACGCAGGCGCTCCAGCTCGCCTTTAAGGTAAAGATAGCCGAAAACGCATTCAAATGCTGTGGCTGCGTGGTAATCCGCAACGCTTGAGTTTTTCGGCACGTGCGAAACGTGCGCATTGCGTCCGCGCAGGCAGACTTCTTTTTCCTCTTCCGTGAAAAGCGGCATCAGCACTTCACTAAGCACCTTCGCCTGAAACTCGCAACGCACGAACGAAACGGCGCGGCTGTGCAGCTTTTTCACGGGGCAGTTGCCTTTGGAGACGATATATTCGCGCACGAAAAGCTCGTACACGCCGTCACCCACATAAGCGAGCGTTAAGGGGCTTAACTGCTTCGGATCCGATTCCGTTTGATAGAACTTTTCCAAATAGCCACCCTCTTAGTTTACAAAATCAAATTCAAGGTCATACATGCTGACCGTGTCGCCTTCCTGGATGCCCGCCTCACGCAGCGCATCGATAACACCGGTGTGAATGAGCACACGCTGGAAGTACTGGAGCGACTCGTAATCATCGAAATCGACGGCGGAGATGAGCTTTAAGAGCCAATCGGCCTCGACAAAATACACGTTGTCCTCCACGCGGATATCGACCTTTGCCTTGCTGCTGAATTCTTCGACAGGCTTTACCGGCTCCGGTTCCGGCTCGAAATGCGCGACCGGCGGCAGCGTGGAAAGCATTTCTGCGGTTTTATTCAAAAGCGGGTCAACATCATAGCGGATTGCCGCCATGATTGGAAAGAATTCATAGCCTTGCGCCTCGACAAACTTGCGGAAATCCTCTACCTGCTCGTCGGTCGTCAGGTCACATTTATTGCCGGCGACCAGCATGGGACGGTTCGCGAGGTCGGGGTTGAATTTGCGCAGTTCTTCGTTGATGATGCGGAAGTCCTCCTTCGGGTCTCTGCCCTCGCTACCGGAAACATCGACAATGTGAATGAGCATGCGGCAACGCTCTACATGGCGCAGAAATTGATGACCGAGGCCTACACCCTGCCATGCGCCCTCGATAAGGCCGGGAATATCCGCCATGACAAACGATGGCGCGTTCGGCATATGCACCACGCCGAGCACCGGGGTGATGGTCGTAAAGTGGTAGTTTGCAATGTTCGGTTTCGCTTCACTTACAACGGAAACGAGCGTAGATTTACCTACATTTGGGAAGCCCACAAGGCCCACATCGGCGAGCAGCTTGAGTTCAAGCTGAAGCTCGAATGCTTCACCGGGTGTGCCGGGCTTTGCAAAGCGCGGAGTCTGGCGCGTAGGTGACGCAAAATGCGTGTTGCCCCAGCCACCGCGGCCGCCCTTCGCGATAACGACGTCTTCGTCTGTGGACATGTCCGCCATGATGCGGCCGGTCTCCACATTGCGGATCAGTGTGCCGCGCGGCACGGTAATGACGAGCGGCTGTGCGCTTTTGCCGAAGCAGCGCTTTCCGCGACCGTTTTCGCCGCGCTCTGCGGTGTACTTGCGCTTGTAGCGGAAATCCGCCAGTGTGGAGAGGTTATCGTCCACGCGGAACACGATGTCGCCGCCGCGACCGCCGTCGCCGCCGTCCGGGCCGCCGGAAGCCACGTATTTTTCACGGTGAAAAGCCACGGCACCGTCGCCGCCGTCACCGGCTTTTACCTTGATCTTAGCTATATCGATAAACATAATTCATCATCCTTTCAGCGCCGCGGACGGCTCTGTACAAAATAAAATGGGCTTCTCCGCTTTACCCGAAGAAGCCCGTTTCATCGTATATTCGGGGATACGAAACCGGTATTCCCCCAAGGGTCAAAATTACTGCTCGATCGAGTAAACGCTGACCTTCTTGCGGTCACGGCCCATACGCTCGAAACGAACCTGACCGTCAATGAGCGCGAACAGAGAGTCATCAGAGCCTCTGCCTACGTTCTCACCCGGATGGATGTGCGTGCCGCGCTGCTTAACAAGAATGTTGCCTGCGAGAACGTGCTGACCATCTGCACGCTTGACACCGAGTCTTTTGGATTCGGAATCACGGCCGTTCTTCGTGGAGCCCATACCTTTTTTATGAGCAAACAACTGGATATTGATCTTAAGCATTTTGTTGCCTTCCTTTCGTTTTATTGTCAGACTTCTGCGTAGCGTACCTGTAAGTTTTCGGGGTACTGCTCCTCTAAACCGAGAAGATGCAGCTTAAATCCCTCAAACAGGCTGCGGCATGTCCGTGCATCGGTATCGGAAACTCTAAACAGCATCTCGCCGTCCTCTGCTCGAAGAGAAATCGGTGTGATGTGTAAAATCTCCAGCACGGTGTTCGCCGTCATATACGCCGCAGAAGAAACCGCAGCACAGAGAATGTCTTCTCCCTCCTGCGCCAGACCGGAATGGCCAAGCACGGAAAAACCGAGAAGCGCTCCGTCTGCATTTGCGAAAAAATCCGCACGAATCATACGATCAAATTAGCCCTGAACGGACTCAATCTGAATCTTCGTGTAGGGCTGTCTGTGGCCCATCTTGCGCTTTTCGCCCTTCTTCGGCTTGTAAGTGAGGATCGTAACCTTCTTAGCCTTGCCGTTCTTCAGGACCTTGCCTGTAACGGAAGCGCCCTCAACATACGGGGTGCCGATTTTTGTTCCGTCTTCGCCGCAAATTGCAACGACCGGGAACGTAACTGTCTCGTCTTCATTGGCAGCGAGCTTCTCAACGTAGATCACGTCGCCGTACTGTACCTTGTACTGCTTACCGCCGGTTTCAATAACTGCAAACATTTTTTTCTGCCTGCCTTTTCTGTAATCTCGCTACTCGTAGGCGGACTTTCGTCACTTTTCAGCCCACAGTAAGCGGCTCTATCATATTAACATACACTGACCCTAAAGTCAAGGTATTTCAAAGGGATTTTGTGGTTTTTTCTTCAAGCAGCAACGCAAGCTTGTCGTCCTGCTTTACCGCTTTGATGACGCTCTTGCGGTCTGCGATGCGCACGATCAAAGCGAGGAGAAAATTCAAAAAGGTCAGGAACGCCAGAAACAGGCGGTCACGGCGCTTTTGGCGCTTCAATTTCTCCGGGTCGCGACGGCCTGCACCGTTACGCTGTGCCTTATTCATGGCTCTTATACGCTTGTTCACAGTACAGGCAACGATAGCGGTGCGCTTTTTCATCGCACAGCACGAAGATCTGGTCGAGGTTTTCCTCCGTGCTTGTGATGCAGCGCGGGTTCTTGCACTTTACAACATTTTTGATGCGACGCGGCAGCACGATGTTCTCTTTCTTCACAAGCTCACCGTTTTTAATGGTGCATACGGTGATGTTGTTATCGATAAAGCCGAGCACATCGAAGTTGATAGCGAGGTCGCCTTCAATCTTGATGATATCTTTTCTGCCCAGCTTGCTGCTGCGGGCATTTTTGATGAGTGCCACGCAGCAATCGAGCTTATCGAGCTCCAAAAGCTCGTAGATGCGCATACCCTTGCCTGCCTGAATATGGTCGATCACAATGCCGTTTTGGATACTGTCGATGTTCAGCATACGGTTTCCTCCTCAAAAAGTCCCGGTTCGATGTTCAGAAGCATTAAAATGAGCGCCATGCGGACATATACGCCGTTTTGTGCCTGCACAAAGTACTTTGCACGCGGGTCGTCGTCCACTTCGACCGCGATTTCGTTGACACGCGGCAGCGGATGCAGCACAATAAGATCCTTCGGCGCAAGCTTCATCTTTTCAGCGTCAAGAATGAAGCTGTCTTTTAAGCGAATGTAATCTTCTTCGTTGAAGAAGCGCTCGCGCTGTACGCGGGTCATGTAGAGCACGTCAAGCTCCGGCAGAACCTCGTCCATGGTACGGACTTCTTTGTATTCGCAGCCGGAGGGCTTTACGACTTCATCGATGATATAGCTCGGCACATGCAGCTCTTCCGGGGAGATGAACACGAAGCGGATGCCCTCCCAGCGCACAAGCGATTTGATGAGTGAGTGCACGGTGCGGCCAAATTTCAAGTCGCCGCACAGACCGATCGTCAGGTTATTCAGTCTGCCCTTTTCGCGGCGGATGGTGAGCAGGTCGGTGAGCGTCTGCGTCGGATGCTGGTGGCCGCCGTCACCGGCGTTGATGACCGGCACGCGAGCGTACTGTGCTGCTACGCGCGGCGCACCCTCTTTGTTGTGGCGCATGGCGATGATATCCGAATAGCAGGATACCATGCGTACCGTATCGGCAACGCTTTCACCCTTGGAAGCAGAGCTGTTCTGTGCACTTGCAAAGCCCAATACCTTGCCGCCAAGGCGCATCATGGCCGATTCAAAGCTCAGACGCGTGCGGGTACTCGGCTCGTAAAAGAGCGTGGCAAGGATTTTACCTTCACACTTGTGGGCGAATGCGGTGCGGTCGTTTGCAATGCTGTCCGCAAGGTCCAGCAGACGCAGGGTCTCCTCAAAGGAAAGATCCAGCGGGTCTACGAGGTGTCTTAACTCATTCATCTTATCTATGCCTTCCTTTCTTATGTGCGCCGTGTGTTGCGTTTTATACGTGGCGCAAGTAAAAACAGGCTGTAAAAAACCTCCCCGGTAAGCCCAGAGAGGTTTTCAGCATCAATCTTCGTCTTCTTCCTCGGGCTCGTTCCAGTTGTGCCAGACCTGCTGGACATCGTCGTTATCCTCGAGTGCATCGATCAGCTTCTGCATCTTGAGAATCTGATCGGGATCAGTGAGATCCGTGTAGGTATCCGGGACCATTTCCACTTCTGCGGAAACAAAGGAATAGCCCTTAGCTTCCAGATCATCGCGAACGCCGCTGAAATCGGACGGCTCAGTGTAGATCTCGAACACGTCTTCGTCTGCCTGAAAATCGGAAGCACCGGCCTCCAGTGCATCGCTCATGACGGCATCTTCGTCAAAACCCTCACGCTCCAGCACGATAACGCCCTTTTCGTTGAACATGAAGGAAACGCAACCGGTGGTGCCGAGGTTGCCGCCAAACTTATCAAAGTAATGACGGACATCGCCCGCGGTACGGTTGCGGTTATCGGTGAGGCATTCCACGATGACGGCAACGCCTGCGGGGCCGTAGCCTTCGTAGGTGATGCTTTCATATGCGTTGGAGTTGCCCTCGCCTGCGGCTTTCTTAATGATGCGCTCAATGTTGTCGTTCGGCACATTGTTCGCCTTAGCCTTCGCAATGACGTCCTTCAGCTTGGAGTTCGCTGCCGGGTCTGCGCTGCCGCCTTCTTTAACGGCAACGGCAAGCTCACGGCCGATCTTTGTGAAGATCTTCGCTCTTGCACCGTCGGTCTTTTCTTTCTTTCTCTTAATATTATTCCACTTGGAATGTCCTGACATTGATGAAAACCTGCCTTTATTCACACAAATTCAAGTTATTATATCACAGCTCGCGCGCGATTTCAATAGCAATTTCCTGTGCCTTCGCGAAAATCGCAGAGTTTTCGCAATCTGCACGGTCTGTGTCCGGCAAAACCACCGTTTTTTTGAGCGTTGTGTTCATAACGGAAAAGCTTTGGCGCAGTGTTTTCTCGCATACCTCCACCGCAAACGGATCATACCGCCCCATGGTGAGCAGCAAAACGGCATCGCGGTGTGTCGCAATCGCCGGGCGGATACCACGGGCAAATCTAGCTTCAAAATACCGCTGAAAACGGTCGATGACCGCCTTGAACTGCGCCGGAAACGAGAGGTTATAGACCGGCGTGGCGATGAGAAGCAGATCACACGCGCGTAGGTCACGATCGAATTCATCGAGGTCGCGAAACGCGCAGCCGTCTGCTTTTTGGCAATATCCGCAGGCGATACACGGATGAATATTCACTTTGCAAATGTCAAGTGATTTTACTTTCCAGTCTTTTCCTTTCAATCCGTCGAGAAAAGCTTCAAGCAGCTTCTTTGTGTGTCCGTCTTTATGCGGCGAAGAAAATAAAACGAGTGCATGTTTCATGTACTGGCCTCCGATCTTGTAAAGTAAAAAGCCTTTTCAAAGCTATTTAACTTTACGCAAATGTAAAAAGAGCGCTGTGAATTCACACACAGCGCTCTGTAAAGAATTATCCTTTTACAACGATATTGACGAGCTTGCCCGGAACGTAGATCTCTTTCACGACGTTCTTGCCGTTGATCTCCGCTGCAATGCGGTCTTCCGCCTTTGCAAGTGCAATCGCGTCATCCTTCTGGATATCGGCTGCAACGCACAGTCTTGCGCGAACTTTGCCGTTGACCTGCACAACGATTTCAATGACGTCATCTTTGCACTTTGATTCGTCGTACTTCGGCCAAGGCTGCTCCGTGACCATGCCCTCGCCGAGCTTCATTTCGCTCCAAACCTCTTCTGTTACATGCGGTGCAAACGGGTTGAGGAGCATCGTGAAGACGGAGAGCTCTGCTTTATTGATGGAGCCCTTTTCCGCAATAACGTTCATGAGCGCCATCAAAGATGCAATGGCGGTGTTGAACTTGAGGTTCTCAATGTCATAAGAGACCTTCTTGATGGCTTTGTGGAAAGAATTTTCCATCTCCGGGCGGATCGCTTCGCCGTCGACGAGAATGGACTGCAGGTTCCAATAACGCTCAATGAAGCGGCGGCAGCCCTTGATACCGGCGTTGCTCCACGGTGCGGCCTTCTCAAAGTCGCCGATGAACATTTCGTAGAGACGGAGCGTATCAGCGCCAAACTCGTTTACAACGTCGTCCGGGTTGACAACGTTGCCGCGAGACTTACTCATCTTCTCGCCGTTTTCACCGAGAATCATGCCGTGGCTCGTGCGCTTTGCATACGGTTCTGCGGTCGGGACCTGGCCGATATCGTAGAGGAACTTATGCCAGAAACGGCTGTACAGCAAGTGCAGCGTGGTGTGCTCCATGCCGCCGTTATACCAGTCTACCTGATGCCAGTAGTTGAGTGCTTCCTTGGATGCAAAAGATTCATCGTTGTGCGGATCCATATAGCGCAGGAAGTACCAGGAGGAGCCTGCCCACTGCGGCATGGTGTCCGTTTCGCGCATGGCCTTGCCGCCGCACTTCGGGCACGTGGTGTTGACCCAATCGGTCATCTTGGAGAGCGGAGATTCGCCGTTATCGGTCGGCTCGTAGGAATCAACCTGCGGCAGAACGAGCGGCAGCTCGCTTTCATCGATCGGCACATAGCCGCACTTCTCGCAGTGTACAATCGGAATCGGCTCGCCCCAGTAGCGCTGGCGTGCGAATACCCAGTCACGGAGCTTATAGTTGACCTTACGGTGGCCGATGCCGGTCTCCTCAAGGTAATCTTTGATGCGGACTTTCGCTTCTTCGACGGTCATGCCGTCCAGAATGCCGGAGTTGACCATGATGCCGGTGTCGCAGTCCGTGAACGCTTCTTTCTGTACATCGCCGCCCTTAACGACTTCGACGATTGGCAGGTCGAACTTCTTTGCGAACTCCCAGTCACGGGTATCGTGTGCCGGAACAGCCATGATGGCGCCGGTACCGTAGGAAACGAGAACGTAGTCGGAAATGAAGATCGGAATGGTGGTACCGGTCAGCGGGTTGATGGCCTCAACACCCTCCAAACGCACGCCGGTCTTATCTTTCGCGACCTCGGTGCGCTCAAAGTCGGACTTTTTCGCGGCCTCTGCCTGATATGCGCGGACGGCATCCAGATTCTGCAGCTTATCCGCCCACTTTTCAATGAACGGATGCTCCGGGGAAACGACCATGTACGTTGCGCCGTAAAGTGTATCCGGGCGGGTCGTGTAAACAGTCAGCTTATCGCCTGCGGTCGTGTTGAAATCGACCTCGGCGCCCTCGGAACGGCCAATCCAGTTTTTCTGCTGGGTCTTAACGCGGTCTGGATAATCGACAAGATCAAGGTCGTCGATGAGGCGCTGTGCGTAAGCGGTGATTTTCAGCATCCACTGGGATTTGACCTTGTGAATAACTTCACTGCCGCAGCGCTCACAGACGCCGTTGACAACCTCTTCGTTTGCCAGAACGCATTTGCAGGAGGTGCACCAGTTGACGGACATCTCTTTTTTGTAGGCCAAACCGTTCTTAAAGAGCTGGAGGAAAATCCACTGCGTCCACTTGTAGTATTTCGGATCAATGGTGCTGATCTCACGGCTCCAGTCGAAGGAGATGCCGAGAGACTGAATCTGCTGCTTAAAGCGCGCAATATTCTTCTTTGTGATCTCTTCCGGGTGCACGTGGTTCTTGATGGCATAATTCTCTGCCGGTAGGCCGAATGCATCCCAACCAATCGGATAGAGCACATTGTAGCCCTCCATGCGGCGCTTTCTGGAAACAACGTCAAGCGCGGTGTACGGACGCGGGTGGCCAACATGCAGACCCTGACCGGACGGGTACGGGAACTCGATCAGAGCATAATATTTCGGCTTATCCGAAGTATTGGAAGCATGGAAAACACCGGCTTCTTCCCACTTCTTTTGCCACTTCGGTTCAATTTCACTGGGATTGTACTTGTTCATATTGATTACACTTACCTCTCTGCGCTATATAAAATAACAAAATCAATTCGGTTCAAACGTCATGTTGAGCTTTTCGCCGTCGAGCCACAGGCGATCCAAATCATAAAAACTGCGCGCTTCCGAGGTGAAGATGTGTACGACCACCGTTTCGTAATCGAGCACGACCCAGGAATCGGAGCGATAGCCCTCCACGCGGTCCGGCGCAATGCCGAGCTCTTTCAGCTTAAACTCCAGCTCGTCCGCCAGAGCATGCACATGCGTGCTGCCGGTGCCGTTCGCCAGAACGAAATAATCACCGAGCGAGGAAACGTCCGAAATGCGGATCACATTGATCTGATCGGCTTTTTTCGCATCCAAAATGCCCGCTGCGGTTTTTGCAAGCGTCAATGAATCCATGCTTTTAGCCATTCCTTTCTGCGCGCTGCGCGATTTTTATGCTTCCTTCCGCTTAGTTGCCGTGCCGCAAAGCCCACACCGCGTCATTATATGCGTCTATGGTCTCCGGCACGATGGGCGCGCGGTCTTTTGCGAGCTCCGTAATGGTGAACGCGATGCCCTCCACAATAGCTTTGTCAAGGCTTTTATACGCGGCCTTGCGCATATCCTCTACGCCGGGGTAATTGCGGTCTTTGGAGATGAAATCCGCGATAAAAATGACTTTTTCGAGTAACGTCATGTTTTTTCTGCCCGTGGTGTGGTATCGCACGGCATTGTAAACATCCTCGTCCTCAATGTGCAGAACATGCTTGATATACACCGCGCCGCTGATGGCATGCCAGAACTTTTTAGCGGAAAGTTCAACGTCTCTCATAATTATACCAAAGTCCGCGAGAATTTTCAACTGTTTCTCCGGGGGTGTATCCTTCAAAATATCGTGCAAAAGCCCTGCAAGCTCCGCTTTTTCGGTATCGGCACCGTATTTTTTTGCAAGCTTTACCGCTTCTTCCGAAACATTTAAGGAGTGTTCGAAACGTTTTTGCGTGAGCATGGGCTTGATGATATCGATATATTGCTGTTTTTCTTTCTTATTCATGCGTGTAAAGCCTCTTTTTTTGGATGTATTCCGCGACGCCTGCGGGCACAAGACCGCTTATATCTTCGCCCTGCAGACTTTTTTCGCGCACCATCGTCGATGAGACAGGCAAAAACTCGATGTTCTGCACGGTAAAGCGCAGCTGCGGGAACTTTTCCTTCACTTCTTCTCCGTGTGTGACAAGCGTTTGGAAGCTATCCTTGTCACGCGGTGCGGCGCAGATCTCTGCCGCGGCGAAAATGCGCTCCGGGTGATACCACTTTTCGACGGTGCAGAACATGTCTTCCCCCATCAGCAAAAAGAGCGCATCGTCGGGATATTGCGCTTTCAGTTCCGTCATGGTGTCTGCCGTGTAGCTTTTGCCCGTGCGCAGCACTTCAATATCCGAGACTGTGACGGGACATTCGGCGATGTCTGCCGCCGCAAGCCTGCACATTTCAATGCGGTCTGCCCCGCTTGCAAGCTGATGTGTCGCTTTGTGCGGCGGCGTGCCCGTCGGAATCAAAATCACGCGGTCAAGCGACAGACGCTTAATAAACTCCCGCACAAGGTGCACATGCGCCGTGTGGATGGGATTGAACGTGCCGCCGTAAATGCCGATGCGCATGGCTTATGCCTTTTTCGCACGCGGCAGGACGATCTTCGGATCCTTTTCGTTGCGTTTATAAAGCGCAAATTTGGAACCGATGACCTGCACGACTTCGCTTTCCGTCTGCTCTGCGAGCGCTTCTGCGGCTTCACGCGGAGAGACCGGCGCAGTCTCCAACACTTTGCCCTTGATGAGTTCACGCTTAAAAATAGCGTCTGCGGCCTGCTTTACGACATCTCCATCGATGCCGCCCTTGCCAATCATCAAAATGGTGTCTTCATTTACGGCGAGCGAGCGGAGATACGCTCTTTGTTTACTGGTCAGCATAATTTATCCCTCTTTGTCTTTCAAGTAGTTTTCAAGTTTTTCTGCGAAAATACGCAAGGATTTCCCTCGGTGGCTCACGGCATCCTTTTCTTCTGCTGTCGCTTCGCCGAACGTCTTGCCCGCGCAGCCTTCTTCGGTGCAGATGAAAATGGGGTCATAACCGAAACCGCTTTCACCGCGGCATTCCTCTGCGATGCGCCCGTAGCAGTAGCCCTCAGCTTCAAGTACGTCGCCGTTCGGGAATACACAGCAGATGGCGCTTGTAAAGTGTGCGCCGCGCTTTTCTTCCGGCACGCCCTTGAGCTTTTTGAGTACCGTTGCCTTACGCTTGCCCGGCTCGGCATACCGTGCGGAATACACGCCCGGCTCGCCGTTTAAATAATCGATCGATAAGCCGGAATCGTCCGCGACGCACGGCAGGCCCGTTTCGTCACACGCGGATTTCGCCTTGATATACGCGTTTTCACGGAACGTGGTGCCGGTCTCTTCCGCCTCGGTCAGCTCGGTCGTCTGCACGGTGATGCCAAGCGGCGCCAAAATGCGGCCGAATTCTTCTATTTTATGCGCATTATGCGTTGCAATGATCATGTTCATACGTTATCCCTCCAAAATTCCGAAATCGCGTGCGGCTTGCTGCCAATGCTCTAAAAGTACGGGGCCGCCCGCTGCAAGCTCTTCTGCGCGCTGCACGCAGAAAAGCGAATAATTTTTGCCGGTGTAAAGCTGTTTTAAAATCGCATGCCCCCACACGCCCGCGCGGGTCAGCAGTCCGCTTTCGCGGATTTCCAGTGCTGCGGCGTCAATGTCATACGGCACTTCGAGCAGCGTTTCGTTCCATGTGTTTCCGTCGGAATCGAGCAGCGCCATTTTCGCCGTGACGGTTTGCGTACACTGCACGCCGACCGCACCGGGGTTCACGTACAGCTTGCCCATTGTGTGCGCGCTGCACGGCTGATGCGTGTGGCCGCTTAAAAGCACGCGCTCGTCGATTTTTAAAAGCCAGCTTTCTATCTTATAGGAGAACGGGCGCAGCGTGTCGCGCGTTTTTTCCGGTGAGCCGTGGCAAATGCGTATGGGACACTTGCCGTTTGGATCAATTGTCTGCATAAACGGCAATACGGAGATGAACTCGAGATCCTCCGCCGTTAGCCCCTCGTAGGTGTATAGAAGGGAGCCTGTTGTAGTGCCGTTTGCCCAATCGCTGCCGAAGTTGTGGTGGTTCAGCACATATTCTTCGCGGTTGCCGCGCACGAACCAGCAGGGCATTTCCTGCTTTGCGCGGTATATTAGCTTCATAGTCTCGTGCGGGTTTGCACAGTCCGAAATATAATCGCCGAGGAAAATGTACCCATCCGCTTTTTGCTTTTCCGCTTCCTTCAGGCAAGCTTTCAGCGCATGGTGGTTGCTGTGTACATCGGAAAAAACGGCGAGCCTCATGCTTCCGGTCTCCGCTCGAACAGCGCGCGGGCGAAATCCTCCGCGTCAAACGGCTGCAGATCGTCCACCTGCTCGCCGACGCCGATGAACTTCACCGGCAAACCGAGATCCCGGTGGATTGCCAACACAACGCCGCCCTTTGCGGTGCCGTCGAGCTTTGTGAGCACGATACCCGTGAGTCCTGCGGCTTCTTTGAATTCACGCGCCTGATTGACGGCGTTCTGCCCCGTTGTGGCATCGAGCACAAGCAAAACTTCTTTGCTGCAGCCCGGCAGACCCTTATCGATGATGCGCGAAATTTTGGAAAGCTCGTCCATCAGGTTTTTCTTATTGTGCAGGCGTCCGGCCGTATCACAGATGACCACATCGGCGTGACGTGCCTTCGCCGCGGAGATTGTATCGTACACGACGGCGGCGGGGTCTGCGCCCTCTGCATGCTTGATGATCGGCACGTCTGCGCGCTCTGCCCAGACTTCAAGCTGCTCAATGGCCGCCGCGCGGAACGTATCCGCCGCGCCCAAAATTACCGATTTGCCCTCTTTTTTAAGGCGGGAAGCCAGCTTGCCGATGGTCGTCGTTTTGCCGACGCCGTTCACGCCGATGACAAGGATGACGGATGGCTGCGTATCGAGATGCAACTCGTTGTCGCCGCTGACCATCTCCGTGACGACCTCCTGCAAAAGCGTCATAATCTCGTTCGGGTCTGTGATGCCGCGCTCTTTCACGCGTGCGCGGAGCGTATCGCAGATTTCGGTCGCGGTGTTCATGCCGACGTCCGCCATGACAAGCAGCTCTTCAAGCTCCTCAAACAGCTCCTCATCGATCTTTGTGAACGCGTGGAGCATGCTGCTAATCTGCCCGGTGATGCTGTCTCTTGTTTTTTTTAGTCCCGCTTTGATCTTATCAAAAAAGCCCATTCAGGCACCTCTTTTCCGAATTTATGTTGTTATACCCAGTTTTTCCTGCGCTTCGTGTGCGTGCAGTGCCAAGAGTTTCGAAATGCCCTGGTCCTGCATCGTCACGCCGTAGAGCATATCAGCTTCTTCCATCGTGCCGCGGCGGTGCGTGATGACGATGAACTGTGTCTTTTGGTTCATGCGGCGCAGGTAATTTGCAAAGCGCACGACATTTACGTCATCCAGTGCAGCTTCGATCTCGTCGAGCATACAGAACGACGGTGGATTTACGCGCATGATTGCAAAGTAAAGCGAAATTGCCACAAGCGCCTTTTCGCCGCCGGAAAGCAGCTCGATGTGCGAGACGATCTTGCCCGGCGGGTGCACGCGGATATCGATGCCGGAATGCAGTACATCGCCGCTGTCCGTAAAGCAAAGCTCTGCCGATCCGCCGCCGAATAACTCCTGAAAAATCCGGCTGAAATTCTGATTGATGACGGAAAAGCGCTCTGCAAACTGCGTCTGCATCTGCTTTGTCAAGTTGTCGATGAGCTTTAACAGCTCGGCGCGGGAGCGCTGCACGTCGTCCGTTTGCATTTTGAGGAAATTGTAGCGCTCCGAAACCTCTTTGTATTCCACAACAGCCGCCACGTTGACGGAGCCGAGCGCTTTGATGCTGTTTTTAAGTTCGGACAACCGCCTTTGCGCCGTGGGCACATCTTCAATCGTGATGTTCATTTCCTCGGCTTCGCGGCGGGTGAGCTCGTATTCTTCCCACAGCTTTTTGAGGATAGCGTCGTATTCACCGCTCTGGTTTTCACGGCGTTCGCGCAGACGGGCAAGTTCAAGGCCAATCGTCTCGCGGCGCGAGGAAGCTTCGCGTTCTTTTTGGCGCAACTCGCTCGTCTGTTGCTCGAGTGCCGTGCGCTTTGCGGCGATGACGCTGACCGTTTGCCGTTTTTCCTTTGCGGTCTCACGCAGATTAGCAGATTCGATTTTTCGGTTTTCAATATCCGCTTCGCGCGCTTTGATCTTCTCGAAGCTTTCCGCAAGTTCTTGATTTAAACTTTCTATACGTGCAGCGCGTTCGGACTGCTGTGCTTTCAGCGTTTGCACAGCATTTTCAAGCGATTCTTTATCTTTTTCGATGGCGAGCCCCGCAAAACGGATTTCCTGCAAATGCTGCAAGGTCTCATCACAACGATGCATTGCGTCCTCGCGGTCGCCGATCATGGATTCCATTTTGCTTCTGGCTGCCTGAATTTTGTCTTCTGTTTCTTCTGTTTTCTGCTGGGCGCTGTCTGCGGTCTGCACAAAACCGCTCAGACGCTTTGCGGCACTTTCTTTTTCGTCGCGCAGAGAAGCAAGGTTCGCGGTTTCCGTCTCCACGTCGCGTGCGGCACGGGCCGCTTCCGTTTTGAAGCGGATCTCATCTTCCCTGTGCTGCGCCAGCACAGCCTTGGCGTTTTCAAGCTCCACCATGGCCTGCAGCACTTCCTGCTGTGTAGTCTTGTGGCGCTCCAGTGTTTCATTTGCAGCCTGCGCCAGCATTTGTGCGTCTGCGCGAATGCGTGCAATCTCCGCCGAGCGGCTCAAAAGGCCGGAGTTTCGCGCCGCGGAACCGCCGGTGAACGAACCGCCCGCATTGACAATCTGCCCGTCCAAGCTGACGACACGGTAGCGGAACCGAATACGCCGTGCAATCTCCGCCGCGCGGTCAAGGTCTTCTGCAACAATAGTGCGGCCGAGCAGAGAATCGCGGATGCCGGCGTACTGCTCATCACAGTGGCAGAGTGTTGAAGCCACGCCCACAAAGCCGGGCATATTCTGCACATCGCGCGCATCGATAACCGTACCGCGCACCGTGGTCAGCGGCAGGAATGTCGCACGGCCGGAATCGCGCTGTTTCAATAAGCGAATCGCCGCTTTCGCCGCATCTTCGGAATCAACGACGACGTTCTGCATGGCGGCGCCGAGCGCGGTCTCCAGCGCTACGGCGTATTCGCGCGGGACTTTTAAAAGCCGTGTAACAGGTCCGTGGATACCACGCAGATTGCCGCGCGTGCTCTCGCGCATGACGGTTTTAACGCTCTGCGTGAAGCCTTCAAGATTGCGTTCAAGGTCTTCCAACAGTCCAGCGCGGCGCTCTTTTTCTTTGGCGTCGAGCATCTGGCGGTCGGCTTCGGCTTTCACGGCTTCGGCGCGTTTTCTGCGCTGTTGCACACGCATTTCATGCCCCTGCACAGTGTTTTCAGCGTTTTGAATGTACTCCTCCGTATCGTGCAGCATGGCGTCAAGCTCCTCGCACTCCGTGTGAAGCGCTGCAAGGCGTTCTTCGCTTTCGGTGATCGCAGCATCCACTGTTTCAGCGCGGGCGCGAATCTCCTGCATGGAGGATTCCGCCGAGGACTGCTGCACGCGCATTTCGGAAAGTGCGGCGTTCAGTGCCACAAGCTCAGCCGAAACAGCGTCGATCTCACGCGTGGTGCTGTCCGTGCCGGCACGCAGCTCCTCGAGTTGTGCGGTAAAGGCAACGAAATCGGCATGGTTCTGCGCAGCTTCCGCTTCCTTTGCTTTTACCGCCTGTTCTTTTTCTTGAATATCCGCTTCAAGCGTTTGTCCGGTCAGCGCGGCGCTTTCAATCTCGCCATTTAATCTGCGGATGGTCTGCTGCTCGTGCAGAATATCATTTTCAAGCACCGAAACTTCTCCCTCTTTACGGGTGGCGAGTTCATCGGCTTCGGAAGCCTTCAAACGTGCTTCTTCCATCCGTGCGGTGCAGCCGTTCGTTTCTGTGAAATTCTGCTCGATTTGCGCGGAAAGCACATTGAGTTCACTTTCGGCTTCCTCGTAGCTGTTCTGCGCGGAGGCAATCTTTTCCTCCACCTCGCGCACGATCTTGCCGGAGCGCTCCAGCGTTTCAAGCCACAAACCGATCTCCAGTTCCTTTTTCTCGCTGTCGAGTGAAATAAACTTTTCGGCTTTCTCCGCCTGCTCGCGTAAAGGGCCCACGCGTTCTTCGAGTCCGTTTAAAATATCGTGCAGGCGAATGAGGTTTTCTTCGGCTTTTTCCAAGCGGCGTTCGGCTTCCTCTTTGCGGTAGCGAAAGCGCGAAATGCCGGCAGCTTCTTCAAAAATCTCGCGGCGGTCTTCGCTTTTTGCGGAGACGATGCTATCGATCTTGCCCTGCCCGATGATGGAATAGCCGTCGCGGCCAAGGCCGGTATCCATGAACAGCTCATGCACATCGCGCAGACGTACGAGCGTTTTGTTAATGCGGTATTCACTTTCGCCAGAGCGGTAAAAACGACGCGTAACGGAAACGGTGTCGCCGTCGTAATTCAACTCGCGGTCGGTGTTATCCATGGTGACGGTCACTTCGCAAAAGCCCTGCGCTTTGCGCTGCGGCGTGCCGCTGAAAATGATGTCCTCCATTTTGGAGCAGCGCAGTGCGCGGGTAGACTGCTCGCCGAGTACCCAACGCATGGCATCGCTGATGTTGCTCTTGCCGCTGCCGTTTGGACCGACGACCGCCGTGATGCCGTTTTCAAATTTTAAAGTCGTTTTATCGGGAAAGGTTTTGAAGCCCTGCAGCTCCAGAGATTTTAAAAGCATCTGTTTACCTGCCTATCGTAGCCTGTATGTGCCGCCGGAAAGCGAAGCATCCGGGCGGATGTGCACGGTGTAGCCGTGCTTAGAGAAATGCTGCAAATTTTCTTTTTTCTGTCCGAGCGCAATGGAAAGCATGCGCGGGTCAACATCAATCGTAACTTCCGAATCGTTTCGGGCTTGAAGCGCTTTAAGGACGTTTTCTCGGAAGATCGCGCTGCGGCACAGCTCCATAAAAGCGGGGTGAAACGGTCCCGCGACGCGGTTTTCCAGTTCTTCGCTGGCGTGCAGTCCCACACGGATGAGCTTTACACCGCGCTGCTCAATCATCGGGATGAGCTTTGCACAGAGTGAAACGGCATTCTCTAAGGTCTGCGGTGTGTATTTTCCTGCGCGGTACAAATCGCACAGTGGTGTGTTTTCTAAGACGATTGTAGGGTAAATGCGCATGGTGTTCGGCTTTAGAGCTAACAGCCTTTCGACAGTCTTCATCGCCTTTGCGTCACTGTCGCCGGGCAGCCCGGTCATCATCTGCAAGCCGAGCTCAAAGCCGTATGCGCGAATTAACCGCGCAGCGTTTTCCACATCCTTTGCGGTATGCCCCCGACGATTGAGCAGCAACACTTCGCCATCCATCGACTGCGCACCGAGCTCGATTGCCGTTACGCCGTATTGCTTCAATACGATCAGACGTTCATCATCAATGGCATCCGGCCGCGTAGAGCAGCGGATACCGGCAAAGCCGTATGTTTCGCATGCTGCGTGCGCTGTTTTTAAAAGCGCCAAACGGTAATCGGGGTCGATTGCCGTGAAGCTGCCGCCGAAAAATGCGATCTCGGCGTTCTGCACGCGCTCCCCCATTTGCTTTGCTGCGTTTTGCAGCAGCAGCGCCACTTCTTCAGGCTGCGGCTGATGATTTTCACCTGTAATGCGGTTCTGATTACAGAAGCTGCATTGCTGCGGGCAGCCGTTGTGCGGAATAAAAATTGAGATATTCGCGTGCTTAATAGCCCATCAGCTCCAGTGCTTCGCGTGCCGCCTGCTGTTCGGCTTCCTTCTTGCTGCGTCCGCCGCCCTTGCCGATGACATTGCTGTTGAGGTGCACCTCTACGGTGAAGTGCTTGTCATGGTCGGGGCCATGCTCGCCGGTAAGAACGTATTCGAGCCGTTCACCGGGGTTCTGCTGAATGATCTCCTGCAGCATCGTCTTGTGGTCTTTAAACGGGCGTTCGCCCGCAGACTGCGCCGCCGGTTCAATGTAGTGCAGTACAAAGCGCTTGGCTTCCTCCAAGCTGCCGGAATCGAGATAGATTGCCGCCGTAATGGATTCGAACACGTCCGCTAAGATGCTTGGGCGTTCTCTGCCTCCGCTGTGCTGCTCGCCGTGGCTGAGACGCAGCAGCTCGCCTGCGCCGAAGCTGCGTGTAAACCCGCAAAGCGATTTTTCGCATACGAGCGCCGCACGCTTCTTTGTCAGCTTGCCTTCGGGAATATCCGGGAACGCTTTGCACAGGTATTCCGCCGTGACAAACCCCAAAATGGAATCGCCGAGGAATTCCAGTCGCTCATAGCTCTGGTCGCCGCCGCGGCTCTCGTTTGCGTAGGAGGAGTGCGTCAGCGCTGTGATGAGCAGGTTGCGGTTCTTAAATTTATATCCGATCTTTTTTTCAAATTCATCCAATGATCTCATAGTTATACCTTTGCTGTCTTGTTATTCGTTCGTGTTTTCCGTTTTCTCGTTTTGTAGAGCTGCGGTGATCTCACTTATAATGCCGGACTCGGTGTACTTTACCGTAAGCGCAATGGCGTTTTTCAGCGTGGAAGCCTTGGCGCTGCCATGTACCTTAAAGACCGGCTTCGAGCACCCG
Organism: Hominenteromicrobium mulieris; assembly: GCA_021029595.1. Taxonomy (GTDB): domain Bacteria; phylum Bacillota; class Clostridia; order Oscillospirales; family Acutalibacteraceae; genus Hominenteromicrobium; species Hominenteromicrobium mulieris. The sequence continues at coordinate 41,067 of JAJJOY010000001.1, read as the reverse complement.
AGGATCGGCGCACCGCCGTATTCGTTATAATCAAGCTCTTTTTTCATGGCTTTCATGTCGTTTAAAACCATTGCCGCCGCAAGCTTATTTTTTAGGCTCTTTTTGAAAACGGCCTTGAATTTATTCATCAGCGCCATGGCGACGCCTTCATACATCTTAAGAAGAATATTGCCCGTAAAACCGTCGCACACCACAACATCTGCCGCATCAAACGGAATGTCTCTGGCTTCAATGTTACCGATGAAATGGACGTCTTTGTTTTCACTCAGCAGTGCAAACGCCGCATGCTGCAGTTCGCCGCCCTTGTGCGGCTCCGTGCCGACATTTGCAAGGCCGATGCGCGGCTTTTGAACACCCATGACCTTCTGCATATACACAGAGCCCATCATGCCGAACTGCTCCAGCATTTCGGGGCGGCATTCGTTGTTTGCGCCGCCGTCTGCCAGCATGAAAAAGCTCTCGGATTTCGGCATGAGCGGTGCAAATGCCACGCGCTTGACGCCTTTGATGCGCTTGACGAGCAATGTGGCGCCAACGACGAGTGCGCCGCTGTTGCCGGCGGACGCAAACGCGTCGCCCTTGCCCTCTGCCAAAGCGCGCAGGCCGACCGCCATAGAGCTTTGCTTTTTGGCGCGCGTGATCGCTGTGGGCTCATCCTCCATCGTGATGACATCCGGGCAGTCAATGATCTCAAAATCGGAAACGTTAACGTTCAGCTTTTCCGCCGCTGCTCTGATCTTCTTTTCGTCGCCGGTTAAAACGATCTGCACATGGAGCTCATCTGCCGCCAGACGGCAGCCTTTTATAATTTCGTCCGGGGCGTTGTCGCCGCCGAATGCGTCGATTATGATCCGCATGTTTTTCCCTCACTTTAATATTCAGCTTCCGGCAAAAGCCGGTTTTGTTCGGGCATTTCGGTTTATCAAACACGGATTTTCCGCCGATAAACCGCTTTAGACTATAATTCACTCTATTATAGCAAAAAAACAACGCAATTTCAATACCGCGCTCCCCATAAGTTGCACAAAACAAAAAACGTGCGCCAGGCTTTCCCGGTACACGTCTTTTTCTGATTTGGAGGAAAAATTTTGAGTTTTGATTTCTAGAATTTATCCGGCAGGCGGATCTCGCGGCGCACGGCTGTGCCGTTGATCTCGTTAAACCGCACGGCTTCATTCTTTACGGCCATTGCGGCGGCGATGCCCGCGGCCTCACCCATGGAGCGGCAGGTGGGTTGGATGCGTGCGGCGGACTGCGCACGGAAATCCATACCCGCGCAGCGCCCGGCTGTAAGCACGTTATCGAGCGTTTTCGGGATCATCACCCGGAACGGGACTTCCCAATACTGTTCATCGACCGGTACGTCATGCTGATATTTGAGTCCCAGCGAAACATCGTCCACGCCGTGCACATCGATAGGATAATGGCTCGCAGCAATGCCGTCCGGGAATTTTCTGTACGTCAGCACATCTTCAATCGTCAGCATGTATTCTGCTTCGATGCGGCGGGATTCACGAAAGCCGACGAGCTGCGCGATGCTTGTGATATACGCATTCTCAAAGCCCGGAATATAGTCGCGTAGGAATTTGCGCAGGCGCATAATGGCTTTTTTGCCCTCAAGCTGCTTTTGCGTCATAAATTCCGCATCCACAACGTTTTCTTTCGTCGTCAGCTCCGGGCAGTTGAAGTTCATGCCGTCCGGGCGGCCGGGAATACCGAATGCCTGAAAATAGCACGCGTCCTGCTCGGTCAGCACGCCGTTTTCATACGCCTTGCGGATAATGTCTTTCATACCGGGCGTGTTCATAGCAAAGTATTTATATTGGTCGTTGCCGAGGCTGCGCATGTACGCGTGGAAACGTTCAAAGTCAATACCCGCCATGTCAAAGCGCAGGGAGACCGGCTGATTCACGCGGTTGTGGTTGCCGGACTGATACGACGCACCGACGAGCTTGATGAGGTCAGCGTCACCGGTGCAGTCAATGAAGCACTTCGCTTTGTATGCCGCAAGGCCGTTCTTATTGTTGACAATCACGTGTGTTATTGTGCGATCTTCGAGCACGGCATCCACGAGCGTGGTGTAATACAGAATATCGCAGTTACTGTCTGCCGCCATGTCTTCTAACGTGATTTGCACCATAACGGGGTCAAAAGAGTTGGCGTCTTCCTCTGTCCCGCCGACGGTGCGCAGGCGCTCTACAAGCTCTGCACTCAGCGGGCAGTGGCCATCATAATTTTTGATGTGCAGTAACATCAGCGGCAGCACAAGACCGGTGGTAGCTGAGCCGCCGAGCGCGCCAAACTGCTCGATGATGAGCGTACGGCTGCCGCGGCGAGCTGCAGCGATGCCCGCAAAAGCGCCTGCCGTGCCGCCGCCGAGCACGACGGTGTCAAAGGTATCGATGACCGGTATTTTCTTTTCGGGAATATGCAGTGTGTTCATATACATTCCTTTCTTTATGGAGAGGATCCCGCCCTCCGCCGTGCGGGCAGAAGGCGGGATCGCTTTCTTCATATCACATTTTTAAGGAGAGGCTGTAAAATTATTCGGAGTAGGACTTATTTGCGTCGTAGAATTCCTGCATAGCAGCTTCGACTTCAAGGCCACCGTTTGCGTCCCAGTCGGCCTGCATCGCTGCAATGGCGGTATCCGGGTCGGTGCCCTCAACGATCGCTTTCAGGAAGGAATCGCCGAATGCCTGATTCAGCGCCGTGACATACTCCTGAACCTTCGGGGAGGTCTTGCCGTAAAGCTCGATGGAGATGAGCGGCTCGTACTCGTCTACGCGAGCGTTCATCGCTTCATAAGCTTCTGCCATTTCCGGAGTCTTTCTCGCTCTGGCCTGCCACATTTTGAAAGAAACGGTCGGGTTGTTGATGCCGGAGAGCTTATCGGAATTCGTATACGCATTGAAGTTCGTTGCATCGTCGCCGGTGAAGATTGGGGTGTAGTTGCCGTCAATCACTTCGTAGGAAACGCCTTCTTCGCCGATGTAGGTTCTGCGATAGTTATCCGGTTCGGAGAGGATGTTGAGCCAGTTGATGGCATGCTCGGGGTTCTTGGAGCTCTGCGAGATGCAGGAAACGAAGTTTGCGCCCTTCATGATGTAGTGTGTGGGCTTGGAATTCGCATCTGCCGCAAGGTCCGTCACGAACTCAATCTTGCAATCCGGGTTATTCGTTGCCAGTGCGTTGACCATAGCCGGAATGTCCCAGAACATCAGCGGTGCGCAGGCAACAGCGTTGGCGCTTGCAAATTTTTCTTTGGCGTTATCTGCTGTGTTGATCGGCATATCGTTATCCATGAGACCTTCTTTATAGAGCTTCTGCATGTACTCAAGATACGCGGTGATCTGCGGGTGCTTGATTCTGTGTGTGTAGGTGCCGTCGATGTCGTACCATTCCGCCTCGCCCATGCCGAAGCCGGAGAGCAGGACCTGAATGAATGTGCTGGACTTGTTGGAGGTCAGCGGTGCGAAGCCGTACTTCTCTTTTGCAGCCTCAAGGAACGCGGTGAAGTCATCGATGTTCGTCGGCAACTCCATGCCGAGCTCTTCCAGCATATCGCTGCGCACGCCGATGCCGCCGGTGAGCATACCGTACGGCTCTTCCTTGGAAGCCAGCATGTTTTCATGCGGAATACCGTTTACAACGCCCTGATCGTTCGTAACGGACTGCCATGCAAGCTCACTGATGGCATTCGTGATGTTGGATCCGTACTTGTCCAGCATGCCGGAAAGGTCGATCAATGCGTTCTGCTTAGAGAGCTGTGCGTACTGGCTTGGAGAAACTCTGAGCAGGATGTCGTAGTCTGCGCCGCTGGAGATCTCAAGCAGAAGCTTCTGGTCGGCGTTATCCGCCGGCAGAGCATACCACTTGGTCTTGTAGCCCGTGAGTTCTTCGTCGATTTTCCATGTCGGCTGCTCCTCATAGTTATAAGCCTGATACATGCTGAGGATCTTCAGCTCCGGCTTTTCGCCTGTGAGGATCGGGTCGTCCTCGGTGGCTTCGGATTCGCTGGAAACCGTGCTGCTTTCGGTGCTGCTGTCCGAGGAAGCGGTGCTTGAAGACGATGAGGATGTGGTCGTGCCGCCGCTGCAAGCTGCGAGAGAGAGAATCATAGCAGCTGCGAGCAGTGCGCTCAATACTTTCTTCATGTTGTAACTCCTTTGCTGAATGAATTTTATTCATGCAATAGTCCCCTATTGCTTGATAACGGATTTAATGTTAGCCCTTAACGGAACCGATTGTGATGCCCTTTACGAAATACTTCTGTAAGAACGGGTATACGCAGAGAATCGGAATGGTGGAAACGACGATGGTCGCGGCGCGGATATTCTCGCCGGAAACGTTCATCGCCTGGTTCACGTCGCCGAAGTTGCCGGAGGAATCCTGCAAGCTTGTTGCCTGCGTGACAAGGTCGAACATGTACTGCTGCAGAGGCTTTAAGTTTGCGTCCGTGATGTACATAACGCCGGCAAAATAGTTGCTCCAGTAAGCAACGGCGTAGTACAGCGTAACGGTGGCAAGCACCGGTGTGGACATGGGCAGTACCACACTGAAGAAAATGCGCATATTCGATGCACCGTCAATGCGGGCGGCCTCTTCAATGACTTCCGGCAGCGTTTCAAAATAGTTTTTGATGAGGAACAGATTAAACGATGAGAACATGCCGGAGAAAATGAGTGCGAAAATGGTGTTCGTCAGGTGCAGCGTGCGGAACAAGATGTAGTTTGGCACCATGCCTGCGCTGAACAGCATAATAAAAACGAAAATGTACAGGAAGAACTTGCGGCCGATAAGATGCGGCTTCGAGAGTGGGTAGGCCGCCATAACGGTAAGCAGCATTGCGCCGATGGTGCCGGTAATCGTGACCGTCACGGTGACAAGGAACGATGTGCCGAACTCCGGCGTGGTTAAGACGTACTTTATGGTACCGGTCTGGAGCCCAAGCGGCCAAAAGAGCACCTTGCCCGCAATGACGTTGCCTTCGCTGCTGAATGCTTTTGCCGCAAGGTTTAAGATTGGCATCAGCATGATAAGACCGACAAGGATCATAGCGATGAGGTTGACAACATCAAACACAGAGATTTTGTTTTTCTTTTTAGTTGTTTTTGCCATGGCGTTACCAAATCCCCTTTCCTGTTGCTTTTCTGGCAATAAAGTTTGAAGAGTGAACGAGGATCATGGAAATCACGGAGTTGAAGAGGCCCACGGCGGTGCCGGTGCTGAACTCTAACTTGCCGAGACCCATACGGTAAACGTATGTGCCGATAATGTCCGCCACATCGTATACGGTCGGGTTGTAGAACACGAAGATCTGATCAAAGCCGGCGTTCATGATGTTGCCGACGCGGATGATGAGCATCAAAACGATGGTCGGCAGCAGGCTCGGCAGCGTAATGTACCAGATCTTCTGTATGCGCGTCGCGCCGTCCACGTCCGCCGCTTCAAAACACTCCTGATCAAGGCCTGCAATGGCAGCGAAGTAAATGATGGAGCTCCAGCCGATCTCCTTCCACGCGTCCGCAATGACGAGGATGCCGCGGAACTTACCGCTATCCATCAGAAAGCTGACCGGCTCGAACCCAAGTGATGTGATAACAGAGTTGATGACGCCTGTAGAACCGAGGAACGAAACGAAAATGCCGTAGATGACGACCCAGGAAAGGAAGTGCGGCAAATAAACGATGAGCTGCAAGCCCTTTTGGAATTTCGTGCTGCGCACTTCGTTTAAGAACACGGCGAAGATAATCGGCAGCGGGAACGTGAAGATAATCTTATACAGGCTGATGATGAGTGTATTCGCAAAAGCCTGCTGGAACTCAGACTTTTTGAACACCTGCTCAAAATACTTGAAGCCGGCCCACGGGCTTTCCAAAATGGAACGGAACGGATCACCCGGTACCTGAAACATGTTGTAGTCTTTGAATGCGATGAGAATGCCAACCATCGGCAGCAGATGAAAGATGAAAACGTAAATGAGCGCCGGAAGCAGCAGCAGATATAGATCGAAGTTTTGCTGCAAATACTTGCGTGCCCCACCCTTCCTTTTCATTTTTGCGTATCCGTCCTTTCCTCCCCGAAGGCCCCAAATTCTTTTCCTTCGGTTGATGAACCCATTTTACAGCAAAATGCAACAAAAAGGAATGAATTTTCTTCCTGTTTTTTGTCATTATTTACCGCGTGTTTATTTCTGTTTCGTGCAAAATCGCACAGGAAAAAGGAGTCCCTTTCGATACATTTGGAACGGAATATTTTGAATTATATCAAAAATCGTAGTTGTGTGCTAATTTATCGTTGATTTCCGTGACTTCTTCTAAAAAATCCTACTATTTATGCCGCAATTCTGGAAATTTGCCGTAAATTCTGTTATAATGATGACAATGTAGCAAGCCATACGCACAAAGGTTTTTATTTTGTGCTTGTTTTCGACATTGGGGAAATGCCCCGGTCGATTCTTTGGGGAGGATTTGGAATGTATAAAATGATCGTTGTGGACGATTCCGAGATGACGCGCCAGGGCATACGCGCTTCCGTAAACTGGGAAGTGATGGACGTGCGCATCGTGGGTGAAGCGGCAGACGGGTTGGAGGCCATGGTGCTCATCCACGATACGGACCCGGATATCATCATTTGTGACATCCGTATGCCGAAGCTTGACGGCATTGCACTCATCAATGAGGTGCTGCCCTCTCACCCATCTCTGCAGGTCATTTTCTTCAGCGGCTATTCCGATAAAGAATACCTCAAAAACGCCATCAAGCTCGAAGCCGTGGATTACCTCTATAAGCCGTTGCAACTGCACGAGCTCATCGGCGCCGTGGAAAAAGCCAAAAAGAAGTGTATGAATAAGAAAGTGCATCTGCCGCAGAACGAAGCCGATCTTGCGCTTTCCCTTTTGCAGTGCAGCGAAAACGAGATCCCGTCTGATCTGCCGCTGGATCTGCATGCGCCGCTCGTGACTGTCATTGTGCAGATGAATACGGCGGGCGAGCACATAGCAGACCGCGCGTACGACAATCAGCTCGACGATCTGCTTTTGGTTTCTCGCCACTACTTGGCGTTCCAAACGGTCGCGGCGCGCATGTTCGATGGTAAATTTGTGATGTCCTGCGCGGGTAAGGGCTACATTCTGCACGCGAATGTTTCGCAGGACTTTTTAAACCGCAAAACGGCGGAGGTGAAGCTCAGCCCGTTCTTCACCACGCTCGACAGCGGTCAGGCCGATGTGGTCGTCGGCGTGAGCAATTTGTGCACGGATTTCAAATATCTGCGCGAAGCATATGACGAAGCCCGCGCAGCGGTGCGCGCCGCGTTCCTGCTCGGCTACGGGCGCGTAATCTTTTACAGAGATTTGAGCCAAAAGCCGTTTGTGCCCTCGCAGGATATGCAGCGCGAGCTGTACGACCGCATTTTGGCAAACGATTTCACGCAAGCTACAAATTTCCTTAACAGCTATATTGATTCACTTTCCGCCTGCCGCGAGCAGGATATTCCGCAGATTCGCGAGGCGCTCGCGTCCATTGCATATTGGCTCAGCCGTCAGGGCAAGCAGAACGAGCAGGACGGCAGCCAGTATATTTCGGAGTTCATTCACTTTGCGCCGAGCCTTTCCGTCGTGCACGATTATCTGCTCGCACAGCTGCAAAAGCACATCGACAGCATCTCGAACCTCGATAACAAAAGTCGCATCGTGCTCGAAGTGGAGCAGTATATCACGCAAAATTACGATAAGGAACTCTCCATTCGTGAGATCGCTCAGCGCGTTTTCGTAACGCCGAACTACCTTTGCTACCTTTATAAAAAGAACACCAAGCGCACACTGAACCAGTTTATTCTGGATACCAAAATGAAAAAAGCCCGGAAGTTTGTGTGCGAGACGAATATGAAGTTCGGCGAGATCGCCGATGCGCTCGGCTACGCGAACCAGAACTACTTCACGCGTTTGTTCACGAAGTATTTCGGCGAAAGCCCGCGTGCGTACCGCAACAAATACGGCAGCATCTCCTTTTCCGGCACGGAGGGCGAATGATGATGAACCCTTTCTCCTACCTTGCGCTGCGGTATAAAAACTGTTCTATACACGTAAAGCTCTTTGCGTCGTACTTTCTTCTCATTTTTATTCCCATCATTGCCCACACAATGTTCGCCACCTACCAGAGCACAAAGATCATCGAAAAGCAATCGATGGAAATCACAGGGCTTTACTTACAGCAGACGGAAAATGAGCTTGAATCTGAGCTTAACCGCCTTGCGACCATATCCTCCTCCGTGGCGCAGCTTTCGGATGTGCATGAGGTGTTGGAAAAGCAAGATAGCAACATCAGCTTCAGCGAAGAATACGATGACATAAATGCGTTGTACAAAACAATTGAATCCACACGCACGCTGTACGGCGTATATCAAATCCGGCTTTATATCAGCGATTCGTTTCGGTATAGCCGCAGTCACTACATTACGTATCCGTTAAGCGAAATTTCCGATGCGGATTGGTATAAACGGCTTTTGGCCGAACACGGCATGCGGGCGTTTTTGCCGCCGAGCACATTTCGTCAGCCGCTGTCGAAGCCGCAGGAGGTTCTGTCCGTTGTCACGCTCATTCGCAGTCGCAAGGATATCAACACGGTCCTCGGTGCGGTGCGCGTGGATATTTTGAAAAGCGATGTATTAAACATGCTGCGCCATGGCAACTACACCGAACCGAGCGCGGCCTATCTTGTAGACGAAAACCTCAATATCATTTGCGGTGCGGACAGCTCTCTGACGCTTTCCGATGAAGAGCTTGCGGCTGATATTCATGAGCTTCAAAAAGAAACGGGTTCATTTTCCGGTGTGCAGACGCAGGGCGAATCGGTGTTCGGTCTTTCCGCGCCCGTTTTCGACGGCTGCCGCATATTCACGGTCGCTTCCATGAATAACCTGCTTTCTCCCGTCAAAGATCTACGCAATCAAATGATTGTGCTGACCATCATCATCAGCGTAATCGCGTTCATTCTCTCCTATGTCTACGCAAAATACAGCACGCGGCGTATCAAAACGCTTGCAAAGCAGGTGCAGCGTGTAGAAAACGGCGATTTAAATGTAAGTTGTATCGTGGACAGCGATGATGAGATCGGCGAGCTGCAAAACAGCTTCAATTTCATGGTGCGGCGCATCAGCGTACTGATTGACGAGCGGTATAACCTCGGCAAAAACCTGAAGGACATGGAGCTGCGCGCCCTGCAGGCCCAGATCAACCCGCATTTTCTCTATAATACACTCGATCTAATCTCTTGGAAAGCGACCGCAAACGGCGATATGGAGACGGTGGACATCGTTGTGAAGCTTGCGCGTTTTTACCGCCTCAGTCTCAGCAACGGCAGCGATTTCCTGCCGCTCAGTGACGAGGCGGAGCACGTGCGACTGTTTGTGGAGCTGACGAACCTGAGCCGCGGCCGCACGGTGGAGCTCATCACGAAAATCGATCCGTCTATTGCAGATTACCCCATCATGAAGCTCATTTTGCAGCCGATCGTGGAAAACAGCCTGTTTCACGGCTTATATGAGCTCGATGACCGCGCAGGTGTCATCTGCCTTTCCGCCGAGCGCATCGGCAGCTATGTGCAGATCCGCATACAGGATAACGGCATCGGTATGGATAAAGGCAAGCTGACAGAGATCCTTGCCAAAAAGGATAAGCCCGTCGTAAACACTAAGCGCGGCGGCTACGGCATCGGCAATATTTTGGAGCGCCTGCACATTTATTACGATGATGATTTTATGTTTGAGATCGATTCCGCCATTCTGGTCGGCACCACGGTGACGATCCGCGTCCCCTATTCCCGCAACGATTCCCCGCAGATCCACGCGGAGCGCCCCATCGGCGGCGCAGAGCAAAATTGATGCTTTATATCGATTTTTACTAAAATACTACGCACTGCATATTCACCTCTTGTTTTTTTCGCTTGTCTTCGTTATCTTTAAAGCAGCGCAGCGTTTATCTGCCTGATCTAAAGATGAAAAGAGGTTCAACATGTATACCCTTAGATCCCGTTCCATTCCGCTCAATACCGATTACGACGTGATCGTGGTTGGCGGCGGCCCCTCGGGCTGCACGGCGGCGGCCGCAGCGGCGCGCACCGGCGCAAAAACGCTTTTACTGGAAGCAACCGGCTCGCTCGGCGGCATGGGCACTTCCGGATTAGTCCCCGCATGGTGTCCGTTTTCGGATAAAGAGAGAATCATTTACCGCGGTCTTGCCGAGACCGTTTTCGAGCGCTCGAAGGCACTTTCTCCGCACGTGGCACCGACCGACGTTGACTGGGTGCCGATTGACCCGGAGGGGCTGAAACGCATCTATGACGACCTGATGCAGGAATACGGCGTTACGGTGCTGTTCAACACATTTCTCTGCGACGTGGATGCCGAAAACGGCGAAGTGCACGCCATTGTAACGGCGAACAAAGCCGGGTTCACGGCATACAGCGCCAAAACGTATATCGACTGCACCGGTGACGGCGACCTTGCCGTATGGGCGGGTGCAAGGTACGAGTTTGAAGAAGACGGCGAGCCGATGCCCTCCACCTTGTGTTTTATTTTGTCCAATGTAGACTTGTATGCCTACTTATATCACCCGAAATACGGGCACAGAAATGGCGGCATACACCCAAACAACAAAAAAAGCTTTACACACCTGCTGCCGAACGACGACCGTTTCCCGGAAATCTTAGACACGCACCTGTGCAACAACATCATCGGCCCGAATACGGTCGGCTTCAACGCCGGGCACTTGTTCGGACTTGATTCTACCGACCCGAAATCAGTCTCTGAAGTGATGATGCGCGGCAGACGCATTGCAAAACAGTACCGCGATGCCCTCGCAACTTATTTCCCGGAGGCCTTCGGCAACGCGTACCTTGTTGCCACTGCGCCCGTGATGGGCGTGCGCGAAAGCCGACGCATCGCCGGCGATTACAAGCTGACCGTGGAGGATTACGTTACGAAAGCCGATTTTCCGGACGAGATCTGCCGCAACAGCTATTATCTCGACGTGCACTATACGCTCGAGGAAGCGAAGCTTGCAGCCGTCGGCAAGATCGACGGTGAAAAGCGTGATGCCCGCTACGGCCCGGGCGAGTCGCACGGCATTCCCTACCGCGCTTTGCTGCCGCAGGGCGTGAAAAACGTGATCGTCTCCGGGCGTTCCATTTCGTGTGATAAGCGCATTCAGGGCTCTGTGCGTGTGATGCCCGTGTGCCTCACAATGGGCGAAGCCGCAGGTGTGACAGCCGCGTTTGCTGCAAATGCAAACGGCGACGTACATGCGGTCGATACAGATAAATTGAGAGAAACACTGCGCGAAAACGGCGCGTATTTTCACTAAAACACAACGGAGGAGTTTAACATGAAATATGATGTGATCGTAGTCGGCGGCGGTTTTGCCGGTACCGCAGCAGCGGTCTCCGCTGCAAGGGAAGGCGCAAAGGTGCTGCTTTTGGAGAAAAGCGGATTTCTCGGCGGTGCAGCCGGAAATTGCTACGTCAACCCCTTTATGGGCTACACAACGAAAATCGACGGCAAAACGACGCTGCTTTCCGACGGTATTTTTACCGAGATTCTGGATCGCCTCGAGAAAAAGGGCGGACTGATGACGAACCGCGTGACGTTCAGCGAAGAAGTTTTAAAGCTCGTCTTCGATGAAATGACCGAAGAGAGCGGCGTAGATGTGCTGTTCCACGCCTACCTGCTGCGTGCCGAGCGCGACTGTGACCGCATTATGTCCGTGACAATCCTGGGCAAGGGCGGCGAAGTGACCTTTGAGGCCGACTATTTCATCGATGCCACGGGCGACGCCGATCTGACGGCATGTGCCGGTGCACCGTACCGCATTGGCCGCGAGGAAGACAATCTTTGTCAGCCGATGACGCTGTGCTTCCGCATGTCCGGCGTAGACGTTGACCTCGCGTTCAAAAACACGGAGAAGATCAACGCGCTTTACAGAAAATTCCGTGAGGACGGCAAAATCAAAAACCCGCGCGAAGACGTGCTGAAATTCAAATATGTCGCAGACGGCGTACTGCACCTCAACTCTACGCGCATTGTGAAGCGATCGCCGTTCGATCTTTATGACTTAAGCTTTGCCGAGCGCGAAGCCCGCCGCCAAATGTTCGAGCTTTACACGTTCCTCAAAGAAAACTGCGAGGGGTTTGAAAACAGCACGCTGCTGTCCTCCGCCCCGGAGATCGGCGTGCGCGAAAGCCGTATGATCGACGGTGTGTACACGCTGACGGTCACGGATCTCAAGGATTGCGTACATTTTGAAGACGGTATTGCGGCGTGTAACTATGATATTGACATTCACAACCCGGAGGGCACCGGCACGAGCCATTATTACTTCAAAGAGGGCACGTATTACACCATTCCCTATCGAAGCCTGATGCCGAAGAACATCAAAAACCTGCTTGCAGCCGGCCGCTGCATTTCCGGCAGTCACGAGGCACAGGCATCATTCCGTATTATGCCCACGTGTTGCAGCACGGGTGAAGCCACCGGTGTTGCGGCTGCCGTTGCCGCGCAGGAACACACCGATTTCCCGGAAACGGACGTGAAGAAAATTCAAGCATTGCTGCGTAAGCACAACGCGTTTATCGGCGAGTAAAATCTGAAAATACAGCGAAAAACCCTCGACAGCTGAAATGTGCTTCAGCTTGTCGGGGGTTTTCTATCGTTCGTCCCTTATGCGTTTTTCAGTGTTTCGGCAAGGTCTTCGAGCGCGCGAGCGGAAAGCGCGGCGTAGCGCTCTTTTTTGTCACGAATGTGCGGCTCAATGACGGGCAGAATGCCGAAGTTCGCACCCATCGGCTGGAAATCTTTCGAGGGACTGTGCGCGGCGTGCTCTGCAAGTGAGCCCATCATGGTAGTGATGGGCAAAATGAGCGGCGCTTTGCCCTCTAAACGGCGCACGGCGTTGCGTCCCGCAAGCAAGCCGGACGACGCCGATTCCATATAGCCCTCCACGCCGGTCATCTGCCCCGCAAAGAACAGCTCCGGGCGCGTGCGCATGGAGAAATCCGCGTTCAAAAGCTTCGGCGAATCGAGGAACGTGTTGCGGTGCATCACGCCGTAGCGCATGTACTCGGCGTTTTTCAGGCCGGGAATCATACCGAACACGCGCTTTTGCTCGGGAAATTTCAAGTTTGTCTGGAATCCTACAAGATTGAACAGCGTTTTTTCTGCGTTTTCGGTGCGCAGCTGCACCACGGCCCACGGGCGGTGACCCGTGCGGGGGTCGCGTAAGCCGACCGGCTTCAACGGGCCGAAGCGAATCGTATCGTGTCCGCGCTGTGCCATGACTTCAATGGGCATGCAGCCCTCGTAGACCTTCGGGTTCATCACGTCAAAATCGTGAATGGGCGCGCGCTCCGCGGTGATAAGCGCTTCATAAAACGCATCGTACTCCTCTTTGTTCATCGGGCAGTTGATGTAATCGTCGTCGCCCTTATCGTAGCGGGAGGCCGTGAAGCAGTGCTCCATATCAAGGCTTTCACGCGTGACGATCGGTGCGGCGGCATCGAAAAAGCTGAGCGCACCGCCGCATAAGTTCGTGATCTGTTCGGCAAGCGTGTCGCTCGTCAGCGGGCCGCTTGCAATAACGGTCACGCCCTCTGCGGGAATTTCCGTCACTTCGCCGTGCATCACTTCGATGTTCGGATGCTCCGTGATCGCTTTTGTGACGAGCTCTGAAAAGCGGTCGCGGTCAACGGCGAGCGCGCCGCCTGCGGGCACGGCGGTTTTATCCGCACAGGCAACGAGCAGAGAATCCATGCGGCGCATTTCCTCTTTCAAAAGCCCGGCGGCGCTGTCGATGCGCGCAGCCTTCAAAGAATTCGAGCAGATGAGCTCCGCAAACCCGGCGCTTTTATGCGCGGGCGAAAACTTCTGTGGCTTCATCTCGAAAAGGCGCACAGGATACCCCGCCTGCGCAATCTGCCACGCCGCTTCGGAGCCGGCAAGACCCGCGCCGATGACGGTGACGGTCTGCTTATTCTCCATCTTTCTCCCCCGCGTCGTCCTTATTGAACGTGTAAGTGCAGCCCGGCGTTACGCAGTAGAGCGTCTGGGCTTTGTCTTTTTTCTTTAAGAGCACCTTACCGCAGACCGGGCAGGTCTTGTCGGACGGCGCGTCCCAAGAGACGAAATCGCACTTCGGGTAGTTGTCGCAGCCGTAGAACACACGGCCGCGCTTCGATTTTTTCTCGATGATCTTGCCGCCGCACTTCGGGCACTTTGCACCCGTATCGTTGACGATTTTCTGCACGGTCTTGCACTCCGGGTAGCCGGAGCAGGCGATAAACTTGCCGTAGCGGCCGAATTTGACGACCATCGGCTTGCCGCAGTTCGGGCAGACAAGGTCGGTCTTGTCTTCTTCAAGCTGAATCTTCACGCCGTCCATTTCGGTCTTCGCCTTTTTGAGCGTCTTCTCAAAGTCGTCATAGAAGTCGTGCAGCGTGTGCACCCAGTCTTCCTGACCGCTCTGTACTTCGTCAAGCTCTTTTTCAACGGCGGCGGTGAACTTGATATTCACAATGTCCGGGAAACGCTCTTTCATCAGCTTTGTAATGACTTCGCCGAGCTCGGTGGGCTTAAAGGACTTACCTTCGCGCGTGACGTATTCGCGGCTCGTGATGGTTGTGATGGTCGCAGCATACGTGGACGGGCGGCCGATGCCGTTTTCCTCCAGCGTCTTGATGAGCGAGGCTTCAGTAAAGCGTGCGGGCGGCTGTGTAAAGTGCTGCGTACCCTTGAGGTCGCGGACTTTCAGGGACATGCCTGCTTCAAGCTTCGGCAGGTCTTTGCCCTTTTCTTCTTCCACGTCGCGGCCCTCTTCGTAGAGCACAGTGTAGCCGTCAAACGCGACGTTGTAGCCGCTTGCTTTAAAAATATAATCGCCTGCGGTGATGACCGCCTGCGTGGTGTTCAAAACACAGTTAGCCATCTGGCACGCGACAAAGCGCTCCCAAATGAGCTTATAAAGCTTGTACTGGTCTTTTGTAAGGGAAGATTCCACGTCCTTCGGTGTGAGTGCGACAGAGGTGGGGCGAATGGCCTCGTGACCGTCCTGTGCGTTGGCACGCGCCTTATAATGGCGTGGCTTAGAAGGCAAATACTGCTTGCCCCAGCGCTCGCCGATGAACTGCACAGCCTCCTGCACGGCGTCTTCGGAAATGCGCAGAGAGTCGGTACGCATATAAGTGATGAGACCCACGGCACCCATGCCCTCAATGTCCACGCCTTCGTAAAGCTCCTGCGCGGCTTTCATCGTGCGCTTCGCCTGAAAGCCCAGCTTGCGCGAAGCTTCCTGCTGCAAGGTGGATGTGATGAACGGCGGTGCAGGCTGCTTGTTCTTCTTGCCTTTTTTGACGGACTCCACCATGAACGCGGCGGATTCGAGGTCGGCAAGGATTTTATCGGACTGCTCTTTGTTCGTGATTTTAATCTCGCCGTTTTTATCGCCGTAGAACGATGCGCCGAAAATGCTGCGGGAACCCTCAGCGGTCAGGCGTGCATCGATAGACCAGTATTCTTCGGGCTTAAACTTGCGGATCTCTTCCTCGCGGTCCACGATGATGCGCAGTGCAACAGACTGCACACGGCCTGCGGAAAGACCGCGGCGAATCGTTTTTGCGAGGAACGGGCTGAGCGAATAGCCCACAAGGCGGTCGAGAATGCGGCGCGCCTGCTGGGCGTTCACAAGGTTCTGGTCGATGGAACGCGGGTGCGCCATGCCCTCCGTGATGCCGGTTTTCGTAATCTCGTTGAACGTGACACGGTTGTGGTAATCCTCGTCAAGGCCGAGGATATACGCAAGGTGCCAGGAGATTGCTTCGCCTTCGCGGTCGGGGTCGGTCGCGAGATACACGGTATCGGCCTCTTCGGCCGCTTCCTTCAGTTCGGAAACAAGCTTCTCCTTTCCCTTGATGATGGCATATTTCGGCTTGAAATCGTTTTTCACGTCCACGCACAGGCGCGCCTTCGGCAGATCGCGCACATGGCCCATGGAAGCGATGACTTCATAGTCGCCGCCCAGATATTTCTTGATCGTTTTCGCCTTGGCAGGCGACTCAACGATAACGAGTTTCGACATGGTTTTCTATCTCCTATTCTGTATCTATTTAAACCGCACAGCGAATGTGCGAGTGGAAGAATCATGTATTAGGTGCATTTGAAAACAAAGAAAATGCGAAACGGACAAGCTTTCGATTTTTCAAATACACCTTAGTATAGCGTACTTTTACGCCTTTGTAAACCTCTGGCCGGGATAAGTTTTAATGAGGCCGAAAAGCTCGAGCTCCGTGAGTGCCGCCAAAATTTTCCCCGTGGGCATGCCCAGTTCAAGCTCCAGCTCGGAAGCGTGCTTGGGGGTATCGTTCAGTACGGCGTAAACGGTTTTTGCATCTTCAGAAACGTTTTGCAAAAGGTTGTTTTCGGGCGCAGGGATCGGCTCGGCAGGCTTCTTCTCTGCTATTTCGGGCTCCTTTTCTGCATCGGAAAGCGACGCAATCTTCGGGCGAACGCGGGAGACATGGGAGATATTTTCCGCTGTGCGGGCAAGCTGTTCTATACGCTCCTGTCTGCGGCGGGAAGCAAACGGCTTTAAAACATCCTCTGCAGTGTAAATGCGCGCTGCACCGTCCTCTTCCAGTGCGATACAGCCGGAAAACGCTTTCTCGTCTTCGCCAATGAATACGAAAACCTCGCGATTCTGCTCTAAAGCATACTTTGCGGTGATGAGTGCACCGCTCTTTTTTGGCGCTTCCGCAATGAGCACGCCGTGCGCCATGCCGGAGATCAGCCGGTTGCGCACCTGAAACGCGCCGCGCTGCACAGGCGTGTGCATGGGATATTCCGTGACAAGTGCACCGCCGAAATCGACGATCTCGCGGCGCAAAATGGCGTTGTCCATAAGATACGGATATTCGAGCCCGCACGGCAAAATTGCGATTGTCTTGCCGCGGCCGTTCAGTGCACCCTTGTGTGCCTCGGAATCAATGCCGAGCGCGCCGCCGCTGATAACAACGGCGTTTTTGAGCGCAAGCCCGTAGGCGATCTCTCTTGCGGCATTGAGCCCGTTTTGACTGGCTTTCCGCGTGCCCACAATGCTGATAGAAACGGCATCGGAAAGGATGCTCAAATCACCTTGCACATATAAAACGGCGGGCGGATTGTAGATTTCTTTCAGCAATACAGGGTAGTCTTCGTCATCGGGCGTGATGACCTTTTGACCGAGCTTCAAATAATACTCGAGCGCTGCGGCGGCCTGTTCCGCGCCGTAGGCATTGAGCGCGGCAAGCTCTTTATCCGAAACGAACGAAAAGGAGCTCCACAGTCGTGTGCCGCCCTGATACAGCTTTTCGGCACTGCCTATGCGGCGCACGAGTTGCACAGGCTTCGGACTGCCTGCGCCAAACGCGTTTTGCAGCCAGATCCAGTATACGCGGTTATCCATAGCTTGTGCCTCCTGCCCCGTTGCGCTCCATTTCCCACAGCACAATGGCGGCTGCGGTGGAGGCGTTGAACGATTCCGCTCTGCCGCGCATGGGGATCGTCACGCGGTCATGACAATGCTCGATGGCTTCATTTGTGAGACCGTTGCCCTCGTTGCCGATCCACACCGCCCAGTTTCCCGTTTCAAACGGAATGGTCGTGATGGGCGTAGCGTCGCTGTCCGGCACGGCGGCAAGTGACGTGATATTCTCGGCATGTAACACTTTCAGGCAATCCTCTGCCGTCTCAAAGCGGCGGATGCCGAGGCGGAACACCGCGCCCATGCTGCCGCGCAGCACTTTCGGAGCGTATACGTCGCAGCAGGTACCCACAAGCGCCAAATGCCGCACACCGAGCGCTTCCGCTGTGCGCAGCACGTTACCCATGTTGGACGGGTCCTGAATATTTTCCATAACAAGCACATGACGGCACGGGCGTGTATCCGACTCTGCGGAAACAGGCAGGCCGTCCGCACGGCGCTTCGGCATGCGACACACGCAGAAAATGCCTTGCGGGTTCTTTGTATCGGACAGCATGGGCGCGATGTGCTCCTCTATGCAGTATGCGTGCTCTGTCTGCTTTAAAACCGGATCTAAATAATCTTTGTATTTTTTAGCGGCGTTTTCCGTAAAGAAGCACGCGGCAATCTCCGTTTGGCTCCTTGCGGCATCGGCGCAAAGGCGTGCACCCTCGGCCATGAAAAGGCCTGCTTCACTTCTGTTTTCCGCTTTCTGCAAAAGTGCGGCGGCATTTTTAACGACGCTGCTTTTACGGCTGGTGATTTTTTCGATTGGCACGGTACACACTCCTTTTTACCGATAATAAGCAGAAATCCTGTGCACTGTATTTTACGGCACACGGGAAATTTCCGCAAAGGCGATTTTGCACAAAGAAATACACTTACGTTTGCAACTATCACCCTAAAAAATGTGCGCCCGGAAGAATTCCGGACGCACGGATAGCTTAATTATACAGAAGCCTTTGCCTTCTCGACAAGTGCCTTGAAAGCTGCTTCGTCCGCGATGGCGATCTCGGAAAGCATCTTTCTGTTGAGCGTGATGCCAGCCTTCTTAAGACCGTTCATAAATGCGGAATAGGTGGTGCCGTTAGCACGGCAAGCCGCGTTGATTCTGGAGATCCACAGACGGCGGAAATCTCTCTTCTTCTGCTTTCTGCCGATGTAAGCATAGTTGCCGGACTTCATGACAGCCTGCTTAGCCATCTTAAAGTGTCTGCTCTTGGAACCCCAATAGCCCTTAGCAAGCTTCAGAACCTTTTTTCTTCTCTTGCGCGTAGCGAGCGCACCCTTAACTCTAGCCATTTATAAAAACCTCCGATTATGCTTTACTTAAACTTGAGCTGCCCTGTTCGCTTATGCGTAGGGGAGCATCTTCTTAACAGCCTTTACGCTGGTCTTATCCGTAACGGTCGTGCCGCGTGCATGGCGCTTGGACTTAGCAGTCTTGCCATGGCCGTTCAGAAGGTGGCTCATGTAAGCGTGGCCACGGATAACTTTACCCTTCTTGGAAATCTTCAGGCGCTTCTTAGCACCGCTGTGTGTTTTGAGCTTCGGCATTTTATAGTCCTCCTTGAAATTGTTACTTAACGGGCTTGGGGGCAAGGAACATCAGCATGTTGCGCCCTTCGAGCTTCGCGGGCTTATCGACGTTTGCCGTGTCAGCGAGCGATTCTGCGAAACGCTTCATGATGTCTGCACCCAGTTCCGGATGACCCATCTCTCTGCCGCGGAAACGGATGGAAACCTTGACCTTGTTTCCGTCGTTGAGGAAACGGATCGCATGATTTCTTTTCGTCTCGAAGTCGTGGGTATCAATGTTGAGAGACAAACGGATCTCTTTGATTTCAACTACGCGCTGGTTCTTTTTCGCTTCTTTTTCACGCTTTGCCTGTTCGAAACGGTATTTACCGTAATCGATGATTTTGCATACGGGCGGCGTGGCCTGCGGGGCAATCTTTACGAGGTCAAGATTTTTCTCAGCCGCAAGGTTTAAAGCGTCACGGGCCGACATAATGCCGAGCTGTGCGCCGTCTGCGCCGATCACACGGATCTCTTTATCGCGGATCTCTTCGTTTATCTGCAGTTCCTGTTTGCTAATGGTTAAGCACCTCCATCACGCGTGCGATAACTTGTTTTCGCGAAGCCGGCAATAAAACAGCGGGCAGAGAACCTCTGCCCGCAAATCAACTCAATCAAACACACGAATTTATCGTGATTCTTCTCGATATTGACCTGTGTCAGACGGTACTGCACGGGTGTGAGCCATAGCTCCGCTTTGTTTTCCAAATATTATATTACCACAAAGAGCGCAATCTGTCAATAGGTAAACGGGGCCTAAAAATAATTTTATTCTTTTCCCGGTGCATAAACAGGGGCGTTCATATAAAAAGAGTAAAGCACGGTGTCTTTCACTTCTTTATTCATGACGCGGGTCATCGCTTCTTTGTAGAGCGTGAGCTGCGGGCCGTATCGTTCCCACAATTCCTGTTTATTGTAGCACCGATCGGTCTTAAAGTCAAGAATATAAAGCGAACCGTTTTCTTCAAACATGCAGTCCACTGCGCCCTGCAGGATCATCGGCTGCGCGGCATCTTCCCCGCTGAGTGTTTTATCCGTGAGTCCTGCGGGAATGGAAACGATGAACTGCTGCTCTTTATAAACGCGGTCGGCATGTAAAACGCGCTGTCCGAGCGGGCCGGTAAAGAACTTTTCCACACGGGTAAGATCGACGGCGTTTGCCTGCGCTTCGGTGAGATAGCTTTGCTCGATAAGGCGTTTGAGCTCCGCTTCGGGGTCTTTTGAAGCGGCGGAAAAATCCGCAAACTGCATGAAGTTGTGCAGCGCCGTGCCGCGCTCTGCGGGCGTCAGTCCCTTGGCGCTCAAAAACGCCGGGCGTGAAAGTGTGGCTTCCGTTTCGGCTTGTTCTGCCGCAAGCGCGGAGGCCGCGACCTTCGTTGCAAGCTTTGTCTGTGCGGCGTAGGGATACACGAACGAAATATCCCTTTCGATGCGCGTCTTGAGCGCTTCATCGACCGGTGCGGGCGCTTCGGCTTTCGGCAGGTCGGATAAAATCTGCGGTTCACTGTACACGACGCGAATATCCCACGGCGTGTAGTGTGTGCGCAAAATGATGTCGTCATCCGCTTCGATGCGGCGGCGCAGGTCATTTCCGTTCGGGTGCCGCAGCGCACAGAGCATCAGCCACTCCGAAATGCCGGAAGCGTTGCTGACAGTGTACGGCGGCACGGTCTCCTCCTCGGTGATCTGTGCCGCAAGCTTTTGCAGGTTTGTATCGATATTTTTCACGGTGGAAAGCAGAATGAGCTTCTCTTTGGCACGGGTCATCGCGACGTAGAACACGCGCAGCTCCTCTGCGGAAGCGCTTTCCGCCGTTGCAAGGCCGATGGCCTCGCGGATGAACGCGGTGCGGCGCACGCCGGTCTCGGGGTCTGTAAGGCGCATGCCGACACCGAGCTGTGGGTGCATGCGCAGGTCGTCCGTATCATTCACGAATTTCCGGCCGCAACCCGCGATGATGCACACGGGAAACTCCAAGCCCTTCGATTTGTGAATGCTCATGATGCGCACGACGTTGGCGTTTTCCGAGACGACATTGGCGCTTTCCATATCGGATCGATTCTTTTTCAGGCGCTCCGCAAAGCGCACGAAGCCGGAAACGCCGCTGTACCCGTAGGCTTCGTATTCTGCCGCGTATTTTTCCAGCAGGCGAATGTTTGCAAGGCGGCTTTCTCCGCCGGGCATGGCGCGCACGATGTTCTCGTAACCGGTTTCGGTGCACAGCATATTGATAAAGCTGTCCGCAGGCATGGTGGAAGCGAGCGCTCGGAAACGCGTCAGCTCATCGCGCACACGTACACAGCGCTCGTTTTCGGCGCGCAGAAGCGAAACGTACAACGTCTCTCCCCCGCACTCGCGGCGCAGTTGCGCCATATCTTCCGCTGTGAAGCCGTAAATGGGGCTCATCAAAACGGAGAGCAGCGGAATGTCTTGATCCGGGTTATCGATGACGTTTAAAAATGCCAAGATGAGCGAGACCTCCGCCGCGGCGAAAAAGCCGCCCGTGACAGCCGCCCACGTGGGAATGCCCGCATTGCGCAGATTTTCTGCATAGACAGGTGCATATTTATTGGAGCTGCGCAGCAAAATGCAGAAATCGCGATATTCTATGGGACGCTCCTGACCGTTTTCCGTGACGGTGAAGCCGCTTTCCATCAGCTCGCAGATGATTTTTGCGATACGCTGCGGCTCCAGCACCTCTGCGCCCACGCCGTCGATGTCTTCCAAAAACTCCACGCGCGTTTCGCAATCCGATTTTTCGGGGTACTGCGCGCCCGCTGCAAGCTTTTCATCGCCGACATAATCGATGCCGCCGCATGTGCGGGACATAAGCTGCGTAAAAACGAAGTTGACGCTTTCCGTCACGGTTTTGCGCGAACGGAAGTTGCGGTCTAACACGATAGATGCCGGATATGCGTCCTTTTCGCGGTCATAGCGCGGAAATTTATCTTTATAACGGATGAAAATATCCGGCATTGCCTGACGGAAGCTGTAAATACTCTGCTTTACGTCGCCCACCATAAAGCGGTTCGCGCTGTTTTGGGAAATGGATTCAAAAAGATAATCCTGCACGTCATTCGTGTCCTGATATTCGTCCGTCATGATTTCGTCGAAGCGCTCGGAAACGAGCTTTGCAGTCTCTGTGCGCCGAAATGTACCGTCTTCCTGCTCCGTTAAAAACAGCTGCAAGGCCATGTGCTCAAGATCACTGAAATCGAGCACGTTTTTCTCACGCTTTTTCGCGCTGTATGTTTTCTCGAACGACTGCACGGCCAGAAACAGATAGACGACCGTGCCGGTCGTGGCGGCGATTTCTTCCGTGAATTTCTGGTCTTCCGCGTCGCCTGCAAGCTTTTGCAGTTTGCCGATTTCCTTTTTTACCATATCGCGCATGGCCTTGATGCGATCGGCACGCGGGTCTTCTCCTCTGAAAGAACCGAGCTTATCGAACGTGACGGTCAAGTCGGAAAAGCGGCAGGTTTCAGGGTCTTCCATTGCCTGCAGCTTTGCCGAAAGCTTATCGATATCCGCGCCGAGTGCCGTGCAGTACGCTTTTTCAAGGTCCGGGTCTTCTGCCGCAAGGCGGTATGCACTGTGGGAAAGCTTGATTGCGAAGTCATAGACCTCCATGATATGCTGCCGGACGACCTCGCCCCACGGTGTTTTGACCGGGGACTGCGTGACATCTGTCATGGCTTTTTGAATGTCCCGCATCCATTTGTCCGGAAACGGATGGCTGCGCGTGTATTCGTACATTTTGAGGATCGCGGCGGAAAGGCGGGCATCGTTTTTGTCGCCGCCGAGCACATCCGCCAGGTCTGTCCTAAAGTTTTCGTCTTTGTACCACTCGGTCAGTACTTCGTCGAGCGATTCGGTCATCAGCTCTTCCTGCTGCTTATCGGTGATGATGGAGAAATCGGGCGAGATACCGAGCAGGTAGAAAAATTCGCGCACAATGTCCGAACAGAAGCTGTCCACCGTGCAGATGTGCGCCTGCTGCAATAAAAGCTGTTGGCGGCGCAAGCGGGTGTTTTCCGGCTGCTCCTTCATGAGTGCCAAAAGTCGCTTTTCAATGCGGTCACGCATTTCGGCTGCGGCGGCTTTTGTGAAGGTCACGACGAGCAGACGGTCGGCGCCCGTAGGATGCTCCGGATCCGTCAGGCGCTCGATAACGCGCTCCACGAGCACCGCGGTCTTGCCGGAACCCGCAGCGGCGGAGACCAGAACCGTACCGCGCCGCGCTTTGATGGCGTCGAGCTGTGCGTCAGTCCAATTCGGCATTTTCCCCACTCCCTTTCTCTAAGTCATTTTCCATGCGCGCGAGCGCTTCATCGTTTTTCATACTGTTCTTTTCGGCATTGTCCGCAGCGTGCTCGGAGCCGCAGACGGACGTATACGGGCACCACGCGCAGGCGTTGATGTTCTGCATCAGCGGTTTTGCCATGATCTCACCGGCAGAAAGCTCCTCCGCCATTGTTGCGATGAGACGTTCCACGTAGCGCAGGACGATCTGCAGCTCCGGCTCATTTAAAGCGGAAGCCGTACCGCTGAGTTTTCTTGTTTTGGTGAGATAAACAGGAATAAATCGACCGTTCAGACCCATTTCCATTGCATTCAAAATTTCGTTGTCCTTTAAAAGCAGGCCGTTCATGCGCAGGTTTTTTTCCACTTCCTGCTTTAGCTTTTCGACGCTTTCCGTGCCGTCCGAGGTCACACTTGCAATGAACGCCGGCATGTACAAAATGCCCGCCGGGTGCAGGTCTTTATTCTGCGCGAGCGCCGCGAGGTAAATAAGCATTTGCAAGCTCATGCCGTACAGAACATCGGCAAGCTTAAACTCTTTGCGGCCGGTTTTATAATCGACGACGCGTACATAGGTCGTACCGTTTTCGTCTTTATACAAATCCACACGGTCGATGATGCCGCCGACCGTGACGAGCCCGTTTTTCGTTGGGATACGCAGCGGTGGGTACGGTGTGCCGTTTTTGAGCTCCAGCTCGAAATGCTCCGGGCGGAACAGGCTGTGCATCATTTCTTCCGACATGTGGGCGATGAGCTTTACGGCCGTTTGCTCCATGCGGTACAAGCGGTATTTTTCGCGCGGTGAAAGAGCATCATAGCCGCCCATATTTTCGCGCACATAGTCCATGATGCTCGTGTGTACGCGCGCTTTTAAGTCGTCTGCATAAAGGTGCAGCGCTTGAATGTCTTCCGCACTGCCGAGAATCTGCTCGAAAAGATAGTGCATCAGACTGCCGTATTCCAGCGCATCGATCTCTGCCGGGCGGCGCTCCTTTGCGCCGAGGCCGTAGCGGCAGAAGTATTTAAAGCGGCACTGGTGGTAAACTTCGATTTGGCTTGCGGAAAAATAATGCCCGCCGCCAAAGTAATCGTTTGCGGTCTCCGGCGCAAGGCGAGCCGAAGCCATGCGGTCTGTGCCGCCGAGGACCTGCAAACGTCCGGCGAACTCCGGCTTTTCGCGAAAAATACTTTTTAATGTCTCGGAGACGGTCGAGTTTTCGTTGAAAAGCGACGCCGTTTGCGAAAACGCGGCTTCCGGTGCGTTTGCGAAAAACTCCGGCGGCAGGTTTTGCGTAATTTTTAAATTCGGCAGCGCCAGCTCAACTGCGCTGATGAGCTCACCGGGCGATTTTGCCTCCTGCCCTACACTGACGGGATACGTGAGATACAGCTTCTCCGAAGCGCCGCACAGCGCGGCGTAGGCGAGGTACTTTTCCTG
The DNA here is from genome assembly GCA_021029595.1 of Hominenteromicrobium mulieris. Taxonomy (GTDB): domain Bacteria; phylum Bacillota; class Clostridia; order Oscillospirales; family Acutalibacteraceae; genus Hominenteromicrobium; species Hominenteromicrobium mulieris. Next base: position 16,204 of record JAJJOY010000001.1, on the reverse strand, counting down.
TAACATGCGGTCTTCGAGCACATCGGAAACGGGCAGCTCGAGTGCAAGGAGCGTGCGGCGCTCCGGCTCGCTGAACACACCGTTTACGGACGGAATGAGCGGGAACTCGCCTTGCACGGCACCGAGGAGGAACACGGCACGCGGCGCGGACTGACGGATGCGGTCTGCGGTGCCGAATGTGATGCTGTCCATACTCTGCGGGATGTCCGAAACATCCTCGCCGCTGACGATTTCCTTTAAGAGCCTTCCGTATTTTTCACCCGTGATGATCTGTTCACCGAGCACGCCTGCCATTTGGTCGAGTACTTCCATGAGCAAATCCCAAATGCGCATTTGAGCGGCGGAAAGGTCATCGCGCCCGGCGTTTTCGAGCGTGCGGCAAAATATCGGGAAGCTTTGCTCCAAATCAAAATCGATGAGAAGCTTATAAACGGCTTCGGAGATCTGCTCGCCGGAAGCGTGTGCGGTGCGCTCGGAGAATTTTATAAGCGGTGCGGTGACGCGCTCGCGCAAAGCATTCAGCGTGCGCAGTGTCTCGGCCGTGGTGTCATCCATCGGCTTACCAAAGCCGTCCGGGTGTTTTGTGAAAGGGCTGCACCAAGCGGATGCGCCGTTTAATTTCCATGTATATATGTAGTTTTCAAGCTGCGCGAGCTCTTCTGCCGTAAAGCTTGTAATGCCCGTTTTCAGCATGGCGAGCACATCTTCCGAACGCCATTTGCGGCTGCCCGAAACGATTTGAAACGCGGAGAGCACGAAGCGCATCAGCGGCTCGGCATCAACCGTGCGCGCTTCGGAAAGAAATGCCGGAATTTCCCAGCGGCGCAGCGCGGCGGCAAACAGCCGCGTGTAGCGTTCGCCGTCACGGCAGATGACGGAAATATCGCGGTAGCGGTAGCTCTCGTGCAAAACAAGGTTGCGGATTTTAGCCGCGGTGAAGTCCGCTTCCTCATACGGAGAGGTCGCGCGGAACACACACACGTTCTCAGCGGTATCTGCTTGCTGTACGTGGCCGGCGTAGGTGCTTTCCACGGCGCGAAGCTCATCGTTTTGAAAGCGATACGGCGTTCTACAGTACACAGGCGAAAGCACGCCCGTACCGCTCTCCTTTGCAAGGCGCATCAGGCGCGAAGCGGTGCGGCGCACGGTGGAAAACAGGTCTTTGCGGCTCGTGTCGAGATCATTACAGCATAGCGAAACACTGACTTTTTCCGCATGGCGCAGGGCGTGGCGCAAAACGCGATACTCCTGCACGGTGAAGCCGTCAAACGCATCGACGGCGACATAAGCATTTCGGAAAAAATCCGGATGGTCGGCCAGCAGGTCATCAAGGCGCGTCAGGTCGTCGAGCGGATCGAGATACGTCTGCGCGACGAGTGCTTCATATGTACCGTAAATGAGCGCGATCTCTTTTAGTTTGCGCGAAAGGCTGTCTTCTGTGACGGCTTCGGCGGCTTTTGTGAGCATATCGGGCTCAATGCCGCAGATTTTCATTTCACCGACGGTGTTCAATAAAACGTCCGTCATGCGATCGGCGCTTTTTTCAAACAGCGTGAGTTGGTCGGCGCAGTTTTCAAGCGCCAAGGTCATCAAAATACGCCTGCCGCCGTCCGTTAAACGCTTGCCTGCACCGCCGCCGTACTGCAAAAATGCCGCCTGCGCAAGGCGCGTAAAGCTGTACACCTGCACACGGTTCGCGGTTTCAGCACCGTATTCCATAAGCAGCGCGCGTTCGGATTCAAACGTATATTGTTCCGGGACGATCAAGATCGTTTTCGGCGCAGTGCTTTCCGCGAGGCGTTTACGCAGCAGCGTCGTTTTGCCCGTACCGGCGCGGCCGAGGATCAACTCCAGCATTCTTCTTCCCCCTTTTTCCGTTTAGAGCTTATACTGCTCTTATTTTAGCACATGTGCGCTCACGCGTCAAAGAGTTCGCGGAGACGTGAGAAAATTTCCGCCACCTTGAATTTGACTTCGTAGCTTTCCGGTTCACGCACGAGTGTATCGGTATCATCAGGCAGGTTGGATAGGTCGCTTGCACCGGGCATGCACAGCGCCGGAAATACGACGCACCACCAGTTTTTACCCTCGGCCTTGCCGAGCGAAATGCGCAGTGTGCGGTAGCGCCCGGCGGGCAGCTTGAAGTTCTCGTAGGTGCGGGTCGGAAAGTACATTTCGCAAATTTCCGCTTTGGCGCAGTACGGGAGGTTTTCGGCTTTCAAGACAGAATTTGCTGCCGCTTCAAGGCTTTCAAGGTGCGTGCAGAGCGCTGTGACGGCAGTGTCAAAATCTTCTGCATCGCCGTACCACTGCTCGGCTTCCCGCAGCACGGCATCACGCACGCGGAGCTTTACGGCTTGATCCGCTTCGTCGTTCGAGTTTGCAATAACATGCAGCCGCACGATGTTCTCTTCCAGCGCGGCACACTGGGCGGAGAAGCCCGCTAAATTTAGAAGCACTGTTAAGATCAGCCCGCACGCCATCGCGCGCAGAAGAAGCGTTCTGCTATACAGTGTTTTGATTTTACGCATCATAGATTTATTCTCCCTGCACATTTGCGTCGTTACACAAAATTTCATTCAATTTTTTGTATAAAATATGGGCAGAGAATTTGCGGTTTATACTTTTCGCAAAGCAAAATTTCCGCTATACTATATAATAAACTATGAGCATCAAAACGGGAGGAATTTTTATGAACTGGACAGTACCGAACACCGAAAGCCTTTTACGCCGCCTAACGAAACCGAATGGTAAGATTGACGTGGTTTTGGACACCGATACGTATAACGAGTTAGATGACCAATTTGCGCTTTCGTATATGATAAAAAACAGCGACAAGCTGAATGTAAAAGCGCTGTATGCCGCGCCGTTTTTGAATGATAAATCCGTATCGCCAAAGGACGGCATGGAAAAAAGCTATGACGAAATTCTAAAGCTGTTGACGCTTTTAAAACGCGAGGATTTAAAGTCCGTCACGTTTAAGGGCTCGGAAACATATCTCACGGACGAGGACACGCCTGTGCTTTCGCCTGCGGCGAAGGACCTCGCAAAGCGCGCGATGGATTATACACCTGAAAAGCCGCTGTATGTCGTCGCGATCGGCGCTATCACGAATGTGGCTTCCGCCTTGCTTTTGAAGCCGGAAATTCGCGACCGCATCGTCCTTGTATGGCTCGGCGGCAATGCGCTGCACTGGCCGGACAACCGCGAGTTCAACATGTATCAGGATGTTGCGGCGGGGCGCATTGTTTTCGGATGCGGTGCGGCGCTTGTACAGTTGCCGTGTGCAGGCGTAGTCTCCGGCTTCTCCGTGAGCGAGCCGGAGTTCAAAGACTACTTTCTCGGCAAAAACGAGCTGTGCGATTATTTGGCACATTATGCCATTGAAGAAGGGCGGCGCTGTGCGCAGGCGGAAACGTGGTCGCGCGTGATCTGGGACGTGACGGCGGTGGCGTGGCTTTTGGACGGCGAGTTCATGGACGACACGCTTCTGCACAGCCCTATTCCCCAGTATGACGACACATGGACGCCCTCGAACACGCGGCATTTTATGCGCTATGTGTACAATATCCACCGCGATGTTTTACTCAAAGACCTTGTGCAAAAATTGACGAAAAAGTAAATTTTTCGTGCAATTTCGGCTTTTACGTGCTATACTTAATTTTGTAGTAAACAGAATACGCACCTTTTCCTTTATTTTGATCCGAAAGGTTGGTTGTCTCATGAAAAAGCTGATCCTTGTGACCTCACCGCCCGCGTGCGGCAAAACCCGGCTTTCCAAACGCCTGTGTACGGCGCTGGATCATGTTGTTTATTTGGACAAGGACACGCTGATCCCGCTTTCCAAGCAAATTTTCAAAGTGGCGGGCGAACCGTATGACCGCAGCTCTGCGTTTTTTGAAGCGAACATCCGCGACTACGAGTACGAGACGATCTTGGACCTTGCGTTTGAGGCGCTGCGTTATGCGGACACCGTGCTCATCAACGCGCCGTTCACACGGGAAATTCGCGACACGGCGTACATTCAAAATTTGCGCGCGAAGCTCGGTGAATATGGCGCAAAGCTGTGCGTTATTTGGATCGTAACCGACCCCGCTGTGTGCAAGGCGCGCATGATGAGGCGCTCTTCCGACCGCGACACGTGGAAAATGGAACACTGGGACGAGTACATAAAGGGCGTGAATTTTGATATTCCCGAAAATCTGCGTATACCGGACGACCCAGAAAGTCTTTTACTGTACTACAACTCGACCGACGACCTTGCGGACGCTTCATTTGCCCGCATTTTACCAATGCTGAACCAAAACTGATTTTAGGAGCCTACTCATGCAGAAAACCGATACCCTGTATACCGCATACGTTGAAGTTTTAAAAGAAGAATTGCTGCCCGCCATGGGCTGCACAGAGCCGATTGCCATTGCCTATGCGGCGGCAGCGGCGCGGCGCATTTTAAACGAGCTGCCGTGTGAAGTCTGCGTCACGGCGAGCGGCAATATCATCAAAAACGTGAAAAGCGTTTTTGTGCCGAACACCGGTGGTCTGCGCGGCATCCCTGCGGCTGCTGCGGCGGGGATCATAGCAGGACATGACGAGCTTTTATTGGAGGTTATCTCAAAGGCGACCGAAGCAGAGCAGGCGGAGATCAAGGCTTATATGGAGCACACGCCGATCACCGTGAAGCTTTCGGACTCTCCCTATATTTTCGACATTGACATTACGGTAAAAAGTGAGCGTCACACGGCAAACGTGCGCATTGTGGGGCACCACACGAATATTGTGCATATGGAAAAAGACGGCGAAATATTGCTCGACACCTGTGCCGATACTCCGGCGGAAAGCACGGACAGCGGCATTTGCGACCGCAGTTCGTTTTCGGTGAAGACGATTCTTGAGTTTGTTGAGTGTGCAGAGCTTTGCGATATTGAAACGCCCGTAAAACGACAGATTGACTACAACACACGCATTGCGAAAGAAGGTTTATCGGGCAGTTGGGGCGCGAACATCGGCAAGGTATTGCTCGAAACCTACGGCGATGATGTGAAAATCCGCGCCAGAGCCATGGCGGCTGCGGGCAGCGACGCGCGTATGAACGGCTGCTCCCTGCCGGTCGTCATCGTTTCCGGCAGCGGCAATCAGGGAATGACGGCTTCTCTGCCCGTTGTGGAGTATGCAAAAGAATTGAACGTCGGCTATGAAAAAATGATTCGCGCGGTGGCGCTCTCCGACCTCGTGACGATCCACCTGAAGTCCGGCATCGGACGGCTTTCCGCATACTGCGGCGCTGTGAGCGCAGGCTGCGGCTGCGGCGCGGGCATTGCGTATTTATACGGCGGCGGGCTAAAAGAAATCGATCACACAATCGTCAACTCCATTGCTATTGATTCCGGGATGGTATGCGACGGCGCAAAAGCCTCGTGCGCGGCGAAAATTGCATCTGCTGTGGATGCCGGCATTTTGGGCTACCACATGTACAAAAACGGGCAGCAGTTCCGCGCGGGTGATGGCCTTGTCACGAAGGGCGTTGAGGAGACGATACGCAACATCGGCATACTGGCTCGCGAAGGTATGCGCGAGACCGACCGCGAGATTTTGCATATCATGTGCGATTAAATGTGATAAACAAAGAGACGTTTCTCTGTAGTTTTACAGGGAAACGTCTCTGTTCATTTTACATAAAGCGCTCCGGCAGACGAAAACAGTCCGCCGGGGCGCTTGGTATGTTATAGACTTTGCTTCAATATTTCTTCTGCGCAGCGCAGGCCGTCTACGGCGGCGCTGGTGATGCCGCCGGCGTAACCTGCGCCCTCTCCGCACGGAAACAGGCCGCGCACCGTGGGGCACTCGCGCGTCTCGTTTCGGAGGATGCGCACGGGTGAAGAGCTTCGGGTCTCGGGAGCGGTCAATAAAGCGTCCGGGTCGTCAAAGCCCCTCAGCCGCCTGCCCATGCGGCGGATGCCCTCCGCCATGGAATCGCAGATATAATCGGGCAGCACGTCCCTTAAATCGCCGGGCACAACTCCGGGCCGATAGGTCGGCTGCACGCTGCCGTTCAGCGCAGTCGTTACGCGGTTTTCAAGCAGGTCGCCAACGCGCTGGCACGGGGCACTGTATGCTCCCCCGCCCGCTTCAAATGCGGCGCGCTCGATTTTACGCTGAAACGCAATGCCGGCAAGCGGATGCGCGGAACCGAAATCCTCCGGCGTGATGCCGACAAGCAGCGCGGCATTGCTGTTTTGACCGTCGCGGGCGTATTCGCTCATGCCGTTTGTCACGACACTACCCGTTTCGGATGCCGCACCGACGACGTAGCCGCCCGGGCACATGCAGAACGTGTACACGCCGCGGCCGTTTTCAAGGTGAACATTGAGTTTGTAGTCCGCCGCGCCGAGTGCGGGGTCGCCTGCAAAATCGCCGTACTGTGCGCGATCTATCGTCTCTGCGTGGTGCTCGATGCGCGCGCCGACGGAAAACGGCTTCGGCTCCATAGGTACACAGCTTTTTTCAAACAGCATTTTAAATGTATCGCGCGCACTATGGCCGATAGCGAGAATGACGTGTGCGGTCTCGATCGTCTCATTCACACCGTTTGTCTCGGCAACAACCCCGCAAACAGCATTGTTTTTGACGAGCAGGTCGGTCATCTGCGTGTTGAAGCGCACTTCGCCGCCGAGAGATTTGATCTCCTCGCGAATGGCGCGGACGGTTTGCGGCAGCTTGTCCGTGCCGACGTGCGGCTTTGCGTCAAATGGAATGTCTTCGGGTGCGCCGTGCTCGCAGAGCGTTTGCAATACGAAGAAAATGCGCTCATCTTTCGTGCCTGTATTGAGTTTGCCGTCCGAAAACGTGCCTGCGCCGCCCTCACCGAACTGCACGTTGCAGCTTGGGTTTAGTTTTCGCATCTGCCAGAAGGTGTTTACGGCCGCTTGGCGTTCTTCTACGGAGCCGCCGCGCTCTAAGATGATCGGGCGCAGGCCGGCGCGTGCGAGCAATAAGCCTGCGAACATGCCCGCCGGGCCAAAACCCACAACGACCGGACGCTGCGACAATGTACCGTGCGGCGGTATTGCATAGGTTCTTTTCGGCGCTTTTGTGACGTGGCTGTCGCGCACGCGGGAAAGCAGCTTGTCTTCGTTGCCGTCCGTTTCCACATCCACGGTAACGACAAAGCGCACGTCCTGCTTTTTTCTGGCATCGACAGAGCGCTTGACAAGTGCCAGTTTTTTGAGCGTCTGCACATCGGTACGCAGTTTTTTGGCGGCTGCGCGGCGCAAAGCTTCGTCCGTATAGTGAAGCGGCATGGAAATGTCGCTGATGCGTATCATCGTTTTTCCTCCTTCAGGCAGCGATAGGCTGCGCTTTTTCCGGCTGTGATGCCGCTTGCCCACGCAAAATGCAGGTTGTAGCCGCCGCAATCGCCGTGGATATTCAGCATCTCGCCTGCAAGGTAAAGCCCCGGGGCTTTTTTAGATGCCATCGTGTGCGGGTCGAGCTCCGTAAGCGGCACGCCGCCCGCCGTGACCTGCGCCGCAGAAAAATCTTTCGTGCCGGTGATGTCCAACCTCCAGCCTTTAAGGAGAGAAGCAAGCTTTTTAAGCTGTAGGGCTTTGATTTTTACCGCCGGTTCGCTTTGCACGATGCCCGCCGCGCCGACAAGCATGTAGCCGAGACGCATATTGAGTAGGCCGGAGAGCAGATCGCCCGCTGCACGTGCGGGATACAATTTTGTCATCTCAAGGAGATAATCGAGCACGTCCTGATAGGCCATGTCCGACAAAAGATCGAGCTGTACGGCAAGTGAAGTGCACTTCTTATTGCGGATCGTGCCGAGCGCAAAGAACTCGCCGACATATATGGAAAGGCCGAACACGCAAATGCCGGAAATGCCGGTATCCGTAAACTGCACCTCGCCGCTTTCTTCATAGACGGGTTTGCCGTCTGCCAAAAGCACGGCGTTTGCAGGGGCGCGCGTGCCGGAGAGCGTTTTCCACTGCTTTGCGCGCACGGTAAGCTGCGTTAAAGACGGGTACAGCTTTGTCACCGTATGGCCGAGCTGCTTTGCGAGCGTGTAGCCCTCGCCGCAGGAATGGCGCGGAGATGCCGCACCGCCGCACGTCAAAATGCACTGCTTTGTGAAAAGCTGCGTGCCGTCCGTACAGATGAGCGTAAATCCGTTTTTGACTTTCTCGATTTTTGAAACGGTGTGTTCTTCCGAAAACGACACGCCGTATTTTTCGGCATCCCATCGCAAAGCGGAGAGCACGGCCGCCGCCTGCTGATTCTGCGGGTATACCCTGCCCTCGCTGTCCGGCTTGGTGACGAGCCCCATTTCGCGGAACACGGCACAAATAGCTTTGGGCGTGTATTCATGCAATAGGTCTTGAATTGCCGTAACATCGCCGTGGTAATGCGCGGGCGAAACGTTTAAATTCGTTAAATTGCAGCGGCCGTTGCCGGTGGCGAGCAGCTTTCTGCCAAGCTTTGCGTTGCCCTCCAAAACAAGAACAGAACCGCGTTTTTTCAAAACATGTGCGGCGGCACACGACGCCATAAGCCCCGCTGCACCGCCGCCGATGATGATAATGTCTTTTGTTTCCATTTAAACTTCCTTATTAAATGAACATGCCGAGCAGGCCGTAGGAGAAGATCGCCATCAAAATATCCGCGATGAGCGTGCCGCCGATGACGGAGAAAAGCGCGTCTTTAATGGGCATTTTCATCAGCGCTGCGGCAAGCGAACCCGTCCATGCGCCGGTGCCCGGCAGCGGAATGGCGACGAAGATGAGCAGGCCGAACGTCTTGTATTTTTCAATCTGCGCAAACTTGCTTCTGCCCTTGGCTTCCATGCGGTCAACAAGCTTTACAAAGCGCGTGTTGCGCATCCAGTCGAAAATCTTATTGATAAAGAGCAGAATGAACGGCGTCGGCAAAATGGTGCCGATGAAGCAGATCAGCATGGCAGGCAATAAATCTACGCCGAGCATTTTCGCCGCAACAAGACCGCCGCGCAGCTCGATGATGGGCATCATGGAGAGGATGAACACCGTAAGCTCACCCGGAATAATATTTCTGAAAAAATTGACAAGTGCTTCTACCATACTGAATTGTTCCTTTCATGATCCGTTCTTTTTCAAGTTCCTTAAAAGTTCCGCAAATAAGTATACTAAACGTCATGGTTTTTATTTTTCTTTTAAAGAATTATAGCTTACGTTTTGCTGACAAAACGTGCTCAAGATGTTTTCTGTGCGGCACAATAGGCTTCAAGGTCGCCGAACGAGTAGCCCATTTCTTCCCATTTTGTAAGGAGCTCATCTAAGATTTCGGCGTTCGTGCTCGACGTGCTGTGCAGTAAAACGACCGCGCCGGGGTGAATGCGCGGTAATAATTTAGAAAATGCCTGCTCGGGTGTGGGCTGGTCATCCGTATACCAATCGACATAGGCAAGGCTCCAAAACACCGTGGAATACCCGAGCTGCTGCGCCATTTTGAGGTTTTCCTCACAGAATTTGCCCTGCGGTGGGCGGTAGAGCTTCGGCATTTCGCTGCCGAGAATGTCCCTGTACAGCGCTTCATTCTTTTGCAGCTCGGTCTGAAAGCTTTGGATATCGCCGATCTTCGACATGTCCGGGTGCGAATACGTGTGGTTGCCGATGGTGTGGCCTTCCTCTGCCATACGTTTTACAAGCTCCGGCTGCGTCTCAAAATAATTGCCGACGAGGAAGAATGTTGCCTTTACGCCGTGCTTTTTGAGCGCATCCAGAATTCTCTCCGTGTTGCCGTTTTCAAAGCCGGCATCAAACGTGATGTAGATCTCTTTTTGGTTCGCTTCGCCGACATACAGCGCGTCGAAATTTCTTAAATACTCCTGCGAGGCATTTGCAACGGGCGGTGCGCCCTCGCTTTGAAAGCTCAAACCCCAATCGGTAATACCTGCGGCGGCCTCTGCCGCACCCAAACGGTTGACTGCGCGCAAAGCGCAAACCATACCGATACACAAGAGAATGATTGCCAAAACAACATAAAGCACCTGCTTTTTATCGAATATGTGCACTTTCATTCTGCGTTCCCCCTATTTCTTTTTATAAAGAGTATGTGCAGCCGCATAAAAAAGAACCGGGATAGCATTGCGAAGCACATGAAAATCCTGTACAATGATAAAAAGATGAATTGTAAGCTGATTGTAAGAATTCTATCCCCGATTTTGTAAGAGGTATTCTGTATACTTTCAGCATGGAGTGAAAAGGAGGGCATTTTATGCCGGATATGAATAAGAAAACCATTTTGGTTGTGGATGACGACCACGAGATCGTGCGCGCCATTACCATTACGCTGGAGCGCGAGGGCTACCATGTACTGAACGCTTACGACGGCTTGCAGGCGCTGGATTGCGTGACCTCCCGCGAAGTGCATCTGATCATCATCGACGTGATGATGCCGAAGCTGGACGGACTTTCCGCCGTGATGAAAATTCGCGAAAAGAAAAATCTGCCCATCATCATTCTTTCCGCAAAGGGCGAAGACAGCGACAAAATCCTTGGCCTTTCCATGGGCGCGGACGATTACATTTCGAAGCCGTTCAACCCAATGGAGCTTGTGGCGCGGGTGAAATCGCAGCTGCGGCGCTACACCGATCTCGGCGACATCAACACGCGCAGCGACAACGTGATCGTGAACGGGCGTTTGACGTTCAAGCTGGACGAGCACGTGCTGTATGCGGACGGCGAGCCTGTAAAACTGACGGCGACGGAAACGAAAATCGTGGAGCTTTTGATGAAGCACCCGGGCCGCATCTTCCCCGCCGAGGAAATTTACAGCCGCATCTGGAACGAACCCGCGTACTCGGCGGAAAACACCGTGATGGTGCACATCCGCAGAATTCGCGAGAAAATCGAGCTGAACCCAAGCGAGCCGGAATACTTGAAAGTGGTATGGGGGATCGGTTATGAAATTGAAAAGCACTAACCTTGCCCGCGGTGTTTTCGCCTGGTTCTGCTTTTTGCTGTGCGCGTTTTCTATTATTGTGGGGTTGACTTTTGCCGTGTACTACCCAGATATATTTGAAGCCATACCATCTGCGGTAGATAAATGCGGTCAGGCACTTTCAGGCGATCTGCGTGAAACAGATAGCTACAAGGATAATGTTTCCATTCTGTTTGAGCGGCTATATTACAGCACGCAAAGCAATGCTGCTTCAAACACCTCAACCGATGTAACCGCGGAAAAGGACAACGATGTACCCTCAAACGGCTATCACTACTACATTTCACGGGATGAATCCAGCACGGCACTTTCTTGGGTCTATGTGGAATCGATCTCAAAGGATGTTCTTTTCTCGGTAACGGACTACAGCACAGACCCCGCCGGCAAAACGATCACGAACGACTCGAACTGGGATGCGCAGACGCTGCCGGAGGGCTTCAATTACCTTTTCACTTGTGAAAACGGTGTGACAAAAATTTACTACAGCGACAAAGACGGCGATTTAAACTGTGTTTTCAGCAGTGATACGCCTGGCGCATTTTACACGCTCTCGCTTTCCTACACGCTTGGCGCATTAAAGCAAAGCAATGCTCCATCACCGAAAATCAGCTTTGCGGTGCGTGAAAAGCCGACCTCTTATTCTTTATCGAATGAGATCGTCAGCGATGCGCAGACTTGGGTCAACAATATACGCTTTGCTATAAGTCTTGTTGCCGCTGCGGTCGTGATGTTCACTTTGATGCTGCTGCTTTCCATTTTGTTCCGGCAGGACAGAAAGCTGTTTGAGCGTTACATTGCACACGGACTCAAGTGGATTTGGATAGAAATCAAAGTCATAGCCGTATTTGTATGGGCTTTCGTTGTGCTCAATATCATTTCGTATGGATTTGACCCTGCAGGCACAGCTGTTACCCTGTTCTCCGTGTTCTTTGTGTTCTATTTGCTCGGCATCGATATTTCCCACAACCGGCGGATTTATCGGCACAACATCATTCATTCCGTTTTGAAGCTTGTGCTTGGCAACCGCGAAGGAAAAAAATTCGAGCAGATTGTTTACCGCAAATACATGGCGACTGCCGGTATTTTGGTGGGGCTTTGCATCGTAGGAGTTTTAGGATATGTATTCTTTTACAGCCATTGGTTGATGGGTACGATTTGGTTTGTCGCGTTTTACGTCGGTCTGTTTTTCGCGAGTGTGGGTACGCTTGTATGGTTTGCGTGGGCACTGCGCGACGACCTGCGCGATTACGGCAAGCTGATGGAGCAGGTGGAGCAAATGTACAAGGGCGACCTTGACGCGATGAATCACCTGCCCGCCACTTCCCCGCTTTATGATTCCGCTATGCAGCTCAATATGATCCGTGACGGCATCCGTATCGCGGTGGAGGAAGGCATCAAATCCGAGCGCACGAAGGTGGAGCTTATCACGAATGTTTCGCACGACATCAAAACGCCGCTCACGTCCATCATCAGCTATATCGAACTGATGAAGACCGAGCCGGATCTGCCGCCGCACATGCAGGATTATTTGAAAATCGTCTCGCAGAAAGCAGACCGTCTGCGCCATATGCTGCAAGATATTTTCGATGTCTCTAAAGCCGCAACCGGCAATATTACGCTGATGCCGGAATACATCGGTCTCGATAAGCTTTTGCGGCAGACGCTCGGAGATATGGACGGCGTGATGAACGACAGTGAGCTGACGTGGCGCGTGCAGATCCCGCAGGAAGACTTCCCCGTTTATGCTGATGGGCAGCGCATGTACCGTGTGTTCCAGAACCTCATTAAGAACGCGGCACAATATGCGCTTGAGGGTTCGCGTGTCTACGTGGAGCTGCAAAAGCAGGGTCAAAACGCCGTCGTGACGATTCAGAATATCTCGAAATACGAGCTTACCATGGACGGCGATTCGCTGACGGCCCGCTTTGTGCGCGGTGATGACAGCCGTTCCACTTCCGGCAGCGGCCTTGGCCTTTCTATTGCAAAAAGCTTCACGGAGGCCTGTGGCGGTACTTTCCACGTGACCGTAAAGGGCGACCTTTTCACCGTGATGATTTCCCTGCCGCTCAAAGAGCCGCCGAAGGAGCCGGAAAAGGAACCGCTGCCCGAAACGGCAGACGCAGAGAATATAGCAAGCGAGCCGGAAACCAACCCCGACGCGCTCCCCGAAGCTTCGGAGCAGACAGAAAACACCGAATTCCCGGAGTCTTCGGAACCGGAAAATTGAAAAAGTTGAGCATATAAAACCGCCCGCAGGAAATTGTAGCCTGCGGGCGGTCGTTGTTACATTGGAAAAACATTAAGGATTTTCCGCAAAGGCAGAGATGACGGCGGAATCGACCACGGCGCGCATGAATGCGTCCGTCTCCTCCGAGATTTGTTTCGTATCGCCGAAGAGGTCAAACGAAACAATCTTGCCGTCGTACAGCGTACCATAGAGGCGCTCGTACACGGGTCCCTCCTCCTTGATATTCTCCGCACAGAGGTCGATCATAAAGAACGGAATCTGTGTGTGGTCGTACCACGTGATGGTGCCGGTCGTGCTGCCGTCCATGGAAGACGGCTCCATGTATTTCAAAAAATCCTTCTTGCCCTTTTCATCCAGATTATTGAGGTTAAAAACGGAGTTCGCGTAATCGGAAGACTTCGCCGCTACGGCTATGGTATCGCCGTTTGCCGCAATAATCTCCGCAGTGGTCCCGTTTTTCTGCATTTCCTTGATCTTCTCGCTCGCATCCAAAATGCCTGCCTTGCTCCACGCGGCATCGCCCGCCGGGGTATCGACGGAAAGCACCGTCGCGCCCTCGGGGATTGTGACGGTCATATTTGTATCTGGAATCGTATAACCATTCGGTACTGTATGCGGAAGTTCAGAGGTAGCGTTTTTCCCGGTTTCAGACGAAGTGCTTTCCTGTTTTTCAGGCGTGTTTGAAATTGAAGGCGCACTTGATTCATCGGATGTGGTATTCACCGTGATTTGAATACAGCCACTCATACTACCGATTAAAACCATTAACAGAATTGCAATCCCAAATATTTTAATGTTTTTCATAGGTATTTACCTCAATGTTATAGTCGTTAAACGACAGCAGCGCTGTGTAAATCCGTTTCACACAGCGCTGTCTATTTTATTTATACCTTACTGCGCCGCTTTCTCAAGTGCCTGCTTGATGTCATCGAGGATGTCTTCCGGGTTTTCGATGCCTACGGAGAGGCGGATAAGATCCGGGGAGACGCCGGCTTCCTTTAATTGCTCGTCGGTCATCTGGCGGTGCGTGGTGCTGGCCGGGTGCAGCACGCAGGTGCGCAGGTCTGCGACGTGCGTGACGACGGAGGCAAGCTCCAAGCTGTCCATAAAGCGGGTGGCCGCTTCCCTGCCGCCCTTGATGCCGAAGGAAATGACGCCGCAGGTGCCGTGCGGCATATATTTCATAGCGAGCTCGTGGTACGGGCTGCTCTCAAGACCCGGATAGTTGACCCACGCCACGCGGTCGTCCTGCTCGAGGAATTCGGCGATCTTCTGTGCGTTCGAGCAATGGCGCTCCATGCGCAGCGCGAGCGTTTCCATGCCGAGGTTGAGGTAAAATGCGTTCATCGGGGCGGCCTGCGCGCCAATGTCACGCATCAGGTGGCAGCGCGCTTTTGCGATATACGCCGCCTTACCGAAGTGCTCGGCATACACGATGCCGTGATAAGATTCATCCGGCTCTGTGAACTCCGGGAACTTGCCGTTGTTCCAATCGAAATTACCGCTGTCTACAATGGCGCCGCCGAGCTGCACCGCGTGACCGTCGAGGTACTTTGTGGTGGAGTGCGTAACGATGTCTACGCCGAACTCGAACGGACGGCAGTTGATGGGCGTCGGGAACGTGTTATCGACAATGCACGGTACGCCGTGCGCGTGTGCGGCGTTTGCAAACATTTCGAGGTCCGTCACGACGAGAGACGGGTTCGTAAGCGTTTCCGCAAACACGCAGCGGGTGTTCTCGCGAAATGCGGCGTTCAGCTCGTCCTCGGTGCAGTTCGGCGAAACGAATGTGCAGTCAATGCCCATTTCATGCAGGGTTTTATAGAACAGGTTGAATGTGCCGCCGTATACGGCGCTGGAGCACACAACATGACCTCCTGCGTGGCAGATGTTCAGAACGGCCATCATGGTGGCTGCCTGGCCGGAAGATGTGACGAGCGCGCCTACGCCGCCCTCGAGTGCCGCAAGCTTCTTTTCCACAGCGTCGAGCGTCGGGTTGCCGAGGCGCGTATAGAAAAAGCCGTCCGCTTTTAAATCGAACAGATCGCCCATTTCTTTGGAGCTGTCATAGGTGTATGTGGTGCTTTGTACGATGGGCAGAACGCGCGGTTCACCGTTTCCGGGCGTATAGCCCGCGTGGATACACGTTGTATCCGGTCTGTACTGTTTCATTTGGACTTCCCCAATCTTTAATAATATCCTATTTTCGCGGCAGTGCTTACTTTGTGAAAAGCGCTTTTAAAAGATTTGCGATGAAATCTGAGCCGAGCACGACCAAAATGACGATTGCCATGAACGCGATGACAGAAAGCGACTGGATGAGCATACGCTTGCCGCGGGGCATATCGTTCTCTTCGGACGGTTTTTCCTGCGACTGCTCTTCCCGCTCTTTGAGCATCAGCTCTTTGGCGCGTTCGAGGTCTTGGTATTCCACGTAAATATCCTTATCGGTCGGCAGATACTCCGGGTCGTACACGCTGGTGGAAAAGCCACCTTTTACGGGGTGTATCGCATGGCGCACCGCGTTTTGCTCAAAGAGCAGCGCAAGCTCCGCAGCTTCCCCCTCGCTGACCTTGAGGAAAAACACTTCGTCCTCGGGCTTTACGGGCCGCAGACCGCGGCTGCGCTTGCAGTTCGGACAGGTTTGTGTGGAATCCTCGCAGATGCTTTTGCATTTCGTGCAGTAGAGCATAATAGCCTCCCATTTCGGCATTGCCGTTTCTGCTTTTCAGTATAGCACAGCTTTTTTACAAATTCAACTGCCTTTCGCGGCGCACTTCATCGCAAAATGTAGGTTTGTCAAACATATTGGACAGCGAACTCATTAGGCGAGAGCCAGCGGAGGGGTCTCATGGGCAAGTTGTTGGCGCGGCGGTTATGGACGGCAAGCTGCTTGGCAAAGTCGTCGAGTGAATAGAACGAATGGCAGGAATAGAAGCGTTTCTGATCCTCACGGTGGCTGCGCTCCACCTTGCCGTT
>JAJJOY010000019.1 GCA_021029595.1 Hominenteromicrobium mulieris | reverse complement strand
CGATCCGTTCGATCTGGGCTAGAAATTCTTTCTTCTTTGTCCGTACCTGCGCCAGCTCATCACTCAGCGCAGTCATTGTCATCTGTTTATCCATGGTCTTATTATATCACTTCTGGCAGTATCGCGCCTACTTTTCTGTGCGGTATTGCCCTATATTTTCCTCGTTTTTTCATTCTTACAGCATAGGCGAAAAGCCGCCTGATGATAATTTCATTAGGCGGCTCTCATTTGAGTTTACAAATTTAATTTTTGAGAGAAACAAGTTCTCCTGTTTCCGCGGAGCGGAATGCAGCTTCGATAGTTTTCAGCACTTTCCGCACCTGCCAGGGCTGTACGATCAACTCTGCTTTTCCGTCGATCGCATCCCGCACATTTTTGTAGTATTCCGACCAATCGGCTTCCACGTCCGGAAGCTCACTCTCAAGCTTCACGTTATCCGGCCTGGGCGCAAACGTCCTGGTTGGACCGGCCGAGGTCATAATAATCTCAGACTTTGTCTCCACTGTGCTGTCCAGCCGGATGATCCCGCCGCTTCTGGAAAAATCGTTCACATAGGCAGTTGCCTCATCGCCAAGCAGAAGCCATCTTGGAAGCTCTTTGAGTACAAATGTCCCTATCTCCACTTGAACGTGACTGCCATCCTCCAAATCAAACACGAGGAAGAAATAGTCCTCCACCTCCGTAGTTTTTACATTGCTGGTCTTGCAGAATACGCTCCTGAAATTGTCATATCCCAGCATCCACATCAACTGATCGATAAAGTGAACGCCCCAGTCGTACAACATGCCGCCGCCGTGCTTCTTTTCACCGCGCCAACCGAACATTACTCCACCGGATCCATGCAGTCTGGACTGGATGGAATACACCTTTCCCAGTTCCCCGGAATCAAGGATATCCTTAACGATCCGGAAGTCCTTGTCCCAACGGCGGTTCTGATGTACGGTGAAGAGTTTCCCGTTGCGACCAGCCGCGGCAATCATCTGATCCAGCTCGTCCACGTTCAAAGCGGCAGGCTTCTCGCAGATGACATGCTTGCCGGCATTCGACGCGGCAATGCAGATCTCCATGTGACAGTCGTTCGGCACGGCAACCAGAACAGTGTTGATGTCCTCACACGCAAGCAAATCCTCCAGGGACGAAAATCCCCTGAGCCCGCTTTCCTCCGCCACCTGTACCCGCACGGGGTCAATGTCGTAAGCGCCTACCACCTGAACCCCTTCAATTTTGGAAGCGTTTCGGTGATGAAATCCGCCCATTCCTCCGTAGCCAACAATTCCCAATTGAATCCCCATGTTCATTTTCCTCCATTCTTTGCTGCATTTTTGCGCTGCGTTTGATTTCCTGAAAACAACTTTCATCCGATCGGATGGGACAAATTCACAATCATGCCCGGCCTTTTGAAAACATTATATCTTTCGAAACACATACTTACAATTAACATGATTATTTATCCTCATATACTGTTGAACAACTGCAGCATTTTAAAAAGATGTTCCGAGAATATTTTCCTTGGAACTTGAAAATATGGTATCCGCTCAAGTCTCCTCAATCCATATCTCTTTGCCAGTCGCACAGTTCAGTGGAATATCCGGTTGGTTCTGGAAAATCAGACAGCTTGATTCCGTCACTCCGTAATTTGCTTCAAAATACTGTTCCGCATAACATTTCATAAATCATTAATTCATAAAACTTGTAGGCCTTGCAGATTTGGAAATCACTCACTTTAGAATAAAACAGATTTTCCCTCGTGTCTTGCTGAAATCAATTTTGGCCAATATCTGACAGCTTTTTAAGGCAACACCGCACAAAGAAAAAATATGATATAATAATACTATGGATAAGCAGATGAGTCTGTCGGGCCTGAGCGATGAATTGAGCCAGGTGCGGACAAAGAAGAAAGAATTTCTGAGTCAGATAGAGCGCATCGTGCCGTGGGGAGAGTG
>JAJJOY010000018.1 GCA_021029595.1 Hominenteromicrobium mulieris | reverse complement strand
TCGCGCTGGCGAATCTGATTCTGGCTGACAGGCGATCCTGCCTGACGGCTTAAATCAGTGTGGCTGCAGCGCTGATGGAATGGCGTATATATGCCCTGCCGGGTGGAATCTTCCCACAGGGCCTTTCCTTTTGCGTGTTCTGCGGTGTTGCCCTAAAATTTCAGAGAGGGATTTGATCTCAAAATCCACCTCGACACACCGGGTTGCAAATGTGTGTCTGAGGGTGTGGAAATGTACCCCCTCCAGATTGCAGTTCTTTGTGTACTCCTTCAGCCTGTTCTGCAGGCAACGGGGTTCCATGAACTGATCTTCAGTTCCCGTTAAAAGAAAGGCGGCGGGGTTCTTTGCTTTCCAACGTCTGCAAAGCCCCGCCGCATATTCTGTCAATGGAATGTCTCTGATGGAAGTCTCACTTTTGGGTTCAGTGATAATTACCTTCGTTCTTGTTTGACCTTCCTCACTGGTATCTTTGATCCGCTGCATAGTGTAATGCACATGAATAACATTTTCGGAAAGATCGACATCCGACCATCGCAGCGCACATATTTCGCCGATCCGCATCCCGGTCATCAGTGCAAGCAGCGTTCCAAATTTTCGCGCATCCATATCCGTGAGAAGATAGCTTGTGAATATTGCTTGTTCGTCCTTGTTCAGGACACGCATTTCTTTCCGTGAATCCTTGGGATACACAATATCGATATGCGGCATAGACGGAAGTTGACGGGAAACATACTTCAGAATTGAACGCAGCAAGGTGAGAATGTCCCGTACTGTTTTCGGAGATAATCCGTTTTCAGACAACAACTCATACGAGAACTGCTCGATCAGGACGGAGGATAACGACTGGACATAGTAGTTACCCAGTTTGGGTTTTATGTGCTTGTCCAACATGGAAAGGTATTTGACGTATGTGGATTCTTTGACTTTGCTCCGGTTGATCTTCAGCCACTCATCGCAGTAGCTGGAAAAGCATCTGCGGGTACCTCCGCCTGTGTGCGGAAGGTTCTGTACCAAACGAGCCTTCGCCTCGGTTACCTTTGCTTTCGCCTCTCGGTAAGTCTTCCCATAGCAGTACCCGTATGCGGTTTTTCCCTCCGTTGTGCATCCCTTTACATAACGGGCTTCCCAACGGCCATCTTTCCTTTTATAAATGTTTTCTCCTTTTCTAGGCATAATGATGTTCCTCCTTCAGATTTTGAATATGGTTATTTTAGCGCTGATCTGTGAAAAAACCTCCATCAGACGGAAGTTCTGACGGCGAATGATTCAACAAAAACTTCAGACTGCCCCAGCGACACGCTATCTCGACCTTGAGCCCTCGAAAAATCCGTGTCGAATCCAGCAGAAAAAGGAAAAAAGCAAGCTCTTTCTGTTGATTTTTGGGGCCGCATATGGTATAATCACAGCGAATAGAGTTGGGAACTCTGCGAAAGAATCGGATGGGCCGATTAGGCAGAGCCAATTCCCGTTCCGAAACCGTGTAGATGCAAGGATCAGGCGCATACATGCCTGAGTTTGCAAATTTTTTTAAGATAAGAATAGCGTTTGCTATATGAAAGTTTCAAGGGAGGAGACCATTGGTGGAAAAAGTGAGGGATGTTGCGTCAGCACTGATTGACAGTACCGTTCGGGTCATTGCCCGCGACGGACTGGATAAAGCAAGTGTTCGTACAATCAGCTCAGATTGTCAGGTCCCAAATCCTTATATCTACCAGTTTTTCAAAGATAAGGATGACCTTCTGATCTCCACTTTTACGCGCGAGGATACCAAATTAGCGGACGAGTTTTCACGGGTTTTTTCGTCTGTCCACAGTCTGATTCCGGACACGGAAACCAGATGCCGAGTCATCTGGTTTCGCCTTTGGAAATACATGATGGATCATCAGGAATCCATTCAGTTCTATGTCCGGTACTATTATTCCACGTATTATGAACAGTGTTCCCAGACGGAGCATCAGGAACGTTTTCGGCCGTTGGCCGATGCCATTCATGGCTGCTTTGATGGGACCGCAAATGTTCAGGCGCTTCTTCAGCATATTCTGGACAACATGATGAATCTGGCAATGAGAGTATATAGCGGTGAACTTACAGATAGTGATGAGGCCCGTTCACATTATTTTACGCTTTCTCTTGCCTCCGTGGCTCCCTATCTCAGGATGAAGGATCGACGAGATGCGATATGAAGGAGGGTGTGACCTTTGACCGATAAAGAATTGCGAAAACTGAACCGCAGTGCTCTTCTGGAAATGTTGGTCGAACAGAGCCGAGAGAATGATCGGCTACGGGCTCAGGTTGATGAACTGCAGCGATTGTTATCTGACCGCCAGCTAAAGATCAATCAGGCCGGATCTATTGCAGAAGCATCCTTGCAGCTTAATCAGGTGTTTGAAGCTGCCCAGCAAGCGGCTGAACAGTATCTGGAAAATATCCGGTCACTCAGCGGCAGACAGGAGCAAGTATGCCAACAGATTAAGGCAATACCGCACAGAAAAGTAGGCGCGATACTGCCAGAAGTGATATAATAAGACCATGGATAAACAGATGACAATGACTGCGCTGAGTGATGAGCTGGCGCAGGTACGGACAAAGAAGAAAGAATTTCTAGCCCAGATCGAACGGATCG
>JAJJOY010000017.1 GCA_021029595.1 Hominenteromicrobium mulieris | reverse complement strand
TTCGCATGGAGCAGCAATCAAAGGAGCAATCCGCTGAAAGATGGACTCGCGTCCGATTAGATAGTTGGCGGGGTAACGGCCCACCAAGTCGACGATCGGTAGCCGGACTGAGAGGTTGATCGGCCACATTGGGACTGAGACACGGCCCAGACTCCTACGGGAGGCAGCAGTGAGGGATATTGGGCAATGGGGGAAACCCTGACCCAGCAACGCCGCGTGAGGGATGACGGTTTTCGGATTGTAAACCTCTGTCCTCTGTGAAGATAGTGACGGTAGCAGAGGAGGAAGCTCCGGCTAACTACGTGCCAGCAGCCGCGGTAATACGTAGGGAGCAAGCGTTGTCCGGATTTACTGGGTGTAAAGGGTGCGTAGGCGGATTGGCAAGTCAGAAGTGAAATCCATGGGCTTAACCCATGAACTGCTTTTGAAACTGTTAGTCTTGAGTGAAGTAGAGGTAGGCGGAATTCCCGGTGTAGCGGTGAAATGCGTAGAGATCGGGAGGAACACCAGTGGCGAAGGCGGCCTACTGGGCTTTAACTGACGCTGAGGCACGAAAGTGTGGGTAGCAAACAGGATTAGATACCCTGGTAGTCCACACTGTAAACGATGATTACTAGGTGTGGGGGGTCTAACCCCCTCCGTGCCGGAGTTAACACAATAAGTAATCCACCTGGGGAGTACGACCGCAAGGTTGAAACTCAAAGGAATTGACGGGGGCCCGCACAAGCAGTGGAGTATGTGGTTTAATTCGACGCAACGCGAAGAACCTTACCAGGTCTTGACATCCAACTAACGAAGCAGAGATGCGTTAGGTGCCCTTCGGGGAAAGTTGAGACAGGTGGTGCATGGTTGTCGTCAGCTCGTGTCGTGAGATGTTGGGTTAAGTCCCGCAACGAGCGCAACCCTTGTGATTAGTTGCTACGCAAGAGCACTCTAATCAGACTGCCGTTGACAAAACGGAGGAAGGTGGGGACGACGTCAAATCATCATGCCCTTTATGACCTGGGCTACACACGTACTACAATGGTCGTTAACAGAGGGAAGCAATACCGCGAGGTGGAGCAAAACCCTAAAAACGGTCTCAGTTCAGATTGTAGGCTGCAACTCGCCTACATGAAGTTGGAATTGCTAGTAATCGCGGATCAGCATGCCGCGGTGAATACGTTCCCGGGCCTTGTACACACCGCCCGTCACACCATGGGAGCCGGTAATACCCGAAGTCAGTAGTTTAACCGTAAGGAGAACGCTGCCGAAGGTAGGATTGGCGACTGGGGTGAAGTCGTAACAAGGTAGCCGTATCGGAAGGTGCGGCTGGATCACCTCCTTTCTATGGAGAATCAAGAACAGCTAAGGTTGTTCTTTAACATCCTAGGTTAGATTACAGGGAAAACTTTTAATCGTTGTTTAATTTTGAGGGTCTTGATCCTCAAGAACGGGGCATCTTCGTTCTGAAAAGAATATGGGGGTGTAGCTCAGCTGGGAGAGCACCTGCTTTGCAAGCAGGGGGTCATCGGTTCGATCCCGTTCATCTCCACCAAGGGCCGAAAGGTTCGAACAACCGGTGGTTTAACTAGATATGGGCTTATAGCTCAGCCGGTTAGAGCGCACGCCTGATAAGCGTGAGGTCGGTGGTTCGAGTCCACTTAAGCCCACCAAGCGGAGCAATCCGCAAAATGTACCTTGAAAACTGAATAAAGCGAAGCAGATAAAAATGCGAGAAAACTGTTATTTACTAGAGAATTATTTAAAAGGTCTAACGATCCAAATAATTGTTTAGGGTAATAACTGCAATTTCAAAGAAGCGAAAAAAGTTTAAGTTTATTCTTTGCAAAGAGAAATAACTACAAAACTCATTTCTAATTCCAAGAAGAGAACACATGGTCAAGCTACAAAGAGCGCAAGGGGAATGCCTTGGCACTGGGAGCCGATGAAGGACGCGACTAACTGCGATAAGCTACGGGGAGCCGTAAGTAGGCATTGATCCGTAGATTTCCGAATGGAGCAATCCGATTAAAGTCATGTTTAATCATCATACACTGAATACATAGGTGTATGAGGGGAACCGCCTGAACTGAAACATCTAAGTAGGGCGAGGAAGAGAAATCAACCGAGATTCCGCTAGTAGTGGCGAGCGAACGCGGAGGAGGCCAAACCAAGAGTAGTAATACTTTTGGGGTTTGGACAGCAATGTGTAGGATTAAGTTTAGCAGAATGGCATGGGAAGGCCAACGAAACAGTGTGAGAGTCACGTATGCAAAAAGCGAAATCCGCTAGCTGTATCCAGAGTACCGCCGGACACGTGAAACCCGGTGGGAATATGGGGGGACCACCCTCCAAGCCTAAATACTACCCAGTGACCGATAGTGTATAGTACTGTGAAGGAAAGGTGAAAAGGACCCCGGGAGGGGAGTGAAAAAGAACCTGAAACCTTGTGCTTACAAGCACCGAGAGCCCATCAACGGGTGATCGGGTACCTTTTGTAGAATGGTCCGGCGAGTGAATGTAACTGGCGAGGTTAAGGACTTAAGGTCCGGAGCCGTAGCGAGAGCGAGTCTGAATAGGGCGTATGAAGTCAGTTGTATTCGACCCGAAACCGGGTGACCTACCCATGTCCAGGTTGAAGTGGAGGTAAAACTCCATGGAGGACCGAACCGACTCCCGTTGAAATGGTAGCGGATGAGGTGTGGGTAGCGGAGAAATTCCAATCGAACCCGGAGATAGCTGGTTCTCTCCGAAATAGTTTTAGGACTAGCCTCGTATTAGATTACCGGAGGTAAAGCACTGAATGAGCTAGGGGCCGAGAGGTTACTGAACTCTATCAAACTCAGAATGCCGGATAATTGATGTACGGGAGTCAGACAGTGTGAGATAAGTTTCATTGTCAAAAGGGAAACAGCCCAGACCCACAGCTAAGGTCCCAAAGTACGGTTAAGTGGAAAAGGATGTGGGGTTGCACAGACAACCAGGATGTTGGCTTAGAAGCAGCCACTCATTAAAAGAGTGCGTAATAGCTCACTGGTCGAGTGACCCTGCGCCGAAAATTTAACGGGGCTAAATCGTACACCGAAGCTTGGGATGCAGTAATGCATGGTAGGAGAGCGTCGTATAAGGGGTGAAGTCAGAGCGTAAGCGCTGGTGGACTTTATACGAGTGAGAATGCCGGAATGAGTAGCGAGAAATATGTGAGAATCATATTGGCCGAAAGTCTAAGGTTTTTGGAGGAAGGTTCGTCCGCTCCAAGTAAGCCGGGAGCTAAGGTGAGGCCGAAAGGCGTAGCCGATGCACATACGGTAGATATTCCGTAGCCGCCAAAAGATTTAAGTAAGAGGACACCTTGAAAGGACTTGACCCGGGCGATGGTTGCCCCGGGCGAAAGGGACCGAAATTTAGTAGGGAAGCAAGTTTGGACGAGGGCGAGAAAAGTCTTATGTATATCTTCGGCGCCCGTACCGCAAACCGACACAGGTAGATAGGAAGAGAATTCTAAGGCCAACGGGAGAAGGGTAGTTAAGGAACTCGGCAAATTGACCCCGTAACTTAGGAATAAGGGGTGCCACAGCGATGTGGTCGCAGAGAATAGGCCCAGGCAACTGTTTATCAAAAACACAGGTCTCTGCCAAATCGAAAGATGAAGTATAGGGGCTGACACCTGCCCGGTGCTGGAAGGTTAAGAGGAGATGTGCAAGCATTGAATTGAAGCCCCAGTAAACGGCGGCCGTAACTATAACGGTCCTAAGGTAGCGAAATTCCTTGTCGGGTAAGTTCCGACCCGCACGAATGGTGTAATGATCTGGGCACTGTCTCAATTACCCGCCCGGCGAAATTGTAGTACCGGTGAAGATGCCGGTTACCCGCGACAAGACGGAAAGACCCCATGGAGCTTTACTGTAGCTTAATATTGGGTTTCGATAATTTATGTATAGGATAGGCGGGAGACTAGGAAACCGTGGCGCCAGCCACGGCGGAGTCGACGTTGGAATACCGCTCTTAAGTTATTGGAATTCTAACCTGCGGCCATGAATCTGGCCGGGGGACATTGTTAGGTGGGCAGTTTGACTGGGGCGGTCGCCTCCAAAAAGGTAACGGAGGCGCTCAAAGGTTGGCTCAGCATGGTTGGAAACCATGCCTTAGAGTGTAAACGCGAAAGCCAGCCTAACTGCGAGGATGACGGTCCGAGCAGTAACGAAAGTTGGAGTTAGTGATCCGGCGGTATGAGAGTGGAATTGCCGTCGCTCAACGGATAAAAGCTACCCTGGGGATAACAGGCTGATCTCCCCCAAGAGTCCACATCGACGGGGAGGTTTGGCACCTCGATGTCGGCTCATCACATCCTGGGGCTGTATTCGGTCCCAAGGGTTCGGCTGTTCGCCGATTAAAGTGGTACGCGAGCTGGGTTCAGAACGTCGTGAGACAGTTCGGTCCCTATCTGTCGTGGGCGCAGGATATTTGAGGAGAGCTGTCCTTAGTACGAGAGGACCGGGATGGACGCACCTCTGGCGCACCAGTTGTCACGCCAGTGGCACAGCTGGGCAACTATGTGCGGAACGGATAAACGCTGAAAGCATCTAAGCGTGAAGCCGACTCCAAGATTAGATATCCCATAGCGTAAGCTAGTAAGACCCCTTGTAGACTACAAGGTTGATAGGCTGCATGTGTAAGCACGGTAACGTGTTCAGCTTGGCAGTACTAATAGGTCGAGGGCTTGACCATAATCCTTCTTGGTTCAAGATTGCGCTTTCTTCTCCCATTCTACTCTTGCTTCTCCCTTTATTCAGTTTTCAGGGTATAT
>JAJJOY010000016.1 GCA_021029595.1 Hominenteromicrobium mulieris | reverse complement strand
CTCTCAAAAAGTCTTGTTTTATCAGGGTTTCAGCCTGCTCCGATAGATACAAGACCCCCTGTTCCGTATGCGCATACGGAGCGCAAACCGTATACAGCTTGCCTTTGTACCGCTTATAAACCGCCTGTTTTGATACGCCTATCTCGTCGGCTATCTGCCGGATTGTTTTCATACCTTCACGAACAGGCCAACGGACACACACCCTCAAATCCCGGCGTGGATATGTACCAGCAAGCGGGGCCTGTCGGCTCCCAGGCTACTTCAAGGGTAATCTCGTGCCAGCCATCGGGAAACAAGGCGGTAAATTCCTGCCCAGCATGTATGCCGTACCCTTCCAGAAGCAGCCGAGGGTGCGGATCATCGTCCGCCGGATCGGGGAGCCGCAGCTGCGCGATCCTCTCTTTATCCCAGCTCATAGACCTTTCCTCCTTCCCCTAAAATAAATCGCTATGCGATCCCGTCCGGGTGAGATATAAAATCAGCTCGTCCCCGTCCACTTCGTAGATCAGCAACCAATCCGGCGTAATGTGGCACTCACGACACCCCGCATAGTCCCCGGAAAGCTGGTGATCCCTGTTCTTTTCCGGCAACGGCTCCCCCGCAGCCAGCTTTTTAATAATATCGGTCAGCAAAGAAATATCAAAGCCGCGCTTTTTCACACGCTTCAAATCCTTCTGAAACTTTGTGGTTGGTCTTATGTTATACATCGGCAAGTAGCTCCTCCATCATCTGATCGACATTGGAATAGGTCTTGCCGAGGCTCGGATTAGCCTTCATTCTCTTTACTTCCTTGATTGCTTCGACGGTTTCCGCGTTCGGCACATCGCCGCTGATTTCAAAGGGTATTCTATACTCCCTCACAGCCTTACGCGCAAAAACATTGAACGCCGTTGTCATCGTCATTCCCATATCAGCACAGAACGCCTCAAACTGCCGCTTCAAATCTGCATCCATACGGATATTGATACTTGTATTCGCCATAATAGCAACTCCTTCCGCTTTTATTATAACCCGTTTTATCATATTCATTGTATAGCTTTTTGTTTATAATGTCAATACAATCTCCCTGTCCTCGACGCTCTAAAGTTCTATCCCAGTATGTACGCATTTAGGGGGCAAAAAAGCCTTGATTTATGCGGCTTTACGGGCGCAGTAGCGAGGGAGCCGGTATATTTACCCTCGGAGGGCTGAAAACGACTTCTAAAGCGTAACAAGGGCCTTTCTGGGCCTTATTCCTGACCCTCATTGTGCAGTGCGTCCAGGAGCCAATCGCTCAACTCCTGCGAAGGGGACACCCGCACCGTTATATGCCCATCTTCAAAGCGCACCGCTGGTGGTGGACAATCCCACCATTTGCGGATAGTTTTCGGATCAAGGCCAGTTTCTCGGTGGCAGTCGGCCTTACGGCCTTCCGGGTGCTGCTGCCGCCACTCATAAACCCGTACCTGAGCTGTTCCGCTGCCTTTAGGTCGACCCTCATTGACAATCTCTCCTAACTGTTTTTTTAATGCTTTCATTGTGTTCATCACTTGAATATGCTCTTCCTGCTTACGCCAATTCCGCTTATTGACAGGCATAGTAAGACCAGAGAGCTTCGCTATATCGTCCCTGGGAAATGTCACATAGTCCTCATTGAACATCTCCAGGGCACACACCACATCATCTTTCGTGAAGCGGTTTATGTCCTCCACGCTCATATCATCATAGGGCTGGAGCAGCGCAAAAGCGTCCCGGCGCAGCTCGTCTTCGTCAATCCCACATTTTTTCGCATAAATCGCCAGCGTCATAATGCCATAAAAACGATGGCCTACCCGAATTTCGTCAGCAATCCGGTGCAGCCACCAATCGTAAAGGTCACGCTTGACCGTCCAACGACCCCGCCGTTCCTTCTTGATGATCCTCCGTTCATACCAATCTGGGTACTTCTCCTTTGCTTCATCCAGCGACAGGCGGCTCTTTCTCATAAGCCCCTCAAGCCGCTGCCTCTCCCCGTTGCTGTCCGGAATATAATCGAGCAGCTGCGCCAGTTCCACCGGCCCGCCAAGCCGGAACGCCCTCACAGGGTACTCCCGTCCCAGTTTCGAGCCGGAGCCGACCACCCGAAAGCCCTGCAAAATGCCCTGCATTTGCGGTTCTTTTATCGTGGAGGTATATCGGTTCCAAATCTGCCGAGTAAGGGAATATTTCAGCTCCTTCAAGCATTTCTGGTTGTGCGGATACATAGGCACTGGCTCTTTCAACACATAATATAGGTGAAGCCCCGTCCCGCTGTTTACAACAAAGGTTGCCTGGGGCAGAATATCCTTGTTCATCTGGTGCAGCGTGTCCCGAAGCTGCGGCATACCTACCCCGTCCAGATCAAACACCAAAGCATAAAGATACCTGGCATTTTTACCGCACCGCCGCAGACCAAAATAGGAAATCGGGGACATAATCGTAAAATCAGTGTCTTGTAGCTCCCGCAGTTCGTCCAGCTCGTCAGTGATAGTACACCGTTTCGCCTTACCATCCCCCTCGATCTGCAGGGCGATCCCGGTCGCCTTATCAACCTCAACTTTCTGAACCGTCACCGCAATCCCGTTTCCCTTCCTGTCCTCAAAATGTCCCTTCCTCTCGAAAGAACCCTCCGGGAATATCTCCCGATAAAACTCATACGGCGCCACCGGCTCCAAAAACCTTTCCAAATGCTCATTCTTTTCCTGATAAAGCTCTCTCTGCCGTTCCAAAGCCTCTTGCTGATCCACCATTCCTTACACCTCTTTTCATACATTCTGCAAACCCACAGGGGGAAAAGGGGGAGCCAAAGAGCGGCCCCTCCGGGGCCTTAAAGAGAAAGTCACCTCCCCCTTTTCCCCCTCGCTCTGGGGCATGGAAATGATGGAAAACCTTTTAGGTTTGCCACATTCCCACACCCCGTCGCTCACCCCCATTTTCCCCTCCGACTTTCTCCCTATCCGAGAGAGAATATTTTTATTATTTTTCCTTGGCCTAAAGGCCATAGGGGGGCATATATTATCAATGAGTTTTTTCCCTATTTCTTGTTGTTATTATAGCCTGTCCAGATGGCGCTTTCAAGTCCCCTGGACAGGCATATATTATCAATACAGTTTTTCCCTATCTTATCAAAGCTCCATGCCGCCCCAGGTATGACCTCGTTCCTGCTCCTGCTCTGGCTGCTGCACCTCCGGCACAGGCAACAGCTCCCTGGCCCTTTCGACAAGGGGGCGGAACTTCTCTGGCAGGTGCCGATCCAGAAAATCCATCACCGCACTGACCCCATCCAGGAGCCGATCCGAGAAGCTGCGCTCCTGCTCCAACTCTTGTTCCAGGCACTCCACCTGTACCAGCAGCTTTCGGTTTTGGTTTTCAAGCCGCTGCCTCTCCTGAGCCTCCTTCAGCTTTTCTTTTGTCGAGGGGATTTTCTGCTGAAGCCGCTGATTTTCTTCCTTCAGCTCTTGCACTTTCTGTTCCGCTGCCGCACCTCTGATTGCTGCCGCCTTCAGTTCCTTTACCTGTTCTACGGTAACGCCTTTCACAGCTCCTGTCAGCGTCTTTTCTGGCTGTATGGCCTCCAGATCAGGCTTGACCTTCTCAACCGCCTTTAGGAGCTTCACATTCCCTTGCAACGCTTTTTTCTGCTTTTCCAAAGTTGCTATATCCTGTTCTGCTGCTGCAACCTGTTCCTGGACAGCTTCAAGGCGCTGCGCCGCTGCCCGGTACTCTGGCAAATCCATGTGAGGCCGACCACCGCCCAGGCTGATAATCTCAAAATCGTGTACCTGAGCAATCTCTCCAAGAGATACCTTCTCACGCTCCATCCAGGCTTTCCATTCGGTTTGCTTTCGGCCCAGGCTTTCAAATCCTTGCTGCTTTAACGCCTGCTTCATGGAAACCCTCGTGGACAGCCCCCGGCTCTGCCCAGTGGCCACCGGCACAAAGTCTACATGGAGGTGGGGCGTGGCTTCATCCATGTGCAGCACCATATTGAATACCCGCAGATGAGGATTGCGCTCCTGGAAGGACTCTGCAAATTCTTTGAGAGCTGCCGCTGCCCGTTCCCCTCCTGGGGAGCCGCACCCACAGTCCTCCATGTTACCGATCTGGAAGATGGCCTCGTGAAATAGCTTCTCCTGTTTGCTCTGCCGGATATGCTCATAGTAGTCTGGTATTTTGTCCCTGGTCTTTTTCTTTTTAGCGTTATAGGCAGCCAATGCTTCATCAAAAAGCTCATGGTACACCTGCTTCAAGTCATCGTTGCAAAAAGTGATATTCTGCTCCGACCGGCTGCGGTCTACATTCGCCGCCGAAAAGCTCCTGTTATTGTGCCGAATACTTCCTCGGCCTGTCATTCCCGAAATGGTTGTTTCTATAAAATCACCCGGCCCTTTCTTGTAAAAAGAACTATATCCTACTATCTCTATTTTACCATACCTGGGTGGCTGTCACAACCTCTTTGTTACTTTCTGGTGAGAAAGTAACGCAAAAGCACTTTCACACCGCCTCCCCTTTGGGGCTGGCAGTATGAAAGTGCTTTGCGCCCTGCCGGGGGCTAAAAGAGCCGGCCTCACAACCATCTCTAAGAACTTCTTCTGTCACTCTACTTCTTCTGGTGCAAGAGGATAACCGCATAATTCTTCTTCCTGTGCAGGAACTTCTGCGTCCTCTGTTTTTACAGGGCCGGTTTCTTCAATCAAATCCGACGGGACAAAACTTACAGCCAACTGCTGTTCTTCCGGCAAGCTATTATACCAATCCAGCCATTCAAGCGTTTCTTTGGAAAGGTCCTCCGCATCCACCATCCGATCACCATATCGGACTTTACTTCCGTCTCCTTCTCTTTGCTCAAAAACGATCCATTTCTCGTTCATAAAAATCTCTATGGTATTGTCTGCCCCGTATTGATATTCAAAGCCTGTCCCAAAATTAGATTGGTTATCCTTTGTCGGTATCTCAGAGCCATCAACCGTTGAAGTAATTTCCCCGTCCATTACCCCGCAACGACCACTTATGGTGCTTTCTTTCCCCGTATCATAGTAGAGTTTTCCATCCACCATTACCATAGGGATTTTATCCCATTCATGCGTTTCTTCAAGCGGCGGATCAGAGGGATTTTCTGACTGCCCCGGCAGCTCACTCTCACTTACAGGAACAATCTCATATTGATAGCTATCCCAACGACCTCCAATATCGGCTGATGTAAAATAATCCAGTTTCTCCGCCGGAAATTTCAGTCTGCCTGACTTTACAGCTTCCGCACAGTAGATGATCTCATAACTTGTATCGTCTGAGAGATTGAACCTAAAACTCGTTATGGTCTCCCCGACAACAGGCTCCGTTTTCTTATCGCTTACCTCCAGTCCCGAAAACAGAGAATAAAGATCAGCTATGTCTTCGCTTTCTGTGATAACTTGCTTTTCGGCGGAGTATGGCTCAGCATTGCGATACATCTCAATGTTATTTACATCAGCAACATCAAAGGGCATAGAAATAGTTTCTTTTTTTTCACAACCAGTGAATACCAAAACCATAGCCGCCACCAAAACAAGAACAATCTTTTTCACTGTATCACACCGCCTTTCTTACTTGTACTGACGAAAAAAATATACTTTTGTTTCCTATCTGCCACCAAAAACTTTTGAAAACCAGCTTTTTTTCTGCTCCACCGTCTGCCCCTGTTGATTTGGATCATCTTCACCATCAGTAAGCTGCTGCCGAATTGTTCCGGCATGAAGTGCCTGGGCGGCCTGGGCAGTCTGCTGTGCCACCACCAGCGCAGAGCTGACCTCTGCCAGCCTTGCATTCAATTCTTCAATCTGCTTGTCCTTTACAGAAAGCTGCCCTTGCAGCGTGTCAATGGTGGCCTGTAAAATTGCTACCACACCAGCCTCTTGCGACTGCTCCGGCACCGCTCCAATGGAGCGCTCCGTATGCGTATCCGTATGCGATCCATTGGGGCAGCCATCTCTCAAAAAGTCTTGTTTTATCAGGGTTTCAGCCTGCTCCGATAGATACAAGACCCCCTGTTCCGTATGCGCATACGGAGCGCAAACCGTATACAGCTTGCCTTTGTACCGCTTATAAACCGCCTGTTTTGATACGCCTATCTCGTCGGCTATCTGCCGGATTGTTTTCATACCTTCACGAACAGGCCAACGGACACACACCCTCA
This sequence comes from Hominenteromicrobium mulieris, assembly GCA_021029595.1. GTDB lineage: Bacteria > Bacillota > Clostridia > Oscillospirales > Acutalibacteraceae > Hominenteromicrobium > Hominenteromicrobium mulieris. The sequence goes on along the minus strand of JAJJOY010000016.1, from coordinate 1 downwards.
A
>JAJJOY010000015.1 GCA_021029595.1 Hominenteromicrobium mulieris | reverse complement strand
GCGCGGCTTGCTCCCTTTGATATTCCCCAGCTCCGGGAGATCATGTCCTATGACGAACTGGAGCTTGACCGCATGGGAGATCGACGCACAGCTACTTTTTTCTGTATCAGCGATACCGACAGTACCTACAATTTCCTTGTGGCGCTGGCCTTTTCGCAGATGTTCAATCTCCTGTGCGAACGGGCGGACAATGTTCACGGCGGGCGGCTGCCCTATCATGTGAGGGTGCTGTGGGACGAGGCGGCCAACACCGGACAGGTGCCGACTTTGGAAAAGCTGGTGGCGGTCATCCGCTCACGGGAGATCAGCCTGTGCCTGCTGTATCAGCAGCTTGCTCAATGCAAGGCCATTTACGATAAGAACACTGAAACCATCCTTGGCAACATGGACAGCGTGCTGTTCCTCGGTGGCCGTGAGGCCAGCACCATCAAGGAAATTTCCGAGAACTGGCTGGGCAAGGCCACCATCTCCATGCAGACCGAGGGGCGCTCACGGGGCCAGTCTGAAAGTTACAGTCAGAACACCCAACGGCTGGGGCGGGAGCTGATGACCCCAAGTGAACTCGCCACCATGCCCGGAGATCGGTGCATTTTGCAGCTCCGGGGGCTGCCGCCGTTCTATTCCAAAAAGTATGATTTGAAACAGCACCCCAATTATCGCTTTACGGCGGAGGCCGATAAACAGAAAAACGCTTTTGACCTTGACAGGCTCATTAACCGCCGCAGGCGGCCCGGTCTGAACGAGGCGTGTACGATGTATGAGGTGACTGTGCCGGACGATGCACTCACAGAAGAGGACGAGGACATCCTCAACTATGATGACATCGACGANTATGATTTGAAACAGCACCCCAATTATCGCTTTACGGCGGAGGCCGATAAACAGAAAAACGCTTTTGACCTTGACAGGCTCATTAACCGCCGCAGGCGGCCCGGTCTGAACGAGGCGTGTACGATGTATGAGGTGACTGTGCCGGACGATGCACTCACAGAAGAGGACGAGGACATCCTCAACTATGATGACATCGACGACCCGGACGCTTTTGTATAGAGCTTTGGGACATTTCGTCCCAAAGAAGAACTCACACTCTGCCTTACGACGAAAGTGTGAGTTAGAAGAATTATTCTGATTTGCTGTCTGTGTTATCGGCACTCACTTGGCGGACTGTAACCAACTGTTGCAACTTCTCCCCAACTCCGTGCAATTCTCTGGTCTGGGCTTTCATTTCTTTCAAAAAATCATCAAAATCGCAGTCCACGGAAAAGAATGTTGCATAGGAGTCAAAATCAATGTTAAACGCTTCTTTGTATGTACGCTCACCATCTTGGTAGACCACTTGCCCCGAAAGAGGATATTTGTCTGTGTTTTCACGGAATTTGTTTGAGCCGAAGTAGAGATCATAATGTTGCCCAATTCCAATAATACATTCTTTGCCGTTTGCTCGCTTTAACATTTCGCTAAATGAAGGCTCTTTGAGGCTGTCTAAAAAAGTTTGGTCAAGTTGTATGCGTACATGATTTGCAAGACGTTTTCCATGATTTGAAAAACGCAGCCCGTAAAACACTTTTCGCTCATAAATAAGCTCAACGGTTATATATGGACGATTATCTTCTTCATATTGACGGCGCATCTCAGCAGCTTGATCTCTTGAAGCCTTGGTTGCCCCATAGTTATAGTAGCAAATAAGAATTGTAGCTAAAACATAGATTGCGGTTAACACAACCATTGCCCAATCAGTCATTTATTTTCACCTCACTAATTGTTTTTATCTACATTATACCGCAATTCAAATTGCCAAGCAATGAGAAAGGAGCCCTTTTTATGTTACCAAGAGCCCCTCCCGCAAAAAAGAAACCTTGTATAAAAACCAGTTAGTAGGCTGCCGCCCGCAAGGGCGGCTTTTTTCATGGCCGGGGCTTTGTCCCCGGAGAATAGGAGGCTATATGCAGTTTTTCGCTTCTGCCATCACCACTTTGCAGACCCTTGTGATTGCCCTCGGCGCTGGCCTTGGCGTGTGGGGCGTGGTCAATCTGCTGGAGGGCTATGGCTCGGACAACCCCGGCGCTAATGCTCATGTACGGTAGAGAAGCACAAGACATGGATAGCCAGCCCTGCCACTATTCCGAAGTCAGGGGAACGCAATAGAAAAATTCATAGCTGTATGCTATACTTAATTAGCATTTGAACATATCAAGCTGACACAGCAATCTCTTTGCTTGCCGTTAATGTGCGTCTACCAACAGTCCGCAGAAAGCAAGAGTAGCGTAAAGGTATAAAAATTTCAAACTTCTTTGTAACGAAATTCCGATTTCTCCGTCTAACCTATGAAGCTGAAGGAGGTGATGACAAGTATGGACTATGAAAAGCTCTATAAAGCCTACTATTTACAGGTATACTCGTATACTATTTCTCTTGCCAAAAATCGTGAGATAGCAGAGGAAATCACGCAGAACACATTCTATAAGGCTGTTTCTACAACATCACAATTCAAAGGTAAGTCAGATGAATTGACATGGCTCTGCTCCATAGCAAAAAATCTTTACCATGATGAAATGCGAAGCCGTCAGCGAGTAGCTGATGTGAGTGAAATCAATGACTTGCCATCAAATGAAAATGTTGAGAACTCAGTTGCAGATTCTGACATGGCGTTCCGCATACACCTCGTTCTTCACCGTTTGGAAGAACCATACAAAGAAGTCTTTCAGCTTCGCGTATTCGGGGAACTATCTTTTTCACAAATCGCTGCAATTTTTGGAAAAACAGAATCATGGGCGAGAGTTACTTATCATCGTGCAAAGCTAAAAATTCAAGAAAGGATGGATGAAAAGCATGAGTAAACAATGCGATATTGTTCGAGATATTCTTCCGCTGTATGTTGACGGTGCTTGCAGCGAAGCAAGCGCAGAGATGGTAAAAGAGCATTTGAACGCCTGTGCTGATTGTAACGCAATTTATCAGAAATTGCTTTCTCACACGAGCGAAGATGTTCTTCACGAAGAAAGCGAAAGCGTTATTATGCGCCATGAGGCAAAAGAAAAGCAGAGGGGCAGGAAAAAGATAACGATTGCTGTTCTCGTTTCCATCGCTCTTTGTACCATTGCAATTTTTACAGCTCTCTTTCTGTTACCTATAAACATTGCTTATGAGCCTGTCAAAATCGACTTCCCATTTGAGGTTGAAGATGTCGAAAGCGTTGAAATGTACCACTATGACGGAGTGCCTGCATCAGCAGAAAAGAAAGTAGTTGTTGCTGAAAATGATATAAAGACCCTGTATGATAAGTTCAAGGACTTATCCTTAAAAGACAAAACAACTGAGGAAACTGCCGGAGCAGATGTGACCAGCTTTAGATTTAACCTCTCAGATGGAACAAGCTACGATTTGATTTACGCCTGCTATGGAGTTAAAAACGGCGAATTGAAGTCAGAAGCAGGCGGTTTTAAGTATTTCACAAGTGCGGATATTGGCTCTTATTGGAACAATTTGAATACGGACCTTGAAGCAATTCCTATCAATGAGAGTGAATTGCCGTGAGCAGATAGCAAACCCAGCCGAGCCTGTCAACGGTCAAGATGAACGGCGCAAATGCGCCGCCGTTGACAGCCCCGCCCGTCTTTGCTGTTCGGTAATCAAGAGGGCGACAGCACAAGATGCTGCCGCCCTCTGCCATTATTCAGAAAGGGGGATTTTCCATGACCGAACACGAAAAGTATCAAGAACATATCCGGCATACACACGATGCCTTTTGCAAGACTGTTATTCGCCACGCTGCCATAGACGCAGCCCGGAGCATACGGAGCCGCCGCAAGCGGGAAATCTCGCTTGAATATCTGATAGAAGAAAAACACTATCCATTCAGTACCACAGATAAATACTTTGCGGAGCAATCCGGCATGACCAGCTATCCGCTTTTCGTCTGTGGTCAGATGGTGCTTTTGGAAAGTCCAGAGCTTGCCGCAGCCCTGTCCGCACTATCACAGATGGAACAGGAAATCATTTTCTTGTACTACTTCCAACGATTGACGCATAGGGAGATTGGACGGAGATATGGACGGGCTGGCAACACAACCGGGCGGCGTATTCAGATGATTTTACGGCGGCTACGGGCAGAGTTGGAGGGCTTGTCCTATGAACCAGCTACTTCCCTATGAAACAATCGTTAAGGCAAGCGAGGGCGACCCGGAAGCTGTTGCCGCCGTCCTATCCCATTATGCCGGATATATCCGCTCTTGTGCGAAAATGGACGGACAGATCAACACAGATATGCAGGAACATATCGTCGGGCGGCTGATAGAAAGCCTGTTGAAGTTCCGCTTTGACCGCTAAGCAGAAAAGTTGTATAATTAGAGCCTGACAAATTAAACTTTAATGGGGGTGGAGCAAATGGAACAGATTATCAATTATAGAGACATACCCACAGATAAAAGGCTTGACATATTAAATGCTCTTGAGCGAATAGGTTTTTTTCCTGCATACGGCGGTGTGAAAACCATGCAACAAATTATGGAAAAGTCAGTTCCGGGTTCAGGTCCACAATTCTATTTCGTTTTCCGTGAAAATGAGTTGATAGGGTACAATTTTCTCATTGGTGACACTAAGAAATATAAAGCGTTCCCATGGCTTGCTATTAGCAATATGGATGAGCAGAAGTTGGCTGTTTGCGAAGAACTGATGAAAATACAAATTGCTTTTTTTGAAGAACTCGGAATGCAAAAGATAGCAGATCATTGCGTTAGGATTATGGAAGATTACAGAAAAGGGATTGGAAAGCGAAAAGAAAGCGATTGCAGATAAATTCCATTTGAAAAACGGCTGACAATTTAATACCGCCGCCCATCACAGCGGCATATAAGCAGTAAATCTTGAAAAAGGTTTGCTGCTTTTTTTGCGCCTATTTTCAAAAATCTTTGGCAAACCACACCGCCGGATTGTTGTAGGGAGCAGGACGGGGAAATCAAAAAAATTTCCGCTGCATTTGCCAAAACGCACCTTTTTCACCGTTGTAGTGGTGAACAGCGGGCAGAACACGCCGCCGCAATCGCTATATTGGTGGAGCAAGCCAGTATATCCGCAAACCAGAGCCGCCGAGGAAAGCGGCAGTTTTTTAGAGCAAGATTCTACCACGGTGCCAAAATCCGCATATCTGCGGTTTTGCCCCTTTGGTAAATCTTGTTGGGGAGTGCCTTCCCCAAACCCTGCTCATGCGCCCTGTCGGGCGAGAAAGGAGGTCAACGCTTGAAGAAAAAATACAACACGCCCCACCGCTGCCATGTGGTCAAAACCCGCATGACCGAGGAAGAATACGCCGACTTTACCGAGCGGCTGAAACACTATGACATGAGCCAAGCCGAATTTATCCGGCAAGCCATCACACGGGCGACTATTCGCCCCATCGTTACCGTTTCCCCGGTCAACGATGAACTGCTGTCCGCCGTTGGCAGGCTGACCGCCGAATACGGAAAAATCGGCGGCAACCTCAATCAGATCGCCCGCGTCCTCAATGAGTACGGCACACCATACAACGCCCTGTCCGTTGAAGTCCGCGCCGCCATTTCTGACCTTGCCGCCTTGAAGTTTGAAGTCTTGCGAAAGGTAGGTGACGCTGTTGGCAACATTCAAACATATCAGCTCTAAAAATGCGGATTATGGCGCAACCGAGCAGTACCTCACCTTTGAACATGATGAGTTTACCATGAAGCCCACCCTTGATGAAAGCGGGCGGCTCATGCTCCGGGAGGACTACCGAATAGCAACGCTGAACTGCGGCGGCGAGGATTTTGCTGTTGCCTGTATGCGATCCAATCTCCGTTATGGGAAAAACCAAAAACGAGAAGATGTGAAAAGCCACCACTACATTATCAGCTTTGACCCACGGGACGCAGTAGACAACGGCTTGACCGTAGACCGGGCGCAGGCGTTGGGCGAGGAATTTTGCCGGAAACAGTTTCCCGGACACCAAGCCATTGTCTGCACCCACCCGGACGGACATAACCACAGCGGAAATATCCATGTGCATATCGTTATCAATTCTCTGCGGATAGCGGAAGTTCCGTTCCTGCCTTACATGGACAGACCGGCGGACACCCGCGCCGGGTGCAAGCACCGCTGCACAGACGCGGCGATGGAATACTTCAAAGCCGAAGTCATGGAGCTGTGCCACCGGGAAAATCTCTATCAAATCGACCTTTTGCATGGCAGCAAGAACCGCATTACCGAGCGCGAGTATTGGGCGCAGCGGAAAGGACAGGCAAAGCTGGACAAGGAAGCTGCCGCCTTACCAGCCGAGGAGCAGCCAGCCAAGCCCACGAAGTTTGAAACAGACAAGGAAAAATTGCGGCAGACCATACGCGCCGCGCTGTCCTCTGCCGCCAGCTATGACGAGTTCTCCGCCGTTCTTTTGCAGCAGGGCGTGACCGTCAAGGAGAGCCGGGGGCGGCTATCCTATCTCACGCCGGACAGGACAAAGCCCATTACCGCCCGCAAGCTGGGCGACGATTTTGACCGCACCGCCGTTCTTGCCCTTTTGGAACAGAATGCCCACAGAACCGCCGAGCAGACCGCAGCCATACCCGAATATCCCCGCAGCATAAAGGAGCGTTTGCAGGGTAAAAAAGCTGTCCAAACCGCCCCGGAAAAGGACGGTATTCAGCGTATGGTTGACCGGGCGGCAAAACGAGCGGAGGGAAAAGGCGTGGGATATGACCGCTGGGCGGCAGTCCACAATCTGAAACAAATGGCGGCTACCGTTGCCGCCTACGGGCAGTACGGCTATTCGCCGGAGGAACTGGACGCAGCCCTTGTATCTGCCAATGCGGATTTACAGGACAGCACCGCCAAGCTGAAAGCCCTGGACGCTGCTATCCGGGAGAAAAAAGAGCTTCAGACACAGGTGATTGCCTATGCCAAGACCAAGCCTGCCCGTGATGGTCTGAAAGCACAGAAAACGGAGAAAGCCCGCAGCACCTATCGGGAACGGTACGAAAGCGATTTTATCATAGCGGACGCAGCCGCCCGTTATTTCCGGGCGCATGGCGTTTCCAAGCTGCCAAGTCATAAGGCGCTGCAAGCGGAAATCGAGCAGCTTACCGCCGAAAAGAACGCCCACTACAACGAATACCGGGAGAAAAAAGCCCGCGTCAAGGAGCTGCATACCGTGAAAAGCAATCTTTCCCAAATCCTGCAAGGCGAGAAAGACAGAGAGAAAACACACGAACAGGAGCGTTAAAAACCGCCCCAAACGATACCAAAACGGGGATATGCCCTGCACCCTATCCGCAATACTACCCACCTTTGAAACGGGGCATACAGCGCAGGAAATCCCCGAAAATGATACCGAGAAACAACATTTTTACCGACCTATCCGCTTATACCAGCGGAAGCGGCAGAAAGGAGCGAGAAATGCCGCGCATGAGCAAAAAGCGGCGGTTGGAATGGAGCTTTTTCCTCAACCACCGAAACCGTATTACTTACAATGACCTTTGCCGGGGCTGCACACACGGCTGCAAGCAGAGCTTCCGGGCGATTATCGTCCTCTGCCCCCGGTATTTCTCTAAGAGATGGAAACACAGGGAGGACACCGCCAATGGCAGATAACCGCAAATATTACTACCTCAAACTGAAAGAAAACTTCTTCGACAGCGATTCCATTGTGCTGTTAGAGGACATGAAAGACGGGATTTTGTATTCCAATATCCTCTTGAAGCTGTACTTAAAATCGCTGAAAAATGGCGGCAGATTACAGCTTGACGAGCATATCCCCTATACCGCCCAGATGATAGCCACGCTGACCCGTCACCAAATCGGGACGGTGGAACGGGCGTTAGCCATCTTCCAGCAGTTAGGGCTTGTGGAGCAGCTTGACTGCGGGCTGCTTTATATGACCGACATTGAGCTGATGATCGGTCAATCCTCTACCGAAGCGGAACGGAAACGCGCCGCAAGGCTTGAAAACAAGGCGCTTTTGCCGCCGCGGACAAATGGCGGACATTTGTCCGACATTCGTCCACCAGAGATAGAGATAAAGAAAGAGATAGATATAGAGTTAGAAAAAGAGGGAGAGTTAAAGGGACAAGCCCCCGCCCGCCGCTATGGCAGATACAACAATGTTTTTCTTTCCGATACGGAACTGGACGAGCTGAAAGCGGAACTGCCCGACAAATGGGAGTATTATATTGACCGCTTATCTACTCATATAGCGTCCAAAGGAACGAAATACCGTAGCCATGCAGCCACGATATACAAGTGGGCGCAGGAGGACGAAGCCAAGAAACCGCCGAAAAAAGGCATACCCGATTACACCTTTAAGGAGGGCGAGAGTTTATGACTGAACTTTTTACCGATACCGTTTTGAATATGATGACTACTACCGCAGAGCCGGAGGACTACACAGGCGAGGACGGGCTGCTTTACTGCGGCAAGTGCCGCACCCCGAAAGAAGCCTACTTCCCGGAAAAGCAAGCCGCCCCGTTTGGGCGTGACCGCCACCCGGCAGAATGTGACTGCCAGAAAGCCAAGCGTTTGGAGCGTGAAACCGCCGAACAGCGCAGAAAGCACCTTGATACCGTGGAGGACTTGAAACGCCAGGGATTTACCAATCCCACCATGCAGGAATGGACTTTCGCCAATGACAACGGGAAATGCCCGCAAATGGAGATTGCACACTTCTATGTGGAGCATTGGGAAATCATGCGCGAGGAAAATATCGGCTATCTGCTATGGGGCAAGGTCGGCACAGGAAAAAGCTATTTTGCCGGGTGTATCGCTAATGCCCTCATGGAGCAGGAAGTCGCTGTCCGCATGACGAATTTTTCTGCGATTTTGAATGACCTGACCGCCAGCTTTGGGGGGCGCAACGAGTATATCGAGCGTCTTTGCCGATTTCCTCTGCTTATCATTGATGATTTTGGAATGGAGCGCGGCACAGAGTACGGTTTAGAACAGGTCTACAATGTGATTGACAGCCGCTACCGCAGCCGCAAGCCCCTAATCGTCACCACCAATCTGACATTGGACAGCCTGCAAAATCCGCTGGACACCGCCCATGCCCGGATTTATGACCGCCTTTTGGAAATGTGCGCCCCTATCCTCTTTACGGGTGAGAACTTTCGCCGGGAAACGGCGCAAGCCAAGCTGAACAGGCTGAAAAAGCTAATGGGGGCCCCACAAAGCCGTAAGGCTTTGCGGGGAGAGGAGGAGCAAGGAAATGAGCGTAGTTTTCCGCTCCAGCGGGAAACGGAGCCGAATGGACTTTGCGACGACGAGATGAAATGAAAGGAGTTGCCTATGGCAGAGAACAAGCAGAACACCACCCCGGAACGCCGCCCGGACTGCGTGACAGAGATCCGCATGGGCAACACCGTCCTTGTCGTTTCCGGCTTTTTCAAGAAAGATACCACCGACACCGCAGCCGATAAGATGATGAAAGTGCTGGAGGCGGAAGCCGCCGCAGGACACAAAGCCCAGCTTTCGCCTTAACGCTACAAGCCGCACAGAAAAATCGTCATTTTACCGGGCGGTAAAGAAGCAGAAGCCGCTATACAGACAGCCGCCCCATGTGGTATAATCGAAATACGGAATAGTGGGGCTGGCTGTCGGAAACGGAGGATTTTATGTTAAGACAGACCACCCAGAAAATCACTGCCCTTTATCCAAGACTATCCCATGAGGACGAGCTGCAAGGCGAGAGCAATTCCATTTCCAACCAGAA
>JAJJOY010000014.1 GCA_021029595.1 Hominenteromicrobium mulieris | reverse complement strand
CGGCACGATGCGCTCTATCTGACTCAGAAATTCTTTCTTCTTTGTCCGCACCTGGCTCAATTCATCGCTCAGGCCCGACAGACTCATCTGCTTATCCATAGTATTATTATATCATATTTTTTCTTTGTGCGGTGTTGCCATAATTTCTTTTACTCTCCCCGGCCTAGTCGGGGGCTCTCGTTTCGCTAAAGTATATCAAAACAGGGAGGCACCGCTTGCACGATGCCTCCCTGCAGAAAGTTTACGTATCTGACCAAATGATTTCTGATATTTCTTTATGCTTCCTGCTCAGCCTGCCATTTAGGATTTATTTTCGCAATAAAACCGTGACGTAGAAAAAACAGAAGCCAAGCCAAATCATTTGTTCATCCCTGTATGAGAATACGATCCACCACCAGTTTTCTGAACTCCGGAGTCAGAGAGCAGAAGTACGCCGTAAAGCCCGTGACGCGTACCACCAGGTTGGGGTACTTGCTGGGGTCCTTGTCGGCTTCGAGAATCTGCTGACCGTTCACAATATTGATGTTCAGCAGGGTGGCCCCCTGCTCGAACAGCGTCATGATATAGTCGGCGATCTTTTGCACAGCCTCCTCACCGCGCCCCATACCAGGGTCAAGCTCCAGCTGTACCGGCGCGGTATTCCCATAGCCCGGCTGCACCGCGCAGATGGAATTGCTCATTGCGGTGAGGGCGCCGTCCTTGCGGAAGCCGGGGTGCGGGTTGGCCCCATGGTTGATCGGCTCGAAGGCGTGGCGGCCGTTGGGGGTGGCACCTACCTGCTTGCCGAGCACAATCGTATTCGACCAGCTGAACCAGCCGGGGATAAACTGGTAGCCCGGATACTTCTGGCTGACGGAGCGCACCTGGTTGGAGTATGACTCCGAAATTTTCACCGCCCACTGGTCGCTGATGGTGTTTCCGCCGCCGTAGCGGGCACTGCGGGAGAGCATCTGGCGTACAAGCTCACCGCCCTTATCCTGGAAATCTGTTTTCAGATGATGGTAAAGCGTCTCCCAGTCGATCCGCTTCTCCTCCTCCACCCGCTGCTGCAGTGCGCCAAAAGAGTCCGCCACCGTGGCAATAGCCGAGCCGTCCATGCAGAGGTTGTAGTACATGGCGCCGCCGCACGTCATATCCAGACCCTTTTCGATAGGACCATGACTGATCAGGTTCAACATCAGCTCCGGCTCGTTGTACTGTTGGTACCGCAGGTGGAACGCGATACCCTCGGCAGTTACCTCTACAGCCCGGGCCATATGTCTCTGGTACAGATCCCACAGCAGTTGTGTGGAGTATGGGCCCTTATGGCTCATCATCTCATCCATGGCAACCTCGAACACCTTAGCGCTGTTGATTTTGATGCAGTCATTCAAGCTGTACTCCATGCCGGGCAAGCTCATCCAGTGGCAGCCCACCGCGATCCTCTGCCGGGCAAGCGATTCGGGATAGCCCAAACGCATGAAGCCTCTGTTCAGGGCCTCGTCACCGGAAAAGCGCGGCCAGCCGTTCTTGTTCTTGAACAGGTAGTCCACCGCTTTGTTCAGGAACTTTCTGTCGATGTTTTCGTCCACTCTTACCGTGATGTTGCAAGCCGAATCCAGCTTATCCGCTCCCTCGAGCACCATATAGCTGAACTCGCTGAGCAGGGGATCGCCGTTTTCGTTTGTCCCTCCGATCTGGTAATAGTGCGGATCGTTGAGCAACAGACAAGCGATGTAGAAGATCGCCTCGTCCCTGGTGATCCTCCCCTCTTTCATGTCGGCATCGTAGTACTGTTTGAGCACGTCATCGAGCTGGAAACCCGCTCCGTCGCGGTTGTAGGTGCGGCTGGCCATGTTGAACCAGCAAACCCACTGACAGGCTTCCCGCATGGTTTTGGGCGCACCGTTGAGGATGTTGCGATTTACCTGCGCCATTTGAAGCAGGTTTTCCCGCAGGACCGGATGGCGCTCCACACGGGCCAGACGCTCGCTCTCCTCAATCGCGTGCGAGATCCAGTTCTGCACACCGTGCACCACAAGTTCCTCCGCGTCGTAAAACTCTGCGTGTTCGGGGTGCTTTTTGCGGTAGAAAGCCAGCTTTTCCAAGATCCCGCCCCAGCCAAGGCTCAACCCGATCCGGTAGTCGCCGCCGAAGTGCGCGTCCGAGCCGATCCCGGAGATAATGCCATACAGTTCCTGTTCCGGCTTGAGATCATCGTAGGGAAAATTCGGGTTCCAGTTCAGCCCCTTGTCCGGGGATTTCTCGTCAAACCAGATCATACTGAACATCCAGCGGCAGGTGAACGCGTCCACCGGATCAATGTAGACCGGGTGCTCAGTCATCAGCTTGTAAAAATTCTTGCTCCACCCGTCATACCCGTACCAGGAACCGTTCTCATGGTTCGGAATGCAATGGAACTGGTACGTCTCCGGAGCCGGGATGCTTCCATAGTCATCCCCGTCCTGATACACCTTCATGGTGGACTTCACCCTGGTTTCCTCAAGCTTTCTTTCCTTTAAAATTTTGATCCTGTCATCGTAGCTCATGGGAGCATCCGGCTGGAATATATTGATTCTGTTGACCATACAACCTCTCCCTTTCTTCGTCAGCCTACCCTCACGGAAAGTCCGGGCGTTTGAGCGGCCACCCATTTCAGGCGTGCTGCGCCTTCCTCTCCAGTGGGGCGGGTCCCGGCAAATGTATTGTCCATCTGCAGGGCGTCATACTTGCTCTCTCCCAGGGGATTGAACAGCAGAAGCTCATAATATTGAGCGCCTCCCAGGGTTCCCACGTAGTTGGCAATGCTGCCGATCTCCTCCTCCGTGTCGTTCACTCCGGGGATCACCGGGGTACGCACCAGATAAGGCTTGCCGGAAGCCGCCACCTTCTTTGCGTTCTCCAGGATTTGACGATTGCTCACGCCGGTCCAGCGTCTGTGCGCTTCCTCATCGAAAATCTTGATGTCGAACATCACCAGATCGAGGAAGGGCAGCATTCTTTCGTAGACGCTCCATGGCGCATGCAGGTTCGTCTCGATCGCCGTGGAAATTCCCTCCTTTTTCAGGGCCTGCAGCAATTCCAGGGCAAATTCTGGCTGCGTGGAAACCTCGCCGCCGGAGAGTGTTACGCCGCCGCCGGAATTCCGGTAGTAAGCCCTGTCCTGCAGGATCTCCTCCATCACTTCCTCAACGGTCATCTCCTTTCCGGACATGACGAGAGCACCGGAGAAGCAGTTCGCGGCGCAGGCTCCGCAGTGCTTGCAGGCGGTGCGATCGTACTGCAGGGCACCGTTTTTGCCGAGGGTTCTGGCTCCCGCCCTGCAGGCCTCCACACAGGCGCCGCAGCCAATGCATTTGTCCGGATAAATCATCAGCTGTGGCCGAACCGACAGCGTTTCCGGGTTATGGCACCATTTGCACGCCATGTTGCACCCCTTGAAAAACACTGTGGTGCGGATCCCCGGTCCGTCTTTCAGCGCAAACCTCTCGATCTCCGTTATGATTCCTTTCATGGATTCCTCCCCTTCCGTTGTCGTCTCGCACACCAGAACAGGGGGCTCTCCCGCCCGGGCAGAGTCCCCCTGTTGCGTTTCGTCCCAAGGCGAAACGGCAAGTTCTTCCGTCACGCCGTGCTCTGTGCAAATATCCCTTGCAGCTTCCGCTTACCGGTCCAGTTCCTGAGCAGTGACTTCCCTGCCCAGCTGTGCAGATTTGTAAAACGCTTCGATGATCGCAACCACATTCATAACCTCGTCCTTCTGGATGGGGTATTCCTCCATGGTCATTTCCCCGTTGAGGACCTTCAGGATGTAGTTCATCTCGTGGATGTGGCCGGTGAAATCTGAGAGTTCCGTATATGGGTCGGGGAAAACTCTCGGCAAAACGTCGGCCTGGTAATTGCCCTGCGTCGTGAGCAGCTTGAGTCCATCGTCCCCAATGGTCAGACCGCCCTTGTCTCCGCAGATGCTGACAGTGTTGCTGTTGGGCAGATTCAGCGCCCAGGAGATCTTGAAAGTGACTGTCATGCCATTTTCCAGACGAATGTAGCCGTTGGCAAATTCCTCAACATCAAACTCTTTCATGTCGAACTTTCTGGGAGTGAACAGACCGGTGGGAGCTCCGCTCTCCGCATTGGAGAACTCAATATTCTTCTCCTTGTTGACGATCCTGGTCACAGCACTTCCACTGACGGAAACCATCTTCGGGTTACCGGAAATTGACATCAGGTAGTCGCACATATGAACGCCCAGGTCGCAGAAGGCGCCGCCCACATTTTCTTTCGCCATGTGGAACATGCCCCATCTCGGAACGCCGCGGCGCCGGACCAGGTTCAGATCCGCGTAGTAAATGTCTCCCAGGCAACCGCTTTTTGCCAGTCCGGCAGCCGCTTTGAAGTTACCTGTGAAACGCAGAGACTGGATGACAAACAGATGTTTCCCCGCCTTCTCCGCCGCGTTGAACATCTCCTCCGCATCCGCGCAGGTTACAGCCACAGGCTTTTCGCAGACTACATGGCAGCCCGCACGGAAACCGGCAAGGGTATACTCCTTGTGGTATGCGTTCGGTGTGCACACGGAGATGATGTCGGGTTTCTCCTCCTCCAGCATTTTATACGGATCCACATAGTACTTGGGGATCCCGTGACGCTCGGCGGTTTCTTTGGCGGCTTCCTCGCGGATATCTGCCACTGCGACAATCTTCACCTTGTCACCCATGGCTTTGTAGGCGGGAATATGTGCCGCGTTGCAAATCATACCGTTGCCGATGATGGCAACCTTATACTGCTTCATTACTCCTACTCCTCTTCCATAAAAACATGATTTTTATCCGGCGCCGCGCCCGGATCGAGGGGGATACCCCCTGTGTGCCTCCAGACGGCAGCTCAGTATTCACCCGCAAGGCAAAGCTTGAGATGATCCATCGCCTGCTTGTTGTAGCGGCGGGGGTTGTCTGTGAACTCCAGCTCGACAGAAAGGTTCCCGTCATACCCGACATTCTTCAGCGCCTGAATCACAGCGGGATAGTCGGTGATGCCGCAGCCGGCGGGGATGTTGTTTCTGGAGACGGCATCGCTGTCTTTGCAGTGAACATTGAAAATACGTTTGCCTCCCAGCATGTAGATCGTCCATTCCGGATCGATGTGCTGCATGATCAGGTGGTTCGTGTCCAGCTGAATGCCGAAATCCGGGTCATCGACGTCCTTGAGCAGCTGCAGCATGGCGTGCGGTGTGGAGATCATGGAATAGGGGAAGCACTCCACGGACATGCGCAGCCCGTACCGCTTTGCAATGGCCAGACACTTGCGGTAACTGTCCATCAGGGTATCCCAGTCCTTCTGGTAGCAGTAGTCGGCGGGCATATGGTATCCCTGCTTGATCGCCGGTGCGGCGGGGTTGAACTTCCAGGGGGTTGCGCCGCAGGGCATCGGCACCAGCGTGGAGACAATCCGGCATCCGATCCACTTTGCGGCCTGTGCGGCCTTCTCGAAGTGCCTGACGCTGTCCTCCCTTTTTTCGCTGCAGGCGTCGTTCCACGAAGCGTCCTGGAAGACGAACACGTTGGGTTCAAGGCCGATGGAGCGGGAGTGATCCCCCAGCGCCCGGCAGGCTTCCTCCGTGAAGAATTCATCCAGTGCTTCCGGGGTTCCCAGATAGTCCACGCCCTCGAAGCCGAGTTCACGGATCTGATCCGCGATTCGGATCAGAGAGTCCCCATGCGGCATATCCTCCGGGATCGGCGTCCAACCCCAGGAAACGTTTGCAAGTTTCATGTAGCATCCTCCTCTTATATTACCCAATCGTCCAACAAGCGGTTTTTACTTCTTCCATTTTCAACGACCGGCTGGAGCGAATTCCCGCATCCAACATAGCGGCAGACCAAAGATTGTTATTGAGATCCATGGTGTAGTGTACCGGTTCTCCGGTCTCCAGGTGATGGAAGACCTCCTGAGCCAGGTTGGATCTTCCCTCAGGCAGCGGGTAGTCGTCGGAGCAATACACCTTGCTGGGCGTTGTGGAATAACGATCGAGGTAAACACAAACGTTGGCATGAATGCCGTGATCGCCGCCGTTTTCCACAATCAGGGCGCCCTTTTCGCCCCAGACAATGGGCCCGGAGGGATAGCCGCTGCTTATGGTGTTCCAGGTTCCCTCCAGAATGGAAACCGCCTCGGGGTACCGAACCATCAGGGAGGCGTAGTCCTCCGCGTCGCCAAACCGGTGGTTAAAGTTCGCCTTCAAGCCATACACGCCCTGAGGCTTTTCGCCCAGGTACCAGTTGGAAAGGATGGTGCCGTAGCAGCAGTAGTCCAGCAAGCTGCCGCCTCCCGCCGCTTCCTGATGCCACCATTCCTTGCCCAGCTGCCGATCCGTCATGACCTGGCCGTAAGAGAACGGACCCAGGGAGTCAGGGTTGCGGAACTGGAAACGGTACACCTTTCCCACAACACCTTCGCTGACAAGCTTCTGGCCCAGGCGGACGCTGGCCTGCCATGTGGTCGGCCAATTGATCATGCAGTCCGCCTTACCGATCCGGGAAGCGCGGGCAATAGCCATGGCGTGTTCAGTGGAATAGGCCAACGGCTTTTCCACCACCACGTGGATCCCGCGCATGAGGATCTCGGGGATAATGATTCCGTGAAACGCGTTCTCGCAGTTCACAAGGACAAGGTCGGGTTTGAGATCGAGAAGATCACGGTAATCCTCAAACACGCGGGTGAACCCACACTGCTCCTGACAGAGCTTCAGGTTCATGGAGCGGCTGGAGCTTTCAAAATATTCAGACTCTACCATCGGCTTGATATCCGAGGCACCGATCCATTCCACGCGCTCCGGCATGGACAGAAACGGCTTGATCTGATCCAAAACGTGCATGTGAGCGAAGCCCACCAGACCAATGCGATATTTCTTCATAACATTCACCTCATCTGTGATCAGTTCCCCTCTGCTCAGAAAGTGGTGTGCAGCGGGACAATGCTCTTTGTCTTGATCGCTTCCGGAATGGTGCACATGATGTCCACCACGTGTCTGGCGTGCTCCGGGGGCAAACCGACGGGACGGTCCTCCTCAATGGCATGGATCAGATCCTGAACCACCTTGCATTGGAAAAAGTTCATCTCAGAAGCCGGAACATCCCACTCCATAGGCTTCAGCCAGCCGCGAATACCGCGCTCCGGCGCATCAAGGTAAACTTCCAGCGAATCGAGCGGGTTCATGTTACCGTTGTTGACGAAAGTGATCGTTCCCTTTGTACCGAAAATCTCCATCTGAGGTGCGCGGCTGTCCTTCTGGCAGAAACCAGACTCCACCACCGCCATGGTTCTCTCGCCGTAATCGAGCGTAATGATGTAGTTATCGTACAGCTGGTCAGCCTGGATCTGCATGCCGTCAAAGGTACCGGTTCTTACCGTGCGGACAGGCTCGGAGATTTTGGCCATGCAGCCCACAGCCTTCGCGGGACCAAGGATGCCCGTGGTCATGGTAAGGCCGTGGACGCCCATGTCGTACAGGGCGCCGCTGCCGGGCCGGTGGAACCAGGTGGGGTCCGCCGTGCGGTACTGGAAATATTCCGGGCCGCCGTGGCAAACGTTGGTGTGCACCTTCATAATCTCCCCGATGCAGCCGTCGGCAATCAGCTTTTTGGCAAAGCGGATGTCGTCACGCAGCATGTGGATCGGTGAAGCAGTGTATTTCACACCGGCTGCCTTGGCAGCCTCGATCTGCTCGGTCACCTCCTCCACCGTCAGGCCGACGGGCTTCTGTGAGTAAAGATGCTTTCCGGCCCGCAGCGCCTTCATGTTGATCTCGTGGTGCGCTGGGATCGATGTCGTGTTCATCAGGATCTCGAAGTCACACTTCTCCAGCAGTTCATCGATGCTGGTGTACCAGGCCGGCACATGAAATTTTTCTGCATAGTTCTTTGCTCTCTCCGGGATGATATCGCAGACTGCAACCAGATCCGCCTCCGGAATCTCGCCGATCCGGGGAAGATACGTATTGTCCGCGATCGATCCGCAGCCAATTAAGGCAACCTTCCATTTTTTCATTTCTGCATTCCTCCATTTTGTCTGTTTTCCCGAATTAGGTTACTTATATCATAGAGAATCTGTTCACTATTTTCCATAAACGCTGTTGAAGAAAATATCAGGATATTGAACAATTTTAGTACACAAAGCTTAAACCCGCGGAGGATCTTGAACTTTATTTATTCATATTGACCTTTCCCTCACTGCTTCAGGCCGTTCCTGTACTCTGCCGGAGTGCACCGCATAATCTTTTTAAAGACGATATTAAAATGGGTGGAGCTGTTGAAGCCGGTAAGCTCTGCCACCTCGTAGATTTTCAGCCGGAAGTCGTTCAGGTACTCCTTCGCCTGTTCAATCCGGATTCTGTAGATATAGTGCTGCACGGAAACTCCGAGCTTTTTTTGGAACAGGCGGCAGAGATAAGACTTACTGATCATCAGGTGGTCGGCGATCTCATCGAGCGAGATGTCGCCGCGGCTCAAATTCTGCCGGATATAATCCGCCGCCTCGCGAATCAGGTAGTTTTTCTGGTCAAGAGCCGGCTCTCCTGTCTTCAACCCCTTTTGGAAGTCCTCAAGGAAACGCTGCGCTTCCTCCACGGTTTCGCAGGCCTGAAGCTTTTCCACCGTTTCTTCCGGCGCCTTTCCCTCCTGCAGGAGAAGGAAGCGCACCATATTGGAGAAAAAGTTCTGCACCCCCATAACGTCCAGGTTCTCTCTGTGGTGCTGCTGCAGCCACTGGATGAAAGCATAAAATCGGGAAAAGATTTGCGTGTATTGCTTCTGCGACACACAGATATTGATATCGCCAAGGCATTCCTTGACTTCCGGGCGGCTCATCGTCCGATCCGGCTTGCGCATCTCCTTGATAAGGAACCTGTCCGGCTGAAAATAGTGAAGATGCAGAGAGTAGCGCGCGTGCTCGAACGCCTCCGGCAATGCAGAGAATTTCGAGACGGCGCTGCTGACACCGTAGCAGGTGTCAGCATTCAGATAATTCTGGAACACGGTGTGGAGTTCGTGGACCAGGCTGCAGACTTTCTCCTCCCACTGGGTGCTGCTGACACTGTTCTGACTGCTCAGCAGGATAACATACCGGTTTTCCTGCAGAAGAAAAACTTCCAGTTCCTGCGTCCACTGGTGCAGCACTTCCACTGTGAGGTTGATAACGCTTTGTTCCAGTGGGAAGGGGCGTCCCTCTCCGTAACGGGCCTGTACTTTCTGGTAATTCTGCACTGCAAACACAATGCAGCAGAGGTTTCCTTCCCGGATGTGCAATTGACTGACAGGCAACTGCCGTTCAGCAGGTTCGCTGCTGCCGGTGATCAGACGGTGCAGGCAGACATGACGCGCGTAACTGTCCCAGCCTCCCTGCCCCTCGTCCTGCTTTTTGCACAGTGAGTGCCGTACCTCCTCCAGAACCGTCAGGATGTTCGCGCTGTTGATCTCATTTTTTCTCAGGTAATCGAACGCACCGTTCTTCATTGCCTCTTTTACAAAACAGAAATCATCGTGGCAGCTCAAGATAATAACCTTGCACTGAATCTTCAGCTTTTGCAGGGATTTCAGAACTTCGATCCCGTTCATCACCGGCATACAGACGTCGAGCAGGACGATATCCGGGTGTTTTTCCCTGATCATCTCCAGGCCGGTCTGCCCGTTGTCCGCTTCTCCTACAATCTCATAGCCATACTTTTCCCACGCCACAGAAGATTTGATTCCGAGCCGGACCAGGCTCTCGTCATCAATGATCGCGATCCCGATGTTACGCATTTGCCATCTCCTCCTTATAGATACGGGCTGGAATTTCCACAATCACCCTCGTGTACTTGCCGGGTTCGCTGTCGATTTGAATACCGTACTCCTCTCCAAAAATATACTGGATTCTCTTATTCACATTATAAAGACCGATCTTGTTAAACGAATGGGAGTTGAGGGGATGATCTTCCTCCAGAGCCTGTCGGATCTTCTCCTTGCTCATCCCTTTGCCATTGTCGATCACCTCATACAGAATACGGTCTTCTTTTCGGGTAATGTTGATCTGCACCGTGCATTGCCGGACCATACTGCTGAAACCGTGGTAGATGGAATTCTCTACGATCGGTTGCAGAAGGAATTTCAGCGTTTCGCAGTTTTCCAAGCCCGGCTCCACATGGACATCAACAAAGATCCTGTCGAAATATTTGAGGTTGATCAGGTTGATGTAGTCCCGGATCAGATCGATCTCGTCCTGAATCCGGATGACCTCCCGGCTGTTTTTGGAGGAAAACTGCATGAGCTTGATCAGGGAATCCAACGCCGTTACCATACGCTTGGATCCTTGCACATCCGCCATCCACTTGATGGAATTGAGCGTGTTGTAGATAAAATGGGGATTGATCTGGGATTGGAGCGCCATGAGTTCTGCCCTGCGCAATTGGATCTGCGTCTCGTAGTTTTTGATGGTGAGGGCGTTGATCTCGTTGATCATGTGCTGGTAGCTGCGGGAAAGGCCTTTGATCTCCACCTGATTTTCAGGGAGCGGAATCCCGCTTTTTTCCTCTTCAAAGCGCTGGAGCTTCACATAAAGCTCCTGAAGCGGACGTGTAAAGATTTTGGAAATAAAGATTGAAACCAGAACTGCCAGAACCGTAAGGATCAGCATGAGGAGGAGCGTCATATAAGGAACAACGGCGATCTCTTGATCCAACTGGCTGCGTGGAATCATTTTGACGCTTTTCCATCCCAGGCTTTTGGAGCCCGAGACGATCGTATCGTACAATTTCCCGTCGATTCGGCAGGAAGAAATGCCGTCTTCCAGGCCGCCCTGAAAGAATTTACCGCCAATCTCCTCCGTCAGATTGCTGAACACAACGTTGTTTTCGTCATCCAGCAGGTAAAACCGCTCCTGCGAATCTTCCTTGAAAGCCGGCCAGCAGGTCTGGAGATCGTGTACGTTAATGTTGATTAGCATAGTGCCAAGCAGTTGGGAATCATATGGGGAGTAAATTGATCTTCCGACAGTTACGCAATAGGGGCTGGCTGCGTCGGAGAATGCGTACACCAGACGGTTTTGGTGCACTCCCACCAATACTTTCGCCCCCTCTTTACTGGCAATCTTTTCGTACCACTCTTCCGCATGGATATCATAGGACGGATTGACGTTTCCCTCTGTGCAGTAGTAAAACATGCTGTTGTTCCTCGGAAATATGGCGATAGTCTCTATTCTGCCATCCAGGTAATAGCCGTCCTTGTAAAGCAGCTTGTCCACCTGTGCCTTGTCGCGGTATCCTTCGAGAGGTGAACTCTGTTCCTCATAGCTTTTCTGCAGAATGTCTATGAGCTCTTCATTCATTAGCAGGGAATCGGAAATCTTGAAGATTGAATTGAAAAAGTTATCAACGCTGTAAATAATCTGGCTGTTATTCTGCAGCTCCTGCTGCTGCACGTTGCTCAAAAGGACCCCGCTGAAATACTGATAATAAAAGCCTCCCAGTACCACCGCGGGGATCACCGCAATTATGAGCATAGACAATGTCAGCTTTTTTCTCAACGACATATCGTTTTCCTTTCTCGAAAGACTATCGTCCTATGGCAGCACCGCACAATTGCTGAGGCAAGCGCTGTCGAATCACCCATCAGGCAGGAAACCATAGGCTTCCCGGCGCATTTCTTCGCGAGAGCGCACAACTTCAAGCCGCCAGGCAGGGCCTGTCAGCCAGAAGCAGATTCGCCAATGCGAACATGATATTGAA
>JAJJOY010000013.1 GCA_021029595.1 Hominenteromicrobium mulieris | reverse complement strand
CGAACTGATCGACAGGTATATTTACTTCTATAACCACGAACGCATCCAAACAAAAACGGGAGTGGCACCGCTGTCGCTGCGCCACTCCGCTTAAAACTCAATATCCTACATGGGGGCTTTTAGTGCTGTCCGCATAATCTGGTGCGGTTCAAAAAACGGAACGGGGGTGATGCTATTTATAATCTGTTTTACTCTGCAATTTCTGCACTCAGCAGGTCTAAAATCGCGTCTTCCGCGTTCCAGAAGTACGCGTTTTCACTGAGAAGCGCCGTGATGCCCGTGCGGTCAAAATAGGTGCGCACGCCGTCTGCCATGCCACAGCAGGCGACCGTTTTGCCTTGCTTTTGCAGGCTTTCACACAGCTCCAAAACGGCCTGCGCGCCGGAAACGTCAATGTTCGGCATGCCGCGCAGGGAAAAGATCACATGGTCGTAGGCGGGCATTTCCGCCATGCGGCGGTTGAATTCATCCACCGCGCCGAAGAACAGCGAGCCTATCACGTACACAACGCCGGTCGTCTCCAGCACCGGCGGCTTGCCTTCCACCGTGCGCAGCTTATTCGCGTCAATGTCGGAGAAGCTTACGCCAATCCGGCTGGATTTTGCAATGTACAAAACCGCAGAGTACGCAACACCGAGCAAAATCGCGACCGTCAAATCGAAAATGACCGTTGCGAGCATCGTGATGAGGAATTGGCTGATGCCGGATTTTAGCTTGTGGCTGAAAATGTAGCGGATGCCGCTCCAGTCGTTCATGCGCCACGCCGTTACCATCAAAACGCCGGCAAGTGCCGCAAGCGGCAGGCGCGCCATCACGCCGCCGAGCAGAAACATGGAGGCGAGCAGGAAAACGGAGTGGAACACGCTCGCAAGGCGCGTCTGCTGGCCGGATTTCACCGCTACGCTCGTGCGCGCAATGGCCGCCGTAGCCGGCACACCGCCGAAAAGCGGCAGCAGCATGTTGCCTACGCCCTGCGCGATGAGCTCTTGATCGGCGTTGAACGGCTCGTTTTTCATGCGGGAAGCCGAAGCACCGCACAAAAGACTTTCAATCATGCCGAGCGCCGCAATCGTCACAACGGGAGAGATGAGGTTTTTCAGCATGTCAAGGTTCAGACCGCCGAGGTCAAGGCGGTCTGCGAGCATCAGCGTGCGCGGAATGTCGCCCACCGTCGCAATGGAATCCATACGGAACAGGGCGGAAACGACCGTTGCCAAAATGATGCCCACAAGCGAGCCCGGCACGCGTGCGCCCCACTTTTTCGGCCAGACAATCATCACGACAACGACAAGCAGACCAATCAGCACCGCTTGGAGGTTCGGATGAAAGCCGAGGCGCGCGTAAGACGCGATTTTTGCCAAATTTGAGCTGCCCTCGGACGCAGTGCCGAAGAAATTATCGATTTGCCCCATCGCGATAATAATCGCAATGCCGGACGTAAAGCCCATGATGACGGGCATCGGGATGAAGCTGATGAGCCGCCCAAGCTTAAAAATACCGGCTAAAAGCAGCAGTGCGCCCGCCGCAAAGCACGCGAAAAACACGCCCTGCAAGCCGTAAGACGCCACAATGCCCACCAAAACGGCGCTCATCGCGCCTGTGGGGCCGGAAATCTGGAACGAAGCGCCGCCGAGTACCGCAATGACAACGCCCGCAATGATTGCCGTAACAAGACCCGCAGCTGCCGTAGCGCCGGAAGATACGCCGAACGCCAGCGCAAGGGGCAGCGCCACCGCGCAAACAGTCAGGCCCGCCATGATGTCTTTCATCAGCTTGGCGGTGTTGTAGCCCGAAAACTCCTGCTTCAGGCTCGTTAAATAGTTTTTTATCATGTTTCCCTCCAATAAATTGATTTTTCCGCATCATTTGCCGCTTTTTTACCGCAGCCTATTAACTATACCATTAGGAGCCGCTTTAATGCAAGGAAAAAGATACGCCGTTTTCTCGCGCTTTTCTGTGCATACAGCCCGCGTGACACACCTTATAAAAATCTTTACTTTTTATAGGAAATACGCTATACTTTGTACAAAAGCAAATGCGAAAATTCCTTGTTTTAATCCAAACAAAGAGGTATGAAAATGAACGTAAAAAAAACGGAAAGAGACGGCATTGTCCGCGCCTATCCCGAAAACGGCAAGCCGCTCGCGTGGTCTGCGTCGTCCGGTGTAGAGCTCATCGAAAGAGACGGCCTGTATTTTAAAGACTTGGAGAAGACCGGCGAGCTTCTCCCGTATGAAGATTGGCGTTTGCCCGTTGAGGAGCGCGCCGCAGACCTTGCTTCCCGCCTAACAACAGAGGAGATTGCGGGCCTTATGCTCTATTCGCCGCACCAAGCGGTGCCGCCCATGGCGTTCGGCCCGTTCGGCGGTACATATAACGGCCAAAAGTACGCGGAAGCAAATGTCCCTGCGTATACGCTCACCGACCAGCAGAAGGAATTCATGAACAAAGAGCACATTCGCCACGTCCTCATGATTACGGTAGAAGACGCGAAGACTGCCGCAAAGTGGAACAATGAGCTGCAAAAGCTTGCCGAAAGCATGCCGCACGGCATCCCGGTGAACATTTCCTCCGACCCGCGCAACGGTGCGCGCGGCAGCGGCAGCGTAGAGTTTAAAACCGCCGGCAGTGACGTCAGCAAGTGGCCGGAGGGTGTCGGTTTTGCCGCGTGCTTTGACCCCGAGATTGTCCGCCGGTTCGCGGAGGATGCGTCGAAAGAATACCGTGCGCTCGGCATCACCACGGCGCTCGGCCCGCAGATTGACCTTTGCACCGAGCCGCGCTGGATGCGCTTTGTCGATACGCTCGGTGAAAATCTTGAGATGACAAAGAAAATGGTCAAGGCGTACTGCGACGGTATGCAGACCACCGAGAATTCCGAAAACGGCTGGGGATATGACAGCGTAAACACCATGGTCAAGCACTGGCCGGGCGGCGGCACGGGTGAGGCCGGCCGCGATGCACACTATGCCTACGGCAAATACGCGGTTTACCCGGGCAATAATTCCGAAGAACACAGGAAACCGTTTACGGAAGCGGCGTTTAAATTAGACGGTCCCACCGAAAGTGCCTCTGCCGTCATGCCGTACTACACGGTTTCTTGGGGACTCGACACCAAAAACGGCAAAAACGTCGGCAACTCGTACAGCGAGTATCTCATCAAAGATCTCCTGCGCGAAAAATACGGCTTTAAGGGTGTCGTTTGCACGGACTGGGGCATCACGCAGGATCCCGCACCCATTATGGATACGTTTGCAAGCCGCTGCTTTAATATGGAAAACATGACCGAGGGCGAGCGCTGCTTCGTCGCCATCATGAACGGCGTAGACCAGTTCGGCGGCAACGCAGAGATTGCGCCCATCATGGAAGCGTATCAAATCGGCTGCGAAAAGGTCGGCGAAGAAGCCATGCGCGCCAGAATGGAGCGCTCCGCCGCGCGTCTGCTCAAAAATATTTTCCGGTGCGGCCTGTTCGAGAACCCGTATCTCGATCCCGAAGAGTCCGCTAAGATTGTCGGCAACGCGGAATTCTGCGCCCACGGCTATGACGCACAACGCAAATCTGTCGTCTTATTAAAGAATCGCAATCACTGTCTGCCGCTCCAAAAGGGTATCAAAATCTACGTGCCGCAGCGCAAGCTCCGCACCATGAAGGGCTTCATGCGCAACGATATTCCCGCCCACACGGAAGACCCCGTGACGGACGAGGTGATTTCGAAATACGGCGTGCGCGTCCATACGCCCGAGGAAGCGGACGTGGCGCTTGTCTTTGTGGAAAGCCCTGCGTGCAACGCGTATTCTACGGAAGACGTCGCAAACGGCGGCAACGGCTACCTGCCCATCACACTCCAGTACCGCCCCTATACGGCGGTGAACGCGCGCGAAGTGAGTATTGCGGGCGGCGATTTCCGCGAGGATTTCACGAACCGCAGTTACCGCGGCAAAACGAATATTGCCTATAATGAATGCGACCTCGATAACATTCTAAACTGTCGCGAGGCGATGGGAGACAAGCCCGTCATTGTCTGCGCAGCAATCAACAACCCAATGGTCATGCACGAGTTTGAGCGTGAAGCGGACGGCATCGTCGTCGAGTTCGGTGTTTCCCGCGCCGCGGTGCTTGACGTCGTCTTCGGCGATTACGATCCCACCGGCCGTCTGCCTGTGCAGATGCCGAAGGACATGGACACCGTGGAAAAGCATTGCGAAGACGTTCCGTTTGACCTTGAAGTGCACGTGGATGAATTCGGCCACGCCTACGACTACGGCTTCGGCATGAATTATGAAGGCGTCATCGAGAAATAAGGAGTGACATCTAATGAATACAGTAGAAAAATGGGGGCTTTTTGAAGTTTCCCTCAAAGGTCCGTCTGCGGGCAACCCGTTTACGGAGCAGTCCGTTTCCGCCACGTTCCGCAGCAAAAACGAGATCGTCACGGTAGACGGCTTCTATGACGGCGACGGCGTTTATAAAGTGCGCTTCATGCCCTCGTTTACGGGCGATTACGTCTATGAAACGGTCGGCAGCTTCCCGGAAGCGGAGTCTGCCGGCGATTTCACCGTAACGGAGCCGACCGGCAATAACCACGGCCCGGTGCGTATTGCGAACACGTACCATTTCGCCTATGAAGACACCACGCCATACTATTCCGTCGGCACCACGTGCTACGCGTGGGCGCACCAACCGGAAGAAGTGCACAAGCAAACGCTCGAGGAGCTCGATAAGGGCTACTTCAACAAAATGCGTTTCTGCGTCTTTCCGAAGCACTACATCCACAATTTCCGCGACCCGGAGACCTTCCCATATGAGGGCACCCCGGTCGATAATTCAAACCTCACCGAAGAAAACTTCTCGTATTTCGTCGATTTTTCCGGCAACAACTGGGATTTTACGCGTTTTAACCCCGAGCATTTTCGCCGCATGGAGCGCTGCATCGTAGAATTACAGGAGCGCGGCATCGAGGCCGACATCATCGTTATGCACCCCTACGACCGCTGGGGCTTCTCCGTCATGAACCGCGAGCAGGACGACCTCTACTGGAACTACGTCATCGCGCGCTTCTCCGCCTACCGCAACGTGTGGTGGAGCCTTGCAAACGAATACGACCTCATGCGCGCCAAGAAGCTTGAGGACTGGGAGCACTACGCAGACCTGCTCTGCAAAAAAGATCCGTACAACCACATGCGTTCCATCCACAACTGCATACCGTTCTACGACCACACTCGTCCGTGGATTACGCATTGCAGCTTGCAGCGCCAGGATCTCTACCGTCACGTGGAATACACCACCGATTACCGCACGCGCTACCAAAAGCCTATCGTGTGGGATGAGATTGCCTACGAAGGCAATATTGATATGGGCTGGGGCAATATCTCCGGGCAGGAGCTTACCCGCCGCTTCTGGGAAGCTTCCATGCGCGGCGGCTACGCAGGCCACGGCGAGACCTTCATGAACCCCGAAGACATCTTGTGGTGGAGCCACGGCGGCAAGCTGCACGGCGAAAGCCCCGCGCGCATCCGCTTCCTGCATGAAATTCTCACGCAGACGCCCGGTCTCGGCTTAAAGCAAGGCCCCGGCGCGTTCGATGAGACCGTCGCCGTGCCGGACGAGATGATCCCCGTCACCGGCTACGAGATTCACTACTACGGCTTCGGCCGCCCGAGCTTCCGCGATTTCGTAAAGCCCGCGGACGAAAACTGGCGCGTGGAGGTCATCGATACGTGGAACATGACCATCACCGATGCCGGCGTGCACAGCGGTAAGTTCCGCATTGCGCTGCCGGGCCGCGAGTACATGGCCGTGCGCCTCACGCGCGTGTAAACATTCATAAAGCGTATAAATTTAAATAAACCGTAAAAGAGGGCACCCGCAGCGCTGCGCGGTGTCCTCTTTACTTGACAGAATCTTTCCCGCGCCGTACAATAAACCCAAGATAACAAAGAAATATTCCGAAAGGATGACTATATTTTGGCGAATAAAAGAAAACGCCCCGCTGCTATGCGCGAGGAAGAACGGCAGGCACAGCGCGCAGCCGCCCGTGCGGAGCGCCGCACAAGGCGAGCCGCAGAGCAGGCCACACAGAATGTCCCGCAGAAGACGGAAGCCCCGAAAGCGCCGCAAAAAGCAGGCGTGCCTCATAAAAAGAAGAAGATCAACAAGTTCCGCGTGGCGGTCGTCTGCACCGCCGCTGTGCTCGTGGCGCTCGTTGCCCTCGGCGTGGCCAGCGCTGCCGGTGTGCGCACGCCCATCAGCAGTATCGCCGCAGACGGCGAGCCGGAGTTCTTCTCCACCGTAAAACCGCAGGCCAGCGCCGCACCGGCAGAAAACACTGCTTCCGCCGCGCCTACGCCGTCTTCCGCTTTTGACGGCGCACTTTTCATCGGCGACAGCATGACGACGCGCCTGAAAAGCTACGTCACGGACGGCGCAGGCAGCACCACCGCTTTGAGCGACGCGGAATTCATGACCCGCAGCGATTATTCGTGGGGCGAAGCGCAGAACGAACTAAACGGCGGTGAGGGCGGCCTGTGGCTCGACGATGACACCGCTCTCACCGTCACGGAAGCCATCGACCGTTTCTCCGCGACGAAGCTTTACATTCAACTCGGCAAGGAAGACCTCACGTATAACGACGTTTCCGACGTCACGTCCACTGCACAGGCGGTTATTTCCGCGCTGCAAACGAAGTACCCGAACCTTGAAATTACCGTGCAGGCCGTTACGCCCATGCTGGAGTGGATTGACTATCAGGGGCTCAGCAGCAGCACCATCGCGCAGTATAACAAAGCGATGCAGACCTATTGCACGGGCAAAAAGAACCTGAAGTTCTTAAACATCGCCGCATTCTGTACAGAGGGCTACCTTCCCGCGGAGTATTGCGCTGACCCCGAGGGCTTGTGCATCCACTTAAACGACGAGGGCTGCGCCATTTGGGCAGATTATCTCCTCGGCAACAAAACGCCGGAGCCGTCGCCCACCCCCACGCCGACCCCCGATC
Organism: Hominenteromicrobium mulieris; assembly: GCA_021029595.1. Classification (GTDB taxonomy): domain Bacteria; phylum Bacillota; class Clostridia; order Oscillospirales; family Acutalibacteraceae; genus Hominenteromicrobium; species Hominenteromicrobium mulieris. The sequence continues at coordinate 28,340 of JAJJOY010000013.1, read as the reverse complement.
CGAACGGCGACAGCACCGATAACACCGATACAACGGACACCGCCGGCGACACCTACACGGACGATTCCGGCGATTATACGGACAACACAGGGGATTACACCGATGATACGGGCGACTATACGGATGACACCGGTGATTACACAGAAGAATAACCTACAAAATATGGCATGCAAAATGTTTGGTATACCATATTTTGCTTTTCTCAAAACTTTTTGAAATTTTTTTGAAAAAAGGCTTGCAATTTAGAAAGAGATGTGGTATTATAATAAAGCCGTCAGATGAGGCGGCAAACAGAATAGTTGGTGTTGATTACAACGAGGGTCCACCTGTTCCCATACCGAACACAGAAGTTAAGCTCGTTTGTGCTGAAAATACTCGGCTGGCAACGGCCCGGGACGATAGGTTGGCGCCAACACTTAGAAGAATCACAGAAATGTGGTTCTTTTTTATTTTTCAAAAGCTAAAAGCCCCCTCTGTCAGAGGGGTTTTTTCATTTACGCTTGCTTTTAGCTGTCCGCGCAGAAAGCTTGAGCAAAACTTTATTCCTTCAACAGGTTTTACTTCACGACTTACCATATTCAGCAAAACAACGGGAAAAAACGCCTTTTTTCCCTAAAACATGGCGTCAAAAAACATTGACATATCCGTGAAATTGTTGTAAACTTTTTTGGAATTCTGCTTTTTTCGTCTGCGTGCTCCGGCGGCAGGCGGACAAAGAAAAAAGATATACAAACGGAGGGGCGGAGACCGGCACTTTCCTGTGTGGCCGCACGCGTACCTCGAAGAAAGGTAAGTGTTCAAAAAGTGGAAAAAACCCTGATTTGTCTGGCCATCGCTCTGGTCGTCGGTCTGCTGATGTCCCGCTTGGCAAAGCTCGTACATCTGCCTGCGGTCACGGCGTACCTCGTCGGCGGTCTGCTCATCGGTCCGTTCTGTCTCGGCGCGCTGAACCTTCCGTACATCGGCTTCAATTCTCTGGAGCAGGTGGAGGGCCTCAGCGTCATCACGCAGACGGCGCTCGGCTTCATCGCGTTCGCCATCGGCAACGAGTTCCGCGTCTCGCAGCTCAAAACGATGGGTAAGCAGGCCATCACCGTCGGCATTCTGCAGGCGGTCATCACGACTATTGTGGTCGATATCGCCCTCATTGTCCTGCATCTCATCAATCCCGCCCTCCTTTCGCTGCCCTCTGCCATCACCCTCGGTGCCATCGCCGCGGCTACGGCCCCGGCGGCTACGCTCATGGTCGTGCGCCAGTATAAGGCAGACGGCCCGCTCACAAAGCTCCTGCTCATGGTCGTCGCCATCGATGACGCCGTGGGCCTCGTGCTGTTCTCCGTGTCCTTCGGCATCGCCGGCGCGCTCGAAATGGGCAGCATCAGCGTTGTCAGCGTCATTTTAGAGCCCATCATCGAGATCGTGATTTCCCTCGTGCTCGGCGCACTTTCCGGCCTTGCGCTCAACTGGTTAGAGACCTATTTCCATTCTCGCAGTAAGCGTTTGTCCCTCACGGTCGCCTTCGTGCTTCTCATGGTTGGTATCTCCTCCATGGAATTTGAGCTCGGCGGCGTGAAGATCGGTTTCTCTCTGCTGCTCGTCTGCATGATGACCGGTACGGTCTTCTGCAATGTGTGCAGCGCTTCCGAAGAGCTGATGAGCCGTCTGGATCGCTGGACAGGCCCCATCAACATTTTGTTCTTCGTGCTTTCCGGCGCGGAGCTCGATTTGAATATTTTAAGCAACCCGCTCGTGCTGCTCATCGGCATCATTTACATCGTCTTCCGCTCTGTCGGTAAGATCTCCGGCTCTTACATCAGCTGCGCCATGACAAAGTGCAGTGACCACATCAAAAAGCATCTCGGCATCACGCTTCTGCCGCAGGCCGGCGTGGCGCTCGGCATGGCGCTCACCGCTACGTCCCTTGCAGACGGCAGCATCGTGCGCAACGTCGTGCTGTTCTCCGTGCTGGTGTATGAGCTCATCGGCCCGTCTCTCACAAAGCGTTCCCTGCTTGCCGCAGGCGAAATCAAGCCCGAGGGCAAGACCAGCGCCCGCGAGGAGAACAAACCTGTAAAGCCCATTACCCTCAAGTAATTTCATAGAATACAAAACGCAGGAAGGCAAAGCGCTTTCCTGCGTTTTTTCATGCCCGATTTCATCTTGAAAACAGGGAACAAATGTGCTATTATGGTGAAAAGAAATTCTTAGGGGGCGTTTGAGTGCGCGTTGTGATTGCGATGGATTCGTTTAAAGGCAGTTTGTCTTCCATAGAGGCAGGCAAGGCCGTGGCAGAGGGCGTACGCCGCGCAGACGGCGCAATCGAGTGCGCGGTGTGCCCTGTGGCGGACGGCGGCGAAGGCACGTCTGCAGCGCTCACAGAGGGCCTGCACGGCGAAACGGTGCGCGTGCGGGTCACGGGTCCGCTCGGCGAGAAGGTCACGGCGGAATACGGCGTCAAAGGCGATCTCGCCATATTGGAAATGGCACAGGCAGCGGGCCTGCCGCTCGTACCCCAAGATAAGCGGAACCCCATGAAAACCACCACCTACGGCGTGGGCGAAATGCTGCGCGATGCAATAAATCGCGGCTGCAAGCGGTTTATCCTCGGCATCGGCGGCAGCGCAACGAATGACGGCGGCGCAGGCATGCTGCAAGCCCTCGGGTTCGATCTTTTGGATAAGGACGGCAACCCCGTCCCGTTCGGCGCAGAGGGGCTGCGCGTGCTCGCAAAAATCGAGAACAAAAATGCCCTGCCCGCGCTCAAAAACTGCGTCATCCGCGCGGCGTGCGACGTCACAAACCCGCTGTGCGGCGAAAACGGGTGCAGTGCCGTCTTTGGTCCGCAAAAGGGTGCTACACCCGAAATGATTCGCGAAATGGACGGCTATATGCGAGATTACGCCGCATTGACGAAAGAACTGTATCCCGAAAGCAATCTTGATACCCCCGGCGCAGGCGCGGCGGGCGGCCTCGGCTTCGCACTCGGCGTGTTCCTGCACGCAGAGCTCATGCCCGGCATTGAAATCGTCATGGAGGAAACGCACTTAGAGGAAAAAATCAAAAATGCCGATTTCGTCGTGACGGGTGAGGGCAGATTGGACGCCCAAACCGCTATGGGCAAAGCGCCCGTAGGCGTGGCGAAGTTTGCTAAGAAGTATCACAAGCCCGTCATCGCGTTTGCGGGCGGTATTGAAAAGGGCGCGGAAGCGTGCAACAAAGCCGGCATCACGGCGTTTTTCCCCGCTGTGCGCGGCGTGACGACATTAGACGAAGCCATGCGCCCCGAAACCGCGGCGGAAAATCTCGCCGAAAGCGCAGAGCAGGTCTTTCGGCTTCTTACCCTGCGATAAGGAGGTACGGTATGCACGATATTTGGAACCCGTGGCACGGGTGCGTGAAGTGCAGCGAGGGCTGCGCACACTGCTATATGTATTTTCTCGACAGTCAGCGCGGGCATAACGGCGCGAAAATTTACCGCACAAAAACGGGCTTTCACTATCCTTTAAGCCGCGACCGCGCAGGCAACTACAAAGTAAAAAGCGGCGAGCAGCTGCGCGTGTGCATGACGTCCGATTTCTTTTTGGAGCAGGCCGACCCGTGGCGGCGTGAAGCGTGGGAGATCATGGATCAGCGGCGGGATATTTCGTTTTTCCTGCTCACAAAGCGCCCGGAGCGCGTAGAAAAATGTTTGCCGTATAACTGGGGCGACGGTTGGGAGCACATCTTTTTCAACGTCACGTGCGAAAATCAGCGCCGCGCGGACGAGCGCATCCCCATGCTGCACAGCCTGCCGTTTAAGCACAAGGGCATCATGACAGCGCCCTTGCTCGGCCCCATAGAGATTGAAAAATACCTTGCGATGGGGCAGATTGAGCAGGTTATCTGCGGCGGCGAAAACTACGACGGCGCGCGCCCGTGCGATTACGACTGGGTGCGCTCGCTGCACAGGCAGTGCGCAAACCAAAACGTCACGTTCTGCTTTATCGAGACGGGCACAAACTTCATCAAGGACGGTCGGCGGTACTTCCTGCCGAATAAGCGCGTGCAAAGCGAAATGGCGTATAAATCCGGCATATCGTATCAGGGCAAGCCGATGAAATTCAAGCTCGAAGACGATTACGGCCTGTTCGACGCCGGGCGAAAATACGAAAAATACTTTGGCCCCCAGTGCGAAAAATGCGGCAGCCGCATGATCTGCAACGGCTGCGCAAGGTGCGGTAAATGCACTGTGCTGGAAGGGAAATGAAAAAAGACCGCTGTATGTGCGTAATGCAAATCATACAGCGGTCTTTTAATTTTCTAAAAAGCTATCGCTTTTTCGGGGCCCCCCTTAATAGGGTTCCCCGATTTCAAATGTCCACCGGACATTTGAAACTCCTCTCCTGATTTTTGGTAGGCAAAAGAGTTTCGTCGTCTGCGGACGACGACCAAAGGTTTCACTTTTGGAAACGGACAAGCTTTTGAAAAAGTTTGAGCAAAACTTTTAACCCACGTTGCCGGTCACTTTGTTCTTTCCGTCTTCTTCCGTCCCGTAAAAATTGAAACGCCGAAGATGACGAAAAGCAGCAGCACCGCAAAGCACATCCAGCTCACAAACACCGCCGTACTCTTGCCGCTGAACATATCGTAGTAGCCTTTCAGGTAAATGATGACCACAATCAGAGGCAGAATGTACTGCATGTAAAGGCGGATCCAGTGCGGGAACTTAATGCCCTCGCCTTTGTTCGCTTCCTTGAGGAAATTCTCAAAGCCCCAACCGTTTTTGCGCACGCAGAACAGTACGAACACAAGGCTGCCCAGCGGCAGCAGATTGGAAGAAACAAGGAAGTCTTCCATATCCATAATGTTGCTGCCCTCACCCAGCGGCTGAATGCCGGAAAGCACATTAAAGCCGAGAATCGCCGGCAGGGAAAGCACCGTGATCAGCACAAAGTTCACGCCCACAGCCTTTTTGCGGCTCCAACCGCCGATATCCATGAAGAATGCGAGAATCTCCTCGAACACCGCAATGATGGTCGAAAGCGCCGCAAACGACATGAAGATGAAGAACAGCGTGCCCCAAATTCTGCCGCCCGCCATGTTATTGAAGAGCGTCGGCAGCGTGATGAACAGCAGCGACGGACCCGAGCCCGGCTCCACCCCGTAGGCAAAGCACACCGGGATAATGATGAAACCCGCCATCAGCGCAACAAACGTGTCCAGCAGCACGATGTTCACCGCTTCGCCCGTAATGCGCTTTTTGCGGTCCAGATAGCTGCCGAAGATCTCCATGGAGCCGATGCCGATGGAAAGCGTGAAGAACGCCTGCGACATCGCCGCAAACACCGCGTTGCCGAAGCCTTTCTTTGCCACTTCACCGAAGTCCGGCACAAGGTAGAACTTGATGCCTGCCGCGGCATTCGGCAAAAATGCGGAGTTCACAGCCAGCGCAATCATCAAAAGCAGCAGGGCAATCATCATGACTTTCGTCACTTTCTCAATGCCCTTTTCCAGGCCAAAGCCGCATGCACCGAACGAAATAACAATGGCGACAATCGCCCAGAACGTCAGCGTGCCCGGATTTGTCAGCATATCGCCGAACACGCCCTCTACCGCCTTGCCGTCCAAGCCGACAAACGTACCGGTTGCCTCCATAAATGCGTATTTCAGCATCCAGCCGCCCACCATGGTGTAGAACATCATCAGCAAAAAGCTGCCGAGAATGCTGATCCACTTCATGCGATGCCATTTCGTGCCCTTCGGTTCCAGTGTATCGAGCGCCTTGCCCATGCCCATGCGGCTGCCGCGGCCCACGGTGAATTCGCACACCATAATGGGCAGACCCAGCGCCACAAGGAACACAAGATACATCAGGATGAATGCCGCGCCGCCGTATATGCCGGTAATGTACGGGAATTTCCACACATTGCCGATACCGATGGCGCACCCGGCCGAAACTAAAATAAATCCCAACCGAGAACCGAATTTTTCTCTTTCTTTCATACGTTTTCCTCCCAAATTTTTTCCCCTGTATATTTTAAAGAACGCATATTTGCGTTCTAATCGGGCGAGGTTATGTGCGGAAGGCGTTTCTTTGCCGCACAACTTCATAGAACATCACGGTCGCCGCAATATTCCTCACTGCATGTTTTTCAGCATGGCGACCGCATCCCGCACGTATTCCGAGAGCGTCTTGTCCTGTACGCCCACTACGCTTACGGAGCAGCGGTTAACGGGAATCAGGATTTTCTTAGCAACGCATTCGGAAACGGCTGCCGCCATTTTCGGCGTGATCTCGCCCCAAAGCGCGTTTGCTAAGATAATGCCGATGGGTCCCACGATGACGTCTGCCCACGTGCAGTTTACCACAACGGGGTTTTCGCCTGTGGCGGCAGCGTCCGCACCGGCGCGCAGCATGGCGCTTGTGGCAAGGCTGTTCGTGCCCACGGCAACGACTTCCACGTCCGGCATGTTCTTTTTAATTTGGTCAGTCAGTGCTGCGCCCATTTTGCCGCCCTGACCGTCAATCACGAGTATTTTCATCAAAATCAACCCTCCGTAGGTTCGTTTGTGTCGCCGTCCAAAACGGCGGAAACGGGAAGTTCGCCGTACATCAGCGATGTGCAGTTGATCTGCATATCGCCCACGGTGACGGGCTTGCCGTCCGAATACACCTCAAGGTTAGAAAGCGTCATGCCCGCAGCTTCATAAAATGCACGGAACGTCTTTGCAATGGCTTCCAGAGAAGACGTGGAGCTGGCGGAGTCTAAATATTCCTGCAAAGCGCCGGAAAACTGCAAACGCACCTCCAGCATTTCGCCGCTCTTCATCGTGGAGACAACCTCGCCGTCTTTAACGTAGTCGAGCGCGTCCAGCGTCACATCCTCCGGAAATGCGCCCTTTTCTGCCATTTTCTGCACGAGCACCGCACCGTCTGCGGGCAGACTCTTATAGCTGTACTGGTCAAGGCCGCTGTCGCTCGGCACAAAAATCGAAAGCGACATGTTCACGGCTTCGCGCGTGTCTTCGGAAGCGGTCGGCTCCGGAGTCAGCGTCACGTGGCTCACTTCGCTTTCCGCGGCGGACGAGACCGGCGTGTCGCTCTCTAAAATCACGTCCGGCGTGCGCACGTATTTCGTGCCGAACCACCCCGCGCGTACGGCGACAACGCACAATAAACAGATTACAATGACGCCTACGGCCGCAAACGGCATGGCGCGGTCTACGTTGCGCTTCAGACGCTTTGCGCGGCTGTTCGCGGTAAAATGCGGATCTTTCGATTCATTCAAAACAGAATAATACACGCGGTGCAGAAGATCGTCCGGCGTTTCCAGGGTTTCTACCCATTCGCGCAGGTCGTCCTCGCTCATGTTCGCGGCTTTTTTGACTTTTTCCAGCTGATTTTGCACGGCAGAAGCGGATTTTCCGGTCACGCGGCCGATAATGCGCGTGTTGTCACCTGCACCGTAGTGCAGCGCCACCGCCGTCAACAGCGTGTAATGCAGGCGTAAAATGTCGCAGAGTTCTTTCGGCGTTTCAAACGGCATGTCTTTTGAGCGCTGTGCAATCTGCTCGTCCGTCAGCTTTTTTCGAATTTTCTGTGCATAATAGTCCATGCAGGTCTTGTGCGTTGTGCGCAGCACCCAAAGGCGCTCCTCGCCTTCGCTTTTAAAGGTTTGCGTGTCTAAAAAGTACTGCATAAATACATCGGAAAGCAGTGTAAGCGTCTCTTTGCCGCTTTTTGTGTGCATATAACAGATGCGGAACGCGTCGTCGCCAAAGCGCATCACGGCGCTTTGCAGGGCGGTTTCACTTCTTGTCTGTGGTTTTGCCATTTGCATCGTTTCCTTTCTCTGAGATGAGTTTGCGGCGGCGACGTTCTGTTTTCAGGTCGGAAACATCGCGGTTGATGCCGCTGTGCTGCAGCCACATGGCGATCTCGCCGCCGATGAGCAAAATAAACATGCAGGCATACAGCCATACCATTAAAATGACCAAAGCGGCAAGGCTGCCGTAGATGGTGGCGTAGTTTGCGAAGTTCTCCACGAAAACGGAGAAGATAAACGAGAATAAGACCCACCCGGCAGAAGCCAGCGCTGCGCCGAAAAACGCGTTGCGCAGGGATACCTGCTTGCGCGGAATGGCAATGAACATCAACCAGAAGAAGAACAGCAGCAGGACATAGGACATGATGGGCTTAAAGCGGTTGATGAGCGTCGGGAACGCCGGCGGCATCACCGTGATGAGCCATTCATACAGCATGTCGCCGAAGACCATCAGGCCCATGCTGACAAGCAGCGTCATGACGAACACGACCGTGTATAAAATGGCTAAAATACGCATAAAAATATAGTTGTGGTTTTTGGAAACGTCAAAAACGGAGTAAAGCCCCTTGATCAGCGCCACCATAGCCGTGGAAGCGGACCAAACGCAGGTGATAGCCGTCATGGAAATGAGCGTCTGCGGCGCGTGCACCTCTTGAAATAAGTAACTGACAACTTCTTCCACCGGCGGCGGAAGCATTTGAACGAATGCCACGAGAAGCGAGGTGTCTTCAAACCGAATGACCTGCAAAAGGGCTAAGACCAGCATGAGGAACGGAATGAACGAAATGAGGATCCAGAACGAAACCTGCGCCGCGTAGGAGTCGATGGCGTCGTTATTCAGTTTTTCATAAAACCAGCCGAAGTGCTTTTTCAGCAGAATTTTCACGGCGCTTTCTCCCTTCTCACGCTTTCCTTACGTCTTATCGCGCAATTTGAGAACAGTATAACACAGAAATATAGAATTTTCCAGTGAAAAAGCACTTGACAAAAGAAAAAACGTGTATTATAATAATCTACGCTACATTATAGAGCAGATATGGCGGCATAGCTCAGTTGGCTAGAGCATTCGGTTCATACCCGAAGTGTCGATGGTTCGAATCCATTTGCCGCTACCATCTGGCCCGGTGGTCAAGCGGTTAAGACACCGCCCTTTCACGGCGGTAACACGAGTTCGATTCTCGTCCGGGTCACCAGAAAAAAGAGCCTTGTCAAAAAGACAAGGCTCTTTTTTCAACGAAATAAATCCCTTCGGGATTTGTGAAATTGCCCTTCGGGCAGTGAAATGTTGCTGCGTAACGTGAAATACCTGTGGTGTGTGAACCGCGCTGCAGCGCGTAGGGATTTATTTCATTTCAATTGATGCGTAGCATCAAATTTCACATTTCGCAGCGCGAAATATTTCACTTAAAAATATCGAATCTTGTCAAATAAAACACGCCGTCTGCGAACCGAAAGCGGTTCGCGGGCGGCGCTTTAAATTTTATTTATAAATTACACAAATAATCATTCAAAGTCGTGGGTGTAAATTTCGCTGCCGTCGCCGTTCAAGTAGACGAGGCGGACGTGCACGCCGGAGAGGCTTGACCATCGACCGTTTTGTAAGCTTATTATGCCGTTCGGGCATAAAGGCTGTGTTAAGCAAGAGGACTTTGGGGCGATTGAAACAGCAAAAGACTGGCTTTTACAACGCGGTTGACAAAGTGGATCATTTCCTCTTTGCTGTACTTGTCATAGCCCTCCACAACGACATGCATCAAACCGTTTGACAGATGGGTATACATCATCTCAAGCTCTGTTTCGTCGGTATAGGGCAGCTCTTTCCGCCAGTAAGCAATGCTTTCCTCCTTGGCCAAAGCAATCATCCGCATGAGGACCGTTGCGCTTGTATTCCCCAGAATCAAAACCCGGCAGGCGGCCTGATTCTGATCGACCATATCGTAAATGGCTTCGATCAGTGCCGTCACATCAAACAAATTGACATAGCGAAGGGATTTCTCAAAGGCATCGATGAGTTCATTCTCAATGCTCTCCATCAGGGCAAAGCAATCGCTGTAATGGGCATAGAAGGTGGCGCGGTTAAGCTGCGCCAGCGCACAAACCTCCTTCACCGTAATTCTGTTTACGGGTTTTTCCTTCAGCAGTTTCAGAAAAGACTGCTTGAGCACCATTTGCGTATAGCGTTTCCTTGCGTCCATTTTCTCCATATAGAGCCCCTCCCAAAAAAGTTTACAAAGAAAAGCAACACTTCAACAGACAATGTTGCTTTTCTTTCAGTCGTATGGCAAGTGCTGATTGTTTCCGCCTTTCCTCTCAAGTATACTGTACTTGTGAAAGATAATCAACACTTGTATGCTTATTTGAGAGGAGGCTTTTTGCATGTTTGATCAATATCTTGTTACAGGCGCTACCGGCTTCCTCGGTAGGGCTGTTGCGGAGGAGCTGGTACGCCGCAGAGCGCAAGTGCATGCGCTTGTGCTGCGTGATGACCCCTATATCCATTTGCTCCCCAAAGAAGTCCATACCGTCATCGGTGATGTGTGCGTGGAAAGCTCGTTGACAGACTTCTTCGCGGATGCCGACAGCCGTACCTGTGTGATTCACTGCGCCGGTATCGTCTCTGTCGCGTCCAGACCCGGTTCGAAGCTCTATCAGGTCAATGTAGGCGGGACATGGAGGGTTCTCCGGCAATGTATGGAGCATAATGTGGGCAAAATGGTCTATGTCAGCTCCGTTCATGCCATACCGGAAAAGTCAAAGGATTGCATCATTACGGAAGATTGCGAATTCTCTCCGGGGCTTGTGGACGGAGATTACGCCAAAAGCAAGGCAACTGCAACAGAGCTGGTTTTCGATGCGGCGGAGCGCGGGCTGAATGCCAGCATTGTCTTTCCCTCCGGCATCATCGGGCCGGGCGACATACAGGGAGGGAGCTTCACCTCAATGGCGAAATCTTTTCTTCGCGGAAAGCTGCCCTTTGCCGTTCGCGGCGGATATGACTTCGTGGATGTACGGGATGTGGCAAAAGGCATTCTCGACTGTTCCGAGAACGGAGAACCCGGTAAGGGATACATTTTGTCCGGCCACTATGTTACCATTCGCAAGATGCTTCAGCTTGTGGGAAAGACCGCAAAGCAGAAGTATCGACCCATCTGCTTGCCACTGGGGTTTGCAAAGCTGGCGGCTCCATACTATGAACGTCGAAGCCTGAAGAAGCGAAAGCCGCTGTTTTTCACACCTTATTCCGTTGCCGTCCTTGCCTCAAACGGACAATTCAGCCATGCCGCAGCATCGGAATGCTTTGCATATCATCCGCGCCCGGTGAAGGATACTTTGCGGGACATGACAGCCTGGCTTTTGGAGCAGAGGAGAAAGGACGAAGTGTGACCTCACCTAAAAGCACCTTGGGCAGGCTGCGCGTGCTATTGGTATGATCTGCGGTTCCGGTTGCTATCCGTACGTATCCTGTGATATAATTTGACCAAGAGAACGCGGAAAAGCCGTCCGATCCGCGCTTTCAGGAACAGCACCGAAATTCCGGCAGGGCAAGCGCCTGGCGGATACCCCTCTGCATTTGGAGCACCCGCAAAAAGGAAGTGAACGCTATGACCTGCGACGAGACTTTTTACCACCGATATTTGAACGGCGACGATGCGGGGCTGGAGGCCCTGATGAAAAAATACGGCAATCCGCTAACCCTGTATATCGACGGGTATCTGCACGATGTCCACGAAGCAGAAGATTTGATGCTGGATGTTTTCGCCTATCTGTTCACGAAAAAGCCTCGCATCCGGGACGGTGGCTTCAAGGCATATCTGTATAAGACGGCGCGGAATATGGCGCTGCGCCATAAGAGCAAGCGGAAGTGTCTGTTCCGTTTGGACGAGCTGACCGATGAATCGGACGGGCAGCTGCTTGTGGAGGAGGTTATCCGAACGGAAGAACGAAACCGCATTCTGCACCTCTGCATGGGTGAAATGAATCCGGATTACCGGGAGGTTCTATATCTGACCTATTTTGAGGGTATGAGTTACGCACAGGCGGCGGAGGTTACGGGAAAAACGGTAAAGCAGATTACCAACATGGTGTATCGCGGAAAGGAAAGCCTGCGAAGGCTTCTGGAACGGGAGGGGATTACAAATGCGGAGTCATGAAGAACGCGTCGCGGAGGCAAAGCGGCGCATCGCCAAGATGGAGCGGGAGAAACGGCTGCGGCGCAATACGATTACCGCGGCTTCCGCTGTGGCGGCGTGCCTTGCGCTGATTGTGGGTGTGTCTTTCGTCATGCCTGATATTGCCGTAAAAATTCAAACCGGCGGCTATGCGGGCTTTGAAACGGCGGCAAGCATCTTTCACGGCGGCGCGGCCTTGGGATACATCGTCATCGGACTTCTGGCGTTTCTTCTCGGCGTGTGCGTGACTGTTTTGTGCTTCCGGCTGCGGCAAATGAATCGGGACGACACACAGGATAAGGAAAGCGAGGAACGGCATGGAGCTGATTGAGAACCTGCTGCAGCTGCTGGTCACGTTCGTCGGCGCGCTGCTTTCGGGCATATCCTACCGGAAAAGCCGCAGGCAGGCGTATTTTCTGCTGCTGTGCTTCTACGGCTGCTTTGCCCTCGGCGCGCTCTACTGGACGCTGTATCTGCTGCTGTTCGATACCACGCCGAAGGTGTTTTATGTGTCGGAGTTCGGCTGGGTGGCCAGTGTGATTTTTCTGCGGATATTGCAGGCCACGCTGGCAGGCGCAGATGAGCACAGCTTCCGCTGTCGCAGAGCATGGCTTGCGCCTGCGTTCGGCGTGCCGCTGCTGGCGTTCTACTGCACCTTCGGGGATATTCTCTCCAACCTGATCTGGTGCGGCATGATGATATGGTTTTCCTACTGCGCCATTCGAGGGCTTGCCTATGCAGAGACCCGGACGGGCGCGGCGCGGAATATGCGGTACTTCCACATCGGCGTGCTGTGCTTTGCGTTCGCGGAGTACCTGCTTTGGACGGCGGGCTGCTTCTGGCCGGATACTTCCCCGGCAAGCCCCGTCTTCTGGTGCGATATGCTGCTGACGCTGACCATATTGGGGCTGCTGCCCGCTGTGAGAAAGGCGGTGGACGCATGACCTATATTGAAAACATATTTCTGTGCATGGTGTCCCCGCTGCTGGTGGCTGCTCTGTGCATGGGCAGGCGGCATCTCCGCTTTTTTCTGTTCTGCATCGTCGGAATGGGTGTGTGCCTGCTTTCGGCCTACATCAATACTTTCCTCGCGTCGGTGTGTCAGGCGGACGCCCTTGCCGCCACGGCGGAGATTGCGCCGGTGGTGGAGGAGATGATGAAGCTGCTGCCGCTGGTGTTCTATCTTCTGGTGTTTGAGCCGGAGGGGGATAAAATCAAGGCTGCCGCAATAACAGTTGCCCTTGCCTTTGCCACCTTTGAAAACGTGTGCTATCTCATTCAGAACGGAGCAGACCGTTTCTCCTTCATCTTCTTCCGTGGCTTCGGCACGGGAGCCATGCACGTCCTCTGCGGTCTGATCGTGGGCGGCGGGCTTGCCTATGCGTGGCAGCGGACATGGCTGAAAATTGCAGGCACCTGGGGGTTGCTGGGCGCGGCCATCACCCTCCATGCCGTTTACAATCTGCTCATCGCCTACGGCGGTGCGGCGCAGTATGTGGCCTACGCTCTGCCGGTGCTGCTGGTAGCGGCGGGAAGGCTGTCTACGTTCCGTTTATCGCGGATGAAATAACCGAACATTCACACCTTGAGAGTTGCTTTTTTGGCGGCTCTCAAATTTTTTTTGGAAAATTTTGCGTTTTGGGTGAGAGTTTTTCCGATTTTATGTACCTATATAAGTGAAAGGGTTTTTAGGCCACAGTTTCAGACAAACCGGAGAGGAGGGTCAAACTGTATGTACGATACCGCAAGACGGGTCGCACTCGTCCGGCAGCGGGTACGGAAAAACACCCGCCGAAGGCAGCAGCATGATATATACGGACTGAGTGCCGCGTGTATGCTGCTGTTCGCGGTGCTGATGCAGGCGATGAGCACGGTTGTCAGGCCGGGACAGACCGCCGCATGGGGCGTGTTCGGCGCGATGCTGCTGCGCGAGGATGCGGGCGGCTATGTGCTGGTGGCCGTTGTATCCTTTGCCGCTGCGGCGGCAATCACCGCGCTGTGCATGCGGTTCAGGATCAGAGAAAACCGGAAAAAAGGCGGGACAGGCAAGCCGGACCCGCAGGAACAGGAGGGAAAAACGACATGAAGAAACGAATACTCAGCATTCTGCTTCTATGCTGTATGGTGCTGACCATGATGCCCGCGACGGTCTTTGCGGCGGATGGAGAGGTTGCCGCACGCGCATCGGAAACGGGCGGCCTGTATGAATGCCATGAGGCCTACGGCGCAGACCCGGCAGGGACATCCGATACTATGATGCCAAAAACGAGGAGCGGGGCAGCCCGTCCCGCTGCCACCCAATACACCTATACGCTGCATTACGATGCCAACGGCGGCAGCGGCGCGCCGCCAAGTCAGAGCGTGATTAGCTCGGAATTTCATGTATGGGTCCCCATATCGGACAAAATTCCGACCCGTGACGGATATACCTTCATGGGTTGGGCGAATTCTCGGACCGGTAAGCCGATATATGGCGGAAACGGCGGTTATACCGAGTGCCTGGTAGTACATGGGTATGATATGAGCACAACCATCTATGCCATATGGGAGGTGCACAACCATAGCTGGGGCGAATGGACCTCCAACGGCAACGGAACGCACACACGCACCTGTATCGCGGACAGCAGCCATACCGAAACAGGCAACTGCTCCGGCGGCAAGGCTACGTCCACGGAGAAGGCTGTTTGCGAAACCTGCCATAAGGCCTACGGAGAGCTTTTGCAGCCTGCCAAAACGGTCATCACCACCCCGCCCACGCTGCGCCTTCCGGCCTATGTCGGCAATGAGTACACCGACAAGGCGCTCATGGGCGGCGAAGCGAAGGCCGAGGGGACGGACACCGTTGTTCCCGGCACGTTCGGCTTCAAGTATTATGAAGGCGGCAGAGTACACCCGGGCGAAAACCGCATGGTGATCCTCTTTACCCCCAAAGATACGGAGGCATACACCACGGCGGAATGTATCCTTACCGTGGTGGGGACAAAGCGCACGATCACAAGAGTCCCGGACGACGTGATCATCACGGACAAGCCCATTGGCACGGCGTTTGAGGATCTGGGGCTTCCCCTTTTCCCTTTCGGCGTCAAGGTTGAGACCAACACCGGCGCGAGTTACAGTCCCGTGCCCGTGACATGGGACGGCTCCACCTATGACCCGAACAAATATGGCGAGCAGATCATTACCGGCAAGCTGCATGTTGAAAGGAGCGGCTTCACGGATGATCTGGAGCCGACAAGCACAGTCAAGGCAACCGCAAGGATAACACTCATTGACGACCGTGTCTTTACGCCCACGCTGGAGCCGCCCACCTATTCCAAGCAGCTCTACGGCGGCGACCTGTGCTTCCTTGTGTTTGCCGATAAATATCTCTCCGGCGGAACGGCCACGGTGAACGGCGAAACGGTTTCCGGCAAATTCACGCTGGACAAAGATCAGAAAATATACGGACATTCCTTGACGGCGAGCACGCTATTGCAGGCGGGGCAGCTGCAACTGAAGATCATCTTCACGCCCGACAACCTGAAGCGGTATAACAAGGCGAAATGCACCGTTGATGTGAACGTCGTTCCCCGCACATTCAAGGAGACCAGGGCCGGACACATTACCAATGAAAAATTCGGAACGCCATTTGAGGAGCTGAATCTCTCGGATTCATTCAGCTTTTATGCGGTGGGCGATGAAAAAGATCCCGAGGGAACAGGGATGGACTTCGGTATGAATGTCGTCACCTCATGGGACAGCTCGACCTACGACCCCAATTCGTTTGAGGAGCAGACCATCTACGGCGAAGTCAACCGCGCCGAATTGGAGAAGTATTTCACCATACCGGAAAACGCCGACCTCCGAGCCGTGAGAAAGGTTCAGCTGCAGCCTGACCCGACCGAGACGGAGATCACGCAGCTGCCCGTATTCCGATGGAAGAACGGCGATTTTACGTTGCCCGACAACACCATATTCACTTGGCGAAAGCTTCAGGTGGGAACCTACAACGATGAAGTCGGCACGCTCGTCGGCGGCGTGGCAAAGGTCAAGGGTACGGATACCGTCGCCCCCGGCACGTTCTCCTTCAAGAATGCCCCGCCGTTCTACCTCCAGACTCCGGGTGAACACGATGTGACGGTGGTATTCACGCCGGACGACCTGCGTCTCCACAAGCCGACGGAGATTACCATCAAAATCAACGCCATCAAAAACACCATCAGGAATATCGATGAACCGGATCCCATTACCGATAAGCCGTTCGGCACGCCCTTTGCAGAGCTCGGCTTGCCGGAAAATGTGTGCATCAATGCCGTTGACGGCGCATGGCGCTGGGTCGACGTGGCATGGGATGAATCGTCCTATGATGCGGAGTCCGTGGATTGGCAGACCATCACCGGCACGCCGGTGCTTAGCAATGATGACGGAGACATCTTTCAGCAGCCGGAGCCTGCGGTAACAGCCGCGATTCGGGTGAAGCTTATCGATAACCGACCCCCTATGCCACCGACAATCGTCGCGGAAAGCCTGCCCGACGGCATGGAAGGCGAGGCTTACAGCAGCCGCTTGACCGCCAAGGGTACCGCGCCCATCACATGGAGCATTGTGAGCGGCGTCCTGCCCGAGGGACTTAGCCTAAACGAGGACACAGGAGAGATAAGCGGCACGCCCGCCGGGGAAGGGACCGAGGTCTTTACCGTCATGGCGGTCAACGCTTTGGGTGAAGATATTAAGGAGTTTTCCATCACGATAGCCAAGGCTCCCGAGACGGAATACGCCGTCATCGTCAGGGACGACGGTCACGGCACGGGCAGCGCGGATCCCGCCTCGGCGACGGCCGGAACGGAAATCACCCTGACCGCTGCGCCAAACGCGGGCTACCATTTTAAGGAGTGGCAGGTTATGAGCGGCGACGTGACGGTAAGGGACGACAAGTTCACCATGCCGAGCGACAACGTGGAGATCAAGGCCATCTTCGAGGAGGATGCGCCGCCTACGCCCACGGAGTACACCGTCACCTTTGACGGAAACGACGGTACGCCCTCTGTCGACAGCATGACCACCACCAAGCAGAAGCTAACCTCTCTGCCCGATGCTTCCCGCAGCAAGCACAGCTTCAACGGCTGGTACACCGAAAAGAGCGGCGGCACAAAGATTACGACGGATACCGTGTTCTCTGCAAATACCACCGTCTACGCCCACTGGACGCATACCGGCGACAACAATCCGCCCGTCAACTACTACACGCTGCGCTTTGAAACAGGCGGCGGCAGTGCTATTCCCGGCGTGCAGGAAACGTACAATACCTACATTGATTTGACCAAGTATGTTCCTACTCGGCACGGGTATACCTTTGTCGGCTGGTACAGCGAACGGAGCCTTGTGAACAAGGTCTCAGACATTTATCTGACCGGGGATAGGACTGTGTATGCCGGCTGGCGCGCGGTTACAATCCCGCAGACCGGTGACAGCGGTCAAATGAATTTATGGAGCACCGCGCTATGTGCATCTTTTGCCGGATGCGTTGCACTGATCGTATGGAAAATCAGGCGGCGGGAGAAAAAATCACTGTAAATCCTTAAAAAGTAAAAGTCTTATCTTCCCAGAAAAGCAGGAAGGCTGTTCTTCAAAAGAACAGCCTTCCTGCTTTTCCGCTTGATGTGTATGCACCTGAAATCATTTCTCAAACAGGTACAGGAGGTACCCGTAGCCCTCGGCCTCCATTTTTTCATAGGGGACAAAGCGCAGGGCCGCACTGTTAATGCAGTAGCGCACGCCATTGGGGGACTCCGGATCGCCGGTGAACACATGGCCGAGGTGGGAGTCTCCGGCGCGGCTTCTGACCTCCGTGCGGCGCATCCCGTGGCTCAGATCCTCTTTTTCCACCACGGCGGGGCCTTCGATGGGCTTTGTAAAGGCGGGCCAGCCGCAGCTGCTCTCGTACTTATCCGTGGAGGAAAAGAGCGGCTCACCGGTCACGACATCCACATAGATGCCCTTTTCAAATTTGTCCCAAAACTCGCCCGTGAAGGCGCGCTCCGTGTCGTTCTCCTGCGTGACGCGGTACTGCTCCGCCGTCAGCTTGTCCCGGATGGACTCTGCCGCGGGCTTCTGATAGTCGCCCGGGTCGATGCGCAGTTTGGAGAAGAGTTCCATCTCCGCGCGCGGGATGTGGCAGTAGCCGTCCGGATTCTTTTCGAGGTAGTTCTGGTGGTATTCCTCGGCGGGATAGTAGTTCTTGAGCGGGCCGATCTCCACGAAAAACTTCTCGCTGCGGCCGCGCTCGATCTCCGCGATGCGCTCCACCGTCTCCTTCGCGCTTTCGTTGGTGTAGTAGACGCCGGTCTGGTACTGGCTGCCCCGGTCGTTGCCCTGTTGGTTTTGTACCGTGGGGTCGATCACATAGAAGTAGGCCAACAGCAGCGCATCGAGGCTCACCTGCTCGGGGTCGTATTCCACCCGCACGGTCTCCCGAAAGCCGGTCTCGCCCTTGCAAACGGTCTTGTAATCGGCGTCCGCCTCGCAGGTGCCGTTGGCGTAGCCGCTCTCGGCATCGATGACACCGGGGATGGACTGCATCAGCTGTTCCATGCCCCAGAAGCAGCCGCCCGCCAGATAGATGACATTTTCTGTGGTATCCATATAAGTGATCTCGTCGTCGGACCGGTCAAAGGCCGATTCGTCCATGGTTGCTTCCTGTCCGCTTTTTTCCTTCGGCACAGTCTGCTGCCCGACGGCGCAGCCGCTCAGCAGCAGAACCGAGGCGAAAAGCAGGGCCAATACGCTTCGATACATCGCGTTTCCTCCTTTTAGAAGAATCAGGGCTTACGCCCCCCTTCGCCCGCCAAGGGCAATGCAATGGCGTGCAGCAGGCACTTTTTAAATTTCGGGTCAGCCTGCGTCGGCGGCAAGAGCCTGGTCGATGAGCTTTTGCAGCGTCTCCGCTTGATTTTTTTCCGTGATGGCGCCTACGATGGGTTCGCCCACGATGTTGCCGTTGCGGTCAACCACATAAGTGGTAGGATAGGCAAAGATGTTGGTGGTAAACTTTCCCGCCTCACCATCGGAGTTAAAATACACATTCTGATAGGTCGCGCCCTTCTTGGCCAGTACATCCTTTGCTTCGGAAATTGCCGCTTCGTCGCCGTCCAGCGTGAAGGTGTTGACGCCGATGAGGGAGCCGCCCTTCTCCGCAAGCTCTTTGTTCAGTGCGTCCAACTCAGCAAGCTCGCCCACGCAGGGGTTGCAGGTGGTGAACCAGAAATTCACCACGGTGACGGCGTTGGCAGAGAACAGCTCGTCACTTTTCACCGTATTTCCATCCAGGTCCTTGCCCTCAAAGGTGGGGAATTTCTGCATGCTGCCGTCATCGGATTTCTGCATACTGCCGTCATCGGGCGGCGTGGTCGTGTCGTTGCCTGCGGGCACGCTCATAGCGCCATCCGTAGATTCCTGTGCTGCCTCGGGGTACTTTTCCTCAATCATGGTCAGCTTGGTTTCAATGTCGCGGATCTTCTCCGCCCCCTCCTTGAGCAGCTTCAGCTCATCCTCCGTAAACTGATCCTTGGCGGATTCGATTGTACTGAGTAGGAAATCACCGTAGTTTTTGCCGTCCTCCTGCATGGTCATGCCCTTGTCGGCTGCCATGAATACCTTTTCCCAAAGGGCTGTGTTCTCCGAGAGAATGGCGTTTTCCTGCGCCATCAGATCTTTGTGCATGGCGACCGCTTCCTCGGCATTCTTCGGTTCGCTGCTCATTCCGTCCGCTTTGTCTCCGTTCTTTGTGCCGCAGGCTGTCAAAGACAACATCATCAGGGCGAGAAGCAGCAGTGCCAGCAATCGGCCGGCCGTATTTGTTCTATTCATTTTCATCTGTTTTGTTTCTCCTTGTTATTATTGTTTATTGTTTTTCTGCGGCTTTTTTTGCCGCCTTTGTTTTATCTTTGCCGTCTCCGAAGCCGTAACGGAAGCGCACGGCGCCCGTCGGACAGGTGCGTATGCACATTCCGCAGCGGATGCACTCGGTATGGTTGGGCGCTTTCGTTACGTCCACATCCATCTTGCAGGCTTTGGCGCATTTTCCGCAGGATACACACTTGTTTTTGTCCACCTTTATCTGAAAGAGAGATACCCGGTTGAACAGTGCGTAAAACGCCCCCAGCGGACAGAGCCACTTGCAGAAGGGACGGTAGAATATTACGCTCAGCACGATCACGGCAAGCAGGATACCGAATTTCCATGTAAACAGGCTCCCCAGCGCCGACCGGATACCGGAATTGGCAAGGGACAGCGGGATGGCCCCCTCCATCACGCCTTGCGGACAGAGGTATTTACAGAAGAACGGGTCGCCCATGCCTACATCGTTTACAAGGAACGCCGGCAGCAGGAAAACCATCACCAGCAGTACGGCGTACTTGAGGTATCGCAGGGGCTTGAGTTTCTTTGTGGAGAACTTCTTCGTGGGAATTTTATGCAACAGTTCCTGAAACCAGCCGAAGGGGCACAGAAAACCGCAGATAAAGCGTCCGAGCAGGACGCCGAGCAAAATGAGAAAGCCTGTGATATAATAGGAAAAACTGAACTTGGAAGAGCCCACTACCGCCTGAAACGCCCCGATGGGACAAGCGCCGGAGGCTGCCGGGCAGGAGTAGCAATTCAGCCCGGGCACACAGACGGTTTTCCCTGCGCCTTGGTACAGTTTGCCCTTGAGGAAGTTCGGCAGGTGCAGGTTGGTCAATAAAGTTGCCCCTGCCTGTATCCAGCCGCGAAAGCGGGACATAATCTGTGACGCGCCCGAAAACTTCTTACCCAATGCCTACACACTCCAAACATAATTTAATCGCTTTGCTCAGTACCGTCGCGGCCTCGCCGCGCCATGCGCCGAAGCACAGCATGGCGATACCCACAACCAGCAACGTGGCCTGCGCCGCTGCTTTTTTTGCACAGCTCAATTTTATCACCCTTTCACTTTTTCTGCCATCATCATAGCACAGGAAAGATAAAATCCCTGTTAAGAACGAAAATTTAATGCAGATCTTATCTGCTTTTGCTATAATAAAGAAAAAGGAAATGAAAAGGGGGACTCTTATGCACCTTTTGGTAATTGAAGATGAACGCGCCCTATGCGAGACGATTGTCCGCAGTTTGCGGCGCTTGGCATACAGCGTGGACTACTGCTACGACGGGGAAAAGGCGCTGGAACTTCTGGGTGTGGAGCGCTACGATTTGGTACTTCTTGATCTGAACCTGCCGGGAAAGGACGGCATGACCGTGCTGCGTACCTTGCGGCAGACAGACCGCGAGACGCGGGTGTTGATTCTCTCCGCACGCGGCGAGGTGGAGGACAAGGTTGAGGGGTTGGATGCAGGGGCCAACGACTATCTTGCAAAACCCTTTCACTTGGCTGAACTGGAGGCCCGTATCCGCAGCCTGACCTTGCGGCAGTTCACCCAGCAAGCCGTGTTGCTGACCTGCGGGGAGCTGACGTTCGACACACGCTCCCGCACCGCTGCCGTCAACGGGCAGCCCCTGACACTCACACGTAAGGAGACAGGCATTCTGGAATATCTGATGGTGCATCAGGGACGGCCTGTGAGTCAGGAAGAGCTGATGGAGCACGTCTGGGATAACAGCGTGGACAGCTTCAGCAATTCTATCCGGGTTCATATCTCCGCCCTGCGCAAGAAGCTCCGCGCCGCATTGGGGTTTGACCCCATCCGTAATCGCATCGGCGAAGGCTATTTGATGGGAGGAGAGGAAACATGAAGCGACTTTCCTTGCAGTGGCGCATCACCCTGATGACTGTCCTGCTCATCGGTGTCACCTGTGTTGTCATGAATCTGCTGCTTTGTTCCTCCGGTGTGTACTATATGGACACAATCGCGGACACCTTACAGGGAGGCGACACGGTTATTATGAACAGTGAAGGCGCAGAGAGCTTTAATCCGCAGCTCGTAACGCCCGATGAGGATCTGACTATCGTTGTCAACGGAGCGCAGGGGCGCTTTCGCATGACCAACTGGTATATTACGGCTGTGGTGACACTGCTTAGCGGCGTTCTGGCCTATTTTGTCAGCGGACGCGCGCTCAAGCCGCTGCGCAGCTTTGTATCTCAGGTGGAGAAGGTGCAGCTGAACAACCTGGCGGATATGAGGATTAACGAGAATGTTCTGCCGGAGTTTCGGCAGCTGAGCTGCTCTTTCAATCAGATGCTGGAGCGGTTGGACAACGCCTTTGCCGCCCAGCGGCAGTTCACCGGCAACGCTGCCCACGAACTGCGCACGCCGCTGGCACTGATGCAGGCGCAGCTGGAGCTGTTCTCCGCGGAGCATCCCGATATGCTGCCGGAAACGGCGAAGTTTCTCGCGCTTTTGCGGGAACAGACGGAGCGACTGACACAGATGACCAAAACGCTGCTTGAAATGAGCAATTTGCAGCAGGTGGCGCGAAACGAGCAGATTCAGCTTGCCCCGATGGTTGAGGAGGTCTTCACAGATCTCGCGCTTTTGGCAGAAAAGCGCAATATTACGCTGGAGATGGAGGGAGACGGCTTCCTCATCGGCAGTGATGCACTGATTTACCGACTGCTTTTTAACCTGACGGAAAATGCAGTCAAGTACAACCGCTCGGGCGGCTCGGTGAAGGTTTCTGTTACGCAGGAGCCGGAAAAGCTTCTGATCCGCGTTTCCGACACCGGCTGCGGCGTCCCGGAGGAATACCAACAGAGCATCTTTCAGCCCTTCTTCCGGGTGGATAAGTCCCGCAGCCGGGAGTACGGCGGCGTTGGGCTGGGGCTTTCTTTGGTGTGGGAGATCGCCAATCTCCACGGTGGCTGCGTCCGGGTGGAGGAGAGCTCGAAGAAGGGCACCACGATTGCGGTGGAGCTGCCGGTACAGGGATAAGGCACTCGAAATCTCCGGTGAGCCGTTCGCGGAATACGAACAGATTTAGAAAAAGCAGCGGTTTTGCGATGAACAGAAGGGAAGGCGATGAACACATGAGAATCTTATATGAGCTGTCTTGGTTATGGGAAATGCTGGGCATCGCGCTTGCTGCTGCGGCTGTCTGCGTGACTTGTGCTGCACTGATTTGCAAAGCAACGAAGAGGCGGCCCAACAAAAAAATGCTGGCAGTCGTAGGGGCGGCAGCATTTGCCGGTGCAATTCTGGCAGTCCTTCTGATTGCGCGGACACCGATGCCGCTTTGAAGATATTTCATCCTTCGGCAGCTTGGCCGACAACACGAAGAAGCTTGCCTGTACAATCCGTGGTCGGAGAATATATAGGCTGTCAAAAAAACTCATGCTTTCAAGCGGTGAAAGCATGAGTTTTTTAGTGTGCCGGTATGGACAGCCGCTGATCTGGTCGGCTTTTTACCTGCGATTAAATGTGTCGTTTTTTAAGAAGCAGGGCGAGCGCCGCGAGGCTGCCTGCGCAGAGCGTCAGCCAAAGTGCGGGGGCAAAATCATCGCCCGTTTTGGGGTGGTTCGTCGGGCTTGGGGTTGCGGTTGGCACGGCAGTCGGTACGGCTGTGGGAGCTGCCGTAGGTGTCGCCGTTGGTTCCGCTGTGGGCGTGGCCGTCGGTTCCGCTGTGGGCGTGGCCGTCGGTTCCGCCGTGGGCGTTGCGGTGGGCTCTGCAGTCGGTGTTGCCGTCGGTTCCGCCGTGGGCGTTGCGGTGGGTTCCGCTGTCGGCGTGGCCGTCGGTTCCGGGGTCGGGGTCAATTCGGGCACGGCAATGGTGAAGGTGTTCTTTATGCCCTCATTGGCCAAAGATACGGAAGATAGGGAATGGCTGGCTGCTATGTCATTGCCTGCTTTGTCATGCGAAAGGAAATTTATGGAGCCTGTTACGGCTGTTACTTTATAATTTCCCGGTTCTAACGTGTAGGGAATCAAGAGACTTACACGTGTAGTTGACAGTGCGCTACCATTCGCATCAAATTCTGCATGTGTGAACGCAGGATCCGCGTCGATCACTACGCCCGTCAGCACGGTCGTAGCATTGGTATCCGTATTCGTAACGGTGAAGGACATATCTGCTGACAAAGAAAGGTCGTTAATGGTTATGTTTGGTGATAGTTTGATGCTTGCCGAAGACGACACTGGCGCGAATGAAATGCGCAGCTGCCCGCTTGTAGGCCCCGGCTGTCCCGGCTCTACGCCTACGATCACCACGTCCTCTTGTTGACAGCCTGCCACTGAGAGCAGAGCGAACAGCAGAATGAACACGACTCCGATTTTTATACCCTTGTTTTTCACGGCGTTACCTCCTCATAAATTTGAACGGTGTTTGTTGTGTTCATTATACCATGACATGGTGTGAACGTCAATTAGAATATGCTTAGAATTTATTCATTTTTGCTTTACAGCGGGCAAAATTTTCCGTTGCAGCGGGCAAAACGGTTTTTCTTGCAAATGGGTGTTGCTATCTGCCGTGGGGTATGGTAAAATCAAGCTGTATGACCCGTTCTATAATAAGAAGAACGAGGAAAAAGAGAGGATTGGTTCAAATCATGAAAAATATAAAAAAGCTGCTGGCTGTTCTGCTGGCCGCGCTGCTGTGCGTATCTGTGACGGCCTGTGCAAACAACAGCTCTTCAAGCACGGCGGTCGCAACGCTGGAGACATCTTCCGCGGCGAGCGAGGGCGAGACCGCGGAGAGTACCGACAAAGACCCTGCGGGCTATGACGATGATATTCAGGGCCTTTGCAAGTATCTTGAAGACTGCAAGGTGGCAGCGGGCGAAAAGGTGCAGATGTCTTACGACGTCATCGGCGCCGAAAACGGCTATAAATATGTATACCGTTACGCAGATTCCGCTGTGCAGCTTGAAGTGTATGAGTTCCCGGCGGAGCTTTCCGAGACCGCTAAGGCGCTTCAGGACGCTGTGCGCGCAGACGGCACGTTTAAGGTGCTGGATAACACCGTGCCGGGTTATCTTTCAAACGACGGCCGCTTCCTTTTGATCTACACCGACGCGAAGTCGGAAAAGGAAGACGCGAATAAAACACACAAGGAGCACGTTCTGGAGTGCTTCAATACGTTTGCGGACGCAAAGGCAAAATAAAAATTATAGGGGGCGGAAAGGCATGTGCTTTTCCGTCCTTAGTGCTTTCTTATTTTAAAAAATCGGCGGCGGTTAGGCATAAATGGGCATGAAACGCGCCGAGAGGGGAGTTGTACACCATGAACACACAAGATACCGTGCACCGCAAAAGCGCCGCAGAGCTGCGCATACGGCGCGTGATGGATGCACTGGAGAAAAACAACATGCAGGCGTATTATGCGCCCACGTGTGCGGACGCCGTAAAAATCGCAAAAGAGCTGCTGCAGCCGGGCGATGTGATTTCCTGCGGCGGCAGCGTGACGCTGGATGAGACCGGCGTGATGGACTTAATGCGCTGCGGGGACTATGAATTTTTGGACAGAACAACCGCGAAAACGCCCGAGGAGCGCGAGAAGCTGTACCGTGAGGTGTTTTCCTCTGATGTGTTTTTGACGGGCACAAACGCCGTTACGGAGCACGGAGAGCTCTATAATGTAGACGGCAACGGCAACCGCGTGGCGGCGATGCTGTTCGGCCCGAAAAAGGTGCTGGTTTTTGCGGGGTGCAACAAGATTGTGCGCGACATAGACGACGCCGCAAAGCGCGTGAAAAGCTGTGCGACGCCCGCAAATGCCATGCGGCTGAATTTGGACACGCCGTGCACGCACGGGGCGTGTCCCGGCACGGACGGCGAGCTGTGCGCGGGCTGCCGCTCGGAAAATCGCATCTGCGCGATGTACACGGTTTTGGCACGCCAGCGCGTGAAGGGCAGAATTCATGTCATTCTCATCGGTGAGGAGGTCGGTTACTGATATGAAAGAAAAGATACAGGCTTTTATGGCAAAACGACAGGCAAAAGGAAAGCGGTCCTACGAGATCGACATGTGCAACGGTCCGCTGCTGGGCAAAATTCTGCGCTTTGCGGTGCCGCTGATGCTTTCCGGCGTTTTGCAGCTGTTCTTTAACGCGGCGGATATTGTGGTGGTCGGCCGCTTTACCGGCCACACGGCACTGGCGGCGGTGGGCTCTACCGGCGCGCTTATCAATTTGCTCATCAACGTGTTCATCGGCCTTTCCATAGGCACAAACGTGCTTGTGGCGCGCTATTACGGCGCACAGGATGCAAAGCAGCTGAGCGAGACCGTACATACCTCTGTGCTGACAAGTCTTGTGAGCGGTGTTATATTGATTGCCGTGGGCGTTGCGTTTGCGGAGCCGCTGCTGACCCTGATGGGCACCCCGGAGGACGTTTTGGGTCAGGCGGCGCTTTACATGCGCATATACTTTGTGGGCATGCCGGCGATGATGCTGTACAACTTCGGCGCGGCGATTTTGCGCTCTGTGGGTGACACAAAGCGCCCGCTGTACTTTTTGACCATTGCGGGCGTTGTAAACGTCATTTTGAATCTGTTCTTCGTCATTGTGTTCCATCTCGGCGTGGCGGGTGTTGCCATTGCGACGGTCATTTCGCAGGTGATTTCTGCGGGACTTGTGACCATCTGCCTGATGAAAACGAACGCTTCTTACCGTTTAGAGCTGCATAAGCTGCATATCTATAAAGATAAGTTTTTCGGCATGATGCGTGTCGGCCTGCCGGCGGGCATGCAGGGCGCGGTGTTCTCCATTTCGAACGTGCTCATTCAGTCCTCTATCAACTCGTTCGGCTCCACCGTTATGGCGGGCAGCACGGCTGCGGCCAACATTGAGGGCTTTGTGTACGTTGCGATGAACGCGTTTTACCAGACGGCGCTGTCCTTTACCGGGCAGAACATGGGCGCGAAGAAATACGACCGCGTGGCGAAAATTCTGCGCATCTGCATTTTGTGTGTGACCGTGACGGGCGTTGTGCTCGGCTGCGGCGCGTATTTGCTGGGCACACCTTTACTTTCTATATATACGTCTGACCCGGAGGTTATCCAGTACGGTTTGGAGCGTATGCTCATTGTGTGCGTACCGTACTTCCTTTGCGGCATTATGGACACGCACGTGGGCGTTTTGCGCGGTATGGGGTATTCGATCATGCCGATGATTGTATCGCTTACAGGTGCGTGTGCGCTGCGTGTGGTGTGGATCCTGACGGTCTTCCAGATGAACCGCACGCTGTTCATGCTGTTCCTCTCGTACCCGGTGACGTGGGCCGTGACGGCGGCCGCGCATTTTGTGTGCTACCTTATCGTGCACCATAAGATGATGGAAAAGGCGAAAGCGGAGCAGGCCGAGGCGGCAAAAGCATAAAGTATACTTATATATATAGAAGAAACGCGTTGTGGGATGACCGCAGCGCGTTTCTTCTATATATAAAGAGAAAAGCAGAACCGCAAAAAACGCGTCTTCCTATAACTATATATAAGAAGATATAGGGTTGCATTGTAAAGCTTTACGATAACTTCACGGCGATTTTAAGTGTTTTAAAAACTTTTTTCGGATAAAATCAGAAAGATTATGAGGAGGTTCAGAAGTGAAAGGACACTGATGCGCCAGATATATAAGAAGATGTGCTTGAAGCTTTGGGGTACAGAGAGGGGCTTTTGCAACTTTAAGACCACCTTTTCAAAAAGTTTTTCTTGATTTTTTCAAAAAAATTTCGTAAAATAGTTTGCGTAAGCCATGTATATGGGCATGTAAATGCAAAAATGCCCATTCGGAGATACACTATATATTGTGTTTGAATTAAGGCGTAACATATAGATGTAGTTTTTCGAAAAAAACTTAAAAAAACTTTCAAAAAAGTGTTGACAAAAGGGGTTGTACGTGGTATTATAGTCAAGCGCTCGAGAGAGACGGCAAAAAACTGAAAGCGAAAAGCTTAAAAGGAAAGCCGCTTGAAAGAGAGCACAGGACCTTGAAAATTAAACAACGAGAGAAAGAATGGAACCTGTAATTTCTTTGAGAGACTCAAAGAAACTTACGAGAAACAGAACTCAACAAATCTGTGACGAACGTCAGAACGACGTTATGAGCGAATTAAAGCTCTGAAAAAGATTTGAGCGCGAAAGCGTTTAGATACAATTTTTTAGAGAGTTTGATCCTGGCTCAGGACGAACGCTGGCGGCGTGCCTAACACATGCAAGTCGAACGGAGTTGAAAGGAGCTTGCTTTTTTCAACTCAGTGGCGGACGGGTGAGTAACGCGTGAGTAACCTGCCTTTCAGAGGGGGATAACGTTCTGAAAAGAACGCTAATACCGCATAAGATTGTAGTTTCGCATGGAGCAGCAATCAAAGGAGCAATCCGCTGAAAGATGGACTCGCGTCCGATTAGATAGTTGGCGGGGTAACGGCCCACCAAGTCGACGATCGGTAGCCGGACTGAGAGGTTGATCGGCCACATTGGGACTGAGACA
>JAJJOY010000012.1 GCA_021029595.1 Hominenteromicrobium mulieris | reverse complement strand
AACGGCAAGGTGGAGCGCAGCCACCGTGAGGATCAGAAACGCTTCTATTCCTGCCATTCGTTCTATTCACTCGACGACTTTGCCAAGCAGCTTGCCGTCCATAACCGCCGCGCCAACAACTTGCCCATGAGACCCCTCCGCTGGCTCTCGCCTAATGAGTTCGCTGTCCAATATGTTTGACAAACCTACAGCAAAAAGACGGAGTTTTCCATAGTTTCCCTTGCAATCGGCGGCGAAATATGGTATACTATATTAATAAGCAATTTACGGTTTAGACCGAAAGGGAATTTATATAGATGCGTATTAAACGCGTGGGAGACCGCGCGCGGAGAGGAGTTATAAAAATGGAAAACAAAAAGTATGTCATCGGCGCCGACATCGGCGGCACGACGGTGAAGCTCGGTTTATTTGAGGAAGACGGCGCTTTGCTTGAAAAGTGGGAGATTCCGACCGTGATTGAGGGCGACGGCACGGCGGTGCTGCGTGATATTGCGGCGGAAATTCAAAAGTGCAGAGAAAAGCACAACATTCCCGCAGACGGCATTTTGGGCGTGGGCGCGGGCATCCCCGGGCCGGTGACGGCGGACGGTGTGGTGCACCGCTGCGTGAACCTCGGCTGGGGCGTATTTGATGTGCGCACGGCGCTGGAAGAGACCGTAGGACTGCCGGTTGTGGTCGTGAACGACGCGAATGCTGCGGCGATGGGTGAAGCCTGGAAAGGCGGCGGCCGTGGCAGCGAGAACGTGGTATTCATCACGCTCGGCACGGGTGTCGGCGGCGCGGTCATTTCAGATGGACACATGGTGGCAGGCGCAAACGGCGCGGCGGGTGAGTTCGGCCACATGACGATCAACCCCGCGGAGACGGAGACGTGCGCGTGCGGCCGCCGCGGCTGCGTGCAGCAGTACGTTTCGGCCTCGGGCATTGCGAGACTGGCACGAAAATACCTTGCCGAACATGAGGAAGAAAGCGCTTTGCGGAGTGTCGAGAAGCTCACAACGAAAGACGTGTTCGATGCCGCCAAAAACGGAGACGGCGCGGCAAACGCAATCTTAGAGAATGTGTACGATGCGTTCGGCTACACCATCTCTGCCGTGTGCACGGTGGCAGATCCCGAGGTCGTCGTCATCGGCGGCGGTGTCTCGAAAGCGGGCGAGATGCTCGTAGAAGGCGTGAAGAAAGGCTTCTTGAAATACGTATTTTACCCGAACACCGACGTTCGGTTCAACTTGGCCGTGCTCGGCAACGACGCCGGCATTTACGGCTGCTGCAAGCTGCTTTTGGACAGCCTTGCGTGATAAGAACGGAAAGGATAGGGAGAAATGGATAATTCCAAAACGGAGCTGTTTGAATCGATGCCGATCCCGAAGGCGGTCGTAACGCTTTCGGTGCCGTCGGTCATCAGCTCGCTTGTGATGGTCATTTACAGCCTTGCCGATACGTTCTTTGTCGGTATGATGAACGACCCGGTGCAGAACGCCGCTGTTACGCTGGCGGCACCGCTTCTGTTGGCGTTCAATGCCGTCAACAACCTGTTCGGCATCGGCAGCTCCAGCATGATGAGCCGCGCACTCGGACGTAAAGACTACGATACCGTGTACCGCAGCTCGGCGTTCGGATTTTACGCGTCTTTGATTTGCAGCCTGCTGTTTTCTTTGCTGTACGGCGTATTGCAGTCGCCGATCTTGGTGATGCTCGGCGCGAATGCCGAAACGATACAGGCAACGGCGGATTATTTGTTCTGGACTGTGCTGCTCGGCTCCGCGCCGTCCATTTTGAACGTCGTGCTGGCGTACCTTGTGCGCGCGGAGGGCTCTTCGCTGCACGCGAGCATCGGCACCATGTGCGGCTGCCTGCTGAACATTGTGCTGGACCCGATTTTCATTCTGCCGTGGGGCCTGAACCTCGGCGCAGCGGGCGCGGGCTGCGCGACCTGCCTTTCCAACACCGTGGCGTGTCTCTACTTCTTCGTGCTGCTGTTCGTGAAGCGCGGCAAGACGTACGTGTGCATCAAGCCCTCCATGTTCCGCCCATCGAAACAGATTGTCAAGGGCGTGTGCGGCGTGGGCATCCCGGCTTCCATCCAGAACCTTTTGAATGTGACCGGCATGACCATTCTCAACAACTTTACGTCCGCGTATGGCTCTGACCCGGTGGCGGCCATGGGCATCGCGCAGCGCGTCAACATGGTGCCGTTCCAGATTGCAATGGGCTTTTCGCAGGGCATTATGCCGCTGATCAGTTATAACTACGCGAGCGGCAATATCAAGCGCATGAAAAAAACGTTTACATTTACGGCGAAAATTTCGCTTGACTTTATTCTGGCCGTGATGCTGACGTTCGTGGTTGCGGCGGAGCCGATTATCTCCATGTTCATGAAGAACGAGAGCATCGTCGCGTACGGCGCGGCGTTCCTGCGTGGCTTCTGCTTTGCGCTGCCATTCTTGTGCATCGATTTCCTCGCGCTGGGCGTGTTCCAGTCGTGCGGTATGGGTATGAAATCGTTCATATTCGCTGTTGTGCGCAAGATCGTGCTGGAGATCCCCGCGTTGTTTGTGCTGAATTGGCTGTTCCCGCTGTACGGCCTTGCGTATGCGCAGTTCGTCGCAGAGCTGATCCTCGGTACCATCGCCGTTGTCGTGCTTGTGAGAATGTTCCGTAGGCTCGAAAGAGAACATGCCGCACCGTATGTGAGCGATTCGGAAAGCGTGAAGTAACGCCGTTCTGCCGGGAAGCGTGGCTAAAAGTTTTCGCCAGCCTTTAGAAATAGAATATAAAGCTAAAAAAGGAACGGTTTGTACACCGTTCCTTTTTGCATACACCGAAATTAACGCTTGACTTTTTGCTTTCTATCCGTTATTATGAAAATAGTAATTATTATTATTTTGATAGGAGGAGCAAAATGAATAACAAAGCGTTTTATAATTTGACATACGGCGTGTTTTTGTTGGCGGCAAAAGCGGAGGAAAAGGCGAACGCCTGCATTGTGAATACCGGCGTGCAGGTCGCGGGGAGCCCTGTGCGCGTGGCGGTTTCCGTGCTGAATACGAATTACACCTGCGCGCTTATTAAGGAAAGCGGGCGGTTTACGTTGAGCGCGTTGGATGACAGCTGCTCGTTTGAGACCATTAAGCACTTCGGTATGCAGAGCGGTCGCGACGTCGATAAGCTGGACAGCCTGCCGATGCCGACAGACGAAAGTGGCGTACCGTATCTGAACTGGAGCACCTGCGCGCGGTTCAGCGGCAAGGTGACGCACAGTGTTGACCTCGGCACGCATACGCTGTTCATTGCAGAGGTGACGGAAGCCGAGGTGTGCAGCGACCGCGCTCCGCTGACCTATGCGGATTACCAGAATAAGCTAAAGCCGAAGTCGGAGAAGGTCGAGCGAGAGCGGAAGATCGTCGGCTGGCGGTGCAAAATTTGCGGGTATGTGTATGAGGGCAGCGCGCTGCCGGAGGACTACGCGTGTCCGTTGTGCGGGCACGGAACGGATGATTTTGAGCCGGTTTATGAAGAGTAAAGGAAAAAGGAACGGTTTGTACACCGTTCCTTTTTGCATGTCCTATTAAGATTTACAGCGATATTTCACGGGCGTGAAGAGCGAACGGTGTAAAGCCTGCTGCTTCCTTACCGAATGGCTTTTTGCTTATCTGCAATGCGCAGGAAGAGGAAGCCGAGCGCAAAGAACACTGCGAGACATGCCACCGCCACGTTGATGGTGCCGCCTGCAAGCTTTACGGCCGCGATGACCGCAGAGCCGAGGAAGGACGCGCCTTTTGAGAAAATATCGTAGATACCGAAGTATTCGCCGGAGTTTTCCGCCGGGATGATCTTAGAGTAATACGAGCGCGAGAGCGACTGGATGGAGCCCTGAAAGCAGCCGATAAAGAACGCCAGAATCGCGAAGTGCAGGAGGCTGCTGAGCATGAGCGCGTACAGTGCGATGCCGAAATAGCCTGCAATACAAACGAGAATGAGCGTGACGGTGTTGTATTTTTTCGAGAGCTTTGCGAAGACGAGCGAGCCGCCGAACGCAACGACCTGCGTTGCGAGCAGGAAGACGACCTGACCGACCGTGTTGAGGTTCAGGTCTGTGCCGATATTGATGGCGTTATCGATGATGGTGCCCACGCCGTCTATGTACAGGAAGAATGCGATGAGGAAGAACAGCACCTTTTTATCGTGCGTTGCGATGTTTTTGAGGGTGTGGAAGATTTCCGCGAACGCCTTGCGGATATCATGCCCCTCGGTTTCCACATAGTTGCGCTGCTTAAAGCCGCGAATGAGCGGAATGGTGACGAGCAGCCACCACACGGCAGTCACCGTGAAGCCGATGCCTTTAGAAAGCATATCCGGCAGCACGCCGACCATATCGGGCCCAAGCACATAGGCGATGAGCGCGATGAGGAACGGGATGCACGAGCCGATGTATCCCCATGCAAAGCCGTAGGACGAAACCTCGTCCATGCGTTCTTCGCTGGTGATGTCGTTCAGCATGGAATCATAGATGGTCAGCGACGCGCTGTAACAAATCTTCGTGAACACAAAAAGGATGAGGAACAGCAGCCAGCCGGTGATGAAGCCGTTTAAAATGCAGCCGAAAATGCCGAGCGCTGCCGCGGTGGTGAACAGCACCTTTTTCTTATCTTTGTGGTCGGCGAGCACGCCGAAGATCGGCCCTAAAAGCGCCACGATAACGGTGACGACCGCCACGGCGATGGAATAATACGCCGTGGCCTGATGCGAGTTGATCTGTCCCGGCGCAGTGCCGATGGCGAGGCTCTTGAACCAGATAGGGATGAGCGAGCAGGAGAGCATGGTGAACGCGGAGTTGCCCACGTCGTAGAGCACCCATGCGAATTCCTGTTCCGTCAGCCCGCGGAAGACTTTGAGCCGGTTGAGTGCGTGAAAAATTGATTTCATGTGAAGACCTTACTTTCTTTTTAAAATCAGGTGCGTGCTTTCGGTCTTACATTGTAGCGCCGCCCTGTTAAATCCGTGATGTCGGTTTGTAAAGGGAAAGAAAATTATGTACTCCTCTTTGTCCATTGTGCCCCTCTAAGCTTTACAAAAATTATCACTGTGTCTATTTTATCATAGATACGAACAAAATGCTATAAAATTATTTTTGCATCGATAGAAATTCGGGCAGAATATAACACAATATACAAAAAAGAGCGGGGAGAACCTCGCTCTTTCTGAATTTATATGTATGGTTTATGTATCGAGGCGCTCTAAATCGGCGCAGATGCGGTCGATGATCTCGTCCTGCATCATGTCGGGCGTGAGGGTCTGCTCGTTTAATGCGGGGGCGTAGTCCTTTTCGTTCCACCATCTGCGCATTTCCTCTTCGCCGAACTCCGTGCGCTTGTCCTTCGTTTGATGGCGGCGGAGCGTCTCCTCAAACGGGAGGTCAAAATAGTACGCGCAGATGTTTTCGCCGTAGAGCGCTTTTGCGGCATCGAAAAGCGGGGTGTACCATCGGCTGTTCAAAATGCCTTCTAAAATGACGAGCTCGTTGTGCGCGTGGCCGTACTCAAGCAGCATGATGAGCACGTCGTTTGCGCGGGTGCCCGCGCCGTCGTTCGTCTTTAAGATGTCGCGGCGGATGACATCTTGGGACAGCAGCATGGTGTTTTTGCCGAACTTTTCCTGTAAAGCTCTTGCGATGGTCGTTTTGCCGCTGCCGCTGTTGCCGCGCAGGGTGATGAGTTTTTTCATGGGGTGCTCCTTTTAAATTGCTTTATGATTATGACAGCTTGCGTCTTTACGACCCGGTGGAGCGGTAATGGCGCACGCCGAATTTCCAGAAGAGATAGCACGGGATAATAAACACGCAGGCGATGACGGGCAGAAGCATTGCACGGGCATCGTTGTGGCGGCCGATGAGGTACATCAGCGGGTAATACTGCACAAGCGCGTAGGGCACGATGTAGGTGCAGAACGTCAGTACGCCTTTGCCGTAGATGGAAAGCGGGTAGCGCCCGTGCTCGCGCATACCGTCTGTTAAAATATTGATGAACTCGAGCCCCTCTAATGTGAAAAAGCATAGCCCGGCGAAGATCAAATACACGCCTGCAAAAAGCACGACGCCGCCTAAAATCATGAAAATGAGCGTCATAACGCGCGCGGCGCACCAATCGATTGGGCAGTTTTGAAGCGCCCAGATCAGCAGGAAAATCGCCATAATGCCCTTGCCGAAGCGCTCTAAATCCATGCGGCTGCACAGGACGAGGAAAACCTCATTGCGCGGGCGCACCAGAACGCGGTCGAACTCGCCGTTCCCGATCATGCGGTCAAACGTATCAAACCCACGGAAGAACAGCTCCGCGAGCGAGAATGACAACAGCACGATGGCGTAGCAGAGCGAAACCTCGGTGTACGTGAAGCCGTCCACCTGCTTAAACCGCATGAACATGAACTGCACGCCCCAAAAGCATGTGAGCGGTATAAATAGCTGCGCCAGTGCGGAAAGCAAGAACGAAGCCTTGTACTGCATGGCTTTCTTGATATGGATAGACAGAAATTCAAAGTATAGTTTCATAGATGACCCCTTTCTTTGTATACTGCAAAACACGAACGATTTGCCGGGCAGCGGAACGACTTGTCGTTCCGCTTATCCTCCCTGAATCACTACCCGCTTCAGCGCATTTTTCATGAGGGTGTGACCGCCGAGCACCAGGACGAGCAGCCAGAAGATTTGTAAGCCTACGGCGAAAGCGGCGTTCGTGCCGGCAATATCGCCGCTGTACACGCGGTACGGCACGTTGCTTGTGGCAGCGAAGGGGGTCAGCTCGCAGATTCTGCGCAGTGCGGGCGGGAAGAACGGCAGCGGCACTACGCCGCCGCAGAGAAAATCTGCCAGTGTGAGCAGCAGGGAGCGCAACCCGGTGGAAGAAAGGGTATACATGGTGAGGACGTAGATGAGCAGCGTGAACGCCGTGCTGTTCAATGCGCCCAGCACCATGGTGAGCAAAAATAGAAAGAATGTGGGTAAATCTGTCGGCGCGGTCAAGTTATAGCCTGCGGGCAGAAGCGCCGCAACGACTAAGATTGGCACGGCGCGCAATGCAACCTTGGAAATACGACCGGAGAGAGATTTCGTGTACCACATGGCGTAGAGGTCGACGGGGCGGCACAGCGAATACGAGATGCTGCCGGAGGTGATTTCCTCCAAAATGTCGCCGTCCAAGACCCACGAGGCGAACATAGCTAAAAACGCCTGCTGTATCCATGTGTAGTTGACGGTCGCCTGCAAGGTCATCGGAAAAGCGGTGGGGTCACTGCGGTAAAACGCGTGGTAGGCGAAGATGATCAAAAAGCCCCACGCAAATTGCGTGGAGATGCCTGCCAATGCCGCTGCGCGGTACTGCAAGCCCGTCACACAGCGCAGGCGGAAAAACGAAATGTATTTTTTAAGTTTCACGGCGCACCTCAAATATCAAACTGTTTGTAGAGCGCCGCGAGCGTTTCGTCAATCTGCCCGCTGCCGCCGCGCCGGATATCGTCGAGTGTGCCGTCTAATAAAATGCGCCCTTTGCCGATGAGCAGGACACGCTGCGCCAAGGCTTCCACGTCCTGCATGTCGTGCGTCGTTAAAATGACCGTGGTGCCGCGGCGCTTGTTCATATCAAGCACGAATTCGCGAACGGCGATCTTCGATACCGCGTCGAGCCCGATGGTGGGTTCATCCAAAAACAAGATGCGCGGGTCGTGCAGCAGGGAGGCGGCGATCTCGCACCGCATACGCTGCCCGAGCGACAGGCTGCGCGCCGGGGTCTTTAAGATCTCCGATAAATTCAGAAGGTCGGTCAAATCCCGTAAATTTCGCTTGTAAACATCTTCGGTCACGGCGTAAATGTCGCGGATAAGCTCGAATGAATCGATGACGGGCACATCCCACCATAATTGACTGCGCTGTCCGAACACAACGCCGATCTGCGAAACATGCGCGCGGCGGTCTTTCCACGGCACGCGCCCGTCGATGACGCAGGTGCCGCTGTCCGGTGTTAAAATGCCGGAGAGAATTTTGATGGTGCTGCTTTTTCCGGCACCGTTCGGGCCAATATAGCCCACGGCCTCGCCGTCTTCAATGCGGAACGAAACATCGTTTAGGGCATGAATTTCTTCGTACTCGCGGCTGAAAAATGCTTTTGCGGCGTTTTTAAAGCCTGCGTTTCGTTTTCGCACGCGGAAGGTCTTTTGTAAATGCTCTGCCTGAATCATAGTTTACTCCTCTTTTCCGTTAACGGTACGGACTTTCGGGCTAATGCGAACACAGAAACTGAAACACGGGCTATCAGTTTAATATAATTTTCATAAAATGTCAATAATTTGCACAAAAAATCCTAAAATCCTATTACAAAAAGTGAAGTTATGGCGAAGACACTTTTTTCGGTATCTTTACATATAAACAGGAATTTGGCACTGTGGAGCCGGAAATGCTAAAAGAAGCTTCAAAACGGATGCCGACCGGGAAGAATTCGCACATTCACAAAGTATTTACAAATTTTGGTGTTGACATTTCCTGACCTTTGCAGTATAGTATAGACAAGGGTTAGCACTCGGGAACATAGAGTGCTAAAACCTGAGAGGTGCAAGTATGGAACTGACAAAACGCAAACAAAATATACTTGCCTCGATCGTAGACGGATACATTCGCACGGGCGAGCCGGTGGGCTCCAAGTCCATTGCGGAAAAAGCAGGTGTTTCTTCCGCAACGGTGCGCAACGAGATGGCAGAGCTTACGGAGCTGGGGCTTTTGGAACAGCCGCACACCTCCGCGGGGCGTGTGCCTTCACAGGAGGGCTACCGCGAGTTCGTAGATGCGCTGATGCAGCCGGAAACGTTAACGGAAGCCGAAAAGCTTACGATAGACGCGATGCTTGCAAAGAGCGCGTTTGACCCGGAACGATTATTGCGTGGCGCGGCGAAAACGCTGGCGGCTTCTACACGGTACCTTGCGTTGAGCACCACGCCGAGCGGCGCGGATGCAAAGATCAAGGCGGTGCAGTTCGTGCAGACGAGCCGCCGCACCGCAATGCTCATTATGATGAGCAGCGCGGGTACCATGAAAAACAAGGTGTTTCACTGCGACTTTGATCTTTCAAACGAGATTATGCGCATTTTCTTCCGCGTGCTCAACGAGCGCGTGACAGGGCGCGACGTGGCGGAGATCAACCGGGCATTTGTGCAAAACCTTGCGATCTCGCTGGGTGATATGGCAATTTTGATGTCGCCGGCGCTGGCGGCGCTTTTGGAAGTGGCGCTTGAAACGATGCAGACGGAAATTTCCGTAAGCGGTCAGATGAACCTGCTGTTCTACCCGGAATACAAGCTTGGCGGTGCACGCCGGGTGATGGATGTTCTGGAAAGACGGGAGCTTTTGACAGAACTTCTCGCAGGCAAGCAGAACCGCACGCAGATTAAGATCGGCACAGAGACCGGGCAGAACGCCTTGGCGGAATCGTCGGTCATTTGCGCACGGTACAGCGTGAACGGCAGAGATGCCGGCGCGGTTGCCGTGATCGGCCCGATGCGGATGCAGTACGCACACGTCGCGGCACAAACAGCATACGTCGCAGATCGTGTAGGCGAAATGCTTACGCGCATCATGCGGGAAGAATAGAGAAAGGAGCGTTGCCAGATGGCAGAGGAAAAGAAGCCTGTTCAGGAACCCGAGCAGGAAGCGAATACCGAGCCGGCAGAGGAATCTGCAAAGGCTGCGGAAAAGGAGAAAAAGAAAAAGAAGAGCGAGAAGATTCCGAAAGAGGATTACGACCGCTTGCAGGCGGAGTTCGACAGCCACAAGCAGCAGCACCTGCGCGTGCTTGCCGAGTACGATAACTTCCGCAAGCGTTCCGCAAACGAAAAGAACGCTGTTTACAATAACGCCGTTTCCGATACAATCAACGCGATTTTGCCGGTGGCCGATAATATCGACCGTGCACTGGCACAGGAAAATGCCTCCGCAGAGGATATGAAAAAAGGCGTTGAGATGATTGCAAGCCAATTTAAGGCGAGCTTTGAAAAGCTTGGCATCCGAGAAGTCGGTCAGGTCGGCGAGCCGTTTGACCCGGCGCTGCACAACGCGGTGGCGCACATTGAAAGCGACGAGCTTGGCGAAAACGTCATTTCGGCGGTGTTTCAGAAGGGCTACATGCTGGGCGATAAGGTTGTAAGACACGCCATGGTACAGGTAGCAAACTAAATCAGCAAATATCCATTTATATAGTAATTCAGAATACACACACTCATTTGAGTTAAAGGAAGGTAATTGATATGGCAAAGACAATTGGTATTGACCTTGGTACAACAAACTCTTGCGTAGCGGTTATTGAAGGCGGCGAGCCGGTCGTTATCGCAAACGCAGAAGGCGCAAGAACCACCCCGTCTGTCGTGGCATTCTCCAAGACAGGCGAGCGCATGGTCGGTCAGGTCGCAAAGCGTCAGGCGATTACGAACCCGGACCGCACGATCTCCTCTATTAAGAGAGAGATGGGCACAGACCACAAGGTGACGATCGACGGTAAGAGCTACACCCCGCAGGAAATCTCCGCAATGATCCTCCAGAAGCTGAAGGGCGACGCGGAAGCTTACCTCGGCGAGAGCGTTACGAGCGCAGTTATCACCGTCCCGGCGTACTTCACGGACGCACAGCGTCAGGCGACGAAGGACGCGGGCAAGATCGCGGGCCTCGATGTAAAGCGTATCATCAACGAGCCGACGGCAGCAGCACTGTCCTACGGTATCGATAAGGAAGACGACCAGAAGATCATGGTTTATGACCTCGGCGGCGGTACGTTCGATGTTTCCATCATTGAGATGGGCGACGGCGTGCAGGAGGTTCTGGCTACGGCCGGCAATAACCGCCTTGGCGGCGACGACTTTGATAAGCGCGTCATGGATTGGATCATCAACAGCTTCAAGGTTTCCGACGGCATCGACCTTTCCGGCGATAAGATGGCTATGCAGCGTATTAAGGAAGCGGCAGAGAAGGCAAAAATCGAGCTTTCCGGCATGACGAGTGCTTCCATCAACCTGCCGTTCATCACGGCGGATGCGACCGGCCCGAAGCACCTTGACCTCACGCTCTCCAGAGCAAAGTTCAATGAGCTCACCGCAGACCTCGTTGAGAAGACCATGGGCCCGGTTCGTCAGGCACTGAGCGACTCCGGCCTCTCTATCGGTGAGATCAACAAGGTTCTCATGGTCGGCGGTTCCTCCAGAATTCCGGCTGTTCAGGAAGCGGTTAAGAAGCTTATCGGCAAAGAGCCGTTCAAGGGCATCAACCCGGACGAATGCGTTGCAATCGGCGCCGCACTTCAGGCAGGCGTTCTCGGCGGCGAAGTTCAGGGCTTGCTGTTGCTTGACGTTACTCCGCTTTCTCTCGGTGTTGAGACCATGGGCGGCGTGATGACGAAGATCATCGACAGAAACACCACTATCCCGACCAAGAAGAGCCAGATTTTCTCCACGGCGGCTGATGGTCAGACGCAGGTTGAGGTCAACGTTCTGCAGGGCGAGCGTGAATTTGCACGCGATAACAAGCAGCTGGGTCTCTTTAAGCTCGACGGCATCGCTCCGGCTCCGCGCGGCATCCCCCAGATTGAAGTTACATTTGACATCGACGCAAACGGCATCGTAAATGTTTCCGCTAAGGATCTCGGTACCGGTAAGGAACAGCACATCACGATTTCTTCTTCCTCCAACATGAGCAAGGAAGACATCGATAAGGCTGTTAAGGCGGCTGAGCAGTTTGCAGAGGAAGACAAGAAGCGCCGTGAAGAGGTTGAGACGAAGAACAACGCAGAGAACCTCTGCTACCAGGCGGAGAAGCTCGTAAACGAGAGCGGCGACAAGCTGGAAGAGGCGGACAAGACCGAAGTGAACAACAAGGTTGCAGCTCTGAAGACCACCATGCAGAACGGCACGGTCGAGGAGATCAAGTCCGGCATGGATGAGCTGCAGAAGGCGATTTACGCGGTTAGTGAGAAGCTGTATAAGGCAAGTGCACCGCAGCAGGGCGAGCAGGCAGCCCCGGGCGCAAACCCGCAGCAGGGCGGCCAGAACCCGAACGGTGACGTTTACGACGCAGACTACAAGGACGTCGATTAAGTTTTATAAATGACACGTTCAAAAGCGCAAGGGGAGCCGAAAGGCGTCCCTTGCCTTTTGGAGTTTGCGAGGAGATGACAGCGGATGGCGGACAACAAAAGAGATTATTATGAAGTGCTTGGGGTCGATAAGAGCGCAACAGACGATGTGATTAAAAAGGCGTACCGCAAGCTTGCAAAGCAATACCACCCGGACTTGAATCCCGGAGATAAAAATGCGGAAGCGAAGTTTAAGGAAGTCAACGAAGCGTATGAGGTGCTTTCTGATAAAGACAAGAAGGCGCGCTATGACCAGTTCGGCTTTGCGGGCGTAGACCCGAATTTCGGCGGCGGCGCGGGCGGCGGAAATCCGTATGCCGGCGGCGCAGGCGGTTTTGATTTCACCGATATTTTCGACAGCTTCTTCGGCGGCGGTTTCGGGGGCGGCGGACGCCGTGCGAACCCGAACGCACCGCGCCGCGGCAGTGACGTAGAGGCAAGCGTCACCCTTTCGTTTGAGGAAGCGGCAAAGGGCTGCAAGAAAAATGTGACCTACCACCAGATCGAAAATTGCCCGGATTGCAACGGCTCCGGCGCGGCCAAGGGCACAAGCCCCAAGACCTGCCCGAACTGCGGCGGCTCCGGCCAGGTGCGCATCAACCAGCGCACACCGTTCGGCGTGGTGCAGTCCACAAGCACGTGCGACCGCTGCCACGGCAGAGGCCAGATTGTCGATACCCCGTGCAAAACGTGCGACGGCAAGGGCAAGATCCGCCGCCAGAAGACGATCGAGATTTCCGTTCCGGCGGGTATCGATGACGATCAGATTCTGAATGTCGGCGGCAAGGGCAATGCCGGCTCCAACGGCGGTCCGAACGGCGACCTGCACGTATACATTACAGTTCGTCCGCATGCCATTTTCACGCGCCGCGGCAACGACGTTTGGTGCGATATGCCAATCACGTTCACGCAGGCTGCACTCGGCGCGGAAGTCACGGTGCCGACGCTCGATGGTAAGGTGAGCTACACCGTGCATGAGGGCACGCAGCCGGGTGACGTGTTCAAGCTCAAGGGCAAGGGTATTCAGAACATCAACGGCAGAGGACGCGGTGACCAGTACGTGCGCGTAACCGTTGAAGTGCCGAAAAACCTAAGCAAGCGCCAAAAAGAGCTTTTGCAGGAATTTGAACAGAATGCCGACGAAAAGAACTACCAGAAGCGGAAAAGCTTCTTCGGCAAGATCAAAGGCATGTTTGAAGACTAAACACATGAAAGTTTAAAGTATCCTCCGTTCTGAACAGAGCGGGGGATATTTTGCTGCATAAGCTCTTTACATTTTCAACTTTGCGCTCGTTGTGCAGCTTGGTATCGGCATTTTGGCGCTGCCCGACAATTTTCGTGCATTTTTTGTTGCAATTCGGTGCGTTTCGGACTATAATAAATAGCAGAAATCAACAAATGGAGGTTGATAAAATTGAAAAAGAGAATATTTGCGTTGTGCAGCGCCTTGCTGCTCAGCCTGACTGTGTTCGCGGGCTGCGGATCAAAACCGACGGAGGAGAGCGCCGCAAGCGAGCCGGAAGCGACTGCCACGGCTGCTCCGACGGCAAAGGCGGAATCTTCCGCAGCAGAGAGCACCGCGGAACCCACGGAAGCACTTTCCACGGAACCGGCGAATGTGAACCTGCTCACCGGCCTGCCGACCTTGACGGACGGCGCCATCGGTAAACGCCCTGTCGCCGTAATGGTGAATAACGTAGACGCCGCTCTGCCGCAATATGGCATCTCCGCCGCAGATCTTATTTTTGAGTTACCGGTGGAATACGACCTGACCCGTTTGATGGCGGTGTACGGCGACTACACGCAGGTGCCGGACGTGTGTTCGGTGCGCAGCTGCCGATACTATTATCCAATTTTGGCGGTCGGGTTTGATGCGGTTTACGTGCATTGGGGAATTGACCCGACCATTGCGACGGAGACAATCAATAGCATGGAGATTGATCATTTCGATGCAGACTATTACGGTACAGGCAAGTATTTTGGCCGTGATAAGGATCGTATCAATGCGGGCTACGCCTGGGAGCATACCGGTATGTTCTACGGTACAAAGGTGCCGGAAATGCTGGAAGATAGCAATGTTCGTACCGATTTGAAGGAAGATAAGATGGGCACAGCGTTTAAGTTCGTTGAGATGGACAAAAATGCTGCTCCGAGCGGAGAGGATGCAAAAAATATCCGTGTTGACTTTGGCGCGAATTACAGTACATTCAGCTATGATGCAGACAGGCATGTGTACATGAAAAACTACCAGAACAAGCCGCACATGGACTGCAAAACAAACGAGCAGCTGCAATTTGAGAATGTTATCGTTTTGGAAGCGGACATTTCCCTGCGTCCGAACGATGTTGATGGCCACAAGCTTATCAACTGGGAAGGCGGCGAAAATGCAAAGGGCTATTATATTTCCGAGGGCAAAATGGTGCCGATT
Organism: Hominenteromicrobium mulieris; assembly: GCA_021029595.1. Classification (GTDB taxonomy): domain Bacteria; phylum Bacillota; class Clostridia; order Oscillospirales; family Acutalibacteraceae; genus Hominenteromicrobium; species Hominenteromicrobium mulieris. The sequence goes on along the minus strand of JAJJOY010000012.1, from coordinate 35,562 downwards.
ACTTGGTCTAAGGCCGGTATGTATGACCCGCTGAAGTTCTTTGACGCGAACGGCAACGAGTTGCAGCTCAATCGCGGTAAGTCCTACATTGCGTTCACCTATGCGGGAAACTGTAAGGTTGAAGGGTAAAAGTTAAGAAAACAGACAAAAAGAGCTATCTGACTTCACTAACAGAAATCAGATAGCTCTTTATTCTTGGATAATCTAAAATGTTGTCATTTTGTTGCCACGGAGCAATTCCTGGGCGCAAAAGTCCAGCATTTTCAAGGCTTTTTGGCCTTTCGAGTATTATTCAAACTCGATCGTTGCCGGGGGTTTGCCGGTGCAGTCGTAGAGAACGCGGTTGACGTGCTGGACCTCGTTGACGATGCGGCTGGTGACGGTTTGGAGCAGGCTCCACGGAATCTCGGCGGCTTCGGCCGTCATGAAATCGGTGGTGGTCACGGCGCGCAGGGCCACGGCATAGTCGTAGGTGCGCTCATCGCCCATAACGCCCACACTGCGCATGTTGGTCAGCGCGGCGTAGTACTGGCTGATGCTCTTATCGAGACCGGCTTTTGCGATCTCCTCGCGCCAGATGGCGTCGGCTTCCTGCACCATCTTGACCTTATCCGGCGTGACTTCGCCGATGATGCGGATGGCAAGGCCGGGGCCGGGGAACGGTTGGCGGCTGACGAGGTATTCCGGCAGACCCAGCTCACGGCCGGCTTGACGTGTCTCGTCCTTAAAGAGGTCACGCAGCGGCTCGACGATCTCCTTGAAATCGACGTAATCCGGCAGACCGCCTACGTTGTGGTGCGACTTGATGACGGTGCTTTCGCCGCCGAGGCCGCTTTCCACGACGTCGGGGTAGATGGTGCCCTGCGCGAGGAAATCGACGGCGCCAATCTTCTTTGCTTCTTCTTCAAAGACGCGGATGAACTCTTCGCCGATGATCTTGCGCTTTTTCTCCGGCTCAGATACGCCGGCGAGCTTATCGTAGAAGCGCTGGCGAGCGTTGACGCAGACGAAATTGAGCTCGAATTGGCCGTTCGGGCCGAAGACCTCGCAGACTTCTTCCATCTCGTTCTTGCGCAGCAGGCCGTGGTCGACGAATACGCAGGTGAGCTGCTTGCCGACGGCTTTAGAGAGCATGGCTGCCGCAACGGAGGAATCAACACCGCCGGAAAGGGCGCACAGCACTTTGCCGTCGCCAATCTTCTCACGCAGCGCCTTGACGCTCGTCTCGACGAAGGAGCCCATTTCCCAGTCGCCCTTGCAGCCGCAGACGTTGTAGACGAAGTTGTGCAGCATCGTCTTGCCTTCCGGCGTGTGGAGCACTTCCGGGTGGAACTGGAAGCCGTAGAGGTTCTTTTCCGGCAGCTCGATGGCGGCGACCGGGCAGTTATCGGTATACGCGGAGATTATGAAGCCTGTGGGCGCGGTCTCGGCGTAGTCGTTGTGGCTCATCCAGCAAATGGTCTCCGGGCTGACGTTCTCAAAGACCTTGGACTTGGTATCGACGTGAACCAGCGTTTTGCCGTATTCACGCTCCGGCGCCTTGCAGACATGACCGCCGAGCAGATGCGTCATGAGCTGGAAGCCGTAGCAAAGTCCGAGCACGGGGATACCGAGATCGAAAATCGCGGGATCAATGGTCGGCGCACCGTCGACGTAAACGCTGTTCGGGCCGCCGGTGAAGATGATGCCCTTGGGGTTCTGTGCGCGAATGGCGTCAAGACCCACGCGGTAGGACACGATCTCGCAGTATACATTGCACTCGCGGACGCGGCGTGCGACCAGCTGGTTATACTGTCCGCCGAAGTCCACTACGAGCACTTTTTCGTTTTGTGGCATATTACACCCTGCCTTCCTGAATTTAAAACGTTGGTTCAACGATTGAATACAATTCTATTTTACTCCACTGTGACAGATTTTGCAAGATTGCGCGGCTTATCAATATCGCAGCCCTTCATGGAGGCGACATAGTACGCAAACAGCTGCATTGGGATGACTGAGAGGGAGGGGAGCATGAACGATGCGGTCTTCGGAATGTAGAACACCATATCCGTCTGCCCGGCAATCTCTTTTTTGTCTTCCGTCGCAACACCCAGCACGACAGCGCCGCGTGCTTTTACCTCCTTGATGTTCGACATCATTTTATCAAAGAGGCGGGCGTCGGTCGCAAGCGCGATGACAAGCGTGCCGTCTTCGATGAGGGAGATCGGGCCGTGCTTGAGCTCGCCCGCGGCGTAGGCCTCGGAGTGAATGTAGGAAATCTCCTTGAGTTTGAGGGAAGCCTCCAGAGACGCGGCGTAATCGACATTGCGGCCGATGAAGTACATGTCGCTCGCGTTGAAATACTTGGAAGCAAAGAACTGAATATTCTCCTTGTGCTTCAGCATTTCGTCAATCTGCTCCGGCAGCTTTTCGAGCGCCGCGATGTATGCACTGAGCTGCTCCTGCGTGAATTTGCCGAGCTGCTCGCCGATGTACAGCGCCAGAAGATAAATGACCGCAAGCTGCGTGCTGTATGCTTTTGTGGACGCGACGGAAATTTCCGGGCCTGCCCACGTATACAGCACGTCGTCCGATTCGGTTGCAATGGTGCTGCCGACAACGTTCACGACGGAGAGCACACGACAGCCCGCACGCTTCGCTTCGCGCAGCGCCGCCAGCGTATCGGCGGTCTCGCCGGACTGGCTGATGATGATCATGAGCGTGTTTTCGTTGAGGATCGGGTCGCGGTAACGGAACTCAGATGCAACATCCACTTCGACCGGGATGCGCAGCAGCTCTTCAAACGCGTACTTTGCCACGACGCCCACGTGGTACGCCGTGCCACACGCCACGATGTTGATTTTTGTGAAGCGGCGCAGCTCCTCGGCGGTCAAGGTGATGTCATCAAGCACGATGTGCCCGTTGCGGATACGCGGTGTAATGGTATCACGCACGGCTTTCGGCTGCTCGAAGATCTCCTTCATCATGAAATGCTCAAAGCCGCCCTTTTCGGCCGCTTCAATATCCCACTCGATGTGCTCGATCTCTTTTTCGACCGGCTCGCCGTCTGCGTTATAGAACTTCACGCCGTCGCGGGTGAGTTCTGCAATTTCGTTATCCTTTAAGCGGCAGATCTCGCGCGTCTTTGATAAGATCGCGGGAATGTCGGACGCGATGAAATTTTCGCCCTGCCCGATGCCGATGATGAGCGGGCTGTCCTTGCGTACTGCGTAGATACAGTCCGGGTGGTCGGCACTGATGATGCCGAGCGCATAGCTGCCCTCCACCTTGGAGATGACCTTTTCAATCGTCTCCAGAATGTCGCCCTTATCGTAGTATTCGAGCATCTGCGCGACAACCTCCGTATCGGTTTCCGATACGAACTGTACGCCGCGGCGCATGAGGTGCTGCTTGAGGTAGAGGTAATTCTCGATGATGCCGTTATGCACAACGGCAAAACGACCGCCCTCGCTCACCTGCGGGTGCGAGTTTACATCGCTCGGTGCGCCGTGCGTCGCCCAGCGCGTGTGGCCGATGCCGAGCGTACCGGTCAGTGCTTTGCCGCCGTCCAACAGGTCGCTCAGTACGCGCAGCCGGCCTTTCGATTTTACAACTTTCAATCCGTCTTCCGAGAAGACCGCTACACCTGCGGAGTCATATCCGCGGTATTCCAACTTTTCCAACCCCTGTAAGAGAACGGGTACTGCCTGATCGTTACCGATATAACCGACGATTCCGCACATATCCTAAACCATCCTTTCAGAATTTACAATTCAAAATTGGTTATTCTCTGTACAGTGAAAATATAACTGTATTTAATGATTTGTATGCAAAGTAGGGGAAAGCAGGCGGCTTGGGGCTGCCTGCTTTCTTAGAATATCTTAAGTTAGCGATACATGATGTCTTCGCGGGCGGGGCCGTTCGAGACCATGCAGACCGGAACACCGAGGTGCTTTTCGGCAAACTCGACGTAATGACGTGCGTTCTCCGGGAGATCCTCGAACTTCTTGATGCCGCGGATGTCGCATTTCCAACCCGGAAGCTTCTCGAGAATCGGCTTGCAGCGCTTGAGCTCCGTAGTGGTCGGGAAGTAATCAATCTGCTTGCCGTCGAGCTCGTAGCCGACGCAGACCGGAATCTCATCGAGATAGCCGAGTGCATCAAGCACGGTCATGGCAACGCCGGTTGCACCCTGCACCTGGCATCCATAGCGGGCTGCAACGAGGTCGAGCCAGCCGACACGACGCGGACGGCCGGTGGTGGCACCGTACTCGCCCTTATCGCCGCCGCGCTTTCTCAGCTCTTCCGCTTCATCGCCGAAAATCTCGGAAACGAACTCGCCTGCGCCGACAGCGCTGGAGTACGCCTTAACGACCGTGTAAATCTCTTTGATCTCATACGGCGGGATGCCGCCTGCACCGACAGCGCCGAAGCCGGCGACCGGGGAGGAGGAGGTGACCATCGGATAAATGCCGAGGTCCGGGTCCTTCAGGGAGCCGAGCTGACCTTCGAGCAGAATGGTTTTGCCTTCCTTAACGGCGTTGTGGAGAATGGTGAATGTATCGGCCACATACGGCGCGATGAGTTCCTTGTACTCCATGAGCTTTGCGTAAATCTCTTCGCGGTCGAGCGGCTCTACCTTATAAAGGTCGGTGTAGAGTACATTCTTGAGGTCGAGCACATGGTCAATCTTCTCCATCAGGTCCTCTTTGCTGCCGAACAGCTCGCTGACCTGAAAGCCGATCTTTGCGTACTTATCGGAATAGAACGGTGCGATGCCGCTCTTGGTGGAACCAAAGGACTTAGAAGCCAGACGGGCTTCTTCCATGCCGTCCAGTGCTTTGTGGTACGGCATAACGATCTGGCAGCGGTTGGAGATGAGGATGTTCGGCATCGGAACGCCCTGTTCCGTTACAGCCTTGAGCTCGTCGATGAAGTTTTCAACGGAGAGCGCAACGCCGTTGCCAATGATATTGAGGATGTTCTTTCTAAAAATACCGGAGGGCAGCTGATGCAGAGCAAAGCGACCGTAATGGGTGATGATCGTGTGGCCGGCGTTGCTGCCGCCCTGGAAACGAACAACGATATCGGAATCTTCCGCCAGAATATCGGTGATTTTGCCTTTTCCTTCGTCGCCCCAGCAGGCGCCGACAATTGCTTTTACCATAATAGTTCAAGCCTTTCTAATATATTATATATATTTATTTCCTCCCAAAGCCGTTTAAAACGGCGGGGTGAATTACAGATTGATCTCTGCGGTTTCTGTTTCGGTGTCTGCATAGCGATCGAGGATCGGCTTTACGACATCGTGAAGGAAAATTTCGGTCTGGCGCGGTGCGCGGCCGACATATTTGTGCGGGTCTACGATGCCCTTGAGCTCGTCGAGTGTGACGCCGAAGATCGGGTCGTTTGCGATGCGCTCCAGAAGGTCGTTTTCACCGCCCTCTTCCTTAATGACCTTAGAGGCTGCCATGGAGTGCACGCGCACGTGCTCGTGCAGCTCCTGACGGTCTGCGCCGCGCTTTGCGGCGTCCATCATGATGTTTTCCGTCGCCATGAACGGCAGCTCGCGGCGGAGGTGCTGCTCGATGACCTTCGGGTAAACCACAAGGCCGTCCGCAACGTTCATTACAAGGTTCAGGATCGCGTCGGTCGCAAGGAAAGCTTCCGGCACGCTGATGCGCTTGTTCGCGGAGTCGTCCAGCGTGCGCTCAAACCACTGCGTAGAAGCGGTAATCGCCGGGTTCAGCGCGTCTACGACAATGTAGCGTGCAAGGGAGGCGATACGCTCGCTGCGCATCGGGTTGCGCTTATACGCCATGGCGGAGGAACCGATCTGGTTCTTCTCAAACGGCTCTTCCACTTCCTTCAGGTGCTGCAGAAGACGGATGTCGTTCGAGAATTTTGCGGCGCTCTGCGCGATGCAGCTCAAAACGTTCAGCATCTGGCTGTCAAGTTTACGCGGGTAGGTCTGTCCGGAGACGGCAAAGCAGCTCTCATATCCCATTTTCTCGGCGATTTTCGCGTCGATCTTTGCGGCCATTTCATCGTTGCCGTCGAAAAGCTCAAGGAAGCTTGCCTGTGTGCCCGTGGTGCCCTTGGAGCCGAGCAGCTTCGCTTTGCTGAGCTGATACTCCACGTCTTCAAGGTCCATCAGAAACTCCTGCATCCACAGCGTGGCGCGCTTGCCCACGGTGGTCGGCTGTGCCGGCTGGAAGTGGGTGAAGGCGAGCGTGGGCAGGTCTTTATATTCTTCCGCAAAATGGGAAAGAATGCGGATGACATTGACGAGCTTCTTCCTAACAATCTTCATGGCTTCCGTCATGATGATGATGTCGGTGTTGTCGCCGACATAGCAGCTTGTTGCGCCGAGGTGGATGATGCCGGCAGCCTTCGGGCACTGCTGGCCGTAGGCATACACATGGCTCATCACGTCGTGGCGCACAAGGCGCTCGCGCTCTTCGGCGACTTCATAGTTGATGTCCTCGGCGTGTGCCTTCAGCTCATCGACCTGTTCCTGCGTGACCGGCAGACCGAGCTCCATTTCGCTCTCTGCAAGCGCGATCCAAAGGCGGCGCCAGGTCTTGAACTTCATGTCCGGCGAAAACAGGTACTTCATCTCTTTGTCGGCATAGCGGGAGGACAGGGGGGATTCATACGTATCTCTCATGTTTATCTTTTCCTTTAATCAAATAAATAACAAACGGAGAATGCGGCAATAAACCGCGTAAACGGAGCCTCCGCGTTTTCGGGGACTCCGTTTCGTCATATGCTTTACAGTCAGTTCAGGCCGATGCGCTTCATCATTTCGGCATAAGCCTCTTCCACACCGCCCATGTCGCGGCGGAAACGGTCCTTATCGAGCTTTTCATGGGTGTTGATGTCCCAGAAGCGGCAGGTATCCGGGGAAATCTCGTCTGCGAGGATAATCTCGCCGTCGGAGGTCTTGCCGAATTCGATCTTGAAGTCGATGAGGTCAACGCCGATGCTCTTGAAGAACTCCAGCATGAGCTCATTGACCTTCAGAGCCATCGAGCTGATCTTATCAATCTCCTCCTGCGTTGCAAATCCGGCAGCGAGGATATGGTAATTGTTGACCATCGGGTCGCCGAGATCGTCGTTCTTGTAGCAGAACTCCAGAACCGGCACGCGCATGGGGGTGCCTTCCTCAAGGCCGAGGCGCTTAGAGAGACTGCCGGCTGCCTTGTTGCGGACGATGACTTCGAGCGGAACGATGCTGACCTTGCGCACGACGGTGTCGCGGTCGGAAAGCTCTTCTACAAAGTGGGTCTTGATGCCGTGCTTTTCAAGCAGCTGGAACATGAAGTTGGACATACGGTTGTTGACAACGCCTTTGCCGACGATGGTGCCCTTCTTGAGGCCGTTGAACGCGGTCGCGTCATCTTTATAGGAAACGATGCAATAATCCGGGTTCTCCGTTGCGTAAACTTTCTTTGCTTTGCCCTCATAGAGTAATTCGGTCTTCTGCATAATACATTACCATACCTTTCTTCATTGAGCGTTTGGCGCGGGCGAAAAGCCGAAAACGGCAAAATTTTCTCCCGTGCATTATCATACACTTTAATTCTATAGAAAAGTGCACCGAATGTCAATCTTTTTCCGAAAACCGCCGTGCAAGAATTCGTACAATTTCAGGGTATGAGACGAAAGAATACTGGTGCTTTTACAACAAAAGAAAGTGAACTTGCAGAATTGAAACAGGTTTCCTTCAAAATTCATCGCTTTGCGGTGCTGAAACTTTTTTGAAATTTTTCGCAAAAACATATTGAAAACACGAAAAACCTGTGGTAAAATGTAAACGTTTTCAGGAAACGGGCAAAAAGGCCCAAAAGACCGAAGGGAGATCTTTTTGCAGGATTTAAAGGTAAAAACTGCGTTTCCTGTGCTTTTCTTATTTTTCAATCTATTTTCTAAGGAGCGATCGTTATGTCTTATGTAAGCGAACAGCTGGAACACCTTAAAAAGCTTAATTCCAATGAGCCGGAATTCATTCAGGCTGCAACGGAAGTTCTCACCACTTTGGAGCCGGTCATTGAAGCAAACCCGCAGTATGAGGCTGCCGGTATCTTGGAGCGTCTCACCGAGCCGGAGCGCCAGATCATGTTCCGCGTGCCGTGGGTTGACGATAACGGCAAGGTTCATGTGAACCGCGGCTACCGCGTACAGTTCAACTCTGCGATCGGTCCGTATAAGGGCGGTCTGCGTCTGCACCCGTCCGTTAACCTTGGCATCATCAAGTTCCTCGGCTTCGAGCAGATTCTCAAGAACTCCCTGACCGGCCTGCCCATCGGCGGCGGCAAGGGCGGCTCCGATTTCGACCCGAAGGGCAAGAGTGACCATGAGATTATGGTGTTCTGCCAGAGCTTCATGACCGAGCTTTACAGACACATCGGCGCTGATACGGATGTACCGGCGGGCGATATCGGCGTAGGCGGCAGAGAAATCGGCTACCTCTACGGCCAGTATAAGAGAATCCGTAACTGCTATGAGGGCGTTCTCACCGGCAAGGGTCTTACCTACGGCGGCTCCCTCGCCCGTACGGAAGCGACGGGCTACGGCCTGCTGTACTTCACCGATGCGATGATGAAGAAGAACGGCATGGATATTAAGGGCAAGACGGTTGTTATCTCCGGCGCCGGCAACGTTGCAATTTATGCAACCGAAAAGGCACAGCAGCTTGGCGCTAAGGTTGTTACCATGTCTGATTCCACCGGCTGGATCTACGACGCGGAGGGCATCGACCTCGCAGCTGTCAAGGAGATCAAGGAAGTTAAGCGCGCACGTCTCACCGAGTACAAGAAGTACAGACCGAACAGCGAATACCACGAGGGTAAGGGCGTTTGGACGGTTCCGTGCGATGTGGCTCTGCCGTGCGCAACGCAGAACGAGCTGAACGAAGAAGACGCGAAGACGCTTGTCAAGAACGGCGTACAGGTCGTTGCCGAGGGTGCGAACATGCCGTCCACCATTGAGGCTACGAATGTCTTCCAGCAGGCCGGTATTCTGTTTGCACCGGGCAAGGCTGCAAACGCAGGCGGCGTTGCGACTTCTGCTCTTGAGATGAGCCAGAACAGCGAGCGCCTCTCCTGGAGCTTTGAAGAAGTTGACGCAAAGCTGAAGGGCATCATGGAGAACATCTTTGCAAACGTAGACGCGGCTGCCGAGAAGTACGGCCACCCGAAGAATTATGTCATGGGCGCAAACATCGCGGGCTTCGTGAAGGTCGCAGATGCTATGCTCGCACAGGGCATTGTCTGATCCTGATTTGATTTAAAACAGAATAAAGCTTAAAAGGCGCTGTGTGGTTTAAAACCTGCACGGCGCCTTTTGCTTATTAAGGAAGTCATTCTAAACGATGGAGGATGGAATAACACAAACGAAACTTATCACAGCGGGATGAAAAAGTAAATACGGAAAATAAAAAAATGGACACCGAAACGATGTCCATAATTTTATCGACCAGTTTTTTTATACTGCTCTTGTAACCTTGCCGGAACGCAAGCAGCGGGTGCAGGCGTATACACGCTTCGGTGTACCGTTAACAAGTGCCTTTACTCGTCTGATATTCGGTTTCCAAGTTCTGTTGGAACGTCTGTGGGAGTGGGAAACCTTGATGCCGAAGGATACGTCCTTTCCACAAATTTCACATTTAGCCATCTATCTGCACCTCCTTAAAGTGCCTAATTCTTCATTGCAACGTTAGTATTGTAGCAGAAACGAACGCAAAATGCAAGATTTATTTTTAAAAATGGGAACTAAATTTTGAAAAAACTCGCTTTTCGCATCTTTTGCTAAAACGAAAAGTTGTTCACAGAATGTTTTTACGGAAAAGAATTGTTTTTTCGTCCTCTATGCTTTATAATTCTATAAGGTATATCCGAAACCGTTTTCGGGTGCACCCCACAGAAAGAGGTGTTATATTTGCTTTTTAATTCGATCATGACCTTGCTGCGCGGCGGCGCTGTTGATCCGCTCAGTGTTATCATTCAGATTTTAGCCACGCTCGTCATCGTTTTCCTTGCGCTGCCGCTGCACGAGCTTGCGCACGGTTGGGTGGCGTACAAACTCGGTGACCCTACCGCAAAGTATGAGGGCCGCTTGACGCTGAACCCGCTTGCAAGCATTGACCCGATGGGTGCGATGTTCCTTTTGCTTTTCGGCATCGGTTGGGCAAAGCCCGTGCCGATCGACAGCCGGTATTTTAAAAATCCGCGCTCCGGCGTGGCACTCACGTCTCTTGCGGGCCCGGCGGCGAACCTGCTTGCATCTTATGTCGGCTGCGTTATTTATTATGCTATTGCGGCTTTTGCGCCGTACAACGCGTTTGTGCATTACATTTTACTGTTCTTCAGCTATTTTTCGTTTATCAACGCGGTGCTGGCGGTCTTCAACCTTGTGCCGCTGCCGCCGCTTGACGGCTCCAAAATTCTGGCGGCGCTGCTCAGCGACCGCGCACGCTACAAGTTCTACCAGTACCAGAACATGCTCTCCATGATCGGCATGCTGCTCATTGTTTCCGGTGCGCTCACGGGTCCGCTAAATGTGCTTGAAAACGCCGTATACGGCGGTGTGAGCTGGCTTGCGGCGTTGCCGTTCCGTCTGGCCGGCGTATTGTGATCGTGTATGAACATGGAAAAAACGGAAACACTTTCCTATAAGCTCGATGTGTTTGAGGGTCCGCTCGACCTGCTGCTCAACCTCATCGCAAAAAACAAACTCAATATCTACGATATTCCCATCGCAGAGCTTTTAGAGCAGTACATGGCGCAGATTCACGAGATGCAGGCGGCAGATATGGACGTTGCGAGCGAATTTCTTGAGATGGCGGCGCGTCTTGTGCACATCAAAAGTGTTTCGCTGCTGCCGAAAAAGGAAGAGGAAGCGGCATTGAAGCAAGAGCTGACCGGTCAGCTGCTTGAATACCAGCAGTGCAAGGAAGCGGCCATGCGTCTGCGCGAGCGGTTTTCGCTCGACAGCATCGTGCGTGCGCAGGCGGATATTCCCGCAGATCTCACCTATAAGCGCCATCATAAGCCGCAGGAGCTGCTTTCGGCGTATTTGTCGATGCTCGGAAAAAAGAAGCCGCCGGAGCCGCAGAAGCCGGAGGACACCATCTCAAAGCTCATCACGCGCCGTGTGGTCTCCGTGGCTTCGCAAATTGTTTTCGTGCTGCGCAGCCTGTGGAAAAAGCGGCATGTGTCGTTAAAAGAGTTGTTCCGCGGCAAAAACGACCCTTCGGAGCGCGTGGCGGCGTTCCTCGCCGTTTTGGAGCTTGTCAAGGACAAGCGATTGCGCGTGGACGGTGACGGCGAAGACTGCGAGATCAAACTGACGAACGGAGGCGAGTAAGCTGAATAAAAAGAAAATGCTCGGCATGATGGAGGCAATCTTATTCGCGTGCGGCGACCCGATCGACATCGATAAGCTGGCGCAGGCGCTTAATACCGAGGAAGAGAACGTTCTGGAGCTCAGCCGAACGCTTCAGGCGAAATATAACAAGGAAGAAAGCGGCATCCATTTGCTGCAATTAGACCACACATTGCAGTTTGCCGTGAATCCCGTGTTTTTGGCACCGGTGCGCACAGCGTTAGACCTCAGAAGCAGCGCGCCGCTCTCGCAGGCGGCCATGGAGGTGCTGGCGGTCATCGCATATAATCAGCCTGTCACAAAAGCGTTTGTGGAGCAGGTGCGCGGCGTGGATTGCTCGGGCGTCATCGGCAGTCTGGTGCAGAAAGCGCTCATTGAAGAGCGCGGGCGACTTGACCTTCCCGGTAAGCCGCTATTATACGGCACGACGGAAAATTTCCTGCGCTGCATGGGCATCCGCTCGCTTTTGGAGCTGCCGCCTTTGCCGCAGGAGGAAGAAACCGAAAACGCACCTCAAAACGACGGGGCAGACAAAGCATGATCGTTTTATGGATTCTGCTCGGGCTCATCGCGCTGATCTTTCTTCTGCTGTGCATCCCTGTGCGGTTCGATCTGAACTATAACGGAGAGACGACCGTTTTTATACGGTATCTCTTTTTAAAATACCGCGTGCTTCCCGCACCGGAGAAAAAACCGGAGTCGAAAAAAGAGAAGAAACCGAGCGAAAAAGAGTCTGAAGAAAAAGCCAAGGAGAAAAAGCCGAACCCGCTTTTGCGGCAGGTGAAAAAATATAAGGAAGCCGAGGGACTTACGGGACTTTTAACGCTCGCGAAAGATTTGTTAAAGGCCACCGGTACGCGCTTCGGAAAGCTTTTAAAGCACATAAAGCTGAAAGATTTCGACCTATACGTGCTCGTCGGCGGCGGGAAAGATGCCGCCGAAATTGCTATCCTGTACGGAGAGGTGTGTGCGGGCGTGTACCCGGCTGTGTCGGTCTTGCTCGGCTTAACAAACTGCAAGTCGCCGCATGGATGTGTTTCCGTCGATCTCGATTACAGCGTAAAGGAACCGAAGGTTTTATGTACGGCAAGCGGCGCGGTGCGTCCGCTGTTCGTCGTGCATCACGGTGTGCAGTTTATACTGCGCACGATATTGCCGTTTTACAATAAATTTCAAAGTGCCGGAAAGCCTGCCGTAAAATCCGCAGCGCCGGCAGCAAATAAAAAGGAGAGAACAACATGAGTGAAAATAAGGTCAACAACCTGCTCGGCGTTTCCATGGATAAAATCAAGGAAATGGTGGACGTGAACACCGTTATCGGCGATCCCATCACCGCGCCGGACGGCACCACGGTCATCCCGGTTTCGCGTGTGAGCTACGGCTTTGCAGGCGGCGGCTCCGACCTGCCTTCTAAAGCGCAGCCGGAGAAGGGCCTCTTTGCCGGTGGCAGCGGCGCGGGCATTACCATTCAGCCTATTGCGTTTTTGGTAATCTCGAACGGCAATGTGCGCATTTTGCAGATTGAGCCGTATGTTTCGTCTGTCGATCGTGTTGTGGCGAGTGTGCCGGATGTAGTGGACAAGATCGCCGGACTTTTCAACAAGGATAAGAAAGACAAAGAGGACGAGGATATTTCCCTGCCCCCGCAGTATTGATTGTATAATCCAGCCGCCTGCCGCGTATACATGCCGTGGCAGGTGGTGATTTTTGCGAAAGATACTTTGTGTTTTGCTGGCGGTCGTTTTTGTGTGGGGCAGTCTGCCGGTTTCGGCAGAGACGGCGGAGTCCGTAAGCGTTTCGGCGTATGCCGCCGTACTGTATGAGCCCGTGAGCGGCACGGTCTTATTTGAAAAGAACAGCCGCGAGGTACTGCCCGTTGCGAGCACGACGAAGATCATGACGGCGCTGTTGGCATTTGAAAGTGAGCATAGGGGTGATCCCGTGACAATCACGCCGGAAATGATAAGCGTGGAGGGCTCCTCTATGGGGCTGCGCGCCGGGGAGGTGCTTGCACTCGGCGACATCGCCCGCGGCATGATGATGGCCTCCGGCAACGATGGTGCGAATGCGATAGCGCTGTATCTGTCCGATTCGGCGGAAGCATTTTCCGAGAAGATGAACGCGCGTGCCGCAGAGCTTCATATGATGCAGACGCATTTCGTCACGCCCTCGGGGCTCGATGCCGAGGGGCACGGCTCCACGGCGTATGACATGGCGCTGCTTGCCGCGGAAGCGATGCAAAATGAAGAGTTTGCCGCCGCGGTGGGGCAGACGACGCTTTCCGTGCCGTTTATTTCGCCCGAAAAAACCGTGCGATATGAAAATCACAATCGTTTACTAAAGCTGTACCCGGACTGTACGGGCATCAAAACGGGCTTTACGAAAAAGGCCGGGCGCTGCCTTGTGTCTTCCGCAGAGCGGGACGGCGCACGGCTCATTTGTGTGACATTAAATGCCCCGGACGACTGGAACGACCACATGAATTTGTACGATTACGGCTTTGCACAGCTTGCAGAGCGAACATATACGGCGGATTTTCAGCCGGTTTCGCTTCCCGCTGTCGGCGGTGAAAAAGAGTGCATAAGTCTCACGCTCCAAACGCAGGAAAGCGCCGTTTTGCCGAAAGATGTGACGGTCACGGCGGGGTGCATTCTGCCGCGATTTGTGTATGCGCCGGTAGAAAAAGGCGACGTAATCGGCTGCGTGCGATACAGCGTGAACGGCAAGGTTCTAAAGGAAACACCGCTTGTTTCAAGCGAAGATTGTGCTTTGCAAAAGGACGAACGCACGTGGTTTCAAAAGTGGTTTGCCCGCTTTTTGAGAAGCACAAGCTTTATAAATTGAGAGATACAGAGAAAGGTTTTGAACTATGGCTAAAGATACAAGACTGCAAAAGATGCTTGCGGAGTGCGGCATCGCTTCGCGCCGCAAGGCAGAGGAGATGATCGCGGCGGGGCGCGTTGCGGTCAACGGCGTCCGCGCGCAGATCGGCGACAAGGTGGACGTGAAGAAAGACAAGGTTACCGTAGACGGTCAGCGCGTGCAGACCGTGGACGAAAAGATGTACATAATGGTGCATAAGCCGCGCGGCTATTTGACCTCCATGTCCGACGACCGCGGCAGAAAGTGCGTCAGCGAGCTTGTGGAGGAGCTGCCTGTGAGATTATTCCCCATCGGCCGTCTCGATAAAGACTCCGAGGGCTTGCTGCTCATGACAAACGACGGCGATTTTGCAAATCTCATCGCGCACCCGTCTACACATGTGCCGAAGGTGTACCGTGTTACGGTGCGCCCCGGCGTAACGGAAGAACAGCTGACGCGCCTTGCGGTCGGTGTGGAAATCGACGGCAGAATGACCGCCCCGGCTTCCGTGCGTGTTTTGGAGCAGCAGCCCGGCCGCGTGGTGCTGGAATTCGTGCTGCATGAGGGCCGCAACCGCCAGATCCGCAACATGTGTGAAGCAGTGGGCCTTGAAGTGGCCAGACTGAAGCGCACGGCCATCGGCGCGGTGAAGCTCGGCATGCTGCCGCAGGGGCGCTTCCGTGATCTGACCCCGGACGAAGTGCGCAGATTACGCGCCGCCGCACAGAAAAAAGGAAACGCGCAGAACACACAGCGCGAGGAGGAAAAACAAAATGCTGCAAATCGTACCAATGGCGGAAAAAACAGAAGAAGCCGCCCTGCTGGCAAAAACAGAGGGCGCACCCGATAACGGCCGTGTGCTTGTGATGACGGATGGCGAAGAAAGGCTCGGCTATGTCGTCGTCGCGCTTGAAGACGACACGCTTGTGTTCTACGGCTTTTCCGTCTCCGGGCAGACCGATTTCACAAAAGCAAAGCCCGACCCCATGACGACTTTTGTGCTCGATACACTTATGCGCTCCGCCGCGTCGTTCGGCGAGACGAACGGCATGAATCACATTCGCACCGCGTTCCCGGATTTTTTTGATTTCTTCAAGCAGCGCGGGTTTACGGTTGCGGAAGATCACGCCGAAGCGCCGATGAGCCTCATCGTGCATTACGAATAAACCCCAAAAATGCCGCAAAGCGAAACCTCTTTATGCGGTATTGTCTCAAAATTGCCGCGGGCTGCTGCCTGCGGTGTTTTGTTTTTTCCGAAAATTCCGATTTTCGCCCGCGACAGGTTGCATTTTCCGGCTTAAAATGGTAAAATATCTTGATAGAATTAAAGTCGGGTACTATGTCCTCTGTGAGGAACACAAAATATCCCGAAAAACATAGACAGAATTTTAGAAAAGAGATGATCCTATGCTGAAAAGCATGACCGGGTACGGCCGCTGCGAAGAAACCGTCAACGGCAGACACATTACGGCGGAGCTGAAATCGGTCAACCATAAGTATTTTGAGTTTTCTCCCCGTGTGACGCGCGGCTACGGATTCCTTGAGGATAAGCTGAAAACCTACGTGCAGAGCCGTGTGGCACGCGGCAAGATCGATTTTTATTTGAGCATTGAGACACTGGAGGACACGGATGTCGTCGTCAGTGTGAACCACTCGCTTGCCGCGGGTTATATTGCGGCGTTCCGCGAGCTTTCCGAGCGCTACCATCTGCCGGACACCGTTACCGTCAATTCTCTTTCGCGCTACCCCGATATTTTTTCCGTGCACAAGGCGCCTGAGGATGAGGAAGCCATTTGGGCAGACGTGAAGCAGGTTGCTGAAAAAGCGGTGGACGCGTTTATTCAAATGCGCGAGACGGAGGGACAGCGCCTTTACGAGGACGTCATGTCTCGTGCAGAGACGATTTTAAACATCGTCGGGCAGATTGAAGAGCGCTCCCCGGAGACCGTCACGGAATACCGCGAGCGTCTGGAAGCAAAGCTGCGCGAGGTACTGAATGACACCACGATCGACGAGCAGCGCATTTTGACCGAAGCCGCCATTTTTGCGGATAAGGTCGCCGTGGCGGAAGAAACCGTGCGTCTGCGCAGCCATTTCGACCAGCTTAAGGCGTTCTTGAGCGCCGAAGAGCCCTCCGGTCGAAAAATGGATTTTCTTGTACAGGAAATGAACCGCGAAGCGAATACGATCGGCTCGAAGGCCAGCGATTCCAAGATCGCCTACATGGTGGTGGATATCAAGGCCGAGATTGAAAAGATCCGCGAGCAGATCCAGAACATCGAGTAAGGAGCGTTTATTATGCAGCTTGTGAACATCGGCTTTGGCAACATGATTTCCGCAGAGCGCATGATCGCCATTGTCAGCCCGGAATCCGCTCCGATTAAGCGCATCGTGCAGGATTCAAGGGAACGCGGCGCCTTGATCGATGCCACGTGCGGCAGAAAAACGCGCACCGTCATCATCATGGACAGTGACCATGTGGTGCTTTCCGCTTTGCAGCTGGAGACCGTTGCAAACCGCTTTAACACCGGCGAAAAAGCAGAAGACCCCGTTGAAGCGGAAGCCCCGAATGTATAAATAACGGAAAAGAAAGGAATGTTTCCGATGAAAAAAAGAGGACTGCTTGTTGTCGTTTCATCGCCCTCCGGCGGCGGCAAGGGGACCATTTTAAAAGAATTGTTCCGCCGCAATGAGAATCTTAAAATGTCCGTTTCCGCCACCACGCGCGCCCCGCGCCCGGGGGAGGAACACGGCGTGCACTATTACTTCATCACAAAAGACGAGTTCAAAACGAACATCGAAAACCATGCGATGCTCGAATATGCAGAATATTGCGACAACTTCTACGGCACGCCGAAAGCGCCGGTTGAAAAGTGGCTTGAGGAAGGGCACGATGTCGTGCTTGAGATTGAAGTGCAGGGCGGCAGACAGATTAAAAAAGTCGCGCCGGACTGCGTGAGCCTTTTCATCCTGCCGCCGTCCTTAAAGGTGCTTGAAAAGCGTCTGCGCGGCAGAGGCACCGAAACAGAAGAAGTTATAGAGAAGCGCCTCGCTGCCGCGGCAGACGAGATCCGCTGCGTAAAAGATTACGATTACGCCGTCATCAACGACACGGTCGAACAAGCCGTGCTTGATATAGAAGCCATTTTAGCCGCGGAGAAGCTGCGTGTTTCCCGCGAAAAAGATATAGCAGAAAGGATCCTGAACCATGCTTAAACCGTCCTGTAACATCATTAAAACCCCGCACAAGAGCTATTATTCCGTTGTTATCGCCGTTGCAAAGCGCGCAAGAGAAATTACACAGGAAGCGGAAGACAACAATGAAATCATCGTTGAAAAGCCGGTTGATTTGGCCGTGCAGGACTTCGTCGATGAGAAGTATAAGATCATCGAGCCGGACGAGATTGACGGCTAATTTACCGTAAAGGGAGTTTTTGCTTTGCTGGCACAGTTGGCCTTGGAGAATACCACATATCGGTTTGATAAGCCGTTTACGTATAGCGTGCCGCAGGCGTTGGAAACGGCGGTACGTCCGGGCGTACGCGTTACTGTGCCGTTCGGCGCAGGCAACCGCACGCGCGTTGCCATGGTGCTCTCTACGTCGTATGAAAGCGGCGCAGGGCAAAAGCTGAAAGCTATTGCGTCTGTTTTGGACAAAGAGCCGCTTTTGGATGACGAAATGCTGGCGCTCATCCCATGGATGAAAAGCCGCTGCTTCTGCACACTGTACGATGCCGTAAAGGTCATGATTCCCGCCGGCATCGGCTATAAGCTCGTAAACCGCTATCGCATGAATGCCGCGTTCAAAAACTATGACCGCGAAGCGTTCACGGATACCGCGTGGCAGATTATCGTGGCGCTGACGGCGGCAAAAAACGGACTTACCGGCGCAGAACTCACCGAAAGGCTCGGCATAGAAGAAAAAAGCAGAGATCTGCTTTCGCTGCTCGAAAACGGCACGGTCATACGCGAAAACGCGGCGTCCCGCAATGCGGCGGATGCCACTACGCGCATGGTCTGTGCCGTGCCGGATTTTTCCGGCAAGCTGACTCCGAAGCAGCAAAGCGCGTTCGATACGCTGTGCGCCATCGGCACCGTAACCGTGCGCGAGCTGAGCTACTATACCGGCGTGAGTGCGGGTATCATCCGCACGCTTGCCGATAAGGGCGCAGCGGAGATTTTTGAAGTTGAGCGCTTCCGACGCCCAAAGCAGGAAATGGCAGACATCAGGCTGCCGCAGACGCTTTCGGCAGAGCAGATGAATGTGGCAAAGGACATTCTGCGCGAATGCGATGCGGCAGAACCGATGGTCGGTCTGCTCTACGGCGTGACGGGCTCCGGTAAAACCGCCGTGTTCCTGCATGTCATTCGCCATGTGCTTACGGTTGGCAAGGGTGTCATCGTCACGGTGCCGGAGATTTCTCTTACCCCGCAGACGCTTGCCGTGTTTACGGCGGCGTTCGGTGATACCGTTGCGGTTTTCCACAGCGGGCTTTCCGTTGGTGAGCGCATGGATGAGTGGAAGCGCGTGCGCACCGGCAGAGCGAAAATTGTCGTCGGCACGCGTTCTGCCGTGTTCGCGCCTGTGCAGAATCTCGGGCTCATCGTCATGGACGAGGAGCAGGAGAGTACGTATAAATCGGAGAGCACGCCGCGCTACCACGCACGGGACATCGCGAAGTTTCGCGTGAATTATAACCGCGCTTACTGCCTTTTATGCTCCGCTACGCCGTCTGTTGAGTCCTACTACATGGCGCAAAGCGGCAAGTACCGCTACCACGCGCTGCACCACCGCTACGGCGATGCCGTTGTGCCCACGGTGCAGCTTGTCGATATGAACAACGAAGATCTCTACCGCGGCAAGCCGATGATCAGCATGGCGCTGGCGCGTGCGGTCTCCGAAAATATCCGCGCGGGCAGGCAGTCCATTTTGCTGCTCAACCGCCGCGGCTACCACACGTATGCCGTGTGCAAGGACTGCAAAACGGTCGCCGCGTGCCCGAACTGCTCCATTTCCATGACATACCACGCGGCGAATAACCGCCTGATGTGCCACTACTGCGGCCATTCCGAACCGGCTTACGTGCGCTGTAAGGCGTGCGGCGGTGAGCTGACCTTTTCCGGCGGCGGCACGCAGAAGGCGGAGGATCAGCTGCGGGAGGCGTTCCCGGAGGCGCGCATCCTGCGCGTGGATACCGATACCACCGCGAACAAATACGCACTTGAAAAGAAGCTCAACGCATTTGCAAACGGCGAGTATGACATCATGATCGGCACGCAGATGGTTGCAAAGGGGCTTGATTTCGAGAACGTCACGCTTGTCGGCGTACTTTCGGCAGATCAGTCCTTATACAGCGATGATTACCGCAGCAACGAGCGCACATTCGACTTGCTTACACAGGTCGTGGGGCGTGCGGGGCGCGGGCGCTACCGCGGCACGGCGCTCATTCAAACGCATGTGCCGGAAAACCCGTACCTGCACCTTGCCGCCGCGCAGGATTACGAAAGCTTTTTTGAAACGGAAATTCGTTTCAGAAGGGCCATGCTGTACCCGCCGTTTGCGGATCTTTTGCAGATCGGCTTTGTGGGCGAAAAGGAAGACACCGTGCGTGCGGCAGCGGAGCATTTCTCCGCGCTGCTTGCAGAGACGTTCCGCCGGGACTATCCCAACTTGCCGCTGCGTTTATTACGCGCCTCTGCGGCATCCGTGTCACGTATGGGCGGCAAATACCGATATAAGATTGTCATGAAATACAAGAATTCCAAGGCGTTTCGGGATGCCATTGCGATGCTTTTGAGCACGTTTTCAAGCGATAAGCGTTTTTTGAGCGTCACCGCGTATGCAGACCCGAACCCCGATGCGATTTTGTAACAGAAATTTAAATTCACAGGAAAGGAGTGCCGCAAATGGCGCTTAGAAATATTGTGAAAAAGGGCGACGACGTGCTGACCAAAATGTGCCGCCCGGTCGAAAAATTCGACGAGAAGCTTTGTACGCTGCTTGACGATATGTACGAGACGATGGAGGTCGCAAACGGCGTCGGCCTTGCTGCACCGCAGGTCGGTTTGCTGCGCCGCATCGTCGTTATCGATGTCGGCGAGGGCCGCATTGAGCTTATCAACCCGGAAATCATCAAAACCTCCGGCGAGCAGGACGGCGCAGAGGGCTGCCTCTCGTTCCCGGGTGAGTTTGGCATGGTCAAGCGCCCGATGAACGTCACCGTCCGCGCACAGGACAGAAACGGAAAAACGTTTGAAATCAGCGGCACAGAGCTGCTGGCCCGTGCGTTCTGCCATGAAATTGACCACCTGAACGGCGTATGCTTTGTCACGCGCGCCAGCCGCATGCTGGAGCCGGACGAGCTGGAAAGCTAAGACAGAATTTAGAGAAAAAGGAGGAATTTCCATGCGCATCGTATTCATGGGCACACCGGATTTTGCCGTACCGAGCCTCAACGCGCTTCTGGAGCGCGGCCATGAGATTTTGGCGGTCTATACCCAGCCGGATAAGCCGAAGGGCAGGGGGCACAAGCTGCTGCCGCCGCCCGTAAAAGAAACGGCAATGGCACACAACATTGAAGTGCGTCAGCCGACGACATTTAAAAATAATGAAGACGAAATAGCGCATTTGAAGGCGCTTGCGCCGGAGCTTATCGTTGTTGCGGCGTATGGAAAGATTCTGCCGCCGCGTGTGCTGAACATCCCGCCGCGCGGGTGCATCAACGTGCACGGCTCTTTGCTGCCGAAGTACCGCGGCGCCGCGCCGATCCAGTGGGCGGTGCTGAACGGCGATAAAATCACCGGTGTGACCATCATGCAGATGGCAGATGGCATAGACACCGGAGACATGCTGGCGAAAGCGGAAACGCCTATTGGTGAAGACGAGACTGCAGGCGAGCTTTTCGACCGCCTGATGGTGCTCGGTGCTGAGCTGCTCGTCGATACCATTGATAAGCTCGACACCATCACCCCGCAGCCGCAGAACGATGCGGAAGCAATCCACGCGCCGATGATCCGTAAGGAGATGGGCGCAATCGATTGGACACAGCCCGCCGAGCGCGTGCACGACCTTGTGCGCGGTTTGAACCCGTGGCCGTCCGCGTTTTTCACGCTAGAGGGCAAACGCATGAAGCTGCACAGGACGAAAGTCGTTGTCGGCAAAGGGGAACCGGGCGAAATTGCGGTGATCGGCGGCGAAATGGCCGTTTGCTGCGGCGAAAATGCCGTGCAGCTCATTGAAATTCAGCCGGAAAACGGCAAGCGTATGCGCGGCAGCGATTATCTGCGCGGTCACGCGATAGAAGCAAAGGCGAAGGTTCAGTAATATGGCGACTTCTTCCCGAAAAACGGCGCTTACGGCGCTTTCCGAGGTGACGGAAAACGAGGGCTACTCGAACATCGTCATCGATAAAGCCATTCGCGCGGCGGAGCTTTCTCCGCGCGACGCGGCGCTGGCCTCTACCATTTTCTATGGCGTTTTGGAAAAGCGTCTGACGCTCGATTTTTATATTCGCAAGTTCCTCGCAAAACCGAAGCAGAAGCTGGACGGCACGGTGCTCAACATCTTGCGTATCGCCGTGTATCAAATGATGTACCTTGACCGTGTGCCGGATTCCGCCGCCGTGAACGAAGCCGTTTTGTGCGCGGCAGAATATCGGCGCGGGCAGTATAAAAACTTCGTGAACGGTGTGCTGCGCAGCTTTGCGCGCGGTTGGCATGAGGTAATCATTCCCGAAGATGACCTCAGCGTTCGCTATAACATTCCGCAGCCGATCATCGAGAGCTTTAAAAAGGATTACGGCGAGACCGTTTGCATAGATTTGTTAAAGGCTATGTCCGAGCGGGCGGAAACGTATATCCGCATAAATCCGCTCAAGACCACGGTGGACGATTTGATACAGTCGCTGCCGGAAAACACCGCGGAGAAAGCGGTGCTCCAAAACGCCCTTTGCGTGCACGGCACGGGCGATGTTACCGGTTTGCCGGGCTTTGCGGAAGGCAAATTCCATGTGCAGGATCTTTCTTCGCAGCTTTTGTGTGCGTTTGTTTCACCGCAGCCCGGAGAGCGGCTTGCGGATGTCTGTGCAGCGCCGGGCGGCAAGAGCTTCACGCTTGCGGAATACATGGAAAACACAGGCGTGCTCGATGCGTTCGATCTATACAAAGGCCGCGTGAACCTCATCAAAAAAGGCGCGGAGAGATTAGGCTTGAGCCTCATTCACGCCGCCGTGCGCGATGCCGCGACCGGTGTGTGTGAAAAGCAGTACGACCGCGTGCTGTGCGATGTGCCGTGCTCCGGACTCGGGGTTATTCGACGCAAGCCGGAAATCCGCTACAAAAAGCAGGAGAGCTTTAAAGAGTTGCCTGCGTTGCAGCTCAAAATTTTGGAGCATTCCGCACAGCTTGTACGTCCGGGCGGTATACTGTTTTATTCCACGTGCACGTTGCGCAATGCGGAAAACGGCGCGGTGGTGACCGAATTTTTAAAGTGCCATCCGGAGTTTGAACCGTATGATCTGCCCGAAACGGAGGGCATATCCCACACGGTGAACGAACCGAAATTCATGCGCACCATGATGCCCATGGACCACGGCGGAGACGGCTTTTTCGCCGCCGCCATGCGCAGAAAAATAGAAACAGGGAAGGAGACGAAGCGTTGACCGATATTAAATCCATGCTGCTTTCGGAGCTGCAGGAGGACTTTGCCTTGCGCGGCTTGCAAAAATTCCGCGCAGCACAGGTATACCGCTGGCTACATCAGCGCGGCGCGACCTCGTTTGACGAGATGACGGACCTTTCCAAAGATCTGCGCGTCGCTTTAAAAGAAAGCTTTGAAATACGAAATACGGAGATCGCCATTCGGCGCGTTTCCAAAATAGACGGCACCAAAAAGTATCTTTTCCGCTTGAACGACGGTGAGATGATTGAATCCGTCCTCATGAAATATAAACACGGCTACTCCATTTGCATTTCCACACAGGTGGGCTGCAAAATGGGCTGCACGTTCTGTGCCACGGGCAAAAGCGGCTTTTCGCGCGATCTTTTGCCGAGCGAGATGATTTCGGAAATCCAAACGGCGCAGAAGGACATCGGCGAGCGCATCTCGAATGTCGTTTTGATGGGCATGGGCGAGCCGCTTGACAATTATAAGAATGTTTTAAGATTTTTGGAGCTTGTTTCGTCAGAAAACGGGCTTAATATAGGTATGCGGCATATTTCGCTTTCAACTTGCGGGCTTGTCGAAAAAATTTACGATCTTGCCGACCGCAAGCTGCAGCTGACGCTTTCCGTTTCGCTGCATGCGCCGAACGACGAGATCAGAAGCCGCACCATGCCGGTCAACCGCAAGTGGAACGTGGAGCAGCTCTTAAAAGCCTGCCGCTATTATTCCGACGTAACGGGCCGTCGCATCTCCTTTGAATACGCTATGATCAGCGGTGTGAACGACAGCGATGTCTGCGCAAACGAGCTTGCATCCCGCCTGCGTGGCATCATCGCCCACGTGAACCTCATTCCGGTAAATGACGTCACCGGCACGGGCTACCGCAAAAGCGGGGAGGAGAGACTCAGAAAATTCACGGCGATCCTCGAAAAACGAGGCATCACCGCTACCGTCCGGCGCACGCTCGGATCGGATATAGAAGCGTCCTGCGGACAGCTCCGTCGACGCAATGAACAGGGAGGTACAGTCTAATGTACGCGGTATGCAAAACGGATATCGGACAGGTGCGCAGCTCTAACCAGGACATCTGCCGCTGTGGCACTTTTTCGGACGGCAGCGCGTGGACCGTGGTTTGCGACGGTATGGGCGGCGTAAACGGCGGCAACATTGCAAGCAGTGTTGCCTGCGACGCCATCTGCAAAGCGATCACGGAAAACTACACGCCGGATATGGAAGAAGACGCAGTGCGCGACATAATGCTGCATGCAATCAATGACGCGAACGCGGCGGTGCTGCACCGCGCGCAGGAAGACCCGGCCTTAAACGGTATGGGCACCACGGTCGTCGTCAGCATTGCGGCGGGCGGCGTGCTGCACATTGCCCACGCAGGCGACAGCCGCTGCTACTTAAAGACGGCGCTTGGCGTAAAACAGGTTACGACCGACCATTCCTTTGTGCAGCAGCTTGTGGAAAGCGGTGCCATCACGGAGGACGAAGCGCGTGTGCACCCGCAGCGCAACCTCATCACGCGCGTTGTGGGCGTGCACCCCGAGGTGGAGTGCGATTACGGCTGCTACAAATTCGAGCCCGGCGATCTGGCGCTTTCCTGCACAGACGGCCTGAGCAATTACTTAGAGCGCGACACGCTGCTGCTTTTCATCAGCAACTATCAGGGAGAAGAACTCGCCGATGAGCTGATCCGCTATGCAAACAGCAAGGGCGGCAGCGATAATGTGACCGTCGCGGTGATCGAGAACCGCTGAGAAAGGATGAAAAAGAATGGATAAATATATTGGTAAACGTTTAGACGGCCGCTATGAGATCCACGAGCTTCTCGGCGTAGGCGGCATGGCGTATGTGTATAAGGCGTATGACAATATTGAAAAGCGTTGGGTTGCCATTAAAATTTTAAAGGAAGAGCTTGCGGGCAACAGCGATTTTCTGCGTCGCTTCCGCAATGAATCGAAAGCCATTGCGGTGCTTTCGCACCCGAATATCGTCAAGGTCTATGATGTCAGCTTTGGTGACCGCATTCAGTACATCGTCATGGAGTATATCGATGGCATCACCTTGAAGCAGTATATTGAGCAGCAGGGCGAGATCAAATGGAGAGAGGCGCTGTACTTTACGGTGCAAATCCTCCGCGCTTTGCAGCACGCCCACGAAAAAGGCATCATTCACAGAGACATCAAGCCGCAGAACATCATGCTGCTCGAGGACGGCACCATTAAGGTGACGGATTTCGGCATCGCACGCTTCTCGCAGGCAGAAACGCAGACCATGACCGACAAGGCCATCGGCTCTGTGCATTATATCGCGCCGGAGCAGGCGCGCGGCGGTTATATCAACGATAAGGCCGATATTTATTCCGTGGGCGTCATGCTGTATGAAATGCTCACGGGTCAGCTGCCGTTCGTTGCGGATAACGCGGTTTCCGTCGCTATCATGCAGATGCAGGCAGAGCCCACACCGCCCTCGCGCATCAACCCGTCCATTCCGAAGGGCCTCGAAGAGATTACGATGCACGCCATGGAGAAAAACCCGGCGCAGCGCTTCCCCTCGGCAGCGGATATGCTGGAGGACGTGGAGCGCTTCCGCCGCAACCCGGAAATTGTGTTCCGCTACGGCGAGCAGGTTGACCGCGCGTATGCGGGCACCTCTGCGGATATTTACGGCAACGTGCAGCAGAACGCAGCGCCGCAGAAGTATAACGACAACTACGAGTATGAAGAAGAATATGTGCGTTCCAAAAACGGCGCGCGCGCTTCCAACATCATCAAGGGCATCGTGGCGGCTGTCATTGTTGTAGCCCTTGTGGTAGGAGGCATTTTCGGTTGGCGGTATCTTCAGAATCTGACGGCCTCCACAAACAAGACCTCTGATGAGATCGTCCTGCCAAACTTTGTCGGGAAGATTTATGCGTCCGATATTGAGGGGAACAGTGAATATGCGGACCTCACGTTTGAGATCACCTACGGCAACGTGCCCAGCAAGCAGCCGGGCGAGGTGCTGCGCCAAACCCCGGCGGCCGGCATGACCGTAAAAAAGGGCAAGACCGTTTCGCTCACCGTCAACGGCGAGGCCGAGCAGGTCGTTGTGGAAGACGTGAAGGGCTATAAGCAGCAGGATGCGTATGACGCGCTGAAGGCACTGAACCTTTCGCCGAAGATTCAGGCAGTCGCCGATGACGACACCGCAGTCGGTTACGTCGTCAAGACCGACCCGGCGGCAGGCTCTACCGTTTCTACCGGCACCACGGTCACAATCTACGTCAGCTCCGGCCCGTCTACGGAAAGCGCCGTGATCCCGAACATCGTCGGCTACCAGTACAGCGCCGCGAAAGAGGAGCTGGAAGCCGCAGGCTTTGTGGTCACAGCAGAATACGACGACGAGAGTGACAAGGACGAAAACACCGTGCTTTCCGTTTCCCCGAACGAGGGCGAAAAGGCGAAGAAGGGCTCGGTCGTCACCGTAACGGTCAGCTCCGGCAAGGGCGCACAGAAAGATGTCTATTACGATATTCCGCTGCCCGGCGGTGTATCGGATGATCTTACGATGAAGATCTACGTGGACGGTACGCTCATTGAGACGCGCACGGTGAACCCCTCGACTTCTCCGTACTCCAACATGACGTTCACGGGCAAAGACCGCGCGAACCTTGTCATCACGCTGAACGACCAGCAGTATATCACGGCGGAGATTGATTACACCACGCAGAGCATCAACGTGACCTCGCAGCAGTCGTATGCAACGCCGGAGCCGGAACCGACCCCGACGCCGGACAACGGCGGTGACATGAGTGAATCCGACGGCTCGGTCACGGCGCACGAAGATTAATATGGGCGAAATGAAAGAAGGGCTGGTCATCAAGGGCATCGGCGGGTTCTACTACGTGCATTGCGGCGATGTGTTGCACGCCTGCCGCGCAAGAGGCAAGTTCCGTAAAGATAAAATTTCGCCGTATGCCGGCGACCGCGTCCGCATTGAAGTGGACGCGAACGATGAGGGTTACGTGCAGGAGATTTTGCCGCGCAAAAACTTTCTTGTGCGCCCGCCGCTTGCAAACCTCGATAAGCTGTTTGTCGTGTCTTCCGTCTGCGACCCACAGCCCAGCACCCTCATCATCGATAAAACCATCGCCGCGGCGGAGCTAAAGGGCATCGAGCCTGTGCTCGTGTTCACAAAGACCGACCTAAGCGATACGACGGAGCTGAAAGACATTTACGGCAGCATCGGCATTCGGTGCTACTTCGTCTCGGCGGCGGACGGCGTGGGCGTGGATGACCTGCGCCCGGAGCTTACGGGCTGCATCTCCGCATTTACGGGTAACTCCGGCGTGGGCAAATCCACGCTTTTGAACCTGCTTGTGCCGGAGCTGGAGCTTGCGACGGGTGAGACCAGCAAAAAGCTCGGCCGCGGCCGCCACACCACGCGTCACGTGGAGCTGTACCCCGTGGAGGGCGGCTATGTGGCCGATACGCCCGGCTTTTCCACCATGGATATTGAGCGCTACGAGCTGTTCCGCAAGGAGGAGCTGCCGGAGGGATTCAGGGAGTTTGCGCCGTACCTCGGCGAATGTAAATTTACCTCCTGCTCGCA
Organism: Hominenteromicrobium mulieris; assembly: GCA_021029595.1. Taxonomy (GTDB): domain Bacteria; phylum Bacillota; class Clostridia; order Oscillospirales; family Acutalibacteraceae; genus Hominenteromicrobium; species Hominenteromicrobium mulieris. The sequence goes on along the minus strand of JAJJOY010000012.1, from coordinate 8,072 downwards.
TACCTGCGAAAAAGGCTGCGCGGTATTGAAGGCTGTGGAAGAGGGAAAAATTTCCCGCTCCCGCATAGACAGTTACATTGCAATGTATAACGAAGTGAAGGACATAAAGGAATGGCAGTTATCAAAGACAAAAAATGTATGATCATCGGCGCGGCTCCGCTGGCGTCCGGCGCCGTTTTTGAAGAATTCGATCCGAAAGAGCACTACGTCATCTGTGCGGATGCGGGCTACGACACCGCTGTGCAGTACGGCGTTCGCCCCGACCTTGTCATCGGCGATTTTGATTCCGCCGCAAAGCGTCCGCCGGAGACGATCCGCACCATTAAGCTCCCCGTTGAAAAGGACGTTACCGATATGATGGGCGCCGTCATGGTGGGGCAGAAGCTCGGCTACAAGACATTTGTGCTTATCGGCGGCCTCGGCGGCGACCGCTTCGATCACTCCATGGCGAACCTCGATGTGCTTTTGTATATCTCCAAGCGCGGCGGCAGCGCGGTGCTGTGTACGGAAGACACCAAAGTGTTCGTTGTGCGCTGTGGGCGCATTGTGCTGACGGAGCTGAAAGGCGCCACGGTCTCCGTGTTCCCGTTTGACGGCTCTTCCTGCAACCTGACGTATGAGGGTCTTCAGTATCCGCTGGAGAAAAAAGACCTCTCTGCGGGTTCGTCTTTAATGGGCGTGAGCAACTGCATCATCTCCGACCGTGCGGAAATTCGCGTGAACATCGGCTGTGCGCTCGTCATTGTCTACACGCCGAAGGATATGCCGGCAGAACCGCCGCAAAGCGAGATTCAAAGCCGCCTGCCCGAAACGGAAGACAAAAAAGATACCGAAAAATAATCCGTAACCAAATGATGCACCTCCGTATATACTGGAATGACCCCGTAAGGGAGCTTCGGTAAACGGAGGTGCTTTTCTATGCGAATGCCGAAATGCTGCAATAACCCATGCTTTCGGGACCGAAAACTGCGCGCACTGTGCGCCGTTTCATTCGGACTCGGCATGGTGCTTGCACAGATCTCCCCGGAGGGGCTCGTGCTGTTCATCGCCGCCGTGATTCTTGTCGCACTCGGCGTAGCGGTGCTGCGCACATTATGATCTCGGAAAGGAACGGTATTTTATGAAGGTCGTCATCGTCAACGGCAAAGGGTTCATCGGCTTCATGCTGCGGCATATGTTCGGCATCAGAAAGCTGCCGCAAGAGACATAACACAAAACTGCACATAACAAAAAGGCTCACTGCGGGGGAACAGTGAGCCTTTTGCGTATTACGTTATGATTGAATTTAGGAAAGCTTAGATCACGTTATATTCCTTGAGCAGCTTTTCAATGTCCGTATGCTCAATTTTCTTCAGCGCTTCTTTCAGAACAAGGCGCTCGATGAGGCCGAGGTCCATATCGGTCACTTTCTTGCCGTCGCGGAGTTTAACGGTGGCATCAAGTAGTGCGCGTAAATCGTATACGCTGCCCCAGACCTCCGGCACGCCACGGTCTACGTTCAGCAGCGTGTATACGGCCTCCATGCCGGTACGCATGGAGTATTCCGTCGTGAAAATGGTGTCGCGCTTCGTTTCGGCGAACTGACCGAGGAACGCGAAGTTCACAGCGCCCGCAGGCACAACGTCCGGGCGGTCGCCGTATGCGCGAGGCATGAAGAATGCGGTGATATACGGCATCATGCACGGCACGGTGTTGGCGCTCGTCTCCGCAAGATCTTCAATCTGATCCTCCGGTACACCGATGTGATACAGCCATTCCATGCAGATCTCCTTGCCGGTGCACTCGCGCATCGGCTTTTTGACGTAATCGCCGGGCTTGTCGGAGAACAGGCCATAGACCCACACAAGGCAGTGACCCTTCGGCTGTGCTTTGAACTGCGGCTGGCGGTTGATGGTCCAGCTTAAAAGCCAGGAGGAGTCCTTTACGGAAACAATGCCGCCGGTGACGACCTTGCCGGTGAACGGGTCGCGCTTGCAGATGTTCTTGATATACGGAATGATGCGGTCGTCGAGCGTCTCAACGGTGGCGCTCATCCAGTTCGTCTGCTCAGGATCGCTGCAGAACTTATCCGGGTGACCGAAAGAGGGGTCCTGCGCGGCAATTTTGCGCCACATATCCCAGCCGCCGCTCTCGCGGATTTCGGTATTGAACTTAGCCGGCGTGTTCTGGTCACCGATAGAGGAATTCTCCACGCAGCCGCCGTTCGTGATGAACACAAGGTCGTTTTCGGTGAGGTCGATGTGCTCTTCCTTGCCGTCGCGCAGCGTGTCGATGCGCGTTGCAAGCTTGCGCTGTTCGTTACAGTCAAACTCGACGTTTGTGACCTTCACGCCGAAGTGAAACTGCACGCCGTAGCTTTCAAGGTACTTCACCATCGGCAGAATCATGGATTCATACTGGTTGTACTTTGTAAAGCGCAGTGCCTTGAAATCCGGCAGACCGCCGATGTGGTGGATAAAGCGCTGGATGTACAGCTTCATCTCGAGTGCGGAGTGCCAGTTTTCAAAGGCGAACATCGTGCGCCAGTAGAGCCAGAAGTTGGAGTTCAGCACCTCGTCGTCGAATACGTCCGTAATGCGCTTGTTCTGTAAATCTTCGTTCGGCGTGAAGAACAGCTTCATGATCTCCATAGCGCCCTTATCGGAAATATCAAACTTACCGTCCGTGTAGGCGTCCTCGCCGCGGTTCACGGTCGCGCGGCACAGGGAGTAGTTCGGGTCTTCTTTGTTAAGCCAGTAATATTCGTCCAAAACGGAAACGCCCTCGGTCTCAATGGACGGAATGGAACGGAACAGGTCCCACATGACTTCAAAGTGGTTGTCCATTTCACGGCCGCCGCGCATCACATAGCCGACGTTTTCAAATTTCCAGCCGTCGCATGCGCCGCCCGCGAGCTGCTCTTTTTCGAGGATGTGCACATGCTCGCCTTTCATCTGGCCGTCGCGCACCAGGTAGCACGCTGCTGTAAGGGCTGCCAGACCGCTGCCGACGATATACGCCGATTTTTGGTCTACGCCCTCCGGCTTCTTCGGTCTTGCAAATGCTTCATAGTTGCCGCTTGCATAATACATATAAAAAACCTCCTAAAGTGTTTCTTTTGTTTTTGTGCCTACATCTTATCATGTCTTTTTGTATAGAACAATATACAGAAAAGCCGCCGTGTTCAGTTTTTAAACACGGCGGCAAATGCGTATAAATTTTTATCACGAACGGCGTTTTGATAAAAAAGGGCAGCGCCATATTCTCAAACAGCGCTGCCCGTATGATTCCAAATTTAAGCGTTTCTGTACCGTTCCAGCGCGGCAGAAACACTGCCGTGTATTGCAACGGAAAGGTCGGCGACGATTATATTTGGGTCATCCTTCATGTCGTGCTTGATCCAGTCCAACACAAGCCCCACAAAGGCATATTTATAGAAATTTGCAAGGAATTTCTTGTCTTCGTCGCGCACGTTCATGCCTTTGGCTTTTTCGTTTATCACGTGTATAAGAAGATCATAGGTGATGCGGTACAGGTAGTTTTCCACCTTTTCACGGCTGATGGAACGGTAAACATTCATGATAAACGGCTTGTTTGCGTTCAAATCTTCAAAAATGCGCAGGTAGCCTTGCTGCCAAGTATCGTAGTCCTTTTTGCCCTCCAAAATGCGACTGGCTTCTTCCTCAAATGCCCATTCAATGAGGTCGTAAATATCCTTAAAGTGATAGTAAAACGTCATGCGGCTGATGCCGCAGTCATCTGTAATATCGCTGATGGTGACTTTATCGAGCGGCTTTTTAAGCAACTGATTTTTAAGCGAAGCGACAAGCGCACGCTTTGTGACCTGAGACATAGTAAACCTCCGGCAGTTTTTTCTTTCTTCTACACGAATATACCACGAAAGGTCCTTAATTTCAAGGAACAGACTGTGAACTTTCCGTTTAAAGGGGCGGTCATATTGTCCGCTTTCCGCTCATACAATGTAGCGAAACAAAGGGCAGCGAAAGGAAGGTTACAGAGCTTATGCGGATGGAAACAAACACAGAGCGCTATGAGGGCTTTGAACAGATTTTTGACGGCGTGCAGGAGTGCCCCGTAGATACGGAATACACCCTGCCGGATTACTGTGCGGATATCCAGAAGATTTTAAAATGTATCGTCACGCCGGAGGTCACGTCCGTTTCGGCGGCAGGGGACAGCCTTACGATCGACGGCTGCGCTTCCATGCATGTTTTATATCTTGATGCAAAAGGCGGCTGCGTGCGCGGGTTCGATACGAAAAAGGAGTTCACCTGTTCGGTGCGGCTGCGTGCACAGGCGGAAAACGTAACGGCGGAAGCGGAGCCGTTCGTGCAGCACATGACCTGCCGCGCCATGAACGCCCGCAGGGTCGATCTGCACATCACTTTGGGACTTTCCGTGCGTGCTTACGCCGTGCGGCAGCTTGAAATTGCAGACTGCATTTCGGATGACCGTGTGGAAACAAAGTGCGAAGAATACGATGTTACCCGCGCCGTGGGCTGCGTGATGCACGCGTTTATTTTGGAGCAGAATGCAGAGCTGCCAAACGGCAAGTCGCCTATTGAGACCGTTTTGCGCTGCAGTGTGCGGTATCAGATCGATACGGTGCAGCCACAGGCGGGCGGCGCGGTCGTCACGGGAAAGGCGTGTGTGGAAATCTTATACCGCACGTTTTCCGATACCGCCATGCCGGAGCGCTTTTCGTGCATATTGCCGTTTACGCAGACAGTGGAGTGCGCCGGCGCGGGGGAGGACTGTACCATACAAATCTCCGTGCTTGGCGGCGAATGCACCGTGCAGCCGCGTGAGGACAGCGTGGGCGAATATACCGTGCTGAATCTTTACCTAAAGCCCACATTCTGCGTGCAGTTTACAAAGTCGTGTACCGTGCGCACCGTGTGCGACGCGTATTCCATAAAGGGCGCGTGGGCGGCGAAATACAAGAATCTCTCACTGGAGCGCTGTGAGGTGCTGCCGCCGCGCAGCGTGCGCGTGAAGGAGAACGTACTCGTTCCCGAAAACGACCTCGAGCAGGTGCTCGACATTTGGTGTGAGGGCCTCACGCTGACGGCGTTTACCGAAAAAGAAAACGCCGCTGTGCGCGGCAAATTCACCGTGTGCCTTTTATACCGCACGAAAGAGAAGCAGATTGCCTACACGGAGCGTATGCTCGATTTCACCGATGTCCATACCGCAGAAATCGTCGGACGCCGCAGTGTGCGCGGCGAGATTACATCTGTGCAGTATGTCATTACGGACAGCAGCACGGTGGAGTGCACCGCAGAGCTGCGCATGGAAGAACAGGTGCGCGTGGTATACGCCGCGCGGTCACTCGAAAGCGCGGAGCTCGATGAGACCACCGAGCCGGAGCCCTGCTGCGCGGCGGTGTATTACGCTTCAAGCGGCGAAAAGGTCTGGGACATCGCAAAACGCTACCACGCCCGCGTCAGCGCCATCCGCACGCATAACGACTGTATGGAAGACGTTTTGAGCGAAGACCGCCCTGTGATCATCTGCCGAAAATAAGACAGCGGAAAGGATATGGCTATGGAAGCATTCAGCGTATATAAAGATATGCAGTCGCGCACGAACGGCGAAATTTACATCGGCGTCGTCGGCCCGGTGCGCACGGGCAAATCGACCTTCATCAAGAAATTTATGGACACGACGGTCATCCCGAACATCGAAGATGAGGCCGCGCGCGACCGTGCCGTCGACGAGCTGCCGCAGTCCGCCTCGGGCCGAACCATCATGACGACCGAGCCGAAGTTTATCCCCGAACAGGCCGTCACCGTAAAAATGGATGATACGGCGGAGTTTAAGGTGCGGCTCATCGACTGCGTGGGCTTCATCGTGCCGAGCGCCCTCGGATACATAGAAGAGGAGCAGCCGCGCATGGTGCGCACACCGTGGTTTGAGGACCCCATCCCGTTCAACATGGCGGCGGAGATCGGTACGCAGAAGGTGATCACGGAGCATTCGACCATCGGGCTTGTCATCACGACGGACGGAAGCATCAGCGACATACCGCGCGAGGAATACGAGGAAGCGGAAGCGCGTGTCATTGCAGAATTAAAGTCCACGAACCGCCCGTACATTGTGCTTTTAAACTGCGTTTACCCGAATACGAACGAAGCCCGTGCGCTTGCAAACGAGCTTTCCGAGCGTTATAACGTGCCGGTTCTGCCCGTGAACTGCATGGACATCACGGAGCAGGACATTCAGGGCATTTTGGGGAAGCTTTTATATCAGTTCCCCGTGCGGGAAATTCGACTCGACATTCCCGGCTGGATCATCGACCTTGACGATGACCACTGGCTCAAAAAAGAGATTTTCGATACCCTGAAAGGCGCATGCGATATCCATAGGGTCTGCGAGGTGCAGCAGGTCTCGGGTAGTCTCGCCGCATGCGAGGACCTCAAAACCGTCCGCTGCGCGCGCATGGACCTCGGCAGCGGCGCGTGCGTGCTGGAGCTTACCCCCATGCCGTCGCTGTTTTTCAAAATTCTCGGCGAAAAGACCGGTATGGAGGTCGCAGACGAAACCGCCCTGCTCGCAAAGCTCATCGAGATGAACGAGATCAAAAAGAAATTCGCAAAGCTGCAAAGCGCCTATGACGACGTGATGCAGACGGGTTACGGCATCGTCATGCCCGATATGGAGGAGCTGACGCTCGAGGAGCCGGAGATCATCAAGCAGAACGGCAAGTTCGGCATTCGCCTGAAAGCGGCCGCACCGTCCATCCATATGATGCGCACATGCATCCGCACGGAGGTTACGCCCATCGTCGGCTCGGAGCAGCAGTCCGAAGATCTTGTGCTGTACTTGCTGAAAGAATTTGAGGAAAATCCGTCGCAGATCTGGGGCTCCAACATTTTCGGCAAATCGCTGCATGAGCTTGTGAACGAGGGCATGCACAATAAGCTCGCCCGTATGCCGGAGGATGCGCGCGGCAAGGTGCGAGAGACTATTGAGCGCATCATCAATGATGGCTGCAACGGGCTTATCTGCATCATTTTGTAGCGGAGGGAACCATGCAGTTTTACGAAACGCCCACACCAAACGACGAGGAAAAGCCGTCCGAGCCGATACCTGCCGAAACAGAAGCGCAAGTGCCGAAGGACAGAGCCGCCGCACAGAAAGCCATAAGCGGCGGCTTTCGCCTTACCGTGTTCCAAACGCTTGTATGCGTGCTCATTTTGCTTGCGGCGTTTTTCCTGCGCGGCTTTCTGCCGGAGCTATACGGCGAGCTGCGTGCCAAATACGATGCGGAGCTGAACCGCTCTGTTTTGATTTTGCAGGATGATGTACCGTATTCATAATACGGTACTCACGCTGCGCTTCGGCTTTTTTGCGGTGCTGGCCGTGCTGCTCACATTAGACGGCGGTGTGCATGTGCTGCCCGCGCTTTTGGCGGTGGCGGTGCATGAGACAGGGCACATTCTGGCAGCAAAGCTGTGCGGCATGCAGATCAAATCGGTCACGTTCGGCGCGCTCGGCATTCACATGGCGGGGAAGACGGCAAGCGTCGGCGATTTTCGTCGCGCCGTCGTGTCGCTTGCGGGGCCGTTTGCAAATCTACTTAGCTTCCTGCTGCTTTTGCCGCTGCCGCGCGCTTATCCTGCCGTGCAGCTCACGCTGTTCGCGTTCCACGTGCTGCCCGCCGTACCGTTGGACGGCGGCACCGCGCTTTACTGTCTGCTGCGCGGCACATTTAGTGAAAAAACGGCCGAGCGCACAATAACCGTGTCGTCCGTCCTTCTGGCGCTTACCCTCGGCACGCTCGGGTTTTCGGTTTTGATTTCTACGGGCTACAACTTTACGCTTTTGTTTTTGGCGGTTTACATCTTATTTTACTTAATTCTGAAACAGCGGGGGAACATGTAGGTTTGTCAAACATATTGGACAGCGAACTCATTAGGCGAGAGCCAGCGGAGGGGTCTCATGGGCAAGTTGTTGGCGCGGCGGTTATGGACGGCAAGCTGCTTGGCAAAGTCGTCGAGTGAATAGAACGAATGGCAGGAATAGAAGCGTTTCTGATCCTCACGGTGGCTGCGCTCCACCTTGCCGTT
>JAJJOY010000011.1 GCA_021029595.1 Hominenteromicrobium mulieris | reverse complement strand
CCCTCCAAGCCAAGTTCCGCTTCGATTTCCCTGTGGTTCTTCCCTGATTCTAACATCTTTTCTATGGTCGGTAGTAGAACCTGCATATTGGTGTATCTTCGTTTGCTCATAATGAATCCCCCCTGATGTACTTATTATCCTACATCAGGGGGGATTTTGTCTATTGTCCTGTTTTACTGGTTCTGTTCAGCTGCCGCACGGGCTTCTATTTCCTCCTGCGCGACAACGTGAGCCGCCTAGATGCCCTGCATCTCGTGCAGGAATCCTTCGCGTTCATCCGCGATTTTGAGGGAGAGATCCCCGGCAGCCGCCGCGAAGAGTGCGGCAACTACAAAGAGCACGACCTCAAGGGCGCCAAAGAAACTGCCGTCGATATGCTCGAGGTCCTCAAGGACTGGACGCCGGAGAAAATGGAATACGAAGTGTAAGTCAAGCTAAGATTAACACCCAAAGCACCGTTTTGAGCCAAAAGCCAAGCGGTGCTTTTTACTTTAAATGCAGGTCGAAAATCCGGGCAGAATATTTTTGAAAAAAAGCTAAAATAAGAGTTGACAATATACCCTATGTGGGTATATAATCAAGATACCCCAAGAGGGTATATAAAGCGAAATCGGAAAGGAGAATTCCGTTGGAACATACAGAAGAAAAAGAGATGCACGCTTGCTGCAAAAGCAATGCAACCGATACGGAAGCGTGCACAGGCTGCACCGAAGAAAAAACCGAAGAGAAGTGCTGCGGCTGTCATAAAACAAAGCACCGCTCCGATGAGGAGTACAAAAAACTCATCCACAGATTAAACCGCATCGAAGGGCAGATCCGCGGCATTCGCGGCATGGTGGAGAAAAGCGCTTACTGCCCGGACATCCTCGTGCAGGTCGCGGCAGCCAACGCGGCGCTCAACGCATTTACGAAAGAGCTGCTCGCAAACCACATCAAGACTTGTGTAGCGGACGACATCCGCGCAGGAAACGATGAAGTCATCGATGAGCTTGTCGCTACGCTGCAAAAGCTGATGCGATAATTTTCGGCGCATTTTTATGAAAGGAAGGGAAGAAAATGGAACAGTATAACGTCACGGGTATGAGCTGCGCGGCGTGCAGCACCCGTGTGGAAAAAGCGGTCAGCAAGGTGCCTGGCGTTACGTCCTGCTCGGTCAGCCTGCTCACGAACTCCATGGGCATTGAGGGCACGGCTTCGCCGGAAAGTATCATCAAGGCCGTGGAAGATGCCGGCTACGGCGCGTCCAAAAAAGGTGCGGCACAGAATAGCACAAGCCCCAACATTGCTGCAGAAGATGCCCTGAAAGACCGCGAAACTCCAAAGCTCAAAAAGCGTCTCATCGCGTCCGTCGGCTTTTTGGCTGTGCTCATGTACATCTCCATGGGGCATATGATGTGGGGCTGGCCGCTGCCGAATTTTCTCAAAGACAACCACGTCGCGATGGGCCTCATCCAGTTGCTCCTCACCGTCATCATCATGGTCATCAACCAGAAGTTCTTCATCAGCGGCTTTAAAGGGCTCATCCACCGCGCACCGAATATGGATACCCTTGTGGCGCTCGGCTCGGGCGCGTCGTTCCTGTACAGCACCTACGCGCTGTTCGCCATGACAGATGCCCAGATGCGCGGCGATATGGCCGCTGTCATGGGCTACATGCACGAGTTCTACTTCGAGTCTGCCGCCATGATTTTAACGCTCATCACGGTCGGTAAAATGCTGGAAGCGCGCTCCAAAGGCCGCACGACCGATGCCTTAAAGGGCCTCATGAACCTCGCGCCGAAAACCGCCGTGCTCGTGCGGAACGGTCAAGAGGTCACCGTGCCTGTTTCCGAGGTTCGCCGCGGCGATGTGTTTGTCGTGCGCCCCGGTGAGAATATCCCCGTAGACGGCGTTGTCTTGGAAGGCGCCAGCGCCGTCAATGAATCCGCCCTCACCGGCGAGAGCATTCCGGTCGATAAGGCCGTGGGCGATGCTGTTTCCGCCGCGACCGTAAACCAGTCCGGCTTCCTGCGCTGCGAAGCAACGCGCGTCGGCGAAGATACCACGCTTTCCCAGATTATCCGCATGGTCAGCGATGCCGCTGCCACGAAAGCGCCGATTGCGAAGATCGCCGATAAGGTTTCCGGCGTGTTCGTCCCGACCGTCATCTGCATCGCCGTTGTTACGTTCATCGTCTGGATGCTCGTTGGGCAGACGTTCGGCTACGCGCTCGCGCGCGGCATCTCCGTGCTCGTCATCAGCTGCCCGTGTGCACTTGGCCTCGCGACGCCGGTCGCCATCATGGTAGGCAGCGGCATGGGCGCGAAAAACGGCATCCTGTTCAAAACTGCCGTTTCGCTCGAAAAAACCGGCAAGGTGCAGATCGTCGCGCTCGATAAAACCGGCACCATCACAAGCGGCGAGCCCCGCGTCACGGATATTTTATCCGCCCCGGGCATCACCGAAAAAAACCTTCTGGAAGCCGCAAGCGCGCTCGAGAAAAAGAGCGAGCACCCGCTCGCCAAAGCCATCATGGCGCGCGCTGAGGAGATCGGCGTGCAGGCAAAAGAAGTCACAGACTTCATGGCAAAGCCCGGCAATGGCCTCACCGCTGCCCTGAACGGCGAAGTTCTCGCAGGCGGCAACCTGAAGTTCATCTCCACGCAGGCAGATGTCCCCGCAGATTTTAAAGAAAAGGCCGAAGCCCTCGCGCAGTCCGGCAAAACCCCGCTGTATTTCAGCAGGGGCGGTAAGCTTATCGGCGTTATCGCCGTGGCGGATGTCATCAAGGAAGACAGCCCGCAGGCCATCCGCGAGTTGCAGAACATGGGCATTCACGTCGTCATGCTCACCGGTGATAACGCCCGCACCGCAGAGGCCATCGGCCGACAGGCAGGCGTTAATGAAGTCATCGCAGGCGTTCTGCCGGACGGCAAGGAAAACGTCATCCGCAAGCTCAGAGAGCAGGGTGAAGTCATGATGGTCGGCGACGGCATCAACGACGCGCCCGCCCTTACCAGAGCCGACATCGGTGTCGCCATCGGCGCCGGTACGGATATCGCCATCGACGCCGCGGATGTCGTGCTCATGAAGAGCCGCCTGTCCGATGTTCCTGCGGGCATCCGTTTAAGCCGCGCCACACTGCGCAATATCCACGAAAACCTGTTCTGGGCGTTCATTTATAACATCATCGGCATCCCGCTCGCGGCAGGCGTGTTCATTAACCTGCTCGGCTGGCAGCTGAACCCCATGTTCGGCGCGGCAGCCATGAGCCTTTCAAGCTTTTGTGTCGTCACAAACGCGCTTCGTCTGAATTTATTGAACATCCGCAGCACGAAGCACGATAAAAAAATAAAATCGGCAAAACCCGCCGAAACGAAAACCATCGAAGTAAAGGAGACAAAAACCATGGAAAAAACAATTAAGATTAACGGCATGATGTGCCCGCATTGCGAAGCCACTGTTAAAAAGTGTCTGGAGGCATTCCCGCAGGTCACATCTGCAGAAGTCAGCCACGAAAAGGGCACGGCGGTCATTCAGCTCAATGCTGAAATTTCCGATGCCGAGCTCAAGAAAGCCATCGAAGATAAGGGCTACGAGGTCGTAGACTGAGTTCGATAAAGCTTGACACAAATTTAATCTGTGTTACAATAAAAGCACTGCCTGTGTTTGCGGGCAGTGCTTTTGCATTTTACAATTTGTTCACAGCAAATTGGCTTTTTAGAAAGAATAACGGCGTAAAATTAACATAAAGCTAACGTAAAGCAAACGGATAAAGTTTCGCCCGCCTTTTTCAAAGGCGGCGGATTCCAAAGGCAGCGCCTTTGGTCGTCGTTCGCAAACGACGAAACCTTTTTGCCTCCCCAAAAACCAGGAAGGTAGGCTCAACAGTCCGGTGGACTGTTGAGCCGTAGGGAACCCAGTTGCATGGGTTCCCTGAAAGGCGGCACAAAGCCGCCTTTTCAAAAACCACACAGCCAAAGAATACTAAAGAAGAGATGAGGAAATCACATGGCACGAGAGCGGTATCTGCTGGACGATACGGAAGACACCATTCATAAAAACGAAATCAAGCCGCAGACCGCGGCGGATAAACGCAAAAACTGGTGGGATTATCACAAGGTGCACGTCCTGCTCGTCGCGCTCGCCATAGCCGTCGTCGGCTATTTCATATATTCGGTCACATCCAAAACGGAACCCGATTATACCATCACCGTCATGACGCAGTATACCGTGCCGAGCGACCTGCAAACCGATATTCAGGAGCTTTTCGAGAAATATGCAGACGACCGCAACGGTGACGGCAAAACATACGTCGCCATGAATTTCTGCCGCTTTAATACAAGCGGCACCTCGGAGTTTGAAACATCAGAGCTGCAGGCCTCGTTCGTCAAGTTCGCGACCGATGCCTCCGCCGGTGACAGCATGATTTTCGCTTACGACGACGCAAGCTATAAATACCTCGATCAGGACGATTTAGAAGGCTTTTTCGGCCCCGTAGACGGCACCGATAACGACTATTACCTCTGGAAGGACATTCCGGCGCTGAACAACTTAGAGCTCAACCACTATAACGAGGAGGGCGCAACGAAAGAAAGCGTGCTTTCCGTCCTCGGTGAGCTCAAGGTCGCCGTCCGTACAGAAGACGGCGCCGCGTTCAAAAAGCAGGAAAAGATCGATTACCGCAATGACAGCGTCAAGCTGTACGAGCGTCTTTTGAACGACGCACCCGCAAATACCGAAAATTAAATGAGAGAGCTGCACATTTTTACGCGCAGCTCTCTTTTTTCTTTGACAGAACCACGCAGACGGACTATAATAAGCACATAGTATACCATGTCGGTATACATCATCCGAATTCACGAAAAAGGATGGGATAAAAATGAAACTGAAACAACTTTTAACCGCCATCAAGTATCGCGCGGAGCAGGTGCCGGACGTCGACATCACCGACCTTGTGTACGATTCCCGTAAGGCTGTGCCGGGCTGCGCGTTTGTTTGCCTGCGCGGTGCGAATGCAGATGGCCATAAGTACGCGAAAATGGCAGCGGAAAAAGGTGCCGCCGTCATCATCGCAGAGGAGCCCGTGGAAGCGCCCGTGCCGGTCATTTTAACGGATAACACCCGCCTTGCCCTCGCATGTTTGAGCGCCGAGTTCTTCGGCCACCCCGCAGAGCAGATGCACGTCATCGGCATCACGGGCACCAAGGGCAAAACGACCACCGCGTTCATGATGCGCTCCATTCTGGAGGCCGCAGGCCATAAAACCGGCGTCATCGGCACTATCGGCGTACTGTACGGCGATACCCTCGTTCAAACCGATAACACCACACCCGAAAACTACGAGGTGCAGAAGTTCATGCGCCAAATGGTCGACGCCGGCTGCGAATACTGCGTTATGGAGGTCTCGTCCATCGGCCTCAAGGATCACCGCGTTGCAGGCTTCACGTTTGAGCTCGGCCTCTTCACGAATTTCTCCGAGGATCACATCGGCGGCGCAGAGCATAAAGATATGGCAGAGTACATGGCGTGCAAAAGCATGCTGTTCCGCATGTGCCGCACCGGCATCATCAATATCGATGACCCGAATTATACCGGCATCATCAAAAATCATACGTGCAATATTGTTACCTACGGCTACGATAAATCGGCCGATCTTGTTGCGCATGGGGAAGAACTCGTTACCACACCGGGGTTCCTCGGCGTGCGCTTCTCCGTCACAGGCAAGCTGAATTTTACCGCGGATGTCGCCATCCCCGGCAAGTTCAACGTCTATAACGCCCTGTGCGCCATCACGGCGTGCAGCGTTTTGAATATCCCCGTCACTGCCATGCAGCACGGGCTTAAAACCGTCAAGGTCAAGGGCCGCGTGGAGCCTGTGCCGATGCCCGGCGATTTCACCCTGCTCATCGATTATGCGCACAACGCCGTCAGCATGCAGAGCATTTTGACAACGCTGCGCGCCTATAACCCGAAGCGCCTCATCTGCATGTTCGGCGCAGGCGGCAATCGCCCCAAGGTGCGCCGTTTCGAGATGGGCGAGGTCAGCGGCAATTTAGCCGATCTCTCCGTCATCACGGCAGATAACTCCCGTTACGAAAATGTGCTCGATATTTTAGCGGACATCAAGGTCGGCCTTGCAAAGACCGACGGCAAATACATTGAAATTCCCGACCGCCGCGAAGCCATTCGCTGGTGCATTGAAAACGCACAACCCGGCGACATTATTGTTCTCGCAGGCAAGGGTCACGAAGATTATCAGGAGATCGAGGGTAAGAAATACCCGTTTGACGAGCGTGTCGTCATTCGGGAAATCCTTGATTCCATGAAACAAAGCTCATAAATTACTTTCGGGAAAGGACTTGTGCAGAAATGAATAAGGAAATCACACTGGAACAGCTCGCTTCTTATGAGACCGCGTTCGACAGCGACCGCGCGAACCGTATCGCCATGGATGCTGCCACGAAGAATGGCGTCAACAATGCCGCCATGCGCTTTGAGAACGCCCGCGAAATGCGCCATACGTTCAACATTTCTTTGGAGCAGGGCGACATCACGAATCAGAAGCAGAGCGGCCGCTGCTGGATGTTCGCGGCGCTCAACACCATGCGCTTCCGCATCATCAAAAAGCTCGGCGTCAAAACGTTTGAGCTCTCCCAGAACTACGCGCTGTTCTTCGATAAGCTTGAAAAGAGCAACTATTTCCTCGAGAGTATCTTAGAGACGCTCAACGAGCCCACCGCAGGCCGCCTTGTTACATATTTGCTTTCCGGTCCGCTCGGCGACGGCGGTCAGTGGGATATGTTCGCAAACCTCGTAGAGAAGTACGGCGTCGTGCCGAAGGAAGTCATGCCGGAAACCGCCGCATCCTCCTCCACGCGTGAGATCACCGGCTACCTCACCGAAAAGCTGCGTGAGTTTGCCTGCACGCTGCGCACCGCGTATCAGAACGGCGCTTCCATGGAGGAGCTCCGTGCAAAGAAGGACGACATGATGCAGACCATCTATAACATGCTGTGCATCAGCCTCGGCAAGCCGCCTGTGAAGTTCGATTTCGAGGTCAAGACCCCGAACGGCTTCGTGCGCGACCTCGGCATCACTCCGCAGTCGTTCTTCAAAAAGTACGTCGACATGGATCTTTCCCGGTACATCAGCCTCATCAATGCGCCGACGTCCGATAAGCCCTACGGCAAGACCTACACTGTCGCGTTCCTCGGTAACGTCGCAGAGGGCCGACCCGTCAAGTACCTCAACCTGCCCATTGAAGACCTGAAAGCGGCAGCCATCGCCCAGATGAAGGACGGCTTGCCGGTTTGGTTCGGCTGCGATGTCGGCAAGCGCAGCGTTCGTGACGGCGGCGTTATGGATCTGAACGCTCTCGACCTCGAAACGCTCTTCAACACCGAGTTCACCATGGATAAAGCTCAGCGCCTCGATTATGGCCAGAGCCTCATGACGCACGCCATGGTTTTCCAGGGCGTCAACCTCGACGATAACGGTAAGCCGAACCGCTGGAGAGTCGAAAACAGCTGGGGCAAGGATGCCGGTGTAGACGGCTACTACATCATGAGCGACGCTTGGTTCGACGAGTATATGTATCAGGTCGTCGTCGATAAAAAGTACCTCACAGAAGAACAGCGCAAAGCGCTTGAGCAAGAGCCGATTACGCTCCAGCCGTGGGATCCGATGGGCTCCCTCGCTTCGGTGCGCTAAATGAAAGGAAACTACTGCATTTATGAATTTAAAGGTATCTGAGATCGCCGAAATGTGCGGCGGCAGGCTCGTCGGCAGCGGCGAAAATACCGTCACGTCGTTTTATACCGACAGCCGCGAGACGACGCCCGGCAAAATGTTTGTGCCCATCCGCGGCGAAAACACCGATGCACACCGCTTTATCCCGCAGGTCTTCGCATCTGGCGCGTCAGCGACTTTTTCCGAAGAGCCGCTCGATGCCCCCGCAGGCGATGTTGTCTACGTTGAAAATACCCGCGCAGCACTGCAAAAGGTCGCGGAACGCTATCGCGAGCGCTTCAATATCCCGGTTATCGGTATCACGGGCAGCGTAGGTAAGACCACCACAAAGGAATTGGTCGCTTTAGCTGTTTCCGCCGGCCTCAAAACGATGAAAACCGCCGGCAACGCGAACAGCCAGATCGGCCTGCCCATGACCGTTCTGCGCATCACGCCGGAGGACGAAGCCGCCATTGTCGAAATGGGCGTCAGCATGCCCGGTGAGATGGCGCGCATCGCAAAAGTCGCAAAGCCGAACATCGCCGTCATGACGAACATCGGCGTGTCGCATATCGAGTTCATGAAAACACGCGAGAACATCATGAAAGAGAAGTTCGGCATCACGGATTACCTGCCAAACGGCAGCAAGGTATTCGTAAACGGCGATGACGACCTGCTTTCCACATTAAAAAGCACCCCGGAAAAGCAGATCGTGCGCTTCGGTCTCGGTGAAAACTGCGACTGGCGCGCCGTAGAGCTTGAGGCCGATACGGAGGGCACAAAGTTTATCTGTGTGCACGACGGTAAACGCGTAGAAATGTACGTCCCCGCTGCCGGCGAGCACAACGTGCGCAACGCCCTTGCCGCCGTCGCGGTCGCTGTGGAAGTCGGCGTTCCGGAGGAAAAAGCCGTCGCGGCCATCCGCACCTATGCACCGCCCGCCATGCGCCAGCAGATTAAAGAAGCGCACGGCATCACGCTGATCGACGATACCTATAACGCCAGCCCCGATTCCATGCGTGCCGCTTTGAAAATTCTCGGCGGTCTGAAAGCGACCGGCAAAAAGTACGCCGTACTTGCCGATATGCTGGAGCTCGGCGATTACGCAGAGCGCGGCCACTATGAAACCGGCGCGTTTGCGGCGGAAAACGGCACCGATGTCCTTATCGGCGTCGGCCCGCTCGCAAAGCACATCGTCGAGGGCTTTAAAAATCGTGAGAACAGCGCGTGGTTCGCCTCGAATGCGGAAGCCATCGCGTATCTGAAAGACCGTCTGCATCCCGGTGATGCCGTGCTGTGCAAAGGTTCCCGCGGTATGCACATGGATGAAATCATCCATGCTCTTTCGGAATAAGCCCGTATACTATAATATATTTAATATATATCACAATATAAAGGCAAAAGCCGGCAAGTTCCTTTTCACTTGCCGGTTTTTTGCAAAACGGAGGAAAGTTGTATGAAAACAAGATTACTGCGCCCGGAAGAAAACTGGAAATCAAATCTCACCATGGCTGTCGCCTTTGAGGGAGATTACGACCTCGAAAAAGCCAAAGAAAGTGCTGCCCGTGAGCGCACCGAAGAAGAAAAGAGGGAAGATGCCCGCAACCGATGCTTCTGCACCTTTTTAGACGACGATGAGACCATCTGCGGCGTCGTGAACAGCCGCGAGTACCTCTGCCGCTTCGACGGCGGCACGTATAAGCTCGGCGGTGTAGGCGGTGTTTCTACATTGCCGCAGTACCGCCGCGGCGGCGTTATCCGCGCTTGCGTGACGGCCTCTCTCAAAGACATGTACGCAAACGATTTCACGTTCGCTTTTTTGTATCCGTTCAGCATGCAGTATTACCGCAAGTTCGGCTTTGAAGCCGGTGCGCCGGAATACCGCTGGTCGGTGCCGTTCACAGCGATGAAGCCGCAGGATGTCGGCGGGCACGTCGAGCAGATCTTCCCCGGCGGCGATTTTACCCCGCTTCTTACCGTCTATAACACGTTCTATGCAGACCACAACCTCTCCGCCGTCCGCGAAACGTATGATAAAGGTCTCGAAAAAGCGAACCTCTGGAACGATAAGCGCTACGTATTCGTCTGGTACAATAACGAAAATCAGCCGCGCGGCCTGATGATTACCCATAAAATCGAAGAAGGCGGCGTCACATATCTTGACTGCACCCACACGTTCCAAAGCCCCGGCGGTTTCCTCGCGTGCGATGCAGAAGCGTTCAACGGCTTGCTGTTCTTCGCAAAATCCGCTTTCTCGTCGGATTACGAGAAGCTTCGCTTTACCGTCCCGTCCGATATGCACTTAGAGCAGCTCATCGGCGAAAACACGCGCACGTTCTGCTCCGTGTTCCCAAACGGCATGCTGCGCGTTGTCAACGTCGAGCGTGTTTTAGAAAACTGTGCTTGCCGCGGCACAGGGGAGATCACCCTCAGTATCGAAGACGATATCATCACGGAAAATAACGGCACATGGCGCCTGCACTTTGCCCCCGGCGAGCAAAATAAAGTTGAAAAAACCGATGCCGTACCGGACCTCATCCTCAACATCCGCGCCTTTTCTGCCCTCATCACCGGCGCCCGCGCCGCCGCCGATATCCCCTGGATGCCTGACGTCCGCCTCCTCCGCCAAGCTCCCACCGTTCCCAACGTCTTCTACCCCAAAAAGTGCTCCATGATGGATCTGTTCTAAGCATATTAATTTTATTGTAGGATTATTAGTAACAATTACGAAAAAAAGAAGAGATTATGGGGGGTAATTAGTGCGTTGCACAGGATTTAAAAAACGAATTGACAATAAGCGTGTCGAATGGTATCATTAAAAATGTGTAACAATATTTATTAAGAATATAAGGTGCGTGAATATAAATGAATAACAGAAAGTTTGCGCTTTCTATGATCATGAAGTTCTCCATTTTTGCATTGCAATTCGGCTTTTTTGCCATGGTTTTGTTCCAATATTACGGCCCAAGACTTTTCCGTAGAGCAGATAGCATCGGATATGCGGTCACATTGATTCTCTATGCCATCGTATACGTAGCACTCGGCAATCTTTTCCGTGCGTTTAAAATTACAGATTATTCCATAGCAGAAACTATTTTTTCGCAGTTCCTGTCCTTTGGCATGGCAGATTTGCTGCTCTATGGCGAATTCTGCATGATTCGCCATAATTATGTAAACTTAATTCCCGGCATTCTCACGGTGCTTTGCCAGCTTTTGGCGGCAGCGTGCTGGGCTCTTGTCGGCAAGCGTTTTACCATCGCGTTCGGCAAGCCGGAAAAGACCCTCGTCATCTCCGGCGCGGATAATGTGAATGAGTTTCTACAAAAATTTGATAAGATTGGTCATATTTTCACCATCGAAAAGGTCGTTTCTGCGGATATTCTGAAGGGCGACTGGAAAAAAGAAGTCGCTCCCTATCAAGCTGTCATTTTCTATGAGGTTTCCTCTAAAAAGCGTTCAGAGGTGATCTGGTACTGCATGCAGAGCCGCAAAAGCCTCTATATCACGCCGCAGCTCAGTGAGATCACCATGGAAGGCTTCGGAGCGCGTCATCTGATCGATACGCCCATGATGAAATATGAGTACCGAAGCGAGCGTTTCTGGTACAACCTTGTCAAGCGCGTGGTCGATATTCTGCTTTCCCTTACGGCACTTATTCTGCTTTCCCCGCTGCTTCTTCTTACAGCCTTGGCCATCAAGCTCGAGGATCGCGGCCCTGTGTTCTATAAGCAAAAGCGCTGCACCAAAAACGGCGAGGTTTTTGAAATTCTCAAGTTCCGTAGTATGATCGTAGATGCGGAAAAAGGCGGCAAATCCATTCCGTGTCGCTCCGGCGATCCCCGCATCACACGTGTCGGTCGCGTCATCCGTAAACTGCGCATCGATGAATTCCCGCAAATTATTAACGTCTTAAAAGGTGATATGTCCATCGTCGGCCCACGCCCGGAGCGCATCGAACACGTGGAAGAATACACAAAAGAAATCCCCGAGTTTTCCTACCGCCTGCGCGTCAAAGGCGGCCTGACCGGCTATGCCCAAATTTACGGCAAATACAACACGAGCCCCTACGATAAACTGCGGCTCGACCTTCAGTATATTGAAAAACAGTCAATTTTGCTTGATTTAAAGCTGATTCTGCTGACAATCAAGATCATGTTCGTGCCGGAATCTACAGAAGGCTTCACAGAAGAGAAGTCTGCTCAGATGACGGAGAAAACCAAGAGTATAAATGAAATTGAAGAATAAATTCTTGATTTAATAATTGGAAGGAGAATTAGTATGCGTAAAAAGTATGATTATCTCATTGTAGGCAGCGGCCTTTTCGGTTCCGTATTTGCACACGAAGCTACACTGCGCGGCAAAAAATGCCTTGTGCTGGAGCGCCGCGATCACGTTGGCGGCAATATTTATTGCGAAGAGATCGAAGGAGTCACCGTACATCGTTACGGTGCACACATTTTTCATACGGCAAATCGCCGCGTATGGAAATATGTAAATGATTTAGCAGAGTTTAATCGTTTCACGAATTCACCAATCGCAAATTATAAAGGCGAAATCTACAACATGCCGTTCAATATGAATACGTTCTCGAAGCTTTGGGGTGTTGTAACACCGGACGAAGCACGTGAAAAGATTGAAGCACAGCGCGGCGTCGTAACAGGCGAACCCAAAAACCTCGAAGAGCAGGCGATTCGCCTTGTCGGCACGGATATTTACGCTAAGCTCATCAAGGGCTATACGGAAAAGCAATGGGGCAGACCTTGCACGGAGCTGCCGGCATTCATCATCAAGCGTCTCCCTGTGCGCTATACGTATGACAATAACTATTTTAACGATCCGTATCAGGGCATCCCAGTAAACGGCTATAATGAGATTATTGATAAGCTGCTCGATGGCATTGAAGTGCGCACTGATGTGGATTATCTTGCGAATCGTGCAGCGTATGATGCGCTTGCGGAAAAAGTCGTTTATACAGGTACGATTGATTCTTATTTTGATTATAAATGCGGTGAGCTTGAGTACAGAAGCCTGCGCTTTGAGACCGAAGTTTTGGATACACCGAATTATCAGGGCGTTGCGGTCGTCAACTATACGGACCGTGAAACGCCGTATACGCGCATCATCGAGCACAAGCATTTTGCGTTCGGTCAGCAGGAAAAAACGGTCATCACGCGCGAATATCCTGCGGTTTGGCAGCAGGGGATGGAAGCATATTACCCTGTCAATAACGAAAAAAACAGCGCGCTTTATCAACAGTATAAGGCACTGGCCGATGCCGAACCGAACGTGATCTTCGGCGGCAGATTGGCAGAGTATAAATATTATGATATGGATAAGGTTATTGAGGCAGCGCTTTCGGCTGTGGAAAAAGAATTTGCGGAGTAAGACATTATGATGGAAAATGTAAAAGTCAGCGTGATCATGCCTGTGTATGGTGTAGAAGCTTACGTTGGCAAAGCAATAGAGAGCATACAAAAACAGACTTATAAAAACTGGGAGTTTTTCTGTGTAGATGACGGTACAAAGGATCGCAGCGGTGAGATTTGTGACGAATATGCAGCAAAAGATCCACGCATCAAAGTCATTCACAAGGAAAACGGCGGTGCGCCAAGCGCAAGAAATGTCGCAATCGATCAAGCTACCGGAAAGTATTTGTATTTTATGGATTCCGATGATTGGGCGGAGTCGACCATGCTGGAAGATATGGTGACGGCAGCAGAGAAGAACAGTTCCCAGTTTGTTGTAACGGGCTTTTATATTGATACGTATTACACGGATTCGGAAAAATTTGTGCAGGAGCAGGCGTATAAGGATTGTGTGTATCCCACACAACAGGCGTTCCGTGAGGACGCCCATCACCTGTTTGATCTGAATTTGTTGTATTCTCCGTGGAATAAGCTCTTTTTGACAGAGTATGTAAAGGGCAACGGTATTTATTTTCCGCAGACCTTCTGGGATGATTTCCCGTTTATTTTAAGCGTTATCCGCGATGTGGAGCGCGTTACGGTGCTTTCCGGCAAGTATTATCACTTTATCCGCAAGCGTCAGGAAAGTGAGACTGCGCGTTACAGAAGCGATATGTACGATAAGCGCGAGGAAGAACACGGCTGGATGATTGACCTTTATAAGCACTGGAATATTCATACGCCGGAAACAGAAGAATTCCTCGCACGCCGTTATTCCGAGCGCCTTATCGGCTGTATCGAAAATGTAACAAACCGCAACTGTACGCTCACCACAAAAGAGAAAAAAGCGAAAATTCGTGAAATGATTTCTACCCCGACAGCTATGCAGTCTGTAAAGCTCACCAAAGCGCGCTCAGCCTATATGAAGCTCATGCTTGTGCCGCTTAAAATGCACAGCACTGGGCTGACGTATCTTGAAGGTCGCATTATTTCCAAGGTAAAGTCCGGTAATACAGAGCTTTTTGCTAAGCTGAAGGCCGGTAGATAACGGAGGCTGTAAATGGATAAGACAACTCCGTTTTTCAGCATCGTGATGCCCGTATACGGCGTTGCGGATTATTTGGAACAAACGCTACAAAGTGTGGCTGCACAGACTTTTGAAGATTTTGAAGTCATTTTGGTTGATGACTGTTCGCCGGATGATTCTCCGAAAATTTGCGATGCGTGGGTCAAAAAAGACGAGCGTATGACCGTACTGCATCTGCCCGAAAACGGCGGCCTCAGCAACGCACGCAACGCCGGTTTCCCGCATGTGCGAGGAGAGTATGTGTTCTTTATGGATTCCGACGACGTGATCGATGCGAATCTGCTGGAGCAAGTAAAAGCCTCTTTGGAAGTAAACAGGGCAGACGTTGTTGTTTTCGGACTTTTAGAGCAGTATTATGACCGCGCAGGTGTTTTAAAGCAGACTTTCCCGGTCGCAGTGGAAAAAACGCTGTATTTGTATACGCCGGAAGACGTGCGCCGTGAGGTTATTCATTTGGAGGAAAAAACGCTGTACGGCTATGCGTGGAACAAAGTCTACCGTGTTCAGTCCCTGCGTGAAAGCGGTGTGGTATTTGAAAAGATTACGCTGATTGAGGACATCAAATTCAACGTTTCTTATTTTGATTCGGTGTGCTCCATGAACGTGTTGAACACAACACCGTATCATTACTTGAAGCGTATAGACGGCAGCCTGACGAATAAATTTTTGCCGGATTACTTCACACTCAACGCGGAGCGGGTTTTCTTGGTGCTGGAGCAGTATAAAAACTGGGGCATGTGCACAGAAGAGGTGCGCAGAATTTTAGCCAATATCTATGTGCGCTACCTGTTTTCCGCCTTGCAGCGCAACTGTGATAAACGCTCTGCCATGAACCACGCACAGCGCAAAGAATGGCTCAAGCAGCAGTATAAAACGCCGTTGTGCAAAGAACTGCTGTCGGCGGTTCAGGCAAGCGGCACGCTTTTCAAGTGCATGGCAAAGGCGCTTTGTGCAGGCAATATCCCGTTGTGCCTGATGATTGCTCGCAGTATTTTTGCAGTAAAAAGCGCGTTTCCCACGGTCTTTTCGACACTCAAACAACAGCACTGACCGAATCTGCTTGTTTTTAGGAGAAAGTATGGAAGTTCTGATCGGATATATGATAGACGGCAGAAACAGCGGTATTGATAAATATCTTTTGCGTGTTCTGCGTGTCTTTTATGATGCAGGTATACACGCGGACATTCTCACAGGAAAGGATAATGTAGATTTACGTGCCTGCTTAGCGCCGTTTAAAGCAGAAATTCACGAGATTCCCGGATTGATGCACCCGCAAAAGCAGTATAAAGCGATGCGGAAAATCTTATCTCAAAAATCTTATGATGCAGCATATTTCAATATTTCAGAGCCGATGCACTGTATTGGTGCCAAAGCCGCACACGATGCCGGTGTACCGCGCGTGATTTTGCATAGTCACAGCACGTCCCAGAGAGAATGCAGCATAGTAAAAGCGTTTTTGAAGTCTTTCATGAATGGCAGAAGCCGCAACAAGCTGCCAAAGTACGCCAATGATTATTACGCCTGTTCCAAAGCCGCAGCAAAATGGTTGTTCCCATCGGAATTGGTTGAACAAAACAAGGTGAAAATTCTATACAATCCGATCGAAGTAGAGCGCTATGCGTTTGATTCTGCTGTACGCGCAAAAATGCGCAGTGTACTCGGATTTTCGGAGAAAGACGTTGTGCTCGGGCATATCGGTAATTATGTCACGGCTAAAAATAGCGCTTACCTTTTAAAAATCCTGCAAAAAACACGTGAAAAGCTGCCGAATGCCAAGCTGCTTTTGATTGGTGATGGGCCTGATCGTCTGGCGGTGGAAGCACAGGCAAAAGAAATGCAGCTATTTGAACATATGCAGTTTTTGGGAATTCGTGACGATGTACCGTCGCTTTTGCAGGCGATGGACGCATTTTTATTACCGTCACTTTTCGAGGGGTTGCCTGTTTCTGCAATCGAAGCACAAGTTGCAGGCTTAAAAACATTTTTAAGCGACCGTATCACGGATGAAGTAAAGCTCACAGATGATTGTGTTTTTCTTGATATCGAAAACAACGGAGGAACGTGGGCAAATGCGATCGTAAATGCACAGCCGTGTGTTCATAAGGATGTCCGCTCGTTCCGCGAACAAATTCGTCCGTTTGACTTAGACGCACAAAAAGAGGAGATATTATCCATATTGGGTTAGGGGGAGAAGTTGTTATGAAAAAACTCGCCGACCGCACATTTTGGTGGATTGAACTATTTGCCGGCTTAGGGTTTATGACCGTCGGCTTCTTTCAGGATTGCTCGCTGACATTCGGTACGGCAATCATTTCTTTAGCATTATGGCCAACACTGTTTTTATCTGCCGCAGCTTGCATATATCGACTTTTACACTTTAAGACGTACAGCAAAAGCCGTGGGTTTTGGCTGATTGCAGCACTTTGCGTAACCTATCTGCTTTCAACCTTTTTGAATCGCCGGTATGGTTGGTATGAGAATATCCGAACACTCATCATGCAGGGAATCTTATTCTTAATGGTGTATTGCTATAAGGAGAGTCGTTCCGCGGAAGATATAAGAAAGCGGCGCGTTTGGATTGGATTTTATTTAAGTGTATGTGCTGTGCTGACCGTTATGAGCTTTGCTTATATGCTTCTCGGAAAAAATGAGATCTTTTATCCCGAAACACCGGAAATGCCGCTTTACTATACAGGCTTTTACTGGGGACGCCTCTACGGTGTCTATTGGGATCCGAATATCGGTGCTTTAATGTGCTGCGTCTCACTTTTGCTTGCAATTGGTGTTTTCAGTAAAAATCACAACATCATTTTGCGTATTGCAATGGGCTGTTTAGTGGCATTAGATGTGTTGTATATCACGTTTTCAGATTCCCGTGCGTGCCGCATTGCGCTCACTGTCGGCGTGGCGGTTTGTGCCGTGCTTTATACGGTTAAAAGCCGCAGAAGAGGAGTTACCGTTTTGCTTGCTGTTGTAGCGGTTGTAGCCTCGGTAGCTTTGCCGACAGCTATAAAGACAGTTTATAATAACAGTGTGGCAGTTATGGAGAAAAAAGAAACTGTGAGCGCAAGCAGTTCAGCGAAACCAAGTGCAGCAGCAAAGCCAAGCGCTGAACCCGACGCAACAAAGGTGACAATCCGCCCCAAAGAAACGAACGCGGCAGATATATCAAATCGCCGTATAGATATTTGGAAAAGCGCAATCGAGATATTTAAAGAAAAACCGGTTTTCGGTGTGGGGCATAACACAGTTTTGGCTTACGTTGAAGCCGAACAGGAAGATTCCTATTTAATCAATAACGACCACATGCACTTTTCCAGTATGCACAACGCCTTCTTTGATATTTTAGTCGCACAGGGTGCTGTGGGCTTGCTTTTGTATCTTGCGTTGGCTGTGTGGTGTATCATTGCCGTATTTAAAAATTGGAAACAGATTTCTATGCAGCTGCAAGGAATCGCACCGGCGTATTTAGCCGTTTTGGCAGCCATGGTGTGTGCAAGCTGTTTTATGTCTGAAATTTTGTACGTCTGTTCACCGATGTCCTTTATGTTCTGGATGGCCTTGGGTGCACTGATGCAGATTGTAAAAAAGGAAGAGGGGGAACATTATGCAAAAAGTGCTAAGCATCTCAGTCGCAGCGTATAACGTAGAAAAATTTATCGAACAGTGTCTTGATTCCTTTATCGATCCTGCAATTTTAGATCGTGTGGAGGTCCTCGTGACCGATGACGGCTCCAAAGACCGCACGCCGGAAATTGTTTCCGCATATGAAAAAAAATATCCCGGAACATTCCGTTTGATCTCACAAAAAAATGCAGGACCCGGTTCCACTGTAAATAGCGGCATCAAGCACGCTACTGGAAAATATTTTCGTATGGTAGACGGTGATGACTGGGTAAACACAGCGCAGATGGGCGCTTTTCTGGATATACTGGAAAAGACAAATGCCGATATGGTCTGTGCGGATCATTGCTGTGTGGACCATGAAACAGGGCAAAAAAAAGAAGAGAAAACGAACGTTGCTCCGTGTATGGACGTGCCGTTTTCTTCTGTTTGCGATCAACTCACCGTGGCGATGCACAATGTGACCTATCGCACGGATATTCTGCAAAAGAATAACATTCATCTTGATAACTGTTTCTATACAGATGCAGAGTACCTTTTGTACCCCATCCCGTATGTGAAAACAGTCACCGTTGCACCGCAAACAATCTATATGTATCGTGTTTCGCTTTCCACACAGAGCATGAATATCAACAGCTTACAGCGCAACTGTGCGATGCACGAGTTGGTACTCGGTCACCTTTCCGATGCATATGCGGCGTATGAAAACAGCGGTACGTCAGAACCGAAAATTGCCGCATTCCTGCGCAGAAATATCGCCCGAATTGCCGGTATGCAGCTTTTCATTTATCTGACAGCCACAGACAGCAAAGCGGCAAAGCAGTCCGCAAAAGCTATGGTGAAAACAATTAAAGGTAAAAGCGAAACGCTTTATACCGAACTCAATGGCGCTAAGAGCTTTAAAATGCTGACATCTACAAACTTCCTGCTTTTCCCGGTACTCGCTTCCATGAAAAAGCGAGAAGTCGGTGCGAACGATTAAGAGGACAACATGGAAAAAACAGTAGAACGAAAGCGAATTGTTTATTTTGATGTGTTAAATGTTTTGGCATGTCTTTGCGTTGTAGGCATGCATTGCAACGGCGCAGTTCATGCGTTTTCCGATTCTTCTGGCTGCTGCCATTTTTGTATTCATAAAGTATGCTTGCGATTATCCGATTTTTCAAAACGAGAAATTTATCCGTCTCATCAAATGGCTTTCAGGGGCAAGTCTTGGAATCTACTTGATACACGTGCTGGTTATCGATCGAATTACATCGTGGTTTTCGGTCGATACATTAAGCGGATGGTGGCGGCTATTCGGTGCGTTTGCGGTTTATTTTGTCGCTCTGCTGATTGTAAAGGTATTGCAGAAGATCCCGTATGTCGGCAAGTATTTGTTTCCATAAAGATATATACGGTAAGAATTGCGGAGCTTACCGTGCGGTTTAGACCGAAAGGATAAAGGTTCTGCTTATGAAAGGGAAATCCCTGAAATTAAATTTTGTGATGAACGCCATTCTCACAATGTCGTCCATCATTTTTCCGCTCATCACCTTCCGCTATGTTTCCAATATTCTGTTGCCGGATGGAACAGGCAAGGTTTCGTTTGCTATCTCGTTAATCACCTATTTCAACATGTTTGCACAGCTCGGCATCCCAATTTACGGCATACGCATCTGCGCTATGGTGCGAGATGACCGGGAGCAGCTGACGCGAACGGCACACGAACTGCTCGCCATTAACCTTGTAGTCGGGGCGTTATCATATGTTGCGCTGGCACTGGCCATTATTTTTGTGCCGCGGCTGCGGGAGGACAGAGCACTGTATATTGTGGTCAGCTCTATGATTCTGCTTTCTGCCATTGGTATGGAGTGGCTCTATAAAGCTTTGGAGCAGTACACTTATATTGCGGTGCGGTCGATTGTCTTCAAGGTCATCGCCATGGTCGGCATGTTTCTTTTGATCCACCAAAAAAGCGATTATGTAGTTTATGGAAGCATCACCGTATTTGCATCCAGTGCTGCAAATATCATCAATTTGTTTCATGCGCGAAAGTACATCGATTTTCACTCAGTTGGTTATTACAGCATACGCCGTCATTTAAAACCGGTGCTGATCTTTTTCGCCATGTCCTGTGCCACGACAATCTATACGAATCTCGACAACGTCATGCTGGGGATTATGACGACAAAAGAACAAGTCGGATACTACGATGCAGCTGTAAAGGTGAAGGTCATTTTAGTTAGCTTAGTTACATCGCTTGGCACGGTTCTGTTGCCGCGCGCCTCGTATTACGTTGAGATGGAGATGAAGGGCGAATTCAGGCGTATCAGTGCAAAGGCTCTGAACTTCGTCATGCTGGTGGCGCTGCCGCTGATGATCTTTTTCATGCTATTTGCCGAGCAGAGCATTCGTTTCTTGACCGGCGGTACACTGTATGAATCGGCAACTCTGCCTATGCAGATCATTATGCCGACGCTATTGTTTATTGGCATCACAAATGTGTTGGGCATTCAAATTCTTGTGCCGCTTGGGCGTGAAAAAACAGTGCTCGTTTCCGAAATCGCCGGTGCTGTTACCGATCTAATATTAAATGCGATTTTAATTCCGCTGTACGGCGCGGCCGGTGCGGCCATAGGTACGCTTGCCGCCGAGTTTGCGGTGCTCGTGGTGCAGTATATTGCGTTGCGTTCAGAAGTGCGCGGTGCTTTTCTGGATATACATTATTTTAAAATTTTTGCAGCACTCATTCCGGCTGTGCTCAGCGCAGTTTGGGTCAGTCATCTGCAAATCGGCACATTCTGGTTGCTGTTGCTTGCAGCGGTATTGTTCTTTGGCCTCTACGGCATCGTCTTACTGTTGCTCAAAGAACCGCTCGTAAAAGAGATTGTGTTCGGACTGCTCTCAAAACTCAAAAGAAAGAATAAAGCGGATGACGTAGCTTAATTGCATCATCCGCCGTAAAAGCTCGGTACAGATTGTGCCGAGTTTTTTTATCCCCTCCCCACATGCACCAAATGCGCGATGCCCGGTATGCTCTCGCCCTGCTGCGAAGAGGTTGTGGACATCAGCGCGCCGGTCGCCATAAAGAGAATATTTTTCAGCTCTCCGCGATCCATGCGGTTCAAAATATGCCCGCATAATACACCGGCTGAGCATCCGCAGCCGGAGCCGCCCGCGTGCACGTCCTGTGCCTCGCGGTTAAATAGAATCAGCCCGCAGTCCTCGTGGTTGCGCAGAACGATCCCGTTTTCGCGCAGCAGTTCGTATAATAATTTTGTGCCAACCGCCCCGAGGTCGCCTGTGTAAATGCGGTCGTAGTCCTCAGGCTTTGTCGCCGTATCGTTAAAAAAATCCAGCAAAGTCTGCGCTGCAGCGGGGGCCATCGCCGCGCCCATGTTCGTCATGTCGGTCACACCAAGGTCTGTGATGCGTCCCACGGTCGCGTGCCGCACTTGAATGTCGCCGCTCATACCGAGCACCGCGCTGCCCGAAGCTGTCGCCGTCCACTGCGCAGTCGGCGCGCGCTGGCTGCCGTATTCCAGCGGCGTGCGGAATTGCCGCTCCGCGGTGCAGAAGTGGGAAGAGGTCACCGCGCAGGCGTAGTTCGCCGCGCCGCATTCCACCATGATGGAGGCCATGATGAGCGTTTGCGCCATCGTGGAGCACGCCCCGTATTGCCCAAGGAACGGAATGTCCATTCCGCGCAGACCAAACGTGCTCGAAATACACTGGTTCAGCAGATCTCCCGCAAATACCATGTTAATGTCCTGCTTTTGAAGCCCCGCCTTGCGTATCGCAAGGTTCGCGGCTTCCGTTTGCAGCATGCTTTCCGCTTTTTCCCAGCTTTCCTGATTCAAATAAGAATCGAGAAACGTCTGGTCAAAGTCGCGCGCCAGCGGGCCCGCGGCTTCTTTTTTTCCGCACACCGCCGCGTGGCCCAAAATCGCCGGGCGGCGCTCAAATAGAAGCGTGTAACGTCCGAGTCTTTTCATAAGCCCTCCTTAAAACAGCCCGATGATATACAGCACGATCCCGTACAAAACCGAAGCCGAAATGCCGAACACCAGTACCGGCCCCGCCACCGTGAACAGCTTCGCGCCGAGGCCCGTCACAAAGCCCTCGCTTTTGAATTCCAGCGCAGGGGAGACCATTGAGTTCGCAAACCCCGTAATCGGAACCAGCGTGCCTGCCCCGGCGTATTTCGCTATGTTGTCGTATACGCCGCAGGCTGTCAGCGCGGCGGAAATGAAAATGAGCGAGATTGAAACGCACGTCCGCGCGTCTTTTAAATCGAGCCCCAGCAGCATGAACGTGTTCGCAAGCGCCTGCCCCAGCGTGCAGATGGCCCCGCCAGATAAAAACGCAAACAGGCAGTTTTTCAGTACGGGGGAGTGCGGAGAAGCCTTCTGCACCATCGCGTCATATTGCTGCGGTGTTTTCTTTTTCATACGACCACCCTTTCTGTTTAACCGGGTTTATTGTGCGTATCGAGGTAAAAGATATTCCACATTTTTAAGATTTTAGTTGATTATCTCAAACAGAGCGTGTATAATCAGTTGCAGGTGATATTATTATGTCTAAACTCAGCATCCTGAAGCAGAAAACTAAGCGCGATGTGGATATGACGCAGGGCAGCATCTTCCGCCACCTCATCACATTCGCGTTTCCGCTTCTCATCGGCAACATTTTCCAGCAGCTCTACAACACGGTCGATACGTGGGTTGTCGGCAACTACGTCAGCAACGAGGCTTTCTCGGCGGTCGGCACGGTCGGTCCCGTTATCAACATGCTCATCGGCATATTCTTAGGGCTTTCCAGCGGTGCCGGCGTCGTCATTTCACAGTATTATGGCGCAAAGCGGTATGATAAGGTGCGCGATACCGTCCACACCTCTATCGTCATGACGCTCATTTTGGCTGTGCTCTTTACAATCATCGGCATCGCTATGATTCCCTTCGTGCTCGATTTCATGAAGACCCCGGCAGAGGTCATGCCGGAGTCCTCCGCGTACCTCACCATCTACTTCGCGGGCGTCATCGGTCTTATGCTCTACAACATGGGCGCGGGCATTCTGCGTGCCGTGGGTGATTCCAAGCGCCCGTTCTATTTCCTCGTCGTCTCCGCCGTGCTCAACATCATTCTCGATCTCGTCTTCGTGCTGTCGCTCGGCATGGGCGTTAAGGGTGTTGCGTATGCGACCATCATCTCGCAGGGCGTCTCCGCCATGCTTACGATGATTACGCTGTTCCGCACGGATTCCTGCATCAAGGTCGAGCTCAAATATTTGAAGCTCGATAAAGAAATGCTCGCGAAGATTGTGCGCGTCGGCATCCCGGCCGCCATCCAAATGGCGATCACCGCGTTCTCGAACGTATTTGTACAGTCTTATGTTAACTACTTCGGCGCAGACTGTATGTCCGGCTGGACGGCGTACAGTAAGATTGACCAGCTTCTCTTCCTGCCGATGCAGTCTCTCGCGCTCGCGTCTACCACGTTCGTCGGCCAGAACCTCGGCATCGATCAGGTCGGCCGCGCCAAGAAGGGCGCACGCACGGCGTTCCTCATGTCCGTCGTCGCAACCGTCATTCTGACAATCCCGTTGCTCATCTTCGCGCCGCAGCTCGTCTCGTTCTTCAACGGTAAAGCAGAGGTTGTCGCATACGGTTCCATGCTGCTGCGTTATTGCTCGCCGTTCTACGTGTTCTGCTGCGTCAACCAGGTCTACTCCGGCGTGCTGCGCGGTGCAGGCAATTCCCGCGCACCGATGATTATCATGCTGGGCTCGTTCGTCGTCTTCCGCCAGATTTACCTCTTTATCATGGCGAACTTCATCTCCAACACCATCATTCCCATCGCCTTAGGCTACCCTGCCGGTTGGCTCGTGTGCAGCACCCTCACACTGCTCTATTATCGCCACGCCGACCTCTCCAAGAGCCGTCTCGTCGAAGACACAGAGAAAAAAGCAGAAGCTTCAGGAAAAAGCCGCATAAAAGCTGTATAAAATACAGTTGTATAAAATACAACAAAATTGCCCCTCGAACATCGCATGCACGTGCCGGTGTCCGAGAGGCTTTTTTCATTTCCGCAAAATCGTACTACCTTTCCACCTTTTCTACTCGACAAAACCAAAATTTTTTCAAAAATCCATCTTTAGATGGATTACATTTCGTGCGAAATATGATATATTGTGGTTATAAACCATAAAAGGGGAGTAGAGCACATGAATGAAGTCGTCATCAAGCCATCGCTGCGCGAGCAATTCTTACAGGGTTGGGCTCAGTGCCGCGTCATTTTCTTCAGCGCGCCGTGCGGCTTCGGCAAGTCTACAGCTGCCACCGCCTTGCTCGGCAATCACAAAACCTGCGTGTTTTCGGCAGAAGACCCGGAATTCCTGCGCGAGCCCGTGCCGAAAAATGTAGATGCGATTGTGATCGATTCCCTGCCCGCGCTCAAAGACCCGGAAGACCAGCAAACGCTCTGCGCATGGATCCGCGAAAATCCGGAGCTGCACTTCGTCATTTTAAGCCGCGGCGTGCTGCCCGGCTGGCTCATGCCGTTCCGCTTTACGGGGTTTTTGCAGCTCATCGAGGCCAGAGATCTGCTGTTTGACCGCGATACCGTGCGTGTTTTTCTGGAAAAGAATGGCTGCACACCAACGGAAGCAGAGATCAACGTCATCATCCACGATTCTCTCGGCTACCCGCTGGCCCTAACGGCGCTTTCGCGCCTGATGCAAAACGGTCAGCCCTATACGCCGGAGATCGTCGGCATTGTGCAGCAGGAAATCTATCACTTTTTTGAGGATAACATCTTCAACCGCTTTTCAATGCCGCTGCGCCGTATGCTGCTCGACATCGCCCCGTTCGATACATTCGACGCCGAGCTTGCCCAGATGATTTCCGGCGACAGCCACATCAACGAGCTTATTTCCATCGTTCGGCACGATACCACCATGCTTTTAAATGCCGATGCACAGAAATACCGCTTCTGGAGCTTTTTCCAACAGTTCCTCATGTGGGAACTCCGCCAAGTCTATACGCCGCAGGAGCAGGCCGCAGTGTACAGCCGCGCCGGGCTTTACTATGAGCTGCACGAAGATTACGAGCATGCGCTCGAGTGCTATTCGCGCTGCAAAGACCACCGCCGTGTCTCGGAAATGCTCATCCGCAACGCAGAGCAGCACCCCGGTGTGGGACATTACTATGAGATGGAAAAGTATTACTATGCTATCCCGAAAGAGGAGATCCTCCGCTCGCCATCGCTCATGTGCGGTATGAGCATGCTCACGTCCCTCTGCATGGATTACGAAGCCTCCGAAATGTGGTATTCCGCCCTGCAGGAGTATGCAGCCCCGCTCAAAAAGACCGACACCGCCTACAAAGAGGTGCGCGGCAAGCTTGCATATCTCGATATCTCCCTCCCGCAGCGCAGCAGCAAAGGCATCGCAGAAAACATCGGCAACTATTTCAAAATTCTAACGGATAAAAGCTTGCAAACACCCACGTTTTCTGTCACCAGCATGCTGCCAAGTCTTATGAACGGCGGCAAAGATTTCTGTTCGTGGTCCAAGCACGATGAACTGCTCTACAAAACCATCCGCAAGCCGATGGAGGCCATTCTCGGCAAAGACGGCATCGGTTTTGCCGATTGCGCCCTTTGCGAAAGCAAATTTGAAAAAGGGGAGGATAACCTTCCGTGGCTCATGACGCTTGTGGCCCAGTTGCCCGAGATCGAGCGTCACGGTACGCCGGATATGACGTTCGCCATCATCGGTCTCATGGCGCGCGCCCAAACAAAGCAGGGCAACGCCATCATGGCGCTTTCTTCTTTAGACAGTCTGCGAACAGAGTTTGAGGAAGACAACAAGCGTTTCCTGCCGAATATTGATGCCATGCGCTGCCGTATATGGCTGCGCACCGGTGAAATGGAAAAGGCAGAGCAGTGGTACCGTACATCTGCCCCCCAGATCACGCCGCGCATCCGTACCATGTGGCGCTACCAGTATATAACGCGTGCCATGGTTGAGATCGCGCTCGGAGAAGAAAATACCGCGCTGCTCACATTGGCCTCACTCATCCCGTTCTGTGAGCGCTGCGGTCGCGTGATGGACCGCATATATATCCGCATCCTAACGGCCGTTTGCTATCAGCGGCAAAATAACGCCCGGTGGCAGGAGGAGTGGATGCAGGCGCTTGATGCCACCCATGAGTACCGCTTCGTTATGCCTATTGCGCAGTTTGGCGCCGCCGTAATGCCCATGCTGACGTTTACCGGCTACAAAAAGGACGAGCCCTTCTTTTCACTCCTTTTACAGGAAACGCGCCGTCAGGCTGTTTTGTACCCGAATTTCTTGCGTCCCATGCCGCGGCTCTCAGAACCGCTTTCGCCCGCAGAAACGCAGGTGCTCCGGCTCCTGTGCGGCAACCGCAGCAACCAGGAGATTGCCGACATCCTCGGTGTCAAGGTCGCCACCGTCAAAACGCATGTCATCCACATCCTCCAAAAGCTCGGTGTCAAACGCCGCGGCGAAGCCAAAGAAGTTGCCCAAAAACTCCATATCATCGAGTTTTGACACAAAAACTCCCGACCGCCGCAAACCGCAGCAGTCGGGAGTTCTTTTTATTTAAATATTTAATTTCAGCTTACTTTTCCAAAAATCCCTTCAGCGCCGCATAGTCCACATTCTCCGGCTTCACTTCGTCAAAGAACTTCAGCAACTTCTCAGCCAGCACGCGTACACCGCCGACGGAATTGCTTTCAATATTCAGCGGTAGAATGGGGTCGTGTACGCTCATGCGCAGCAGGAACCAGCCGTCGCCGTCGTTTTCCGGGAACGAAATGCGGATGCCTTCGCGGTTGTCCGGCGCAATGTTCCAGTTGTGCGCTTTCGCGTAGCTTTCAAGCGCCGCAATGGTGCTCTCACCATAGGGGCGGAAATCCTCCGCGGTAATGGGGAAGCGCAACTCTTTTTCTTCCTTGGCTTCCTTCAGATCGGCGATGAGACTATCGAGCGATTTGCCCTCGCGGCGCAGCTGTGCCGCCTTAATGATGATCTTCGTCACCAGATAGGCACCGTCGTCAAGGAAGTAGTTCTCGCGCAGCGCCGCATGGCCGCTCGTCTCAATCGCCAGCGGGCAGTTCACGCCCTCGTTATTCAGGCGTACCGCTTCGTTGATGACATTCTTGTAACCGCGCTTAAAGCGGTGATGCTTGCCGCCGAGTGTCTGCTCAATGTAGGTCTTGAGTCCGTCGGACGTAATGGAGTCCGTCACAATGGTGCCGCCCGGGTTGCCCTCCAGCGCAATGGCGGAAGCAATCGCCACAAGACGGTTGCGGTTGATCTCTTCGCCGCGGCTGTCCACAGCGCCGCCGCGGTCTACGTCCGTGTCAAAAATTACGCCAAGGTCCGCACCGGCCTTCACGGTCGCCGCGCAAACGCTCGCCATGGCCTCCTCATTCTCCGGGTTCGGAATGTGGTTCGGGAAGCGGCCGTCCGGCTCCAAAAACTGGCTGCCTGTAATGTCCGCACCAAGCGGCTTCAGCACGTCGTTCGCGTAAAAACCGCCCGCGCCGTTGCCGGCGTCCACAACGATCTTAAAGCCCGCAAGCGGGTGCGCATAATCTTCCGCGTTCACGCCCTTGCGGATCATCTCGCGCAGATTATCTGCATATTTTGACATATAGTCCACCGGCACCAGCGTGCCGTTGTCGGTCTCCTTCGGCGCAGCGCCGTTCTGTGCATATTCCAAAATCTCGGAAATATCCGGGCTGTCAAGGCCGCCCGCAGGCGTGAAGAACTTCAGTCCGTTGCGGAAGAACGGATGGTGGCTCGCCGTAATCTGCACCGAGCAGTCACACGGCAGCTCCAAAACCGCCATGAACATCGACGGAGTAGAGGCAAGGCCGCAGTCGTAAACCGAAGCACCGTACGTCGTAAACGCGCGGAACAGCGCCGCCGCAATACGGTCTGCGGAAATGCGGGAGTCATGGCCGACGGCAATTTTCAGCCCCTCGGCGCACTTATCCAGGTGCTTTTCGCACCAAACGAGAAAACCGGCCGCAATGCGCTCCACGACCTCATCGGTCAGGTTAATCGGCGCGCCGCCGCCTTCACTTGCAACACCGCGAATGTCAGTGCCGCTTTTCAAAGTTTTATAGGCAAACATGGAAAAGACCTCCTGTTTCATTTTGCATTTTATCCAAGCTTATTATAATACAACTCCCGTAAAATGAAAAGAGCTTTTTGATTTTTGACAAATACGTTTTAGTATGGCTAAAATCGTCTACAAACTGCAAGCTGTAAACCGAAAAATTGCAAATTTCATGTAAAATCAAAAATTTTTTCAAAAAAGTGTTGACAAAATGAAATATTGGTGGTATAAACTTAGCATAATAATTCAAGGGCACAGATGAAGAGAAGTACCCGGCAGACCGCTTTGCACAGTGAGCGGGGGAGAGTGTGAACCCCGCGTAAGCACACCGGCGAATAACACTTCGGAGCCTCAAGCCGAAAAGATGCGTATATCTCAGTAGGTGCGACGTGTGGCGGCGCGTTAAGCCGTGCCTGTCTTGTTAGAGACAGTAAAGGTGATCTTCTTTATAAGATAATTTAGGTGGCACCGCGGATACAACAGCTATTCGTCCTAAGAAATTGGGACAAACGGCTGTTTTTTTATTTGCGTTTGGACTGAAATTATTTTATTTGGAGGGAACCGATATGTGTTCGATTATGGGTTACACAGCAAAAGACATTCGTTTGGAAGATTTACGAAAGGGCTTTGATAAAACCGTTTCCCGCGGGCCGGATATGTCCCGCACACTGGAAACGCCCGCAGGTTGGCTCTTTTTCCACCGCCTCGCCATCATGGGCCTCACAGAAGAAGGCATGCAGCCGTTTGAGCTGGACGGTTCCGCCGTCGTCTGCAACGGCGAGCTCTACGGCTTCCGTTCCGTTAAAGAGGAGCTCCGGAGAAAAGGCTACACCTTCAAAAGTGACTCTGACTGCGAAATTTTACTCCCTCTCTACAAAGAAGAGGGCACCGAGATGTTCAAGAAGCTCGACGCCGAGTTTGCCCTGATTATTTACGATGCCGAGACTGATAGCTTCATCGCTGCGCGCGACCCTATCGGCATCCGCCCGCTCTACTACGGGTACAGCGAAAGCGGCCACATTGTGTTTGCCAGCGAGCCGAAAAACCTCGTCGGCCTGTGCCATCGCGTTATGCCGTTCCCGCCGGGCCACTACTATAAGGACGGCAAATTTACCTGCTACTGCGACATCGCCGAAGTCGAAGAAGTTTGCCGCGATGACCTCGAGACTGTCTGTAAAAACATCCATGATAAGCTCGTTGCCGGCATCGAAAAGCGGCTCGATGCCGATGCCCCGCTCGGTTTTCTTCTCAGTGGTGGGCTCGATAGCTCCCTCGTCTGCTCCGTCGCGGCAAAGCTTTTAAAGAAGCCCATTCGCACGTTCGCCATTGGCATGAGTGAAGACGCCATCGATTTAAAATACGCCCGCGAAGTTGCCGATTACATTCACAGCGACCACACCGAGGTCATCATCACAAAGGACGATGTTATCGAAAATCTCGAAACCGTCATTGCGCTGCTTGGCACGTATGACATCACCACCATCCGCGCCAGCATGGGCATGTACCTCGTCTGCAAAGCCATTCACGAGCAGACCGATGTCCGCGTGCTGCTCACCGGTGAAATTTCCGATGAGCTCTTCGGCTACAAATATACAGATTTCGCCCCCAGCGCCGCTGCGTTCCAAACGGAAGCCCAAAAGCGCGTGCGGGAGCTTCATATGTACGATGTGCTCCGCGCCGATCGCTGCATCTCCGCCAACTCGCTCGAAGCCCGCGTTCCGTTCGGCGACCTCGATTTCGTCAAATACGTCATGTCCGTTGATCCTGAGATGAAGCTCAACAAGTACAAAAAAGGCAAATACCTCCTGCGCCACGCGTTCGAGGGCGATTACCTCCCGCTGCCGATTTTATACCGCGAAAAAGCCGCGTTCTCCGATGCCGTCGGTCACTCTATGGTCGATTACCTCAAGGCCTACGCCGAAACAAAGTATACCGATGACGAAATGAAGCTCCGCGCCGCAAAATATCCGTTCGCAACGCCGTTTACGAAAGAATCCCTTCTCTACCGTGAAATTTTTGAAAAATACTATCCCGGTCAAGCGGAAATGGTCAAGGACTTCTGGATGCCGAACAAAGCGTGGGAGGGCTGCGACGTCAACGATCCCAGCGCCCGCGTGCTCGCGAACTACGGTGCTTCCGGCGAATGATTGGAAAGGTTCATAAACTTTCTCAATGTTTAACAAATTCACTGAAAATTTAACCTGAATGCAACACACCTTTTTTCCGTTTAGCCCTTGTGTATTTTCTGCTGTTGTGATAGAATAAAGCCATCATAGGATATTATGGTTTTCCACATAGAACCCTATCGGCAAACCATAATGAGACTAAATCTCATATCGAAGGAGAGATGACTGATGTCCAAGATGATCGAACTTCACGACATCGATGTTCCGGGCTTCCTGTCTGTACTGGATAGCTGCGAGGGCAATGTGTATCTGATGACGCGCGACGGTGATAAGCTGAACCTGAAAAGCAAGCTGTGTCAGCTCATCGGCCTTACGTCTCTGATCGAAGGCGGAAAGATCGCAGAAGCCTTTGTGGTCTGCGATAATGAAGCGGATGAATCCAAGCTGTTCCGCTTTAACCTTTACAAGGACGAAACGCAAGGTAAGTAAAGAGTAGGATTTGCAAAATAAGCTGCTGCAAGTAAAAACTGCGGCAGCTTTTTTGTATCGCGTAAAACAAATTATGTAAACAAAAAGGAGAGACTCATGCCACAAAAAAGAACCGGCGCAGGCCGTCGCCGCCAACCCCGGAACAAAAAAACGCTTTCCGCCGTCATCAGCGCCGTCCTTGTGCTCGCGGCGGTGCTTGTCTATTATTTCCCGGAGCTTGAAACGTACCTCACCGGTGTACCGAACACAGACTCAAGCGCCCCCGCACAGCCAACCCAAAGCACCGGCACCGACGCCGACTGCGCCGTCTACTTTTTAGATGTCGGGCAGGGGGATAGCATTTTAATTCAAATCGGTACCGATTACAACATGCTCATTGATGCCGGCACCCGCGAAGCGGGGGATACCATCGAAAGCGACCTCGAGGCGCTCGGCGTCACATCGCTTGATGCTGTTGTCGCCACGCACCCGCACGCAGACCATATCGGCTCTATGAAGCAGATTATCGAGGATTACACCATCGGCACGTTCTACATGCCCCTTTTGCCCGACGACCAAACGCCCACCACCGCTACATACGAAAATATGCTCGATACCCTGCTCGACAAAAACGTCCAAACCGAGCAGATCTCCACCGATACAAAAATCTCCGCGCCCGAAAACGCCAATTTTGCCGTCCTATCCCCGGAAAAGGACGAGATATTCGATAACCTCAACAACTATTCCGCTGTTCTGCGCTTCACCTACGGCAATATCTCCTTTATGCTCACCGGCGACGCCGAAACCGAGGTTGAAGAGAATATCTTAGCACGCGAAACAAATATCACCGCTAACATTTTAAAGTGCGGTCACCACGGCTCGTCCACATCGTCCTCCATGGATTTTCTCCGCGCCGTGAACCCCGCTGTCGCCGTCATATCCTGCGGGCAGGATAATAAATACGGTCACCCGCACCACGAAACGCTCGAAAGTCTTTCCGAACGCAACTGCAAGATCCTGCGCACCGATACAGACGGCACCGTCGCCGTTACAACGGACGGCAATACGTATTCCGTCTATACGTGGTCGGCGGAAAACGGCCTTTCTCCGGCAGCGTAAGTTCGCGTAAAAAATTTTGACGAAAACACAAATCTATGCTATACTGATAAAAATAAATTCCGACCCATGACGGAAATAAAGGATGGTTTTTATGCTGACAGAAAGCAAAAAGGCGTTTATCGAGTTCATGATGTCCGCAGACGTGCTGCGTTTCGGCTCCTTCGTCACGAAGAGCGGCCGCAATACGCCGTACTTCGTCAATACCGGCAACTATAAGACCGGCGAGCAGATCGCAAAGCTCGGCAAGTTCTACGCATCGCTCATCAAGGAGACCGTCGGCGAAGATTTCTCCGCCATGTTCGGCCCGGCGTACAAGGGTATTCCGCTTGTCACAGCCGCCGCTGCGTCCCTCTATAACGAGTATGGCATCTCGAAGCCCTACTTCTTTAACCGCAAGGAAGAGAAAGACCACGGCGAAGGCGGCAGCCTCGTCGGCTACAAGCCGAAGGACGGCGATAAAATTATTATCATCGAAGACGTCATCACCGCCGGCACCGCCGTGCGCGAGACCATGCCGATCCTCTATGGCTGCGGCAATGTGAAAGTCAACGATATGTTCATCTCCGTCAACCGCTGCGAGGTAGGCAAGGTTCCCGGCAAAACCGCCATCATGGAGGTCAACGAGGAGTTCGGCATCAAGGTCCACGCTATCGTCACCGTCGAGGATATCCACGAGTACTTAAAGCAGTCCGAAAAATACAACGATATCCTCCCCGCCATGGAAGACTACATGGCAAAATATTGCATCCTGTAAAATTAGCAAGCGCATAAGAACACCCCGGCAAGCCATCCAAACTGCCTGCCGGGGTATTTTCATATTATCTCGACTAATTAAGCTCTTTTACCGTCTCGCACCCTGCTTGGCTGTTCTGTGCGGCGGCGCGTTCTGCGGGCGGCGTGGCGGTCTTTGTGCGCTGCCTCACGCCGCTTTCTGCGGTGATTCTGGAAGAACCTGCTTTGCAGCAAACGCCGCGTGTGGCGCTCTGCAAAATGCTCCATAAAATGGTTTGTCTGCATCATAAAGACGATCGACACAATGAGCAGCGGGATCAAAATAAACAGCATCGGGGCGGTCAGCGGCACCATGGAAACCAGGTCCATGCAGCCGATGTATCCCACAAAGAACGCCGCCACCATCGTGCCGAACAGCGCCCCGCGCAGCGCGTTGAACGGCAGGCAAAGCTTGAACATCAGCATAAACCCAACGGCAAACGCCACAATGACCGAAAGTGTCGAGACCTGCGGGTTCGTCAAATTCAGCGGCCCCTTAAACAGCGTCAAAAACAAAACGCCAAGAATCATCGTCAGGGCAGAGGGGAACGATTTCTTCAAAACGTTCGCTAAAAAGCTGCCGCTTATACGCTCGTTGTTCGGCTCCAGCGCCAGAATAAACGATGGAATACCGATCGTAATCGAACTGATAAACGTCAGCTGAATCGGCTCAAACGGGTAGGAAGCAGAAAGAAAAATGAACAGCACACCCAGCACCGTCGAATAGATCGTCTTCTGTAAAAACAGCGATGCAGAGCGTTGCAAATTGTTGATGGAGCGCCTGCCTTCCTTTACCACCTGCGGCATGGAAGCAAAGTTGGAGTCGAGCAAAACGAGGTTCGAGACCGTGCGCGCCGCGTCGCTGCCGGAAGCCATCGCAATGCTGCAATCGGCCTCTTTCAGCGCCAGAACGTCGTTCACACCGTCGCCCGTCATCGCCACCGTGTGGCCGTGGTCTTTTAACGCCTGCACAAATTTCAGTTTCTGCTGCGGCGTCACGCGGCCAAACACACTGTATTGCTCAATTGCCCCCGCAATCTCCTCGTCGGTGTGCAGCGTTGTCGCATCGCAGTAGTTTTCCGCGTGGGGCAGGCCGGCCTTCTGTGCAATGTTAGAGACCGTCACGGCGTTGTCACCGGAGATGACCTTCAGCGTCACGCCCTGCTCTGCAAAATAGCGCAGCGTTTGCGGTGCTTCCGTGCGGATCTTATCACTGATTAAAATGAAGCCCACCGGCTCAATGTCGTCCGGCAGCACCTTGTTTTCAAGGAAAGGCTTTGCGGAGTGCGCCAGCAGCAAAACGCGTTCGCCGCGCGCCGCATATTCCTCCGTGTGTTCACGCAGCGCACCGAAGCGTTCGCCCAAAATGAATTCGCCCGCGCCCATCACATACGTGCCGCGCTCGCCGAAATACGCGCCGCTCCACTTCCTCGCAGAGGAGAACGGCACCGTCGCCGCAGCTTTCCAGTCCGATCCGCCGGGAAAGTATGCTTTCACCGCGTTGTACGTCGGGTTGTCGTCCGTCAAAACCTGCACAAGCGCCTTCAGCGGAGCCGTCATGTCCTCTTCGGTGTAGCCCGTCAGCGGGTGCAGCTCGTCCACCTGCATCGTGCCCTCGGTGATCGTACCTGTTTTGTCTAAGCATAGCACATCTACGCGTGCCAACGATTCGGTGCAGTACAGGTCCTGCACCAACGTCTTGTAGCGTGAAAGCCGCAGTACGCTCACGGCAAACACCACGCTTGTCAGCAAAATGAGCCCCTCCGGGATCATACCGAGGATCGCGGCGACCGTGCTCACAACGGCTTCGCGGATCGTGTCATGCAGCAAAAAAAACTGCTTGCAGAAAAGCAAAATGCCAATCGGCACCAGCGTAAAGCCGAGCGTCTTTACAATGAAATCGAGGGAATGGAGAATTTCGGAGTTCGTGCGCTTCACATACTTCGCGCCGTTTGCGATGCGGTTTGCGTAGTTTTCGCGGCCTACGTGCTCCACTTC
Source organism: Hominenteromicrobium mulieris (assembly GCA_021029595.1). Classification (GTDB taxonomy): domain Bacteria; phylum Bacillota; class Clostridia; order Oscillospirales; family Acutalibacteraceae; genus Hominenteromicrobium; species Hominenteromicrobium mulieris. The sequence continues at coordinate 16,028 of JAJJOY010000011.1, read as the reverse complement.
GGCGTAACAGCTGCCGGAAACGATGAAGCTGCCGGAAAGCAGTTCGTCACCTGCGCGCTTCAAGACCGGATCGCTTTCGCCCGTGATGAGCGATTCATTCACTTCCGCTTCGCCCTCCAAAACGATGGCGTCGGCGCAGATCTGCTGCCCGGTCGAAAGGTGCAGCACATCGTTCATCACAATCCCGCTCACGGGTATCGTCTGCAGTTTTCCGTCGCGCAGCACAGAAGCCTTCGGTGCGGAAATGAGGGAGAGCTTGTCAATCGTCCGTTTCGCTCTTATGCCCTGAAACGAACCGATAATAATATTAGAAAAGATAACGCCCAAAAATAAAAGGTTCTTAAACGAACCCACCAGCAAAACGAACAGCGCCAGTACAAAGTTCAAAATGTTAAAAAATGTGAACGTGTTTTCTAAAATGATCTGCTTTTCGGTTTTGGTCTTAATGCCCTCGTCGGCGTTTGAAAGCCCGTCGCGCACGCGCTGCGCTACCTGCTCCGAAGAAAGCCCCTGTCTACGGTCTAAGCTATCCATCCCGTTACGATCTCCTTTTTCTTATCTAGATATAAGAATACACGATACACCACCCGAATGCAAGGATATAAAACGTAAATTTCTCTTACGATTTTGTGAATTCTTTCCTTTTGCTTGTAGAATATCCGCAAAAAACAAATTAACATTTTATGGAAAAAGTCAATTCAATTTTCAAGTCTATCCTGAAATCTATCCGAATTTTTGACACTTTTCACGATAGAGAGATAAAAACCCGTCAAAATCTGCTGTAAACAGCAAAATTCTCATTGTAAAACCCGCAGATAAAAGCCCTTGCGGCCGATTTGACTTTGCAGGAATTTATGATTATACTTAATTATCGTACATAGAAAATCAGAAAATGATATGCGAAAAGCATAGGTTTATTCATAAAGGAGAGATCATTCATGGCAGAAAAGACAGAAAAGAAATACGTTATCACAAACCATAGAAGCGGTAAGGTTCTCGCTTCCTGCGGCGGCTCTGCCGTGCAGATGACCGCAAACGGCGGCGAAACGCAGGTCTGGTGTGCCGTCCCGGCAGAAGGCACGTCCGTGCAGCTCGTCCATAAGGTCAGCGGTCTCGCGCTCACCGTTCCGGGTGAGGCAGAAAACGGCACCGCACTTGTTCTCGCAGAGGCACAGGGCAACGCTTCCCAGCTCTGGAAGCTGACCACTACCGTCAAGGGCTGCCGCCGCATCACGCATGTCGCGTCCGGCAAGGTCATCGACATCAAGGACATCAGCGATGCAGACGGCGCACCGGCACAGCTTTGGGAGTTCGTGAAGGGCGATAACCAGAACTGGGTGCTCACCGAGGTCGAAAAGGAAAAGAAAGCCCCGGCAAAGTGCGCCGCAAAAACCGCAAAGCCGGCTGCAAAAGAGAAAGCTAAGGCAGAGGTGAAAGCCGAAGCAAAGTCGGAAGTCAAGGCAGAAGTTAAAGCCGAAGCCAAGCCCGCCGCCAAAACCACAAAGGCAGCCGCAAAAACCACCAAAACCGCAAAGAAAACGAAGTAAGTTCGTTTAGCCGAGAGCCGCACCCAAACCGGGCAGCGGCTTTCTTTTTTACCCAACATTATTCTAAAAAGCGTGATCATACCCAAATTTTCACAAAATCGCCTTGCACCGCCCGTCAACAGCTGATATACTAAAGACAGTATGGTTTATCCTGCAATTTTGCGGCCAAAGGAGTTGTCTTTATGATACATGAAAAAATCAAACTGCACGTGCCGGGCTCTGCGGATTACGCAGCCATGTATACGTATTTTCTGGATCTTTCAAAAGAGGTTCCCATCGAAAAGCGTCCCACCGTCATCGTCTGCCCGGGCGGCGCGTACGCCTTTACGTCCGACCGTGAAGCCGAGCCCATCGCCATGCGCTTCAATGCCATCGGCATGAACGCCGTTGTCGTGCGCTATTCCGTTGCCCCGGCGCGCTTTCCGACTGCCCTTCTGGAAGTCGCCACTGCCGTGAAATACGTCCGCGAAGAAGGCGTAAAGTACGGCTGTGACCCCGAAAAGGTTTTCACCATCGGTTTTTCCGCCGGCGGCCATTTAGCCGCAAGCTACGGCAATTTCTGGAACCGCCCGTTCGTTGCGGAGGCTATGAACTGCCCGTCCGAGCTTCTGCGCCCGAACGGCCAGATCCTCTCCTATCCGGTCATCACGTCCGGCCCGTTCGCCCACCACGATTCCATCAAGAACCTTCTCGGTGAGCAGTACGAGCTCGAAAAAGCGAATCAGTCGCTCGAAAACTTCGTCACGAAAGATACCCCGCCCACGTTCGTCTGGCACACCCAGCCGGATGACTGCGTCCCGGTCGAAAACGCCCTGATGCTCGTCAGCGCCTTGCAGAAAAACGGCATCAAAACGGAGTTCCACATGTTCCCGGAGGGCGGCCACGGCCTGTCGCTTTGCAACGAAGTCACCTCGAACAGCGATGCCCAGCTCCTGCCGCACGTCGGCAAGTGGTTCGACCTCGCAGCGGAGTTTTTGCAGAGCCTTTAATCACCGATTTTCCGTAATCGCGAACGAATAAAGTCTTTGATTGACCTTTTCTAAAAGGCTTCGCCTTTTCGGGAGACCCCCTAATTGGGTCTCCCACGGGCGGAACGTCCACTGGAAGTTCCGCCCTCCCGTCCTGATTTTATGAACGCAAAAAGATTTCGTCGTCTGCGGACGACGACCAAAGGTTTCACCTTTGGAAACGGACAAACTTTCTCGAAGAAAGTTTGAACAAAGACTTTTAACCCTCGCTTACCGACAACTACTATTTATATTTCACACCCGAAAGGAATCATCCCATGAAAGCCATTGATTTGGAAGTCAAGCGCATCTGCGAGGAAAAGCTCGCAAATGACGCGAAGCTCTCGGAGCTCTTTAAAAATTGCTACCCCAACACCATGGATACCACCGTCAAAATCATCGGCGAAAAAGATACCTTCGTCATCACCGGCGATATCCCCGCCATGTGGCTGCGTGATTCCACCGCGCAGGTTCGCCACTATCTGCCCGTCGCAAAGCACGACGCAGAGGTTGCCGATTGCATTGAGGGCCTCGTGAACCGCCAGTTCAAGTGCATTGATATCGACCCCTACGCAAACGCGTTCAATCAGGAAGCGAACGGCATGTGTTGGCCAAAATACGCTGCGGAAACGCTCGGTCAGACCGCCGGCGGCGAGTCCGACGATACCGATTTCGAGACCCCGTGGGTCTGGGAGCGCAAGTATGAGATTGATTCGCTCTGCTACCCGGTGCAGCTCGCGTACCTTCTCTGGAAAGAGACCGGCCGCACGGGCCAGTTCAACGACCAGTACAAAAAGAGCACCCTGCGCATCCTCGACCTTTTCACTGTCGAGCAGGATCACAGCAAGTCCCCGTACTATTTCCGCCGCACCAACTGCCCGCCCACCGATACCCTTACGCACGACGGCCACGGCGCGCCGGTCGCCGTTACGGGCATGACCTGGTCCGGCTTCCGTCCCAGCGACGACGCCTGCGTCTACGGCTATCTCATCCCGTCCAACATGTTCGCCGTCGTAACCCTCGGCTATACCGCGGAGATCATGCGTGAGATCTATAAGGACGAGGAAGTCGCCGCCCGTGCCGAAAAGCTCGCGTCCGAGATCCGCGCCGGCATCGAAAAATACGGCGTCGTCGAGCACCCGAAGTTCGGCAAAATGTACGCCTATGAGACCGACGGCCTTGGTAACTACGTCTTCATGGATGACGCCAACGTCCCGAGCCTCATGTCCATCCCGTACCTCGGCTACTGCAGCGCCGACGACGAAATTTATAAAAACACCCGTGCCTTTGTTTTGAGCAAAGAAAACCCGTATTATTACGAGGGCACCGCGGCCAAGGGTGTCGGCAGCCCGCACACCCCGCCGGAGTACATCTGGCATATCGCACTTTCCATGCAGGGACTCACAAGTCGTGACCCGGAGGAATGCAAAGCGCTTCTCCACATGTTAAAAACGACCGATGACGGCAAGGGCTTCATGCACGAGGGTTTCCATAAGGACGACCCCTCTAAGTTCACGCGCCCGTGGTTCGCATGGTCAAACTCCCTGTTCAGCGAATTTGTCTTAAAGTGCATTGATGAAAATATTCTGTAATTAAGGAGCTGTTTTTCATGGCAGATTTTTACGCACTCGGTGAACTTCTGATCGATTTTACCCCCGCAGGCAAAACGCCGGCCGGCATCCCGATTTTTGAGCAGAATCCCGGCGGCGCACCGGCAAACGTCGCCGTGCAGGCCGCGCGCCTCGGTGTATCCGCAGGCTTCATCGGCAAGGTGGGGCAGGACATGTTCGGCACGTTCCTGCGCGATACGCTCGTTAAGCAAAATGTCGATGTCGAAAACCTCCATTTCTCAAACGATACCGCAACGTCGCTCGCGTTCGTGCAGCTGTCCGAATCCGGTGACCGCGATTTCAGCTTTTACCGTAACCCCGGCGCCGATACGCAAATCACGTTCGATGAGGTCAATAAGGACGCGCTCGCAAACGCCAAGGTGCTGTGCTTCGGCTCGCTCCTGCTCACCGCAGAACCCGGTCGCACGGCTGTGCCGCAGATTGTTTCCTACGCCCGCGAGCACGGTGCTATCACCGCCTACGACCCGAACTGGCGCGCACCGCTGTGGCCAAATGCCGAAGCCGGCATCCACGCCATGAAGAGTCTGCTGCCGCTTGCCGATGTCGTCAAAGCGTCCGATGAGGAACTCGAAATGCTCACCGGCTGCACCGAGATCGAAGCGGGCGCAAGGGAGTTCTTTAAGCTCGGCGTGCAGGCGGCGGTCATCACGCGCGGCGCAAAGGGCTGCGTCGTCTGCACCCCGAAAACCACCTTAACGCTCAACACCTACGATACAAAAGTCGTCGATACCACCGGCTCCGGCGACAGCTTCTTCGGCGCGTTCCTCACAAAGCTCATGGAGACCGGCAAGCCCGTTTCCGAGATCAACGAAGCCGAGCTGCGCGACGCTGCCGATTTTGCAAACGCCGCAGGCTCCGTCTGCGCGACGAAAAAAGGTGCGATTCCTGCGCTCGCCGACCGCGAATTGATCGAAACGTGCAGAGCGTCTATCCCGCTTTTAAAGCTGTAAGCCATTTCCCGCAAAATCCGCTTTGCACGGCTGCGGCAAGGTCGTATTAGAGGGGCACATCAAGCACGGCGTGCGCGACAGCATCGAGCACGGCGACGCAGATAAAACCATCGAAAACTTCACAAAAGCTGTGGAACGCTTCTCCAATATGGGCTGATCCCGGCTGAAAATCAAACAAAACAGCGAAGTGCATGGGGATACCCACAGCACCTCGCTGTTTTTAGGTTCTCTTGTATTCCGTCTTTTTCAGTTTCCTTTTTCGGCTTAGGCAAAGCTTAATAGTCAAAAACTATCGTGCGGCAGTCTTCGCAGATATTCGCCTGTATCCGCACGCGGTGGCTTGGCTTTAACGGCGTGATCTCCACAAAGCCGTCGGTGTTTTTGGCGTTTTCAAATACGCCGGGCACGGTGTTCGCAAAGCTGAACGCGCCGTCCTTGCTTGTAAACAAGTATCCCTCGCGCATCGCTTTTCCGCATTTCGGGCAATTCATAGAATTCTTCTCCTCTCTGAATGTATAACAATTTTGCGGAAGCAAACCTTACGGCTCGGCAGGGTGTTGGCTCATCTCGAGCGCTTTCTGCATTTTTCGCTCAAAGTCTTCTGCTTTCACAAGGGCAATGCCTTCACCCTCGTCACCGAGCACGATCAGTCGGTCGCCCTCCTTTAAGTCAAACATTTCCCGCGCCGCCTTCGGTATGACGATCTGCCCGCGCGCGCCGAGCGTCACCGCGCCCCAAAGGTGCTTGCCCGCAGGGGCAGGGGCGAGGGCCGTGTGGCCCACTCGGTTTTGGTCGTGCAAAAGCGCGTCCAGCGTCACGCCGTAGTGCCTTGCAAGGCGGTCGCATTTTTCAATGTCCGGCACGGTTTCGCCCTGCTCCCACTTGGAGTAGGACTGCCGCGTCACCCCGGCGATTTCCGCCGCCTGCTCCTGCGTCAGCCCCTTAAGGCCGCGCAGCAAAATGAGATTATCGGCGAGCATAAGCTCCACTTCCTTTCTGCATTCAGTATATCGCTGCGCAGTGAAATTTTCCACCAAACAAACGATACATATTTTTCGATTTCATGTTAAGTTAAACTGCCTTGAGGGCATAAATTGTGCCCGAAGCTTTGGCTTCCTGACGCCAAAGCACGGGTCACCTGCTTGCATAAGACCCCATGATGCACGTTCAGAGATCCAGACGCGCCGATGCTGAAACAGGCCGATATCGGCATTGCGATGGGCAGTGTGGGTATGGTCGTTATAATCGTGAAGCTCGTTTTGGATATAAGGAACGGCTAATCGCATCTCTTTCTGAATAAAACCACAAGATAACTTGCAGAAAATGCAGACTACTTTTGTTTATATGCGCCTAAAATTAAACAACATATCTTGATTTTGTGGCAAAAACACGCTATACTGGAAGCGATATAAAGAAAAGAGGGCGTGGAAAATGAAACGGAAATTGGAGAGCATGGAAGACCTTTTGCAAGCGGTGGAATACTACGGTTTTCTGCCGTTTTTTCCGAATGACATTCCGGGCTTTTCGGTGGAGGAGATGTGCGCGCCGGCGTATTGGTTCGCTGAAGACCGCGACGGACCTTGGGAGTGGAAAGGCCCGGCGGCGCAGACGAAGCGCTGCGCGTACGGCAAGCTTTTCCGGAAAAAAGCGGGGTTTGTCAGCCGGGAATGGCTGCCGGAGCTTGTAAATTTCCGCCGTGACGGCTATGATTTTGACGCGCGCTGCGATGACGGACTGGTGTTTCACAAGGACGAGGAGCTGTATAACACAGTCCATGCGGAGGGCGAAATTCTCTCAAAATTCCTCAAAAAGAAGCTCGATTACCGCAAAGGCGGCAACACGGGCTTTGAAACGTGCATCACGCGGCTGCAAATGCAGACGTATTTGTGCGTTTCGGATTTTATCCGCCTGAAGGATAAAAACGGCAGGCCCTACGGTTGGGCGGTGGCGCAGTACACGACGCCGGAGCATTTATTCGGGTACGATTATGTGACGTCTGCATATAAGAGCGAACCGAAGGTCTCCGAAGAAAAAATGATTGCACACCTTAAAAACCTGCTTCCGGCGACGGAAGTGCAGATACAAAAATTACTAAAGTAGTTGGGAGGAAAGCGTATGCTTCAACAAGTTATGACAGAGCCGGGCAAGATCATTTTTCGGGAAATTCCCGTGCCGGAAATCGGGGACGGGCAGGTGCTGGTGAAAATTATGGACATCGGCGTTTGCGGCTCGGACATCCACGTGTACCACGGCAAGCATCCGTTCACGAAATACCCCGTGACGCAGGGGCATGAGGTCTCGGGTGAAATTGTAAAGTGCGGTGCGAATGTCGAAGGGCTTACCGTCGGGCAGAAAGTAACGATTGAGCCGCAGGTGTACTGCGGCAAGTGCTATCCGTGCCGACACGGCAAGTACAACCTGTGCGAGGAGCTGAAAGTCATGGGCTTCCAGACGACGGGCACGGCTTCCGAATTTTTTGCGGTGGACGCAAAGAAAGTGACACCAATCCCTAAAAGCATGAGCTTTGAAGAGGGCGCGATGCTGGAGCCGCTTGCGGTGGCAGTGCACGCCGTGCGGCAGATGGGCGACGTGACCGGCATGAACATTGCGGTGCTCGGTGCGGGGACGATCGGCAACCTTGTGGCGCAGGCGGCAAAAGGTCTTGGCGCGGCGAAGGTGATGATTACCGACGTGAGCGACTACCGTTTGGAGAAAGCCAAGGAATGCGGCGTAGACGTTTGCGTGAACACGAAGGGGAAGAACTTCGGCGAGGCGCTCATTGAAGCATTTGGCCCGGACAAGGCGGACGTCATTTATGACTGCGCGGGCAACAACGTGACGATGGGGCAGGCCATTCAGTATGCGCGCAAGGGTAGCGTGATTGTGCTTGTGGCAGTGTTTGCCGATATGGCGAATGTTGATCTGGCTGTGGCGAACGACCACGAGCTTGACATTAAGAGCACGATGATGTACCGCCACGAGGACTACGTGGGCGCGATAGAGCTGGTGGAAGCGGGCAAAGTGCAGTTAAAGCCGCTTATCTCGAAAATTTTCCCGTTTGCGCAGTACCTTGACGCGTATAAATACATTGACGCGAACCGCGAGACGACGATGAAGGTCATCATTGCCGTGCAGGAAAAATAAACGGAAAAAGACCGGGAAACACGCGCTGTGCTTCCCGGTCGATTTTATGTCGTGGTTTTTACTCAGCCTTCAAACCGCTTTGCGGCATCTTCGAGCTCTTCGATGATGTGGATGTGCTGCGGGCAGTGCGCTTCGCAGGAACCGCAATGGAGACATTCGCTTGCCTTGCCGCCCTCGCGTGTTGCAGATTCGTAGCCGCTGCGATCGACATTATTCTCGGAGCCGAACTGCTTCTGGTGGTTTACGGCGCGGAAAATGTCCGGGATGTGAATCTGCATGGGACAGTCGTCTACGCAGTACCGGCAGCCGGTGCATGGAATAGTGGGAATGGCGTTGAGTTTTTCGACGACGGTTTTCAGCACCTCGTGCTCCTTGTCACTGAGCGGCTCAAAGTGCTCCATGTAGGAGACGTTATCGTCAAGCTGCGCTTTGGTGCTCATACCGGAGAGCACGGTGAGGATGTTATCGAGACCTGCGCAGAAACGGACAGCCCAAGACGGGATGGAAAGCTCAGGATTCTGTGCCTTCATGATGCCCTGAATTTCGTTGTTCATGCTTGCGAGGGAACCGCCCTTGACCGGCTCCATAACGATGATGGGTTTATTGTGCTTGACGGCGACCTCGTAGCACTTTCTGGACTGCACGTTATCGTTTTCCCAGTCGATGTAGTTGAGCTGGAGTTGGACGAATTCGACTTCCGGGTGCTTGGTGAGCGCTTCGTCGAGCACTTCCGCGCTGTCGTGGAACGAGAATCCGCAGTGCTTGATTTTGCCCTGTGCTTTCATCTTGAAAAGGAAGTCCCACGCGCCGATGCGGTCGGCTTTCTCGAACTTCGCTTTGTCCATGGAGTGCAGCAGGTAGTAATCGAAATACTCGACGCCTGCGCGTTCCATAGATTCATCGAAAATGCGCTGCATGTCGGCTTCCGTCTCTATGTTGTCCCAAAGGGGTAGCTTTGTAGCGAGCGTGAAGCTGTCACGCGGGTAGCGCTTCACAATGGCTTCGCGCGCTGCGACCTCACTTTTGCCGTTGATGTATACGTATGCGGTGTCAAAATACGTAAAGCCTTTTGCCATGAAAGTATCGACCATGGCTTTCGTCTGCTCCATATCGATCTCGTCGCCGATCATCGGCAGACGCATGAGACCGAAACCGAGCTTTGGGGTCGTATCGCCAAGATAACCAGTGTTCATTTTGAATTCCTCCCGAGAATAGTTGTGCCGTTTCGTACAACACATTAAAGTTTACTGCAAGTTTGATTATATCATAAAACACAGAAATTGCAAGAAGTTTTTTCGAAAATGCAAACACTTTTTACATAAAGTGTGCAAAAGATAAACAAACTTGCAGCGCTTGACGGTATTCTGCTTTTGCAGTACAATAGAAATGTTAAGTTTAAAAGGAGAGCGAGATATGAGCGGGGAGAGACAAAGACGGATTAAGCGGGCTTTGGCAGCGGTTTTCGGTGCTGCGGCTGTGCTTGTCGTTTTGTATATTCTTCGTCCGCCGTGCCTCGTCCGCAAGGTTTTCGGCGTGCTATGTCCTTCCTGCGGAACGACGCGGATGATCGCAGCGCTTTTGCAATTGGACTTTGCCGGTGCGTGGGCGCTGAACCCCTTTATGCTGTTCTTTTTGCCGTTTGCGCTCCTTTGGGGCGTTTTGGAAGCGGTGCGGTATGCAAAGAGCAAACCGCCGCTGCTTTTTAAGCGCTTTTCTATTGTGCTGTGGGCGGCGTGGTTTCTCTCGGCGCTCATTTTCGGCGTATGGCGCAACTTCGCTTAATTTCCTTGACAAAGCGACGCTTCGTGTGTAAAATCAAAGCATAGTAAAACCGTATGCTTTTAGTTCTTTTGCGGAGGGATGCAAAGCGAACGCCTTATCCACGCAACGGCGAGCCATGGCTATTTGCTGACGGTGGACATTGCGCCCGAGCACGAGATGGAAAAGGTGCTGTACGCCGTGGACGAGCTGACGGGGCTCATCGGCGCGGTGGCGCTGATGCGTCCGTCGAAAAGCACGCTCGACTTGGAGCTTAAATCCGTAAAGAAAAAATACAAGGCGCTCAACTTTGCCGCGGGCTGCTCCCGTGAGGTCATTCAGCGCGGTGCAGATATGCTGGGACGGACGCTCGACGACCTCATTTCCGACACGATCCTTGCGATGCGCACGCTGGAAAAGCCGCAGGCGGAGTGAGCGACACCGAATAAAGAAAGGCGGAATTTCATGACCGCAAATGAAATTAACGCTTTGGTCGACCGTCTGCGCGAGCAGCGTAACCTCAGCGATGCGGAATTTAAAACGATTTTGGAGACGGACGCCTATGATGCGGCGCTGCAAAAGGCCGCGGACGAGGTGCGTCGCGCGCACTACGGCACGGACGTGTACGTGCGCGGACTCATTGAGTTTACGAATTACTGCAAAAATAACTGTTACTATTGTGGCATCCGTCGGGATAACCGAAACGCGACGCGTTACCGTTTAACGAAAGAGGAGATTCTCTCCTGCTGCGCGGAGGGGTACGACCTCGGCTTTCGCACGTTCGTTTTGCAGGGCGGCGAGGACCCGTTCTACACAGATGACCTCATCTGCGAGATTGTCGCGGCCATCCATGCGCAGCACCCGGACTGCGCCATTACGCTTTCCATCGGCGAAAAGAGCCGCGAAAGCTACCAGAAGTATTTTGATGCGGGCGCAAACCGCTATCTTTTGCGTCACGAGACGGCCGACCCCGAGCATTACGGCAAGCTGCACCCGAATGAATTGAGCGCTTTGCACCGGCAAGCATGTCTTTTTGATCTAAAGGACATCGGGTACCAGGTAGGTTCCGGCTTTATGGTGGGCTCGCCGTATCAGACGACGGAGAATCTTATTTCTGACCTGCGCTTTTTGCAGAAGTTGCAGCCGGACATGATCGGCATCGGGCCGTATATCACGCACGCGCAGACGCCGTTTGCAAACGAAAAGAGCGGCTCGCTCGAGCTGACACTGCGGCTTCTCTCAATATTGCGTTTGTTGTTTCCGTATGCGCTTTTGCCGTCTACGACGGCACTTGGCACCATTCACCCGCAAGGGCGTGAACTGGGGCTGAAGGCGGGCGGAAACGTTGTGATGCCGAACCTTTCGCCGGTGCGCGTGCGAAAGCTTTATGAGCTGTACGAGAACAAGATCTGTACAGGGGAAGAGGCCGCGCAGTGCCGCGGGTGTCTGGAGCAGCGCGTGAAGTCGGCGGGCTATGAGATCGTCACCGCGCGCGGCGATGTGAAACGATAACGAAAGGGTTTTACCGAAACTATGTGTAAAAAAGCGATCATAGCCATGAGCGGCGGCGTGGATTCCAGTGTGGCGGCGCTGCTTATGAAAGAAAAGGGCTACACCTGCATGGGCGCGACCATGAAGCTGTACCAGAATGAGGACGTCGGTTTGCGCCGCGAGCATACCTGCTGTTCGCTTGATGATGTAGAGGACGCGCGCAGTGTGGCGTATGCGCTTGACATGCCGTACTATGTGTTTAATTTTGCCGACCGCTTCAAAACGGATGTTATCGACAAGTTTGTGCACTCTTATGAAACGGGTGTGACGCCGAACCCGTGCATCGATTGCAACCGCTATTTGAAGTTTGATAAGCTGTTTCAGCGCATGGTTGAGCTGAATTATGATTATGTTGTCACGGGGCATTACGCGCAAATTGATTTTGACGAAAATACGGGGCGGTATCTCCTGAAAAAGGCCGTTGACCACAACAAAGACCAGAGCTATGTGCTGTGGTCGCTGACGCAGGAGCAGCTAAAGCACGTGCAGTTCCCGCTCGGCGGCATGGAGAAGTGTGAAGTGCGCGCGCTTGCGGAGGCGCACAATTTTATCAATGCGCGTAAGCACGACAGTCAGGACATCTGCTTTGTGCAGAACGGCTCATATGCCGATTTCATCGAGCAGTACACGGGCAAAACGTACCCGCCCGGGGATTTTGTGGACACAGATGGCAACGTGCTGGGGCAACACCGCGGCGTGATCCGCTACACGATCGGCCAGCGCAAGGGTCTGGGGCTCGCACTGCCGGCACCGCTGTATGTGAAATCGGTGGATATTGAAAAGAACACCGTGACGCTAAGCCCGGAAAGCGAACTTTTCAAAAAGGAGCTCACAGCGAGCGGCATTAATTTGATTTCCGTCGCGGAAATCAAGGAGCCGATGCACATTAAGGCGAAGGTGCGCTACCGCCAGCCCGAGCAGTGGGCGACCGTGACGCAGACAGGACCGGACAGCCTGAAGGTCGTCTTTGACGAGCCGCAGCGCGCCATCACCTGCGGGCAGTCCGTCGTGCTGTACGACGGCGACCGCGTTTTGGGCGGCGGGACGATTGATTCGGTGAAATAAAAAAGCCTGAACAAGCGCTGCTTGGGTATTGTTTTGTGGGGAGGAAAACTCAAATGAATGATGCGAAGAAGCTTTTGGCGGATATGAAAGCGCTGGGAATCAAAGAGGGTGAGACGATTTTGGTGCACGCATCGATGAAGGCGTTGGGGACAAAGGAGACGCCGGAGACGGTGCTCGACACGTTGCAGGCGGCGCTTGGCGACGACGGCACGCTTTTGCTGCCTGCGCTGACGTATGAGAACGTCACGCCGGAGCACCCGGTGTTTGACGCGGACAAAACCGTGCCGTGCATCGGGCTTTTGCCGCGCACGTTCTGGAGAATGCCGGGCGTGGTGCGCAGCGTGCACCCGACGCACTCCGTTTGTGTGCGCGGCAAGCGTGCTGCGGAGCTGACAGCATTGCATGGAGAGGACATCACCCCGGTGGGGAAGAACTCGCCGTTTATGAAGCTGCCGGAGATCGGCGGACGGCTGCTGTTTATCGGCGAGGTGCTTGACTGCTGCACGTTTATGCACGGCGTGGAGGAGCGCTTCGGCACGGACTACGTCTTGACGAAGGAGAAGATCCGCTACGTTGTGAACGGCGAGGAAAAGTACATGTACGGCCACGATTTTAAGGGCTTGGAGACGACGTACCGCCGCGTGAAGGAGATTCTGGACCCCGCGAAAAATGAGATCGTCACAGGGAAGATCGGCGACGCGGCGTGCTACCTCATCGACGCGAAAGCGCTTTTGAAGCGCGCGGAGGAAAAGCTGCGGGAGAACCAACACTGGTTTGTGGTGCCGCGGGAGTAAAACCAAACAGGCATAAAGAAACGACCCGAGACGGAGAAAAAATTCCGTTTGCGGGTCGTTTTTGGGTGTTGTGAAATTTGAAAACTCAGCCTAAGTCGATGGAGCGCTGGGCGCAGGCGTTCAGCTTCATGCCGGCGGTATGGCCGGCGAGATATTCGTAGTAGGCCTGTGCGCCGACCATGGCGGCGTTGTCGCCGGTGAGAGAGAGGTCGGGCATATAGAGCGTGCGGCCGGTACGCTTGCATTCTTCCGTGAGGCGGCGGCGCAGGAGCGCGTTTGCGGAGACGCCACCCGCGATGACGAGCTTTTTATGGCCGGTCTCGTCTGCGGCGTGCAGAAAGTTGCGCACGAGGCAATCGACAACGGCCTTGCGGTAAGAGGCGGAAAGATCGGCGATGTTGACGGTCTGGCCCTTTTGCTCGGCATTATGCAGAATGTTGATGACGGCGGTCTTGAGGCCGGAGAAGCTGAAATCGAGCGGGGCGCCGTCTACGGTCGGGCGCGGGAGCTTGAACGCTTTGTCGTTGCCGGTCTCAGCGAGTTTATCCATGGCGATGCCGCCGGGATAGGGCATGCCCATGGCGCGCGCAGCCTTATCGAACGCTTCGCCCGCGGCATCGTCACGCGTTTTTCCGAGGATGCGGAGCTTTGTGTAGTCCGTCACTTCGATGATGTGCGTGTGGCCGCCGGAGACGACAAGGCACAGGAACGGAGGCTCGAGTTCCGGGTTCGTGATGTAGTTTGACGCGATGTGGCTGCGCAGGTGGTGCACCGGGATGAGCGGTAAATTTGCAGAAAGAGAGAGGCCTTTCGCGAAATTTACGCCGACGAGCAGCGCACCGATGAGCCCCGGCGCGTAGGTGACGCCGATGGCATCGAGGTCGTCTACGGTGAGCTCGGCGCGCTCGAGTGCTTCACGCACGACGCCTACGATAGCTTCGCTGTGGCGGCGCGAGGCGATCTCCGGCACGACACCGCCGTATAACTTGTGTTCTTCTACCTGCGTTGCGACGACGCTGGAAAGCACGCGGCGGCCGTTTTCTACAACGGCTGCGGCGGTCTCATCGCAGGAGCTTTCAATGGCTAAAATTTTCATTTTTCTATCCTTTGGTCTTTGATTTGCGGGGTGAACCGCGGAAATATTCGGCTCAGTCGAGACCGATGAGCAGTTCTTTGAGCGCATCGGAAACAGGCGCGCCGTATTCGCTCACCTGCCAGCTTTCGGCAAAGCGAACGGTTTTTGCAAATTCTGCGCCGTACTGGCGGGTGAGGCACGCGAGCACGTCCTCGTCCACGTCGCCGCGGTCCCAGTTGAACGTACTGCGCAGGTACTCTACGCGCTCCTCGTGCGTTTTACCGGCGAGATCCACGTGGTCATCTGCCCACGGAAGCCAATCGAGAAACTGGGAGGCGTGGCAGCACTCGACGTGAAACAGCGTTTCGCGGTCGTCATCCGCCGGGCGGGCGAAATCGGAGCGGAACGGTTTGGGGTCGGTGAAGCCGTCTGCCCAGTAAAGAATGGTCGGCGTTTTGCGCAGCACGGGGGTATCCGGGCAAATAGCGGGCACGCCCATGAGATACGAGCAATCCTGCACGAGCTGGCCCGTAGCGCGGTGGTCGGGGTGATAATCGCACGCGCGGTTCGTGAAGATGACGTCCGGCTTAAAATTGCGGATGGTGCGCATGAGCGTTTCGCGCGCTTCGAGCGACGGGGTCAGGCGGCCGTCGTCGAACGGCAGAATTTCATAGGTGGCGCCGAGGTAGGCAGCGCTTTTTTGTGCTTCTGCCACGCGCGTTTTGATGAGTTCTTCGCCGCGCATGGTCTGGTGGCCTGCGTTGCCGGTCGTCATGGAGACAAAGCGGACAATGCAGCCCTTTGAAACCAAGCGCTTTGTGATGCCGCAGGTGCAGATATCGACATCGTCCGGGTGTGCGCCGATCATCATGGCGCGTAAAGGTTCTGACATAATAAGCCCTCCCAAGAGAAAATGAGATCAATACAACCGCCGCGGCTGTTCCGCGACTTTTCTCATTTATTTTAGCACAAGGCAGGCGCGAAAACAAGCCCGCACAACGTGCAAAGCGAGGAAAATGCGCGGGGATGAAAATTTTCTCTTTACTTTTTGAAAACCGTGTGCTATACTCCGTTTTAACAAGCGATGAAGAGTGACAGTAGGGATCCGGGAATGGCACAGAGAGCCCCGTAAGCTGCGATGGGGTGCAGGAACGGATCACCGAACAAAGCCTTGGAGCTGCATACCGACTGCGTTTTTGCGCTGAGACTATGCCGGGCGTGCCCGTTACAGCACAGGAGTATCGATGTTTTCCGTACTTTTCCTGCGGCGAAGTCTGTACTTGCAAAGGCGTGCGTCGTGAGGCGCGGGCAAACTAAGGTGGTACCACGGGTTATTGTATCCCGTCCTTGGAAACTGAACCGCACCAGATTATGCGGACAGCACTAAAAGCCCCCATGTAGGATATTGAGTTTTAAGCGGAGTGGCGCAGCGACAGCGGTGCCACTCCCGTTTTTGTTTGGATGCGTTCGTGGTTATAGAAGTAAATATACCTGTCGATCAGTTCG
>JAJJOY010000010.1 GCA_021029595.1 Hominenteromicrobium mulieris | reverse complement strand
TTCAATATCATGTTCGCATTGGCGAATCTGCTTCTGGCTGACAGGCCCTGCCTGGCGGCTTGAAGTTGTGCGCTCTCGCGAAGAAATGCGCCGGGAAGCCTATGGTTTCCTGCCTGATGGGTGATTCGACAGCGCTTGCCTCAGCAATTGTGCGGTGCTGCCTTAAGAAAAATAGCGGCTGGAACATTGCGTTTCAGCCGCTATTTTGGCTGTGGGGTATTCGTGGTGCGCTCTCGCAGATTAACTAAGCACCTACACAGATTAGCTATCTTTCTTTTCGTAAAACCGCATGGCTACATTGAATGCATCCAGAAATTCTTCTCTGGAAGTAGGTTTGTCAAACAACGGATAATCAGTAATCAGGCGGTATCCTTTCAACGCATAGGCGTTAAGGGTTTTAATTCCATCCTCAGACAGCAGAGTATCATTGTTGCTAAGATACTGTAGCATAATCTGCTCCAGCTTAGGGCTCTGCGTATCGATGCCGAGTCTTCTGGCCTCAGATGCCACCAGTAACCCAGCAATTTGTGCTTTACAGTCACGATATTGAACTGGGTACCTTTCAACAAGATCCTTCAACTCCGAAGTATCCTCGTCGATTTGGCCTGCTGCCATGCCAATCAATGCACAGCAGTAGTACACATCGAATTGGATAAACTTATTCTTATCCTCCGCAGCGTGGGAGCCTTCGAGATTCATAATGTTGTTAAAGTAGCTTTGGGCACTTTTCGCTATCTTAAAATGCATTATTTTTCATCTCCTTTGTGCTCTCTTTGATACGAATCGAAGAAGTCAATTCCTTCATAAACAACTACGGCCTGATCCTGGGGAGATGCCACAACCGTAAGATACTGCGAATCGGGATTTGCATAGAATCTGTCCGCAAAACGCTCCACTTCTGCTGACTGAACAAAGGCAATCATCTGATTGAATACCAAAGGAATGATATCTGCAACAGCCTGCCGTTTTTCGAAATCCATCTTGCCGGTAGGCGAGTCGATAATGAACGGAAATTCCAACTCAGAATCTTCGAAAAGAGTGCCCAGGAAACAGTAGGCAATGCTAAGAGTTTGACCTTCGCTGGCACCGTCCCTACCCTTTAGTTTTATGTACCTATCGATGCTTTCGATTTCTACATAATCGTCAACGATAACACGGCGAAGTTTCTCGTTGGTCTTTCTGACGATTTCTTGCTTCAGCGCTGTGGTAGCCTGTAGTTTGATCTCATTCACCAAGGAATCAACCAACTCTTTTTTGCGCAATGCAGTATTTGTTCTTGTTGCCTTCGCTATTTCCTGCTCGTAGTACTTAAATTTTTGTTCCGCCTTGTGAAGGTTGTTTTCTTCTGTCAGAGAAGCGTCGTTTTCATCCTTGGATTCAATGCGCTCAAGTTCATCACGAGCAATGCTGATAAGTCTGATCAGTTCCTCAATTCGCTCCTGCAGTTCACGAGCCTTTTCGCCTCCGGCTTTAATGAGTTTTTCCTCATTAGTTTTAAATCTCGTATCGAGGCGATTAGCTTGAGCTCTCAGTTCCTCGAGTTCTTCGAAGGCCTTTTTTAAGCGTTCGTCATACACACTGTCCATCAGACTACTCTTAACCGTGTTAAGAACCGACTGTTGGTCACTTCCCAGATACTGGTCAGCCCGCTTCAGGATAGCCGTTCTCTCCCGTTCGCCAATGCATCTATCGCAGACACACCGGTCTGCAGAAGCCAATTCGGTGAAGAAGTCTTTGGCAATGGTTTTAGGCAACTTGAGTTTTTTCATGCTATTGCCTAACTCGAACATTCTCGCACAGAGGCTTTCGCTCAGTAGATAGGGAGACTTAATTATCCCCAGAATAGAAGTGATCTTAACGTCGATTCCGCCGCGATTCTTCTGCTGTTCCTTGAGAATATCATTTTTCTCTTGATTCAGCTTTTCATAGCTCTTGTCGAGTTCCTGGCGCTGTTTCTCCTTCTCTACTTTTTCAGCTTCAAACGCAGCAATCTCTTCGCGAAGCTTCTCACACCGTACTCTCAGCTTGGCCCGAATTGCGTCAATGTCACTTTGCCGGGTACGCAAATTGCTAAGTGAACTGGATGTTCCACGCTTTCCTTCGGCGTTTTGGATTTCGGTAAGGATTCTCTGGTTTGCGGCCAAAATCTCATCCAATTCATCGAGGCGATATAGGTAGCGAATCGTTTCATCAGCTTCATTGGATGAGCTGTCCATAGACTTCGCCGCCTGCTCACCGTCAAACACAAAGCGCCTAACAAATTCAGGCGTAAAAATACCGCGAATAGACTCAGGTAAACGAAGTCCAGCTTCTCGACCCTTGGGAGGAGCAGAGGTTTCCACCTGCACCGTTCCATCTTTGTAATTCATAGAGAGGAAGTACTTATACTGTCTATCATCAAATTTGACAGTGGTGCTGAATTCACCTGTATCTGCTTCCGTTAATGTAGGCGCGAAAGAACGCACTTTGGACGCAGTCCATCCAGCGGCTGTTCCATCAAATAATCCTTTGATGAGTTCCATTGTGGTTGTCTTACCGGTACCGTTTGCCATCATAATAAAATTATTGCTAATTACGGAGCCATCGGCTTTGGTAAAGGGGAGCTTCAAGGCAGTGATTTTTCGGATATTTTTATATTCGAGCTCGAGGATTGCCATCTTCATACCTGAATATCCTCCTCATCATCCTCAATCAGTGTAAGTATCCGTTTTAAATCGCTCTCTTTGGCGTTATCATCAAACTTGTTTTTGACATATTGTCTGAATGCCAGTTTGAAGTCGGACGAGGTGTTTGATGCGTTGACAACGGAATCAATCGCATTTTCGATGATTTTATTTCTCATGTTCGCATCTCCTTGTCTGTGAAAGTTCTGTAAGCCACTCTGCACGATCGGCATCGGCGTTATTGTCATTTTCCTCGGAATCCTCAATCACGAAGTCCACAACAGTTGCTTTCTTTTCTGGGTTGTTTTTATCCAGGCGTAATGCGCGCCCGATTCTCTGCGTTGTCACGAGCCTGGAACGGTCAGAAGAAAACAGGATGATGTTCGTGACGCTGCTGATATCAATTCCCTCGGAAACTTTTTTACAGGTCAGCAGGCAGTCAATTTTTCCTGCCGCAAAGTTCTCCAAATTGATTTTTTCATCATCGGCATAGTAGGTATGATATTTGTCGCTGTACCTGACAAGAATCTCCTGGAGCTTTGCGCCATATTCCATGGTCTGAACAAAAATGATACACTTCTGCAACAGCTCCGGTCGCTGAGAAATCAGACTTTCAAACTCCTCCAGCTTGTTGACCGCTGTTTTATTGACAAGCGCCAATTGAGTAAACATATCCTTTTCATCAACAGGTTCTCCGCTCTCCTTTTTTGCATTGAACGCTGCGATAATCTTGCGCTTTTTGAGCTTTTCTTCGTCAGAGAGAACATAGGGCAGAGGAATATAATTGAATTCGCACAGGATTCCTTTTTGAATGGCATCCTGCAGCGTAAACTCAAAAATTACTTCTCCAATTTCATTCAGCAAGAAATCATTTCCAGCCTCATCGTACTCACGCTCTGGCGTAGCGCTCAACCCGAGGCGATATCGATACGGAGAGAGCCTGCCCGAAAGATTTTCGACAAAAGTATTAGAACCAGCTCCATGTACTTCGTCAAAAACAAACAGCGTATCATTGCGATAATCGCCAGGTAGACGATCAAACAAGTCCAGCAATTTGGAGAGATTTCTGGCGTCACGAGAAAGAATTAAGATGGAATCATCTGGGTGCATGACGAAATCTTTCATCATCTTCTGGGATGCATAATGATAGTTGATTTGCTTGTTCTTGTAGTTTTCTCGAATTTGAATTGCCCACTGATCCAGCAAATCGTTTCCGTACATAGTGATAACAACGCGACGAATTTCCCCGCTATCAAACAGCTTGTTGATGATTTTCATTGCAGTAACGGTCTTTCCGGTTCCGGTAGCCATTGCCAGAATGCCATGCTCTTTTTCCAGAAAGGTCTTTACTGCTATGTCCTGATGAACCCATTTACTCGAACCTGCCGGCAAAGAATACGGCCTATCCGGGGAACGCAATTCAAATATTTTGTTTTTAACTGCTTGTGGAATGGTAAACATTTTGAGATTGCGGTCTTTTCGATTCCAGATTTTCTCGAAACGAGCGGTATCCGCATCGACATACTCCTGTGTACCAGCCCACGTTTTGAAGACTTTTATGCTTTCATAATTCTGGAATCCATGCTTGCTGTCGTTGATAGAGCCAGAGAAGGATAGCGCATCGTTGCCCTTATAAAAAATGCCAAATTTATCGTGAAAGTCTCCTTCCTCCAACTTTTCACAAGGAATTGCAAAACGCATATCAATAATTCCATCATACAGCATCCAGGAAAATGTATTTATAATATCTGCTTCCATTTCTTGTTTGAGTATCTCAACATTTTCGAGGAGAGCTGCTTCGAGGCGCAGGAATGCGCTACCATCTTGGTTCTCAGCTCCAATAATTGCGTCCGTGTCCTCCGTGGAAAGAATGGGACTTGTAATTAAGCGCATTTTTCCTCCGCGAGAGGCGAAGTCGGATAATCCTGCGACGTTGTATGTGAGCCACCCTGTTGTGAAGTAGCCGACGCCTCGGTCAAAGCGTTCAGCCCACTTTAGACACGGCGTGTACAATTCATCTATCAGGTTATCTTCTGAGGTATCTAAACAGACTTTGACCTTTGGATAATCCATATAAACCTCCTTTAGATGTTGTCATCCAGATGGCACAGATGATTATAGAAATCTTTGCTGTACCGTTTTTCGTCTTCGAGAAGCTTTGCTCCTCGATCCAAATGAGCCTTTACCAAACCGGGGAAATAGTCATCCTCGCGAATCACTTTGCCCTCGTTGTTAATAATGAGAGATTTAAACAGCAAATCGTGATCACCGAAAATAACCTGCCGGCTCAGTTCCAAGCCATTATTATCAGTCTTGAAGTCATTGGCTTGAAGTTGTCCCTTTCTGACCGACAGTGCGATTGCCAGTTTAGATAGGATAAATGGCTGCAATCTCAATGACTGACCTAACGAGTTGAATATCTCCTGGGTCTTTTGTGACGTATGAAGCTTATTAGTCATTGTGCTTGCCTCCGAAATAAGTGTTTGCCAGGATTTCAGTATTTCCGTTTGCTGTGTGGTTCAAGACAAATGTATTGGAAATGATGTCCGATATGCTCTCGCGATACTCACCAACAATCTCCTCATCGGTAGACAAGATGATAATCTGACCATTGAGTTTTTTGAAGAACTGACTCAGGATCTTTCCTCGATGTTCCTTATCGATTCTCGCAAACGGTGTGTCTACGATGTAAGGCACATTGATTTTGTTGAGCTGCGAAAGTGCTTGATATAGTGCCATAATGAAGATTTGCTTTTCTCCTGCAGAAAGCTGTTGCTTTACCTCAACCGGCAGTTCAAACTCGGTTTCACCGGCAATAAGCTTTTGCTGCAGGACTTCGTAAGCATACAGGCCGATTTGAGCAATAAGATACTCAACACCGTTCTTACCAATGATTTTACGTATTTCATCAGCTTTAAAGTGTTTGTTTTTATAGGGAAGAACATTTAGACTATCATCGATATGGATTCCATCAATCAAATCAGATTTATTGATCAGACTTGCGAAGAATTGGCTAAATCCCGTCTCGACTAAACGAATACTCTTATCGTAAAGCGTCTTTTGGAGTTCATCAAATGCCAGTAGTGCACGCGCTGAAATATCGTTAATGGACTGCTTTTTCAAGAGTGCCTCATAATCACTTTTAGCCTTGGAAAGTTTAGATGCAGATATCGCTTTCTGTGCGCGTAGTTCTTGCAATTCTTTATCTACTTCCAGAAGCTGTTGCGTGCATTTGGACTTCTGCTCATTCAAATCGCTTTTCATCTGCAAGTATCCATCATAGTTTTCGATACTGCTCCGCTCCATTTTCTTTCGGATGCGTTTTACGCATTTTAAAGAAGCCTTAATGTCATCAGTCGCTTCTTTGACACGGTTGGTGTCATAAGCCAGGAGACTGTTGATTTTTGCAGTTAGTTCAAATCTGTCGAAGTCAGACAAATTGAGAATGGGCGTTATCTGTGAAGTGTGGCTGGCATAGCTGGCAATCTCGTAGATAACCTTTTCAGAAATATCGTCGGCTAATTCTATATTTGCCCGGCTCAACACGCCGGAGATGATCGACTTGATTTCCGGGGTATCAATTGTGCTTTTTACATTTGCATCGACCTGTGCCTTGTGTTCCAGTGCAATTTGGGCCTTTAGTTCTTCCAGTTGAGTTCTAAGGATAATAAATGGGAGCACATTATTGGCCATTTCTTTGAGCCATTTATGGTGTCCCTCACGGCGAGCATCCTCTTTTGCAATCTGATCTTGCATAGAGCGCCATTCTTTTTTAGAAATACCGCCACCCTTGGCGTATGCCTTTTCAAGAGACGCAAGCCTCTGATCAATAATCAAAATCTCATTGGAAATCTCTCGATATTCATCCTCAGCGCATTCTACTCTCTGTGCAATCAGATTGTCTGCTTCAAGGCATCTATCGTATTCCGCTGAAAGCGTCATGGTCCCCTTTGCCTTGCTACGAGAAATTCTACGGAAGTTTTCCCGAATAATCTCCATCGTATCAAGGCTGCAGAGCTTTAAAAACGCATCCTTAAAGTCGGAGTTTTTGCTGCTGTTGAACACGAAATCACTGATTTTTTCGCCGTCAAAGAAGTAGAAGCGGAAGAGATTGGGGGGCAGTGTCTGTAAAAGATAGCTCTCAAAATCACTCTTTTCTGTCTCAGAAAGTGTCTCGCCGTCTTTGTACACAGTAAAGGTTTCTGCTATTTTCTTGCCTGCTACCCTCCATGATCTGACAAACGTGTATGTGTGATCGTACTTTCCGTCATCCATCAGCAAGTCAATGACAACTTCTGCCTCACCAATTTTTTGCAGTTTTTCATTGGCATTGATAATTTTCTCTATCTCGGCAAAGTACTTTGCGTTGTTTGATTCAAAGCCATATGCAACGCAGCCGTAGAGACATATTTTGATAGCGTTAAACAGTGTCGTTTTACCTGCACCATTTTTGCCGCCGATCAGTACCATTCTTTTAGTAATGTCTGATACATCAAAATCGAAGGCATTTTCGTTGACATATGGACCTATGTTTTTTACTTGTATGCGCTTAATCTTCATGGTTCAATGCTCCCTCGACAGAATTATAGTGCAACCAGCCTTGTCCAATAATGCTGTCAAATGCCTTTTGCATTTTGTTGTTCTTCGTAATGTGCTTATTGGTATCTACAGAAACAATCAGCTTCGTAATCAATTCAACCGGGATATCATACTTATCTGCAACATTTCTGATCGCTTGGATCGCCTCATCATCAAATCGCGGAGTTTTATAATCATCCCATGGAAGCTTTTTGCCTTTGACCTTATGGTAGGTTTCAACGAGTGCTCGACATGTAAGGTCGCCTTCCTCGTCCCACATCTTGTCAATTGCTTTCAGTTCAGCTTCTGTAATCAGCTCCATGCCTGTCCTGTTTTCGAGGTCGAGGAGTTTTTCGAGAATGAGGCATCGCGCTTCAAGCGTAAACGGTCCCATTCCAAAGCTTCCGTCTGACTTCTTATAGACAGAACCGTTGCGGCGCTTAGAATCTCGATATTGACTATTCTCCCGCATTCTGAGCAATTCGTTTCTGAATTCTCTAAGCGGAATTAGTTCCGTAGCACCTTTGTTGATGAAGTTCTGTAGCGACTTATCCTCTTTCACCATGGTGCAGCACCAGCAACCAAATCTGGAGTTGCCGGTTACCGGAATTTTCTCGCGGTCGACCTCACCCAAAACACTCTTTTCTTCACCAAGGTTTTCGCCCTGGTAAAGGCTGAACAAATACTTCATGTCACTTCCCCAAGGACTTCTGCAATCACCTTTTAAGAGGAATTCCCAGACCAAATCGTTAGGGATTTCAGTGATAGGATTGTAGACATAAGCATTGGGAATGTCATTATGCATATTCAGCAGTTTGCCTTCGATTTCCCGTGCGGTAATGGCCTTCATTCGAGTTAGGCTTTCGCCCTTGCGGACGCCGAGAAGAATGATGATTTCGCCGCTCTCCTTGATTCGCTCGTTGACAAACTTATTCATCGGCATGATTTTCAGCCTGTCTGTACACCATCTGAATCCGGGAGGCTCTGGGGTAGGATAGCCCAGGCCAATGACCCGGCTCCAGAATGTCTGTTCCGGCTCCGGGTAGATCACACTGGCTTTGATGTTGAGACGATCTTTTCCCGCTGCTCGGTTGATGTTATCCGAGGATGAGTGCATGTAATTCTTTACGATGGGATTTTCAACCATCGTGTCGGATGTAATGACATGAACGGTTTTGTCAAGCTTAGCGCCAGCATCCTTTAACCGCTTCATGGCTTCATATACAAGACTGACCAGCAAAGTAGAATCTTTGCCACCACTGTAGCCAATAAGCCACGGACGGCTGTCGTGCTTGTAGACGATCATAATTTCTTTAATGATATCTTCAAATACTTGAAACTTACCTGTATATGGCATTGTGAATTCCCATCCTTACTTTTTTCTGTTATGTGGATCCGGAATATCTCTCCACCCAATTCCGAGATAATCTAAAACTTTTCCCCAGCCATACGGTGTTCCGTTTTCATCAAAGCAACACCTATTCATCCAAAAATCCCATTCTTTGTAGTTCCGTTCCCGTAGCCGATCGAATCGATGAGGCCGTTTTTCGAGCTGAATTCCAAATCCACACATCGAGCATCCGGTTCGCTGCTCTCCAGAAGTATACAAATGACCATCTTCATCCTTCAGTATGCTTCCATAAATCTCAGGGACAGGGACCTTTAAATCAAGTGCCAACTGTAATAAATCCTGTCTATTAAAAATTGCAAATGGTGCTGAACGAATGGTTCCCTTTCCAAAGTAGTTACAGCCATTTAGCATTAAAGACTTCTCACGTCTTCCACCTTCGGATGCCATCAGCCCTAAATACGGTACACAATTGTGCTCTTTAGCCCAATCAGAGCACGGTTTTTCCTTGAGGTAATAGCAACACTTCGAGGAGACTTTAAACGATGCAATTTGATAATTCACGCCTTCTTCTTCATTTTCTAATCCGCCGAATTTTTCGAGCCACTTCTGCGCAAGTTTCATTTTTGAATGCTTTTGAAATCCACCATATTCACCAGTTTCGCCTGTAACAATTGCATGCCTTATGGTTTTATTATTGGGAGTTGGGTTTTGAAGCAATTCAATTTTACGGGCGATTTCCTTGGAGAGTACAGGGAAACCAAATTCTTGAATTAGTTTTTGCTTATTCCATCGCGTACCATCAGTTCTAACTGCTGGTGGTAGTGAGATAACTCCAATCTGTTTGTGGATTTTTTGGATACTAACATCTTCGAGCGAAGAGACTGATACCGCTGGCACATCTATTCCTATTGATTTCAAGAAGAAGAACAGTGTGATACTGTCAAGTCCCCCTACTGAAACATAGCAATCCAAGTCCCTTTTTCCACATTCATTATAGAATTCCCATGCTCTTATGCGCGCATAATTCACCTTAAATTCATATGGCATACTTTGTTTTACTCGGAAACTGGCAATTTTGTTTCCAGCATCGATGTTATTTGAATTTAATGTATTCTGTTCCATTTGAGTCCTCCGGGGTTATCCCATGATGATTCTTTCTTTTTTTGTCTCCTCATCACTGACTGGCAGAGAAAGAAGTCGCTTAATCTGAATGTATGTCAAAAAGATACCCTGTTCATTTCTGTTGATTTTTCCATTAGGTTTAATTGCACGGTTCATCCAACACGCTTCATTATTTCGAAGCCAGTCGATTTTCTTTAATCCCTTCAACGACTTCGCCATGTTAATCTGAGGATTCACGCAATAGAATTCTCCCAAGCGTCCCAGTGCCAAGATAATCAGACCTTGCGTTGTGATATAATCCTCTCGCAAACTTTTTTTACTTAATTCACCACTGTCCATCTCGTTCCACTCACGCATATTAACAACCACGTGATTCCAAAATGTATAAACGAGTTTTTCAGCATTGTCCTGATCATGGATCACCTTACAGATGCGCTTGTTAGCTGTATAGAAGGTGTTAAGTGTAAAGATGTTAGAGGAATATTTGCTAAGGTTGTCTTTCTCCTTGTCAGTATACTTACGTAGGAAGCTGATTGAGTTGACGACATTCTTCGTGATTAGTGCCACAGGATCTTTCGACTCGTATAGTGTATTTAAGGATTTCGATGTGGTAACAGCATGCTTGTTGAGGTCAGTAAACATCTGCTGGCTCCGTTGAAGTCCCTGGTCTTTATAAAGGACAATCGAAATCGTTTCTTCTTTCAGGCTCTCGTCTTCGGCAATCGCTGCCTCAATGGCCGCCTTTCGATGCTGTCCATCGTTGATCAGGAAGGAAGCGGTCATATCGATTTCCAGAAGGCCTGCATTCTCATTGCTGTCAGCAGGGACAAACTTCATGTCACCGTCCACAGATGCAGCCAGAGCTGAAAAGACATACGAATCTCGATTAGACAAGATGTATCCACAGATTTCAGGAATACGAGCTTCGTTGAGCTTTCTTTGGGCGCGATACTCGGCAGGGACATCGCTGCTATCGGTCGCAAAAATCTTACTCATTAACCCAAGGGGAACCATGCATATATAGTAATCTTTTCCGGCCTGACAGCCCTTTACAGCGGGAAATTGATATTTCAGCATATAGCACCTCTATTTATACGTAAGTATATACTTAAGTATATATTAAAATTCACCAACAGTCAACACAGTACCGGTAATAAAATGCTGCACACACCAGGTTTTATGGAGAAAGTGACTTTCTTTAAAGATCATGATATTATAAAGCAAGTACAATAAAATGGACAATAATAGTTTCCGCAAGATATGTCGTTACCATGCTGCGCATTTAATGAGAAAGCGCTCTCGGAAATATCCGAGAACGCCTTCGTGTTAAGAACCCCAGTTGATTTTTTTTACAAGCGCCGTTGAAAACTGTAAAAACTCTTCCGGAAATGTTTTAGTAAAATATTCATTTAGGTATGCTCTGGCATCCTCTTCAGTACTGAAGGAATCTATCTCCTTTTCGGTAGGGTAGCGTTGAAAGTACATACGAGGAGATTTGTTTAACAGTCCATAGTATCCTTTGCTATAGCTGCATTTAATCTCGTTTTCATGTGTATGGATTTCTGCTACTTTAATAAACAATCCTTCATTAGAAAGAGAACTATTAAGCGGTTGAGGAATAAAAATAAAATTAAATAGAGAATTTCTGTACTTCTGAATCGTTGGTGGATATTTATATGGGAAATCGTATTTTGCGGTTTTGACATGAAGAGTTCCGCATTCTCCTACAATAAAGTGTTCTAAACTATAAACTGTTTTATCTCCAAAAAACTTACAAAGTTCAGCTGCGTTGGAAATACCCATGTTATAATTATCACCGTTCTTCGTTACTTTGAAGAAATTACTAATCGCCGCCAAAGACTTACAACGGATTTGTTGAATTGGGTCATCGTCACTTTCACTATATTTATATGCAGCGAGAACTTTACCTCTGGTCAGTGCATGAGAAGAAATATAGTCATAAAGCCATTTGTTTATCTTGCTTTTCCATTCTTCCAGTCTTACAAAGTTGTAGAAAGTATCACTCTCTTTTTTGTTTGCGAAAACGGTAAACAAGACCGCTGCACAAAAGACGCTATAGACTGACTTGTACTCTTCTTTTGCGTGAGGCTTTCCGTCAAAGTATGTAAGGATATACTTTAACGCTAAAATTTTAGGAATCACCTCTTTTTCCATAAGTATCTTCTTTAGCATCGAATGGCAGTTTTGAATATCTATAGAATCTACCTTTTTAGCGCAAATAAATTTGTCTTTAAACGGAGTAGAAGGTCCCTCGCTTTCAATAATATCCGTCATTATTTCAACGCATTTATTGAGTCTGGAGAGTACATTTTGCAAATAGTCCCGATCTCGTATGGCTTCAATTAAATGGCTACCTTCGTAATATTTCGTACTTCCACTTTCAAATCCGGATGTGAGACAAAAGTTTTCACCAAACTTGAGTGTACTATACTCGCAATCTCCCTCGCGAGGAAGATATAAGTCACAATAGAAAAAGTGTTCATACAACTTCATCAGAGGATATCTTTTCTCTTCCGAGCTCTGCGTGACGCCATTTAAGCGTAATACATCACGCTTATTCTTTTGCCAAAGAGAACGTGTGAGTTCGCGGCTATCCTGACTAAAAAGATAACCTTTGAAAATATCTTCAGTATCCAAACGAATGCCTTTAAGATTTACATCCAGAAAATACTGGATGCTGGTATTTACATCGTTAGAATAGCTGGCAATTATATTGAACTCAGATTTGCACAAGTTATCAAGAAGCCCCTGGGCTTTATGCCGGTCAGCTAACAACTCGGAAGAAGATATCGTGTTCCATAGTTTTTGAATACGAGGAAGTTGATGATAATCATCGCTTTTAAGAATAGCGTTCCAATCATCGGATGTAATTGCTTCCTGATCAAAGGCCTTTTCTAAGAGTGTCTGGAAGCCTGTAAACCCCTCATTGCGAAGAGGGCACAGATCTGGCGTCGATATCTTGGTCCCAAACTTTTTCTTTATACAGGAAACAATCAACATAAGTACAGTTGTACGTTGTTGACCATCAATAATTTCACAAGTGTGGTCAGATTTAATCGTTAATATTATATTTCCCAAAAACTTGCTGCTGCGAGACAAATCGTACAAAAGCATTTTAAGATTGTTGTCATCCCATCTAACCTCTCTCTGAAAAGCAGGGATAGAATACTTCCTATCTGCCTCGAGGCAAATGATTTGCTGTTGAGGATCATTAGGCTTTACGGATAAGCACACTTGTGTTTTCGACAAAAAATCACTCAGATTAGTAATTGTTCCAACAATTTCCGCCATAATAAAGCTCCTATCTCTATATCCGGATTAGGCGAATGATTTAAAAGTTAAAATATTCGGTATCGAGTTTATATAATTTGAAAGTTTGTGCCGCTGCCACGCCAACCTCATACTTAACAAGAAGATCTGCAAGTAAATTGCCATCTATTAATTTGATATTTTTTTGCTGTTGCTTCTCGATGAATTGTATTGCAGATCTCGTAAAAGACGATGTTGTAATAAAAACACCTTTGTTAATATGTTCCATGGCGCCAATAAAGGCCTGTAAATCATGCCGGGTAACCTTATTGCCATTAGCAAAACGTTTAGCCTGGATATATATCAAATCCAAGCCGAGCTTATCTTCACTAATTATTCCATCAATTCCGCCATCATGTGGTTTTCCTGTAACAATACCCGAATTTTTATCATATCCATACCCCATCTTTAAAAGCAAGTCAACCACAAGATGTTCAAAGAACTCTGGGGAATTGTTTAGGACAGAATCAAATACTTGTTGTCGTATATTTTGTAAATGCTCCTGCAGCGCAGCTTTGATTTTTTCTTCCGGTAACAGTTCAGAAATATCTGTAGTTTTGGGAGCAGTAATAATAGTGGCTGTATTTTCTGTCGAAATCAAACGGAATTTGATCTTTTTTCCTTCATAACCCGCAATTTCAAAGAATTTTATCGGGTAAGCAGTCGGAAAATCCAGACCGATACACCGACGGCGAAGTTGAGCATTGACAACACCAACAGGATTCTCTGCTCCAAAAGAATACAATCCCTGACGAATAATCTCATCATATATTTGTTTTGAGGTCAAACCATCATTATTTTGTTGTAAAACACACTTAATAGATTCTACGATAGTCATCTCATCACCCCCGGCTCCGCTTTATTTGATGGTTGCTTTTCATCTGGCACAATCTCTACAATATCCTCAATCCTGCAATCCAGCGCTGCGCAAATCTTCACGAGTATCTCCGTGGTGACATGCCCATTCCGTCCCATTTTGGTGACGGAGGCTGGGCTGATACCTGCCTTTTCACACAGGTCTTTTTTCTTCATGTCCTTATCGATGAGTAACTTCCAGAGTTTTTTATAACTAACCGCCATAAAGTCTCTCCTCCGTGCCGATATATAAAATGCTCTGCCACCTGGCAGAGCATTCGAGCTATTACAGCCGCACTACCAGGGCATATTTCAACGCCTGACAGCGCCATTTTTATGATAGCACATTCGGTCAGAAAAGGCAAGAAAATGATAAATCCGCACGAATTCCGACTCTATTCAATTTCTTTTCAAGCCGCGAAAGAAACGGTTGAACCTCCGGACAGTCAGAGCTACAATGCCAACACCTCATAACGAGGACAAACTGATTGGAGGTCAAATGATGAATTATGAAGTAAACCCGTTTCAGGACTACGAATCGATTACCGTTGATGAGTTGAAAGGTCAAGCTAACAGTTTACTGAACCTGGTAACGGAAGAACAGCGACCGCTGCGCGTATGCATGAATAATGGCAAAGAGTTTCTGCTGTTCCCTCAGGATCTGCTCGCCCCGATCTGCGACTCTGACTTTCGCTTGATCCTGCTGTCGGCAATGCGGTATGCGATGGGCAGGAATACTTGTATGCCCATGGTAGTCGCTGATTATATCAAGCGTCACATTTAGCTTCTGGATGATAAGTTTCTCGTACTGGCTGCCGATGAGATTAGGCGGCACCTTGAAGACTATGCAGAGCATGAACTGAATCCAAATCTTTGGCAGGGCCTTTTAGATGCACTTGAAACAGAGCAGAGAGAGCGTGCCACTCGTAAGGCGAGGAAGATTAGACCCTGCCCAGCCTGCGGGAAGCCCTTGGAGGTCATGAGCATTGCCGATAACCAGCATTCACCAGGCGGATTTGATGTAATTGCCCACTGCCAGAACTGTCTCGCTGATTACGAATGGTTCTGCGATAAGAATGGTGGCACCTCAGATATGAAGCAGTATTTCTTCGGGTAAGGCGAGTGTGTTTCGGCAGGGGACTTTGGGTATATTCCTTGTCTATAGCGGCTCAACCGTTGAACTATACGCCAACTTCCGTAAAGCGACCAAAAGGGCCGCACCTGCTCGTATGAACAGGTGCGGCCCTCTAATTTGACGGAAATTTAATTCAGTCTGAAATAGCAGGTGTTTTTACCTTTTCCTTCTTTTTTCAGTTCACCAACGGCGACTAACTTCCGCAAGGCTCCCTCTATGGAACTGTCGCTGAGCGTTGGACAGAACTCCCGGATGTCTTGCTTGCTGAAGCGCCCGATTCTATTATTGCTTGCTCTGCGCACCATTTCCAGTGCGGGCAGCTTGGTTTCAACAAGCGCCACACGATCCTCAAAGTCCTTATAGGCTGCAAGTATTGTTCCAAGCAGATATTTGATAAAGGGCACTACATCCTCGGTGCCTTCGTGCCAGCCGGTTTGCGCCTGTGCAAGCGCATCGTAGTACAGATCTTTGTTTTTGGCGATTTTGGCTTCAAGGGAGATATACTTTCCAACATAAAAACCATTTCGGTACAGAAGCAGCGTTGTGAGCAATCTGCTCATTCTTCCGTTGCCGTCATTGAAGGGGTGGATGCACAGAAAGTCATGGACAAAAACCGGAATCGCAATCAACGGCTCCAGTTTCATATTCCCGATTACGCGGTTGTATTCCTCACAGATTCTGTCCAGCGCTTCCGGCGTTTCATACGGAGCAAGCGGCGTGAACAGCGTTTCCACATGACCGTCCGGATAGGTGGCAGTGATATAATTCTGCACGCTTTTTGTGCGGCCCGCAAGCGGGTTATTCATGTGGCTGTACAGGATTTTGTGAAGCTGCAGGATATAGTTCCGCGTAATTGGAATCGCGTCAAAGCTCTCGTGAATGATGCTCAGCACATCACGGTATCCGGCAATCTCCTGCTCGTCACGGTTCCTCGGCGTGGTTTTCTCTTCGACAAGCTGCCGGATTCGGGTACTCGTGGTAACGATGCCCTCGATGGCATTCGATGCCTCAGTGCTCTGTATCTTGGCAATCTCCACGAGCTTTTCGAGCTCCTCCGGACGCTGCCTCAAATACAGTTCCTGCTTTCCGGCTTCCTTGTATATGGCCGCAATCAGGCCAAGAACATCCAAGTCCCACTTCTGCTCCTTGATTGCGGAGTAATTGAAGGTTCTCATTTCCTCACCTCCATTCGTTTTCCCTTAAATAATAATATAAAATAAGGGAATAGTCAATGGGCTGTGCCATAAATCCCTTACTATTATGCCTTCATTAAGGGATTTATACTCAGTTGATGGAAAAGAGCCTGCGATTATTTTCATGCTGTAAACTCACTCTTCTTTGTCTATAGCGGCTCAACCTTTGAGCCGCCCTCTGCTCAGAAACAACTTGCATAATCGCCTGCTCAGAGTTACAATGCAGCCAACAGCAACGAGAAACGCTTCCCGTCCGGCATCGGTGAACATTCACCGGAAATCGGGCGGGAAGCGTTTTTGACCACATAGATTACCACAGACGGCGCTGGAACATGCGGACACAGTGGAGATAAGAGCGTCAAAGAGTAAGTAAAACAAATTAAAAAGCACTGAAAACCGCTATAAACGAGCATAAAAAGTTTTCCCGATAAGTTTGGGACCAAGATGCCGCAGGTTCGAATCCTGTCACCTCGACCAAACGAAAGGACTTTGCAAATTGCAGAGTCCTTTTTCGTTAAAGCCCGCAGATTTTTTGAGTCTGCGGGCTTTGCTTAATCTTTTACAATCGTCAATTTGACGGCGCCTTTTGCAAATTACGCCTCCAAATACCGTTTCAGTGCGTCCATGCGGCGCTCGGCTTCCTGACGGCCTTCCTCGTACAGCGCTTTTAATTTCGCCGTGTCCTTTTCCGTGTGCGAAACATTCACGGGTCCCTGCGGGCGGATAACGAAAATGCGGCCTTCTTTCTCTAAGCGGTCGATCTCCCTTTGCTGGGCGTCGTAGCGCGTCGGAACGGCGTACAGCGCGCTCAAAAACTTCGGGAAATGCCGGAAATACTTCGCATACAAACGCAGCATAGAGGGCTTTGTGTAAAGCTTGCGGTAGCCCTGCTGGCGCGTTAAGACCAGCACGATCTTCTCAAAGCCGTCATCGATGGCCTTTTGGTACGGAATCGCCATGGCACAGCCGCCGTCCAGGTACAGCTCGCCGTTCATCTTCACGGCTTTCGAGAGCATCGGCATACTGCTGCTGGCGCGAATAGCTGCCAAAATATCCGAGCAGGCACTTTTTTCAAAGTATTCCGCCTCGCCGGTTCTTAGGTTCGTCGCCACGGCGGTAAAATGCTGCGGCGATTTATAAAACGTGTCAAAATCCATCGGCAGAATGCTGCGTGACAAATCGTTAAACAAAAAGTCAAAGCTAAAGATCTCGTGGTGTAAGATGAGATTGTTCACGCCGAGATACCGCTTGTCGTTCACGTAGTCGATGTTAAGCTTTGCGGAACGCCCCGGCTGGCGGGAAACGTAGTTCACGCCGGTCAAAGAGCCTGCGGACACACCGGTCACATCGGAGAAATATAAGTTGTGCTCCATGAAGACGTCCAAAACGCCGGAGGTAAAGAGCGAGCGCAGAGAGCCGCCCTCCAAAATTAAAGCACCGTTTTGCATTTTTAATTCGTCCATCACGTTTTCCTCCTTGACATATAAAGTGATATGTAAGTCTAAGTTTGCGCTTTTTCTTATTATAGCAAAATGCCCGATGCCTTTCAATGGAAAAAGAAGAAAAAAGCGCGCAAAACGGGGAAAAAACAGAATCGCACTTGCACACTTTTCATTTCTGCGTTAAAATAGGCAGAGCGAAAATAACGGAAAAGAAATGAGGATAAAATTTTGAGAATCCGAAAGAAAAAGTGGGCGCGCCCGGAACTTGCCGCGTGCCCGTTTTATGTGCACGAGCCGAAAACCGCCGCCGGAACATGGGGCGAGCGCTTTAAAAAGCAGCAGCCCATCCATTTAGACCTCGGCTGCGGCAAATGCACGTTTTTGGCAAAGCTTGCGCACCGAGAAAAAGACGTAAATTTCATCGGCATCGACATCAGTGAAGATATTTTGGGCGTTGCCCGCCGCAACATGGAAGCGGAGTTCGGCGAGGATCCCGTGGAAAACGTAAATCTTCTTTCCTATAACATTGAAAAACTGGATACACTTTTTGCGTCCAGTGAAAAAGCTGCACGAATTTATGTAAACTTCTGCAACCCGTGGCAGAAGGCCGGAGACCATAAGCGCCGCCTGACCCACACCCGCCAGCTGAACACCTACAAAAAGGTGCTCGCACCCGGCGGCGAACTGTGGTTCAAAACCGACAACACCGACCTGTACCTTGCGACGCAACGCTATTTAAGTGAAGCAGGGTTTGAAATTCTCTGCAAAACGGACGACCTGCACAGCGAAGACGCGCCGGGCAACATTCAGTCCGAGCACGAGGTGATGTTCACCGCAGAGGGCATCAAGACAAAAGCCATTATCGCCCGTTGGAACGGCGAGCCGGAAACGCCCGAAAGAGTTTCCACAGAGCAGGCAGAAAAAGTGGAAAACACAGCCGAGTAATTCACCTGTTTGGGGATAAAAAACAAGAAAGAGGTAAAAAATTATGTCAACCAAAACCAAAAACCAGAAGCCGCTCATTATTGCGGCCATCGTGTTCGTTGTGCTCGTCGTCGCAGGCGTTGTCATCTGGCAGGTCACGGTGCCGAAGGGCACCGCAGGCGCTAAAGCCTACACGCTCACCGTTGTCGATGCCGACGGCAAAGAGACCGTGCATAATCTCAACACGGACGAAGAAATGCTCGGTACCGCTTTGCAGGATGCCGACCTTATCGAAGGCGAAGAGAGCGAATACGGCCTGTTCGTCACAAAAGTGGACGGCATTGAAGCCGACAGCGCGAATCAGGAGTGGTGGTGTCTGACAATCAACGGTGAAATGGCCTCCACCGGCGTCGACTCCACCCCGGTCGAAGACGGAGGCAAGTACGAGTTCACGCTCACGGTGGGGTATTAATTTGCGCTTAAAATGCGTGGCACTCAGCGGCATTTTGGGCGCGCTGATGTTTGTTTCGCAGGTGGCACTTGCCCCTTTGCCAAACGTGGAGCTTGCCTCATCGCTCACGGTGCTGTTCACCCTTGCGCTCGGGCCATACGTGGGTTATACGCTCGCCGTATTCGTGCTGCTTGAGGGGTTGCTGTACGGTTTTGGGCTGTGGTGGTTTTCGTACCTCTACATCTGGGCGATTTTGGCCGTCGCCGCTTGGCTGTTTCGTAAAATGGAAAGCCGCCTCGGCTGGGGGCTTCTGTGCGGGTTTTACGGGCTGATTTTCGGCACGCTCACCGCGATACCCGTGCTCATTTTAAGCGGCCCCGCGGCAACGCTGGCGTATATCATCAGCGGCATTCCGTTCGACCTTGTCCACGGTGTCTCGAACTTTCTCCTCGCCTTTTTGCTCCTGCCTACCCTCCGTCGCATTTTAGCGCGCCTGACGAGATTGCTGAACATGGGCACACTGTATTTTGAATGATTATACGCAAAAAGCACGCAGGTTTTGAAACACTGCGTGCTTTTGCTTTTGAAATTTTGAATTTACGCTCTGGTCAGGTCAAACCGTTTGATGAGGCGCATGGGATAGGTGTAGATCTCCAGCGCGGTAACTTCGGCTTGGGTGAAAACATCATTTTGGAAGACGAGCTCGAGCGCGTCCTGCAGCTCCGTAATGCGCACAACGCTGAGCGTACAGTGGATGACGGGCTTGTCCTCCGAAACGGCGGAGAAACTGCCGATGCCTTTGCAGAACGACTCGTATTTTTCGTGGAACGCATAGTAAAAATCGACAAAAGGCTTTGCGTGTACCGGATTCAGGCACAGCACGGCGGTTTCGCGGTGCGTGGCATACGGCGGCAGAAGGCTCACAGAGCCGAACGCCAGCTTTTGGCGCGTGTGTTCGCGGACAAACTTCCCTGTCCAGTCGCAGAGCGCTTCGGCATCGAGATCTTCATACGCCGCAAGCGTGATATGCGGCGGCCACTCGGAAGACGCATAGCCTGCGTTTGTCATCTCGCGGCGCAGCGCAATCAGTTTTTCTTCTGTATTTTTATCAAAACGGGCAAGCACAACGTATCGGTTCATCGATCATAGCTCCTTTCGAGGTTTTTGTTATCCGAACAGGCGCTTTAGGTGTTCGGCGGAAAAAATGGGGTCTTTGTGCAGGGCCTCGAGCGCCATTTCCATGTTTTCGGCGCTGTATTCCACCTGCTTGGAGTAGTCTTTCGTGCAGACGATGCGGTCCCACGGGGTGAATTCGCCGGTATCACGCAGGCACTTTGTGTTCATCAGGCAGATGAACCACACACTCACAGCGCAAAAGCCCACGCGCGCCGCGATGCGGCCGTCGGTCACACCGTGTGCAAAATGGCGGTACAGGAAATACACAAGCAGGTTTTCGTAGCCGCCGTCGATGTCGTCGAGATTCGCCTGCAAGCCGTTATCCTCCAAAAGCTGCACGTAATCGGGCCATGTTTCGTCGTAGGGCTCCATTTCGGTCATCATGTCAAACAGCGCGGCGCGGGTATCGGTCTCATCGGTCTTCTCGCGTTCGGCAGGCGACATATTGCCGAACAGCGTTTTCTGCGCCTGCACGCCGAAATCGAGCAGGCGGTGCATGCGCACGCGCAACGGCAGAGAGCGGTCCTGCACGATGGCAAATGCTTCGTCCCGCAGATGGAACACAAGCGGATCCTCCGGCGCATTCGGCAGCTCGCCGACATTCGTTGTGATGAACGTGACGGGATTTTTCTGCTCAAACAGCAGTCTGCACGCCTCTTCACAGCAAAGGCCCACGCCCATTTCCACGCGGCCGCCGAGCTCCTCATAAAAACGTGGGTGTTCACGGCAAATCTCGCACAAAGCATCATCGCCAAGCTTTAAGATAAGCTCGCAGAGGTTGTCGTCATCGAGGAACGGGCAACGCTCGTTTTCGCCGAGGCGGAAGCACACCGTGCCGTCCGGCAGGTCGCACAGCTCTTCGCGCAGGCGGTCGCCGAGCTCTCCTTCTAAATTTTCGTAATATTCAACGGTATCGGGATCAACGTCGATTTCCCAGCCGGCGCAGCAGGTATCGGAACATGCGGCGGCCGTGCAGTGAAACGCGTCGTAAAAATTCGGTTTGATAAATTTCATTTTGCTTTTATGTACTTTACTTCTCTTTCCCATCGGTTTCAGCCGGCGCTGCATC
The DNA here is from genome assembly GCA_021029595.1 of Hominenteromicrobium mulieris. Taxonomy (GTDB): domain Bacteria; phylum Bacillota; class Clostridia; order Oscillospirales; family Acutalibacteraceae; genus Hominenteromicrobium; species Hominenteromicrobium mulieris. Next base: position 84,755 of record JAJJOY010000010.1, on the reverse strand, counting down.
GGGCTTTGGCAGCGTGACTTTTCTTTCAAATATAGGCTTCATGTGCGTGGTGAAGATGCGGCGCTCCGGTTCCGGCAGCGCATTCCCCGTTTCCACGCGCTCAATCAAGAGCTTAGCAGCTGCCTCGGAAAAATCGATCATAGACGGTAAATACTGCATGGAGTAGTCGAAGTTCGGCAGCGTGTTGTCATCGTCAAGGCCGGTCAGGTACACGTCCTCCGGCACGCGCAGTCCTGCAGAATGCAGCGCTTGCAGCATGGTATAATCCCAGCCGCGCACAAAGTTGATGATCGCCTTCGGCGGGACATCCCGACGGGCAACGTCATGCAAAAACGCATTCAACGGTTTCGTATCTTCAATCGGCGCAAGGAAAATATTCTCCTGCGGCACCGTAACGCCGAATTCCTTGCAGGCGTCACGGAAGCCGCGCAGACGGTCGCAACCCGGTCTGTATATGGGCGGGTCTGCCATATACGCAATGTTGCGGTAGCCGCGCGTGAGCACGTCTTTTGTAACCTCATAACAAGCGGTATAGTTATCGATATACACGCCGTCGCAGTGGATTCCTTCAATCTCACGGTCTACGCACACAACGGGCGTGCCTGAGCTGCGGATGTAGTCGAGATACTCCTTGTTGCTGCCCTCGTCGCCATCCACGGGCACGATGAGCAGCGCGGCGATCTTATACGAAAGCAGATCGTCAATGAGCTCTTTTTCACGCTTTAAGCTTTCGTCGGAATTACACAGCAGAAGGCGGTAACCGTACCGCTCCATAATGCGGTCTGCAATGTAATACATCTGGCTGAAAAACGGTGCAAAGATCTGCGGCACGATCACGCCGATCATGCGAGAACGGCTTTTGGAAAGACACACTGCAATAGCGCTGGGCGAATAATGCAGCGCTTCCATGGCTTCTTCCACGCGGCGGCGGGCGTCTTCGCCCACGTAGCCATTGTTGTTGAGCACACGGGACACCGTGGACTGCGAAACTCCGGCAGCCTTTGCCACGTCCCGTATGGTGGCCTTTTTCATATTCTTTTCTTCCATAACTTCTTTGCACGGCAGTGCCGTGCGTTCTCCCCTTCGAAAAATGATACAGGTAAGGTATGCGGCCTCCGTGCCGCATTTTGGGTGTTTCCTGCTGAAATACTCTAAAATAATATTGTAAGTTTTTTTAAACGGATTGTCAACAAATCCGGCGCAGAAACCGCTTGCATATGGGCAAAATGTTTGCAAAAAGAAGAATTTTTCATAGGATTTCGCACGGCAGCTCACGCCATGTGTAAACTTTGTATGACAGGGCACAAAAACGTTTGACTTTTCGCCGAAACTTGGGTATGATAAAGGTAATCATAATCGCCCAAAGTGAGACAGTGTACGGTCTCTTTCAGAATGTTGGCGAACCGGAAAGGATGGTTTATCATGAAGTGTTTGAACAAGGTGCTCACCATTATCGGCTGCATCACCGCTGCCGTTGCCGTTGTTACCGCCGCTTTTGCCGTGCTGAACTATTTCAAGGAAAAGAAAGAAAATGCCGAGCTGGAAGCGTATCTTGAAGGTTCCATCCAGTAACGACCAAACTGATGTAAAAATAAGCGCCGCGGAGTTTCATTTCTCCGCGGCGCTTGTTTTTTACGCACTCACATTCAAAAACGAATCATTATTCATTGTCACACCTATGCAAAACCTCAAGCACAACGGGAAGCTGGGTTTCGGGGTTCTTTACGGGGCACTCGAGGCTCATGCGGGCGTTGTAGCCGATAAAGTGCAGCGCGCGGAAAAAGGCTTTGTAATCCGCGGTATCCTGCGGCGTCATGGGTACGCGGCCGACGGGGTTTGCGATATGCGTGTGCGCAAGGATATCGCCGCACTGCTCTACCATTTCCGGCGTGCCGTTTTCGCTTATGAGGTGATAGTAGTCGCACAGCAGCTTAAAGTGCGGGTGGTTGACCTCTTTGACAAACTTCAAAGCTTCCGGCTGCATTGTGAAAATATTTGTTTCCTCGTGCCGCAGCGGCTCCAGCGCGATGGTGACACCGTACTTTTCACCGGCGTCACCTAAGATTTTTGCGACAGTTTTTAATTGCTCCCACGCTTTTTCGCGCGGGAAATTTTCCGGTACACGGCGGCTGCCGCCGCTGCCGAATACCCCGATTTTTATGCCCGCCTGCGCCAATCGCCCTATGGCGTGATTGACGTATGTTTGGATCGCTTCAAAATCGACATTGTCACCCGTCAGCTTAATACTACCCGGAAACATACAGTTTGCCGCCTCCGCGTGAATGGGTGCGGCTTCATTTTTTTGCAGAAAATCCGCGAACTGCGCCTCTGTCATCTCTGCAAGTCCCGCAGCGCTGACCTCAAGATAATCAAACCCGAGCTTTGCGATAAATTCCGCCTGCTCGATCGGCATACACACACCAAACCGCATGGCAACCCCTCCAAAGTCTTTTTCTCATTGTAGCCCGCGTACGCGGAAAAAGCAAGGAAAACTCTTGCAAACGCGCATAAGTTTTTCTATAATGAAGGCAAATAGACTTCATTTGGGAGGCTTGCTGTATGGAAAAAATCAAACTTGGCAAAAGTGGGCTTTTGGTGCCGCCCATAGCCCTCGGCTGCATGCGTCTTGCGGACGCAGAGCGCAAACAGGCAGATGCATTTCTGCACACCGCGTTGGAGCTTGGACTCAACTTTTTCGACCACGCCGATATTTACGGCGGCGGTGCATGCGAGCGTGTGTTCGGCGAGATGATAAAGGACGCGGGCGTTCGCCGCGAAGATCTTATCATTCAGTCGAAATGCGCCATTGTGCCCGGCAAAATGTACGATTTTTCAAAGGAACACATTTTGTCTGCCGTAGACGGCAGCTTAAAGCGCCTTGGCACGGATTATCTTGACGTTTTGCTTCTGCACCGTCCGGACGCTTTAATGGAGCCGGAAGAAGTAGCGGAAGCCTTTGACGAACTCGAAAAGAGCGGCAAGGTGCGCCATTTCGGCGTCTCCAACGAAGACCCGTACACGATGGAGCTTTTGCAGAGCGCTTTGCATCAACCGATCTGCGCAAACCAGTTGCAAATGAGCCTGACAAATGCCACGATGATCGCGCAGCCGATGAACACAAACATCTGCGACGGCTTAAACCCGGTGCTCGATAACGGCGTGTTGAACTACTGCCGCCTGCACAACATCACCATTCAGACGTGGTCGCCGTTCCAGTACGGCTTCTTCGAGGGTGTTTTCATCGGCAGCGAAAAATACCCGAAGCTAAACGCAAAGCTCGACGAGCTGGCGGAAAAATACAATGTGACAAACACCGCCATAGCGCTTGCGTGGATTCTGCGTCACCCTGCAAAAATGCAGGCTGTTACGGGCACCATCAATCCAAAGCGCCTGTGCGACTGCGCCGCCGCGCTTGACATTACGCTTGCGCGCGAAGACTGGTACGCACTGTACCTTGCAGCGGGCTACCGTCTGCCGTAAACTTTCGCTTGACAAATGCGCCGCGCTCCCGTAAAATATGGATATAAAAGGGAGTAGCAAACAGGAAATATCTGTAATGTATGCGTCAGCACGACGGTTTCCCCGTCCGTATACGTTGTAATCTGCGAGACTTTTATCATGCCGCGGCAGGATAGAAGTCTCTTTTTTATTTTCTTTCGGAGACAAGGATTTTGCAAAGGCGGCAAAATCATCCGAGAGGAAGGTATGAAAATGAACTTTTTAAGCGAGCTTTTCGCAAACGTGGGCAATGTGACGTGGCAGCACGCGGTAATGTGGTGCATAGGCGGCGTGCTCATCTACCTTGCCATCGCGAAAAAAATGGAACCTGCGCTGCTTTTGCCCATCGGCTTCGGTACAATCCTTGTCAATCTGCCGCTTTCCGGCGCGGTGACGCAGGGCGAAGAAGTGGGCGTACTGACGTTATTATTTGACAGCGGCATTGCAAATGAGCTTTTCCCGCTGCTCCTCTTCATCGGCATCGGCGCGATGATTGACTTTGAGCCTCTGCTCTCAAACCCGAAGCTGTTTTTATTCGGCGCGGCGGCGCAGTTCGGCATTTTCTTCACGCTGAGCATGGCGCGGCTGTTTAACTTTGACCTGCACGACGCCGCCTCCATCGCGATCATCGGCGCGGCGGACGGCCCGACCTCCATTTTTGTCGCGAACGTCTTAAATTCGCAGTATATCGGCGCCATCACCGTGGCGGCATACTCGTATATGGCGCTTGTGCCCATTGTGCAGCCGCCGGTCATCCGCTTGCTGACGACCAAAACCGAGCGGCGCATCCGCATGGCGTACACGCCCGGTTCTGTCTCAAAAACGACCAAAATTCTGTTTCCTGTCCTCATCACGGCAGTCGTCGGCATTGTGTCCAATCGCTCGGCGGCGCTTATCGGCTTTTTGATGTTCGGCAATCTGCTGCGCGAGTGCGGCGTGTTAAACAGCCTTTCGGATGCCGCGCAGAACGTGCTGTCCAACTTGATCACCCTGATTCTCGGCATCACGATCACCGCACATATGACAGCGGCGGAATTTTTGCGCGTGGACACGCTGCTTATTTTAGGACTGGGTCTCATTGCATTCGTGTTTGACACCGTAGGCGGTGTACTGTTTGCGAAAATCATGAACCTGTTTGTCAAGAATAAAGTCAACCCCATGATCGGCGCGGCGGGCATTTCGGCGTTTCCGATGTCCGCACGCATTATCCAGAAAATGGGACAGCAGGAAGACCCGCAGAACTTCCTTTTGATGCACGCCGTAGGCGCCAATGTCTCCGGTCAGATCGCGTCTGTCATCGCAGGCGGCATCATCTTAAACATGATCCATTGAGGAGGATAACGTATGTTCAATGTTCCCGCATTTTTAGACAGCTTACAGTATATGGCAAAAGGCATGACCGGCGTTTTCCTTGTCATTGCCGCAATCATTTTGAGCATTTACCTCTTAAACCGTGTGTTTAAGGCAAAGTAAAACGGATCAGGAGCACAAAAGATAAGTTTGTCCTCGTCGGCTTCAAAGAAGCCGAGTGGACGAAAAGGATGAAAAAGGGATGCGTGCTGTCAGACAAAATTCCTTTTTCGAACCATGAGCAAGCGCCGCAGAGTTTCCGTTCTCTGCGGCGCTTGTTTTTTACGATTTTTCTTTCGGCTTTGCGATGGCGGCCATCAGGCAGCTGAAGAAGACGGCTGCGGCAATGCCGGCGGCACCGGCGGTGATTCCGCCCGTGAACACGCCGAGAATGCCCTTTTCTTTTACGGCGGCTTTTACGCCCTCGCTTAACAGATACCCGAAGCCGCTCAGCGGCACGGTGGCGCCGCAGCCCGCGAAATTCACGAGCGGTGCATACCACCCGAGCGCACCTAAGATCACACCGCCCGTGACGTAGGCCACCATGATTCTGGCCGGGGTGAGCTTTGTCAGATCGATCAAAAGTTGACCGACCACACAGATTGCCCCGCCGACCGCAAACGCCCTTACATATTCCATGTGAAAATCCACGCCTTTCGTTTTATACGTTTTCTTTGGCTTATTCTGTGCGGAATAACCCAAATTATGACGCGCAGAATAACTGTGCAACGTTAAAACAAAAGGAGAGTGCAGCATGAAAAAAATCGCATTTTTTGATACAAAACCATATGACCGCACGTGGTTCGACATTCTGGCAAAGCACTATGAAATCGCGTACTTTGAAGAAAAGCTGAACCGCCACACGGCGACGCTGACGGACGGCTTTGACGCCGTGTGCGCCTTTGTGAACGACCGTGTGGACGCGGCCGCCATTGACCGCATGCACCGCTGCGGCGTGCAGCTTTTGGCACTGCGCTGCGCGGGCTTCAGCAATGTGGATATGCAGGCAGCAGCGGGCAAGCTGCGCGTGGTACGCGTGCCCGCCTATTCCCCACACGCCGTTGCGGAGCACACCATGGGGCTTTTATTGACGTTAAATCGCCGTTTGCACCGCGCCTACATCCGCACGCGCGATTTCAACTTCAGTATTGTGGGTCTGACGGGCATAGACCTCTACAAAAAGACCGTCGGTATCATCGGCACGGGGCGCATCGGCCGCGCATTTGCGGAAATCTGCCGCGGCTTTGGCATGCGCGTTTTGGCGTATGACAAGTATCCTGCGCCGGACTTTGAGTACGTTTCGCTCGATACACTCCTGCGCGAAAGCGACGTCATCTCCCTGCACTGCCCGCTCAGTGAAGAATCCTACCACATGCTCGACCGCAAAGCGTTTGACAAAATGAAAAAAGGTGTGTTTTTATTAAACACCTCGCGCGGCGCGCTTATTGACAGCGAAGCGCTTTTGGACGCATTGAATAACGGCACCTTGCGCGGCGCGGGACTGGACGTTTACGAGGAGGAGGCGAAGTTTTTCTTTGAAGACCATTCCGACACCGCCGTACAGGACGACACTTTGGCATTGCTCATCTCCCGCCCGAACGTCATCTTAACGGCGCACCAGGCGTTTTTGACCGAAGAGGCATTGTATAATATTGCGGAAGTGACGGTGCAGAACCTCGATGATTTCTTTGCCGGAAAGCCGCTTAAAAACGAAGTGTGTATCCGCTGTGCAGGAAATTGACCTGCCGCGAACGCACACTTTTCAACCGTTTTTTACTTTTCTGTAGAAATCAGAGCTTAATATTCCAAGCCATACGGCCAATCGACCAAGCTGCCGATGTCGTAAATATGCGTATAGCCGTAGGATTCGAGCTTCATCGCCGCCATAAAGCTGCGGCGGCCGCTCTTGCAGTAAACAAGAATCGGCGTATCGGGCGTGGGGATCTTTTCCTCCGCGGTGTCTTCGTCAATGGTATCCACCGGGAAAAGCACGGCGTTTTCGGCGTGGCCCGTGATGTATTCGTCTTCGTCGCGCACGTCCAAGATCACGCAGTTCGGCTCGGTATCGATGATATGCTTTGCTTCCTGAAACGAAACCTTTTTATATGATTCTTCCATGGCATTCCTCTCGTCTTCACTGAAAAGCCCCGGGGCAGGTGCTCCGGGGCTTTGTTACGGATAAACTTAACTTAGATCTGAACCTTCTTGATGATCTCCTTGAGGCACTCAGAGCTATGTACAAGCGCGGCATGCTCGCTCTCGGTCAGCGGCAGGTTGAGCTTATTCACAACACCCTTGTGGCCGACGGTGGTGAGCAGGCTCAGGCAGACATCGCTGATGCCGTATTCGCCGTTCAGCATGGTAGAAACCGTCATGTTGGTATCGATGCCGGAGAGGATGCACTTTACGATATGACAGACGGAAATGGAAACCGCATAGAACGTTGCGCCCTTGCGCCTGATAACGTTGCCGCCGGATTTGCGCATGTAATCCTCAACGTCCGCATAGTTGAGCGGCGGAATCAACATGCCGTCGGTGTTTTCCATAGCCTTCTGGTATGCGTTTGCCGGGATGTTGGAGATGTTCGCAACGGACCACGGCACGAAGGAGCTGTCGCCGTGCTCGCCCAGAACGTAAGCGTGTACGTTCTGCTGGTTAATCTGGTAGTACTCGGAGAGACGTGCACGCAGACGGGCGGTATCGAGGATGGTACCGGAACCGAGGATGCGGGACTCCGGAATGCCGGAGCACTTGCAGAACGTGTAGGTGAGGATATCAACCGGGTTGCTGACGAACAGATAGATTGCATCCGGTGCGTACTTCGTGATGTTCGGCGTGATGCTCTTGATGATGTTGACGTTCGTCTGTGCAAGGTCCAGTCTGGTCTGGCCGGGCTTACGGGCAATGCCGGACGTGATGATGACGATGTCGGAATCCTTTGCGTCTTCATAGCTGCCCGCGTAAACGGAACATGGCGTGCAGAACGGAACGCCCTGACGGATGTCCAGGGCCTCGCCCTTTGCCTTTTCCTCGTTGATATCGATCATGACAATCTCGGAAGCAATGCCCTGCACGGTGAGGGTGTAAGCGATCGTGGAGCCGACGCTGCCGCTGCCGATAATGGTAATTTTATTCATAGTTCAAACCATCCTTTTTTCAGTATAGTTGCAGAATTTTGGATTATCGCTTTGATTATAGTATATTCAGGGGAATAAATCAAGTAATTTTCGGCGTTTTGGGCGCATTCTGCGGGCTTTTGGGGATTTTGTCAAAGCTGTGTCAAGCCCGTGCGAAAAAGTGAACAACATGCACGGACACCGCAGTCGTATGGCAAAACGCGCATGTCTTTGTGGCGCTTTTTATTTATTGTAGACCTTTTCCATGACGTAGGCAATGTTCGCGATGCCGCCGTCCTCGCGGTGGAACATGCCGTCAAACTTGCGGGCATAGAGAAATTTGCGCCCGAGGAACTCCGTTTCGAACCGGTCGTCGTCATCGCTTAAAATCTCCTCGCACAGTATCATCGCTTCGTCTACGATGTACGCCGGAACAGCCTGCAGACCGTGACCGCCGTAAAACTTGTCGATGTCCTTAAGATATGTCGCAAGGTGGTCGAGGCTTTTCGCATACGTCTCGACTGTTGTGGAGCACGGCAAACCGAGCAGTGTGTTCGCATTGCAGGCGTCGCCGGAATACAGAACGCGGCGGGCACGGTCCAGATAGACCATGGTTCCCACGGTATGACCCGGCACGGCAATGGCCTCAATCTGCACGCCGCCGAGATCGAACACGTCGCCGTCCTGAACAGGCAGCGTCTTCACTGCGCACGGCGGCACAACGTCTTCCTTTTTGGGCAAAAACGCCCCCTCCGGCTTGCCGCCGCCCATCACAAATCCGTAGCGCTTGTCGATGTCGCCGTGCTCGTACAAAAGCGCAACGTCCGCCGGGTTCACATAGCATTCCCCGTACTCAAACGATGCGCCGGCGTGATCCACATGTCCGTGCGTCAGCACAAGCGTAACGGGCAAATCGGTACATTCGCGTACAAACGCTTTCAAACTGCCTACGCCTGTAAGACCATCGATAAGCAGCGCTTTTTCACTGCCTTCGATCAAATAGCAAAGCTCTCCGCCCAGACCGCCGATCTGCGTAACATTGTCAAAAATCTTTCGGCTTGTAAAAAACTTGGACAAAATAAGCGCCTCCTCCGTAAATTTGCGGCTTTGCCGCCTTTTTATAAAGCGGCTGCCGTCTGCGCCGCTTTCCTGCGTTTTTCGCTTTTATTATACGATATCGTTAAAAAAATGTCTATAAGAAAATCTCGGCTTACGGGACTTTTTACATTGCATTTAAAACAGATTTTTATCATACGGAAGTACTTTACAGCCCTTCTAACGGTAAACCGCGCTTTTTATCTGCCGTTTTACGAAAAAAGGCAAAAAAGCTCTTGCATTTTCGGGGGCTATGTGGTATGATTATGTCTGCGTTATTGGAGTTCAAGGCGAATCTATGCCCACCAATACGGTTCAGGCGGTTTCGCCGTACTATAATCCTACGATCGAGGAGGTGTCTACTGTGCCCAACATCAAATCCGCTAAGAAGCGCGTTAAGGTCGCTGCCGCAAAGACCCTGCAGAACAAGATGATCAACTCTCAGCTCAAGACAGAGATCAAGAAGGCTAACGTTGCTATCGAGTCCAATGCTGCTGACAAGGCTGAGGCTGTCAAGGTCGCTGTCAAGAGAATCGACCAGGCTGCTGCAAAGGGTATTCTGCACAAGAATACGGCTGCCAGAAAGAAGTCCGCTCTCGATAAGAAGCTGAACGCTGGCGCGTAATTTTCCCAACATCGCAATGCATTAGACGACTGCTTTCGGGCAGTCGTTTTGCATTTTACGGCACTTTTTAAAGGGAATAAGTAAGGCGGAAGCAGGCTTTTCGGCCTGCTTCCGCCTTTTTGTTTTGCGGATTTTTCTTACCACAACGACTCAATAAATACCATGGCGTACAAAAAGATGCTGAACGCGGTCGTTATCATGCCGATGGTAAGTCCGGCGACGGCGAGGCCTTTGCCCCGCTGAAAGCTCTTCTTAATCTGTGAAAGCCCCAATGCAGAGAACACGATGCCGAGGATTGACAGCGGCGGGAATACACACATCAGCACAAGCGCGACACACGAAAGCACAAAGCCCGCGACCGCGTAGCCGTTCATGCGGTTATTCATCGGCATCCCATACGGCCGGTAGAGCTGCACATACGGATTTTTCGGTTCTTCAAACTCCGAGTTCGGCGCAAGCTGTATTTTCGCTTCACTGCCGCAGTTTGGGCAGCAGCGCATTGTTTCCGGGTACACAGTGCCGCATTCATAGCATTGTACCATTTCTCCACCTCATTTTTGCTCTTTTTCCCAGTATATCGGGTTTTAGTAGCCTTGTCAATGCCCGTTTCTGTCCGCGGCAGACGGGCAAAAATGACAAATTTGCCCATGTGCAAAGGATTTTACGATTTCATGAAAAAATCTTTAAACTTCTATTGACAATCATGTGATTATGCTGTATACTCTCATCATCACATAGAAGGAGATGAACAAAGTGGAGTGGACACTTCCCGGAACGGTGCTCTCCGTTGACGCAGACCGGCCGCAGGCGGCGGAGGAAGTTTTTTCTTCCCTGTTTTTAGCCGGCGGGCTGGTGCTTTCGCAGGTGACGCAGGTCACGGGGCTGGAGCCGTACATCATTCAAAACTGGGTGCAGCGCGGCTTTTTGGCACCGCCGAAGCAGCGCAAGTACACGCGCCGCCAGTTGAGCCGCATCTTGATGATCAACGCGTTGAAAAGCACGCTTTCCATCGAGCAGATCTGCAAGCTTTTAAGCTACATCAACGGTGCGCTGGACGATGAGGGCGACGACACCATCGACGATACGGAGCTGTACGGCGCATTCGTGCTGGTGGCGGGCAGCGTGCAGAAGCACGGCTTAACCTCGGAAAGCGAAATGAACCGTTTGATTGCGGACGGCCTTAAGGACTACAAAGAGTCGATCCCCGGCGCGAAGGAACGGATTGAACAGGCTTTGCGCATTATGATCACCGCGTGGCGCGCCGCGCAGCTGCAAACCAAAGCGCAGAGCATGATGAACGCGCTCTAAGTGAGCGTGTAGATTTTGAAAAAGGAGAAATTTATGTTTGAGGAATTCAAGGGCACCGGGATTCCCATCCCAACGCCAAAAAAGCCGAGCGGAGACTTTTTAAAGAAGCTGCCGAAAATCGTGCTCATCGCCGTGATCGCCCTCGTACTGCTCGCCGTTGTGGCAAGCTCTTGGTACACCGTGAACGACAAGGAGCAGGCCGTTGTGACCACATTCGGCAAGGTGACGGACATTACGGATGCCGGCTTCCACTTTAAGCTGCCGTTCGGCATTCAGAAAGTGGAAAAGGTCAACGTAAATGTCTACCAGAAGCTCGAGCTCGGCTACCGCAGCGTCGGTTCCGCCGATAACTTTGACATCATCGAAAGCGAAACGAAAATGATCACCGGCGACTACAACATCGTCGACGTGGAGTTCTTCGTGGAGTACAAGGTCAGCGACCCTGAAAAGTACCTCTACGGCTCGTATGACCCGGAAACGATTCTGCGCAACCTGCTGCAAAGTCAGGTGCGCAATGTGGTCGGATCCGAAGCCGTGGACGCCGTTTTGACGACCGGCAAGGAATCCATCCAGATGCGTGTCAAAGAGCTTGTATCCGAAATTTTGCAGGAATACGACATCGGTTTGACGCTTGTAGACGTAAAAATTCAGGACTCCGACCCACCGACCGATGAGGTTACGGAAGCGTTTAAGGCCGTGGAGACCGCAAAGCAGCAGGCAGAGACCGTGCGCAATGAGGCGCGCGCCTACCAGAACGCACAGCTCCCGCAGGCGGAAGCCAAAGCCGACGAGCTGCTGCGTAACGCCGAATATTTGAAGCAGAAGCGCATCAACGAAGCGACGGAGCAGGTCGCGATGTTCGAGGCCATGTACAAGGAGTACAGCCAGAACCCGGGTATCACGCGCTCCAGAATGTACTATGAAGCCATTTCCGAAGCTCTGCCGGACGTGAAGGTGTATATCGATACCTCCGGCGAAAACGGCGTGCAGAAGGTGCTGCCGCTTGAAAGCTTCACACAGAGCGAAACGAATACGACCGCCCCCGAAAAAGGAGAAGAATAACCGATGAAAAAGAAAACCGTGATCCTCTTGGCCGTGCTTATACTGGCGGCTGTGTGCCTCTTTAATTCCGTGTACACCGTGGAGGAAAACGAATACGGCTGCACCGTGCGACTCTCTAAAATCATCTCGACGACCGATGAGCCGGGCCTGCACTTTAAAGTGCCGTTTTTGGACAGCGTGAAGTCCTTCCCGAAAGCCACCATGCTGTATGATATTCCGCCGAGCGAAGTGCTGACCGCCGACAAGCAGAACATGACCGTGGACTGCTACGTGCTGTGGAGCGTCTCCGACCCGCTGAAATTTTACCAATCGCTCGGCAACACGAGCGTTGCTGAGGAACGCTTAAACGCGCTGACCTACAACGCCCTCAAAACCGTAATGGGCACGCTTTCGCAGTCAAACATCATCAATATGGACGACGGCGCAGCGCGAAACGACATTTACGAGGGCATTACCACAAGCGTCGATACGCTTGCCGCAAACTACGGCATCAAGGTCGAAGACGTGAAAATCAAGCGCTTTGACCTGCCGGAGGCAAACGAAAGCGCCGTTTATGCCCGCATGATCTCCGAACGCCAGCAGATTGCGGAAAAATACACCGCAGACGGCAACTACGAAGCATCGCTCATCCGCAATGATGTCGATAAGCAGGTGAACATCATTGTCTCGAACGCGGAGGCCGAAGCCGCAAAATTGCAGGCCGAGGGCGAAGCCGAATACATGCGACTGCTCGGCAAAGCGTACAATACCGAGGATAAGCAGGAGTTCTACAAATTCACGCAGGCGCTTGAAGCCTTAAAGAGCACCTTAAACGGCGACGAGAAGACCATTATCTTAGGCAAGGATTCGGACTTGGCACAGATTTTGACGAATCCGTAAAGCCTGATAGCCACCCCGGCAAAACCGGGGTGGCTATTCCCATATAAACGAGAACGGCACAGCCCGGGAGGAAGCCCAAGGCTGTGCCGTTCTCTATTCAAATCACATAGGAGTCTTATGATCTCAAATTATTCATCGAAGATGGAGACGATCTCGCCGTCTAAGATGCGGTTCATGTTCTTCACCGCGCAGAAGTTGCCGCACATGCTGCACGTGTCTTCCTTCTCCGGGCGGGAGGATTCGCGGTAGCGGCGCGCCTTTTCGGGGTCGATTGCGAGGTCAAACATCGCGTTCCAGTCAAGCTTCTTTCTGGCAACTGCCATTTCGTTGTCCCAATCCATCGCGTGCGGAACGCCCTTTGCGATGTCAGCCGCGTGCGCTGCAATGCGTGCCGCGATGATGCCCTCCTTCACATCGTCCACATCCGGCAGGCGCAGGTGCTCTGCGGGCGTGACGTAACACAGGAACGATGCGCCGTTCATGGCTGCCACCGTGCCGCCGATGGCGGAGGTGATATGGTCATAGCCCGGGGCGATGTCCGTGACGATCGGGCCGAGCACATAGAACGGTGCGCCGTGGCACAGCGTTTTCTGAATCTCCATGTTCGCCGCGATCTGATTGAGCGGCATATGGCCGGGACCCTCGATCATGATCTGCACGTCTTTTTCCCACGCGCGCTTGGTCAGCTCGCCGAGCGTGATGAGTTCTTCAATCTGCGAAGCGTCGGTCGCGTCCTGCAGGCAGCCGGGGCGGCATGCATCGCCGAGGCTGAGCGTCACGTCATATTCACGGCAAATGTCGAGAATTTCGTCAAAATACTGGAAGAACGGGTTCTCCTCGCCGGTCATTTCCATCCATGCAAAAATGATGGAGCCGCCGCGGGAAACGATGTTCATCAAACGGCGGTTGCGTTTAAACTTCCTCGCCGTCTCTTTATTGATGCCGCAGTGGATGGTCATGAAGTCTACGCCGTCCTCCGCATGCATGCGCACAATGTCAATCCACTCGCGCGCAGTGATTTTGCCGAGCGCCTTGTGGTAGTAAACGACCGCGTCATAGATCGGCACGGTGCCGATCATCGCCGGACACTCGTGCGTCAGCTTGCGGCGGAACTTCTGCGTATCGCCGAAAGAGCTGAGGTCCATAATGGCCTCCGCGCCCATTTCGACCGCATGATTCACTTTTTCAAGCTCCATGTTAAGGTCGGTGAGGTCGCGGGACGTGCCGAGATTGACGTTGATCTTCGTCTTCAGCATGGAGCCGAGACCGTTCGGCTCTATGCACGTATGCACCTTATTGCACGGGATGATGACCTTGCCCTCCGCCATGAGCGCCATGAGTTTTTTCGGCTCCAAGTGCTCTTTTTCGGCAACTTTCGCCATTTCCGGCGTAAAAATGCCCTTGCGGGCGGCATCCATCTGCGTTGTGTATTCCATTTTCTGTTCCTTTCCTAATGCGTGTTTCGGAACAAAAGAAAAGGGCATGTGATAATGACACATACCCGGATATTTCCGTTCCCTACGTTGGCATTATCCAAATCAGGTTATTCGGGTCGAGGGTCACACCCTCCTCTCAGCCCGTATACGAGCACCCCGTTTACTATTTTTTGCGTTTTCCGCGTATTTACTCTACCACGCCAAGTGCGTTTTGTCAAGATTTTGCCTGTGTTCTCGGCTTAGTGTCCGTGCACATTGATCTCTTTCTCGCTCAATTTCGAATAAATAAGCTGCTGTCCGGAATAAAGGCTGAAATAGCCCGAAAACAGGAAGCTTACAAGCGCCGCGATCATGCAGAACAGTGCGCTTTCGCCGCCGAAGAGCTCTACGCTGAGCAGAATTGTCGCAATGGGGCAGTTCGTCACACCGCAGAACAGCGCCGCTATGCCGATGGCCGCGCCGAACGCGGGACTCAGACCGACAAGCAGCGCCAGCGTACCGCCGAGCGTGGCACCGATGAACAGCGTGGGCACGATCTCGCCGCCTTTAAAGCCTGCGCCGATCGTGATGGAGGTAAAGATCATCTTGAGCAGGAATGCCTCGGGACGCACGACGCCCTCTTCAAAAATGCGCTCGATGACGTCCATACCGCCGCCGTTATACGCACGCGTACCGACAAGCAATGTGAGCAAAATCACCACAATGCCGCCGACCGCCGCGCGGAGAAATTCGTTTTTAAAAAGCTTTTTGAAGAGCTTTGCGCCGCTGTGCATCGCCCAGCAGAACAGCATACTGGCAATCGCACACAAAATGGCAATGACGAGTACACGCCACATTGTGGAAATGTCAAATGCCGGGACATTTTCGACGAGAAAATGCTCCGGGGCAACGCCCATAACCAGCGCCAGTGCATAGGCAGACGCAGAGGACACGATGCACGGGAACAGCGCCGAGGTGCAGAAGCGGCCGACGCTGACGACCTCTATCGCGAAGACACATGCCGCCATCGGCGTGCCGAATACCGCCGCGAACACGCCGCTCATACCGCACATGGTGAGAATGTGGCGGTCTTCCTCATTTAAACGGAACAGCTTGCCGAAGAACGTCGCCACGCTTCCGCCGATTTGGAGCGCCGCGCCCTCGCGGCCCGCGGAGCCGCCGAGCAGGTGTGTAATCGTTGTGCCGAGGAAAATGGCCGGCGCAAGCAAAATGGAAACACCTTTATTGCTGCGTACACCCTCGAACACCTCGTTCGTGCCTACGCCGGAAACGCGGCAAAGTTTATAAACGCCCACAATGGCCAAACCGCCGACGGGCAGCAAATATAAAAGCCATGGGTTAGCGCCGCGCATGGCCGTTGCCCACGCAACGGATTTTGCAAACAGCGCGCCGACGAAGCCGCCAAGCCCGCCGACAAGCAAGCCTAAAACGCCCCACCGCAAAAACGCCGCAATGTACGCCCACACGTTTTCCGCAAGCGAGCGAATTTTCTCTTTGTTCTCCATTGTTCTTTCCTCACTCAGTTCATGTCTTTATTGACAAATAAAGTTTTTAATCAACTTTTTTCAAAGAAGTTGAAACCGAACTTCTCGTTCGGTTGTAGATTCCAAAGGTGAAACCTTTGGTCGAGCTCCGCAGAGCTCGAAATCCTTTTGCCTACTAAAAATCAGGACGGAAGGACGGAACTTCCAGTGGACGTTCCGTCCGTGGGAGACCCAATTAGGGGGTCTCCCAAAAAGGCGAAGCCTTTCAGAATTTACTTTCTCACAAAATTTATTTTCTCACAAACAAAACGCCCAGCGTGTTCGGGCCGCAGTGACTCGAGACCGTGCAGCCGGCATAGGTCTCCAACACCTCGTCGAAGCCGCCGCATTCCTTGATGATCGCTTTCACATTCTCCACAATTTCCGGCGCACAGCCCGAGTGCGTGATGAAAATGCGATTTCGTCTCAAATCGTCTCTGCCCTGCAAACGCTCGCGCACATACTGTGCAATGCAATTGTCGATCTTGCCGCGGTACTTTTTGCCCACGCCCATTTTGCCGTCCTTCACTTCAATGCACGGCTTTAGCTTCAATAAATTCGCGCCGAGCGCCGCCAAGGTAGAGCATCTGCCGCCCTTTTGCAGATAAAAAAGCGTATCGATGACGAAGCTCGCCTCTACTTTTTCCGCCGTTTCGCGCATGAGCGCGGCAATCTCTTTGGGGTCCTCTCCCTTTTCCGCACGCTCTGCGGCATCCAAAACGAGCAGCGCGATGCCCGTGGAAAGATTGCGGGAATCGACCACATACACGTTTTCAAACTCCGCCGCAGCGGTGCAGGCGTTCTGGTAGCAGCTGGAAAAATCACTGCTGATATTAAAATGGATCACCGCGTCGTAATTTTCCCTGCATTTTTTGAAAAATGCCGTGTAATCGCCCACGTTCACGGCAGCAGTGCGGCACACGCCCTTGCCGGAGCGCACGTAGTCGAAAATCTCCTGCGGCGTGATGTCCATGCCGTCGCGACAATTCTGCCCGCCCTTTTCAATGTACAGCGGCGTAATGCCGATATTATACGTTTCGATAAGCTCCGGCGACAGATCGCATGTGCTGTCCGCCGAAATTTTAATCCTCATTGCAGAATTCTCCTCTCCGCTTTCGATTCGTTTTACGGTGTTTATGTTGTTTCAGTATACAACAGCCCGCGCTTTTTTTCAAGATTTCGCACCGTTTCCGGCATGATTTTTCCGTCTCTTTCATAAATTTTAAGACATTCTTACATTGCGCAAAAACGCTTGCATCTAAAGAAATTTTTCGCTACAATAAAATCACAAAACAAAGATGAGAGGAGACCGTATATGCAAGGTCAAAATTACAATCCCTACACCGGCGCACCGCTTTCCGGCATAGATCCGCCCGCCGGTTATCCGCAAAAAAGCCGTATCGCAGCCGGACTGTTCGGCATGCTGATGGGCACATTCGGCGTGCACAATTTTTACCTTGGCAATACACAGCGCGGACTGATCCAGATTTTGGTCGCTACGCTCGGCGCGCCTCTCACCTGCGGTCTTTCCACAGTTGCCGTGTGGGTCTGGAGCCTTGTTGAGGGCGTGCAGATCTTAGAAGGCAAGATCAAAATGGATGCAAACGTCATCAAGCTGAAGGACTGAGAAAGGAGCTCTTTATGACAGACGAAAAAAACACCACCCCGGAGACTGCAAAGCCGGAGCCGACCTTGACGAATCCCGTAGAGCAGAGCTTTGCCGAAGCCGAGCGCCTTGCGGAGCAGGCAGAAGCCGCCGCAAAAGACGAACCGTGCTGCGATATGCCGAAAGCCGAAGAAGCTGCCCCGGAAGCACCGAAAACGGAAGTGCCAACGCCGCCGCAGTATCAGCCGCCGCAGTACACCTATGCGGCCTACACCGCACAGCCGCAGCAGCCCACCCCGCAGGAGGGCGCGGTCGACTACCGCCCCCCGCGCTACACGGAGCAGTACCAGGCGAACGCCAATAGTGCAAATTATAACAACCCGCAGCAAACCTACTACGCCCCGAACGGCCAGCCGCAGTATGGGCAGAACTACGCACAGCCGTATGACCCGCCGCAGGGCACCAAAAGCCGCATTGCAGCCGGTGTGCTCGCCATTTTATTCGGTGTGTTCGGCGTGCACAACTTCTACATCGGCAAAACGAGCCTTGGCATTGCACAGCTTGCCATCACCGTTTGCAGCTGCGGCACGCTTGCCATCGTCTCCGAAATTTGGGGCATCATAGAAGGCGTGCGCCTTTTGCAGGGCACAATCTATACGGATGGTCACGGCATGAAGTTTGTTGACTGAGCTTGATTTTATACCATTGACTAAAATTCCAAAACAGCAAAACCCGATGCAGCCGAATCCAGACTGCACCGGGTTTTCTCTGTTCTGTTATGACGATATAAGCGCGTTTCTTATTTGACCGGCAGCCAGACACGCATCTGGTTTTCGCCGCGGTTTGCCCATGTGTAATACGGGATAAGGCGGATTGTCTTTTCCACAAATTTCGGAGCCTTTGTGGAATACAGCGTGTCGATGTCCTGCTGTGCGCAGCCTGCGATCTCTACGGGCACAATGCCGCCGAGCGTTTCGGGCTCGAAATCGAGCGTCTTCGGCTCTGCACCGGCTTTAACATACAGCGGCAGCACCTTGCCGTTATCGACTTCCTCTGCGCAGTAGACGAGCGCGCCGCGCTGTACACACACCTTGCCGCTGTCCGCCGCAATCTTTGCGGAGGCGTACACAACGTGCGGGGTCATATCCATGGTGAGCGCAAGCGTATCGCCGTCTTTCCATGCGCGGGTGATGTAAGCGTAACCGTCCTTTGTCACGGTGTTAAGGTCAACCGCTTCGCCGTTTACGGTCAGCAAGCTCTTTTCGCTCCATGCCGGAATGCGGATAGCGACCGTCGTTTCCGCTTCGCCCTTAATCGTATACTTTGCCGTGCCGCCGTGCGGGAAATCGGTCTCGCAGGTGAGCGTGATGCCCTTTTCGGTCTTCACCGTGCCGCCTGCATAGAGGTCAATGAAGAACGTGTCTTCATTTTCGCTGTACGCATAGGAGCCGAAGGAAGACACCATGCGCGCCACATTCGGCGGGCAGCATGCGCAGGCATACCACTGCGGGCGGGTGGGCAGCACTGCGCGGTGCGTGACGGCCTTGCCAGAAATGCCCGGTACGACCTCAAGCGGGTTCACATAGAAGAAACGCTTGCCGTCAAGCTGCATGCCGGCGAGCACGGTGTTGTAGAACGCGCGCTCCATCACATCGGCATATTCGCCGCGGTGCTCGTTTTCAAGCATCTTCTTCGCGAAGAACATCAGGCCGATGGAGGCGCAGGTCTCGGCGTACACGGTGTCGTTCGGCAGGTCATAATCGACCGTAAAGGCTTCACCCATAAACGTGGAGCCGATGCCGCCCGTAATGTACATGCGGCGCTTTGTGATGCTCTCCCACAAATTACGGCAGGCAGCAAGCAGTGTCTCGTCCTGTGTTTCCTTTGCGACGTCCGCCATGCCGGTGTAAAGGTACACGGCACGCACGGCGTGGCCCACGGCGTCCTTCTGCTCACGCACGGGCAGGGTGCTCTGGGTGTAGTCGGTATTCAGCTCCTCCGCGCCGTCCCAAACGTTCCAGCCGCGGTTCTTTTTTTCTTCCACGAAATAATTCGGGGCCTGACCGCGCACGTCTACAAAGTGCTTTGCAAGCTCCTTATACTTTTCGTTGCCCGTGGCGCGCCACAGACGCATCAGTGCGAGCTCCACCTCCGGGTGGCCCGGGTAGGCACGCGTGTTTTTCTTCATGAATTGCTCGTAAATGCAGTCTGCACTCTTCGACATGATGTCGAGCAGCTCGCGCTTGCCGGTGACCTCATAATACGCCACGGCAGCCTCCATCATGTGGCCTGCACAGTAAAGCTCATGTGCATCGCAGATGTTCGTCCACATTTTGTCGGGACACTTCACGGTGAAATAGGAATCGACATAGCCATCTTCGTGCTGGGAAGCGCCGTAGAGCTGAATGGTCTCGTCCACGGCCTTTTCAAGCTCCGGGTCTTCGCCCGCTGCAAGCGCATAGGCTGCCGCTTCGATCCACTTTGCGACATCGCTGTCTTGGAACACCATACCGTAGAATTCGTCCGGCTTTACGTCCTTGCCCCTCAGCTTTTCGGCTGCAAGGCGGATATTTTCAATGGCGTGGCTCTTTTCGATACCCGGGATGGCGTCGTTCAGGATATTATACTGATACGGCAGCACCTCCTCGCGCACGAGCTTCTGCATTTTGCCGATGAAACCGTTATCGGCGGAAAAGGATTTTACGGGGATACGTTCGCTTTTCATCTTTGTAAACCTCCATCATGAACTTCAAGTTGTTCGTACATCTTTTATAGCACATTCAACCGGAGAATGCAACTGTTTTCGGAAAACTTTTATTTTGATACGGAAAGTTCATGAAAAACGGTTGCAATTTTCACGCGTTGCAGGTAAAATCAAACTATAAAATTTTTTCCGAGAAACTCGAATCAAAAAAGGATGCGTGCCGCATGGCCATAAAGATAAAAGGGAAACTTCCGCTTAAAATTTGCAGCGTGCTGTTCGTTTTGTACGGTGCAGCGTCGCTTGTGGCGCTTCTGCTGTGCCTCATCGACCGAAAATACGTGGAGGAATACGACCTTTCCGCTTACTTTAATTCCTCTATGCCGGTGCTGTCCGTTGCGGGCGCGATGCTTGTGCCCGTTTTGCTGCTCATTGCGGGGCTGATGGGCCACGCCCGTGCAGACCGCCCGAACAGCATGAAGCCGTGCTTTTTTCTGGGCCTTGCTACCGGCGTCATCATTCTTTTCAATGTTTTGTACGAGATTTTCACCGGCGATGCGCCGAATATACCGGAAATCTGCACCTATGTTCTCGACCTTGTTCTCCCCGTTCTCTACACGTTCTGTGCATGGCTGAACTGGAGGCACAAGGGAGACGACACGCCGAAAGCCGCAGATGCCGATCCCGCACCCGCTTCTAAATCCTGATCGTTCCCTTTATATAAAAAACTCAAGCACGCAGAACTTTCGAGTCTGCGTGCTTTTCTTTTGGCTTGTTCGGTTTTTGAAAGGCGGTTTGTGACCGCCTTTTAGGAAACCCATGCAACTGGGTTTCCTACGGATTGAACGTCCCCCGGACATTCAATCCTACTTTCCTAGTTTTTTGTTAGGCAAAAAGATTTCGCTTTCTGCGGAAAGCGACGTAGGGCTCTGCCCTACGCACCCGCAAGTTTTCTGAAGAAAACTTGACTAAAGACTTTAAACCGCCGTTGCCGCGGGCCCGTCAGTTCATCAGCGCTTTATAGATTTCGCCTTTCTTAAATCCGGAGAGCTTTGCGGCCTCCTTAGCGGCGTCGCTGGCGGAGCTGCCGTTTTCCATCGCTTTTTTTGCGGCTTCTACGGCGTCCTCTAACGTCATTTCTTTCTGTTCTTCCGCCTTCGCACCCTCAATGACGAGCACAAATTCGCCCTTTGGGGCGTTCTGCTCGTAGTATTCGGCAGCTTTATATAATGTCGTGCGCACGCACTCCTCGTGGATTTTCGTAATTTCCCTTACAAGCGCGATGCGTCTGTCGCCGAATACCTCCGCCATATCTCTTAACGTATACGGCAGCTTATGCGGCGCTTCGTAGAACACCATGGTGCGCACTTCGTTTTTGACGGACTCCAAGTGGTCCTTACGACTCTTTTTATTGACGCTCAAAAAGCCCTCAAACGTAAATCTGCCCGTCGGCAGTCCCGATACCGCCAGCGCGGAAATGACGGCGCTCGGGCCCGGCACAACAAGCACCGGCACGTCGTGCTCGGCGCATAGCGCCACAAGATCTTCGCCCGGGTCGGAGATGGCCGGCATGCCGGCGTCGGAGACGATGGCGCACGTTTCGCCCGCCAAAATGCGGTCTACAATGCGCCCGCCCTTTTCGGCCTTGTTGTGCTCATAATAGCTTACAAGCGGCTTTTTAATGCCGAAGTGGTTTAAAAGCTTCATCGTGACGCGCGTGTCCTCCGCTGCGATGAAATCCACCGCCGCCAAGGTCTCCGCCGCGCGGGGCGAAAAATCCGACAAATTTCCGATGGGCGTGCCCACCACATACAATGCACCGCGAAGCAGTTTATTTTCTTCCATCTGCGCGTCCTCCCTCGTGACCGAATTTGTAATTCCCGTAAATTTCCAGCATTTCGGCGGAAAACCCGCCGTTTTCGTCTTCTATAATAAGTGTCGGCAGTACGGAAAGCCCCGGTTTGCCGCCGCGCCGCACTTCCAGTAAAAACAGAGACGGCGCGGTGTTTATCCTTTGCTGTACGAGCCGCAGCCTTTTCGGCTCTAAGCCGTAGCTTCTAAAAACATGCATTGCGTCCGCAAGGCGCTCCGGGCGCTGACATAGGCAAAACCGGCCGCCGAAGCGCAGCACGTCTCTGCCCGCTTTCGCGACATCTTCAAGCGTGCAGGTGCACTCGTGCCGCGCGTTTTCCATGCGTTCGTCCGGGTTGCGCAGCCCCGCGCCCACGGCCTTATACGGCGGGTTACACGCCGCAAGATCTAACGTTGGGTGCGGAATGATTTTTTTGATCTCCCGTATATCCCCCCGAATGACCTCGATATTTTCTTCATACCCGTTTTCCGAAACGGAGCGCAAGGCCTGCGAAAACGCCTGCTCGCCGAGTTCCACCGCCGTGATGTGCCGCGGGGCGTAATTTGCCTTCCACAGAAGCGAAATGGTGCCGCAGCCCGTGCCGAGGTCAATGCAGCGCTCTTTGTGTTTCGGCGCGGCAAAATGCGCCAGCAAAATGGTGTCCGTATTAAACGTGTGCTCGCGGCTGACGAGTACACGGCAGGCAGGCGCAAGCGGCTCCCAGTGCAGATTTTCCACAGGTTTTCTCCTTTTGGTTGAATTTAGCTTCCGATAAACATGGTCAAAAGTTTTTGATCGACCTTTTTTCAAAAAGGTCGCGGGGTCTTGGGGCAGCGCCCCAAATCGTCGTCCGCAGACGACGAAATCTTTTTGCCTGCCAAGAATCAGGACGGGAGAGGAAACAGTCCGGTGGACTGTTTCCTCGTGGGAGACCCAATTAGGGGGTCTCCCAAAGGGCGGCACCGCCGCCCTTTAATATCCGCAAGTTTTCTCGAAGAAAACTTGACTAAAGACTTTTAACAGCAAAAGAAAAAGGACTGCCGCTTGGGCAGCCCTCTCTTTTACGCAATGTCAGCGATTATGCCTGCTCCGGAGCGGAAACCGGGCAAGTGTCAGCGCAAGCGCCGCACTCGATGCAGGTATCAGCGTCGATCTCGTACTTGCCGTCACCCTCGGAGATTGCGGAAACAGGACATGCGTCTGCGCAAGCGCCGCAAGCGATGCAAGCGTCTGTAATTTTATATGCCATTTTAGGACACCTCCATGTATTTGATACCTACATTCTAACACAAATCCATGAAAATGCAAGCGAAAATTGCTTTTTTACAGATACGTAACAAAAGCCCGCCAAAATACAGGTACTTTTAGTTCTCCAGCTTCTTAAATTCCTCAATTTCCTTCTTATTCAGCTTGATCTGCCCGTCTTTCAGCACGCGTACGTCCTTCACTTTGTAGACGCTCGGCGCGGCGTCCGGGCTCTTATCGAGCCGCACGGTCAGTTTTCCGGTAAGCAGGTTCTGGTCGATAACAACGCCCTTGCCGTCCGGCGTGGAAACCACAGCGTTCACCTTCGGCGTGGTACGCAGCAGGTCAAGGTATGCCTCCTGCTCATATTTCAGGCAGCACATCAGTCTGCCGCACGTGCCGGAGATTTTCACAGGGTTCAGAGAAAGCCCCTGCTCCTTCGCCATTTTGATGGAGACCGGCTGAAAGCCGCCGAGGAACGAGCCGCAGCAGAACGGTCTGCCGCAGATGCCGAGGCCGCCGATCATCTTCGCTTCGTCGCGCACGCCGATCTGACGCAGCTCAATGCGCGTGCGGAACATGCCCGCAAGGTCTTTTACCAGCTCGCGGAAGTCCACACGGCCGTCCGCCGTGAAGTAAAAGAGGATTTTACTGTTGTCAAACGTGTACTCCACGTCGACAAGCTTCATTTCGAGTCCGCGCTCCGCAATTTTCTTTTCGCACTGCGTGAACGCATTTTTTGCTTTCAGTTCATTTTCCGCCACGCGGCGCAGGTCGTCTTTTGTCGCCTTGCGAATCACTTTTTTGAGCGGCTGCACAATGGAATCATCCGCAACATCGCGGTTGGCCATCGCCACTTCGCCGCACTCTACGCCGCGCGCCGTTTCTACAACGACGTGGTCGTCGGCGGAGAGCTTCTCGCTGTTCGGGTCAAAGTAATACACCTTGCCCATGTTCTTAAAACGAACACCGATTACTTCTGCCATATTTATATCCACAGCCCGTAAAGGGCTTCCTTTCTTTCCGGGAAAATCCGTATTGTTATTTTGACAACACGGACGATTTTTATTTCAAAACAGGCTTTATTTGCCCGCAGTTTCTTTCATTTCGGCGCACAGCGCCGTTACAAGCAGCGCCATGTTCGCGTTTCGCCGCCAGTATTCCGTGTATTTTGCCGTCATTTCGCACAGCGCCATCAGCGCTTTTAAAGACAGCTTGCGTCTTAATTTGTCGCAAACCTCACGCGCGGGCACCTGCACATTTACATTGTTTTTCAGCAGACACGCATCGCGCAGCAAAAGCTGCAAGCGTTCCATGCTTTCCGGGAATAAGGGCTTGTCCTTGATGAGCGGCGCGGTCGCCGCCAAAAGGTCATGCTCCGTGCCGGAAACGAGTGCGTTTGCAATGTCTTCCGCCATTTGCTCCGCTTTTGCGGCGCGGCCGTTTTCGCCGTCCGAAAGCATTCTGCCGATGTTGCCGCGGTGCAGAGATGCAAGCTTTTCAGCTTCCACCATGGGCATGCCGGTCTTGTTCTGCACGTAAACCGCCGCTTCGCTTTCCTCCGGCGGGCGCACGGTGAAAACCTGTGCACGCGAGCGGATTGTCGGCAGCAAAGCGTCCGCAGAAAGCACCGTAAAGATGAAAAGCGCGCCTGTCGGCGGCTCTTCAATGACCTTCAAAAGTTTATTCTGGGTGATCTCCGGCATGGGATTTTCCGCAAAAATGCAGTAGACGTTGATATCCGCTTCCTCCGGCTTTTTGTATGCGTCGCGGATGACTTCATCGACGGATGCGACCGAAATCGTGTTCGATTTGCCGCTGCCCGTAACGATGCGGATATCCGGGTGCGAGCCTGCTTTTGCGCGAATGCACGCCGGGCATACGCCGCAGGGCGCTAAATCGCGGTTTTCGCATGTGCAGACCGCCGCGCGGGCCAGAATCTGCGCCAACGTGCGTTTGCCAAGCCCCGCTTCACCCTGTAAAAGAAGAGTATGCGGCAGCCTGCGGCGCGAAAACGCCGCCGAAAGCGCCGTTTTCAGAGCCGCATTCCCCGCAAAACCTTCAAACTGCATTAAACCTTCTCAAAACGGTCTACGTTCAGCACGAAAATGGTAGAGCCGCCCACGGTGACTTCCACCGGGAAAGAGGAGTACATGCCCACATCCATGGTGGAGGTACTGGGCACAACCTGCGTTCTGCGGCGGGAATGCTTCGCGATGATACCGATGACTTCATCGACCTTTTCGTCTTCAACACCGGAGATGAAGGTGGTGTTGCCGGCCATCAGGAAGCCGCCGGTAGTAGCGAGCTTTGTGACGGAGAAGCCGCCTCTTGTCAGTGCGGAAGAGACCGCACCGCTGTCATCGTTGCTGACAATCGCAAGGATCAATTTCATAATATTTCCTCCTTATCGCGTTTTTTTGAAACGCATATTCGTTGTTTTTGGAGATCAGCAAAGACAGGCTAAACGAACCGTTAAAAGCCCCTCTATTCATCGCTTTTCTCTCTATTTGTATTTTAACATCTTGTCGAAGAAAAATCTATACCTTTTTTGGCTTTTGGGCAATTTGTTTTGCAAAAACCTGCGGCGTTAAAACCAAAAGCGCCGGGACGTTCAAAAGCGCCATCAGGCCGTTAAACGCATCACATACATTTAAAACGCCGAGGAACGGCGACATGCACCCCAAAAAGCAGGAAAGCGCCGTAAACGCCATGTATATTCTCTTTTCCGCCGCGCCTTTTTTCGGCAATAAATACAGTAGCGCGTCCATACCGTAGCAGCTCCACGCCAAAACCGATGCAAACGCAAAAAGCGCCACGCATACGCCGGCAGAAAGCTCGCCGAACCGCCCCAAAACGAGCGAAAACACCGAAAGCGCCGCTTCCGGGGAAAAATCACGCACGGGTGACACCAGCATGCACAGCGCCGTAATTGTGCACAGCAGGATTGTGTCGATAAACACCTGCAAAGCGCCGAGTGTACCGATCTGCTCCGGGGTCTTATTTTCCGTGCGGAACGTCGCGAATGTACCGCTGCCAAGGCCCGCTTCGTTTGTGAACACCCCGCGTGAAATGCCCTCACGCATGGCTAAAATCATGCCGCATACGCCGCCCGCACCGGCTTTCAGCGAAAACGCACCTTTCAGCATATTCCGCACCGCGCCGGGGATATGGCTTCCGCGCAGAAGGAGCACCGCGGCGCACAACGCTAAAAACAGCCCCGCCATGAACGGCACAAGCTTTTCCGTGACGCGCACGGCTTTCGGCAGGCCGCCGCGCACGCAAAGGAGCAAAAGCCCCGCAAATACAACGCCCGCAAGCACGCGCGGCACACCCATGGGCACCAGCACCGACGATGCCGCGCCGGTCTGCGCCATGGTGCCCATGCCGAGCGCCGAAAGCACACAGCCTGCGGCATAAATTTTTGCGCCGTGCCGCCCGAACGCCTTCTGCACATAGCCGATCGCGCCGGGGGCGTTTTTCGTGCCGAATTTTGCCGCCAAAACGCCCTCGGCATATACGGTCATCATGCCGAAAAACGCCGCAATCCACATCCAGACGACCGCGCCCGCGCCACCGACCAGGATTGCCGCCGCAACACCCAGAATATTCCCCGTGCCGAGCGAGCCGGCAAGCGACGCCGTCAAGGACTGAAATGCGGAAAATCCCCCGCAGCGCTGCGTGCCGCACAATGCCCCGCGCGTCATGCCCGGCAGCTTTGTCACCTGCATGAACCGCCCGCGCAGCGTAAACCACACGCCCGCAAGCAAAATCAAAAGCAGCACGTGCGGCCCCCACAAAACCGCTGTCAAAACACGGACAAACGCCGAGAAGCTCTCGTTCACAGCGCGCAGTTCATCTCAAGGTACGCACACACTGCGCGGGTAAGCGCTTCGGCAATCACAGTGATATTATTTCTAATCCACGCTTCGTCCTCGGCGTTGTCGTGGTACGCGATCTCTACGAGGACCGCCGGTGCGCTCGTTTTCGTGATCTCCGCAAGACGTGTCGTCGCCACTGTGCTCACAAGGTCGGGGTCGGGGTAAATTTTCCGCAGTTCATCGGCAATAAGCTCCGCCGCGCGCTTGCCGGAAGCGCTGTACGGATAATAGTACACATCCGGCCCGCGCAGCTTCCCCGCCAAATTTGACGGCCCGGCGTTCGAGTGCAGCGCCAAATGCAAATCGTAATTCCCGGCGTTCGATTCGCGTATCGCCTGCCCAAGCGACGTGTTCGGCGTGTTGCGCACAACTTTGATGCCGTTTTGCTCCAGCATGGGCACCATGTCGTCCGCGATACGGTTCATCCAGTACTGCTCATCGCCCTCTGTCAAATACTTATTGTACGGCTGAATGGACGGGCTTAAATAGATTGTCGGCATATGAACCCTCCTACATCATGCTTTCAAAATGTGTTCAAAAAACGACTCGCTGTTCACACCCGAGGGACGCAGGTAGCGGCCGAGGTAATATAAGCTTTCCGGGGCACGCGTAACGGTGCTGACACGCTCCTCACACGAAAGCGTAACCTTAAACCCGAGGTTTTTGATGATCTCCGGCTCTCCCTTACTCACTGCGCCGAACGGATATGCAAACAGGACGGGCTTACTTTGCAGGTTTTCTTCTGCTTTCTGCTGAAAAAGCGTCACATCTTCGGTGAGAAGCTTCGTGTAGTCTTCCAGAGATTCCCCGGAAAGCTGCTTTGTGCCGAGCCGCGCACCGTCCGAGCTGTGCAGGTCATACGTGTGATTCGCAATTTCCACCACGCCGGAAGACTGCATTTCGCGCAGCATATCCCACGTGCAGTGCGCATAGTACGGGCTTTTGTCCGGCGTTTCGGTGTAGAGGTCGGCGTATTTTCCGATGGGCGAAAGCACAAATTTCATGCCGTACCGCTTTGCGGTGGGATAAGCGTATAAGTAGTTATTGTAATACCCGTCGTCAAACGTCAGCAAAATCGGTTTTTCAGGCAGCGCGGCGCCGTTTTCCGTGTAGTTTATGAGGTCTTCGGATAAAATTGCCGTATAGCCGTTTTCCGAAAGCCACTTAAAATCGCTTTCGAGTTCCTCCGGCGAAATGACGTATTTGCCAAGGCGCGACGCGTCGTCCATAACGGCGTGATACATGATGACCGGTACGCGCACGCCGGGGTCCTCCGCCATGACCGTTAAGATCGCACCGAGCGCCCCGATGGTGCCGAGCGTCAGCGCTGCGGCCGCCGTTCTGCGCAGCCACGCGGGCAACAAGCGATAAAACGCACCGACGCTCGGCACACGATGCGAACGCAAGCTCAAAACACCGTACATCCCGATCCCTCCTTCGCGCTATGTATACGCGGAAAAAGATTTTCTTATGCAAAAAGCCGCCCCTGCCCGATTATGTACGTCGGTGCAAAGGCGACTTTCCGCTTGGCTTTTCTATTTTCAAATCACGGGAAGCTCTGCGTTTTCTTCCGGCATGTCGTCGTATTTTTCGGCGGCTGCCGCTTCGGTCTCTTTTTCTTCTTCCGCAGCAGGATTTTCAACGGATTTTTCCGTTTCTGTGGAAACTTTAGGCTCTGCTTCCGTCTCTTTTTCGTAAACCGGCTCTTCCGCCTTCGGCAGGTGCGACGAGAAGAAAGCATACAGGTCTTCGTAGACCTGCGCACTGTTCATCTCGGTGATGAGCGCGTGGCGGATGCGCGGGTAAAGCGTCAGCTTCACGTCGTGCCCGGTCTTATTCAATTTATCAAACACACGGCGCACGCCCTTGCCCATATCGCCCACGGGATCGTTTTCGCCGGAGATGAGCAAAATCGGCAGGTCTTTCGGCACACGGCGGTACCACTGGTCGGTGTTGATGGCGTACAAAAGCGTGCCGAGGTCGATATACCCCTGCACCGTGAGCGGGAAGCCGCACAGCGGGTCGTTTACAAAGCGATCCACTTCCTCTTCCTTACTCGTCACCCAGTCGTAATTTGTGCGGTTGGGCTTGAATTTCTTGTTGTACGGACCCGTGGCGATCTTCTCGAGCGACGGAATTTTCGCCCGTGCGCCCTTTGCCTTTTTCAGCATATTGAGGTACGTGCGCTCGGCCTTCCACATGGCAGTCGAAATGCCCGCGCTGGTACCCATGAATACCACTGCCGTGAGGGAGTTGCCGTAGGCGGCCGCAAATTCGCGCGCGATGAACGAGCCCATGCTGTGGCCCATGAGAAAATACGGCAGCTCGGGATATTTTTCGCGCATGATGCTCTGCAAATTGCGCTGATCCTCGACGACATTATAGAGGCCGCCCTTTTCGCCGAAATGCCCGTAGAGCGCGCCGGAGGTCACGCTGCGGCCATGGCCGAGGTGATCGTTGATGACAACGACAAAGCCGCGCTGCGCCATGTATTCGCAAAACGGTTTATACAACGCACTATGCTCCGCCATGCCGTGCGAAATCTGCAAAACAGCCTTCGGTTCGCCGTCCGGCTCATACAGGCGGGTGAAAATTTTGTTATGTGCCGTGCTGGAATCAAATGTAAATTCGGATACCTTCATGCAGCTTAATCCTTTCGGTTTGTGATTTTTATAGAAAAGTCAATTATCAAATAATTACCGTAAACACGCTCAGCGTATGCAGCACGCTGCCGACTAAGACAAACAGGTGCCACACGGCGTGCATGTACGGCACTTTTTTGCCGAGGCCGTACAGCACCGCGCCTGCGGTGTACGCCACGCCGCCCGCGATGAGGCAGTTTAATCCCACACCCGGCATTTTTGCCGCGACCGTGTTAAACGCCAGTACGACGACCCAGCCCATCATCAGGTAGCAGATCATCGAAACGACCTTGAATTTCTCCATATCGACGGCGTTTAAAATAATGCCCAGCACCGCCGCAGCCCACACGGCCGCGAACATGACGATGCCCTGCCTGCCCTCAATGCAGCACAGCGTGATGGGCGTATATGTGCCTGCGATGAGCAGATAGATTGTGCAGTGGTCGAGCACGCGAAACACCTTTTTCGCGCGGTTCACATTCAATGCGTGGTAAAGGGTGGAGACCGTGTAGAGCAAAATCATTGTGCCGCCGAAAATGCTGACGCTGACGACGTTCACAAGACTCTTTTCGCAGAACCACAATAACATAACGAGCGCCGCCGCACCGAACAGCGCGCCCACACCGTGTGACACAGCGGAGAAGATCTCTTCCCCAAGCGAATACAGCGGCAAAGACAGCCGCATCCTGTCTTCCTTATGCCAAACCTTTCTTGCACCGTAACCGGCGTATGCCGTCTGCATATCCATACGTTTCACCCTTTCTCCGGGGACCTGCCCCGGTTCTTTATTTTAAAACTGTTTTTTATTTTTCTTTTATATGGTTTTCAATACCAGATATATTCATATTATAATCCGCATGTTTCAAAATAGCAAGGGGGTATTTGTAAATTTTCTTCGCAGACGCCCCCAAAACTGTAATTTTCAGTCCATTTAGCGCTAAAAAGTCTATTCGGTTCCCTTGTTGCACGCCCGCCGCACACGAAACTTATATTTTCTAACAAAATTTTTGCTCAACACGATTGACTTTTTGTATCTGTGATGTTAAAGTTAAATCGCCGTCATACTATCTATGGGTTCGGAAAGCCGTGTCTGTTTCCGGGCTCATACCGTAAAAACCTGTGTGTTCATGGCGTTCGGCAGCGGGACACAAAACAAGCGGTTTTTGCGGCATACACGCTGTGAAGGGCTCGAAGCTTTGGCTTCGACCCGTTTTTCTGTGCCGATACTAAACACCCGGCACAGTGTGAGGTGCGCAAAAAGATGTCCATACCGTCGGGAAACCGCGCGGGCAAGAAGCAGCTTGAGGTGTGGCCGACTTCTCCTTTTTTGTTTAGACAAAATGCGCACCGGAAAGGCAACCGGTATATTGTGAAAAAGGAAAAACGCACGACCATTCTGCGGTTTTACTCCTTTACAAAGGGACTGCGCCACAATTTTGTGCTGGCGCTGCTCACCATGGCGATCTCGGTCTTCGCCGGGTACATGACACCGCAGATCATCCGCGTGACGGTAGACTCCGTCATCAACGACTCCCCGTTCAACCTCCCTTCGTTTTTGGCAACACAGATCGAAAACATGGGCGGGCGGGATTTCTTACGTCAAAATCTCATTCTATGCGCCTTGGCGTCGCTTTTGTTCGCGGTGCTCGCGGGCATTTCCACGTACCTTTCGCGCATGAATATGGCAAAGGGCTGCGAGGGCACCGTGACGAAGATCCGCAACACGCTGTTTTCGCACATTCAGCGCCTGCCCTACGCATGGCACAACAAAAACCAGACCGGCGACATCATCCAGAGATGCACGCAGGATGTCGACCTCATTCACAACTTTATCAACGACCAGATGATGGAGCTTGTGCGCGTGGTTTTTCTCATCGTTGTCTCACTCGCCCTGATGTTCTCCATGAACGTAAAGCTCGCGCTTATCGCCTTTATTTTTATCCCGATCGTCGTGGGGTATTCCATGATCTTCTTCGTCATCGTGGGCGACCGCTTCCGCATTGCGGATGAAGCCGAAGGCAAGCTGACCGCCATGGTGCAGGAAAACCTGACCGGCGTGCGCGTGGTGCGCGCGTTCGGCCGCGAGCGCTTTGAAAAAGATAAATTCAATAAGCAGAACGACCTCTTCTCCGACCTCTGGGTACGCCTCGGCCACGTGATGGGCGTCAACTGGGGCATCGGCGATTTGCTTTCCGGCATTCAGGTGTTGACGATCATCGCCGCCGGCATCGTGTTCGTCGTGGACGGCGCCATCACGGAGGGCGAGTACCTCGCGTTCGTCGCGTACAATTCCATGCTTGTGTGGCCTACACGCAGCCTCGGTCGTCTTTTGAGCGAGCTTTCAAAAACCGGCATCAGCTCCAAGCGTATTTTTGAAATTCTCGACGCGGAGCCGGAAAAGGATGCGGAAACCCCCGTTACCCCGCCCATGGACCGCGACATTGTGTTTAAGCACGTCAACTTCTCCTACGGCACTTCCGGCGAAGTTCTGCATGACATTGACCTCAAAATTCCCGCAGGCACCACGCTCGGCATTTTGGGCTCCACGGGCAGCGGCAAAAGCACGCTGACCTACCTTTTAGACCGCCTATACGAGCTGCCGGAAGGCTCCGGCGAGATCACCATCGGCGGCGTGGATATCCGCAACATCGCGCTTTCGCACCTGCGCGGCAATATCGGCATTGTTTTGCAGGAACCGTTCCTGTTCTCAAAGAGCTTTAAGGACACCATTTCGGACGGTTCCAATCGCCACGATATTGAAAGCGTGCGCAAGTATGCCCGCCTTGCCGTCATCGACGACACCATCGACCGCTTTGCCGAAGGCTACGATACGCAGATTGGCGAGCGCGGCGTGACGATCTCCGGCGGTCAGAAACAGCGCGTCGCCATCGCCCGTATGCTCATGCAGAACACGCCGATCAAAATTTTCGATGACTCTCTTTCCGCCGTGGATATGGAAACCGACGCGAAGATTCGCGAATCCATCAACAAAAACGTGCGCGGCACAACGATTTTGATCGCCCACCGCATCACGACCATCATGAATGCCGACCAGATCATTGTCATGGATAAGGGTCGCATCGTGCAGCGCGTCACGCACGAAACGCTCTCGAAGGAAGACGGCATCTATAAACGCATTTACGACACACAGCGCTCGGCTACTTAAGCCGCGCACGGGGTATTTACCGATATGAAAATCAAAAACAAATCCTTACAAACGTGGGCAAAGCTGCTTCCGTTCCTTGCCCCGTATAAGTGGCAGATGATTTTAATCATCGCACTGATGATCCTCGGCGCCTGTTTTGACATGGTGCAGCCGCTTTTTTCCGGCTACGCCGTGGATAATTTCATCGAGCCGCGCACGACGGAAGGCCTCATTCCCTTCACGGCCGTTTACCTTTCCATGGTCGTCGTGCAGACCATTACAACCATTTTAATGGCAATCTACGCCTTAAAGGTTGAAATGTACTTAGGCCGCGACTTAAAGCGCAAGCTTTTCGACCATTTGCAGACGCTCGACTTTTCCTACTACAACACAACGCCCGTCGGCACCATTATGGCGCGTTTAATGAGCGATACCGGCAAGATCGGCACGGTTTTGGCATGGAGCCTTGTGGATATTTTCTGGAGCTCCATGTACGTGCTCGGCTGCGTTGTCATCATGCTGTTCGTCAACTGGAAGCTCGCACTCATCCTCATCGCGATTATCCCGATCATCGCCGTCATCACGGTCGTGTTCCAGAAGAAAATTTTGGCAGTGAACCGCCGCGTGCGCGCCATCAATGCCGAGGTCACCCGTCATTATAACGAAGGCATCTCCGGCGCAAAAACATCCAAAACGCTCGTCATCGAAGAAAAGAACGACAAAGCGTTCGAAAAAGTCGCGGAGGACATGCGCTCCACAACGATCCGCGCCGTGCGGTTAAATGCCGTGTATATTCCGATCATCAGCTTTCTGACCGCCATCGGCGTTGCGATGGTCCTGAATCAGGGCGGCAACATGGTGCTGTTCGGCGACATCACCGTCGGCGAAATGACCGTGTTCATCAACTATGCTTTGATTATTGCCGACCCGGTACAGCAGCTTGCGCGCACCATCTCGAATTTTATTTCCACGCAGGTCAACATTGAGCGTGTCTCCGCCCTTTTGGAGCGCGAGCCGCTCATCAAAGATACGCCTGAAGTCATTGAAAAATACGGCACCGCATTCGACCCGAAAAGAGAAAACTGGGAGCCGATTCAGGGTCACATCACGTTTGACGACGTGACATTCCGCTACCCGGACGGCGTAGAAAACGTCTTAGAACATTTTTCGCTCGATATTCCCGCCGGCACCACGGTCGCCATTGTCGGCGAAACGGGCGCGGGCAAAAGCACGCTTGTCAACCTTGCCTGCCGCTTCTTTGAGCCTACTGAGGGCCGCATCCTCATTGACGGCAAGGATTATCGCGAGCGCTCCATGCTGTGGCTGCACTCCAGCATCGGCTACGTGCTGCAAACGCCGCACCTCTTTTCCGGCAGCGTGCGCGATAATATCCGCTACGGCCGCTTAGACGCGACGGACGAGGAGATTGAGGCCGCTGCAAAGCTCGTCAGTGCACATGACGCCATCATGCACATGGAAAACGGCTACGACAGCGACGTCGGCGAGGGCGGCGACCAGCTGTCCACCGGCGAAAAGCAGCTCATCTCGTTTGCAAGAGCCGTGCTGGCCGACCCGCGCATCTTCGTCTTAGACGAAGCCACCGCGTCCATCGATACCAAAACCGAGGAGCTCATTCAGCACGCCATTTCGACGCTGCTTGAAAACCGAACCTCGTTCCTCATTGCGCACCGCCTCTCGACCATCCGCCATGCCGACCTTATTTTGGTCGTCCGCGCAGGCAAGATTATCGAGCAGGGTACGCACGAAGAGCTGCTTCAAAACAAAGGCTACTACGCCGATCTCTACAACAAACAGTTCGAGCAGGAAAACGTGAAGCATGTGTTTGGGGAATGAGCTGACGGCAACCGTGGTTAAAAGTCTTTAGTCAAGTTTTCTTCAGAAAACTTGCGGGTTCTTAGGGCAGCGCCCTAAGTCGCCATTCGCAAAAAACGGCGAAATACTTTTTGCCTACCAACAAATCAGGATTGGGAGAAAACAATGCTTCGCATTGTTATGAAACTTTCAGTGGACGTTCCGTCCGTGGGAGACCCAATTAGGGAGTCTCCCGAATAGGCGGTCTTTCCGGACCGCCTATTTTATTATTCAAAAAGGCGGATGAAAACGCTTAACCGTTTTCATCCGCCTTTGCTTATCTCAGTACTTTCTAAACCGCTCATACCGCTCTTTTAAAAGCGTCTCGGTGTCTTTTTTGCACAGCTCGTCCGTCTGCACGGCAAGCATCTCTTTCACTCGGCTGAAAAGCTCCGCCTTCGTTTTGCCGGATTCACTGATGACGCGTTCCACAACGCCAAGCTTTTCCATGTCCTGCGCGGTAAGATGCAGACACTCTGCGGCTTCCTTCGCTTTCTTTGCATCTTTCCAGAGAATGCTCGCGCAGCCCTCCGGGGAAACGACGGAATACACGGCGTTCTCCAAAATCCACACGCGGTCCGCAACCGCCAGCGCAAGTGCGCCGCCGCTGCCGCCTTCACCGACCAAAATCGAGATGACCGGCGTTTTCAGCCCGATCATTTCCACAAGGTTTTCGGCAATAGCCTGTCCCTGCCCGCGCTCCTCTGCGCCGATGCCGCAGAACGCGCCGGAGGTATCCACAAAGCAAATCACCGGGCGATGGAATTTCTCTGCCTGCTTCATCAGGCGCAGCGCCTTTCGGTAGCCCTCCGGGTTCGGCGAACCGAAGTTGCGGTAGACCTTATCCTTTGTGTCTGCGCCCTTTTCGATGGCGATGACCGTCACCGCGCGGCCGCCGAGCGTCGCGATGCCGCCGATGACCGCGGGGTCATCCGCAAAACGGCGGTCGCCGTGCAGCTCAATGAAATCCGGGAAAATATTCTGAATGAAGCTGAGGCCGCTCGGGCGTCCCTTGCCGCGAGCAAGCTGAACCTTTTCGTATGCCGTTGCCATTATGCTTCAGCCTCCTTTGTCTCACCTGCATCCGCCTGCTGTACGCAGGCATCCTGTTTGCCCTCGTTGTGCAGACGCAGGAGCCGCGCGATCACTTCACGCTGCCGACTTCTCGGCGTGATGAGATCAATAAAGCCGTGCTCCAAAAGGAACTCCGCACGCTGGAAGCCCTCCGGCAGCTTTTTGCGGATGGTCTGTTCAATGACACGCGCACCGGCAAAACCGACCATTGCGTCAGGCTCCGCCATGATGACGTCGCCGTCCATGGCAAAGCTCGCCGTCACGCCGCCCGTTGTGGGGTCGGTCAACACAGTGAGATAAAAGAGCCCTGCATCGCTGTGCAGGCGTACCGCGCCGCTCGTTTTCGCCATCTGCATCAAAGACAAAATGCCCTCCTGCATTCTGGCGCCGCCTGCCGCCGTAAAGCCGATAACAGACAAACGGTGCTCTGTGGCATACTCAAACAAACGCGTGATCTTCTCGCCGACAACCGTGCCCATGCTGCCCATCATAAAATGCGGGTCCATGCAGAACACGGCGCAGTCCTCTCCCATTACCTTTGCGGTGCCGCAGACAACGGCTTCCTTTTCTCGGGTCGCAAGGCGCGCGCTTTTCAGTTTATTTTCGTAGTTCGGAAACTCCAGAATGTCATGACTCGTCATGTCGGCATCGAGCTCCGTAAACGTATCGTCGTCCGCCAAAAAGCTGATGCGCTGGCGTGCCGTCATGCGGAAATGGTGGCCGCAGCGGCAGACGTTCAGGTCGTCCCAAAGCTCGGAGACCGGGGTCTGCGTGCCGCACTTCGGGCATGTCATTGTGATCTCGTGCTGCTCCTCCTGCGGGTTTTTCAGTTGTTTTCCGCCCTTTTCCAGCTCATTCTGGGGCGAGCGGAACAGACCCATCAAATTCATAACGGTCTACTCCCTTCGGTAAATGAACTTCCTCAGCCCTCACGGTTTTTGATGAAGTCCGTATAATAATCTCCGCTGTGGAAAACGGGGTCGCGGATAATATCGATCTGATCTTCAATGTTGTTCGGCAAACCGCCGATGACAAGCTCGCACAAGGCGGACTGCATCTTGCGTATCGCTTCTTCTCTTGTCGAAGAAAACACGATCATCTTGCCGAGCATGGAATCGTAAAACGGCGGCACCTCGTAGCCCTGATATAAGAACGTATCAAAGCGCACCCACGGGCCGGACGGAATGTGCAGGAAATTCACTTTGCCCACGCCGCCCGCGTTGATGCGGCACTCGATCGCCGCGCCGCGCACTTTAATGTCCGCCTGCGTGCAGTCAAGCTCTACACCCGCTGCAATGCGGATCTGCCACTTTACAATGTCTTTGCCGGTGACGAGCTCCGAAACCGGATGCTCTACCTGAAGGCGCGTGTTCATTTCCATAAAATAGAAATTCTTGTCGCGGTCCATCAAAAATTCCACCGTACCGGCGTTCACATAGCCCACGGCTTTCGCCGCTTTCGTCGCCGCCTCAAACAGCTCGGCGCGCTTTTCCTTTGTCACACCGGGCGAGGGGGATTCTTCAATCAGCTTCTGGTTATTGCGCTGAATGGAGCATTCGCGCTCGCCAAGGCACACCACATGCCCCTGCTCGTCACAGAGCAGCTGCACTTCTATGTGTTTTGCCGGATAAATGTATTTTTCCATGTACATGCGACCGTCACCGAACGCCTGCTGCGCTTCGCTTGATGCCGTTTTAAACGCCTGTTCCAGCTCGTCCTCGGTCTTTACAAGTCGAATGCCCTTGCCGCCGCCGCCTGCCGATGCTTTTAACATGACGGGGTAGCCGATCTCCTTTGCCGCCCTTTTTGCTTCGTCGACATTTTCCAAAATGCCGCTGCCCGGAATAATCGGCACGCCGGACGCTTTCATCAGTCTGCGTGCGGCGTCCTTATCGCCCATGCGGTCGATGAGTTCGCCGGACGGGCCCACAAACGCGATGCCGTACTTTTTGCACAGCTTCGCAAACGAAGCATTTTCCGCCAAAAAGCCGTAGCCGGGGTGAATGGCCTGCGCTTTCGACGCAATGGCCGCACTGATGATGCGCTCCTGATTCAAATAGCTGTCCTTCGCCGCCGCCTCGCCGATGCAGATGGCTTCATCGGCCAGCGCCACGTGGATAGACTCCGCGTCCGCCTTGGAATACACCGCCACGGTGCGGATGCCCATTTCCTTGCAGGCACGAATAATGCGCACCGCGATTTCGCCGCGGTTCGCGATAAGCAGTTTCGTAAACATAGCCTGTTCCTTTCCGCCGGGCTTACGCCTTGACGAGCGCAAACGAGAACTCTGCCGAAACGCAGACCTTGCCGTTTACGCGGCCCGTACCCTTTGCAAAATAGAACATGCCGCGCTGGCGCACGAGCTCGCACTCGGTCTCCAGCGTATCACCGGGCTTCACCATGCCGCGGAACTTCACCTTATCGAGGCTCGTAAACACCGGGGTCATGCCCTCCGATGCACCGTCTGCGAGCAGCACGCAGGCGCTCTGCGCCAGCATTTCGCACTGAATCACGCCCGGCACGATGGGGTTGCCCGGAAAATGGCCCCGCAAAAAGTATTCGTCACCGCGGATGTGGCACTTGCCGAACGCTTTGCCGTCAATGAGCTCCACTTCGTCTACGAGGAGCATCGGCTCGCGGTGCGGCAGGATCTTTTTGATCTCTTCCTTGTTCATCTAACGTATTCCTTTCCACGGAAAAATCCCGGGGACGCGCATTTTTTGGCGGCGCTCCGGGAGCTTTTCATCTTAAATAATGCGGAACAACGGCTGGTCGTATTCGACGACCTGCCCGTTGCCGACGCAAATCTCGGCAATCTCGCCGTCCATTTCGCTGTTGATCTCGTTCATCAGCTTCATGGCCTCAATGATGCAGAGCGTGTCACCCTTGTGCACCGTGTCGCCCACGGCGACGAACGGCTTGCTGTCCGGAGACGGCGCGGCGTAAAATACGCCTACGGCAGGGCTTTTTACATAAACGCCCTCTTTCTCCTTCACTTCCGCAATGGGCTCCGTCGTGTGCATCTGCTCCGGCACGGCGGGCTGCACGGCGTTCAGGATCGGTGCCGCCTGCACGACCTGCGCGGCGCGCTCAATGACGATATTTTCGCCGTTTATTTCCAGCTTCGTCAGCTCGTTCTGCTTGACGATCTCCGCCAAAGCCGCAATGTCTTTAATATTCACAAACGTCCCTCCGTTGAATCAAGCGGTATTTATCCGGGTATTCCCGCAGATGCCCTGCGGTGTCGTACCCCATATTTTACTACAAAACCTTGCGAATTGCAATACAAGCGTTGTGGCCGCCAAAGCCGAGGGAAACGGACAGGGCGAGGTCAAGGTCAACCTTTCTCGCTTCGTTCGGGCAGACGTCAAGGTCGCAGTCCGGATCCGGCTCTTTGTAGTTGATGGTCGGCGGAACGATGCCCTCTTTCACCGCCAGCGCGGAAGCAATGGCCTCCACCGCGCCGGCCGCGCCCAACATGTGGCCCGTCATGGACTTTGTAGAGCTGATGACAACGTCATATGCGTGCTCGCCGAACGCCTTTTTAATGGCCAGCGTCTCACTGCGCTCGTTGAGCGGCGTGCTGGTGCCGTGCGCGTTGATGTAAATTTTCTCGTTTGCAAGATCCGCGCCCGCTTCTTCGTATGCCATGCGGATGGCTCTTGCGCCGCCGTTGCCCTCCGGATCCGGGGCAGTCATGTGGTGCGCGTCGTCCGTAGCGCCGTAACCCACGATCTCCGCGTACATTCTCGCGCCGCGCGCCTTTGCGTGCTCATATTCTTCGAGAATGAGCGCCGCGCCGCCCTCGCCCATGACAAAGCCGCTTCTGCGCTTATCAAACGGGCAGCAAGCGTCTTCCGGGTCGGGGCAGGTGGTCAGCGCCGTCATATTGCCGAAGCCCGCCACGCCCACAGGGACGATGGCTGCTTCCGCGCCGCCGGCGATGATGGCATCGAGATAGCCGTGCTTAATGGCACGGTACGCTTCACCGATCTCGTTGTTGCTCGTCGCGCACGCCGTGGTGATCGGCAGGCAGGAGCCCTGCGCGTTGAACTTAATAGCGATGTTGCCGCCTGCGATATTCGCAATGAGCATCGGGATAAAGTACGCGGAAACGCGGCGCGGGCCCTTTTCGTTCAGCGCCGTCATCTGATTGGAGAACGTCTGGATGCCGCCGATACCGGAACCGAAATACACGCCGAAGCGCTCCGGGTCGATCTTGCCCATGATCTCGCTGTCGTTCACCGCCTGCGTTGCCGCCGCGATGGCAAACTGAGAGAACGGGTCGTTCTTGCGCACTTCGCCCTTATCCATGTACAGCAGCGGGTCAAAATCCTTGACCTCCGCCGCCACATGCGCTTTAAAGTCCGTGGAGTCAAACTTCGTGATTTTCGTGATGCCGCACTTGCCGGCTTTCAGGTTTTCCCAGAACGTATCCACATCGTTGCCGATCGGGGTAACTGCGCCGAGACCCGTGATAACTACTCTTCTTTCCATATTTTTCAGGCTTCCGAAACGGAAGCACTCCTTTCTCTTGAAAGTTTTGAACCGATTTATCTTTTTACGTTGAAAACTTAATCAATAAGAACTTTTTCAAGCCCGTAAAATCTCAAAGTTCACAGGTTTTAAATAGCCAAACCGCCGTCTACCTTCAGCACTTCGCCCGTAATGTACGCCGCGCTGTCGGAAGCCAAAAACGCCACTGCCGCCGCAATATCCTCCGGCTTGCCCATTCTGCCCAGCGGGATGCTGTTTAAAAGCGGGTTGTTGTCGCCGAGATTTTCTGTCATGTCCGTCTGGATAAAGCCCGGCGCCACTGCGTTGCAGGTGATGCCGCGGGAAGCGAGTTCGCGCGCCACGGATTTCGTCAGGCCGATGACGCCCGCCTTTGAAGCGGAATAATTCGCCTGCCCTGCGTTGCCCATAATGCCGGAAACAGAGGAAATGTTGATGATTCTGCCGCTTTTCTTGTGGATGAAGCCGGAATAGCACGCGCGAATCATGTTGAACGCGCCCTTCAAATTCGTGTCGAGCACCGCATCAAAATCCTCGTCCTTCATGCGCAGCATCAGGCCGTCGCGTGTGATGCCCGCGTTGTTGACGAGAATATCAATCTTGCCGAGGTCGTTCGTCACCGCTTTCACGGTTTCGTTCACCGCGGCGGAATCCGCCACGTTGCACCGGTATGCTTTTGCGTTTACGCCAAGCGCCGTGATTTCGTTCACAACAGCTTCGGCCTTATCGGCGCTGCCTGCGTAGATGACCGCCACATTCGCGCCGTCTTCGGCAAGGCGCAGCGCAATGGCGCGGCCGATGCCTCTGGATGCGCCCGTAACGAGCGCCGTTTTGCCGTTTAAGCTCATGCGTTTTCTCCTTCTGCACGGATCGCCTGCACCGCTGCCGAAAGCGTCTCCGCGTCTTCCACGTTATATACCTTCACCGCGCGGCTCGTCTTTTTGATGAGGCCGCACAGCGTTTTGCCTGCGCCCACTTCAACAAACGTATCCACGCCCGCCTCAATCATTTTTTCAACGGTCTGCTGCCAGCGCACCGGGTGCGCCACCTGCTGTGTCAGCAGTTCTTTTGCCGTTTCTTTCGTGTACGGCTCCGCCGTGTAGTTCGCGTAGACCGGCACGGTCGGCTCCTTCACGTCCATCGTCTCCAAAACGTCGTGCAGACGCGCAGAAGCGCTCTCCATAAACGGAGAATGGAAGCCGCCGCTCACATTCAGCGGTACGGCTCTGCCGCCGTTTGCGGCAACGTCGGAAAGGAAATCCGGCAAAGTCGTTTTCAGACCCGCCACGACGAGCTGACCCGGGCAGTTGTAGTTTACCGGGAACACGCTCTGATGCATGCGGCACAGCTCCTCAACCTTTTCGTTCGGCAGCTTCAAAACCGCCGCCATGGCGCTGTCTGCCTGCTCGGCTGCCGCCTGCATCGCTTCGCCGCGCTTTGTGACGAGCGAGAAGCCCTCTTCCGTTGTAAAGATGCCCGCAAACGTCACCGCCGCCACTTCGCCGAGCGAGAAGCCCGCCGTCATGTCGGGCGTGATGCCCGCTTCACGCAGCGCTTCCGCCGCCGCAAGGTCAACGCAGAACAGGCACGGCTGCGTGTTTTTCGTGATGCTGATCTCCTCCAAGGTGCCGGAGAAGCACTGGTTCTTCGTGCCGGGGCGGATGCTCTCCGCCGTGTCAAACACGTTCTTCGCCGCCGCGCTGTGCTCGTAAAGGGACTTGCCCATGCCGCTGTACTGTGCGCCCTGACCGGAGAAAACAAAGGCTACTTTACCCATTTGGTCGCCCCCTTCAGCACGTCTTCCGCCTGCGTGAAGATCTCTTCGATGATCTCCTTTGCGGTCTGCTCTTTGTTCACCATGCCGGCGATCTGGCCCGCAAGGAAGCAGCCGGTCTTTTCGTCGCCCTCCACGGCCGCACGGTACAGAGAGCCTCTGCCGTACGCTTCAAGCTCCTCGTCGGAAATATTGCTGTACTCAAGCTTAAAATATTCCTTTGTGTATGGGTTCTTGATGCTGCGCACCGGGTGACCGAGACGCTTGCCGGTAGACATCGTCGCAATATCATTGGCCTTTAAAACCTTGTTTTTGTAGTTCTGGTGCACGCCGCACTCCTTTGCAACCAGGAAGCGCGTGCCGAGCTGCACGCCCACAGCACCCAGCATGAATGCAGCCGCCACGCCGCGGCCGTCGCCGATGCCGCCCGCCGCGATGACCGGAATCGTCACTGCGCTCGTCACCTGCGGCACAAGCGCCATGGTGGTCGTTTCGCCGATATGGCCGCCGCTTTCGCCGCCCTCCGCAATGACCGCACAGGCGCCCACGCGCTGCATCAGACGTGCCATGCTGACGGATGCCACGACCGGGATAACCTTAATGCCGGCCGCAAGCCAGTCTTTCATATATTTGGAGGGGTTACCCGCGCCGGTCGTTACGACCGCCACTTTTTCCTCCGCGACCACCTTTGCCACCTCGTCCGCGAACGGGCTCATCAGCATGATGTTCACACCAAAGGGCTTATCGGTCAGTTCTCTTGCAATTTTAATCTGCTCGCGCAGGTACTCTGCGTTTGCGTTCATAGCGGAAATAATGCCAAGGCCGCCCGCTTCGGAAACGGCGCCCGCTAATTTGCCGTCCGAGATCCAAGCCATGCCGCCCTGAAAGATCGGGTAGCGAATGCCAAGCATGTCACAAATCGGTGTTGAGATCATAATGTTTTCCCCTTTCCGGCTTTTGCCTGTTGAAAACGTTTCGGTTTTTCTTTATTTTTGACTGTATGTCGTGTTTTTACCAGCGGATGATCATGGCGCCTGCGGAAAGACCGCCGCCGAATGCCGCCAGAATGATGAGGTCGCCCTCGTGAATCTTGCCCGCGCGGTTCATCTCATCCAAGAGGATCGGCACACTCGCGGAAGACGTGTTGCCGTAGCGGTCGATGTTGATGCAGAACTTCTCCGGCGCAATGTCGGGAATTCTGCGTCGCGCTTCGTTGATAATGCGGTAATTTGCCTGATGCGGAATGACAAGCGCCACGTCTTCGCCCGCAACGCCCGCCGAAGCCATCAGATCCTTGATGTTGTCGGACATCGCCATAACGGCGAATTTGTACGTCTCGCGGCCGTTCATGTGTACGGACGTAATCTCGCTAATCTCATTTTTGTACCACGGGGAACGGTCATAGCGCGTCGGAATTGTGATCACGTCGTCGCCGCCCT
Organism: Hominenteromicrobium mulieris; assembly: GCA_021029595.1. Taxonomy (GTDB): domain Bacteria; phylum Bacillota; class Clostridia; order Oscillospirales; family Acutalibacteraceae; genus Hominenteromicrobium; species Hominenteromicrobium mulieris. The sequence continues at coordinate 41,117 of JAJJOY010000010.1, read as the reverse complement.
TTGTCATCAGGTGAGAGGCCACAAGGCCGTCGCCCTTGCCGAGCACCGCCGCGCCCGCGCCGTCGCCGAAGATGCAGCACGTACCGCGGTCTGTCCAGTCGATGATACCGCTCATGCGCTCTGCGCTGACGACAAGCACGCGGTTATACGCGCCGCGGGAAAGGAAGCCCGCCGCCGTTTCCAACGCAAAGAGGAAGCCGCTGCAGGCCGCCGCAAGGTCAAACGCCGGGCAGTGCGCGCCGATGCGGTTCTGCACCATGCATCCCGTGCCCGGAGAAAGCGTGTCGCCCGTGATGGTCGTTGCAATGATGAGGTCGAGCTCATCGGCAGAGATGCCCGCATTTTCCAGCGCGCGCTCGGCCGCTTTCACCGCCATGTCCACATTCGTTTCCGTCTCGCTGATGTGGCGGGAGCGCACGCCGATGCGTTGTGTGATCCATTCATCGTTGGTGTCTACAAGCGCAGAGAGGTCGTCGTTCGTCACAACGTGTTCCGGCGCGTAGCTGCCTGTACCTAAAATTTTAAAGCTCATAGTTTTCTTTCCTTTCCGGCCGAAAAAACTTCGGCAGCACCGTAAAGGCAATATAATAACCTTATTAAAGTGAATGTTTGTTAAAAGTCTTTAGTCAAGTTTTCTTCAGAAAACTTGCGGGTTCTTAGGGCAGCGCCCTAAGTCGTCATTCGCAAATGGCGAAATCTTTTTGCCTCCCAAAAATCAGGACGGGAACCTCAACAGTCCAGTGGACTGTTGAGGTGTGGGAGACCCAATTAAGGGGTCTCCCAATGATTTGCGTGGCAAATCATTGAAAGAAATTTAAAGAAATCACAATTTCGTCTGAAAATAAGAATTGATGCGCGTCATGGTGCGCAAAAGCTCCTCGCGCTCCTCTTCCGAAAGATCCTCGCAGATTTCCGCAATGATGCGCCGGTGGCAGCGGCGGTGGAACGCCTCCACTTTTTTGCCCTCGGGCGTTAGCATTACCTGCACCGCGCGGCCATCGCCGGGCAGGCGCTGCTTTTCGCAGTAGCCCTTCTGCACCAGCTTGTTCACCGCCACCGTAACGGAGGGCTTTGTCACCTTGAGTTGTTGGGCGATCTCGCTGACCGTCATGCCGGTTTTGCCTTTGGCAATGAGCTCGATCATGTGCATCTCGTTGATGGAGATGTTCAGCCGTTGTTTTTTCAGTTCGTTCTGCTCCAAGATCTGCACATTGCGATAGATCTCCACCAGAAGCTCGTTTGCTTTCGCAGAAAAGCCGGACATGCTGCACACTCCTTTCGCCCATTTGTGCCGTTTTTCGATAAATTTAGTTAAACAAACTAACGAATAACCGCTGATATTGTACTCGTTTCGCGGCAAAATGTCAAGTAAAACGCTTTCGCGCATCCTCTTTTTCCTTTGAAGTGCCCTCCTTTTCCCCGTAAAGTTATCTCGAAGCTGATACCGACTTGGGCTCCCTTGTAGGAATTCTGAAATAAATCTGTTCTTTTTCCGTAGTAATTTGCGCTTTAATTCTTTTAAGGAATTAAAAACCGAAAGTTATCATGTAGAATAGTCTCGTGTATAAAAGGGGTTCGTATGCCCTTTTATGAAATCGAAATTTATTGCTGAAAGGAAGTTTTTCCGTTGAAGCTGTTTTCTAAAAATAGGAAGCGCATCACTGCAGCCGTGCTTTCCGCCCTGTTGCTCTGTGCCGCACCGCTCAGCTACGCCGACGATACCGTAGCCGATATGGAAGCCAAGCAGACCGAGCTCGCCAACAAAAAGGCCGACCTCGAAAACAAAATCTCCTCTCTGGAGTCTCAGGAGGCTGATAAAACCGAATACCTTACCCTGCTCTCCGAAAAGATTGATACCATCAAGGAGCAGATCGATACCGCAAACAGTGACATCACCGTGCTGAACACCAGCATTAAAAAGCTCGAAAAAGAGCTCAGCGATTCCGCAGATCAGATCTCCGATACCATGGAGCTTCTGAAAAAGCGTCTCGCCGTGCTGTACTCCGCCGGCTGCACCGTCGGTACGCTGGAGATTCTCTTCAATTCCGAAAGCCTGCATGATTTCTCCATGCGCGCAGAGGCCGTCTCCACCATCACCCGCCACGATAAGCAGCTCATCGATACGGTTGCAGCGTACATGAACGAGACAAAGGCACAGCGCGAAGAGCTTGAAAAGGAAAAGACCGCGCTTGCCGATGCCAAAAAGCTGTATGAATCAAGCGAAGAAGAATTAAAGCAGCTCGAAAGCGACAACACCGCCCTGCTCGAGCAGATTCGCTCCGATAAGAGCAGTGCCGAGACCGAGCTTTCCCGCACCGAGGAAGAAGAATACGTGCTCGCAAACATGATGTCGGCAAAGATCGCCGAAATGCAGCAGCAGATGGCACAGGCAAAAGCCACGCCCACCCCGACCCCGGTACCGACCGTAGAGCCCACACCTACGCCGACCCCCGTGCCTGAAGAAGAAGTGGACGATAACGGCAACGTTATGCCTACCCCGACACCGACCCCGGTGCCGACCGTAAAGCCGACCCCGACCCCGACCCCGGTGCCGCAGCCGTCTTATGACGATGACTATTCCGGTGAAAGCTTTGCATGGCCTGTTCCGGGCTGGACCGGCGTCAGCTGTGCATTCGGCAACGGCCACTACGGCATGGATATCCCCGCAAGCCGCGGCACGCAGATCGTGGCATCCCGCTCCGGTAGGGTTATGACCGCAAACGGCTCCGATGATTGGGGCTATTCCTGGGGCTACTACGTCTCCATTTACCACGACAGCACCTATTCCACCCTGTACGCACACATGAGCTCCGTCGCCGTCAGCGAAGGCCAGTGGGTCAACAAGGGCGATGTCATCGGCTATGTCGGCGATACCGGCTATTCCTTCGGTGACCACTGCCACTTTGAGGTCTACCAAAACGGCACCCGTGTAGACCCGTCCCAGTTCGTATAATTTTCATCAATAAATCAAGCGCCGAGCTTTCATGGAAGCCCGGCGCTTTTGTTTTCTCTATAATTTCTGCCATCACGCAGGGCAAAGAGCTCGGCGTATACCTATCTACACCGGCGGCGACGCCGACCCGTGCGTGTTTATCCGCTATTCCGATTCCAACATTCGCGAAAAAACACTGCTCGAAGTCCTGCAGTCGCCGCTCTTCATGGCGTACCACGATGGCCAGCCGTTCAACGAGAACCACCTGCGCCCGTGCCCCATGCCAGGAAACCCGGAGCTGCTGCGCGAGATGATTGCGAAGACCGGCGGTTTTCCTTTTTATAAACGTCCTAAGACACTTCACCGCCCAAAGGGCAGTTTCACAAATCCCCAAGGGATTTATCTTGTTGAAAAAAGGACTTTGCAAAACGCAAAGTCCTTTTTTCTGGCTGGGCTGGCGGGATTCGAACCCACGAGGTGACGGAGTCAAAGTCCGTTGCCTTACCGCTTGGCGACAGCCCAATATTCAATACCCCAAGAGTATAGCATATTTCAGGCCGTTAGTCAAACGTTTTAAGCAAAGAAAAGCCGTGCGCAAACAGGTTTTCCTTCTGCGCACGGCTCCATATCCTTCTTTGAAATTATTCCGCTTTCAGCGTGTAGCGCTTGTACGGGCGGTCTGCAATGCCGCCGGAGATTGCCATCGTAGATTCCGTCTCCAGCGTGAGCACGTCACCCTCAAATGTGAAGATCATTCGTCTGCCGCCTGCGGATTCCGCACAGCGAACTTCGAGCTCAAAGCGCTTGTCACTGCGCCAGCGACCCACAGCGCCGTAGGTACGGCCGCCGAGCGTAAAGCTCGTGAAGTGGCTCTGAAGGCCGATCTCCGCCGTAAATTCGCCGTTATCCTGCTCGAAAACGAGATTTGCTTTTTCGGGCGCAAATTCAAAGCGCAGCGTCTTTGTCACACCGCCCTGCGGGGCCACAATCCACACACCGCCGATGAAATCGACAAGCCCCGGAACTTCCTCCGTAAACGCGAATTTCTTACCCTCAATTTCTTTTTCGGACCACGGGTTGCGGGAAGACAACATCGGCGTGATCTCCGCTTTTTCCAAACGCTTCTTCAAAACGTGCGCCATGGGGCTTTCCGGCAGCGTCTCCTCGTCCGTGATGGCCGGCAGCAACGCCTCCCACGCGCAGGTCAGCTGCTCCTGCTGATTGGAGGAAGAACTCTGCAAAATGAGCACGGTGTCTTTGTCCTCAAACACCACGCCGTACTGGCCGAACGCGCCGTCCGCGCGGAACACATGCTCCGGCACGCAGCGCCAGAACTGGAAGCCGTAACCACAGCGCCAGTCGGGATTATCCGCATTATTCGCCGGACTGATCGTTGAGACCTGATTTGCGCTCGCCATGTCGAACCATTCGGCGTTCAAAAGCTGCTTGCCCTCCCACTTGCCGTGCCGGGAAACAAACAAAATAAAGCGCGCCATGTCTTCGGTCTTCAGACGGCTGCCCGCGCCGCCCATTTCGATGCCGTCCGGCAGACGGAAGCACTCAATATTCTCAATGCCGAGCGGCTCAAAAAGGCGCGGCGTAAGGTACTCGAACAGATCCTCACCCGTACGGCGCTTCAGCGCGGCGCACAGCATGTTCGTGCCGGCGGTGTTATACATAAAGCACGTGCCGGGCTTATATTTAAACTCATGCGAAAGAAAATTCTTAATCCAATCCGGCTCGTTCACATCGAACGTATTGATCTCCGTCTCGTGGCCGCAGGACATCGTGAGCAGATCGCGCACCGTGCAGGCAAGCAGATTTTCGCTCGGATTTTCCGGCATCTTGTCCGGGAACAGCTCGCTCAAGCGATCGTCAAGAGACAGCGCTCCCTCCTGGCACGCAAAGCCGATAGCCGTGGAGGTCAGCGCCTTTGTAAAGGAGAACATCATGTGCGGCGACGCCGGGTTATACGGCTTCCACCAGCCCTCTGCGCACACCTTGCCGTGGCGCAGCAGCATCATGCTGTGCAGCTCAAGCCCTCTGCTTTCTGCAAGATCGATAAATTTCAATATGCCTTCGGAATGAATACCCACGCTTTCCGGCGTGACTCTTTCCAATATCATAAATATAACCACCTTCCTTTTGATACTTTAATCATAGCACAGCAGCCCGCCCGTTTCCAGTAAAAAGAAAATTCCCCCCGTAAAATTCACTGTCAGAAATTTAGTGAACTTGTCACGTTCTGAAAGCCGTGCTATAATTTACCCGAAAAAGGCGGCTGCTCGGGCCGCGAAAGGAGAAAACTATGCTTTTAGATAAAGCGTCTTCAAAAGACAAATTTGCGCTGAAAATTCTTGCCGTGTTTTTGATTTGTGCCGCGGATATGCTTTTCGCCGCATGGGTCATATACGCCGAAAAACAAAAAGGCACGCTGCTCTCCGTGCGGGCGGCTTCCTCGTACCTGCCGCAGCTCTTTGCGCAAAATCTGCTCACGTCCGCCGTGCCCGCTTTTCTTGTTTTCCTCGCGCTCGTTTTCTGCAAAAAGCGCTTTGTGCAGGCGATGCAACTGACCGTCCCCAAAGGCAAAACAAGAAAAATCGCTGTTTTGTTGCTGTTTCTCCTGCTTATCGTCACGGCCGCAGCGCTGATCGTAAAGCCGAATAAAATCACCGTGCTGTACAGCCTATTCTACTACACCGTTTTCATCGCGTTTTGTGAGGAATTCGTCGTGCGCGGCGTATGCGTGGGGCTTTTGCGGGACGAGCCCGCCGCCGTTCGCTACCTCGTGCCAAACATTCTCTTTGCCGCCATGCACGTGTTCGCCTATGCGGATTTCGGAGCGATCACCGCGTCTTACCTTGTGCGTTTTGTATGCTCACAAATGGCGGGGCTTGTCGCCATGGGCTGCCTTTTCCAATACCTCAAAGAAAAATCCGGCTCCCTGTGGATCCCCGTCCTCGTGCACGCCGTTTTAGATTACACAGCCGTGTTCGGCTTCTAAAAATTCCCCGCAGCTTCACGTCGGAAATTTCACGAAGCTGCGGGGAAATTTTTACGAAAACACCTTTTCCGTGTTCTGCACGCGCAGGAACAGCGTTAGGATCATGCCGAGCATCATCAGGCCCGCCATGGCAAAATACAAGATGCGGATACTCGTGTTTTCCACCAGAATACCGCCAAGGTTCTGCATCAAAATGGCACTCATCGCGTCCGTAGCGCTGATAACGCCCAGTGCCGTGAAAACGGAACGCACCTGCACAACGCCGCGCACAATCTTCAATAAGATCATCCCGAACAGCGTAGAACCGATAGCACGCAAAACCAGCATGGTCACAACCGCAACAAACGCGTTCGGCGCCGTGGCGTACAGCAAAAACTGCGCCACCATAATAGCAAACGCCAAAAGCATCAGCGTGCGCCCTGAAAAGCGATCCATAAATTTGTACGAAAACAAAATGACAGGCAGCTCAACAATCGTACTGAAAAACAGCACTGTGCCCACCGCACCCGTCGGCATGCCGAGCTCCTGCAATAAAATGGGGCTATATGTCATATTGAGATTTGAGCAGCCCGAAAAAACAAACCCGATGATGACGAACAAAATGTACATCGGCGCACAGAGAAATGAAAACTGCTTGCCCGCCGCAGCCTTTGCCGCTTCCGTATCCGTAAACGAAATGTCGTCCGTGCCGAGGAAACCCACAATGGCCAGCACCGCCGAAACGGAGACCGAAACAAAAATCAGCTGCGGGCTCGTAAATTCCATCATGGCGCAGGCCACCTGTACGGCCGCCGCATAACCGAACGTGCCCCAAATACGAATGGTGCCGTAGCGGTACTTCGTCGAGGTTGCCATGCGCTCGCTCACCGGCGAAAGCGATGAGATAAACCCCATGATGCAGCCGTTTAAAAGGAACAGCAGCATCGTTTCGCGCACCAACGCAAACAGAATACCGAACACCGCCACGCACGCCATCATCACCGTACAGATAAGCCGCGGCTTTCGCAGCTTATCATTGATATACCCCACGATCGGGATCAGCACCACGCCGAACAAGCTCGAAGCCGACATGATAAAGGACATCTCCGCTTTCGATTTGCCGATGCCCGTCAGATACATAGACAGCACCGAGGTAAACACGCCCAAGCTCCAGTAAAAGAAGAAATAGGTCAGGGCATACGCCGGGTAACTGCCGCGAAACGTTCGCTTGCTTTTTTCCATCTCAATCCAACCGCCTTCCCAAAATTTAGGGCGCACGCCGCACACAATGTGCAGCCCTTCCCCTCAAGGCTTATTTACGTCCATCATACCAAATCCCCCGTTGCGTTTCAAGCTTTTTGCGCACGGAAAAGCTTTTATTTTTGCAAAGCGGTAAAGAGGTACCCCCGGGCGAAAAAACGAAGCAGAATACAGTGCAGCCCTTTGAAAATAAGTGCAAAATAAGCAACCGCGTTCTGCCTTAACTGCGAGGCGATGTTCGGGAGCACTCCCGTTTTTTCTTTTCCGACGTGACGGAAGAAGCGTTCCATAAAAGTATCAGAGAAATTTTTTCGCTCCATGTTACTCAACTGTCGGTCGGTTGCTTGTGCGGGTGGACTATGATATGCTAAAGAAAAGTCCTAAGGGGAGGAAAATTTATGAATTTATCAAAAATAGGACAGTTTATCAGCCGGCGCAGGATGGCCATGGGTCTTACTCAGGCTCAACTGGCCGAACGACTGAATGTAACCGATAAAGCGGTCTCTAAGTGGGAACGTGGCAAAAGCCTGCCCGACGTGACGCTTTTCAGCCGTGTGGCTGCGGAGCTGCGCGTCAGCGTTGTGGAGCTTCTCAGCGGCGAACTCATGAACGTGGTTCGCAGCAGCAATCTGGACGAGGCCGTCGATTGGGATGGAAAAGCAGCTCAGGCCACACCTCTCACCTTACGCCGGGACGATCCTGCGGATTTACTGGTTTCGCCCTACTTGTTCGGCTGCAATCTGGAGCACACTCGCTCCTGTATCTATACCGGCCTATCCGCCCAGATGGTTCGCAATCGAAAGTTCGCCGGGAAGCCCACGGCTTGCGAGGGCTGCGCCATAGAATGGTTTCCCTTGGGGGAACGTGGCGTGTTTGCCTTGGATGAACCCTACACCCGCCACGGAGAAGGCTACCACATGAAGCGGACCCTCGAATGTAATTCCGTCGGTATCTTCAACCCCTACTGCGGGGAAGCTGTCGGCATGGGTCAGCATGGCATCACAATATCCCAAGGGCAACCGTATCTGTTCGGAATGGTGGTTAAAACCCAAGAATCGGTGAAGTTTACGGTTTCATTGACAGATCGAACCGGAAAGAACGTCTACTGCCGTGCCACATCTGTAGGTGGCGGCGACGATTGGACCCGTTTAGAGGTGGAGCTCACCCCGCAGGCCGCTGACCCTGATGCCGATCTGCGAATCTGCTGGGAGAATGCGGGTTATGTCTGCGTAGGAGCCGTTTCTTTGCTGCCCAAGGATCACTTCCACGGAATGCGCCGCGATGTGGTGGAAGCCATGAAGGATTTGGGCATCAAGGTGCTGCGCTGGCCGGGCGGCAATTTTGCCGGGGAATTCAACTGGATGGACGGCCTTTTGCCGGCGGATATGCGTGCGCCGTTCCAGTCTTATTTGGGTCTGGAAACTCAACCTCACACCATGGGCTACGATTTCAGCGAGATGAATACCGATGACTTTATCGCCTTGTGTCGAGAAATCGGTGCCGAGCCGTTTATCACCATCAACCCCTGTTGGAACACCCCCGATGAGAACGCCGCTTGGGTGGAATACTGCAACGGCGATGTCTCAACCCCCTACGGAAAACTCCGAGCCAATCGGGGTCACCAAGAGCCTTACAACGTGCAGTTTTGGTCATTGGGTAACGAATTCGGTTACGGTCACATGGAGGGCGACAACACTCCTGCCGGGTACTGCCAGATCGCACTGGAGAATGGCAAAAAAATGCTGGAGGCCTCACCCGGTCTCAGCCTGTGCTCCTCGGGACCCTATCCTAACAAGGAATGGGCAGAATTTTCAGCCAAGCCGCTTGCCGGGATTTCTCAGATGATTTCCCAGCACTATTATGGCTACGACCCCCATTACACCGACCTTTCCACCGTAGAGGAGGAATATAACCGGTGCATGGCTTCTGTCTCCCGGATGCGGGAGCTGATTCACCAGTCCCGGCAGTGGCTGGAGCCTTCTATACGCATTTCCATGGACGAGTGGAATGTGTGGTATGCCTGGTACCGTCCTTCCAGTGTTACCGACGGTATTTATGCGGCGCTGGTTCTGCACATGTTGATGGAAGAGGCGGAAAAAAGCGGGATAGCCCTTGCGTGTCACTTTCAGGCAATCAACGAGGGAATGCTGTGTGTGAAACCGAATCACGTGAGCTTGACAGCGCAAGGACAAGTGTTCTCCTGGATGAATCGCTGGCACATGGGTAATCGTCTGTGCTCCGCGTCTCAAGAAGCCGTTATTACCGTGGATCGAGAGGGTCGGGTGTCCGCCACGGTGGTGAACGCCGCATTTCACCGCAAAAAGCCGGTGGACTTCTCTTCCTTTGGACCTTGCAGCGAGGCGGTGCTCTTCTCCAGTGACACCGTGTTGCCTCCCTCCTCATTTACCCAGTCAAACGTTCTGGACCAAGCTGCGGGCGGAACCTTACAAATGCCGCCGCACAGCGTTTTGTTCTTGCGCTTTTAAGAAGCAGGTTTTTATTCGAACGGTCGGGGAATACGGACAAAACAGCCGGGCTGTGAAGTGTTTTCGGACTTGAACTGCGGCGAGGATGTTTCATGTTGTATTGCTTTTTTCTTGACGCAAGAGTGCTTTGCCGTTATAATGAGAAAAAGTGAAATCTAAAGGAGGCACCACGATGGCAGACATTCGGGCATTTCATGCCATGCGGTACACAAAATCGGCGGGAGAAGCGAAAGAACTGACCTGTCCGCCGTATGACATCATCAGTGAAGCGGAGCGCGCGGCGTTTTTGGAAAGAAACCCGCACAACGTCATACGCCTGGAGCTGCCGCGCGGCGAAGAACCGTATAAGACCGCCGGCAAGACGTTGCACACGTGGCTTTCCGACGGCACTTTGCGCTGTGACAAGGACGCAGGTCTTTATATCTACGAGGAAGAATTCAAAACCGACGTAGACCATGGCGAGGTGCGCAGCCTAAAGGGCATCGTGTGCCTTGTGCGCGTGGAGGATTTTTCTGCGGGCGTTGTGCTGCCGCACGAGGAGACGCTCTCTAAGGCGAAAAAGGACCGTTTTGAGCTGATGAAGGCGACGAACTGCAACTTCAGCTCGATTTACTCTTTGTATCAGGACGAAAAGGGCGAGACGCAAAAGCGCATCGACCGCCTTTCCGCCGGCACGCCGTACTGCGAATTTTCAGACGAACTTGTCACACACCGCCTGTGGATTGTGAATGACAAGCAGGCGCTTGAAGCGTTCCGCGCCGATTTTGCGCCGCGCAAATTGTACATTGCGGACGGGCATCACCGCTATGAAACCGCAATTCATTACCGCGATTACTGCCGTGAAAATGCCGTTTGGGCGCCGGGCAGCGAATTCGTCATGATGACGCTCGTCGATATGGCACATCCGGGGCTTGTGGTGTTCCCGACGCACCGCCTTGTGCGCGGCATTGAGGGCTTTTCCGCCGAAAAGGTACTTGAAAGCTGCGGGGAATACTTTCAAATCGAGACGCTTGCGGACAAAAGCGAGATTGAGCCGCGCATGAAAAATGTGTATGATGCCGGGCAAAAGGCGTTCGTATTCGTGTATAAAAACGGGGACAGAATGAACTACGCGCTGCTGATTTTGAAAGACGCGGCGGTTATGGAAGAATTTATGCCCGAAAAGAGCGAGGCCTCGCGCGGGCTGGACGTCAGCGTTTTGCACACGCTCATTTTGGAGCGCGCCCTCGGGATTGATCGCGAAAATATGGCAAGTCAGAAAAACTTGACGTATACGCGCGATTTGAACGAAGCGCTTTCCACGGTTGAAAGCGACGAGATGCAGTGTGCATTTATTTTGAACCCCACGCGCGTGGAGGAGATCGGCGCGGTAGCGGCTGCGGGCGAAAAGATGCCGCAGAAGTCCACGTATTTTTACCCGAAACTTATCACAGGGCTTGTAATGAACAATTTGGAAACGCCTGTGGAAGATTAAAATTTATTTTTAATAAGTCAAGCGCCGTGCTTTCATTCAAGCATGACGCTTGATTTTATATATCAACACAGAAAACAATCCTTTTCAAACCATGCCGCTTTTCACGTCAAAGCAGATACCGGGCGCGCCACTGTGTATTTCCGTAAAACTTTGTAACGTGTATAATTCCCCGCATTTCTCAAATACTACCCATACCGAAACTTTGAAAACAAGGGAGATTTGAGATATGAAGGCAACCGGTATCGTCAGACGTATGGATGATCTCGGGCGAGTGGTGGTGCCGAAAGAGCTGCGCCGCACCATGAAGATCAGCGAGGGCACGCCGCTTGAAATTTTCATCGACAAAGACGGCAGCATCATCTTCCGCAAATACTCGCCCGTGGGAGAACTGAACGAAAGCGCCAAAAACATGGCGGAGTGCATCTCGGCGGCAAGCGGCATCGGCACCGCCGTGTGCGACCGCGACCGCATCATCGCAACGGCAGGTATCCCGAAAAAGGATTTGCTGGATAAGCCTGTCTCCAAGCAATTGGATGAGCTGATGCGCCGCAAAAAGGCATTCATCTCCTCCGGCGAGGACACCGTTTTGGCGGCGGAGGGCGGGCTGCGCACCGCAAACGCAGCGTTCCCCATCTCCTGTGCGGGCGATTTGTGCGGCATGTTCCTGCTCATTAAAGACGAAGACGCAAAGCCCGGCGAAACGCAGGAGCATTTGCGGCTCGGCAAGCTCGCGTCCGATTTTTTAAGCCGCGAAACAGTTGAGTAACATGGAAAGAGTCGCTGAAAGCTTTTGATCCAACTTTTTTCAAAGAAGTTGAAACCGAACTTCTCGTTCGGTTGTAGTTTCCAAAGGCAGCGCCTTTGGTCGAGCTCCGCAGAAAGCGAAATCTTTTTGCCGACTGATATAATTTATCCTCTCCCGGCTACGCCGGGAGAGGATTTCTCTATAATATGAAAAAGGTGCTGTGAGGTTCGTTAGCCCGCTGTATTTCTCCCTCAGTCAGCTTCGCTGGCAGCTCCCTCATCGGAAGAAGTCTGCTATATATTTCTCAAATCCTGCCGAATTCTATCCTTTTCAAAAGGAATTTGAAAACTTATTGCAAAAAACATTTTCTAAATATACAACATGCATAAACTTCAAATACACAAAATAGAATATCTGTATAAATTGCAATTCACCATTGCAATAGCTGGCAATATGATATATAATTAAAGAGCAATCTCAAATTGAAATTATAAATTATACATATAAGGGGTGTTTTTCCATGAACACATATCCGGCTAAGAACATCATCAACGTTGCTATGGCAGGCCATTCCGGCGCCGGCAAGACCTCCCTCGCGGAAGCTATGCTTTATCTTGCAGGCGCATCCGATCGTCGCGGTAAAGTAGGCGAGGGCAACACGGTCTGTGATTCCGACCCGGAGGAGATCCGCCGCAAGACGTCTGTCTCCACGGCCGTGGCACCGTTTGAATGGAAAAATAAAAAGATCAACCTGCTGGACACCCCGGGTCTTTTCGACTTCCAGGGCGGTCTGTATGAAGCCGCACGCGCGGCAGAATCCGTTGTCATCGTGCTTGCAGGCAAGAGCGGCGTTTCCGTCGGTACGGAAAAGGCTTTTGCGGCAGCGGAAAAGCGCGGCCTGTCTAAGATTTTCTTCGTAAACGGCCTGTGCGATGAAGGTTCCGACTTCTATAAAGTGTTCGAAGATTTAAAGGCGAGCTTCGGCCCGTCCGTCTGCCCGATTGTTGTGCCGTATTTTGAGGACGGCAAGGCAGATAAATATATCAATATGCTGGAATATAAGGCGTACGATTACTCCGGCGGCAAGCCTGTACAGGTAGATATGCCGAACATGGGCGCCCGCCTCGAGGGTCTGCGTACCGCCATTTACGAGGCCGTCGCCGAAACGAGCGACGAGCTGTTCGAGAAATATTTCTCCGGCGAAGAATTCACGCCGGAAGAGGTTATCGTCGGTGTTTCCCAGGGTGTTAAAAGCGGCACCATTTCGCCCGTATTCTGCGGCGATGCTATGCTTATGCGCGGCATGGAGCAGTTTATGGACGGCCTTTGCTGGCTCGCCCCGAGCGCGGCGGATAAGGGCGCGGAAATCGGCGTAGACGTAGACGGCAACCCCGTTGAGATTGCCGTTAAGGAAGATGCCGCCACGGCTGCCATCGTCTTCAAGACCGTTGCAGACCCGTTCATCGGCAAACTCTCCTACGTAAAGGTGCTCTCCGGCAAAATCTCCACAGAGACCCCGCTCATCAACATGCGCACCGGAAACACGGAGCGCGTCGGCAAAACCGTCATGATGTGCGGCAAAAAGCAGGAAGATGTAAAAGCCATCACTGCGGGCGATATCGGCGCCATCCCGAAGCTTGCCGGCGTCAACACGGGCGATACGCTCTGCGCACCCGCACGCAAGGTCACACTGGACGGCATCGCATACCCCACCCCGGAGATGCGTATGGCCATCGTCCCGAAGAACAAGGGCGACGAAGATAAGGTCGCGCAGGGCATCATGCGTCTTGCGGAAGAAGACCCGACGATTCGTTTTGAAAATAACGCAGAAACCAAAGAAATGGTCATCAGCGGCATGGGCGAACAGCACCTTGATGTCATCGTCTCCAAGCTGAAGACGAAGTTCGGCGTAGATGTCACGCTGCGCAACCCGCGCGTTCCGTACCGCGAGACGATCCGCAAGACCGTTTCCGTACAGGGCAGACATAAGAAGCAGACCGGCGGCCACGGTCAGTTCGGCGATGTGTGGATCGAATTCTCCCCCTGCGATGCAGACGGCTTGGAGTTTGCAGAGCGCGTTGTCGGCGGCGCAGTGCCGAAGGGCTTCTTCCCCGCCGTTGAAAAGGGTCTGCGCGAGTGCATCGCAAGAGGTCCTCTTGCCGGTTATCCGGTCGTCGGTCTCAAGGCGACGCTGTATGACGGCTCCTATCACCCCGTAGACTCCAGCGAAATGGCGTTTAAGACCGCTGCTTCCATCGCCTATAAGAACGGCATGCCGCAGGCAAATCCCGTTCTGCTTGAGCCCATCGGCGAATTGAAGGCTACCGTGCCGGACGCTAACATGGGCGATATCATGGGCGAAGTCAACAAGCGCCGCGGCCGTGTGCTGGGCATGTCTCCGGCAGAAACCGCCGGCTATCAGACCGTAGACGCCGAAGTGCCAATGGCCGAAATGTACGATTTCAGCACCTATGTGCGCCAGGTCACGCAGGGCAGAGGTAGCTTCACGTTCGATTTCGTGCGCTACGAAGAAGCCCCGCAGAATGTTGCGCAGAAGGTTATTGAGGCCGCGAAAGCCAACGGCGAGATTGACTGAATAAAGCCATGACAAAAAGAGACAAAAGATACGATCAATCTTGATGTAATTCTCTTTAAATGCAGCAATCGCATACGTGTGGTACGTAATCCATTCCAATTTCACGAATAACACTAAGGCACAACCTACGGATTTTTCCTCCGTAAGTTGTGCCTTTTTCTCAACTGTATCGTTCAAATGCTTCTTTACATAGAGTTAACCGCGTTCCGCCTTAAAGTTAAAGCGGAACGCGGTTGCTTACTCTACACTGATTTTCAAAGGTGCCTGTATCTTTTTCCAGCCACCGTCACTCTTCGCCTTTGGAATTTTGCTTAGAGTGATAACCATGTGCCTTTCTCTGCGGACTCTACAATAGCATCCAGCAGGTGCTGGTTTGCCTGTCCATCCTGAATATTGGCAGCAAGACCATCACCGGTGCCATTCACAATGTCTGCAAAGGACTGCATCTGATCGCAGAAATACTGCTGCGGAATGGGCAGATGGTTGAAAACATGGGCATCGGCATTGATGTCTCCGGAGCAGACTTCAATTTCGTCAATTCCGGCAGGTGTGGCATCCAAGCTGTAGACAATGGCACCCTCACTGCCGTAAATCTCCATACGCTGATAGTTACCGCGGCCATAAGCAAATCGGGTAATCTGGAAGCTGACAGAAATCTCATCTTCCATATCCGCCATGTAGTTGCTGAAATCGTCCACATCTACTTTTCCGACACCTTTGCCGTCCAGCAACGGACGCTCGTGTACGTAAGTACCGGTATGTCCCACAACGCGTGTATATTCTTTGTTCGTCACAAATCGTACCAAATCCAAGGCATGGCTTCCCAGATCTCCCAGAGCGCCTGTACCGGTTCTGCTCTTGACATAGCGCCATACTAAGGGGCAGTTGGCACGGGGCAATCCCCACGCCTGAAAATACTGCATATTCACGTGATAGACACGCCCGATCTTGCCCTGCGCAATCAGATCCTTGGCATAGCGGGCAGCAGCCTTGAATCGGTAGGAGAAGCACACCAT
The DNA here is from genome assembly GCA_021029595.1 of Hominenteromicrobium mulieris. Classification (GTDB taxonomy): domain Bacteria; phylum Bacillota; class Clostridia; order Oscillospirales; family Acutalibacteraceae; genus Hominenteromicrobium; species Hominenteromicrobium mulieris. The sequence goes on along the minus strand of JAJJOY010000010.1, from coordinate 25,625 downwards.
ATTCTTGACATTCTTCTCCTGAGCCGCCTTGGCCAGTATGTCTGCTTCCTCTGCGGTCAGGGTGATGGGCTTTTCCAGGTTAAACGGCTTGCCGGCTTCCACGGCAGCCATTGCCACCTTGAAGTGGGCGTCATTAGAGGTGCAGATATCCACTGCATCGACAATGTCACAGTTAACCAAATCTCGATAATCCGTAAAACGGTACTGCGGAGGAATCCCATACTTCTCGCCAACGGCTTCGAGCTTTTTCTCATCAATGTCGCAGATGGCCACCAAGGTCAAATCGGGACTCTTGGCAATACCGGGCTCGTGCACGCCGCCCCAGATGGCTCCTACGCCTACAGATCCTACGCGAATAACTTTCTTTTCCATGTTGATTACAACTCCTTTAAATTAAGTTATAAATTAAATAAAATTAATTTATTTTTTCCAGAATCATTGCAGAGAAGGGAGGAACTTCCACCACGGTGGCATTCTGAGTCCCTTCAAAGGCCTTTTCACTTAACAAATCGCGGACGTAATTTCCCGACAACGTGTAGTTTTGGGGACAATCTGTGTTGTTGATTACCGTCACCAGAAGCTCTTCCTGTAATTGGCGTTCCATAACAAACAAATCTCCCTGAGAACGGAATCTAACGGTTCCCTCCTGCAGCGCTTTTCTGGTTTTTCGCAACCGCATCAGCTTCTGATAGTGCGTCCGCAAATCCGTATTCCAATGAGATTCCTCCCAGTCGAACGCCTTACGGCAATCCGGGTCGTTCTCACCCGTCATACCAATTTCCGTGCCATAGTATGTGCAGGGCATACCCACAAAGGTGAACAGGAAAGCCGCCGCGTTTTTCAACCGCGCCGTATTCCCTCCGCTGACCGTAAGGAAGCGGGCAGTGTCGTGGCTGTCCAGCAGATTGAGCATAGAGTCATTGGCTGCATCGGAATAGCGCATCAAATTTTCCGTGAGAAGTTCCTGAAAACGCTGAGGAGCCACTGCGCTCTTGGCAAAGTACTCCACTGCCGCGCGCTGAACACCATAGTTCATCACGCCATCGTACTGATCCCCCTGAAGCCACGCTTCCGAATTGCGCCAGAACTCTCCGATAATCAGTGCATCGGGATTGATCCCCCGAACGGTCTCCCGAAACTCTCTCCAGAAATGGGAGTCCACCTCGGTGGCTACATCCAGTCTCCAACCGTCAATACCCATGCGGGTCCACTTGGCCACGGCTCCCAGAAGATATTCCTTCGCCTGAGGATTTTCCGTGTTCCACTTGGGCATACAGGCCGTTCTCAACTGTTCTTCAGATAAATTTTTCAAACCGGGGTGTCTGGGGGTATAGGGAGTGTCTCCGAAAGAATCAAAATTCAAAGGATCAAAACTCACCGGAAATTCCCGAATGTAAAACCAATCCCGGAAAGGAGATTCCTCTCCGTGCTCCACCACATCTTGGAACTGCCTAAAACCTCCGCCACAATGGTTGAACACGCCGTCTAAAATCACTCGGATGCCACGCTTATGAGCCTGATTAATCAGCTCCACCAAATCGGATTCATCGCCAAAATGAGGATCGATGCGCGTATAGTCCACGGTGTCATACTTGTGGTTGGAAGTGGCTTCAAAAATCGGGGTCAAATACAGGGCGTTCACGCCCAATTCTTCCAAATAGGAAAGCTTTTGGGTAATACCCGGCAAATCTCCGCCCATAAAAATCTGTCTGTCCGGCGCGGTGCCCCAAGGCGCCACATTCTCCGGAGAAAGCTTAGGGTTTCCGTTGCAAAAGCGCTCCGGAAAAATCTGATAGAACACCGCACTGTTGACCCAAGATGGCTTTTTATGGATGTCAATGCGGTTGATAAACGGAAAATGGAAGTTAACAAAGGCTGAAGATTCATCCTCGTCTATGTTGACCAGTTCCGGCTTTGCGAAACCGCTGTCCCCATACAGCCACTGTTCGTCCCCCTTTTCCAAAAGGAAGTAGTAGGCAACGCGAGGGTCATCTACCGGATACACATAAGAATAGTAATCAAACAGCTCGTCTGAACCTTCCACCTCCATGGGAACTTCCTTGCGGGTATGCCAGAGGTATTTATTTCCAATGACCAAAGTCACTCGGTCCAAATCGCCCTTCCCTGCACGCAAGCGAACCTTGAACTTTTCATAAGAAATGGGAAACGCATAATTGCTGACCGGATTGTGAAATATTGCCTCTCGATTCATGGAATCACTCCTTTACAACAGAATTTTAATCTGATCGGATTCTGCCAGCCGCGTGAACACACAGTCATTTCCGAAGGTGCGCTCCGGCAGCAAGATCATTACATTGACGCTCTGGGAATCCACGACAAACTGGCGGCCGTGAAGCACACCGGGATTCAGCCGGACAAAGGTACCCCGGGGAACACGGAACGCCTCAATGGACGCAGGGTTCACCTGAAAACTGGAAGGTCCCACAAATATATCAATATCACCGTCCAGAGGAAGAATTCCCTCGCTGGTAAATCCATGGTATTCCACAGCGGTGATGATTCTCTCACACTGGGACACCCGTGCCACGCATACCGAGGCCTGCATTCTTTCATCTAAACGGAGTGTCGTCAGATCCGGGATGAAGATATTATCCGCTCCGGCCATAGCATCCATCTGCTTGATATGGAGCAAATCCACAAAATCTCCATAGGGACGAAACGCCTCCCGATCCAACGGTTTTGAAACAATCTCTCTCATGGCAATTTTTCCTTTCTAAGATTACAGGCTATACACGCCCTGTTCGTCCGCATCATCAAAAATCATTCCCAGATAACGGGCGGCTTCCCGCAGCACCTTTTTGTAGTTTCCGTAAATTCCACCCACATGATGGATATAGGGCCCAAACATCAGCTTCTCTTCCCACATCTTCCAGTTGTTCGTTTCGAACCACACATAGGTTCCATTGGTTTCGGGTCCGTCTACTCCTTTGCCCTCACCGCCAAACAGATAGTACTTTCCGTCCACATCGTCGAAACGGCATACCGTAATGGGGCCCTTTTTCAGTTCAAACCGTTCCTGTCCCTGGACAAGTCGGGCAACACTGGAAGAATCCTTCAAGGAATACGGGAAGGGACCGCAATGCCACAGCAGCTCCGCGTTGTCGTTCTGCGGATGGCGAATGGTCAAATCCGCAAGGAAACAGGCCTCTTTGCCCAAGGTGACCGCCTGCAGCATCGCCATGGTCACCGCTCCGTTGACATCCGTCTCACAGGAAACCGGCAATCCTTCATCAGACAGCTCGCCCAAAGCCATGCAGACAGGTGCGCCTAAAACTGTAACCGCGCTCCAGCACTCCATCGCTCCGGCTGCACAGTGCTTTTCCTCCATCAGATCCTGAATGGCCAGTTTAGCTGCTGCGGCTCTCTCCACCGCCTCTTCCTTCATACCGGAAGCATCCATACGTTGCTTTACATTCGCCACGTAATCTTGTAATCTGGGAGAATTTTCACCGATCAACTGATCCATACGGGCTGCCACTGTGTTAGGAGATATCGGCACCACAGTCACACCCAATTTGGTTGCCAAATCTCCCTCATTGGCCGTCACACTCATAAACGGTTCCGGTCTTGCTCCAAACTTGGCGATTCGCAGATTTTTCACCGCCTTTATAACGGACACCACACGGATAAAGCTGTCAAAGCCATTGCGGAAATCCTCGCTTTCGGTCTCGCAGTTCCAAATATAACTATACTGCACTCCGAACCGGCGCATCACCTTGGTGCAGGCGAACATGCCGCACTGCGTATCTCTTCCTCGGCTTTCGTCGGTGTTCGGCCTCTCATCTCGAGCACCCCATACCAAGGTGGGTACCTTCATCGCCGCCGCTACTCCTGCGGCACACTGCTCTTCACCAAAATCGCAATGGGGGGTAAACAGCGCGTCAATCTTTGCCCGGCGGAATTTTTCCACCACCTGTGTTATTTTTTCCGTTTCGAACAGTATTCCGTTTTCGCATATGTCATCAATATCCACCAGAGTGACCACATCCGGATGAATACCGCGAATAACAGCCATAAACTTTTCCTTTTGCCGCTTGGCCTCCTCCATGCTCAAAAAGCTGCGCTTAGTAGGCGCTACGCCAATCACAATGTTCTGCTTTTTCATATCTGCAACTTCCTCCTATAAAATTCTACACGCTGATCAATTTCCGTATAGTCGATTTCCCCGGTGCGCAAAAAGCGCTGCACCGTATTCCAATCGGGAATGCCGGCTCTGCCACCGATTCTGGTACACTTGATGCAAGAAACTCCCGTGGCAAGCCGAGCGGCTTCTTTGGGAGAAAGCCCGCGCAGCAATCCTACGGTATATGCGCCGTGGAACACATCTCCGGCCCCCACTGTATCCTGCACATCCACAGCAAAGGAGGGCATCTGAAAAAAGCCATCCTCCTCGCTGTACCCTACGCAGCCTTTTGCTCCTAATGTGAACACCACAATAGAAGGGCCCATTTTTTGGACCTCCCGGCAATTTGCTTCAAAGGCCTCCTCCTTTCCACGGAAAAGCACCTTATAGAAGAATTCCGAAGCAATAAAAACGTCGATGATGCCGATATTCTCCATCATTTCCGATGAGTAGGAATCGGCGTCCACGATGATTTTGGCTCCCGCTTTCTTTGCCCGCTTGGCTGATTCCATTGCCACATGTGTGGCATGAGAGATAAAAAACCACTGACACCCCGTCAGAATTCGTTCCTCTATCTCCTCCAACGTAGGGGGATTTGCCGTGCCGGATCGGTACACAATACTCCGTCCCTGCGTCTCGCGGTCGCTGAGCACTATGGAGAGAGATGTCGTTTCTCCCTGGCGCGTTTTCATTCCGGATATGTCAATTCCATGACGTTCAAAATCCCGTAAGCAAAACTCGCCGTAGTCATCGCTTCCCACCGCACCTATCATGGCGCATTTAGCTCCCAATCTGGCTGCCGCCACCATGCCGGTGGCCACTTTTCCTCCGCCCTGCCAGCTCATAGCGTTTATCCCGGTTCCTCCGTTTGGCTTGGGAAACACATCCACATTCACTGCCAGGTCTACACAGGGCATGTCATAGCCCGCTATTTCAAATTCTTTTAACACAACTCTTCCTAAAGCCTCCTTTGCGTTAAGTTAACTAAAATGTAAACTTATTCGGATTAAGCAAACGCATTTTACCGCGTACAAAATCTATAGCGTTTTCGGAAGTCTCCATCATCAGTCGGAACATGTCCCCGTTCTTTTCAGCCGGATCCCCATGCTGTACCACACCGTGATAGCAAGCCCGAAAATACTCAGTGGCTATGTTGAACTTGCTCATACCCAGGCGCACACTCTCCTGCAACTGCTCGGGAGGAATATCCGAACACCCATGCAGTACCAGCGGAATGGGCAGAGCGCTACGCAAAGAAGCAATACGATCAAAGTCCAGATTCGGGGTTTGCACGTAGGCACCGTGAGCATTGCCCACAGCCACCGCCAGAGATCCGCAACCCGTGCATTGCACAAATTCCACAGCCTGCTTTACATCGGTGTAATGATCGCTGTTGACGATGTCATCCAGATTGGCTCCCGAGCCCACATGACCCAGTTCGGCCTCTACGTCTACGCCAAACACCGCTGCTGTTTTCACAACCGCTGCTGTCAGCGCCATATTTTCCTCATACGGCAACGCTGAGCCGTCCACCATCACAGACGGAAAGCCATCCCGCACGCCGCTCACTGCTATTTCATAGCCGGCGGAATGATCCAGATGTACGCCGATGGGCACTGAAGATTTTTCTGCAAAATCTTTGGCGATAGCCGCCACATGTTTTAAGGCGATGTACTTGTCGAAGCCGGGATAAAACTGGATAATCACCGGAATTCGCTCCCGATTGGCCGCCTCAGCCACCCACTTAATCGTCTCGTAGTTGAACACGTTCACAGCAGCTACTCCGTAACCGTTTTCCGTGGCGTGGTGCAGCAGCTCATTTACTTTAACCAATGGCATTCTCTTTTCTCTCCTCTCAGTTTGTTGTCTCCGTATTGAAGAACAGTGTGTAATGGGGTAAGCCCTCCATAAAGCGTCTGCTGGCTCGGTCAATCACATCGTAGTCTTCCTTACTGAATTGCCAGCCGGCGGCTTTCAAATTCTCCTGAGCCTGTCTTCCGTTTTTCGCTCCGACGATCGGTGCCGTAATCCCTTGGGTTTGCAGCAGCCAAGCAATGGCGCCTTGGGCCGGTGTTTTGCCATATTTCGCACTGATCTGTGACAGTACGTCCGTCACTTCCAGACACCTATCGTAGTTTTCCGGCTGGAACAGGGCCGCTCGAGCGCGTCCGTCCGTGAACACTGCGCCTTTTTGGTACTTTCCCGTCAGCAATCCCTGAGCCAGCGTGCTGTAAGGAATCACCGAAATCTCCTGCTTTCGGCTAAACTCCAGCAAGGCTTCATCGTATCTCCACAGCAGGCTGTAGCAAGGCTGAATCACATCTACCTGTCCAAACTTCATAGCCGCCTTCATCTCTTCCAGAGAGAAATTAGACAACCCGATTGCTCGAATTTTTCCGGCCTTTTTCAGTTCCTCCATGGTCTCCATTCTTTCCTGAATGGTAACCTCTTCCTCCGCTACCGGATAGTGTAAAAAGTAAACGTCCAAGTAATCGGTACCCAAGCGCTGAAGGCTGTCTTCGCAGGCTTTAATCATCTTATCGTGGGACATAGAGGGCTTGAACACCTTGGAGATGATTCGCACCTTTTCCCTGCCAATCCGGCGGGCAGCCTCGCCCACCACTCGCTCGGAACGGCCATCGCCATAAATCTCGGCCGTGTCAAAGGTATTCACACCATTCTCATAGGATACTTCCAACGCCTCCAAAGAGCTTTTGTCCTCTGTTGCGCCAAAATAATCTCCTCCCATGGCCCAGCAACCCAGAATGAGCTCCGAGACCAGTACATCACTTTTCCCAAGTTTCTTATATTCCATTTTAAAATTCCTTTCTCCAATATGCTGTCTATGTTTTGGCAAAAATTCCGGTTAGCCGTCTCGATCCTGTTTCGGCGAGACATGATAGTACTGCTTGTACGCCCTGGAAAAGGTATACACGCTTTCATAGCCAACCAGTTCTGCCACCTCCTTTATTTTGATTGCGGGATCTTCTTCCATCAACCGCTTGGCCTCTCGCATTCGGACAGACAGAACATATTCCGAAAAGCTTTGATGAAGCTGCTCTTTAAACACACGGCTAAAGTAGCTGTAACTCATGGAAACCATCTCGGCCACTTCGTCCATGCTGATATCGCGGTTGTAATTATTCTGCACATACTGCTTTGCTATGGAAAGAATATGGGCATACTTGTTTGTAGCGGTCTGCACAGCCGCCTCCATCTGCTTCAAAACCTTCTGCAGGTATTCTTGCATTTCATTTAAACTGGCAAATCTGCTAAAGTGGGGAAACGCTTCCAATTCCAGATGATACGCAGAAGCCATCTCCTGAACCTGAGACTCCCAATACACATAAAATCGTCGAATCTCCTTAGGAAAGGGCTGCTCCTGAAAAAATTCCCGACAGAAGATTTTTTGAAGCAACTGATAAAGCTCAGCAAAATTTCTGCTCTGAAAGGCCGAATGAATCCGGGCTTGAAACCGCGGAAACCGGCTTTGCTCCGTAGCCGCTTGAGCAGAGGAAAACCGAAGGTCGAACGGCTCCAGCATGCGATAGGCCATGGTGTACCGTGCCTCTTTATAAAACACAGGATACTCTTCCAAACGCGTAAACGGTCGACTCACTGCAAAACAGGGCCGTCCCGCCCCCTGCCTGACACAGGACTCCTGACACGTTTCGATGTACGCTTTTACAATGTCCTCCCGGCTGCTTTCGGTATTCAACAGCACAACTGCGTCTTGCGTTACGTTGCGAAAAAAGAATGCCGCCACATTCTCCGACGATTCCTCGGCAAAGACTTCCTCAGCCCGGAAACCGTCTTCTCCTTCCCCGCCAAAAGGCCATGCAACCCAGAACACCGGATGGGGAAATTCCACCGGGGGCTTGCCGGTTTTACCCGCGAGTAAGCCGTTGAGCCAGTTTTCCAGTACCTCCCGGTCGTTGCCGTTTCGGAGAGATTGCGCCTTCCGGCGGCGAAGATTCTCCTGACACTTGAGCAGCACTTCCTGAATTTGCACCAGCTTTACGGGCTTGAGCAGATAATCCACCACTCCGCTGCGGAGAGCACTCCGCATATACTCGTAATCGTCATAGCCGCTCAGAATCACCAGCTGAATCTCCGGGAAAGCCTCGTTTACCTTGTCCGCCAGCTCCAGACCCGTCTGATAGGGCATTCGAATGTCGCTGATCAATATATCAACGGACTTTTCCTGCAAAATCCCCCATGCCTCTTGGGCCGAGTGGGCTATCAGCGTCTCTTGAATTCCTAACTGGTTTTCCCTGTCAATCATCTCTATCTTTCGTCGCATGGCTGTGCACAAAAGGGGATCATCATCCACCACCATCACTGTAAGCATCTGCATCCTCCGCTTTTCTGTCAAACTCTCCGTCTTACTTGGCCAACACCGGCGAAAAGCGCACCCGTTATAAGACAGCTTTTTGCGTTTACCTTTTCTAAAAAACTGCTATAATGTTTGTAAAATAAACATACTGGTATACTTTCCCTCCCGACTCCTCAGTACCAAACGATCATTGGAATGAGAAAAAATCTGAAGTCGATCATTGATATTATCCAGCCCAATTCCATGCTCTTTCTGATGACGCAAAGCTATGGCATCATAGGGCTGAGAGAATTTTTGATTCATCTCCTCCACTTGTTTCAGACTCATTCCCCTGCCGTTATCCCGTACACGAAGAATCATTCGATCCCCCATCTTGCGGGCCGTGATGATAATTTGCCTTTTCTCCTCCGGAGCCATCCCGGTAAACCCATGCTCAAAGGAATTCTCCACAATAGGCTGAAGCAAAAAGCGGGGAATAATGATCTGCCGAAGCTCCTCCGGGACATGAATCCGCAGCTCCACGCTGTCTCCATACCGGCACTTCTCCAGGTTCACGTAATTAATCACATGCTCCAGTTCCTTCTCCAAAGGAAGCTCTGTGCTCGTCATGGTGTTATAGCGGATCATCTGGGCAAAGTCGCAAATGTAATCCGCCGTTTCAAGCTCTCCGTCCAAAGTCAGCTTTCCGACAAACATGTCCAAGGTGTTGTAGATAAAGTGAGGATTGATTTGAAGCAGAAGAGCCTTTAACTGAGCGTCTTTATATGCGGTTTCCTTTTGGATATTCTCCTGCATTAAGACGCGCATTCTGCCCAAGACACGGTTGAATTGATCTCCAATCACTCCAATTTCATCCTGACGTTCTACCGCTAACTCCCCGTTGAAACCGGATTCGGCAATGCGCTCCATTTCATCTCCATATCTCTGAAGACGAGAGTTGATGGAGCGAATCATGGAAAAGAACAGAGACAAAAACAGTAGCGAAAGAAATCCCACGAAGATTAAGATGAGCAGAGAACTCTGCTGCAAATATCCGTGCTCCGACACTGGCAGCGCCACACCCACGCGCAGAGGAACCCGCTGAATCTCGGTGGAAAAATACCGCACAGATTCATGATAACCTGCGGTTTGCGGGAAACGGAAATCAGAATTCAGCGTTACATTGCTGAGTTTAGGTCGGTTTTCCTCATCCAGTAGGAATAGGGCCACACCACTCTGTTGTGGCATTCCGAACTCTGGGAACAACTCGGCCACTTGCATTTTGGCCAAAAGATACCCCTGATTTTTATATACCGAGGAAACAATGGGACAAAGGTAGTACAGTACATCTTTTCCGTCTATCTCCGCATGATACCAAGTGGCTTCCCTTCCGTTCTCCAACAGCTCTGTGGGAATACTCTTCGGAACAGAATCGTAATGGTACACTGCGCTGTAGCCCTCCGGGATAGTAGTGTTTTTCGTCAGTAAATAGACGCGTTCCAGAGGCGGTGACACCGCATTGCTCGCTCCCTGCAGCAACGGCATCGCAGTTTGCGTGTACTCCTCGTGAGAGACGGCGCCATTGTAATCGTGAGACAGAAAAGCAATCAGATTTTGATTGCAGGACAACACCTGCATCAGCATTTCCACATGATCCATTTTTTCGTTCACATCACTGACTACCATGTTCAGCATATATTGCCCATCCTGCGCCAGCTGATGTTCATAGTGCGACGCAACCGAGGCAAAACTGAACACCGACAGCAAGGTAAACGGTAGAGCGATGAGCCCCAAAAATCCAAGAACCATTTTGTGCGCTAGCTTCATCCGACTCAGCCACTGTTTCACTTTTTTCTCCTTTCCTATCATCAAAAAACCGGTATTAAAATCTCAAACTCAGTTTTTATAAAATTTACATAAAAAACCTCTGGACATTTTGAGATTGTTAGTTTATTATGATATAGTATAACAAGTATAGCAAAAAATGTCAATTTTTCCTATCGACTCGTAGTCGACACAGCTATACTCCAAAAGAAAGGAATTGCCATGGATACTCCACACAACGATAAACAGCGCAAAAGCTTATTTCCCTATAAGCTTGCTCAAACGCTTGTCGGATTGATTGCCGTATGTTTTCTTATTTTCTGTATTCGCTCACCCTCAACTTCCAGTCCCTCTCCCTTTCAGACGACATCCCCCGAGAAAGAAACCGCTTTGAAATGGATTTTCATAACACCTTATGGCGAGACGGATTCCTCCTATGCTGACCTGTTTCTCTCCCAAGAGGATTGCACCGAATTGGCCGGAACACCTGTGGAACTCTCCTTTTGCACCATTGAAAAATATTTGAACATGACAGCATCGGGAATCTCTGCAGATGTGGTCACCTGTTGGTACACTGATTCCAACTTTAAACGATTGGAAACAACCGGAACTACCTGGGCTCTGCAGGACTTGCTGGACAAGGAAATTCCCGGCTTTACCCTGCCCGAAAACTTTATCCGGTGGTGCGGAAATTTTCAGGGAGATGTTTACGCCTATCCGCATACCGGAACCATTCTCTCTGAGGATACCTCTGTCAAGTCTGCCGCCGCTATGATTGGTCGCAAGGACATTCTGGAAAAGATTCACTGGGATAGTCAGCAGCCCCTGTCCAAAGCGTATTGCTTGGAACAGCTAAAAGCCGTTCGGAAAGCCTATCCCGAGTTGATTTCCTGCTACGTGGAGCTTCCCAGTCTTCAACAAATGTTTGGCGTCACTGCCGATACCGGCACTGCGTGGGAGGATCCTTTTTTTCACCCCGGTACTTTGGAGTCACTGGAGTTTATGAACACCCTGTTCCGTGAGCGACTGCTTTCCCGCGATGTGTTCACCCTCAGTCAAGAGTCCCTGCTCAGACAGCTGCAAAACGGCGAGATCTTTTTGGCGGCTTCCCCCTCGCTGGGCAAGCTGCTCTCCCTGCTCCCGGAAAGTCACCCAATTTGGGAACAATATGAAATCCTCTCGCCCATCCTCTCGGATTCCGGACGGGAACCGGCACTCAGCAACAATTTCGAGGAACAATACGTCTCCACCCTGTTTGTTAAAAGCAGCACACAAAGCCAATTCCAAGCCAGACTGTTGGCAGCATTTTATCTGCAAAACATGGAGCCTTCTCCCGAACAGAAGAACGCTTTGGAGCGCTCCGGGCTTGGAGATTTGCTCAAGAATGCAAAACCGATGAAATCTATCGGCATTGACAGCCAGTACACTGTTCCGATCATTCACTATGAAATCCTGTTTTCCCTCTACTCCAACACACGTCTGGCTACGGCAGACGAACGAAAACAGAAATTTCTGGAAAATCAGATCGTGAATTTGGTGGAGGATTGTTCTGCCGATGAAATCGCGCCGACCTACGCTCGTTTGGTCAGTGAGTTGCAAAGAGGAGACTATAAGTTGCTGGACACCTGGAAAAAGCAGCAGTACCAAAAAGCGATATCCATTTTGCAGGAGTGAACCTGATTTTTTCGAATTCTCTTGCCGGGAAATAATTTTTCAGATAAAAAGTGCGCCTTCCAACGGCTGATGCTGATGAAAGGCGCGCTTTCGTTATCCCTGCTTCCCGCGCAAGAACCTTGGCCTTTTCACATTGGTTCCTTAGTTAAGAGATATTAAGAAAGAAACACATCTGCTTTTTAGGAGATGCTCTTCTGGTCGTGAAGCCCCTGAACACTATGTTCCATCTCTCCCTTAACGGGCATAATGGGTGCGGGATTTCCAAAGGTGGTATTGGGGAAACGGATGGGCGCTGCCCACTTCACCGCATTGATAATCACCTTTTGAATTTCCGGCTGATGATAGATGGGGAACACCTCATGGCCCGGACGGAAGTAGAAAATCTTTCCTTTTCCGCGATGCCAGCAGCAACCGCTGCGGAACACTTCTCCGCCTTCGAACCAGCTGATAAACACCTGCTCATCCGGCTGGGGAATATCAAAGCGCTCACCGTACATCTCCTCGTGCGGAATTATAATTTTCTCGTCCAGACCGTCTACAATGGGATGGCTGGGATCTACAACCCAAAGGATTTCCTTCTCGCCGTCCTCACGCCACTTCAATTTCCAGGAATCCGTTCCGCACAGCTTCCGGAAGATTTTAGAGGCATGGCCGGAATGAAGAACGATAAGGCCCATTCCTTCCAGAACACGATTGTAAACGCGATCCACAATCTCATCCGACACTTCCTGATGAGCCATGTGACCCCACCAAATCAACACATCCGTATTGTCTACAACCTCCTGAGTCAGTCCGTGTTCCGGCTCTCGCAGCGTGGCGGTTTTCACATCCATACCAGCTTCTTTCAGAAAGTCTGCGATGCAACCGTGAATACCCTTGGGGTACACCTCAGCCACTTCCGGGAATTGAACCTCATGGAGGTATTCGTTCCAAACAGTTACTCGAATTGCCATTTTAAAAAAACTCCTCTCATATCATGAATTAATCACAGGGTAGCCATTTTTCTTCTTCCGCAGAGCGGATAATTACGTCCAATGCATGCTGAATGCGGCAGCCGTCTTGAATGGTGGCAGCCATGCCATCGCTGCACCCGTTGAGAATATCTGCAAAGGACTGCATCTGATCGCACTGGAAACGCTGGGGAATGGGAAGCTTTGTGTAGATTCCGGACCTGTCATAGGGGTAGCCAAAGCAGACCTCTAATTCATCTACACCGGGAGTAACATCCAAGCTGTACACCAAGCCGCCCTTGCTCCCGTATATTTCCATGCGCTGGTAATTTCCTCTGCCATAGGCAAATCGGGTGACAGAGAAATTTGCCGAAGTCTTTCCATCCATCTCCATCAAGTAATGGCAGAAGTCATCTACATCTACCGGACCGTATCCTTCGCCCTCTTCCAGACGGCGCTGGGTCACATAAGTATCCGTATGTCCCACAGCCTTCCGGTAATTTTTACCGGTGACAAAACTTACCAAATCCAGAGCGTGACAACCCAAATCGCCCAGTGCGCCGGTTCCGGTCAGCTTTTTTTGGTATCTCCAAGAACGGGGCAAATCATAGGAAGGACCGCCGCCGCCCTGCAGATACTGCATGTAAACGTGATAAATGTCGCCTAACATTCCCTTCTCCACCAATTCCTTGGCGTAGCGGGCAGCAGCCTTAAAGCGGTAGGAAAAGCACACCATATTGGGAATCCCTTTTTCCTGTGCGGCTTTGGCCAAAATGTCGGCCTCCTCCGCTGTTAAGGTGACAGGTTTCTCCAAGCAAAACGGTTTTCCGGCTTCAATAGCTGCCTTAGCCACCTCAAAGTGGGCGTTGTTGGAAGTGGAAATGTCAATCACATCCACATCCGGGCAAGCAATCAAATCGTGATAATCCGCAAAGCAGTGATCTTCTCGAATACCGTATGTATTTCTGGCGTACTCCATGCGCTCAGGCTTTAGATCGCACACGGCCACAAGTTCCAGATCCGGGCTTTTGTGAATTCCGGGAAGGTGAACGCCTCGAGAAATTCCACCAATGCCTACACTTCCCACGCGAAATACTTTTTTCTCCATGAAACTCCTCCAACACTATCTGTTGTTCTCCATATTTGATTTCTTGAATTTTCGATAAAAGCAAGGCAAGACCTGAAGGCCGGAACAGCCTTCAGGTCCTGCTCGAAAGCTTTCCTAAAATCTCAACAAATCAATATTTGTCCATTAGCCCGCGTTATTGTAAACATCCAGAGCTTCCTGATAAATCTCCATTAAACGCTCCAGACCCATTTGGTTCAACTGATCCACATAGGCATCCCACTGCTCGTCGATGCCGCCGTTGACAATCCAGCTGGCCCAGGTCTCGTTAACATACTTGTAAATGTCCACCGTCAGAGAAGAAATCTCTTCGGACTGTTCAGCGGTGTAGTTCACAACAGGATAGGGCTTTGCCACAAATTCCTTCATCATCTCGTCTTCCTTCAATTTAGCGCCGTCACCGCTATTCTCGGGAAGAGTGATCTTCGCTTCAAACTCGGGGGTCACATACTTCGGACCGTAGTCGCGGGGGCAAATTTCCCAGTACCACTGGTCACCGTTCTTCCCTTCGGGAGGATCCAAGAAGGTAATGTTGCCGTTCTCGTCCTTATTCAACGCCACACCGTAGGGGCCCCAGTAAGACTGGACAGAAATGTCATCGGTAGAGAAGTAATCCGCCCAACGCATAGCCACTTCGGGATGCTCACAAGCGGTGGTAATGGTATACTCGTTGCGATGATAAATGATGATTTCATCGTTGCCGCGGATGTAGCGGTCGCCGTTAGGACCGGCCAGCGGAAGCATCGGAACATATTCGTCCGAATGAGGCTGAGTAGCAGAGGAGGTTTCCCAAGCGATACCGGTACCTACCAGAGATACATCTGCGTTTTTCCATTTTGCGTCGGACATGGAACCATCCTGCGTGATGAACTCCGGATCCATAATGCCTTCTGCGTATAACTTATGGAAGAAAGCAACTGCTTCCTTATAGCGCTCGTCAGCCGGAATGAAAACAGGCTTCAGCGTCTCCTGATCCAAAGCCAGGAAGTTCTCCTGGATGCTGTCCACGAGGCCCCAGGGGTTGATGTAGCGGATCCAGTCAAACAGATTCGTCTTAGCGCTGCCGGTCAGAGGAATCTCGTCGTTCGGATCACCGTTGCCGTTGGCGTCCTGCTCCTTAAAGGCCTTCAGCACTTCGTACCACTCGTCCACGGTGGTGGGCATTTCCAGGCCCAAACGATCCAGCCATGCCTTGTTGATGAAGGGCGTATCGCAGCCCTTCGGACGCAGAGGCTTCTTACCGGGCAGAGTATAGATATGGCCGTCCGGATTGGTAACCATCTGACGCATAGTGGGCTCTGCCTCCCAAGCTGCCTTGATGTTGGGGCAATACTTTTCCACATAATCTTCCAACGGAATGAACATGTCAAGGTTGGTGGCAATGTCATTATCCTTCAGAGCATTGTCTCCGAAGAATACGTCGGGCAAATCACCGCTGGCCAGCAAGAGCGACTTCTGCTCAGACCAGTCCGCATCGCCTGCGTACTGCCAGTTGATCTTGACGTTGGTGTCCTTTTCCATCTGCTGGAACATGGCGTTGTCTTTAAAATCCATCGTATTGGCGCCTTTGACGTAAAGGAAAGTTAACTCCACGGGTTCTTTGACAATAGGCAAGCCCGTCTCATTGAAGTTATCGTCCCCTGCTGCAACCTCACCTGAAGTGCCGCCACTTGTCTGTTTCTCACTGCTAGAGCTGCTTTTGCCACCGCCGCCACAGCCTGCCAGCATGGAGGTAACCAGGGCCAAACAAATCAGGCTTTTTCCTAGCTTTGTCCACTTTTCTTTCATGTTTGCATCTCCTCACTATAGGATTTTTTATTTGACGGTGAAATCCTCAGGGTATATTCCCAAGGTAACGTCACAGAGTGATTTGGGGAGAAAACTCACCCCTTGATTGCGCCGATCATTACGCCCTGACTGAAATATTTCTGTACAAAGGGATACATGCACATAATCGGCACGGTGGTAACGATGATAACGGCGTATTTCATCAAATTTGCCAAACGCATGGCCTCCTGAGCAGCCATGCCGTCACCGGCACCCACCAAAGACTGGTTCGTGATCAGGATATTTCTCACCACCAGCTGCAGCGGTTTTAAGTTCTCGCTGCGTATGTAAACCAGAGCATTAAAGTAAGAGTTCCACTGCGCCACGGCAATGTAAAGAGCAATTACAGCGATTACGGCTTTGGAGAGGGGAAGAGCGATGGAGAAAAAGAATCGCAGGTTCCCACAGCCGTCAATCTGTGCTGCATCCAACAAATCCTTTGGCAAGCTGGAGTCAAAAAATGTTCTGGCCACAATCATGTTGTACACCATTACGGAGAAAGGCAAAACCATAACCCAGAATGTGTCATATAAATGAAAATCTCGAATGGTGAAGTAAGTAGGAATCAAGCCGCCGTTAAAGAACATCGTGAATATGAAATAAAACGTGATTAACTTGCGTCCTACCAGATCTCTGCGAGACAGAGAGTATGCTGCAGAGATGTTGACAATCAGGCCGATGGCTGTTCCCACTACCGTGTAAAGGATGGTGTTCCAATAACCCATCCAGATACTCCCGTGACGCAACAGCTCTTTATATCCGTCCAGCGTGAACTGGCTGGGCCAGAACCACACGTTGCCGTTAGACACTTCAGAAGGGTTACTAAAAGACGCAATGATGATAAAGTAGAGAGGATACGCAATCAGCAGCAAGATCAAGCCGCAGATTCCGTACAGAATAATGTTGAAAACAACATCTGCCTTGCTCACTTTTTGTGATTTATGTATTGTTTGTGCGCTCATAATGCATCCGCCTCTTTTCGCTAAAAATTTTCAGTCCGTACGTTCTCCGCTTACCACAAACTTGTGTCTCCAAGTTTTTTGGAAAATCCGTTGACCAGAAGTAACAATACAAAGTTAATAACGGTGTTGAACAGGTTTACTGCCGCAGAAAGGCTGTACTGATTGCTGATCATACCGATTTTGTATACATACGTGGAGATTACTTCGCTGATACTGGTGTTCAACGGGTTCTGCATGAGATACACCTTTTCGAATCCCAGATTCATCACATTGCCTGCACGCATAATCAGCAGGATCACTGCAGTAGGAATCAGGAAAGGCACATCAATGTGCCACAACCGTTGGATCTTGCTGGCACCATCCACCGTTGCCGCCTCGTACAAAGAGGGATCCACCGCTGCCAGCGCCGCAATGTAGATAATGCTGTCCCAACCTGCGTGTTGCCACACATCACTCCACACATAGACGTGCTGAAAGGCGCTCGCCTCTCCCATGATGTTGACCGGATTCTGAACGCCAAGCACCCGGGCCAGATTTCCGTAGATTCCGTTGCTGGGGGAAAGAAGGATTAACATTATGCCCACCATAACCACTGTGGAAATAAAGTGGGGCAGATAGGTCACCACTTGCAAAACCTGCTTGAATCGTTTCACCCGGATCTGGTTGACCATCAGAGCTAAAATAATAGGGAACGGAAAGCCTGCAATCAAGCTATACAAGCTCAAGCTCACCGTATTCCAAATCAGGTTTTTAGATTGGAATGAGTTAAAGAATTTTTGAAAATTCGCAGGTCCCACCCAAGGGCTTCCCTGAATTCCCTGCGAAGGAGAAAAATCCCTGAACGCAATTTGCACGCCGTACATGGGCAAGTAGTTGAAGCAAAACAGCAACACGACCGCCGGAAGTAACAACAAGTACAATCCCCAATTTCGTTGAATCCCTCTGCCAGCTCGGTATAGCTTATACCGCCAACCCGACCGCTGTCTTCCCATTGGATTTTCTGCCATAACCCTCATCTTCCTTTCTCCATTATCTCTGACAAAGCTTTCACTTGTCAAATTGGATGTTGTGGCAATATTATAAAGCGTAAGCCCTGCAAACAAAATGGCTGAATTTATGATTGTTTACCACTTTTTATCTACTTTCACCCGATATTTATTCGAATTTGATAAAAGTCTTTTAAAAGGAGTACATTTTCCTCCCGAAACTTCTCGTTTTTCGCCTGTATTTTTAACCGTCAAAAGCCATCGGCTGAGTCAGAGATTTGGTCATTACTTTTTCTTTTTGTACAACTACGGCATTTCCGTTTTTTCTTTCTTGATATAAAAGGGTCCTTTCCCGCGTCAACGTCAGCAAAAAAGATGGCTTTCGGTTGAGAATTTTGCTTCCGCGAAACAACAGCTCCCCCTTGTGTAAAGCCGGAAGATAGACAAAAGAAGAATATGGTTTTAAGCGAGGACTCAACCAATGGTCGGTTGTTTTGCTCTTTGCTTTTTGCTATTGTAAGGATGAATTTAACACTGACGGAGCGCTTCATTACGTAGCTCCCCAACCTATGGGGAAATAGGTGTGTAAAAACAGACAGTAAAAGACAGCCGTGTTCCCTTCAAGGCAAGGGAATACGGCTGTCTGGTTGAATTTATAGATTCTAAAGAAGATTTTTATTCGAAAACAGGTACACGTTTTACCACGCCACCGTCCATGGCAGATTGGTGAGCGCAGATTCCTACACCGGTCCAGTAGGCGCCGTCAATATCGCTGGGAACCGGGGTTCGATCTTCCAGAATGCTTCGGACAAACTCGTGGACTAGATGAGGATGAGAACCACCATGGCCACCGCCTTGCAGGAACGATAGATGGGGATTGCTGTCATCATACACTGTTTGTTGGGTGAAGCGCCCAATTTCCGCCGGTAAACGATCTGCATAGTCGGGGATTTGGATACGTTCTTCCGTCACAAGGCCGCCTCGACCGTAATCGTTCATAACATGTTCAGCATTTGCACCAAGCGCCATGGAGAACAGTACCGGTTGTTCCGATTCTAACTGCTGCCATTCAAAACTTTTTCGTTCACCATATATGTTGAAACTTTCAGTGTAGCCTCGGGCTACGTGGTAGAGGAACCGAGCCATTTCAATGCTTACATCACTGTCTTTTAGGGAGATCAGAGCTGACTCAAAGGCATATGGACAACCATAGGGAGCTTCCACTTCTTTACGTACTCTGCCGGAGCCCTTGCAATATACGGTTTCCGGACGCTTGCCCAACAACATCAGACAAGGCGCTACCGCATGGGTAGGATGCATCAGCGGAGGAAAGCCCAACCAGTAGTCCGGCCATCCTTCCATATCTTGATAATGCGCGCAGCGCATGAACTGTATTCTGCCCAGCTCTCCTTTTTCGTAAAGATTCTTCACATACAGAAACTCTCGACCATAGACGGAGGTCTCCATAAACATATAGTGTTTCCCGCTTCTTTTTCGAGCATCGATGACTTGGTACAATTCATCGATACTCATTCCCATCGGAATGGTACAGGCGCAGTGCTTTCCGGCGTTCATCACCTGTATAGATAGGGGAGCATGAGTAGCAGGCGGTGTTACCAGATGGACGGCGTCGATGGTTTTATCTTCCAACATGGCATTAAAGTCCGTCAAGCGTTCTTCTAGAAGAAACTTATCGCCAACCGTATTCAGCAGTTTTTCATTCGTATCCACTAACACCAAAGAATCTACGTCCGGGTGTTTCAGATAGATGGGTATAAATTCCGCGCCGAAGGAGACTCCTACGAGCGCCACTCTTAATTTACCGTTTTTCACGTTGTATCCCTCCTAGGATTCTTTGAAACGATCATACAGTGTATCCGAAAAAAAGTCTATGGAGAGAATGAAAATGGTATGGAATAAACGAAACTATTTATTGAATTATTGTCTGGCTCCTTTTAGGCAGACATATCATAAGATCATTTTACTGGAAAAGGCAGATGTTCAACCATGGATATAAAACAAACCGATCTCTACTGGTTTCAGTTAAACGAGGAGATTCGCGTGGAGGATGTCGATAAGTTTAGCGGCAATAATATGCATCCGGATAGAATGATGACGCAGTGGGTACTGGTATTGATGATCAGCGGAGAACGCTCTTTCCGTGTTTACGGTGAGAATTACGTCGTTCATAGCGGCGAATTTTTCCTGTTGCCTCCTTACGTGCAGCATTGCGGGCTTCAATATGATAATCATGCAGCCTATTTTGCTCATTTTCAGGCAACAGGTATTCAGGTTCCACCGCCTGTAAAGGTAGATACCAATCATATTTTGCTTCCGTTACATGGACAGATTCCTCTGGAGCTACCCTGCTTTGATCTGATGGAGTACGCGATTCAGCACCGAACATTGCCTTTTTCAAGCAAAAATTTTTTATCATCCCAAATTCAGGCGATTCTGTACCAGATTAGTTTCGCTGTGCAAAAAAGAGAGCTTTGGTGTAATTTAGAAAGCAGACTGGCCTACCGAATCTTACAATATATTGATGACAACAAAGACCAGCACTTGAAGAATTGGGATTATGAGGATACCTTTGGGAAAACATACAATCGTCTAAATACTATATTCCAAACCGTATATGGTATGACGATCAAACAAATGCAGGTAACCTTGCGTGTCAACCAGGCAAAGCGTATGCTCAGGTCCGGCTATACTATTTCTGAAACCAGTACAGCCTGTGGGTTTGAGGACTATTTCTACTTTTTGAAAGTGTTCAAAAACAAAACGGGGATGACACCATCCGAATATAAAAATTCCTGATCAAATCGGTAGTAACTGTGATTCCAATGGAAATTGTTTTATCAAGCCGCCGATTTGGTTCTAAAAAACGTTGCATTGTACTCACGAATAATAACACTTGTCCATTTTTAGGCAAAAAATAAGAGGATGTAACTGAAATCAGTTACATCCTCTTGATATGGGGTGGAAGATGGGATTCGAACCCACGGTCTCCAGTGCCACAAACTGGCGCTTTAACCAGCTAAGCTACATCCACCATATGGCGCGCCAAAAGGGACTCGAACCCCTGACCTACTGCTTAGAAGGCAGTTGCTCTATCCAGCTGAGCTATTGGCGCATATCTCTTTATGCCGCCCAAGGCAATCGTCCCTTTTCTGCGGGTTGGAGCGGGTGATGGGAATCGAACCCACACGACCAGCTTGGAAGGCTGGGATTCTAGCCATTGAACTACACCCGCATATTCTGCGACACTGATGATTATAGCACAGAAGGTTCCGTTCGTCAACCTGTTTTCTTCTATTTTTTCGCATATTTTTCGCGCCGGGCACCCTTTTTATTCCCGACGACGGGAAGTTTTCAAATTTTGCTTTCGTGTGTGAAACCGCCATACAAACTCCCTTCCGCTTTCAAAAGAAAAATCGCGCAGAAAATTGACAATTCGTTGACAATGCGCGCCCTTTTGTGCTACGATAATACTGTTCGCCGAGACAAACTCCC
Organism: Hominenteromicrobium mulieris; assembly: GCA_021029595.1. GTDB lineage: Bacteria > Bacillota > Clostridia > Oscillospirales > Acutalibacteraceae > Hominenteromicrobium > Hominenteromicrobium mulieris. The sequence goes on along the minus strand of JAJJOY010000010.1, from coordinate 4,304 downwards.
GAACGATTTCCGCGGCGGAATGCCGCAAAAGAAAGGACCGTTTCAAATGAAGAAAATAACCGCTGTTTTGCTCGCCATGCTGCTGTGCATGACGGTATTTGCAGCCTGCGGCCAGAGCGGTGCCGCCTCCTCCGAGAGCACATCTTCCGAAAGCAGCGTTGAAGCCACGGCAGAGCCCACCGCCGAGCCTACGGCTGAACCGACCGCCGAACCCACCGAAGCGCCGGAGGCGTTCACCCCCGCCACCTATGAAGTCGCTTCCCTCAAGGGACCGACTACCATGGGCATGGTCAAGCTGATGCAGGACGCCGAAAACGGCGAGACCGCAAACACCTACAACGTCACGATGTACGGCACCGCAGACGAAATTACCGCCGGCATCGCGAATAAGACGATCGACATTGCAAATGTACCGTGCAACCTCGCTTCCGTGCTGTACAACAAGACCGAGGGCGGCATCAAGATTCTCGACATCAACACGCTCGGCGTGCTCTACGTCGTTGAAACCGGCGAAAGCATCCAATCCGTTGAAGACCTCAAAGGCAAGACGATCTATTCCACCGGCAAAGGCACCACACCGGAGTTCGCGCTCAACTACATTCTGCGCGAAAACGGTATCGATCCCGAGACCGACGTGACCATCGAGTATAAATCCGAAGCGACCGAGGTCGCCGCAGCGCTTGCCGAGGCCGACGATGCCATCGCCGTGCTGCCGCAGCCGTTCGTCACCACCGCTATGATGCAGAACGACAAGCTCCGCATCGCGCTCAGCCTCACCGATGAGTGGGATAAGCTCGATAACGGCAGTACGCTCGTCACCGGCGTCACGATCATCCGCACCGATGTGCTGGAGGAAAATCCCGCCGCTGTTGAAAAGTTCCTCGAGGAATACGAAGCTTCCATCAACTATACCGAGACGAATGCGGAAGACGCTGCAAAGCTCATCGCACAGTATGAGATCGTGCCGAAGGAGCCCATTGCTTTAAAGGCTCTGCCCGGCTGCAACATCCACTTCATCAAGGGTGAAGAAATGAAGGAGAAGGTCTCCGGCTATTTACAGGTGCTCTTTGACGCCGACCCGAAGTCTGTTGGAGGAACGCTGCCCGATGACGCTTTCTACTATACGGAATAACCCCGCAAAGCAGAAAAAAGTGAAAACAAAGAAACAGAAAGCCATAGCCGCCACATGCGCTGTGGCTTTTTGGCTATTGGTGTGGCATGTCGTCAGCCTCTGCGTCGGCTCTGAACTCGTGCTCGTCTCGCCCGTAAAGGTCGTACAAACGCTGTTCACGGTCATTTTCGACCCCGATTTTTTAAAGACCGTGTGGTATTCCGCTGCGCGCATTTTAGGCGGATTTTTCACCGCGCTCACGCTCGGCACGGTGCTCGGGTGGGTCGCCTCGCGGTTTTGGGTCGTTGAGACTCTCCTGCGCCCCATCACGGCCGCCATTAAAGCCACGCCGGTCGCGTCGTTCATCATTTTGGTGCTGCTGTGGTTTTCCGGAAAAAATTTGTCCGTCATCATCTCCATGCTGATGGTCTTCCCCGTCATTTACATGAACGTCTTAGAGGGCATCCGCAGCGCAGACGAAGAATTGCTCGAAATGGCGCAGGTTTTCAGGCTCTCAGTCAGCAAAAAGCTGCTTTACATCTACCTGCCCGCCGTCGCGCCGTTTTTCGTCTCCGCCTGCTCCGTGTCGCTCGGACTATGTTGGAAAAGCGGCATCGCCGCCGAGGTCATCGGCACGCCGGACGGCTCCATCGGCGCGGTGTTTTATCAGGCCAAAATCTTTTTGCAGACAAGCGAGCTGCTTGCGTGGACGGTCGTCGTCGTCGCTGTCAGCGTCGCATTTGAAAAGCTTTTTATGCTTTTGCTGCGGTTGGTCTTAAAAAAGCTCAAAATGGAGGACGTGTTAAATGGCAAGCGTGCATAATCTCATCGTAAAGCGTGGTGAAGCGGAAATCCTCAAAAATTTCTCCGCCGAGTTTCCGGAGCACCAAGTCACCGCCGTTTCCGGGCGCTCCGGCTGCGGCAAAACCACGCTGCTCTCCGTCTTATTAAATCTTCTGCCTGCGGATTCTGGCGAAATCCATGGCTTTCAAAAGCCGAGCGCCGTGTTTCAGGAAGACCGGCTGCTGCCGTACCTCACCGCCGCTAAAAACATTTCCGTCGCCGCCGGGTGCACGGAAACAGCCGCAGAAAAAGCGCTTTTGCAGGTCGGGTTCGACCCCGAGGACCTCAAAAAGAACGCCGTGCAGCTCTCCGGCGGCATGGCAAGGCGCGTTTCCATCGTCCGCGCCATGCTGACAAGCGGTGACGCCGTCCTGCTCGACGAGCCGTTTAAAGGTCTCGACGATCTGACCCGCGAAAAAGTCATGCAGTTCGTAAAAGAAAACCTCAAGAACCGCACCACGATCCTCGTCACCCACGATCCCCGCGATGCCAAAGATTTAGCAGCCGCAAAAATCATCGAGATGGAAACGGAAAAATGATTTGCGCACTGTCGTAAATCACCGCGCCGCAACGTTAAAAGTTTTTGATCCAACTTTTTTCAGAAAGTTGGTCGCTTTCCGCAGAAAGCGAATTTTTTTGCCTGCATAAAAATCAGGAAAGGAGAGGAGACGGTCCAGTGGACTGTCTGCTCGTGGAAAACCCTATTAAGGGGATTTCCGATGGATTTGCATAGCAAATCCATAAAATGCAACAAGCGAAGCCCTGCATTCTCATCTTTCAAAGAAAAAGAATGCAGGGCTTTTAATTGTATCTATTTCTATTTTAAATTGCCACACAATACATCAAAAAAGCTTCTTAGAAAGGAACAAATTCAGCTCGTCATCGTTCACGCACGGCGCATATTGGTCCCACACGCGGCCCTCATACCACACGCCGGAGCCGTCCGGCACATACCCGCGCAGCACGTACATGCGCTGCGCCGCACCGTAGCCGCTATGCAGACCAACGCCCAGACACACCGTGTCCGAGGTCTCCGCCGCCAGCGCTTCCACCGCTTGATTTACATAACACTTGCGCGCTTACAATTTCTTTTCCATCACAAAGCTTCGCACCGTCATGCCGGCGCTTTCATAAAACCGCATCGCCGATTTATTAAACGACCACACCATCAGCTCCAAAGATTCCGCACCGCGGCGCTTCGCTTCCGCCTCGCTCGCATACAGCAGTGCCGTGCCGATGCCCATGCCCTGTGCCTGCGGCAACACGGCCAGTTCCTCCATAACCGCCCGCACACGCGACAAAGTAACCGCATCCCCGGCATTTCCCCGCATCACCGTGCGGGCAAGCCCTAAAATTTTGCCGTCTCGCACCGCACACAGCATGATTTCGTGCGGGTCATCGCACATTTTGAAAAATTCGTCTTCGCCGAGCGGGACATTCGTCTTTCTGTAAATATCCGGGCGATTTGCTTGGTGCAGCGCATGCACAAACGCAAAAATTTCCGCCGCCTGCGCGTAATCATCACGTCCGAGTGTGCGGATCTCAAAGTTTTCAACGTTCTTCGGCATAGCTTCTCCTCTCCTGCGGCGGCGCATCGAGCGTGACCGAAATATTATCCTTGGATATCCCCGTCTTCAGCGCAATATTTTTCGTGATCTCCTGCGCAGTCTGCCGCCGCATACGCCCGTTCCCCGCAGGAAACAGCGAGATCGTGATTTTCACACCGCTCATCCGTCGTTCTGCCTCACCACACTCCACAGGTGCAATTTTTTTGTTCCTCATACAATTTTCGGAGAAAGCCAAGCAATTTTCTTCTATTAAAGAATATTCCTCTTCAAAATATGCGGGTAAAACCGAAATTTTCAGTTTTTTTTCAATGCCCGTCACCGTCACGTCCCGCACAGCCTGCACGTCCTTGTCTTTCCATGCGCCCAAAAATTCGATCCGCACCATAATCAGCATTCCTCCGCATCATTCAAACATGGCACAAACGCCCTGTCACCCTGTAACTGCGTTACCAATTGTCAACGTATTTTCCTCGCAGTCCAAATTCCTTTATTATTATACTTTGGACAAAACCACATTTTTAAATCGGAATCGTTTTCAATATAACAAAAAACAGGATACACAAGTGTGTATCCTGTAGGTTTTATATACCCTGAAAACTGAATAAAGGGAGAAGCAAGAGTAGAATGGGAGAAGAAAGCGCAATCTTGAACCAAGAAGGATTATGGTCAAGCCCTCGACCTATTAGTACTGCCAAGCTGAACACGTTACCGTGCTTACACATGCAGCCTATCAACCTTGTAGTCTACAAGGGGTCTTACTAGCTTACGCTATGGGATATCTA